>NZ_CP156989.1 GCF_039880525.1 Agrococcus sp. ProA11 | reverse complement strand
AGACGGGGGAATTCGGGAATCGGTCTCGAGGGTCGCCAGGACTGAGGACCAGAGTTGTCCGGTGCGTTCGTCCGGGGCCATCGGATGCGGTTCCTCTCCGCGAAGCGTCTCTTGACGGGTGGTGTCCACACCATTATCCACAGGTGCTGTGGATGAGAGGTCCGTCCTGCGCGTTGCGCTCTGCACGCATGCTGCGGCGCGGATTCATAGAGTCTGCACGCATAGTCCATCGGGTGCAAGTCCAAGCTCTGCGCGCTCGGCGTGGCGCGGATCACGCCCAGGAGTCGTTGACCCGACGCGCCGGTTCGCGTATGCTCGTCAGGTTGCCGCGCCCGCAGTGCGGCACACCGTCGAGCCCACCGGCTCGCCACCATGACTTGCGGCGCGACGAGCGCCGAACCACGGGAGAACACCATGAGCAAGCGCACGTTCCAGCCGAACAACCGCCGCCGCGCCAAGAAGCACGGCTTCCGACTCCGCATGCGCACGCGCGCCGGGCGCTCGATCCTCGCTTCGCGTCGCCGCAAGGGCCGCACCGAGCTCGCAGCGTAGAACGCTCGAGGTGCTCGCGAAGGCGAACCGGATCGTGCGCGGCGACGACTTCCGTCGGATCGTGCGCACCGGCCGCCGCGCGGGCTGCGAGTTCGCGGTCGTGCACCGTGCGAAACCCGAAGCGGCAGTCGCCCGCTTCGGGTTCATCGTGTCCAAGCGGGTCGGCAACGCGGTGATCCGCAATAGGGTCAAGCGCCGACTCTCCGAGGTCGTGCGGGCCGAGCTCGACGCCATCGACGCCGCCGACATCGTGATCCGTGCACTGCCGCCCGCCGGCAACGCGGATCTCGCTACACTGAGGGCGGGCATCGCGCCGCTGCTGGTGCGTCGGTGAAGAGTCTCTGGCTCCTGCCGCGCAACGTCTGCGTCGCAATCCTTGTCGCCTATCGAGCGGTGATCTCACCGCTGTACGGCGATGTGTGTCGCTACTACCCCAGCTGCTCGGGATACGCCATGCAGGCGATCCAGCAGCACGGAGTGGTTGGCGGCATCTGGCTCGGCGCCAGGCGAATCCTCCGTTGCCATCCGTGGGCAGCCGGCGGAATCGACGACATTCCTGAACCGCGTGAGCGGTTCGCAACGACTCGGGCTGGTTTCGTGCTCGCCCGCAAGGAGCAGTGACAGCTTGGACATCTTCGCCCTGCTGATGTGGCCCATCAAGTGGGTCATCGAGGCAATCCTCGTCGGCTTCCACACGCTCATCACAGCGCTCGGCGGAGATCCGGGCTCCGGCCTGACGTGGGTGCTGTCGATCGTCGGCCTCGTGCTCGTGATCCGCAGCGCGATGATCCCGCTGACCGTGCGGCAGATCGTCTCTTCTCGCAAGTCGCTCGAGATCCAGCCGGAGATCCAGCGGATCCAGAAGAAGTACAAGGGCAAGAAGGATCAGTTCTCGCGCGAGGCGATGCAGCGCGAGACCATGGAGGCCTACAAGAAGGCGGGCACCAACCCGTTCGCCTCCTGCCTCCCGCTGCTCGTGCAGATGCCGATCTTCATCGGCCTCGTGCAGGTGCTGACGGATGCCAACCGCCAGCAGCCCGGTGTGGGCCTGCTGACCGAGCAGCTGGCGACGCAGTTCAGCGATTCGCAGCTCTTCGGCGTGGTGCCGCTGCACATGACGATGCAGGACGGCTTCGCGGAAGGCAGCATCCCGGTGATCGTCACGGCGATCATCCTGACGCTCATCATGGTCGTGACGCAGTTCTACACGCAGCTGCAGATCATGACGAAGAACCAGACGCCGGCGATGAAGGAGTCGCCGATGTTCAAGCAGCAGCGCGTGCTGCTGTACATCATTCCGGTGTTCCTGCTGGTCTCAGCCTGGCTGTTCCCGCTCGGCACGATGTTCTACTGGCTGGTGTCGAACATCTACACGCTCGTGCAGCAGCTGATCATCATCAGCAAGCTGCCCACCCCGGGCTCGGAGGCAGCCCTCGCACGTGAGGCGCGGCTCGCACGCAAGCGTCAGCGCATGGGCCTGCCGCCGGTCGAGGACGACCAGGGCGCGGAGACGCAGGCCGAGATCGACCTCAGGACGCAGCGGCAGCAGCCGCGGGGCAAGAAGCCGAAGTCGCAGCGAGAGGGCTGAGCATGACGGAGCAGGACACCACGGTGCAGGACGCGACCGACCAGGACGAGGCCAGGCAGAACGAGGCCGGCCCCGCTGACGAGGGCGAGATCGCCGCCGACTACATCGAGGGTCTGCTGGACATCGCCGACCTCGACGGCGACATCGAGATCGAGCAGACCGACACCCGCACCACCATCGTCGTCGGTGAATCCGGTGACGACCTGGCCGGGCTCGCGAAGCCGGATGCCGTGGCCGCGCTCCAGGAGCTCACGCGTCTCGCGGTGCAGCAGCAGACCGGTGACTTCTCGCGACTGGTGCTGGATGTCGCCGGCTCCCGCGACGCGCGCGCTGAAGAGCTGCAGACGCTGGTCGATCGTGCGGCGGCGTCCATCGCCGGCGGTGCCGACCGCGTGCCGCTCGAGCCGATGTCGTCGTACGAGCGCAAGCTGGTGCACGATCTGATTCGTGAGCGCGGTCTCTCCAGCGAGTCCGAGGGCGAGGCGCAGGATCGCCACATCGTCGTCCTGCCCGCGTAGGGCGATGAGCGACGCCACTCCCCCGCTTCTCGAGGACGAGCCGGCTGCTGCCGCCGCGATCTTCGGCGACCGCATCGAGTTCGCTCGCTCCTACGCCGACTCGCTTGCCAGGCATGGAGAGACACTCGGGCTCATCGGCCCCCGCGAGCTGCCCCAGCTCTGGTCACGACATATCCTCAATTCTGCTCTACTTGCGCCGCTGCTGTGTGGCCGAGTGGGTGATGTCGGCTCCGGCGCGGGCCTGCCGGGTCTGGTGCTCGCCATCGCTCGCCCTGACATCGACGTGACCCTCATCGAGCCGATGGAGCGGCGGACTGACTGGCTGCAGTCCGAGGTCGATCGCATGGGTCTCGACAACGTACGCGTCTTGCGCGCCCGGGCCGAAGATCTCGCGGGGTCCGGCGACCTCCTTCCCCTGGATCAGGTGACGGCGCGTGCCGTGTCGGCGCTCCGGACGCTCATCCCACTCACCGCTCCCCTGGTGCGCAGCGGTGGCCAGCTCGCGCTGCTCAAGGGCGAGCGCGCTGCCCAGGAGATCACGGCCGCGCAGAAGGTCATCCGTCGCCACCGCCTCGAGGATGTGGAGGTGCTCGAGCTCGGTGCGGCGTTCGGCCTGGAGACCACTCGGGTCGTTCGGGCGACGGTCGATCCCTGAGCCAGCCCGCCAGACCCCCGTCGCAAGGCGGCTCCGCGTTGTGTGGAGCCGCCTCTTGCATTTCACGTGAAACGATCGGCGCACCACTGGTGGACGCTCGGACTCATGCTCGGGAAGCCGGGGTTCCCACGCCCCGCGCTGAGCACACGCCGCGGGTGGGGCTGACGCATGCTGGGTCATCTTCGGGCTCCGGCTTAGCCGGGCGTACCACCGATGCCGGGGCCGATGTTTCACGTGAAACACGGCAGAGCAACCGGCTGCGAGTCAAGTTCGGCTACCGACTCATGTGCGATCGACGCTTGACTGCAAACTCGGCCGGATGCGATGTTTCACGTGAAACGCTCCTGTGACTGGCGAAGCTGGATGGGCTAGCGCCGGGCTCTCGCCGCGGGTGCCGATGGGATGCCGTCCGCCCGCGATCCGTCATCCTTGGGCGGTGTCCACTCCGACGCGGCGGATGACGGCCGCACTTCGTCCGCCGGCGATCGTGGTTTCACGTGGAACATTCCGCGCCCGCTGCGCGTCTGGTGAACTGCGGGAGCATCATCGTTCGCTGCAGGAGACTGCAACAGGTGCGCTTCCGAAATGACAGTGGGTAGACGGTGGCGCACGAGGCATGGCCACACAGCGCGTTGAAGAAGGATCCTCAGTTGAGATGGCATCGCTATGCGCGCGCAGGCCTCCTGTGGATAACTGTGGAGAACTCCGAGCCAGCAATCGTGCTCTCGCGCACGATTGCGTGGACAGAAGGGCACGACTCGCCAGTCGACGCCTAGGTTTTCGGTCGGCGCGCGCGACACTCACCCTGCAGTCGAGGTTGCATGTCGGCGGTCAAAGTTATACACAGCCCTGTGGACAACGCGGTTGTTGAGACCACGTCAGCCTTGCCTCGCGTCGGTTTCGACTTGGAGTTTGGCTCCCTGCGGGCCAGACTGGGGTCGTACACTCCGCACGTGCCGGTCGTTGCCCACGCAACGATGTTCCACGTGAAACATCGACTGGAAGGGCATGCGTGACCACGGGAAAGTTCGACACGACCCCGATCGCCCGAGAGCTCGCGGCGATGGCGCGACGTCGACAGGCTCTGTCCGCCAAGGAACTCCCGCTGCCCAGCCACACCCGCATCTTCACGGTGGTGAACCAGAAGGGCGGCGTTGGCAAGACGACGACCGCCGTCAACCTCGCTGCGGCGCTCGCGCAGGCGGGAGCACGGGTGCTCGTGCTTGACCTCGACCCTCAGGGCAATGCGTCGACCGCGCTCGGCATCGACCATCACGCCGACGTCCTGAGCACCTACGACGTGCTCATCGACGGTGAGCCCATGGCCAGCGCGATCGCGGTCAGCCCCCAGCACAAGCAGCTGCAGGTTGTGCCCTCGACGATCCACCTCGCCGGCGCCGACCTGGAGCTTGCGGGCATGGAGCGCCGCGAGCACCGCTTGCGCGAGGCGCTCGACGCACACCTCTCGACGGTGGAGGAGGCGCCGCACTACGTCTTCATCGATTGCCCCCCGTCGCTGGGCCTGCTGACGATCAATGCGTTCACGGCGGCAAGCGAAGTGCTGCTGCCGATCCAGTGCGAGTACTACGCGCTCGAGGGCGTCACGCAGCTCATCGACACGATCGGGCGCATCCAGGCGCACCTGAACCCGCAGCTGGAGGTGAGCACAGTACTGCTGACGATGTTCGACGGACGCACGCTGCTGTCCCGTCAGGTGGTCGACGAGGTGCGTGCGCACTTCCCGGAGCAGACGCTCGAGGCCGTCATCCCGCGCTCGGTCCGCGTCTCTGAGGCTCCCGGCTACGGGCAGACCGTGATCGCCTACGACCCCAACTCACCCGGTGCGCTCTCCTATCGTGAGGCCGCCGCTGAGATCGCACACAGAGGAACACCATGAGCAAGAAGGCAGGACTCGGGCGCGGCATCGGTGCGCTCATCCCCACCGGTCCGGCAACGACCGGTCCGGCAACCACCGGGCCGGCAACCACTGAGGCGGCGAGCGACACGGCAACGACGCCGTCCGCGACTCGCACCATGGTCAGGGAAGGCGCTGGTCGCTCTGACTCGTCCGGCACCACGACCACCGACAGCACCGCGGCGTCGCGGCGCCGGCGCCCCGCGAAGGCCGGCACACGACCGGTGGACGTCTTCTTCTCCGGTGAGGAGGACGGCCACGAACTGCTCGAGGTGCCGGGCGCGACGCTCGTCGCGGTGCCGCCGGCGTCGATCCGTCCCAATGCCAGTCAGCCGCGCATGGTCTTCGATGAGGACGACCTGAGCGAGCTCGAGCACTCCATCCGTGAGTTCGGTGTGCTGCAGCCGATCGTCGTGCGTCCCGTGGAGGCGGCGGAGGACGGCACGCGGTACGAGCTGATCATGGGGGAGCGGCGCTGGCGTGCGAGCCAGCGCGCCGGACTCGAGACGATCCCGGCCATCGTGAAGGACACGCCCGACGACGCGATGCTGCGCGACGCACTGCTCGAGAACCTGCATCGGGCGGAGCTGAATCCGCTGGAAGAGGCGTCGGCCTACCAGCAGCTGATGGACGACTTCGCCATCACGCAGGACGAGCTGTCACAGCGCATCGGGCGCAGCCGACCGCAGATCTCGAACACGATCCGACTCCTCAAGCTTCCCGAGACCGTGCAGACCCGCGTGGCGAGCGGCGTGCTCTCGGCCGGACATGCGCGCGCGATCCTGTCGGTCGCCGGCGCGGAGGCACAGGAGCGGCTGGCCGCCAAGATTGTTAATGAGGATCTCTCAGTTCGTGCGGCGGAGGCGGCTGCCGGACTGGTGAAGACGCGCAGCCCGCGCACCGCGCCCACGAAGGGCGCGATCCAGCACGGGCTGGATGAGATTGCGACGCGCCTCGAGGATCGCCTCGACACCAGGGTGAAGGTCTCGCTGGGGCGCTCGAAGGGGCAGCTCACGATCGACTTCGCCACCGTCGCCGACCTCAATCGGATCCTCGCGCAGCTCGGGGAGCAGGGCTTCGAAGGCGCAGGAGCAAGCGACCAGGGCTAGCGACCAGGCCGAGCGACCACGGTCAGGCACACAGCGACGACGAAGGGGCCCGAGGACGAATCCTCGGGCCCCCTTCGTGTGCTTGCCGATCAGAGGTAGGCGGCGAGCTCCTGCTCGATCGCCGGGCGCGGGCGAGCGCCGATGAGCTCGTGCACGACCTCACCGTTCTGGAAGACCTTCATCGCCGGGATCGACGTGATGCTGTAGCGCATCGCGAGGTCTGGCTCCTGGTCGACGTTCACCTTGACGACGTCGAGCTTCTCGGTGCTGTCGTTGATCGCCTCGAGGATGGGCGAGACGGCGCGGCACGGGCCGCACCAGGCTGCCCAGAAGTCGACGACGACCGGCTTGTCTGACTTCAGCACGTCCTGCTCGAACGATGCGGTGGTGACTTCCTTCACAGTGCTGCCTCCGTAGGGGTAGTGGCGAGAGCCGGCGCGGTGCGCGCGGCCAGGTAGTGCTGGGCGTCGAGCGCCGCCACGGTGCCGGAGCCCGCGGCGGTGATGGCCTGGCGGTAGGTCGGGTCGACGACATCGCCGGCGGCGAAGACGCCGGGCACGGATGTGCGCGACGAGCGACCCTCGACCGCGATGGTGCCATCGCTCGTGAGATCGAGCTTGCCGTGCACGAGATGCGTGCGCGGGTCGGAGCCGATGGCGACGAAGACGCCGTCGATCGGCATCTCCCACGTCTGGCCGGTGATGGAGTCTCGCAGCGTGACGCCCGACACCTGCTGGGTGCCGTTGGTCTCGGTGCCATTGATCTGCTCGACGACGATGTTGGTCAGGAACTCGATCTTCTCGTCATTGCGCGCGCGATCCAGCATGACCTCGCTGGCGCGGAAGTGCTCGGAGCGGTGGATGATCGTGACCTTGTCGGCGAACTTGGTGAGGAAGGTGGCCTCCTCCATCGCGGAGTCGCCGCCGCCGATGACCACGAGCTGCTTCTGCTTGAAGAAGAAGCCGTCGCAGGTGGCGCACCAGGAGACGCCGTGGCCGGAGAGCGGCTCCTCGCCGGGGATGCCGAGCTTGCGGTAGGCCGAGCCGGTCGCGACGATCACGGTGCGCGCCTCGAGCACCTCGTCGCCGACGTGCACCCGCTTGACCTCGCCGTCGAGCTCGAGCTCGGTGGCATCCTGCATGCGCACGTCAGCACCGAACTTCTCGGCCTGCTGCTGCATGGCGAACATCAGGTCCGGGCCCTGCACGCCCTCCGGGAAGCCGGGGAAGTTCTCGACATCGGTGGTGGTCATCAGATCGCCACCCATCTCGACGCTCGATGCGAGCACGATCGGCTGCAGGTTGGCACGGGCCGCATAGATGGCAGCGGTGTAGCCGGCCGGTCCGGAGCCGATGATGATGACGTCGTGCACGAGGCCTCCTGGTTCGTGGCGGGGATGCTTCTGGGTCAACCGAGTCTAAGTCGTGGGTATTCCCTGCCCGGCCGGGGCGTCGACGACCGTCAGCAGGTCACCGGTCGCCGCATCGACCACGATGGTGCCGCTCGGCGGCCACTCGGGCGTGCGGCGCACCACCGGGTGTGGCACGCGGTCGCGCGTGCGCCGATCCCACGAGTCGATGAGCGCCGTGCTGTCGGCGTCCACGATCAGCACCGCAGGGTGGGCGTGGGCGAGCGACGACGACGTGTCGGACGACCACCACCCATGCAGTGCGAGCGGGCGCGGTGCGGGGGAGAGGGCGAGCTGCCGCTCGCCACGATCGCGCGACAGGCTGTTGGCCACGATCGCGCCCGCCGCCGCCAATGCGCCGACCACGAGCGGCGCTACGATCCGGAAGATGGGATTCGCCATGCATGCCTCCTGACGCTGCCTGTGCGACAGTCGGGCGCACTCGCCCAACTGGCCGCAATGGTAGACGGGCTCTTCGGACATTCGGTAGGGCAGGGGCGCGCCGGGTGATGACGCGCGGGTAGGGGTCGAGGTCCCCGAAGATCGGAAGCGCTAACCACCCGATCGATCGAAGGACCTCGACGTGTTCCACGCTACGGGGCGCGCTGCCGCGCCCGCTACCGACCCCTGCTCGCGCTGCGATCTGCTGCTTGGCCTGGAGTGTGTCCGGGTCGAGCATGTCGATCGCGGCGCTCGGGTGATGACCGTGACGAGCGCGGATGGGTCGGCCGGATGCCCGTCGTGCGGTGTCGTCGCGGTCGGCCACGGTCGCCGCAAGCGCATGCTCAACGACGCGCCAGGGACCGTGCGGGTCCGAATCCTCTGGCGGCAGCGCGTCTGGCGCTGCCCCGATCCCGACTGCGCGCGCGGCGTCTTCATCGAACAGCTGCCCGGCCTGGTCGCCCCTCGCGGCTCCATCACCGTCCGGGCGATCGACTGGGCGATCGGGCAACTGCGCCGCGAGCATGGCACGATCGCAGGGATCGCCAGGCAGTTGGGCACGTCGTGGAAGACGCTCTGGCGGGCGATCCGGCCAGAGCTGGAACGGCTGGCCGCCGACGAGTCGCGCTTCGACGGCGTCACCTCGCTCGGGGTGGACGAGCACGTCTGGCACCACGTCGACCGCCGCAGGCGTGGGCCCCGCGAGCTCACCGGCATGGTCGACCTCACCCGTGACAGCCAGAGCCGCGTGCGGGCGCGGCTGCTGGATCTCGTGCCCGGCAGAAGCGGCAAGGCCTACTCGGGCTGGCTGGTCGAGCGCGGCGACGCGTTCCGGCGCGGCGTGCGGGTCGCGGCACTGGATCCGTTCGCCGGCTACAAGACCGCGATCGATGCCCGGCTCGATGACGCGACCGCCGTGCTCGACGCGTTCCACGTCGTCAAGCTCGGCACCCAGGTCGTGGACGAGGTCCGCCGGCGCGTGCAGCAGGCCACGCTCGGTCACCGCGGCCGCAAGGGCGACCCGCTCTACGGCATCCAGACGATCCTTCGCGCCGGGGCCGAGCACCTCACCGACAAGCAGCTCGCCCGCCTCGCCGCCGCGATCGAAGCCGACCCTGCCCACGAGGAAGTCTTCATCGCCTGGCAATGCGCGCAAGACCTCCGCACCGCCTACCGCGCCGGCAACCTCGCCGAGGGCCGCGCGATCGCCGAGCGGCTCGCGGACAGCCTGCACACGAGCCCGATCCCGGAGGTCGCGCGGCTCGGGCGGACGCTGCGCCGCTGGCGGGCCGCGTTCCTGGCGTACTTCACCAGGAACCGCTCATCGAACGGCGGCACCGAGGCCATCAACGGCATCATCGAACTCCACCGCCGCCTCGCCCGCGGCTTCCGAAACCGCGACAACTACCGCCTCCGCATGCTGAACCGTCCCCGGTTCTCTGCCGCTCCTATGCGGGTGCCAGCACCGGGTGTGATGGCGTTTCGAGGTCAGCGTAGTACGCGGCCTCGAACTCCTCGGGAGGGACGTCGCCGAGGGTGGAATGCAGGCGCCTGGCGTTGTACCAGTCGACCCATTCAGCGGTGACCCATTCGACGTCCTCCAGCTGCTTGAGCGGACCGGTCCGGAAGGGCGAGTCGTCGCGAATCGCTTCGGTCTTGAACAGCCCGATCGTCGACTCGGCGAGAGCATTGTCATACGCGTCGCCGATCGAGCCGATCGACGCAGCGATGCCCTCCAGGGCGAGCGTCTCGGCGAAGCTCACGGACGTGAATTGAGACCCGGCATCGCTGTGATGGACCAGTCCGTCGAGCGCCGGGCGGCCGGCTCGGTCGCGCCGCCACAGGCCCATCCGCAGCGCCGTGGTCACCAACGGTGTCGTCTTCGTGGTCGCGGCCTGCCAGCCGACGATCGCGCGTGAGAAGCAGTCGATCACGAACGACACGTACGCGAACCCGGCCCAGGTGCGCACGTAGGTGAAGTCCGCCACCCAGCGCTGGTTCGGCGCGGGCGCGGTGAAGTCCCGCTCGAGCAGATCCGGTGCGCGCTCGGCGTTCCGATCCGGGACGGTCGTGCGCACGCCACGCCCGCGCACCCGGCCGTTGAGGCCGAGATCCCGCATCAGCCGGTCCACCCGCCGCTGGGACACGTCGTGGCCGGCACGTCGCAGATGCGTGGTCATCTTCCGCCGCCCGTACATGCCCTCCGGCGTGCCGACCGTCGCCAGCAGCGCGTCGATCACCACCGCGTCATCCACAGCGCGGTTGCTGGGCTGGGCGCGCTTCCACGCCCGGTAGGTTCGCGCGGCGACCTCCACACCCTGCTCCCGCAGGACCTGGCAGATCGACTCGACCGCGCGGCCCTTGGCTCGCTGCTCGTCGATGAAGCCGACGATCAGCGGCGTCGGGGGTCGAGTTCCCCGGCGAAGAAAACCGCCGCGTCGCGCAGGATCGCGTTCGCCTCACGCAGCTCACGGTTCTCCCGCTCAAGCCGCCGCACCCGCTCCGACTCGCTCGTCGAGGCGCCCTGCCGTTCGCCGGCGTCGATCTGAGCCTGCCGCACCCATCGGCGCAGCGACTCGGCCCCGAAGCCGAGCCGTTTCGAGACCGTCTCGCACGCGGTCGTCAGGTTCGGGTACTCATCGAGATGGTCGAGCACGAGCCGGATCGCTCGCTGCTTCGTCTCCTCCGGGATCTGCTTCGGCATGATGACTATCTTCCTTCCAGACTCGAAAGGAACCGGCATCAAACAGGGGACGGTTCAGACCGCGGCCGCCTTCTGGCAGCGCGCGAACGCGTACTTCGCATCGATCGGGATCGAGGTCACGGCGGTGATGACCGACAACGGCTCCTGCTACCGCTCCCACGCCTTCACAGACGCGCTCGGCGAGGACATCAAGCATCGCCGGACGCGCCCGTACCGGCCGCAGACGAACGGGAAAGTCGAGCGCTTCAACCGCACCCTCGAAGAGGAATGGGCCTACGCCAAGACCTACCGCTCAGAAGCCGAACGCGTCGCCGACTATCCGGCCTGGCTGCATCACTACAATCACCATCGACCACACACCGGCATCGGCGGCCTCACCCCCATGCAGCGCCTACACAACGTCACGGGGAAGAACACCTAGCGCACGAACCAGCAGCGCAACTACAGGCTTGGGTCGTGGACCGCCCAAGCCGGATGCGAGTCACACTGCGTGGGCAGCTCGAAGATGCCCTCCAGAGGCTCCTCAATGAGGCCTCCGCCGATGTCGACGGTTGACCCGAGTTCGAGGGCGAGCCCGCCGGCGAGCCTCGCGCCGTTCTCGGTCGTCTGCGCGTCCTCAGGGAGGACGAGCACCGCATCGGGCATCGCAGCAGCATCGGGTGATTCGATGCCGAGACAGCCGTCCAGGTCGATGACCACGACGCCCTCTGCAAGAGCCTCCAGTCGTGGCAGATCACTGGTGCCCTGCACGACGACGACGCCGGCAGGCGACGGCGTCGGCGCTCCGCAGCCCGTCAAGAGCATGACGAGTGCCAGCGCAACCACCCCCAACCGCGGTGTGCTGCCGCTCATGTGACAACCACGGCCCCGAGAATGTTGATGGCTCCGATTCGGGTGAACACGTTGCGGTAGGAACCGTTGTAGTAGGTCTCCCCACGATGAATGCCGTGCGCGACGGTGCTGTTGAAGTAAGGGCCGCCAGAGTCGCCGCTCACGCTCCATTCGGAGTACGTGAACGTCAGCCCGCAGTAGCCGTTCGCGCAGGAGTTCACCCGCATCACGTTGTCGCACTGGTAGCCGGTCTGGATGCCGAAGGCGCAGATGGCCTGGCCGACGACCGGATTCGAGGCGCTGGAGACGTTGCGATATGCCGTGGGCGAGAGGCGGTACCGGAACGCATCGCTCGCCGTCGCGCTCACCGTTGGTGTCCACCTTGCGTCGCCGTCGTTGGGCACCGTCGACCGAGTTCCGCTGGTCCGCATCGAAACTCCGTCGTAGCTGGCGGTCGCGCCACAGTGCGCGGCGGTGGAGACCCCGTAGGTCGAGCCCGACCGCACCGTGAATCCGGCGGTGCAGCCACTGTGCTGCATGCCGCCCCGGATCGCCTCGGCCGACCCAAGATCAATGCCCGCAGGGATCAGTGAAACGGACACATCTAGAGCCGGTGACGCCTGCGAACGTGCAGCCGATGCCGCACCGAACAGCTCCGACTCAAGCATCGACGCCGTCGAAGCTGCGCCGGCTCGCAACTGCACCTCGAGTTCGAGTTGCGCGGTTGCCGGGTCAACGACGGCGACCGCATCCGTCACGTCGGCGCGCTGTAGAACCTCGGTGTAGAGCTCGGCCTGCTGTGCAACCGCTTCTCGCTGCGAGAGCAACGCATCTCCGCGGAGCTCCACAGAGAGGGCGGTCCCACTGACCAGGTCGATCGCCTGCTGCGGCACTGCACCGACGAAGCTGATCGAGCCGGCAGCGCCCTCGACGTCGCCCCATCTGGACGCGGCGTAGCTGCCCGGGAAGCGACTCTCGATCTCGGCGACGAGGGCCACGAAGTCGGCCTGGCCGACCATCGCGGCAGCAACCTCGTCGACGCCCCGTCCTGTCGATGCCGCCAGCTGGGCTGCATCCTCGCGCTCGGCCGCATCGAGGCCGCTGGCTCGGGCTGTCCCGTCGACCACGACCGCGCTCGGATCGTTGCTCGCGAGAGGCACGATCGCCGAGGCGGCGGCTAGGACGGAGGCGGAGAGTGCGATGACCTTCAGAACGGGACCCATAGTGTGCTCCTCAGTGCGAGGCCCCATTGGCCTTGATCCGGATGCTAAGCCCGTCTTCAGATTCGGTCAATGCTGCAGATTCGGCAAATCAACGGCATCATCGAACTCCACCGCCGCCTCGCCCGCGGCTTCCGAACCGCGACAACTACCGCCTCCGCATGCTCCTCGCCGCCGGCGGCCTCACCGCGTGACCCCCACCGAATGTCCGAAGAGCCGGTAGACGCGGTGGTTGTGCACGGACAGTGGGACGGTCGTGCGAGCGCCGCAGACGATCAGGAGTCGGTGGGCCCGTCGACGACGGCGGTGCCGCCCCCATTGCCACGGCCGCGGAACTTGCCGACCACGATGTCGACCGTGGAGCGGAAGTCGGGGTTGTGCGTCAGGTAGAGGATGCCGAAGTAGATGACGCCCATCACGGCACCGGCGGCGACCGACGTGGTGGCGGCTCCGATGATGTTCTGGGTGCCGAAGCCTCCCTCGCGGTAGCCGCCGAGCGCCCAGACCGTGGCGGCGCCCGCGGCCGCGGCGAGCAGCGCGTAGGCCAGGTACTGCACGTGCCGCAGCGCGATGAGCTTGAACCCGAAGGGACCGATCTTCCGGCGCACGAGCACGAGCCAGATCGAGGCCGAGATGAGGTTCGCGGCGGAGACGGCCAGCGCGGTGCCGACGATGATCCACTCGCCGGGCAGCGTCGACGCCGCCCAGAGCAGGCCGAAGGTCACGAACATGCCGAAGACGGCATAGAAGAAGGGCGTGCGGGTGTCACCGAGCGCGAAGAAGACGCGCTGGATGACGTACTCGGCGCTGAAGGCGACCAGGCAGATGAGGAACGCCCAGATCACCTGGGCCATCGCGAGCATGAGCTCGAACTCCGGATCCAGCAGGCGCGCGAACGGCACCGCGATGACCGCGATCACGAACGCGGAGATGGTCGTGAGCATGCCGACCCCGCGCAGCGCCGACGACAGGTCGGCGCGGATGCCCGCCATGTTCGATTCGCTCGCGTGATGCGACATCCGCGTGAAGTAGGCGATCGCGATCGACACGGCGATGATCGAGTGGGGGAGCGAGAAGACGTACCAGGAGTTCTGCATCGTGGCGATGTTCGCCACCTCGCCCATCGACGCCACGCGCGACTGCACGACACCCTTGATCTGCCCGATGATGACGATGCCGAACAGCCACAGAGCGGCCTTGCCGGTGGCGCGCAGCCCGACGCCGCGCCAGCCGAAGTCGAGCCGGAACCGCAGCCCCGTCTTGCGGAAGAAGAGCACCAGCACGAGTGCCTGCACGGCGACGCCGCCGGTGGTGACGAGCCCCAGGACGGTGATGCGGTCGGCATCCCACACATCGACCGCGCGGTTCACCTGCTCGCCGCCGAACAGCAGCATGAAGCCGGCCAGGCCGGCGATCGAGACGATGTTGTTGACCACGGGCGCCCAGGTGTAGGGGCCGAACTGGCTGCGCGCGTTGTAGATCTCGCCCAGCAGGGTGTAGATCGCGTAGAACAGGATCTGCGGCATGCACCAGTAGGCGAGTGCCACGGCGAGCGCCATCTGCTCTCCGGTGAAGCCGCGCCCGTCCGCGCCGGCGCTGACGGCATAGACGTCGACGAGCCACGGCGCGGCGACCGTCGCGATGGCGGCGAGCAGCAGGAAGACCGTGCCACCGAGGGTCAGGATCTTGGAGACGTAGGACTCCCCGCCGTCGGCGGCCTTCGACGCCTTCACGATCTGCGGCACCAGCACCGCGCTCATGACGCCGCCGGCGACGAGCGCGTAGACGTTGTTCGGCAGCTGATTGGCGAGCCCGAAGGTCTTGGCCGCGGCGGAGCCCGATTGGCCGATCGCTGCCGCGAGCATCATCATCTTCGCGAAGCCGAGGATGCGCGACACCATCGTTCCGGACGCGATGATCGCGCTCGCTCTGCCTGCGTTCACGCGGTGCCCTCCGTGGTGCCCGTGGCGCCCGTGGTGCCCGTGGTGCCCGTGGTGCTCTGGGTCTGGTCGTGGCTGCGGGCGGCGAGGTCGATGTCGCCTCGCGCGTCGCCGCGTCGCCGCTTCTGGATCGAGCGGAAGATGCCGAAGCCCAGCAGCAGCACGATCGCCGCGCCGATGGTCCACGCGACGGCGACCTCGATCGTCGGCTGCGCGGAGATGCGCAGCCGCTGCATCTCGCCGAGCGGCACGCCGTCGGGCGTGTGCAGCTGCACGATCATCCACAGGGTCCCGGTGCCGACCACATCGATGGGCACCTGCACGCGCTGCTGACTCTCCGGCGCCACCGTGACCTCGACGCGGGGCTGGTCGACACTGACGAGCGCGTTCGTGGGCCGCAGCGTCAGCACGACGTTGGCGGGCACCTCGAGGCGATTCGTGATGGTGATGGGCAGCCCCACGCTCTCACCGACGGCGTGGATGTCGCTGCCGCCGACGATCTGCACGGCGGTGCGCACCTCGTTCAGGCTGTCGGCGAGGCTAGCGGTCGCGAGCCGGTCGGCATCGGTGACGGGGCGGCCGGCGCTCGGGAGCGCCGCGAGCAGCGCGAGCCGCAGCTCGGCGAGCAGCGTGGTGGGCTCATCGACGATCGAGACGATGCTGGCGACTGCTGCCTCCTGCTCGAGCGCGGCACTGACGAGCTCGGCGCCCGCGCCTCGTTCCGGATCGTCGATCGTTGCGAGCGAGGCCTCGCGCTGCGGCACGAGCAATGCTGCGTCGAGGCCTGCCGTCTCCACGAACCTTGCCTCGGCGAGGTCGGCGAGCAGCGCGGCGGTGTCGCCGCTGCTCGTCGCCGGCAGCACGGCCGCGAGCGTACGAGGATCGCTCGGCCGCTCGCGGGTGATCGTCGCCAGCAGCGCGACGATCTGCGCGCGCACCGCGGAGGACTCCAGCGTGTCGGCCGCACCGGCGGCGTGGACGAGCTCCTGCAGCTCTGCATCGGCGGCGAGCACATCGACGCCGTCGACGCTCACGTGGGCGCTGGGCGTCGCGCCCTGCAGCGTGTCATCGAGCATCGCGGTCGAGAGCACGACCGTGCCGAAGTCAGCCAGTGTCGCGAGCTCCTCCTGCTGCACGATCGCCTTGGTGGCGTCGATCACGGGCTGCCGCTGACCGATGGAGCCGAAGCTCGCCGGGAGGGGGTCGCCATCCTCGCGCGGGATGCCCCTCGGCTCCAGCGGGAACGTGCCTGCGCGCACCTGCGCCAGCGGATCGGCATTGCCATAGAGGAGCGGGTAGGTCGCCGCGGTGTCGGCACGATCGAGCCAGTCGACCGCAGACTCGGGGGCATCGCTCTCGAGCGCCTCGATGCTGGTGCCGAAGGCGGGGTCGATGCCGACGGTCGCGCCGGCGCCCAGTGCCGCATCGAGCGCGCGGCGGGGGTCGCCGCCGAGCCCGGTCGCAGCCTCCAGCTGCTCGGCGCCCAGCAGCCCGGTCTCGTCGATGCCGGCATCGATCGGCGCGGCGAGCGCGACGGTGGTCGGCTGCGCTTCGCCCGGCGCATCGCGCACGATGATCGTGTTCGCATCGCCGAGATCCCCGGCCGACGCGGCGACGCCGTAGGCGCCCCACGTCCGCCCCTCCAGCCCGAGCTCCTCGGCGCCGACCGTCGCCTGCACGCGCAGTCGCTCGAGGCCCGGGATCGCCGGCACCTCGACAGAGGTGACGACCGAGCTCGCCAGGAACGCCTCACCGGCGAACCAGCGGCTGAGGCTGTATCGCGTGCCGATCGGTGCCGATGTCAGCAGCACCTCGATCGTGGTGGGCGCGGTCGCCTCGGTTGCCTGGTTCTCGATCTCGATCTCGAGCGCCAGGCCCTCGCCGTCCTGCAGCAGCGGATCGAGGGGCGCCACGCGCATGGTCGGTGCCACCGCCACCACCTCGTCGGGCTGACCGGTCGCCAGCGCCGCGTGCGGGGCCAGCAGCGGTGCTGCCACGACGGCGGTCGCGAGCGCGACGGCGGCGCAAGCGGTCGCGCGCCGCGGCGCAAGGCGACCTGCCGACAGCATGGTCGCAAGTCTAGGCGGTGGAGACGATCACCGACCCGGGCAGAGAACCTGCCAGAATGGTGGGTCGTGACCGACATGGCTGAGGCGACCGCGCGACTGCACGCGCTGGTCGCCGCCGCGCCCACGAAGCAGCTGGCCGCAGCCTTCACCGCGGCGGGTCACGAGCTCTCGCTCGTCGGAGGGCCGGTGCGCGACGCGTTCCTCGACCGGCCGGTGACCGATCTCGACTTCGCCTCCAGCGCCGCGCCCGACGAGATCCTCGCGATCATCGAGCCGCTCGCCGACGCCACCTGGGATGTGGGCCGCGAGTTCGGCACCATCGCGGCGCGCATCGGCGACGACACCGTGGAGATCACCACCTACCGAGCGGACACGTACGACGGTGTCTCGCGCAAGCCGCAGGTCGCATTCGGCGACACGCTCGAGGGCGACCTGTCGCGGCGCGACTTCACGGTGAACGCCATGGCGCTGCGGGTCACGCCGCTGCGCGCTGCCGACGCGCAGCAGGAGGCGATGGACGCCGCGCCGCAGCTGGTCGACGTCGGCGGCGGGCTGGAGCACCTGCTCCAGGGCGTGCTCGACACCCCGCAGGCGGCGGAGCGCTCGTTCGACGACGACCCGCTCCGGATGATGCGCGCCGCGCGCTTCGCCGCGCAGCTCGGCTTCGAGGTGGCGCCGCGCGTGGTGGAGGCCATGACGTCACTGGCCGACCGCATCCGCGACATCTCTGCCGAGCGCGTGCGCGACGAGCTCACGAAGCTGCTCCTCACGGGCGATCCCGTGCCAGGGATCAGGCTGCTGACCGACACGGGCATCCTGCAGATCGTGCTGCCGGAGGTGCCGGCGCTGCGGCTGGAGACCGACGAGCACGCACACCACAAGGACGTCTACGAGCACTCGCTCACCGTGCTGCAGCAGGGCATCGACCTTGAGCGGCGGCGGCACCCGAATGCGCGGCCCGACCTGGTCTCGCGGCTCGCGGGCCTGCTGCACGACATCGGCAAGCCCGCCACGCGGCAGATCGAGGGCCGCACCGTCACCTTCCACCAGCACGATCTCGTCGGCGCGCGGATGGCGAAGAAGCGGCTGAAGGAGCTGCGCTTCGACAACGACACGGTGAAGGCGGTCGCCCGGCTGATCGAGCTGCACCTGCGCTTCTACGGCTACGGCGAGCAGGCGTGGACCGACTCGGCCGTGCGCCGCTACGTGCGCGACGCCGGCCCTCAGCTGGAGCGCCTGCACATCCTGACGCGCTCGGATGTCACCACCCGCAACCGCCGCAAGGCCGAGCGGCTCGAGTTCGCCTATGACGACCTCGAGCAGCGCATCGCCGAGCTGCGCGAGCAGGAGGAGATGGACGCGGTGCGTCCCGACCTGGACGGCGAGCAGATCATGGCGATCCTCGGCATCCGCCCAGGCCGTGAGGTCGGCGAGGCCTATCGGATGCTGCTGGAGCAGCGCCTCGAGCACGGGCCGCTGGGCGCCGAGCATGCCGAGACGGTGCTGCGCGACTGGTGGGCGGCGCGCGCCTGAAGCGTGCCCGCTCGCACGCGCTGATCCACTCTGGCGCCGGGAGAGCGCAGTGCGCTACCATCGACAGGTTGCGCTGGGCTCTGCCCGCGCTCCATGCATACCCTCCTGCTGCAGACCGTCTGCAGCCGTTCTAGTCCGAAGGAGGTGGGTGAAGCATGCAGGAATACGAACTGATGGTGATTCTCGACCCCGAGATCGATGAGCGCACTGTCGCTCCGTCGCTCGACAAGTTCCTCAACGTCGTCCGCAATGATGGCGGCACGATCGACAAGGTCGACATCTGGGGCCGACGCCGTCTGGCATACGAGATCGACAAGAAGGTCGAGGGCATCTACGCCGTCGTCAACTTCTCTGCCGAGTCGAAGACCACGACCGAGCTCGAGCGTCAGCTGGGCCTGTCGGAGGCCGTCATGCGCACGAAGGTGCTCCGCACCGAGACCGCCGTCTCGCAGACGGGCGTCTCGAAGCGCGTTGCCGAGGCGAAGGCTGCGAAGGCCGCCGCCGCTCCGGCTGCGGACGCCCCGGCGCCGACCACCGACGCCAAGCCGGCGGACACGAAGCCCGCGGCTCCGGCCGAGGCATCGGAGACCACCGAGGCAGAGGCCAAGTAGCAATGGCTGGCGAGACGATCATCACGGTGGTCGGCAACCTGACTGCCGACCCGGAGCTGCGCTACACGCAGAACGGCCTCGCCGTCGCGAACTTCACGATCGCGTCGACCCCTCGCACGTTCGACCGCCAGGCCAACGAGTGGAAGGACGGCGAAGCGCTGTTCCTCCGCGCGTCGGTGTGGCGCGAGTTCGCTGAGCACGTCTCGCAGAGCCTGCAGAAGGGCAGCCGTGTCATCGCACAGGGCCGTCTGAAGCAGCGCTCGTTCGAGACGCAGCAGGGCGAGAAGCGCACGGTCATCGAGCTCGAGGTCGACGAGATCGGCCCCTCGCTCCGCTACGCGACCGCGCAGGTCACGCGCACGACGGGCGGCGGCGCAGGCCGCAGCTCCGGCGGCAACCAGGGCGGCGGCCAGGGCGGCGGCTTCGGTCAGTCGCAGCAGATCGCCGAGGAGCCCTGGGGTCAGTCGCAGCCGAAGTCGCAGCCGCAGCAGGGCGGCGGCGACGTCTGGGGCGCGCCCGGCACCTCGTACAACGACGAGACGCCCTTCTAAGGCTTCTCGCTCCCATCACAGTTTCCGGGACGGCAGTCCCGAGCAGGAAAGAAGGACACATGGCTGGCAAGCCGCAGAACCGCAAGCCGCGGGGCCCGAAGGGCGGCAAGAACGTCGCTCCGGCAAAGGCAATCAGGGTCGGCATCATCGACTGGAAGGATGTCGCGACGCTGAAGAGGTTCATCTCGGAGCGCGGCAAGATCCGCGCCCGTCGTATCACTGGCGTGTCGGTGCAGGAGCAGCGTCTGATCGCCAAGGCGATCAAGAACGCACGCGAGATGGCGCTCCTGCCCTACTCCGGCGCCGGACGCTGAAGGGGCTGAACAATGGCAAAGGTCATTCTCAAGAACGAGGTCTCCGGCCTCGGTTCCGCTGGTGACGTCGTCGAGGTCAAGAACGGCTTCGCACGCAACTACCTCGTGCCCCAGGGCCTGGCTGTCGCGTGGACGCGCGGCGGCGAGAAGCAGGTCGAGGCGATCAAGGCTGGCCGCGTCGCACGCGAGCACGCCACGATCGAAGAGGCGCAGGATCTGCGCGCTCGCCTCGAGGCGAACCCGGTGACGCTGACGGCCAAGGCCGGCGCAGAGGGCCGACTCTTCGGCTCGATCCAGACGAAGGACATCGCTGACGCCGTCGAGGCAGCCGGTCACGGCTCGCTCGACAAGCGCGTCATCGAGATCCCGTCGCCGATCCGCTCGGTGGGCGACCACCAGGCGACGGCGCGCCTGCGCGACGAGATCGTCGCCACGATCACCCTCAAGGTGGTCGCAGCGAAGTAGTTCGCAGCGCACGACGGAGGGCCCGCATCCAGCACGGATGCGGGCCCTCTGCGCATGCTGGGACGAGGGGCAGCAGCTGTCACATCGTTACGGCACGAGCCAACCTTCAACGTGTACTTCAGGCCCGCTCGCTCTCATCATCTGTGGAATTGAAAAGTACCGGTCAGAACCGGTATTCGGGAGTTTCACGATCCTGAGTGCACAGGTCTATGCACAGGCCATCGGCGCGTCGCAGGCACGCACGCGCGGCGTTGTCCACAGTTGTCCACAGCGTCCTCCACAGGGCGATTTCTTGGGCGCCTCTGTGGCTCCTAGCCTGTGCGAGGCTCCCTCTCCGGTTCGCGGTACCGCGCGGTCGATGTGGGCGGAGCACGGCATCGTCGAGGCGAAGGGAGCTGCGCAATGACGGATCTTGCAGAGGTCGGCCTCGACCAGGGTCGCTACAGCGAGCGCACGCCGCCGTTCGACATGCTGGCCGAGCAGTCGGCGATCGGCGGCATGCTGCTGTCGAAGGACGCCGTCGCCGACTGCCTGGAGACGGTGCGCGGCCCCGACTTCTATCAGCCGAAGCACGAGATCGTCTACGAGGCGATCCTCTCGCTCTACTCGCGCGGCGAGCCGACCGACGTCATCACCGTCTCTGACGAGCTGACCAAGACGGCGATGCTCTCGCGTGCCGGCGGCGTGGAGTACCTCCACTCGCTCACCTCGATGGTGCCGACGGCCGCGAACGCCGGCTTCTACGCGGAGATCGTCGCGGAGAAGGCCGTGCTCCGTCGCCTGGTCGAGGCCGGCACCCGCATCGTGCAGATGGGCTACGCCTCCGAGGGCGAGGTCACCGACCTCGTCAACCACGCGCAGGCCGAGATCTACGCGGTGATGGGCGAGGACCAGTCCGAGGATTACGTGCCGCTCAGCACCGCCGTCGAGATGGCCATCGAGGAGATCGAGGCCGCGAAGGGCCTCGACGGCGTCATGACGGGCGTGCCCACCGGCTTCCGCGAGCTCGACGAGCTGACCAACGGCCTGCATCCCGGCCAGCTGATCGTCATCGCCGCCCGTCCGGGTCTCGGCAAGTCGACGCTCGCGATGGACCTGGTGCGCTCCGCATCGATCAAGAACGACATGCCGTCGTGCTTCTTCTCGCTCGAGATGGGCCGCACCGAGATCGCGATGAAGCTGCTCTCGGCCGAGTCGAGCATCCTGCTGCAGAAGCTGCGCAAGGGCGCCATCGAGGGTCGCGACTGGACGACCCTCGCGCAGGTGCGCGGCCGCATCAACGACGCACCGCTCTACATCGACGACAGCCCCAACCTGACGCTCGTCGAGATCCGCGCGAAGTGCCGCAGGCTCAAGCAGCAGGCCGGGCTCAAGATGGTCGTGGTCGACTACCTGCAGCTCATGACGAGCGGCAAGAAGGTCGAGTCGCGTCAACAGGAGGTCTCCGAGTTCTCCCGCTCGCTGAAGCTGCTGGCGAAGGAGCTGCAGGTGCCGGTGATCGCGCTGTCGCAGCTGAACCGTGGCCCCGAGCAGCGCGGCGACAAGAAGCCGGCGATCAGCGACCTGCGCGAGTCGGGCTCGATCGAGCAGGACGCCGACATCGTGATGCTGCTGCACCGCGAGGATGCCTACGACCGCGACATCCGCCCGGGCGAGGCCGACATCATCGTCGCCAAGCACCGTGGTGGCCCCACCAAGACGATCCCGGTGGCGTTCCACGGCCATCTGGCGCGCTTCGCCGACATCGCGCCGGGCGCCGGTCCCGGCGACGGCATGCACGGGGCGCCCCCGCTGCCGCCGGGCGGCACGCCTTTCGGCGGCTCGCCTTACGGCGCGCCGTCGGAGCCGCCGCCCGACCACGACTGACGCGAGCGCGAGGGTCCCGGGCTGCCGCAGCCGTGCAAGAACGACAGAAGGCGGGCACCGGCATTGCCGGGCCCGCCTTCGTCGAGTGTGGTCAGTCCTGCTGACCGATGGCGAAGTCGACGCGGCCGTCTGGCTGCGCAGCGGCGTCGAGCACCTTGTCGTCCAGCGCGACCGCGGCCTGCGGGTCGAGGAAGACCTTCGCGCCTGCCGACTCGACCACCTGGTCCTCAGCCTCGGGCTGGTTGGCGACGGCGACGTTCAGGCCGGAGCCCTCGAGGTCCTGGGAGATGCGGATGCCGCCGGTCTGCGGCGCCTGCGCGCCGTCGACGATGCCGGTGATGACAGTCTGGGCGTTCTCGGTGAGGGTGAGCATGGCGCTCCTTCCGATCGGTGAGCCCGCCACGATGCCGTGTGCGGCCCCGGTGCGCAACCCGCGTTCGCCCTCAGCGAGCCGATCCGCGTGCGCGTGCCTAGCGGCCCGAGACCGCGTCTGCCAGGCGCGCGAACGTCGAGGTGCGCGTGCCGCCGCGCGATTCGAGCCGATCGGCGAGCCCGTAGGCACCGTAGATGCCCTGCACCGCGAGCCATCGCAGCGGCTCCGGCTCCCAGCGCTTGGCACGGTGGCCCACCCACGGCAGCCGCACGAGCTCGGTGTCGTTGCCGAGCACCAGGTCGGCGAGCGTGCGGCCGGCGAGGTTGGTGGCCGTCACGCCGGTGCCGACATAGCCGCCGGCCCAGCCGAGCCCGGTCGAGCGGTCGAGGCCGACGCTCGCCGACCAGTCGCGCGGCACGCCGAGCACGCCGGACCACGCGTGCGCGATCGGCACGCCGGCCGCACCGGGGAAGAGTCGGTGCAGCGCCGCCGTCAGGCTGCGCACGGTGCGCTCGTGCGTGCGACCCTCGTCGTCGATGCGCGAGCCGTAGCGGTAGGGCACGCCCCGACCGCCGAGTGCGATGCGGCCGTCGGCGGTGCGCTGCGCGTAGAGGTAGACGTGCGCGAGGTCGCCGAGCGTCGCGGCATCCTGCCAGCCGACCGCGTCCCAGAACGAGGCGGGCAGCGGCTCGGTGACGATCATCGACGAGTTCATCGGCAGCCAGGTGCGGTGCTCGCCCGCGAGGTCGGCGGTGAAGCCCTCGGTGGCGCGCAGCACGAACTCGGCCCGCACGGTGCCGCGGTCGGTCACCGCACGTCCCGGTCGGATCTCGCGCACGGTCGTGCCCTCGACGATGCGCACGCCGAGCCGCTCGACCTCGGCCGCGAGACCGCGCACGAGCTTCGCGGGGTGCACACGTGCGCAGTGCGGGTGCCAGAGGCCGCCGACCGCGCCGTCGATGCGGATGCGGTCCCGCAGCTGCGCGGCATCCAGCAGCTCGACGTCCGTGTGCGGCCAGGCCGCCTCTGCGGCGTGCGCAGCGCGCAACCGCGCCAGCTGCGCGGCACTTCGCGCGACGCCCAGCTCGCCACCGGCGACGATGTCGGCGTCCACCCCGGCGCTCGCGGCCCAGCGGATCACCTCGTCGACCGCGGCGTTCATGGCGCGCTGCTGCGCATTCGCCCCCGCGCGGCCATGAGTGCGCACGTACTGCTCGCGGCCGCCGGTGACGGAATTCGTCAGCCAGCCGCCGTTGCGCCCCGAGGCACCGAAGCCGGCGAATCGCCGCTCGAGCACCGTGATCCGCAGATCGGGCTGCTGGCTGGCGAGCGCGAGCGCTGTCCACAGCCCCGTGTAGCCGGCGCCGACGATCGCGACGTCGACATCCGCGTCGCCCTCCAGCGCCGGACGCTGCCGCGGCGCTCCGATCTGCTGCCACCAGAACGAGACATCGCCGTTGACGGTCATGCCAGGAAGACCTTGCGCAGGGTCTCGTGCACCGTCCATCGCGTGCGCATGCCCGCGCGCAGTCGCATGATCGAGCCCGGGCGCAGCTCGACATCGGGCAGCGCCGGCTCGTCGAAGGCGACGGTCGCGGAGCCCGCGAGCACGATGAGCACCTCGTCCTCCTCGACGTCGCGCATGCTGCCGGGCGTCATCTCCCACACCCCGACCCGCGCGTCGAGCATGGTCCAGCCGGTGCTCGGCGAGCCCGCCAGCACCTGCTCGTCGGGCACGGGCTCGAGCTCGACCGGCAGCGCGAGCGCGTCGGCCGCCGCGCCCGCGGACAGCGCCGTCACGAGTCGAACCCGAGGCCGAGCGCGTCGAGCCCGCGCAGCAGCAGGTTGCGCTTGCCCTCGCGGTGGTCGGCGCGGTCGAGCGACCAGCGGGTGGCGTTGATGCCGACCGCGGCGAGCGGCTCCGGCGGGAACGGCAGCGGGCGACGCCGCACCATCTCGAGCTGGGTGCGCTCGGTCTCCTCACCCGCCAGCAGGTCGAGCATGACCTGGGCCGCGAATCGTGTGGAGGCGACGCCGAGCCCCGTGAAGCCTGCCGCATACGCGACCCGCCGTGCCCGCGCGTGCCCGAAGAAGGCGGAGAACTGCGTCGACGTGTCGATGGCGCCGGCCCAGCGGTGCGAGAAGCGCACGCCCTCCAGCTGCGGAAAGGTCGTCAGCAGGTGGCCCGCAAGCCGCTCCCACGCCTCGGGGCGATGCTCGTACCGGCCGTCGACGCGCCTGCCGTAGTGGTAGATCGCGTCGTAGCCGCCGAACAGCAGCCGATTGTCGCGCGTGAGCCGGTAGTAGTGGAACTGGTTCGCCAGATCGCTCAGGCCCTGCCGGTCGCGCCACCCGATCGACGCGAGCTGCTCGGGCGTCAGCGGCTCGGTCATGAGCACGTAGTCGTAGACCGGCACCGTCATCAGTCGATTGCGACGCAGCAGTGAGGGGAAGACGTTCGTCGCCAGGGCGACGTGCTTCGCGCGGATGCTGCCGGTGTCGGTCGAGACCGTCACGTCGCCCGTCGGCGGGGTGTCGATGCCGGTCGCCTGCGTGCGCTCGAAGATCTCGACACCGCGCTCCTCGGCCGCCCGCGCGAGCTCGGCAGCGAACAGCGCCGGATGCAGCATGCCGCACGTGCGCTGCTCCCACAGCCCCGCGAGATAGGTCGGGGAGCCGATGGAGGCCTGCAGCTCGGCGCGGTCGAGCAGCACGGTGTCGGCGTCCGCCTCCGCCGCCGCCTCCTCGAGCCACGCCACCTGATGCGGCTCGACTGCGACCGAGAGCTGCCCGGTGCGCTCGAACTGGAAGTCGATGCCGTAGCGCGCCTGGGCCGCCTCGATCGCGTCGAGGTTCTCCATGCCGAGTCGGCGCAGCTGCGGCATCTCCGCCGGCCAGCGGCGCTCGCCGTTCTCGTCGCCGTGCGTGAGGCTCGCCTCGCAGAAGCCGCCGTTGCGGCTCGAGGCCGCCCAGCCCACGCGATGCGCCTCGACGAGCACCACCCGCCGGTCGGGATCGCGCTCCTTCGCCAGCAGCGCGGTCCAGAGCCCCGCGTAGCCGCCCCCGACGACGACGAGGTCGGCCGTCGTCTCGCCGCGCAGCGAGGGCCGCCGCGGGCGCAGCCGCTCGGGCACATCCTCGGTCCAGAACACCGCCGAGCGGGTGTGCTCGAGGCTGTGGGCGACCGTGCGGGGATCCGGCGCCTGCCGCTCGAAGATCGTGCTGCCCATGGGTCCCGTCGCTCTCGTCGTCATCATGCGTCGTCGGCTGCGAACACGCGCGCACCGTCGACGAAGGTCTGCAGGACGCGGGTCGACCCGATCTCGCCAGCGGGGCCCGCGAAGGGGTCGCGGTCGAGCACCGCGAGGTCGGCGAGCGCGCCGACGCGGATCGTGCCCGTGTCGCCGTCCAGGTGGTTGACCCACGCCGATCCTGCCGTGTAGGCGGCGAGCGAGGTCGCGAGGTCGATCGACTGCTCGGGCAGGAAGGGCTCGTAGTCGCCCTCCTCGAAGCCGGGGGCCGCCTGCCGGTTGACGGCGGTGTGGATGGCCGCCATCGGGTTGGGGGAGGAGACCGACCAGTCGCTGCCGGCGGCGAGCGTCGCCCCCGTGCGCAGCAGATCGCCGAAGGGGTACTGCCATGCCGACCGCTCCTCGCCGAGGAAGGGCAGCGTGAGGTCGACCATCTGCGGCTCCAACGTCGCCCAGAGCGACTGCATGTTGGCCGCTACCCCCAGCTCGCGGAACCGCGGCACGTCCTCGGGGTGGATCACCTGGATGTGCGCGATGTGGTGGCGGCCGTCGCCGTGGCCGTTGCGCCCGATCGCGTGCTCGACGGCATCGAGGCACTCCCGCACCGCCCGGTCGCCGATGGCGTGGAAGTGCACCTGGAACCCGTGCCCGTCGAGCTGCGCGACCGCCTCCCGCAGCAGCTCCGGCGGCACGAACGAGATCCCCGCGTTGTCGGTCGCGTGCCCGTGCCCGTCGCAGTAGGGCTCGAGCATCGCCGCGGTGAAGTTCTCGGCGACCCCGTCCTGCATCACCTTGATGGTGGTCGCCTGGAATCTGCCGGCGCTGAGCCGCTCGCGCCGCTCGAGCAGCGACGGGATCTGCTCGAGACCCGCCGTGCGATCCCACCAGAGCGCGCCGACCACGCGCGCGGTGAGCGATCCGTCCGCGGCGGCGCGCCGGTACGTCTCACCGGGATCGCCCAGGTCGCTGTAGTCGCCCACGATCGCGTCCTGCCACGCGGTGATGCCGAAGGAGTGCAGGTAGCGCTGGCCGGCCAGCAGCGCCTCGTGCAGCAGCTCGCCGCTCGCCGCCGGCACCAGCCGGTTGGCGAGCGACATCGCGCCCTCGTGCAGCGTGCCGGTGGGATTCCCATCGGCGTCGCGCTCGATGCGACCGTCGGCCGGATCAGGGGTGTGCCGGTCGATGCCGGCGAGGCGCATCGCGGCCGAGTTCACCCACGCGCCGTGCCCGTCGCGGTTCGGCAGGAATGCCGGCCGGTCGGGCAGCACCCGGTCGAGCGTCGCGGCGGTCGGCGTGCCGCCCGGGAACGCTGACATCGACCAGCCGCCGCCGAGGATCCATTCGGCATCCGGGTGCTCGGACGCGTAGCGAGCGATCGTGTCGAGGTACTCGGTCTCGGACGTGCCCTCGGCGAGGTCGCAGCGCAGCAGGTCGAGCCCGCCGGAGACCGGGTGCACGTGCGCGTCCTGGAAGCCGGGCACGAGCATCCGACCGCGCAGGTCGACGAGCTCGGTGCGCGGGCCGACGAGCTCGCGCACGGCGTCGCCGCCGACCGCGACGATGCGGCCGTCCGCGACGGCGACTGCGCTGGCGCGGCTGCGGGCGGCGTCGGCCGTGAACACGGGACCGCCGGCGAGGACCAGGTCGGCGTGGGGCATGGGGATTCCTTCTCTGGCGGCTCAGCCGCCGGTCATGGTGCGCGCGATCTGGGTCGCCGAGTCGCCCGCGCGGCGCAGCACCATGGCGACGATCCCGAGGGCGACGAGCGTGAGGAGGAGCATGATCGTCGACACGGCCGCGATCTCGGGCCGCAGGCCGGAGCGCACGGCCGAGAGCACGTACACAGGCCACGGCGTCGTGCCCGAGACCTGCACGAACGCGGCGATGATGGTGTTGTCGAGGCTGAGCGTGAAGGCGAGCAGGAAGCCGGCGAGCACGGCCGGCATCGCGCGCTTGAGGGTGACGCGGCGGAAGGTCGTGAACGGCGTCGCGTAGAGATCGCCGGATGCCTCCTCCAGGTTGCCCTCCTGGCCGACGAGGCGAGCGCGCACGATGTAGGAGACGATCGCCATCGCGAACAGCGACGAGCCGATCGACAGGCGCACGTAGCCGTTGTCGAACAGCGGCATCCCCGCATCCTGGCCGAGGAAGACGAACCACGGCAGCAGCGCGATCGCGTCGACGATCTCGGGCGTGACCGACACCAGCAGCAGCATGCCGAGGAACCACCACGCCCACCGACCGGGGTGCCGCGCCATCGCAATGCCGGCGAGCGTGCCGAGCGCCGTCGCGATGATGGCGGAGATCGCTGCGGTGATGACCGAGACGCGCACCGCATCCTGCACGATCGGGTTGTCGACGATCGCGCGGAAGGCGGTGAAGCCGAAGCTGTCGAACGACACCAGCAGTCGCCCGTCGTTGAACGAGTGCACGACGATGACGATGATCGGCGCGAACAGGAACAGCAGCACCAGCACGCCCCAGATCGTGAGCGCCAGGTCGCTCGCCGATCGGTGCGGGCGGCGTGCGCGCGGCGCGGTGCGGGGCGCGGGGGCGGTCATCGGGCACTCCTGTCGGCGGTCTCCGGCCCCAGCACGAGCCGCCCGCGCCAGCGCAGCGGCAGAGCGAGCAGCCAGAGCGCCAGACCGCAGACGGCGATCGTGAGGGTGATGACCAGCATGAGCACGACCGCCATCGCGGAGCCGAGCGCCCAGTTCTGCGCGCTCTGGAACTGGCTCGCGACCAGCTGACCGACCATGTTGCCCTGCGCGCCGCCGAGCACGGTCGCGGTGATGTAGTCGCCCATCAGGGGGATGAAGACCAGCAGCACGCCGGCGATGATGCCCGGCTTCGACAGCGGCAGCGTCACCCGCACGATGGTCGCGAGCGACCCGGCGCCCAGATCCCGTGACGCCTCCCGCACCTGCGGCCCGACCCGGTCGAAGGCGACGTAGAGCGGCAGGATCATGAGCGGCAGGTAGTTGTAGACGACGCCGAGCAGCACCGCGGCGCGCGTGTAGAGGATGTCGATCGGCCCGAGCCCCACGGCCTCCAGCGCCTGCGACGCCCATCCCTCGGGAGCCAGGATCACCTGCCAGCCGATCGTGCGGATGAGGAAGTTGGTCCAGAACGGGATGAGCACCAGCGCGAGCATGATGCCGCGCCGCTCCGGTCGCACCTTGAAGGCCAGCCAGTAGGCGACCGGAGCTCCGATGAGGAAGCACAGCAGGGTGCCGAGCATGCCCACCCACAGGGTGTTCTGGAACGTCATGGCGAACGTGGGCGAGAGCGCCTCGGCGTAGCGGTCGAAGGAGAGGATGTCGTTCGCGTGCGTGCCGAACACGCCGGGCTTGTAGCCGAAGCTGAACCAGATCACCATCGCCACGGGGGCGACGAAGAAGGTGGCCAGCCAGAACCACGCCGGCAGTGCCAGCAGCGCGCCGAACGACCTCCTACGCACCCGCGGCGGCCTTCATCTCGTTCCAGATCTCGACGCGACGACCCTGCGACTCGTTGAGCTCGCCCTCGTGCATGGTCGAGAGCTGCTCGTCGGTGAAGAAGAGCAGATCGGTCATCTCCAGGCCCGCGTCGGCGGCGACCTGCTCGAGGTCTTTGCCGCCCACGTGATAGCCGATGTAGTCGAGGTTGGAGAGCATGGCGTCGGGCGTCATCGACCAGTTGATGAACGCGTGGGCGGCCTCGGGGTGCGGCGCACCGGCGGCGATCGCCCAGTTGTCCATCCACAGCTCCGTGGCCGGCCCGGGGAGCACCCAGGTCCAGCGATCGGGATCCGGCGACTCCATGATGCCCAGGCGCGCGTCGCCGTTCCACGACTGCATGAGCACGTGCGTGCCCTGCGGGATCGCGCTGCCGCCGGGGTAGGAGTCGAACGCGACGATGTGCGAGGCCAGCTCGTTCACGAGGAAGTCGCGGCAGGCGCTGAGCTGCGCCTCGTCGGTGGTGTTCCAATCGATCTCGTCGCGCCAGAAGTACGGGCCGAGCACGCCGGCCGGGTCGTCGAGCAGCGTGGTCTTGCCGCTCGCCTCGGTCATCGCGGCGTCCAGGAAGTCGCCCCAGGTCGACAGCTCTCGCGTGATCACGGTGTTGTCGTAGACGAAGCCGGTCGTGCCCCACGCCTTGCACACGGAGTACTGGTTCTCGGGATCCCAGTCCCTGCCGAGGTACTGCGGGTCGAGATTGGTGAGGTTCGGCAGCAGCTCCTTGTTGAAGGGCAGCAGCAGCTCGTTCTCGATCATCTGCGGGATGAACGAGCCGGTCGGCACGATCACGTCGTAGCCCGAGGTGCCGCGGGCGGCGACGAGCTTGGCGATCATCTCCTCGTTGGAGCTGAACGAGTCGAGCCTGATCGTCGGGCCCAGCTCGTCGCTGAAGCCGGAGAGCACGTCCGGGGCGTCGTAGTCGCCCCAGGTGTACATCGACAGCTCCCGCTCGAGCGTGCCGCCGGTGGCGCCGGGGGATCCGGCGGGGCTGCCGCCCCCGCTGGGGGTGCAGGCCGCGAGCAGCGCAGACCCGCCCGTGATGGCGGCGATGCTCAGGAAGCGTCGCCGGGAGACCTCCCGCTCGATGAGCGGCACGGCCTCTGCGCTCGCGAGGATGCGGATCGGGTTCTTTCCAGCGGTCATCGGTGCCTCCTGCTTGGCGTGGGCGGGGATCAGTCCGTGGGGGGATCGATGCGGCCGCCTGCGGCAGCCGCATCCGTGGCGGGGAAGAGGTGCACATCGCTTGCGAGCCATGAGCAGCGCACCCTGTCGCCCGTGCTCATCTCGAGCGACTGGGCGGTCGGCTGGCGCACGACGATGCTCTGGTCGTCGCCGAGGCGCACGAGGAACTGCTTGGTCTCGCCGAGATGCGAGACCCCCAGCAGGGTGCCGCGCACCGCGTTCGCATCCGGGAGCGCTCCGCCGTCATCGGGCTCGACCCGCACATGCTCGGGGCGCACCGCAGCCATGCCAGGGCCGGCGGCCAGGCGGTCGTCGGTCGATCGCAGTCGCACGTGGTCGCCGTCGATCCCGCGACCGGCGTCGACGAGCTGGCCCTCGAAGAAGTTCTGCTGGCCGACGAAGGCGGCCACGTAGGCGGACGCGGGCCGGGCGTAGACGCTGTCGGGGTCGCCGAGCTGCTCGATCCGGCCATCGCGCATGATCGCGATCCGGTCGCTCATCGAGAGCGCCTCGGCCTGATCGTGCGTCACGAAGACGAAGGTGATGCCGAGGCGGGACTGCAGCAGCTTGAGCTCGAGCTGCATCTCTTCGCGCAGCTTGCGGTCGAGCGCGCCGAGCGGCTCGTCGAGCAGCAGCACCGCCGGGCGGTTGACGAGGGCGCGCGCGAGCGCGACGCGCTGCTGCTGGCCACCGGAGAGCATCGTCGGCCTGCGATCGGCGAAGCTGCGCATCTGCACCATCTCGAGCGCCTCGGTGACCTTGCTGCGGATCTCGGCGCGCGGCGTGCGCCGCTGCTGCAGCCCGTACGCCACGTTCTCGGCCACCGACATGTGTGGGAAGAGCGCGTAGGCCTGGAAGACGGTGTTGACGTCGCGGCGGTGCGGCGGGCGGCCGAGCACGCTGGCACCGGAGATGCGGATGTCGCCAGCGTCGGGGTGCTCGAACCCCGCGATCATCCGCAGCGTCGTCGTCTTCCCGCAGCCGGAGGGCCCCAGCAGCGACAGGAACTCGCCCGGCTGGATGTCGAGCACCAGGTCGTCGACCGCGACGTGGTCGCCGTAGCGCTTCGTGACGTGGGCGAGCTGGATGCTCCCGCGGGCCGTCTCGAGGTCGGCGGGGGCAGCGGTCGCGTCCGGTGCATTCGACAAAGGTCGGCCCTTCCCGTCAGGTGCGCCTCGTTGTGCACGTGGACAACACCATAGGCACAAGAGGGTGCTCCGCGCACGCGATCCGAGGAATCCACGGCGCGACTGTCACACTGGACCCATGCCAACAGACCTCGAGGCGCGTGTCGCCGTCTACATCGACTTCGACAACATCCTCATCTCCCGCTACGACCAGCTGCATGGCCGGGGCGCCTTCCACGCCGACAAGGTGCGCACGCTGCCGGCCGACGGCCGCGAGTCGAAGGCACGCACGCGCTTCCAGCAGGCAACCGTCGACCTCGGCGCGATCATCGACTACGCCTCCAGCTTCGGCTCGATCGTGCTGAGCCGTGCCTACGCCGACTGGTCGGTGCCGGCGCACGCCGCCTACCGCGACCAGCTGCTGGCGCGCGCGGTCGACCTGGTGCAGATGTTCCCCACCACCAGAGCGCTCAAGAACGGCGCCGACATCCGCCTCGCGGTCGACGTGGTCGAAGACCTCTTCCGGCTCGAGGACATCACGCACGTGGTGATCGTCGCCGGCGACAGCGACTACATCGCCCTCGCGCAGCGCGCGAAGCGGCTGGGCAGCTACGTGGTGGGCATCGGCGTCGCCGGCAGCACCTCGAAGTCGCTCGCCGCCGCCTGCGACGAGTTCGCCGACTACGACGCGCTGCCGGGCATCGAGCCGGTGCGCATCGAGGAACTCGAGCCCGAGCCCCAGCCGGAGCCCGAGGCGGCCCCGGCGCGCAGGCAGACGCGCGGCAAGGGTGCGAAGTCGCAGGAGGCCAAGGGCAAGGCCGAGGACGGTGCCGCCGACACCGCTGCAGCGGCCGAGCCCGAGGCAGAGGCAGAGCCCGAGGCGGAGCAGAAGCCGGCCCGCCGCCGCCGTCGCGCGACGAGCGAGTCGGTCGCGGCCGAGCAGGACGAGGTCGCGATGTCGCGCGACGAGCGCGGCGACGCCGCGACCGGCCTGCTGGAGCGCGCACTGCGCATCCTGCACCAGAAGTCGGATGACGAGTGGCTGCACGCCAACGTCGTCAAGGAGCAGATGAAGCGCATGGACCCGGTCTTCAACGAGAAGTCGCTGGGCCACAGGTCGTTCACCGACTTCGTGACCGCGCGCTCCGACCTGGCGGACATGCGCGAGGAGGGGCAGGCGCGCCTGCTGCAGCTCAAGACGCTCTAGTTGCGCTCGGCCGGCGGGTGCACACTGGCTTGCATGCCAGAGCTGCCGGAGGTCGAAGCGCTCGCGGTCGATCTGCGCGAACGGCTCACCGGGCGGGTGATCCGCAGGGTCGACGTGCTCGAGATCGCCGCGCTCAAGACGGTCGATCCGCCGGCCGACGCCCTGCACGGCGCTCCCGTGCGCACGGTCGACCGCCGCGGCAAGCACCTCGTGCTCTCCGTCGACGGCGGCCCGCACCTCGTCATGCACCTCGCCCGCTCGGGCTGGATCCGGTGGCGCGATGCCTCGCCCCGGCCCGCGGCCGGCCGAGGCAGGGGTCCGCTGGCGGCGCGCGTCGTGCTCGAGTCACCGGACGGCGATCCGCTCGCCGGCGACGGCTTCGACGTGACCGAGCAGGCGACGCGCAAGCGGCTCGCCATCCACGTCGTGGCGCATCCCGATCAGGTGCTCTCCATCGCGACGCTGGGGCCGGAGCCGCTCAGCGACGACTTCACGGAGCAGCGCTTCGCGGCGATCCTCGCGAATGCGGGCCGCGCGCAGATCAAGGGCGTGCTGCGCGACCAGCAGCGCATCGCCGGCATCGGCAACGCCTACTCGGACGAGATCCTGCACGCGGCGGGCATGTCGCCATTCCACCCGGCATCGATGCCGGCCGACGAGGTGCACCGGCTGTACGAGGCGCTGCGCCAGGTGCTCACCGAGGCGGTCGAGCATGCCGTCGGGGTGCCGGCGTCATCGCAGAAGGCTGAGAAGCGGCAGCACATGCGCGTGCACGGTCGCAAGGGCGAAGCGTGTCCCGTCTGCGGCGACACCGTGCGGCAGGTGATCTACGCCGACTCGACGCTCGAGTACTGCGCCACCTGCCAGACCGGCGGCAAGCCGCTCTCCGATCGCGTGCTGTCGCGGCTCGGCGTGCGCCGCTGAACCGCCGCGATCAGCCTGCGTGCGCGACGATGCCGCCGGAGACGACGGTCCAGGGCTGCACCGTGGCCACTCGCACTCCCGGGGCGGAGTAGTACGGGTCGTCGGCGAGCGCGGCTTCGACGGTGCCCATGTCGTCGGTCGCGAACAGCAGCAGTGCCCCCGACTGATCGGCGAAGGGGCCGCCGGCCGCGAGCGTGCCCTCGGCGACCAGCGCGGCGGCCTTCTCGCGATGCGCGGGCCGCAGCTCGAGGCGTGCGGGGTCGTCGGAGAAGGAGAGGATGACGGCGATCATGCGCTCAGCCTAGGCACTGGCGCAGCGGGCCGCCGCATCCGGGGCACAGCGGCGACTAGACCGAGACGAGCTCGTCGGCGGCCGCCGCGACCACCAGGTCGATGCTCGCCTGCAGCGCCTCACGAGAGCGCGCGACGAACGCGGTGGCGTCGACCATGCGCATCGACTCGTCGAAGTCGCTGCGCTCGAAGGGCAGCTGCACGCCGTCGCCCTGCAGCGCGACGCCGATGTAGCTGAGCACGGATGCGAGCTGCGCCGCGGCCGAGCGCCCGCCGGCCCAGCCGTAGGAGACGATCGTGGCGGGCTTGCCCTGCCACTCCGCCTTCAGGTAGTCGATGGCGTTCTTGAGGGCCGCCGGGTACCCCGAGTTGTAGTCCGGGGTCAGGAAGACGACGCCGTCGAGCGCGTCGATCCGCTCCGCCCAGGCGATGCTGTGGGCGTTGGTGCGCACACCGGATGCCGGCGGCAGCGCCTCGTCGAGCAGCGGCAGCCGCTGCTCTGCCAGGTCCAGCATCACGGCTTCGGCGCCTGCCGCCTCGATCATCGTGACGAGCTCGTCGGCGACGGGCCGGCCGACGCGGACGGGACGGGTGCTGCCGACGATGATGCCGATCTGGGGGCGCTGGGACATGACTCTCCTCGGTGATGGCTGGGGATGCGGCCGCTGACAACGCGGCGTCGCTATCAGAGAACGCTCCGAGCAGCGCCGTATTCCGAGCAGCGGGCGTATCCCGGTCAGACGAGGAACGCGCGCGCCGCCGCCACCATCGCGGTCGTCGCCGTGTCGAGGGTCGGCTGCAGCACCGGGATGAAGTCGGGGGAGTGGTTGGAGGGCACGTCCGCGTCGGCGGTGCCGCGCGCGGTCGCCTCGGCCACGAGCTCGGGATCGAACCCGCCGTAGAACCAGTAGACCGAGGGGGCGCCCCACGTGTCGGGCAGGTAGTTGAAGTCCTCCGAGCCGAGCAGCGGCGTCTGCGGCATGTGCCGGTCGCCGAACGCGGCGTCGAAGGCGGCACCCACGGCGGCGGCCGCAGCCGCGTCGTTGATCGTCAGCGGCGCCCGCTCACCCGTCTCGATCGTGGCGGGCGGCGCGCCCGCCACCGCGCACTCGCCCTGCACGATGCGCTCGATCGCCGCGATCATCCGGGTGCGCACGCGCTCGTCGAAGGTGCGGATGTTGATCTCGAAGCGCGCCGTCTCGGGGATGATGTTCTGCCTCGTGCCGGCGCGGAAGGTGCCGATCGTGAGCACCGCCTGATCGCTGGGCGCGACCTCGCGCGAGACGATCGTCTGCAGCCGCAGCACCATGCTCGCCGCGAGCACGATCGGATCGATCGTCTTCTCCGGCTGCGAGCCGTGGCCGCCGCGGCCGCGCACCGTGACGACGAAGTGGTCGCTCGCGGCCATGACGGGTCCGCTTGCCGTCAGCACCGTGCCCGCCGCTCCCGGCATGACGTGCTGCCCGAGCGCGACGTCGATGCCGTCCGGGAAGAGCTCGCGCAGCGCATCCTGCATACCGAGCGCGCCGTCCATGGTCTCCTCCGCCGGCTGGAACACCGCGATGACGGTGCCCGACCAGTCGTCCCGGTCCGCGAGGATGCGCAGCGCGCCCTGCAGCGCGGCCATGTGGGTGTCGTGCCCGCACGCATGCATGATGCCGACCGGGGAGCCGCCGAGCTCGTCGGTCGCGGTCGATCGATAGGGCACCTGCTCGACCTCGGTGACCGGCAGGCCGTCCATGTCGGCGCGCAGCAGCACCGTCTTCCCCTCGCCGCGGCGCAGCACGCCGACCACGCCGGTGGCGGCACCGACCTGCTCATGCACCTCGAACCCGGCCTCGCGCAGCAGCTCGGCCATCCGGGCTGCCGTGCGGTGCTCCCGGAGCGAGAGCTCGGGGTTCGCGTGCAGCTCGCGGTAGAGGTCCTCGATGAACGGGCGGTGCGTGTCGAGCGTCATGGGGCCAGGCTACGCGGCGCCCACCCGCCGATAGGATCGAGGCTGAACCGTGAGGAGCAGCCGTGACCGCCACGCCCGTCGCCTCGCAGGGGTCGCGCCACTGGCACCTCCCTGCGCTGCGAGCCGTCCCCGCGCTCGTCGTCGGCCTGCCGCTGCCGTTCGTCCAGCTGCATGCGCCGATCGTCGGGCTCATCGCGCTCGCGCTGCTGCTGGCCGGCACCGCCGCCACGCTGTGGATCGCGCGCGAGCAGGTGCCGCAGGGCGCGGGTCGCTGGCCGCTGCGGCTCGCCGCATGGACGGGCGCCGCCGCACTCGTCGCGGCCGTGCTCGCAGTCGCGGCTCCCACCCCGACGGCGCTCGGCCTCGCGGTCGCCCTCTGGGCCGTCCCCGCCGGGCTGCTCGAGCTGCAGGGCTGGTGGCGGATGCGGTCGGTCACCGAGCCGCGCGCGCGAGCGCTGAGCCGCGACTGGCTGGTCGTCGGGGCTCTCACCGTGGCGCTGGGCGTCATCTACGCGTTCCTGCGCGACCCCGTCACCCTCACCGGGCTCCTCGGCGCCTACGCCGTCATCGTCGGCGTCTTCCACGCGGTCGCGGCCCTCTCCGCTCGCCCGGCACGCACCCCTACAACCGAGCGGAGCAGCGCATGAGCACCCCCCACCGTCCCCACGAGCCCAGCCGTCGACAGAGGCTGAAGCCCTTCGAGTACGTCGTCTTCGCCGCAGTCGCGGGCCTGTTCATCGGGCTCGTCGTCATGCTCACCGTGCGCGACGTCACGCTCGCGATCGTGTTCGGCGGCATCGGCTTCATCGCCACGCTGCTGCTGACCGCGACGCTCATGCTGGCGGTGAAGCCGAAGGGCCGAGCATCCGCCGACCTCGACAAGCGCGAGGGCTTCGAGCGGTGAGCCGCCGGCTCCCGCTGCCGGCCGCCCTGCTCAGCCCCGCCCTGCTCATCCCCGCGCTGCTGCTCGCCGGCTGCACGACGGCGCCGGGCGCTGCCGACGACGGCGCCGCGCAGCCGTCCGCGAGCACCGCTGCCGACGGCGGCGATGCGAGGCCGGCTACCGTCGATGGCCCGCACCTGGTGGTGGCGGGCCTCGTCTTCGACCCGATCACCGACGACGTCGACCCCGACGGCGTATGCGACGGCATGGCGGGCCGCGAGACGCTGGAGGTCTTCGACCGGGCGCCCTGGCCGGAGCTCGACGTGCCGGCGGGCGGCGCCACCATGACCTGCGGCAACGCATCCGGCGCCGGCTGGCGCCACATCGCCGACGGCCACACGGGCGACTTCGGCGAGCTCGCCGACCTGGTCGGTGCCGAGTGGGAGGACGTCGCCTGGTTCGCGATCGACCGCGCGCTCGAGGAGCCGACCCGGGTCGAGGCGTACCGCGACGACATCGTCAACTACGACGTGCTGGTCGAGCTCGTCGACGACGAGCAGGTCGAGCGCTCCTGGATGGTCACCGTCGGCTTCGGACTCGGCTCCGAGCAGATCATCACGTCGTTCCCCGACGAGCAGCACTGACACTGCCCCGCGAGCCCGGCGCATCCGCTCGCCAGCAGCGGAGCCTCTGCCACGATGGCCGCATGGATGATCTCGTCAGCATCGAGTGGCTCGCGGCGCACCTGCACGATGACGGGCTCGTGATCGTCGATGCGAGCATGGCGCCGCCCGGCAGCAGCCAGCCGCTGCCCGACGAGGGCATCCCGGGCGCCGTGCGCTTCGACCTCGGGGGCGCGATGTCGCGGCAGGACGACGCCGACGGCCTGGGCCCCGTGGGCGTGCACGACATGCTCGCGCCCGCCGACTTCGAGCGCGAGCTGCGCGCGCTCGGCATCCGCGCCGGCGACCGCCTCGTCGCCTACGACGCCGCCGGCATCTTCTCGAGCGCCCGCGCGTGGTGGATGCTCCGCGCCGCAGGCATCGATGCGGCGGTGCTCGATGGCGGGCTGCCGGGCTGGATCGAGGCAGGGCAGCCGCTCGTACCGGTCGCGGGTTCCACCGGTCGCGAGGGCGACGTCGAGGTGCGCTGGGATGCCTCGGCACTCGTCGGCGCGGACGTCACGGCGGCGGCGCTCGACTCCGGCGACGTCGCGGTGCTCGATGCGCGCTCCGCGAGCCGCTTCTCGGGCGCCGAGCCCGACCCGCGCGAGACCGTGCGCGCCGGCCATATGCCCGGTGCGGTCTCGCTGCACTACGGCGCGCTCGCACCCGGAGGCCGCATGCTGCCGCCCGCGGCGCTGCGGGAGCGGATCCAGGCGGCAGCGGGCGATCGTGCGGTGATCGCCAGCTGCGGCTCCGGCGTCACCGCGGCGGTGATCGCGCTCGCGGCGACGCTCGTCGACCGGGATGTCTGCGTGTACGACGGGTCCTGGTCGCAGTGGGGCCATCGGGACTCCGGCCGACCCGTGGTCACCGAGGGCTAGCAGCTTCGGAGCGCCGTCGAGGGTCTTGTTTTGACTCGTTCACGATAATCGCTATCGTGGAGGGATGACGGAGACCGATATCGAGCTGCTGCGAGCGCGCGGGCTGCGCGTGACGCAGGGCCGCGTCGCGGTGCTCGAGGTGCTCGAGCAGCTGCCGCACGCCGACGCCGAGGGCGTGCATCGCACGCTCGCCGAGCGTGGGCACGACACGAGCGTGCAGTCGGTGCACAACGTGCTCGGCGACCTGACCGAGGCGGGCATCCTTCGCCGGTTCGAGCCCGCTCGATCCGCCGCGCGCTACGAGCGTCGGATCGGCGACAACCACCACCACGCGGTCTGCTCCCGCTGCGGCCGCGTCGACGACGTCGACTGCGTCGTGGGCGAGGCCCCGTGCCTGCACGCGGACGCCCCCGAGGGCTTCACAGTGCACGCCGCAGAGGTGACCTTCGTCGGCGTCTGCGCCGAGTGCGCGCAGACCCAGAACCCTGACATGAAACGGAGCACCACATGACGACACCCACCACGAACAGCGTCGGCACACCCATCGGCAGCGATGCCCACTCGCAGAGCGTCGGCGCCGACGGTGTGATCGCGCTCACCGACCACTACCTGGTGGAGAAGCTCGCGCACTTCAACCGCGAGCGGGTGCCGGAGCGCGTCGTGCACGCCAAGGGCGGCGGCGCCTACGGCCGCTTCGTCACGACCCACGACGTCTCGCAGTACACGCGTGCAGCGCTGTTCCAGCCGGGCGTCGAGACCGAGATGCTCGCGCGCTTCTCCACCGTCGCCGGTGAGCAGGGCAGCCCCGACACGTGGCGCGACCCGCGCGGCTTCTCGCTGAAGTTCTACACCTCCGAGGGCAACTACGACCTGGTCGGCAACAACACCCCGGTCTTCTTCATCCGCGACGGCATCAAGTTCCCCGACTTCATCCACTCGCAGAAGCGCCTGCCGGGCTCCAACCTGCGCGACAACGACATGCAGTGGGACTTCTGGACGCTCTCGCCCGAGTCGGCGCACCAGGTGACGTGGCTCATGGGCGACCGCGGGCTGCCCAAGACCTGGCGCAACATGGATGGCTTCGGCTCGCACACCTACCAGTGGATCAACGCGGCGGGCGAGCGGTTCTGGGTGAAGTACCACTTCCAGACCAACCAGGGCAACGACTTCCTCACGCAGGAGGAGGCCGACGAGCTCGCGGGCAGCGACGCCGACCACCACATCCGCGACCTGTACTCGGCGATCGAGGACGGCGACCACCCGTCCTGGACGCTGTCGGTGCAGATCATGCCGTACGAAGACGCGGCGACCTACCGCTTCAACCCGTTCGACCTGACGAAGGTGTGGCCGCACGGCGACTACCCGCTCATCGAGGTCGGTCAGATGACGCTCGACCGCAACCCCGAGAACTACTTCGCCGAGATCGAGCAGGCGGCGTTCAGCCCCGCGCACTTCGTGCCGGGCATCGCGGCCAGCCCCGACAAGATGCTGCAGGCGCGCATCTTCAGCTACGCCGACGCGCAACGCTACCGCGTGGGTGCGAACCACGCGGAGCTGCCCGTCAACCGCGCACGGGCGACGAGCGTCGACTCGTACGACAAGGACGGTCAGCTGCGCCACACGTTCCGCTCGCCGAGCGCACCCGTGTACGCACCGAACTCGTTCGGCGGGCCGGCGGCGGACGCGGCGGCGGCCGGTGATGACGGCGGCTGGCAGAGCGACGGCGAGCTCGTGCGCTCGGCGGTCACGCTGCACCCCGAGGACGACGACTTCGGTCAGGCGGGCACGCTCGTGCGCGAGGTGCTGAGCGACCCCGAGCGCGAGCGCCTGGTGGCGAACATCGTCGGTCACGTCGGCAAGACGCGCGTGCCGGAGATCCGCGAGCGCGCGATCGCGTACTGGAAGCAGGTCGACGCCGGGCTCGGTGCCCGCGTCGAGGCGGGCCTGGAGCCCATCGCCGAGCCGCGCACGTCGCTCGCGACGGAGCCGGTGCGGACGCCCGCCGTCTTCTGATCCGGAAGCCCACTCGGCCCGCGCTGGTCTCCACCGGCGCGGGCCGAGTCGCGTCGGGGCATCGTCGCGTCAGGGCATCGTCAGGGCATCGTCGTCGTCAGGGGCGCAGCAGCACCTTCACCGCGCGCCGCTCATCCATCGCCGCGTAGCCTTCCGGCGCCTGCTCGAGCGGCAGCTCGAGGTCGAAGATCGCGGATGCGTCGATCTCGCCCGCGAGCACGGCAGGTACCAGCTCGGGCAGGTAGCGCACCACCGGCGCCATGCCGCCGCGCAGCCCGACGTTGTTGCGGAACGCGGTTGACCATGGGATCTCCGTGCCGTGCGGCACGCCGACGAAGCCGACGGTCGCCCCCGGGCGGGCGACCCGGAACGCCGTGAGCATCGACTCGCCGGTGCCCACGCACTCGAGCACCGCATCCGCCCCCACACCGTCGGTGAGCTCGAGCACTGCCTCGACGGCGTCGTCGCCGCGGTCGGGCACCAGGTCGGTGGCGCCGAAGGCCGTCGCGATGCGCTGCCGCTCGGGATTGCGGCTGAGAGCGATGATGCGCGCGGCGCCCAGCCGCCGCGCCGACAGCACGCCGCACAGGCCCACGGCGCCGTCACCGACGACCACCGCGGTCGATCCGGGGGCGACGCCAGCGGAGACGGCCGCGTGGTAGCCGGTGGGCAGCACGTCGCTGAGCGCCAGCACCGCCGCGTGCTGCGCCGCGTCGGGCGCCGCGTCGAGCACGAAGCAGGTCGCGTCGGCGTTCGTGACGCGGGCCAGCTCTGCCTGCCCGCTCGCGGTCATGGCCAGCTCGACGCAGCCCTGCGTCTGCCCGGTGAGGCAGTGCACGCAGCGGCCGCAGCAATGGTTGAAGGGCACGATGACGAAGTCGCCCGTGCGCACACGCTCGACCTCGGCGCCGACGGCCTCCACGACGCCGATCGCCTCGTGGCCGATGGTGCGCGGCGGACTCGCGGGGTTCGCGCCGCGGTACGGCCACAGGTCGGAGCCGCAGACGCAGCCCGCGACCACGCGGACGATCGCGTCGGTGGGGCGCTCGATGGATGGGTCCGCCCAGGTCTCGACGCGGACGTCGCCGGGGGCGTGCAGGATGGTCGCTCGCATGGCTCCAGCGTGGCACTGATCGGGCGTCGTCAGTGCAGGATGGGCCCCTGCCGGTCGAGCAGCGCCTCGACGGCCGGCAGCGCCGGATGGAGCTGGAGCGCGTCGAGCGCTGGCGTCGGTTCGTCGGTTCGTCGAGGCAGGTGCGCCAGCACGTGGTCGTATGGGGGTATCCCGTGCCGCGCGATCGCCTCCGGGTAGGGCGCCCAGTCGAACGCGCGTGCCAGGTGCGCTGCGCCGTGCTTCGACGTCAGCTGCACCAAGGTGCGCGGCCGCGAGCCGAGGCCGACGGCGCGCCGGCGCCGCAGCAGCAGACCGGCGACACCCCGATCGGGCTCCCACAGCACCAGGTCGGCGAGCGCCGTGACCATGATCGGCACCGCGGGCCCCTCGCCGATCATCTTGCCGAGCAGATTGCCGATGCGGGCCTCGTACGCGTGCGGGTCGATCAGCCGCACGAACCCATCGCCGAACGAACCGTAGCCGTAGCGATGCCAGAGCTCCAGGATCTCCGCAGGCACCAGCCCGTCGTAGGCGTCGATCGTCGCCGCCTCCACCGGGGCGTGCGGCACGAAGTCGGGGATCTCGAGCACGCCTACGGCAGGCGGTCGACGAGCGCGCTCGCGACGCCCGTGTAGGTGCCGGGCGTGAGGCGGCGCAGGCGCTCCTTCGCGACATCCGAGATGTCGAGGCCGTCGACGAACGCGACCAGCTGCTCCTGGCCGACGCGCTGCCCGCGCGTGAGCTCCTTGAGCTGCGCGTAGGGGTCGGCGATCTGCGAGTTGCCGGTCAGCACCTCGGCGCGGATCACGGTCTGGATCGCCTCGGCCAGCACCTCCCAGTTGCTCTCCAGCGCCGCGTCGAGCGCGGTATCCGAGACCGCGATCTCGCCCAGGCCGCGCTGCAGGTTGTCGAGCGCGAGCAGCGAGTGCCCGAGCGCGACGCCGATGTTGCGCTGCGTCGACGAGTCGGTGAGGTCGCGCTGCAGGCGGCTGGTGACGAGCGTGGCCGAGAGCGACTCGAGCAGCGCCGAGGCGATCTCGAGGTTGGCCTCGGCGTTCTCGAAGCGGATCGGGTTGATCTTGTGCGGCATCGTCGACGACCCGGTGGCGCCCTCGACCGGGATCTGCGTGAAGGTGCCGACCATGATGTAGGTCCACACGTCGGTCGCGAGGTTGTGCAGGATGCGGCCGGCGTGCGAGATGGCGCCGAAGAGCTCTGCCTGCCAGTCGTGCGACTCGATCTGCGTGGTGAGGGGGTTCCAGGTGAGCCCCAGGTGCTCGACGAAGGCGGATGCGGTGGCGGGCCAGTCCGCATCCGGCTCGGCCACGACGTGGGCCGAGAAGGTGCCCGTGGCACCGGCGAACTTGCCCAGCACCTCGATCTGCTCGATGCGCGTCGCCTGCCGCTCCAGCCGCCACGCGACGACCGCGAGCTCCTTGCCGAGCGTGGTGGGGGTGGCGGGCTGGCCGTGCGTGAGCGACAGCATGGGGCGGTCGCGCTGCTCGAGCGCGAGCTCGCGCAGGCGATCGATCACCGCGCGGAACGCGGGCATCCAGGTCTCCTGCACCGCCGAGCGGATCGTGAGCGCGTAGGAGAGGTTGTTGATGTCCTCGCTCGTGCAGGCGATGTGCACGGCCTCGGACAGGCGCTCGAGGCCCAGCTGCTCGAGCCGATCGCGCACCAGGTACTCGACGGCCTTCACGTCGTGGCGCGTCACCGCTTCCTTCTCGGCCAGCCAGTCGATCTCCGTCTGGCCGAAGTCGGCCGCCCATTGCCGCAGCGCCGCCGCCGCGTCCGCGTGCACGGCTTCCGCGCCGAACAGCCGGTGCTCTGCCACCCACAGCAGCCACTCCACCTCGACGTGCACGCGGGCGCGGTTGAGGCCCGCTTCGGAGAGGTACTCGGCCAGCGCGGAGGTCTGCCGCTGGTAGCGGCCATCGAGAGGCGAGAGGGGCTGGATGGGCAGCGGCATGGTGGCTCCTTCAGGCGCGCATGGCGGGCTGGATCTGGCGGAAGAGTCGAGTGACGGCCGTCTCGATCTGGTGCAGCACGGTGCCGAAGAACTCGTCCTCCGAGTAGTACGGGTCGGGCACGTCCTGTGCTGTCGAGTCCGGGTCGAACGCGAGGAGCAGCCGGATCTTCGACTCCTGCTCGTCGCTGCGCGCGAGCGAGCGCAGCGCGCGCTCCTGGCCGCGGTCGAACGCGATCACGAGGTCGAAGGCGTCGAGCCATTCGGCGTTGAACTGCTTGGCGCGGTGGTAGCCGGCGTCGTAGCCGGCGCCGACGAGGGCCGCGAGCGTGCGCGGGTCGGCGGTCTCGCCCACGTGGTACTCGCTGATGCCGGCGCTCGCGACCAGCAGTCGGTCGGCCACGCCGTGCTGCTGCGCGAGGTGCTGGAAGACCGTGGCGGCCATGGGGGAGCGGCAGATGTTGCCGGTGCAGACGAAGCAGACGCGGAAGCGCGTCGCATCGGCGAACTCCCGGTCGATGGTCACGCCACCATTCTGACGCACCCGCCGCCCCCGCCACGCGGCAGCCGCCCCTCCGCCGCTCGCGCCCCTGCTCGCTGGTCGAGGATCGAGCGGCCGCAGGCCGCTCGCGTCACGAGACCACGCTCTCCACAGCCCGACGTCCCGGCGCGACGCACCTGCGCCCCTCGATGCCACAGTGCGCACCGACCCCGGCGATGGAGGCGCAACGATGTCGATGACCGAAGCCGCCGCCGCACAGGCCGCAGCCCGCGCCCATGCGGTCGCCGAGGCCCACGCGGCGATCTGGGCCGTGCATCGCGCGGCGCGCATGCTCGACGACGCCGCGGGCCTCGCGGTGCTGCGCGGCCAGGAGGCGTGGCTCGGCCCGGCGCGCGACGCCTTCGACGCCCGCGGCGAGGCGCTGCGGTCGCGGCTGATCGCCGAGACGAGCGAGCTGCACCTGCTGGCGCTCGCGATCGAAGGAGCGGTGTGAGCGGCAAGCACAGCGCCTGGGATCCCACGGTGACGGGCATCGCCTGTGCACGGCTGCGCGACGCGCAGCGGCGGGCGGAGGGGGCGGTGCATGCGCTGCGCGCCGCGCCCGACCTCGCGGCGGTCGCAGCCGGCATCGCGCACGGCGCGTCGCTGCGGCGATGCGCCGGCGAGCTCGACGCGCGGATCGGCGCCGCGCGGCAACTGGTCGACGAGCTCGAGCGCCTGCACGACGAGACCCAGCTCGCGGGCCGTGCCTACGCATGGGCGTCGGATGCCGTGCGGCACCGCATCGAGGAGGTCGCAGGCACCGTCGCCTTCTCGCTCGGCGCCGCCGTGCGCACCGCCGCGCTCGCCACAGCGCCGTGGGCGGTCGCGATCGGGCTGGTCGCCGTGCCGCTGGCGGCGAAGCTGCTGCTGGCCAGTCCCAGCGCGCTGGCGCGCGCGACCGCCCTGGCGCGGCAGGCGGGGATCGACCTCGACCGCTTCCTGCAGGACACCTCCGCCTTCTGGGAGCGCGCGGGGGAGGCACTCATGGCCAATCCGGCGTTCGCCGGTGCGCTGGCGCTCGCCATCGAGTCGACCGACGAGGCGATGGCGGGTCTGCTCGGCGTGCCGCTGCCGGTCGCCGCAGCGCTCGAGTCGGCGATCGGCGACGACGAGGTGCTCGGCGTGGTGGCGCTGACGGCAGCGACGGGCACGGGGCTGGCGACCGGCGGCGCCCGGGTGCGGGCGGTCTTCACGAGGCCGGTGCCGCCGCCCGCCGAGCCCATCACCGACCCGGTGGCAGCGATGCGCGTCATCATCGAGCAGGACGACCAGGTGACGATCCACGAGCACCGCATGCCCGACGGGTCCCGACGCTTCCAAGTCTTCGTGCGCGGCACGCAGACGGTCGCGCCAGATCCGTCGAGCGGCCTCGACATGCGCGCAAACCTCGAGAACACGGGCGCCGACGAACGCCTGCACGGCTCCGATGCGGCCGTGGCCGAGGCGATGCGGCAGGCGGGCATCAGGCCGGGTGACGCCGTCGATCTCTTCGGCTTCTCGCAGGGCGCCAGCGCGGTCGCGAACGTGGCGGCATCCGGCGAGTTCGACGTCGAGACGGCGCTGCTGGTCGGCGGGCCGGTCGCCGCCGCCGACATCCCGCCGGGGGTGACGGTCTTCAGCGTCGCCCACCACGGCGACCTGGTGCCGGCGCTGGACGGCTGGGGCGACGACCCCCGCGTGCACACGACCGCGGTCGCGAGCGCCGGCGGCCACGGCACCGGGCCCTTGGCCCGGCACTCCGGTCTCGAGTACGTCGAGACCCTCGAGCGCCTCGACGACTTCGTCTACGACGACTACCGCGCGCGGCTCACCGCCGCGAACGCGGGCGGTGTCGGGGTCGCCGCGGTCAGCGTGCGACTGCGGCGCAGGTGAAGGCGAGCGCTCAGCGCTCGCGCGGCCGCTCCTTGCCGAAGATCGGGCGGGTGACGATGGTGATGAACCAGGTGAGGAACGCGATGCAGACGGCGGCGAGCATGCCCCACCAGAAGCTGTCGACCTGAATGCCATACCCGACCAGACCAGAGATCCAGTGCACGATCATGAGCAGGAAAGCGTTGACGAACAGCGCGACGAGGCCGAGCGTGAGGATGTAGAGCGGGAACGCCACGATGCGGATCAGGTTGCCGAGCGTCGCGTTCACGAGCGCGAACACCAGCGCCACGCCGAGGGTGGTGAGTGCGATCTCCCACCACTGCTCGCCGAAGGAGACGATGCGGACGCCGTCCAGCAGCAGCGTGACGAGCCAGATCGCGACAGCGGTGAAGATGACGCGGAGCAGGAAGCGCATGCCACGATTCTGGCACCCATATCCCGCACGGGAGGCAAGGCTCGCAATAGCCTGAGGCTGTGACTGTGCGACTTCGACCCGAGATCGCGGCCGTGCCGCCCTACCAGCAGGGGCGGCCAGCGCCGCAGGGGAGCTTCAAGCTCTCCAGCAACGAGAACCCCTTCCCGCCGCTGCCGGCGGTGGTCGAGGCGGTGCGCCGGGAGGCGGAGCGCGTCAACCGCTACCCGCGGCCCGGTGCCCCAGAGCTCAAGTCGGCGCTCGCCGACGAGCTGAGCGTCGACACCGATCGCATCCTCATCGGCGACGGCTCCGCGACGCTGCTCCAGCAGCTCATCCACGCCGTCGCTGGCCCAGGGGACGAGGTCATCTACGCCTGGCGGTCGTTCGACGCGTACCCGCTGTTCGTCCGCACCGGCGGCGCGACGGCGATCGAGGTGCCGGTCGATGCCGACCATCGCCACGACCTCGACGCGATGGCCGCGGCCATCACCGATCGCACCCGCGCGATCATCGTCTGCAGCCCCAACAACCCCACCGGCACCATCGTCGACGTGGAGGCGCTGGACGCCTTCATCGCCCGTGTTCCCGCGGATGTGCTGATCATGCTCGATGAGGCATATATCGAGTTCGTGCGGGAGCCCACGGTCGACGGCATCGCCCTGCAACGCAAGCACGACAACCTCGTGGTGCTCCGCACCTTCTCGAAGGCGCACGGGCTCGCGGGCCTGCGCGTCGGCTACGCCGTGGGTGACCCGCAGGTGCTGCGCGCCGCCGACCTGTGCGGCGTGCCGCTGTCGCAGACGGCGCTGGCGTCGTCCGCGGCGATCGCCGCGCTCCACCACGTCGGCGACACCTTCAGCCGCATCGACGTGCTCGCCGATCAGCGCGACGCGCTCTGGCAGCGGCTCGTCGACGCCGGCGTGCCGGCGCCGAAGCCCTACGCCAACTTCTTCTGGATCCCGTCCCAGCCCGGGCAGGAGGCCGCCATCCAGGACATCCTCGATGCCAACCGCATCGTCGCGAAGGTGTTCTCCGACGGCACGCGCATCTCGGTCGGCGAGCCGGAGGCCGACGAGCACATCCTCGCGGCCGCCAAGGCCATCCAGGCGCTGCAGTGACCCCACCGCTCGCGACGACCACGACGGTGACCGAACCCGTCCGGCTGCTCGACGCAGACGGCTCGCCGGTCGAGACCGACGCGAACGAGGGCTGGCGCGCGCTGGCCGCGCAGCTGAGCACCGACGACCGCCTCGCCATGCATGCCGAGATGGTGCGCACGCGCCGCTTCGACATCGAGGCCGGGCACCTGCAGCGGCAGGGCAAGCTGGGCCTGTGGGTGCCGTCGATCGGTCAGGAGGGCGCCCAGGTCGGCGCCGCCTGGGCCGCCCGCGAGCAGGACACGATCTTCCCCTCCTACCGCGAGCACCTGCTGGCGCTGCACCGCGGGGTGACGATGCAGCAGATCATCGACATCTTCCGCGGCGCCCGCCACGGCGGTTGGAACCCGCTCGAGACGCGCGGCATGCGCATCTACTCGCTGGTGATCGCGACGCACGCCCTGCACTCGACGGGCTTCGCCATGGGCATCCGGCTCGATGGCGCATGCGGCACCGGTGACGCGACCACCGATGAAGCGGTCATGGCGTTCTACGGCGACGGCGCTGCCAGCCAGGGCGACGCCAGTGAGGGCCTCGTCTTCGCGGCGAGCTACAGCGCGCCGATCGTCTTCTTCGTGCAGAACAACAAGTGGGCGATCTCGGTGCCCTCCACCCGGCAGAGCCGGTTCCCGCTGCACGAGCGTGCGCGGGGCTTCGGTCTCGATGCCGCATGGGTCGACGGCAACGATCCGCTCGCATCCTTCGCGGTGACGCGCCGGATGCTCGATGCGGCGCGGCAGGGCGAGCCCGGCTACATCGAAGCCGACACCTACCGCATGGGTGCGCACACGACGAGCGACGACCCCACCCGCTACCGCACGAGCGACGAAGAGGAGTCGTGGCGCCGCCGCGATCCGATCGCGCGCATGGCGACGCACCTGCGCACGCTCGGCGTCGCCGACGCGGTGCTCGCAGAGCAGGAGCAGGAGGCGGCCGACCTCGCCGCCGACATGCGCCGCGAGGCGCTCGCCGCGGGCGAGGCCGCGAGCGATGACATCTTCGACTTCGTCTACGCCGACCCGCATCCGCTCATGACCGAGCAGAAGCGGCAGCTGGCCGAGTTCGAGGCCGGCTTCGGGAGCGACGCATGACCGGGGCCGCGGTTTCCACCACCATGCCGATCGCCAAGGCGTTGAACTCGGCGCTGCGCGAGGCGATGCGCGCCGACGAGAAGGTGCTGCTCATGGGCGAGGACATCGGCCCGCTGGGCGGCGTCTTCCGCGTCACCGACGGGCTGCACGCCGAGTTCGGCGAGTCGCGCGTGCTCGACACCCCGCTCGCCGAGTCGGGCATCATCGGCACCGCGATCGGTCTCGCGATGCGCGGCTACCGGCCGGTGATCGAGATCCAGTTCGATGGCTTCGTCTACCCGGGCTTCGACCAGATCGTGTCGCAGCTGGCGAAGATGACCGCTCGCCACCGCGGTGCGGTGCGCATGCCGATGGTCATCCGCATCCCCTATGGCGGCCACATCGGTGCCGTCGAGCACCACCAGGAGAGCCCCGAGGCGTACTTCGCGCACACCGCCGGCCTGCGGGTGGTCAGCCCATCGACCGCCAACGACGCGCACTGGATGCTGCGGCAGGCGATCGAGAGCGACGACCCGGTGATCTTCATGGAGCCGAAGTCGAAGTACTGGTCGAAGGGCGAGGTGCTGGACGCGCCCGCGGTCGACCTGCACCGCGCGGTCATCGCGCACCCCGGCACGGACGTCACGCTCATCGGCCACGGCGCGATGGTGCACGTGCTGCTGCAGGCGGCGCAGATCGCCGAGCGGGAGGGCACCTCGTGCGAGGTCGTCGACCTGCGATCGCTCTCGCCCGTCGACTGGGAGACGCTCATCGCCTCCGCTCGCCGCACCGGGCGCGTGGTCGTCGCGCAGGAGGCGCCGGGTCACGTCTCGGTCGGCAGCGAGCTCGCGGCGACGATCGCCGAGCGCGCCTTCTACTCGCTCGAGGCGCCGGTGCTGCGGGTGTCGGGCTTCGACACCCCTTTCCCGCCCGCGCAGCTCGAAGACATCTACCTGCCTGACGCCGACCGCGTGCTCGATGCGGTCGACCGCGCCATGGCCTACTGACGGAAGGACTGACATGCAGGAGTTCCGACTGCCCGATCCGGGCGAGGGCCTGACCGAGGCCGAGATCGTCACCTGGCGGGTGAAGCCCGGCGACACCGTGCACGTCAACGACGTGCTGCTGGAGGTCGAGACGGCCAAGTCGCTCGTCGAGCTCCCGAGCCCGTTCGAGGGCACCGTCGAGGCGCTGTTGGTCGAGGAGGGGCAGACTGTCGAGGTCGGCTCGCCCATCATCCGCGTCTCCGGCGGGGATGTGGATGCGGTGGAGTCGGCGCAGGACACCGCCGCCACCGTCACCGAGGATGAGGACGGCGGCGCCGTGCTGGTCGGCTACGGCGTGCGCGGCGGCGCGGAGACCCGCCGGCGGAAGCCGAGCACCGTGCGGTCGGTGCCCGCGCCCACGCAGCCGGTGCGGCCCGCCTCGGTGCCCGCGGCATCCGCATCACCCGTGATCGCGAAGCCGCCCACCCGCAAGCTCGCGAAGGATCTGGGCGTCGATCTCGCGACCGTCGAGGGCTCCGGTCTCGCCGGCGAGGTGACGCGCGACGACGTCGTGCAGGCGGCGAAGCAGGCGACCGTGTTCCGCAACCTCGACGCGCCCGAGTGGTCGGGCGGGCGCGAGGAGCGCATCCCCGTGAAGGGCGTGCGCAAGGTGATCGCGCAGGGCATGGTCGACTCGGCATTCACGGCGCCGCACGTGTCGGTGTTCACCGACGTCGATGCCAGCCGCACGATGGAGTTCGTCAAGCGGTTGAAGGCCTCGAGTGACTTCGCCGACGTGAAGGTGTCGCCGCTGCTGGTGATGGCGAAGGCGATCCTGTGGGCGATCCGGCGCTCGCCGCAGGTGAACTCGACGTTCACGGGCGACGAGCTGGTGGTGCACCACTACGTGAACCTCGGCATCGCCGCGGCGACGCCGCGCGGCCTGCTGGTGCCGAACGTGAAGGACGCGCAGGACATGTCGCTGCGGGAGCTCGCGGTGGCGCTGCAGGAGCTGACGACGACCGCGCGCGAGGGCCGCACGCAGCCGGCGCAGCTGCAGCACGGCACGTTCACGATCACGAACATCGGCGTCTTCGGCATGGACACCGGCACGCCCATCCTGAACGCCGGGGAGACGGGCATCATCGCGCTCGGCACGATCCGCCAGAAGCCGTGGGTGGTGGACGGCGAGGTGCGCCCGCGCTGGGTGACGACCGTCGGCGGCTCGTTCGACCACCGCGCGATCGACGGCGACGTCATCAGCCGCTTCGTGGCCGACGTCGCCTCGATCCTCGAGGAGCCCGCGCTCCTGCTCGACTGACGGGCCACCCCCACCCGACCCAGGCCGACCCCGTCCGACCCCGGCCGACCCCGGCCGACCCCGGCCGAGCTTCCCCGAACCGAGCGGTTCCGCGGCGAACCGCCCGCTTTCGGGAAGCTCGCCAACCCGCCCGAGCGCGAGCTTCCCCGGATCGGGCGGTTTCGAGCGCAACCGTTCGGTTTCGGGAAGCTCGACGGATGCCGTGGTCGGCGCGGGCGCGGAGGGCGCGGCTGCCCGCGGCCGGGGGCGCGGCTACTCGGCGCTCGGGTCGGTCGCCGGGCGCCACCACACGTCGGCGGGGCCGGGGGGCTGCTGGCGCTTGTGCTCGCTGCCGTCGAACCTCGCGATGATCTGCTGCGCGACCGCGTCGTCGACCGGCTCCCCGCGCAGGAACGCGTCGATCTGCTCGTACGAGATGCCGAGCTCGGCCTCGTCGGTCTGCCCCGGTCGGTCGTCCAGCAGGTCGGCGGTCGGCACCTTCTGCCACAGCCGCTCATCGGCCTCGAGCAGCCGCAGCAGCTCCTTGCCCTGGCCCTTGGTCAGCCCGGCGAGCGGCAGCAGGTCGGCCGCGCCGTCGCCGTGCTTCGTGAAGAAGCCGGTGACCGCCTCTGCCGCGTGGTCGGTGCCGATGACGAGCAGGCCGAGCTGGCCGCCGATCGTGTACTGGGCGACCATGCGCGCCCGCGCCTTCACGTTGCCCTTGTGATAGTCGGTGACCTCGCCGATCGCGGCCTCCACCGAGGCCTCCAGCGCATCCACGCCCGGCTTGATGTCGACCGTCACCTCGCGATCGGCGCGGATGAACTCGAGCGCGAGCTGCGCATCCGCCTCGTCGTGCTGCACGCCGTAGGGCAGGCGGGCCGCGATGAAGACGGCGTTGCCGCCCGCTTCCCGCACCCGCTCGACGGCGAGCTGCGCCATGCGGCCCGCGAGGGTGGAGTCCTGACCGCCGGAGACGCCGAGCACGAAGCCGCTCGCGCCGCTCGCCCGCAGATAGTCGGCGAGGAAGCGGATGCGGCGCTCGAGCTCTGCGGGAGGGTCGATCGCGGGTCGCGAGCCGAGCGCGGCGATGATCGCCGACTGCCGAGTGCCGATGGGAGTGGTCGCCATGCCGTCGAGCCTACGCCGGGCCGTTGCGGAGTCCCAGGCACCGCGCAGCGAGATTGACAATCGTTCTCAATAGCGTCTAGCGTTGTCCTGTACGGCAGGTCGCCGTGCCGGAAACGGAATGCTCATCATGCGGATGCTCCCCGCCCTCGGCGTCGTCGGCGCCATCTCGCTCGCGGTCGCCGGATGCGCGGGCCCGGTCACCCAGGACGGCGCCTCGGAAGCCACGGGCGACGGACTGCGGATCGTCACCACCACCACGCAGCTCGCCGATGTCACGCGCGAGCTGGTGGGTGATGCCGCGGAGGTCACGAGCCTGCTGCAGCCGGGCGGGTCCGCGCACACCTTCGATCCCGGACCCACGGCACTGGAAGCGCTCGCGGCTGCCGATCTGCTGGTCATCAACGGCGCGGGCCTCGAGACCTGGCTCGACAGCACGGTCGAGGCCTCGGGCTTCGACGGCACGACCGTCGACACCTCGGCAGACCTCGACCTCATCGCCGCGGAGGACGACCCGCACGAGGGCCACGACCACGACGACGACGCCCATGCCGACGACGAGGCCCACGCCGACGAGGCCACCGAGGATGCCGACCACGAGGGCCACGACCACGGCGAGTTCGACCCGCACGTGTGGACCGATCCGGCCAACGTGATCGTGCAGGCGGAGGCCATCCGCGATGCGGTCGTCGCTGCCGACCCCGAGGCCGACATCGCCGCATCCGCGGCCGCCTACCTCGAGCAGCTGGCAGCGCTGGACGAGTGGATGCGCGCCTCGATCGAGCAGGCGCCGGTCGACGAGCGCCGCATCGTCACGACGCACGACACCTTCGGCTACCTGGAGCGCGCGTTCGACGTGCAGGTGGTCGGCACGGTGCTGCCGAGCCTCGACGACAGCGCCGACGCCAGTGCCGCCCACATCGACGAGCTCGTGGCCGAGATCCGCGCCACGGGCACGCGCGTGGTCTTCAGCGAGAACGCGATCGACCCGCAGCTCGCCGCCACCATCGCCCGCGAGGCGGGGGTCGAGCTGCGGCAGGGTGAGGATGCGCTCGCCGCCGACGCGCTCGGTGCTGAGGGCAGCGAGACCGGCACCTACATCGGCGCGCAGATCCACAACACCACCGCGATGGTGACCGCGTGGGGCGCCGAGCCGCTGACGGTGCCAGAATCGCTGACATGAGTACGCAGCCGGAGGTGGTCGTCGAGATAGAGGACGCGTCCTTCGGCTACGGCGGCCCTCCCGTGCTGACCGACATCTCCTTCTCGGTGCGCGCGGGGGAGGCGGTCGCCCTGATCGGCCCCAACGGCGCCGGGAAGTCGACGCTGCTCGCGGGCATCCTCGGGCTCGCGCAGCACGACGCCCGACGCTTCCGCGTGCCGACCGGCCGCGGGGAGATCGGCACGCTGCCGCAGTCGCACGAGATCGACCCCGGATTCCCGGTCACGCTCGAGCAGGTCGTCGCGATGGGCCGCACCCCGCGACTCGGCCTGCGCTGGCCGCGCGGCGCGGACCGCCGCATCGTGGCGGACGCGATCGAGACGGTCGGGCTCGTGCATCGCCGCGGCGCCCGCTTCGGCGACCTCTCCGGGGGGCAGCGCCAGCGAGGACTGCTCGCCAGGGCGCTCGCGAGCGAGCCGCGGCTGCTGCTGCTCGACGAGCCGTTCAACGGCCTCGACCGCGCGGCGCGCGACGCGCTCATCGACACCATCGAGGCGCTCAAGGCGCGCGGCGTCGCGCTGCTCATCACCACGCACGACCTCGACCTGGCGCGCGCCGTCTGCGACCGCACCCTGCTCGTGAACCAGCGCCAGATCGCGTTCGACGACACCGACTGCGTGCTCACGCTCGAACAGGTCGAGGCGGCCTTCGCCAGCCACGTGATGGAGATCGACGGTCACACGCTCGCCACCATCGAGCACCACGCCAGCGAGCATGCCGTGCACCACCACCCGCTCGCCGACGAGCACCCGCTCGCCGACGATCCGCTCGCCGACGATCAGCCGGTCGAGCGCGCCGGCCGATGATGGCGCTCGCCGGCCTCGTCGACCCGTTCTCGCCCTTCTCGGCGCCGTACCTCGCGCGGCCGTTGGTGCTGCTGATCGCCCTCGGCATCGCCGCCGGCACCGTGGGCGTGCTCGTGCACCTGCGCCGATTCGAGTTCTCCACCGACGGGCTCACGCACGCGGTCTTCCCCGGTCTCGCCATCGGTGCCGCACTGGGCGGCACCGCGGGCCTGCTGCCCGGCGCGATCGGTGCCGCGCTCGCCGCCGCCGTCGTGCTCGCGCTCCTCTCCCGTCGCGGACAGCCGCGCGACAGCGCCGTCGCCATCGTGCTCACCACCTTCTTCTCCTTCGGCGTCGTGCTCGTGTCGCTCTCGCGCGACAGCGCCGGCAGCATCTCCGACTTCTTCTTCGGCCGGCTGCTGACGATCACCACTGCCGACCTCGCTGTCGCGCTGGGGCTCATCGCGCTCGCTGTCGGCCTGATCGTCGGCACCGGGCGGCAGCAGCTCTTCGCCGCGTTCGACGCCGCCGGCGCGCGCCGCGCGGGGCTGCCCGTGCTGGCGCTGGAGATCGTCGGCACCATCGCGATCGCACTGGTGGTGGTCGCGGCATCCGCCTCCGTCGGCACGCTGCTCGCGCTCGCCGTCGTCATCGTGCCGGCCGCCGCGGCTCGCGCCATGACCCGGTCGCTGCGTGCCGCGATCGCGATCGCCGTGCTGTTCGGCGCGGTCACCGGCTGGCTCGGGCTCTGGGTGGTGGTGCAGCTGGCCATGCTGGGACTGGATGCTGCCCCGGGCGCGACCGTCGCGCTCACCATGATCGCGGCATACCTGGTGGCGCTCGCCGTCGGAGCGCTGCGCGGGCGCGCGGCGCACAGCGACGCGCAGACCGCGGCGGATGTGCGCTGATGGCACCCGCGCCCCTCGACTTCTTCCAGCTCGCCATGCTCGAGGTGATCCTCGCCGGCGCGCTCGCGGGTGTCGTGGGCGTGCTGGTGGTGCTGCGCGAGCGCGCCTTCTTCACCATGTCGCTCACCCACGCGACCTTCCCGGGCGCCGTCACCGCCGCGATCCTCGGCGGCTCGATCCCGCTGGGCGCGGCGGTCGCGGCCCTCGGGCTCATCGGCATCGCGGTCGGCATCGGCCGCATCCGCTCCCAGGGACCGGCGGTGGCCTCCGGCGTCATGCTCACGGCGGGCTTCGCGCTGGGTGCGTTCCTGCAGTCGGTCGCGCCGGTCGCGATCGATGTCGAGTCGTTCCTGGTGGGCCAGGTGCTGGCCGTCACGCCCGCCGACCTCTGGCTCACCGGCGCGGTGCTCACTGCGGCGCTCGCGGTGTGGGCGGCATTCGGCGGGCACCTGCTCTTCTCGAGCGTCGACGAGGCCGGCTACCGACGGGCCGGCATGCGCCCGTGGGTGCCGGAGGTGCTGTCGCTCGCGGTCATCGCCGGCACCGTCGTCGCCATCATGCCGGTGGTCGGCGCGATCCTGGGCGTGGCGCTGATCGTGGCCCCCGCTGCCGCAGCGCGGCTGCTCGTCAAGGACTGGCGGTGGATGCTCCTGCTCGCCCCGGCGATCGCCATCGGCTCCGGCGTGCTGGGGCTGCTGGCGTCCCGTGCCCTCGACCTCGCCGCGGGCGGCGCCATCGCGCTCGTCGCCGCGGTCGCCTACGGTGCTGCATGGGCCGTGAGCGCACGGCGGGGTCGGCGGCCGGGCAGGCCGGCCCAAGCGCAGCCGCGCCCGCGCCCCCGCCCCGCCCCAGCGCCCGCCACCGTCGAAGCGAGGACCCCGTGACCGCACCCGATCCGTCGACCGCACCCGATGCGACGCCGCGCCGCGCCACCCGGCAGCGCGAGGCCGTGCGTGACGCGCTCGCGGCCAGCGACGAGTTCGTCTCGGCTCAGGCGCTGCACCAGGCGCTGCGCAGCGACGGCTCCAGCGTCGGTCTCGCCACCGTCTATCGCGCGCTCGCGGCGCTCGCGGAGGATGGCGAGGCGGATGCGCTGCAGTCCGGCGGCGAGGTGCTCTACCGCGCCTGCACACCCACCCACCACCATCACCTCATCTGTCGCAGCTGCGGGCGCACCGTCGAGCTCGAGGCCGCCACGGTCGAGCGATGGGCCGGTGAGGTCGCGGCGGCGCACGGCTTCGTCGAGCCGGAGCACGTGGTCGACATCTTCGGACTGTGCGCCGACTGCGCCGCGCGGCGCTGAGGCCTGCGCGCGCGACAGGAACTTGGTATTGCCGAACGCTCGTGCTGTGCCGTACGATAGACCCTTGGTGCGGCCTCGGCCGCGCAGCACACGCCCCCTCCAGCGCCCGCAAGGGCACGGCAGTGGCGTGGGCAGGCAAGTGATCTTGGGCAGGCCTGAAAAACCTGCGGTACCCATTTGGAGGCACCATGGCAGCCGTATGCCAGGTGACCGGAGCCATCCCCGGCTTCGGGCACAACATCTCGCACTCGCACAGGCGCACGAAGCGACGCTTCGACCCGAACGTGCAGCGCAAGACCTATTTCGTCCCGTCGCTCAAGCGCTCGATCAAGATCAACGTCTCGGTCAAGGGCATGAAGGTCATCGACGCCCGTGGCATCGAGGCTGTCGTCCGTGACATGCAGGCTCGGGGGGTGAAGCTCTGATGGCGAAGAAGTCGCAGGACGTCCGTCCGATCATCAAGCTCCGCTCGACTGCGGGCACCGGCTACACCTACGTGACGAAGAAGAACCGTCGCAACAACCCCGACCGACTTGTGCTGAAGAAGTACGACCCCATCGTGCGTCAGCACGTCGAGTTCCGAGAGGAGCGATAAATGGCCAAGAAGAGCATGATCGCGAAGAACGAGCAGCGAAAGGTCATCGTGGCCCGCTACGCCGAGAAGCGTGCGGCGCTGAAGAAGGCCCTCGTCGACCCCAAGAGCACGGACGAGGAGCGCGAGGCCGCTCGTCTCGGCCTGCAGAAGCTTCCCCGCAACGCATCGCCGGTCCGCGTGCGCAAGCGCGACGCCATCGATGGCCGCCCCCGCGGCCACGTCGGCGCGTACGGCATCTCGCGTGTGCGGTTCCGTGACATGGCACACGCGGGCCAGCTGCCCGGCGTGACCAAGTCGAGCTGGTAAGCACCTGATTCGCACGAAGCCCCCGACCGCGAGGTTGGGGGCTTCGTCGTGCGCGGGGCGCCCTGCGCCTACTGCCGCCGGATCGTCGCGTCGGCGGGCCTCATCTGCAGCCAGCGCCATCCGTAGGGGTCCAGCTCGAGCTCGAGCGTGCCGTCGATCGTCATCGACGAGTCGTCGAAGCGGTCGGTGAGCGTCACCGGACCGGATGCCGACCGCACCTCGAGGCGCACCCGCTCGCGCCCGTCACCGAGGTTGTGGAGCGCGAGCATCGCCCACTCGTCCGTGCGGCAGACGTGCGCGAGCACAGCCTTGCGCCGCACGCCGATCACCTCGATCGTCGACCAGGCGAGCTCCGGGGCGTCGCGGTACATCGCGGTGAGTCGCTGCATGTGCCGCCACAGCGACGACGGATCGCGCCGCTGGTCGGCGACGTTGACGCGGTCGGGCCCGAACTCGCCGTCGGGCAGCGGGCGCGTCCACCGGCCGCGCGGCGCCGACGAGAAGCCGGCCGAGCCGTCGGGCTCCCACTGCATGGGCGTGCGCACGGCGTAGCGACCCTCGATCTCCAGCTGCTCGCCCATGCCGATCTCCTCGCCGTAGAACAGCACCGGCACGCCCGGCAGCGAGAACAGCAGCGTGTAGACCATGCGCACCGCGCGCGCATCCCCGAGCATCGTCGGCAGCCGACGCCGGATGCCGCGGCCGTACAGCCGCATCCCCGGGTCGGGCGCGAATGCCTCGAAGACCTCCTCGAGCTCGTCGGGGGCGAGCTTGTCGAGCGTCAGCTCGTCGTGGTTGCGCACGAAGTTCGCCCACTGCGCCGACGGCGGCAGCACCGGCCGATCGCGCAGCGCCGATGCGACCGGATGCGCATCCTTGCGGGCGAGCGAGAGGAAGAGCCGCTGCATGGTCACGAAGTCGAACTGCACCTGCAGGCCCGCCGCCGCGCCGTCTGCCGCGAACCAGTCCAGCTGCTGCTCGTGCGGCAGGTTGACCTCGCCCAGCAGCATCGCCTCGCCGTTGCGGTGGGCGATGAACTGCTGCAGCCGGCGCAGGTGCTCGGAGCCGCCGTACTCCTGCCCGATCGCCTCGGTCGAGTGCGCGTCGGTGTCGCTGAAGAGGTAGGGCACGGCGTCGATGCGGAAGCCGGACACCCCCAGCTCCAGCCAGAGCCCGAGGTTGCGCTCGATCTGCTCCCGCACGCGCGGGTGCGCGATGTTCAGATCGGGCTGATGGGCGCGGAAGTGGTGCAGGTAGTACTGGCCCGTGCGCGCATCCCTCGTCCAGGTGGAGTCCTCCTGGCCGGGGAAGACGGGCGGGTCGGGGTTCGGCGGCGGCGCGTCGCGCCACACGTACCAATCGCGCCGCGTCGCGTCCCTCGACGAGCGCGAGTCCGTGAACCACGGGTGCTCGGCGGAGGTGTGGTTCATGACGAAGTCGACGATCACGCGCATGCCGTGCGCCCGGGCGACGCGCACGAGCTCCACCAGGTCGCCGAGCGTGCCCAGCCGCGGGTCGACGGCGAAGAAGTCGGTGATGTCGTAGCCGTCGTCGCGGTCGGCGGTCGGGAAGAAGGGCATGAGCCACAGGCACGTCACGCCCAGGTCGGCGAGCGAGCGGATGCGCGAGATCAGGCCCTGGATGTCGCCGCTGCCGTCGCCGTCGGAATCCTGGAAGACCTGGATGTCGAGGCAGTAGTAGACCGCGTTGCGCCACCAGAGGTCGGCGGACTCGATCGGCCGCGGGCTCATGCGGCGCTGCCGCTGCCTGCGGGGAAGGTCGGCAGCACGTGCTCGCCGAACGCCTCGATGAAGGCCGTCTGCTCCTGCCCGACGTGGTGCAGGTAGACGCGGTCGTAGCCGGCGTCGATGATCTCGGCGATCCGCGCCTCGTGCACGGACAGGTCGCGCGAGATCGTCACGGCGTCGCGGATCGCCTGCTCGTCGGCGCCCGCGCTGCGGCGATCGAACTCCTCCGGGGTGGCGAGCTCCCACGACTCGGGCGGGCCGAGCGTGCCGAACGCCCACTGGTCGAGGGCGATCGCCGTCGCCTCAGCCTCGTCCGGCGCCCACGACAGGTGCAGCTGCGCCGAGACCGGCCCGACGCCGCCCGCGTCGCGGTAGGCCGAGCGCACGTCGCGCAGCGTCGCGGCATCCGCCGCCACGGTGATGAGCCCCTCGGCCCACGCGGCATGCGACGCGGCCGCCTCGGGAGAGACCGCCGCGGCCATGAGCGGCGGCGTCTGCGCCGGCAGCGACCACACGCGCGCCCGGTCGAGGACGACCTCGCCGGCATGCGTCACCTCCTGCCCGTCGAGCAGCCGCCGCATCGCGACCACGCTCTCGACCAGGCGGCGCTCGCGCACCGCCTTCTCGGGCCACGGCTCGCCGGTGATGTGCTCGTTGACGTTCTCTCCGGAGCCGAGCGCCGCCCAGAACCGGCCGGGGAACATCTCGCCGAGCGAGGCGATCGCCTGCGCGACCACCGCCGGATGCGCGCGCTGACCGGGAGCGGTCACGACGCCGAACGAGAGCGAGGTGGATGCGAGCGCGGCGCCCAGCCAGGCCCAGCTGTGGCCGCTGTGGCCCTGCCGCAGGCTCCAGGGCGCGATGTGGTCGGAGCACATCGCCGCGTGGAAGCCGGCCCGCTCGGCGTGCTGCACGTGCTCGAGGAGCGCGCTCGGGGGGATCTGCTCGTGGGAGGCGTGGAAGCCGATGACAGCCATGCCGATCACGCAACCGTGGATGCGGGCGTCCGTCAAGGCTCAGACGACGGCGGCCGAGGCCAGTCTGGTCGTGTCGGGCAGCTCGCCGGCATGCAGCGCGCGCCACGCGTCGCCCAGCCGCGCCATCGCGGCGGCGGTGCGATCCGGCTCCCAGGTGATCGGGATGCGCGCGAAGCGGTCGAGCACGCCGGAGGGCGCGAAGCGGGGTCCGGGCGGCAGCAGCAGGCCGCGGTCGCGCGCGCCCAGCGAGAGCGCGGTCGACCACGGACCGCCCAGGTCGACCCAGGCGGCGAGCCCGCCCGGCACGCGCGGCATGGTGACGCCGGGCAGGTGCGCCGCGACGCCGTCGGCGACCGCGGTGCGCCCGGCGGCGAGGCGCTCGCGTGCCCGCGCGAGCAGCGGCTCCATGTCGTCGAGCAGCTCGATCGCGATGCACTGCTCCAGCACCGCGGTGCCGAGGTCGATCGAGGGACGCGCCGCGAGCAGCTGGGCTGTCTGCACCGCGCTCGCGGCACGGATCCAGCCGATCCGCATGCCGCCCCAGGCGATCTTCGACATCGAGCCGAGCAGGATGGCGGGCCCGTGCGCCGCGAACGGTCGCGGCGTCCAGCCGCGATCGATGTCGAGCTCGGCGCAGGTCTCATCGACGATCAGCAGCGTGTCGGTGGCGCGCGCGACCGCGGCGAGCCTGGCCCGCTCGAGCTCCGGCATCGTCGCCCCGGTCGGGTTGTGGAAGTCGGCGATCAGGTAGGCGAGCGCCGGCCGCTGCGTGCGCAGCGTCTCGATCAGGTGCGCCGCATCCCACCCGCCGTCGCCGTCGCGCCCCTCCGGCCCCACCGGGGTCGGCACCAGCCGATGGCCGGTGCGTCGCAGCGCCTCGAGCGCATGCGGGAACGACGGCTGCTCGACCAGCGCGGCGCGACCGCGCTCGCCGAATGCGGCGAGCACGAGCGTCAGCGCATGCATGGCGCCGCTCGTCACGACGATCTGCTCCGGATCGGTCGGCAGCCCACGCTCCGCGTAGCGCGCGGCGATGCGGGCGCGCAGCTCTGGCAGGCCGTCGAGCGAGTAGCCGGGCGTGCCCAGCAGCCCAGCGACCCGGTCGAGCGCCCGCACCGTGGCGGCATGCAGGCCGGGGGTGGAGCCGACCGAGGCGATGGTGAAGTCGATCGTGTCGTCATCGGCGGCGGCGGGTCGGTGGATGCGCTGGGCCGGCAGCGCGGCGCGGGTGCCGGAGCCGTGCGTGCGGGCGACGTAGCCCCTCGACTCGAGCAGCTCGTAGGCGCGCGCGATCGTCGCGCGCGAGCGACCCAGCTCGGCGGCGAGGGCGCGCTCGCTCGGCAGCCGCTCGCCGACGGTGATCCGCCCGTCGAGCAGCAGCATGCGGATGCGGTCGGCGAGCGACTGCGCGAGGTGCGTCGTCGCCTGCCATTCACCCAGGTGGGTGCCGAGCCGGGATGCCATGCACCCATGGTGCCCGAGAGTGGACCGGGATGCGCGAGCCACTTCTGCAGCAGTGGTCCGCCCGGCGGTTCGCCGGACGCGATGGAATGGAGCCGTGCACCGCATCCGCCACCTGCTCCTCCCGATCGACTCGCTCGGGCCCGCCGACACCGTCGCCCGGGTCGCGCAGCTGATGGTCGGCCTGTTCCTCTACGGCATCTCGCTCGCGCTGCTGGTGCGGGCGCTGCTCGGGGTGGGCCCCTGGGATGTGCTGTCGCTCGGCATCGCGAACCACCTGCCGATGAGCTACGGCGCCGCGACCGTCGTGGTGTCGGGCCTCGTGCTGCTGCTGTGGATCCCGCTGCGGCAGCGCCCGGGCATCGGCACGCTGCTGAACGCGGTGCTCGTCGGGCCGGCCGCCGACCTCGGGCTGTGGCTCATCCCCAGCCCGACGGAACTGTGGGGGCAGATCGCGATGCTCGCCGGCAGCATCCTGCTGCTGTCGATCGCCACCGGCATCTACATCGCGCCGCAGCTCGGACCCGGTCCGCGCGATGGCCTGATGACCGGCCTCGTGCGCATCACCGGGTGGCGCATCTGGATCGTGCGCACCCTCATCGAGGGCAGTGCACTGCTGGTCGGCTGGCTGCTGGGTGGCCCGGTGGGGCTCGGCACGCTCATCTTCGCCTTCGGCGTGGGGCCGCTCATCGGCATCTTCCTGCCGTACTTCGAGCGGCGCAGAGCCGCCACGGCGTCGCGTCTGCGCGCCCGCAGGCTGGCAGCCGGGGTCGCCATCTCGCGCCCCTGAGGGCCGATCTGTCCCCCAAAAGCGTTCGCAAACCGCGAAAAGACGCGGAAATCGCGGCGTGTCGCCGTGTTTCTCCGGAGGAATCAGGGCCTCGCGGCTACGTTCGGGGGTGGTCGGAGCCCCACCAGGGCCCGGCGAATGCCCGCCCCTAGGCGGGACGGACATGCCACCACCAGGAGGACACCATGGCTGAGACCATCAACAAGACCACCCTCGCATCGAAGATCGCTGCGTCCACCGACCTGTCGCAGGCAAAGGTCAGCGCCGTGCTCGACGCGCTCTTCGACGAGGTCTCGACGGCCGTCGCCGCCGGCGACAAGGTCTCGATCCCCGGCTTCTTCAGCGCCGAGCGCACCGAGACGTCGGCTCGCACGGGCCGCAACCCGCAGACGGGCGAAGAGATCCAGATCGCTGCTGGCCACCGCGTCAAGCTGACCGCTGGCTCGAAGCTCAAGGCAGCCGTCAAGTAAGCACTGCACCACACAGCACACGAGGGGCTCCGCCACGACGGCGGAGCCCCTCGTGCGTTCCGGCGCTTCTCTGAGTAGGGCGACGGTCAGCCACGCAAGGAGGCGGAATGCATGCACGCAACGAGAACGGTGCCCGTCGTTCGATGCCCGACCAGCTCGTCGCCGCCGAGGCGCTCGCCGCGCGGCTCGATCGCCCGATGGGCTACCTGGGCGTGCTGTTCCTCTTCGTCGTGCTCGGCCAGCTGCTCGTCGACGAGCCAGGCTGGGCGAGGCTGCTGAGCGTCGCGGGGTGGGTGCTCTGGGCATGCTTCGTCGCCGAGTTCGTGCTGCGCGCATGGGTCGCGCGGTTCCAGGCCGCGTTCTGGCGGCGCAACTGGTGGCAGCTGCTGTTCCTCGCGATCCCGTTCCTGCGCTTCTTCCGCGCGCTGCAGGCCGTGCGGATGCTGCGGATCGCGCGGTTCGCCCGCGTGGGCGGCATCCTCTCGGCAGGGGTGCGCGGCTCGCGCTCGGCGGGCCGCCTGCTCTCGAGCCGCATCGGCTGGCTGGCCGCCGTGACGCTCGTCGTCATCCTCGCCTCCGGCCAGCTGCTGTACGCGATGGAGTCGCACGACGACTTCACGACCGCCCTCTTCGAGGCGGCGATCGCCACCATCACGGGCTCCGGCATCACCGCCGGCGACCCGTTCGCCAAGTTCGTGCGGCTCGGCCTGGCCATCTACTCGGTGGTGGTGTTCGCGGGTCTCGCCGGCGCGCTGGGCGCGTACTTCCTGCGTGAGCAGACGGTGCCGGCAGCGGAGCCCCCGGCTGGGGAGCCAGCAGCGCGCGAGTGAGCCTGCGTCCTGCGCAGGCTGCCGCCCTCGGTCTCGTGAAGCGCGCGGCCTGCGGCCGGGCGCTCCTCGACCAGCGGGCGGCGGGCGCTCCTCGACCAGCCGGCGGCAACTGGCGGGCGGCGGGCGCTCCTCGACCAGCCGGCGGGCGGCGGTCATAGGGGCGGCGACTACCCTGAGTGGGTGCAGCGCCTCCGTCTCCTCGCCCCGGCACTCGCGATCCTCGCGGGGCTGGCTGCGCTCTGGGCGGCGCTCGAGTTCGGTGGCGGCGCGGCCGAGCTCGCGATCGAGGATCCCGGTCCCGCGGTGCGCTACGGCATCCCGATCGCCAGCATGCTGCGCAACATCGCGATCGCCGCCGCATTCGGCGGTCTCGTGCTGGCATGCTTCGCGCTCCGGCCCGGCAGCCGCGACTGGCACCGCACCCTCGACATCGCCGCGGCGACCACCGGCATCGCCGCCGTGGCGCAGGGGTTCATCGCATGGGGCAGCTTCCGCACCCTGGTGTCGAACCCGGTCACCGCCACCAACGAGTTCGGCGATCTGCTGCAGCTCTTCTTCACCGAGATCGAGACCGGTCGCCTGCTGCTGGCGACGCTGCTGTCGCTCGCCGTGCTCACGGTCGTGCTGCTCGTCGCGCGGGGCCCGGTGGCCGCCGCCTTCACCGCCGTCGCCTGGCTGGTGCCGTTCTGGTTCATCGCCTCCGGCGGTCACGCGGGCGGTACCGCCGGCCATGACGTCGCGGTCTCCGCGCTGCTGCTGCACCTGATCTTCGTCTCGATCTGGCTCGGCGGCGTCCTGCACCTCGGGCTGCTGCTCGCCGGCCGTGGCCGCGGCGCCGCGACCGACACTGCCGGTGCCACCGGCGCAGCATCCGCTCCGGACGTCGCCTACGGCGACGTGCTGCTGCGCTACTCGAGCCTCGCCATGGCGAGCTTCGGGGTGGTCGCCTTCACCGGCGTCGCCTCCGCGTGGGTGCGCATGGAGGGCGACTGGTTCAGCGACTACGGCATCCTCACGATCGCGAAGGCGGTGCTGCTGCTCGTGCTCGGCGGCTTCGGAGCCTGGCAGCGGATGCGGCTGCTCACCCCGGTGCAGACGCTCGGCGAGCGCGTGGGCGGCAGGGCGATCGCCGCGATCCTCGGGCTCGAGCTCGTGGTGATGGGCGTCACCGCCGGCGTCGCGGCCGGGCTCGCCCGCACCCCGACGCCGGTGCCGGAGACGCCGCCGGGCCTCGAGGCGACCCCTGCCGAGATCCTGACGGGCAAGCCGCTGCCGCCGCCGTTCGACGTCGGGCGACTGTTCACCGAGTGGGCGCTCGACCCGCTGTGGACGGTGATCGCCGCGCTGCTGCTGTTCTTCTACCTCGCGGCCGTGCGCCGCCTCACCAAGCGCGGCGATCGCTGGCCGGCGCTGCGCACGGTGTCGTGGACGGCAGGCGTGCTGCTGCTGTGGTGGTGCACGTCCGGCGCGCTGAACGTCTATCAGGAGTTCCAGTTCTCACTCCACATGCTCGTGCACATGCTGCTGGGCATGGCGGTGCCGGTGCTGCTCGTGCCCGGCGCGCCCATCACGCTCGCGCTGCGCACGATCGCCAAGCGTCGCGACGGCAGCCGCGGCGGCCGCGAGTGGCTGCTCGCGATCGTGCACTCGCGCTACATGCAGGTGGTGGGGCATCCGATCGTCGCCGCCGCGATCTTCGTGCTCAGCCTCTGGATCTTCTACTACACGCCCATCTTCGAGTGGGCGATGCACGACCACCTCGGGCACATCTGGATGGTGCTGCACTTCGTCGGCGCCGGCTACCTCTTCGTGCAGGCGATCATCGGCATCGACCCCGCCCCCGCCAGGCCTCCCTTCGCCCTGCGGCTGGTGCTGCTGATCGGCACCATGGTCTTCCACGCCTTCTTCGGGCTGACCCTCATGACCGGCGAGGCGCTGCTGCTCGCCGACTGGTTCGGCGCGATGGGCAACGGCATCGACGCGCTGCAGGATCAGCAGGAGGGCGGCGGCATCGCCTGGTCGATCGGCGAGGTCCCGACCGTGATCCTCGCGATCATCACCTCCGTGATGTGGGCGCGCAGCGACAAGCAGGAGCGCACGCGCATCGACCGCGCCGCCGATCGTGACGGCGGCGCGCAGCTGAGCGCCTACAACGACATGCTCGACAAGATGGGGAACCGATGACCGAGAAGCACCAGTACCTCCCGGCCGAGCTCGCGGCGCTCGCATCCGGCCGCGCGCTGCGGCTGCGCATCGTGCGCCACGCGGAGACGGAGTTCAACGTCGGGCACCTCATGCAGGGCTGGTCGGATTCGCCGATCACGGAGCTCGGCCACCGGCAGATCGCCGCGGTCGCGCGCAGGCTGGCGAGCGCGCGCTTCGACATCGTGCAGAGCTCCGACCTGCCGCGCACGCGCACCACCGCGGAGGGCATCGCGGCGGCGATGGACCCGCGCCCGACGATCGAGTACACCGAGCTGCTGCGCGAGTGGAACTTCGGCTCGCACGAGCAGCGACTGGCGTCGGACGTCTGGCAGGAGGTCATCGTCGAGCACGGCTACGAGGTCGACCGGGAGCTGAGCGCGCTGCGCACCATCGGCGAGCAGGTCGGCTGGCGCGGCCTGTTCGACACCATCGCCAAGCTCGACACGAGCGGCCAGGCCGAGCACGCCTACGCGACGGTGGTGCGCGCCGATGCCGCCCTCGAGCAGGTCATCCGCGCCGCCGCCGCCATTCCCGGGGAGGACCGCGCCGAGGTGCTCATCGTCTCGCACGGCGGCTTCATCACGTCGCTGCTGCGCCAGCTCGTGCCGGAGCTCGCGCCCGACGTGATCCTGCCGAACTGCTCGGTGACCACGGTCTCGCTGGAGTCCGGCTCGACGCGCTGGCAGCTCGACGCCGTCGGCGAGGTCGCCGAGCCGGAGTAACGCTGCCGCGCGCGTCAGTCGCGCGACGGCAGGTGCACCTCGATCTCGTACAGCTCGCGCGGGTCGGCCTCGTCGACGCGCTCGCCGGAGAGCCCGAGCTTCCGGTAGAAGTCGGCAGCCACCTCGAGCGACTGCCACTCGAGCACGCGGATGCGCGTCTGCTGCTCGGCCCACTGCTGCACCGCACGGAACAGCGCGGTGCCCGCGCCGCGGCCGCGCGCATCCGGTGACACCCACAGATCGTGCATGCGGGCGATCGACCAGTCCCGCTGGGGAGCGGGGCCGTAGTCCTGCGCCGCCGCGTAGCCGAGCACCTGCCCGTCGGCCTCCGCCACCACGATGTGGTGGGCGTCGTTCACGACCAGCGAGTCCAGGCGCTCGCGGTAGCGGTCGACCTTCTCGTCATCCTCGTCGGCGTGCCGGTGGGCGCTGATCAGCCGCTGCAGCACGGCCGCGTCATCGCGCGTCGCGCGTCGGATGTGGATGTCGCCGTCGGCCATGCGGCCAGCGTAGCCGTCGTCGGCCGGGAGTCCCGGACGCGCCGCGGCCGCGCGCTCGCGCCGCTCAGGCCGCCGCGACGTGCTCGGCGCACGCGGGCTCGCACGCGTCGCAGACGGGCACCTGCTTGCGGCACGACCAGAGGCGGCAGTTGCCCATGCCGCCCGTCGGTGCGCCGCAGCTCGCGCAGCTGCCGAGCACCGCGGCCCCCGCGCCGAAGTCGACCGTCTGGCGCTGGTCGAAGACGTACAGCGAGCCCTCCCAGAGCCCGGCGTTGCCGAAGCTCTCGCCGTAGCGGACGATGCCGCCGTCGAGCTGGTAGACCTCCTGGAAGCCGCGCTTCGTCATCAGGGAGGAGAGCACCTCGCAGCGCACGCCGCCGGTGCAGTAGGTGACGACCGGCTTGTCCTTCAGGTGGTCGTAGGCGCCCGAGTCGAGCAGCTCGACGAAGTCGCGCGTGGTGTCGACGTCGGGCACGATCGCGTCCTTGAACCGGCCCACCTCGGCCTCGAAGCGGTTGCGGCCGTCGAAGAAGACCACGTCGTCGCGCTCCTCCACCAGCGCGTGCAGCTCGCCCGGCTTGAGGTGCCGTCCGCCGCCGACGACGCCGGCGGCATCCACCTCGATCTCGTCCGCGGCGCCGAAGGTGACGATCTCGTCGCGCACCTTGACGCTCAGCCGCGGGAAGTCCGCGCCCGTGCCCGCCGACCACTTGATGTCCATGCCGCGGAACCCCGAGTACTCCCGGGTCGCCCTGGCGTACCGCTTGCACGCATCCATCTCGCCACCGACCGTGCCGTTGATGCCGTGGCGGGAGATGAGGATGCGCCCGGTGAGTCCGAGCTGCTCGCAGAGCGCGTGCTGCCAGAGCCGCACGGCCTCGGGATCGGCGATGGGCGTGAAGCGGTAGTAGAGCAGCACCTTGTGCATTGGACGATTCTCCCAAACGATGCGGGAGGCCGCGCACGCGTCGGGCAGGATTGCTCCTCATGAACATGTGGTTGCAGTGGCTGCTGGCGATGACCGTGAAGAGCAAGGGGCGCCCGGAGCTCGGGATCGACGAGGTGGCGCGCACGCCGTTCATGGTGCTGCCGACCGACATCGACCTGCTCGGTCACATGAACAACGGCCGCTACCTGTCCTACATGGATCTCGCGCGCGTGGACATGACCGTGCGCACCGGCATGCAGGAGGTGCTGGGGCGCGCCGGCATCTACGCGGTCGTGGGCCAGTCGACCATGGTCTACCGCCGCAGCCTCGACCTGTGGCAGCGCTTCGACATCGAGACGGCGGTGCTGGGTGCCGACGAGCGCGCCATCTACCTGCAGCAGCGCTTCGTCGTCGACGGCGAGCTGCACGCGCGCGGCGTCATGCAGGGCCGCTTCATCGAGCGGGGCGTCGGCACGGCGACCACCGCGCGCGTCATCGAGGTGCTCGAGGCGGCGGGCATCGCCGTGCCGCTGCCGGAGCTCGACCAGCGCGTGCACGACTGGGCCGAGATGAACCGGCTGCCCTCGAACCGGCAGCCGGCGCCGTCGAGCTGGGGCACGCGCACCCCTCGCTGAACCTCGTCCGTCAACCGGTCCAGTGGTCTGGCGAGTCGCGAATCCGGCCGCCAGACCACTGGGCCGGTTGAGCGACGGGGGCCGACGCGGCATTGCCGGTCGCCGCGCGCGCCGGCGGGCTCAGCGCAGGCGGTCGGCCAGCAGCTCCAGCGCCGCGTGAGCGGCGTTGTGGCCGCCGATGCCGGAGACGGCGCCGCCACGGCGCGCGCCCGATCCCGCCAGCAGGATCCGCGGGTGCGCCGTCTCGACGCCCCACGCCTCGGCTGGGCCGGCGGCCTCCGACTCCAGCCACGGCCACGACAGCGGGCCGTGGAAGATGTTGCCGCCCGGCATCGCCAGGGCGTCCTCGATGTCGAGCGTCGTCTTCGTCTCGATCGCACGACCCTGCGGGCCCTCCACGAGCAGCGGCTCGATCGGTTCGGCCAGCACCGAATCGAGCGACGCGAGCACTGCCTGCTCGAGCTCGCCGCGCATCCGCTCGTTGGTCTCGTCGGTCACCAGTCGGTCGGGGGTGTGCAGTCCGAAGACGGTGAGCGTGTGGGCGCCGGATGCGCGCAGCTCGTCCCCGAGGATCGTCGGGTCAGTGAGCGAGTGGCAGTAGATCTCGCACGGCAGCGGGTCGGGCACCGTGCCGCTCACCGCCGCGGCGTGCGCCGCACCGAGCTGCGTGTAGGTCTCGTTGACGTGGAAGGTGCCGCCGAACGCGGCCTCCGGCGCCACGTCACCGCGCAGCCGCGGCAGCCGCTGCAGCACCATGTTGACCTTCACCTGCGCGCCCTCCGGCCGCGGCGCCTGCTCGCCCAGCAGCTCCGCGAGCACGTGCGGCGCGACCGCCGACAGCACGAGGTCGAACTGTGCGGTGAGCTCGATGCCGGTCGGGAGGCCCGGCGAGCTCGTGGGCAGCCCGCCGACCCGCTCCTCCCACGTCACCTCGCCGTCGGGCGTCACGCGCGTGACCGTCACGCCCGTGAGGATCGTCGCGCCCGCCTGCCTGGCAGCGACCTCGAGCTCGCCGGAGACGCGCCCCATGCCGCCGATCGGCACATCCCAGTCGCCGGTGCCGCCGCCGATCACGTGGTAGAGGAGGCAGCGGTTCTGCTGCAGCCCGGGGTCGTCGAGCGCCGCGAAGGTGCCGATGAGGGCATCGGTCGCGATGACGCCGCGCACCAGGTCGTGCCGCACCGCTCGCTCGATGGCGTCGCTGATCGGCGCGTCGACGATCTCCGACCAGGCGGATGCCGAGCCGGCGGCCGCGCGGGCGGCGTCCCGGGTGGGCAGGGGCTGGGTGAGGGTCGGGAACAGCGAGCCGGCGAGCCGTGTCGTGCGGTCGGCGAACGCCGCGAAGGCGTCGGCGTCGTCGGCCGCGCCGATCGCGGCGAACGATGCGCGGGTGGCGGACTCGTCGCCGGCGTCGATGAGCAGGCCCCGGTTTGCATCCGCTCCAGAGCCTGCCGGCACGGGCGTGTAGCTCGAGTACCGGCGTCTGGCGAACTGCACGTCGAGGCCGAGATCGTCGATGATCTGCGCGGGCAGCAGGCTCACGAGGTAGGAGTAGCGCGACAGGCGCGCATCCAGACCGACGAAGTCGTTGGTCGAGACGGCGGCGCCCCCGACGTGCGGCAGGCGTTCGAGCACCGTCACCGAGACGCCAGCGCGGGCCAGGTAGGCGGCGGCGGTCAGGCCGTTGTGGCCTCCGCCGATGATGGCGACCTTCGGCATGCGACTCCTCCTCGAGCGACAGCGGTTCTGCGGGCCCGACTCGCGCGAAGTGAAGGCGCCGGGTCCCGCACGCATACGATATGCCGCATGACCGAGCAGCCCAGGCACGAGGACTTCGATGCCCTGATCAAGGAGGGCATCGCGCGGGCAGACGAGCAGCCTCCGGCGACGGAGCCGCAGCACGCGAGCGCCGACGACATCGCGCAGCTGGGTCTCGACGATCCGCTCGAGGTGGTCGAGGAGCAGGTCGTGGTGCAGCCGCCTGCGGCGCGGCCGGGCTCCGCAGCGCAGGATCCCGACGAGCCCATCGAGCTGCGGACGACGCTCGACTCCGGTCCCGCCTTTGAGATCGACGACGTCACCTGGGCTGCCGCGGTGCGGCCGTACGAGCCGGTGGAGGCGCCGGGCATTCCGCGCCCCGCTTCCGCCCCCGCGGCCGGCTGGTCGCTGTCGCACGATGTCGCCGAGGTGCCGACGGTGCAGATGGATGCTGCCGAGCTGCAGGCCGAGCTGCGCGCGGCGTCCCTGCCGCCGGAACCCGAGCCGACCGCGGAATCGGCGCCGCCGGCCACACGGAAGCGCATCAGGGCGCAGCAGGCCGCCGACGCGACGCCTGACGCGCCGACGCCGGATGCGCCGACGCCCGAGGCCTCGCAGCCGGACGAGCCGCGCATCGGTGGCCTTGCCGCAGCGGTCACCGCTCGCGCGGAGGCCAAGGCAGCGGCCGAGCGCGCGGCCGCGGCGAGCGCCGCCGAAGCGCTGTCGCAGCCGGAGCCCGCACCCGAGCCAGCGCCCGAACCTGAGCCCGCGCCCGCGCGCGCGCCGGAGCCCGAGCCGACGCCTGCGCCCGAGCCCGAGCCGACGCCCGCGCCCGCACCGATCACCGATGCCGCCAGCGACGACCCGTTCGCGCTCGCCGCGATCGAGCGCGTGCGCGGCTGGGTCTCCCGCCCGGTCGAGGGCAAGCGCGACAAGGCGGAGGAGCGCCTCGCGGGGCTGCTGCACGACCCGAAGGGCCTCGCCTTCGCGGTCGGGTTCGTCGACAAGGTCATGCGGCCCGAGGATCCGAAGATCAGCGCTCGCAACTTCGAGGAGCTCAGCCGCGACATCCCCGGCTTCCTCGACTGGTACCTCAAGCTCGGCGTCACGCTCGGCGGCGGCTTCGGCATCGTCACGCCCAAGCTGATCATCCCGGTGGTGAAGAAGGCGATGCGCGAGATGGTCTCGCATCTCGTGATCGACGCCACGCCCGCGAAGCTCGCGAAGCCGCTCGCGCGATTGCGCGAGGAGGGCAATCGGCTCAACATCAACCTGCTCGGCGAGGCTGTGCTCGGCGACGAGGAGGCGCTCGATCGGCTCGAGGGCACGATGGCGCTGCTGCGCCGCGATGACGTCGACTACGTCTCGGTGAAGGTGTCGTCGATGGCGCCGCAGCTGCAGCTGTGGGCATTCGACGAGACGGTCGACGCGGTGGTCGAGCGGCTGCTGCCCGCGTTCCGCCTGGCGGCCGAATCCCACACCCCCAAGTTCATCAACCTCGACATGGAGGAGTACCGCGACCTCGACCTCACGATCGCGGTCTTCGAGCGCCTCCTCGCCCGACCGGAGCTCGCGAAGCTCGAGGCGGGCATCGTGCTGCAGGCATACCTGCCCGACGCGCTCGCGGCCTACCGACGCCTGGCGGCCTTCGCCAAGGAGCGTCGTGCGCAGGGCGGCGCCGGCATCAAGGTGCGGCTCGTGAAGGGCGCCAACATCGCGCTGGAGCGCGTCGACGCCGCCCTCCACGGCTGGCCGCTCGCGGTGCTGCCCTCGAAGGAGTCGAGCGACGCGAACTTCAAGCGCGTGCTGCGCGAGGCGCTGCTGCCCGACAACGCGTTCGCCGTGCGGCTGGGTGTCGCGAGCCACAACCTCTTCGACCTCGCCTACGCGGCAGAGCTGTCGCGCCACCACGGCACGCACCATCGCGTCGATGCCGAGATGCTGCTGGGCATGGCCTCCGAGCACCGCGCCGCCGTGCGCGAGGTGTTCCCCGACCTCGTGCTCTACACGCCCGTCGTGCAGCCAGGCCATTTCGATGCCGCGGTCGCCTACCTGGTGCGACGGCTGGAGGAGAACGCCGCCGGCACGAACTTCGCCTCGAGCATGTTCGACCTCGCCGACCCGGCAGTGCTGCAGCGCGAGCGCGATCGCTTCCTCGACTCGCTGGCCGTGCTGGAGCGGGAGGATGCCGAGCGCGCGGACGGCGCCGCGCCCACGCCCAACCGCACCCAGGATCGCTCTGGCGACCTGCAGGCGTCCATGACGCATCCGGACGGCTTCGCGAACGAGCCGGACACCGATCCCGCGCTCGCGGCCAACCGCGACTGGGCTCGCCAGATCGTGCAGCGCGCGGCGTCCACCGAGCTCGGCAACCGCACGCTCGGGATGAACACGATCGAGGACTGGCCGACGCTCGAGCGCCGCATCGACCGCGCTGCGCAGGCGGCAGACGGATGGGCCGCGCGGGGAGCCGAGGCCCGCGCCGGCATCCTGCGCGATGCGGCGGCGACACTCGGGGCTTACCGCGGCCGCCTGATCGAGATCATGATCGCCGAGGCGGGCAAGACGCTCGCCGAGGCCGACCCCGAGGTGTCGGAGGCGATCGACTTCGCGCGCTACTACGCCGAGCAGGCGACGCTGCTGGAGGCGGCCGAGCACGCCACCCCGAAGCCGGTCGCGCTCACGGTGGTGACGCCGCCGTGGAACTTCCCCGTCGCCATCGCCGCCGGCGGGGTCACCGCCGCGCTCGCGACCGGCTCCGCCGTGATCCTCAAGCCCGCGCCCCAGGCACGCCGGAGCGCCGCCGTGCTGTGCGAGGCGCTGTGGGAGGCGGGCGTGCCGCGCGAGGTGCTGGTGCTGTGCGATGTCGCCGAGGGCGAAATCTCCCGGCAGCTCGTCACCCACCCCGCGGTCGGCCGCCTGATCCTGACCGGGTCGATCGAGACGGCCGAGCTGTTCTCCTCGTGGCGCCCCGACCTGCCGCTGCTCGCCGAGACGAGCGGCAAGAACGCGATCGTCGTCACCCCGTCGGCCGACCTCGAGCTCGCCGCGGCCGACATCGTGCAGAGCGCGTTCGGCCATGCGGGCCAGAAGTGCTCGGCCGCGTCGGTCGTCATCATGGTCGGCACGGTGGGGGACTCGGAGCGCTTCCGCCGTCAGCTCGTCGACGCCGCCACCACCCTGCGGGTCGGCTCGCCGCTCGACGCGCGTACGCACATCGGGCCGCTCATCGAGCCCGCGCAGGGTGCGCTGCTGCGTGCCCTGACCACACTGGAGGATGAGGAGGAGTGGCTGCTCGAGCCCAAGCAGCTGGACGCCGCTGGCCGACTCTGGTCGCCCGGCATCCGCGACGCGGTCGAGCCGGGATCGGTGACGCACCGCACCGAGTTCTTCGGGCCGCACCTCACGCTCATCGAGGTCGACACGCTCGACGAGGCGATCGACGTGCAGAACGACACCGAGTTCGGGCTGACGGCCGGCATCCATTCGCTCGACCCCTACGAGGTCGCGCAGTGGATCGATGAGGTGCGCGCCGGCAACCTGTACGTCAACCGCGGCATCACGGGTGCCATCGTGCGCCGGCAGCCGTTCGGCGGCTGGAAGCGCTCGCAGGTCGGGCCCGGTGCCAAGGCGGGCGGGCCGAACTACCTGACGACGCTGGTCGACTGGGAGCCCGTCGATCGTGGACCGCGACAGTCGGTGCGGCTGCACGGGCTCGACCGGCGCGTCTCCGCGGTGATCGAGGCGGCGACGCCGTCGCTCGACTTCCTCGAGTTCGACCGCGTGCGTGCGGGTGCCAACAGCGACCAGACCGCGTGGGAGGCGGAGTTCGGGCTCGCCAGAGACGTCTCCGAGCTCGGGGTCGAGCGCAACGTGTTCCGCTACCGTCCGGCCGATGTGCTGATCCGCGTCGCCGAGGACGGGTCGGTCGCCGATCTCGTGCGGCTGCTCGCCGCGGCGACCCGCACGCGTGCGATCGTGCGCGTGTCGAGCGCGGTGGAGGTGCCCGCGGGCGTCGTGCAGCTCTCGCGGCAGGCGATCCCGCCCCTGCGCCTCGAGGAGCTCGTGCAGGAGACGGATGCCGCCTTCCATGCCCGCATCGCCGACGGCTCCGTGCTGGCGGCGGTCGAGAACGAGGACGCGATGGGCCACACCCGAGTCACCGAGCCGCTGCGGCGCATCCGCCTCGTGGGCACCGACGCGGGGCTGCGGGGCGCGCTCGCGGGCAATGCGACCGTCGCGGTCTACGACCAGCCGGTGACCGGCGAGGGCCGCATCGAGCTGCTGCCGTTCCTGCGCGAGCAGGCCATCTCGATCACGGCGCACCGCTTCGGCACCCCCGACCCCGAGATGCAGGCGCTGCGCTTCTAGCCGCAGGCCGCCCGCGTCACGAGACCGGTCGTGCCGCCTCCCACCCGACCCTGCTTGACTGGCTCCCATGCGGTACGGATACAAGGCCAGCGCCGAGCAGTTCAGCCCCAGCGAGCTGCTCGAGCTCGTCGCGCTCGCCGAGCAGGCGGGCCTCGACAGCGCGTTCATCAGCGACCACCTGCAGCCGTGGCGGCACGACGGCGGCCACGCGCCGAACGCGGTCGCGTGGCTCGGGATGGCGCTCGAGCGCACCGAGTCGATCGTGCTCGGCACCTCGGTGCTCACGCCGACGCTGCGCTACCAGCCGGCCGTCGTCGCGCAGCAGTTCGCGACCCTCGGGCAGGTGCACCCGGGCAGGCTGATCCTCGGCGTCGGCACGGGCGAGGCGCTCAACGAGCAGATCATCGGCGTGGAGTACCCAGCGCTGCAGGAGCGCTTCGCCCGGCTGCGCGAGGCCGTGCGCCTCATCAAGCGGCTCTGGCGCGAGGAGCGGGTCGAGTTCGACGGCGACTACTACGCCACCAACGGCGCGACCATCTACGACCGGCCGGAGATGCCCGTCCCCATCTACGTCGCCGGCGGCGGGCCCGCCACGACGCGATACGCCGCGCGGTTCGCCGACGGTCACATCTGCACCTCCGGCAAGGGCGACGAGTACTACCGCGACACGATCGTGGCGAACCTCGAGGAGGGGCTCGCGAAGGCCGAGCGCGACACCGCCGAGGTCGACCGCATGATCGAGATCAAGGTCTCCTACGACCGCGACCCGGATGCCGCCTTGCACAACACCCGCTTCTGGGCGGCGCTGTCGCTCACGCAGGAGCAGAAGCACGCGGTGAGCGACCCGATCGAGATGCAGCGGCTGGCCGACGAGCTGCCGATCGAGCAGGTGGCAAAGCGCTGGATCGTGGGATCGGATGCGGCGGAGGTCGCCGAGGCGATCGGCCACTATGTCGAGCTCGGCTTCACCCACCTGGTCTTCCACGGCCCGGGCGACGACCAGCGACGCTTCCTCGAGCAGTTCTCGGAGGACGTGCTGCCGCTGCTGCCCGCCCGCTGAGCCGCCACGCATCGGCCACCTCGTGGCGCGTCAGACGGGCGCCGCGTCCGTCGCCACGCGGCGCACGAGCGGCAGCGCGCAGGCCGTCGCGCCCAGCGTGACCACCACGGCGCCGACCACGATCAGCGCCCACGCGAGCACCGAGTCGGGGCTGCGGATCCAGAACTGGATGCTCGGCAGGATGAGCAGCAGCGCCATCGCCGCGGCGCCGCCGACGGCGACCAGCAGCGGCAGCGCCACTTGGCGCACGATCGCGCCGCGCATCACCGACAGGTCGACGCCGAGCCGGTGCATCGCCTGGTGCTCCCGCCGCTGGTCGAGCACCTTCGCCGACTGCGCGATGCCCGCCAGCACGGCACCGAGCACGGCGGCGATCGCGATCGTCAGCACCGCACCGGTCGCCATGTCGCTGCTCATCGTGTCGTCCTCGGCGGCCAGCACCGGGGCGAGCGAGGCGAACCCGCCCGCCATCACGGCGATCGCCATCGCGCCGACGATGTTGAAGGCGCCGCGCGGGTCGTCGACCACGCGCCGCGCGGCCAGCAGGGTCGCGGGGCGACGTGCGCCCTTCGCCACGAGCCAGGCAACGCCTTGGATCACCAGTGGCCCGATCAACGCGTAGGAGAGCACGACGATCGAGATGAGCGCGATCGAGATGCTCAGCCCGACCGGGATGAGGTTCATGACGGAGATGACGATGTAGCTGGCCGCCACGAGCGCGAAGCCGGCGATGCGCCAGAGCGAGAGGCGCTTCGCGCCCACGCGCTGCGCGACGCCGAGCGGGGTGACGCGCACGCGCCGGAGCGACGCGAGCGCCGCGATGAGCGCGATGGCGACCACGGCACCACCGGCCGCGAGCCAGACCCACGCCGGCGGCAGGAGCTCGCCCACTGAGAACGGCATGCCCTGGAACTCGATGCGAGCGATCCCCGGCGTCACCGCGAGCGCGAGCATCGCGCCGACCAGCACGCCCACGAGCGCCTGCGCGACCGCGTCGAGCACGGCCATCGCCGTCACCTGCCCCTGGGTGGCGCCCGCGAGCCGCAGCGCCGCGAGGCGATCGTCACGGCGGGCGATCGCCAGCCGCACGGCGGCCTGCGCGAGGGTCCACACGGCGGGCAGCAGCAGGGCAGCCGCGACGAACGCGAGCGTCAGCACGAAGGCGCCGCTGTCCTCGTCGACGAGGCCGGTCTCCAGTCGCACGCGGAAGGCATTGACGCCGCCCAGCACGGCGAGCAGCGCCGCGGTCGCGAACGCGAACGCAACAGCGCTCAGCACGTCGGTGGCGCGCGGACCGGTGGCGCGGAGCAGTCGCGCCCAGAGGCGGAGGGCGGTCATCGCGAGACCTCGACCTCGGCGCGGGCGTCGCTCACGACGCGGCCGTCCTCGAGGCGGATCACGCGCGAGCACGCGGCGGCCACCTCGGGGTCGTGCGTCACCACCACGAGCGAGGCGCCGTGCCCGAGCGTCGCTCCGATCAGCAGCGACATGACGGCTTGGCCCGTCGCCCGGTCGAGCGCGCCGGTCGGCTCGTCCGCGAAGACGATGCCGGGGCTGCCGACCAGGGCGCGGGCGATCGCGACCCGCTGCGCCTGCCCGCCCGAGAGCTCGCCCGGCCGACGGTGCAGCATCCCGCCCAGTCCGAGCCGGTGCAGCAGTGCGCCGGCCGCCGCCTCCGCACCCGATCGCGGGCCGCCGCCGAGCATGAGCGGCAGGGCGACGTTCTCGATCGCGGGCAGCTCCGGCAGCAGCTGCCCGGACTGGAAGACGAAGCCGAAGTCGCTGCGACGCAGCCTCGTGCGCTGACTGTCGCGCATGGTCGCGAGATCGTCGCCGCGCCAGACGACGCGGCCGCTGTCGGGTGCGATGATGCCGGCGAGCACGTGGAGCAGCGTGGACTTGCCGGAGCCGCTGGGCCCCATGATCGCGACGGCCTCCGGGGCGTCGGCGCCGATGGAGACCGACACCTCGGCGAGCGCCGGGGCCGCCGAGTCGCCGCGCCCGTAGGTGTGCGTGAGCTGGTGTGCATCGAGTCGATTGATCTGCATGACTCCCATCGGAGCAGCAGCGAGCCGGCCGAGCGAGCGATTCGGCCCGCATTCCATCGGGCGTCGGATGCACGATCATCCGCTGGGATGAGAGCGCGGCACCGCTCGCTCACTCCGTAGGCTGGCGTCGTGACGATCGCAGCCGAAGGCGCCCCCACCAGGCCGATCGCGATCGTGCCCGCCGCGCTCGTGACGGCCGGCGCCGTGCTGCTGTTCTGGGTGCTGAGCGACTGGGGCTACCTGCCGCTCGTCGCGGGCGTCGTCGGCGGCATCCTCACCGACCGCGCCGGCGCCTCCCGCAAGCTCGGGCAGGATCTCGCGCTCATCGCGATCGCGCTCACGTGGATCAGCTTCATCTCGCTGCACGCCGACATCTCGAACGCGGGCATCGCCGGCTTCACGATCGCGCTCGGCGGCGCCGTCGTCATCCCCTACGTCGTCACGCGCTGGGGCTTCAAGGACCACGCCATCCGCTTCCCCTGGAAGGGCGGGCGCTGGTCGCGGCGCATGTGGACCTACATCGTCGTGGTGGTGCTCGCCGCCTACCTGATCCTGCCCTTCTACTTCCTCACCTCCGGCGTGTACCGCAACTGGCCGGCCGTGGAGGAGTGGGACATGATCGCGCGGCTCTTCATGGGCGTGAACGCCGTGGGGCTGTGGGACGAGCTGTTCTTCATCTGCACGGCCTACACGCTGCTGCTACGCCACTTCCGCCCGTGGCTGGCCAACATCCTGCAGGCGGGCATCTTCGTGTCGTTCCTGTGGGAGCTCGGCTACCAGGCGTGGGGCCCGCTGCTGACGATCCCGTTCGCGCTCGTGCAGGGCGCGATCTTCTCCTGGACGAAGAACCTGCTCTACGTCGTCACCGTGCACCTGCTGTTCGACGCCGTGGTCTTCCTCGTCATCGTGCACGCGCACCACCAGGAGGCGCTGCCGATCTTCCCGCTCGTCCACGGCTTCTGACCCGTCCGTGGCGGATGTCGCCGACCACGCGTAGCCTCACCGGCATGGCTATTGCACGCACCCCATCGATCGTCATCGACTGCCCCGACGCTCGCGGCCTCGCGACGTTCTACGGCGCGCTGCTCGACTGGCCGATCTCGCGCGCGAGCGACGACGAGGACGACCGCTGGGTCGAGATCCGCGGACCCGAGGGGCAGGTGCTCGACTTCCAGCAGGTCGACGACTACCGTGCGCCCGTCTGGCCCACGCAGGAGCACCCGCAGCAGATGCACCTCGACGTCGTGGTCGACGATCTCGACGAGGCAGAGGCGGCGACCCTCATCCTCGGCGCGACGAAGCACGAGCACCAGCCGGGCGAGACCTTCCGCGTCTTCCTCGACCCCGCCGGGCATCCGTTCTGCCTCTGCGCGAGCTGAGGCGACCGCTCAGTCCTGCGGCAGCACCACCGCCGCCTGGGTGCCCAATCTGGTGAATCCCAGTCGGTCGGCCAGCCGCAGCGATGCCTCGTTGCCGATCCGGGTGCGCCACTGCGCCACGAGCCCTGCATCGATCGCGGCGCAGACCGCGGCGGACGCGACCGAGAAGGCGAAGCCGCGCCGTCGCTGCGCCGGGACGCTCGCGACTCCCAGATGGGCGACGGTGCCGTGCCAGCGCTGGTAGCCCGCGACCGCCACGGGGATGCCCTCGTCGTGCAGTGCCCAGCGGTGCTCCATCGCCTGCACGCCGGCCTCCGCCCAGGCGGTCTCCACCAGGCTCGCGCCGACCGAGGCGACATCCATCGAGCTCGCCTCGTCGACCGGGAGCGGCGGATGCCCTGGCCGGGTGCCGGTGAACAGCAGATGGCCCGTGCCGATCGCGCGCGATCCCGGCAGCGCCGCCGCGATCGCTGCGGCGTCGCGCAGCGCCAGGACCGACAGCGACGCGAGCGCCGCCTTCACGCGCGGGGGACCGGCGACCACGGTGGCGTCGCCGATCGCCACCACGACCACCGCGTCCAGGTCGTCGCGCTCCACCCGGGTGATGCTCGAGCCCTCGAAGGCCGACATCGTGGTGCCCAGCGCCTCCGCCCACGCCGCGCGCAGCTGCACGCCCTCGCGCTGCGGCAGATCGGGGTTGCCGAACATGCCATCAGTGTCGTCCGCTTCGTGCGCTGCGGTCAACGCCACGCCCGGCCTAGGCTCGTCCCGTGACCACCGTGCTGCTCGACGTCGACACCGGCATCGACGATGCCCTGGCCATCTTCACCGCTGCGTTCTCCAACGAGATCGACCTCGTCGGGTGCACCGTCACCTGGGGCAACGTCGACGTGGCGCAGGGCGCCCGCAACACCTCGGAGGTGCTGCAGCTCGCAGGGCACCGCGACGTGCCGATCGCCGTCGGCGCGGCCGGGCCGCGCAACGGCGCTCCCGCGGTCTTCTCGCCCGAGGTGCACGGCGCCGACGGGCTGGGCGGATGCGCCGACCCGGCCCACGTGCCCGTCCTGGTGGCCGAGAGCGCCGTGGAGCTGCTGCTGCGGCTCAGCCACGAGCACGCCGGATCGCTCGAGATCGTCGCGGTCGGGCCGCTCACCAATCTCGCCGCCGCGCTGGACGCCGATCCCACGCTGCCCGAGCGCATCCGGCAGGTGACGATCATGGGCGGCACGGCGCTCGCACCGGGCAACGTGAGCGAGACCGCCGAGGCGAACATCTGGCACGATCCGGAGGCCGCGCAGATCGTCTTCGACGCGCCCTGGGAGACGACCATGGTGGGGCTCGATGTGACGATGACGTCGCTCATCACCGATGAGCACCGCGCGCGGCTCGCCGCCGGTGGCGCGATCGGCCGATTCTCGGCGGCGATCCTCGACTTCTACCTGGCCTACTACGAGAGCTACGCGGGCGAGCGCGCCTCCGGCAACCACGATGCCCTCGCCCTCGCGGTGGCGACCGGACTGGTGCGCACCACGCTGTCGCCGCTCGTCGATGTGACCGTCGACTGCTCGGATGGCGAGGCGCGGGGCCGCACGGTGACGACGCTGGAGGGCCAGTGGGGGATGTGGCCGGAGCGCGATGGCGACCGCCACCGGGTGGTGATGGAGGTCGAGCCGGGCTTCGAGGAGCGCATGGTCGACCTGCTCGCAGGCGCCTGAGCGCAGGCTCGGCAGCGCGATCAGGCGATCGCGCCCATGCGGCGCACGGCGTCCTCGATGACATCCGGCCTGGTGCCCAGGTTGAACCGCACGTGGTTCTCGCCGCCCGCGCCGAAGGCCTCGCCCGCGTTGAGCCCGACCCGCGCCTGCTCGAGGAACGCCTTCGCAGGGCCGGCGGAGAGCCCCTGGTAGCCGGCGTCGGCGCGTGAGGCGGGGTCGGCGACGCGGGTATGGCGGCAGTCGAGCCACGCGAGGAAGGTCGCCTCGCCCGGTCGCCAGCGGATCGTCGGCGCGTGCTCGGCGAGCAGCCGGGCGAGCAGCGCGCGGTTGTCGCGCAGGCCGTCGAGCACTTCGTCGAGCCAGGCGCGGCCGTCGTCGAATGCCGCGATGTGGGCGATGGAGGCGAGGTGGGAGGGGCCGTGGCTGACGACCTCGGCGATGCCGCCGATGGCCTCGCCCGTCTCCGCGCCGCCCACGATGAGCGCGGTGCGCAGGCCGGCGAGGTTCCAGGCCTTGGACGCGCTGGTGACCGAGAAGCCGCGCGGGTCGACGCTCCAGTAGGGCGTGAAGTCGGCGTCGAACAGCAGCGGGGCGTGCACCTCGTCCGCGATCACGCGCGCGCCGTGGCGGTCGGCGATCCGCGCCACGGCCTCGAGCTCCGCGCGGGTGTGCACGGTCCCGGTGGGGTTGTGCGGGTTGCAGAGCAGCAGCACCGCGCCCGCGGCGTCGAGGCGGGCGCACGCCTCCTCGATCGCGGCGAGGTCGAGCCGCAGATCCTCGCCCAGCGGCGCCTCGACGACCGCGCGCTCGGCGTGCGCAGCGTAGGCGTGGAAGGGCGGGTAGACGGGACTCGTCACGATCACCGAGCCGCTGGGCGGCGTGAGCATCCGGATCAGCTCGAACACGCCCATCATCACGTCGGAGACGAGGGCGGTGCGCGCCACCTCCAGCTGCGCGCCCCACCGGGCGTCGGCGAAGCGACCGAACGCCTCTGCGTAGCCGGTGCCGAACGGGTAGCCGGTGTCGCCGCGACCCAGCGCATCCGTGACGGCGCGGGTCACGGCCTCCGCCGGCATCACGTCCATCTCTGCCACCCACAAGGGCAGCACGTCGGGCTCGAAGAAGCGCCACTTGATGCTGCTGCGCTGCTGCAGGTCGGCGAGGGAGACGCGCTCGAACGGGTTCATGGCCCCATCCTGCCGTCGCTCAACCGGTCCTGTGGTCTGGGACGCCGGATTCTCGCCTCCCGCGCCAGCAGCCCGGTTGACGGACGGGACGCGGGGGAGTGGCGGGCGCTCAGGCGACCTGCTGCATGAGCCCCGTGTCGACGTCGTAGAGGAAGCCGCCGACGCGGACCCGGTCTGCGATCAGCGGGTGCGAGCGCACCCGGTGCACATCCTCGATGATCGCGAGCTCCTGATGCTCGATCGCGCCCAGGTCGAGCCACGATGCGTCGGTGCCGGCGGAGGCCGAGATGTCGGCGAGCAAGGTGCGCTCCGACTTCGACGCCATGGCGCAGCGGGTGTGCTGCACGATCAGCACGCGCTCGACGCCCAGCAGGTGCACGCCGAGGATCAGCGCCACGAGGGTGCGCTCGGTCGCGCGACCACCCGGATTCCGCAGGATCTTCGCGTCGCCCGGCACCAGCCCGACCATGCCGAGCGGATCCAGGCGCGAATCCATGCAGGTGACGATCGCGACGCCCGCACGCGCGACGCCATCGAACCCCTGCAGGTCGAAGGACTCGGCGAACGTCCTGTTGTGGGCGAGGAGATCGTCGAAGGAGGAGTCCATGGAGATGAATCTATTACCGCGTGCGAGCATTGGCCGCATGGAGCTCCGCGCCACCGCCCAGCAGATCGACGCGATCTCTCGCCGCTACGCCGACATCTACGGGTTCGAGCGCAGCACCGACTGGCTGGTGCTGAAGCTGCAGGAGGAGGTGGGTGAGCTCGTGCAGGCCTACCTGGCCAAGACCGGCAGGCAGCGCGACAAGGGCCACGCGCCGGAGGAGATCGACCGACGCTTCAGCCTGGAGCTTGCGGACGCGCTCGGCATGCTGCTCGCGCTGGCGGAGGCGACGGGCGTCGACATCGAGCAGGCGATCGACGACAAGTGGCTGGTGTGGGATCGGCGCGTCTCGCAGCGCGCCGGCGAGCGGGACGCCCCGGCGGCCGACTGAGGCGGGCTCCGGACCTCGCTGGCCGAGCACAGCCGCGGCCGTTAGCCTCGGTCTCATGACGCAGACCGCCATCATCGTCGGAGCAGGAATCGGCGGCCTCGCCGCCGCCCGAGGGCTCGAGGCAGCCGGCTGGCAGGTGCGGGTGCTGGATGCCGCGCCGGAGCCCGGATCGCTCGGAGCGGGCGTCTCGATCACGAGCAACGGCATGGCTGCGCTCGATGCGCTCGGCGTGGGCGACGCGGTGCGCGGCGCGGCCGTGCGCGCGCTGCCGGAGGGCGTCTTCACCGACCAGGGCACGCCGCTCCAGGAGGGGATGCACGCCGACTCGAGCGTCGTGCACGCGATCCATCGCTCCACGCTGCTCGACATCCTGCGCGGCGAGCGCGAGATCGAGACCGGGATGCGCGTCGCGGGCGCCAGCGATGGCGAGCGCGGACGGCCGAGCGTCACGATCGAGCACGGCGCGGCGGATCCCGACTCCTCCGATGCGCGGTCGGAGCGCGAGCGCCGCAAGGATCGGGCGCGCGGCACGAAGCTCGGCCGGCGACTGCACCGGCTGCTCGAGCCTGGCGACGACCCGATCGACCGGAGGGCGGAGGCCCGCGCGACCAGGGCGCAGGTGCGGTCACTGGCGTCGTCGCGCTTCGAGACGCTCGAGGCCGATCTGATCGTGGGTGCCGACGGCATCGACTCCGCGGTGCGGTCGGCGCTCTGGCGCAGGGCGCGCACCGACTACTCCGGTGCGACGGCGTGGTTCGGCATCGTCCAGGCCGAGGCGGATTCGCCCGCCGGACCCCGGATGTACCTCGGGCGCGGCGCCGCGTTCGGGATGGAGCCCATCGACGGCGGCCGCATCTCCTGGTGGGGCATGGCGTTCGCGCGCATGGGACGCCGTGCCGATGACGAGATCGAAGCCGCCGTGCGGCAGTTCGACGATTGGGCCCCGGAGGTGCGCGACCACATCGCCGCGACCGGCAGCAGCAGCATCACGCACCGGGATCTCTTCTCGCTCGCGACCCGCCTCGACTCGTACCACCGGCCGGGCGTCGTGCTCGTGGGTGATGCCGCTCACGCGATGCTCCCGACGCTCGGGCAGGGCGGCAATGCGACCCTCGAGGATGCCGCGACCCTCGGCATCCTGCTCGAGGATCACCCGCTCGAGCAGGCGCTCGCTGGCTACGACCGCGCGCGCGTGGAGCGCACCCAGCGCATGATGCACCTGTCGGAGCGCGTCGCGCGCGTCAACACGCGCATGCGGATGCCCGCGCTCGTCGCGGCGCGCAACGGCCTGCTCAATCTCACGCCGGCGCTGGCGACCGAGATCGCCAGCGACTGGATGCTCGCCTGGCGCTCACCCCGCAGCGCCGACTGACGCCGATCGCCGAGGCGCGGGCGGATCCAGCCTGGGGGACACGCGCGTTCAGGCAATGGGGAGTTCTCCCCATCGACGGCTCCCAGGAATCGCGCCTACCGTAGAGATACAGCCCGGCTGGGGCCCCGCGAGGGGAAATCGGGCTTGACAGGGTTTCGGAGTTTCTTCTCCGGGATGCAGAGGGAGTCCCGTTGCATGGACGGGGCAATGCGCGGCACTTCGGTGCCGTCCTGCTTTGCAAGGAGGGCCCGACCGCATCGGTCGGGCCCCCTTCGCGTCTCGGGCACTACTCGCGTGTCGGGCGCTATCGCGGCGTGCGCTCCGCGAGCAGCATCGGGAAGACGAGCTCGCGGTTGAGCGGCGCCTCCGACTGGTCATCGATGCCGGCCGCGGGGTCGATCCAGCGCACCGCCTCGATCTCGGCCTGCGCGATCGGCGCGACCGGCTCGCGGGTCCGGAACACGCTCGCGTGCAGCGCGAACCCCGCCTCGTTGGCGGCGCGCGTCTCGAACTCGCCCATCGGCTCGATGCGGTCGAGCGGGATCTCGACCCCGAGCTCCTCGAAGACCTCGCGCACCGCGCACTCGGCGGCCGTCTCGCCGGCCTCTGGCTTGCCGCCCGGCAGCATCCACGCGTGCGTGCCGCGCTTCCGCACCGTGAGCACGGCGCCGTCCTCACGCTGGAAGCAGATCGCCGACACGGTGATGATGCCCATGCCTTCAGGCTAGGGCTCGATACCGTCGACGGTATGCGGATCCCCAGCCGGCATCTCGGCAGCCCCTGCGCGCGGGCTGCGGTCGTGAGCGCGCTCCCGCGTGGCCGCCGCTCGGTGAGGCCCACGAGCCGATGAGGCACGTGGTGCACCTCGCTGGGGACGACCGTGACGTCATGGCCGTCGCCCAGGCGGCGCTGCGCTCCATCGGTCCGACCCACGCCTCCTGGGTCGCCAGCGTGCGGCGGCTCCACACGGAGCGGCGGGAGTACGTGCGCTCGCTCGCCACGGGGGACTGGAGTGAGGAGAGCGCTGTCGCCTCGATGGCGGCGGAGTCGCCGCAGCCGAGCACGACGGAGGCGACACCGGCGGCGCGCCCCGCGATGCTCATCACGGTGTGGTGGACGCTGCTGTCTGTCGCGGCCGTCGCCGCCACGATCGGTGCTGTGCCGCTGATCCCGCTGCAGATCGCGCAGGACCCCGCGCTCATCCTCGCGATCACACCGGCCGCCATGCTGCTGGCGGGAGCGCTGCTCGTGCTGACCGCCGCGTTCACGCCCAGGTCGGCGCGCAGCGGCACCGCGCTGGGACTCGCGCTGAGCAGCGCCGTGTTCGCTGCCGCCGCGGCCGCGCTGAGCGCCGTTCGCTGGGATCTCCTCATGGCGGCCGGCGGCGCCAGCAACGTGCTCACCTGGCTGATCGGCGCGACCGGCACCGTCGTGGGTGGCACCGTGCTCGCCTGGCGGGCCGCGCCACGCCGCGAGCGGAGCGTCGAGCTGAAGCCCGCGGAGCATGCTCGGCGGGAGTTCGCGATCGAGCTCGTCTCCCGCGCCCGCCGCTACGCGCGCAAGGTGCCGATCGACGAGGCGGTGCGGGAGCGGTGGCGGATCGAGCTCGCGGAGCTGGCCGGCAACGTGCCCCTCGAGTCGATCGAGCAGGCGCGCGCCCTCGGCCCGTGGGCTTGGCTGGTGTGGGCCGCCTACGACGGCGAGGTGCACCTGCCCGACCTGCTGGCGGCTCGCCGCTAGCCGGTGCTGCTGCGCCCGAGCGGTGCTGCTGCGCCCGAGCGGTGCCGGCGCGCCAGCCCCGCTCGGGCGGAAGCGCACCGGTCGGCGGCGGCCGGCGCGCCGTCAGCCGGCGTGGCGGCTGATCAGCTTCGAGAGCAGGATGGCGCTGGTCGTGTGATCCACCGACGCCGCGGCGCGCACCTTCTCGAGCGCCTCCTCGAAGGCGATCACGTCGCGCGCACGCATCATCACGATCGCGTCGGCGGTGCCCGTGACCGTGCTCGCCTCGATGACTTCCGGCACGCCGGAGAGCATCCGCTTGAGGTCGGCCGGTGAGACGGTGCCGCGACAGAAGAGCTCGACGTATGCCTCAGTCGCGAGCCCCTCGACCTTGGGGTCGATCTGCACCGTGAAGCCGCGGATGACGCCGTCGGCGATGAGCCGGTCGATGCGGCGCTTCACCGCGGAGGCTGAGAGCCCCACCTCGGCGCCGATGTCGGCGTAGCCCGCCCGCGCATTCAGGCGCAACTGGTCGATGATGCCGTGGTCGATTCGGTCCATACGCAGGAATCTACGACGCATTCAGCCGATCCGCAAGAAACTAGCGTTTCAACCCGTGCAATTGTGTCGATTCGTTGCAACCATCGAAGCATGCAGCAGACGACGACTTCGACCGCGACCACCGAGGGCCGCACGCCCAAGCACAAGACCGTGCTCATGTGCCGGCCCGAGCACTTCACGGTGAGCTACGCCATCAACCCGTGGATGGATCCGTCGAAGCCCACCAGCACCGAGCGCGCGGTCGAGCAGTGGCAGACGCTGCACGACGCCTACGTCGCGCTCGGCTACGACGTCGAGCTCATCGACCCGGTCGACGGCCTCGACGACATGGTCTACGCGGCGAACGGCGGCTTCACGCTCGACGGCCACGCCTACGGCGCGAAGTTCACCTACGCCGAGCGGATGCCCGAGGGCCCGGCCTACATGGAGTGGTTCGCGGCGAACGGCTTCCAGGTGCACGAGCCCGTGCACGTCAACGAGGGCGAGGGCGACATGCTGCTCTCGCAGGGCGCGATCCTGGCCGGCCACGGCTTCCGCACCAGCCTCGAGTCGCACGACGAGCTGCGCGGCATCTTCGACCGTGAGGTCGTGAGCCTGCGCCTGGTCGACCCGCGGTTCTACCACCTCGACACCGCCATGGCGATCCTCGACGACGACAACATCGCCTACCTCCCGACCGCCTTCGACGAGGCCAGCCGCTCGGCGCTCGAGCGTCGCTACCCCGACGCGATCATCGTCGACGAGGCCGACGCATCCGTCCTGGGCCTCAACTCCTTCGGCGACGGCCGCACCATGGTCATCGCCGAGCGCGCCGCCGGCTTCGAGCGCCAGCTCGCCGAGCGCGGCTACCAGACCACCGGTCTCGACCTGTCGGAGCTGCTGCTGGGCGGCGGTGGCATCAAGTGCTGCACGCTGGAACTGCGACGATGAGCACCGGCAGCACCACGCACGACCTGCCCACCGAGGCCACGACGACGGAGGCGACGATGACCAACATGACGGATGCCGTGAGCTCGGCGACGCAGGCCGCGATCACGCAGGTGGAGGCGCACGCCGCCCACAACTACCACCCGCTGCCCGTGGTGGTCGTGGAGGCCTCCGGCGCCTGGGTCACCGATGTCGACGGGCGCCGCTACCTCGACTGCCTCGCCGCCTACTCGTCGATGAACTTCGGCCACGGCAACCGGCGACTGCTCGACGCCGCCCACGCGCAGCTCGATCGCGTCACGCTCACGAGCCGCGCCTTCCACGCCGCCGCCCTCGGACCCTTCGTCGAGGCGCTCGCGGCGCTCGCGAAGAAGGACATGGTGCTGCCGATGAACACCGGCGCCGAGGCGGTCGAGTCGGGCATCAAGGTCGCCCGCCGCTGGGCCTACGAGGTGAAGGGCGTGCCCGCCGGCCAGGCGGAGATCGTCGTGATGGAGGGCAACTTCCACGGACGCACCACGACGATCGTGTCCTTCTCGGACGACCCGGATGCGCGCGAGGGCTACGCCCCGTTCACGCCCGGGTTCGTGCGCGTGCCGTTCGGCGACATCGCGGCCCTCGAGGCCGCGATCACGCCCAACACTGCCGCCGTGCTGCTCGAGCCGATCCAGGGCGAGGCCGGCATCAACGTGCCGCCCGCCGGCTACCTGCAGGCCGTGCGCGAGCTGACGACGCGCGAGCAGGTGCTCTTCATCGCCGACGAGATCCAGTCGGGACTCGGCCGCACCGGCGCGACGTTCCAGTGCGACAACGAGGGCGTCGTGCCCGACATGTACCTGCTGGGCAAGGCGCTCGGCGGCGGCGTGGTGCCGGTCTCGGCCGTGGTCGCGGACGCGGATGTGCTGGGCGTGCTCACCCCGGGCTCGCACGGCTCCACCTTCGGCGGCAATCCGCTCGCGGCGGCCGTCGGCCTCGAGGTGGTGCGGATGCTCGCCGAGGGCGACATGCAGGCGCGCGCCCGCGAGCTGGGCGAGCGGCTGCACGCGGGGCTCTCGGAGCTCGTCGGCCACGGCGTCACCGCGGTGCGCGGCGTCGGCCTGTGGGCCGGCATCGACATCGATCCCGCCGTCGGCACCGCCCGCGACGTGTGCATGCGCCTGCTGGACGCCGGGATCCTCGCGAAGGACACCCACGGCCAGACCGTGCGCCTTGCGCCGCCGATCGTGATCGACGAGGCCGACCTGGACATGCTCGTCCGAGAGTTCCGCTCGGCCGTCGGCGCGTAGCGCCGGCGCCCGAGCGGGTCGAGGAGCCGGCCCTTCCGGCCGGCGTCGCGAGACCAGGCCGTCGCGCAGGGCGCCGGCGTCCGCCCTGCGCGGACCCCGCCCGCCCTCGGCGACCCGGTGCACCGGGTCGCCGGTGGCGCCAGGGGTCGGCGGGATCGCCTCAGGGCTCTGGCGTGACGCGCATGGGGTCGAGCGGCTGCGACTCGCCGTGCATGGGTCGCTCCAGGTCGACATCCGCCGCGTCGATCTCGGTCGTGCCGTCGGTGCGCTGCGGCGAGACCATGCCGAACACGTTGCCGTCCGGATCGAGCAGGTAGGCGAGGCGGCCGACGCCCGGCATGTCGTGGGGCGCCAGCGCCTCGACGCCGCCGAGCGCGAGCCCCCGGGTGAAGCTCGCGTCGACGTCGTCGACCCCGACGACCAGATTGGCGCCGACGACCGGCGCGCCCGCCGCCGGTGCCGGTCCGCGGCGCCGCGTCAGACCGCCGTTGATGCCCATGCCGGGCTGCGGCTCGCCGTCAGCGCCCTGCTGCACCGCCCCGCTGCCGGTGTCGATCGACCAGTACTCCAGCTCGCCGAAGCGTGTGAACCTCCAGCCCAGCAGTCCGCTGTAGAAGTCGATCAGCCGCTGCGGCTCACTGGCATGGATCTCGAAGTGCACGACGAGGCTCATGGCGGCGAGGCTACGCGCGCCGCATCGCTCGCGCCAGGGGCGCGACGGCGCGGACGCCGCGCGCGGACTGGACTTCGTGCGAATCCGGCGTATGGTGACGGCGTGGTTGCACGCATCCTGCTCGGGCACGCCCCCAGACCGACCTCCGGCACGCAGCTGGAGAAGCGCATCCGCACCCTCGTGGTGGCGGCGGAGCCCGCCGGCGTCGCTTGCACGTCGGTGATCGACGCCGAGCTCGACGGCGCGGATGTCGCGCACCTGCACCTGGACCTGACCGGCTTCCGGCTCGCGGGCGAGCACGACCGCGATCGCGTCCGGCTCGAACCGCAGGGCGCGCCCGTGTCGGCGGAGGATGCCGTCATGCGCGAGCTGCGCGTCACCGGCGACCCGATGGTGATCTCCGGCGCCGAGGTGCGCCTCGATGCCCAGCTCGCCGACGTGCCGTTCCGCTGGGTCGAGACCGACAACGGGGAGCTGGCGGTCGAGGTCGCGCGGACCGACGCCGACCAACCGCTGCGCGGCCGAGCGCGCGTCGCGGTGCCCAAGGACGAGCTGGGCAAGGCCGTGCTCGGACTGGCCGATGCGATGCTGCGCGATCGCGGCGTCAGCGTCTCGCGCCTCGACCTCGACGTCGAGCAGGAGAGCCCGGACCGGCTGCGCCTCACATTCGAGGCGAAGGTGCGCAAGGGGCTGCTGGGCGCGCACGTCACGGGCGCCGCCACCGCTGTGATCGACGACGCCATGGGCGTGACGCTCTCCGACATCCGGGTGGAGAGCGGCAACGCGCTCGTCGCGGCGATGCTGGGCTCCCTGCGCGGCAGGATCGCGCAGTTCGAGGGCCGTCGCTTCGACCTCGCCTCGGAGCTGCCGGCGGGCGTGCGCGTCACCGACGTGCAGGTCGAGGTCACCGATCGCGTGACCATCGAGGCCCGTCTGGGCTGACGCCCCCGGCTACGCGTCGACCAGCTGCGCCGGGATGCGCGCGCGGGGCGGCAGCTCGACCCGGGCGTCCGCGAGTCGACGCGCGGACTCCTCGGCGTCGATCCAGTCGAGCGCCGCGAACTGCCCGAGCGGCACGACCGAGTGCAGCACCGTGCTGGGGTAGACGTGCACGAGGTTGAACGCGCGAGCGCCGTCGCGACCGCGCGTGCCGCCCACCGGCACATTGAGGTCCTGCGTGTAGCAGGTGGCGGAGGCGACCGAGACGGGGATGCCCGCGAAGGTCGCGGTGGAGGAGTAGTGCAGGTGGCCGGCCAGGATGGCGCGCACGTCGCTGCCTAAGAGCGCGTCGGCGAGGTCGGCCTGATCGCGCAGCTCGACGCTGACGGCGAGGTCGAGCACGCTGGGCACGGGCGGGTGGTGCATGGCCAGGATCGTGCCGTGCGGCGCCGGGGTCGCGAGCACCGCGCGCAGCCAGTCGCACTGCTCGGCGCTGACGCGACCGTGGTGGTGGCCGCGCACGGTCGAGTCGAGCGTGATGATGCGGAGCCCGTTGACATCCGTCACCGCGTCGACGGGGGCATCGGATGCCGGCTCGTCGAGCAGGCCGGTGCGGAAGGCGCGGCGCTCGTCGTGGTTGCCCATCACCCACACGACGCGCGCCCCCAGCTCGGCGGCGATCGGATCCACGATCGCCCGCAGGCGCCGGTAGGCGTCGGGCTCCCCGCGGTCGGCGAGATCGCCGGTGAAGACGATCGCGTCCGGCCGCGCGCCGGACCCCTCGAACTCGGCGAACAGCCGCCGCAGATGCTCCTCGCTCGGCACGCGGTCGTAGAGGCGACCGCCGCCAGCGAGCAGGTGGGTGTCGGAGATGTGGAGCAGGAAGTGGTCGGGCCGGGGATGCTCGGCCGCGCGGGTGCTCACGATTGATCCCATCCGATCGCTCGGTCCGTGCACGATGTCGGGCACGTGCTCGCACGGTAGTCCAGCACGGCCGGATGGCCGCGGCGTGAACGCGGCGTGTACGCAGGCCCAACCCGCAGCCCGTGCGATGACGCCGACTGCCCCAGGTCGGCGCGGATAGCATGAGTCGACACCAGCACCCCACAGGCAGGAGCCGAGCAAGACGTGAGCGATCTTCGAGAGCAGGGCATCGACGGCGAGCGCAGCGCATTCGCCGCAGTGCGCGCAGAGCCGCCCGGCATCCGCGTCGCGAACGTCGAGGAGCCGGTGCTCGTGCCGACGGGCGGTCGCTTCGATCGCTTCGACCGGCCCGACATCGTGGTGCGGAAGGGTCGCTACGCCCTGCGCAACGGGCACATGAGCCCGCGCGAGTCGATGGTCGAGGATCTGCTGGCGCTGGGCGCCGCGATCGATGCGGCGGGCATCCCGTGCCTGCTCGTGCGCCACGACGACGGCCGCCCGATCATCGCGGTCGACCGCGCGCGCCGCAAGGAGCTCGCGGCGGCCCTGGCTGCGGCCTTCGCCGACGAGCCCTTCTACGCCGAGGCGATCGCGCCGGAGCGGGTCGCGGGCCGTGGCCCTGCGCTGCTCACCGACGGAGCGCTCGCTGGGCACAAGAAGGCATCGGCGATGCGCGTCTACCGGCCGAGGGTCGAGCCGGCGGGCCGGCTGCGCTACGGGCCGGACACTGCGGTGCAGCTGGAGCTGTGGCGCTTCGGCGAGGAGACGCTCGTGGCTCCGCTGCCGAACGCGCTGATGCGGGCGGCCATGCCGCGCAGCGAGGCGGTGGGCGAGACGGTCGTGCGCTTCGGCAGGGAGTGGCAGACCATCCAGCACATGTGGGAGCCGCTGGCGAGCGACATCACCTTCGAGATCGACATGGTGTTCTCGTGGGTGGACGGCTCCAGCAGCGAGTACCAGCGCGAGCGTGCCAGGCAGATGCAGGCGTACGTCGTCGGCGAGGGCGACGACTCCGAGGCGCGCTACCGCCAGCTCGACGAGCTGAAGTACGCGCTGCGATCAGTGCACATGTACGCGCCCTGGGTGCGGCGCATCTTCATCGCGACGGATTCGCCGGCGCCGAGCTGGCTCGCCGAGCATCCGCGGGTGACCCTGGTGCCGGCCGAGGCGATGTTCGCCGACACCTCGACGCTCCCGACCCACAACTCGCATGCCGTCGAGGCGCAGCTGCATCACATCGAGGGGCTCAGCGAGCACTTCCTCTACTCCAACGACGACATGTTCTTCGGCAGGCCGCTGGGGCCCGACATGTTCTTCTCGCCCGGCGGCATCACGAAGTTCGTCGAGGCCACCACCCGCATCGGGCTGGGCGAGACCGATCCGGCGCGCTCCGGCCACGACAACGCGGCCCGCTACAACCGGCGGCTGCTGCGCGAGCGCTTCGGCGCGGTCACCACGCGCCACCTGGAGCACTGCGCGGCCCCGCTGCGGCGCAGCGTGCTGGCGGAGCTCGAGGCGACGTTCCCTGAGGACTTCCGGCGCACCGCCGCGTCGCGCTTCCGGTCGGCCACCGACATCTCGGTCACCAACTCGCTCTATCACTACTACGCGCTCATGACCGGCCGTGCCGTGCAGCAGACCGACGCCAGGGTGCAGTACATCGAGACGACGCTGCGCGCCGCCCTGCCCGCGATGGATCGGCTGTTGCGCAAGCGCGACCAGGACATGTTCTGCCTCAACGACGGCAGCAATCCCGAGCTCTCCACCGAGCAGCGCACGCACGCGGTCACCGAGTTCCTCGAGGCCTACTTCCCGATCGCAGCGCCGTGGGAGCGCCCGCGCGCCGCAGAGGCGGATCCGAGCGTCCCGCTGCCCTGACCGGGGCGCCACCGCCGCGCCGGGTTGGCGCTCGGGCCGACTTCGACCCACAATGTCTACGGTTGACAGCGGGAGGTCATGATGTCGGAAGTGCAGCTGCACCGCCCGCGCAGTCTCGGGCGCCAGGTCGCTGATGTGCTCAGGCAGCGCATCGTGCGCGGCGAGCTGCTGCCGGGGGCGCGGCTGGTCGAGGAGGCGGTCGCGGAGGAGTTCGCGGTGAGCAGGGGCCCGGTGCGCGACGCATTCACGCAGCTGAGCTTCGAGCGGCTGGTCGAGGTGCGGAAGCCCGCCGGAGTGTTCGTCATCGGCCTCACGCTCGACGACGTGGAGCAGCTGTACAGCCTGCGCGGTGCCCTCGAGGGGCTTGCGCTCGAGCGCGCCATGCGGGTCGTCGATGAGGAGCCGTGGAAAGGCTCGGAGCGCGCTGCTGAGGCGATGCTCGAGTGCGCTCGTCGCAGCGATGCGGAGGGGTTCCTCGCCGCCGATCTCGAGTTCCACTCCCGCATCTACGACTTGGCCGAGCATCCCAGACTGCTCGGCGCCTGGCAGCAGTATCGGCCGACGTTCGAAGCGCTCCTGGACGTCACCATCCATCAGGACAGCGATCTGACGGAGGCCGCGGAGGATCACCGACGCCTGCTCGACACCATGCGCTCGGGGGATGTGGCGGCCGCGAAGCGAGCGCTCGCGCGGCACCTCGAGGGATCGCACGCGCGCATGCGCACCGCCATCGAGTCGCGCTGAATCGGTCCCTTCTGCCGCGCGCCGCGCGCCGGCAGCAGCGCCCTCGGCGCGCCGCGCCGACCGAGCGTTGACTGTTAACAGTCAACGTCGTAAGGTGTGGACACGGCAGTCGCCGAACCGCTCAATGACGAGGAGGAGCATGATGCCCCGACCGACCCCCCGCCGCGCATTCGCGGCGCTCGCAGCGATCGGCATCGGTGCCGCGGCGCTGGCCGGCTGCGCGTCCACCACGCCGGCAGACCCCGAGGCGACCGATGCCGCCGACGGCTCGACGTTCCCCGAGAGCGACATCCGCCTGATCATCCAGGCCAACCCGGGCGGCGGCTCCGACCTCTCCTCCCGCGCGCTCGCCGCAGAGCTCGAGCAGATCCTGGGCGTCTCGGTGATCGCCGAGAACATGCCGGGCGCCTCCGGTGCCCTCGCGATGGAGTACGTCGCCTCGCAGCCCGCCGACGGCTCCGTCATCGGCTTCGGCCCGGTGGAGATCGCGATGCTCAACACGACGCAGGGCGCCGACGTGCTGCCCGAGAACTACGACTTCCTCGGCCAGATCATGCTCGCGCCGGGCGTCATCTCGGTGGCTGCGGACAGCGACATCCAGACGCTCGAGGATCTCGTCGCACAGTCGGAGGCATCGCCGCTCACGGTCGCGAACTCCGGTGCCGGCTCGATCTGGGAGGCGGCGACGCTCGGCCTCTCCGACGCGACCGGCGCGCAGCTGACGCCGATCCCGTATGACGGCGGGGCCACGGCCGTCTCGGCGGCCGCCTCCGGCGAGGCCGACGCGGCAGTGTCGGGCCTCGGCGAGGCGCTCGCCCAGGAGGGCGCCGTGCGCGTGCTCGCCGTCTTCCACGACGAGCGGCACCCGAAAGCGCCCGAGACGCCCACGGTCGAGGAGGCGCTCGGCGAGTCCGTCGAGTTCGGCGGCTGGGGCGGCATCTACGCGCCGGCCGGTCTGCCCGAGGACGTGCACGCGACGCTCGAGGATGCGATCGCCCAGGCGGTCGAGAGCGAGAGCTACCAGGAGTTCCAGGACAACTCCGGCAACCTCGTCGTCTACCGCGACTCCGAGGAGTTCACGGGCTTCGTCGGCGAGCAGTTCGACGTCTTCCAGCAGCTGCTGGGCTGACGTGTCCACGGCCGGCCGGGCGCTGCCCGGCCGGCCACCCACCCGCAGGAGTCAACGATGACCGACATCGCACCCGCATCCGCGCCCGCCGGTGCGCGGCGCTGGACGCGCGACACGGCGATCGAGCTCGTGGCCGCGCTCGCGCTGCTGCTCGTCACGATCGTCTACCTGGTGCTCGCCGGGCAGATCGAGCTCCGCCGCGAAGCGGCACCGGGGCAGATGGATGCCCGCGCATGGCCGACTTTCCTCGGCGTGGCCGCGGTCGCGGCCGCGGGGCTGCTCGTGCTGCGCACGATGCTGCGCGGTGCCGGTGCGCGCGACGAGATCGAGGCCGCCCAGCCCGGCGCGCTGCTGCGCGTCGGCGGCACCGTCCTCATCGCGCTCGGCTACCTCGCCCTGTGGTCGGTGGGCGACATCGCGCTCCTCGGCCTCCGCCTCGCGCTCTTCCCGGTCGCGACAGCGCTCACCGTGGCCGCGCTCCTGCTGCTCTACGGCCACCGCGGCTGGAAGGGCCTCATCATCTACCCGATCGCGCTCGCGACCCTCAACTGGGTGCTGTTCGCGATGATCCTGAGGATCCCCCTGTGAACGCGTTCTTCGACGGCATCGGCGCCCTGCTCGAGCTCCAGGTGATCATCGCGCTGGTCATCGGGATGGCGCTCGGCATGCTCGTCGGCGCGTTCCCTGGCCTCACCGCCACCATGGTGGTCGCGCTCGCCGCCGGCTTCACGATGACGATGGAGCCCGTGCAGGGCCTCGCCGTGCTGCTGTCGATCTACGTCGCCGCGAACTTCGGCGACCGGGTGCCCTCCATCCTGGTGAACACGCCGGGGACCCCCGCGTCGATCGCAACGACGCTCGACGGCTACCCGATGGCGAAGCAGGGTCGTGCCGGCCTCGCGCTGACGATCTCGGCGATCGTCTCGGCGGTCGGCATCCTCGCCTCGATCATCCTGTTCTGCGCCGCCGCGGTGCCGATCGCGAACTTCGCGCGCTCGTCGTTCAAGAGCCCCGAGCTGTTCGCGCTCGTGGTGTTCGGCATCGCGATCATGATCGGCATCTCGTCGAAGTCGATGGTCAAGGGCATCTTGGCGGGCCTCATCGGGCTCATGCTCGGCACCGTCGGCGCGTATGCCGCGACGGCCGACCAGCGCTTCACCTTCGGGGTGCTCGAGCTCGCGGAGGGCCTGAACTTCATCGCCGTGATCATCGGCCTGTTCGGCATCGCCGAGCTGCTCGACCAGCTGCTGACCCACTCGAAGACGGCAGTGCGCCCCATCTCGAGCCTGGGCCGCTGGTGGCCCAGCCGCGCAGAGCTGCGGCAGACGGGCCGCGCCGTCGCGGTCGGCGGCGGCGTCGGCCTGGGCGTCGGCCTCATCCCCGCCGCCGGCGGCGACATCGCAGGCCTCATCGGCTGGGAGCGCGCACGGCGCGCCTCGAAGCACCCCGAGGAGTTCGGCAAGGGCTCCATCGAGGGCGTCGCCGCCGCCGACACCGCCTCCAGCGCGACCCTGGGCGGATCGCTCACCACCACCATGGCACTCGGCGTGCCGGGCGACTCCGTGATGGCGGTGATGATCGGTTCGATGATCATCTGGGGCATCGCGCCCGGGCCGAGCCTGTTCACCAACCGGCCAGACCTGGTGGTCTCGATCGCGGGCATCATGCTGCTCGCGACGCTGCTCTCGCTCGCCTTCAGCCTCGTCCGCATGAAGGGGATGGTGCGGCTGCTCGATGTGCCGCGCCCCTACCTCTGGAGCGGCATCCTGATCTTCTGCGTCGTCGGCACGTACGCGACGACGAACAGCCTCTCGACGGTGCTCACGATGCTGGTCTTCGGCGTCATCGGCCTCTTCTTCAAGCGCGTCGAGATGCCCGCCGGACCGGTCGTGCTCGGCTTGCTGCTGGGACCGCTCGCCGAGGAGAACCTCGCGCGCACGCTCGCGATCCTCCCGACGCGCCCGTTCCTCGAGGTGGTGAGCCCGATCGCGATCCTGCTGCTGGTGCTCGCGGTGCTCTCCGTCGCCCTGCCGCCGATCCGCGCCGCGCTGCGCCACCGTCGCGACAGCCGCTCGTTCGCCCAGCGGCTCGAGGACGAGGCGCATGCCGACGCCGTCGCGGGCACCACCCACGACCCCGACCCCGCTCCCTCCAGCGCGCACCGCGCGTCGGACCCCGATCACGACAAGAGATGAGCACGACGTGCCCCACGACATCCTGACCGCCGTCCCCACTTCGTTCCTGCCGGATGGGTCGCTCGACGTGCCCGGCAGCCGCGCGATCCTCGAGCACGTCGGCCGCTCCGGCAACGAGGGCGCATTCGTGCTCGGCACCACCGGGGAGTTCCCGGTGATCGAGGAGGCGGAGTTCGCCACCCTCACCCGGCTCGCGATGGACACGCTCGGCGACACCATGCGCGTCGTCGTGCACGTCGGGCACCCGAGTGCCTACGGCGCCCTGCGCCGGCTCGCGATCGCCCGCGACGCGGGCGCCACCGAGGTCGCCGCCATCACGCCGTACTACCTCCCGGCGAGCGAGCAGGGGATCGTCGAGTACTTCTCGCAGCTGGCGGCGGCCGCCGACGGCATCGCGCTGTGGATCTACATCTACCCCGCGCGCAGCGGCAACGCGGTCTCCCCGGCGCTGCTGGCAGAGCTCGCGACGCTGCCGGGCGTCGTCGGCGCGAAGGTCAGCGAGCTCTCGCTCGAGCAGATCCAGGCCTACCGGGACGCCGTTCCCGAGCACTTCGTGCTGTACACCGGCGCAGACCGGGATCTGGTCGCGGCCGCCGGCTCGGGCGCGCAGGGCGTGGTCTCGGGCGTCAGCTCGGTGCTGCCCCGGCCGTTCCGCGCCCTCGCGGATGCCGCGGCGGCCGAGGATGCGCAGGCGATCGACGAGGCGCAGCGGCAGGTCGACGACGTCGTCTCGATCATCGGCGGCGACATGGCCCGCATGAAGGTGGCGCTGCGACTGCTCGGCGTCGCCGACGGCACCTGCCGCATGATGCTGGATGCGCCCGATGCCGCCGCGATCGGCGAGATCGAGCGCGTCGTCGCGGCCTATCGCTGATCATCATCCGCTGAAGCATCCGATGTTCCATGCGGGACATCCCGAACGGACGAGAGCGGATGCTCGCGCCTGAGCGGCTGGCGGCGCGCGCGGCGTGCGAGAACATCCGATCTCTGGCACGCTAGAGCAGGATCGAAGGAGTGCTCCATGCCCAGTGTCACCATCGGCATCGACGTCGGCACGTCGAGCACGAAGGGCGTGCTCGTCGATCAGCACGGTGCCGTGCTCGCGACCGCGGTCCGTGAGCACGCCGTGCATCGGCCCATGCCGGGCCACGTCGAGATGGACGCGGAGATCTGGTGGAGCGAGCTCGTCTCGATCGTCGCAGAGCTGCGTGAGCTGGCTCCCGACGCCGAGCCGGCCGCCATCGGCGTCAGCGGCATGGGGCCGTGCGTGCTGCTGCTCGATGACGCGGGCGCCCCGGTGCGCCCCGCCATCCTCTACGGCGTCGACACCCGCGCGGGCGAGCAGATCGCGCGACTCACGGCCGAGCTGGGCGCCGACGAGATCGTCGCCACGGGCGGCACGCCGCTCACCTCGCAGGCGGTGGGCCCCAAGATCGCCTGGGTGCGGGAGCACGAGCCCGACGCCTACGCCAGGGCATCGGCGCTCGCCATGCCCGCGTCGTTCCTCGCCCAGCGGCTGACCGGCGAGCTCTTCCTCGACCACCACTCGGCAAGCCAGTCGTGGCCGCTCTACGACATCGACGCCGCCGCATGGCGCGACGACTGGTGGGAGCGCGTCGCGCCGGGCATCTCGCAGCCGCGGCTCGCGCTGCCCAGCGACGCGATCGGCGTCATCACCGCCGAGGCGGCCCAGCAGACGGGGCTGCCGGAGGGCATCCCGGTCGCGCTCGGCACCATCGACGCGTGGGATGAGGCGGTGAGCGCCGGCGCCACCCGGCCCGGTGATCTCATGCTCATGTACGGCACGACGATGTTCCTCGTCACGACCACCGCCGAGCGGCCCGCTGCGCCCGGCATGTGGACGACGCGCGGCGTCGCAGCCGGCACCTACTCGCTCGCGGGCGGCATGGCGACCTCCGGCGCGATCACGACCTGGATCCGCGACCTCGTCGGCGGCGACTACGCCGGTCTCACCGCCCAGGCGGCCGAGAGCGGGCCGGGCGCGAACGGCCTGCTGATGCTGCCCTACCTCGCCGGCGAGCGCACCCCGATCCAGGATCCGGATGCCCGCGGCGTGCTCGTGGGCATGACGCTGCAGACCACCGCCGGCGACCTGTACCGCGCGGCCCTCGAGGCGACCGCCTTCGGCGTGCGCCACAACATCGACGTCATGCGCGAGGCCGGCACGCCCATCGAGCGGGTCGTCGCCGTCGGCGGCGGCACCACCGGCGGCCTCTGGACGCAGATCGTCTCCGACGTCACGGGTCTGCCCCAGGTGATCCCGAGCGTCACCGTCGGCGCGAGCTTCGGCGCCGCGTTCCTCGCGGCGGGCCTGGTCGGCGATCCCGACATCGATGCATGGAACCCGCCGGCCGTCGTCGTCGAGCCCGATCCGCGGCTGCGCGAGACCTACGACGCGCTCTACCGCCACTACCGAGCCCTCTACCCCGCAACCCGCGACATCGCCCACGCGCTCGTCGACCTCCAGCGCTGACGCGCCTCCCGAAAGGACCATCATGACCACCACCTACGCGATGCCGCAGCTGCGCTCCCGGCCCGAGCCCGCATCCGACACCGTCTACGCGGTCGCCTCCGGCGACCTGCGCCTGGCAGCGAACACGACCTGCTGGCCGGCTCAGCAGGCGTTCGAGGAGCAGGTGCGCACCGCGATGGCATCGCACGGCTGGGCAATGCAGCGGGCGCACGACGTCGATCCCGCGACCGGCCACGGCTTCATCGACTCGCAGGCGCGCGGCATCGAGGTCTTCCGCTCGGTGCCCAAGGATGCGCCGGTCGTGGTCGTCGACGCCGTCTGGCAGTACAGCCACCACGTGCTCGCGGGACTGCGCGCGCACCGCGGTCCCATCCTGCTGGTCGCCAACTGGTCGGGGCAGTTCCCGGGCCTCGTGGGCATGCTGAACCTCACCGCCAGCCTCACGAAGGCCAACATCGAGCACTCGATCCTGTGGAGCCGCGACTTCACGGACGAGTGGGCGCTCGACAAGCTCGGGGAGTGGCTGCGCACCGGCGCCATCGCGCACGAGACCTCGCACGTGCGCGACCTGCCTGCGCTCCGCGACAGCGACGAGGCCCGGCTGGGCACCGCGCTCGCCGAGCAGCTGCGCGAGGATCACGCGGTGATCGGCATCTTCGATGAGGGCTGCATGGGCATGTACAACGCCATCATCGACGACGAGATGCTCAACCCCACCGGCATCTACAAGGAGCGGCTCTCGCAGAGCGCGCTGCTGGCCGAGATGGATCGCGTGCCGGCCGGCGAGGCCGAGGCGGCGCTCGCCTGGCTCGAGGAGGCAGGTCTGACGTTCCACTGGGGCGAGGACGACGCGACCGAGCTCACCCGCGAGCAGGTGCTCAGCCAGCTGCGGATGTACATCGCGGCGCTGCGCATCGGCGACGACTACGGCGTGGACGCGATCGGCATCCAGTACCAGCAGGGCCTCAAGGACCAGTGCGCGGCATCCGACCTCGCCGAGGGGCTGCTGAACAACGTGCAGCGCCCGCCCGTGCGCTCGCGCGACGGCGAGCGAGAGCTGTGGGCCGGGGCGCCGCTGCCGCACTTCAACGAGGTCGACGAGGGCGTCGCGGTGGATGCGCTCGTGACCAACCGGGTGTGGACCGCGATGGGGTTCGACCCCGCCACCACGCTGCACGACATCCGCTGGGGCGAGGAGTACGACGGCGAGTTCGTCTGGGTCTTCGAGATCTCGGGCTCCGTGCCCGCGAGCCACAACGGCGGCTACGACCAGTCGTACTCGATGCGCCAGGTGCCGATGTTCTTCCCGAAGGGCGGCGGCACGCTCTCGGGCGTCTCGAAGCCGGGCGAGATCGTCTGGTCGCGCGTGTTCGTGATGGATGACGCGCTGCATGCCGACATCGGCCGGGCCCACGTGGCCGAGCTGCCGGCCGAGGAGACGCAGCGTCGGCTCGAGGCGACAGACCGGCAGTGGCCCATCATGCACGCGGTGCTGCACGGCGTCAGCCGCGACCAGCTGATGGCGCGCCACAAGGCCAACCACGTGCAGGTCGCCTACGCTCCGGACGCCGAGGCCGCCGATCGGGCGCTGGAGGCGAAGGCAGCGATGTTCGAGGGGATGGGCATCCGCGTCCACCTCTGCGGCGACGTCGCGCTGTAGTCCTGCAGCCGCGGCGCCCTGCGGTCGGATGTCTGACCGCAGGCGCCGCAGGCGACCCGGGCTGTCGCTTGGCGTCGCGAGCGCCCCTGGTGGCGCCTGAAGCGCGCCCGCCGAGGGCCGATCCTCAGCCGATTCCACCAATGACGGCGCGACGTCGGGGCATCGGCCCCGAAATGGTTATCGGGTCGTGACCTTGGATGCTCGCGCGCAACGGCCACGTTAGATACATTCAGATACAACTTGCGACAGACCGCCACCTGAGGGCATGATTGGTCGGATCTTTCCGACCGGGTCTGACGCAGTCGGAATCCTTCAACGAAGCAGGTACCAACGTGACAGCAGCGCTCCTCGAGGTCGAGGGGATCAGCAAGAGCTTCCCGGGCGTCCGGGCGCTCCACCAGGTGCAGTTCACCCTGCACGCGGGTGAGGTGCTCGTCCTCGTGGGCGAGAACGGCGCTGGCAAGTCGACCCTGATGAAGATCCTCTCCGGCATCTACCAGCGCGACGAGGGCACGATCAAGGTCGAGGGCCGCGAGGTCACGATCGCCAACCCGGCGGCGGCGCAGCAGCTCGGCATCAGCATCATCCACCAGGAGATGAACCTGATGCCCGACCTCACGGTCGCCCAGAACATCTACATCGGGCGAGAGCCGCGCAAGGGCCCGTTCCTGGATGCGCGCGGCATCAACCGCAAGGCGCAGCAGCTGCTCGACGACATGGGGATCTCGCTCGAGGCCGACCAGATCGTCGGGGATCTCACCGTCGCGAAGCAGCAGATGGTCGAGATCGCGAAGGCGCTCTCGTTCGACGCCCGCGTGCTGATCATGGACGAGCCCACGTCGGCGCTCACCGACACCGAGGTCGAGACGCTCATCGGCCTGATCGACAACCTGCGCGCCAAGGGCACCGGCATCGTCTACATCTCGCACCGCATGGAGGAGCTCAAGCGCCTGGCCGATCGGGTCACGGTGCTGCGCGACGGTGAGTACATCGGCACCCTCGAGCGCGAGCAGATCGACGTGCCGACCATCATCGAGATGATGGTCGGGCGCCACATCGACGAGGGCGCGCGGCCGAAGGCGAGCGACCACGCGCGGGATGAGATCGTGCTCCGCGTCACCGGCCTCTCCACCCGCGCCCTGCTCCGAGACGTCAGCTTCGAGCTCCACCGGGGCGAGATCCTGGGGTTCGCGGGACTGATGGGTGCCGGCCGCACCGAGACCGCCCGCGCGATCATCGGCGCCGATCCCCGCACGTCGGGCACGATCGAGGTGCACGGCAAGCAGGTCGCCATCAAGCAGCCCGCGGATGCCGTGCGGCAGGGCATCGGCTACCTCTCGGAGGACCGCAAGCGCCTCGGCCTGCTGCTCGAGCAGAGCGTCACGTTCAACACGTCGCTCGCCTCGATCGGTGCGTTCGCCGGCCCCCTCGGGTTCATCCAGCAGGCGAAGGCGAAGAAGGTCGCGCAGCGCTACGTCGAGGAGCTCCGCACCAAGACGCCCTCCACCGAGCAGCACGTGAAGCTGCTCTCCGGCGGCAACCAGCAGAAGGTCGTCATCGCCAAGTGGCTGGTGCGCGACAGCGACATCCTCATCTTCGACGAGCCCACCCGTGGCATCGACGTGGGTGCGAAGGAGGAGATCTATCGCCTGCTGCAGCGCCTCGCCGCCGACGGCAAGTCGATCATCGTCATCTCCAGCGAGCTGCCGGAGGTGCTGCGCCTGGCGCACCGCATCGTGGTGATGGCCAACGGCCGAGTCACGGGCACGCTCGCGAACGAGGATGCGAGCCAGCAGAAGATCATGGATTACGCGACCCACCTGGTCGCGGACGAAGAGGGAGCAGCATGACGAACACCACCCCCCAGACTCCCGTCGACGCCCCCTCGGACACGGCGATCGCCAAGGAGCGCGGCAAGCGCGCCGATCTCTGGCGCAAGGGCCTGCAGCAGGGCCTCGCCTTCGGCACCCTGGTGCTGCTGCTGCTCTTCTTCTCGATCGCCAGCAACAACTTCTTCACCTGGTCGAACATCTCCGGCATCCTGCTGGCGACCGCCGTGATCGGCATCCTCGCCCTCGGCACGACCTTCGTCATCACCACCGGCGGCATCGATCTCTCGATCGGCACCGGCATGACGCTGGCGTCGGTGATGACCGGTGTCGTCGCCGTGAACTTCGGCCTGCCACTCATCGTCGGCGTGCTCGCCGGCATCCTGACGGGCGCGCTCATGGGCTTCGTCAACGGCTTCAACGTCGCCTACCTCAAGCTGCCGCCCTTCATCGCGACGCTCGCGATGATGATGGTCGCGCAGGGCCTGGCGCTCGTGATCTCGGGCGTCAGCCCGATCTACTTCTCCGGCGTGGCCGGCTTCAAGGAGATCGCGACCGGCACCCTCATCCCCGGTCTGCCGAACGCCGTGCTCATCATGTTCGCGCTCGCCGCGTTCGCCTACGTGCTGCTGAGCAAGACGACCTTCGGCCGGTACACCGTCGCCATCGGCTCCAACGAGGAGGCGACGCGCCTGTCCGGCATCAACACCAACCGTCGACTCGTGATGATCTACACGGTCGCCGGCGTGTTCACGGGCATCGCGGGCGTGGTGATCGCCTCGCGGCTCGACTCGGCGCAGCCGCAGCTCGGTGTCGGCTACGAGCTGCAGGCGATCGCCGCGGTGATCATCGGCGGCACCTCGCTCCTCGGTGGACGCGGCTCGATCGTGGGCACGCTCATCGGCGCGCTCATCATGAGCGTGCTCATCAACGGTCTGCGCATCATGTCGATCCAGACGGAGTGGCAGAACGTCGTCGTCGGTGTCGTGATCGCGATCGCCGTCTTCGCCGACACGCTGCGCAACCGACGAGGCGTATGACCCCAAGACCTGCGACCGGCGGCATCACGTGCCAGCCGCCGAGCGCAGCCGGACCGTCCCGGCATCCAGCTCGCCCCAGGGGGCAGGCACCCGGCACAGCAGGACCCGATCACCGGACATCCCGGGATCACGAGACAACGGAGTTTCCATGAAGTTCAGCAAGAGGACAGCGCTGCTGGCAGGCACCGCGACCGTCGCACTCGCGCTCGCGGGCTGCTCCGGCGGCACCGACGCCCCGGCAGGTTCCGAGGGCGCAGGCTCCGAGGGCAACGGCGAGACGCTGCAGATCGCACTCGTGTCGAAGGGCTTCCAGCACCAGTTCTGGCAGGCCGTGCGCACCGGTGCCGAGGAGGCAGCGGACGAGCTCGGCGTCGAGGTGACCTTCGAGGGTCCCGCATCCGAGACCGAGATCGACGCGCAGCTGCAGATGCTGCGCGCCGCGATCGACCGCGGTCCCGACGCGATCGGCTACGCCGCGCTCGACCCGCAGGCATGCGTGCCGCTGTATGAGCAGGCCGAGGGTGCGAGCATCCCGATCGTCGAGTTCGACGCGCCCTGCGACAGCGAGTACAGCCAGAACCTGGCAGCGACCGACTCCATCGTCGCCGGCGGCCTCGCCGCCGAGCACATGGCGGAGCTCATCGGCCACGAGGGCCAGGTCGCGATCGTCGGCCACAGCCAGATCAACTCGACCGGTGTCGAGCGCCGCGACGGCTTCGTCCAGTACATGGAGGAGAACGAGCCCGACATCGAGATCGTCGACATCCAGTACGGCGACGGCGACCACCTGCGCTCGGCCGACATCGCGAAGGCGATCATCGCCGCCCACCCCGACCTCGCGGGCCTGTACGGCACCAACGAGGGCTCGGCGATCGGCATCGTGAACGCTGCCAGCGAGCTGAACCTGCCGAACGGGCAGATCACCATCGTCGGCTTCGACTCGGGCGCCGCCCAGATCGAGGCGATCCGCAGCGGCGCGATGGCGGGCGCCATCACGCAGGACCCGATCGGCATCGGCCGCAGCGTGGTCGAGAACGCGGTCGCGGCGGTCAACGGCGAGGAGCTCGAGGACTTCACCGACACCGGTTCGTACTGGTACGACTCGACCAACATCGACGACCCGGAGATCGCAGCGGTCCTCTACGAGTGATCCGCTGAGCCGAGTCTGACGCGAAGCCCTCGACCATCGCGGTCGGGGGCTTCGTCGTGCCGTCAGCGGCTGAGCGTGAGCAGGTCGCGCGGATGCTGCACGAGCATGCGCTCGAGCGCGGCCTCGCCGATGCGAGCCCGCAGCCTCGGGAGGTATCGAGCGCCGAGGTAGGCGAGCCCCGGCATGCCGCCGTAGGCGACGTAGCGGGAGGCGCGCGCGACGTCGCCGCCCAGCAGGAGGCGATCGTGCCCGCGCTCGACGACGGCTGCGGTGAGCGTCAGCAGCTCCTCGTCGCTGCGGTCCTTCCATCGGGCGATGCCGTCGTAGCCCAGCGCCGCGCCGCGCTCGAGCAGCTCGACGTGATGACCCGCGTCCAGCAGCCTGTCGGCGTGCGCGAGCATGACACGTTCGGCGCTCACGTCGAGCGACTCCAGCAGGTCGAGCACCTCGTGCGCGGCCGTGCCGTGCTCGAGGTGCACCATGATCGCCGCGCCGGTCGCCGCGTGGGCTGCGGCTGCGGCCTCGAGGGTGGTGCGCTCGAAGGCAGAGATCGACCAGTAGCCGATGCCGGTCTTGATCAGTCCCGCGCGCACGGGCGCACGGGAGGCGTCGTCGAGATCGGGCTCCGCGGCGTCATCCGCGTCGGGCATGCCGTCGCGCAGGTCGCGCAGGAACAGCGCGGCGCGCGCGTCGGCGTCGAGCGCGCGCAGCGGATGGCCGTCGGGGTAGTGCGCCTCGCGGTGGATGCCGGTGCTCGCGACCACCCGCAGGCCCGTTGCTTCGCTGATGGCGGCGACCGATGCCGGTCGGCGCCCGAGGCCGATGGGCGTGGCGTCGATCATGGCGTCGAAGCCGGAGTCGCGCAGGCTCGCCGCCTCAGCCGCGGAGCGCCGGGCATCGTCGAGCTCGTCGCCCGGCAGCAGCGGCGAGACCTGGAACAGGTGCTCGTGGGCGTTGACCCTGCCGAGCGACGCCGCGTCGATGTCGCCCAGCACCGTGCGGATGAGCGGTGCAGGAACGGGCGCCGCGCGCATGCCGCTCATGCCCGGAACGGCTCCGCCGCCGCTGCCAGGCGCTCGACGATCTCGGGCGTCATGTCGGTCTCGAAGACCTCGCCGATCACCTGGGTCCAGCCGTGGATGAAGTAGCGCCAGCCGTCGACGATCGTCAGCTGCCGCTCGGCCTGCTGCGCGCGGGCCTGCTGCAGGAACTCGAGGCTGCCGCGGTAGTTGAACTCCCAGACCACGGCGCGCTCCGGGAAGCGGGCGCCATCGGGCACGGGCGAGCCGGGGCGGTCCTTGCCGAGACCGGAGGCGTTGACCACTAGGCTGCCTGCCGGGGCATCGTCGAGCGCTGCGCGGGTGGCCGAGGGGCTCGCGAGCACGAGGTGCAGCAGCGCCGGGTCGGTGCCGCGCGCCTCGTGCACCTGGGCGAGGTGGTCGAGCCGATCCTGGCTGGCGTCGGTGACGATGATGCGACGCGGCCGGTCGTCGCGCTCGGCGAGCCGCCATGTCAGCGCGAGGCCCGCGCCGCCGGCGCCCAGCACGACCGCGTCGCGGGCCCCGCCGAAGGCATCCGTCGGCAGGAACTCGTCGAGCGCGAGCCCCGCCGTGATGGGGTCCTTCGCGTGCCCGAGCAGCCGGCCGTGACGCTTGGCGATGCTGGAGACCTCGCCGCAGGCGCGGGCGAAGTCGTCGAGCTCGTCGAACAGGTCGTGCGCCGCCTCGTAGAGGGCCATCTTGTGGGTCGTGACAAGCGCGCCGCGATGGGAGGGGTCGTCGCGGATCTGCTCGACCAGCGCGCGGTACTGCGTCGGCGTGGAGTCGAGCGGCAGGTCGTGGCCCGCGAGCTCACGCGTGGGGAGGTCGAGGATCTCGGCCCACACCGGGAAGATGCGCATGATCGACGACGACCCGGTCGAGACGCCGACGAATCCCATCCGCTCGCTCACGACTGCCTCGCCGCCTGCAGCGCAGCCGCGTAGTCGCGGGCGCGGGCCTCGATGCGGTGCCAGTCTCCGCCCGCCAGGGCGTCCTTGGCGAGCAGGTCGCCGCCGGCGCCCACCGCGACGGCGCCGGCCGCGAGGAACTCCGCGAGGTTCTCGGCGGTCACGCCGCCGGTGGGCATGAGCACGGCGTCGGCGAAGGGCTCGCGCAGCGCCTTGAGGAAGCCGGGGCCGCCCAGCGACGCCGGGAACACCTTCACGACATCCACGCCGAGCGACATCGCGACCATCACCTCGGTGGGGGTCATGGCGCCCGTCATGGTGACGAGGCCGGTGCCGAGCATGGCGCCCGTCAGCCCCGGGAGGGTGCCGGGGGAGACGAGGAACTGCGCGCCGGCCGCGGCCGACTCCTCTGCCTGCGCCGGCGTCGTGACGGTGCCCGCACCCACGAGCGCGGCGTCGCCGTGGCTGCGGCGCAGCTCGGCGATCACCGCGGGCGCGTCGGGCGTCGAGTAGGTCACCTCGATGCCGGTCACGCCGCCGCGGATGAGCGCATTCGCGGCCTCGATGGCGGTCTCGGGGCTCGCGGCGCGCAGCACGGCGAGCACGCCGGTCGCCCGGACGGATGCGAGCCGGTCGGCCACTGCTGTCGGATTCACGCGGTCTCCTGTCGTCGGCGGCTGGCCGCCGGATCTGGTTCGTTCACGGGGTTCGGGGCCGTGCGCCCGGCCAGCGCGGCGAGGGCGTTCTCGACGGCCATCGAGCCCATGCCGTCGACCGCCTCGACGGTCTGCGCCGCCAGGTGCGGGGTGATGGTGACGCGATCGGCGAGATCCTCCACCAGCAGTGCGGATGCGTCGGCCGCCGTGTCGCCGAGCAAGGTGTCGGCGGCGTACGCCGCCACGGTGCGCGCCCGCAGCGCCGCCGCGAGCGCGTCCTCGTCGATGAGGTCCGCACGCGCGGTGTTGACGAGCACGACCGGGCGCGCGAGGGTGCCGAGCCACGCGGCGTCGACGAGCGTCTGGCCGCCGGGCGCGTGCAGCGTGATGAGGTCGCACTCGCTCGCCATCTCGGCGAAGCCCATCGGCTCGGCGCCGGCCTCGCGCAACTGCTGGTCGCTGAGCATCGGGTCGGCGGCGACGATCCGCGAGCCGAAGCCGCTGAGCCGCTGTGCGACCCCGCGGCCGATGCGGCCAAAGCCGACGATGCCGACCGTGAGCGCGCCGAGCTGTCGACCGCGCACGACCGTCCAGTCGCTCGCGCGCACCCGCCGGTCGCCGTCCGCGATCGAGCGCAGCGCCGCGAGCATGAGCGCGACCGCGTGGTCGGCCACCGCGTCTGAGTTGGCGCCCGGCGTGTTCGTGACGAGGATGCCGCGCTGGGCGGCGGCCTCGACGTCGACGGCCTCCGTGCCGACGCCGTAGCGCGCCACCACGCGCAGCCGCGGCGCGGCGTCGAGGTGCGCCGCGGTCACGGGGCCCGTGCCCGCCACCCAGGCGTCGGCCGTGGCGAGGGCGCCCCGCAGCGCCTCGAGTCCGTGGTCGCTCGGCCCGCGGAGCACCGTGTGGCCCGCGCGCTCGAGGTCGCCGGCGAGGTCGATGCTGCCGGCGCCGAAGGAGCGGCTGGTCGCCAGGATCGTCGCCATCACTGCCTCCCGAACCACGGCTGGAGGGCATCGTAGGCCTCGTCGAAGCGCGTCAGGCGTCGCCGGTAGTCGTCGTGGCGGCCCACCTCGGGCGTGAACTCCGCGGTCACCTCCGACAGGTCGCGGGCTGCCGCGAAGGAGTCGACCAGGCCGAGGCCCACCGCGCCGACGACGGCGGCGCCGAGGCTGTTGGCCTCCTCGACCACGGAGCGGCGGCGCACGGGCACGCCCCAGACGTCCGCCATGATCTGCAGCCAGGCGTCGCTCGCGGCACCGCCGCCGACCGCGTCGATGCGGTCGATCGTGGTGCCCGATGCCCGGAACGCGTCGATGCAGACGGCGAGGTTGAAGGCCACGCCCTCGAGCACGGCGCGCACCAGGTGGGGCCGGCCGTGGTGCCGGCCGATGCCGACGAAGGCGCCCCGCGCATCCGGGTTCCAGCGCGGCGAGCGCTCGCCGAGCAGGTAGGGGAGGAAGTAGAGGCCACCGGTCGCGGCGTCGTCGGTGTCCGCCTCGGCGACGAGCTGCGAGAGGGTCTGCCCGTCGGGCTCGGGCGAGAGCACCTCGTTGATCCAGCTCACCGATGCGCCCGCCGACTGCATGGTCGCGGTCGGCACGTAGAGGCCCGGGACCACGTGGTCGAAGGTGAAGGTGCGCTGACTGGGGTCGAGCACGGGCTGCTCGGCGGCGAACGAGATCCACGACGAGGTGCCCATGCACACGTAGGCGCCATCCTCGGGGGCCACGATGCTGGCGCCGACCGCAGCGATGGGGCCGTCGCCGCCGCCCATCACGACGCGCGTGCCCTGCAGCAGGCCGGTGGCCGCGGCGGCATCCGCCGTGAGCGTGCCAACCACCTCGGTCGACGGCACGATCTCGGGGAAGATGGCGCTGTCGAGGCCCGCCGCGTCGATGACCGCCTGCGACCAGGTGCCCGCGCGCTGGTCGAAGGCGTTGGTGGCGGATGCGTCGCTCGGCTCGGTCGCGAGGCGGCCGGTCAGGCGGTGCACGACGAAGTCCTTCGCCACGCAGAACCAGCGCACGCGCTCGAACACCGACGGCTCGTTGTCGCGCACCCACATGACCTTGGCGATCGAGTAGGTGGGGTTCAGGCGGTGGCCCAGCAGGGCGTAGGCATCATCCTCACCGAGCCGGTCGACGAGCTGCTGCGTCTGCGGCTGCGACCGGGTGTCGGCCCAGATGATCGCGTCGCGCACCGGCTCGTAGCGCTCGTCGAGCAGCACGGCGCCCATCATCTGGCCGCTGACGACGAGCCCCGTGACCGTCGCGGGGTCGGTCCCCGTCTCCGCCAGGAGCGTGCGGGTGGCCTCGACGACCGCGCGCTCCCAATCGCGGGGATCCTGCTCGGCGACGCCGCCGTCGGCGAAGTGCGCCGGATAGCCGACGGTCGTGGAGGCGCGGAGGCGCCCGTCGTCGTCGTGCAGGCTGGCCTTGTTCCCGGTGGTGCCGAGGTCGTGCGCGATCAGCATGCTCAGGCGCTGTAGGGGCGGCGCTCGAAGCCGGCGCCATCGCGGTGGATGCGGTTGCCCATGCCGTGCTCGAGCACCCAGCCGTAGTCGTGCCCGGCCCCGCCGGGGTAGACCGCGAGGAACGAGTAGGGCTCGTCGCCGACGTTGACCGAGCGGTGCGCCCAGCCCGGCGGGATGTAGCCGATGACGCCGGGCGTCATGTCGAGCCATTCGGTGCGCTCGCCGTCGAACATGAGCAGCCCGCCGGTGCCGTGCAGCGCCAGGTAGATCTCCCCCTGGTGGTTGGGGTGCTGGTGCCCCTTCGTCATCCAGCACTCGCCGGCCGTCGTGCCGGGCTCGATCGTGGTGATCGACTGCGGCAGCTCGCGGTCGGCCTCCGGGACGGGCGAGGACTGCACGCGGTAGACCACGGGGTCGCCGTCGGCGACCGCTGCCTGCCAGGCGTCGTGGTCGGCGAACAGGCCCTCGAGGTCGCTCATGCGGCGCTCCAGCGTCGGGCCGGACGGCGTGAGGGTCGCGGCCTCGGCATCGAAGCGAATCGCGAACGGGGCGATGGGGGGCGTGGCGAACTCGGGCACGGGTCTCCTCGGTCGGTGGGCGCGCGTCCTCGCGCACACTGCGACCCTACCTGTCATTACAGGTTTGCGCCAGGTGGAACGGGCGCCGAGCGCTCAGTGCGTGCGGAACAGCGGACCGTGCGGATCGCTCGCCGAGGGATGGAACTCGAAGCGCGTGCGATCGCCGCGATGCAGCGCGCGGAAGTGCTCGATCGGGCGATCGGCGGCATCCACCATGGTGCTGCGCAGCAGCAGCACCGGCTTCGACGGCCCGATGCCGAGCAGCTCGCCCTCTCGCGCATCCGTCATCGACGCCTCGACCGAGCGCACGCCCTTCGCGGCTCGGATGCCGTGCGAGGCGAGCAGCGCATAGAGCGAGCTCTCGGTGAGGTCGGCGCCGAAGACGTGCGCGCCGATCGGCTCCGGAAGCCAAGTGGTCGAGAGCGACCAGCGCTCGCCGTCCACGAAGCGCAGCCGCTCGAGCGCCACGACTGTCGTGCCGGGCGCCAGCTGCAGTTGGGCGGCGACCGCGTCGGTCGCGGGCACGCGCTCGAGCCGCAGCACCTCCGAGTGCACGTGGCCGCCGCGCGCGGAGACCTCCTCGAACAGGCCGGCGAGCCCGTTGGCGAGCGACTCCGCCGTCTTCTGCGGGGCGACGAACGTGCCCTTGCCCTTGACCCGGGTGATGACGCCGTCGTGCTCGAGCTGCCCGAGCGCCTGCCGCACGACCGTGCGCGAGACGCCGTAGAGCTCGCACATGCGCAGCTCGCTCGGCAGCAGGTCGCCCGGCTGCAGGTCATCGTCCTCGATGGTCTCCAGGATCTGCCGGCGCAGCTGGTCGTACATCGGTGCGGCGGAGAGCCGGTCGATGCGGATCGAGGGCATCGACGCCGCGGTCCGCCCGCGGCGCGGGGTGGTGGTCGCCATCGTCAGTAGTCGACGCCGGCGATGAGCGCGACGTTGGCGTACGACGTGTACTCGCCGCTGCGCACGAACGCCCGGGCGCTGTGCGACCTGGCCTTGTAGTCGACGTGCGGGATGAGCTCGACCTCGATGCCGAGCGGCTCGAGCCGCTCCCGCACGGCGGCGAGCATGTGCGGGCTCGCCTCGGCGACCTCCGCTGGCATCACCGCGCCCTCGATCACGATCTCGGCGAGGATCGTGTCCAGCACGTCGAGGAACGGCGGCTCACCCTTGCGGTACGCGAGGTCGACGCGCTCGGCACCGGCGGGGATCGGCAGGCCCGCGTCGGTCACGAACAGCTCGTCGAAGTGCCCGAGCTCGGAGATGATCCTGCTCAGCTGCGGGTGGATGGTCGTGGCGCTGGAGCGCATCAGGCGTCCGTTCGTGCGCTGGCTCGGTCGGCGAGCAGCGCATCCACCTCGGCGGCCGTCGGCAGGCTGGGGGAGGCGCCGCGCTTGGTGACGGCGAGGGCGCCCGCGGCACCGGCGCGCCGGATCGCCTCGTCGCGCGGCAGCCCGGCGGCGAGGGCCGCGGCGAGGAAGCCCGCGAAGGCGTCGCCCGCGGCGGTCGTGTCCACCACCTCGACCGGGATCGGGGCATGGTCGGTGACGGTCTCGGCGGTCACGAGCACGCTGCCGGCGCCCGCCATGGTGATGAGCGCCGCGCCCACACCGCGCTCGATGAACCAGCGCCCGGCTTCGACGGCGGCGTCGCGGGAGTCGACCTGGATGCCGGTGAGCAGGGTCGCCTCCGTCTCGTTCGGCGAGACGATGTCGATGAGCGGCCAGATCTCGTCGTCGAGCTCGTGCGCCGGCGCGGGATCGAGCACCACCGTGATGCCGGCGGCATGCGCGCGGCGGATGGCGTGCATCGTGAGGCGGAACGGGATCTCGAGCTGCGTCAGCATCACGCGGGTGCGGGGGCCGAGCTCGGCGAATGCCCGATCGATCTGCTCCTCGTCGAGCGATGCGTTGGCGAGCGGCACCATCACGATGTCGTTCTCGCCGCTCGCGTCGACGCGGATGTGGGCGATGCCGGTCTGACCGGGCACCGTGCGCACGTGGCTCACGTCGACGCCCGCATCCTCGAGCCCGTGGAAGACGAGATCGCGGAAGAGGTCATCGCCAACGCAGCCCACCATGCGTGCCGGGACGCCCGCGCGGCCCGCGGCCACCGCCTGATTGGCACCCTTGCCGCCGAGCACCATCGTGAATGCGTCGCCCAAGAAGGTCTCACCCGGCTTCGGCAGCCGGCTCGAGAACGTCGTGACGTCGGCGGTGATCGATCCGACCACGAGCACACCGGCCCGGTCGCTGTCGGCTCGATCGTCGGCGGGATCCTGCAGGTCGGTCACGACTTCTCCGTCTCCGGCGCGGTCCTCGTTGACGTGTGCACGCGCCTGTCATTACATTAGCGTCCGTCCCCGCTGTCCTCGGGGCTGTCGCACGCCCTCGTCAGGAGCCCCCTTTGTCTGCACCGCGCCTCTACGTCGACTCCGCCGACCTCGATGCGGTCTCGCCGCTGCTGCAGCGCTCGCTCGTGCACGGCGTCACCACCAACCCGACGATCCTCGAGCGCGCCGGTCGCACGGTCGGCGAGATCCCCGCGCTCTACCGCCGCTGGGCCGACGAGGGCGCGCGCGAGATCTTCTTCCAGGCGTGGGGCGGCGACGCCGAAGCGCTCGAGGCGCGAGCGCGTGAGATCCTCGCGCTGGGCGAGCTGGCCGTCGTGAAGATCCCGGCGACCGGCGACGGCTTCGGGGTCGCTGCGAGGCTCGCGCGCGACGGTGCGCCGGTGCTGCTGACCGCCGTCTTCACGCCGGCGCAGGCGCTCGCCGCCGCGTCCTGCGGCATCCGCTACATCGCCGCCTACCTGGGCCGCATGCGCGATGCCGGCTTCGACGCCGTGACCGAGATCGCGCGCATGCAGGCCGCCTGCGGCGACTCCGGCACCGAGGTGCTCGCGGCGAGCCTGCGCACGCCGGACGACATCGTGGCGCTCGCGGAGGCGGGCGTGCCGACCTTCACGGCAGCGCCGGAGGTGCTGCACGCGCTGCTGGCGCATCCGGCCACGGATGCCGCGACGGAGGTGTTCGAGGCCTCCCCGTCGCTGCGTCCGTGACCGGTTGACGCCGCGCTACTCCTTGCGCAGCCGCAGCTCCTGCATGCCGCCGTCGACCGCGACGCTCGTGCCGGTGGTCGAGCCGGCCCTGGGGCTCGCGAGGTAGGCGACCGCATGCGCGATCTCCTCGGGCGCGACGAGCCGGCCGTGCGGCTGGCGGGCCTCGAGCTGCGCACGCTCCTGCGCGGGGTCGGGTGCGGCGTCGAGCAGCCTGGCGACCCACGGGGTGTCTGCCGTGCCGGGGTTCACGGCGTTGACGCGGATGCCCTCGCGCAGGTGGTCGGCGGCCATCGCGCGCGTCAGCGCGAGCACCGCGCCCTTCGTCGCCGAGTAGAGCGCGCGCTGCGGCAGGCCCGCCGTCGCGGCGATCGACGACGTGTTGACGACCGCTGCCGCAGCCGATTCGCGCAGGTGCGGCAGCGCCGCGCGCGTCACGCGCATGATGCCGACCACGTTCACATCCCAGACGCGGTGCCACTCGTCCTCGTCGTTGCCGTCGATTGCGCCCGCGGCGCCGATGCCGGCGTTGTTCACGACGATGTCGATCCCGCCCAGCTCGCTCGCGACCCGATCGATCGCCTGCCGCACGGAGGCGTCATCGGCGATGTCGCACTCCACCGGCAGATGCCGATCGCCCGGTCGCAGATCGAGCACGGCGACGCGGGCTCCGCGTCCTGCCAGCTCGTCCGCGATCGCCGCGCCGATGCCGCTGCCACCACCGGTGACGACCGCGACCAGTCCATCGAACTCGCTCATGCCGCTCCCTCCGCGACCATGGTGTGGCGCTGCGCGCCCAGGCCGTCGATCTCGATCTCCACGATGTCGCCGTCGGCCAGGTAGGGGAACCGGCCCGACAGCGCGACGCCCTCGGGCGTGCCGGTCAGCACCAGATCGCCCGGGTCGAGGCGCATGTAGCGGCTCAGGTCCTGCACCACGGTCGCGACGTCGAAGATGAGGTCGGCCGTGGAGGAGTCCTGCCGCGGCTCGCCGTTCACGCGGCTCCGCAGCCGCAGCGCGCCGAAGTCGACCTCGTCGCTCGTCACGAGCACCGGTCCGAGCGGCGTCGAGCTCGGCGCGCACTTGCCCTTCGACCACTGGCCGCCCGAGATCTCGAGCTGCCACGTGCGCTCGGAGAGATCGTCGGCGACCGTCGCACCCGCGATGCACGCGAGGGCCTCCTCGCGCGATGCGAGATTCCAGGCGGGCTTGCCGATCACGATGGCCAGCTCGACCTCCCAGTCCATCTTCTCGGCGTGCGCGGGCAGCGGCACGTCGTCGTCGGGCCCGACCACCGTGTTCGGGTGCTTGAGGAAGATCACCGGCTGCTTGGGCGGCTCGCTGCCCGACTCGGCCGCATGCGCCGCGTAGTTCATGCCGATGCAGACCACTGCGCCCGGACGCGCGATGGGCGCACCGACGCGCAGGCCTTCGCGGTCGAGCGTCGGCAGCTCGCCGGCCTCGAGCGCTGCCCGTGCTGCGTCCATGCCGTCGGCGAGGAACGCCCCGTCGATGTCCGCGGTGATGGAGCGCAGGTCGAGCGCGCGCTCGCCGTCGATGATGACGGGCACCTCCGCGCCCACCGCTCCGAGTCGTGCCAATCGCATCCTGCCCCTTCCGTCATCGCTGTCTGCGAGCCTGCTGCCGGATGCAAGAACATCCGAAGTCTGCCCCGATCGTAGGGCAGAGCCGCGAAGAATCCCAGAGACTTGCCTCTCAAACATCGGATCTATAGTCTGCAGGGGCCACAGCAGAGCAGGAGCGCGCATGAGCACGATCGTCACCGTCGACGTCGCCGACGTCCGATTCCCCACGTCGCAGGGCCTCGACGGCTCCGATGCGATGAACCCGGATCCCGACTACTCGGCGGCCTACCTCGTCATCCGCACCGACGCCGACGATGTGCTGGAGGGACACGGCTTCGTCTTCACGATCGGTCGCGGCAACGACGTGCAGCTGGCGGCCATCAGCGCGGTCGCGGAGCACCTGCGTGGGCGTGAGGTCGAGCCGCTGCTGGCCGACATGGGCGCGACCTCTGCCTGGCTCATCGGCGACTCGCAGCTGCGCTGGCTCGGGCCCGAGAAGGGCGTCATGCACATGGCGATCGGCGCCGTCATCAACGCGCTCTGGGATCTCAAGGCCAAGCGCGCCGGCCTGCCGCTGTGGCAGCTGCTGGCGCGCATGAGCCCCGAGGAGCTCGTCGACCTGGTCGACTTCCGCTACCTGAGCGACGCGCTCACGCGCGAGGAGGCGCTCGAGATCCTGCGCGCCGCCGAGCCCGGCCGCGCCGAGCGCGAGGCCGAGCTGCTCGCGACCGGCTACCCCGCGTACACGACCACGCCCGGATGGCTCGGCTACTCCGACGAGAAGCTCGCGCGGCTCTGCCGGGAGGCAATGGCGGATGGCTTCACCCAGATCAAGCTCAAGGTCGGTGCGGATCTGTCCGACGACGTGCGCCGCTTCCGCATCGCGCGCGAGGTGTGCGGGCCCGACTTCCCGATCGCGATCGACGCGAACCAGCGCTGGGACGTGCAGTCCGCCATCGACTGGGTGCGGGAGCTCGCGCCCTTCGGCGTGCACTGGGTGGAGGAGCCGACCAGCCCCGACGACGTGCTCGGGCACGCCGCGATCGCCCGCGGCATCGCGCCCGTGCCCGTCGCGACCGGCGAGCACGTGCAGAACCGCATCGTCTTCAAGCAGCTCATGCAGGCCGAGGCGCTCAACTACGTGCAGATCGACGCCACGCGCGTCGGCGGCGTGAACGAGAACGTCGCGATCCTGCTGCTGGCGGCCAAGTTCGGCCTGCCGGTGTGCCCGCACGCCGGCGGCGTCGGGCTGTGCGAGGCCGTGCAGCACCTGTCGATGTTCGACTTCGTCGCGGTCGCGGGCACACGCGCCGGCCGCGTGATCGAGTTCGTCGACCACCTGCACGAGCACTTCGTGACCCCGACGGTCATCGAGCAGGGCTCGTACCGGGCGCCGACCGCGCCCGGCTCCGGCATGGAGATGCTGCCGGAGTCGGTGCGGGAGTTCACGTGGAGCGGCGCGCATCGCGAGGCTGCGGCAGGCTAGGGGCATGTCGATCTTCGCCGACCACCCGCTCGCGTTCGGCGCCGCCACCGTCGGCAACCTCTACCGCGAGCTCACCGACGAGCAGGCGCTCGCGACCCTGCAGACGGCCTGGGATGCGGGCATCCGCCACTTCGACACCGCACCGCACTACGGCCTGGGTCTCTCGGAGCGACGACTGGGCGCGTTCCTGCAGACGAAGCCGCGCGACGAGTACGTGCTCTCGTCCAAGGTCGGGCGGATCCTCGAGCCCGTCGATCCCGGCGAGCCCGCCGGCGACGACATGGCCCACGACTTCGCGGTGCCGCGCACGCACGTGCGCCGCTACGACGCGACGACGACCGGAGTGCGGCAGAGCCTGGAGTCGTCGCTCGAGCGCCTCGGCCTCGACCGCGTCGACATCGTCTACCTGCACGACCCGGATGCGTCGCCGGAGGGCGAGCGGGCCGCGCTCGAGACGGGGCTGCCGGCGATCGCCGCGCTGCGCGACGAGGGCCTCGTGCGCGAGGTCGGCATCGGCACGAAGTCGCTCAGCGCCCTCGAGGCCGCCGCTGTCAGCGGCGCCGTCGATGTGCTGATGGTCTCGAGCCGCATCACGCTGCTCGACCACTCGGCGCAGGAGCGCGTGCTGCCGGCGTGCGTCGCGCACGGCGTCGAGGCGATCGCCGTGTCGATCTTCAACTCGGGGATGCTCGCCAGGCCCCGGCCTGCGTCTGACGCCCGGTACGACTACGGGTCGGCCGATGCCGCGCTCGTCGAGCGCGCGCACCGCATCGCCGACGTGTGCGAGTCGCACGGCATCGATCTGCCCACCGCCGCGATCGCCTACCCGCTGCAGCTCGCCGGCGTCACGGCTCGTGCGGTGAGCGGCAGCACGGTCGCGCAGGTCGAGCAGACCGCCGCGCGCGCGGCGACCGCGGTGCCCGATGCGCTGTGGAGCGACCTCGAGGCGGCGGGCCTGATCCCGGCACGGCCCGATTCGGCACGGCCTCGATCATGACCGACGCCCCCCGGCGCCGCATCGACGCCCACCTGCACCTCTGGCCCTCCACCGAGGGCTACGACTGGCTGACCGAGGCGCTCGCGCCCATCTGCCGCGGCTTCACCGCCGAGGAGGCGCGGTCGGCGATCACCGCGCATGGCTACGACGAGGCCGTGCTCGTGCAGGCGGCCGACACCGAGGCAGACACCGAGTGGCTGCTCGAGACCGCCGAGGCGCACGACTGGATCCGAGGGGTCGTCGGCTGGGTGCCGCTCGACGACCCGCACCGGGCCGAGCGGCGCCTCGATGCGCTCGCGGGCCGGCCGCTCGTCGGCATCCGCGTGCTGCTGAACGACCAGCCCGACGCGTCGCTGCTCGACCGGGCGGCAGCGCGCCAGACGCTCGCGCTGCTTGCCTCGCGTGGGCTGCCGTTCGACGTGCACGATGCGTGGCCGCATCACCTGGGTCGTGCCGCGTGCGCCGCGCGCGAGATCGACGGCCTCACGATGGTGCTCGACCACCTCGGCAAGCCGCCCACCGAGCCCGACGACCACGACGCCTGGCAGGCCGCGCTGCGGGAATTCGCAGCGGCACCGGGCACCGTCGCCAAGCTCTCGGGCCTCCATCGGATGGGCGCGACGCTGCCGCCGGACGCGTTCGATCGTGTCTGGGAGGCGGCGCTCGCGGCATTCGGGCCCGATCGCCTCATGCTCGGCTCCGACTGGCCGCTGCCGCTGCTGGGTGAGGGGCTCGCGCCCGTCGCCGCGCAGCTCGAGGCGGCCGTCGCGACGCTCTCGGCGGCCGAGCGTCGCCAGCTGGAGGCGGGCACCGCCGCTCGCGTCTATGGATTGCCCGCGTGAGCATCGGCTCGCGCGACCGACTCGGATGGAGGAGCCATGCTCACCGGAATCGACCCGCTGCTGAGCGGTGACCTGCTGCGGCTGCTCGACCACATGGGCCACGGCGACACCGTGCTCGTGGCCGACGCGCACTACCCCTCGTATGCGACCGGCGCGCCCGTCATCGACGTGCACACGACCTCGCCCGAGATGCTGCGCGCGGTGCGCTCGGTCGTGCCCTTCGATGACTACGAGGGCCCGTCGATCACGCTCATGACACCGGAGCCCGGGGAGGGCGAGGAGGTCGGCGCGCAGCTGCGCGAGGCGGCGCGCGCGCCGGGCGATCGCATCGACGCCGTCGAGCGCTTCGCCTTCTACGAGCTGGCGAGCACCGCGTTCGCGATCGTGCGCACCGCGGAGTCCCGCAAGTACGGCTGCGTGCTGCTGCGGAAGGGCGTGGTCGGCTTCGGCGACTGACGCGGCTCGCGCGAGCCTCAGCCGGCGTCGTTCTCCAGCGCCTTCGCCTCCCGCTCGGCGGCCCCGTGGAGCCACTGCTCGACGCCGGCGATGTGCACGATCATCGCGGCGCGCGCAACCTCCGTGTCGCCCTCCTCGATGGCGTCCAGGATGCGCTCGTGCTCATGCAGGGTGCGCGGCACTGCACCGTCCTCCGTGAGCGCGCGCCACACCCGAGCCCTGGCGGTCTGGCTCGAGATGGTCTCGAGCAGGCTGACGAGGTAGTCGTTGCCGGTCGCGCTCGCGATCATGCGGTGGAACGCCACGTCGTGGTCGACGAGCTCGTCCTGAGGAGTGTCGGGGTGCACATGCGTCAGGTGCTCGCGCATCTCGGCGATCTGCTCGGGCGTGGCTCGCCGGGCGGCGATCGCGGCCGAGGCGGGCTCCACGATGCGGCGCACCTCGAAGACCTCCAGCACCGCGTGCGACTCGTGGAAGTCGAGCACGAACGACATCGCCTCGAGCAGCAGGCTGGGCTGCAGGCTCGTGACGTAGGTGCCGTCGCCGCGCCGCACATCCAGGATGCGCATGGCTTCGAGCGCCTTCACGGCCTCGCGCATCGACGAGCGCGAGAGCCCCAGCCGCTCGGAGAGCTCCTGCTCCGGCGGCAGCCGATCGCCAGGGCGGAGCTCTCCCTGCTGGATCATCTGCTTGATCTTGGTGATCGCATCATCGGTGACAGCCACGCGGCCATCCTACGAAAGATCCGACCTCTGCGCGCGCACCGGGTGCGACGGGGCCTACCGTCGCGGCACGAGCCGGTCGAGCTGCGTGACGTGCTGCGGCCCGAGCTCCTCGAGCGAGCCGACGCCCAGCAGTCGCATGGTGCGCCGCACCTCCCCGGTGAGGATCGCCAGCGCGCGGTTGACGCCAGCGCGGCCGCCGGCCATCAGGCCGTACAGGTAGGCGCGACCGACCATGGTCGTGCGGGCGCCCAGCGCGACGGCGGCGACGATGTCGGTGCCCGACATGATGCCCGTGTCGAGGTGGATCTCGAGATCCCTGCCGACCTCGCGCGCGACCTCCGGCAGCAGCAGGAAGGGCACGGGGGCGCGGTCGAGCTGGCGGCCGCCATGGTTCGAGAGCGTAATCGCGTCGACGCCCAGGTCGGCGAGCGCGCGCGCGTCGGCGACCGACTGCACGCCCTTGACCACGAGCTTGCCCGGCCAGGCGGCCCGCACCTCGGCGAGCGCCTCGTAGTCCACCGACGGGTCGAACATCGAGTCGAGCAGCTCGCCGACGGTGCCGTCCCACTTCGAGACCGCGGCGAACGTCACGGGCTCGGTGGTGAGGAAGTTCCACCACCACTCCACCTTCGGCGCCGCGTCGAACAGCGTGCCGAGCGTCAGCTGCGGCGGGAACTGCATGCCGTTGCGGGCGTCGCGGTGGCGGGCCCCGGCGACCGGCGTGTCCACGGTGATCATGAGCGTGTCGTAGCCGGCCTTCCAGGCGCGGTCGACCAGCTCCAGCGAGCGGTGGCGCTCCTTCATCATGTAGAGCTGCATCCACAGGCGGCCGTCGGGCGACGCCTCGCGCACGTTCTCGATTGACGTGGTGCCGAGCGTCGAGAGTGTGAAGGGGATGTCGTACGCGGCGGCCGCGCGGGCGCCCGCCGTCTCGCCCTCGGCGTGCATCAGCCGGGTGAAGCCCGTCGGCGCGATCGCGAGCGGGAAGGCGCTGGGCGCGCCGAGCACATCCCACGACGTGGAGACATCCGTCACGTCCTTGAGCACCGCAGGGTGCAGCTCGACGTCCTCGAACGCCTGCCGGGCGCGGGCGATGCCGATCTCACTCTCGGCGGCGCCGTCGGTGTAGTCGAACGGCCCCTTCGGGGTGCGACGCTTCGCGATGTCGCGCAGATCCCAGATCGTCTGCGCCTGCGCGAGCCGCGCGGCTGCCGGGTTGCCCGGCGTCCTGAAGTTCAGGTTCGCACGCAGGTCGGTCAGGGTCGGGATGCGTCGTTCCATGAGGTCCTCGTCGTCACGTATTGGTCTGATGTCATTCTGTCACCGGGCGCCGGCCGCGCGCGGCCGGTACTCGGTGAGCTCGTGCGTGGCGCGCACGAGCGCACGCAGCTCCTCGAGGGTGTCCGGCGCCGCACCCAGCGTGCGCGCCTGCACGAGCACGTTGCCGATCGCGGTCGCCTCCACGGGGCCCGCGACGACCGGCAGCCCGGTGCGGTCGGCCGTCAGCTGGCACAGCAGGGCGTTGCGCGAGCCGCCGCCCACCACGTGCACGCGCTCGATGCGCTGCCCGCTGATGCGCGCCGCGTCCCGCAGGGTGACCGCATAGCCCTCGGCGAGCGACTCGAGGATGCAGCGCACCACCTCGGCGTGCCCCTGCGGGCCTCGCTGACCGCGCTCGCCGAACCAGGCGGCGATGCGCGCGGGCATGTCGCCGGGTGGGTAGAAGGCAGCGTCGGTCGGGTCGAACACCGGCAGCGGCCGGTCGACGCGCGCCGCAGCATCCAGCAGGCTCGGCAGATCGATCCGCGCGCTCTGCGCCTGCCAGGTGCGCATCGACTCCGAGAGGATCCACAGCCCCATGACGTTCTTCAGGAAGCGATTGCGGCCATCGACGCCGCCCTCGTTCGTGAACTGCGCGTCGAGCGCATCGGGCGTCGCGATGGGCTCGGCGGTCTCGATGCCCACCAGTGACCAGGTGCCGCTCGAGACGTAGGCGGCGTCTGGCTCCATCGGCACGCCCACCACTGCGGAGGCGGTGTCGTGCGAGCCGACGGCGAGCACCTCCGGGGATCCCTCGATGCCGAAGTGCGCGCGCGTCGTGGCATCGATCGCGCCGATCCTGGTGCCGGGCACCACGACCTCGGCGACGAGCGAGGAGGGGATGCCGAGCATCGCCATCAGCTCGGTGTCCCACGTGCCGTCGAGGCGCATGAGCCCGGTCGTGGAGGCATTGGTCGCCTCCGTGACCATGCGACCGGTCATCCAGTAGTTGAGCAGATCCGGCAGCATCAGCAGCGTGTCGGCCACCTCGAGCAGACCGCCCTCGCGGTCGACCATCAGCTGGTTGATGGTGGTGAACGGCATGCGCTGCAGGCCGCAGCGGGCGTAGAGCGCGGGCTGCTCGATGACCGCATCGACGAGCTCCAGCCCGCGCGCCGTGCGGTCGTCGCGGTAGGAGAAGGGGATGCCGAGCAGGCTGCCGCCTCGCAGCAGGCCGTAGTCAACCGCCCACGAGTCCACCGCGACCGACGCGAGCTGCGCGTCGCCCGTGCGACCCCTGGAGGCGGCCGCGACGCCCTGCATCGCATGGTCGTAGAAGCCGAGCACCGCCCAGTGCAGCCCGTCGGCGATCCGCACCGGGCGATTCTCGAAGCGCGTGATCTCGTCGAGTCGCAGCGACGTCCGGCTGACCTCGGCACGCACCACGCGGCCGCTGGTCGCGCCGAGATCGATCGCGGCGACGGTCGCCGTCATCGGAGGAATGCCGCCGCAACGCCCGAGTCGACCGGCACGTGCAGGCCGGTGGTGTGGCTGAGCTCGGGGCCGGTGAGTGCCGCCACGGCGTTGGCGACGTGCTCGGGCAGCACCTCGAGGCCGAGCAGCGTGCGACCGGCGTAGTACTTGCCGAGCTCTGCTTCCTCCACGCCGTAGACCTTCGCACGCGACGCGCCCCAACCGCCAGCGAAGATGCCGGAGCCGCGCACGACGCCGTCCGGGTTGATGCCGTTGACGCGCACGCCGTACTGGCCGAGCTCGGCGGCCAGCAGGCGCACCTGATGCGCCTGGTCGGCCTTCGTCGCCGAGTAGGCGATGTTGTTCGGCCCCGCGAACACGGCGTTCTTCGACGAGATGTAGATGATGTCGCCGCCCATCCCCTGGTCGATGAGCACGCGGGCAGCGGCGCGCGAGACGAGGAACGAGCCCTTCGCCATCACGTCGTGCTGCAGATCCCAGTCGGCCTCGGTGGTCTCGAGCAGCGATCGCGAGAGCGACAGGCCGGCGTTGTTGACGACCAGGTCGAGGCCGCCGAACGCCAGCAGCGTCGCGTCGACCGCTGCCTGCACCTCCGCCTCCTGCGTGACATCGCACTGCACGCCGATCGCGACGTCGGTGGAGCCGAGCTCGGCGGCCGCGGCCTGCGCCTTCTCGAGCGAGAGGTCGGCGATCACGACGCACGCGCCCTCCGCGGCGAGCCGGGTGGCGATCGCCTTCCCGATGCCCGACGCCGCGCCCGTCACGAGCGCGATGCGGCCGGCGTGCGAGCGCGGCTTGGGCTGCCGCTGCAGCTTCGCCTCCTCCAGCGACCAGTACTCGATGCGGAACTTCTCCGCGTCGGAGATCGGCGTGTAGGTCGAGACCGACTCGGCGCCGTGCATGACGTTGATGGCGTTGATGTAGAACTCGCCGGCGACGCGTGCGGTCCGCTTATCCTTGCCGAACGAGAACATGCCGACGCCGGGGATCAGCACGATGGCGGGGTCGGCGCCGCGCATCGCGGGGGAGTCCTCGGTCGCGTGGCGCTCGTAGTAGGCGGCGTAGTCGGCGCGGTACTGCTCATGCAGCTCCTGCAGCCGCGCGATGGCCTGCTCGACGGGTGCGTCGGCCGGCAGGTCGAGCACGAGCGGCTTCACCTTGGTGCGCAGGAAGTGATCCGGGCACGAGGTGCCGAGCTCGGTCAGCCGGCGGTGGTGCTCACGCTCGAGGAAGTCGGTGACGACCTCATCGTCGCTGAAGTGGCCCACCATCGGGCGGTCGGTCGCGGCGATCGCGCGCACATGCGCGCTCAGCGCGGCGGCCTTCGCGCGGCGCTCGGCGGGCGGCAGCGCCGCGTAGCCCTCCAGCGCCGTGCCGAACGGCTGCTGCGCGCCGTGCTCCTCCAGGTAGGCGGCGGCGGTGCGGATGATCCACAACGAGTTGCGCTCGGCCGCCTCGCTCGTCTCGCCCCATGCCGTGATGCCGTGCCCGCCCAGGATGCAGCCGACGGCATCAGGATGCTCGCGCTGGATGGCGCGGATGTCGAGCCCGAGCTGGAAGCCGGGTCGGCGCCACGGCACCCACACGACCTTGTCGCCGTAGATGCGCTCGGTGAGCGCCGGGCCATCGGCAGCGGTCGCGATCGCGATGCCCGCGTCGGGGTGCAGGTGGTCGACGTGCGGCTGCTCGACCAGCGCGTGCATCGCGGTGTCGATCGAGGGCGCGGCGCCGCCGGAGCCGTGCAGGCAGTAGTCGAACGCGGCGACCATCTCGTCCTCGCGCTCGACGCCCGGGTAGACGGCCTCGAGCGCCCGCACGCGGTCGAGCCGCAGGGCCGCGAGGCCCGACTCGGTCAGGGTGCCGAGATCGCCGCCGGAGCCCTTCACCCACAGCAGGTCGACCTGCTCGCCGGTGGCGGGATCGGTCGCCTGCCCTTTGGCAGAGGTGTTGCCGCCGGCGTAGTTGGTGTTGCGGGGGTCGGATCCGAGCCGGTTGCTGCGCTCGATGAGCTCCTGCACTGCCTTGTCCATGGCCGTCTCTCTCTGCATCGTCGTTCAGGCTCCCCAGCTCGCCTGCGCGCCACCGACGCGCTCGTCGGCGATCCGGTCGAGGTAGCCGGAGGCCAGGAAGGCGCGCATCGGGTCCTCCGGCAGGCCGCGCGACGCGCGGAACTCCGCGAGCAGCGGGCGCACGTCGGTGCTGTACGCGTCCATCACGATCTCGTTCGCGAGCAGCACGTCGGTGTCGCGGCGGGCTGCGGCGAGCGCCTCGGTGTCGAGCGAGAGCACCTTCGCGACCGCCTCCTGCACGTTCAGCACGCTGCGGATCTGGCCGGGGATCTTCGCCTCGATGTTGTGGCACTGGTCGAGCACCAGCTGCACGTCGGGATCGCCGTAACCGCCGCCGGAGACGAGCTCCATGACGATGCGGAACAGCTGGAAGGGATCCGCGAGGCCGACGATCAGGTCGTCGTCGGCGTAGAAGCGCGAGTTGAGGTCGAAGGCGCCGAGCTTCCCCAGGCGGAGCAGCTGCGCGACGATGAACTCGATGTTCGTGCCGGGCGCGTGGTGGCCGGTGTCGAGCACCACCTTCGCCTGGTCGCCGAGCGCGACCGTGTGGGCGTAGCTCGTCCCCCAGTCGGGCACATCCGTGTGGTAGAACGCCGGCTCGAAGAACTTGTACTCCAGCAGCAGCCGCTGGTCGGCGTCGAGCTCGGCGTAGATCGCGCGCAGGCCCTCGGCCAGGCGGTCCTGGCGCTCGCGGATCGAGTCCTGACCGGGGTAGTTCGTGCCGTCGGCGAGCCAGATCTTCAGGTCGCGCACGCCGACCGCGCGCATGATGTCGAGGCACTCGAGGTGGTGGTCGACCGCTCGCCGCCGAACGCGAGCGTCCGGGTGGCAGAGCGACCCGAACTTGTACTCCTCCTCCTGGAAGGTGTTCGAGTTCACCGTGCCGATCTCGACGCCCTGATCCTCGGCGTGCCTCCGCAGTGCCGCGTAGTCGGCGACGCGGTCCCAGGGGATGTGGATCGCGACGCGCGGTGCGAGGCCGGTCGCGGCGTGCACCTGCGCGGCATCGCTGACCTTCTCGAACGGATCCCGCGGCGTGCCGGGCGTCCCGAACACGCGAAAGCGCGTGCCGGAGTTCCCGTAGGCCCAGCTCGGCACTTCGATCTGCAGCTTGGCAAGCTCTTCCAGCGAGGGCGCGATGGCCATGGTCGCTCCTGTCATCGTCGACATCGGGGGGCGCCCCGCGACAACGGCGCGAGGTGCTCGTGCCTGCCAGCATGCCCCTCGTCGCTTTCGAACGCAACCACAAATGTTGCGGTTTGGTATCGAACGCTTGCGAAGGGGGTTTCGAAAGCGTACTGTCGCCAGCATCACTGACGAAGGAGTCTCTGTGGTCACTCGCGATTCGCGCATCCTCGATGCGTTGGATCAGCACGGCGCCGTGCAGGTCGCCGATCTGGCCAGGGAGCTCGGCGTCTCCGAGGTGACGATCCGCAAGGATCTCGACTCGCTCGCCGAGCGCGACCTGCTGCGGCGCACGCGCGGCGGCGCGCTGCCTCCTGACCGCGGCGATGAGGGCGCCTTCACCGACCGGCTGCGGCGGGAAGCGGGCGCCAAGCGCGCGATCGCTGCCGAGGCGGCCGCGCTCGTGCGCGACGGCGACGTGATCGCGCTCGACACCTCCAGCACCGCGCACTTCCTCGCGCTCGAGCTGCTGCAGCGCACCGGGCTGGTCGTCGTGACGCAGTCGCTGCGCACCGCGGTGCTGCTCATGGACCGCTCCGACGCGAGCGTCATCGTGCCCGGCGGCACGCTGCGCCGCGAGAGCTCCGGGCTGGTCAGCCCGATCACCGACACGCTCGTCGGCAGGGGGCGCATCGACAAGGCATTCGTGGGCGTCGTCGGCCTCTCCCCCGAACGCGGTCTGCTCGAGCTCGCCACCGACGAGGCGGTCTCCAAGCAGGGCCTGGTCGAGGCCAGCAACGAGGTGCACGCGCTGTTCGACAGCAGCAAGACCACCGGCTTCGCACTGCACTCGTTCGCGAGCACCGAGCTGGTCACGAGCCTCATCACCGATGAGCGCGCATCCGACGACTTCGTCGACGAGTGGGAGGCAGCGGGCGTCACCGTCACGCGCGTGCCCCTCGGCGACGCACAGACCACCGACACGGAGTCGGTGCCGGCGCGGGTGGGACGAGCCTCCCGACGCCTCACCCAGAAGGAGCATCGATGAAGATCTCACGCAGGATCACAGGTGCACTCGCGCTCACGGCGGCCGCTGCCGTCGTGCTCGCCGGGTGCACCTCGCGAAACGACCCGGGCACCACGCCCGCACCCGGCGCGACGGAGGGTGGCGACGAGCAGATCTCGATCGCCTTCGTCCCCAAGCTGCAGGGCATCCCCTACTTCGAGGCGATGAACACCGGCGGCCAGCAGGCCGCGGAGGATCTCGGCTTCGAGTGGCTGTACCAGGGCCCGACGACCGCCGACGCAGCAGCGCAGGCCGACATCGTGCGCTCGTTCATCCAGCAGGGCGTCGATGTGCTGTTCGTGGCACCCAACGACCCGAACTCCATGGCACCGCTGCTGCAGGAGGCGCAGGACGCCGGCATCCACGTCGCCACCACCGACACGGATGCCCCCGACTCGGTGCGCGAGCTCTTCGTCAGCCAGGCCTCCGTGGACGGCATCGGCGAGGCGCTGACCGACTCGCTGCTGGAGGCCATGGGAGGCTCCGGCAAGTACGCGATCGTGTCGTGCGGTGAGACGGCGGCGAACCTCAACGCGTGGATCGAGGTGCAGGAGGCATACACGGCATCCGAGTACCCCGACGCCGAGATCGTCGATATCGTCTACGCCGGCGAGGACCAGGCTGCGGCAACGCAGATGGCGCTCGACCTCATGAACTCGAACCCCGACCTCACCGGTCTGGTGGGCGAGTGCACCTCGAGCGCCCCGGGCGTCGCCCAGGCCGTCGAGGACGCCGGCCGCGCGGGCGAGGTCTTCACGGTGGGCCTCGGCACGCCGCAGGCGATGCTGCCCTACCTGGAGTCGGGTTCGTCGAGCGGCTCGATCCTCTGGGATGTCGAGGGTCTCGGCTGGCTCACCGGCTGGGCTGGCATGCAGCTGGTCAACGACGGTGACCTGAGCGACACGTCGAGCATCTCGAACCCGGATCTCACGGATGTCTCGTTCGACGAGGCGAGCGGCGTGCTGCTGCTCGGCCCGCCGACGGTCTTCACCGCGGAGAACGCCGGAGACTACGACTACTGATCCCTCGCCGGTCGCGGTTGATGCGACCAGCACCCGCCGGGGCGCGGCCCAGCCGCGCCCCGGCACCCCTCACGCTCATCCGCCGGTCACCGGCGGCACAATCGCTCGGGAGCACCATGACTGACACCGCGCCACGGCTCGAGATGCGCGACATCTCGAAGCGCTACGGCGGCGTCCGCGCCATCCGCCACGCCGACCTCACCGTCAAGCCCGGCACCGTGCACGCCCTGGTCGGGGAGAATGGCGCCGGCAAGTCGACGCTCATCAAGATCCTCGCGGGCGCCGAGCAGCCCGACACGGGCACCATCACGATCGACGGGCGCGACGTCACCATCCACTCGACGTCGGACGCGATCAAGCTCGGCGTGCAGACCGTCTACCAGGAGCCGCAGCTCTTCCCCGAGCTCACGGTCGCCGAGAACTTCTTCGTGGGGCGCGAGATCACGCGCGGGCTCGCCATCGACTGGCGCGCGCAGGCGCCGCGCATGCTCGAGCTGCTCGACACGGTCGGCCTCGACCGCGCGCTCGCGTCGCAGCCGCTCGGCACGCTCTCGATCGCCAAGCAGCAGCAGGTCTCCATCGCGAAGGCGCTGCTCGAGCAGGCGAGCGTGCTCATCCTCGACGAGCCGAGCGCCATCCTGACCGACAGCGAGATCGAGGTGCTCTTCACGGTGGTGCGCAAGCTCGCCGCCGAGGGCGTCTCGATCATCTACATCAGCCACCGGCTCGACGAGCTCTTCCGCATCGCCGACGAGGTGACGATCATGCGCGACGGCGAGACCGTGTCGTCGCAGCCGATCGGCGAGCTGACGGTGCGCGAGATCGCCGAGCGCATGGTGGGCGGCGAGTTGGAAGAAGGTGTGCGGGACACCGGCGAGCTCGGCGCGCCGGTGCTCGAGCTCGACGGGCTCTCGCTCGCGGGCGCCTTCGAGGACGTCTCCTTCAGCGTCCGCGAGGGCGAGATCGTGGGCCTCTACGGCCTGGTCGGCTGCGGCGCGGCCGAAGTCGGCGAGGTCGTCTACGGCATGCGGCACGCGACCGGCGGGCGGATGCGCTCCGTCGGCTCCGACGCGCACGTCACGAATCCCTCCGCAGCCAAGCGTCGCGGCATCCGCATGCTGCCGGCCAACCGCTCGTCGCAGGGCGCGTTCGCGTTCCAGCCCATCGCCTTCAACATCACCATCGGATCGCTCCCGCTGCTGAGCAGGATCCCCGGCTGGGTCTCGCCGAAGACCGAGCAGCGCATCGCCCGCGACCTCATCGGCCGACTGTCGGTGAAGACCCCCTCTGAGCGGCAGCCGATCGGCGCGATGTCGGGCGGCAACGCGCAGAAGGTCGTGCTCGCGCGACAGGTCGTCGAGCAGCCGAAGCTGCTCGTGCTCTCCGAGCCCACGCAGGGCGTCGACGTCGGTGCGAAGGAGGAGATCCACAGCATCGTCGCCGATCTCGCCGACAAGGGTGCCGCAGTGCTCGTGATCACGACCGACCTGGCAGAGGTGCTGCGCGTCGCCGATCGCATCCTGGTGTTCCGCGCCGGCCGCATCGCCAAGGAGTTCCCGCCAACCGCCAGCCAGGCCTCGCTGCTCGCAGCCGCGGCCGGCGCGATCGAGGAGGACGCCGCATGAGCGTCGACACCACTCCGGCCAAGCCGGCCGCGAGTCCCGAGCCCTTCAGCCTGCGTCGCATCCTGCCGCCGGTGGTGACGGGGCAGGAGATCGTGCTGCTCGTCGTGCTGGTCGTGCTCTGGGCGCTGCTGGGCATCTTCACCCCCGCGTTCCTCACGCCCGGCTCCGTCGGGCCGCTGCTCGTGCAGGTCGCCCCCATCGCGCTCGTCGGCGTCGGCATGACCTTCGTCATCATCACCGCGGGCATCGACGTCTCGGTCGCGTCCATGATCATGGTCGCCGCCGTCGTCACCGCTCGCATGATGGTGAACCTGGAGATCCCGGCGCCGCTCGCGCTGCTCGTCGCGATCGCCATCGGGCTCGCCCTCGGCGCGGTCAACGGCCTGCTCATCGCCTACGGCCGCGTGCACCCGATCATCATCACCTTCGGCACCCTCAACGTCTTCCAGTGGATCGGCCTGCAGGTGTTCGACTCGTCCACCGTGAACGGCATCCCCGGCACGCTCGACTTCCTCGGTCGTGGGAGCGACGGCTCGACGCTCGGCGTGCCGCACTCGTTCGCGATCGCGGTGGTCGCGGTCGCGGCCGCCTGGTGGTTCCTGCGCTACGCGAAGGCCGGCAGGAGCCTCTACGCGATCGGCGGCAACGCCAACGCCGCGCGTCTCGCGGGCATCAAGGTGCAGCCGCGCCTGGTGTGGGTCTACGCCGTCACCGGCGCCCTGGCCGGGCTCGCCGCGTGCATGATGATCGCCACCGGCACCTCGACGCTCGACCAGTCGGTCGGCTCCGGCAAGGAGCTGCAGGTCATCGCGGCCGTCGTCATCGGCGGCACCTCGATCATCGGCGGCCGCGGCAGCGTCATCGGCACGCTGCTGGGCGCGATCCTCGTGCAGACCGTCGTGTCGGGCGTCACGCAGCTCGGCTGGCCGACGCAGCTCGGCTTCCTGTTCGTCGGCATCTTCATCGTCGTCGCCGTCGGCACCGACCTCATCCGCGAACGAGCCAGGAGGCGCGCATGACCGCCGTCAAGCCGACCGATCGGCAGCAGACCAGTGCGCGGCCTGCGCGCGCCGACTCCCGCGTGCGCGACTGGCTCAGCGGCGGGATCATGAAGGACCGCACCGTCCTGCTGCTCGTGCTGGTGATCGCGCTCATCGTCGTCATGACGATCCTCGACCTCACGGGGCAGACGCGCGGCGACTTCAACAGCGACTACCTCGCCTCCTCGCTCATCGCCTACGTGCCGCTCGCGCTGCTGGCCATCGCCGAGCTGTTCGTCATCACCTCCGGCCGCGGCGGCATCGACCTCTCGGTCGGCTCGATGGTGTCGCTGTCGGGCATCGTGTTCGCGATGCTGTTCCAGCAGGCGGGGCTGCCGATCCTCGTCTCGATCGTGCTCGCGGTGCTCTTCGGCGCGGTGCTGGGAGCGGTCAACGGCTTCCTCTCCGCCTACCTCGGCTTCCCGCCGCTGATCGCCACGCTCGCGACCTTCTACGGCTACCGCTCGATCGCGCTCGTCATCAGCGACCAGCGCCCGATCTCGGGCCCCGAGATCTCCGAGTTCTACAACGCGGCGAAGGCCATCGAGCTGCCGGTCATCGGCGGCGGGCTGCCGCTCGTGCCGCTGGGGGTGTTCACGTTCCTGATCCCGGTCGCGATCGTCGCCTGGTTCGTGCTGAACCGAACCGCCTTCGGCCGCTCGCTCTACGCCATCGGCACGAACGACACCGCGGCGCAGTGGGCGGGCATCGACACCCGCCGCAAGCGCATGACCGCGTTCGTCGCCGCGGGCGCGATCTCCGGTCTGGTCGGCGTCTACACCGTCGCGCAGTTCGCCTCCGCGCGCCCCGACGCCGGTACGAGCGGCGGCGGCATGGCGCTGCCCGCGATCACCATCGCGGTGCTCGGCGGTGTCGCCATCACCGGCGGCATCGGCAGGCTGAGCGGCGTGCTGCTCGCGGCCCTGCTCATCGTCTGGCTCAACGCCTCGATCCTGATCGTGGTGCCCGGCAACGACGGCGCGCAGGCGCAGCTGCTGGCCCTCGGTCTCGTGCTCCTCGGCGCCGCGCTGTTCGGGCAGTTCTCGCTGCGACGGAAGCGGTCGAGCCCGCCACCGACCGGCACCGGCACATCCCCGATCATGACGCAGCCGGGATCACCGAAGCCATGACCCTCACCGATGATCTGCTCGCGCTCTGCCACGCGGTCGGCGAGCCGCACCGCGGCCTCGCGATCCTCGGCGAGGGCAACGTCAGCGCCCGCCTCGACGAGCAGCGGATGCTGGTGAAGGCATCCGGCTCGACGCTCGGCTCGGCGGGCCCGGACGATCTCGTCGAGTGCGAGCTCGCACCGATCCTCGCGATGCTCGACGCCGAGGACGCGGACGACGATGCCGTCGGCGCCGCGCTGATGGCCAGCCGCGTGGACCAGCAGGCGAAGCGTCCGAGCGTCGAGGCGCTGCTGCACGCGGTGGTGCTGTCGTTCGGTGCGGGCGCCGCCTGCCACACGCATCCGATCTCGGCCAACGGCATCCTGTGCTCCGACCGAGCAGAGCTCATCGCGGCCGGCGCGCTGTTCCCCGACCAGATCGTGGTGCTCGGCCAGCGGGCGCTCTTCGTGCCCTACGTCGACCCGGGCCTGGGCCTCGCGCTGCACATGCGCGATGCGCTGCGACGATTCGTGGCCGAGCACGGGCGGCTGCCCAAGATCGCCTACCTGCAGAGCCACGGGATCTTCGCCATCGGCGACGATGCGGCCGAGTGCCTGCGGATCACCGAGATGGCCGACAAGCACGCCAGGATCCTGACGGCGGCGCTCGCCGTCGGGTCGCCGAACTTCCTCGGCGACGACGTGCTCGATCGGATCGAGAATCGCGCGGACGAGCACCACCGCCGCCGCGTCCTGCAGAGAAAGAGGTAACACCATGCGCATCGGCTGCCACGGCTTCGTGTTCTCCGGCTCCTTCGACGAGGCGGGCATCCGCACCGCGATCGAGGGGGTGCAGCGCGCGGGGTTCGACTTCATCGAGATGCCGCTGATGGATCCGTTCAGCTTTGACGAGCACGTCGCCAAGCAGGTGCTGGCCGACACCGGCATCACCATGACCTCGTCGCTGGGCCTCAGTCCCGACACGGACATCTCGAGCGAGGATCCCGCGATCGTGCAGCGCGGCGAGGATCTGCTCAAGCGAGCGATCGACATCGTCGCGCACGTCGAGGGCACCGATCTCTGCGGCGTCATCTACTCGGCGCTGCAGAAGTACTCGCAGGCCGCGAGCCAGAAGGGCCGCGAGCACAGCGCCGAGGCGCTCAACCGGCTGGGCGACTACGCGGCAGAGCGCAACGTGCAGCTCTCGCTCGAGGTCGTCAACCGCTACGAGACCAACATCTGCAACACCGCGCGCGAGGGGCTCGCGTTCCTCGAGCTGGTTGGTCACGACAACGTGCACCTGCACCTCGACACGTACCACATGAACATCGAGGAGTCGGGGATGCTCGAGCCCGTGCTCGACGCGGGCGACCGCCTGCGGTACGTGCACATCGGCGAGAGCCACCGCGGCTACCTCGGCTCCGGATCGGTCGACTTCGACGGGCTGTTCCGCGGGCTCGCGCGAGCGAAGCACGACGGCCCCATCGTGTTCGAGTCGTTCTCGAGCGCCGTCGTCGACGAGCAGCTCACGCGGTCGCTGGGCATCTGGCGCAACCTGTGGGACGACTCCGACGACCTCGCCGCGCACGCCAACCGCTTCATCCGCGACGGGCTGCGCGCGGTGGAGACCATCGCGATGCACTGACGCGGCGGTGCCGAGCTGTCGTACGGCGCGCTCCTCCGCGCCGTACGATGGTCTCGGTGTGCCGGGAAGCCTGGTCGGCTCGCTGCGATACCTCGCAGCGGAAACGCTGGAAGGACCCAATGCACGCTTCGAAGTCCCGTCGCTCCCGACTCGGCGCCGCACTGCGGCTCGAGACCACGAGCGGTGTGCTGCTGCTCATCGCCGCGGCGACCGCGCTGATCTGGGCGAACTCCCCATGGCGCGACGGGTACACGGCGCTGTCGGAGACGGTGGTCGGCCCTGCAGCGCTGCACCTCGACCTCTCGCTGGCGACCTGGGCCGCCGACGGACTGCTCGCGATCTTCTTCTTCGTGGTCGGGGTCGAGCTCAAGCACGAGATCGCCGCGGGCACGCTCCGGCGCCCTCGGGAGGCTGCGGTGCCGGTGCTCGCCGCGATCGGTGGCATGGCGCTGCCCGCCCTCATCTTCGTCGCCATCATCGCGATCTCCGGTGACACCGAAGCGATGAGCGGCTGGGCGATCCCGACCGCGACCGACATCGCCTTCGCGCTCGCGATCCTCGCCGTCTTCGGCCGCGGCCTGCCGGTGCCGCTGCGCACCTTCCTGCTCACGCTCGCGGTGGTCGACGACCTGCTGGCGATCATCGTCATCGCCGTCTTCTACACGGCGTCGATCAGCGTGCTCGCGCTCGTCGGGTCGGTCGCGACGGTCGCCGTGTTCGCGGTGCTGGTGCGCACCCGCTGGGCGCGCTGGTGGATCCTGGTGCCCGTCGCGATCGTGGCGTGGGTGCTCATGCACGAGGCGGGTGTGCACGCGACCGTCGCGGGTGTGCTGCTGGGAGCCGTGGTGCCAGCGAAGGCGATCCACGGCGAGTCGGGGCCGCGAACGCACCGCTACGAGCATCTCGTCCGACCGGTGTCGACCGCGGTCGCGCTGCCGGTGTTCGCGTTCTTCTCCGCCGGCGTCAGCGTCGGCAGCGAGGGCTTCGTCTCGCTCATCGCGCAGCCCGTCGCGATCGCCGTCATGGCGGGTCTCATCCTGGGCAAGCTCGTGGGCGTCCTCGGGGTGACCGCGCTGGTGACCCGGCTCACGCCCCTCCGGCTTCCCGACGGCATCGGCCTGCGCGACCTTCGCCCGATCGCACTCCTGACCGCGATCGGATTCACGGTCTCGCTGCTGATCGCGGAGCTGTCGTTCCCCGACGAGGGCCAGACGGATGCAGCCAAGCTCGCGATCCTCATCGGCTCCGGCCTCGCTGCGGTCCTTGCCGCATTCGAGCTCCGCCGCGACGCGCGCAAGGCGCGCACGCGCGACATGAATGAGGATGGCGTGATCGACCGGATGTGGCCGGTCATCGGCGGCGACCGCGACGTCTGAGGCGGGCACGCGCATCCGCCGCCTCAGTCGGGGCACGGGCCGCCACGACTAGGCTCGCTGCATGGGCGATCTGTTCGAGGACTACGACAAGCCCTTCGAGACTCCGCGAAAGCGCCAGGGTGAAGCCTGGGATGAGATGTTCGAGGGCGAGGGGGCGCCGCGCGCCTCCTACAAGCCGCTCTACGACGCGCTCTCGGAGCTGACGAAGGATGAGCTGCGAGCCCGCGCGGACGCGCTCGCCACCTCCTACCTGGCGCAGGGCGTGACATTCGACTTCGCGGGGGAGGAGCGGCCGTTCCCGCTCGATGCGATCCCTCGTATCATCACCGCGCAGGACTGGAAGCACGTCGAGTCGGGTGTGCAGCAGCGGGTGCGCGCGCTCGAAGCCTTCCTGGCAGACATGTACGGCCCGCAGCGCGCGGTCGAGGATGGCATCATCCCGGCGAAGCTCATCAGCACGTCGACGCACTTCCACCGCCAGGCGGCCGGCGTCGTCGGCGCCAACGGTGTGCGCATCCACGTTTCGGGTATCGACCTGATCCGCGACCAGGATGGCGAGTGGCGGGTGCTCGAGGACAACGTGCGCGTGCCCTCCGGCGTCTCCTACGTGATGTCGAACCGTCGGGTGATCGCGCAGACGCTGCCGGAGATGTTCTCGTCGATGCGGGTGCGCCCGGTCGGTGACTACTGCGACGTGCTGCTGCACGCGCTGCGCGCCGCGGCGCCGGCGGGCGTCGACTCGCCTCGCGTGGTCGTGCTGACGCCCGGTGTCTACAACTCGGCGTACTTCGAGCACACGCTGCTCGCGCGCCTCATGGGTGTCGAGCTCGTCGAGGGCCGCGACCTGTTCACGAGCGGTGGGCGTGTCTACATGCGCACCACCGAGGGTCCGTCGCGGGTCGACGTGATCTACCGCCGCGTCGACGACGACTTCCTCGACCCGCTGCAGTTCCGCGCCGACTCGATGCTCGGCAGCCCCGGCCTCATGATCGCCGCGCGACTCGGCAACGTGACGATCGCGAACGCGGTCGGCAACGGCATCGCCGACGACAAGCTGGTCTACACCTACGTGCCCGACCTGATCCGCTACTACCTGAGTGAGGAGCCGATCCTCAAGAACGTCGACACCTGGAGGCTCGAGGAGCCGGGCGTGCTCGACGAGGTGCTGCCCCGGCTGCATGAGCTGGTCGTCAAGCCGGTCGACGGCTCCGGTGGCAAGGGACTCGTCGTGGGTCCGGATGCGACCGAGGAGGAGCTCAAGCAGCTCGAGCAGCGGCTGCGTGCCGACCCGCGCGGCTGGATCGCGCAGCCGGTCGTGCAGCTCAGCACCATCCCGACGCTCGTCGAGGATGGCGTGCGGCCGCGCCACGTGGATCTGCGGCCCTTCGCCGTCAACGACGGCAAGGATGTGTGGGTGCTGCCGGGAGGCCTCACTCGCGTCGCGCTGCCCGAGGGGCAGCTGGTCGTGAACTCGTCGCAGGGCGGTGGCTCCAAGGACACCTGGGTGCTCGCCGGCGCACGGGAGCAGATCCCGGTCGTCGACCACGACGCGGAGTTCGGCGCCACGGGCGAGCCCCCCATGACGAGGCCCATCCCCGTCATCACCGGCAACGACCACCCGCAGGACCAGTCGCCGCAGGACGCCCCGCGCCGCAACGACCAGGCCGAGCAGCAGCAGCAGTCCACCACCGTAGGTCGAGGAGCACGCGGCGAAGCCGCGCGCGTCACGAGACCGGGCCCCGCCGACGAAGGAGGCGCAGCATGATGCTCAGCCGCATCGCCGAGAGCCTGTTCTGGATCGGCCGCTACATCGAGCGTGCTGACGGCACCGCGCGCATCCTCGACGTCTACCTGCAGCTGCTGCTGGAGGACGTCGCGGTCGACGAGGACACCGCCTGCCGCGCCCTGCTCGGCGTCATGGGGCATGAGGCGGCACCGGAGGGGAAGCTCTCGCGTGCCGACGTCGTGAACATCCTCGCCATCGACCGCACCCACACCGCCTCCATCGCCTACTCCGTCAACGCCGCACGCGAGAACGCGCGCCGTGCGCGAGAGACGATCTCGACCGAGCTGTGGGAGGTGCTGAACGCCACCTACACGAAGATGCCGCGGCGGGTGAACAACGAGCAGGTGCACCAGATGTTCGGCTGGGTGCGCGAGCGCATGGCGCTCGCGGGCGGCATGGCCGACGCCACCTCGAGCCGCGACGACGCGTGGAGCTTCTTCACGCTCGGCCGCTACATCGAGCGCGCCGACATGGTCGCGCGGCTGCTGGCGACCCGTGCTCTGACCGAGGCATCCGGACCGTCGTGGACGACGATCCTCCGCTCGGTCGGCGCCTACGAGGCCTACCTGCGCACCTACCGCGGCGTGCCTTCGAGCACGAACGCGGCTGAGTTCCTGCTGCTCGACCGGCTCTTCCCGCGCTCGATCCTGTTCTCGGTGCGCGGAGCGGAGCAGTGCCTGGAGGACATCGAGCCGCGGCGCGAGCGCGTCGGCTACATCGGCGCGGCCGAGCGGATGCTCGGGCAGATCCGTGCGGAGCTCGAGTTCCGGCCGATCCAAGACATCATCGACGACCTGCCGACTGTGATGGACAAGGTGCAGACCACCACCACGTCCGTCTCGCATGCGGTGCGGGAGCGCTACTTCCCCACCCACAACATGCCGGCATGGACAAGGGAGGCATCGTGAGCCGAATCCGCATCCGCCATACGACCGGTTACCGCTACGAGACGCCTGCGGTCGCGAGCTACAACGAGTCGCGCATGCTGCCGTCGACGAGCGACGGCCAATTCGTCATCTACTCGAACCTCGACATCCGCCCCAACACCTCGGTGAACTCCTACGAGGACTACTGGGGCACGACGGTCGTGTCGTTCGACGTGCTCGCTCCGCACACCGAGCTGCAGCTCACGGCGACGAGCCTCGTCGAGGTGCGGCCGAAGCTCATCGGCGGCCGCGAGCTCACCTGGGACCAGGTCGAGAAGGTCGGCCAGCGCGCGACGCAGTACGTCGAGCAGCTCGTGCAGACCGATCGCACCCGCCCCACCGACGACCTCGTGCGCGCGGCGCGGGAGATCAAAGCGACGTCGGAGACGCCCGGTGAAGCCGCGGCTGCGATCTCTCGCATGATCGGCGAGGAGATGGAGTACATGTCGGGCGTGACGCACGTGCACACGCTCGCCTCGGAGGCGTGGCCGAGCCGCAAGGGCGTGTGCCAGGACATCGCGCACATCACGATCGGTGCGCTGCGCGCGGTCGGGATCCCGGCGCGGTACGTCTCCGGCTACCTGCACCCGAAGCCGAACGCGCAGATCGGCGAGACCATCCGCGGTGAGTCGCACGCGTGGGTCGAGTGGTTCACGGGTGAGTGGAACGCGTGGGATCCGACCAACCTGATCGACATCGGCGAGCGGCACGTGAAGGTCGGCCTGGGGCGCGACTACAACGACGTGCCCCCGTTGCGCGGCGTCTACGCGGGTGCCGCGAAGAGCCAGCTGTTCGTCTCGGTGGAGATCACCAAGGAGAGCTGAGCGCGGCGCGCCCCGGCATCGGACCGCGTCACGCGTCGAAACGGGTTGCCCGGCGATTCCCGCCACGCGGCGACACGACTCACGTCACAGGCGCATGACGATGGTGTGCGCGGGATGGTGATCGATCGGCGACACCCGCCGCCCGCGTCGACGGCTGGACGACAGGCGAAGCCGCAACTGGCGCTGGGACTGATCGCTGCTGCGTGCGCGCCGCCCACCGGCCTGGCGGGCTCGTCCGAACGCTGTGCTTTCGTCGAGCCGCCGCGACGGCGTCGCGTCGCGCGCCCGTTTCAGGGGTGCCTCTGGCAGTTTGATCGCGAGTGGCGGCGGCGCGGCGTGCGCCACCGTTGCGTGTCGACCAGTGGTGATCGAGTCGGGAGCGATCGAGTCAGGAGAGATCGCATCGAGCGTGCGCGGATCGGGAGTGCGCGGTGCGACTCCCGAGCGCCGGTTGCGGGCGTAGCGGTCAGCAGGGCGCAGCTGAGCAACGACCCGCCAGTCGCCGGGAGTGCCGACGACGAGTAGCCGGCCGGCATGCACCTCGTGGTGGCAGTGGCTGCAGAGCAGGATGCCGTTGCTGACGTCGGTAGGGCCGCCGTGCTGCCACCAGACGACGTGATGCGCTTCGGTCCAGGCGACTGGGAAGCCGCATCCCGGAGTCGCGCAACCGCGGTACTTGACAGCGAGCGCACGACGTTGCGCGCGGTTGAACGTGCGCTGCTCGCGCCCGAGGTCGAGCAGATGCCCCTCGGCGTCGAAGAGGGCACGCTGCACGACGGCGTTGCACAGCAGTCGATCCACCGTCTCGATCGGCACGATCGCACCGGTGTGCTCGATGGTGAGCGTGCGGTCGGCGTGCTCCTGGTTCCGCTGGTAGGCGTCGAAGGCTTCGATGCTGCCGTTGAAGACGAGCCTCGGCACTTCGCCGCCGGCGACGGGCGCCTCACCGGATGCGGCGTGCGCCTCGATGATGGACATGATGATGTCGTGCCGCTTCTGCTGCGGTGTGCGGTCGTCGATGTCCGCCAGGTCGTTGTCGGGGGCGTCCCCCGCGGCTGCGTCTGCCGGCTCGTCGTCGGTGAACGCGACCTTGCTGCGCGGCGATTCGTACGCATCCGTCAGTGTCTTGAGGGCCGAGCCCGACTCGGCCGGGCTGAAGATCTCCAAGCGCCACACGCCGTCGCGTCGCTGCCACACGCGGGCCGAACGAAGGTCGCGCTGCCGTTCGCTGTCAGGCAGCACGCCGTCGGGGTCGAGCACTGCCACGTAGGCGCGCGCCTGGGTGACCAGCAGTTCCGGCACCAACGGTGAGTCGGGGTCGGTTGCCGCATCCACAAGGCAGCCCTCCGCCCACGCCAACTGGTCAAGATCGGCGCGCGGTGCCGCGGGTTCGAGCGTGGTCAGGATGGCTCGAGCCTGAGCGAGCGAGAGGTCGCCGTCGTCGAGTGCGCGCGCCACGCGCGGATACTTGACCGCGATGACTTGGCCGGTGAGGCTCACCGGTGCAGACGTGCCGGCGGCCATCGACATGAGCTCGGCCGCGTCGCGGCTGCGAATGCCGAACGCCGATGCGATCGCTGCCCGCGCATTTCGGGCGCCCAGCACCCGGCAGATGGAATCGTCGTCCGAGCCCTTGGAGCGCTCCGCGATCGCTCCTGCCAGCCGCACCTGCTGTGCCTCCAACAACCTGGCTGCGGCAGCCGTGAGAGCGAGCAGGTCGGCCACCTCCTGGTTCGAAGCGGTGGAGAGCGAGTCGGCATCGACGAATGCCGCGCGGACTGCCGCGACTGCCGCTGCTGCTCGCTCGCTCCTGATCACCGTCGACTCCGTTTCCCTCGCGTCTCGTGGGATGGGAACCCATTCCCTCGAACGTTTGTTCGAATAGGTTAGCGTGCACCGCCGACACGGTGCCGTGCGCGAGCACCGCCTGTGGAGAAGTCACCCTCGCGTGTGTCTCGAGGTGCGGCAGCGCGACGAGGGGCGCGACTGCAGGGGCAGGCACCTGTTGTCGTCGGCGACGCGCGCGTACCGTGAAGCCATGTGCAGGAACATCACCGTGCTCCGCGGCCTTGAGCCCGCCGCGAACGAGACCGAGATCGAGGCCGCCGCCCGGCAATACGTGCGCAAGGTGTCGGGCATCACGCATCCGACTGAGCGCACGAGCGACGTCTTCGAGCGCGCGGTCGCCGAGGTCGCTCACATCACGCAGCACCTGCTCGAGGATCTGCCCGAGCGGCGCCAGCCTCCGAAGACCGTCCCGCCACTGCGACGGCCCGAGGTTCAAGAGCGCATCGCCGCGCGCGAGGCCGCCGCTAGCTGACGGCGCTCGCGTCAGTCCTCGCGTCGCATCTGCCGCGCGATCTCGTCCATCACCCGCATGATGGCGACCGTCTCATCGAGCGGCATGAGCTCGCTCTCGAGCTGCCCGGCGGCGATGCATCGCTCGACCTCGGCGGCCTGGAACTGCATGCCGCGCCCCTCGATCGAGGGCGTGTAGGCCTCCGCAACGGCATGGTGGTCGGATACGTCACGTCGCGTGAACGCCGTGGAGACATAGAACGCGGGGTCGAGCTCGATGACGCCCTTGGTGCCGGCAATGACCGCGCGATTCGAGCCCAGCGTCTCCATTGAGAAGGTGACGGAGGACGAGCCGCCGCCAGCGTGCTCGAGCATCGCGGCCCCGCGGTGGTCGACGTCCTGGTCATCGACGACTCCCGCCGCCTGGATGCGCGTGACGGGCCCGAGGAAGGCACTCGCGAGCGAGACGCAGTAGACGCCCAGGTCGAGCAGCGCGCCGCCGCCCAGCGACGGTTCGATGAGACGGCTGCCGGGGGAGAGGTCGAGCACCTGCGAGTGGTCGGCCGTGATGCTCACGATCTCGCCCAGGTCACCCGCGGCGATGCGGGCCCGCACGGCTTCCATCGTCGGGAGGAAGCGCGTCCACATCGCCTCCATGACAAACACGCCCTTGGCGCGGGCTGCATCGACGATCTGCTGCGCGTCATCGCCCGTGGTGGTGAATGCCTTCTCGATCAGCAGGTGCTTGCCTGCCTCGATCGCGGGCAGCGCGTGCTGCAGGTGGTGCGAGTGGGGCGTGGCGATGTAGATGACGTCGACCTCGGGATCGGCGGCGAGCGCCTCGTAGCCCTCGTGCACGTTCTTGATCGAGTACTCGTCGGCGAACGCCTGCGCGCGCTGCGCATCGCGGCTGCCGACCGCAGCGATGCGGTGGCCTCCCGTGCGCAGGTCACGAGCGAACAGGTGTGCGATGCGTCCGGCACCGAGGATGCCCCAGCCCAGCGAAGAAGTCGTCATGCCGCGACTCTATGACGAAGCCGCGGGCTGAGGTCAACCGCAGCCTGCCGCGCTGGAGTTCGCCGTGCAGTCACCATCGGTCAGCACGGTGTCGACGTCGAAGAGCTTGACGCTCACGCTCGGTGCGTCCACGGGCAGACTGCCCGGCACGGCGAACCACCCGCCGCCAGCATTGACCTCCGCGGTGAAGACGACGGTGACGGATGCGGTCACGTCTTCCCGGTCGGAGTACGTGTGGCTCGTGCTCGTCTCTGTCCACGACTCGTCGGGACCGTTCCAGGGTGCGCCGGATGCTTGGGTCTCCTCGATCGTCCCGTCCCCGTAGTCGAAGCGGTACGAGCTGGGCGTCCACCTGACCTCGATCGGAGCGTCGAACAGTTCGCCGTCGATCGAGTGCGTCTCGGCCGTGGCATAGAAGTTGGTCGGCGTACCGACGACTCCCCACCCCTCGGGTTCGACGACAAGCTCGCCGACGAGCGGCCTGAACCGAGCGAGGTCGCTGATGGTGATCACGGGTGTGCCCGCAATCGGCGGCGTGCCCGGGCCACGAACAATCAGCAGGTCATCGCACCGCGCGGCAGCGATTGAGCCAGATGCGGAATCTCGGCAAGCCTGAATCAAGCTGTCCACGTAGTCGTCCCACAGTTGGTCTAGCTCGGTCTGCGTCAATTCGCCCGGAGGCTGAATGCCAGGATCTTCTCGTCCGGAGCAGTCGATTCCGACCTGCGCATAGCCGCCGACGATTCCGCCGACTGGTCCGTCGCACCCGCGGACTACTGGCGAGGGTGATGCCGTCTCGAACAACCCAGCGAAGCCGAGTATGAGAATCAGGCCCGCTACTAGCCGCATCCCGCGAGCTCCGTGTTCGGATCGACCGGGGTCAGATCTGCGACTCGCATCCCCGACTCATCGTGCTTCACAGTGAAGAGCCGAGGCTGTCGCGGCTCGCCGCCAGTAACGGGTTCGCCGGCAGCGTTCATTGTCACGACGTTGGAAGTGTCAAGGCATGCGAGCACTTCGATGGTGCCGCTCGCGTCCGACCAATCGTCCCAACGTGTCAAGGCGGGGCTATCAAGGCTGGAGGTGCCGTTGAGCGTCCAGCCCAGGCCAGTGAATTCATCGAGTTCGCTTTGAACTTTCGCGATCGCCTCAGCGGTGGCGACGCGTTGCAGCGCCGCGTCCGAAAGCTCGCCGGTGGCAAAGCCTTCATCGACGAGCCGATAGAACTCGCGCGCGGTGGCGAACGCGTCGTCCAGTATCTCTTGCTCATCGGGCACGCCAGACGCGGCCGGCTCGGTCGCGGAAACACTGGCTGTCTCGACCGGATCCTCCGGCGTGCACCCGACCACCACCAGCGCCGCCACCGCCGCGACGGCGAAGGCTGTCCCGATCCTGCCGATCATGGGGGCAGGCTACGCGAGTGCCAGACAGCGCGGAACGGTCTCTCCACAGGACGCGGCCGCCCGAAGCTGCTCACTCAGCGATCGCTACCTCGGTCGCCTGCCGAGAGCGACTCATCAGCATCAGCGCGATCCCGCTGACCAGCGAGACGACAGCCGTGGCGAGGAGCAGCACTGCTAGCCCCGCTCCCGGGATCACGGCACCTGCGATGGCCGGTGCCACGACCGAGCTGACTGCGCCCACAACTAGGCACGCCGTGAAGGCAGCGCTCGCACGCTCCTGGGCGAGCTCTGCGGTCCAGATCGCGAGCACCGCCGACCCGGTCATGTAGCCGGCGCCGAAGACGACCGCCGAGATCATCGTCGTGATCAGCGAGTCGTCGGCAAAGCCGAGGAGCGCCAGCGCCGCACCGACGATCGCCAAGCAGGCCGCAGCGACTCGCGCCGCTCCGAGGCGCCGGGCGAAGGTTCCGGTGGCGAGGGCAACGATCCCGCTGAAGCCGACGGCCGCGTAGAGCGCGGGCACAGCGACGGCCGGGAGCGATTCGTCGTCGAGCGCATCGGCGGCGTAGGTGAAGTAGATGACGACGACGGCGAAGTAGACCAGCGCATACGAAGCGGGCACCCACAGCGCCCGCACCAGCGAGGCCATGGCAGCGAGTCCGCCTTGGCGCGCTTCCGGCTCGGTCTTCGGCACCAGCCGAAGGTTCAGCAGAGCGGCGGCCACAGCGGCCAGGGCGATGCCTGCCCAGACCAGGCGCCAGTGGCCCACCATGGCCAGTACGGCCAGTCCGCCGAGCAGCACCAGCCCGCCAGTCGTGCCCGTTGTGATGAGCGCCAGCGCCCTCGACTGCTGCTGCCGCGGCACGTCGCGCGTCACGATGTCGGAATAGGGCGCCCACACCAGACCGCCCGCGCTGCCGGCCAGGATGGCGCCGACCGCCAGCAGCCAGGGTGGCTGCGCGACGGTCACGATCAGTGCGCCGAGCGCGCCGCAGACGCCGCCGAGGGTCGTCGGAGCGCGCGAGCCACGCCGACTCGCGAGCCACCCGGCAAGCAGCAGACCGAAGAGATAGCCGACGAACGTCGCGCTCGAGATCAACCCCAGCACCAGCTCCGAGAGGTCCAGCTCCTCCCGGATGTCGGGCAGCGTCAGACCGTAGGCGTAGCGCGCCATGCCGAAGGCGACCCCGACGACCGCCGCGCCAGCCAGTCCGATCCGAGTGCCTGCGGCGAGTGTCATGGTGCCCTCTCATGCCAACGGAACGGAGCCCCCCGGATGCGCAGGGCTTGCGTGCGCGGAGGTCTTTCGCGGGAAGGATGCTAGCTCGTCACAGATGGGGTCAGGCTGGGAGCCCCGCGAAGGGTCGACCCGTAAGTCCCACACGCCACGGCAATTCGCTCGAGAAAGTTCGGCAATGCGCTTGCAATTCCATGCTCGATGCCGATATCTTCGTCATCGCGACCCCCGCGTCCGAACAGAAAGGAGGAGCTCGCGATGTTTGACACGATCATCCAGACCGCTGGAGCCCTTCTTCCGGGCGGAGTCTCCTAGCGGCAGCACGCAGCGGCTGAACGTCGCCGATGCTCTCCCAGCATCGCTTCTGCCAGGCCATCGTTGGCCTGCGACCTCTGCGTGAGTCCCATCACCGCACGCCGACGCCCGGCGGCGACCGGTCGGCCTCGCTTGACGAGGCGACCCGACCGCATTCCGCGATGCACGCATTCGCGTGAATGCAATGCGGCATTCGCCGCGCCATCGATCAGCAATTGATCGCGATTTCAGACGCCCAAATGCAGGGGCGATATCGCTATGCCAGAAAGCAGCACACCATGTCAACCATGTCACTCGCGCTGCCGGCCCCTCGCCGGCTCGCACTGCAGGCATCCCGCGTGCTCGAGCGATGGGCCATGCAGCCCCATCGCGATGAGCAGCAGCAACGCGAGCAGCTCGCCTACGAGGCGGCGCTCGAAGCTCGCGAGCAGCGCAACCTCGACGCGCTCGCGCGCCAGATGCTCGCCTGATGCGCACATCCCGAACGGGGTCGTCCCGCAGCGGACGGCCCCGTTCGCTGTGCCGCGAGGAGCGCTGCGTCCGCGCTCGGAGCGCTCCGAGCCCTCACGCCCTCCTGAACCCATTGACCTTTGAGGCGCGCGGGCTAAGTTGATGCCGTGGCTCGAGCCGAGGAACCGACCGACGCGCCGATGGATGACCCGCCTGCGGGCGACGACACATCCGGTGAGCTGATCGGGGGCGTGATCGGCTCGATCCCCCCGGAGGCGAAGTCGGGTGCCCGAGCCGCCAAGCGCAAGGTCAAGCGAGCCGTTCCGCTCTACCGCGTGCTCATCGCCGTCCGCACCGCGGTCGCCGCCATGCTCGCCTGGATCGTCGCCAACCGGCTGGGCGGCGACTTGGCCGACTATGCCTACGCGGCGCCGCTCGGCGCGTTCGTCGCGATCGGCACGAGCGTGTTCACGATCGCGCGCACGGCGCTGCAGCAGGCGATCGGCATGACCGTCGGCGCAGCGCTCGGGATGTTCATGATCCTGATGGATTGGAACGGCATCCTCGAGATCGGCCTCATCGGCGCCGTCGCCGTGCTGCTGCAGGGCGTGCCGCGGTTCACGGCGGGCGCGGCGATGGTGCCGGTCGTCGGCGTGCTCGTCATCATCTTCGGTGGCATCGACGCGGACGGCTACGCGATCGGCTACGTCGGCCAGTTCACGCTCGGTATGGCGATCGGCGTGCTCGTCAACGCTCTCGCCCCGGCGCTCTACGACCGCGAGGCGCGTAAGCAGATTCGCGACGCCGTCAACGACCTCGCGCGACGCGTGGATGTGCTCGCGGAGACCATGCGCGGCGACTGGCCGCCCGAGCGCGAGGACTGGGCCGGCTGGGGGCCTGAGCTGCGCGTTGCCGTCGAAGACCTCGGTACGCAGATCGAAGAGGCACGGAATGCGCGCCGCCTCAACATCCGGATGCTGTGGCACAAGCACGACCTGCAGTCCGACGAGCAGGCGTTGACCGCGCTGCGCTCGGTCGTGCACCGCATGGAGGACGTGCTCGAGGCGATCGCGAGCGCCGCGTGGGAGCAGCGACCGGTCGTCGTCACGCTCGAGCAGGACGAGCGGCAGCTTGCCGCCGACGCCGTCGAAGCGCTCGCCCAGCACCTGTATGCGTGGCACGGCGCTCGCGACGTTGATGCGGCCTCGAAGTCGTCCAAGGACGCGATCGACGCGCTCTACGACCGGGTCATGCAGGTCGCCCAGCCGCAATCGGGAGTGGTCTCGGTCGTGTTCGCGCTGCGCGCGATCCGGGAGCGGGTCGACTGGGCCGCGGCGCGACAGTACGACTGATAGCGCGAGCAGGCGGTCCTCGCTGATCTCTGCAGTCTTGTCGCTGTTGAGCGCCGCCGCGATCTACCCGACCGAGCCAGCCCCTCCGCCTCGGCCGAGGCGCATCGGGTCGACCAGCAGTCCGCGATCCTCCCGCATCCACACCTGCCCGGTCGCCCGATGCTCGGCGTGCGTGGCGAAGCGGTAGCGGTAGACCCGCGCCCGCACCCACGCGGGTCGCTCACCGTCGAACGGATCCTTCCCGAGCAGCCGCAGCGTCGGCTCGTCGGCCTCCAGCAGCCGGTGCAGCAGTGCTCGGAACCACGGTCCGCGTGCCCCGAGCGCCAGGAACCACATCATCCAGTCGAGCCGCAGATGGTACGGCGCGAACCACCCCGGCACCCGCCGCACGTCGCCGGGCTTGCCCTTGAACCCGTATTCCACCCAGCCGTCGTCACTCGGCGCATCCGACCCCGTCAGCCGCTCCCGCATCGTGCCCTCGACGACGATCTCGTCGCGCACCTTCGTGACGGTGCCGAAGGCGCCGTAGGCGTTCGCGAGCCGCAGCCGGTTGAACGACGCATTCATGAGCTGTCGGCGCGAGAGCAGATTGCGCACCGCGGGCATCGACAGCCACGCGTAGCCGATGAAGACGACGGTGGCGAGGATGCTGAACCAGACCGGCGTCGGCGCATAGCCGTGCTCGGCGGGCCAGGCGGGCAGCAGCCACGACACCGCACGGTCGTCCACGGCGGCGAACGCGAGCACGATCGTGATCCAGTTGAGCCAGGCGAAGTTGCCGGTGAGCACGAGCCACAGCTGCGTGAGGATCACGACCGCGGCCGCGGCGCTCGCGATCGCGGAGCCGGGCCAGGGCAGGAGCAGCGCGAACAGCAGCCAGGGCGCGACCAGCTGCGCGACGTGGTTGCCGAGCACCTCTCCCTTGTGGAACCAGCGCGGCAGCAGGTGCGCGGTGCGGCTGAGCGGGCCCGGCATCGGCTGCGTCTCGTGGTGGAAGGTGAGCGCCGTGAGGTCGCGCCACTCGCGGCCGCCGCGGATCTTGATCATGCCGGCGCCGAACTCCAGCCGGAACACCAGCCACACGACCAGCAGCACGACGAGCGTCGGGGGAGCCGTCGCATCCGAGCCCAGGAACGCCACCAGGAACCCCGCCTCGCACAGCAGCAGCTCCCAGCCGAAGCCGTAGAACACCTGCCCGATCGGCAGGATCGAGAGGTAGACGGCCCACAGCACGAGGAACGCGAGCATCGGCACCCACGGTGGCCCCAGCTGTGGCAGCCCGGCGACCAGCGCGACAGCGATCACGATGCAGACGACGCAGAGGATGCGCAGGAAGCGATCCGAGTAGTGCAAGCGGAAGATGCTGGGCTGGCCCTCCAACGCACCGGCAGCGATGAAGCGCGGCGCCGGGAGCAGGCCGCGCTCGCCGAGCAGCGCCGGGAACTGCAGCAGCGTCGACAGGAATGCGACGGCGAAGATCACGGCCGTGCCGCGTTGCAGCACCTGCCGGGCGAGCTCCGCGTGCGGGGCGTCGAGCCAGGCGACGGCTGCTGCCCATTCCATCGGTCACCTCCGCTCATCCGCTCGCATCTAGCGTCGCGCGCCGGGCGGCGGGCGACAAGTGCCGCGCTGTCGGGTCAGGCGGGGTCGGCGGTGCGCCGGCTCGCGTCCGCCAGGCGGCGCGCCAGGTTCTCGATGATCGATCGACGACTCGCCGTGCCCTCCGGCACGGGCAGCAGCGGCGTGACGTGCACGGCGCCGTCGAGCTCGTGATAGCCGGCGAGCGTCGCCGCCGGCAGCCGGTCGCGCAGCACGCGGCAGTCGGGCAGCGTGATGTCGCGCGTGCCTACCCAGATCTCGATGGGCGGCAGCCCCTGCAGATCGCCGTAGAGGGGGCTCAGCCTCGGGTCTCGGAGATCGGTGCCGTTGGCCCATGACTCGGCGATCGGGCGCAGGCCCGCGCGCGCCAGCCAGGGATCGGTCGGCTCGATCGCGTCGACCTCGGGATTGCTCATCGACAGATCGAGCCATGGCGCGATGAGGGTCGCGCCCAGGAGTCGGATGTCGGCGCGGTCGACCGCCGCCTGCGCGGCAACGAGCGCGAGCCCGCCACCCGCGGAGTCACCGATCAGGTGCACGGGACGACCCTCGGCGCCGAGCTCGCCCAGCATCTCCATGACGAAGGCGAGCGCCTCGAGGCCGTCGTGCTGCGGCGCCAAGCCATAGATCGGCACGTGCACCTCGGCGCCGGTCTGCTCGGCGAGATCCGCGATGAGACTCCAGTGCTGCGCGACGATCTCGTTGCAGTAGGCGCCGCCGTGCAGGTAGACGACCGCGGGCCCGGTGCCGGCGGCGCTGCCCGCATCCTTGGTGCGCACCACGTGGACGTCGAAGCCGCCGATGGCGGCACTTCTCACGGTGCACCGTGCCGTCAGCGAGCTCGGCGGCTGCGACGACCGCTTCGGCCGCTCGAGCATGGCGCGCCCGGCTGCCGCCGTCGCGAACCGGCGCTTGTAGACGAGCCCGAGCAGCGTCGCGAGCACGCGCATCTGCACGCTGGCCACGGCTAGCTCCCGCGCTTCGCTCGGATGCCGCCAGCACAGGCGGGGCGAACCGGTCGGCAAATGCGCGACCCGTTGCGCGACCCGCTGCACGTCGTGATCCCGAGCATCACCACTCGAGCGTGTTTCGCGGCGGCACCCCGACGTGCCTGCTCGACCGGCCCGGGCGCTGTGCGCGTCGCGCCGGCGCCGCTCGGCGGGCGGGGGCGACCTGCTGGCGCGCCGACCGGTGTGTGCCGCCAGCCGCCTTCCAGCGCGCGGTGTCCATCGTCCCGTGCCGGACTGCGAGACGAATGAGCCAATACGTGGCGTAGGCGACGAGGAACGTTCCTGCGGCCCAGATGAGCAGACCGAACAGCATGGTGCCACCAGTGAAGCTGGCGAGTCCGGTGAGGAACCCGAAGCTATCGAACGATCCGCTGGGGGAGGGAGACGGGTTCACGCTCGTCAATCTAGCAACGGCGGACTACGCGGACTTCGTCGGCTCAGCCCGGCTCCAGACCGCAGTCCTGCAGCGCCGCCTTCGCCGCGTACCAGCCGCTCATGCCGTGCACACCGCCACCGGGCGGGGTCGACGACGAGCAGAGGAAGACGCGGCCGGGCGTCGGCACGCGGTACGGATTCGCGAGCGTCGGGCGCGCCAGCTGCTGCGTGCCGGCCAGCGAGCCACCGCCGATCGAGCCGCCCACGAGATTCGAGTTCCACAGCTCGAGCGCGGCAGGCGGCATCGCACGCCGCTCGAGGATGCGATCGCGGAAGCCCGGCGCGAAGCGCTCGATCTGCGCCTCGATGGCGGCGGATGCGTCGCCCGGCCAGGCGTGCGGCACATGCGCGTACGCCCACACCAGGTGCTTGCCCGCCGGTGCGCGCTCGGCGTCGGCGGCGGTCGGCTGCGTCACGAGCACGAACGGTCGCTCCGGCATGCGACCGCGCGCGACGTCGGATTCGGCGGCGGCGATCTCGGCCAGGGTGCCGCCCACGTGCACGGTGCCCGCCCGCGCCACCCGCGCATCCGCCCACGGCACCGGGCCGTCGAGCAATAGGTCGAGCTTCGAGACGCCCGGGCCGTAGCGCCAGTTCGCGAGCCTGCGGGTGTAGCTGCCGGAGAGGTCGAGGCCGGCGAGGCGCAGCAGCTGGTGCGGGGTGAGATCGAGCAGCACCACGTCGGCACGCAGGTCGCGCAGGTCGGTGACCTCGACGCCGGTCTCGATGCGTGCGCCGGCCGCCTCGGCGACGCGCGCCAGCGCATCGGCGATCGACTGCGTGCCGCCGCGCGCGAAGGGCCACCCCGTGGCGTGGCCGAGCCCGCCGAACGCGACAGCGAACGCGCTCGTGATCGGCGCGCCGAGCGGCAGCGTCGCGTGCGTCGCGCTGCCGGCGAAGAGCGCCTGCGCCGCCCCGGAGCGGAAGACCGAGCGCGCCAGCAGGCTGGCGGGCCAGGCACCGCGCATGCCGATGCGAGCGAGCAGCAGGGGGTCGTCGGGGATGCGGATGAGCGGGGCCATGATGGCCTCGGTCGTCGCGTAGGGGTTGGCGGTGGTGGGCGCGTGCATGCGCAGCCACGCGCGCGCGTCGACGCCCAGCTCGCGGGCGGTCTGCTCGGCATCGCGGTGCAGGATCGCGGCTCGGCCACCCGGCAGCGGATGCGCCATCGGATAGTCGGCGTGCACCCACTCGAGCCCGTGCTGCTCGAGCCCGAGCGAGCGGAACGCCGGACTGGTCGCACCGAACGGGTGGCCGGCTGCGCCCAGATCGATGATCGCCTGATCGCCGAAGGCGGGCGCGGATGCCGCGGCGCCACCGATCTGCGGCAGCCGCTCGAGCACCGTGACCTCGATCCCGGCGCGCGCCAGCACGGCGGCTGCCGTGAGCCCGTTGGGGCCGGCGCCGACGACGATGGCGGTGGTCACGCTGCCTCCTCTGGTCGACGTCGCGGGGTACAGGCTCAGCCTGGCGCGGCTGGCGGATCGGTGCAAGCCGCCGGCGCCGCGCCACCGCAGAGAGGCTGCATGCGCGCGGCAGCGGCGAGCGTCAGGCGCCGAGCGTCAGGCGTCGCCGCGCAGGAAGCGCTCGCGCACCGTCTCGCGATTGATCCGCACCAACTGCTCGATCTGCTGGTCGGCGCGCAGCTGCAGCGCTCGCAGCATCCGATCCTCGAAGCGCGGGTCATCCTCGGCGAGCTCGAGCAGCGCGTCCCACATCGACCGCTTCGCGCGCACGGCGCCGGTGAGGAAGTCGAGCTCGAACTGCGCCATCGAGCTGCGGCGCAGGCGCAGCAGGTTGACCGGATTGACGCTGCCGCCGGCCCGCAGCGCCAGCGTGAGCAGGCGCTTCCAGCCCTTCGGCCGGAAGCCGAGCTGCTGGATGAGGCGAGCGAGATCGCCCCGATCGCGGGCGATCTCGTCAGCGAGCGCGAGCAGATCGCGCTCGTGCTTGGTGCCCTCGAAGGTGCGGGCAGCGGCCTTGAACGCCTGCACGCCGCCCTCGGAGGCGAGCAGGTGCTCGTTGAGGTATGCCGCGAGGTGGTCGTCGGCATCGGTGCGGCGGTCGTCGGGCATCGTTGGCTCCTGTGGTTCGGGTGCAGCACCAGCCTGCCGCGTGTCGGCGATGGTGACGGAGGACACGCGGAGTGCCGTGCGGGGATCGCGGATGCGGCACGGCTTCGGCACGTCGCGCGATCCCTCGAGCGGCTGGCGACCGGCCCCGGCCCACCCCGCCCGTGTAGCGTGCGATGCGATCCCCAGCCACGTCAGGAGCCCACTGTGACCGAGCCCATCGGACCCGTCGACGCCAGCCGCGTGCCCCGCTTTGCGGGCATCGCCACCTTCGCTCGGCTGCCCCGCATCGACGAGGTGCAGCACGCGGACATCGCCGTCGTGGGTGTGCCATTCGACAGCGGCGTCAGCTTCCGGCCCGGTGCCCGCTTCGGGCCGGCGCACGTGCGAGAGATCAGCCGCCTCCTGCGGCCCTGGAATCCCGCGCAGCAGGTGGCGCCCTTCGGCAGCCAGCAGGTCGTCGACGCGGGCGACATGGCCGTCAACCCCTTCTCGATCGACGAGGCGGTCGCCGACATCGAGGCGCACGCGCGCGAGCTGACGGCGAACGGCACGCGCCTGGTCACGATCGGCGGCGACCACACGATCGCGCTGCCGCTGCTGCGCGCAACGCACGCCATCCACGGGCCGGTCGCCGTGGTGCACTTCGACGCGCACCTCGACACCTGGGACACCTACTTCGGCGCACCCGTCACGCACGGCACGCCCTTCCGTCGCGCGAGCGAGGAGGGGCTCATCGACCTGACGGCGAGCGCCCACGTGGGCATTCGCGGACCCCTCTACAGCCAGCAGGATCTCGTCGATGACGAGCACCTCGGGTTCGTGCCGATCACCGCCGTCGAGATCGAGGAGCGGGGCGTGCAGGCGGCCATCGACCGGCTGCTCGAGCGGATCGGAGACGCGAAGGTCTACATCTCGATCGACATCGACGTGCTCGATCCCGCCCACGCGCCCGGCACCGGCACGCCGGAGGCGGGCGGGCTGACGAGCCGCGAGCTGCTGCGCATCCTCCGCGCGATGGCGCACCTCGAGATCGTCGGCGCCGACGTGGTGGAGGTCGCCCCGGCCTACGACCACGCGCAGATGACGGCGGTCGCCGCGAGCCACGCGGTCTACGAGCTGCTCTCGGCGATGGCGCCGCGCGACTGACGCTGCTGCGCGAACTGATAGCGCTCCCGACGGATGCGCGCATGCAGCCAGGTGTCGACGGCCAGCACGCCATCGAGCGCGCGCAGGGTGTCGAGCAGCTCGTAGAGCTCGTCGAATGACGCGAAGGGCGCCGTCGCGATCAGGTCGAACCGGCCGTAGGCGCGGGCGAGGAACTCGAGCCCCGGCCGCTTGGCGATCAGCTCGATCGCCGCTTCGCCCGCGTCGTGCAGCGTGATGCCGAGGCCGAAGAGGAAGTTGCGGGTCGTGTCGGAGCGCTGGCGCACGGCGCCGATGCGCATGATGCCGAGGTCGAGCATCCGCTGCACGCGCCCGCGCGCACCGTTGATCGACAGGCCGCTGGCAGCGGCGAGCTCGGCGTAGCCGACGCGGCCATCGCGCTGCAGCTCGGCGATGAGCGCGAGGTCGGCGTCGTCGAGATGCTGCTCGCTGTCGGGCTCCGCTCCGAGGAAGAAGCTGTTGAGCACCTGCTCGTACAGCGTCACCTGCATGTCGACCACGCCCTCGGCACCGCGCAGCAGCCGCATCGCGGCCTGCAGCTCGTGCCGGTCGCGGGTGTGCACCTCGGCCGCCACCGCGAAGGGCCCCACGGTCTCGGAGATGAAGACGGGGGAGTCGAGCTGGTCCATGCGCTCGAGCAGCGGTGCCGTCGAGCCGGCGACGCGGAACGAGAGGTGCGCGAGCGAGTGCAGTCCTCGAACGCGTGGATGGACGGCGGCGAGGATCCGCAGACCGCCCGTCTCCAGCAGTGGGGTGACCCGCGCGGTGATCGCAGCCCGGGTCGTGCCGAGCTGCCGCGCGATCTCGCTGAACGACAGGCGGCCGTCGCGGCGCAGCAGCTGCACTGCGGCCTCGGTGAGTTCGTCCATGGCTCCAGCGTAGGGGAGCAGACTGGATCCCTCTACAAGTTTTCTGTTTCGGGCGCGTTTCGTGGTTGTCAGCGCGGCCGAAAGTCGGTTCTGTGTGGCAACTTTCTCATTTCGACACGCCGCAACTGCAAAGTTGCTTGACATCATGTGTCGTCGACCGCCACGATGAGGCAACGGCAGCCGCAGCGGGTGCCCTTCCGATGGAGAGAAGCATGAACAATCGATTTGGCGCCCTCGGCGCAGCCGCCGCCGCGGCGGTCCTGCTCGCAGGATGCTCCGCCGGCACGCCGACGTCCTCGGCTCCCGCGAGCGACGAAGCATCCAGCAACGCGCCGGAGGGCCTCGTGAACGAGGGTCAGCTCTCGGCCTGCATCGACCCCGAGTACCCGCCGCTGGAGTACTACGAGAACGGCAGCGACGGCGAGATCGTCGGCTTCGACGCCGACAGCATCGAGGCGCTCGCCGACCACTGGGGCGTCGAGACCAACTACGTCGTGACCAGCTTCGACGGCCTCATGCCGGGCCTCCAGTCGAGCACCTGCGACGTGATCTTCGGCGGCCTCTACATGAGCGAGGAGCGGCTCGAGATCGCAGACGCGTCGCCGGTGATGAACGCCGGACCCGCGATCCTCGCCACCCCGGAGAACGCGCCCTCGATCACCGAGCAGTCCGACCTGTGTGGCCTCACGGTCGCGGCGCAGGCCGCCAGCGCCAACGAGGCGACGCTGCAGAGCCTGAACGAGGGTGCGTGCGCCGACGACGCGGTGAACATCCAGAGCTACCCGAAGACGGCCGAGACCGTGCTGGCCGTCGTCAACGGCCTCGCCGATGCCCTCATCGAGACCAACGTGGGCGCTGCCTATATGGAGACGCAGAACGAGGGTCGCCTGGCGATCGCGGCAGACGTCTTCCCGCCCGACACCACGTTCGGCGTCTTCACCCGCAAGGACGACGCGCTGAGCCCCGCGGTGGCCGAGGGCCTGCGCGCGATCTACGACGACGGCACGCTCGCCGAGATCGCCGCCGAGTACAACCTCGACCCGACCATCGTCGACGTCTACTGATCCGACCTCACCACTGAGCGTGCCCGACGGCTGCGTCGTCGGGCACGCGAGAGGAGCCCCTCGTGGGATTCGACTTCCAGATCTTCATCGGGCAGCTGTTCAGCCCCGTCTACCTGCAGGGCGCGATGCTCTCGCTCGGCGTCGCCGTCGTCTCGCTCATCATCGCGACCGTCATCGGCTTCATCGTCGCGATGGGTCGCGGCTCGAAGAGCCGCATCGCGCAGTGGCTGGCACTGACCTACACGTGGTTCTTCCGGGCCATCCCGGCGCTGCTCGTGCTCCTCATCATGTGGAACGCGCTGCCGCAGCTGCTGCCTGACCTGCGCGCCTGGGGCTACAACCCCTTCATCGCCGCGTCGATCGGCCTGGGCCTGGTGGAGGCGGCGTTCATGGCCGAGATCATCCGCTCGTCCCTCTCGTCGGTGGACGAGGGCCAGGGGCTCGCGGGCCGGGCGCTCGGCATGAAGCCCGGCACGGTGATGTCGAAGATCATGGTGCCGCAGGCGATCCGCATCGCCCTGCCGCCGACCACGAACGAGTTCATCGGCCTCATCAAGTACTCGTCGCTCGCGTCCGTCATCTCGCTGCGCGAGCTGCTGACGACCGCGCAGGTCGGCGTCAACATCACCTTCCGCTACGCCGAGTACTACACCGTGGCGATCATCTACTACCTGGTGATCGTGAGCATCATCACGGTCATCCAGATGCAGATCGAGCGGCGCTTCCACTGGGCGACGTCGCTGCCGGCGAAGAAGCGCCGCACCAACAAGCTGGTGGGAGCCGCACGATGAATGAGTCCACGACGTACACCCCCACCGGCGCCCTGCTGACGGACATCCCGACGCTCGAGGTGCGCAACCTCCACAAGGCGTACCACGGCAACGAGGTGCTCAAGGGTGTCGAGTTCAAGGTGCGACAGGGCCAGGTGAAGGCCGTGCTCGGCCCCTCGGGCTCCGGCAAGTCGACGATGCTGCGCCTGATGGCGCTGCTCGAGCCGGCCGACCAGGGCGAGATCCTGCTCGAGGGCGACCGCATCGGCGTCGACGGCCGCGGCCGCGCGCTGCCGGAGGCGCGGCTCGCCGTGCAGCGTCGCGAGGTGGGGATGGTGTTCCAGAAGTTCAACCTGTTCCCGCACCTCACCGCCGCGAAGAACGTCGCGCTCGCGCTGACGGCCGTGCAGAAGGTCGGCCGCGCCGATGCGCTCGAGCAGGCGCACGTGATGCTCGAGCGGGTCGGCCTCTCCGACCGGGCCGACCACCACCCCTCGCAGCTCTCCGGCGGTCAGCAGCAGCGCGTGGCGATCGCTCGGGCACTGGTGCTGAACCCCACGGTGATGCTCTTCGACGAGCCCACCAGCGCGCTCGACCCCGAGCTCGTCGGTGAGGTGCTCGAGGTCATGGAGCAGCTCGCGCACGACGGCATGACGATGATCGTCGTCACGCACGAGGTGCGATTCGCCCGCCGCGCCGCCGACGAGGTCACGCTCTTCGACGGCGGCGTCATCGTCGAGCAGGCACCGCCGGAGCAGTTCTTCGACGACCCGCAGCACGAGCGCACGAAGAAGTTCCTGAGCCATGTCCACTGAGGCCGCGGCGGCCGGCAGCCGAGTGGTCGCCGTCTGCCGCGACCTGGACGAGCTCGACATCGAGGCGGGCGTGCGGATGCTCGAGGCGGCCGGATGCACCGTGCTGCGCCTGAGCGCCGACGACCCCGACACCATCGCCCGCGAGGCAGCGGATGCCGAGGCGCTGCTGCTCGGCTACGCGCGCGTCGACGCCGACCTGCTGGCGCGACTGCCTCGGCTCGGGCTCATCGCGAACGCATCGATGGGCGTCGACATGGTCGACGTGGATGCCGCCACCGCGCGCGGCGTATGGGTCGCGAACGTGCTGGGCGCGGCGACCGAGGAGGTCGCCACGCACGCCCTCGCGCTGGCGCTCGCGGCCTCCCGCAGGCTCATCCCCTACGTGGATTCGGTGCGCTCGGGCGGCTGGGATCTGGAGGCGGCGCCGATGCCGCGCCGCGCCAGCGAGCAGACGCTGGGGCTGCTGGGGCTCGGCCGCATCGGGCTGGCGCTCGCGGAGCGGGCATCCGCCACCTTCGGTCGCGTCGTGGGCTACGACCCCTATGCCGGCGAGACGCCCGGCGTCGAACGGATGAGCGCTGACGAGGTGCTCGCCGCTGCCGACGTGCTCTCGCTGCACCTGCCGCTGATGCCCGAGACCGCCGGCTACCTGAACGCCCACCGAATCGCGCTGCTGCCTCCGGGCGCCACCGTCGTCAACGTCAGCCGCGGCGGGCTCATCGACGAGCCGGCGCTGCTCGACGCGCTCGAACGTGGCCACCTCGCGGCCGCAGCGCTCGACGTGCTCGCCACCGAGCCGCCGGCCGCCGACGATGCGCTGGTCGCGCATCCGCGGGTGCTCGTCACGCCGCACGCCGCGTTCCGCTCGGATGCCTCGATGGCCGACTACGTGCGGCTGCAGGCCGAGAACGTGCTCGCGTGGCTGCGCACCGACCGCCCCGTCTCGCCTGTCAATGCACCGCTCCCGAACTCTCAGAGGAAGACCGCCGATGCGCACCCTGCCACCGCTTGAGGCCCGCAACGAGCACCCGCTGCTCGTCACCGCGCACCGCATCCGCACCATGGCCGGCCCCGGCGCCACGGCCACGTCGATGCTCATCGTCGACGGCCGCATCGCCGCGATCGGCGGCACCGCCGAGGTCGAGCGCGCTGCCGTCGAACTGCCGCACGTCGAGCGCATCGACCTCGGCGACGCGACCGTCGTGCCGGGCTTCATCGACGCCCACGCGCACCCGCTCATGCTCGGGCAGTTGAGCACCTGGGTCGACTGCGGGCCCGACCGGGCGAGCGACATCCCCGGCGTCGTGGCGCTGCTGCGCGCCGCGGCCGAGCGCCTGCCAGCCGGCGCCCCCGTGCGCGGCTACGGCTACGAGCAGCGCAACCTCGCCGAGCTGCGCCACCCGACGCGCTTCGAGCTCGACCAGGTTGCGACCGACCGCGAGGTCTACCTGATGAACGCCTCCGGCCACGGCGGTGTCGTCAACTCGTGGACGCTCGAGCACAACGGCGTCACCAGAGAGACGCCGAACCCCGAGGGCGGCGAGTTCTTCCGCGACGCCGACGGCGAGCTGACGGGCGAGCTCTCGGATGCGGCGTGCAACGTGCTCACGGGCCTGCACGGCGTGAAGATCGGCCACCACGGCCCCAACTTCCACCTCGGCGACGAGCCGGCCGAGCTCGTGCGGCAGCTCGAGGGCGCGCAGGCGCAGTTCCTCGCCGGCGGCGTCACGACCGTCGGCGACGCGCAGGTGTCGAAGCGCGAGCTCGACACCTACCTGCGGCTCGCCGAGACCGGCGGGCTGACCATGCGAGTCTCCGGCTACCTGCTCTCGCACCTGCTCGACGCAGCGATCGAGATCGGCCTGCACGGGCCGCTCGGCGACCGCCGCCTCTCGATCCAGGGCATCAAGCTCTATGCCGACGGCACGCTCGGCGGCGAGACCGCCTGGTTCCCCGACGGCTACCTCGACGACCCGTGCCGCACGGGGCAGCTGTACCACTCGCCCGAGGAGTACCGCTCGCTCGTCGCCCGCGCGCACGCCGTCGGCCTGCAGACGGCCACGCACTCGCAGTCGCCGGATGCGATCGAGATGGTCATTTCGACCATCGAGGCCGCGCTCGCCGAGCGCCCCGACGCCGACGCACGCCATCGCATCGAGCACTGCGGCCTGCCCACGCCCGACCACATCGAGCGGATGGTCGCGGCCGGCATCATCCCCGTGAACCAGCCGCAGCACCACTTCAACTGGGGCGAGGGCGTCACGCGCGCCATCGGCACGCCGGGGGAGCGGTTCAACCCGCTGGGCGAGTTCGCGCGCGCAGGGCTCCCGCTCGTCATCTCGTCGGATGCGCCGGTGGCCGACCCGGTGCCGCTCGAGGCCGTGCAGGCAGCCGCATCCCGCATCACCCGCCGCGGCGTGCAGCTGGGCGGCGACGAGCTCGCGATCGACGTCGACCTGGCGCTCCGCGCCCACACCATCAATGCGGCCCGGGCGCTGGGACGCGAGAGCGACCTCGGCTCGCTCGAGGTCGGCAAGGCGGCAGACTTCGCGGTGCTCGCCGCCGACCCCGTCGTCACGCCCGTCGGAGAGATCGCGCGTCTCGGCGTGCTCGCGACCTGGGTGGGAGGCGTGGAGGCCTTCAGCGCGCAGACCGCGGCCGACACCGGCTCCGCCGCCGACGGACGTCAGCCGGGCGCATCCGCGCACGACCTGGAGGCAGCACGATGACCGAGCACCGCAGGAACGCCGGCTGGGCCGTGCTGCAGACGCTCGCGAACTACGGCGTCGACACCGTCTTCGGCATCCCCGGCACGCACAATCTCGAGCTCTACCGCCACCTGTCGGCGCTCGGCATCCGGCCAGTCACGACGCGGCACGAGCAGGGCGCCGGCTACGCCGCCGACGCCTGGTCGCAGCGCCGCTCGGCCGCGGGCGAGGTGACCCCCGGCGTCGTGATCACCACGAGCGGGCCCGGTCTGCTGAACGCGCTCTCGGCCGGCGGCACCGCCTTCGCCGAGTCGCGCCCGATGATCGTGCTCTCGCCCGGCGTCGCCATCGGCGACGAGTTCGCCGACCGCGGCGCGCTGCACGAGACGAAGGACCAGTCGGCGGCGGCCGCCGCGATCCTGCTGTGGAGCCGCCGGGTGCGCTCCGCGGAGGAGGCGGTCGAGGCGGTGCACGACGCCTTCGCGCTGTTCCGCTCCGGTCGCCCGCGTCCCGTGCACATCGAGGTGCCGCTGGATGTGCTCGAGGCCGAGACGGACATCGACGACTCGCTCCTCGCGCCACGCTCGGCCGCCGCGGCTGCGGCGCTCGACGCAGCTGCGCTCGACGCGGCCGCGGCGGCGCTGCAGGGCGCCGAGCGCCCGGTCATCATCGCGGGCGGCGGGGCCGTGCGCGCCGCGAGCGCACTCACCGCACTTGCCGAGCAGCTGGGCGCCACGGTGCTGACGTCCTTGAACGGCAAGGGCGTCGTGCCCGAGTCGCACACGCGCTCGCTCGGCAGCGAGCTGCGCCTCGCCCCCGCCGCCGAGGTGGTGAATGCGGCCGATGCGCTGCTCGTCGTCGGCTCCAAGCTGGGCGAGGCCGAGCTATGGGGCAACGAGCTCGCGCCCGAGGGCGCCGTGATCCGCGTCGACATCGACGAGGCGCAGCTCGACAAGAACCTGCCCGCGACCATCCGCGTCCTGGGCGAGGCGCGCGCGGTGGTGGAGGCGCTCGCCGCTCGAATCGAGCGTGAACCTGCCCCGGATGCGGGCCTGGATGCCGTGCGCAATGCGCTCGTCGAGGCCGCGCACGACTTCGCCCCGCGCGAGATGGTGGCGGCCGAGGCCATTGCCGCGGGCATCCCCGCCGGCGCCGTGGTGGCAGGCGACTCCTCGCAGATCACCTACTACGGCATGACGAGCGCCGTGCGGCAGGATGCGCCGGCGTCGATGCCCTACATGCCCGCCTACGCGACGCTCGGCTACGGCCTGCCCGCCGCGATCGGCGCCAGGATCGCCTCGCCCGAGACTCCTTCCGTCGTCGTGACCGGCGACGGCGCGCTGATGTTCAGCGTGCCGGAGCTCGCGACCGCCGTCGAGCAGCAGCTCGACATCGCGGTGATCGTGGTCGACAACGGCGGCTACGGCGAGATCGAGCAGAACGAGGCCGATCGCGGCATCGATCCGATCGGCGTGCGCCTGCACCAGCCCGACTGGGCGATGCTCGCCCGCGCGTTCGGCGCCTCCGGCACCCGCGTCGACGACGCATCCGCAGTGCCCGCCGCCGTCGCGGCAGCCATTGCCGAGCCGGGCGTCAGCCTCGTCCACATCCCCCTGCAGATCTTCGGAGCATGACCATGACCGACACCGACGTCGCGACCGCGACACCCGCATCCGCCCAGCTCTCGGAGGCCGCGAAGGCCACCGCGCGGGCCTGGATCGACGAGCACATGGGCGAGCTCTCGGCCTGGCACAGCGAGATTTTCGGCTTCGGCGAGCCCGCCTGGCGCGAGTACCGCTCGGTCGCCTGGTACGTGGCGACGCTGCGCGAGCACGGCTTCGAGGTGGAGGAGGGCTCGGCGGGCATGCCGACCGCGTTCTCGGCCACCTGGTCGAACGGTGTTGATGCAGACGGTGATGCGCCGACCCTGCTCACCTACGCCGAGTACGACGCGGTGCCCGGCAACTCGCAGGCGCCCGTCACGCACCAGCAGCCGCGCGAGGGATCGAGCCGCTTCGCGGGCGGCCACACCGACCCGCACTCGGCGCTCGGCATCTCGACGCTCGCGGGCGTGCTCGCGACGAAGCACGCCATGGAGCAGCACGGCATCGCCGGCACGCTCAAGTACACGGGGGAGCCGGCCGAGAAGATGCACGGCTCGAAGGTCGTGCACGGCCTGCGCGGCTACTACGACGACGTCGACGCGATCGTCTCGTTCCACCCCTTCTACATGCTGCCGCTGTGCAACACCGCGCGGTGGGACACGCAGTGCGGCGCCTACTACTCGAAGGTCTACACGTTCCTCTGCGAGCAGCCCGAGACCTGGCAGATGGGGCACGGCGACTCGCCCATCCCCGCCTCGCACTCGGCGGCGCGGGCACCCGGCGCCAACCTGGCGCTGACGCAGATGTACTCGGCGTCGCGGTCGATGCAGGATGCGATCCTGCCCGCAACCGGCGGCTGGTCGCTCACCGATGCGATCCTCAGCGACGGGCAGGCGACGGCCGACAACCTGCCGGCCCGCTCGGCGCGCATCCAGTTCTCGTGGCGCACCCCCGACATCGCGATGGCCGAGGCGATCCTCACCGCGCTCGACCGCAACGCGGCGGCGGCGGCGATGATGGCGCACTGCACGGTCGAGGAGACCTGGGTGGCGCGCTCGCGGCCCGGGCGCACGAATCACGTGCTCTCGACCGCGCTGTTCGACGAGCTCTCCGCTGTCGGCGCGCCGTCGTATGGGACGGATGCGGTGGCGGTTGCGCAGGAGATTCAGCGCAGCGTCGGCATCGAGCCGATGGAGCGGCCGTTCCTCGACGAGTGCGAGCAGCTCATCAGTCCGCAGGATGCCGAGGCGAAGCTGCGCGAGATGATGCCCGCCTGGCAGCGCAACTGGACGAGCGACGACTACGTCGAGATGACGCACTACGCGCCGACCGTGCGCTTCTACGTGTCGCGGCCCGCGCTGAAGGGCGACCCGACGGTGCCCTACCCGGCGTGGACGATGAACGCGATGGGCGGCATCCCGGCCACCATCGACCCGACGATCGAGACGGCGGGCAAGACGATCGCCGGCACGTTCCTGCGACTGCTGACGTCGCCCGACGAGCTCGCGGCCGCGAAGGCCGAGTTCGACGCGCGCACCGCCGCCGACCCGAGCCCTGCCCTGCTGCCCGCCAGCTTCGAGCCCCCCATCGACCTCCCCTGGCCCGAGTACTCGTAGGCCGAGGAGCACGACGCCACCGGCGCCGCCCCTTCCTTCCGTAGGCCGAGGAGCCCGATGCCAAAGGCATCGGGCGTCACGAGACCGATCCCGCCCCTCCCCGAGCAACGACCTACACTGCACTCAGTCGTCGCCAGCAAGGAGGCCGAGTGCTCGACCACCCCTTCCTCACCGATCGCTCCCGCGGCTTCCTGCCCTCGCCGGTGCGCGACGTGTGGGAGGCGTCAATGCAGCCAGGCGTCATCTCGCTCGCCGGCGGCAACCCCGACCTGTCGCTCGCCTCGCTCGACTGGCTCGCGGATGCCGCCGCGCGGCTCGTGCGCGACCGCCCTCACGACGTGCTGCAGTACGGCTCGGGCTTCGGCTCGACCGAACTTCGCGAGGCGATCGTCGAGCTGATGGCCGCCGAGCACATCGCCGCCGACGTCGACAGCATCCAGGTCACCGCCGGCTCGCAGGTGGCGCTCGACATCGTCACCAAGGTGCTGTGCGAGCAGGGCGACACGGTGCTCGTCGAGGATCCGACCTACGTGGGTGCGCTGGGCGCCTTCGGCGGCGCGGGCCTGCAGGTCGAGCACGTGCCGATGGACGCCGACGGCCTCGTGCCCGACGCGCTGCGGGAGCGCATCCGCCGCCTGCAGGCCTCCGGCCGCCAGCCGCGCATGCTCTACACGATCCCGAACTTCCAGAATCCGCGTGGCGTCACCCTCGCGGCCGAGCGGCGTCCCGAGATCGTCGAGATCTGTCGCGAGGCACGCATCCCGATCGTCGAGGACAACCCCTACGGCATGCTCGCGTTCGAGCCGCGCACGATGCCGTCGCTGCACGAACTCGACCCGGAGCACGTGGTCTACCTTGGCTCGTTCTCGAAGGTGTTGGCGCCGGGCCTGCGGGTGGGATGGGCGTCGGCGCCGACCTGGATGCGGCGCTCGCTGCAGCTTGCCTCCGAGTCGACCGTGATCTGCGCTTCGCCGTTCAGCCAGGCGATCGCGGCGGAGTTCATCACGAAGCAGGACTTCCGCGGTGCGATCGCGAGTGCCGCCGCGGTCTACGGCGAGCGAGCGCATGCGCTGTGCGAGGCGCTCGCGGTTCACCTGCCCGCGGGGTCGACGCTCACCGAGCCCGAGGGCGGCTTCTTCGCGTGGCTCACCCTGCCCGAGGGCTGGACGACGGATGCGTTGCTCGACGCCGCGATCGACGAGCAGGTCGTGTTCGTGCCCGGTGCGGCGTTCTGTGCGCCCGGCGAGGGGTCGCGCGAGCTGCGACTGGCGTATTCGTTTGAGTCACCGGAACGCCTGGCCGAGGGTGCGCACCGACTGGGGCGGGCGTTCGAGCGGGTCGCGGGCACGTTCGACGACTGAGCGCGGGAAGGCCGTGGGGCACGACGGCAGGAGCCCCGAGGATCAGCTCGGAGCATCCGCCCAACGGACACGCTTTACCCATTCGGAAAGCACGCTGGCGACCCGATGCGGGCTGCCGAGCCAGGGCGCATGCCCGCCGGGGACTAGGGCGAGCTCGGCGCCCGGGATGCAGGACTGGATCGTGCGAGCCACGTCACTGCCGCCGAGCGGGTCGTGCTCGCCCCAGACCAGCAGCGTCGGCACGGCAACCTCGTGCAGGTCTTCTTCTCGCACACGCGCTCGGCGACGGAACCCCGTTCGCGTCGCGAGCGCCCACGGCGCAACGAGCGCACGTATCTCCGCTCGAAGCGATCGCGCTGCGATGGGGTCGTTCCCGACCGCGACCATGAGTTCGACGAGCTCGGGATAGGCGCGGAGCGAGTCGCCTTCGCTCACTGGTTTCGCGAATTGCGCCACGGTGCGCGGGGTCTCTCGCTGCCGCTCGATGAGACTGCGCACACCCGGCGTGCCCATCAGCCGGAAGGGCAGCATGGCGCGCGTGCCTGGCAGGCCTGGCGCGGCGATCAGGGCGAGCCCGACGACGCGCTCGGGTCTCTTGAGGGTGAAGCGCAATGACCACAGGCCGCCCATGGAATGGCCGACGAGGATCGCCGCTGGCAGCGCGAGCGCGTCGAGGAGCATGTCGAGCCACCGCGCCTCCCATCCCTCTCCCATTGCGGTCGCCGGAGGCGGATCGCTCAGTCCGAAGCCAGGTCGGTCGACCACCACGGCGCGCATCCCTTCCAGGTGCGGCAGCAGCGGCAGCCAGAACGACCCGGGACTGCCGGAGCCGTGGACGAACACCACGGGTGGCCCGGAGCCCTGCTCGGCGACGTGGACCCGAGCGCCGTCGGAGGTGCGGACCATGCTGCTCGACAGATTCGCCTCGATGAGCAGGCGCTCATGGAGGCGCTGCACTGCGCTCGGATGTGCGGATGTGTCCTGTGGCTCGATGCCCATCGCGACCCTCCGATGCGTCGGTGGTCCTCCTCGAGTATGCGCGCGATGGGCGAAGGTCACCATGGGCCCCGTGGAGGCCGTCTCGGCAGGCGCTCGCGATTGGCACCGCGTTCACGCAGCCCCGCTAGTGTCTGCACCAACCACCGCCCTCGATGGCCCGCAGGAAGGAACAGACGTGAGCACCCACTACCTGGTCGTCGCGACCTACACCGCCAAGCCCGAGACCGCCGACCAGGTGGCAGAGCTGCTGCCGACGCTCGCCGCGGCGAGCCGCCAGGAGCCGGGCAACATCTCCTACTCCGTCGCCCGCGACCTCGAGCACCCGCAGGTGTTCACGATCGTCGAGGTCTACGAAGACGCGGATGCGTTCACTGCGCACCGCGAGAGCGCGCACTTCGCGTCGATCGGCAAGATGCAGATCATCCCGCTGCTGGAGTCGCGGGCGGTCGTTGGGTACGAGGGCGACGGCGTCGTCGGCTGACGGTCGATGCGACGACTGGCGACGCGGGACCTGCGATGGTGAAGACCGGAGCAAGAGCCGCCGCTCTCGAGACCTTGCTGTCCGACGCTGGGATGGCAGCAGTCGCCAAGCCCCCATCGGTGAGACTCGGCACGCTGCCCGATCAGATGCGCCGCCAGATCCTCGATCTGTACCGCTCGATGGGCGGTGCGCAGCCGGAACCGAGGCTTGCGCCCGGGGCATGGGATCTCGCGCTTGCCGACGGCAGGCTCGTCGAGCTCGATGAGGAGTTCCACTTCACCCGGTACCGCGCGGCGACGCTAGAGGCGGACTTCGCTGGCCATCTGCCATGGGCGTCGGCGTATCGCACGTACGTCAAGCAGTTTGAGCGCCGAGCGATCGCGCCCGGAAACCGCTGGGCATCGCCCTCTTCGATCGCAATGTTCGGCGGCGCCGACCCAGTCGGCGAGTTCTTCACGTTCGGCTCGCCCCGCGGCAAGCAGCGCGCGATCTATGACGCGATGAAGGACGCCGCTGCGGCAGCAGGCGTCGTTTCTCTCGTACGGGTGTCCGTCTACGACTCGATCGGCGAGGCCACGCTCGAAGGTGTTGTGCGCGGTAGAGCCGCGCCGAACCCACCCGCGTTGGCTGAACTCGTTGATCGGCGGACGAGTCAGCCCATCGTGTGACTCGAGGCCGGTGCGGCTGATCGGTCGGCGTCTCCCAGCGATGTGCGCCATCCTCAATCCATGCAGTCCTCGCCCACCGCAGCATCCGGACCCTCGCTGGCGCTGACCGCGTGGGTGACGATGCTCGCACCGTTGGTCGCGGTGCTCATCAAGGCGGCGAGTGGAGGCTGGCTCCTCGTGATGGTGGTCTGGTCGAGCCCACTGTGGCTTGCTGGCTACGTGCTGCTGGTCGTCGCGGCGGCGCGCGGGATGCTGCGGCAGCAGGGCGTGCTGCGCGAGGGTGCGCGCCGCACGCGCGCAACGCTGTGGGCGTGGCTGACGTCGGTCGGCGTGCTGCTGTTCGCGTTCTCCGTGGTCGACGGCGGCGACACGCGTGAGTCGATCCAGTCGACGCTGACGCTCGCGCTGGGAGCACCGATCAGCCCCTCGGCTGCCCACGAGGTCTCGGCCGGGATCGCCTACGTCGCGGTTGTCGCGTGGGCAGGCGGTTGGGTCGCGCTGCTGGTCGAGTGGGCGGTCGGCGTGCAGCGACGGCGACCGGTCGTGCCGCGCGTGGCGCCGCCGACCACGTAGACCTCGCGGCATCGTCTGCGCGCGACGAGCCCGCCGGCGACCTCCGCCTGCTCCGGCAGATAGCGTTGCCTCGACGCGATCGAGGGGAATCACGCGATGCCGGATCTGGCGAACGGGAACTACGTCTCGCAATCTGACGCCGACCGGCAGTGGGTGCCAGCGGCTCGCGACGTGCTCCTCGAGGTCGCTCGGGACTATGGAGCGTGGATCACCTACGACCAGCTGAGTCAGCGAATCCAGGCGTCCACCGGCATCACGACTCGGCAGCCCTTGGAGGGCTGGATCGGCCGCGTAATCGGCAAGGTGGCGGATGACGCGGCGTCGAGAGGCGAGCCACGGCTCACGTCGCTCTGCGTGGGATCTGATCTGACGATCGGCGAGAGCTACCCCGGTGTCGAAGCCGACGCTAGCGAGCGCATGCGCGAGCAGACCGCCGCAGCCGATCGCCTCGAGTGCTACCGCTGGTTCGGAGCCACGATGCCCGCCGACGGTGGTGCGCCGAAGGTCTTGCCGCAGTTGAGCGAGCGACCCGCTCGTGCGCGAGCGACTCAGCGCCCGGCGACCTCGCGCTCGACGAGCACGCGCGCGGCCGCGCCGACTCCGCAGCTGCGAGAAGCGACCTGCACCGAGTGCTTCATGGTCGTCCCCCTGGCGCCGACGTGCCGAGACTGCGGCGCCCCGATGGTGAGCGAGGGCGCGTAGCCAACAGTCGGTCGACGCTCCGCAGCGCAGGCACGTCAGCCGCGCGGTGCCGCCATCCGCTCCACCGCAGCAACGGCAGCCTCCACGCCGAGCTCGAACCCGGCGGGCGCGCGTCCCTCGTCATCGCCGGCAGCCGCCACCTCCCGCAACTCCGGCAGGTCGTGTCCCTCGACGCGCCACAGCGGCACGGGGGAAGCGGCATCCACCGCGGATCCCAGCACGACGGCGTCGATCATCGCCGAGCACGCCACCCGCTGCGCGACCGGCACCCCGGCGTCGCGCAGGATGACGAACAGCGCCTCGTAGATCTCGAGCGTGCGCGCATCCTCCACCGGTGCCCCGACGAGCACCGGCACGACGGCAGGCACGCGGGCCGTGGCGGCTCGGTAGGCCCGCATCCACAGTCGCAGCCGGTCGAGCGGCGGCAGCGCCGTGTCGAGCGCCGGCGCAAGGTCGATGTCGGCGTAGAGCTCCTCGCGCATGCGGTGCACGATCGCCGCGCGCCCGCCGGGCAGGTGGTGGTACAGCGACGAGGGATGCACGCCGAGCTCGGCGGCGACGCCGGGGATGGTGAAGTCCCCGTGCTTCGCGACCAGCCGAAGCGCAGCGGCAGCGATCAGCTGCGGGGAGAGGATGCTGTGCTTCGGCCTGGCCACGAGGCTCCGTTCGGTGAGGGCTTTAGAACATGATGACGCTTCGCCCGCGGGCGCCGGAGCGCATCAGTTCGAAGGCGTCGTTCACCTCATCGAGCGAGACGCGGTTGGTGATGAGTCGGTCGATCGGCAGTCGGCCCGCCAGGTAGAGCTGCGCGAGCATCGGGAAGTCGCGCGCAGGCACGGTCGAGCCGTAGTTCGAGCCGATCAGCGACTTGCCCTCCTCGGCGAGCGCCAGCGCGTCGATCGGCACCGGGCGGTCCTGCGGCGGCAGCCCGACGATCACCGCGGTGCCGCCGCGCTTGAGCGTTGCGGGCATGATCGCGATCGTGTCCGGGCGGCCGATGGCCTCGAAGGCGACATCCACGCCCTCCGGCATGATCTCGCGCACCTTGTCGGGCAGCGACGCATCCGACTTCACCGTGTGCGTGGCGCCGAACTCGCGCGCGAGCTCGAGCGACGCATCCGTCACGTCGGCGACGATGATGGGGCTGGCACCGGCGAGCGCGAGGCCCATAATGATGCTGATGCCCACGCCGCCGGCGCCGATCACGAGTGCCGAACGGCCCGCCTTCAGCTGCGCGTCGTTCACGACCGTGCCGACGCCCGTGGCGATCGAGCAGCCGATGAGCGCCGCCACGTCGAACGGCAGCTCCTTCGGCACCTTGATCGCTGCCTGCTCGGCCACCACGACGCGCTCGCTCATCGAGCCGACCGCCAGGTAGGGGTAGGCGGTGGCGGCGTCGAGCGTCATGGGCGTCGAGCCATCCGGCAGCACGCACGCCTCGGAGCCCGACCCGGTGCACACCCAGGTGCGGCCCTCGCGGCAGCTGGTGCAGACGCCGCACGGGTAGAACCAGGTCATGATCACGTGGTCGCCGGGCTCCAGCGAGCGCACTCCCTCGCCGACCGCCTCGACGACGCCGGCGCCCTCGTGACCCATGATCGTCGGCGTCGGCATCTGCCAGTCGCCGTCGAGTACGTGCCGGTCGGATCCGCAGACGCCCGAGGCGCCGATGCGCACGAGCACCTCGCCGGGGCCGGGATCGCGGAGGGTGACCTCGCGGATGTCGAGGGTCGCCTTGCCGTCATAGACGGCGGCACGGGTGGTGGTCGCCATGTCAGCCTGCCTTCGTGAACGCGCGCTTGCGGTAGATCACGCGCGTGAGCAGCAGGTAGGCGACCGCCGCGACGATCGCCGCCGGCAGGCTGGCCGTGATGACCGAGAACGCGGCCTGCGTCTCGAGCGTGATCGGGTTGTAGAGCCAGAGGTAGAAGACGGCACCGGTCAGCAGCGCGCCGATGCCGGCCCAGTTGATGCCCGCCGGGTAGGCGTAGAGCGTGCCGCGCTGCGCCAGGTGCATCTCGCGGAGGTCGATGCGCTGCTTGCGCAGCACGAAGTAGTCGGCGAGGGCGACGCCGCAGAGCGCCGTGAGGAACGCGCCCGACATCAGCACGAAGACCATGAACTGCTCATACATGAACTGCGGGAAGAAGGTCATGATCGCCGGCACCACGAAGAACGACGCGGTCAGCACCTTCCACGGCACCTTCGCGAGCAGGCCGCCGGACGACTGCCGGATGGCGAGGATCGTCGAGTAGACGATCGACGACATCGAGGTGATGTTGGCGAAGGCGATGAAGACGAGCACCGCGATGCCGAGCACGGCGCCGCCGAACGGCACCATCCAGACGGTCGGGTCGGAGTCGCCGAGCGTGAGCGCGGCGGCCATGCCGACGACCTGCGCGACCATCGTCGCGATCAGGAGGCCGCCGTAGGCGGGCCAGACCGCGGCCTTGCGGCTGCGGGTCATGCGGGCGAGCGATCCCATCACCGGGTACCAGGAGACGCCGACGCCCACGTTGAACTCGATGGCGACCATGAAGTTGAGCGTCTCGTCGTCGAACGGCGCGAGCGGTGCGGCCGAGAAGAGCTGGTCGAGCGAGGTGTTGGCGATCAGGAAGACCATCATGATGACGGTGATGACGGCGAGACCGGGAGCGATGATCGCGTTGAAGCGGCCGATCGTGACCGGTCCGCGGGAGAGCACCCACCAGGCGATCGCGATGGCGATCAGGCCGCCGATCGTGACGACCGGGCCGTACTGGCCGAGATCGGTGCCGGCGACGGTCGAGGCGACCTGGCTGGTGGCGCGGCCGGCCATGACGGCGAGCAGCGACGACCATCCCATCTCGGTGATGAGGATGACGGTGAAGACGAGCGCGCCGACGCCCACGACGCCGAACGCGCCGCGCAGCAGCATGTACTGCTCGGAGCCGTAGCGCTGCGAGGCGACGACCGAGGCCAGCACCATGAAGCACAGGCCGATGGCGTTGCCGATCAGCATCGCCGCGATGCCGGCCTGGAAGCCGACGAGCAGGGCCGTCGAGCCGCCGACCAGGAACGCCCAGGTGGCGATGGCGAGGGCGGTGTTGACCCAGGTGAAGTCGAGGGCGCTCCAGGAGCGCTCCTGCTTCAGCAGCGGGAAGGTGCCGAAGACGTGCTCGCTCTTGAGCTTCGGGTCGGCCAGTGCGGCCTTGCGCTCGCTCACAGGATCACGACCAGGATGCCGACGGCCACGGCAGCGACCGTGACGGAGACGTAGAGGGCGAGCTCACGGACGGTGAGCGGCAGGCGGGAGTCGTCGTCGCGCTCGTCGCGCTCAACGACGCGGATGCGGCGCTCGAGCTCGGTCGCGACGGCCGGCTCCTGGCCGGCGGCGATCATCTCGCGCTCGAACGACGAGGCGTTCGCCTCGTCGGTGGTGCCCTGCGGGGTGGGGGTCATCGTCGGCTCCTTCGCCGTGTCGGTGGACCGCGTCGAGTTCATGACGCTAAACCCAATCGAATTTGGTTTAGCGTCATACTGAACTACGACGGGCTTGCGCGTCAACTTGTTGTTTGCGCCGATGTGGCCGCCTGGCACGACCGTGGACGAGGATGGACCCATGAGCGACGACCGAACGCACACCATCGCGGTGGCCCAGGCGGCCGCCGTTATCGACGACGTCGACCAGAACCTGGCGACGCTGGCAGGGCTTGTCGCGTCCGCTGCGGAGCAGGGCGCGGACGTGGTCGTGACACCCGAGCTCTTCGCCACTGGCTATGCGCCCGACCGCGCCTGGCAGCACGATGGCGCGGCGATCCGAGAGTCGCTCTCGGCGCTGGCGCTCGAGCACGGGATCGGGCTCGTGGCGTCGTCGATCGACTCGGTGGGCGACGCGCATCACATTGCCGCCTCGTTCTTCTCGTCGGAGGGGGAGGAGCTCACTCGCGTACACAAGCGTCACCTCTATGGCGGCGTGGAGCAGCAGTGGATCACGCCGGCTGAGGCCTACGGGGTTCCGGTCGCCTGGCGCGGCACGTCGTGGGGCGTTGGCATTTGCTACGACGTCGAGTTCCCGGAGTTCGCCCGCTCGCTCTCGGTCGCGGGCGCCGACATCCTGCTGGTGCCGACCGCGGTGCCGACGGTCGAGGAGGGCGTTGAAGGGCTGGGCGACGCCTGGCACTACTCGGCGACGCAGACGTCGACGCTGCAGGTGCCGGCGCGGGCGCTCGAGAACGGAGTGGTGATCGCGTATGCGAACCACTGCGGCCCGGGGTTCACGGGGCGGAGCTGCGTTGCGACGCCGTTTGGGCACAACGTCGCCCTACTCGGCGACGATGCCGGCGTGGCCGTGGTGCGGGTGCCGGTCTCGGCGATCGAGCGTGCGCGCTCGATCAACACCTACGTCGCCGACTTGCCTCAGGACTGACGGCGATCCGCGAGCGCTCGTCCAGTCGCCGCCGCGCGCTGGACCGTTAGCCGCGAACCTCCGCCAGCGGCAGCTGCTGCGCGAACTGGTAGCGCTCCTGCTTGATTCGCGCGTGCAGCCGCGTGTCGACCGCGCGGACGCCGTCGAGCAACGCAGCGTGACGCGCAACTCCTGCTCGTCGCGGAAGCGCTCGAGCAGCCGGATCTCGTGCACGCCGCCAAGCTCCGCCGCGCGCTCGAGCATCGCGTCGTCGGGCGGGAGCGGCTCGGTGTCCCAGCACAACCCGGTGGTCGAGCACGTGCAGGAGGGCGAATTCGAGTCGGATGCGAGAGTCAGGTCGCTCGTGCTCGTCACGAGGGCGGTGTCGGCCAGGAGGAACACGGCTACTTTCGAAGCGGGTCGACTCTTGCGGGCACCGGCTCGGCCTACATTGCTCGCATGAAGCGATACTGCCGAACAGATCCGGCCCTGACGGCTGGTGCCGCTTGCTGTTTGCGGGCAGCCGTTCGGCACAGTGGCCACCTAAGAGTTGACGACGCCGGTGCGATACGCGTGAACGGCACGAGTTCGAACGGTCAGCGACCGCTCGAGCTGGGGCGGCGATGTCGCGCCATCCGCGCAGCGCTACGCCGTGTGCCGCGGGCATCCGCACCGTCCGCCGTCGATAAGGTTGCGGTATCGGCGCATGTAGCCCGGAGGCCACCGACGTGGTTCAGCCGTGGCTGTCTGCGGAGGAGATCGCCGTCACTTGGGCATTACGAAGGACACCTGCGAGTGGATCACGGACGAGAGGATGGCCAGCCATCGCGTTGGCCAGCGGCGGAGGTTCAGGCCAGCGAGATCGGCGAGGGGGTGCGCAGCGGCTGGGCAGCGCCCGAGCCGCGGGACGACAACACGTGCTCGCTCCCCAGCGGTGTCAGTAGGTCGACGTATCCTGATCAACTTGCCGATTTGCCAGGGAGGAGGTTTCCATGAATGGCAGTTATGCTGCCGGGCCGCGCTATGCGCTGAACTTCGTCAGCCGAGCACTACTTGTGCGCGAGACCACACTCCTCGCCGGTCTGCGTAGGCCTGGCGAGTCATGGGAGTCGGTTCGTGATCGCGCGGTCAGGGAGAATGCGGTTCAGGCTCGAACGCACAGGTCCGGCGTTCGCCTGACCCGTGAAGCTGTTCGACGGCTGGTCGTACTGTCCGATGACGAGGTCGAGTTCTTGCTCGACGCGGCTCCGAGGGAGCGCGGGTACCTCACGTGGGCGGCCGCCTGCCGCGCCTACCCGTTCATCGGCGATTTCGCAGAACAGGTGCTCCGCGAGCGCTACTTGATCCTTGCGTTGACAATCTTGCCGGAACACCTCGAAGCATTCGTGTTGAGCCAGGCGATGTGGCACGCAGAGCTGGCTGATCTCTCCGACTCGATGGAGAGCGGCATCCGGCAGACCGTCTTCCGGATGATGCGAGAGGCCGACCTAGTGACATCAGACGGTGAGATCGTGCCCGCCCTGCTCTCCGGTCGGCTGGCTGAGCTGTTGACAGCGGCTGGCCGAAACGACCTGCGCTTCTTCCCGACGAGAGGTGCCTAATGCCTTTCCAGCCCACACTGGCTCAGCAAGAGGAACACCTATTCAAGGTGCTCAGCAGCGAGCGCTTCCTCAAGATGGAGGGCCTCGGCAACGAGGTTGCCCACTTCATCTACGACTACGACCCCGCCTGGGCCCTCGACGTCGCCCAGGCTAAGAAGCGCATCAAGACAAAGCTCGACACCGAGCGCGGCATCAAGGTCTTCGAGATCAACCTCTATGACCTGTGCGTTGAGCTGCTCAAGGCGCGCAGCGTGTGGGAGCGCGTGCTCGCCGCCGAGACGACGATGGACAAGCCCGACTTCCTCAAGATGCTCCAGAACATGCTCGACCCGCAGATCCACCTCGCACCGGCGATCAAGGATCGCATAGCGGGCGAGTCGTTCCACATTCTGTTCCTCACCGGAATCGGCGAGGTGTTCCCGTTCGTGCGCTCGCACACGGTACTGAACAACCTGCAAACCGTCGTCTCGGACAAGCCGATGCTGATGTTCTTCCCCGGACGGTACGAGGTGTCGGCCACACAGGGCTCAGCACTGGTGCTGTTCGACCGGCTCAAGGACGACTCCTTCTACCGCGCCAAGCGCATCCTCGACCAGGAAGCATGACCCGATGAAACTCAACGAGATCTTCCTCAAGGATGTCACCCGCTCGATCGAGGGCGTCGTCAAGGCTGACGACGGAGACCACCTGGGCATCGAGGTTGAGGAGTACGTCTTCACCAACGACGCCGCGAAGGGTGTTGCGCCGCTGCTGGAGCAATACACCAACTACACGAACGCGAACGGCGTGTGGATCTCCGGCTTCTTCGGCTCCGGTAAGTCTCACCTGCTCAAGATGCTTGCCCACCTCCTCGGCGATGTCGAGGGTCAGGCGTTCCCCCGCGAGAAGGTGAGCGAGGCCTTCCTCGGCAAGACTGACGACGCGATGCTTATCGCCTCACTGAAGAAGGCCGCAGCCATCCCGGCTAAGAGCCTGCTATTCAACATTGACCAGAAAGCGACCTTGATCGCCAAGGACCAGGCCGACGCCCTGCTCAAGGTCTTCGTCAAGGTCTTCGACGAAAGCCGCGGCTACTTCGGCAACGACGGTGCTGTCGCCCGGTTCGAGGAGGATCTTGACCGGCGCGCCCAGTACGAGGCGTTCAAGGCGGCCTTCGCCAAGCACGCCGGCGTCGACTGGTCCCGGGGGCGCGAGCAAACCGCCCTGGAAGGTCACAACATCGACAAGGCGTTCGCCGAGGTCAACGGCGAGGCGAACCCCGGGATCATCGCGCAGTACCAGAACTCCTACGCCGTCTCGATCGAGGACTTCGCCACGTCGGTCAAGGCATGGATCGACAAGCAGGAAGCGGGCTTCCGGCTCAACTTCTTCGTCGACGAAGTCGGCCAGTTCATCGCCGACGACGTCAAGCTCATGCTCAACCTCCAGACGATCGCCGAGTCCCTCAACACGAAGTGCAAGGGGCAGGCGTGGGTCTTCGTGACGTCGCAGGAGGACATGGACAAGGTCGTCGGCGACCGCACCAAGCAGCAGGGCAACGACTTCTCCAAAATCCAGGCTCGGTTCAGCGCGAAGGTGAAGTTGACAAGCCAGGACGTCGAGGAGGTCATCAGCAAGCGTCTGCTGGAGAAGAGCGACGCGGGCGCTGCCGCCCTCACGTCGATCTACTCCGAGGAAGCGGCGAACTTCCCGACGATATTCAACTTCGTCGACGGCGCGAAGACTTACCGCAACTACGTCGACGAAGCCCGCTTCATCAACACCTACCCGTTCGTCACCTACCAGATCCCGATGTTCCAGGCCGCGATCGAGGGCCTATCCGACCACAACATGTTCGAGGGCAAGAACAGTTCCGTGGGCGAGCGCTCGATGCTCGGCGTAGTCCAAGAGGTCGCCAAGCGCATCGGCGAAGAGCAGGTGGGTTACCTCGCGACCTTTGATCAGATGTTCGCGGGTATCAGCGCCGCGCTGAAGTCGGCTGCCCAGAGCGCTATCCTCCAGGCCGAGAAGCACTTGCCCGAACCTGGTTCCGAAGTCACGATCCTCGCCAACCGGCTGCTTAAGGCGCTGTTCCTAGTCAAGTACGTCGACACGTTTAAGGCCACGCCCCGCAACCTCACCGTGCTCGTCTACGACCGCTTCGGGCTCGACCTCGCCGGGCGGGGCAGGCAAGTGCAGGACGCGCTCAACCTGCTTGAGGCACAGTCCTACGTCCAGCGCAACGGCAACGTCTACGAATACCTCACCAACGAGGAGCAGGAGATCGAGAAGGAGATCAAAGCGGTCGACGTCGACTCGTCCGAGGTCTCTAGCAAGCTTTTCCGGTACCTCTCGTCCGACATCCTGAAGACCAACAAGCTGAAGTACGCGAAGAACGGCCAGGACTTCTCCTTCGGCTACAAGCTTGATGACACAGTGCAGGGAAACCAGCGTGAGCTGACCATCCACTTCATCACGCCCGAGACCAACTACAGCGATTCCGAGATTGCAGCGCAGAGCATGGGTAGGGACGAGCTGCGGGTCTTCCTCGGCCGCGACAAGCGGCTGCTTGCCGACCTGCGCCTGCTGCTCAAGACGGAGAAGTACACCAAGCAGCGCACCAACTCCGGTGCCACGCCATCGATGCAGGCGATCCTCCAGTCGAAGCATGTGCTCAACGCGGACCGCGAGAAGGAACTCGTCGAGCGCCTCCGGCAGGCTGTCGGCAAGGCGCAGCTAATCATCAACGCCGCTGAAATCACCTCCAGCTCGCAGGATGCCGCCATGCGCGTGGCCGATGGGTTCCAGGAACTCGTGAGCCGCACGTACACCAGCCTTGGGCTCCTCGGCGGCAAGGTGTTCTCCGAGCAGCAGGTCGCCAACGTAGTCCAGAACGACAAGGGTCTGTTCGACGCGGCCACGCTAAGCGCGCTCAAGTCGCCGGGCGCCGAGATGGAGTCTTGGATTATCACCCGGTCCGGCCTGGGTGAACAGGTGACGATCAAAAAGATCGTCGACCGCTTCGAGACCAAGCCCTACGGCTGGGGTCTCGGCTCCATCGAGGTCGTGCTGGGCTGGCTCGTCGGCAACGGCAAAGTCGCGCTCAGCGTCGACTCGAACCCGGTCGTTCGGACCGAAGCATCGTCGCTCATCCGCAACACGGGTAAGCACCAGCACCTCGTCGTCGCTCCGCAGAAGGCGTACGACCAGGCGAAGGTTGCGGGTTTCAAAAGGTTCTGCACCGACTTCTTCGACGAGGGTGCCGTACCAAGTGACCCCGCCGAACTGGCTAGGTTCGGCAAGGACCGGCTCGCGTCGAGGCGCGACGAACTCAACGCCCTCGTGAGCAGCAGCCGGTACCCGTTCGTCAACCAGCTCTCCGGCGTCGTCGCCTTGCTCGACGAGGTCGTCGGCAAGCAGGTCGACTGGTACCTCAGCGAGTTCGACAAGGGTGAGGAGTTGATCGACGCCAAGGAGGACCTGGTCGACCCGATCAAGTCCTTCCTCAACGGGCAGCAAGCCAAGATCTTTGACGAGGCGCAGACTTTCCTCAACGCCAACGTTGGGAACCTCGGCTACCTTCCCGTAGGCAGTGCCGACTCGGCCAAGGCCTTGCTCTCTGATGCCAACGCCTTCCGTGGCAACAAGATGAACCAGCTCAAGTTGGCTGCGGACGCCTTGCGGGGTCAGATCGACGATGTCGTCTCCGGCAACCGCGCCGACGTGACCGCAGCGATCGAGGGGCGCAAGGCAGAGATCCTCGGCAGCGTCTATTACGCCAACGCCAGCTCACTCGCGCAGGAGAGCGTGGTAGAGCGCATCGACCAGATCCTCGTGCGACTCGGCGGCGAGACTCAGATCGCTCTCATCCTCCAGGTTGGAGCAACGTTCGAGCAGGATGATTACCCGGCGCTGCTGAGTCGTCTCGTCGAGACGCAGCCGGGGGTGGGCGACGACGTTCCGGCGCCCACGCCGATCGTGTCGGTCAAGACGATCAGCGCCCCCGGCGTCTCCGGCATCCTCGAATCCGAATCCGATGTCGACAACTACCTTGCCGCCCTGCGCACCGCGCTCATCGCGACCCTTAGCGACGGAAAGCGAATCACGCTCTGATGGACACCGCACCGCTTAAGGCCTTCGCCACGTCGGCGCGCACAGAACTGATTCGCGAAGTCGGCGCGCGCATCACCGCCGTGCTGGCCCAGGGGTCACCGGAGAGGGTCGAGCAGCGCTGGGCCGTGACAGCGCTGGAACGTGCCATCACCGGCGGGGGCGGTGGCGACAACGGCAAGGCGCATGTGGCCGACAAGGTCGCCTACACGTGGTTCAACCGCATCATCGCCCTGCGCTTCATGGATGCAAACGGCTATACCGGCATCGGCGTGGTCTCGCCCGCCGCCGATCAGGTCGGCCAGCCCGCGGTCCTCGCCGCAGCCAAGCGCGGCCAGGTCGACAGTGTCGTGGTTAAGGGAGCGCACTCCGCAACCATCACCGGACTGCTCAACGGCACCCGCCAGCCACGACCTGGCGTCGACGCGCAAGCGGAGTCATACGCCCTACTTCTCGCGGACTACTGCCGCTACTGGAATGCGGCCATGCCCTTCATGTTCGAGCGCGACGGTGACTACACCGAGCTGCTCATCCCAGCCAACCTGCTCGCCGAGGACTCTGTCCTGAGCCGCTCCGTCAAGGTGCTCACCGAGGACGTGTGCCAGGACGTCGAGGTCATCGGCTGGCTTTACCAGTTCTACATCTCGGAGCGGAAGCAGGAAGTGTTCGACGGGTTCAAAGCGAAAGGCGCCGAGCGGAAGCGGGCCGGCGCCGACGAGATCCCCGCCGCGACGCAGTTGTTCACTCCGCACTGGATCGTCCGCTACCTCGTCGAGAACTCCTTGGGTCGCCTGTGGATGCTCAACCATCCCGAGTCTCGCCTCATCGACCAGTTGGACTACTACATCGCCCCGGTTGACCAGGAGGCCGACTTCCACAAAATCACCAAGCCGGAGGAACTGAAGGTGATCGATCCGGCGTGCGGCTCGGGTCATATGCTCACGTACGCTTTCGATCTCCTCTACGCAATTTATGAGGAGGAGGGCTACACGCCGTCGAAGATTCCCAGCCTGATCCTCACGAACAACCTCTACGGCATCGAGATTGACCCCCGCGCCGGCGCACTGGCCGCATTCGCCCTGACTATGAAGGCCGCCGCTAAGCGCAAACTCTTCCTCAAGGATCCGGTCGAGCCGAACATCTGCGTCCTGTACCCGACTACCTTCACACCCGACGAGGTGGGCTTCCTTGTCACGGAGGACGGCGACCGGTTTTCGGAGGAGGCATTCTGGAACCAGTTTGCCGAGGCTGACACGTTCGGCTCCCTGATTCAGCCCAACCCTGCCCTGGCCGTTCGGCTCGCGTGTCACCTCGCGACGCTCGACGCCGACGGCGACATTCTTCGGGCCGATACGCTTGACCGAGCCCAGAAGGTGATTCACCAGGCGGAGTACCTGTTGCCGAGGTACGCGGTGGTTGTTGCCAACCCGCCCTACATGGGCAGCAAGAACATGTCTTCTCAATTGGTCGAGTTTGCGAAGTCCAAGTATCCGAGCGCGAAGACTGACCTCTACTCCATGTTCATCGCGCGGAACCTCGTCCTTGCCTCGAGGGGCGGATTCGTGGCCATGATCACGATGCAGTCTTGGATGTTCCTCAGCACCTTTTCTGCCTTAAGGCAGAAGATTCTACGTGAGTTCATCGTTGCGACGCTTGCGCATTTGGGAGCAGGGGCGTTCGACACGATCGGCGGAGAGGTAGTTTCTACCGCCGCGTTCGTGATCCATGTCCAGCCGGGCGAAGCGCGCGGCGTCTATCTCCGCCTGGCGGGTCTAAGCGGAGAAGCCGTTCAATCAAGAGCTGCGCTAGTAGTGGCGGCCGGCACCGATTCGACCCTTCGGCACGAAGTCACCTCCCGCGACCTCACCGAGTTGCCGCTGTCGTCGATGGCCTACTGGTTGAGTGCCAGTGAGAGGCACATCTACCGAGACCACCCTAGCCTTATGACGTTGGCAGGAACTCGGCAAGGACTGGCAACTGGAGACAACAGCCGGTTCCTCAGGTTCTGGTGGGAGGTGTCTAGAGCGCGGACCTGCCGAACTGCGGCCAGCCATGCGGAAGCTGCCGAGTCGCGTGCACGATGGTTCCCCGTGCAGAAGGGCGGTACGCCCCGACGGTGGGTGGGGAATGACGAACTAGTCGTTGACTGGGAAAGCGACGGGTTGGCGCTCCTCAACTTTCGTCCGCGTTCGGTGATCCGGAATCCTAGCTACTACTTCCGTGCCGGCGCGACGTGGTCGAGTCTCTCCGGCGAGTTCGCGGTCCGCGTCTCACCTGAGGGATTCCTGTTCGAATCCAAGGGATCGATGCTCTTCCCACTTAAGAACGAGGACCTCAACTGGATTCTTGGATACCTGAACACCCCGATCGCTCGGAGATTGATCGACTCGCTCTCCCCGACGCTCGATTATCACGAAGGTCCAGTCGCGAGAATCCCCGTGATTCACCCTGCACGTCCCGAAGAAGTTGCCTCAAGCGTGACCTCGGCCCTCGTGTCCGCAGGCGAAATCTGGGCCAGGCGCGAGACTTCGCCGTCATTCGATCGATTCCTAATGGTCGACGCACCCTCGTCGGTGAAGGATGCCTTGGATTCGGACCGCTCGGCGCGTCTGGAAGCGGAGAAGCGTGTTCTCAAATTGGAGCGGACCATTGAAGAGCACTTCCGCGAGTCAGGTTCGGTTGGTCCCGACGTTTTCCCGTTGGCGGAGCAGCGGCCTACGGGTTTGGTCCATGATGACCTCCGCAATGATGCAAGTGCGGCGCGGCTGTTGGCTGAGGACCTCGTCTCCTATGCAGTCGGCTGCATGTTCGGCCGCTACAGCCTCGACGAGTCCGGGCTAATCCTTGCTGACCAGGGCGCGACGTTGCACGACTACCTCACGAAGGTTCCGTACCCGACGTTCACGCCCGACACAGATAACGTCATCCCCATCGTCGACGGCGACTGGTTCGAGGACGACATCGTCGAGCGGTTCCGGCAGTTCCTGCGTGCCGCGTTCGGCGAAGAGCACTTCGAGGAGAACCTCCGATTCGTGGCCAACTCGCTTGGGGTGAAGAGCCTACGCGGTTACTTCGTGAAGTCCTTCTATAAGGATCATTGGCAGCGGTACAAGAAGCGGCCGATCTACTGGCAGTTCTCCAGTCCTAGGGGTTCGTTTAATGCCCTGATCTACATGCACCGCTACACACCGTCGACAGTCTCGACGGTGCTGACCTACCTGCGCGAGTACGTGACGAAGCTGGAGTCGGCCCTTCAGCAGGCCGAGCGGGCCGGCAACGCGAAGGAGGCGGATCGGCTTCGCAAGATCCTCGTCGAGCTGAACGAGTACGAGCACGACACGCTCTTCCCGAAGGCGTCCGAGAACGTCGTGTTCGACCTCGACGACGGGGTCCGGGCGAACTACCTGAAATTCGGCGCCGCACTCAGAAAGATCGTCGGAATGGAGGCTGCAAGTGACTGATCTGAGCGCCGTCCAGCGCGCCCTCCACAGTCGACTAGCCTCCCAACGTGTTGTGTTCTGGCACGATCCCCTCGGCGAGTGTGCCGCCGATCTAGATGCGCTCGATCTCGGCGCGGTCAACGTCATCCGTCTACAGCACAATGAGTTCAGCGTGAAGAACACCATCCTCACCGACCCCGTCAACAAGCACCTTGTCTACCGCTCCGGTGACCTCCCGCGTGTCACCGAGAACTGGCTGCTAGATCTGGAACTCGCCCACGGCATCTTTACGGCCGACAAGACCTCCATGCTCCAGCAGTCACTTGGCCTTAATGACCCGGCCCTGTTGCCGGTGATCGAGCAGCACCATCAATTCTTCGCCGCGAATAGTCGGAAGCAGGCGCTGGAAGAACTGCTTAATGACGAAGACGACGCCGCCCGCCTGCGAGCCAAGCTGTGCCAAGTGCTTGTCAGAGCGTCAGGGAACCAGCTGACCGATATCATCCGCGAACTTCTCGTCGAGAACGCTGCCGGGAAGACAGCCAAGTTCGACGACCTCGTCGCCTTCGGCCTCGACCAGTTCTTCTGGCACGGGCTCGCGAGCATTTACAAGTACCGGAACACGACGCCGACGATCGATGACTTCGTCATCTGGATGTTCGGCCGCGCCATCGAGGACTTCGCGTCGGCCACCCCTGACGAGTTCCGTAACATCCGCAGCGACTTCAACGCCTTGCGCTACGACGTCCGCACCCAAGACGTGATGAAGAAGCTCGCCTCCCGCGCGGCAGAAGCACTCGACGTGAACTCGAAGATCGAGCATCGCGACTACCGCGAACTGACCAAGATCACGATCTTTGAGGAGATTGACCGCAAGGTGATCGTCGACCTCGCCGCCGCCGTCGCTGGTCAGTCGGTGACGCCCCGCGAGATCGCGGACATCGTTCGGCACCGTCATCACAGCCTGTGGAGCGCCAAGTACGTCAAGCTCTACGAAGCGATTCAGAGCGCCTCCGAGTTGCTCGCCGCGATCGCTGCGCTGCCGCACGCCATCGCTTCTGCCGCCCTTGGGCTGGAAAAGTACCAGTCCGATTGGTTCCGCATCGACCAGCACTACCGCTGGTTCACCTACGCCCACCAGACCGCCGATTTCCAGAAGCCGCTAGAAGCGCTTAAGGCCGAGGTCGATAAGCAGTATGCCAATAGGTACCTCTACGACTTTGGCGGGCTCTGGCAGCAGGCTCTTGAGCCCATGAGCGAGTGGAAATCGGACTCCCTGGCACCACAGGCGAAATTCTTTGATCACTACGTCGCTCCCGTCGTCAGGGACGGACGCACCAAAGCGGTCGTGATCATCTCCGACGGCATGCGCCACGAAATCGCCGAGGAACTCGCGTCGATGATCCGCAGCGAGGACCGGTTCGACGCCTCACTCTCGGCCGTGCTCGGCTCACTGCCGAGCTACACCCAGCTCGGTATGGCGTCGCTGCTTCCGCAGTCGAGCCTGGAACTCTGCCCCGCGGGTCTGCCGGTGCTCGCGGACGGGAAGCCGACGAACGGAACCGCGAACCGCGACAAGATTCTGCAAGCCGTCAAGGGACACGCAATCACCGCGGCCGAGGTCCTGGCTATGCCGGGGAGCGAGCTTCGCGAGCTGTACACGAAGCACCAGATCTTTTACGTCTACCACGACCGCATCGACGCCGCGGGCGACAAGGCCCCGACGGAGCGGACTGTCTTTGAAGCCGCCGCGGAGGCCCTCCGCGAGTTGCTCCAACTCGTCAAGAAGTGGGCAAACGCGAACGCGACGAACATCCTGATCACCGCCGACCACGGGTTCCTCTACCAGGACATCCCGCTGGAGCAGTCGTACTACGTCTCGGAAACTCCCCGGGGTGACGCGGTCACTAAGATCAACCGGCGTTACGTTCTCGGCCGGTCGCTGAAGCCATCCCCGTCGTTCATGACGTTCACCTCGGCGCAGGCGGGGCTCTTGGGCGACCTCGATATTCAGATTCCCAAGTCGATCCACCGCATCCCGCAACCCGGCGCTGGCACCCGCTACGTCCATGGTGGCGCATCTCTTCAGGAGATCGTCGTCCCGGTGCTCATGGTCAACAAGAAGCGCAAGAGCGACATCCGTTCGGTCAACGTCGACCTCATGCCCGAGACCGACAAGATCACCACCGGGCAGCTGGCGGTCAAGCTGCTCCAGCGCGAGGCGGTCACGGACAAGATCCAGCCGCGTCAGGTTCGCCTCGGTCTTTACGTCGGCGACATACTGATCTCCGACCAGCCCGTCCTCCCCTTCACCAGTGCATCCGACGACCAGCGCGATCGGTATCAGAAGGCAGTGCTTTACCTAACCCAGGACGCTGACCGGTACAACAATCGGCCCGTCGAGCTGCGTCTCGAAGAGCCGGTCCCGAACACGACACAGTGGAAGACGTTCTCGAAGGGGAACTACACCATCAAACGGTCGTTCACGACGGACTTCGACTTCTAGGGGGAGTTGTGACGAACCTCGAAGACGCTCTCGGCGAGATCGATGTTTTCGCTCCTGAGGCGACCGATGCGGCCCCGGCGAAGTCCGAGCTCGACGACAAGATCAACGAGCACTTCGCCGGTGCCGTCGTCCGCAAGGACCTTGTCAAGGCGGTCCGAGGCAACGCTGTGGTGCCATCGTACGTCCTGGAGTACCTGCTGGGCCAGTACGCCGCGTCCGACGACGAGGCGACGATTCAGGCCGGGATCGACAGCGTTCGCCAGATCCTCGCAACCCATTACGTCAACCGCAACGAACACATGCTCGTGAAGTCGGAGATCCGCCGCAAGGGCCGCCATCGCGTGATCGACAAGGTCACGGTCACGCTCAACGAGAAAAACGACGTCCACGAGGCGGAGTTCGAGAACCTCCAGGTCAAGGGCGTCATAATCGACGACGTCACGGTTAAGCACAACCCCAAACTCCTCGTCGGCGGTGTGTGGTGCATCTGCGACATCGAGTACTTCCACTCCGATGACCAGCGCGTCGTGCCGTGGATTCTCGGCAGCCTCAAGCCGATTCAGGTCGCCGGCGCCGACATCGACCACTACTACGAGGCGCGCAAGGCCTTCACCACCGACGAGTGGATCGACCTGCTCATGCAGTCGATCGGTCTCAACCCCGAGCGGTTCAACGAACGCGGCAAACTTATCGCTCTGACTCGGCTCATCCCGTTCGTCGAGCGCAACTACAACGTCGTCGAACTCGGCCCCAAGGGCACCGGCAAGTCGCACACGTTCAGCGAGTTTTCCCCGAACGGCATCCTCATCTCCGGCGGCGAGGTCACCGTCGCCAAGCTCTTCGTGAACAACGCGAGCGGCCGTATCGGCCTGGTCGGGTACTGGGATTGCGTCGCGTTCGACGAGTTCGCCTCCATCCGACGGGCCGACCAGAACCTTGTCAACGTCATGAAGAACTACCTTGCGAACAAGTCGTTCTCGCGAGGAACGAGCATCTACGGCGCCGAGGCCTCGATGGCCTTCATTGGCAACACCACGCACACAGTGCCGTACATGCTAAAGAACACCGATTTGTTCGACGAACTGCCCGACGCATACCGCGACCCGGCCTGGCTCGACCGCATCCACCACTACATCCCGGGCTGGGAGGTCGCCCCGATCCGCTCGGAGATGTTCTCGACCGGATACGGCTTCGTCGTCGACTACCTCGCCGAGATCCTGCGCGCCAAGCGGTCTGAAGACTTCTCGGACAAGTACAAGGAGTACTTCGCACTTGACAACTCGATCTCGACGCGCGACCAGGACGGCGTCCGCAAGACCTTTTCGGGGCTAATGAAGCTTGTGCACCCGAGTGGCGCGGCCACCGAGGACGAGATCCGTGCGCTGCTCGAGTTCGCGATCGAGGGTCGCAAGCGCATCAAGGACTCGATCCTTCGCATCGACGCCACGATGCGCGACACCTCCGTCCACTTCCGGTACGCCGACAAGACGGGCGGGTGGCACGACGTCACCACACTTGAAGAGGACCAGTACCCACAGCTTTATCGACGGGACTGGGATTCATCGCCCCACGATGAAGGCGGCTCAGGTGCAGGTGCGCCTACAGCGACCTATCCGACCCCGACGCCCGCGCCATCGACCGCCTCTTCTGCGGCCGCACCGGACAAGCCCGCGGAGCCCGCTACCTCAGCGTTGGCCGAGGGGCATCGGGACTTCACGGCCGGCCAGAAGGGCGTGTCCTACGAAGCACTCCTTCTGCCTTACCTTCGCGGCGCATCCAAGATCACCATCACGGACCCGTACATCCGCCTGCCGCACCAGGGGCGCAACCTCGCGGACCTGCTGAGCCTGCTCGCCGCGGCCAAGGACGACGCCGACGAGATCGATGTCGAGTTGGTCACCACCGAGGAGCCAAAGGTCGAGTTCAAGCACAACCAGTTGCTAATGCTCAAGTCGATCAAAGACGCGTCCGACGCCGTAGGTGTACGCCTCGGTGTGCGGCTCGACGATACGATCCACGACCGCCGCCTCGAGACCAACCACGGTTGGCGTGTTGACCTCGGCAAGGGCCTCGACATCTGGCAGAAGCCGAGCGACAACCCCTTCGACTTCGGCCGTAACCGCCAGGAGTTCCGACTCATTGGCTCCGCGTTCAGTGTCCACTACGTGAAGATCCCCATCGCGCCCAGAGAGGAGGCAGCGCAGTGACACGTCTTCGTCGAATCGAGCACGGCGCGTGGCGTCATGGCAAGTCCGGAGCGAGCCGATGACATCGGATTAGGCCGAAGCCGTCGTGGGCCGAGGTCATCCGGATGTTGGCTCGCTAACTTCAGGCGACGACGTCTGCATCCGTGTCGCTCGTCCTCGGCTCGGCTGATTGGCTGGAATGCGATGCGAGGCTGGTTTCCGTTGCATCCTCGAAGGTGGCACCGGGAGCAGCGGCGGCACTGTGAACCGTCCCCGGTTTGATGCCGGTTCCTTTCGAGTCTGGAAGGAAGATAGTCATCATGCCGAAGCAGATCCCGGAGGAGACGAAGCAGCGAGCGATCCGGCTCGTGCTCGACCATCTCGATGAGTACCCGAACCTGACGACCGCGTGCGAGACGGTCTCGAAACGGCTCGGCTTCGGGGCCGAGTCGCTGCGCCGATGGGTGCGGCAGGCTCAGATCGACGCCGGCGAACGGCAGGGCGCCTCGACGAGCGAGTCGGAGCGGGTGCGGCGGCTTGAGCGGGAGAACCGTGAGCTGCGTGAGGCGAACGCGATCCTGCGCGACGCGGCGGTTTTCTTCGCCGGGGAACTCGACCCCCGACGCCGCTGATCGTCGGCTTCATCGACGAGCAGCGAGCCAAGGGCCGCGCGGTCGAGTCGATCTGCCAGGTCCTGCGGGAGCAGGGTGTGGAGGTCGCCGCGCGAACCTACCGGGCGTGGAAGCACGCTCAGCCGAGCAGCAGGGACCTCGCCGACGCGGCCGTCATCGACGCGCTGCTGGCGACCGTCGGCACGCCGGAGGGCATGTACGGGCGGCGGAAGATGACCACGCATCTGCGACGTGCCGGCCACGACGTGTCCCAGCGGCGCGTGGACCGGCTGATGCGGGATCTCGGCCTCAACGGCCGGGTGCGCGGGCGTGGCGTGCGCACGACCGTCCCGGATCGGAACGCCGAGCGCGCACCGGATCTGCTCGAGCGGGACTTCACCGCGCCCGCGCCGAACCAGCGCTGGGTGGCGGACTTCACCTACGTGCGCACCTGGGCCGGGTTCGCGTACGTGTCGTTCGTGATCGACTGCTTCTCACGCGCGATCGTCGGCTGGCAGGCCGCGACCACGAAGACGACACCGTTGGTGACCACGGCGCTGCGGATGGGCCTGTGGCGGCGCGACCGAGCCGGCCGCCCGGCGCTCGACGGACTGGTCCATCACAGCGATGCCGGGTCTCAATTCACGTCCGTGAGCTTCGCCGAGACGCTCGCCCTGGAGGGCATCGCTGCGTCGATCGGCTCGATCGGCGACGCGTATGACAATGCTCTCGCCGAGTCGACGATCGGGCTGTTCAAGACCGAAGCGATTCGCGACGACTCGCCCTTCCGGACCGGTCCGCTCAAGCAGCTGGAGGACGTCGAATGGGTCACCGCTGAATGGGTCGACTGGTACAACGCCAGGCGCCTGCACACGACCCTCGGCGACGTCCCTCCCGAGGAGTTCGAGGCCGCGTACTACGCTGACCTCGAAACGCCATCACACCCGGTGCTGGCACCCGCATAGGAGCGGCAGAGAACCGGGGACGGTTCAGTCCGACGCGTCGCCGGATCTGATGCGCAGTCTGTTGCAGACGATGATCAACGCGCTGCTGTCCGCCGATGCGGACGCGGTGGTGGGCGCGGAATGGGGCCAGCCCAGCCCCGACCGGCTCGCGCGTCGCACCGGCTACCGGCATCGCCCGCTCGACACCCGGGTCGGCACGGTCGATGTCGCGATCCCGAAGCTGCGGCAAGGCACCTACTTCCCCGACTGGCTGCTCGAGCGGCGCAAGCGCGCCGAGACGGCGCTGATCACGGTCGTCGCCGACTGCTACCTCGCGGGCGTCTCCACCAGGCGGATGGACAAGCTGGTGAAGACGCTCGGCATCCACTCGCTGTCGAAGTCGCAGGTCTCGCGCATGGCGGCCGAGCTCGACGAGCACGTCGAGCAGTTCCGCCACCGACCGTTGGACGAGGCTGGACCGTTCACGTTCGTCGCCGCGGATGCGCTGACGATGAAGGTCCGCGAGGGCGGCCGCGTCATCAACGCCGTCGTGCTCGTCGCGACTGGCGTGGACGGCGACGGGCGCCGAGAGGTCCTCGGCATGCAGGTCGCCACCAGCGAGACCGGGCCGGCCTGGAACACGTTCTTCGCCGACCTCGTCGCCCGCGGCCTGGCGGGCGTGCGCCTGGTCACCTCCGACGCCCACCGCGGGCTCGTGGAGGCGATCGCCGCGAACCTGCCGGGAGCGGCCTGGCAACGCTGCCGCACCCACTATGCCGCGAACCTCATGTCGGTGACGCCCAAGAGCTACTGGCCGGCCGTGAAGGCGATGCTGCACTCCGTCTACGACCAGCCCGACGCTGCCGCCGTGCACGCTCAGTTCGAGCGGCTGCTCGACTACGTCGAGGAGAAGCTGCCCGACGCGCACCAGCACCTCGATGCCGCCCGAGCCGACATCCTCGCCTTCACCGGCTATCCCGAGGCCGTTTGGCAGCAGATCTGGTCGAACAACCCGAACGAGCGCCTGAACCGTGAGATCCGCCGCCGTACCGATTCCGTCGGCATCTTCCCGAACCGCGACGCGATCATCCGCCTCGTCGGCGCGGTCCTGGCCGAGCAGACCGACGAATGGGCCGAAGGTCGCCGATACCTCGGCATCGACGTGCTCGCCAAGAGCCGCCTTACCCTCGTCCCCGACACCGGAAGCGAGGTGACCACCGACCCCGTCCTGCAGCTCTCCGCCTAACCCTCCAGAACGAAGGACACCGCTACACCACTACTTGGGACTTGACCCGGTCGAGTTCACCCACGAGCAGTGTCTGGGCGTACAACGGCGGGCTCCCGGGCGGAGGTCGACGCTAACGATGAGAATCGAGGAGCGGTCACCTTCATCGCAGAAGGCAACGAGGCGACGGGACGCGGCGAGCCCGATGCCTTCGCCGGTTGGGCGACACGAGTCGCGGGGCTTTTTGGGGCTCTTCGGACATTCGGTAGGGCAGGGGCGCGCCGGGTGATGACGCGCGGGTAGGGGTCGAGGTCCCCGAAGATCGGAAGCGCTAACCACCCGATCGATCGAAGGACCTCGACGTGTTCCACGCTACGGGGCGCGCTGCCGCGCGCGCTACCGACCCCTGCTCGCGCTGCGATCTGCTGCTTGGCCTGGAGTGTGTCCGGGTCGAGCATGTCGATCGCGGCGCTCGGGTGATGACCGTGACGGTCTCGAGCGCGGATGGGTCGGCCGGATGCCCGTCGTGCGGTGTCGTCGCGGTCGGCCACGGTCGCCGCAAGCGCATGCTCAACGACGCGCCAGGGACCGTGCGGGTCCGAATCCTCTGGCGGCAGCGCGTCTGGCGCTGCCCCGATCCCGACTGCGCGCGCGGCGTCTTCATCGAACAGCTGCCCGGCCTGGTCGCCCCTCGCGGCTCCATCACCGTCCGGGCGATCGACTGGGCGATCGGGCAACTGCGCCGCGAGCATGGCACGATCGCAGGGATCGCCAGGCAGTTGGGCACGTCGTGGAAGACGCTCTGGCGGGCGATCCGGCCAGAGCTGGAACGGCTGGCCGCCGACGAGTCGCGCTTCGACGGCGTCACCTCGCTCGGGGTGGACGAGCACGTCTGGCACCACGTCGACCGCCGCAGGCGTGGGCCCCGCGAGCTCACCGGCATGGTCGACCTCACCCGTGACAGCCAGAGCCGCGTGCGGGCGCGGCTGCTGGATCTCGTGCCCGGCAGAAGCGGCAAGGCCTACTCGGGCTGGCTGGTCGAGCGCGGCGACGCGTTCCGGCGCGGCGTGCGGGTCGCGGCACTGGATCCGTTCGCCGGCTACAAGACCGCGATCGATGCCCGGCTCGATGACGCGACCGCCGTGCTCGACGCGTTCCACGTCGTCAAGCTCGGCACCCAGGTCGTGGACGAGGTCCGCCGGCGCGTGCAGCAGGCCACGCTCGGTCACCGCGGCCGCAAGGGCGACCCGCTCTACGGCATCCAGACGATCCTTCGCGCCGGGGCCGAGCACCTCACCGACAAGCAGCTCGCCCGCCTCGCCGCCGCGATCGAAGCCGACCCTGCCCACGAGGAAGTCTTCATCGCCTGGCAATGCGCGCAAGACCTCCGCACCGCCTACCGCGCCGGCAACCTCGCCGAGGGCCGCGCGATCGCCGAGCGGCTCGCGGACAGCCTGCACACGAGCCCGATCCCGGAGGTCGCGCGGCTCGGGCGGACGCTGCGCCGCTCGCGGGCCGCGTTCCTGGCGTACTTCACCACGAACCGCTCATCGAACGGCGGCACCGAGGCCATCAACGGCATCATCGAACTCCACCGCCGCCTCGCCCGCGGCTTCCGAAACCGCGACAACTACCGCCTCCGCATGCTCCTCGCCGCCGGCGGCCTCACCGCGTGACCCCCACCGAATGTCCGAAGAGCCCTTTTTGGATTGCAGCCATGAGTCGCTGCGACGTCGTCGCCGCCATTGCCAAGTTGATGACCTCGAGACGTCAGGGACGTCGCGCTGGTGTTGCGTTGTGGCGCCGTCCGCCGGGTTGGCGAGAGGCCGCTGTTGCGCCTCGAAGCGGCGGCGGGTGAGCCCTTCCGCAAGCGCCGATGGCGCACATGTCGGCCGTTTCTGATTGCATAGCGCCAGCGGCTGATCCGATCCGAGGAGCGCAGTACATGACGCAGATTTCAGCTTACGAAGAGAAGGTTTGGTCCGCTCTTGTTGCGGGGGAGCGAGCGCGGCGAAGCCGGCCTGCCTCACGTGTAGTCACGCGTGTCTCCCACGCGGTCGGCATCGCTGTCGCTCGGGTGCGAGAGAACGAAGTCGCCGATTCGGTATTCGAGTTGAGTGGAGAGACGCTCGGCAAGGCACTTGAGGGCGCGTTCCACGCCGTGTTCATCCCCGCGATTCGAACGGCATCGATCGACCGCGCAGAGCGCCGTGTCCTCAAGTCCTTCCCCCAGGCGGACCCTGAATCGCCATTCTTGTCGATCGACTTGAAGCATCTCGATCGTCATCGGCCCGGAACTGTTACCCCGTTCGTCGGAGCTGCAGAGTCGGGCGCTGCATCCGTTGTCGTTAGCGGGTTGACAGTCAGCGCAACGGTGAGTGGCGGCACGACGGCACTGGTCGCACTGGGTGCCATTGCCGCGGATGCCATTGCTTCCATCGCATTGCTCGGCAGAACGATCGCCGAGATTGCAGCGAATTATGGTTACGATCCCCGACTGCCTGAGGAAGAACTGTATTTGCTCGGCGTGCTCAATTACAGCATGGCTGCAACCAGCGGCAGCAGGACCGCCGCGCTTGCTAGCGTCTCACGGCTATCGCAACAGATGATGCGAAACCCCACATGGGCCCAACTCAGCACTGACCCCATTGTCATCATCATCCAGCGCATCTTCGCGACGTTGGGACTGAAGTTGACCCATACCAAGTTGGCGACCGCTGTGCCGATAGCAGGGGTCGTCATCTCGTCGGGGTTGAGCTTCCAAGCGCTGAAGAGCGCTGCCGATGATGCGACGAGGCTCTACCGAGCGCGGTACCTCGCGGAGAAGCACAACCTGTCGTGGGATGCAATGTTCGACGCAAGCCAAGCTCGTGCAACCGATGATGAGTCGTCCATTGATCCGTCCAGCGCGGCGGTCGATGACTTGTTCAATCAGGTCGTAGACGGCGTCGTCGAAGGCGACGTCCCCGCTGGGCGGGCGAGTTGAGCATGTCGGCGCGATGGCAGAAGAACTTCAGTCGAATGTCGTCGGCTCGCAGCCTCCTCGGCGCGGCGTCGAGTCGCATCCTGACTTGGGCGATGATGTCCGGGTCGCTGTCGCGTGCAGGACGTGCGCGCCGCCGCGAAGGAGTGGATGCGTGACCGAGTCCCAGAGCAAACACCTACGTCGTCAGAATGCGCTCGCCTGGTGGTTCGCGTCGACGCTGGCGCGAAGGAACTCGCGCCTCCTCGTTTGGGGACACCATCCGATGGGTGGCTTCTACGACTCGCTCGGGATTCGCGACGGAGAACTGAGAGACTTCGGCTCGACGGTCGACATCAATCGTCCCGGCAGTCTGCACGTGCACGCTGACCGGGATTGGCGACCGGTTGGTATGTCCGAGATGTTGCAACTCGATGAGCCCTTCGCATTGGTGAAGCGGGTGGAGTCTGCGGCCGGGTGGGCTAAGGGTCATGCCGTGACCACACCTCGGTCGCTGACCTACCGGGTGATCGCTAATGTGCTCCAATCGCAAGTGGAAGACAAGCATGCTTGGGACGCACGGCACGTGCGACCGTCGACGGCGGCACTCGACGAGACGTCCGAGCTGTACTTGCCACCGTCCGTGATCGAGGGTTTCCCGGGTGGCGTTGAGCTCGTCTCGAGCCGCGACGAGACAAGGACCATGTTCGAGCCTTGGGAGCACATCTGGGTGCTCCTACGAGGCGAAGCGCCAGTCGCGATCTTCGATACGGAGGGACGGGTGGCTACGTTCCACGGCACTCACGAGATGATGCCTATCTACAAGGCCGAGGGGCATCGGCTCGGCAGTGTGATCGCTGCGACTCTAGGGCGCACCCTGCCCTAGGGGTTGTCCGTCGCCGCGGCATGAGCGACAGGACTGTTCCGCGCCGCGTCAACAGACTTAGCTCACATCGTTTCAGAAGGTTCTTGCGCGTTCGTGGCGCACCTCTGGCCAATGTGGGACGCGGTCGCAACTACTGGGCATGGGCCGTTGTGCGCTAAACCGGTTCCATGACCCTCGACGACGAGATCCGCGAAGCCGCCCAGGCGATCGTGCGCGCCTTCCGCAACAACGACGAGGAGGCGTACTTCGCCGGCTTCGCCGACGACTGCTCCTTCGCGTTCCACACCGATACTGCGCCGCTGCTCGGCGCCGACGCCTGGCGCGAAGGCTGGCGCGAACTGCAGGCGAGCGGCTGGCGAGTGCAGGAGTGCCGCACGCTGTGGGATCACGTGCAAGTCATTGGCGACGGCGGCGTCTACCTGCATGAGCTCGAGACGACGGCAGGAGAGCCGGACGCGGTCGAGACCTATCGTGAGCGCGAGTCGATCGTGTTCGAGCGGCGGGACGCGCGCCTGGTTGCGGTGCACGAGCATCTTTCGCCGATTCCGGCGCAGGACGACGGCGGGGCGTGAGGCGACGCATTCGCCGATGACTGACACTGGTCTCGAGACGCGCCCTTTGGGCGCTCCTCGACCGACAGGGGACGGCACTCCTCGACGACGACGAACCACTGAAGGACATCCATGACCGACACCAATCGCCGCCGCCTGCTCGATCGGATCGAGGAGGGCTCCGGCGGCTTCGGCCCGATCCGCGGCAACCGCGGCACCGGCCGCGTGCTGCTCATCTGGCTGGCCGCCAACCTCGTCGTCACGACGCTCCTCACCGGCACGCTGTTCGTGCCGGGCGTGAGCATCGGCGAAGCGATCATGTGGATCGCCCTCGGCACCGTCATGGGCGCGGTCGTTCTGACGCTCATCGGCGTGATGGGCGTACGCACCGGCCTGCCGACCATGTCGCTCACGCGCGGCTCCTTCGGCCTTCGCGGCTCGATCGTGCCCGCTATCTCGAACTTCATCGTGCTGATGGGCTGGTCGTGGGTGCAGGCGATGCTCGCCGGCATCTCGATCGACTGGCTCGTCGCGCAGGCGACGGGCTTCTCGAACCCGGCGATGTGGGCGGCGATCTGCCAGGCGATCGTCGTGACGCTCGCGATCTTCGGCCACGAGGGCATCGCCCGCATCGAGCCCTACTTCGCGTTCGTGATCCTCGGCATCATGGCCTACATCTTCGTGGTCGCGCTCACGACCTACGCGCCCACCGAGTTCGCCGCGATCGAGCCCGACCCCGAGTTCGGCATGACGAGCTCGCTGGTGTTCGACATCGTCTTCGCCACGGCAATCTCCTGGACGGTGCTCTCCGCCGACCTCACCCGCGTCGCCCGCACGCAGCGCGCCGGCGGCGTCGGCGCCTTCGTCGGCTACACGCTCTCCACGACGCTGACCATGACGCTTGGCGCGGTCGCGATCGCCTTCGTGCTGCTCTCCGGCGGCGAGGTCATCGCCTTCGACCCGGTGACGATCATCGAGGCCTTCGGTGCCCCGCTCGCGATCGCCATCTTCCTGTCGGTCATGGCGACCAACACGATGGTCATGTACGGGATGACGCTGTCGCTCACGAACGCGCTCCCCACCCGCAAGCCGCTGCGCTTCCTGCCGACCGCGCTCGTCGTCGGCGCGATCGCGATCATCGGCTCGACCTGGCTCGCGCTGCTCGAGCAGTTCACCGTCTTCCTGTCGACCATCGGCGCCCTCTTCATCCCGGTGTTCGCGATCATGATCGTCGACTACTACCTGATCCGCGGCCGCGCCTACGGCCGCGACATCCTCGAGCGCAAGGGCGGCCGCTACTGGTTCACCGGCGGCGTGCACTGGGCGGCGATCGTCACCTGGGCCATCGGCGCACTCACCTACCTCGCGCTCACGTTCTGGTGGGGTTCGCCGATTGGGGCGGCACTGCCGACCTTCGCCGTGGCGTTCCTCCTCTACTGGGTCTGGGCGCGTGCGACGCGCGTCGGTGCCGGTGACACGGTGGAATCGCGCAACCTGGCTGAGGTCGAGGGCGTCACCGACGGCGACGCCGCGTGATCGTCGACCTGTCGCATCCGATCGTCACGGGGATGCCGCTGTATCCAGGTGATCCGGAGGTGGCGACGTCGCCGGCCACCACGCTCGAGGCCGACGGCTTCGCCGTGACGGCGCTGCAGCTCGGCTCCCACTCGGGCACGCACGTGGATGCGCCGTCGCACTCCATCGCGGGCGGCGCGGCGATCGACGAGATCGACCCCTCGCGGCTGATGGGCCGCGCGCGCATCCTGCGGGTGACCGTCGGTGATGGCGAGACGATCGGCGTGGACGGGCTCGACGCGCAGCTGCGCGCCTGGGATGGCGAGCGGATTGCCCTCCTCCACACCGGGTGGGATGCCCACTGGGGCACCGACCGCATGCTGCGGCACCCGGCGGTCTCGGTCGAGTTCGCGGACGCGCTGCTCGCGCTCGGCGTCGATGTGCTCGGCGTCGACACGCTCAGCCCCGACTCATCGGAGCCTGGCGCGGACGACGCCGACGACGGCCCCGCGGTGCTACCGGTGCACGATCGCTGGCTCGGCGCGGGTGGTCTCATCATCGAGAACCTGCGTGGGCTGGACATGGTGCCGGGGGAGACGTGCGAGCTGATCGCGCTGCCCCTGCGGCTGCAGCGGCTCGACGGGTCGCCGGTGAGGGCGATCGCGCGCTGCTGAGCACTCCGCCGTTAGCGTCACCCCGGCGGTCATCCAGTAGACATCTGGTTGCTGCTCTCGCGAGACTCGCCGGGCAGGCCGCCGACAGAGACCCACGGCGCTAGCGTGATGCCCATGAGTGAGGACGCTTCGGTACACGTCGGCATCGACCTTGCGTGGGGTCCGAAGAATCGCACCGGCCTCGGGGTGGTCGCCGCGGATGGCCGGCTGCTCGCATCGGGAAGCGCAGGCGGAGACGACGAGATCGTCGAATGGATCCGTGCGAACGCGCCGCAGCTGGGCGTGGTCGCCATCGATGCTCCACTGATCGTGACGAACGCGGTGGGACGGCGGATGTGCGAGTCGTTCATCCACGCGGCTTTCGGGCGGTACGACGCCAGTCCGCACTCCACGAACCTCGGCAACCCTGAGATGAACCCGCCACGAGGAGCGGTGATCGCTGAGCGGCTTGGCCTGCCGGTCGATCCAGACGGACCGCGCGATGCGGTCGCGATCGAGGTCTACCCGCATCCAGCGATGGTCGGTCTGTGGGAACTCGACCTGATCCTGAAGTACAAGCACAAGGCGAAGTACGAGTTCTCGTTCCGGAAGGAGCAGTTCGGCCAGTTGCTGACTCTGCTCAAGGGAGAGTCATCACTCCGCGTCGCCGAGTCTCCCCGATGGGGTGAGATCCGTGCAGTCGCGGCGCAGGCGACAAAGCACAGCGAGTTGAACCGCATCGAAGATGAGGTGGACGGCATCGTCTGCGCGTGGCTGGCGTATCTCTGGGCTAATGCTGACGAGCGGCTTGAGGTCTACGGCGATACTGCAACCGGCTACATCGTCGCGCCCGAACCTCCTCGCCATCGTCCCCGGCCACGCTCGGAGAGACAGGCGCCACGATCCGCTTCGCGGTCTGCCGCGGTCCAGCCAGCAGTGCGGTTCGTGGACACAGGGTCGGATCGAGCCGACGCGGGCGCTGTTGTCGGTCAACCCGAGTTCTACCTAGACGGCCCAAGCGGCCGCAGGCTGCTGACGTCTGCCGAAGCGCGGATGCTCGAAGGCGCACTTGCCGCCGTTCGCGACGAGACCGCGCGAACCATCGCTGGCTGATCGCCGCCGAGCCGCGTCCGCTACCGCAGCGGCACCCACGCTCCGGTGCCCACCGGCTCAGCAGCCTCCGCGGTCGCGAAGCGCTCGATGCTGAACGGCGCAAGCACCGGCGACGAGGTGCCGGTCGCGATCTCCTCGGCGAGCAGTTCTCCCAGCACGAGTCCGAGCGTCGCGCCCGAATGCGTGAACAGCGTGTAGAGCCCGTCGACCGACGGCACGCGCCCGGCAACCGGGTCGCCGTCGCCGGGGATGGGCTTGAGCCCAGCGCCGACGCGCTGCGCCGTCAGCGTTGGGTTGCCCGCCAGCACCTTCGACGCCGCTTCGAGCAATCCCTGCACCGACGCATCCGGCACGGTGATCGTGCCATCGTCGGCGACGCGGATCGACTGCTCGGCCCAGTCGGCGTCGAGCACGAGGCGACCGTCGGGCGTGGGGCGCACGGCCACACGAGGAGTATTGAGCACGGTCTTGACGGGCACGTCGACCGGGTCGGTGAAGAGCACGAATGCAGTGGGCGTGGCGTCGGGTACCTCGACACCGAGTGCCAGCAGCTGCGCCGGCACGGCACCGCCGGTGGCGAGCACGACGCGGTCCGCGTCGATGCGCGAGCCGTCACCGAGGATCACACCCGCGACCGAGCCGTCCTGCGCGTCGACGCGGGCGTCGCCAGCCTCCTCGACGACGCGCGCGCCGAGCGCGGTCGCCTCGTCGATGAGCGCCGCAATGAGGTTCGGCAGGTTGACCCAGCCCTCACCGGGGTTGAAGATCGCGCCTTCTTCGGCCACTGCGTCCGGATCCACGTCGGGAGCGACGCGACTGATGTCGGCTCGGTCGACCCACACGGAGTCATAGCCGCCAGCGCGCTCGAAGGCGTAGGTGTCCGCGAAGCTCTCGCCCGGCGCCGCCCACTTCAGGGCGCCATCGAACCGGAGATACGAAGCGCTCTCCGGGTGGCGAACCGCCCACGTGCGGTAACGGTCGAGCGCGAGCAGGCGCAGGTAGTGGTAGGCGCCCGAGCGCGCACCGGAGGAGTTCAGCCACGCGATCGAGCGGCTGGATGCTCCGTCGGCGATGGCGCCCGCGGTGACGAGAGTGGCTTGGACGCCCGCGCGCGCGAGGTGCGCGAGCGTCGACGCGCCGAGGATGCCGCCGCCGAGCACGACGACGTGGGTGGGCTGGCTGTTGGCCATGGTGGTGTTCGCTTTCTGGTCGAAGGTCAGCGCGCTGCCAGGGCGTGCGCCTGCTCGATGATCTGGAGTGCCGCGACGGCGTCGCGGGGGTCGACGGGCAGTGGCCCGCCGGTGCGCAGCGCGATAGCGAGCTGGCGGTAGAACGCGCCGTAATCACCGCGCTGCGTCGGCACCGGGTGATGCTCAGCGTCGGTGCCGAGCGTGCCCCAGCGCGCTTCGGGCGTCTCGCCGAAGCCGGGATCCCCGGGGCGCGCACTGGCGATGAGCGCCGGCTCCTGTCCGTCGAGCCCCCAGGACGTGTAGGCGGCGCGCGAGCCGAGCACGCGGAATCGCGGGCCGCACATCGGCGCGACCGCACTCATCCACAGGTGTGAGATCACGCCCGACTCATGCTGCAGTGCCACGAAGGAGTCGTCATCGGCGCCGGCGCCCGCGCGACGGGTGGAGGCCTCGGCGTGCACGTGCGAGACCGGCCCGAAGAGCTGCAGCGCCTGATCGATCAGGTGCGCGCCCAGGTCGTAGAGGATGCCGCCGGCTTCTGCCGCGGTGGCCTCGGCCTTCCATCCGGCACGCAACTGCGGCTTCCACCATTCGAAGCGCGATTCGAAGCGACGGATGTCGCCCAGCGCGCCGTCGTCGACGAGCGCCCGCAGCGTGCGGAAGTCGCCATCCCAGCGACGGTTCTGGAACACGGTGATCCGTCGGCCGAGCCGCTCGGCCTGCGCGATGAGCGCTTCCGCCTCCCGTGCTGTCGCGACGAAGGGCTTGTCGACGACGACGTCGAGCCCGGCCTCGAGGGCGGCGCGCGCAAGCGCTGCGTGCGTGCCGCTGGGGGAGCCGATCACGACCAGGTCGATCGACTCGCTCTCGGCCCATAGCTCTGCCGGTGTCGAGAGGATGCGGGCGTTCGGGTACTCCTCCGACGCGGCGGCCCTCCGAGTCTCGTCAGCCGTCACGATGACGTCGAGCGAGAAGTCGGGGTCGGCGGCCAGGAAGGGCGCGTGGAAGATGCGACCGGAGGTGCCGAAGCCGATGATCGCCGTGCGGATGGGCGTCTCGGAGCCCGGCATCACAGCACCTCCGACAGGAACCGCTGCAGGCGGACGCTCTGCGGATTCTCGAACAGCTCGTTGGGCGGCCCGGCCTCGACGACCTTGCCCTCATCCATGAAGACGACCTGGTCGGCGACCTTGTGCGCGAAGCCCATCTCGTGCGTGACGACGAGCATGGTCATGCCGCGCTGGGCCAGCTGTGCCATCAGGTTCAGCACGCCCTTGACGAGCTCGGGGTCGAGCGCGCTCGTGACTTCGTCGAAGAGCATGACCTCGGGATCCATCGCCAGCGCACGGGCGATCGCCACGCGCTGCTGCTGACCGCCGGAGAGATCGCGCGGTCGGTGATCGGCGCGCTCGCCGAGCCCGACCTCCTCGAGCCGCTCGCGCGCGATGCGCTGCGCTTCCGCCTTCGACATCCGCTTCACATTGCGCAGCGCGAGCGCCACGTTCTCGAGGGCGCTGTGGTCGGGGAAGAGGTTGAAGTGCTGGAAGACCAGGCCGATGCGCCGACGAATCTCATCGGGCTTCTGGTTCAGCACGCTCTCGTCTGCGAGCAGCACATCACCCGACTTCGGCTCGTGCAGGCGGTTGACGCCGCGCAGCAGCGTCGACTTGCCCGACCCCGACGGGCCGATGATGCAGGTGGTGGTGCCGGGAGGAACTGCGAGGCTCACGCCGCGCAGCACCTCGATCTCGCCGTACGCCATGCTCAGGTGGCGCAGCTCAAGGCTCGAGCCGGTGTAGTGGTGGCCATCGGTGATGGGCACGGGCGTGGTGTAGGTCATGTGTTGCTCCCGTGGGTGAGCGCCGGGCTGGGCGAGAAGTCCTCCACCTCGTCGAGGCCGCTCTTCGGCGGGGCCGCCTTGCGGCGCCCGGTGCGGAAGCGGTCGTCGAAGTAGTTGACGAGGTGGGTGAGCGGAACGGTGATCACCAGGTAGAAGATGCCGGCGAGCACGAGCGGCGACAGGTTGCCGGTCAGCACGGCCGCGTCCTGCCCCACGCGGAACAGCTCGCGTTCCGAGGCGAGCAGGCCGAGGAAGTAGACGAGGCTGGAATCCTTGACGATCGCGATGAACTGGTTGACGAGCGCGGGAAGTACGCGGCGGATGCCCTGCGGCACGACCACCAGGCGCATCGCCGAGCCGTAGCTCATGCCGAGCGCGCGGCAGGCTTCCAGCTGGCCGCGGTCGACGCTCTGGATGCCGGCGCGGAAGATCTCGCCGATGTAGGCGCTCGCGATCAGGCTGAGCGCGAGGATGCCGAGCGGGTAGGGCGACGGGCCGAAGAACTCCTGGCTGACGCGGGCGAAGCCCTGCCCGATGAGCAGGATGGTGAGGATCGCCGGCAGGCCGCGGAAGATGTCGGTGTAGACGCGCGCCGGGACGCGCAGCCATCGCGAGGGCGAGATGCCCATGATCGCGACGATCATGCCGAGCACGACGCCGATGACGGTCGCGGCGATCGAGATGATGAGGGTGTTGACGAGCCCGGTGCCGAGCATCTGCGGCAGGACCTGCCACATTGCGCCGAAGTCGAGGAACGTCCTGACGAGGTTGTCGAGCCAGTTCATGGTGTGCTCCATCCGGTGGGCGGCGACCGGCGTGAGGTGGATGCCCCGCGCCGGTCGCCGACGGCGGGATTATTCGGACTGCTCGCCGGAGGGCAGGTACTGCTCGGGCATCGGGGAGCCCGGGAACCACTCCTGGTAGAGCTCCTTCCAGGTGCCGTCCTCCATGGCTGCGGCGAGTGCCTCGTTGAGGGCCTCCTGGAACGCCGGGTTGTCCTTCGCGATCGCGAAGCCAGCAGGAGCGTCGAACGACGGGATGTCGATCGAGTTCACGAGCCCGTACTGCTCCGCGTACACCTTTGCCGCCTCGTAGTCGAGGAACGTCGCGTTGATGGAGCCCGAGTTGACGCCGGAGATCGCGGTGTTGTTGTCGGGGAAGCGAACCAGCTCGGTGTCGGTGAAGTGCTCGACCGCGTACGCCTCCTGCAGCGTGCCCTGCACGACGCCGAGACGCATGCCGGCCAGGTCCTCGACATCGCTGATGCCGGCGTCGGGGCTCGCCATCACCGTGAGGTAGCCCGCGAGGTAGCCGTCGGAGAAGTCGACCGTCTGCTGGCGCTCCTCGGTGATGCCGATCGCGGCGACGCCCACGTCGAACTGGCCGTTCGCGACCGCGGCGAGCAGACCCGAGAAGTCCTGACCCGTGAAGACGACATCGTCGATGCCGATGCGCTCCGCGACGTCGGTGAACAGCTCGACGTCGAAGCCGGTGAACTCGCCCGACTCATCGGTGAAGGTGTAGGGGCGGGCGTCGCCAAGGCTTGCGACGCGGATCTGGCCCGGCGTGATGAGGCCGTAGGGGTTGTCGTCGACAGCGTCAGCGGTATCGGCCGCGGGGGCGGTGCCGCCAGAGCAGGCGGCCAGGACGAGCGCCGCCGTGGCGGCGACAGTGACGGCCGCCGTGCGGCGGAAGGTGGTGCGGAACTTCATGGTGGTCCTCTCGATGGTGCTGCAGTCGTTGGAGCGTGATCGGATTCGGGGAAGGCTTGCTGAGACCGGTCTCAGTCCCGTACGTTGAGACCGGTCTCAGTTGCTGGGAGCGACAGTACGCGACGATGTGATGAGACGTCAACACGATCTTTGGAGGACGGGTGCCCGAACCCCACGCTGAGGCTGCGAGCCGCCGCGAGGCCACCGTGGCTGACGTCGCATCTGCCGCGGCTGTCTCGAAGGCGACGGCTGCGCGGGCGCTCGGTGACTACGGAGCCGTGAGCGACGCCGTGCGCGATCGCGTGCTGGCGGCTGCGGATCGGCTGGGCTACCGCCCGAATGCGCTCGCACGCACCATGAGCACGGGCCGGTCGAACACCATCGGCATCGTCGTCGGCGACATCGAGAACATCTTCTTCGCGCGCGCGACCCGGGGCGCAGCCGACGTCGCGCGAGAAGCCGGGTATGACCTCATCCTCTCCAACTCCGACGAGGACGCCGAGATCGAGGCGAAGGCGATCGGCGTGCAGCTCGCGAAGCGTGTGGATGGCTTGCTGGTCGCCGCGGCATCATCGCTGGCGACGCAGAACCTGCGCCCGATCATCGAGTCGGGCAGACCGTTGGTGCTGTTCGATCGGGCCGTCCCCGAGCTCGGTGTCGACACCGTCATCGCGGCGAACCGCAGTGGGGCGCGAGACCTCACCGCACTGCTGGTCGATGCGGGCCATCGACGGATCGCGTTCGTCTCCACGCTTGCGCACGCAACCGCCTTCGATGGCTCCGACCCGCTGTACTCGTCGCCGGTGGCTGAGCGCGTGGAAGGCTTCACCGATGCACTCGCGGCGGCGGGCGTCTCGCAACCCGAGGCCTTCGTGCATCTGAACGCGCGAGCAGAAGGCGTAGAGTCGCTCGCGCGACGGCTGCTGACCGGTCGCGACGCCGTCACGGCGGTGGTCGCCTCCGACAGCCTGGTCGCGCTCGGCGTCTTCCGTGCGGCACGCGAACTCGGGCTGCGCATCCCGACCGATCTCTCGCTCGTCGCATTCGACAACGCGGATTGGACAGAGGTCGCGACGCCAGGCATCACGGTGATGGCGCAGCCGATCCACGAGATCGGCGCGGAAGCGGCGCGGCTGCTGATCCGGCGCATCCACGGGTCGAACGATGCTGCGATCACGGTGGTGCTCGATCAGAACCTGATCGTCCGGGAGTCGGTCGCGCCGCCCTCGCGCGACCGCTAGAGGAACTCGAGCGGGTCGAACTCGTCGATCGGGATGACCCGCACGCGCGGCAGGCGGCTGGTGAACGCCGCGACGTCGTACTCGAGGTCGAAGAACTCGGCCCCCGGCACCTCGCGCAGGCTGGCCGCCATGAACTCGCCGAAGCCGAGGATGCCGACGCGGCGGTTCTCGTCCTCAGCCAGGCGTTCGAGCTGCGGCACGAAGTCGCGGTCGTGACTGAGCAGCATGACGTCGGCGTCGCGCTCGACGAGCGCCTCCGCCGTGCGCTGGATGGCGATGTCGACGACCTTGCCGTCACCGCTCAGCGGCACCGGCCGGTAGCCCATCGCGATGAGCGCCTGCACGAACGATGCCGGCAGCTCGTTGGTCACCGCGAGGAAGAACAGCCCCTTGACCGGCTGCTGCCACTCCTGCTCGGCGAAGGTGAGCACCTTGTTCCAGCGCGGCCGCTCATGCGGCTCGGGGCGCCGGTCGAGGATCGAGACGCCGAGCGTCGCATCGATGTTCTCGCCGTCGACGAGGAGATAGGTGGTGCGCTCGGCCATGGCCTGAGCCTATTGGCCGAGCGGCACCAGTGACGTGCAGCCTTAGTTGGAGGCCTGCAGCTCGTCCATCTGCGCCTGCAGCTCCTCGAGCTGCAGCTCGAGGCGGTCGCGGTTCTCGCGCATCAGGTCGAGGCTGCTCTGCGCGATGCCCGCACGGGTCTCGAGGTCGCCGTGCTCCTCCTGCAGCGCGGCGAGCTGTGCCTGCGCGTCGGCCGCGGATGCAGCGGCGATGCCGGTGCCGGCGGCACCGAGACCGGCCACCACGACCAGCGCGGCGATCCACGGCCAGCGGCGTGCGGTGCGGGCGGGCGCCTGCTTCGGCGCCTCGGTCGTTGCGCCGGCCTCGGTTGCGGGGGTGACCTGGTCGATGGTTCCGGTGTTGCTCATGTTGATGCTCTCGTCGTGTGAGACGGATGCGCGCGCGACGGAGCGCGAGGCATCCGCCGTTGGATTGATGGGGTGAGGAGGCGCTGCAGCGAGGTCGCTCTCGTACCCCATTATCGCACTCTCCAACCTGAGTGCGCGCCGCGCGGTATCCGCCATGGGCGAAGACGCCGGTGACCGCAGCGCTCGCGCGGTCGGACCGTGCGAGGCGGGGGTGATTCGCTGCGCTCCAGGGCGACGACTGACGCCAGCAGGCCGGTGTGGAAGAGTCGCAGAGCGGGATCGTGGTCCGCTGCGGCGGGCCGGGAGAGTAGCGGAGGAAGCCATGTCAGAGCTCCTGATCATCTCGATCGTCGTGTTCGCCTTCGCCATGGTGTCGGGGCGGCTCTCCATGTCGCCGGTGACAGCCCCGATGGTGTTCACGGGCGTGGGCGTGCTGCTGGGTCTCGTCGGCGGCGAGTGGTTCCGCCTCGATCTGGAGGGCGAGGCGGTCTCGCTGCTCGTCGAGGCAACGCTCGTGCTGGTGCTCTTCACCGACGCGGTGCGCATCGATCTGCGAGCGCTGCGGCGTCAGATGGCTCTCCCCGCGCGGCTGCTGGGCATCGGTCTCCCGCTGACGATCCTCCTCGGCACGCTCGCCGCCGTCGTCCTCTTCGAGCGGCTCACGATCATCGAGGCCGCGCTCATCGCTGCCGTGCTCGCCCCGACCGACGCGGCCCTCGGGCAGGCCGTCGTGAGCGACAAGCGGCTGCCGGTGCGCATCCGGCAGACGCTCAACGTGGAGAGCGGCCTCAACGACGGGATCATGGTGCCGGTGGTCACGGTGCTGCTCGCGATCGCGGCGACCGAGACGGGCTCGGGCATGGACAACTGGGGTCTCTTCGCCGCGCAGCAGATCGGCTTCGGGATCCTTGCCGGCCTCCTGGTCGGCCTGCTCGGCGGGTGGTTGCTCGACCGTCTCGCTCGCGCCGGCCAGGTCGCGGGCGTCTACCGGCAGCTGGCCGCCATCGCCATCGCGGTCGCAGCGTTCACAACCGCCGGCGTGGTCGGCGGCAACGGATTCGTCGCTGCGTTCGTCGCCGGGCTCGCATTCGGTCATGTTGCGCGCGAGCAGAGCGAGCATGTGCAGGACTTCACCGAGGACGAAGGGCAGCTGCTGGAGGCGGTGACGTTCCTCGTGTTCGGTGCAGTGCTGGCCACCCAGGTGCTCGGATCGCTGACCTGGCAGATCGCGCTCTACGTGGTGCTCTCGTTGACCGTCGTGCGGATGCTGCCGGTGCTGCTCGCGCTCGCCTGGTCTGGGACTCGCACCCAGACGCGGCTGTTCATCGGGTGGTTCGGACCCCGTGGTCTCGCATCCATCCTGTTCGCGCTCATGGTGGCCGAGCAGCTGAGCGGCGCGGTCGGCGACACCGTCTTCTCGGTGGCGGTGTGGACCATCCTCGTCAGTGTCTTCGCGCACGGCGCCACGGCAAGCCCGTGGGCGGCCAGACTCGCGCGGCACCTGGAGGGGGCGCCGGCGTCCGCGCCCGAGATGGTCACCGTCGACGAGATGCCGACCCGGCGCCGGTTGTGACGCGGGCCGCAGATCCACGCTGCACATCCACCTGGGTCATAGGCGCACTCGTTACGCTGAACGACGGGCCCTTTCCCGATACTGGCTCGCGACGGAGGTTCTGTGGCTGGCAACGCGACCACGCGGTTCGAGAACGTCTCGCTGCTGTCGGTCGCGAGCACGCTGCCGAGCAGGGTGACGACCTCGATCGACATCGAGGAGCGACTGGGCGACGCACTCTCGCGCCTGCGGCTCAAGAGTGGCCTGCTGCGCCGCGTCGCGGGCGTCGACGAGCGCCGCAATTGGGCCGACGGCGAATCCGCCGACGACGCCACCGTGGAGGCGGGCAGGCGCGCGCTCGCCGAGGCCGGCGTCGACGCCTCGGAGGTGGGCCTGCTCATCAACACCTCGGTCACGCGCAAGCACCTCGAGCCCTCGGTCGCCGTGCGCCTCCACCACGAGCTCGGCCTGCCGACCAGCGCCATCAACTTCGACGTCGCGAACGCCTGCCTCGGCTTCGTCAACGGCATGAGCCTCGCCGGGGGCATGATCGAGTCGGGCCAGATCGACTACGCGATCGTCGTCAACGGTGAGGACGCCGACGACATCCAGGTCAACACGATCGACCGCCTGCTCGGCAGCGACATCGACCGCTCCGACTTCCTGAGCGAGTTCGCCACCCTCACGCTCGGCTCCGGCTCGGCCGCCGCCGTGCTCGGCCGCACCGACCTGCACCCCGACGGCCACCGGATCCTGGGCGGCGTCACGCGCGCCGCCACCCAGTGGCACGACCTGTGCGTCGGCAGCGCCGAGGGCATGTACACGAACGCGAAGGCGCTGCTGAAGGGCGGCCTCGACCTCGTGGTCTCGGCGTGGAAGGAATCGGCGCCGGAGTGGAACTGGTCCTCCATGGATCGCTACATCACCCATCAGGTCTCCTCCGTGCACACCAACGCGATCGTGAAGGCGGCCGGCCTCGATCCCGCCCGCGTGCCGACGACCTTCCCGCGCTTCGGCAACGTCGGCCCCGCGTCGATCCCGATCACGCTCGTGGAGGAGCAGGAGCGGCTCAAGAAGGGCGACCGCGTGCTGCTCATGGGCGTCGGCTCCGGGCTCAACACCGCCATGATGGAGCTCGCCTGGTGACAGCGCTGGCCTCGCCGTCTGCGGCGGCGCCCGCCGGCGCCGCTGCGTCGCTGCCGCCGAGCGACCTGCCCGGTCTCGACCCGGCGTGGAGCCGCCTCGTCCAGGTGCCCGGGCGCGGCCTCGACGCGGAACGCACGCGCGAGTGGCACTGCCTCGACACTGCGGATGCGCTGGCGCAGCTCGGCGTGGAGGCGGCCGGCACGATCCTGGCCGTGCACGGCAACCCCACCTGGTCATACCTGTGGCGCCGCATCGCCGCCGAGTCGCTGCGGCGCGCGGCCGCGGGGGAGACCGCCTGGCGCGTGGTCGCGGTCGACCAGCTCGAGATGGGCTTCTCTGAGCGCACGAAGCTCGCCGTCGGCGCCCGTCGGCACCGCACGCTCGCGCAGCGCGTCGCCGACCTGTCGGCGTTCACGGATGCGCTGGATCTCCACGGCCCGGTCGTCACGCTCGGGCACGACTGGGGCGGCGTCATCTCGCTCGGCTGGGCGATCGACCATCCGGAGTCGCTCGCGGGCGTCGCGCTGCTGAACACCGCCGTGCACCACCCGGAGGGCACCCCGATCCCGGCACCGCTGCGACTCGCGGGCGCTCGCGGGGTGCTGAGCGCGGCGACGGTCGCGACCAGCGGCTTCCTCGACACCACGCTGGCGCTCGCGTCGCCGTCGCTCGAGCCCGAGGTGCAGGCCGCGTTCCGCGCGCCGTACGGCTCCGCATCGCGGCGCCAGGGCATCGGCGGCTTCGTCGCCGACATCCCCGTCGACGCGCAGCACGAGAGCTTCGCCGAGCTCAAGCGCATCAACGCCGGTGTCGCCGCGCTGACCGTGCCCGCGCTGCTGCTGTGGGGGCCGAGTGACCCGGTCTTCGGCGACCGCTACCTGGATGACCTCATCGACCGGATGCCGCACGCCGACGTGCACCGCTTCGAGGGCGCCAGCCACCTCATCGCCGAGGACCGCCCCTACGCCCCCGCCGTCCTCGACTGGCTCGCCCACTCGCCCACCTCGCCGGTCGAGGAGCCGCCGAAGGCGGCGTCACGAGACCAAGCCGCCCACCCCGCCCTCACCCCGTCGGTCGAGGAGGGCATCGGCGAAGCCGACGCGCGTCACGAGACCAGAGCCCCCTTCACCCCCCTCTGGCACGGCCTCGACCAGCGCGCCGGCGACGCCGCCGTCGCCGTCATCGACATGGCCGCGCGCGGCGGCGGCCAGCGCCGCGTCAGTTGGCGGCAGCTCGACACCCGCGTGCGCGAGCTCGCCGCCGGCCTGCACGCCACGGGCATCCGCAAGGGCGACCGCGTCTCGCTCCTCCTGCAGCCCGGTCCGACGCTCACCGCCGTCCTCTACGCCTGCCTCCGCATCGGCGCCGTCGTGGTGGTCGCCGACGCAGGCCTCGGCATCCGCGGCCTCACTCGCGCCGTGCGCGGCTCCTGGCCCGACGTCGTCATCGGCGAGCGCCTCGGCCTCACCGCCGCCCGCGCGCTCGGCTGGCCGGGAACCCGCATCTCCGCCGAACGGCTGCCGCGCGTCGCAGCCGCGGCGCTCGGCGTCTCGCGCAGCCTCGCCGATGTCGCCGAGCTGGGGCGTGGCGTCCCCGACTCCGAGCAGCCCGACCCCGAGCAGCCCGGCCCCGACGACGAGGCCGCGATCCTCTTCACCTCCGGCTCCACCGGTCCCGCGAAGGGCGTCGTCTACCGCCACGGGCAGCTGAGCGCCCTGCGCGACGTGCTCGCCGCCCACCTCGACATCTCGCCCGAGATCGGGCTCGTCACCGGCTTCGCGCCGTTCGCGCTCCTCGGCCCGGCGCTCGGCACCCGCTCGGCCACACCCGACATGGATGTCTCCGCGCCGCGCACGCTCACCGCCAGAGCGGTCGCCGATGCGGTGCGCGCGTCGGTGGCGGGCATTGTCTTCCTCTCGCCCGCCGCGATCCTCAACGTGGTCGAGACGGCGGATGCGCTCACCGCCGACGACCGCCGCGCACTCGAGCGCGTGCGCACCTTCCTCTCCACCGGCGCGCCGATCAGCGCGGCCATGCTCACCGCCGTCGCCGAGCTGATGCCCAACGCCACCCCGCACACCCCCTACGGCATGACCGAGTGCCTGCTGGTCGCCGACATCACGCTCGACGGCGTGCGCGCGGCGGCCGAGGCTCCGGATGCCGGTGTCTGCGTCGGCACGCCGATCGGCGCCAACCGCGTGCTCGTCAGCGCTCTTGACGCGGACGGCCGCGCGACGGGGGAGCCGAGCGCGACCCCCGGCGTGCTCGGCGAGGTCATCATCTCGGCCCCGCACCTCAAGCAGCGCTACGACCGCCTCTACCTCACCGACCGCGCCGCAACGCGCGACACGGAGTCACTCTCGCCGGTCGAGGAGCGTGCGCCGCAGGCGCGCGCGTCACGAGACCAGACCGCCCCCACCGCCCGCTGGCACCGCACCGGCGACATCGGCCACCTCGACGAGCACGGCCGCCTCTGGGTCGAGGGCCGCATCCAGCACGTGATCGTCACCGCCGACGGCCCGGTCGCGCCCGTCGGCCCCGAGCAGGATCTCGAGGTGGTCGACGGCGTGCGCCGGGCGGCGGTCGTCGGCATCGGCCCGCACGGGCTGCGGCAGGCGGTCGCGGTGATCGAGCCCGCCGCCGACGGCTCTCGCCCGCAGGCGCGCCCCGGGCTCGCCGACCCGCAGCTGACCGCCGCCGCACGCGAGCGCTCGCGGGCGCCGCTCGCGGCGGTGCTCGTCGTGCCGCAGCTGCCCACCGACATCCGCCACAACTCCAAGATCGACCGGTCGCGCCTCTCCGAGTGGGCCGAGCGGATGCTCGCCGGCGAGCGGGCGGGCAAGCCGTGATCACGCGCTCGAGCAGCACCGGGAGCCGCCGGTGAGGGTGCTCGCAACCGGCGCCTCCGGCTTCCTCGGCCGCGCCGTCGCGGCGGCGCTCGTCGACGCCGGCCACGAGGTGCGCACGCTGCAGCGGCGCCCCTCGAGCGTGCCAGGCGCGACGGATGTGCTGGGCTCGGTCGCCGACCCGACGCACGTGGCGCTCGCCATGGAGGGCGTCGAGGGCGTCGTGCACCTCGCGGCGAAGGTGTCGCTCGCGGGCGACCCCGACGACTTCCGCCGCGTGAACGTCGAGGGCACGCGCACGCTGCTGGATGCCGCCGAGCGTGCGGGCGTCGCGCGCTTCGTGCAGGTCTCCTCGCCCTCGGTCGCGCACACCGGCTCGTCGCTCGCGGGCGTGGGCGCCGAGCCCGCATCGCCCGAGCACGCGCGCGGCGACTACGCCCGCACCAAGGCCGCCGCCGAGCTGCTCGCGCTCGAGCGCGACACCGAGACCATGCACGTGCTGGCCGTGCGCCCGCACATCGTCTGGGGTCCGGGCGACACGCAGCTCATCGAGCGCGTCGTGGAGCGCGCCCGGCGCGGCCGCGTGCCGCTGCTGAGCGGCGGACGCGCACTCATCGACACCACCTACGTCGACAACGCGGCCAGCGCGATCGTCGCCGCACTGCACCGAGCGGATGCCGCCCACGGCAAGGCCTACGTCGTCACCAACGGCGAGCCCCGGCCGGTCGCCGACATCCTCGCGGGCATCTGCCTGGCCGCAGGCGTGCCGGTGCCGCGCCGCAGCATCCCCGCCGGTCTCGCGCGCGCGGCCGGCTCGGCCGTCGAGCGCGTCTGGGCGATCCGCCCGGGCAGCGACGAGCCGCCCATGACGCGCTTCCTCGCCGAGCAGCTCTCGACCGCGCACTGGTTCGACCAGCGCGAGACGCGCGCCGCGCTCGACTGGGCGCCGACGGTCACGATCGACGAGGGCCTGCGCCGCCTCGCCGCCCACTACGCCTAGCCGCCCCCCCCGCCCCGCCCCCGCGGGGCCAGCCGACGCGTGTCAGGTTGTTGCTGTCCCTGCGCCGCAGAACTGCAACAAGTTGACACGCGCCGCACAGGAGGGGGCTTCAGGGCGAGACAGGGTCGGAAATATAGCGGATTGCGCAGATTTGAACCGGTAGCCTGGCTACAAATGACGTCTCCCCCGCTCCGCGTCCTCGTCCTGGAGGACGACGACGACGTCGCCATGCTCGTGGTGACCGTGCTCGAGCGACGGCTCGGCTGCGAGGTGCGACGGATGCCGAGCGTCGTCGGCTTCGTCGAGGAGATGCGCGAGTTCGCGCCCGATGTGGTCGTCACCGACATCGAGATGCCCGGCGGCAGCGGCCTCGACCTGATCACCACCGCTCGCGACCTCGACCCGCACTTGCCCATCATCCTGATGACCGCGCACGGCTCGGTCACGTATGCGGTGACCGCCCTGCGCGCCGGCGCCGACGAATTCCTGCAGAAGCCGCTGTCATCGGCCGACCTGATCGCCGCGGTCGAACGCCTCGGCCTCGCGGCCCGGCGCAAGCGGGCAGCGCGCGTCGCGCGATCGGTGCTGGCCATCGGCGCGCACCCGGATGACGTCGAGATCGGCGTCGGCGGCACACTGGCCGCACACGCGGCGGCGGGCGACCCGATCACGATCCTCACGCTCTCCCGCGGGGCGCGCGGCGGCAGCGCCGACGACCGGCAGCACGAGTCGCTCGCGGCAGCCGAGCTGCTGGGCGCGCGACTGTTCCTGAAGGATCTGACCGACACCGCCATCTCGAACTCCGACCCGACCGTCGGCATCATCGAGCGTGTGGTCGCCGAAGTGCTGCCGACGACGGTCTACGTGCACTCCCGCAACGACCGGCACCAGGATCACCGCGCCGTGCACGAAGCCGCCATGGTCGCGACGCGCAACGTGGCCCAGGTCGGCTGCTACCAGAGCCCATCCGCGACCATCGGGTTCGCGCCGACCCGCTTCGTCTCGATCGACGGCTACGTCGATGCGAAGCTCCGGCTGCTGGAGAGCTTCGCGTCGCAGAGCGGCATCCGCAACTACCTCGCACCCGACCTGGTGCGGGCAACCGCACGCTATTGGTCGCGCTTCGGCACCGGCACGCACGTCGAGCCGCTCGAGATGATCCGCGATGCGCGCGGTATCGAGGCTGCGTCGGAGCACGCACACCGCGGCCGCGACCAGCTCGGCGGCGCATTCGAGACGACCAGTGGAGAACGACCATGACGACCCGAGTGCTCGTAACCGGAGCGGGCGGAGCAGCCGGCGTCGCCGTCATCCGCTCCCTGTTGCAGCGCGGTGACCTGGAGGTCTTCGCCGCCGACATGGACGGCTGGGCGAGCGGCCTCTACCTGGTCGACGCCGAGCATCGGCGCATCGTGCCGCCGGGCAAGGCCCCCGGATTCGTGGATGCTGTCAGCGCGCTCGTCGCCGTCGATGGGATCGACGTGGTCGTCTCGACCGTCGACGTCGAGCTCGTGCCGCTGAGCGCCGAGCGGGATGCGCTCGGGGCCGTGCTGGCGGCGCCGTCCGAGGCCGCGCTGCGCACCTGCCTCGACAAGTGGCTGCTCGTGCAGGCGTGCGCCCCGCACGCGCGCGTGCCGCAGACCGCGGTGCTCGACGACGCGGGCGTGGCCGTCGACTGGACCTTCCCGGTGATCGTGAAGCCGCGCAGCGGCGCCGGCTCGCGCGGGGTGCACCTGGTCGACGACCGCGCCGCACTCGAGGCGGAGCCGCGCGATGACGCCTGGATCATCCAGGAGAACCTGCCCGGCGAGGAGTTCTCGGTCGACGTGCTCATGGGCGCCGACGGCACCGCGATCGCCGCCGTGCCGCGCCTGCGCGCGCGCGTCGACTCCGGGATCGCGATCGCCGGCCGCACCGTGCACCGCGACGAGCTGGAGCGCACGGCCGAGGCCTGCGCCGCGGCCGCCGGGATCGTCGGCGTCTGCAACGTGCAGCTGCGCTACGCCACCACCGGCGAGCCGGCGCTGCTCGAGATCAACCCGCGCTTCCCCGGCTCGATGCCCCTGACGATCGCAGCTGGTGTCGACATGCCGTCGCTCGCCATCGACCTCGCGCTCGGCCGCCCGGTACCAGAGCGCGTGCCGTTCGCAGAGATCGCGAACGTCCGCTACCTGGAGGACGTGTTCGTCGCGACCAGCGAGATCCTGGCCGGGACCGAGGCCGTGCGATGACGCACCCGGAGCTCGCCGGCGACTGGCACATCCACTCGACCTTCTCCGACGACGCCGAGAGCACGCTCGCCGAGAACGTCGCCGCGGCCGTCGCGCGCGGCCTGCGGGAGATCCGCCTGATCGACCACGTGCGCGTCGACACCACCTGGGTGCCGGAGTTCCTCGCCGCCGTGCGCGCGCTCGACGTGCCGCCCACGCTGACCGTCCGTACCGGCGTCGAGGCGAAGATCCTCGATGCGTCGGGCACCCTCGACATCCCGGCCGACCTGGTCGTCGGGCCCGGCGGCATCGACGGCATCGTGATCGCCGACCACCAGTTCCCGGGTCCGGACGGGCCGTGGAGCCCGTCGCGCACCGCTGCCGCACTCGCCGACGGCCTGAGCGCCGCCGATGCGGTCGCCACGCTGGTCGGTGCCACCATCGCCGCCATGGAGCGCGCCGGAGGCGGCGCGCAGCTCGCGCATCCGTTCTCGATCCTGCCGAAGATCGGGCTCGACGAGCGCGACATCGACGACGAGCTGCTGCGCGCATGGGCCGAGGCGGCCGCGCGCACCGGCACCCGCATCGAGGTCAACGAGAAGTGGGGATGCCCGAGCCCGCGCGCCGTGCGCGCCGCACGGACCGCAGGCGCAGCCCTCGTCGCATCCACCGACAGCCACACGGCCGACGACATCGGGCGCTACGAGCGGGTCGCCGCGATCCTGGAGGAAGCAGCATGACCGGTGCGGAGTGGCTGAACATCGGTGAAACGGTGCTCGTGGTGGTGCTCGTCGCCATGGTGCTCATCGGCGCGGTGCCCGCGTTCGTGATGGCGAGCCAGTTCCTGCTGGTGCCCGTGCACGGATTCGTCAACCACCTCAAGCGCAGCGCACCGACGAGCCCGCGCGTCGCCGTGATCGTGCCCGCCTGGAACGAAGGGGCCGTGCTGGCCGAGTCGATCGACCGACTCATGCGGCTCGAGTATCCCGACGGGCGCCTGCGCATCTACGTCGTCGACGACGCCTCCACCGACGACACCCCCCAGGTCGTGCAGGCGAAGGCGCTGCAGTACCCGGGTGCCGTCTTCCACCTGCGCCGGGAGGTCGGGGGCGAGGGCAAGTCGCACACCCTCAACCACGGCATCCGCCACGTCATGGCCGACGACTGGATGGAGGCGCTCCTCATCATGGACGCCGACGTCATCTACCTGCCGGACTCGCTGCGCAAGATGACGCGCCACCTCGCCGACCCCGAGGTGGGCGCCGTGACCGCCTACATCCGCGAGGGCAGCGCCGACAAGAACTACCTCAGCCGCTTCGTCTCCTTCGAGTACGTCCTCGGCCAGCTCGGCAGCCGCCGCGCGCAGAACGTGGGCGGCGCCATCACTTGCCTGGCGGGCGGCGCGCAGCTGCACACGCGGCGCAACATCGAGGATCTCGGCGGCGCGATCGACACGAGCTCGCTCGCCGAGGACACGGTGACGACCTTCGAGACCCAGCTTTCCGGCAAGCGCGTCGTGTTCGAGCCGCTCGCGGTGGTGCTGGCCGAGGAGCCGCAGCGGGTCGGCGCGCTCTGGAAGCAGCGGCTGCGCTGGGCGCGCGGCAACGTGCAGATCACCAAGCGCTACCGCGACATCTGGTTCCGGCCCTCGAGCGAGCACCGGCTGGGCTCGATCTTCTTCGGGCTCGCCTGGTTCGGCATCTACCTGCTGCCGGTGTTCATGATCATGGCGTCCATCGGGCTGATCTCGCTCTACGTGATGGAGTCGCCGATCTCGGAGTTCATCTTCCGATCCATGTGGATCGTCGTCGGCGCGGCCAGCATCTACACGATCACGCTCGCCGCGATGCTCGACCCCGGCATCACGCGCACCGCGTGGCGCGAGGTCGTGCTCTTCCCCGGTGTGCTGTTCACGATCGTCGTGCTCTCAGCGTTCTTCCCCGGCTTGTTCACCGAGCTGGTGCCCTCGCTGTTCGGCCTGCGGATGACCGAGACCGGCATCGACATCTGGTACATCGCGATCTATGCGTGGATCTCGCTGTGCATCCTGGGCGCCTGGGGAGTGAAGAAGCTCGACGAGGCGAACGCACCAGAGTGGCTGATGGCCATGACCGTCTACCTGCTCGGCTACGGGCCGATCCTCGTCGCCATCACCTTCGACTCCTACGTCAAGGAGGCGCAGGGGGCTGCGATGGTCTGGGACAAGACCGAGAAGACAGGACGGGTGATGGCATGAGCGGGCTCGACTTCGAGGCGGAGCAGCAGGAGATCGAGCGCGACAAGCGGGTCGAGCGCCACCTGCTGGTGCAGGCCGCCATCGCCGCGGCCATCGTCTCCGCCTTCGTCATCGTCCGGACGCTGATCGTCGGCTGACGAGGCGCGCGCCGCAACCCCGCTCACCGCGCCCCCTCGCTCGCTCCGCCCGCCCATCCGGCGCGCGCGTGTCAGGTTGTTGCACTGTCGCGGCCCGAACTCAGCAACAACCTGACACGCGCGGGCGGGCGGGCTGGCGGGCTGCGCGGGGCTGGGCGGGCGCGCGGGTCAGCGGGTGGCTGCCGCCTCGGCGAGCATGCGCGCGCGCTCCGTCACGTGCGAGGGGAGCGGATGCGTCAGCACGTACGCGCGGTCGTGCACGATGGCGTCCACCACCATGGGGCCGACCAGCGCGGGGTCGATCGCGTCGCTCGCACTCGCGCCGGTGTCCGAGGGCTGCCCCTCGGTGTACGTCGTCCACGGCACGACGCCGCGCGCCTCGGCTCGCTCATCGGCTGAGCGCAGCCGCTCGCTGGAGGCGAAGTCGGTGCGCACGGGGCCGGGGAAGAGCACCGTCACGCCGATGTCCAGCCCGGCGGCCGCGTACTCGGCGCGCACGGCCATCGAGAATCCGTCGACCGCCGCCTTCGACGCCGTATAGGCGGCGTGGCCGGGGATGGGCTGCAGCACCGCGCGCGACGCCGTGTTCACGATGTGCGATGGCAAGCCGGAGCGGCCCATCCGCGGCGCGAACGCGCGATGCCCGTGCAGCACGCCCCAGAAGTTCACCGCCATGATCCAGGCGAAGTCATCGGTCGAGGCATCCCAGCTCGCGCGATACGGGCGCCAGGTGACGCCCGCGTTGTTCACGAGCACGGCGATGTCGCCGAAGGCGTCGAAGCTGGCGTCGGCGAGCGCCTCGACGTCCGCCTGCTGCGACACGTCGGTGCGCACCGCGATCGCGCGCCGCCCGAGTCCGCGGATCTCGTCCCGGACGCGCTCCGCGGACTCCAGCTCGATGTCGGCCAGCACGACATCCATGCCCTGCTGCGCGAGCGAGAGCGCGATGGACCGGCCGATGCCACCGCCGCCGCCGGTCACGACGGCGCCGCGACCGGCCAGCTGCTCGACGCGCATGCCGAGCTCAGTTCTCGGGGAAGCCGAGGTTGAGGCCGCCGTGGCTGGGGTCGAGCCAGCGCTGCGTGATCGCCTTCTCGCGGGTGAAGAACTCGAAGCCGGCCGCGCCGTAGGCCTTCGAGGATCCGAACAGCGACTGCTTCCAGCCGCCGAACGAGTGGTAGGCGACCGGCACGGGGATCGGCACGTTGACGCCCACCATGCCCACCTGGATCTCGTTCTGGAACTTGCGCGCAGCGCCGCCGTCGTTCGTGAAGATCGCCGTGCCGTTGCCGAAGATGCCGGAGTTGATGAGCTCGACGCCCTCCTCGAACGACTCGATGCGCACGATCGAGAGCACCGGGCCGAAGATCTCCTCCCGGTAGGCGCGCGACGTCGTCGGCACGTTGTCGAGCAGCGTCGGGCCGAGCCAGAAGCCGTCCGCGTCGCCGTCGACCTCGATGCCGCGGCCGTCGATCGCGACCGTCGCGCCATCCTCGACGGCGATGTCGATGTAGCCGGCCACCTTGTCGCGGTGCGCCTCGGTGATGAGCGGCCCCATGTCGGTGCCGCGGCGGCCATCGCCGATGCGCAGCGTCGACACCCGCTCCTTGACCTTCTCGATCAGCGCATCCGCGACCGAGTCGATCGCCAGCACGACCGAGACTGCCATGCAGCGCTCGCCGGCCGAGCCGAAGCCCGCGTTGACCGCGGCGTCGGCGACCAGGTCGAGGTCGGCATCCGGCAGCACCAGCATGTGGTTCTTCGCGCCGCCGAGTGCCTGCACGCGCTTGCCGTGCTGCGCGGCGGTCTCATAGATGTACTGCGCGATGGGCGTCGAGCCGACGAAGGACAGTGCCTGCACCTCGGGGGCCGTCAGCAGGCCGTCGACCGCGACCTTGTCGCCATGCAGCACGTTGAAGACGCCGTCGGGCAGGCCCGCCTCCTGCAGCAGCTCGGCCATCCACATCGCCGCAGAGGGATCCTTCTCGCTCGGCTTCAGCACCACGGTGTTGCCCGCGGCGATCGCGACCGGGAAGAACCACAGCGGCACCATCGCCGGGAAGTTGAAGGGGCTGATGATGCCCACGACGCCGAGCGGCTGCTTGATCGAGAAGACGTCCACTCCCGTGGAGACGTTCTCGCTGTAGGCGCCCTTGAGCAGGTTGGGGAACGCGGTCGCGAGCTCCACAACCTCGAGGCCGCGTGCGATCTCGCCGCCGGCATCCGAGACGACCTTGCCGTGCTCGCTCGTGATGATCTCGGCCAGCTCGCCCTTGCGCTCGTTGAGCAGCTCGCGGAAGCGGAACATGATCGCCTGCTTGCGGGCGATCGACAGGTCGCGCCAGGCGGGGAATGCCGCGTGCGCCGCCTCGATCGCGGCCCGCGCCTCGGCCTCGTCGGCGAGCGCGACGTGCTTCGTGACGACGCCGCGCGCCGGGTCGTAGACGGGTGCGGTGCGGCCGCTCGCGCTCTCGTGCGCCTTGCCGCCGATCCAGTGGTGGACCTTGGTGGTCTTGGTGGTCTGCTCGGTGATGGTCATGGATGCTCCTGCTCGGTGGGATGTCGGGGTCACGCGTCGACGGCTCAGGCCTAGACGGCTCAGGCGTAGACCGCTCAGGCGTAGACCGCTCAGGCGTAGATGGCCGTGTACAGCTGCGCGACCTGTTCGGCCGTCGGCACGCGGGGGTTGTTGTTGGGGGATCCGGAGGCCAGTGCCTGCTGCGCCATCACCGGCACCAGCGCGTCCCAGGTGGCGCGCTCGATGCCGCGCAGGGCCGGCGTCGGGACCTCGAGCTCGACCGCGAGCGCGCGCAGCTCGGCGACCAGCCGGTCGGCCGCGGCGGCGTCGGTGTCCTCTGCGCTCGCGACGCCCAGCTCGCGAGCGCAGGTGGCGTAGCGCTCCACGGCGTCCTGCACCGAGAACGCGGTGATCTCGGCGAACAGCATGGCGTTGGCCATGCCGTGGGCGATCTGGAAGTGGGCGCCGAGCGGTCGGCTCATGCCGTGCACGAGCGCGACGCTCGCATTCGAGAAGGCCATGCCGGCGAGCGTCGCCGCGGTCATCATCTCCTCGCGGGCGACGCGGTCGGCGCCGTCGCGGTAGGCGCGGCGGAGGAAGCGGCCGATGCGGCCGATCGCGGCGAGCGCGTAGGTGTCGGAGACCGGGTTGGCCTTGCGGCTCACGTACGCCTCGATGGCGTGCGTGAGCGCGTCGATGCCGGTGTCGGCGGTCAGGCGCGGCGGCATCGAGAGCGTCAGCTCGAAATCGACCACGGCGGCCTTCGGCAAATAGCCGGGGCCCGCGCACAGCATCTTCTCGTTCGTCTCGCTGTCGGTGATGATCGTGAACTGCGTCACCTCGGAGCCCGTGCCCGCGGTCGTGGGCACGGCGATCACGGGGAGCGCTTCGCCGGTGAACTGGAACGGAGCCTTCAGCTCGCGCATGTGGCCGCCGCGCACCGCGAGCACCGAGAGCGCCTTCGCGGTGTCGATCGGGCTGCCGCCGCCGAGCGCCACGATGCTGTCGGCGCCGTGCGCGCTGATCGCGTCCAGGCCCGCCTGCAGCGAGTCGGTCGTGGGGTCGGGGATCGTGCCGTCGAAGACCGCGGGCTCCTGGCCCGACGCGCGCAGCGCATCCGCGACCTGCGCGGCCACGCCGACCGAGACCAGGAACCCGTCGGTCACCACGATCGGGCGCGCGACGCCCATGGTCGCGAGCAGCTCGCCGATGCTGCCGACGCTGCCCGCGCCGAATCGGAGGACGGGAGGGGTGTGGATGTCGATGCTCACCAGTGACACGCCTTCGTGATCGGCCCAGAGAGGGGGAAAGTGGATGGCTCCACTCTGCGATGCACCGATGCAGGCGTCAACGGCTAATCCCGCAGATTCGACTGCAGAAGTGCAGACTGTTCCTATGGACACCGAGAACCTGCGCTACCTGCTGGAGGTCGCACGCACCGGTCGGCTGCGCGAGGCGGCGGCACGGCTGCAGGTCGATGAGACGACCGTCTCCCGCCGCATCAGCCGACTCGAGCAGGAGCTCGGCGTGCGGGTGTTCGACCGCACCCCGCAGGGGTGGCGCATCACCGAGCCCGGCAGGCTCGTGGTGCCGCATGCGGAGGCGATCGAGTCGAGCGTCTCGCGCGCCATGGAGGCCGTCGCGTCGCGCGCCGGCGAGCTGAGCGGCGCCGCGCGCATCCTCGCGCCCGACGGCTTCGGCGCCAACGTGCTCATGCCGGGCCTGCGCCCGCTGCTCGACACCTACCGCGGCCTCTCGCTCGAGGTGATCACGGCGACCAGCCACGACCTCATCACGGCGCGCGACTTCGACGTGGCGGTGACGCTCGAGCAGCCCTCGCCGCGCGCCGCGGCCGTGCAGCACCTCGCCGACTACGAGCTGCGCTGCTATGCCTCGCGCGAGTATCTCGGCCGTCGTGGCACGCCGGAGTCGGTCGACGAGCTCCGTCGCGACCACGACCTCATCTGGTACGTCGACGCGATGCTCGACGTCGTGCCGCTGCGGATCCTCGATGAGCTGCTGCCGCGGGCGCATGCTCGCCTGCAGACCACGAACATCACCGGCCAGCACAGCGCGGCACGCGCGGGCCTGGGCGTGGCGCTGCTGCCGGCCTACATCGGCGCCACCGATCCCGAGCTCGTCGGCGTGCTGCCCGACGAGCTGCGCATCAGCCGCACCTACTGGCTCGTCGTGCCGCGCGATCTCAGCGAGCTGCTGCGCGTGCGCGAGATCTCCCGGGCGATCCGGGCGCTCGCCGCGGAGCATCCCTACCTCACGACTCGCGCGAACTGAGCCGGGTGAGCTGAGCCGCACGAGCTGACTCGTGCCCGCTGACGCGCGGGCGGGCGCGGCCTCAGCGAATGCGGTTGCGCAGCGTCTCGACGCCGGAGAGCTCGGTCTCGAGCAGCTGGCCCGGCTGCAGATGGCGCGGCGGCTGCATGCTGTGCCCGACACCGCCCGGCGTGCCGGTCGCGATCACGTCGCCCGGCCGCAGGCGGACGAGGCCGGAGGCGTAGGCCACCAGCGCGGCCGCGTCGAAGACCAGCTCGTCGATGCGGCCGCGTTGCACGACCTCGCCGTCGACCCGCGTCGTGATCGCCAGGTCGTCGGTGAGCGGCGCGACGATGGAGCCCATGGGGGAGAGGCTGTCGAGCGCCTTCCCCTGCAGCCACTGCGTCGTGCGGTACTGGTGACCGCGCGAGGTGACATCGTTCAAGGCGCTGACACCCAGGATGCCCCCGGTGTCAGCGGCGGCATGGCGCAGGTGGCCGCCGATGACGAGGGCGATCTCGCCCTCCCAGTCGAGCTGATCCACGTCGGCCGGGCGCACGATGTCGTCGCTCGGACCGACGCAGGAGTCGACGAACTTCGCGAACAGCGTCGGGTACGCGGGCGCCTCGCGCCCCATCTCCTCGATGTGCGGCCGGTAGTTGAGGCCGACGCACAGGATCTTGGCACCGTGCCGCAGGAACGGCAGCGGCTTCGCGGTGCCGGGGTCGAGGTGCTCTGTGCCGTGCTGCGGCACCGCCTCCAGGATGCGGCCCTCGTCCCAGTCGCCCAGCACCTCGAGCGCGCCGGCGCCCCGCCGCACGAGCAGATCGCGACCATCCGGGGTCGCGATGCGCTGCAGCGTCATGCTGCCGCCTCCAACGGGGAGGGCACGCCCGCCTGCGCGGCGAGCGCCTGCAGCTCGTCCACCGTGGCCGTCGAGAGCGTGAGCTCCACCGCGTTGCGGGCGGCTGCGGCGCGCTCCAGGTCGCCCGGCGCGAAGATCGCGTCGACGCCGGGCGCGCGCTCGCTCGCGCGGATCTGCGCGGCGAAGCGGTCGACACGGTCGGCGACCTTCTCGGTGCCATCGAAGCGCGACGCGTCGATGGCGAGGAAGACGTGCGAGCACTCGTTGGGCCGGTCGCGCTCCTGGTAGAGGCTGCGCACCTCGCCGCCCACGGCGCCGCCGCTGAGGATGCCGGTCAGCACCTCGATGAAGAACGCCAGGCCGAAGCCCTTCGCCCCGCCGGCCGGCAGCAGCAGACCCTGCCGCGCGGCCGCGGGATCCGTCGTCGGCGCGCCCTGCGCATCCGTGGCCCAGGTGGGCGGGATCTCGGTGCCGGCACGGTCGGCCTCGATGATCTTGCCGAGCGCGACGGCGGAGAGCGCCATGTCGGTGACGGGGATGCCGTCGTTGCCGGGCGCCGCGATCGAGAGCGGGTTGTTGCCGATCACCGCCTCCGCCCCGCCGACGGCGGGCATGAGCGGCGTGGTGTTCGCGGCGACGATCCCGACCATGCCGGCCGCCGCCATCCGCTCGCTGAAGGCGCCGGCGCGGCCGAAGTGGTCGGCGCCGCGGGCGACGACGATCGCCATGCCCGCCTCGCGCGCCTTGGCGATGCAGAGATCGGTCGCGCGGGCGGCCGACCAGGCGCCGAAGCTGTGGCCGGCGTCGATGATCGCGCCCGTGCCCCACTCCTGCACGATCCGGGCGGCATCGTGGCCGACGATCGCGCCGCTGCGCAGCCGGTCGAGGTAGAGGCCGAGCCGGGAGACGCCGTGCGACGCGACCCCGTGCAGGTCGGCATCGACGAGACCCTCGGCCACGACCGTCGCGACCTCCTCGTGGCAGCCGTTCGCGACCAGGATCGCCTGCACCGACTCGCGGAGGCGCTGCGGCGTGACGGTGCGCGCGGCGGTCATGCGGCGTGCAGCCGGCCGCCCACCGCGGCGGCGTTGGCGAACACGTCGGCCGCGGCCAGCACCTGGGCGGCGTAGGGCAGCAGCCGGCGACCGTTCGCGGTGAGCGCGACGCTGCGGGCTCGGGTGACGACGTCGTAGCCGAGCGAGATCTCGAGCTGCTTGATCTGCAGCGACAGGGCTGGCTGCGTGATGAACAGGCGTGAGGCCGCGCGACCGAAGTGCAGCTCCTCGGCGAGCGCCGCGAAGCATCGCAGCCGCCAGATGTTGACCTCGCAGCTCACGCCGACACCCCCTCGAGCACGCGGGCATCCTGGCTCGGCTCGCCATCGATGAGGTACTCGTCGGGCCGGAAGGTGCCGCTCTCGCGACGGAACTTGTGCATGAAGTCGGGCCAGACTGTCGTCAGGCGGCCGTACCGGTGGTCGACGTACCAGGAGTAGCAGCCGCCGTTGAGCCACACCGTGTTCTGCGCGCGCTCGTCCACCGACGCGACGAAGCGGTCCTGCGCCTCCTGCGTGATCTCGATCGTGGAGGCGCCCACCTGCTGCAGGTGCTCGAGGGCGCCGATGATGTAGCGGATCTGCGACTCGACGATGTAGATGATCGAGCCCGCGCCGAGGCCCGAGTTCGGGCCGTTCATGATGAACAGGTTGGGGTAGCCGGCGACCGTCGAGCAGGCGTACGCGGCACCGCCCGATGTCCAGGAATCGGCCATGGAGCGTCCGTGCTCGTCGAAGATGCGGTGCGTGATCGGCAGGTCGGCCGCCTCGAAGCCGGTGCTGAGCACGAGCGCATCCAGCTCGATCTCGCCCTCGTTCGTGACGATGCCGCGCTCGGTGACCTCGACGATGCCGCTGGTCTCGAGCTCGACGTTGTCGCGCAGGAAGGTCGGGTAGTAGTCGTTCGAGATCAGGATGCGCTTGCAGCCGATCATGTAGTCGGGGGTGAGCTTGTCGCGCAGCTCGCCCTCCGGCACCTGCGCGGCGAGGTGGTCGAGGGCCGTCGACTCGATCTTGGAGATGAAGTCGGCGATGCCGCGGCGCTGCGGCAGGCGTGCCTCGTTGCCCCAGAACAGCTCGTCTCGCAGCGCCTGCGCGGTCTCGGGCATGCGGCGGAACATCGACTTCTGCGCGTCGGTGTACTCGTGATCGACGCGGGGGATGATGTAGGGCGCCGAACGCTGGAAGACGGTGAGCGTGCCAGCGGTCTTCGCGAGCTGGGGCACGATCTGGATGCCCGAGGCGCCTGAGCCGATGACGCCGATGCGCTTGCCCTCCGGCTCGAACGAGTGATCCCACTGCGCCGAGTGGAACATGGTGCCGGCGAAGGTCTCGAGCCCAGGGATGTTCGGCAGCTTCGGGTCGGAGAGGTGCCCGGCCGCGGTCACCACGAAGTCGGCCGTGAACGCGCCGGCCGTGGTCTCCAGCGACCAGCGCGCCGCATCGGGCTGCCAGGTGGAGGAGAGCAGCTCGGCGTCGAAGGTGACGTGCGGCAGCACGCCCTCGTCGATCGCGGCCTCGCGCAGATAGGCGAGGATCTCGGGCTGCGTCGCGTAGACCCGCGACCAGTCCGGGTTCGGTCGGAACGAGAACGAGTAGAGGTGCGACTGGATGTCGCAGGCCGCTCCCGGGTAGGTGTTGTCGCGCCAGGTGCCGCCGACATCGCCGGCACGCTCGAGCACGATGAAGTCGTGCTCACCGCGGCGGCGGAGCTGGATCGCCAGGCCGAGGCCTGCGAAGCCCGAGCCGATGATGGCGATCTTGGCGTGGGTGGTCGACGGCTGCTCGCTCGTCGCGGTCGTGGATGCGTGCTGCATGGTGGCTCCCAGCGTCGGTGCCGGTCAGGCGTGGTCGGTGCGGATGATGGTGCCCGCGGCGTGCTCGCGCGGGTCAGCCGTGAAGTCGTCGATGGCGACGGCGAGCTCGGCGGGGCGTTCGGTCACGACGCCGTGGCCGCTGTCGATCTCGAGGTAGCGGGCGTCGGAGATCGCGCCGAAGAGCATCCGGCTGTGGTGCAGCGGCACCATCGCGTCGTGCTTGCAGCCGATGACGAGCGTCGGCACGTGGATGCGGCCCAGGCCCGACTCGATGTCGATCTCGCGATTCAGCCGCATGATCTGTGCGGGGAAGGGGCGGGATGCCACGGCCGCCTGCAGCTCAGCCCAGTCGCGCTGGTTGCGGCCGATGATGTAGCCGGGTGAGAAGCCCATGACCAGGCCGAAGGCGCTGAGCGCTTCGGGGTCGCTCTCGTGCAGGCGCTGCCAGAGGTCGTTGCGCAGCAGCTGGTGGCGGTCGGTCCTCGACCAGCCGGCCACGAGGGAGAGCGATGCGATGGTCTCCGGCTGCGTCGATGCATAGGCGGCGGCGACGACGGCCCCGAAGGAGTAGCCGACCAGGGCGACCGGGCCCTCGGCGGCTGCGTGCTCCACGACGGCGCGCAGCTGATCGACCGCCTCGGCGAGCGTGAGCTCGCCCTCGGCCGGCAGCTGCAGGTCGAACGCGACCACGCGACGCGTGAAGGTGAGGATCGGGTAGACGGCCTGGAAGCTGCCGCGCGCGGTGCCGGAGGTGCCGTGCACGAGCACGATCGTGGGGCTCGCGGTCTCGTTGCCGCTGTCGTAGATCGGGATCGACCGGTCACCGTGGTCGACATGCCCCGACGGCTCGACCAGCAGCGGTGCTCGCAGGGTCCCGTCCGAGTGCCATGCGCTCTTCGGCGCTGCAGCCTGCTCCGTGACCATTGCCACCTCAACCTCACTTCGTCGTGATCTGAATTCTGATAGTACGCTATCAAAAGATGTTCTCCGGGGAGGTTACACGGCTCCGGATCGGTTGCCAATAGGGGGAACTGATTGCCGGCTCTCGCTTTGCTCCCTACGCTCGGAGGTGCGGCGACGGAGCCCTTGCCTTGCGCTGCCACGACGAACGACGAGCTGGAGACGGGTGGTGCGGCGATGGCCGAGACGACGAACGAGCGGGTGCTGGTGACCGGTGGGGCGAGCGGAATCGGCGCGGCGATCGCGGCGCAGCAGCGTGCCCAGGGGCGCGAGGTCGTGATCATCGACAAGCAGCCCGGCGGCATCGAGGCAGACATGGGCGACGCCGAGCAGGTCGAGGCGGCGCTCGCGGAAGCGCTCGCGGGCGGCCCCATCCATCGCCTCGTCAACAACGTCGGCTACATCCGGGTCGCCGACCTGGAGGATCTCGACTTCGACGACGTGCTGCGCACCTACGAGATCAACACGGTCGCGGCGATGCGCTGCGCGAAGGCGCTGCTGCCGGGCATGCGGAAGGCCGGCTTCGGCCGCATCGTGAACATCGCCTCGCGTGCGGCGCTCGGCAAGCCGGGCCGCGGCGCCTACGGCGGCTCGAAGGCGGGCCTCATCGGCATCACGCGCACGTGGGCGCTCGAGCTGGGCCGACACGGCATTACGGTGAACGCTGTGAGCCCCGGCCCCATCCGCACCGCCATGTTCGAGGCGGCGAACCCCGCTGGTGAGCCGCGCACGCAGCAGATCATCGACGCGATCCCGGTCAAGCGGGTGGGGGAGCCGGAGGACATCGCCTCGGCGGTGGCCTTCCTGCTCGACGACCGCGGCTTCATCACGGGCCAGAACCTCAACGTCTGCGGCGGCATGACGATCGGGGCCGCACCGCTGTGACCGGGCCGACGCTGGCGGCGACGCTGGCCGCCCACATCGTGCGCACTGCGGCCACGCCGCTGCCGGCTGCGACGCGCAGCGCCACGATCTCCGCGCTGCTCCACAACCTCACCGTCGGGCTCGCCGCGCACGGCATGGCGCTGCCCGGGATCGCCGGCAGCCGCGAGCTGCCGTGGGCGGCGACGGCCGTGTCGGTCCCCGACCGTGCCTTCGCGACCTCGCTCCGCATGGGCGCACGCGCCCAGCACGACGAGCATCCGCGCTCCGTGACGCATCTCGGCAGCGTGGTGACGCCAGCCGTGCTCGCGGTCGCGCCCCGCGACGTCGATGGTGACCGCGTGCTCTCGGCGCTCGCGATCGGCTATCAGGTGGGCGGCGTGCTGGGCGGCGCGCTGCTGCCGCACGCGCGCGCCCGCGGCATGCGCGCCACCGGGGTCGTGGGCCCGATGGCTGCCGCCGCCGGTGTCGCCGCGGTGCTCGGCCTCGACGAGCGGGCGACGGCCAACGCGATCGCGCTCGCGGCGAACCGCGCCGCCGGCTACACCGAGGTATGGCTGGTCGGCACCGACGAGTGGCGGCTGCAGACCGCGGCGGCGTCGCGCGACGGGGTCGAGGCCGCGCTCTGGGCGGCGGGCGGTGCTCGCGGCGCCGCGACAGCGCTGGAAGGCCGGTCCGGCCTGCTCCGCGCGCTGGGCGCAGACCCCATCGACACCGGGCAGCTCGCAGCGGAGCTGACGGGCGACGCGGTCATCGAGCAGATGCTGCTGAAGGCGCATCCGGTGTGCGCGATCAACCAGGCCGCGGTGGAGATCGCGCTCGAGCTGCGGGGCGAGCTCGAGCCGTTCGACGCCGCATCCGTCGAGCGCGTCCTCGTGCGCCTGTCCGACGCGGATGCGGCCTACCCCGGCATCGACAGCCCACAGCCACCGACGTCGTGGCCGCAGGCGATGATGGATGCGCGGCAGGGCGTCGCCGTCGCACTCGCAGCGGGCCGCGTGACGGTGGCGGCGCTGCACCCGGCGAGCGCCGAGGTGGCGCACCTGCGCGAGCGGATCGAGGTGGAGGGCGGGCTGCGCGCGAGCGATGGTCGCGGGGCCGACGCGCACGGCGCCGAGGTGTCGATCGAGCTCCGTGACGGTCGACGCGTGCGCGGTGCGCTGGACAGTGTGCGGATGGATGCCGCTCGCGCCGCCCAGCTCGCGGTCGAGCTGCTGCCGGCAGCCGGCATCGCGCGGAGCCTCGCGATGCAGCTGCCGACGCTGGTCGAGGGCGTCGATGAGGCCGGTGGCATGCGGCGCCTGATCGATGCGCTGTACGGCATCGAGCCGTGGGGCTCGCTGTGCTCGGGATGATGCAGGCTGTCGCGGCGACCGCGTGGGGCGGGCCGGATGTGCTGCAGCCCGTGACCGTGCCGATCCCTGCGCTGCTCCCCGGCGAGGTGCTCGTGCGGGTCGAGGCGGCGGGCGTCAACCCCACCGACTGGAAGTCGCGCGCCACCGGCGGGCGCGGCCTCTGGGGCGACCCGGCGATCCTCGGCTTCGACGTCGCAGGGATCGTCGAGGAGGTCGCCGACGGTTCGAACGTGCTCGTGCCCGGCGACCGCGTCTTCGGCATGCCGCGCTTTCCGCTGCCGGCTGCGGCGTACGCGCAGTACGTCTCGGCTCCCGCGCGGCAGCTGGCGCGCATGCCTGCGGGGCTCGACTTCGCCGACGCGGCATCGCTCCCGCTGGCCGGGCTCACCGCGCTGCAGGCGCTCGAGGCAGCGGGCCGGCTGCGCGCCGGCCAGTCGGTGCTCGTCTGCGGCGCCGGCGGGGGAGTCGGCAGGCTCGCGGTGCAGATCGCCATGGCGCTCGGCGCTTCGGTCACGGCGTGCGCCCGACCCGCGCGGCTCATCGAGGCGTCGAGGTGGGGCGCAGCCGTCGTCGAGGCCGCGCCCGACGGCACGCCCGGGCAGCCCTCGCGGCACGATCTGGTCATCGATCCCTTCGGCGGCGAGCGCACCGCCGCGCTGCTCGACTGGTGCGCACCCGGCGGCAGCCTCGTGTCGCTCATCCCGCGCACCGCCGAGAGCGTGGAGCAGCGCGCCAGCAAGCGCGGCATCAGGCTGCGCAGGGTCGTGGTCGAGCCGTCCGAGACCGGGATGGCACGCATTGCGCAGTGGGTCGAGCTCGGTGCCCTGCGGCCCCGCGTGGCGCGCACGTTCCCGCTCGTCGACGCCGCCGCGGCGCACCGTGCGGGCGAGCGAGGCGGCCTGGATGGCAAGATCGTGCTGCAGCCCTGGCAGGGCAGCAGATCCCAAGACGCGATGAGGTGACGCCGTGACGACCGCTCCGGAGATGTCGGCGCGCCAGCGCGGCAAGCAGCGCAAGCGTGACGCCATCCAGGCTGCCGCCGCATCGCTCATGCACGAGAAGCGCTTCGAGGACATCACGATGCGCGAGGTCGCGCTGCTCGCCGGCGTCGGCGAGGCGACGCTGTTCCGCTACGTGGCGAGCAAGGACGAGCTGCTCCACATGGTCTTCGGCGATGAGCTCGACGACGTGCTCGACCGCATCGAGGATCAGGATGCGGCGCTCGTCGCCGCGCAGGGCGACAGCCCCACCGGCGTCAACTTCGTCGAGCGCGTGCGCGCGGTCTACCTCGAGCGCTGCGCCTTCTATCGCCGGAATCCGGCCAACTCGGCGCGCTACCTGCGCGAGGGCTTCGCGCTGAGCGAGCGGAGCGCGCGCAACGTCGCGCAGGGTGACCGCACGATCGCGCTCGTGCGGGCGATCATCGAGGCCGGCCAGGAGCGGGGCTTGCTCGACCTGCGCGCCGAGGCGCTGCTGGTCGCACAGAACTGCCACGCGATCTTCATGCACGAGATCGATCGCACCCCGGTGCGCGGATTCGATCCGAATCGCATCTGGGAGCGGCTCGGGCCGCGGCTGGATGCGCAGCTGCGGCCGCTCGTGCTCGTCGCGCCGCGATGAGGCGCGCGCGCAGCGACCGCACGACCACCCCGAGTGATTGTCGATGCTTATCGCGGCTTGACGCCGCGACCGCCACGAGACTACGTTCGCGACAGGACATTTCGAGAGTCCACTCTCAAAACCAGGTCCACTGTCACTAACAACGAGGTTAGGAGCCGCCATGCGCAGCATGAGCAGGAACAACAATCGGTCGCTCATCGCGGCCGGAGCCATCATGGGCGTCACGCTGCTCGCAGGCTGCAGCGCGGCTGACGCGGGCGAGACCACAGCACCGGAGGCGGAGGCCGCGGCGTTCCCCCAGGGCGACATCCGCTTCGTGGTGCCGTACTCGGCCGGTGGCCCGACCGACGTCACCGCCCGCGCACTCGCGCCGTGCCTCGGCGACGAGCTCGGCACCAACATCATCGCCGAGAACATCACCGGCGGCTCCGGCTCGGTCGGCCTGCAGGACATGATCTCGAAGCCGGCCGACGGCCAGACAATCGCGATCGTCTCGCCCGGCATGGTCGCGCTGTCCCCGATCGCGAACGGCCTCGACTACTCCCGTGAGGATGTCGCCCCGATCGGCGTCATCTCCTACTCGCCGATGATCCTCGTCGTCGGGCAGGACTCGCCCTACGCCTCGGCCGAGGACTACTTCGCCGCAGCGGAGGAGGCTCCCGGCACGCTGACGGTCGGCGTCTCCGGCGCATCCACCCCGCAGGCCATCGAGCTCCAGCGCCTCGCCGACGAGTACGGCATCGAGGTCACCGTGGTGCCCTTCGACGGCAGCGCCGGCGCCATCACCGCGCTGCTGGGCGGCCACGTCGACTCGATCTTCGTGAACGACCAGGAGGATGTGGTGCAGCGCATCGAGTCCGGTGAGTTCTCGGCCCTCGCCGTCTCCTCGCCCGAGCGCCAGTCGCACCTGTCGGAGACGCCCACGCTGAGCGAGCTCGGCTACGACGACCTCACCCTGGCCGTGACGATCTACGCCCTCGCCGCCCCTGCGGGCACGCCCGACGACGTCGTGGCGACGCTCTCCGACGCGCTTGAGAGCTGCCTCACCAACGACGAGACGGTCGCCGCGATCGGCGAGAACTACGTGCCGGCCGAGTACCAGACCGCCGATGACTTCGACGGCTTCCTCGCGGAGGCCGAGGAGGTCTACACCCGCATCCTCGGGAGCTGACGACCATGACCGACGACGCTGACCGCGCTGCGCTGCTGACGGCGCCTCCCGCATCCGATTCCCCCGAGGCGCTCGAGGGCGCTCGCGGGCGACGGATCGCGCGCTGGAGCGCGGTCGCCGTGCTCGCCGCGGTCAGCGTCGTCGCCATCATCCTCAGCACCGGCTACGGCCTCGGCACGGGCACCCGCCCGGGGCCGGGGCTGTGGCCGTTCATCGCCGCCGTGCTGATGCTCGGCTCGACCATCGTGGTCGCCCTCACCGACACCTTGGACGACTACGAGCCATGGGGCACGGAGTCCGTGCGCACCCTCATCGCGCTCGGCTCGCTCGTGGTCTTCGCCGTGCTCTTCACCGTGTTCGGCTTCACGCTGCCCGCCATGCTGCTGATGCTGCTGTGGCTGCGGATGTTCGGGCAGATGCGGTGGGTCACCGCCGCGCCGCTGGCCGTCGTCGGTGCCATCGCCCTCTTCATGCTGTTCGACGTCGTGCTCGGCGTCCCGATGCCTCGGGACCTGCTCATGACGCCGCTGACGTCCTGGATGTGATTCGCCATGCTTGATGGCCTGCTGACCGGGTTCGGTGTCGCGCTCGACCCGATCAACCTGCTCTACGTCTTCGTCGGCGTCGTCATCGGCACCGCGATCGGTGTCCTGCCGGGCCTCGGCCCGACCGCGACCATCGCGCTGCTGCTGCCGCTCACCTACGCGCTCGACCCCGCGACCGCGATCATCATGCTCGCGGGCATCTACTACGGCTCCATGTACGGCGGCACGATCACGTCGGTGCTGCTGCGCATGCCGGGCGAGGCCGCCTCCGTCGTCACGACCTTCGACGGCTACCAGATGGCCAAGCAGGGCAGGGCCGGGCCCGCGCTCGGCATCGCCGCGATCGGCTCCTTCATCGGCGGCATCGTCTCGGTGATCGGGCTAGCGATCTTCGCCCCGATCCTCGCCGACGCCGCACTCGCCTTCGGCCCGGTCGCCATGGTGGCGCTCATGGTGCTCGGCCTCATGCTCGTCACCTCGCTCGGCACCGGATCCACCTGGAAGGCCATGACGATGGCCGCGGCCGGTCTGCTGCTCGCCACCGTCGGCCAGGATCAGATCAGCGGCATGCCGCGCTTCAACTTCGGCTCCGCCTCGCTGCTCGACGGCTTCGACTTCGTCGCCATCGCCATGGGCCTGTTCGGCGTCGGCGAGATCCTGCACAACCTCGAGCAGGGCGGCCACCTGCACAAGGTGGCCAAGAAGGTCACCAAGATCATGCCGACGCGCGGCGACCTCGCGCAGTCGGCCATGCCGATCGTGCGCGGCTCATTCCTCGGCTTCTTCATCGGCATCCTGCCCGGCGGCGGCGGCGTGCTCTCCTCGCTCGCGTCGTACGCGCTCGAGAAGCGCAGCTCGAAGACGCCAGAGCGCTTCGGCAAGGGCGCCATCGAGGGCGTCGCCGGCCCGGAGACCGCCAACAACGCCTCCTCGACCTCGGCATTCGTGCCGCTGCTGGTGCTCGGCATCCCCTCCAACGTCGTGCTCGCGCTCATCTTCGGCGCCCTGCTCATCCAGGGCATCACGCCGGGACCGAGCCTGATCCCGAACCACCCCGAGATCTTCTGGGGCGTGGTCGCCTCGATGGTGATCGGCAACGCGATGCTGCTCGTGCTCAACATGCCGATGGTGGGTGTCTTCGTGCAGCTGCTGCGCGTGCCCATGGGGATCCTCGTCACCTTCGCCATGGCGATCGTGCTGATCGGCACCTTCTCGATCGCGAACGACCCCTTCGACATCTGGATCGTGCTCGGCTTCGGCATCCTCGGCTGGCTCATGAAGCGCACCGGCTTCGACCCGGGCCCGCTCGTGCTCGCGTTCGTGCTCGGCCCGATCCTCGAAGCGTCGGTGCGGCAGTCGCTGCTCATCTCCGGCGGCGACTTCACCGTCTTCGTCAGCGACCCGATCGCCATCACCATCTACTCGGTGCTCGCCATCGGCATCGCCTACGCCGCCATCCGTCGCCGCACGAAGGGCCGCCCGTCGGTGCTCGTGCAGGCACGCAACATCCCGCCGGCCACCGGCCTGCTCGAGCTCGCGCGCGTGAAGCGCGAGCAGCGGGCGAAGCGCGCCGCAGGGGATGCTCCGACTGACGCGACAGACGGCGAGCAGACGGAGGAGGAGCGCGCGGAGAACGCGCGACGGCAGTGACGCGCGATCGCCGGGAGCGGGGGCTCGTCGCAGCGCTGTTCGTCTCCGGCTTCGCGACCTTCTCGCAGCTGTTCGACGCGCAGGCGATCCTTCCGAGCCTCGCGCGCGATCTCGACATCTCCAGCGCGACCGCGGCCCTCGCGGTCTCGGCCACCACGACCGGCATCGCCGTCTCGGTGCTTGCGTGGGCATGGCTGTCGGATCGCATCGGCAGGACGGCCGTCATGCGCATCAGCCTGGTCGCGACGACGGCCGCCGCACTCCTGGCGCCCCTCGCGCCGACGCTGGAGGTGCTGCTCGTGATGCGAGGGCTCACGGGCATCGCGCTCGGGGGCATCCAGGCGGTGGCGATGGCGCTGCTGGTCGAGGTGCTGCCGCGCCACCGCGTGCCTGCCGCGGCCGCGGTCTACATCACCGGCAACACCATCGGCGGCGTCACCGGCCGCGTCATCGCAGGGCCGCTCAGCGAGCTGCTGCACTGGCGCGTCGGGCTGATCGCCGTCGCGGCCATCGGGCTGGTCGCGTGCGTGCTGTTCTTCGTGCTGCTGCCGCGCGGCATCGAGGAGCGCATCGCGCGACCCACGAGCTTCCGCGCATCGCTGGCGGATGTCGGCCACCACCTCTCGCGCTGGCGGACGACCTCGATCTACCTGCAGGGCTTCCTGGTGATGGGCTCGTTCACCGCGGTCTACAACTACCTCGGCTTCCACCTCACCGGTGCGCACTTCTCCATCCCGGCGGCGATCGCGAGCCTGTTCTTCCTCGTCTACTTCGTCGGCGCGCTCGCCGCACGAGTGGCCGGGCGGCTCGCGAGCGTCGTGCCGCCATGGTCGGTCGTCACCTTCGGCGGCCTGAGCGTGGCGATCGCGGCGCTGCCGATGCTCGGGCAGAGCTTCTGGGTGCTGCTCGTCGGCATCACGCTGCTGACCATCGGCACGTTCATGGCGCATCCGATGTCGAGCACCCTCTCTGGCATGGAGGCCGACCGGGGCCGCGCGCAGTCGACGGCGCTCTACCAGCTGAGCTGGCTGACGGGGGCTGCGCTGTGGGGATGGTTCGGCGGCGTGCTCTACGACCGGTTCGGCTGGGTCGGGGTCGTGGGGATGTCCACGGTGCTCGCGCTCGGGGCTGTGGGTGTGGCGGCGAGCAGAGCGTGGGTGACGAGAATGGGTTTGACCGGAGAAGGGAGCACGGCATGAAGGCGATGCAGTTCGAGGTCGATGGACCGATGGAGTGGGTGGAGGTGCCGGACCCGGTGGCCGCGCCCGGCGAGGTGCTGGTGCAGGTCGCGGCGACGGCCGTGAATCGCGCCGATCTGCTGCAGCGCGCGGGCGGCTATCCGCCGCCGGCGGGGGAGTCGGAGATCCTCGGGCTCGAGTGCTCCGGCACGATCGTCGCGCTCGGTGAGGGCGTCACCGACTGGGCGGTGGGCGATGAGGTGTGCGCGCTGCTCGCGGGCGGCGGCTACGCCGAGCTGGTGGCCGTGCCGGCGACGCAGCTGCTGCCGGTGCCGGAGGGCGTGACCCTGATCGAGGCCGCCGCGCTGCCGGAATCCGTCTGCACCGTGTGGACGGCGCTGCGCGAGCTGCCCGCACCCGAGCCGGGCGACCTCGCGCTCGTGCACGGCGGCAGCGGTGGGGTGGGCACCGTGGCGATCCAGATGCTGGTCGCTGCGGGCTGGCGGGTCGCGACCACCGCGAGCGCTCGCCACCACGAGCTCTGCCGCGACCTCGGGGCCGAGATCGTCGTCGACTATCGCAGCGAGGACTTCGTGGCGGCGGTGCACGGCGCGACCGACGGCCGAGGCGCTGGCGCGATCCTCGACGTGATCGGCGGCAGCTACCTCGCGCGCAACCTGGCCGCGCTCGCCCTCGACGGCACGCTCACCGTCATCGCGGTGCAGGGCGGCACCAAGGCCGAGGTGGATCTGCGCACCCTCATGCGCAGCCGCGCCACGCTTCGCGCGATGACGCTGCGCGCCCGGCCGCGCACCGGCCGCGGCTCGAAGCAGCACGTGATCGCACAGGTGCGCGACCACATCTGGCCGGCGATCGCGGCAGGCACCGTGCGGCCTGTGATCGGCGCGACACTCGCGCTCGAGGAAGCCGGTCGCGCGCACGACCTGATGGGCTCGCCGGAGGCGCCGGGAGGCAAGCTGCTGCTCGTGCGCTGAGGCAGGGCCAGGTCGGGTCGACTCCGAGCGGCCCGAGGGAGTCGTCGCCTCGCTCGGGCCCTGGCTCCTTCAGCTCGACGCAGCAGCCGGGCCAGCGAGCGCGTCATAGGCCGGCGTGCTCCGGCGGACGCCGTGCCACCATCGAGCCATGGCATCGACAGCGGCATCCGGGGCGCGGCTGAGGTTCGCCTGGATCGCCTTCGCGATCGCGATGCTCGTGCAGCTCGCGGTGCTCTACGCGCCCTCGACGCCCGACGGCACCCCGCAGGTGCCCGGGCTCGACAAGGTCGTGCACGCGACGATCTTCCTGCTCCCCGCGCTGTTCGGCGTGCTGGCGGGCATCCGGCCGCTGCGGCTCGCGGTGGTGCTCGTCGCGCACGCCGTCGCCTCCGAGCTCGTGCAGCATGTGCTGCTGCCGGAGCGCTCGGGGGATGCGTGGGATGCGGTGGCCGACGTCGCCGGGGTTGGGATCGGGCTCGCCGTCGGTGTGGTGGTCGTCAGGTGGGCGCGGTCGGGGGTGCGGAGGGGGCGCGGTTCGGTCTCGTGACGCCCGCGCTTGCGGCGCGGGCTCCTCGACCTACGAGGGTGGGCGCGGGGTCATCGACCTACGGGGCAGCGGAGAGGGGCAGCTCCGAGGCGGCCTCCACGCCGTCCATGGTCTCCGGCTCCTCGGCGATCGCCTCGACCGCGTCGGTCAGCTCCGGAGACTGCGCGGGGCGCGGGTCGAGATGCACGCCCGCGATCATGCAGCGCACCGAGCCGCCCGCGAGCTCGACCGTCGGGATGTCGACCGCGACGATCTCGCAGGATTCCTCGATGATCGCGATCTGCGCATCCGACAGTGACGCCCGCGCGCGCGCCGACATCGCCATGATCGTGCGACGCCGACCGTCTGGCCAACGCCCAGCCAGCTCGACCGCATTGCCGGCGAACTCACGCACCTGCCGCTCGCTCAGCTCGACCACCTTGCGCCCGGTGACGATCAGGCGCTCGCGCACCTCCGCGCGGCGGCGCTCATCCGGGATCATCTCCAGCGCGAAGAGCGCGACCTCGGTGCCGATCGTCGCGATGACGTTCGTGTGATAGACCGGCACGCCGTCGGCGTCGATCGCGTCGAAGACCATCGGCTCGTAGTTGAAGTCGGTGCAGAAGCGCTCCAGCACGTTCGTGTCGGCGCGGTGGCTGCGGGCCGTGTAGGCGACGCGCGAGATCGGGTCGAGCACCATGGCGCCCGTGCCCTCGAGGAAGATGCCGTCGGGCTCGAGGCCCGAGTAGTCGACGATCGCCTGCACACGGTAGCTCGCCTTCAGCATCTCGAGCACGTCGGCCCGGCGCTCGTGGCGGCGATTGGATGCGTACATCGGGTAGACCGCGACCGTGCCGCCCGCGTGCGTGGAGAGCCAGTTGTTGGGGAAGACGCTATCGGGGCGCGTGTGGTCCTCATCCTCGAACACGTGCACCTTGACGCCCGCATCGCGCAGCGCGTCGGCGAGCGCATCCATTTCGGCGAGTGCCTTGGCCGCGGTCGTCTCGGGGCTCTCGCCGTCGCTCGGCTCCGCCTGGAAGGCGTTGTCGGCCGCCGTGGCCGGGTTGGGGCGGAACCGCAGCGCGCGGATGAGGATGACGGACTGGGGTGCAACGGCGCTCACACCTGCCGAATCTAGTGGCGAAGTCGCGCGGATTCCGGGCATCGGCGCAAGCAGCGCGCGCGTCTGCGGGATCACACGCTCGTTCCTTGCTCACCGCCCGCGTGTGACCGCGGTCCAGGCGGCGGAGGGGCTAGAGGCCTCCGCTCGGGGCGGGAGGTGCGGCTGCGCTGACGCGGGTGCCCTCAGTCGGAAGCGCCGGCGCCCGTCTCCCCGGTGTAGAAGCCGAAGGTCGCGTCTGCCTGGGCCTGCGCCTTCGTGGCGGCGACCCCGTTGCCGATCGCGGCGCGCGCCCATGCATCCGCTGCTCCACGGTAGAACGACCGACCCTCCTCCGAGGCTGCCCAGGCGTTCAGGGTCTCCGCGTCCATGCCCGTCTCGCCGCTGCCCGACAGGTGCCGGGAGAGTCCGAGCAGGCCGCCGTCCCAACCCACGCCGGTGGCACCGGGACCGAACATCTCTGCCATCTCGACCGGGAGGTCCGCGTCGCGCGCGACGTGTTCGAGCTCGAGCCTCGTGCCCTGGCCCTCGGCCGCGAGCCGAATCGTCAGCCAGGTGACGCCGCCGCCGAACTCCCACGTGACGCGGTAGCTCGCGGCATCGTCCGCAGGAGGCGTGCACTCGAGCACCCTGCCGCCGGCGTTGCCCTCGAGCTGGTAGCTGCCGCCCAGGCGCAGGTCTCCGCTCACGGGCATGAACCAGCGCGCGATCCGCTCGGCGCGCGTCACCGCGTCCCACACATCGGCGAGCGATGAGGGATAGACCTGTTCGAGCGTCTGCACGGTCGAGGCCTGACCGTCGATCTCCTCTGTGCGCACGCCGCGCGACACCGCGCCCAACTGTCTCAGCACATCCATCGCTTCACTCCTGCTCTGCTGTTGTGTCCGCAGGCGCATCACCCGCGGTCTCGTCGTCCACGCGGGCGCCCCGCGCAGCGGTCTGTCTGCGCCTCGCGGCCTCGATCGCCGCGCTGCCGTCTGCTTGACGGCGACGCAGGCGACGGCCACGCGCGAGTTCGGTGTCGAGGGCGGCCAGTTTCGGCATCCAGAAGCCGTCGAAGGCGCTCAGCCACTCCCGCGCCTCGCTCGGGCCGCTCGCGTCGACGGCGTAGAGCCGCCGCTGGCCCTCCGGCCGCACCGTCGCGAAGCCCTGCTCGCGCAGGATGCGCAGGTGCTGGCTCACCGCGGGCTGGCTGATGCCGAACTCCTCGCCGATCACCGTCGCGATCGCGCCTGCGCTCGCCTCCCCGTCGCTGAGCAGCTCGAGGATGCGCCGCCGCACCGGATCGCCGAGAACGTCGAGGGCGTGCATGCAAGGATGGTTGCACGCAGACTTATATAAGTCAACCCTGAATTACACGGAGAGGCGGCGGCGGGCGCGCGCAGGGGTGGCTAGCGTGGGGCCATGAGCATCGATCAGGTTGACAACGCGCGGCTGCGGCAGGCGATCGCGGACTTCGCGACCGAACCGATCGAGCGGAGGATGGTCGACGTGCTGCGCGCCGCGCTGGTCGGCGAGCTGCTGCTCGACGCCACTCGCTCGGAGTTCGACCTGCGCGAGGGCAAGCCGCAGACGGGCTCCACGATTCGTCTCAGCAGTGGCGTCGGACCCGACGGGCGTCGCGCCATGCTCGCGTTCACGAGCAATGCCGAGATCGCCCGCATGCATCCGGAGGGCACGCAGCACCAGTCGCTCGCGCAGCCCGCGGCGGGCGTGCTCGAGATGGCGAAGAAGCAGGGGGCCGGCTGGCTGTTCCTCGACCCTGCCGACAAGAAGGTCGCGCTGTCGTCGAAGGACATCGACTTCGCGCTGCGCCACCACCGCAACGACCGCATCAGCGCCGCCATCGCCGCGACCGACGCCGGTGGCCCGAGGCAGGCGGTCGTCGACGCGCTGCGCATCGATGGGCCGATCCTGCTCGCGGGCGAGATGCAGTCGGGCGAGGAAGCGGAGGGGCAGCCGCGGCTGCGGATGCTTGGTCGGCCCAACGGGTCGCGCGCCCTGCTCGTGTTCACCTCCGCGCCGGAGATCGCCGCGCGGCATCCGCAGGACACCGTGATCTCGACGACGACCGCCAAGCTCCGTGCGCAGCTGCGCACGAGTTCGCTCTTCAGCGCGCTGGTGGTCAACCCGGCGGGGCCCTCGGCAGAGGTCAGCCGCGAGGAGTTCCTGGGCGACTGAACCCGCGAGCGTCCCGATGGCACCGTGGACACCGTCTATTCAGGCCCGCTCGCTACGTTGGTGGATCCATCTGCGAGAGGGAGGCGCCAATGAAAGCAGCACGGTTCTACGGCAAGGAAGACATTCGCATCGAGGAGGTCGACGAGCCTCAGACGCGTCCTGGCGCGGTGAAGATCGCGCCGGCATTCAACGGCATCTGTGGCAGCGATCTGCATCTGTACCACGACGGTCCCATCCCGCCGGCTCCGTCGGCCGACACCCCGCATCCGCTTTCGGGCGAGACCCTGCCGGTCGTGCTCGGCCACGAGTTCTCCGGCGTCGTGGAAGAGGTCGGCGAAGGCGTCGAGGCCATCGCCGTGGGTGACGCCGTCGTGGTCGAGCCGCTCATGGTCGATGACGCCTGCCCGGCGTGCAAGGCCGGCAAGTACAACCTGTGCAAGCAGATGGGCTTCATCGGCATTTCGGGCGGCGGCGGCGGCCTGAGCGAGCACATCGTTGTGGATGAGCGGTGGGTGCACTCGGTCGGCGATCTACCACTCGATCAGGCTGCGCTCATCGAGCCGCTGGCCGTCGCGGTGCACTCGGTCAAGCATGCGGGTGTCGAGGCCGGCCAGATTGCTGTGGTGGGCGGAGCCGGGCCGATCGGCCTGCTGATCGCCGCGGTGCTCAAGGCGAAGGGCCTCACAGTCATCGTGAGCGAGATGTCGGCGGCTCGCCGCGAGAAGGCGTCCGAGACCGGTGTGGCAGACGTCGTGGTCGATCCCGCGAGCGAGGATCTGATCGCGGTGGTCGAGCAGCACACCGACGGCGCGGGTGCCGCAGTCGCATTCGACGCCGCCGGCGTCAGTGTGGTCGTCCATCAACTGCTCGAGGTGCTGGCAGCCGGCGGTCGTCTCGAGGTCGTCGCGCTGCACGGCAAGCCGGTAGAGCTCAATATCACCGCAGAGCTCACCATGCAGGATCGGGTGCTCGGCTCGTCGATCGGCTACGCGCATGACCACGCGGATGCGATCGAGCTCGCCCGCAGCGGCCAGGTCGACCTGGCGCCATTCATCACCGGACGGATCCTCGTCGACGACCTCATCGAGCAGGGGTTCGAGCGCCTCACGACGAGCAAGGACGAGGTGAAGATCCTCGTGTCGATGCAGTAGCAGCACGACGGCCGGAGCCAGCCGTCGACATCAGCGGCCCCGTCGAGCGAGCGGCGGGGCCGCTGCGCGTTCTCGAACGGGTTGTCGCCTCTGCACGCGCCTCGCGACACGCCGAAACAATTGTTGTGAAAGGACTCTTGCAAAAGCGGTGCTTCGAAAGTACTCTTTCATATGTCGACAGGTCGTCGGCATTGGAAGAGGAGGCACCCCATGGAACGCACGAGCAGGATCGCCACCGCGGCGACCGCCGCGTTCGAGCTGGCCAGTGAGGCGCGACGCAACCGCACGCGCCTCGACCGTGACGACTCGCAGCGCTACTACGACCGGCTGCGAGCGGAGATCACCATGCAGCGTGGTTTGATCTGAGCGTGACTGAGGAGCGGGACATGCACGGCACGGAGGTGTTCGAGGACGAACGCGGTCGCGGGCTTCGCACCGGCGACCCGGCGATGCTCCGAGCGCTCGCGCATCCGCTCCGGATCGACATCCTCGCCACGCTCGACGAGCTCGGCGAGGCCACGGCCACCCAGATCGCCGAGAGGGTCGGCGAGAGCCCCTCCAACTGCTCCTTCCACCTGCGCACACTCGCGAAGGCAGGCTTCATCGAGCGCGGCGAGGCCAAGGGGACGTCGAAGCCGTGGAAGTCGGTCTACCAGAGCCGCGATCTGAGCCCCGAGGCTGGAAACCCCGAGTCGATGCGCACCTCCGCCACCATCGGCGCCCTCTACGTGCAGCACGAGGCCAACCGGGTCGTCGACTTCCTGACCCGGCACGGGCTCAGCGACGAGGATTGGCTGCCGGGCACCACGGTGAACTCCGCTGCGTTCTGGGCGACGAAGGAGGAGCTCGCCGAGCTCGCCGCCGAGATCGAGCACCTCGCCGACCGCTTCCGCGGCCGCAAGGACCCCGCGAAGCGTCCGGCCGGGAGCCGCAAGGCGCACCTGTTCGTGACGCTGAACCCCGACTTCGACCTGCCCGCGACGGGCGAGGAGCCGGCTGAGGGCTGACCGCAGCCCTTCCACCACCACTGCTGATCGTCGCCGCGAGGCGACGGCTGCTGACCGCCCTCTGGTCTCGTGACGCCTGGCGCCCTTCGGGCGGCAGGCTCCTCGACCGACGGGCGCACAGGACACAGGAGTCCTTCCATGACCGACAACGCACCCGCCCTCGCTCGGGCTGTCAAGCCGCCGTCGCCCATGCGCCGGCCCGCCTACCGCCGCCTGATGGTCGGATGGTTCGCCACCAACCTGGGCGACAGCGCCCTCTATCTCGTGCTCGCCATCTGGGTGCGGGAGCTCACCGGATCCGATTCGGCCGGCGCGCTCGTGTTCCTCTTCCTCGCGCTGCCGGCGCTGGTCGCGCCGTGGGCGGGCCAACTGGCCGACCGCGTGCGGCGACGACCGCTCATGATCCTCACGAACCTCGGCACCGCATCCGTCATCCTCACGCTGCTGCTCGTGCAGGGCGCGGCGCAGGTCTGGCTCATCTACGCCGTCGCGTTCGGCTACGGCCTCTCCGCCTACCTGACCAGTGCCGCGCAAGCAGGTATGCTGCGCGACCTGCTCCCCGACGACGAGCTCGGCAGCGCCAACGGCATCTTCACCTCGATCGACAACGGCATGCGCATCGTCAGCCCGCCGCTGGGAGCTGGGCTCTACGTGCTCGCCGGGCCGTGGGCCGTCGTCGCCGTCAGCGTCGCCGGCTACCTCGTGATGGCGCTCATGCTCCTCAGCGTGCGCATCGAGGAGTCGCTGCCCGAGCCGCGCACCGGCGACGAGAGCTACTGGGGCGAGGTCTCCGCGGGCTTCCGCGAGCTGTGGCGCGACCCGCTGCTGCGGCTGCTCACGCTTGCGGCCGCGGCGGGCTTCGGCCTCACGGGCATCCTCAACGCCACGGTGTTCCCCCTCATCGAGCACGGCCTGCAGGAGGGCCCCGCCGCGCTGGGGCCCGCCCAGGCGATCCAGGGTGTCGCGGCGCTCGCGGGCGGCCTCGTCTCGGCGGCGCTGCTGCGCCGCATCGGCGAGCGGCACCTGTTCGCCTGGGGCATGACGCTCGTCGCGATCGGCTCGTTCGCGGCGTTCGCGATCGTGCAGTGGCCGATGCCGGAGGCGTGGATGCGCTGGGCCGGCATCGCCCTCGTGCAGTGGCCGGTGGGCTTCGGCGTGCCGTGGGTCATCGTGGGTCTGTCGACGCTGCGGATGCGGCTCGTACCGCGCCGTCTGCAGGGTCGCGCGTCGGCGGCGATGAACGTCACCATCAGCGTGCCGCAGATGCTGCTGCTCGCGTTCGGCACGGCGGCGATGGTGGTCGTCGACTTCCGCTGGCTGCTGCTGGCGGCAGCCGTGGGCATCGGCGCGGCGGCCCTCGCGGTATGGACGTGGCGCTCGGCTCGCGCATAGCGGTGGCTGGCATGCTGGAGTGATGACGCAGACTTCCACGACCACGCTCGGCGACTTCACGGCCGAGGCACTCACGGGCGGCGAGGTGTCGCTGGCCGAGTACCTCGGCAAGGTGGTGCTGGTCGTGAACACTGCCAGCAAATGCGGGTTCACGCCGCAGTACGAGGGGCTCGAGCATCTCTACCGCGAGCTCGGCGACGAGGGGTTCGTGGTGCTCGGCTTCCCCTCCGACCAGTTCGGCAACCAGGAGCCCGGCACCGAGAGCGACATTGCCGAGTTCTGCGAGCGCAACTACGGCGTCTCGTTCCCGATGTTCGCGAAGGTCGACGTCAACGGTGCCGATGCGCATCCCGTCTTCGCGTGGCTGAAGAACGAGAAGAAGGGGATGATCGGCGGCGCCATCAAGTGGAACTTCACGAAGTTCCTGATCGGCCGCGACGGCACGCCCCTCGAGCGCTACGGCTCGGCGAAGAAGCCCGAGGAGCTGCGCGGCGACATCGAACGGGCGCTGCGGGCCTGATCGCTCGCTGTGGCGGTCACCCCGGCGGACGACCCGCGCTGATCCGGCGGATATCCCCCATGCGGTGCGTCGGCGCTCGGCCTAGCGTGGAGCCATGACGGTCCCGAACCCCAACACCCACGCCCCGCAGCCCGGCAGTGCCGGTGGTTACGGCGGCTACCCGCAGCAGCCGTACATGCCGCCCGTCTACGACACCGCCCCGCGCAAGCCCCCGCGCCCGAAGCTCACGAAGGCGGCCGCTCACCGCGCACGCCTCGCGGGAGGCGTCGGCGGCGGCATCGCCTGGCTCGGCCTCGGCATCACGCAGGTGAGCGCGACGCTGCTGCTCCTGCCGTTGGTCGTCGGCGCCGTCATCTACGGCATCGGCTTCGCGGTCATGCAGGATGGTTCGAGCGCCACCGCGGGCGCCTGGGACCAGACGCTCGCGTGGCTCGGCAGCCCCGGCGGCATCGCGCTCGCGATCGGCATCCCGGCCGGTATCGCCATCGCGCTGCTCGGGCTCTGGATCAGCACCCGCATCCTGCGCCACCCCGACCTGCGGCGTCCCACCGGCGTCACCTGGGCTGGCTTCGGCATCTCACTGGTCGCGGCGATGGTGCTCTCGGGCTTCGGCTCGATCACGCTGCCGTTCTTCGGGGGCATGCCGTTCGGCGACGCCGACTTCGACCGCGGCGGATTCGGCTCCGGACCCATGGATGACACGCGGGTGCAGGAGTGGTTCGCGCAGGGCGGCGGCGACCTGCTCGAGAGCATCGGCGATCCCGGAACGCTGCTCGGCCTGCTCGGACCCTGGATCGCGATCGCGCATCTGCTGGCACTCATCGTGCCGATCATCGTCAGCATCTTCACCTGGTGGTGGATGGCGCACGCGATGCGCCCCGCGCAGCGCCCCTAGGCCTTGGCGCGCTTGGCGATGTCGCGCGCGATGATCTCCTTCATGATCTCGGTCGTGCCGCCATAGATCGACTGCACGCGCGAGTCGCGGAACGCCCGTGCGACCGGGTACTCCTCCATGAAGCCGTAGCCACCGTGCAGCTGCAGGCTGCGGGTGATGACGCGCTGCTCGAGCTCGGTCGCCCACCACTTGGCCTTGGAGGCATCCGCGGTGGTGAGGTGGCCCTCGTTGAGCGCCAGCACGCAGCGCTCGATGTAGGCGCGGGTCACGTCGAGCTCGGTCTCGAGCTCGGCGAGCGTGAAGCGCACGGTCGGCAGGTCGCCGACCAGCCCGCCGAAGGCCTTGCGCTGGAAGACGTAGTCGCGGCCCCAGGCGTAGGCGGCCTCGGCCGACGAAAGGGCGCCCGTGGCGATCGAGAGTCGCTCGCGGGGCAGCCGCTCCATCATCGCGATGAGGCCCATGCCCGGCTCGCCGACCACGTTCTCGGCCGGGATGCGCACGTCGGTGAAGAAGAGCTCGGCGGTGTCCTGCGAGTGCAGACCGAGCTTCTCGAGCTTGCGGCCGCGCGTGAAGCCCTCCATGCCGTTCTCGACCAGGAAGAGCGTGAAGCCGCGCGAGCCCGCATCCGGGTCGGTGCGCGCGAAGACCAGCACCTTGTCGGCGTGGAAGCCGTTGGTGATGAAGGTCTTCGAGCCGTTGAGCACCCAGCCGTCGCCGTCACGCACCGCATTGGTGCGGATGCCCTGCAGGTCGCTGCCCGCGTCGGGCTCGGTCATGCCGATCGCGGCGATCGAGGTGCCGGCGGCCATCGGTGGCAGCCAGCGCTCGAGCTGCTCCGGCGTGCCGAGGTCGAGCAGGTAGGCCAGCACGATGTCGTCGTGCACGCCGAAGGTCGCGTTGACGGCAGCCGCACCGACCTTCGAGAGCTCCTCGCTGATCACCATGCGGAAGCGGTAGTCGTCGACCTCCATGCCGCCGAAGCGCTCCGGGATCGCCAGCCCGACCATGCCGGCCTCGCCCATCGAGCGGTAGAGGTCGGGGTCGATGAGGCCGTCTGCCTCCCACTGCGCGTAGTGCGGCGCGACCTGGCGGGCGACGAGCTCGCGCACCGTCTCGCGGAAGGCATCGTGGTCGTCGTCGTAGAACGTGGAACGCATCGGGTCTCCTAGCGGGCTTGCATGCGGATGGCGCCGTCGAGCCGGATGGTCTCGCCGTTGAGCATGGGGTTGGCGACGATCTGCGTCACCAGCAGCGCGAACTCGGATGGGTTGCCGAGCCGCGCGGGGTGCGGCACCTGGGCGCCGAGCGAGGCCCGCGCCTCATCCGGCAGTGCCGCGAGCAGCGGGGTGTCGAACAGGCCGGGCGCGATCGCGTTGACGCGGATCTGCGCATCGGCGAGTTCCCGGGCGATCGGCAGCGTCATGCCGACGATCGCGGCCTTCGAGGCGGCGTAGGCGGCCTGACCGATCTGGCCGTCGAACGCCGCGACCGAGGCGGTCGAGACGATGACGCCGCGCTCCTCGCCGATCGGCTCCAGCCGCGCCATCCGCTCGGACGCCAGCCGGATCACGTTGAACGTGCCGACCAGGTTGATGTCGAGCACGCGCTGGAAGCGCTCGATCGGGAACGGGCCCGACTTGCCGACCACCTTGGCCGCATCGTTGACGCCGGCGCAGTTCACCACCACGCGCAGCGCGCCGACCCGCTCGGCGGCATCCAGCGCCGCGGCGACCTGCGCCTCGTCGCGCACGTCCGCGGCGACGAACGTGACGCCGTCGCGGGAGCGCACCGCATCGGCAGCGGGTGTGCCGTCCAGATCGATGACGACGACGTGCGCGCCCTGCGCCAGCAGCGCCTCGGTGGTCGCGAGGCCCAGCCCCGACGCGCCGCCGGTGACGAGTGCCACCTGCCCCTTGATGTCCATGGAGACCCTTCCGCTGCCCTCATCGGCAGCCGCCGTCCGATCGCGTCGCGCGGCGAGCATCGTCGCTTCCCGCGTCCGAAGCACGGTGCTCTGGACGCTAACCGGTGCCAGGCGCGGCGAGCAAGCATCTTGGCAGAAGCCACAGCGCCGCTGGCGCGCCGCCTGCCCAGGATGGTAGATATGTGGACGTCCATGCAACTGCGAGGACGACAAGCATGAGCGGGCGATCCCTGCTTGCGACGAGGAGGTCGTGTCGACGTGACGCTGACGATGAGCCAGACCAGCGACGAGGATCGCGCCGCGCTGATCGAAGCGGTGCGCGACTTCGCCGATGCTCGCCTCGCCCCCTTCGCGAACCAGCGCGACGCCGACCACGAGTTCCCCGTCGCGACCCTGCGGGAGGCCGGCCAGCTCGGTCTCGCCGCCATCTGCGTGCGCGAGGACGTCGGCGGCGCCGGCCTCAGCCGCGTCGACGCCATCGCGATCTACGAGGAGCTCGCCCGCGGCGACATCGCTGTCGCCACCTACATCTCGATCCACAACATGGTCGCCGGCATGATCGACGCCGAGGGCACCGAGGAGCAGCGACAGCAGTGGCTGCCGAGGCTGTGCACCATGGACGATCTCGCGAGCTACTGCCTCACTGAGCCCGGTGCCGGCTCCGACGCCGCCGCGGTCGCGACGACGGCTGTGCGCGACGGCGACGACTACGTGCTGCACGGCACGAAGCAGTTCATCTCCGGCGCCGGCACCTCTGCGGTCTACGTCGTGATGGCGCGCACCGGCGGCACCGATCCCGAGCTGCGCGGCTCGCGCGGCATGACGGCGTTCATCGTGCCCGCGGGCACGCCCGGCCTGTCGTTCGGCAACCAGGAGGAGAAGATGGGCTGGCACGCGCAGCCTACGCGCGCCGTGATCCTCGACGGCGTGCGCGTGCCCGCCGCCAACCGTCTCGGCGCGGAGGGGGAGGGCTTCGGCATCGCCATGCGCGGCCTCAACGGCGGCCGCCTCGGCATCGCCGCCGCCTCGATCGGCGGCGCGCAGTTCGCGCTCGAGCGCACCATCGACTACGTCAAGCAGCGCGCCACGTTCGGCCAGCCGCTCTCGACCCGCCAGCACGTGCACTTCCAGCTCGCCGACATGGAGACCGAGCTGCAGGCCGCCAGAGCGCTGCTGGAGCGCGCGGCCATGAAGCTCGACGCCAAGGCGCCCGATGCCCCCACCGCCTGCGCGATGGCCAAGCGCTTCGCCACCGACACCGGCTTCACGGTCGCCGACCAGGCGCTGCAGCTGCACGGCGGCTACGGCTACCTGCACGAGTACGGCATCGAGCGTGTCGTGCGCGACCTGCGCGTGCATCGCATTCTCGAAGGAACCAACGAGATGATGCGCATGATCGTCGGCCGCGCCGTGCTCGGCGAGCGCTAGGCAGGAGCAGCATGGGCAGCATCCGCACCGAGATCCGCGGCGCGCTGGGCGTCATCACGCTCGATCGCCAGGAGGCGCTGAACGCGCTCACGCACCACATGGTGCGCGAGATGGCGGATGCGCTGCGCGCCATCGCGGCCGACGACGCGGTCGAGCGTGTGCTCATCACGGGCGCGGGCGAGCGGGCGCTGTGCGCCGGCGGCGACGTCGTGACGCTGCGCGATGACGTGGACCGCACGCGCGGGCAGGGCGCGGCGCGCTTCTGGCGTGACGAGTACGCGCTGAACGCGCAGATCGCGCGCTTCCCGAAGCCCGTCGTCGCGCTGCAGCACGGGATCGTGCTGGGCGGCGGCGTCGGCGTCTCCGGCCACGCGAGCCACCGCGTGGTCACCGATTCCACCCGCATCGGCTTCCCGGAGGTGACGATCGGCTTCGTGCCCGACGTCGGCGCCACCTGGCTGCTCACCAGGCGGCGAGGCGAGCTCGGCACCCGCGCGGCGCTCACCGGCGAGCACTTCGGAGCCGCCGACGCGATCGCGCTCGGCCTCGCCGACCGCTACGTCCCGGCCGGGCGCCTGCCGGAGCTCGCGCGGCTGCTCGAGACCACGCATCCGGATGCCGCGATCGAGCAGCTCGCCGCCGAGCCGCCCGCGGGCACGCTCGAGCAGGCGCGGGCGCTCATCGATCACGCGTTCGTCGGTGACGACGCGCAGCAGATCGTCGCGCGCCTGCACGCCGCAGGTGAGGAGGGGCAGGCGCTCGCGGCGACCATTGCGAAGCGGTCGCCGTTCGCGGTGGCGGTCACGCTCGCTGCGCTGCGTCGCGCCCGCCGGCTCGGATCGCTGGAGGAGGCGCTCGTGCAGGAGTACCGCGTCTCGCGGCACACGTCGCTCGCGCCCGACTTCAGCGAGGGCATCCGCGCGCAGCTGATCGACAAGGACCGCAGCCCCAGGTGGACGCCGCCGACCCTGGCCGGGGTCACGCAGGCCATGGTGGAAGGATGCTTCGCACCGGTGCCCGAGGGCGACCTCGAGCTGCCGGCCCCACTCGCAGAGGAGATCCCATGACCGACTACGAGACCATCACGATCGAGCGAAAGGGCCGCGTCGCCTGGATCACGCTCGACCGGCCGGAGGCGCTGAACGCCCTCAACACGCAGCTCATGCACGAGCTGGTGGATGCCGCGACGGCGCTCGACGCCGACGACGCGATCGGCGCGATCGTCGTGACCGGCTCCGAGAAGGCCTTCGCCGCAGGCGCCGACATCAAGGAGATGGCGTCGAAGTCGACCGCAGAGATGCGGGAGGCGGATCACTTCGGGCCCTGGATGGAGTTCGCGCGCGTCAAGAAGCCGGTGATCGCCGTGGTCTCGGGCTATGCGCTCGGCGGCGGGTTCGAGCTGGCGCTCATGTGTGACGTGATCCTCGCCTCCGACTCGGCGAAGTTCGGCTTCCCCGAGATCGGGCTGGGCGTGATCCCCGGCATCGGTGGCACGCAGCGCATCATGCGCATCGTCGGCTACCCCAAGGCCGCGGAGCTCGTGCTCACCGGTCGCCGCATCGACGCTGCGGAGGCCGAGCGGATCGGCATCGTGTCGCGGGTCGTGCCGGCGGCCGAGCTGCAGGCCGAGGCCGAGCAGCTGGCGACCGCGATCGCCTCGAAGTCGCTGCCGGCGTTGGTCGCGGCGAAGGCCGCGCTCGACGGCGCGCTCGAGAACGGACTCGAGGAGGGGATCGCGCTCGAGGCCGAGCGCTTCACGGCGCTGTTCGACACCGTCGACCAGAAAGAGGGGATGGCGGCCTTCCGTGAGAAGCGCGAGCCCAACTTCCGCCATGCGTGACCCCCGCCGCGCCGCCCGTCCGCCGGTCGAGGAGCACGCGGCCGCAGCCCGCGCGCGTCACGAGACCCTTCGCGCCGCCGCCGCCCGCCCGCTGGTCGAGGAGGCTGGCGCAGCCAGCCGTCACGAGACCAAGGCCCCCGGCTACAGCGGCTCCGCCGCCGGCCGCGGATCCTCGAAGTCCCCCGACCGCTTCCGCAGCAGCGCGATGATCCGCACCAGCTCCGCGAGTTCCGCATCCTCCAGCCCCGTCGCCGTGAACGCCTCGTCGTTCAGCGCCGCCGTCGCCAGCTCCACCCGCTCGCGCCCCGCATCCGTGATGGCCAGCACCGTCGCGCGCCCGTCCGTCGGGTGCGGCTCCCGGAGCACCAGTCCGTCCCGCACCAGCCGGTCGACCGTGCTCGTGACGCTCGTCGGATGCACCTGCAGCCGCCGCACCGCCGACTGCATGGGCATGCGCCCCTCGCGCATGAAGGCCAGCAGCCGCAGCACCTCGAAGCGGGCGAACGACAGCGAGAACGGCCGCAGCACCGCCTCGACCCGCGCCTCCAGCAGCTGCTGCGCGCGGTTCACGGAGGTCACGAGCGTCATGCCCGGCGCCGCATCCGCCCAGCCGTGGTCGAGCCACTGTCGACGCGCTTCCGCGATGGGGTCGAGTGTCTCCGGCCTGTCGCTCATGGGTGCCTCCTCACTCCGAGTCACCGTAGCGTGGGCTGTGCCCTCCGCCCCACTCCTCCAGAAGGGAGCCCGCCGATGAAGATCATCGTGCTCGTCAAGCCCGTGCCCGACACCTACGGCGAGCGAGTCCTGAGCCTCGAGACGGGGCTCGCGGACCGCGCGGCCAGCGAGACCGTGCTCGATGAGATCACTGAGCGCGCGGTCGAGACCGCGATCCGGCACGCGGAGTCCGCGGGCGACGCAGAGGTCGTCGTGCTCTCGATGGCGCCGACCGAGTCGCAGACGACGCTGCGGAAGGCGCTCGCGATGGGCGCATCCGCGGCCGTGCAGGTCGCCGACGAGCGGCTCGCCGGCGCCGACCTGGGCCGCACGGCCGAGGTGCTCGCCGCAGCCCTCAAGCACACCGGCTTCGACCTCATCATGACCGGCAACGGCTCCACCGACGGCAACGGCAGCGTGATGCCGTCGATGCTGGCCGAGCTGCTCGAACTGCCCGCGATCACCCGGCTCGAGACGATCGAGATCACGGCGGATGCCGTGCGTGGCACGCGCGCCACCGACGGCGGCGCGATGACGGTCACCGCGCCGCTGCCCGCGGTCGTCTCGGTCACCGAGCGCATGCCCGACCCGCGCTTCCCCGCGCTCAAGGGCATCATGGGCGCGAAGAAGAAGCCGTTCGAGGTGCTCTCGCTCGACGACCTGGGGGTCGAGATCGACGAGACCGCCGCGCCCCGTTCGATCATGGTCGCCGCCACGCAGCGACCGCCGCGCGAAGCCGGCGAGATCATCACCGACGACGGAGACGCCGGGGAGCGCATCGCCGCCTTCCTCGCCGACCGCCGGCTGGCCTGAGGAGCCTGACATGACCAACATCCTGACCCTGCTCCTCGCCGCTCCCGGCGACGAGGTCGCGCTCGCCGACGGCGCCGCCGAGGTGCTCGGCGCCGCAGCCCAGCTCGGCACGCCGGTCGCCGTCGTGGTCGGCCCAGAGGCTGCGCTGCCGCAGCTTGCCGAGGCCGCCGCATCGCTCGGTGCCGCACAGGTGCTCACCGCCGCCGTCGACTCCGCGCAGCTCGGCGCACCCGTCGCCGATGCGCTCGCAGCCGCCGTCGTTCAGGTCTCGCCAGAGGCCGTGCTCGTGCCGCACTCGATCGAGGGCACGGATGCGGCTGGCCGCGTCGCCGCGCGACTGCGCGCCCCGCTCTCGGTCGACGTGGTCGGCGTCGAGCGCGACGACGAGGGCATCGTCGCCCGGCACTCGGTCTACGGCGGCGCCTACGACGTGACCGCGGCGTCGACCTACGGCCCCCTGATCGTGACGCTGCGGCTCGGCTCGGTCGACCACCGCGCAGATGCGGCGACACCCGAGCTGAGCGCGCTGCAGGTCGAGGCCACTGGACGCCCGGCGGCTGCCGTCGAGGGATTCGAGCCGGAGGAGCAGACCTCGACCCGGCCCGACCTGCGCGCGGCGAAGAAGGTCGTCTCCGGCGGTCGGGCGTTGGGCTCGAAGGAGCAGTTCGCGCTCGTCGAGCAGCTCGCGGATGCGCTGGGTGCCGCCGTCGGCGCATCGCGCGCGGCGGTGGATGCCGGCTACGCCGACCAGTCGCTGCAGGTCGGGCAGACCGGCACCTCGGTCGCACCCGATCTCTACATCGCGGTCGGCATCTCCGGTGCGATCCAGCACCGCGCTGGCATGCAGACGGCGAAGACGATCATCGCGATCGACAAGGACCCCGGCGCACCCATCTTCGAGGTCGCCGACCTCGGCGTCGTCGGCGACCTCTTCACGATCGTGCCGCAGCTGATCGCGGCGCTCGAGTCGCGGAAGGGCTAGCGATGACGACCGGCGCGATGCAGGGGGAGCCGCGGGCAGTTCGCCGCGGGCTGCCGCGCACGCCCGGCGGCGAGCCGTGGCCGCCCGTCGCGGCCGTGCCCGCCGGTGCGCCCGACGTGGCCGCGGCTGCCGAAGCGGCGCCGGTTGCGCCGCCGGCCGAGCCGGCCGCGCCCGCGCCTGTCACGCCGCCGGCCGAGCCCGCCGCGCCCGCGCCTGTCACGCCGCCGGCCGAGCCCGCCGCGCCCGTTGCCCCTGCGTCCGAGCCGGCCGCGCCCGTTGCCCGGGCGTCCGAGCCGGCCGCGCCCGTCGCGCCAGCAGCCGATGCTGCGGCGACCGGCCTGCCTGCGGCTGGTCCCGCATCCGCTGAGGCGACCGCGCCCGAAGCCGCCGCCGCCGGGTCGCGGAGCGCCACCGCATCCGACGACCGCACCGCTGCACCCGAGCGCGAGGCCTCGCAGCCAGCGGCGAGAGCAGTCACCATCCGTCGTGGACTGCCGCGAACGCCCGGCGGCGAGCCCTGGCCGTCCGCCGCGTCGCCAGCTGTGTCGTCAGCCGCGCCCGCACCCGCGCCAGTCCCCGCCGCCGCGCCGGCGGACATTGCTCCACGGTCGGGCACGGAGTCCGCCGACGTCGAGCCCGAGGCGCCGCGGCAGGAGCCGCAGGAGTCGCAGCAGGCACCGCCGCCCGAGCCGCAGCCAGCGCCCGCTGCCGGTGCCGCCGCTGCCGCCGCTGGTGCGGAGACACCGTTCCGGCGCGGCCTGCCCCGCGTCGCAGGCGGCGATCCGTGGCCCGCCACCGCGCCAGCGGTCGCGCCGGCCGCCGCCGCGACGGCACCACCGTCCGCCGTTACGCCCCCCGCCTCGGCACACGCGGCGCCGGGTTCCGGTACCGAAACGTCGCCTGACCCCACCCCCGAGCGACAGATTGGTACCGCTCCCGCCGCTGGCGCCCCACGCGGCGCGAGCGCGACGGGTTCCGGTACGGAAACGTCGCCTGACCCCACCCCTGAGCGACACATTGGTACCGCTCCCGCGCAGCCGGCTTCCGCGCCGGCCGCTGCCGCGCCGGCCGCTGCCGCGCAGCCGGCTCCCGCGCGGGCCGCTGCGCAGGCGCCCGCCGCGCAGGCGGCGCCGGCGGCCGAGCCCAGCCTCCGCCCGGTGACGCGCAAGCAGTGGGCGTTCACGGGAGTCCTCCTCACCCTCGCCGTCATCGGCGCGGCCACGATCATCGTCGCGATCGCCCGCTGGCTCGCCGGCCTCGAGCCGGTCGCCGCGTTCATCGCCCGATACCCCGGCACCTACGAGTTGCCCGAGGGCGCCCCCATCGGCCTGCCCGCGTGGCTCAACTGGGCGCACTTCTTCAACTTCCTGCTGCTCGCCCTCATCATCCGCTCCGGTCTGCAGGTGCGGGGCGAGCGCAAGCCACCGGCCTACTTCACCTCGAAGCGCACCGGCGCCAAGGTCTCGCTCACCGTCTGGCTGCACACGAGCGTCGACATCCTCTGGGTCGTCAACGGCCTGGTCTTCCTCGTGCTGCTGTTCGCGACCGGCCAGTGGATGCGCATCGTGCCCACCAGCTGGGAGGTGTTCCCGCACGCGATCTCGGCGGCGCTGCAGTACGCGACGCTCGAGTGGCCGCTCGAGGACGGATGGGTCAACTACAACTCGCTCCAGCAACTCGCCTACTTCGCCACCGTCTTCATCGCCGCGCCGCTCGCGATCGCGACCGGCGTGCGTATGAGCACCTGGTGGCCGAAGGACAACGACCGGCTCAATCGCGCCTACCCCGTCGAGTGGGCGCGTGCCATCCACTTCCCGACGATGCTCTACTTCGTCGCGTTCACCATCGTGCACGTGCTGCTGGTGTTCACCACCGGCGCGCTGCGGAACCTCAACCACATGTTCGCCGCGCGTCCCTCGGATGATTGGCTCGGCTTCGCGTTCTTCGCCGGCTCGATGCTCGTGGTCGCGGGCGCGCTGGTCGCCGCCCGGCCCACGCTGCTCACGCCCATCGCGAGTCGCTTCGGCACCGTTTCTGGCCGATAGCGCGGCCCGCGGCGCGTGTCAGGCGGATGCCCTGCGGCACGGCAGGATGGACGGGTGACTGAGCACGCAGCGACCGACCACCGCAGACCGATCTGGGCCCTAGTGCTGATCGGGCTCATCTCCGGCTTCCTGTCGGGCATGTTCGGCATCGGCGGCGGCATCGTCATCGTGCCGCTGCTGGTGATGCTCGCGAAGTTCCCCCGCAGGCTCGCCGCCGGCACCTCGCTGGGTGCCATCGTGCCCTCGGCGCTCGTGGGCGTCGCGAGCTATGCGGCGGTCGGCAACGTCGACTGGCTCGTTGCCCTGATCCTCGTCATCGGCTCCGTCATCGGCGCTCAGATCGGCGCCCACCTGCTGCACCGACTGCCCGTGATGGCGATTCGATGGGCGTTCATCGCGTTCCTGGTCGTGGTCGCGGTCAGCCTGTTCTTCGTCGTGCCCTCGCGCGACGGCTCGATCGCGCTCGACGTGCTGCCGATCATCGGGCTCATCCTGCTGGGCTTCATCACCGGGGTGCTCTCCGGCATCCTCGGCGTCGGCGGTGGCATCGTGATCGTGCCGATGCTCATCCTGCTGTTCGGCCAGAGCGATGTGGTCGCGAAGGGCACCTCGCTCGCGATGATGATCCCCACCGCGATCTCAGGCACGATCGGCAACCTGCGGCGCAAGAACGTCGACCTGCTCGGTGCCGCGATCGTCGGCGTCGCCGCGAGCGTCACCACCGCGCTCGGCGCTGCGGCAGCGATCGCGCTCGACCCCCGCACCGCGTCGATCATCTTCGGCGCGTTCCTGCTGCTGCTGATCGTGCGCCTGGTCGTGGAGGCGATCAAGCTGGGCCACAAGGAGTAGTCAGCTACCAGCCGCGCGTGCCGGGCGCGCCCTTGAACGGGCCGACCACGCGCGACGTGATCCAGCCGCCATAGAAGTCACCCTCCTGCGCCTGCACGACCTCGCCGTCGACCTCGATGCGATCCATGCGCGCGGGGTAGAGCGCGACGTGGTCGCGCAGCGATTCGAACCCGGGCTGCGGCGTCGGGTAGTGCCAGCCGGCGGCCTGCTCGGCGCGGTCGCCGCCCGTCACCGTCAGGTAGCTGGCGGCGCCCTTCCACTCGCACATGCTCGCGCCGGGCGCGGCGGCGAGCGCGCCCTCGATGAAGGCCTCGCGCGGCAGGTAGTAGGTGGGCGGATGGCTTGTCTCGAGCACGCGCAACGCAGCGCGCGTCTCGGCGATCACCACACCGCCGAGGGTGACGCGCACGTGCTCGTCGGTCGGTTCGACGCGTGGCGGCCGGGGGTAGTCCCAGACGGATTCGGTCGGTCGCATGCTGCTCCTGCTCTGCACCGACGGGTGTCGCCGACGCTATCGGACGATGTTGATGGACTCCGAGGCCGGAGGCAAGGTCAGGGTGCCCGTGCGGCTCATGCGGTCGTCGCGGCGCACCCGCACCCAGAAGATCGCGCCGACGATGAACGCCGTCAGGCAGGTGATCGAGGCGACCATGATGCCCATCCGCGGCCCGAAGAGATCCGCCACCCAGCCGACGATCGGCGCACCGACGGGCGTGCCACCCATGAAGACCGCGCCGTAGAGCGCCATCACGCGGCCGCGCACCTCGGGCGCGGAGGTGAGCTGCACCATCGAGTTGGCGTTCGTCATGAACAGCTGCGCGGTGAAGCCCGCGACGGCGAGCGCGACCGCGAACAGCACGATGGTGGGCGACCATGCCGCGAGCGTGCAGGCGATGGCGAACATGCCGATGCCGCCGACGATCGAGGTCCAGCGCGGCCGCGCCGATCGCGCCGAGAGCAGCGCGCCGGTGACAGATCCGATGGCCATCGCGCTGGAGAGGATGCCGAAGGTGTCGGCCTGGGCGCCGAACTCGATCGACGTCATGGTGGAGATGTAGATGGGGAAGTTCAGGCCGAACGTGCCGAGGATGAACGCCATCACGAAGATGATGAGCAGGTCCTTGCGCTTCCGCACGTAGCGGAAGCCCTCGACGATGTCGCCCAGGCCCTTCGCGCCGCGCGGCGTCGGCTGCAGCTCACCGGTGCGGATGCGCATGAGCGCGACGAGCATGGCGATGAACGTGACCGCGTTGATGAGGAAGACGGGGCCGGGCGCGACGAGCGCGATGAGCAGGCCGGCGACGGCGGGCCCGATCAGCCGGGCGCCATGGAACGAGGCCGAGTTCAGCGCGACCGCGTTGGCGATGTCGGTCTGCCCGACCAGCTCGGAGACGAACGCCTGGCGGGCGGGCATGTCGAACGCCTGCACGACGCCGAACATCAGCGCGAAGACCTGCACATGCCAGAGCTCGACGACGCCGGTCGTCACGACGATGCCGAGGACGAGTGCCAGCACACCCATGGCCGACTGCGTCACGAGGAGCACCTTGCGCCGGTCGTACTTGTCGGCGATCAGGCCGGAGATCGGCACGAGCAGCAGCTGGGGGCCGAACTGCAGCGCCATGTTGAGCCCGACCGCCGTCGCGTCGTTCGCGGTGAGCACCGTGAGCACCGTCCACGACAGCGCGGTCGACTGCATCCACGCGCCGATGTTGGAGATCAGGGCGCCGACGAACCAGGTGCGGTAGTTGAACAGCCGCAAGGACCGGAACATCACGGTTCGGCCAGCCTCTCCAGCAATGGGATGGCGGCCGCGAGCGTGCGCTGCTCCTCGGCGGTCATCGTCGCGATGGTCTCGGCGAGCGCGCGGTTGCGGTGCTCTCGCATGGCGGCGAGCTTCCGCTCGCCGCTCTCGCTGATGCGCAGCACGAGCATGCGCCCGTCGCTGGGGTGGGCGCTGCGCTCGATGTAGTCGAGGTCCTCGAGGTACTGCAGGGTCTTCACCATGCTCGGCGGCTTCACGCCCTCGCACGCGGCGATGCGCGCCAGTGTGGGCTCTTCGAGCTGCTGGATGGCGCCGAGCGCCGAGAGGTGGTGCGGCGCGAGGGCCTGATCGAAGCGCTCCCGGCGCATGCGGCGGCCGAGGCGCACGAGCGCGACGCGGAGATCGTCCGCAAGTGCGATGGTAGGCATGTCATTAGTCTATCTCACGACTTTGCCCTTCGCCGTGCGTTCGCCGGGAATCCAGTCGGCGAGGGGACCGTCAGCGCGAGCGAGGGATGCGCTGGAGGTCGAGCGCCTCGTCGAGCATCAGGTGGGCGGCCTCGCGGCTGTGCTCGGCGGCACGGATGGCGTGGCCGATCAGGTGCAACGAGGTGAGCGCCGCGGTGCGCGGCTCCGACAGCCAGCGATCGGCTGCCGTCTCGGCGAGCGTGTGCAGCACCTCCGCGTCGCGGCTGCGGCCGGCGACCTCGTTGCGCACGGCGCTCGCGGTCGCGTGGCCGATGAAGGCCGCAGTGTCGTCGCAGGGATCGCCGAGGCCGGCGGTGTCGATGTCGATGACCGAGGAGACGGCGCCGTCCGAGCAGAACAGCTGGCCGATGTGCAGATCGCCGTGGATCACCTCGGCCGCGCCCTGGCGCTTGAGCTGCGGCACGAGCTCGGCGCGCAGCCTGCGCAGCTCGTCGCTGCGGTCGGGCAGCGCCGACGCGATCCTGTCGATGTGCCAGTCGAGGCGCGTGCCGACCGAAGGTCGCGCGATGCGACGGGTCTGCACCCGCTTGAAGTGCTCGCGCAGGGTCTCGACGGCGTCGAGCACGGCATCGGCGGTCATGTGCGTGGCGGCGACGGGGCCCGGCGTGCCGACGGCGTCGCGCACCACGACCACGCCCGCGCGCGACCAGTGCACGACCTCCGGCGCTGGCACGCCTGCCGCTCTGCACGCCTCGTGGATCGCGGCGAGATCCTCGGCCTCGCCGGGGCGCACGACCTTCACGAACAGGTGCACGCCGTGCTGCGTCAGTCGCACGACGGCGCGACGGCCCGGCCGGTAGGCGAGCACGCGCGCCTCGATGGCGCCGCTGGAGCCGGCGGCGCTGGCGATGCGGCGGAGGCGCTCGGGGTCGGTGGCGGTGCGCAGTGCCGGCAGGCGTGGATCGAGCGGATGCTTCCAGATGCGGGCCACGACGGCTCCCGCGCGGTCGCGGATCACGAAGCCCGTCTCCGCCGGGACCGGCTGCAGCGAGGTGTCGACGAACCAGTCGCCGGCCTCTCCGCTCCGGTCGACGTGGAAGCGCGCGATGCGGCCCGCGCCGAAGGGCTCGGCTGAGACCAGGCGACCGGATTCGCCGATCGCCCTCTCCAGCAGCCGCTGCTCCACCATGGTTCCAGTGTCTCAGCAGTGCGCGGGGACTCGCCGGAGGGTTCAGCAAAGTTGCCGCTCTCGAATCAGTCAGCCGAGTCGGCGCACCCCTATCTCGTAGGTTCCGGAGCCGGTTGCCCTGTAGTGCCGCACGCGAGCGTGATAGCGGCCGGGGGTGAGCTGCGCGGTGATCCGAGCGTTGCGGCCCTCGCCCCCGTCGTCGTCCTGCGCGACGGTGGTGGTGAGGCTGTCGGGCCCGAGGAGGGTCATGACCACGTCGGTCGTCCCGAAGGTCTCGACGCGGTACTGCCCGCTGTCGACCACGGCGAAGCCGAACAGATCCTGCTCGGCGGGGGCGCCGATCGTCGCCTGCGTGTATGGCGGGGCGACCGTGAGCTCGACCGCGCTCGGTGCCGTGCGCGGATAGATGGTCGCCATGAACGCCTTGTCGGTGGGAGACAGGGCGCGGTTCCATCCGACCTCGTAGTCGCCGGTCGTCAATTGATTCGGGATCGCGTACAGCATGATCGAATCGCGGTCGAAGCTGGAGTGGTTCGTCACCGTCGACGAGTACCGCTGGAAGATGTTGCGATCCACGACATCCCGCGTCCAGTTGTTCGGCGGTCCGCCGTAGTACGCGTAGACGGCGGGCTTGTCCCAGGGGATGTCGGCCACCGGGTTCTGATGCTCGTGGATCGCCGACAGCGCGTGCCCGAACTCGTGCAGCACGACGCGGCTGATCTCGTCATCCGTGCTCGCGTCGGTGAGCCACCCGTAGTTCATCGTCGCGTCCGCTTGCGGGATGCTCAGGGCATCGGTGCCGAGGTACGACCACGAACCACCGGGTGTGAAGTCGATGCGGATCTCCGGGTTCGCGTGGCTGCCGAAGTCGAGGGTGAGGTTCGCGTGGTCCTCCCACCGCTTGGCGACCGCCTCGACCTTGCTGCGCAGCGACGCGGAGCCGCCGAGGAACCCGATGGCGATCGTGCGACCGGTCGCCCACTTCTTGCCGGTGAGTATCGCGAGCTCCAGGGGGCCGTTGTCCTGCACTCCTGGCAGCGTCGGGCGCGGCGTCTGCGCCGGCACATTCTCCGGCGCCTCCTCGACCGCCCGCTCCGATGACTCGATGAGGTCGGTCACCGGCAGCTGCTTGTCGATGCAGATCTCGAGGTGCTCGTGCATGGTGGTCTCCTCACCGACGGTTACGGGACCTCACCCGGCGTGGTGATGGGGCGCCATGAACGCGATCGATCCCCTGCGTCCATGCTAGGAGCGTTCTTCGCGCAGGGAAGGGGCCAATTCCCCGTGGTCACCGTGCCAATCCGCGCCGCTCGCGCCGCGGAATCGTTGGGTCGATCGGTTCAGGCTCCCTGCCGGGGCCCGTCGTCGCCTCGGCGCTCCAGCAGGCGCGCGCGCACCGGGCCGAAGACGCGCAAGAGCACCTCGAGCGCCTCGTCGTCGAGGCCACCGAGGAAGAGCTCCTCCACGTGCCTCGCGTGCACGGGCCGCACCTTGCGTAGGCGCGTGCGGCCGGCGTCGGTGAGCACGGCGTCAGTGCCGCGCCCGTCGGCGACGCTCGGCTCGCGCACGACCAGTCCGTCGCGCTCGAGCGCCCCGACGCGATAGGTGAGGCGACCGGGTGCGAATGCGAGGGCGCGCGCGAGGTCGCCCATGCGCAGCCGCAGATCAGGCGCCTCGGCGAGCACGAGCAGCACGTTGAAGTCGCCGAGGTCGAGCCCGCACGATGCCTTGAGTCGGTGCTCCAGCTCGTTCTCGAGCAGGCGCGAGCCCTCGAAGTACTGCCGCCAAGCGCGCGGCGCGAGCGCATCGGCGGGCGTCATGCGTGCCCCAGCATCTGCTCGAACGAGACGAAGGCGTCGCTCGAGGCGTCGAAGGGGTCGGCCTCGCGCCTGCGCGGCATCGCGACCAGCAGGTCGGCCAGTTCGCGACCCTCGCGCTCGATCCGGCGGTCGAGGCCGGAGCCGCTTCCCCAGTCCTCCGCTGCAGCGAACACGCCTGTGGGCACGACCTGCGCCTTCAGGTAGGCGAACATCGGCCGCATCGCGGTGTCCATCACCATCGAGTGCCTGGCGGTGCCGCCGGTGGCGCCGAGCGCGGTCGGGATGGAGGCGAGCTGACCCTCCTCGATCAGGTCGAAGAACGACTTGAACAGCCCCGAGTAGCTCATGTTGAAGGTCGGCGTGACGGCGATGATCGCGTCCGCGTCGACGACCTCGCGCATGGCCGCAGCCAGCGCATCCGTCGGGCTGTGGGTGAGCAGCTGGCTGGCGATGTCCTGCGCGAGCGGTCGCAGCGTGACGTCGACTGCTTCCGCGTGCTGACCGTGCGCGGTCAGCGCCGCGAGCGTCGCGTCGCGCAGCCGGTCGGCGAGCAGCTTCGTGGTCGACGGGTCGCCCAGACCGGCGGAGACGATCGCGATGCGGGGGGCGCTCATGCGGCATCGACTCCCCGTGCTGCCTCGACGGCGGCTGCAACGCGCGACGCGTGCGTCGGCGCATCCGGCACCCCGTCCTCCCGCAGCAGGTCGAACTCGCGGCGCAGCACCGGCACCACCTGCGTGCCGAGGATCTCGATCTGCTCCAGCGCAGCCTCGAGCGGCAGGCCCGCGTGGTCGACCAGGAACAACTGGCGCTGGTAGTCGCCGGCGTAGTCGCGGAAGGAGAGCGTGCGCTCGATGACCTGCTCGGGTGTGCCGACGGTCAGCGGCGTCATCTCGGTGAAGTCCTCCAGGCTCGGGCCGTGGCCGTAGACCGGGGCGACGTCGAAGTACGGGCGGAAGGCGTCCTTCGCCTCCTTCTCGGTCTGCTGCATGAAGACCTGGCCGCCGAGGCCGACGATCGCCTGCTCGGGCTCGCCATGGCCGTAGTGCGCGAAGCGCGAGCGGTACAGCCGCACCATGCGCTCGGTGTGCTCCTTGTTCCAGAAGATGTTGTTGTGGAAGAAGCCGTCGCCGTAGAAGGCGGCCTGCTCGGCGATCTGCGGGGAGCGGATCGAGCCGTGCCACACGAATGGCGCGACGCCGTCGAGCGGGGCCGGGGTCGAGGTGTAGCCGGTGAGCGGCGTGCGGTGCTTGCCCGACCAGTTGACGACGCGCTCGTGCCACAGCTTGTGCAGCAGCGCGTAGTTCTCGATCGCGAGCTCGATGCCGTCACGGATGTCCTTGCCGAACCACGGGTAGACGGGGCCGGTGTTGCCGCGGCCGAGCGTGAGGTCGGTGCGGCCCTCGCTGAGGTGCTGCAGCATCGCGAAATCCTCGGCGATCTTCACCGGGTCGTTCGTGGTGATGAGGGTCGTCGCGGTCGACAGCAGCAGCCGCTCGGTCTGCGCGGCGATGTAGCCGAGCGTGGTGGTGGGGGAGGAGGAGAAGAACGGCGGATTGTGGTGCTCGCCGAGCGCGAAGACGTCCAGGCCGACCTCTTCGGCCTTCTTGGCCATCGCCACCACGCCCTTGATCCGCTCGTGCTCCGAGGGCGTGTTGCCGGTCACCGGATCCCGGGTGATGTCGCTCACCGAGAAGATGCCGAACTGCATGCTGCTCATCGTGGGTCCTTCCGTCGCGGACAAGTGTTTCAAAGTTGAACAATGGGTGCAACGGTGTGCCGCGAAAGCATATTCCCAATGCCGGCTTTGCCGCTCAGACGCTGGTCGCCGGGTCGATCGCCGGTCCCTCGAGCGTGGCGCTCGCGGTGTCGGCGGGGTCGTGCTGGGCCCGGCTCAGGAGCACGAAGGGGATCGCGGCAGCCGACACGATGCCGCCGAGCAGCAGCGAGAAGCCGTAGCCGCCGATGTCGGCGGCGCGGCCCAGCGCGGGCTGGGCGATCGCACTGCCGCCGGAGCTCATGAGCGAGTCGAAGGAGAGCACGGTCGCACGTTGCTTCGACGGGATCATGTCGTTCAGGTAGGCGCGGTGCACGGGATCGTCGATCGACGACATCACGCCCCAGACCGCGACGAGCGCGACGGCCGCCCAGAAGTGCTGCACGAGCCCGAGCCCCAGCAGCACGGCGACGCTCGTCAGGGTCGAGAGCAGGATGGTGGAGGTGCGCTTGCGGAACAGGCGCCGCACCGCGGGCGCCAGGAAGCCGCCGAGCATGGCCGATCCCGACAGCAGCGCCGCCGCGAGGCCGGCCACCGAGTAGGCCTCCGGGTCGCCCCAGAGCTCGAGCAGATAGGGCTGCAGCGCGTAGAAGGCGTAGAACCCGACACCGGCCGTGAAGGGGCTGGCGAGCATCAGCCACCGCACGGGCGGGTTGCGCAGGCCGTACTTGAGCGACGACCGCAGCACCGTGCGGGTCGCGGCAATCGGTCCCTCGCTGCGGTCGGGCGTGAAGCCGAGGTCGCGCATGAGCACGCCGGCGACGACGACCATCACCACGAGCACGCCGGCGCGCAGCAGGAAGGGCACGCCCAGGTCGGTCAGCTGTGCGACGACGCCTCCCAGCACCGACCCCACCAGCATCGCGCCACCGCTGACGATCACGGAGCGGCCGAACACTCGCTCCAGCGATCCCTCGTAGCCCGTCGCATGCAGCGCATCCACGAGCCACGCATCCACCGCCCCGGTGAAGAAGGTGAAGCCGAGCCCCAGCAGCATCGAGGCGAGCGCCCACCCCCAGAACGGTGCTTCCCAGACCCACATGAGCCAGTAGAGCCCGGTCGTGACGGCGAGCGTCGCGCAACCCAGCACGTACGACCAGCGCCTGCCGAGCGTGTCGGCGACCACCCCGGTGGGGATCTCGAACAGGAGCACGCCCACCGTGTAGAAGGCGTTAGCCGCGAACGCCTCGAGGTTCGTGAGTCCTGCGTCGAGCAGGAACAGCGTGTTGATGCCCCAGATGAACGACGCTGCGAGCGTGTTGCCGAGCACCAGCACGTAGTAGATGCCCTGCACCCGCCGAGGGCTCGGCAGCGAGCCCGCATGCCCGCTCATGCGGCACCCAGCGTGCTCATGCGCCCATCCGCCCGGTCAGAAGAGCTGTCGCCAGTTGGTGCGCGCGAGGTCGAGCAGCTCGTCGCCCCGGCCCGAGAGCACGGTGCGGATCGCGTAGAGCGCGAAGCCCTTCGCCTGCTCGAAGGCGATCGCTGGCGGGATGGTGAGCTCCTGCGCGTCGCACAGCACATCGACGAGCGCCGGACCGTCGTGCGCGAACGCCTCGGTGAGCGCGGCGTCGACGTCGGCCGAGCTCTCGACCCGGATGCCCTTCATGCCCATCGCCTCCGCCACCGCCGCGAAGCTCGGGTTCTCGAGATCGGTCGCGAACGGCACGAGTCCGGCGGCCTTCATCTCCAGGTCGACGAAGTTCAGCGATGCGTTGTTGAAGACCACGACCTTGGCGGGCAGGTCGTTCTGCGTCAGCGTGAGCAGATCGCCCAGGAGCATCGCGAGCCCGCCGTCGCCCGAGAGCGTCACGGTCTGGCGCGTGCGGTCCTGCGCCAGCACGCCGATCGCCTGCGGGACGGCATTGGCCATCGAGCCGTGACTGAACGACCCGAGCAGGCGTCGCCTGCCGTTCATGGTCAGGTAGCGGGATGCGTAGACGACCGGCGAGCCGACGTCGGGAATGAAGACCGCGTCGTCGGCGGCGAGCTCGCTGATGCGGCGAGCGAGGTACTGCGGGTGCACGGGGCGGCCCTTGCGAGCCGGTGTCGCGAGATCATCCAGCTGCTCGCGCGTCTTGGCGTAGTGCTTCTGCGCGTCCCGCAGGTGTCGGTCGCCCTTCTGGTCGAGCAGCGGCAGCAGGGCAGCGCAGGTCTCCTGCACCCCGCCGACGAGCGCCACGTCGATGGGATGCCGCCTGCCGATCTGCTCGCCGCGGATGTCGACCTGCACGAAGCGCGCGTCGTCCGGATAGAACTGCGGGTAGGGGAAGTCGGTGCCCAGCAGCAGCACCGCATCCGCGTTGCTCATCGCCCGGTAGCCGCTCGCGAAGCCGAGCAGCCCCGTCATGCCGACGTCGAACGGGTTGTCGTGCTCCAGGTGCTCCTTGCCGCGCATCGCGTGCACGGTCGGGGCGCCCAGCCGCTCCGCGACCGCGAGCACCTCGGCATGCGCACCTGCCGTGCCGGCGCCGCCGAGGATCGTCACGGTCTTGGCGCCGTTGAGCAGCTCGGCGGCTTCGCGCAGCTGCTCGTCGACCGGCACGGTGGCGGAGCGCGTGCGGCGGATGAGCGTGTGCCGGTCGTCCTCGAGGGCGGCAGAGGCCACATCCCCGGGAATCACGAGCACGGCGACGCCGCGCTGCTCGATCGCGGTGCGCATCGCGATCTCGAGCAGCCGCGGCATCTGCTCGGGGCTCGCCACGTACTCGACGTAGACGGAGCACTCGCGGAAGAGCTCCTGCGGGTGCGTCTCCTGGAAGTAGTTCGTGCCGATCTCGACCGTGGGGATGTGCGCGGCGATCGCGAGCATCGGCACCCGGTTGCGGTTGGCGTCGAAGAGGCCGTTGATGAGGTGCAGGTTGCCGGGCCCGCAGCTGCCCGCGCACACCGTCAGCTCGCCGGTCATCTCGGCTTCGGCGCCGGCGGCGAAGGCGGCGGTCTCCTCGTGGCGCACGTGCACCCAGTCGAGCCGATCCTCGACGCGGATCGCCTCGGTGAAGGCGTTGAGCGAGTCACCGGGCAGCCCGTAGACGCGCTGCACGCCGTTCGCGACCAGGGTCTGGACGATGTTCTCCGCAACCGATCCCATGCGGCCACCATGGCACGCGGATGCGCTGCGCGACAGGGTGCGCGCGTCACGTCGCGTCCGTTCCTTCGCGGACCCCGTTCCGGCTGCGGGACCCGAGATCTCGGGTCCACGCGCCGAATTCAGGTCCGCGACGTAGCCGGCGGACGCGGAGGGCTAGTCGGCGGGGTCGGTGGCAGGCGGCGCGTGGTCGGCCCGTGCCATCGGCTCGCTGCCGCGCAGCCGCTCGAGGCCCGCCATCAGGTGGTAGATCACGAGCGTCGCGACTGTGCCGAGCACGATGCCCTCGAACAGCAGCGTGCCGGTGCTGAGTGTGAAGTTCGCGATTGCGACGATGAGGCCGACGCCGGCGGCGAACTGGTTGCGCGGCTTCGAGAAGTCGACCTGGTTCTCGATCCAGATGCGCACGCCGATGATGCCGATGAGTCCGTAGAGCGCCGTGGTGACGCCGCCGAGCACGCCGGCGGGCACGGCGAAGATGATCGCGCCGATCTTCGGGCTCAGGCCCAGCAGGATCGCGGTGAACGCCGCCACCCAGTACGCGGCGGTCGAGAAGACGCGCGTGGCGCTCATGACGCCGATGTTCTCGCCGTAGGTGGTCGTGGCCGAGCCGCCGAAGAGCCCGGCGATCGTGGTGGCGATGCCGTCGGAGAAGAGCGTGCGGCCGGCGAGCGGATCGAGGTCGCGCCGCAGCAGCGCGCCGACGCCCTTCACGTGGCCCAGGTTCTCGGCGATGAGCGGGAGCACGACGGGCACGAACATCAGCAGGGCGGGCAGCAGCGCCGGGTCGAGCGAGGGCGTCGTGAACTCCGGCAGGCCGATCCATGCGGCGTCGGCGACCGGCTGCCAGTCGATCGAGCCCGTCGCTGCGGCGACCGCGTAGCCGACGACGACGCCGACCAGGATGGCGAGGCGGCCGACGAGCCCGCGGAAGAGCACCGCCGTGAGGATGACGGCGCCGAGCGTGATGACCGACAGCAGCGGGTCCTGGGCGAAGTTGTCGCGCGCCGCAGGCGCCAGGTTGAAGCCGATGAGCGCCACGATCGTGCCGGAGACGACCGGCGGCATGACGGCGCCCAGCCATCGCGTCCCCGAGAAGTGCACGATGACGCCGACCAGCGCGAGCAGCAGGCCGACCAGCACGATGCCGGCGAGGGCGAAGCCGTGCCCGCCCATCGCGGTCGCGGCGCCGACCGGCGCGATGAACGCGAACGACGAGCCGAGGTAGCTGGGCAGCTGGTTCTTCGTGATCAGCAGGAAGAGGATCGTGCCGATGCCCGAGAAGAGCAGCGTCGTCGACGGCGGGAAGCCGGTGATGATCGGCACCAGGAAGGTGGCGCCGAACATGGCGACCACGTGCTGCATGCCGAGGCCGATCGTGCGCCCCCAGCCAAGGCGCTCCTCGGGGTAGACGATGTCGGTCGCGGACAGGGTCGCGTCGTCGCGGGTGCGCCAGGTGAACATGGGGCCCTTCGGTGCAGGGGGATGCCGGGGTGCGCGCCGGCCGCGACGGCGGGGCACCGTCCGACGGGATCGTATCCGCGTGGGGCGCCGGCGGCCGCGCGCGAGCCCCGCTCGCCGCGCATCTGCCCGTGCGGTGGCCATCGCCGCCCGATAGCGTCGAACCGTGGTCGAGCAGATCAGCGTGCGCGGTGCGCGCGAGAACAACCTCCAGGGTGTCGACGTCGACATCCCCAAGCGGCAGCTGAGCGTCTTCACCGGCGTCTCCGGCTCCGGCAAGTCGAGCCTGGTGTTCGGCACGATCGCGGCCGAGTCGCGGCGCCTCATCGACGAGACCTACGAGGCGTTCGTGCAGGGCTTCATGCCGCCCGCGCCCCAGCCCGACGCCGACAGCCTCGAGGGCCTCACCGCCGCGATCCTCGTCGGGCAGGACCAGATGGGCGCCAACTCGCGCTCGACCGTCGGCACGGCGACGGATGCGTACACGATGCTGCGGATCCTGTGGTCGCGGGTGGGCGAGCCCAGGCTCGATTCGCCGGTGCTGTTCTCGTTCAACGACCCGCGCGGCATGTGCATGGTGTGCGAGGGCCTGGGCCGGGTCTCGGCGATCGACGTGGATGCGATCGTCGACCGGCAGAAGAGCCTCAACGAGGGCGCGATCGACTTCCCGAACTACCAGGTCGGCTCCTGGTACTGGAAGCTCTACGCCGAGTCCGGCCAGCTCGACCCCGACAAGCGCGTCGCCGACTACAGCGCCGAGGAGCTGCGCCTGTTCCTCCACGGCGACGAGCGCAAGGTCAACTTCGCCGGGTTCAACATGACCTACGAGGGCCTCATCCCGAAGCTGCGGAAGAGCGTCTTCGTGAAGGACCTCGACTCGATGAAGCCGGCGCTGCGAGCCCGCGTCGAGGCGGCGGCGACCTACGGCGACTGCGAGGAGTGCGGCGGCTCGCGGCTCAACGCGGCGGCGCGCGAGGTGACGGTGCAGGGCTCGACGATCGCCGAGGCGACCGCGATGCAGCTGACCGACCTGGCGGCCTTCGTCGCCGCGATCCCGGCCGACGCCGGCGGCGCCGCGACCGCGCCGCTGCGGGCCAAGCTCGTCGACCTGCTCGAGACCTTCGACGCCATCGGGCTCGGCTACCTCTCGCTCGACCGTCCCGCCGGCAGCCTCTCCGGTGGCGAGGCGCAGCGCACCAAGATGGTGCGGCACATGGGCTCGGCGCTCACCGACGTCACCTACGTGTTCGACGAGCCGACCGCTGGCCTGCACGCGCACGACGTCGAGCGCATGAACGGCCTGCTGCAGCGGCTGCGCGACAAGGGCAACACCGTGCTCGTCGTCGAGCACAAGCCCGAGGTGATGGCGATCGCCGACCGCATCGTCGACATGGGTCCCGGCGCCGGCCGGCACGGCGGCACGATCGTGTTCGAGGGCACCTTCGACGAGCTGCGCGTCGCCGGCACCCGCACGGGCGACCACCTCGAGCATCGGCAGGCGATCAAGTCCTCCGTGCGCGAGCCGACGGGGCACATCCCCATCCGCGATGCTCGCGCGCACAACCTGACGGGGATCGACGTCGACGTCCCGACCGGCGTGCTCGTCGCCGTGACGGGCGTCGCGGGCTCCGGCAAGTCGTCGCTGATCCACGGCTCGCTGCCGCGCGAGGGAGTCACGTTCGTCGACCAGACCGAGATCCGGGGCTCTCGGCGCTCGAACCCGGCGACCTACACGGGCATCCTGGAGCCCATCCGCAAGGCGTTCGCCACCGCCAACAAGGTGAAGCCGGCGCTCTTCAGCGCCAACTCCGAGGGCGCCTGCCCGGAGTGCAAGGGGCTCGGCGTGATCTCCTCCGACCTCGCCTTCATGGCGGGCGTCACGACGCCGTGCGAGCTCTGCGGCGGCCGGCGGTTCACGGCCGAGGTGCTGGAGTACGAACTGCGCGGCGCTTCGATCGGCGACGTGCTCGACATGTCGGTCGAGCAGGCCGCGGCGTTCTTCACCGAGAAGCAGGTCGCGCCGATGCTCGGTCGACTCGAAGACGTGGGGCTCGGCTACATCACCCTCGGTCAGACGCTCCCGACCCTCTCCGGCGGAGAGCGCCAGCGGCTGAAGCTCGCGATCGAGATGGGCACCGATGCCGCCGTGATCGTGCTCGACGAGCCCACCACCGGCCTGCACATGGCCGACGTCGACAACCTCGTCGGGCTGCTGGAGCGCATCGTCGACGCCGGCCGCACGGTGATCGTGATCGAGCACAACCTCGACGTCGTCGCGCGCGCCGACTGGCTCATCGACCTCGGGCCGGGCGCCGGGCAGCAGGGCGGCCGGCTCGTCTTCGAGGGCACACCGGCCGCGCTCGCGGCAGCGCCCGGCGACTCGCTCACCGGCCACCACCTCGCGAAGCGTCTCGCCCCCTGACCGCCCCGCCGGCCCCTGCGCCGGCCCACCCAGCGCCCCGCGCCGGCCGTCAACCGGCCCTGTGGCGCGGCGAGCGGCTGAGGCGGTTGCCAGACCACAGGGCCGGTTGACGGACGGAGATCGGTGGGCGCGGCGGAGGAGGGCGGGGTGCACCGATGCGGCCACAGCCAGCGAGCCGTCCTAGAATGCGGCCGTGCCCAAGTTCACCGCCATCCGCACCGAGTCGACCCTGGTCGACCTGCAGGGCGTGACCATCCACTGCTACACGTGGCGGCCAGGCAAGCCCAAGGCGGTCGTGCTCATCGCGCACGGCCTCGGCGAGCACGCGCTGCGCTACGAGCACGTCGCCCAGCACCTGGTCGGCGCGGGCTACGCCGTGTGGGCCCTCGATCAGCGCGGTCACGGCGCGACCGGCATCGAGCAGCACGAGGGCGATCTGAGCAAGCTCGGGCACCTCGGACCGGGCGGCATGCGCGCCGTGGTCGGCGATCTCGCGAGCCTGCTCAAGCGCATCCGCGGCGAGCACCCCGGCCTGCCGGTCGCGATCCTCGGCCACTCCTGGGGCTCGCTCTCCACCCAGATCCTGCTGAACGGCTCGGCGTCGCTCGTCGACGCCGCAGTGCTCACCGGCACGTCCTATCGGATGCCCGGCTGGATGAACGCGGGCGACCTGAACGCCCGCCATACGCATCTCGGCGAGACCGGCTACGAGTGGCTCTCGCGCGATCAGGCGGTCATCGACGCCTTCGTGCTCGATCCGCTCACGTTCCCCGCGAAGCCGCTGCAGCTGTTCGGCCCCGTCGAGGGCGCGCGCCTCTACGGAGTGCCGGCCCGTCGCATCCAGCCAGACATCCCCGTGCTCATCGCCGGCGGCTCGGACGACTCGCTCGGCGGCTCCAAGTCGCTGCAGAAGCTCGGCGAGGTCTACCGCAAGCGCTCGCAGCTCAGCGACGTCACCGTCACCGTCTACCCGGGTGCGCGCCACGAGATCCTCAACGAGATCAACAAGTCGAAGGTGCTCGACGACATCGTCGAGTGGCTCGACCAGCGACTGGTGCCGAGCGCGGCCGAGCGGCGCTGAGCCGAGCCGCCGCCCTAGGCTGGATGCATGCACGGCGAGTACAAGGTTCCCGGCGGCAAGCTCGTGGTCGTCGACCTCGACGAGCGAGACGGCCGCATCGTCGACTTCCGCCTCGCGGGCGACTTCTTCCTCGAGCCCGACGAGGCGCTGGCGGCGATCGATGCGGCCGTCGAGGGGCTGCCGGTCACGGCGACCGCGGTCGAGATCGGCGAGGCGATCAAGGTGGGGCTGCCGCGGGACGCGGTGCTGCTCGGCTTCACGCCCGAATCGGTCGGCGTCGCGATCCGTCGCGCGCTGCAGCATGCGAGCTCGTTCAGCGATTACGAGTGGACGATCATCGACGACGAGCCGCGGCTGCCGATCGTGCATGTGGCGCTCGACGAAGTGCTGACGGAGGAGGTCGGTGCCGGCCGCCGCGGCCCCACCCTCCGGTTCTGGAACCTGGCAGGGCCCGCCGTCTACCTGGGCTCGTTCCAGTCGTACAGGAACGAGGTGGAGCCGGATGCCGCCGAGCGCCACGGCATCCCGGTGCTGCGCCGCATCACCGGCGGCGGCGCGATGTTCTCGGAGCCCGACAACGCCATCACCTACTCGCTCTACGTGCCCGGCGACCTGGTCTCGGGCATGAGCTTCCAGGATTCCTACGCGTTCCTCGACGCCTGGGTGATCGAGGCGCTCAAGGGTCTCGGCATCGACGCCTTCTACGCGCCGCTCAACGACATCACTTCGGCGAAGGGCAAGATCGGCGGCGCGGCGCAGAAGCGCCTCGCTTCCGGTGCCGTGCTGCATCACGCGACCATGTCGTACGACATCGACGCCGACAAGATGACCGAGGTGCTCCGCATCGGCAAGGAGAAGCTGAGCGACAAGGGCACCACGAGCGCGAAGAAGCGCGTCGACCCGTTGAAGTCGCAGACCGGCATGGAGAAGGCTGCGGTGCAGGATGCGCTCAAGGCCACCTTCCGCAAGCTGTTCGGCGGCGCCGACGGGGCGCTCACCGAGGCCGAGCTCTCGGCGGCGGACGATCGCATCCGCACGAAGTTCAGCACCAGGGAGTGGCTGCACCGCGTGCCATGAACCGATCCGTCCAGACTGACGGCATCTACGACGCCTAGAATCGCCGCACCATGGACTTCTCGCTCGTTCTCACGCCCGACCTGCTCGCCATCTTCCTGACGCTGTTCGTGCTCGAGATCGTGCTCGGCGTCGACAACGTCATCTTCATCTCGATCCTCGCCGCGAAGCTGCCGAAGTCGCAGCAGGCGAAGGCGCGCACGCTCGGCCTGACGCTCGCGATGGTGATGCGCATCGGCCTGGTGCTGCTGGCCGGCTGGATCATCACGCTCAACACCGACCTCTTCACGCTGTTCGGCATGGGCTTCTCGGGCCGCGAGCTCATCCTCATCTTCGGCGGCGGCTTCCTCCTCTACAAGGCGATCCACGAGATCCACCTGAAGCTCGAGGGAGAAGAGGGCCACGAGGCGTCGGCGGGCACGGCCACCTTCGGCGCTGTGCTCGCGCAGATCCTCGCCATGGATCTGGTGTTCTCGCTCGACTCGGTCATCACCGCTGTCGGCATGACGAGCAACATGATCGTCATCATCACCGCGGTGGTCATCTCGTTCGGCATCCTGCTGTTCTCGGCGAAGTACATCTTCGACTTCGTCAACCGCCACCCGACCGTGAAGATGCTGGCGCTGTCGTTCCTGCTCCTGATCGGCGTCTTCCTGATCGCGGAGGGCTTCGGCTTCCACATCGACAAGGCATTCATCTACGGCCCGATGGTGTTCGCCGTGCTCGTCGAGGGCCTGAACCTCTGGGCCGCGGCGCGCCGCCGCAAGCGCGCAGGCAAGGCCGACGAGGCGGTGCGCCTGCATTTGCGCACCTACGCCGGCCCGGTGCGCGGCGAGGGCCGCGACCTGGAGGGGCAGTCGCCCGCGACGGCCGCGAGCCCCGAGCGACCGACTGAGCCGATTGACTGAGCCGACGGACTGAGCCGACGGGCTTGTCGTTCGCGGCAGTGCCGGGTTGGATGGGGCCATGAACGAGCCGCAGACATCTCACGACCACGTCATCGTCGGCGACGACAGCGACCGGGGGCGCTACGAGGCGCACGTGGGCGGTCGCCTCGCCGGCGTGCTCTCGTATGTCGATGACTCGGACGGCAACCGGGTGCTGCAGCACACCGTCGTCGGCGACGAGTTCGGCGGCCACGGCGTCGGAGGAGCCATGGCGGCGTTCGCGCTCAGCGACGCGGCGGAGTCGGGGCGGCAGATCGTGCCGCAGTGCACGTTCGTGCAGTCCTGGCTCGAGAAGCACCCGCAGCAGCAGCAGCACGTCGCGCACCCCTACGGCAGCTGACGACGCCCGCCGCCGCTCGCACCAACCGCTCGTCGAGGAGCGTCGGCCGCGGGCCGACGCGTCACGAGACCCGGCAGGCCGACGCGTCACGAGACCCAGCACAGCAGCGTGCCGTAGACTGTCGGAAGCCGCTCAGCGGTCGCGCGGATGTAGTTCAATGGCAGAACTTCAGCTTCCCAAGCTGATAGCGCGGGTTCGATTCCCGTCATCCGCTCACACAGGCCCGGCAGAACGCCGGGCCTTCATGCTCTCGGCACCCGCCGCTCGTGCTGCTGCAGGTAGCCTCTGCCCGTGACCATCGACATCCGCACCGAGATCCCGAGTCCCGCGGCGATCGTCGAGCTCTACCGCTCCGTCGGCTGGAGCGCATACACGGATGACGCCGACCGGCTCGTGGCGGCCGTGGCCGCATCGCACCGCGTCTTCACCGCGTGGTCTGCGGACGCGGAGCTCATCGGGCTCGCGCGCACGGTCTCCGACGGGCTCACGATCGCGTACCTGCAGGACATCCTGGTCGCGCCGCAGCACCAACGCGGCGGCATTGGCGGCGCGCTGCTCGACGCGGTGGTCGCCGCGTCGTCCGGGATCCGCCAACTGGTGCTGCTGACCGATGACGCGCCTGCACAGCGCGCCTTCTACGAGTCGCGCGGCTTCACCGAGGCGCACGACGTGGCACCCCGCGCGTTGCGCTCATTCGTGCGCCTGCGCTGACGCCGCACAGGCGCGCCCGAGCGCTCGCGTCTACGCTCGACGTGTGATTGCGAACCGCTGCGACGAGATCCGCGCCGACAACGGCGGCCGCGCATGAGCGACGCCGCCGAGACGCCGCGACGTCGCGGACGCGGCTTCGTCATCCTCGCCATCGTGCTCGTCGTGGTCGCGGCACTGGTGGTGGCCGCCGAGCTCGTCGCGCGCCAGGTGGTGCCCGACACGATTCGCTCGACGGTGGTCGAGCAGCTCTCGCTGCCGCCGGAGCACCCGGTCCAGGTGGAGGTCGACGGCATCCTGCTCCCGCAGCTCGTCGCCGGATCGCTCGCTGATGTGCGGATCGCGTCGGAAGCCGTTACCGTCGGCGCGTTCGCCGGCGACATCACCGCGCAGTTCGAGGACGTCCCGATCCGGGGTGACGGCGCGGCCGCGAGCGGTGCGGCGCAGGTGCGCATGACCACCGAGCAGCTGCGCTCGCTGCTGGCGACCATCGACGGCTTCCCGGCCGAGACCATCGAGCTGGAAGCGCCGAACGTCACCGCGTCGACCGAGTTCTCGCTGCTGGGCGCGACGATCGCGCTGGGGCTGGTGCTCGAGCCCAGTGCCGCCGACGGCGACCTCGTGCTCTCGCCCGTCGAGGGCAGCATTGCGGAGGCGACCGTCACCGCCGAGCAGCTGCGGCAGCAGTTCGGCGGCCTGCTGGAGCCGGTGCTGCAGGACCGCAGCGTCTGCGTCGCGTCGTCGCTGCCCGCGGCGCTGACGCTGGAGTCGATCGAGGTGGAGGCGGATGAGCTCGTCGCCGGCTTCGACATCGACGGCGGCATCATCAATGATCCGGCGCTGCAGGAGGACGGCACCTGCTGAGAGCCTGCGCGTGCACGCCCCGGTTGTTCGTGCACGCGTGCTGCAGCAGCGCGGCTCAGTCCGGCACGGTGAGCGGCTGCAGCACGCCGAGCTGCAGCCACGCGAGCGGCGCGACCACGGCCAGCGCCGCGACCAGCAGGAGCGTCAGCACCACCACGATGTACTGCACGCGCCGTCGCCCGTGCGAGATGCGGCGGAAGCCCCACGCGATCGGCAGGCCGACGAGCGCCACCATGAGCGCGATCGTCGGAGCGACCCAGTGCGGCACGCATGCGAGCGCCGCGAGCAGCGCGACCCCGATCGCGAGCGGCAGCATCGACTTCTCCCGCTGCTGAGCCGTCTCGGCTGCGGGTGGCGCGTTCCAGGGCGGCATCGGCGGCCGGATCTCGGAGGCCAGGCCGGCGGATGCGTCGGTCGGGTTCCCGACCGGTGGCAGCCCGCGGGTCCACGGCGCTGCGGCTGACGACGGAGCGTCGCCGGCGGTGTCTCCGTCCCGCCGCTGCTCGGCACCGTCGCCGGGCACGGCACGGCGATGCGGCGGCGCCCAGCGCCGCGCATCCTCGTCATGCCGGTCCACGCGGCCATCCTCCCAGCCTCGACCGGCACGCGGCTTGGACGGACCCGTGAGCGCGACCGAGCTCGCCGCGCAGCCTCAGGGCACGAGCGGCATCTGGCCGGTCTCCGGCGGCATCGGCCGTGCACGGGCGGCGGTGATCGCGACGCCCGCCGAAGCGGCCACGACGAGCGCGAGCGCGAGCACGTCGAGACCCGTGAGCAGCTCGCCGATCACGAGGAATCCGAAGATCGCGGCCGCCGCGGGCTCGGCAGACATCAGGATGCCGAACACCCGCGTGGGCACCCGCCGCAGCGCCAGCATCTCGAGTCCGTAGGCGATCGCGCTCGAGAGCATCGCGACCGCGAAGGCGGGCAGCAGCACGGTCGGGTCGGCGGAGACCGCGCCCACCACGCCCAGCAGCCCGAACGGCAGCACGGCGAAGGTCGCGATCACGAGCGCGCCCGCGAGCCCGCCCACGCCCTGCACGTGCCGCCCCACCGAGGCGGAGGCGAGGATGTACGCCGCCCAGCAGCCGCCGGCGGCGAGCGCGAGCACGACGCCCAGCGGATCGAGCGAGCCGTCGAACGACTGCACGCCCAGCACGCCGACGCCCGCCACCGCGAGGCCGACCCAGGCGAAGTCGATCGGGCGCTTCGAATGCGAGAGCGCGACAACGAGCGGGCCGATGAGCTCGAGCGTCACGGCCACCGCGATCGGGATGCGCGGCAGCGCCAGGTAGAACAGCAGGTTCATGCCGGCGAGCGCCAGCCCCAGGAACAGGATCGAGCGCCAGGCGGCACGGTTCCACGAGCGGATGTCGGGCCGCGCGATCAGCAGCATCACGACCGCGGCGATCGCGAGCCGCAGCAGCGTCAGCGCCGCCGGATCGATGCGGTCGAAGAGCGTCTTGGCGATCGAGGCGCCGAACTGCACTGACGAGATCGAGCACAGCACGAGCAGCACGCCCGCGACCATGCCGCCGGTGGAGAGACGACGGAGGCGGGGCACCGCTCCAGCCTAGGCATGGCGGGCACACCGGGCGGCATCATCCTCGCGGCTGATCTTCCGCGCGCGGAGTGGGCAATCCTCACATTGCCGGGCAGGATGGCCCCATGACCACAAGGCAGTGCCGCGCGGCCGAGGCCCCCGAGTGAGCGACAGCGCGCCGGGGGCGCCCGAGCCCATCCCCGCATCCTCCCCGCCGGTGTTCGTCGACCCGCTCACGCAGCAGTCCGAGCGCCCCGAGCCGGGCAGCGGCGGCATCGTCGTCGAGCGCGTCGCGCGCAGCTTCGGCGGCGTCCACGCGGTGCGCGAGATGTCGTTCCACGCCAAGCCCGGTCGCGTCACCGGCCTCATCGGCCCGAACGGGGCGGGCAAGACGACGCTGCTGCTCATGCTGGCCTCGCTGCTGGCGCCGAATGCGGGCTCGATCCGGATCGACGGCGTGGATCCCATGCACGACCCGCGAGCGGTGCGCCGCGTCATGGGGTGGATGCCCGACGTGCTCGGCACCTGGCGCACGCTCACGCCGCACAGCATCCTCACCACGGTCGGGCGGCTGCACGGGCAGTCGCGCGCCACCGCGAGCGAGCGCGCGGATGAGCTCATCGTCGAAGCGAGGCTCGAGGAGCTGGCGAACCGCCCGAGCCGGGTGCTCTCGCGCGGCCAGCAGCAGCGGCTGGGACTGGCGCGCGCCATGGTGCACCGCCCGCGCGTGCTGCTGCTCGACGAGCCGGCGGCCGGGCTCGACCCGACCTCGCGCGTCGAGCTGCGCGAGATGCTGCGCTCCTTCGCCGCCGACGGCGGCACGGTGCTGATCTCGAGCCACGATCTCTCGGAGCTCGACGAGATGGCGCACGACGCGGTCTTCGTCGACCGCGGCGAGGTGGTCGGCGGCGAGCGACTCGTGCTCGCCAAGCAGGCGGCGCGCGAGTGGCGCATCAAGGCGCTCGACCCGCGCGCGCTCGGCTATCAGCTCGCCCGCGTCGGCGTCGCGTTCGACCGCGTGCGCCTCGAGGGTGACTTCGCCTACGTGGCACTGGACCGCGACGAGGATGCGGCCGCGGTGCTGGCGCTGCTCGTGCAGGCGGGCGTCGGGGTGACGCACTTCGCGCCGTCGGTGGGCGACATCGAGCGCACCTACCTCGGCCTCGCGGGAGGGGCCCGATGAGCGCCTGGCTGCGCATGCTCGGCGTCGTCATCGGGCTGGAGCTCAAGCAGCGCGTGCGGTCGGTCGCCTGGTACGTGCTGCTCGGCGTCGTCGCGCTCGTGGTCGGCGGCGTCGTCACCGTGCTCTTCCTGTCGCTCGCGGGCTTCCAGCGAGACCTGGGCGGCGCGATCTTCTCGATGACGATCTTCCTCGTGCTGCTCGTCACCTCGCTCGTCACGCCCGCGCTCAGCGGCAACGCCATCAACGGCGACCGCGACGCAGGCACGCTCGCCTCCACACAGGTCACCCAGGTGACCGCATCCCAGCTCGTGCTCGGCAAGGTCATCGGCTCCTGGATCGCCTCGCTCGGATTCCTCGCGGTCTGCACGCCCTTCATGCTCGTCTCCGCGGCGCTGGGCGGGCTGCGCATGGAGGCGGTGCTCGTCGCGATACCGATCCTGGTGCTCGAGATCGGCGTCATCTCGGCGATCGGCGTCGGGCTCTCAGGACTCATCCGCAAGCCCGTGCTGTCGACGGTCGTCACGTACCTCGTCGTCGCGTTCTTCAGCGTCGGCACGCTCATCGGCTTCGGCGTCGGGACGCTCGCCTTCCAGCAGGAGGAGACGCGCGACGAGATCACGTGGGAGTACGACGAGCAGACCGGAGCCTCCACCTGCATCGAGACCGACCGCACGTACGAGACGACGGTGCCGCGCCCGGACCGCGTGTGGCTCATGCTCGCCGCGAACCCCTACGTGATCATGGCCGACGCCATCCCGCCGCACCTCGACGCGAGCGGCTACCCCGACGACATCTTCGGGCAGATCGGCCTCGGCGTGCGGATGGCGCAGGAGCCGCCGCGCGCGGAGTCGTGCGCCGACTACGGCGACGACGGCTCGTGGCAGGACCCGAACGAAGGCATCTACGAGCGCACCGCGCCGAGCTGGTTCGTCGGCCTCGGCCTGCACCTGCTGCTGGCGGGTGCGGCGGTGTGGGGCGCGATCGTGGCCGTGCGGGCCCCTGCCCGCACCCTCGCCGCGGGCAGCCGCATCGCGTGAGCGGCAGGATGAGGGCATGACGCTTCCGCAGAGGGCAGAGTCCATCCAGCAGCAGCTGCGCGCGCTGGGCATCGACCGCGAGGTGATCCACTTCCCCGAGGGCGTGCACACCGCGAAGGCCGCCGCGGCGGCGCTCGGCATCGAGGTCGGCGCGATCGCGAACTCGCTCATCTTCTGGATGGCGGATGCGCCGCTGCTGGTGATGACCTCGGGTCGCCACCGCGTCGACACCGCGGCGCTCGCCGAGCAGCTGGGGGAGGGCCCGATCGAGCGCGCCGCACCGGCGCAGGTGCGCGCCGCCACCGGTCAGGTGATCGGCGGCGTCGCGCCGCTCGGCCATCCCGCGCCGATCCGCACGCTCGTCGACGTCGCGCTGCGCGACTACCCGCTGCTGTCGGCGGCGGCAGGCACCGCCGACACCGTCTTCATGCTCAGGTACGACGAGCTGCTGCGCATCACCGGCGGCGAGGAGCGCGTCGTCGGCGACTGACGCAAACTCAGGTTTTGCGCAAGAAGCGCGCAAGCGTCTAGTGCGCCTTGCGCACATCTTCTTAACTGGCGGTTCCTCGGAGGTCCCTAGCCCCCGTCTTCCACATCGGAGACCCCATGTCGAACACCACGCCAAATCCGGTTGGGGTGCCCAATCCGGCATCGCGGGCACCTTCCGAGCAGTTCTCGACCCAACAGGTACCGACGAACTCGCATTTCAGTGGACAAATGGGTGCCGACCAGCCACCGCCACCACCGCAGTACCAGCCCCACCCCATGCCGCCCCAGCAAGGCCCGAAGAAGCCGGTCTATAAGCGGGTCTGGTTCTGGATCGCCCTGATCATCGCCCTTGCGCTCTTCGGCAGTGCCGCAAACGCGTTGGGCGGAAACGAGTCCGCAGCCCCCGTTGCACCGACTCGCGCGGCCATAGCGCCCGAGGAACCTGCCGAAGATGAAGCGGCCGCTGAGGCGGCGGCGGAAGCCGCTGCAGCAGAAGCTGAGGCCGCAGAAGCTGCAGCGGCAGAGGAAGCCGCAGAGGCGGCAACTGCGGAGGCAGAGGCGGCAGCGGCGGAGGCTGAGGCGGCGGAGGCGGAAGCGGCAGCTGCAGAGGCTGCAGCCGCGCCCGATTACTCACTGGCCCAGCAGAATGCGATCAGCAGCGCTGAAAACTACCTCCGCTTCATGGGATTCTCTCGCAGCGGCCTAATCGAGCAACTGGCGTTCGAGGGCTACGCAGAAGCGGACGCGACGGTTGCCGTCGACTCGCTCGACGTGGATTGGAACGAGCAGGCGGCTGTCTCAGCGCAAAACTATCTCGACACGATGGCGTTCTCCAGGCAAGGACTCATCGACCAGCTCGTCTTCGAAGGGTTCTCCACTGAGCAGGCTGCGTACGGCGCAACGGCCGTCGGATACTGAGGCGCGATTCTGCCCAGCGGTTATGAGGTCTGCATCTCGGTGCGATGCCACGAGTTCTGCTGGGGTACTTGCGCCGGCGTGTTCCCCTCATCGTCCGGAGCCTCACACCTGATGCAGAACTGACCCGCCTACACTCGGCAGCGTGACTGACACCTCTCCCGCTCTGCAGGTATGGCCCGGTGAGGCCTACCCCCTCGGCGCCACGTTCGACGGCTCTGGCACGAACTTCGCCCTCTTCACGGAATCGGCGGAGCGCGTCGAGCTCTGCCTCTTCGACGATGACGATGTCGAGACCAAGGTCGAGCTGACCGAGGTCGACGGCTTCGTCTGGCACGCCTACCTCCCGTCCGTGCAGCCGGGCCAGCGCTACGGCTACCGCGTGCACGGCCCCTACGAGCCCGAGCAGGGCCTGCGCCACAACCCCGCGAAGCTGCTGCTCGACCCGTACGCGAAGGCGACCATCGGCTCGATCGACTGGGGCCAGCCGCTCCACAGCTACAACTTCGGCGACCCCCTCAGCCTCAACGAGGAGGATTCGGCGCCCCACATGGTCAAGGGCGTCGTCATCAACCCGTTCTTCGACTGGACCGGCGACCGCTACCCGCGCACGCCCTACAACGAGACGATCATCTACGAGGCGCACGTCAAGGGCCTGACCGAGACGCACCCGGATGTTCCGGAGGAGCTGCGCGGCACGTATGCCGGTCTCGCGCACCCGTCGGTCATCGCGCACCTGCAGAAGATCGGCGTCACGGCGATCGAGCTGATGCCGGTGCACCAGTTCGTGCACGACGCGACGCTGATGGAGAAGGGCCTGCGCAACTACTGGGGCTACAACACCCTCGCCTTCTTCGCGCCGCACGCGGAGTACGCCGGCACCGGCCAGCTCGGGCAGCAGGTGCAGGAGTTCAAAGGCATGGTCAAGGCCCTGCACGCCGCCGGCATCGAGGTCATCCTCGACGTGGTCTACAACCACACCGCCGAGGGCAACCACATGGGCCCGACGCTCAGCTGGCGCGGCATCGACAACCGCGCGTACTACCGCGTCGTCGAGGACGACGAGCAGTACTACATGGACTACACGGGCACGGGCAACAGCCTGAACGTCGCCCACCCGCACTCGCTGCAGCTCATCATGGACTCGCTGCGCTACTGGGTCACCGAGATGCACGTCGACGGCTTCCGCTTCGACCTCGCGGCCACGCTCGCGCGCGAGTTCTACGACGTCGACAAGCTCTCGACCTTCTTCGAGATGGTGCAGCAGGATCCGGTGATCAGCCAGGTGAAGCTGATCGCCGAGCCGTGGGACATCGGCCCCGGCGGCTACCAGGTCGGCAACTTCCCGCCGCAGTGGACCGAGTGGAACGGCGAGTACCGCGACCAGGTGCGTGACTTCTGGCGCGGCGAGCCGACGGCGCTGGGCGAGTTCGCCAGCCGCCTGGCCGGCTCCGCCGATCTGTACGAGCACTCCGGTCGCCGGCCCGTCGCATCCATCAACTTCGTCACCGCGCACGACGGGTTCACGCTTCGCGACCTGGTGAGCTACAACGAGAAGCACAACGACGCCAACGGCGAGGACGGCAACGACGGAGAGAGCCACAACCGCTCCTACAACTACGGCGTCGAGGGCCCCACCGACGACCCGGAGATCCAGGCGGTGCGATCGCGACAGCAGCGCAACTTCCTGGCGACGCTGCTGCTGAGCCAGGGCGTGCCGATGCTGCTGCACGGCGACGAGCTCGGTCGCACCCAGGAGGGCAACAACAACACCTACGCGCAGGACTCCGAGCTCAGCTGGATCGACTGGTCGAACATCGACCAGCCGCTCATCGAGTTCACGGCAGCGATCGCGAAGCTGCGCCATGACCACCCGACCTTCCGGCGCAAGCGCTTCTTCACGGGCACCACGGTGCGCACCGGTGACGGCGAGCGGCTGAACGACATCGTCTGGCTGCTGCCCGACGCGACGCCGATGGAGTCCGAGCACTGGCAGGAGGCGGAGTCGGACAAGACCCTCGGCATGTACCTGAACGGCGAGGGCATCGCGGGTCTCGGCGACCGCGGCGAGCGCGTCATCGACAATCACTTCCTCATCTACTGCAATGCGTCGGAGGAAGAGCGGGAGATCACGATCCCGCCGGCCGAGTACTCGGAGGCGTGGGATGTGCTGATCGACACTGGTGCTGGGGTCACGAGCGACGGTCCGGTGCGGGCAGGCGAGGTCGGCAGGCTCGCGCCCCGATCCATCGCCGTGCTGCGCGAGCACCTGCCGGCTGTCGACCAGGATCACTCGGTGGCGGCGTCCGTCGCCGCCGCGAGCGGCAGCTCGGCGCCCGGCCCGGTCACAACGCCGGAGCCCCTGCCTCCCGAGGGGCGACCGCTGCATGCCTCCGCTCCGGTCGCGGATGACGACCAGCCAGTGGAGCCCGGCGTCGACGGCGTCGTTCCCACCAAGTCCGACTCCGACCACTGACCCCTAGAAGGAGAACAGTGCGCACGCCGCTCAGCACCTACCGTCTGCAGATCAACGAGGCCTTCACGCTCTTCGACGCCGCCGCGCGGCTCGAGGCGCTCGTCGACCTCGGCGTCGACTGGGTCTACCTGTCGCCGATCCTGCAGGCGGAGCCCGGCAGCGACCACGGCTACGACGTGGTCTCGCATGCGCGAGTCGATGCCTCGCGCGGCGGCAAGGAGGGCCTGGATGCGCTCGCCGCCGAGGCGCGCCGGCTCGGCATGGGCGTGCTGGTCGACATCGTGCCCAACCACGTGGGCGTCGCCACCCCCGAGCACAACGACTGGTGGTGGCAGGTGCTGCGGGACGGCGCCGAGAGCGCCCTGGCGGATGCGTTCGACATCGACTGGGAGGCCGGTGGCGGCAAGCTGCTGCTGCCGATCGTCGGCGACGACGACTGGTCGGAGGACGGCACGGTCGCCCACCTCGAGCTGGAGCCCGGCGGCGAGGCGCTGCGCTACTGGGACACGCGGCTGCCCGTCGCGCCCGGCACCGGCGAGGGCACCGCGCAGGAGGTGCTGGAGCGCCAGCACTACCGGCTGGGCCACTGGAAGCAGGGCGACGACCAGCTCAACTACCGCCGCTTCTTCGCCGTCAGCACGCTCGCGGGCGTACGAGTGGAGCTGCCCGAGGTGTTCGACGCCACGCACGGCGAGATCGAGCGCTGGTTCGACGAGGGTCTCGTGCACGGGCTGCGCGTCGATCACCCGGACGGGCTGCGCGACCCGGCCGGCTACCTCGAGGACCTCGATCGCATCACGGGCGGTGCCTTCGTCCTGGTCGAGAAGATCCTGGAGCCCGGCGAGGAGCTGCCGCGCTGGGCGACCGCCGGCACCACCGGCTATGACACGCTCGCGGCCATCGACCGCGTGCTCACCGACGCATCCGCGGCCGAGCGGCTCGATGCGCTCGACGCGCGCCTGCGCGGCGGCGAGACGGTCGACTGGGCCGAGCTCACGCACCGCACCAAGCGCCGCATCGCCGACGGCATCCTGCGCGCCGAGGTGCTGCGCCTCGAGCGCGAGGTACGGGCGGCGGATGCGTGGGGCGACGAGGGCGCGCCGGCCGAGACCGCAGACGCGATCGCCGAGCTGCTCGCGTGCTTCCCCGTTTACCGCTCGTACCTGCCCGACGGGCTCGAGCACCTGGGCACGGCCGCCGAGCGCGCCAAGCAGTATCGGCCGGAGCTCGCCGACACGATCGACGCGCTGATGCCGGTGCTCGGCAATGCTCGCCAGCCTGCGGCCCTGCGCTTCCAGCAGACCAGCGGCATGGTGATGGCCAAGGGCGTCGAGGACACGGCCTTCTACCGCTACTCGCGGCTCACGAGCCTCAACGAGGTCGGCGGCGACCCCGAGGTCTTCGCCATCGACGTGGCTGACTTCCACGCGGCGATGGGCCGACGGCAGGCCGAGTGGCCGCACGCGATGAATACGCTCTCGACGCACGACACCAAGCGGGGCGAGGATGTGCGCGCACGCATCACCACCATCGCCGAGGTGCCCGCTGCCTGGGAGGAGCTGCTCGACAAGCTGCTCGTGTTCGCCCCGCGTCAGGGCCGCGCCTTCGTCAACCTGCTGCTGCAGGCCGTGATCGGCGCCTGGCCGGCAAGCGAGGATCGCCTGGTCGCCTACATGGAGAAGGCGGCGCGCGAAGCGGACGCCATCACGCACTGGACCGATCCCGACACCACGTTCGAGGCGAACCTTACCGAGCTCGTGCAGCACGTCATCGCCGAGCCGGCCGCGCACGACGTCGAGGCGTTCCTCGCCGAGACGGAGGCAGGATTCCGCGCGAACGTGCTCGCCGCCAAGCTGCTGAACCTCACGATCCCCGGCTTCCCCGACATCTATCAGGGCGCGGAGGCGCTCGAGCAGTCGCTCGTCGACCCCGACAACCGTCGGCCGGTCGACTGGAAGCGGATGGATGCGCTGCGCGCCGAGGCGCGCGACCCACTGTCGCCCGAGTGGGATCTCGAGCTGGCGAAGACCCGACTCGTGCGGGAGGCGCTGCATCTGCGCCGTGCACATCCGGAGCGCTTCAGCGACTACTCGCCGCTGCTCAGTCACGGTGAGGCAGCCGAGCACGTGATCGCGTTCGACCGCGGTGGAGCGGTGGCCGTGGCGACGCGGCTGCCGATCGGACTGGCGGCGCGTGGCGGATGGGGCGACACGAGCATCCAGTTGCCCGATGCCACAGGCGGCGCAGGCCGCTGGCGGGAGCTGCTCACCGGTCGCGAGTTCGAGGGCGGCGCGGTGCAGCTGACCGAACTGCTGAGCACCCTCCCCGTCGCACTGCTGACTCGCACCGACACGTGACCGGCTGGCTGCTCGCAGCCTTCCGCGCGCTCGTCGTGCTCGTGCTCGGCTGCGCGGTGCTCGTCGTGCTCGGCCTGGTGGGCAGCGGGCCGGCCGAGATCACGCTGCTCGCCGTCGGTGTGCCGCCTGAGCTGCTGCCGGTGGGCAGCGTGCCGCTGCTCGTCGCGGGCGCGATCGTGGCAGCCCAGGCCGCCGCGCTGGTGTCCGCCACGCGGCGGCGCGAGTGGGGCCGGTGGGCGCTGCTCGTGATCGCGGCCGTGACGACGGCGACGCGGCTCTCCACCGGCGCGGCGACGGGCGATCTCCTCGCAGCCGCCGCGTTCTCGGCGGTCTGGCTGCTGCTGGTCGGCCTGCTCTTCCTCCCCAGCTCCACCGAGTGGTTCGACCGCCAGCGGCGCCCGCGCTGACGGTCGCGTCCCGGCACGCACACATCTGACACGGAGGAGCCGCTGGCACCATTGGTGACATGAGCGAGCTGCACGAATACCGGGTCTGGGCGCCGAACGCTGAGCGGATGCGCGTGGTCGCGGGCGACCGCACGGAAGCGATGACGCGCGGCGAGGCCGGGTGGTGGCACGCGCTCGCGCCGGCCGGCGACTACGGCTTCCAGATCGACGATGACGATGCCGTGCGTCCCGATCCGCGCTCCACGCACCAGCCCGGTGGGGTGCATGAGCGCTCGCGCACCTGGGATGCATCGGCGCATGACTGGGCCGACGGCGCCTGGACCGGTCGCCCGATCGCCGGAGGCGTGCTCTACGAGCTGCACATCGGCACCTTCACGCAGGAGGGCACGCTCGACGCCGCCGCCGAACGGCTCGGGCACCTGCTCGAGATCGGCGTGACGCACGTCGAGCTGCTGCCGGTGAACGCCTTCAACGGCACGCACAACTGGGGCTACGACGGCGTCGCCTGGTACGCGGTGCACGAGGGCTACGGCGGGCCGGCCGCCTACCAGCGCTTCGTCGACGCCGCGCACGCCGCCGGGCTCGCGGTCGTGCAGGACGTCGTCTACAACCACCTCGGGCCCTCCGGCAACTACCTGCCGCTGTTCGGTCCCTACCTCTCGAGCGAGGGACGCTCCACCTGGGGCGAGCACATGAACCTCGCCGAGCCGGCGGTGCGCCGCCACATCCTCGACAACGTGCGCTTCTGGTTCGAGTCGATGCACGTGGATGCGCTGCGCCTCGATGCCGTGCACGCGCTGCTCGACGAGAGCGAGCCGCACATCCTCGAGGAGATGGCGATCGAGACCGCCGCGCTCGCGGCGCATCTGGGGCGTCCGCTCGAGCTGATCGCCGAGAGCGACCTGAACGACCCGAAGCTCATCACGCCGCGTGAAGCGGGCGGCTACGGGCTGGATGGCCAGTGGTCCGACGACTTCCACCACGGCGTGCACGTGGCGCTCACGCGCGAGACCGAGGGGTACTACGCCGACTTCGAGCCACTGGCGGCGCTCGCCAAGTCGCTCGAGCGCGGCTTCTTCCACGACGGCACCTTCTCGTCCTTCCGCGGACGCGACCACGGGCATCCGATCGATACCCAGCGGTCGCTGTCCTGGCGCCTCGTGGTGAGCGCGCAGAACCACGACCAGATCGGCAACCGCGCGCGCGGCGACCGCACCTCGGAGGTGCTCGACGAGTCGCAGCTGCTCTGCGCCGCGCTGCTGCTCTACGGCGGTCCGTTCACGCCCATGCTGTTCATGGGGGAGGAGTGGGGCGCGTCGACGCCGTTCCAGTTCTTCACCTCGCACCCGGAGCCCGAGCTGGGCAAGGCGACCGCCGAGGGGCGACTGGCGGAATTCGAAGCGATGGGCTGGGATGAGTCGGTCGTGCCGGACCCGCAGGACCCGGCGACGTTCCAGGACTCGAAGCTCGACTGGAGCGAGCAGCGTCGCGAGGGCCACGCTCGCGTGCTCGACGGCTACCGGCAGCTCGCGGGTCTCCGCCGCGAGCTCGATGCGCTCACCGACCCGCACTACGCGCGCAACCGCGTCGAGGCCGACGAGCAGACCCGAGTGCTGCGCCTCATCCGGGGCGCTACTCCGTCGGTCGAGGAGCGCGCCGGCGTCGCCGGCACGCCAGTTTCGTCGGTCGAGATCGTCATCAACTTCGGCGACGAGCCCCAGACCATCTCGGTGACGAGCGACCGCATCCGCTTCCAGACGCATCCGTCGGTCGCGGTCGACGACGGCGTGCTCTCGCTCCCGCCCGGCAGCGGCGCGCTGCTCGCCTGAGCGGCACCTGCCGTCTCGCTCACCGCCCCGTCGGCTCCGGCCGGTCCGCGCACGCCGGCAGCCTGCCACGTGCGCATCGCCACTACCGTGGAGCCGTGACTCAGACCGTCGGCGAGCTCGACTTCCCCATCCATGGCTTCCTCGAGACGCGGCGCGGGCCGATCGTCGAGATCGCCCTCTCGAACGACCCGACGCGCATGGCGCGCACCTACGTGCTCGTGCCGGAGGGCGCGGGCGAGATCCCGCCCGGCGTCTACAGCACGCTCGTCAAGCAGGTCGTCGACCTCGACGAGGAGTTCGGCTGGGTGGTCGAGATCGACCTGGAGCCGGAGCCGAAGGCCGCCGAGGTGCGTGGCGACGCGACGCTCGACGACGAATGGGAGTCGGACGAGCGCGACCTGCTGATCGCATCAACCGCCGACCGGTTCCTGCAGGAGCCGCCGCCGGAGCGCGAGGGCGATGCGCCCGTGAATCCGTTCGGGCTGTGGGCGATCGACGCGCAGGGCGTGCCGTTCCGCGTCGAGGCCGAGCTCGACGAGGAGACCGGCGGGCTGATCGTCGAAGCGGCGACGCGGTTCGGGAAGGCGCTGCATCCCTGGGCCTACGGCGCGGTGCGCGCCGACACGCTCAGCATCGAGCAGCACGCGCTCGACGCTGACGACGCGCTGCTCGATCTGCAGCTCTATGCCTTCGACGGCAACGAGGATCATGCCTACGAGCGCTGGCTGGTCGGCACGCGCCGCGCCGTGGAGGCCGCAGCGCGCGAGCCGCTGCCGGAGTTCGACCCGGGGCGGTGGATGCGCTGGCTGACGCCCATAGGCGGCGGCGACCCGGTGGCGTTCGGCGGCTTCCTCGATCCTGAGGGCAGCGCGATCGAGCTGGCGCCGGTGATGCCGCAAGAGCCCGACTGGGCAGCCGGCCGGGTGCTGACGATCCCGCGCGAGCGCCCGGATCAGGAGTTCGGCGCGAGCCGCGAGGTGACCGTGTACGGCAAGCCCTACAAGGAGCTGCGCTCGTCGAACGCCAAGCTGCGCAAGCGCCCAGCCACGGCGATCGGCCGCTTCACGCTCGAGCCCGAGGGCTTCATGCCCCCGAGCTGGAGCTCGCTCGGCTGACGTCAGTGCCTGCGTCCGCCCCCGCTACGCCGTGACCGGCTCGGGGCGGGCGAAGCGGCGTCGGTACGAGGAGGGCGCGACGCCGAGCTGCCGCGAGAAGTGGTGTCGCAGCAGTGCGGCGGTGCTGAAGCCGGCCCGCTCCGCGATGGCATCGAGCCCGAGATCCGTGACCTCGAGCAGCTGCTGCGCTCGCTGCACCCGCTGCGACGTCAGCCATGCTGCCGGTGTCGTCCCCAGCTCTTCGCGGAATCGTCGCGCGAACGTGCGCTCGGACAGGTTCGCCCGACGCGCCAGCGCCGAGACCGAGTGCTCCTGCTCGAGGTGCTCGACCATCCACTCGATGAGCGGCGCGAGCGTCTCGGCGCGCTGGGCTGCGATCGGGCCGATGGCGAACTGCGACTGGCCGCCATCGCGCAGCGGCGGTACCACCATCGACCGCGCGATCGTCGCGGCGACCTGCGCTCCCTGCAACTCACGCACAATGTGGAGCGCTGCGTCGATCGCGGCCGCGGTGCCCGCACTCGTGGTGATCGGCCCGTCATCCACCCACAGCGCGTCGCGCTCGACGGTCAGCTGCGGGAACTCGGCTGCGAGCGCATCGGTGTGCGCCCAGTGCGTCGTGACGCGGCGCCCGGAGAGCACGCCCGCGCGTGCCGCGACGAAGGCGCCCGTGCACATCGTCAGGACTCGTGCGCCGCGCTCCACCGCACGCTGAATGACGCGCGCGACCGGCAGGCTGCAGGCCAGGTCGGCGCTGCATTCGGCGTAGGGCGTGATGATGATGACGTCGGCGCGATCGGCGAACTCGAGATCCTCGTCGACCATGACGGGGAGTGAGAGCCCGCCGGAGATGCGCACGGGGCCCGGCGTCGGCGTCACGACGCGGAAGTCGTTGCGCGGCACGCCGCGGTCGGTGCGATCGATGCCGAACACCTCGGCCGCCACGGCGAGCTCGAACACGGTCACGTCGTCGTCGACGATGCAGGCGATCTTCAGCATCTCTTCCCTCTCGGTCGGGCCCGTGTCGTCGGGCTGCAGACGCGGTTGACAGAATCTTATTGGATGTTGGCCATCCTGCCACTGGTGGCAGGAACTTCGCAAGCGCACACTTTCTGCCATGGACATCACCTGGATCATCGTCATCGCCGTGATCAGCCTCGCCGGCGTCATCGGCACCGCCATCTCGCTGCTGCGCGAGCGAGCACCGCGCGTCGTACCCGACCCCGAGCTGGTCGCCCGCATGCGCGATCGCCTGGCCGATCGCGAGGCGCGACTGCTGGCCGAGCAGCGCGCCGAGCGCGTCGTCGCGGAGCTGCAGGCGCGGGGTCGCGCGCCGCAGCGCTCGCAGCCGCGCAGCCCCCACGCCGTGAGCACCGAGCGCCTCTGGGCCGGCGGTCTCTGAATCTCGCCTCTGGCCCAATCCGGAGCAGGAGCGCATCATCATGGTCATGAACCCCACCTGGCTCAGCACCGCAGCCATGGATCCCACCTGGCTCGGCATCGTCGCCGCGATCGGCGCCCTCGGGCTGATCGCCACCGCCATCGCACTCGTGCGACAGGCGGCACCCCCCACTCGCGTCGATCGTGAGCGCGTCGCCCGTCGTCGAGGGACAACCGCGCGGCTCGCGCACTGACCGACATCGGGCGCCGCGCCCTCGCGACCGACGGGCGCGGCGCCCGGTAGCGTGCCGACCATGCGACTTGCGAATGTCCGCCTGCTCGACGGTCTCTACTCCCTGGGCGGAGCACCTGCCACCGGTGATCTGCTGGCCGATGTCGACATCGTCGACGGGGCGATCGAGCGGGTGAGCCCCGCCGGATCGACGCCGTCGGTGGGCGAGCGGGAAGATCTCGACGGCGCGACGCTCATCCCTGGCCTCTGGGATGAGCACACCCACATGGGGCAGTGGGCGCGCCACCGCACCCGACCGAGCGTGCTCGACGCCGCCACCGCCGACGAGGCCGCCGCGATCGCAGGCACGGCGGCGCGCGCGCACGCTGCGCACGCCGGGGCTGCCGGGGATCCGCTCGTGCTCGTCGGCATGCGCGACGGACTGTGGCCGGCTCCGCCCACGCGAGCGCTGCTCGATGCGGCGACCGGCACGGTGCCCACCCTCGTGGTCTCGAGCGACGTCCACTGCTCGTGGCCGAACACCGCCATGCTCGAGCGCCTCGGTCGCAACCTCGACGGCGCGCTGCTGCGCGAGGATGCGGCCTTCGACGCGCTTCAGGCGGTCGAGGGGATGCTCGACACCGATGCGCTCGACCGACTGGTCGTCGACGCGCTGGCGGCGGCCGCCGAGCGCGGCGTCGTCGGGGTCGTCGATCTCGAGTTCGATGATGCGGTGGGCGCGTGGACGCGTCCGGGACGCGTCACGCCCACGCGCGTCGAGGTCGGGGTCTACCAGCAGGATCTCGAGCTCGCGGCGCAGCGCGGCCTGCGCACCGGAGACCCGATCGCCGGCAGTGCCCGCATGGGCCGGCTGAAGGTCATCACCGACGGCTCGCTCGGCACCCGCACGGCGTGGACGGCGCATCCGTACGCCGGAGCCACCGGCAGCGAGGGCTCCGGCGTGCGGAACGTCGACGACGCCGACCTCGATCGGCTGCTGGCCCGCGCCGGCGAGCTCGGCCTCGCGGCCGCGGTGCACGCGATCGGCGACGCGGCCGTGGGCGCGGCGATCGACGCGTTCGAGCGTGCCGCGAGCGCAGGCCGCAGCAGCATCGACGATCGCATCGAGCATGCGCAGCTCGTCTCCGCGGCAGACATCCCCCGCCTCGCGCGGCTCGGCCTCACGGCCTCCGTGCAGCCCGAGCACGCGCTCGACGATCGCGAGCTCACGGAGTCGCTCTGGGCGGATCGCGCGGGTGACGCCTTCCGCATCCGCTCACTGCTGGAGGCCGGGGTGCCGGTGGTCCTGGGCTCCGACGCGCCGGTGACGCCGCTCGACCCGTGGCGCGCGATCGCCACCGCGGTCACGCGCACGCGCGGCGACGAGGAGCCGTGGCAGGCGGCCGAGTCCATCACGATCCCGCAGGCGATCGCCGCCTCGGCTCGCACGCGCATCGCCGCGGGAGAGCCGGCCGACCTCGTCGTGCTCGGTGCGCGGCTGCCGAGCGGCGACGATCCGCACCGGGTCGCGGCGGCGCTGCGCTCGATGCCCGTCGCGCGCACCCTGATCGGCGGCGCGACCGTCTTCGAGGCCTCCACGTCGAGCTAGCGCGGGTCGGCGACGCAGGTGCGATGGTCGACAGCGGATACGCCGCAGCGTTGTAGGCACGGCACAACTCGACGAGGGGCCCTCCCGCGTGCCCTTGTGCCCTCGATCAAGGGCAGGTGACCCCGGCCGGAGGCGCGCCTACCGTGGTAATGCGCCTGCAGAGGCGCCGCATCATCACGTCCGAGGGGGACCCATGGCCGACACGAACCGCACCCGCCGCCAGCGCAGCGAGGAGCCTCGCCAGCACGGCAAGGTCGATGTCGACTGGCTCGGGCGAGACCTGCGCGGCACCTGGGGCGAACGCCGCCTCGCGGCGCGCGCCAAGGTCGCCGACCCGCGCTACCAGCGCCTCGATGACCAGCCGATGGCCGACCACCGACAGCGCGTGCTCGAGCAGATGCACATGCTCGTCGACGACGGCGCCGTGCTCGCCGCCTTCCCGTCGCGCCTCGGCGGCGATGACGACCACGGCGGCAACATCGCCGGCTTCGTCGAGCTCGTGCTCGCCGACCCGAGCCTGCAGATCAAGTCGGGCGTGCAGTTCGGCCTCTTCGGCGCGGCCGTGCTGCACCTGGGCACCGACTACCACCACGACACGTTCCTGCCCGCGATCATGAGCCTCGAGGTTCCGGGTGCGTTCGCCATGACCGAGACGGGCCACGGCTCGGATGTCGCCTCGATCGGCACCACCGCGACCTACGACGAGGCGACGGAGGAGTTCGTCATCGACACGCCCTTCCGCGGCGCGTGGAAGGACTACCTCGGCAACGCAGCGCTGCACGGCACCGCCGCCGTGGTCTTCGCGAAGCTCATCACCAAGGGCGTCGACCATGGCGTGCACGCGTTCTACACGCCGCTGCGCGACGAGGATGGCAGCTTCTTGCCCGGCATCGGCGGCGAGGACGACGGCTACAAGGGCGGCCTCAACGGCATCGACAACGGGCGGCTCCACTTCACGCAGGTGCGCGTGCCGCGCGTCAACCTGCTGAACCGCTACGGCGATGTGACGCCGGACGGCACCTACTCGAGCCCGATCGACAGCCCGGGACGCCGCTTCTTCACAATGCTCGGCACGCTCGTGCAGGGCCGCGTCTCGCTCGACGGCGCAGCCGCGGTCGCCCAGCAGGCCGCGCTCGCCATCGCCATCCGCTACGGGTCGGAGCGCCGCCAGTTCAACGCGTCGAGCGAGACGCACGAGGAGGTGCTGCTCGACTACCGCCGGCACCAGCGCCGCCTGTTCACCCGCCTCGCCAAGGCCTACGCGCAGACCTACGCGCACGAGCGCCTGCTGGTGCAGTTCGACGGCGTCTTCTCGGGCCGCACGGACACGCCGGAGGAGCGAGAGGATCTCGAGACCCTCGCCGCCGGGCTCAAGTCGCTCTCCACCTGGCAGGCGCTCGACACGCTGCAGGAGGCGCGCGAGGCGTGCGGCGGAGCCGGCTTCCTGGGCGAGAACCGGCTCGTGCAGCTGCGCGCCGACCTCGACGTCTACGTCACCTTCGAAGGCGACAACACCGTGCTCCTGCAGCTGGTCGGCAAGCGCCTGCTCGGTGACTTCGCCAAGCAGTTCAAGGGCGCGTCGAAGGCCGACATCGCGCGCTTCGCCGCTGATCAGTTCTTCGAGCGCGCGTCGACGTTCGTGGGCCTGCGCACCCTCTCGCAGGATGTGCGTGACCTGCGCAACGTGAAGAAGTCGTCGATCGCGCTGCGCGACCGCGACCTGCAGCGTGAGCTGCTCGAGGATCGCGTCGAGACCATGGTCGCCGACATCGCCGGCCGTCTCCGGCACGCCCCGAGGGAGCAGGAGAAGGCCGCCGCCGCGTTCAACGCCGAGCAGCACCAGCTCATCGAGGCTGCGCGCGCCTGGGTCGAGCTGCAGCAGTACGACGCGCTCGCGCAGGCGGTCGACCGCAGCCCCGAGGCGACCAGGAAGGTGCTGACGCACCTGCGCGACCTCTTCGCGCTGACGATCATCGAGGAGCACGCGGCGTGGTACCTCGAGAACGGCCGCCTCTCCGGTGCTCGCTCGCAGGCCGTCAGCTCGACGATCGAGCGCCTGCTGCCGAAGATCCGCCCGCATGCGCTCGACCTGGTCGCGGCGTTCGGGCTCGGCGACGAGCACCTGCGCTCGCGCATCGCATCGGGCGCGGAGGGCAAGCGCCAGGCCGAGGCGCAGGCGCACTATGCCGAGCTGCGCGAATCGGGCCAGCTGCCGACGCCGGAGAAGAAGGCCAAGGGCACCGATCCCGACGCCCAGCCGATCGCCGTCGCCGGTGCCGCGCCGATCTCGCCAGAGGACATCCTGGACGACTCGGTCGAGGCAGCGCCGCACGCCGACGCGGCGGATGCCGCTGCGGACGCGGAGAGCGCCGGCGCCGCCGCGCGCTGACCCCGCTCCCATCGCGACGAAGCCCGGCTGCACTGCGCAGCCGGGCTCTGCGCGTGCGCAACCGAGCTGCAGGCGTGCGCCGTCAGGCCGCATGCATGCGCAACCCATAGCCCGTATTCCGCCTCCGGCATTGCGTACGCCATACGCTAAGAAGCATCCGAGGTCCCGACCACACGAGGTCGGCCGGCCTCCACCGGCTGGGAAGTCGCCGATGACCCCTAGGGGGCCGTATGACCACGACGACCGCACCCGCGGTGACACACGGAGCGCTGCGAACGACAGTCCGCGCATCCGATCGATCCGAAGAGGACCGCCGCGCCGACTTCCGAGTCGTTGCCAAGGCGGTGCGCGATGCGGGCCTGCTGGAGCGGGCTGTCGGCTTCTACACCTGGCTGATGGTCGGGCTCGGCGTCGCGCTCGTCGGGCTGCTCGTCGGGTCGGTGCTGCTGGGCGACAGCTGGTTCCAGCTGCTCATCGCCGCAGGCCTCGGCATCGTGCTGACGCAGATCTCGTTCGTCGCGCATGAGGCCTCGCACCGTCAGGTGCTGAAGTCGGGCCCCGCCAACGACCGCCTCGGCCGCATCCTCGCCGCCGGCGTCGTCGGCATCAGCCACCAGTGGTGGATGTCGAAGCACTCGCGCCACCACGCGAACCCCAACCAGATCGGTCGCGACCCCGACATCGAGGTCGACACGATCTCGTTCCTGCCGAGCGACGCGAAGCAGTCGCGCGGTCTGGTCCGGATGATCACCCGTCAGCAGGGCTGGTTCTTCTTCCCGCTCCTCACGCTCGAGGGCCTCAACCTGCACCAGCACTCGATCCGCACGCTGCTCGAGCGCCGACCCGTCACAGGCCGGTGGATCGAGCTCAGCCTCATCGCGACCCGATTCACCCTCTACATCACGTTCCTGCTGCTGGTGATGCCGCCGCTGATGGCGCTCGCGTTCTTCGCCGTGCAGATGGCCGTCTTCGGCGTCGGCATGGGCGCATCCTTCGCGCCGAACCACAAGGGCATGCCGACCGTCAGCCGCGACGCCAAGCTCGACTTCTTCACCAAGCAGGTGCGCACCTCGCGCAACGTGCGCGGCTGGGGCACGACCTCGCTGCTCGGCGGCCTGAACTACCAGGTCGAGCACCACCTCTTCCCGAACATGGCGCGCCCCCACCTGCGTGCGGCGAGCGAGATCGTGCGCGCCCACTGCGCGAAGCACGACATCGCCTACGTCGAGACCAGCCTGGTCGGCGCATACGGCGAGGTCGTCCGGTACCTGAACCGCGTCGGGCTCGCAGCGCGCGATCCCTTCGATTGCCCCATGCTGGACATGCGGCGCTGAGCGCGCCGCTGACGACCACCACCGAGGGGCACGCATGGGCATGATGCCGATCCGTCACGCGATCGCGCGACTGCACTGGGCGCTGAGCCCGTGGCAGCTGCAGCGCGAGCACCCGACGCATGACGGGCCGCGGCTGCTGATCGGCGCGCCCCACACGTCCAATCGCGACTTCGTGCTCATGCTCGCGATCACGTGGGATGCCCGCCTGCCCGTGCGCTGGCTCGGCAAGCGCGAGCTCTTCCAGGGCCCGTTCGGCCGCGTCATGCACTGGCTCGGCGGCATCCCCGTCGACCGCGACGACCCCGCGGGGCTCGCCGACCGCGTGATCGAGCTGGCCCGCACCGACCCGCACGCCGCGATCGTGGTGACCCCCGACGGCACGCGCAGCTCGAGCCAGTGGCGCAGCGGCTTCTACCGCATCGCCTACGAGGCGGGCGTGCCGGTCACGCTCGGCTTCGTCGACTCCGGCACCGGCACGACGGGGCTCGGCCCCACGATGCAGCTGACCGGCGACGTGCCCGCCGACATGGAGCAGATCCGCGCCTTCTACGCCGACAAGCGCGGCATCAACCCCGAGCGCACCACCGAGCCTCGCCTGGCCGACGAGGCGGGCCTCGCCGAGCGCCTGGCCCAGAAGCGCGCGTAGCCCCCTCCGCCGGTCGAGGAGGGCCGCAGGCCCGTCACGAGACCCGCCCCTGGCGCGCGCGCACCAGCGATGCAACCATGAGGCCATGGCCGAGAACCCCGTGCACGAGATCAGCGAGGCGGAGAGCCTCAAGCTCCTCTCCGTCTTCGAGTTCGGGCGCATCGCCTTCAACGTCGGCGATCGCCTCGAGGTCTTCCCGATCAACTACCACGCAGACGGCCACGAGATCACCTTCCGCACCGCGCCGGGGACGAAGCTCGCTGGCGTGCTGCTCGCCGACGATGTCGTGTTCGAGATCGACAACATCGGGGTGCGCGAAGCCTGGAGCGTCGTCGCGCACGGCAAGGCCCGACGGCTCGAGACGAGCGACGAGGTCGAAGCCGCATCGGCGCTGCCGATCTACCCGCTGATCCCCACCGTGAAGCGCGAGTTCGTGCGCATCGACCTCACCAGGGTCTCCGGTCGCCGCTTCCACCGCTGGGCGGAGCCTGCCGCTGACAGCGAGCCGGTCGTCGACTCGACCGACTGACCCGACCGGCTGCTGCGCTGCCGCTCGCGCCTCCCGTGCGCGCTGCGCGCTGGGGCGCCGCGGGTCGCGCGCATCGGCGCCGTGCAGCGTGCCTCAGGGCAGATGCGGCCGCGCTGGCGCAGCTGCGGCTGCGCTGGCGGGAATGCGGCTGTGCCGGCCTGCTGTTGAGACACTGGGAGACGACAGGGGAGTGGACGCATGGCGCAGCAGGCCGAAGCGAGCAGGGGCGGTACCGGAATCGTGGATCTCGAGTGCCAGACCCAGACGATCGCGATCCTGGGCGCAGGCAAGATCGGCACGGTGCTCGCGAAGCGCTCGCTCGCAGCGGGGCACCGCACGCTCATCGCCGGCTCCGGCAGCGCCGCGCGCATCCGACTGATCGTCGAGTACCTGGCGCCGGGCGCCGAGGCGATGGTGTCGGCGGATGCCGCTGCCGCGGCCGACGTGGTCATCCTCGCGCTGCCGCTGGGCCAGTACGAGCGCCTGCCGGTGGACGCGCTCGCCGGCAAGCTCGTGATCGACGCGATGAACTACTGGTGGGAGACCGACGGCATCCGCGACGAGTTCACGGATCCCGAGCGGCCGACGAGCACCATCGTGCAGGAGTTCCTGCCACGGTCGCGCGTCGTGAAGGCGTTCAACCACATGGGCTACCACGACCTCGCCGACGGACCGCGGCCCGCGGGCCATCCGCAGCGCCGTGCGATCGCGGTCGCCGGCGACGACCCGCGCGACGTCGAGCAGGTCTCGGCACTCATCGACGCCTTCGGCTTCGATCCCGTCGTGCTCGACTCGCTGGCGGAGGGTCTGCACCTGCAGCCGGGCTGGCCGGCGTTCGGCGCCAACGAGAGTGCCGCCGCGCTCAGAGCGCTCCTCGTGACCGACTGATTCGCGCCTTGCGCGTGTCTTGAGGCTCAGGAACGCCGCACGGGAATGCTCTGCGTTCCGGTGCGTTCCGGTGCGTCCGGAAACGACGAAGCCCCCGGCTGGCGGGGGCTTCTGCTGTGGCTCCGACGGGCGTCGATCCCGTGACCTCACGATTTTCAGTCGTGCGCTCTACCAACTGAGCTACAGAGCCGGACTCCGAGGAGTCAGGCGGACGCTCGTCCGCCCTTGCACAAGGCCCTCTCTTTCGAGAGGGCCTTCACAACCGCGACCCTGACGGGACTTGAACCCGCGACCTCCGCCGTGACAGGGCGGCGCGCTAACCAAACTGCGCTACAGGGCCTTACTGGTAGAACCCATCGTACAGAAGAATCCGTACTGAGTGACCCCAACGGGATTCGAACCCGTGCTGCCGCCGTGAAAGGGCGGTGTCCTAGGCCGCTAAACGATGGGGCCGAGTGCCGAAGCACACGACTACCGAGGAGAGACGTTACAGGACACGTGGCGCTTCGCGCAAACCGAGCGCACGCCGCCTGTCCGCAGCGCACGATCCGGGACGCCGGGAGCTTGCGAGGCGTCGTCGGGGCAGCTTCGCGACACGCCTGGCTGAACTTCGCCTGAACAAAACCTTCAGGTGGAACATGAAACTTGGTAGCGTGGCCCTGATTGTGTCGTGACAGTGGCGTGAGCTGGGTGCACGATGTTGAGCAACGCGGTGGCACGACGCCGCAAGATGGGAAGACCATGGCCCAGCCCGACCGGCAGGCGCAAGCGAGCGGAGCGCGCACGAGACTGCGGCGGCTCCGCATCGCCATCGCAGCCTCCGCAGCGGTCGCGACCGTGGTCTCGCTCACCGTGCTTCCCGGCACGCCCAGCGCCGACGCCGTCGACCAGTACGGATACCCGACGTGGTCGGAGGTCGAAGCCGCGCGGGGCAACGTCTCGGCGAAGAACCAGCAGATCGAGCAGATCCGCGGGCTCATCGCGCAGCTCGAGAGCGCCGCCGTCAACGCGCAGGCGGAAGCCGACCAGCGCGCCGCGGAGGCGATCGAGGCGCAGCGAGCGTACGACGAGGCCGTCGCGGTCGCCGCGCGGCTGCAGGAGCAGGCCGACGAGGCATCGGCGCGCGCCGAGGAGTCGCAGGTCGCCGCCGGACAGCTGGCTGCGCAGCTCGCGCGCTCGGGCGGCACCGGCGACATGAGCGCCGAGCTGTTCGCCAATCCCGGCTCTGCCGACAACTGGCTCTACCGGCTCGACATGATGGATCGCGTCGCGGGCACCGCCGACACGCTCTACCAGCAGGCGCAGCGCGACGCGAACACCGCGCAGTCGCTCCAGGATCAGGCCGCGGTGGCACGCGATGCGCTGCAGGGGCTCAAGGAGGCAGCGGATGCCGCCTACCTCGCGGCGCAGGAAGCCGCCGTGCAGGCGCAGGTCGCCGTCGAGGAGGAGCAGAACCACCGCGTCGAGCTTGAGGCGCAGCTCTCGGTGCTGGTCGAGAATCGCGCGGCGACCGAGCGGGACTACCAGGCGGGCCAGGCCTACCGGGCGTACCTCGCCGAGCAGGAGCGGCTGCGCATCGAGCGCGAGCGCCGCGAGGCCGAGGAGGCCAGGCAGCGCGCCATCGCCGAGCAGCAGCGGCTCGCTGCCGAGGCCGCAGCTGCTGCTGCGGCTGCGGCAGCTGCCGGGGGTGGCAGCTCGGGCGGCGGCGGCAGCAGCGGCGGAGGCGGCACCGTGCCCGTCGCACCGCCGGCCAGCAGCGGCTGGGTCACCCCGCACTACGGTCGATTCACCTCTGGCTACGGCTGGCGCAACGACCCGGTCGGCGTACTGGGCCGGAAGCTCCACGCGGGCATCGACATCTCCGCCGGATGCGGCACGCCGATCTACGCGGCCGCCGCGGGCACCGTGACGCTCCGCTCTCGCGACATCTACGGCGCCAACATGCTCTACATCGATCACGGCAACGGCGTGCAGACCGAGTACTTCCACATGAGCCGCGCGGCTCACGTGTACCCGGGCCAGCGCGTGAGCGCCGGACAGGTCGTCGCCTACGAGGGATCCACGGGTCACTCGACCGGTTGCCATCTGCACTTCCAGCTGCGCGTGAACGGCACCCTGGTCAACCCCGAGTCGTTCCTGAACGCGCGCGGCGTCTCGCTGCGCTGACGCCGGACGACGAAGGAGGGGCGCACCGTGCGGTGCGCCCCTCCTTCGTTGCGTGCTGGGATCAGTCGGTGACGTCGCGGCCGCCCTCAGGCTTCTCGACGGGCTCGTCGGTCTCGTCGCCATGCGCGGCGTCGAAGGCCGCGAAGCCGGCGCGCACCGTCTCCTCGGCGGCGGCAGCGCCCTGCCAGCCACCGAGCTTCGCCCACTTGCCGGGCTCGAGATCCTTGTAGTGCTCGAAGAAGTGCTCGATCTCGTTGCGCGTCTGCTGCGGCACATCCTCGATGTCCTGGATGTGCGCCCAGCGCGGGTCCTTCTCCAGCACGCAGATCACCTTGGTGTCGATGCCGCCGTCATCCTCCATGTTCAGCTGACCGATCGGGCGCGCCCGCACGAAGACGCCCGGCGGCACCGGGTACTCCAGCAGCACGAGCGCGTCGACGGGGTCACCGTCGAGGCCGAGTGTCCCCTCGAAGAAGCCGTAGTCCGTGGGGTAGACGAAGGTGGTGAACAGCACGCGGTCGAGGTAGACACGACCGGTCTCGTGGTCGATCTCGTACTTGTTGCGGCTCCCCTTGGGGATCTCGATGACAACGTCGTAGGCGGCCAACGGCGGCTCCTTCTCGTGGGGATGGGGAATCGGCATAAGGTTACTTCATGCCCGAAAACGACCGCCGTCCTCGGCTGACGCCCGCCGTCGCCGACGTGCGCCGGGCGGTCCGCGAAGCGACGGCAGACCTCGAAGCCGGGTCTCTGGTGCTCGTCGCGCTCTCTGGCGGACCCGATTCGCTCGCGCTGGCCGCGGCCACCGCATTCGAGGCGGAGCGCTCCGGGCTGCGAGCCGGCGCCGTGGTCGTCGACCACGGCCTGCAGCCGGGCAGCGCCGAGATCGCGGAGCGCGCAGCCGATCAGGCGCGCGAGCTCGGCCTGGACCCCGTGCGCATCATCCCCGTGCACGTCGCGCCCGACGGGAGCCCGGAGGCCGCCGCGCGCCAGGCGCGCTATGCCGCGCTCCTGCAGGTGCGCAAGGAGCTCGACGCCGCTGCCGTGCTGCTCGGGCACACGCTCGACGACCAGGCGGAGACCGTCCTCATCGGCCTCGCGCGGGGCTCCGGTGCCGAGAGCCTGTGGGGCATGCATCGTCGCATCGGCTTCCTGCGACGCCCGCTGCTGCAGGTGCGCCGAGCGACGACCCATCAAGCCTGCAGCGACGCCGGTCTGGCGCCCTGGCGGGATCCGCACAACGACGACGATCGCTACCTGCGCGTGCGCGTCCGGCATCGGGTGCTGCCGATGCTCGACGAGGTGCTGGGCGGTGGCGTCGCGCTCGCGCTCACCCGCACCGCCGACACGCTGCGCGAGGATGCCGAGGCGCTCGCCCACTTCGCGCAGGAGCAGATCCTCGACCTCGTCGAGCACGCCGAGGGCGGCCTGTCGCTCGACGCGGGCGCCCTGGCCGCGAACCCGCCGGCGCTGCGCCAGCGCATCATCCGCTTGGCGGTGCAGAGCGAGTTCCACGTTGCGCTGTCCCGCCAGCAGACGCTCGAGGTCTCGAGGCTCGTGACCGACTGGCACGGCCAGGGCCCGATCCACCTGCCCGGCATCCGCGTCACGCGGGAGGGCCGCAGGCTCGTCTTCGTCGCCGCACGTGGCTGACACCCGATCGGTGCGCACCCGGCGCATCACGACGTGCGCCGCCACCGCGCTGGTGCTTGCGCTGACCGCGTGCGCGCAGCCCGCGGTGGATGCGGTCCCCACGAGCGATCCCTCCGCCAGTGTCGAACCAACGACGACGGCGCAGCCGACCGCGGCGGCCTCGCCGAGCATGACTCCGGCCACGCCAGCGGATCCGCACGCCGACTGGCAGCAGATCGCGACTCCTAATGGCACCGCGACGTTCCTGATCCCGCCGGCGTGGAGCGCCGAGGTCGACGGCGAGGAGCTCGAGTACGACGGCGAGCTGCGCTGGCAGAACGTCGTCCACGTGCTCGACGAGTCAGGCACGGTGCAGCTCGGCTACGTGGATGGCCCGTTCGACGACGTCGGGGTCGCTGCGCGGTTCGGGGTCGTGGCTGGCGAGCGGGTCGAAACGCTGGACGATGCGGAGCGCGCGGCGGCAGAGCAGGACGTCCTCGACCCGTCGTATCTCGACCACGCGGCGCTGGCATCGTGGGCCGACAGCCTCTCCCCGGAGATCACGGCCGTGGTCTCCCTCGCGTTGTCCGCAAGCCTCGATGGGAATGCACAGCCGGTCCTCCTCGTGCAGGACAGTCAGCGCTCGATCTCGTTCAGCACGCAGCGTGAGATGAGCTCGATTGACGAGGCAGAGGCGTGGCTCGCGGGCGATGAGGCGGCTCGACTGCTGGAGATCATCGGCACGCTCGACCTGAACGCAGTGCCAGCGCCGGTGCTCCCGTGACCATCGCCGCGCGCCTGACGTTCACTGCCCTCGCGGGAGCCATCTGCATCGCGATCGCTGGGTGCGCTGCTCCTGCGCAGGAGACGCCTGCCGCGGCGCCTTCGGCACCTGCGACCACCGCCCCGGCAGTACAGCCGGCCCCGACCGATCCATCGACCACCGACCCCGCAGATCCGATGGCCGACTGGCAGACGATCCGGCTCGAGAGCGGCCGCACCCAGTTCCGGATCCCTCCGGGCTGGTCGGCCGACATCACCTTCGAAGAGACCGAGGTGGGTACCGTCGACCGCGCCGCCGTACTGCGACCGGACGGTCAGCAGCAGCTCCGTTTCGGACATACTCCCGGCGATGTCGGCGGCACCTGCGAGCCGAGTGCAGAGCTGTTGGAGTCGACACCCACCGCGCTCGGCGAGGGGCAAGGGTCCAGCGAACCAACCTTCGCCGCAGTCGCGGTCGAGCGGGAGGATGGCCGCTGGACGTTCGCCGCAGGCATCGCCGAGGCGTCGCACCTCACAGCACCGCTCGGATGCCCGTTCTACTTCCTCGTGGGAGGTCCGGGAGGCGGCGTCCTGACGTTCAGCACCGAGCTCGAGCTCCGGCCCTCTGGCGGCGACCCGCTCTGGATCGTCGACTCGCGCGATGCAGCGCTGGCCTATCTCGAGACCGAGGAATACGCGCTGCTCAAGCAGATCCTGCTCTCGCTGGAGTACCTCGTCTGAGCTCGTTCAGCCCTGACCGGCTGGCCGCGGGCGGTAGGTTTGTCGCACCGCCGATCGCCAGGAGCGCACATGGACTTCACGCACGTCGAGGGCGACCTCGCCAAGACCCTCATCACCGAGGACGAGCTGCACGCCAAGCTCGAGGAGCTCGCTCGCAGGATCGAGACCGACTACGAGGGCAAGGACCTGCTGCTCGTGGGCGTTCTGCGCGGCGCCGTGATGGTGATGGCCGACCTCGCGCGGGCGCTCAACCGCCACATCGAGATGGACTGGATGGCGGTCTCCTCCTACGGCTCTGCCACCGTCTCCTCGGGCGTCGTGCGCATCCTGAAGGACCTCGACAGCGACCTCACCGGCCGCAACGTGCTCATCGTCGAGGACATCATCGACTCGGGCCTGACGCTCTCGTGGCTGCGCGGCAACCTCGAGTCGCGCGGCGCCGCCTCGGTCGAGATCTGCACCATGCTGCGCAAGCCCGACGCGCTCAAGGTCGAGGTCGACGTGAAGTACTGCGGCTTCGACATCCCGAACGAGTTCGTCATCGGCTACGGCCTCGACTATGCCGAGCAGTATCGCAACATGCGCGGCATCGGTGTGCTCGCCCCGCACGTCTACACCGACGCCGAGTAGCCGGTGGCGACGGCCGAGGTGGGGATGGCCTGCCTTTCAGCACGAGGCCCCGTTCGTTTGGAAGAATGTTGACATGACGCTCCGCGCACGCCTGCTCGCCCCGATCACCGTGATCGTCGCCGCGGCGGCCCTGGTTGGTTGCTCGGCCACCCCCGAGCCGACCACGGGGCCCTCGATCCCGCCGGGCATCACGGCGCCGCCGCCCACCGCCCCGGCGACGCCCGAGGTCGAGATCCCCTCGGAGCTGCCCGCCGAGATCGCCGGCGTCGACACGAGCGAGTGGCAGCAGATCGGCGTGCCGAGCGGCACCGCCACCTTCCGCATCCCCGCCGACTGGTCGGTGCGCGAGGCCGAGGGCGGCGTCGACCTGCTGCGGGCCGACGGGCAGCGGCAGCTGCTCTACCGCGAGTCCCCTGACACGGGCGACGGCAGCTGCGTGAACGCCGACGGCGTCGCGGTCGCGTGGCGCACCGCCATCCTCGACCGCCAGGATGTCGAGCTCGCCGGGGCTCCCGGCACCGCGTTCGGCGCCGCCGGGCTGCTGCTGGGCGATCAGTGGATCGTCAGCGTCGGCCTGCGGCCGGCAGCGGACGCGCAGTCGCCCCGATGCCCGATCGTGAACGCCTTCGACTCGAGCACGGGCACGATCAGCTTCGGCTCCGAGACCGTCGTCACGGGTGCCGGCGAGGCGGCGGCATGGCAGGTGGCATCGCTCGAGGCCGGTCAGGCCTACCTGAGCGACCCCGAGTTCGCGACCATCCGCGCGATCCTCATGTCGCTCGAACTGCTGGCATAGCCCGTCGGCTGGCACCGGCTGAGAGCGAACAGCACGGCCGGGCTGACGCGCGCCCGATAGCCTGATCGCATCAGACTCAGAAGGGCGTCATGAGCTTCAAGAAGTTCCTGCGCGGACCGATCCCGTGGATCGTCATCGCAGTCCTCATCGTCGGTGTGGTGTTCAGCTTCTTCATCACGCCGCAGTTCCGATCCGTGCAGACGGACGTCGGGATGCAGATGATCGAGGACGGCCGCGTGCAGCAGGCGCGCATCGTCGACGGCGAGCAGCGCGTCGACCTCGAACTCTCCGACGCCGACCCCGAATTCGGCCAGCGCGTGCAGTTCTACTACGTCGAGCCGCGCGGCGACGCCGTGGTCGAGGCCATCACGACGGCCGACCCGGAGGGCGGCTACGTCGACGAGGTGCCGCAGGCCAACTGGCTGCTGTCGATGCTGGGCATCCTGCTGCCGGTGCTGCTGCTGGCGGGCCTGTTCTACTTCTTCATGATGCGCATGGCCGGCGGCAACCGCGGCGTCATGCAGTTCGGCAAGTCGAAGGCGACGCTGATCACCAAGGACATGCCGCAGGTGAAGTTCTCGGATGTCGCGGGCGCCGACGAGGCCGTCGAGGAGCTCCACGAGATCAAGGAGTTCCTGCAGGACCCGACGAAGTTCCAGGCGGTCGGAGCGCGGATTCCGAAGGGCGTGCTGCTCTACGGCCCTCCCGGCACCGGCAAGACCCTGCTCGCACGCGCCGTCGCGGGTGAGGCGGGTGTGCCGTTCTACTCGATCTCGGGCTCGGACTTCGTCGAGATGTTCGTCGGCGTCGGTGCCAGCCGCGTGCGCGACCTCTTCGAGCAGGCGAAGCAGAACGCGCCGGCCATCATCTTCGTCGACGAGATCGACGCCGTCGGCAGGCACCGCGGCGCGGGCCTCGGCGGCGGGCACGATGAGCGCGAGCAGACCCTCAACCAGCTGCTGGTCGAGATGGACGGCTTCGACGTCAAGACCAACGTGATCCTGATCGCGGCGACCAACCGCCCCGACATCCTCGACCCGGCGCTGCTGCGCCCGGGACGCTTCGACCGGCAGATCGGGGTGGACGCGCCCGACATGGCCGGGCGCGAGACGATCCTCGGCGTGCACGCGAAGGGCAAGCCGATCGCACCGGGCGTCGATTTCGCGGTGCTGGCCCGCAAGACCCCCGGCTTCACGGGAGCCGACCTCGCCAACGTCCTCAACGAGGCCGCGCTGCTCACCGCGCGCAACAACGCGACGCAGATCACGGATGAGGCGCTCGATGAGGCCGTCGACCGCGTGATGGCCGGCCCGCAGCGGCGGTCGCGGGTCATGAACGACAAGGAACGGCTCATCACCGCATACCACGAGAGCGGCCACGCCCTCGCGGCCGCCGCCATGCGCCACTCCGACCCGGTCACGAAGGTGACGATCCTGCCCCGCGGCCGCGCACTCGGCTACACGATGGTGCTGCCGGTCAACGACCGCTACTCGGTCACGCGCAACGAGCTGCTCGATCAGCTCACCTACGCGATGGGTGGCCGCGTGGCGGAGGAGATCGTCTTCCACGACCCCACGACGGGCGCGAGCAACGACATCGAGAAGGCCAGCGGCATCGCCCGCAAGATGGTGACCGAGTACGGCATGACGAGCGCGATCGGCGCGGTGAAGCTCGGCCAGGCGCAGGGCGAGCAGTTCTTCGGCCGCGACACCGGCTCCAGCCGCGACTACTCCAACTCGCTGTCGGAGGCAGTCGACCGCGAGGTGCGCGCCCTCATCGAGCAGGCGCACACCGAGGCGTGGCAGGTGCTCAACACCAACCGCGACGTGCTGGACAGGCTCGCGAGCGAGCTGCTGGAGCAGGAGACCCTCGACCACCTGAAGCTCGAGGCGATCTTCCACGACGTGCAGAAGCTGCCGGAGCGCCCGCAGTGGCTGTCGAACAGCGATCGACCGGTGAGCGACCGCCCGCCGATCGAGCTGCCCGTCTCGCAGCACGTCGACGAGGCCGTGGAGCCGGACACCGAGACCGAAGCACAGGTCTGATGGCGGTCGATCGCGAGCGCGTTGAAGCCGCCGTCCGCGAACTTCTGGCAGCGATCGGCGACGACCCCGGACGCGAGGGCCTCACGGACACGCCGCGGCGCGTCGCGACCGCCTACGGCGAGTACTTCGCGGGCGTCGGCGTCGACCCCACCGCCCAGCTCGACACGCTCGGGCTGGAGGGGGAGACGGGCGAGCTCGTGCTGCTGCGCGACATCGAGTTCCGCTCGATGTGCGAGCACCACCTGCTCCCGTTCACGGGGGTCGCACACGTCGCCTACCTGCCGGGCGACCGCATCACCGGTCTTGGGCGCATCCCCGCCGTGGTCGATGTCGTCGCCTCCCGACCGCAGATCCAGGAGCGGCTCACCGACGAGATCGCCGACGCGCTCGAGGTCGGTCTCGAGCCGCGCGGGGTGCTCGTCGTCGTCGAGGCCGCGCACGGATGCGTCGCGGCGCGCGGGCAGCGGCAGGCGAAGTCGACCACGGTGACGATGGCCAGCCGCGGTGAGCTCGCGAAGCCCATCGAGCGCGCCGAGATCATGGCGCTGATCGGGGAGCGCAGATAGATGACCGAGGTCTGGGGCATCCTGAACGTCACGCCGGATTCGTTCAGCGACGGCGGTCGCTTCGTCGACCCGGGGGCCGCGATCGCGCACGCCCGGCGCCTGCTGGCGCAGGGCGCGGATGTGATCGACATCGGCGGTGAGTCCACCCGGCCCGGCGCCGAGCCGATCGACCCGAGCGAGGAGCTCGCGCGCATCCTGCCCGTCGTGGAGGCGCTCGTGCGCGAGGGCGTGCGCGTCTCGGTGGACACGATCCACGCCGCAACTGGCCGCGCTGCCGTGGCAGCGGGCGCCGAGATCGTCAACGACGTCACGGCAGGCCTGCATGACCCCGAGATGCTGCGCACGGTGGCGGGCAGCGGCGCCCGCATCGTGCTCATGCACTCGCGCGGCATCGACGTCACGGTGGACACCGCGTACGAGGACGTGGTGGAGGAGGTCGCGCGTCACCTCGTCGAGCGCGTTGCGGCCGCCGAAGCTGCCGGGATCGGCCGCGACCGGATCCTCATCGACCCGGGGTTCGGGTTCTCCAAGGTTCCCGACGACAACTGGCGGCTGCTCGCGCAGCTGCGTCGCCTGACGGGCCTGTCGCTGCCGGTGCTGGTCGGCACGAGCCGCAAGCGCTTCCTCGGCGCGCTGCTGCCGGAGGGTGCCGCGGCCGACGAGCGCGACGGCCTCACCGCCGTGACCAGCGTGCTTGCCGTCCAGTCGGGCGCGAGCGCGGTGCGCGTGCACGATGTGTCGTCGACGGTCGCCGCGCTGCGAGCGCTGGAAGCGGTGGAGGCGGCCAGCCGCTCGAGCGCCGACAACGACGCCGACCGCGGCTCGATCCGGCTCGAGGGCATCCGGGCCTTCGGCCACCACGGGGTGCTGGCCGAGGAGCGCCGCGACGGGCAGGAGTTCGTCATCGACGTCGACCTCTCGGTGCGGGTCGGTGCGGCCGCGCGGACCGACCGCGTCGCCGACACGGTGCACTACGGCGAGCTCGCGCAGCGTATCGTCGCGGCCGTCGAGCGCGACCCGGTCGACCTGATCGAGACGCTCGCGGTTCGGCTCGTCGAGCTCTGCATGCAGCATCCGCTCGTCGACGCCGCGCACGTGACGGTGCACAAGCCGCACGCGCCGGTGGGCGTGCCGTTCGCCGACGTCTCGGTGAGCCTGGGCCGGGTCAGGCCGTGGTGAGATTCGGCCTCGAGCGTCGTGCCGTGCTATCGCTCGGCGCGAACCTCGGCGATCGCGTCGCCACCATCGACGCCGCCGTCCGCGCCATCGATGCGATCGACGGCATCCGCGTGCTCGGGCGCTCGAGCGCCTGGGAGTCGCCCTCCTGGCACCCCGATGGCGAGGGGCTCTCGCCCGACTACGTGAACATCATCCTGATGGTGGGCACGCCGATGGAGCCCGTCGATCTGCTCGACGCGCTGCAGGCGGTCGAGGACGCGCTGGGCCGCACCCGCGAACGGCGCTGGGCCAGCCGCACGATCGACATCGACATCGTGTCGATGGGCGGCATCGAGCACGCGGAGGACCGGTTGGTGCTGCCGCATCCGCGCGCGCACCAGCGGCAGTTCGTGCTGCAGCCGTGGCTGGAGCTGGAACCCGACGCCGAGCTGCCCGGGCACGGCCCGATCGCGGAGCTGGCCGACTACGTCGACGGCGACGTCTGGAGGCTCGCGTGACACGCACGAGCGCCGCAACCGTGCTGCTCACCGCCCTCGTCGCCGGCGCGATCGCGTGGCTGCTCGAGGGCATGCTCGTGATGAGCGGGCGCGTGGCCGTGGTGCCGCCGGTGACGCTCGGCGTTGCGCTCATGCTGCTCGGCGCGGTGCTGCTCGTGCTCGCCTGGCCGGTGCGGCAGGCGGCGCAGGGCAAGCGACGCATCGACTACCGCCATGCGACCGCCGCGCTGGGCTTCGCGAAAGCTTCCTCGCTCGTGGGCGCCATGCTCGGCGGCGCCGCCCTCGGCGCGCTGGGCTTCTTCCTCACCCGCTCGGTCGTGGCGACCGACGCGGTGGTCGCCGTCGCGGTCGTCGCCGTCGGTGGACTGGTGCAGCTCATCGCGGGACTGCTGGCCGAGCACTGGTGCGTGCTCCCGCCCGATGACGACGACGGCGCCGCGGTGGCGGGCAGCCCCGCCTGATCCCTACCGCTCGGGCGCGGGCTGGAAGGTCGTCATCGACTCCTCGTCGAACGCGGCCTGCACCTCGGCGAGCCCGTCCTCGTTGATGTAGACGACCGACTGCGAGCCCTCCATGCCGGTGCCGAGCGTCGGCATCGTGAAGGTCTGGATCTCTGAGCCGCTGATGCCGGCGAGCGACGGGGCGAGCGACAGCACCGTGCCGAGATCGACGGTGTCGGTGGTCGCGACGTGCGGCGAGACGGTCGCGAAGATGTCGGCGATCCGATTGGGGTTGGTCATGTTCTCGCGCGTCATCAGCTGCGACATCATGCCGCGCAGGAAGGCGCGCTGGTTGTGGGTGCGCTGGTAGTCGCCGTCGCTGAACGGGTAGCGTGCCCGCACATAGACCAGCGCCTCCTCGCCCTGCAGGGTGATGTCGCCCTGCGGGAAGTCGTAGCCCCGCTCGGCGAACGCGAGGTCGTTGTCGACGGTGACCCCGCCGAGCGCCTCCGTGAGCCCCTCGAAGCCCTCGAAGTCGATGATCGCGACGTGGTCGATGCGCTGATCGATGAGGCCCTCGACGGTCTGGACCATGAGCGGCACGCCGCCGAGCGAGAGCGCGCCGTTGACCTTGCCCATGCCGTGGCCCGGGATCTCGATCCAGGAGTCGCGCATGATCGACATGATCTGGACCGTCTGGCGGTCCGGCGGGATGTGCGCGACCAGGATGGTGTCGGCGCGGTCGCCGAGATCGGTCAGCAGCGAGCCGTCCTCGGCGCGCGAATCGCTGCCCAGCAGCAGCACGTTCACCGGCTGCGAGGGTCCCTCGACGACCTCAGGGCGGAGCGACTCCTCGGGGAATGCGGTCTCGATCGTCTCCACTTGCTGCACCGAGGGGTTGATGCGCAGGAAGTACCAGCCGATCGCCGCCAGCAGCGCGAGCACGATGACGGCGACGATGGTCACGGAGATCCAACGGCCGACGTGGCGCTTCCTGGGGATCGCTTCTGTCACTGCGGCAGTATCGCAGAACTGCGACGGAGCCTCGCCGCACTAGCCTGAGAGCAGGCCGAATCCGGTCGTCCGCGCCCGCGCCGCCGCGTCGGCAGGAGCACCCAGATCGAAGCAGGAGGAACCCGTGGCAGAGCGCCTGGAGGTCACCGGTCCGTGGCAGCGCGTCAGCATGCGCTACGCGAGCGTCGAAGCCGTCAGCACGGTCCTGTGGTGGCTCGTGCTCGGCGCGGGAGCCACCGTGCCGATCTGGCTCGCGAACGACGGCGACATGCCCTGGTGGGGCTGGCTGCCGCTCGCAGGCGCCGTGGTGCTCATCATCATCGGCGTGACCTTCTCGATCCTGCGCACCCGCACGATCGGCTACCTGGAGCGGCAGGACGATCTGCTCGTGCGCCGCGGCATGCTCTTCCGCCGATTCGTCGCGGTGCCGTACGGCCGCATGCAGATCGTCGACATCACGCAGGGTCCGGTCGAGCGGATGTTCGGGCTCAAGTCCCTGAAGTTCATCACGGCCGCCGCCTCCAGCGCGATCACGATCCCCGGCATGCCCGGTGAGTCGGCGGAGCAGCTGCGCGACCACCTGGTCGCCGTCTCGGAGTCCCGGCGGGCCGGCCTGTGACCGACCCCCACCGCCCGCAGCTGCCGCCTCCCGCCGACGCCGCGCGGGTGCCGCAGGTGGCGCGCGCGGAGGCGGCCGACCTGGTCGACGGCGAGTGGCACCGGCTGCACCCCGCCACCCCGCTGCTGCGCGGCGGCCTGTCGCTCATCATCTTTCTCGGCATCCTCTTCTCGATCTTCCGCGACCGGCTCATCGCGATCTTCGTGCCGGACGAGTTCGACGGGGAGTGGGCACAGGATCCGTTCGCCGACTTCATCGTCAGCCAGCTGCTGTGGGTGACGCTGGGTGTGATCGTGCTCGTGCTGGTGCTCATCGCGCTGTTCTGGGCCGGCTGGCGCGTGCACCGGTTCCGCATCACGGGCGAGTCGGTCGAGGTGGAGCAGGGCATCTTCGTGCGCAAGCACCGCCGAGCGCCGCTCTCGCGGATCCAGGCCATCAACATCCAGAAGCCGTGGTTCGCGCGCCTGCTGGGCGCCTGCAAGTTCGAGGTGCAGCAGGCAGGCAACGACTCCAACGTCGACCTCAACTACCTGCGCTCGTCGGTGGCGGATGCGCTGCGGTACGAGATCCTCAACCGAGCCTCCGGCCGCTCCGCCGCCGACAACGAGCGCCTCGCCGCGGAGCGCCGGCTCGCCGCCGGCGGCGGCCTGGTGGGCGACCTCCTGCGCCCTGACGCCGAGATCGCGCACCTCGCGCCCGACTCGCTCGTGCGCATCCCCGTCCAGCGCATCGTGCTCTCGTCGCTGCTCGACGGCTGGATCGTCTGGGCGGTGCTCTACATGATCGGCACGCTCGTGGTGGTGTTCGGCTTCCAGCAGTGGTGGGCGCTCTTCGCGGTGCTGCCGGCCGCGATCGCGTTCTTCGCCGCCGGCATGCGGTCGCTGGGTGCGAAGCTGCGCTACTCGATCGCCGCGACGCCCGACGGCATCCGCCTCGCCTACGGCCTGGCGTCGACGACCACCGAGATCCTGCCGCCGGGGCGCATCTTCGCGCTGCAGGTCAAGCAGCCGCTGCTGTGGCGGCCGTTCGGCTGGTGGCAGGTCACGTTCACCCGCGCCGGCAGGATCAAGTCCGACGGCTCCGGCCAGGGCGGCCAGAACTCGCAGATGGCGAGCTACCTGCTGCCGGTCGGCGATCTGCGCGACGTGCGCACCGTCATCGGCCTCGTGCTGCCGGAGCTCGCGCACTCGCCGCTGGTCGACCAGGGGCTGTTCGGCCAGGCGCCCGACGCATTCGTCGTCAGCCCGCCGCGCGCCCGCATCTTCCGCTGGTTCTCCGTGCGGCGCAACGGGTTCTTCGTGCACGATGCAGCCTTCCTGCTGCGCACCGGCCGCATCTGGCGCGCGCTGCAGCTGGTGCCGGCGCCGCGAGTGCAGTCGATCGCGGTGCAGCAGGGCCCGATCTACGGCGCCGCGCGGCTCGCGCGCGTGCAGTTTCACGTGCCAGACACGGTGCTCTCGCCGGGCATCGGAGCCATCGACCAGCAGGACGCGCACACGCTCTTCGAGCACGCGTCGCGCACGGTGAAGGCGGCGATGGCGGCGGATGCCTCGGAGTCGTGGGCATCGTCGCTCGTGCGGCACGCGGTGCTGCCTGCGCCTCCCGCCCCGGCAGGCTGGCAGCCGCCCGCGCCGCCCCAGCAGTGGCAGCAGCCGGGCGTGCCTCCGCAGCAGTGGCAGCAGCCGGGCCCGCCTCCGCAGCCGCGGCAGCAGCCTGGCCCGCCCCAGCAGTGGCAGCAGCCCGTCCCGCCCCCGCAGCCGTGGCAGCCACCGGCGCCGCAGCAGCCACCTTCGTTCGAGCAGCAGCCGCCGCCCGAGTCCGACCGGCACGACTCGACCCCGGACGAGCAGCGATGAAGCCCGGCAGGCTCGGCGTCGGCGTCATCGGCGCCGGCCGCGTCGGCCCGGTGCTCGCGGCAGCGCTCGCTGGCGCCGGACACGCGATCATCGGCATTGACGCGACCGGCGACGATGCGATCGAGCGCGCGGAAGCGATGCTTCCGGGTGTCGCGATCCTCGACATCCCCACGATCATCGAGCGCAGCGAGCTGGTGCTGCTCGCCGTGCCGACCGATGCGCTCGCAGACCTCGTCGCCGGGCTCGCCGCGACCGGCGCGTGGCAGCCGGGCCAGCTCGTCGTGCACACCGCGGCCGAGCACGGGATCGAGGTGCTGCGCCCCGCGCTCGAGCGCGGAGCGATCCCGATCGCCCTGCACCCCGCGATGACGTTCACCGGCACCACGCTCGACCTGTCGCGCCTGCTGGAGGCGACCATCGCGGTCACAGCACCCGGCCCCGTGCTGCCGATCGGGCAAGCGCTGGCGGTCGAGATGGGCGCGGAGCCGATCATCGTCGACGAATCGGATCGTGCCGCATACGCCGAGGCGGTCGCCGCAGCGCGGGAGTTCGCCGACGGGGTGGTCGCCCACGCCATGCGCCAGCTGCACGAGATCGGCGTGGAACGACCGTCGCGGGTGCTGGGCGGCGTCGTGCGCTCCGCAGTCGAGACGGCGCTGTCGCGCTACCCCGACCCGCCCATCGAGCCTTGACCCCGTCCGTCAACCGGTTCCGTGGCGCGGCGACGCGAATATCGCGTTGCCGGACCACAGGCCCGGTCGACGGGTGGCGGCGCGGGGTCCGCCCGAGCCCGCCTATCCTGTCCTGGTGCCTGTAGCCACCCAGACCCTGACGACCATCGAGCAGATGCGGGCGTTCGTCGCGAGCGAGCGGGCCGCGGGCCGCCGCGTCGCGCTCGTGCCCACCATGGGCGCGCTGCACGAGGGGCACCTGGCGCTCGTGCGCGCTGCCCGCACGCATGCCGACACCGTCATCGCCTCCGTCTTCGTCAACCCGATGCAGTTCGGCCCCCACGAGGATCTCGAGCGCTACCCGCGCACGCCCGACACCGACACCGCGCAGCTCATCGTGCTCGGCGCCGAGGCGATCTTCATGCCCGAGGACGACGAGATGTACCCGGATGGCCGCAGCGCCACCGTCGTCACTGCCGGCCACCTCGGCACGGTGCTCGAGGGCCGCAGCCGCCCCGGGCACTTCGACGGGGTGTTGACCGTGGTCACGAAGCTGCTCTCGATCGTCACGCCGGATGTGGCGTGCTTCGGCGAGAAGGATGCGCAGCAGCTCTTCCTCGTGCGCCGCATGGTGCGCGACCTGAACCTGCCGGTCGAGATCGTCGGCGTACCCACGGTGCGCGAGAGCGACGGTGTGGCCATGTCGAGCCGCAACGCGATGCTCGCGGCGGGGGAGCGGGAGGACGCCCGCATCCTGCCGCGCGCGCTCGAGGCGGCTCGTTCCGCCTCGGATCGCGGCGTCGAGTCGATGCTCGCCGCCGCCCAGTCGGTGTTCCAGGCGGACTCCGGCGTGAAGCTCGATTACCTCGCGATCGTCGACCCGCGCACCTTCGCCTTCGCCGGTGAGCAGCATCACGGACCCGTGCAGGTGCTCGTCGCCGCCCGGGTCGGCGCCGTGCGCCTGATCGACAACGCGGTCTTTTCGATCCCCTGACGCCGCCTGGATGCCCGGCGCTGCGCCTCCCGATACCTCGCCGGTCGGGCCTGATCGGCCGGTGCTGGGCGGGTCGGCGCCCGGCTCGGGTCCGCGCGGTCGCCGGTAGGATCGACAGTCGTGACCGAGACTCCGAACGACAGCACCGCACAGCACGAGCGCGCCGACTGGGTCTCGCGCATGGCCGACGAGGTGATCGCCGAGGCCGAGCGCCGGGGCACCACGCCGGTGGCCGCATCCGGCATCTCTCCCTCGGGTCCCGTGCACCTCGGCAACTTCCGCGAGGTGATGAGCCCGCACCTGGTGATCGACGAGATCCAGCGCCGCGGTCTCGACGGCGAGCACATCCTGAGCTGGGACGACTACGACCGCTTCCGCAAGGTGCCGGCCGGCATCGAGGGCGTCGACGAGTCATGGGGCGAGCACATCGGCAAGCCGCTCACGAGCGTGCCCGCACCTCCCGGCAGCCCGCACGACTCCTGGGCCGCGCACTTCCGCGCGCAGGCAGAGGAGGGCTTCGCCGCCGCCGGCGTGCGCTACCGCGGCATCAGCCAGACCGAGCAGTATGCGGCGGGCGCCTACACCGAGCAGATCCTGCACGCGATGCGCCAGCGCCGCGAGATCGACGCGATCCTCGCGCAGTACCGGACCCTGCCTGCCGCCAAGGATGAGGACGAAGCGCTGCAGCAGGCGCTCGACGCCTCCTCCGGCGCCGCATCCGAGGACGACGGCTCTGCCGGCGCCGAGTACTACCCCTACAAGCCCTACTGCACGAGCTGCGGCAAGGACCTCACCACGATCGAGGCCTACGACGACGACTCGACCGAGATGACCTACTCGTGCCAGTGCGGCCACGGCGAGACGGTGCTGCTGCGCGAGTTCCGCTCGGGCAAGCTCGTCTGGAAGGTCGACTGGCCGATGCGCTGGGCCTACGAGCGCGTGGTGTTCGAGCCCTCCGGCGTCGACCACCAGAGCCCCGGCTCCTCCTTCCAGGTCGGCCTGCAGCTCGCACCGGTGTTCGGCTGGGAGCGTCCGTACGGGCCCATGTACGCGTTCGTCGGCTTCGGCGGCGTCGCCAAGATGTCGTCCTCGCGCGGCGGTGCACCGACCCCCTTGGACGCGCTCGCCGTGATGGAGACGCCCGTGCTGCGCTGGCTCTACGCACGCCGCCGCATGAACCAGTCGTTCGACGTCGCCTTCGGCTCCGAGCTCCAGCGCACCTACGACGAATGGGATGCGCTGCTCAAGAAGGCAGCGGCCGGCACCGCGGGTGAGGCAGAGCTGGCGGCCCTCGAGCGCGCCACCTCGACGGCGCACGAGCGCATGGCGGAGACGCCGCGCCGCATCGCCTATCGCACCCTCGCATCCGTCGTCGACATCACCTTCGGCGATGAGGAGCAGGTGCTGCGGATCCTCGGCGGGCTTGATGCCGACAACCCCATCACCGACCTGGCCCCGCTCCGCCCCCGGCTCGACCGGGTCGAGGCGTGGGTCGCGACCCACATGCCTGCCGAGGAACACACTGCGGTGCGCGAGCGCGCCGACCGCGCAGCGCTCGAGGCGCTGACGGAGCAGGAGCGGGAGGCGATCGCCCTGCTGCTCGACGGCGGCCAGGGCCTGCCCCCAATCGAGGAGGCGTGGACGCTCGACGGACTGACGCACCAGGTCTACGGCGTCGCCAAGGTGCAGCGGGGCCTCGAGCCCGGCGCCATGGTGAAGGGCGACAAGGAGCTCTCCGCGGCACAGCGCGCCTTCTTCGCGCTGCTTTACCGGCTGCTCGTCGACCGCGAGACGGGCCCGCGCATCCCGACCCTGCTGCTGGCGATCGGACGCGAGCGCGTGCGCGATCTGCTCAGCTGAGCGACGTGTCGCAGGCGCCTGCCCGGTAGACTGGCCCCATGCCTGAGAGCTGGTGGGGGAACGCGATCTTCTCGCTCGTGCCGACGATCGTGCTCGGGCTCATCTTCTGGATGGTCATGCGCATGATCATCCGCGGCGACCGCACCGCGCGCATGGAGTACGACCGCATCGAGGCCGAGGAGCGCATCAAGATGGGCCTGCCGCCCCGAGGTGCTGCGCCCGCAGCCGTGGCGGAGGCTGCATCCGCCTCGCCCGCGCTCGGAGCCTCGGCGCCCACCCCCGATCGCTCCGCCCCGGGCGATCTGCCCAAGTAGCCCCGCGGCGCCCGCTCGCGACCCGGGGCGCTGACTGGTGCGCTTGCGCCGGACCGGTGCCGGCGCGCCAGCACCGCTCGCGCGGAAGTGCACCGCTCGGGCGCAGTGTGCGCCGGTCGAGGGCCGCACCGTGCCGAAATAGCGGCAGCGGTGGCGACGGCGCGGCTCAGCGCGCGGCTGACGCGGCCATCGGCTGAGGCGGCTGGGGCGGCTGCTGCTCGTGCTGCTGCGCGGGCGGCTCGAGCATGTCGGCCGCTGCGCTGCCGAGCGTGAAGCGCTGCACCCGGCGCATCGTGAGGTGCACCGCGAGGTAGGCGAGCCCGAGCGCTGCGGCGGTGATGCCCGTCGAGAGCCAGTCCTCACCGGCGACCGGCTGCGACGACGCGAATGCCGAGACGCCCGTGAGCGCGAGCGGCACCATGATGAACACGTTGTTGGATGCGTGCAGCACCGATGCCGCCTCGAGCCCGCCAGTGCGGTAAGTGAGCATCGAGCAGGTGAAGCCCACCAGGGCCAGCTGCAGGGTGGCGGCGAACGACGGATGCGCGTGCATCGCGCCGAAGAGCAGTCCCGTCGCGACGCCCGTCCAGACGGCGTTCCCGAAGCGGCTCGTCAGCACCCAGGGGCCGACGGCTGCCGCGAGCAGCGCGAGCAGCGACAGCGGCCAGGTCGCCGGCTGCAGCACGAGCACCAGCAGCACCGGGGGCAGCATCACGAGCGCCGGCACGTAGCGGTGCACGCGCCAGCCGCCCATCATCTGGGGCAGCAGGCCGCGGAAGGTGAACTCCTCACCGGCCGACTGCAGCGGCGTGGTCAGCAGCACGGCGATGACGAGTCCCCAGTTCGGGTTCCACTGCCATTCGATGGCCGGATCCATCCACAGCGACAGCCCGATGTAGAGGGCGAAGATCGGCACGATCACGAGCGCGGCGCGCGCCACGACGCTCCAGCGCCAGGAGGCAGCCACGCTCATGGCGTAGCCGGCGGCGTGCTTGCCGAACGCGGCCATCGCCACGATCGCGCCCGGGATCATCACGGCCCAGGCCATGTTCACGGCCGCCATGCCGAGCGGCGTGCCGACGACCGCCTCGATGAAGTCCATGCCCAGCTGCGTCTGGTCGGTGGGCAGATCCATCAGGTCGATCGTCTCGAGGAAGGCGCCGATGCCCGGCAGCATCAGCGCGATCGAGAGCAGCTGGCCGACGAAGAAGAAGCCGAGCGCGATCGCCCACGCGAGGAACCAGCGGCCGACTCGACGCTCGAGCGGCTGGAAGGCCATCGCGAAGGGCCGGCCCGACATCGGCAGCGCGGCGGGCAGGAGCGCGGGCTTCTTGGGCGCCGGAGGCTGCGTGGCGTGGCCCGGATGCGGGTGGAGCATCTGGCCGTAGCCGGGCTGGCCGAACGCGGGCTGGCCGTATGGCTGCTGGCCGTACGCGGGCTGCCCGTACGGCTGCTGGCCGAACGCGGGCTGCCCGTACGGCTGCTGGCCGTACGCGGGCTGCCCGTACGGCTGCTGGCCGGCGGGAGCCTGCCCGTACGGCTGCTGCCCATGCTGCTGCTGCACCCCGTGCGGGTGCTGCTGACCCTGCGGCTGATCCCAGGGTGGCGTCGTCTGATCGGTCACCGTGCTCCTCGCGTCGCGTCGAGGGTATCGAGCGCACGTTGGTGTTGCGTGAGCGGCACCAGTGAGGCGCCACCGGTCGCGCCGACAGCGAACAGCCGCATGTTGCCACCCGGCACGCGGCTACGCTCGGCATCAAGGAAGGGAGGCAGCGATGTTCGAGAGATTCACTGACCGCGCTCGCCGGGTCGTGGTGCTCGCCCAGGAAGAGGCGAAGCTGCTCAACCACAACTACATCGGCACGGAGCACATCCTGCTCGGCCTCATCCATGAGGGCGACGGTGTCGCCGCGAAGGCACTGGAGCAGCTGGGCATCTCGCTCGATGCCGTGCGCGCGCAGGTGCAGGACATGATCGGCACAGGCAGCCAGCAGACGTCGGGACACATCCCGTTCACGCCGCGCGCCAAGAAGGTGCTCGAGCTGAGCCTGCGCGAGGCGCTGCAGCTCGGCCACAACTACATCGGCACCGAGCACGTGCTGCTCGGGCTGATCCGCGAGGGCGAGGGTGTCGCAGCCCAGGTGCTCGTGAAGCTCGGCGCCGACCTCAACCGCGTGCGCCAGACCGTCAACCAGCTCCTGGCCGGCTACCAGGGCAAGGAGTCGACGACCGTGGGCGGCGACCAGGCCGCGCAGTCGGACGCCAAGGGGTCGCAGATCCTCGACCAGTTCGGCCGCAACCTCACGCAGGCCGCCAGGGACGCCAAGCTCGACCCGGTGATCGGGCGCGAGAAGGAAATCGAGCGGGTCATGCAGATCCTGTCTCGCCGCTCCAAGAACAACCCGGTGCTGATCGGTGAGCCCGGCGTCGGCAAGACCGCCGTCGTCGAGGGACTGGCGCAGGCGATCATCAAGGGTGAGGTGCCAGAGACGCTCAAGGACAAGCAGGTCTACACGCTCGACCTGGGCTCCCTGATCGCCGGCAGCCGCTACCGCGGCGACTTCGAGGAGCGCCTCAAGAAGGTGACGAAGGAGATCCGCACCCGCGGCGACATCATCACCTTCATCGACGAGATCCACACGCTCGTCGGTGCCGGCGCCGCCGAGGGAGCGATCGACGCTGCCAACATCCTGAAGCCGCTGCTCGCCCGCGGTGAGCTGCAGACGATCGGCGCCACGACGCTCGACGAGTACCGCAAGCACTTCGAGAAGGACGCCGCGCTCGAGCGCCGGTTCCAGCCGATCCAGGTCAACGAGCCGTCGGTCGCGCACACGATCAACATCCTCAAGGGGCTGCGCGATCGCTACGAGTCGCACCACAAGATCACCATCACCGACGGCGCGCTCGTCGCGGCGGCGAACCTCGCCGACCGCTACGTGCAGGACCGCTTCCTGCCGGACAAGGCGATCGACCTGATCGACGAGGGCGGCGCTCGCCTGCGGCTGTCGATCCTGTCGGCCCCGCCGGAGCTGCGCGAGTTCGACGAGCGGATCGCCGACGTGCGCACCCGCAAGGAGGGCGCCATCGAGGGCCAGGACTTCGAGGCTGCTGCACGGCTGCGCGACGAGGAGAAGGAGCTGCTCGGCGAGCGGCTGCGCCTCGAGAAGAAGTGGCGCAGCGGCAACGGCGGCCCCACGGGTGTGCTCGATGAGGGCGTCATCGCCGAGGTGCTCGCGAACGCGACCGGCATCCCGGTGTTCAAGCTCACCGAGGAGGAGTCGGCTCGACTCGTCTTCATGGAGAAGGCGCTGCACCAGCGCGTCATCGGCCAGGAGGAGGCCGTCAGTGTGCTGGCGAAGACCATCCGCCGCCAGCGTGCCGGCCTGAAGGACCCGCGACGCCCCTCGGGCTCGTTCATCTTCGCCGGGCCCACGGGCGTCGGCAAGACCGAGCTCGCGAAGGCGCTCGCGGAGTTCCTCTTCGACGACGAGGATGCGCTGATCTCGCTCGACATGTCGGAGTACAGCGAGAAGCACACCGTCTCGCGGCTCTTCGGCGCCCCTCCCGGGTTCGTCGGCTTCGAGGAGGGCGGCCAGCTCACCGAGAAGGTGCGTCGCAAGCCGTTCTCGGTCGTGCTCTTCGACGAGATCGAGAAGGCGCACGTCGACATCTTCAACTCGCTGCTGCAGATCCTCGAAGAGGGTCGCCTGACCGATGGTCAGGGCCGCGTGGTCGACTTCAAGAACACCGTCATCATCATGACCACGAACCTCGGCACCAAGGACATCTCCGGTGGCCCCGTCGGGTTCGTGCTCGAGGGCGACTCGGAGAACGACTACGACCGGATGCGCGGCAAGGTGCGCGAGGAGCTCAAGAAGAACTTCAAGCCCGAGTTCCTCAACCGCGTCGACGAGATGATCGTCTTCCCGCAGCTCTCGCCCAGCGAGCTGCTGCAGATCGTCGACCTGTTCATCGCGCGGCTGGCCGAGCGTCTGCTCGACCGCGACATGACGATCGAGCTGGCGCCGGCTGCCAAGCAGCGCCTCATCGAGATCGGCCACGATCCGGCGCTCGGTGCGAGGCCGCTGCGCCGCGCGGTGCAGCACGAGATCGAGGATGTGCTGAGCGAGAAGATCCTGCACGGCGAGCTGGGCGCGGGGGAGCACGTCACCGTGGACTTCGCGGACGGCGATTTCGTCTTCACCCACACGAGCCCGGAGCCGCACGAGCCGGAGCTCGAGCCCGTCGACGCCTGAGTCGGCACGGCGAGCGATCGCCGCGAGCGAAACAGGGGCCCCGCGAGGGGCCCCTGTTTCGCGTCATCGACGAGTGCTCACCCGCTGTTCACCTTCCGGAGCGGATTGGGACTTCCTCAGTAGTGGGGAACTGCATAGGCTCGGGGCACTGCGCCTCGGCGCCCAACTCACATCCCATGCATCGGAGACTCACGTGAAGAAGCATTCGAAGCGCAGCGTTGCGCTCGGCGCCGCATGCGCCGTCGGACTCGGGGCGCTCGTCGCCCCGCAGGCCGCGGTCGCGACCGGCCCGGACGACGCCGCCGCTGCCGTCGGCGACACCGCCGTCATCAACCTGCTCCACATCAACGACTTCCACGGCCGCGTCCAGGGCCCGCTGACCGTCAACTTCGCGGGCCTCGTCGAGGACCTGCGCAGCGACCACCCCGGCAACTCGCTGCTCACCGGCGGCGGCGACCTGATCGGTGCCTCCAACTTCACCTCCGGCTCGCAGCAGGACGTGCCGACGATCGACGTGCTCAACGCGCTCGGCCTCGACGCGTCGACGGTCGGCAACCACGAGTTCGACCAGGGCGTCGCCGACCTCACCGACCGCGTCATGCCGCTCGCGGAGTGGACGTACCTGTCGGCGAACGTCACGCTCGACGGTGCCCCCATCGGTCCGTCCTACGTCACCTACGACATCGACGGCGTCACCGTCGGCGTCGTCGGCGCCGTGACCGAGGAGACCCCCTCCCTCGTCTCGCCCGGCGGCATCGTGGGCGTGGAGTTCGCCCCGGTCGCCGCGACCATCAACCGCGTCGCTGCGGAGCTGAGCGACGGGAACCCGGACAACGGCGAGGCCGACGTCGTCGTCGCCGAGCTGCACGACCACGGCCTCGACTACGAGGCAGAGTTCTCCGGCGATGTCGATGTGGTCTTCAACGGCCACACCCACCAGGCCTACGCCGAGATGCGGCCCATGCCGGGTGCGCCTGGCGCCACGCGACCGTTCGTGCAGTCGGGCGAGTACGCCGGCCACGTCGGCCAGGTGGTGCTCGAGGTCGACACCACGACCGGTGCGATCACGACGCTCACTGCGACCAACCACGCGACGCCCAACACCGATGGCTCCGCGTACATCGCGGAGTACCCGCGGGTCGCCGAGATCGCCGAGATCGTCGATGAGGCCGAGGCCGAGGCGGCCCTGGCCGGCAACGTGCAGGTCGGCACGATCAGCGCCGACATCACCGTGCCGCTGGAGGATCGCGGCAATCGCGCCGAGGAGTCCACCATGGGTGAGCTCGTCGCGACGATGTACCGCGACCAGGTCGCGCCCGAGTCCCGCGGCGGCGCCGAGATCGGCATCGTCAACCCCGGCGGGCTCCGAGACAGCCTGCTCTACGAGGCCGCAGAGGGCGTCGGCGAGGACACCGACGGCATCGTGCGGCTGGCCGAGGCCAACGCCGTGCTGCCCTTCATCAACAACCTGGGCAGCATGACGCTCACGGGCGCACAGCTCGACCAGGTGCTCGAGCAGCAGTGGCAGCGCAACTCGGATGGCACCACCACCGGCATCTCGCGTCCGTACCTGCAGCTGGGCCTGAGCGACAACGTCACCTACGTCTCCGACCCGAGCCGCGCCATGGACGACCGCGTCAGCGACATCCGCATCGACGGGGAGCCCGTGGCAGCGGATGAGGAGATCCGCGTCGCCAGCTCGTCCTTCCTGCTCGATGGCGGCGACAACTTCTGGACCTTCCAGGATGGCGCCGACCGCCGCGACTCCGGGCTCGTCGACCTCGACGCGTTCACCGCGTTCCTGGGCGACAACCCGGGCATCGGGCCGGACTGGTCGGTCAACCACGTGGACGTGACCGACCTGCCCGACGCTCCCGTCGTGGAGGGCACCGACGTGACGATCCAGGTCGACCAGATCGACCGCATCCGCTCCACCGGCGCCGAGGCGTCCGAGACGCTCGAGGTGCGCGACACCGACGGCATGGTGCTCGGATCGGCCGACGTGGTCGTCAACAACGACGGAGCCGGCACGCCGCTGACGACCTCGGCAGAGGTCACGTTCGACGTGCTCGTTCCCGGCGGCGCGGGCAGCGAGCCCGCTCCGGCGACGTTCGTGCTGCACGCGGACAACGGCACCGAGATCCCGTTCGAGGTCGACGTCGTCTCGCCGACCGACCGCATCGCGGGCGCGAACCGCTTCGAGACCGCCGTGGCGATCTCCGAGTCCGGCTACCCCTCGGGCGCGCCGGTCGTCTACGTGGCCAGTGGTGAGGTCTGGGCTGACGGGCTGACCGCCGGTCCCGCCGCCGCACACGAGGGCGGTCCGCTGCTGCTCGTGCGCAAGGGCGAGGCCCCGGAGGTCGTGCTCGACGAGATCGCGCGGCTCGGTGCCGAGCGCGTGGTGATCGTCGGCGGACTGCCGTCGGTCGGTGCTGACGTCGAGACGGCGATCGCTGCCATCGACTCGGTCGACATGATCGATCGACTGGGCGGCGCGAACCGCTTCGAGACCAGCAGGCTCGTGGCCGAGTACGCGTTCGAGTCGGCCGACGGCGCATACGTCGCCACCGGCACGCGATTCCCGGACGCGCTCTCCGCTGGCGCCGCCGCGGGTCACCTCTCGTGGCCGCTCGTGCTGATCGACACCCGTGACGAGGTCCCCGCGGCCACCGTCGCGGCGCTCGACGACCTGGGCGTCGAGCGGGTGCGCATCGTCGGATCGACGCACGCGGTGCCGTCGTCGAACGCGGGCGAGTTCGTCGACGCCGGCTTCGTGGTCACCCGTCATGGCGGAGTCAACCGGTTCGCGACGAGCGCGCTCGTCACGGGCTCGGCGTTCGACTCGGCTCCTGCCGGCGCCTACCTCGCCTCCGGCGTGCTGTTCCCCGACGCGCTCGCGGGCAGCGCGATCGCGGGCGCGCAGGGGGCACCGCTGCTCATCACGCAGCAGGGCTGCGTGCCGGAGCCGGTGCTGGACATGCTCGATGAGCTGTCGCCGGCGTCGATCACGCTGCTCGGCGGCGCACCGTCGCTGAGCGTGGAGGTGGCTCGCCTGACCGGCTGCTAGCAGCCGATCGCGCGAAGGGGCGGGGCTTCGGCTCCGCCCCTTCTGCATGCGTGCGGCGGCGCGGGGCGTAGGCTCGTGATCCATGAGTGCCGACGCAGCAGCGATCACCGTGCGCCCCGCCCGCACCAGCGACGTGCGCGGCATGCAGGCGCTCATCGAGCCGTACGTGCGACGACGGATCCTGCTCGGCAAGGAGCTCGTGACGCTCTTCGAGGCCGTCCAGGAGTTCGTCGTCGCCGAGCGCGACGGGCAGCTGGTGGGCTGCGGCGCGCTGCACGTCATGTGGGAGGACCTGGGCGAGGTGCGCACGATCGCCGCGGCGGAGGGCGCGCTCGGCAGGGGCGTCGGGCACGCGATGCTCTTCGCGCTGGAGGAACGCGCGCGGACGCTCGGGCTGGAGCGGCTCTTCTGCCTCACCTTCGAGACCGACTTCTTCACCCGCAACGGGTTCGAGGAGGTCGCCGAGCAGGTGGTGGAGCCCGAGGTCTTCGGCGAGCTGCTGCGCTCGCAGGACGGCGGCGTGGCCGAGTTCCTGGATCTCGCGCACGTGAAGCCCAACACGCTCGGCAACACGCGCATGCTCAAGCGCCTGTGAGCCTGCGCTCGCCTACCCTGGTGCAGTGAGCAAGCAGATGTCGTCGGCCAAGCGCCGCGCCGCCGTGCGCAGGCGCCGCACGCTGCTGGGCCTGCTGCTGATCATCGTGCTCGCGGCCGTCGCGCTGCTGCTGTGGAAGCCCTGGGCGACCACGCAGGCGCCCACCGATCCCGCGCCGACCGTGCCCACCGACGCACCCGCCGGGTCGGCGACCCCGGAACCGGAGACGAGCCCGACGCCCACCCAGCCCTTCACGCCGATCGGCGGCGACCCGACCGCGGGCTCGACCGAGCCTTGCGACGCCGGCAGCATCCGCCTGACGCCCGGCACCGATCGCACGACCTACGCCGAGGGTGAGCCGGTGCAGTTGTCGTTCACGATCGAGAACACCGGCGACGCCGCATGCTCGCTGAACGCCGGCACGAGCGTCCAGGAGTACGAGATCCGCACGGGCGACGAGCTCGTCTACCGCTGGTCGGACTGCGCGGCGGACGTGCAGGACAACGTCGTCGCGCTCGAGCCCGGCACGCCGCAGTCGACCGTGCCGATCGAATGGGATCGCACCCGCTCGTCGTCCGACACCTGCACCGCGGAGCGGCCGCAGGTGACCGCCGGCGGTGCCGCCTACAACCTCAGCGTGCGCGTGGACGACTACGCCAGCACCGAGAGCCGGCAGTTCATCCTCGAGTAGGCGTGGCCGCTCGGGCTCAGAAGTCGGGGACCGCCACGGGCCTCGGGCCCGGCGCGGACTCACGGCGGCCCTGGCTGATCGCCTCCGGGATGGCGTTGCGCACGAGCGCCACCGTCTCGTCGATCACGCGCGCGTAGCCGAGGCGCCGAGCCTCCGTGACGCGGCGGGCTGCCGCCGAGGCGGCCCGGATCTCGCCCGCGAGCGAGATCTCCCCGATGGCCGCCAGCCTGCCGGGCAGCGCCACGTTCTTGTCGGCGCTCGCGATGGCGAGCGCGATGGCGAGGTCGGCGCCGGGTTCGGTGAGCTTGATGCCGCCGACGGTCGAGACGTAGACGTCCTTCGCACCCAGGTGCAGCCCGGCGTGACGCTCGAGCACCGCCAGCACCATCGCCACGCGCGAGGCGTCGACGCCGTTCACCACACGCCGCGGCTGCGGGGTGGATGCTGCGACGACGAGCGCCTGCACCTCCACCGGCAGCGCACGACGGCCCTCGAGCGCGACGGTCACGCAGGTGCCGGCGAGCGGCGTCGCCGAGCGCGAGAGGAACAGCCCGGACGGGTCCGGCACCTCGGCGATGCCGTCGCCGGTCATCTCGAAGCAGCCCACCTCATCCGTCGGCCCGAAGCGGTTCTTCGAGGTGCGCACGAAGCGCAGCGCCGTCTGCCGGTCGCCGTCGAAGTGCGCGACGACGTCGACGAGGTGCTCCAGCACGCGCGGGCCGGCGACCGAGCCATCCTTCGTCACGTGCCCGACGAGCAGCAGCGGGATGTCGGCGGCCTTCGCCGCGCGGGTCAGCGCCGAGGCGACGTCGCGCACCTGGCTGGGCCCGCCGGCGAGCCCATCGTTGTCGGCATTCGCGACGGTCTGCACCGAGTCGACGATCACGAGCTCGGGCCTGGTGTCGCGCACCTGCCCGAGGATCGTGGCGAGATCGGTCTCGCTCGCGAGGTAGAGCTGCGGCTCCAGGGCGCCGGTGCGCTCGGCACGCAGGCGCACCTGCCCGAGCGACTCCTCGCCGGAGACGTAGAGCACGCGCCTGCCTGCCGCGGCGGCCTTCGCCGCCACCGCGAGCAGCAGCGTCGATTTGCCGACCCCTGGCTCGCCCGAGCAGAGCACCACGGCGCCCGGCACGATGCCGCCGCCGAGCACCCGGTCGAACTCGGCGATGCCGGTCGGCCAGCGCGGCGCATCCGTGGCCTGCAGCTCGGTGATGGGGCGGGCGGCGCGCGAGGCCGGCACGGCACCGGCGCTCACCCGTGCTGTCGAGACACCGACCTCCTCGATCGTGCCCCACCGTTGGCACTCGCCGCAGCGCCCGACCCATTTCAGGGTCGTCCAACCGCACTCGGAGCAGCGGAACGCGGGTGCCTTGGCCATGCTTTCGAGGCTAGCGGCGACCGCTGACGCGCCGCGGCCGCCCGGCCGCACATGTCAGCGGTGCTGCGGCATCGGCTACCGTGGCCACATGCGCAACGTTCGCACCGACATCTCGCACCCCCGTGTGCGCGGCGCCGTGGCGGGAGAGCGCGCATGACCGCGAACATCCGAGACGCCACGGTCGACGACGTCGCCGGCATCGCGAGGGTGCGTGTGGAGACCTGGCGCGCCGCCTACGGCGGGCTGGTGCCGCAGGACATCCTCGACCGCATGGATGTCGAGCGCGAGACCGCGCGCCGCATGGAGCACTGGGACGACATGCACGCCGATCCGCGGTGCCACGACCTGGTCGCCGTCGCCGACGGCGAGGTGGTCGGCTGGGCCATGTGCGGGCCCGCGCGGGATGCGGATGCGCCCGCGACCGGCGAGGTCTACGCGATCTACGCGCACTCCTCGCGGTGGTCGCGCGGCGTGGGGCAGGCGATGCTCTCCGAGCTGGAGCGTCGGCTGATCGGCGACGGCCACACGACCGCCTACCTCTGGCTGCTGCTCGGCAACGAGCGCGCGGAGCACTTCTACGAGGCGCACGGCTGGCATGCCGACGGCGGCGAGAAGACGCACGAGGGCCTGGTGGAGCAGCGGATGATCCGGCAGCTGGGCGTGCAGCCGGTTTGAGCCATGGCCCGAGCCTCGTGTACGCTCTCCCCTTGGTGACGTGTCCGAGCGGCCGAAGGTGCGACTCTCGAAAAGTCGTGTAGGGCAACCCCCTACCGTGGGTTCAAATCCCACCGTCACCGCCGAACCGCGTCCTTGCTCTCGCCAGCAAGGGCGCGGTTTTTGTCTGCCCGGTCAGCGCCGACCCCCGGGTCCGGGGCGACCCGAGCGGCCGGGGCCCCCGCGGCGGCGCGGGCGGTTGGCCGTCGGCTTCGGCTTGGGCTTCGAGGGTCGCGGCTTCGCGCCCGTGGCGGCATTGCCCGGCTCGACCGTGTGCTCCCGGTCGCCGCGCGACGAGCCCGCCCGGCGGCCTCGCGCGATGCCGATGAACTCCTGGTGCAGGGGCGAGTCCTCCGACTGCAGCCAGACGAGGGCGATGGTCGTCTCGGGCCGGTCGGTCACCACCCGGCTGCGCGTGTCGGGCCCGCCGAGCGCCCGCGCGACCGACATCGGCACGATCGCGATGCCCGCGCCCGTCGCGACGGTCTCGAGCAGCTGGGCGAGGGTCATGGTGCCCTGGTCGAGCATCGCCTCGCCCTCGAGGTCGGCGCTCGTCACCGCCTCGAACGCGACGATCGGATGCCCCTTCGCGGCGACCGCCACCGGCAGCTCGTCATAGAGCCGCACCACGTGGAGGTCGTCGCCGGCGATCGGGAGCCGAGCGAGCACCGCATCTGCGCGTCCCTCCCGGAGCGCGGCCACCGGATCCGCCTCGTCGATCTGCACGAGCACGGCCGGCACGTCTGGCACCCGCTCGCGCCACACGCGCAGCCACTTGGCCGGGGTCACCCCCGGCACACCGCCCAGCCTGAACCGCTCCACGCGCCCAGTCTGCCGTGTCGGGGAGGTCGGATCGCGCGCTACACCCGCTGGAGGAACGCGACGACGTCGTCGAGCTCCTCGGCGATGATGGTGTGCGGCCGCTCGTAGGTGCGCCGCTCGACGTCGAAGTGCGCGTCGAGCCACGGCGTGGAGCGCGCGATCTTGTCCGGCTGGATGATGTCGTCGAGCGTGCCGATGGTGGTGAGCAGCGGGATGCGCGGGCGCCGCGCCGCCAGTGCCGCGTCGCCCGGTGCGTCGCCCGCGTGCACGAACGAGGCGAGGTGCGTGATCGACGCGAAGCGCTCCGGTGCGAGGCGAGCCAGCTGCACAGCCATCGCGCCGCCCTGCGAGAAGCCCAGCAGGTGCACGCGGCGGTACGGGCCGTCCAGTCGGTCGAGCCAGCCGAGCACCGCAGTCGCCGCCTCATCGATGAGCGCCTGGTCCTCGCTGTCGACCGCTGAGAAGTCGAACCACGCGAAGCCGCCGCCGTAGGGGATCGGCGCGCGCAGCGACGCGATCGTGAGCGACGCGGGCAGGTGCGGGGCGAGGCCGAAGAGGTCGCCTTCGTGCGAGCCGAGCCCGTGCATGACCACGAGCAGCTCGCGCTCATCGTCGGCGGCCGTGCCGTCGCGCCAGCGCACGACATCCGCATCGATCTGCAGCATGGGAGCCCCTCTCCGGCGGCGTCGATCGAGCATCGGCCGCCTCTCCGAACACCGTAGCCTCGAAGCATGACGAACACCTCGGCGACCACCAGGGTGCTGCGCACCGCCGGCGCTCCGGCGCGGCGCGACCGGGCTGCCCCGAGCCGCCGTCGCGGGCGCGCCATCGGCCGCGTCGTGTCGCTCGACGCCGCGCGCGGTGTGCTCGTGCTCGGCACCGTCTTCTGGCTCGCCGCGCCCCGCAGGCCGTTCCCGGTCTCCGAGGGCTGGGGCACGATCGGCCTCGACGCCATCGCCATGCCCGCGTTCGCGGTGGTGCTCGGCTGCGCGTTCGCGATGGGGCAGCATCGCGGCTGGATGAGCGGCGGCCGCGTCATGCGTCGAACGCTCCTGCTGCTGCTCGCCGGCCTCGTGCTCGCGGCGGCCGCGGCGCTCATCGGCGGCGCTGCCGCCGGCATCCCCTTCGCGCCGGACGCGGGCACCCTCGGTGGGCTCGAGCGGATGCGCGTGACCGGCCCGCTGCTGCAGCTCGCGGTCGCGGTCGCCGCGCTCGGCTTCCTCGGGCTCCTTGCGCGCAACTGGTCCGGCTGGGCGTTCACCGTCGCCGTCGCATCGGCGATCGGCGCGGGAACGCTGTGGCTCACCACCGGGCTCTGCGGCGAGCTCAGCGACCGCTGCACGCCGGCGACGCTGCTCGTCACCGGCGTGGCGGATGCCGCCGGCTCGACGGCCGACCCCCTCATCACCGCGGGCGTCACCACTGTGGTCGCCGGACTTGGCCTCGCGCTGCCCGCGGCGGCCGGAGCGGCGCTCGTGCACGCATTCCTGCGGGCACGCAGCGTCACCCACCATCAGCGCGGCCGCGTCATCGGCTACGGGCTGCTTGCCGCGCTGCTGTTCGCCGTGCTGGGGATCCTCGCCTACTTCACCCCCACGGTCTGGGGGCAGCAGGCGCTCGAGCCCACGACCGTGCTGTGGACGCCGCCGCTCACCCTCGCGGTCGCGACGCTCGCCAGCCTGCTCGCGACCGCCATGCATCCGGCGATCGACACCGACCTGCGGGGCGGCACCTCCGCGCTCGGCGTCTTCGCGGAGCCCTTCGCCGCGGTCGGCCGCATCAGCCTGCTCGCCGTCGGCACCACCCTCGCCGCGCGCACGCTGCTCGACGCCATGACGCCGAGCCCGGTCTCCTGGTTCGCGTCGCTCGGCGACATCCCGTCCATCGCGCTGGGCGCCATCGTCGTCGCGCTGTGGCTCGCGATCGCGCTCTGGGCAGACCGCGCGGGTCGCCGGCTGCGGCCCTGAGCGTCGGTCTCCCAGCGGGGGCACGCGCGGACGGGCAGAATGGGGCCATGGCCGTGCGCACCCCTGACCCCAATCCCGGCTGGCTGAGCGATGATGAGCTGCAGCAGGCCAGGGAGCGGATGCCGATCCTCTACGTGGAGGCCCTTCCCGTGCGACTCGACGGCCTCGGCCAGGTGACCGAGGTCGGGCTGCTGCTGCGCATGAACGCGCAGAGCCAGATGACGCGCACGGTCGTGTCGGGGCGCGTGATGCGCGGCGAGCGAGTGCGCGATGCGCTCTACCGCCACCTCGAGAAGGATCTCGGCCCGATGGCGTTCCCGCAGCTGCCCGCCGACCCGACGCCCTTCCACGTCGCCGAGTACTTCCCGCTGCCCGGCGACGGCATCTACTCCGACGATCGGCAGCACGCGGTCTCGCTCTGCTACATCGTGCCCGTCACCGGCACGTGCGATCCGCGCCAGGACGCGCTGGAGCTCACCTGGCTGAGCCCCGAGGCCGCGGCGTCCGAGCTGGTCACGAGCGAGATGGAGGGCGGCCGGGGTGCGCTCGTTCGGGCGGCCCTCGCCCGCCTGGGAGCGCTGCGCTGATGAGCGTCGACTACCAGGTGACCCTCGAGTGGGGAGCTGCGGGCCTGCATGCCGCCTCCGCCGACGTCATCGTGCTCGCCGATGCGGACCGCGGCGCGGAGACCGCCGAGCTGCTGCGGCTCGCGCCGCGCACCGCGCTGGTGCTGGAGGCGACGCTGGAGAACGCCGACCTGATCGCGCGCGCCGCGCTCGACGAGCAGGAGCGGCGGGGCGACCGAGCCTCGGTCGCCATCATCGCCGCCGGGCAGCGCTGGCCGGACGGCTCGCTTCGGCCGACCGCCGCCGACCTGCTGACCGCCGGCCGCGTGGTCGACGCGCTCGCCGAGCTGGGCATCGACTTCCACAGCCCCGCGTGCGCCGCCGCCTGCGCCGCAGCGGTCGCACTCCGCGGCGCATCCCGCACCCTGGTCGCCGCCGAGGCGGCGGCTGCCGCGACGCCCGCGACCGACGCGGGCACCGCATCCGACACCGCCCCCGAGCACCCTGGAGCACCCCGATGAGCTGGACCGCCGACCCCGCCCGCTACGACACCGACCGCCCCGACGCGATGCAGTACCGCCGCGCGGGCCGCTCCGGCCTCAAGCTGCCCGCGCTCACGCTGGGCCTGTGGCAGAACTTCGGCGACGACGCCCCGCTGGAGCGCCAGCGCGCGCTCGTGACGACCGCCTTCGATCGCGGCATCACGCACTTCGACCTTGCCAACAACTACGGCCCGCCCTATGGCGCGAGCGAGCGCAACTTCGGCCGCATCATGCAGAGCGACCTGGCGGCCCACCGCGACGAGATCCTCGTCACCACCAAGGCGGGCTGGGACATGTGGCCGGGGCCCTACGGCATCGGCGGCAGCCGCAAGTACCTCATCGCCAGCCTCGACCAGTCGCTCGAGCGCATGGGCCTCGACTACGTCGACATCTTCTACCACCACCGTCCCGACCCCGACACGCCGCTCGAGGAGACCATGGCGGCGCTCGACCACATCGTGCGCACCGGCAAGGCGCTCTACGTGGGCGTCTCGAGCTACTCGGCGGAGGAGACGCGCGAGGCACACGAGATCCTCGCCGGGCTCGGCACGCCGCTCACGATCCACCAGCCATCCTACTCGATGCTCAACCGGTGGATCGAGACTGATGGTCTGCTCGACACCGCAGGCGAGCTCGGCATCGGCGTGATCGGCTTCACCGCGCTCGCGCAGGGCCTGCTGACGGGCAAGTACCTCGACGGCGTCCCCGCGGACTCGCGCGCCGGTCGCGGCGGCGACGGCGCCTCGGTGGACCCGAACGTGTCTGCTGAGGCCACCCGCCGCATCCGCGGGCTCGCCGGCATCGCCGAGCAGCGTGGGCAGTCGCTCGCGCAGCTGGCGCTGTCGTGGGCGCTGCGCGATGAGCGGATGACGTCGCTCACGATCGGCGCGTCCCGCGTCGAGCAGCTGGAGCAGAACCTCGGGGCGCTCGCGGCCGCGCCGCTGAGCGCCGACGAGTTCGCCGCCATCGACGAGTTCGCGGGCGACGAGCCGGGCGTCGACCTCTGGGCCGCCGCCCGCGACTCCCGCTCGTAGCGCCCCCGCTCCCACCCTCCCTTCGCTCGCCCCGCCCCTCCCGCCCGCCCGCCACGTCCCGCCCCCTCGCCCGCCGCGCCCGCCCCGCAGCGCGACCGGTACGGAACGGTCGCCTCCCGCGCCGTTTCGCGACCACTTGGTACCGGTCGTTCGACGCACGCGGATGCGGTGCGCGCGACCGGTACCGAACGGTCGCCTCCCGCGCCGTGTCGCGACCACTTGGTACCGCTCGCTCGGCGCGCTCGGATGCGGGGCGCGCGCGGGTGCGGTGCGCGCGACCGGTACGAAACGGCCGCCTCCCGCGCCGGGAGGCGACAAGTTGGTACCGGTCGGGCGCGGGGCGCGGCTGGGGCGCGGCGCGGCTGGGGCGCGCGACGCGAGGAGGGCTGTTGCGCGGCGGGCCGCCTCGGTAGCGTCGTGGCATGGCTCCCGTGGAGCCTCGCTCGGCTGGGCGCAGCCAGGGCGAGCGCATGTTCCTGCACGTGCTGGGCAACACGGCGCTCGCGAACGTGACGACCACGTACATGTGGTTCGCGCTGACGTTCTGGGTCTACCTCGAGACCCGCAGCGTGCTGGCCACCGGCATCATCGGCGGCGCCTACATGCTGTTCATCGCATTCGGCAGCATCCTCTTCGGCTCGATCGTCGACCACCATCGCAAGCTGCGGGTCATGCTGCTCTCGGGCACGATCACGTTCGCCGCCTTCACGGTCGCCGGCGCGATGTACCTGCTGCTGCCGGAGCCCGTGCTGCTCGACCTCGCGTCGCCGTGGCTGTGGCTGTTCATGGCGATCATCCTGGTGGGCTCAGTCGTCGAGCACATGCGCAACATCGCGCTCTCGACCACCGTCACGATCCTCGTCCCGGACGAGCGGCGCGCCAACGCCAACGGTCTGGTCGGCACCGTGCAGGGGCTCGCGATGATCGTGACGAGCGTGTTCTCGGGCCTCTCGATCGGGTTCCTCGGCATGGGATGGACGATCGCGATCGCCATCGGCATGATCGCCCTGAGCCTCGGCCACCTGATGACCCTGCGGATCCCGGAGGATGTCGTCGCGGTCGACCCTGACGACGAGGCCCGTGGCATCGACCTGCGCGGCTCGATCCGCGCCGTGCTGGCGATCAGCGGGCTGTTCGCGCTCATCATCTTCTCGACCTACAACAACCTCATCGGCGGCGTCTACATGGCGCTCATGGATCCCTACGGCCTCGAGCTGTTCGACGTGCAGACCTGGGGCCTCGTCTTCGGTGTCGGATCGACCGGCTTCATCGTCGGCGGGCTGCTCGTCGCGAGGTTCGGGCTCGGCGCGCGCCCGATCCGCACGCTGCTCATCGTGGTGGCGATCATGGGGGTGATCGGCGCGCTGTTCACGATCCGCGACTGGTGGTGGCTGTTCGCGCTCGGGATCTGGGTCTACATGGCGCTCATCCCGGCCGCAGAGGCCGCCGAGCAGACGATCATCCAGCGCGTCGTGCCGCTGCCCAGACAGGGGCGCGTGTTCGGATTCGCGATGGCGTTCGAGTCCGCGGCCGCTCCCGTCACCGCGTTCCTCATCGCGCCGCTCGCCGAGTTCGTCATCCTGCCGTGGGCGCGCTCGCCGGAGGGCGCTGCGGCGCTCGAGCCCGTGCTCGGCACCGGCATCGCGCGCGGCATCGCACTGGTGTTCCTCTGCGCCGGCGCGCTCATGGTGCTCGCGGCCGGGCTCGCCTTCCTCACCAAGTCGTACCGCCGCATCAGCGACTCCTACGAGACGAGCGCTCCGCGACGGGCGCCGGCAGCCGCTGACGACGTGCCGGGCGCGCCCTCGGCGGCGGCCGCGCCGGCGGCGAAGGGCGGCGTGACCGACGCGGGCGGCGCGGCAGCGGACGATCGATCGCCGCACGGCGGGGTCGACGACGACGCGCTGCCGGAGACACGCGCATAGCAACCCACGCGAGCTCGTGAGCACGAGCCGAGACATGGCACGGTGCTTCCGGATCGTGTGGCGTCGTCGGGGCGATGGCCGAGTTCACGGCAGGATGCATCCATGACGATCGCGGCGGGGAGTCGAACGCAATGACGTCGCTGTACTCGAAGCTCATCAAGGGCGAGGGCAGCGACGACGACGTCGTCGCCCCGGCCAGGCCGCACATCGCCAGCAACGGGATGCGACAGATGGTCGCGCAGGCCCTGCAGAGCATCGGCGATCAGGTCGTCAACGCGAAGACGGTGCTGCCCTGGCTGCTCACCGCGGTCGGCGCACCCGGCGTGCTGCTGGCGTTCCTCGTGCCCATCCGCGAGTCCGGCTCGATGCTGCCGCAGGCCGCGCTCACCCCGTGGCTCCAGCGGCTCGCGGCGCGCAAGTGGGCGTGGGTCGGCGGCGCCGCCGCGCAGGCGATCGCCGCGGCCGCCATCGCCGTCTCGGCGCTCACGCTGCGCGGGTGGGGCGCGGGGGCAGCGATCCTGGCCGCGCTCGCGGTCTTCGCGCTCGGTCGGGCGCTGTGCTCGCTGGCCAGCAAGGACGTGCTCGGGCGCACGATCCCCAAGGGCGAGCGCGGGCAGATCACCGGCATCGTCACCGTGCTCGCAGGCGGCGTCGCGCTCGTGCTCGGGCTGAGCCTGGAGGTGTGGGGCGGCGATGTCGGCGCCGACCTGCTCGCGGCGCTGCTGCTCGGCGCCGCCGCCGCGTGGGTGCTGGGCCTCATCGTCTACGCGTCGATCCGCGAGCCGGAGACCGATCCCGGTGCATCGACCGAGGGAGCCAGCTGGCTCGGACGGTCCTGGCAGCTGCTGCGCCACGACGGCACGTTCCGCCGCTTCGTGCTGGTGCGCGCGCTGCTGCTCGTCTCGGCGCTGAGCCCGCCCTTCGTGGTCGCGATCGGGGTGGCCAACCACGGCGGCGACCTCACCGGCCTGGGCCTGTTCGTGATCGCGCAGGGCGTCGCCAACGTGCTCGGCGGCCGCGCCTTTGGGCGCCTGGCCGACCGCTCCTCTCGACTGCTGATGGTGTGGTGCGCGGTCGGAGCGTCCGCGTGCATCGTCGCGTTCCTCGTGCTCCTGCAGGTGCCGGCCGCTCGCGACTCCGAGTGGCTCTACCCGGTGACGTTCCTGCTGCTCGCGTTCGTGCACCTCGGCACGCGGCTGGCGCGCAAGACCTACGTCGTCGACATGGCCGAGGGCGATCGGCGCACGGAGTACGTGGCGGTGGCGAACACCGCGATGGGCGTGCTGCTGCTCGCGGCCGGCGCGCTGACCGGCGTGCTCGCGCTCTGGGGCAATGAGTGGGCGCTGGTGCTGCTCGCCGCGCTGGGAGTCGCCGGCGCCCTGATGGGCAGGTCGCTGCCGGAGGTGAGTGCCGGGAACTCGCGAGCGGAGTGAGCCCGGCTCAGGCGGCGTCCGCCCGCTTGCTCCAGCGCACCTCCACCACGCGCCGCTCGGCTCTCGTGCACGGCTTGCACGCGTAGCGACCACGCGGGGCGCGGAAGCGCACGTGCTCATGCCCGCCCGGGCAACTGCCCACCCAGCCGGCGCGCTCCGCAGCGATCTCGCCCTGATGCGTGCGCCCGCCGACGTAGCCGATCTCGCGCGCCGTGCGCCGCCACACCGGGCCGTGGCCTGCGCCTGGCCCGACCATGGCGTGGGCAACCTCATGCAGCAGGATCTGATGCACCTCGTCGTCGTCCCAGCGCACGGCCAGGTGCTTCGACACCGTGATGCGCTTCGCGGTGTAGTTCGTCAGTCCCGCCCGCTTCGCCGCCCGGTCGAACTCGAAGTGCCAGGAGTCGTCGAGGTGCAGGCGGATGAGCGCCGCCGCCCACACGCGCACCCGATCGAGGTCAGCCATCCGTCACCTTCCGCCGGCTGGAAGCATGCCAGCAGCGGTCGATGCGGCGCGAACCGGACGCGCGCACCTGTGGACGGAGCGGCTGCGCGTCAGCGCCCGCCCCAGATCGGGTGGCTCGCGCGCGGCACGTCCCGCTCGGCGCGCAGCGCCTCGGTCTGATCGCGGTCGGTCGCCACCATCAGCGCGATCTCCGCCGCCTCGAGCTGCTCGGCCGGCAGCTCCGCCTCGCGGCACAGCTCCACGGCGACGGTGAAGTCGACGCAGGCCTCATGCCACTGCCCAAGCGCGAAGTGCACGGTGCCGCGCTGCTGCAGCGCGTGCGCCCACAGCTCGACCCAGTCGTTGGAGCGCGACTCGGCGATGATCGCGGTGCACTCGCGCAGCGCCGTGCGCAGGTCGCCGCGGGTCTGGATGACGGATGCGCGCAGCAGCCGCGCCTCGGCGACGCGGTCGCGTGATCCGGAGGCGCGGGCGAGCGTGACGGCCTCACTTGCGGCGGCGAGCGCGTCGTCCAGTCGCCCGATCGACTCCAGCAGCCACGCGCGCTCGGACACCGCGGCGAGCGACCGCTCGCGGCCGAGCTGGCGCAGCCGGCGTGCGGCGGCCGCGACGTCGACGGCGTTCCGCAACGCGGTCTGGTCGTAGCCGATCGACGTGCTCATGCCGCCATGGTCGCGCATCCGTGACGATTCGGCGGGAGCACGCGCCGGAGTGGGCGCTCGAACGCGCGCGGCGGCGCCCCGGATCAGCCGAAGATGCCGCGATCCGGCGTCGGGCTCGGGGTCGCGTCGGCGTCGCGAGCCGGCCGTGCTCCGCCCAGGAATCGGCGCAGCTCTGCGCCGGCGACGACCTTGCCGGGCAGCGGGTCGCGCCGCAGCGCGCGACCGATGTCGTCGAGGTCCGGCAGCGAGCCGGCGACCGCGACCACGTTGCCGAAGCGCCTGCCCTTGAGCATGCCCGGGTCGGCGAGCGCCGCCACCTCGCCGTGCACCTCCGCCAGCGCCGCCAGCTGCCGCTTCGCGAACGACAGCGTGCGGTCGTCGGCGATGTTCACGATCGCGACGCCGCCGGGTGCGAGCAGGTCGCGCACGAGCGCGTGGAACTCCACCGTCGTGACGTGCGCGGGCGTCTGGGCGCCGGAGAAGACATCCACCACCACCAGGTCGACCGATCCGCGCAGGCCCGCGGGCAGCCGGGACAGTTGCTCGCGGGCATCGCCGTAGCGCACGCGGATGCTCGCGCCGCGGGGGAGCGGGGCCACCTCGCGCACCAGCTCGACCAGCAGCGGCTCGAGCTCGATCACCTGCTGGCGCGATCCGCGCCTCGTCGCATCGATGAAGCGCGGGATCGTGAGCGCGCCGCCTCCCAGGTGCACCGCAGTGAGCGGCCCGGGCGGCATCGCGTCGATCACGTGCCCCATCTGCTGCACGTACTCGTAGACCAGCAGCTCTGGCCGCTCCGGATCGACGTGCGACTGCGGCGTCCCATCGACGACCAGCTGCCAGCCACCGGAGCCCGAGAACCGCATCTCGGCGTGCAGGCCACTGGAGAGGCGTCGGCTGGGAGTGGTCACCACCCCATTGTCTCTCGACACCCGCGTTGTCTCGCCCGCACCCCGTTAGCATCGGGGCGGCGGCGGTCGCCAGCCGACACGCCGCCTCGACTGGACATCAGGGCGCGAGCCGCGTAACGTAGCGAGTTGCGCTCAAAGACATCCCCTCTGCCTTCATATTGCGGTCGGCGCGCGCCCGAATCGGGCGCTTCAGGGTGTTGACGAGTCTCTCACCGACGACACGATCCCGGGAAGACCCGCAACCCTTTCCGGACCGGAGGTATCTGCCTTGGCTGAACTGAGCCCCAAGACTGGTCGAAACGCGAGCCGCCTGAGCTTCGCACAGATCGCGGAAACGCTGACTGTCCCCGACCTGCTCGCACTGCAGACCGAGAGCTTCGAATGGCTCATCGGCGACGACGCATGGAAGGGCCGCGCGGATGCCGCACAGGCCTCCGGTCGCGACGATGTCCACTCGGAGTCCGGTCTTGAGCAGATCTTCGAGGAGATCTCGCCCATCGAGGACCTGAGCGAGAAGATGCAGCTCTCGTTCTCCGAGCCGGTACTCGATGTGCCGAAGTACACGATCGCTGAGTGCAAGGAGCGCGGCAAGACCTACGCCGCACCGCTCTACGTCTCGGCGGAGTTCATGAACCACGAGACCGGCGAGATCAAGTCGCAGACGGTCTTCATGGGCGACTTCCCGCTCATGACCCAGAAGGGCACGTTCATCGTGAACGGCACCGAGCGCGTCGTCGTCTCGCAGCTCGTCCGCAGCCCCGGCGTCTACTTCGACCGCACCCCCGAGAAGAACTCCGACAAGGACGTCTTCTCCGCTCGCGTCATCCCCAGCCGCGGTGCCTGGCTCGAGTTCGAGATCGACAAGCGCGACGCCGTCGGCGTGCGCATCGACCGCAAGCGCAAGCAGTCGGTCACGGTCTTCCTGAAGGCCCTCGGCCTCACGAGCGAGGACATCGCCCGCGAGTTCGCCGGCTACGAGTCGATCATGGCGACGCTCGAGAAGGATGCGCCCATGTCGAAGGAGGACGCCCTCCGCGACATCTACCGCAAGCTGCGTCCGGGCGAGCAGGTCGCCGCCGAGGCCGCCCGCGCGCTGCTCGACAACTTCTACTTCAACCCGAAGCGCTACGATCTGGCCAAGGTGGGTCGCTACAAGATCAACCGCAAGCTCGGCATCGACGTGCCGATGAGCGACTCGGTGCTCTCGGTCGACGACATCGTCGCGACCATCAAGTACCTCGTCGCGCTGCACGCCGGCGACCAGACGGTCAAGGGCACGCGCAAGGGCGAAGCGGTCGACATCCGCCTCGACATCGACGACATCGACCACTTCGGCAACCGTCGCATCCGCGCCGTCGGCGAGCTCATCCAGAACCAGGTCCGCACGGGCCTGGCCCGCATGGAGCGCGTCGTGCGCGAGCGCATGTCGACGCAGGACATCGAGGCCATCACGCCCCAGACCCTGATCAACGTGCGTCCCGTGAGCGCCGCGATCAAGGAGTTCTTCGGCACCTCGCAGCTGTCGCAGTTCATGGATCAGAACAACCCGCTCGCGGGCCTGACCCACAAGCGCACGCTGTCGGCGCTCGGCCCCGGTGGTCTGTCGCGTGAGCGCGCCGGCGTCGAGGTGCGAGACGTGCACCCGTCGCACTACGGCCGCATGTGCCCGATCGAGACCCCGGAAGGCCCGAACATCGGCCTCATCGGTCGTCTCGCGACCTTCGGCCGCATCAACTCCTTCGGCTTCATCGAGACGCCGTACCGCCGGGTCGACAACGGCGTGGTCACCACGCAGATCGACTACCTGACGGCCTCCGAGGAGGACGAGTTCATCGTCGCCCACGCCAACAACCGCCTCGACGCGCAGCAGCGCTTCGTCGAGGAGCGCGTCGTGGCGAGGAAGAAGGGCGAAGAGGTCGAGCTCGTCGAGCCGACGTCCGTGAACTACATGGATGTCTCGCCGCGCCAGATGGCGTCGCTCGCGACCAGCCTCATCCCGTTCCTCGAGCACGACGACGCGAACCGCGCCCTGATGGGTGCGAACATGCAGCGTCAGGCCGTGCCGCTGGTGCGCTCCGAGTCGCCGCTGGTCGGCACCGGCATGGAGGGCTTCGCGGCCATCGACTCCGGTGACGTCATCACCGCGACCGGCGCCGGCGTGGTCGGCGAGGTCTCGGCCGACATGGTCACCGTGCAGCTCGACGAGGGCGGCACGCAGCAGTACTTCCTGCGCAAGTTCGACCGCTCGAACCAGGGCACCTCCTACAACCACCGGGTCATCGTCTCGGCTGGTGAGCGGATCGAGGTCGGCGAGGTCATCGCCGACGGTCCCGCGACGGAGGACGGCGAGCTCGCGCTCGGCAAGAACCTGCTCGTGGCGTTCATGCCGTGGGAGGGCCACAACTACGAGGACGCGATCATCCTCAGCCAGAACCTCGTGAAGGACGACGTGCTCTCGTCGATCCACATCGAGGAGTACGAGGTCGACGCCCGCGACACCAAGCTGGGCAAGGAGGAGGTCACGCGTGACCTCCCCAACGTCGGTCCCGACCTGCTGGCTGACCTCGACGAGCGCGGCATCATCCGCATCGGCGCAGAGGTCGCTCCCGGCGACATCCTGGTCGGCAAGGTGACGCCGAAGGGCGAGACCGAGCTGAGCGCCGAGGAGCGCCTGCTCCGCGCGATCTTCAACGAGAAGAGCCGCGAGGTGCGCGACACGTCGCTCAAGGTGCCCCACGGTGAGCAGGGCACGGTCATCGCGGTCAAGCAGTTCCGCGCTGAGGACGGCGACGACGAGCTCGGCTCGGGCGTCCACGAGAAGGTCGTGGTCTACATCGCGCAGAAGCGCAAGATCACCGAGGGCGACAAGCTCGCCGGCCGCCACGGCAACAAGGGCGTGATCGCCAAGATCCTGCCCGAGGAGGACATGCCGTTCCTCTCCGACGGCACGCCGGTCGACATCGTGCTGAACCCGCTCGGCATCCCGAAGCGCATGAACTTCGGCCAGGTGCTGGAGACGCACCTCGGCTGGATCGCCGCGACGGGCTGGAAGGTGGAGGGCACGCCCGAGTGGGCCAAGGACCTCGACCCGGCGACCCTCGAGGCGCCCGCGGGCACCAAGGTCGCGACGCCGGTCTTCGACGGCGCGACCGAGGAGGCCATCATCGGCCTGCTCGACGCGACGCTCCCGACCCGTGACGGCGACCGCCTGATCGACGGCAGCGGCAAGGCGAACCTGTTCGACGGTCGCTCCGGTGAGCCGTACCCGTACCCGGTCTCGGTCGGCTACATGTACATCCTGAAGCTGCACCACCTGGTCGACGACAAGATCCACGCTCGCTCGACCGGCCCCTACTCGATGATCACGCAGCAGCCCCTGGGCGGTAAGGCCCAGTTCGGCGGCCAGCGGTTCGGCGAGATGGAGGTCTGGGCGCTCGAGGCCTATGGCGCTGCGTACACCCTGCAGGAGCTCCTCACCATCAAGTCGGACGACATCGTCGGCCGCGTGAAGGTGTACGAGGCCATCGTCAAGGGCGAGAACATCCAGGAGCCCGGCATCCCGGAGTCCTTCAAGGTGCTCATGAAGGAGATGCAGTCGCTCTGCCTGAACGTCGAGGTGCTGAACGCAGCCGGCGACGTCGTCACGCTCCGCGATGACGAAGATGAGGCACTCCGCACGGCCGAAGAGCTCGGCATCAACATCTCCCGCCCTGAGCTGTCGTCGATCGACGACATCTGATCCGGGCTATCGAGAATTCGACAAGAGGGAATTGCATTGATCGACGCAACAACGTTCGATGAGCTGCGGATCGGGCTGGCAACGGCCGACGACATCCGAGGCTGGTCACACGGCGAAGTGAAGAAGCCTGAGACCATCAACTACCGCACGCTCAAGCCCGAGAAGGACGGCCTGTTCGGCGAGCAGATCTTCGGTCCCAGCCGGGACTGGGAGTGCGCCTGCGGCAAGTACAAGCGCGTGCGCTTCAAGGGCATCGTGTGCGAGCGCTGCGGGGTCGAGGTGACGAAGTCGTCGGTGCGCCGTGAGCGCATGGGCCACATCGAGCTCGCCGCGCCCGTGACGCACATCTGGTACTTCAAGGGCGTGCCCAGCCGTCTCGGCTACCTGCTGGACATGGCGCCGAAGGACCTCGAGAAGGTCATCTACTTCGCCGCGTACATGGTCATCTCGGTCGACGAGGAGGCTCGTCACGAGCGCCTGCCGCAGCTGGAGCAGGAGCTCCGCCTGAAGGTCGGCGAGATCGAGAAGCGCCGCGACGCCGACATCGCCGCTCGCCTCGCCCAGCTGGAGACCGACGTCGCCCAGCTCGAGGAGGAGGGCGCCAAGGCCGACCAGAAGCGCAAGGTCAAGGACGCCGGTGAGCGCGAGATGGCGCAGCTGCGCAAGTTCGCCGACGAGGAGATCGCGCAGATGGAGCGCGTCTTCGACGACTTCCGCACGCTGAAGGTCGGCGACCTGAAGGCTGAGGACGCGACCTACCACGACCTCGTCGACCTGTACGGCGAGTTCTTCCACGGCCACATGGGGGCCGAGGCGATCAAGATGCGCCTCGAGGCGTTCGACCTGGTCGCCGAGGGCGAGGACCTGCACAAGCAGATCGCCGAGGGCAAGGGCCAGCGCAAGATCCGCGCGATCAAGCGGCTCAAGGTCGTCAACTCGTTCCTGCAGACGGGCAACAGCCCGGCTGCGATGGTGCTGGACGTCGTGCCGGTCATCCCGCCGGAGCTGCGCCCGATGGTGCAGCTCGACGGTGGCCGCTTCGCGACCAGCGACCTGAACGACCTCTACCGTCGCGTCATCAACCGCAACAACCGCCTGCGTCGCCTGCTCGACCTCGGTGCTCCCGAGATCATCGTGAACAACGAGAAGCGCATGCTGCAGGAGGCGGTGGACGCCCTGTTCGACAACGGTCGTCGTGGCCGTCCCGTCACGGGCACGGGCAACCGCGCGCTGAAGTCGCTCTCCGACATGCTCAAGGGCAAGCAGGGCCGGTTCCGCCAGAACCTGCTCGGCAAGCGCGTCGACTACTCGGGCCGCTCGGTCATCGTGGTCGGCCCGCAGCTGCAGCTGCACCAGTGCGGCCTGCCGAAGCAGATGGCGCTCGAGCTGTTCAAGCCGTTCGTCATCAAGCGCCTGATCGACCTGGGCCACTCGCAGAACATCAAGCACGCCAAGCGCATGGTGGAGCGTTCGAAGCCGCAGGTGTGGGACGTGCTCGAGGAGATCATCCGCGAGCGCCCCGTGCTGCTGAACCGTGCGCCCACGCTGCACCGCCTCGGCATCCAGGCCTTCGAGCCGCTGCTCGTCGAGGGCAAGGCCATCCAGCTGCACCCGCTCGTGTGCGCGGCGTTCAACGCCGACTTCGACGGTGACCAGATGGCTGTGCACCTGCCGCTCTCGGTCGAGGCGCAGGCCGAGGCGCGCGTGCTGATGCTCGCCTCCAGCAACATCCTGAAGCCGTCGGACGGCCGACCGGTCACCCTCCCGTCGCACGAGATGGTCTCCGGTCTGCACTTCCTGACGTCGCTGAAGGAGGATGGCGCCGGCACCGGCCGCGCGTTCTCGTCGATCGCCGAGGCGATCATGGCGATGGACCAGGGCTCGCTGCACCTCGGCTCGGTCATCCGGATCCGTCTGGACGGCCTCGCCTTCCGCGACCAGGACCGCCCGGAGGGCTTCGTCGACGGCGAGACCTTCCTGCACGAGACGACCCTGGGTCGCGCGCTCTTCAACGAGCTGCTGCCCGCGGACTTCCCGTTCGTGAGCGAGCCGGCCACCAAGCCGGTCATCTCGCTGATCGTCAACGCGCTCGCCGAGCACTACCCGAAGACGGTGGTGGCGGGCACGCTCGACAAGATCAAGGACGCCGGCTTCTACTGGGCCACGCGCTCGGGCATCACGGTCGCGCTCTCCGACGTCATCACGCCGGCGCGCAAGGACGAGATCGTCGCGGAGGCCGAGGAGTCGGCCTCGAAGATCCAGGGCAAGTTCGAGAAGGGCCTCATCACCGACTCGGAGCGTCGTGGTGACCTGACCGAGCTGTGGACGAAGGCCACCAACGAGGTCCAGAAGGCCACCGAGGCGGCGTTCGACAAGGAGAACTCCATCTACCGGATGGTCACCGCGGGCGCCAACGGCAACTGGATCCAGGTGCGAAACATCACCGGTATGCGTGGTCTCGTGACCAACCCGAAGGGTGAGGTCATCCCGCGTCCGATCATCTCCTCGTACCGCGAGGGCCTGACGGTGGCGGAGTACTTCATCGCCACCCACGGTGCGCGCAAGGGCTCGGCCGACACGGCGCTCCGCACGGCCGACTCGGGCTACCTGACGCGTCGTCTCGTCGACGTGTCGCAGGACGTCATCATCCGTGAGGACGACTGCGGCACCGAGCGTGGGCTCGAGGTGCCGATCGCAGAGGTCATCGACGGTCAGCTGACGCTGCACGAGAACATCGAGTCGGCGGTCTACGCCCGCAACCTCGCGACGGACGTCGTGACGTCGGACGGCACGGTGCTCGCCACCGCCGCCCAGGACATCGGCGACCGCGAGATCCGTGCGTTCATCGCCGCGGGTGTCGAGTCGGTCAAGGTGCGCTCGGTCCTCACGTGCGAGTCGGCAGTCGGCGTCTGCGCCCACTGCTACGGCCGCTCGCTGGCGACCGGCAAGCTCGTCGACATCGGCGAGGCCGTGGGCATCATCGCCGCCCAGTCGATCGGTGAGCCCGGCACGCAGCTGACGATGCGCACCTTCCACACCGGTGGTTCGGTGGGCGCGAGCGACATCACGCAGGGTCTGCCCCGTGTGACGGAGCTCTTCGAGGCCCGCACGCCGAAGAACGCCTCGCCCATCGCGGAGGCAGCCGGTCGTGTGCGCATCGAGGAGGACGAGAAGTCCAAGCGCGTCATCATCACGCCCGACAACGGTGACGAGGAGGTCGTGTACCAGGTGCTCCGCCGCGCGACCCTCGAGGTCGGCGACGGCGACCACGTCGAGCAGGGTCAGCAGATCCAGATCGGTGCGGTCGACCCCAAGGAAGTGCTGCGCGTGCGCGGCGTCCGCGAGGTCCAGAAGCACCTGGTCTCCGGCGTGCAGGACGTGTACCGCTCGCAGGGCGTGCCGATCCATGACAAGCACATCGAGGTCATCGTGCGGCAGATGCTGCGCAAGGTCACCGTCGTCGACCACGGCGAGACCGACCTCCTGCCCGGCGAGCTCGTCGACCGTTCGCGGTACAACGAGCTCAACCGTGCGGCGCTGACCGACGGCAAGAAGACCGCTTCGGCTCGCCAGGAGGTCATGGGCATCACCAAGGCGTCGCTCGCGACCGAGTCGTGGCTCTCGGCCGCCTCCTTCCAGGAGACGACCAAGGTGCTCACCGAGGCGGCCCTCGCCGGCAAGCGCGACCCGCTGCTCGGCCTCAAGGAGAACGTCATCATCGGCAAGCTCATCCCCGCGGGCACCGGCCTGTCGCGCTACCGCGACGTCTCGGTCGAGGCCACCGAGGAGGCCAAGGCCGAGCGCTACCCGAACCGTCTGTTCGCAGACGCCGGTGGCGTGGACGAGTCCGACCTGTCGTACCTCGACTTCGACGCCTTCACCGGTGGCGAGTTCAACGAGGAGCCGGGTCAGATCGTCTGATCGACCGCACGCAGCAGGGGCCGCATCCACATCGGATGCGGCCCCTGCCGCGTGTCGCGGCGATTGCGCGGGCGGCGGGGTGGCGCGGGCCGGCGTGCAGGCGCAGTGCTTAGAATCGGCCGACGACGCGGCACGGTGCCGCTGCAGGAGGTTTGACCATGAGCGACGAGCAGCCCACCTCGTGGCGGGATCGGTTCTTCGGCAGCTCGCCGTCGACGGATGCCGACGCGGCATCGCGCGACGGAAACGTCGACGAGCCCGCACTTGCCGATGACGCGCCCGTGCATGACGAGTCCGCGGCGACGCCTGCCGAGGCGGATGCCGCCGCGACCTCGATCGAGGATCACGACGAGCCGCAGCCGCTGGTCGAGCACACGTCACGCGATGACGACGACCGCGGCGGCGACAGCCCGATCGAGCCCACGGTGATCGCCCCATCGACGCTGCGTGGGCCCTCGCACTCGGCGGCGCACCCCGACGACTCGGCCCGCGCAACGGCAGACGAGGTGCACGACGAGGCGGCCGAGAACTCGCTCGAGCAGCATCGCGGGCAGGCCGCTGCCAGCGACGCTGATGGCAGCGCTTCCGGAGCCGCGACGCCGCCGCCGCTCGTCGAGCCTCGCCGCCCGTCGTTCGGTCTGCGGCGACGCACCGATGCCGACGATGCGGCAGCCGACGCGGACGCACTCGCAGGAGGCGCAGACGCTCGGCCCGGCACCTCCGACCGCGACTTCGTCGAGCCGGCGCCGACCGAGGCCATGGCGCAGCAGCCGGATCACCACGCGGACGACGAGCAGCGCACGCGAGCGATGCACGCGAAGCGCACGCCGGAGGTCGAGGACACCGCCGCACAGACGCAGGTGCTCGACACGCAGGACGACTACCGACCGGGCGACACCACGCAGCGCACCGAGCGGTTCGGCATCGTGCGGGACGAGGTGCCGCCGTCGACCATCGCCGTCGATGAGGAGACGGCGCGCGCGGCTGCCGGCGGCACGCCGATCGTGCTCGTCGAGGAGCCGCAGCCGCCTCGTCGCAAGGGCGCGCGCGGCGTCGGCTTCCTCGTCGCGCTGCTCGCATCGATCATCTTCGCCGCGCTCTTCGCGGTGGCCTTCTTCGCCGTCGGCTACCTCTTCGATCGCGCGTTCAACGCGACCGAGACGCTGGAGACGGTGTGGCTGCGCCCCTCCTACCTGCTGCCGGTCGTGGTGTTCTTCCTCGCCTACTGGCTGATCACGCTGCTCGTGAACCGAGCGGGCTGGTGGGCGCATGTGCTCGGCGCCTTCGTCGTGGCGCTGCTGGTCTACGCGGCGCACATCGCCGGCGCCCACATCGAGCAGGAGGGCGGCTGGTCGGCCTATGCCTCGGTGTTCAGCATGGACCTGCAGTCGCTCGGCCAGCTGGTGCTCGCGCCGCTGTCGGTGCTCGCGTTCATCCTGGCCCGCGAGGTGCCCATCTGGTTCGGCGGCATCGTCGCCCGCCGGGGCCGCAAGGCCCGTGACTGGAACCGTCAGGCGCTCGACGACTTCAATGCCGAGAACGCGGAGCGCCTCGCCGCGTACGAGCGCGCGCGCGGCTGACCGCCGCAGCACGATGCTCCGAGGGCCCATCGCCATGATGGGTGCTCGGAGCATTGTGCGGATCTCCAGGTATGCGGTCGCGGAGTTCTGACACAATGACCGAGGTCGCGCCCCCGACCGCGGGTCCCCCAGTGCCCGCCGAGGGCGTCACGGGAGGCCGGCAGTGTTCAGGTGGATCAGGAGCCATCGCAAGTCGACGGTGGCGGGAGGACTCGTCACCGCCGTGTCGCTCGCGCTCGGCATCCTCGCGTTCACCTACGACGGCTTCACCACCACCGACGTCGACCTCCATGACGGAGGCGTCTGGGTCACGAAGCAGGACAGCCAGCAGCTGGGCCGCATCAACATCCAGGCGGCAGAGCTCGACGCCGGACTGACCTCGCCGACAGCCAGCTTCGACGTGCTGCAGGACGGCGACGACGTGCTGCTCCACAATCGGGAGTCGTCGGCAGTCATCGTGGTCGACCCCGTGCACGTCGTGCTCGGGACGAGCGTGCAGCTGCCTGCGCAGGGACGCATCGCCATGGGTGGCGGCGTCGTCGCGGTCGTCGATCCCGCCGACGGCTCGCTCTGGGCGATGTCGTTCAACGACTTCGTCGGCTTCTCGCCCGAGAGCGCCGAGCCCCTCGCCGAGCTCGGCGAGGGCACCGCGGTCGCCGTCGGGCGCGACGGCACCGTGTACGCCGCGTCGCCGAGCGAGGGGCAGCAGCTCAGCGTCGCCCGCCTGGACGACGGCACGTTCGACGAGCCGACCGTGCGCGACCGTAGCGAGCTGCGCGCCATGCAGGAGCCGCTGGTGACGGTGGTGGGTCGGCAGCCAGTCGTGCACGACCCGGGGACCGGCACGCTGCTGCTGCCCGGCGGCGCGACCCGGGTGCCGGACGGATCGGCGGTGCAGCTGGTGGGCGACGACGCCGACGATGTCGTGCTCGCGACGCCGACCCAGCTCATCCGGCAGCCGCTCGGCGGCGGCGACCCGCAGGTCGAGCAGCGCCAGGGCGGCGGCGACGCGGTGCGCCCCGTGCAGCTGCACGGGTGCGTCTACGCGGTCTGGACCGGCAGCGCGCAGTTCCTCCGCGACTGCCAGGGCGCCGAGCGAAGCGAGCAGCAGGTGCCGCAGATGGACGGCAGCGCCGCGACCTTCCGCATCAACCGCGACGCGGTGGTGCTGAACCAGTTCCAGGAGGGCTCGTCCTGGCTGCTGTCGGACACGCTCGTGCTGGTCGACAACTGGGACGACCTGCTGCCAGAGCAGTCCGACGAGACCAGCGACCAGGACGACTCCGAGTCCACCGAGGACCTGCTGACGAACCAGCCGCCGCCGGTGAACGAGGAGAACACCGATCCGGACGCGAACGACGACCGATTCGGTGCGCGGCCCGGCCGCTCGACGATCCTGCCGGTGCTGTGGAACGACAGCGACGCCGACGGCGACGTGCTGACCGCCCGCGTGGTGGGCGATCTGCCCGAGGGCGCCGCGATCGCCCCGGTCGCGAACGACTCCGCGCTGCAGCTCCAGCTGCCGGAGCGCTTCACGGGCGGCTTCACCTTCAACTACGAGATCGACGACGGTCGTGGTGGCACGGACACCGCAGGGGTGCGCGTGGAGGTGCGCGGCGATGGGGAGAACTCGCCTCCGGAGCAGCAGCGCGCGCAGGCGTTCGCGGTCGAGCAGGGTGGCGAGTACGAGTACCAGGTGCTCGCCGACTGGATCGACCCCGACGGCGACGACATGTACCTCACGGGCGCGACGACCGATTCCGGTGACACGATCCAGACCGACCCCTCGGGCCGGCTCATCTACACCGCCACCGGCGACGTGGGCGTGCAGACGCTCACCGTCACGGTCTCGGACGGCCGCAGCGAGGCATCCGCCGAGGTCGAGGTCGACGTGCGCGAGCGCGGCGATGCGCCGCCGCTCGCCAACGCCGACTTCGTCAGCACCGTCGAGGGGCGGGAGGCGACGATCCGCCCGATGCTCAACGACTACTCCCCATCGGGACGCCCGCTGCGGCTGGCTTCGGTGGATCCGGTGGCGGGCGTGGAGATGGATTGGGACAAGGCCACCGGGGTCGTGCACATCCGCTCCGGGACTGTCGGGACCCACTACCTGACCTACATGATCGCCGACGGGCCGCTGCCGAGCATCGGCCGGATCCGCATCGACATCCGCACGCCCGACCAGGAGGCGCGCCCCGTCGCCGTGCGCGACACCGCGCTGCTGCCGCAGCAGGGCTCGGCGATCGTCGACCTGCTGGCGAATGACGTGGATCCGGCGGGTGGGGTGCTCGTCGTGCAGCAGGTGACCGTCGAGGGCGCGGCACCGATCACCGTGGAGCTGCGCGATCGTCGCATCGTCAGCATCCGTGACAACGGGCTCGACGCGCCGTTCCAGTTCACTTACACGGTCTCGAACGGGCGGTTCTCCGAGACCGGCACCGTGGAGGTCATCCCGGTCGCGCCGCCCGCGCAGCCTCGCGCGCCGAAGGCGGTCGACGACGCCGCGACGGTGCGCGCCGGCGATTACGCCACCGTCGACGTGCTCGCCAACGACTTCTCGCCCGACGGCACCCCGTTCGAGCTGGTCGATCGAGTCGTCGACACCAGCTTCGCCTCCGATGACGAGGGCGTCGCGTTCATCTCCGAGGGGCGGCTGCGCGTCCACGCGCTCGTCGACGCCCCCACGCGGGCGACGGTCACCTACGAGATCACCGACGAGTTCGGCAATCGCGACTCGGCGACGGTGGCGATGACGATCGTGCCGCGCGACGAGGAGGAGAACGCGCCGCCGGCTCCCGAGACGGTGACCTCCCGCGTGCTCGCCGGCTCGACGGTGCGCATCCCCATCCCGCTCCACGGGATCGACCCCGATGGTGACGGCGTCGAGCTGGTCGGCTACGACACCGGACCCGGCGGCGGCCGCATCCTGCCGGAGGTGGGCCCCGACTACTTCGACTTCGAGGCCTACCCCGACAGCGCCGGCACGGTCGAGTTCACCTACCGGGTGCGGGACCGCTGGGGCGGCGAGGGCACCGCGTCCGCCATCATCGGCATCGCGCAGGCGGCCGACGTGAACCAGACGCCGTTCGCGCAGGTCGACCTCGTCACCGTGCGCCCAGATCGCTCCGTCGCGATCGCGGTGCTCGAGAACGACTCCGATCCCGATCAGGATGCGCTGTCGCTCACCAGCGACGGGCTCGACCTGCCCGACGAGCTCGCCGACGCGGTCGTCAACCGCGAGCGCGCCACCGTCGATCTGCGTTCGCCCGCGGAGACGGGCGACTACCAGTTCACCTACACGGTGACGGATGCGCGAGGCGCGTCGACGACGGGCTCGGTCGTGGTGACGGTGGCGGAGGACGCGCCGCTGCTGCCCCCGATCGCACGCGACGACCCCCTGCCCCGCGACGGGGTCGAGGTCGACGTGCCGCTGGATGTGCCGGTGCTCGAGAACGACCTCGATCCGGACGGCGACCCGAGCGAGCTCACGCTCTCCATCGCGACGGGTCCCGGCTCGGTCGCGGGCGACGCGATCCAGGTGGTGCCGAGCGAGGAGTTCCAGGTCGTCACCTACCGCGTGACCGACATCGACGGGCTCGCGTCCGAGGCGTTCGTCGCCGTGCCGCCCGTGCGCGACCGCGCGCCGTTCCTCTCGCGCACCGAGCCGATCCAGATCCCCTCCGGGATCCTGCGCGAGCTGCCGCTGCGCGACTGGGTCACCACGTTCAACGGCAACCCGCCGCGCATCACCTCCGGCGAGACCGTCACCGCCGTGAACGACGACGACACGGGCCTGATCGCGGGCGCTGACACCCTGCAGTTCCGATCGCCCGAGGGCTACGTCGGGCCGGCGTCAATCACCTTCGAGGCCACCGACGGCACGGGACCGGAGGACGGCAACACGGCAATCCTCACGATCCCGATCGACGTGGTCTCCTCCAGCGTCGTCGAGCCGGTCTTCGCCGGTGCCGTGCTGCGGCCGGTGGCGGGTGAGGGCGCCGTGGAGTTCGACCTGCGCGACGCCACCACGGATCCGGATCCCGGCGACCTCGAGGCGATGGTCTTCGAGTCCGGCGGCGGCTCGATGAGCGGGGTCGAGATCTCGATGAGCGGCTCGATCTTCTCGGCGACGGCGGCGCCGAACACGCCGCCGGGCGCGACCGGCTCGTTCCAGATCGTCGCCATCGACCCGCACGGCAACCGCGCACCGGGCACCGTGATCGTCGAGGTCGTCCCCACGAACCGTCCGATGCCCATCGCACGGCCGAACAGCGGCGAGGCGACGCAGGGTGTTCCCTTCACGCTCGACGTGGTGCAGGACGACTTCAACCCGTTCGAGCGGGACGGCATCCCGCTGCGGATGGTCGCGGCAGCGGTGGTCGCCGGGCAGGGCACGATCTCGAACACCGACCGAGAGGTCACCGTGACGCCGGGCGCCGACTTCTCCGGCGTGCTCACCGTGCGCTATACCGTGCAGGACGCCACCGAGCTCGCGCAGCGCCAGGTGAGCGGCACGCTCACGCTCAACGTCAAGGGCAGGCCGGATGCGCCGCCGCGGCCCAACGTCGACGCGGTCGGCGACGCGCAGGTGACGCTCACCTGGGCACCGCCGCCGTCGAACGGCGCGCCGATCACGGGCTACGTCGTGCGGTCCTCCGACGGCGCCGTGCAGCAGCCCTGCGCGGCGACGACCTGCGTCATCGCGGGCCTGACGAACAACGTGACCTACACCTTCCAGGTGCTGGCGCAGAACGAGGTCGGCGATTCCGACCCCTCGGCCGCATCGCGCGAGGCGCGTCCCGATGTGCGGCCGGAGCAGCCGGCGCCGCCGCAGCGGGAGCGGGGCGACACGCAGGTCGCGCTCTCGTGGCAGGCGCCGGTCAACAACGGCTCGCCGATCCAGCACTACGTCGTCGAGATCTCGCCGCCGGCGCCGAACGGTGCCGTGCAGCAGCAGGTGCAGGGGCTGAACTACACCTGGACGGGGCTGGCGAACGGCACGGCGTACACCTTCCGGGTGCAGGCCGTGAACCTCGCGGTCGAGCCGAGCGACTTCTCCGCCTACTCGCAGCCGGTCACGCCCGCGGGCCCGCCCACGCAGGTGCAGGGCGTCACGGCGACCCCCGACCGCTCGATCCCGGGGGAGGTGCAGGTCGCCGTCACCTGGCAGCCGGCGGATCCGAACGGTGCGGCGATCACCGTCTACACCGTGACGCCATCGAACGGTGCGACGCCCGCGCGGGTCACCGGCACGCAGGCGAACTTCCGCTTCGCGGCGGAGGGCGAGAACGTCACGTTCACGGTCACCGCCACCAATGACGCGGGCACGAGCACGCCCTCGGCGTCCTCGGCGGCGGTGCGCACCTACACGGCCCCGGATGCGCCATCCGCGGTCTCCGCGAGCGACGGCGACACCGATGCCCAGGTCACCTGGACGCCCGGCAACTCCAACGGCCTGCGCTCGAACGAGGTGTCGTTCGAGGTGCGCGGCGGCGGCGCCGGGACGCAGTCGTTCGGGCCGGGCGGCACGTACACGGGCATGGACAACAACGGCGGGCCGTACACCTTCTCGGTGCGCGCGGTAGCGTTCGTCGACGGCACCAGCTACGCGTCCGAGTGGACGAACGCGGGCAACCAGGCGCGCCCCTACGGCGCGATCGGCAGTCCGGCGGCGGATGCGAAGAGTGCGGTCGGGCAGGTCAACTTCAGCTGGTCGGCGCCGGCGAGGAACGGCCGGAGCATCTCGACCGAGATCCGCATCGACGGCGGCGCGTGGCGGAGCGTCGCCAACAGCGGCACGGAGTCGGCCACGGGCGGCCCCGACTCGCAGCACACCATCGAGGTGCGCACCTCGACAGGTGCCGCGGAGGCGGGCCACGGCGCGCAGGCCACCACGGCCAGTGCCAGCGCGCGGGTGCGAGCGGCGCCATCCATCTCGCTCGGCAAGGGCGACGACGCGAGTCGCGCGGACGGCGGGTGCACGACGGGCACGTCGGCGAAGTGCCGCTACTACCAACTGAGCTGGTCGAACCTGACGCCCGGCTCGTACCAGTTCGCCTGCCACAACAGCAACGGCAACGGCGACGGCAACCCCTTCCAGCAGGGCACCGTGCAGATCGGGGCCTCGAACGGCACCACGCAGTATCGCTCGGGTAGCACACGCCTGTGCTACTCGGGCTTCAGCGGCAACGCCTACATGTACGTCTGGGGCGGCCCCGACGGCATCCCGCACGGCAGTCTCCGAACCCCGAACGTTCGGTGGCCATGACCACTCCATCCCAATCCATCCCCTTCCGAGAGGACCGACGATGAGCGCATCCATGACCCGTGAGCAGGCGGACTGGTTCGCCCAGACCTTCACCCGCCTGGTCGACAACGTCGGCACCGTCGTGCTCGGCAAGGACGACGTCATCCGGCTCGCGTTCACCGCGATGCTCTCGGAGGGGCACCTGCTGCTCGAGGATGCGCCCGGCACCGGCAAGACGCAGCTCGCGAAGTCGATGGCGGCGACCGTGCAGGGCACCAACCACCGCATCCAGTTCACGCCCGACCTGCTGCCCTCCGACGTCACGGGCGTCACGGTCTACGACCAGAAGACCCAGACCTTCGAGTTCCACAAGGGGCCCATCTTCGCCTCCATCGTGCTCGCCGACGAGATCAACCGTGCGAGCCCGAAGACGCAATCGGCGCTGCTCGAGGTGATGGAGGAGGGCCGCGTGACCGTCGACGGCACGGCGTACGAGGTCGGGCGCCCGTTCATGGTCATCGCGACCCAGAATCCCATCGAGCAGGCCGGCACCTACCGGCTGCCGGAGGCGCAGCTCGACCGCTTCCTGATGAAGACGTCGATCGGCTACCCGGGTCGCGAGCAGACGGTGCGGATCCTCGCGGGTGCCTCGATCCGCAACGCCTCCGCCAGCGTGCAGCCGGTGATCACCACCGGCGCCATCGCAGAAATGATCGACCTCGCCGCGACCGTCCACGTCGACGAGTCGGTGCTCGACTACGTCGCCCGGCTCTCGGAGCACACGCGCGAGTCGAAGGACACGCGTCTGGGCGTCTCGGTGCGCGGAGCCATGGCGCTCATGCGCGCCGTCAAGGTGTGGGCAGCGGCAAAGGGTCGCGCGTTCGTGCTGCCCGACGACGTCAAGGAGCTCGCGCAGTTCGTCTGGGCCCACCGCATCGTGCTCGACCCGGAGGCGGAGTTCTCCGGCGTCACCGGCGACCGCATCATCGACCGAGCGATCGCCGATGTCGCTGCGCCGCAGGACCGGCAGCGCGCTGCATGACGACGGCGCCCGCGCGGGCGACGTCGACTCCCGCCCCTGATCCCGAGCCCGCGACCGCGACGACGACCGCATCCGGCAGCACCCGGCTGCGCAGCGCCGTGCAGCGCGAGCGCCCGCCGCTGCGGCGCGCGCTCGACGCGGCGGTCGGGGAGGAGTCGGTCACGAGCGCCTGGGCGGCGGCGTCGGCTGCGTGGCTGCGTCGTGTCGTCTGGCCGGTGCTCGAACCGATCACGGGCTTCGGCTGGGCGGTGCTGATCGGCACGGTCGCCGCGCTCGGCGGCGGCATCGCGCTGGGGTGGAAGGAGCTCATCGTGATCGGCCTCGTGGGCGCGCTGCTGCTGATCGCCGGCATCGCGTTCGTGGTCGGGCGCAACCGCTACCGCATCGAGCTCGACCTCGCCTACACCCGCGTGGTGGTGGGGGAGCGCGCGCTCGGGCGCATCGAGATCCACGCCGCCTCGCAGAAGCCGCTGCTGCCGGCCACCATCGAGGTGCCCGTCGGCACGGCGCTCGCCTCGTTCCACCTGCCGCGCATGCAGCCGGGCGACGTGCACGAGGACGTCTTCGCGATCCCCACCAGCCGGCGCACCATCCTGCAGGTGGGGCCCGTGCGGTCGGTGCGCGGCGACCCCGTCGGCCTGCTGCGCCGGCAGGTGAAGTGGACCGATCCGGTCGAGCTGTACGTGCACCCCAAGACCGTGCAGCTGGACGAGAGCGCCCCGGGGCTCATCCGCGACCTCGAGGGCATCACGACGCGCGACCTGACCAACAGCGACATCGCCTTCCACGCGCTGCGCGACTACGTCGCCGGCGACGACCGTCGCTACATCCACTGGAAGTCGTCGGCGCGCACCGGCACGCTGATGGTGCGCCAGTTCGAGCAGACCCGGCGCAGCGTGCTGGCGCTCGGGCTGTCGACCTCGCCGGAGGACTACGGCGACCCGGCAGAGTTCGAGACCGCGATCTCGATCCTCGGATCGCTGGGCGTGCAGGCGGTGCGCGACGAGATGGATGTCGTCGTGCAGACCTCGCGGCGCACGCTGCCGGCCTCGACCGGCAAGCGGCTGCTCGATGCGCTCTCCGGCGTCGAGTGGTCGCCCCGCGACGATCGACTGCTCGACCTCGCCGCGACGATCGCGCGCGAGCACGCGGGGGCCTCCGTCATCATGCTGCACGCGGGCGCGGGGGTGGAGCCGACGCTCGTGCGGCGCGCGCGCACGCTGCTGCCGTCGCAGGCGCGCGTGATCGTGTTCACGGTGGGCAAGGGCGCCAAGCCGCGGCTGCAGCCCATGGGCGACACCATGCTCGCCACCGTCGGCAGCGTGAGCGACCTGCCGCGCGTGATGCGGGGGGTGGCGCTGCAGTGACCGAGACGCCCTTGCTGCCCCGCACGCCGACGCAGGCGCTCGTCGACGGCGCCGCGATCTTCGCGCTCGGCCTCGCGGCGACGCTCTCGTTCGGTCCGGTCTTCGGCGGCACCGCCTACCTGGTCGCCGGGCTCGGCGGCACCCTGCTCGGCATCGCCGTCGGCGTCGTCACCTCGCTGCGCCCGCTGCGTGGCTGGCTGCTCACGGTCGCCGGGGTGGTGCTGGCGCTCGTGCTGTTCGGGCCGGCGCTCGCGGTGCCGCGCAAGACCATCGGCGGCATCCTCCCGACGCTCGACGCGTGGCGCGAGCTGCTGCTGGGCGTGGTCTTCTCGTGGAAGGGGCTGCTGACGGCCGAGCCGCCCGCAGAGGGCTTCCCGAGCCTGCTCGTCGTGCCGTTCCTGACGCTGCTGGTGTGCTCGACCGTCGCCACCGTGCTGGCGCTGCGGCTGCGCCGCGGAGCCCCGTTCGCGATGATCCCGGGCGTCGCCGCGCTGCTGGTCGGCATCAGCTTCGGGACCAAGATCGCCTTCCTGCCCGCGGTGCTCGGCATCGTGGTCGCGGGCGTGGTCGTCGCGTGGTCGGCGTGGCGGCGCGCGACGTGGCGGACCGCGCTCAACGACGAGGTCGAGGTCACCAACGACGGCCGTCAGCGTGGACGCGCGCGACGGCGGCGTACGCGGGGCGCCGTGGGCATGGTCGCGGCCGCGCTGCTGGTGGCGGGCCTGCTGAGCATCCCCGTGCAGCCGAGCAGCCGGGCGGTGCTCCGCGACACGGTGCAGCCGCCCATCGAGCTCGCCGAGTACCCGAGTCCGCTCGCCGGCTTCCGCAACTGGCACAAGAGCTTCGAGGACTCCACGCTCATGACCGTCAGCGGCATGCCTGCGGGCGGTCGTCTGCGGCTCGCGACCTTCGACTACTACGACGGCACCGTCTTCGCGGTGGCCGGGGCGCAGCAGGCCTCCGGCTCCGGATCGTTCGCCCGCATCGGCGACGAGGTGCTCGTGCAGCAGTCGGGCACGCCGGCGACCGTGCGGGTGCAGCTGCAGGACTATGCGGGCATCTGGGTGCCGGAGGTGGGCTACATCCAGTCGCTGCGCTTCGAGGGGCCGCGGGACGACGCGCTGCAGCGCTCGCTCCACTACAACGGCCAGACGGGCACCGCCATCACGCTCGAGGGCCTCGGCGCCGGGGACTCGTACACGCTCGAGGCGATCGTGCCGAAGCAGCCGGAGCACGAGGAGCTCGACGGGTCGAGGATCTCCGAGGTGCAGGTGCCGGATCCCGCTGTCGTGCCCGACCTGCTGCAGGCGTGGGTCGCCACGAGGGGCAACGAGGGGCAGGACCGACTCGAGAACATCCAGAACATGCAGCGGCTGCTGCAGAACGGCAGCTTCAGCCACGGCCTCGAGGACGACACGATCCCCTCGCTCGCCGGCCATGGAGCCTCGCGCATCCAGGCGATGTTCGAGCGCGACGTGCTGGTCGGCGACGACGAGCAGTACGCGACCGCCTTCGCGCTCGCGCTGCACCGCATTAACGTGCCCGCGCGCGTGGTCATGGGCCTCTACCCGAGAGACGGCTTCACCGGCAGCGCCGACCCGGTCGAGCTCACCGGTGGTGACATGCACGCGTGGGTGGAGGTGCCGTTCGAGGGCCACGGATGGGTGCGATTCGACCCGACGCCGCCGGAGGACAACGACGACATCCAGCCGGAGCCCGAGCCCGAGCCGGACCCCAAGCCGCAGGTGCTGCAGCCGCCGCAGCCGCCGGAGGAGCCGGCCGACATGTCGCCGGACACGGTGGCGGACGAGGGTCAGCAGGACGACGAGGAGCTCGAGGACACCTCCTGGGTCGTCTGGCTGTGGCTGGGTGGCTCGGTGCTGCTGCTCCTGCTGCTGCTCGCCTCGCCGTTCCTCGTGGTCGGCGCGCTCAAGGCGGCGCGGTGGCGCCGGCGGGCGCGCGCCGAGCGGGAGAGCGATCGGCTGGCCGGCGGCTGGCACGAAGTGGTCGATCACGCGGTCGACCTGGGGCTGCCGGTGCCCGCCGGTGTCACCCGCCGAGAGGTCGCCGGTCTGGTCGAGGATCGCTACCCTCGATCGAGAGCGACCGAGATCGGCGAATTCGTCGACGAAGGCGTCTTCGGCCCCGGCGAACCCGCCAGGGACGAGGTCGACGCGTTCTGGCTCGACGTGGAGCGGAGCGTGCAGGGGATGCGCGCAGAGGCGAAGCTCAGCACGCGGCTGCGGAGCAGGCTGTCGCTGCGATCGTTCTCGCGACGGAGGAAGGAGCGCAGGCGCCGATGATCTGGGAGATCCAGGACGACCGGAAGGTCATCGAGGGCCTCGATGAGGATGGCCGGCCCGACCCCGCGTACGCCGCTGCGCTCGGGCTCCGGCCCGCGCCGCTGGGACGCCGGGCGGTCGCGTCTCTCATCGAGTTCGCGGTCTACGCCCTCCTGCAGCTGCCGTACTGGCTGGTCGCGCTGCCGAGCTTGCTGAAGGTCGCCACCGGTGCCATCGCGCCGGCCGGTCTCGTGAGCCATCCGAACTTCGTGTGGATGGTCGTGGCCACCGCGGTCTCCACCGTGCTGTCGATCGCTTTCGTGATCGTGCAGCTCGTGCTGCACGGGCGGAGAGGCGTGACGTTGGGCAAGGCCTTCACGGGCATCCGCTCCGTCAACGTCGCGACGCTCGCCCAGCCGCGCTTCGGCAGGGCGCTGCTGCGCGCGACCGTGCTGTACGCGAGCTTCCTGGTGCCGCTCATCGGTCCGCTGCTCGTGTTCCTGTCACCGCTGTTCGACAGCGAGAGGCGCGGCCGCGGCTGGCTCGACAAGGTCGGCGCGACCTGGTTCGTCGACACGAAACTGGGGCTCGATCCGTACCACGAGAAGCGGATGCGCATCGCGCGGAAGACCGTGAACGCGGAGCCCGAGGCCGCGCGCTCCGAGTTGCCGTCGCTCGCCACCCCCGCCGATCGCACGGGCCACGCCTATCGCCCCGGCGCGCGCACGAGCGCGGGCGTCGTCGGCGTCGCGCGCCCCGAGGCGCAGGGTCGGGAGCCCGTGGGGCTCGCGGGCCGGCCACCGGTCGAGCCGTCGCCGCACACCACACCAGGAACGGCGACGGGCGCCGCGCGAGCGGGGGGCTATCGACCCGGCGAGCTGAGCGGTCGTGCCGCAGCTCCCGGGCAGTCGCGCGAGCAGCGCGCACCGGGGGTCGAGCGCACACCGGCCGCGTCGATCGGCGGGATCGTCGACAGCGTGCCCGGCAGGGAGTCGGCGCGCGAGCAGCCGCCGGCTGCGCCGTCGGCGACAACGCCGCAGTCCGCGCCTCCGACCGCGCCGCAGCCGGCACCCCAGCGGGCACCCCAGCGGGCACCGCAGCCGGCCCGTGGCGCGGTGCCGTTCAGCGAGGACACGATCCTGGAGCTCGACGTCGACAGCGGTGCGGGCGACGACATCGACGACAGCACCGTGCGCCGCGTCGATGCGGTCGACCACGATGACGACCTGGATGCCACTCGCGCGCGACCGCGTGCACGCGCCACCGTCGCAACGCTCGCGTTCGACAGCGGCGACCGCTGCTCGATCACGGGCTCCGCGCTCATCGGTCGCAACCCGGCGGCCGCCGCCGGCGAGATCGTCGAGCGCTTGCTGCCGGTGGTCGACGAGACGCGCTCGATCTCGAAGACGCACCTGCTCATCACTGCCGACCCGCTTGCCGCCGTCGACCGAGCGTCGACCAACGGCTCGACCGTCGTGCGCGCGGGCGTCGAGCACGTCCTCGCACCGGGCCAGGCCTTCGCGCTCGCCGCCGGTGACGTGGTGCGATTCGGCGACCGCGCGGTCACGATCGAGCCCGGCAGCGGGGGAGGTGCGCCGTGAGCGCCGTCGGCGAGTTCCGATACAGCCATCCCTCCATCTCGCTCCGTTGGGCTGGAGCCACGCACCCCGGCCTGCGTCGGACGGTGAACGAGGACTCGGTGTTCGCGTCGTTCCCCGTCTTCGTGGTGGCGGACGGCATGGGCGGTCACGCCGCCGGTGACGTCGCGAGCACGCTCGCGGTGGAGGCGTTCCGCAGTCTGCGCGGCCGTACGCTCGCCGATGTCGCGCGCGTCGAATCGGCGCTGGAGCGCGCCTTCGACTCCATGCGCGAGCACGCTCGGGCCGCGCAGCTCGGCGGTTCGACGCTCTCGGGCGCGGTGCTCGTCGATGTCGGCGGCATCGCCCACTGGCTGATCCTCAATATCGGTGACTCCCGCACGTACCTGTATGAGCGCGGCGAGCTGCAGCAGGTCACCGTCGATCACTCGATGGTGCAGGAGCTGGTCGAGGCCGGCGCGCTGCGCAGCAGCGATGCGCGCACGCACCCGCACCGCAACGTGATCACGCGGGCGCTCGGCGCGGGGCGGCGACAGAGCGCCGACGTGTGGCTCCGCCCGGCGGAGCGGGGGCAGCGCATGCTCGTGTGCTCCGACGGCCTGACGGGCGAGGTGGAGGATGGCGAGATCGCCGAGATCCTCGATGACGTCTCCTCGCCGGCGCCCGCGGCGGCGCTGCTGCTCCGTCGTGCGCTCGACGCGGGTGCCCCCGACAACGTCTCCGTCGTGGTCGTGGACGTGGATGCGGTGGAGCTCGCCGACGAGGACCTCTTCGACACCCACGCGCAGAAGCTCGACGACACGCTCCCGAGGGAGGCGCGGCCATGAGTGCTCCTGCGCAGCGAGCGCACATCGACTACGCGCCCGGCGAGGCCTGGTGCGTCGCAGCGGGCCGAGTTGTGCTCGTGTGCGAGCGCGACCTCGAGCCGGGCTCTGCGGCAGCGCTGCACGCCGCGAGCGCCTCGGTCGACACGCTCGACGCGCTGCGCTCGCTGCTGGACTCGGAGCCCAGCGCGCTCACAGGGCTCGTCGACCTCGACGATCGCCGCGCGATGCTGCGACGTCATGGCGTGCCGGCGACGGCGGGCGACGCCCAGCTCGACGACCGCTTCGGTGCCGAGTGGTCGCTCGACGAGATCGACGCGACCGCGCCAGTGGAGGCCGGCGACCTGGGCGCGCTCGCGACCCGCACGCTGCCGCTCGACGGCGGTGTCGTCCGAGTGTCGGCCGTGCGGGTGCATCCGCGGACCGCGACGTTCCGGCAGACCCTGCCGCCCGCCGCACCGACCGAGGCGGTCGTCGCCCCGCCGGCGGCGAGCCCGCTCGATCGCGGTCTGATCGATTCCGTGCCGGGTTTCATCAAGCCGGCCGTCGATCTGCACGGCTCGACGACGGCCGCGCCGCCTGCGGCAGCACCGGTCGCGCCCGCACTGCCGTCTGCGCCCGCCGTGCCGTCTGCTCCGGCTGCAGATGCCGCAGCAGGCGAGACGGGCGACCACGACGGCATGACCATCACCGCAGCCGAGGCGCGACGGCTGCAGGAGGAGCGCGAGCGACGCCAGGAGGCGGCGCCTGCGACCGGACCACTCGTGCTCTCCGCACTCTGCCCCGACGGCCACGTCAACGCCCCCGGCAGCGTGCGGTGCACGCTCTGCGGAGCACCGGTCGACGAGCGGACCGCGGCGCAGCGGGCTCGCCCCGAGGTGGCGGTGGCGGTGCTGCCCTCCGGCGAGCGCGTCCCGCTCGGTCGCGGTGTCGTGATCGGGCGCCGCCCGCGCTCGCGCCGCGTCGAGTCCGGTCGAGTGCCGAGGCTGGCGACCGTCGACAGCCCGAGCGAGGATGTATCGCGCAGCCATGTCGAGCTGCGTGTCGAGGACTGGAACCTCGTCGCCATCGATCTCAGCTCGACGAACGGCACGCTGCTGCTGCGCGAAGGCGCGGCGCCGCAGCGACTCCGCCCTGAGGCCGCCACGATCCTGCAGCTCGGCGATCGGCTCGACCTGGGAGACGCGCAGATCATCACCGTCGAGGCGGCACCGTGAGCCCCAAGCGCGCGCCCTCCGCGCCACCCCAGCTGCCCGGCTACGACTACCTCTCGCTGCTCGGCTCCGGCGGCTTCGCCGACGTGTTCCTCTACCAGCAGCTCCTGCCGTCGCGGCAGGTCGCGGTGAAGGTGCTGCTGCCGGATGCCGTGAACCGCGAGCTGCTCGAGAACTTCCGGCACGAGGCCAACGTCATGGCCCAGCTCTCGACCCACCCGTCGATCGTGACGATCTACGGGGCGGCGGTCGCGCCCGACGGCCGCCCGTACCTCGAGATGGAGTACTGCCCCCGGCCGAACCTCGGCGTGCGCTACCGACGCGAGCGCTTCTCCGTGCCGGAGGTGCTCACGCTCGGGGTGCAGATCGCCGGGGCCATCGAGACAGCGCACCGCGCGGGTATCCTGCACCGCGACGTCAAGCCCGCGAACATCCTCGTCACCGCCTACAACCGACCGGCGCTCACCGACTTCGGCATCGCCACCAGCGCCGGGGGTGCCGACGACACGAGCGGGATGTCGATCCCGTGGTCGCCGCCGGAGGCGTTCCTCGAGCGTCCGGCCTCGAGCCCGGCGTCCGACGTCTTCTCGCTCGCGGCGACGCTGTTCACGCTGCTGGCGGGCAGGACGCCGTTCGAGCTGCCGGGCGGCAGCAACACGAGCGTCGACCTCATCGACCGCATCCAGCGCGGCGACATCGCGCCGCTGGCACGCCACGACGTGCCGCAGCGGCTGGAGGCGGTGCTCGCTTCCGCGATGGACCCGGAGCCCTCGCGCCGCCATCGGTCCGCCATGGCGTTCGGTCGCGCGCTGCAGCAGGTCGAGGCCGAGATGGCACTGCCCGTCACTCCCCTCGACGTGCTCGACGACTCGCTCGACGCCGAGGAGGTCGACGAGGAGGACGGCGGCGCGACGCGCATCCGCGGGGTGGTCTCGATCGACCCGCATGCGGGCGACGTCGCCCCCTCGCATCCCAGCAGCATGGCGGGCGCGCGGCCGTCGCCCGGCGCGCTCACGGATGCCACGATCCGTCGTGCCCCGACCGAGGCGCGCGCAGCACCGGCGTCCGCTCCGGCCGCACCGGACGCGCCGCCGATCCGCTCGAAGCGCGCATCGCTGGTCGCCGTGCTCGGCAGCGCAGTGGTCGCGGCGCTCGGCATCGGCATCGTGTGGCTCGCGCTGACGGCGGGCAACCAGCCGCCGCCGCAGGCGAACCCCTCGCAGTCGGTCGCGCCACCGGCAGCGCCGCAGCGGCCCAGCGCGCCGATCAACGTCGCCGGCACCGTCGACGGCGAGACCGTCACGTTCACCTGGACGAATGCCCAGCCGCAGCCGGGAGACACGTTCCAGTATCGGTATGAGCGCAGCGACGCGGATCCGATCACCGCGCATGTGTCGACCGAGTCGGTCACGCTCGAGCGCGACAGCGACGGCGAGTCGTGCATCCTGGTGCGTCTCGTGCGCGAGGACGGACGATCGTCGAACGACACGGAGGGGTGCGGCATTGGCTGAGCAGCATGCAGAGCTGAAGCTCGAATTCGCGGGGGAGTGGTTCACGCTCGAACCCGTGAAGCCGTTCGTCATCGGCCGGGAGGGTGACCTGACGGTCGACGACAACCAGTACCTGCATCGGCAGTTCCTGGAGCTGCGCAATCAGGACGGCCTCTGGTGGCTCTCGAACCTCGGGTCGCGGCTCTCGGCCACCGTCTCCTCCGGGGGCGGCGCGGTGCAGTCGTGGCTGTCGCCCGGGGCTAGGCTGCCGATCGTCTTCTCCGAGTGCTCGATCGTCTTCACCGCAGGGCCCACCACCTACGAGATCGGCGTCCACTCGGATGACGCGGCGTTCGCCATGTCGACCGAGCACCGGCGCCGCTCGTCCGGCGAGACCACCGTGATGCCGGTGGCGCTGACGCAGCTGCAGAAGCTGCTCATCGTCGCGCTCGCCGAGCCGATGCTCCGCCGCGACGGCGTCGGCATGAGCGAGCTGCCCTCCAGCGCGGCGGCGGCCGAGCGGCTCGGCTGGACCATGAGTCGCTTCAATCGCAAGCTCGACAACGTCTGCGACAAGCTCGACCGGATGGGCGTGCAGGGCCTGCGGGGCGGGATCGGCAAGCTCGCCAGCAACCGTCGCGCGCGGCTGGTCGAGTACGCCGTGTCGTCGCAGCTCGTGGCGCGCGCCGACCTGGAGATGCTCGACGACCCGGCGCTGCGCGATGCAGACGACAACCAGGACTGACGGGGAACGCACGCATGAAGGTCAAGCTCACGCTCCACCGGCCGACGGCCGAACCCACCGACGTGGTGATCACGGCGGATTCGACCGCGACGGTCGAAGACGTCGCGCGGCAGGTCGCGCTCGCTGATCCCAGCAGGAGCGTCGTCCTCGGCGAGCACGACACGCTGACGCTCGCGGTCGCCCCACCCACCGACCAGCAACTGGTCGAGCTGCAACCCGATGTGCTCGTCGCCGAGGCGCCGCTCGGATCGGGCTTCCACGCGCAGGTCGTGAACCTGGGAGCGCATCCGCGTCGCTTCGGCGCGACACCGGGCACGACGCCGGAGGCGATCGCCGTGCTGCGCGCGGTCGACGGCGCGATGCGCGGCCAGGAGTTCCAGCTCGCTCGTGGGCATTGGCGGATCGGCAGGGACGCGAGCAACGACATCGTGCTCGATGACCCGCTCGTGTCGAAGCGGCATGCGCGCATCGAGGTCGGTGCCCACATCGAGCTCGTCGACCTCGGCTCGTCGAACGGCATCCTGGTCGACGGCCAGCACGCGACCCGCTTCACCGTCATCCCCGGTCAGCCCTTCACCATCGGCGACTCGGACTTCGTCGTGCATCTCGTGAGCGCCTTCGACAGCTCAGGCGAGGATCCGGTGCTCGAGCGCGGTGGCGCCCTGATGTTCAATCGCAGCCCGCGCGTCGAGCCACGATACCCGGGCGAGGCGCTGAAGGCGCCACGGATCCCGAAGGAGATCAGCGACAAGCTGTTCCCCTGGCCGATGCTGATGACGCCGATCCTCATGGCGGCTGCCCTCTACGCGCTGACCAACCGGGTGCGCTCGATCCTGATCGCGTTCATGACCCCGCTGATGTTCCTCGGCAACTTCATCAACCAGCGCCGCCAGTCGGGCCAGCGGCAGCAGGTGGAGATCCAGGTCTTCGAGAAGCAGTACGAGGCGCTCGAGGAGCGCTTCTACCGCGAGCAGCCGGTCGAGGTCCGCATCCGCAACCAGGAGGCTCCGCCGGTCGCCGAGGTCTTCGAGCATGCGATGCGACTCGGGCCCATGCTCTGGACGCGCAGGCCGGAGCACTGGAACTTCCTCGCGCTTCGCCTGGGCAGCTGCCGCGATGATTCTCGTCTGACGATTCGCGAGCCCTCCGAAGACGAGGGCAGCGGCCTCCCGGAGTACCTGGATCGCGTCGACCGCCTGCGCGAGCGCATGCGCGAGGTCGACGACGTGCCCGTGTTCGAGTCGCTGTCGACCGCCGGCTCGATCGGCATCGCCGGCCCCAAGAGCCTGGCCGCTGACGCCCTGCGCGGCATCGCCGTGCAGCTGTTCGGCCTGCACGCACCGAATGAGGTGGTCGGGGTGTCGATCTGCGATCCCGAGTGGACCGAGGAGCTCGACTGGCTCAAGTGGCTCCCACACACCACGAGCGCGACCAGCCCGTTCGCGGCGCTGCCGCTCGCCGACTCGGCGCCGGCGGGTGCCGCGCTGCTGAACGCGCTCGAAGCGCACGTCATGCGCCGCGAGATGGCCCCACAGCCGCGCGGACCGATGGCCGATCACTGGACGCCGATGGATTTCGGCACCGACGTGGAGCGGGCGGCGGGCATCACGCAGTCGAAGCATCAGACTTCTGTCGTCATCATCGTGACGAACGATGCGCCCGTCGACCGCCCGCGCCTGACCCAGATCCTGGAGCGCGGTGCGGATGTCGGCGTGCACGCGATCTTCGTGGCGCCCACAGTCGAGTCGCTCCCTGCCGCCTGCCGCAGCTTCGTCGACGTCACCGACGGGCTGGCGGCCGCCAGGGCGGGATCGGTTCGCGCCGGCGAGGCGAAGGAGTCGGTGACCGTCGAGGGGGTCTCGCTCGACTACATGCGGATGTTCGCGAAGCGCCTCGCGCCCGTGGTCGACTCGAGCATCGTCATCACCGACAGCTCCGACATCCCCGGCTCGGTCACGCTCCTCTCGCTCATCGGTGATGAGGTGGCGGAGGACCCGGGCGCGGTGATCGACCGCTGGCGACAGAACTCCACGATCCTCGACCGATCGGGCGCGCAGCTGCCGCGCCTCAAGCGCGCCGGCACGCTGCGGGCGGTGATCGGGCAGGGATCGAGTGACGTCATGACGCTCGACCTGCGCACGCAGGGGCCGCACGCGCTGGTGGGAGGCACGACGGGAGCGGGAAAGTCGGAGTTCCTGCAGGCATGGGTCCTCGGCATGGCCGCGGCCCACAGCCCGGACCGCGTGACGTTCCTGTTCGTCGACTACAAGGGCGGATCCGCCTTCGCCGACTGCGTCGAGCTGCCGCACTGCGTTGGCCTCGTCACCGACCTCAGCCCGCACCTGGTGCGTCGCGCGCTCACCAGCCTGAAGGCCGAGCTGCACCACCGCGAGCACCTGTTCAACCGCAAGAAGGCCAAGGATCTGTTGGAGCTCGAGAAGCGGCAGGACCCTGAGACGCCGCCAGCGCTCGTGCTCGTCATCGACGAGTTCGCGGCGCTCGCGAAGGAGGTGCCGGAGTTCGTCGACGGCGTCGTCGACATCGCGCAGCGAGGGCGCTCGCTCGGCATCCACCTCATCATGGCGACGCAGCGGCCAGCGGGCGTCATCAAGGACAACCTGCGCGCCAACACCAACCTGCGCGTGGCGCTCCGGATGGCGGATGAGTCCGATTCGAAGGACGTCGTCGACGACCCGGTCGCGGCATCGTTCGACCCGCGCCTTCCGGGTCGTGGCATCGCGAAGACGGGGCCCGGCCGCCTCGTGCCGTTCCAGTCGGCGTACGCCGGCGGTTGGTCGAGCCAGGAGGAGGTCGTCGCCGCGGAGGTGCGAGTGGCCGAGCTGCGCTTCGGCTCCACCCCCGACTGGGAGGTCGAGCGCGTCGCGGAGTCGGACTCGCATGACGAGGACCTCGGCCCCAACGATCAGAAGCGCATCGTCCGGACGCTCATCGCGGCGGCCGACGAGGCAGCCATCCCGGCGCCGCGGCGCCCCTGGTTGGACGACCTGCCGACGTCGATCGACCTGCGCTCCCAGTGGATCGAAGGCGACGGCAGGGTGCTCCTCGGCCTCTCCGACATCCCGGAGCGGCAGCAGCAGCTGCCGGCCTACTTCGAGCCCGACAAGGATGGCTCGATGCTGGTCTTCGGCGCCTCCGGCGCAGGCAAGTCGGCGCTGTTGAAGACGATCGGCACCGTCGCGGGGATGCGGCCCGAGCTCGGACGCGCTGAGGTCTACGGGCTCGACTTCGGCTCCGGCTCGCTGCGCTCGATCGAGCGACTGCCCCACGTCGGATCGGTCATCGAGGGCGATGACGTCGAGCGCGTCCAACGACTGCTGCGCTCCATCGACCGCGAGCTCGACCGCAGGGCTCGGGCGTTCGCAGCGGCGGACGCGTCGAGCCTGGGAGAGTTCCGCGCCATCGCCGAGCCGGACGCGACCAGGATCTTCGTCCTGGTCGACAACTTCCCCGAGTTCCGCAAGGACTGGGAGATCCAGACGAGTCGCTCGCCGTACTACCGGATGTTCATGCGGATCATCGGCGAGGGGCGCAACCTGGGTGTCCACGCCGTCATCGCCGCGGATCGACCCGGCTCGCTCTCCAGCAACGTGACCGCCAACATCTCGCGCCGCGTTGTCCTGCGCCTGGCGGACCCGAACGGCTACCTGTACCTGGGCGTCGACCGCGACGTGCTCGACGACACCTCCGCGGCTGGTCGTGCCATCTATGACGGTGCCGAGACGCAGCTGGCCATCATCGGCGGCACGGCGAACGCCGCGGAGCAGGCCGCACTGCTCGACGAGCTCAGTGGCGCGCTGCGCGCGCACGGCGCCCCGGAGGTCGAGGAGATCGGCGCGCTGCCGACCCTGGTCCCGCAGTCCGAGATGCCTGCGGCGATCGACGGCATGCCGGTGTTCGGTGTCGCGGAGGACACCCTCGCTCCGCGGCCCTTCGAGCCGCTGGGCACCTTCACCGTCGTGGGCCCGCCGCAATCCGGGCGCACGAGCACGCTGCGCGCTCTCGTGCGAGCGATGGAGCGCTTCGACCCCGACGTGAAGCTCTTCCACTTCGGGGGACGGCGCGCGGAGCTGGCTGACTTCCGTCCCTGGATCCGCAGCGCGGTGCGTCCCGACGACGTCGATGCGCTCGCGAAGGAGCTCGTCGAGCTCGTCGTCGACGAGTCCGTGCCCGGCAGGATCGCAATCGTCGTCGAGGATGTCGCGCAGCTGAACGATGGCCCGTCCGAGCGCGCGGTGCGTGCGCTGATGGCGGCCGTGAACAACAGCGATCACGTGCTCTTCGGCGAGGCGGACATCGCGCGTGCCGGAAGCAGCAGTGGCGCGCTGGGGGAGTGGAAGGCCGGCAGGCAGGGCATCGCGCTCCAGCCGGACTCCTATGACGGCGACAGCATCTTCAAGGTGCCGTTCCCGCGCGTCAAGCGCTCGGAGTTCCCGGTGGGCCGCGGCATCTTCGTGCAGCACGGCCGGTCGGTGGCGATGCAGATGCCGCTGACGCGCGAGGAAGCGCCGGTGTCGCTGGACGCGGGCAGCCATGGGTAGGTCTCCCCATTGAACTCCCAGCGTGGGGATCCTAGGTTGATCGCAGATGGTCCGGACCGGGGCCACGACTCCTCCTGAGAAAGGCGATCACCGATGAGTGACTTCGGCGCAACGTATGACGAGATGGAGACCACGGCCTCCCACCTCGACACCGGCAAGACGGACATCGACGACCTGCTGACCAAGCTGCAGGGCTACGTCGACGAGCTCGTCGAGGACGGCTTCAAGACCGAGAAGGCGTCTGGCAAGTACCGCGACGGCTACCAGGACCTGACCGACGGCCTCAAGGAGGCTGCCCAGGGCGTCGAGGACATGGCGCAGGCGCTGCGCGACATGTCGCAGGCCATCAAGGACACCGACACGGCGCTCGCCGGCGGCTGAGCCGGTCCATGCCAGAAGGGGGCCGCAGCCGCGGCCCCCTTCTGGCATCGCCGCTGTCGGCGCTCGATGGGGAGGTCTCCCCATCGACCCGACCGCTCTGCACCGCCTAGATTCGCACCAGCGGCACCCGCGCCGCCGACCGACCCGAGGAGACACTGATGAACGATGTGCTCATCAAGTACGAGGACCTGGAGACGCTCGTCAAGCAGCTCGACAGCATCATCAGCGAGTTCGAGAACTCCGGGGACCGCTCCAGCCAGATCCGCGACGCGGTCGGCTACCCCTTCATGCGCACCGAGCTCACCGACAAGGCGAGTGAGGCGGAGTCGCGCTGGAGCTACAAGCGCGGCAAGCTCACCGAATCGCTCATCGGCATTCGCGATCACGGCCAGGGCGTCTACGAGGCCTTCAAGGAGTTCGACGATGACGCCGCGACCAAGTTCGAGGCCGGCGAACAGCCGCCGGCCTGACACCCACCATCACTGAACCGCCGAAGGACGAGGGCATGAGCAACTGGCCGTACACGCCGAGATCGCGGCAGATCGTGGAGTTCCAGCAGGACGGCGGAGAGATCGTCGACGTCGCCAAGGAGATCACTGACCTGGCGGAGTACATGACGAGCGCCGCGGGAATCATGGAGAGCCTCGCCAACGGCAGCGACGGACAGCAGGGCCAGGCTGTCGACAAGCTGCGCGACAAGGTGGGCGACGCCCACGTGCAGCTCAGCCTGGCTGCCAAGCTGTACATGCCGATCGGTGACGCGCTGATGGCCTACGGCACCGAGGTGGACGGCACCATCAACGCGCAGATCAACACGCGCCACGAGAGCGCCCAGGAGAAGTGGACGACCTACGCCAGCCTTCCGGGCGACCGGGAGGGCAGGACCTACTTCCTCGGGATCGGCGAGCCCGAGGCCGGCTCTCCGGAGGCGGAGCAGCACGAGGCGGAGGACGCCGCGAAGCGCCAGGCGTGGAACGACTGGATCGATGCCGCCGAGTCCTACGACGCGGCCTACGACACCTGGGAGTCGGCATGGAACAGTGCCGTCGACAGGCTCGACGACGGGTTCAGCGACGACCTCAAGGACTCGCGCTGGGAGAAGTTCAAGGAGGGGCTCGGCGACGTGCTCGAGGTGCTGAAGTGGGCCGGCCTCGTGGTCGGCATCCTCGCACTCGTCATCGGCGGGCCGATTCTGGCCGCGATCGCCGCCGCGATCGCCGTGATTGCGCTCATCGGCACGCTCATCCTCGCGTTCGCTGGCGATCGGAGCTGGGGCGATGTCTCGTGGGCGGTGGTGGACGTCGTGCCGGTCGGCAAGCTCGGCAAGCTCTTCCAGGCGGGCGAGAAGATGAAGTTCGTCAAGGAGATGGGCAAGAACTTCCGCCCATCCACCTACTCCGACGGCATCAGCGCGCTCAAGAAGTTCCCGACGGAGGGCTGGGGCAAGGGTGCCTCGCGCGGCCTGCTCGATGGCACCACCGGTCTCCTGACCGGCAAGAACAGTGCCGGCTGGAAGGCGATGTGGAACGACAACATGGACATCTCGGCGTGGCGCGAGGCCGCGAACCCGGGCCTCATGGACCGCGTCGGCGAGCGGATGATCCGCTTCGGCGGCACGATGTACGAGGGAGCGTTCACGTTCACCAACAACGTCTTCAAGGTGCAGGACTGGGGCACCACCATCTCGAACGGCATGACGGGTCAGGACGACACGAGCTGGCGCAAGAGCAACCCCGTCCTGCGCGTCATCTTCTGATCGATGGGCGCTGCTAGGGTCGCCGGCGTGACGGCAACGACCAGCGGCGTGTTCGCCGCGACGACGACCGAGGATGGTTGGCTCCGGATCCCGGAGCTGCCGGAGGCACAGCGGGACGCCTGGGTCGCAGAGGTGGTGCGTGAGCTCCGCCTCGCGTGGGGCGATGCCTGGGACGATCGCGCCGAGTTGATGGTGCCCGCCATGCTCTCCGACACGATCGGCGCCCGCCCCGACGCACACGTGGTCTTCGAGGTCTGGCCGTTCGCTGCTCCGGCGCGCGCTCGAGTGCAGATCTCGATGCTGGATGCAGCCTCCGTGCCCGACCTGCAGGCGCTCGGCTTCAGCCTCGTGCCCTATGACGGCGCTGCGATGGGTCCCGGGCTCATGCTCGTGCGCCAGCGCACCCAGACTGCGGAGGACGGCGAAGGCATCAGGCTCGTCGACTGGGGTGTGCTGTTCAACGACGGCGCGCGCGCCGTCCTGGTCCAGGTCGACACGTTGCCGCTGTTCTTCCTCCAGCGCATCCTCCCCGGGCTCCACGGTCTCGTGGTCGCCCTCGAGGCGACGCTGCCCGGTGGCGGCGCATTCAGATCGGCCCCGACCGTGCACGCACTGGACGACCCGGATGGTGCGTGGTCGGCGCTGCGGCTGCTCGCCGAGGGCCTCTCGGGCGACGACGAGGCCCGCTGATGGCGCGCGAGAGCGAGACGGCCACGCCGCAGGGCGCCACCATCGAGCGCGTGTCCCTGCGCGAGGAGCTGGGCGCCATGCCGATGCCGAGCTTCGAGCTCGCGCTTCCGACCGGCTGGGGGCGGATCGCGACTGATGAGGGCGGCCAAGCGGACCTCGAGCGACGCGTCAGCGAGCGGATGATGCGCACGGGGCGGCCCGACCTGATGGCCGGGCTGCGCGCGGTGCTGCGCGAGAGCATGACCTCGATGCGCGACCACGGCGCTGTCGCGGTCTTCCTGCCGCTCGATCCCGACGGAGCCGGCCAGACGGGTACCCCGACCTCCATCACCGCGTTCCTGCGCACCGGCACACCCGAGGCGCCGCTCGACGAGTACGTGCAGCAGGCCATCCGGCGATTCGAGGCGCAGCCGTTCTTCGACGACCTCCGCACGCTTCGGTTCGAGACCGAGTCGAGCCGCGACCTCGATGGAGTCACTGCCATCATCTCGACGACGCACTACATCACGCCGGTGCCAGGCACGCGGCGCCAGCGCGCGCTCGAACTGCTGGCCACCTACGGTCGACCCGAATCGATGCCGCGGGACGATGAGCGGGTCGAGCTGCTGCACGCCATGTTCGACTTGTGCGCGTCGACGCTGCGCTGGACCAGGGAGGGCGCATGAGCGAGCGTACGAGCGCCGCGGTCCGGCAGGCCCGCGAGGACGACTTCAGCGACGGGCTGCGGCTCGGCTCGCTCGAGATGCAGCAGGCGGTCGATGCACCGGGCGTGCGGATGGGCGGCGCGGGCGCCACGCTCCTGACCCTCGTGACCGGCATCGCGCTGATCGCGCCGCTCGGCGGCCTGCTCGCGCCGCTCGGCGGCTCGGGCGCCGATGTGTTCTCCGGCACCGGCCGGCTCGCGCCTGATCAGGAGCGGCTCATCGTGCTCGCCTGCTTCTGGCTCGCTGCCGTCGGGCAGGTGTGGAGCCTCATCAGCTGGTGGCGGCTCGACCGTCCCAGAAGCGGTTCCGCCGTCGCTGCCGCTGCTCTCGCAGCGGCGGCGTCCACGGCTGCAGCGCTCTGGCACCTGGCTCGCACGCCCGAGCCCACGGCGCTGCTGCTGCCCATCGTGCTGACCGGACTGCTCGGCCTCGTCGGCCTCGTCGCTCGGCTCGCGCTCTCGCGGGCCGAGACCACCGCCGACGTGCGTCGACGCCTCGTCGCCGAGCAGCTGCGTGCGCTGCCGAGCGAGCAGCAGCATGCCCTGCTTGCCGAGCGGCGCGAGATCCTCGCTGCCCTGCAGCAGCGCGGGCTGGTCGACGACGACCTCGCGCAGCGCGCCGCCGCCGCGCCGATCGGCGAGTGGTGGCGGATCGACCGCGATGACAGCGCGCGGGCGTGACACGCAGCGCTTGACCGCACATGGGGCATGGCCCTATTCTTGATCTCGTGTGCGCACGAGCGCGCCTTGCGTCATGCGCGAGGGGCGTGCGAGTTCACTCGGGCCACGGACCCACGTCCGGGACCCCCACGGCATACCCACCACTCGTCACCGAGACGCGCGCGAGCGTGCACGGTGGGTTCCCGATGGAGCCGGCTCAGCCGGTACACCACATCGAAGCGCTGTCACCGTGCAGCAGGAAGAAGCAACGTGCCCACTATTCAGCAGCTGGTCCGCAAGGGCCGGACGCCGAAGGTCTCGAAGACCAAGGCGCCCGCCCTGAAGGCGAACCCCCAGCAGCGCGGCGTCTGCACCCGCGTCTACACCACCACGCCCAAGAAGCCGAACTCCGCGCTCCGCAAGGTCGCTCGCGTGAAGCTCTCGAACGGCACCGAGGTCACCGCCTACATCCCCGGTGAGGGCCACAACCTCCAGGAGCACTCGATGGTGCTCGTCCGCGGCGGTCGTGTGAAGGACCTCCCCGGTGTGCGCTACAAGATCGTCCGAGGCGCGCTCGACACCCAGGCCGTGAAGAACCGCAAGCAGGCTCGCAGCCGCTACGGCGCGAAGATGGAGAAGAAGTAATGCCTCGCAAGGGACCCGCACCCAAGCGCCCCGTCGTTGCTGACCCCGTCTACGGCGCACCGATCGTCTCGCAGCTCGTCAACAAGATCCTCCTGGACGGCAAGAAGGGCCTCGCAGAGCGCATCGTCTACGGCGCGCTCGCCGGCGTCGGCACCAAGTCCGGCGAGGACGCGGTCGTCGTGCTCAAGAAGGCGCTCGACAACATCCGCCCGACCCTCGAGGTCAAGTCGCGCCGCGTCGGTGGCTCCACCTACCAGGTGCCCGTCGAGGTCAAGCCGCACCGTGCGAACACGCTCGCGCTGCGCTGGCTCGTCTCCTACGCCAAGGCGCGTCGCGAGAAGAGCATGACCGAGCGCCTCCAGAACGAGATCCTCGACGCTTCGAACGGCCTCGGCGCCGCGGTGAAGCGCCGCGAGGACACGCACAAGATGGCCGAGTCCAACAAGGCCTTCGCGCACTACCGCTGGTGATCCGTTGCGGGCCGCCGACCGGCGGCCCGCAACCCACCACACTTTTCGCTCATCCACTCATCGGAGGAACCCTGTGGCACAGGACGTGCTCACCGACCTGAACAAGGTCCGCAACATCGGCATCATGGCCCACATCGATGCCGGCAAGACCACGACGACCGAGCGCATCCTGTTCTACACGGGCGTCAACCACAAGATGGGCGAGACGCACGACGGCGGCGCGACCACCGACTGGATGGAGCAGGAGCAGGAGCGCGGCATCACGATCACGTCTGCCGCCGTGACCTGCTTCTGGGACAAGCACCAGATCAACATCATCGACACCCCCGGCCACGTCGACTTCACGGTCGAGGTCGAGCGCTCCCTGCGCGTGCTCGACGGTGCGGTTGCCGTCTTCGACGGCAAGGAGGGCGTCGAGCCCCAGTCCGAGACCGTCTGGCGCCAGGCCGACAAGTACGACGTGCCGCGCATCTGCTTCGTCAACAAGATGGACAAGCTGGGCGCCGACTTCTACTTCACGGTCGACACCATCATCAACCGCCTCGGCGCTCGTCCGCTGGTGCTCCAGCTGCCGATCGGTGAGGAGAGCTCCTTCGAGGGCATCGTCGACCTGGTCGAGATGAACGCGAAGACCTGGCGAGGCGACTCCAAGGGTGACGTGAAGATGGGCGCCGAATACGCCATCGAGGAGATCCCGGCCGACCTCAAGGAGAAGGCCGACGAGTACCGCACGGCCCTCATCGAGACCGTCGCCGAGACCGACGACGCGCTGATGGAGAAGTTCTTCGAGGGCGAGGAGATCTCGGTCGCCGAGATCAAGGCCGCCATCCGCAAGATGACCGTCAACTCGGAGATCTACCCCGTGCTCTGCGGTTCCGCGTTCAAGAACCGCGGCGTCCAGCCGATGCTCGACGCGGTCGTCGACTACCTCCCGAACCCGCTCGACGTGCCCGCCATCCCGGGCCGCGACGTGCGCGACGAGGAGGTCGTCATCGAGCGTCACGCCGACCGTGACGAGCCCTTCGCGGCGCTCGCCTTCAAGGTCGCCGTGCACCCGTTCTTCGGTCGCCTCACCTACGTGCGCGTCTACTCGGGCCACGTCGACTCCGGTGCCCAGGTCGTGAACTCGACCAAGGGCAAGAAGGAGCGCATCGGCAAGATCTTCCAGATGCACGCCAACAAGGAGAACCCGGTCGAGTCGATGTCCGCCGGCCACATCTACGCGGTGATCGGCCTCAAGGACACGACGACGGGCGACACGCTCAGCGACCCGGCCAACCAGGTCGTGCTCGAGTCGATGACGTTCCCCGAGCCCGTCATCGAGGTCGCCATCGAGCCGAAGACGAAGGCTGACCAGGAGAAGCTCTCCATCGCCATCCAGAAGCTCGCCGAGGAGGACCCGACCTTCCGCACCGAGAACAACCCGGAGACCGGTCAGACGGTCATCAAGGGCATGGGCGAGCTGCACCTCGACATCCTCGTCGACCGCATGAAGCGCGAGTTCAACGTCGAGGCGAACGTCGGCAAGCCCCAGGTCGCGTACCGCGAGACCATCAAGGGCACCATCGAGAAGTACGACTACACCCACAAGAAGCAGACCGGTGGATCCGGTCAGTTCGCGAAGGTGCAGATCAAGCTCGAGCCGATGGAGGTCACCACCGAGGTCACCTACGAGTTCGTGAACGCCGTCACCGGCGGTCGCGTGCCCCGTGAGTACATCCCCTCGGTCGACGCCGGCATGCAGGATGCAATGCAGGTCGGCGTGCTCGCCGGCTACCCGACGGTCGGCGTCAAGGCGACGCTGCTCGACGGCGCGGCGCACGACGTCGACTCCTCGGAGATGGCGTTCAAGATCGCCGGCTCCATGGCCTACAAGGAAGCTGCCCGCAAGGCGCAGCCGATCCTGCTCGAGCCGCTCATGGCCGTCGAGGTGCGCACGCCCGAGGAGTACATGGGCGACGTCATCGGCGACCTGAACTCGCGTCGCGGGCAGATCCAGTCGATGGAGGAAGCACAGGGCGTGAAGGTCATCAAGGCCGACGTCCCGCTGTCCGAGATGTTCGGCTACGTCGGCGACCTGCGGTCGAAGACCTCCGGCCGTGCCGTGTACTCGATGGAGTTCTCGAGCTACGCCGAGGTCCCCAGGGCCGTCTCGGACGAGATCGTCCAGAAGAGCAAGGGCGAGTGAGCCCGTCGGGGCGGCCGAGTTGGCGCCCCGACGGCCACCGTCATAGGCTTCGGTTTTCTCTGCATCCGTCGCCGAAGTACGATAGATCAACACCACCCCGAAGGACCGTCGCAGTCGCGGCGGTGCACTCACGAGAACAGTCCTAGGAGGACACAGTGGCTAAGGCCAAGTTCGAGCGGACCAAGCCGCACGTCAACATCGGAACGATCGGTCACGTCGACCACGGCAAGACGACGCTGTCGGCTGCCATCTCGAAGGTCCTTGCTGACAAGTACCCGTCGGCGACCAACGTGCAGCGCGACTTCGCGACCATCGACTCCGCTCCCGAGGAGCGCCAGCGCGGCATCACGATCAACATCTCGCACATCGAGTACGAGACGCCGAAGCGCCACTACGCGCACGTCGACGCCCCCGGTCACGCTGACTACATCAAGAACATGATCACGGGTGCGGCCCAGATGGACGGCGCGATCCTCGTGGTCGCCGCCACCGACGGCCCCATGGCGCAGACGCGCGAGCACGTGCTGCTCGCGAAGCAGGTCGGCGTTCCCTACCTGATGGTCGCGCTCAACAAGTCCGACATGGTCGAGGACGAGGAGATCCTGGAGCTCGTCGAGCTCGAGGTTCGCGAGCTGCTCTCGAGCCAGGACTTCGACGGCGACAACGCTCCCGTCATCCGCGTCTCGGCGCTGAAGGCGCTCGAGGGCGAAGAGAAGTGGGTCGACGCGGTCCTCGAGCTCATGCAGGCCGCTGACGACCACATCCCGGACCCGGTCCGCGACCGCGACAAGCCGTTCCTCATGCCGATCGAGGACGTCTTCACGATCACCGGCCGTGGCACGGTCGTCACGGGCCGCGCCGAGCGCGGCACGCTCGCGATCAACTCGGAGGTCGAGATCGTCGGCATCCGTGCGACGCAGAAGACCACCGTCACCGGTATCGAGATGTTCCACAAGCAGCTCGACGAGGCATGGGCCGGCGAGAACTGTGGTCTGCTCCTCCGCGGCACCAAGCGCGAGGACGTCGAGCGCGGCCAGGTCGTCGTGAAGCCGGGCTCGGTCACGCCGCACACGAACTTCGAGGGCACGGCGTACATCCTCGCCAAGGACGAGGGTGGCCGTCACAACCCGTTCTTCACGAACTACCGCCCGCAGTTCTACTTCCGCACCACCGACGTCACCGGCGTCATCTCGCTGCCCGAGGGCACCGAGATGGTCATGCCCGGCGACACCACCGACATGTCGGTCGAGCTGATCCAGCCGATCGCCATGGAGGAGGGCCTCGGCTTCGCCATCCGTGAGGGTGGCCGCACCGTCGGCGCCGGCACGGTCACGAAGATCGTCAAGTAGTCAGCTGACTGCACTGGAAGGGCCCCGCTTCGGCGGGGCCCTTTCTGCATGCGCGGGAGCCCCCGCCCCCGCCCCAGCCGTGCGCCGCGCCGACCACGCACGCGAGGGTGCATCATGGGTGCATGGCCGAGGCGAAGACCAGACCGACCGACGCGGATGTCGACGCGTTCATCGACGCGGCGCAGCCCGCGCAGCGCGCGGTCGACGGGCGGCGCCTGCTGCAGATCATGCGCGAGGAGACCGGTGAGGAGCCGGTGCTCTGGGGCCCGTCGATCGTCGGCTTCGGCAGCTTCCACTACGTCTCGCCCTCGAAGACGTCGCGCACGGAGGGGGAGTGGCCGAAGGTCGGCTTCTCGCCCCGCAAGGGCGCCCTCTCGCTCTACGGGCTGAAGGATTCGCCTGCAGGTGCCGCACTGCTGCCCCGGCTCGGCTCGTACACCGAGGGCGCCGGGTGCGTCTACGTCAAGCGGCTCGAGCAGATCGACGAAGCGGTGCTGCGGCAGCTGATCCAGATCGCGAGCGCTCGCTCGGACGACCCGGCCCGATGACCGATCCCGTCGGTGCGGTCGGGGCGATCCTGCTGCTCGTGGGCGCCGGCTTCAGCCTGCTCGTCTGGCCCGCCTTCCTGCGCCGAGTGGCGGACGACGAGCGCGCGCGGGATGCGCACGGCAGGCCGACGCGCTTCCTGACGGTGCACGTGACCCTGGTCTCGGTGGCGCTCATCATCGCCGTCGCGCAGCTGGTGGTCGGCGTCTGGTGGCTGATCGACGGCCTGCTCTGACGCCTGCGTCCCGCGCCACGACACCGCATGACGCCCCGTGACGCCGCGCGTCGCCGCGTGACGCGGCACCCTGCGGGATCGGCGATGCGGCTCATAGCGTGATGACTCCGACCGACAGGAGCCATCATGACCATCACCGCAGCACCCGCCATCCGCATCACCGACGCGGAGCGCGCCGAGCGGCTGACCGCCGCAGAGCATGCGTGGGGCGAGCGCCTCGCGGCCGACGTGTCGCACGCCAGCCTCGTCTTCACCGCCGCCGGCACTGCCGAGGGAGCCGTCGCCACGCGCGTGCGCGCCGGTCGGCACGAGTTCGTCATCGACGAGCCCGCGGGTCTCGCGGGCGACGACGCGGGCGCGAGCCCCGTGGAGCTCGCGCTCGGAGCGCTGCTCGGGTGCCAGACCGTGGTCTACCGGCTCTACGCGCAGCGGCTGGGCCTGACGATCGACCGACTGGCGCTGCGCGCGGAGGGCGACCTCGACGTGCGCGGGCTGTTCGGCGCCGATGACGTGCGGCCCGGATTCCGAGGCGTCCGCATCGTCGTCGACATCGACGGGCCCGACGAGCGGGCGCGCTACGAGGAGCTCCGCCGCGTGGTCGATGCGCACTGCCCGGTGCACGACCTGTTCTCGAACGCCACCCCGATCGAGACGCGGCTCGGCTGACGCCGACCAGCGTGCCACTGCGTGCGCCGCCGCGGGATCGCGGCGTTGCCGATCGAGCGCCGGCATGATGTGCTGGCGGTGGGCGGCGCACCGGCCGCCCGACGAGCACGGAGGTGGGAGATGGCGAACGCTGAGCCGCCGGTGGACGATCGTCGCGACGACGACGGGCCCGACGTCGAGCTGCCGGGGATCGATGTCGATGGCAGCCAGAACTTCGTCGACGACGCGACCGGCGCGTCCTACGAGGAGCAGGCCGATCGCGCGCAGGACGTGATCGATCGGGCGCACGCGATGGCGCAGCCGGAGTTCGAGCCGGACGACGCCTCCGCGGCGGCGCTGGCTGCCTCGGAGCCGCAGGGGCCCGACGCAGACGAACGACCGGTCTGACCGTGCATCAGCCGCCGCCGAGCCGCTGTGTGAGCTCGGCGGCGGCTGCTGCGCACTGGGCGCCGAGCGACTCCCAGTCGGCGGGGTCGAGGGCCGCCTGCCGGAATGTCAGGCCGACGGCCGCGGCGGGGTAGCCGGCCGCGTCGCGCGCCGCGGCGGCGACGGAGCCGTAGGAGGCATCGACCTCACCGTCCTCGCGTGCCCAGCCGCGCCGCCGCACCCCCGCGAGCAGGGTCGTGAGCGCAGCGCGGGTCGCGGGCCGCTCGCCCGCCAGGTCGCGATCGTGGGGGATCAGGGCACGCACCTGCTCGGCGCTGAGCGCGGCGAGCATCGCCCTGCCGGTCGCCGTGCGCACCGCTGGCAGCCGCACCCCGACACTGGATACGGTCGCCGGCGACCTGGGCTGCTCGCCGCGGCCGGCGTAGGCGACGTCGCGACCGGCCAGCACCGCGAGGTGGCTCGTCGTCGGCACCCGAGCGCCACGCACGAGACGGTCGAGGATCGGCTGCGCGAGCAGCTGGAGCCGGGTCGCGGCAGCGACGCGCGAACCGATCTGCTGCACGCGGGCGCTCGGACCCCAGGCGCCGAGCTCCGGGTAGTGCACGAGGAAGCCCTCATCGCGCATCACCTGCAGCAGCTGGTAGGTGCTGGAGCGCGGCAGGTCGAGGGTGCGCGCGATGGTCGCGGCCCGCACCGGGCCCGTCTGCTCCGCCAGCAGCGCGAGCACGCGGAGCGCGCCGCGCGCCGCCGGCATCCTGGGCATCCCCATCACTCGTCCTCTCGGCCACGATCGAGGCGGCACGCGTCGAGCCGGCCGTCGGTCTGAGATCTCAGACACCAGTGTGGTGCACGCCGATGCGGCGCGCTGGCCGGACCGGTGGAATGGGGCCATGCCAGTGGTCATCGGAGACGCCCCCCTCACCCGACACGAGGTCGTGCAGGTCGCGCGCTTCGATGCCGCCGTCGAGCTGAGCGCAGCCGCGCTCACGCACATCGACGCCGCGCGCGCGGTCATCGACGACCTGGCGGCCGACCCTCGGCCGCACTACGGGATCTCGACCGGCTTCGGGGCGCTCGCCAACACCGCGATCGCACCGGAGGACCGCACGCGCCTGCAGCAGTCGCTCATCCGCTCGCACGCCGCCTCGAGCGGCGAAGCAGTGGAGCGCGAGGTCGTGCGCGGCCTCATGCTGCTGCGGCTGCAGACGCTCGCCACGGGACGCACCGGCATCCGGCGCGCGACGGCAGCGCTCTACGCGGGCATGCTCAACGCCGGCATCACGCCGGTCATCGGCGAGTACGGCTCGCTCGGCTGCTCCGGCGACCTCGCGCCCCTGTCGCACGTCGCGCTCGCAGCTATGGGCGAGGGCGTGGTGGAGATCGATGGCGAGACGATGGACGCAGCGGCCGCACTCGATCGCGCCGGCCTCGCGCCGGTGACGCTGGCCGAGAAGGAGGGCCTCGCGCTCGTCAACGGCACCGACGGCATGCTCGCGATGCTGTGCCTCGCACTCGCCGACCTCGACAAGCTGCTGGACACGGCCGACCTCACGGCGGCCATGAGCGTCGAGGGGCTGCTGGGCACGGACGCGCCGTTCGCCGAGGAGCTCATGGCGCTGCGCCCCCACCCGGGTCAGCTGGCGAGCGCACGGAACATCGCCGCGCTGCTCGCGGGCAGTCCCATCGTGGCGAGCCACAAGGGCCCGGAGGACACGCGCGTGCAGGACGCGTACTCGCTGCGGTGCGCACCGCAGGTGCACGGCACCGCACGCGACACCGCCGCCCATGCGGCGCGCGTGGCCGAGATCGAGCTGGCCAGCGCGATCGACAACCCCGTGGTGCTGCCCGATGGGCGTGTGGTCTCGAACGGCAACTTCCACGGCGCTCCGGTCGCGGCGGCGCTCGACTTCCTCGCCATCTCGATCGCCGACGTGGCCTCCATGAGCGAGCGCCGCAGCGACCGCTTCCTCGACCCCGCGCGCTCGTTCGGGCTCCCGCCGTTCCTCGCCGGCGACCCCGGCGTCGACTCCGGGTTGATGATCGCGCAGTACACCCAGGCTGGGATCGTCTCCGAGCTGAAGCGCCTTGCCGCCCCGGCGTCGGTCGACTCGATCCCCTCCAGCGCCATGCAGGAGGATCACGTCTCGATGGGCTGGGGCGCGGCGCGCAAGCTGAGGCGTGCAGTCGACGGGCTCGGACGGGTGCTCGCGATCGAGCTGATGACCGCCTCCCGCGGCATCGAGCTGCGCGAGCAGTCGGCTGGGCCGCGCACCGGACGCGTCATCGAGGCGCTGCGGCAGTTGGTGCCCGGCGTCGGCCCCGACCGGTTCCTCGCCCGCGACATCGAGGCAGCGGTCACGTTCACCGTCGGAGGCGGAGCGCTGCTCGCGGCGGACCTGCTCGAGCACGCCGACGCGTGGCAGCCCGGCGCGCACGCGGCATCGGCGGGTGCCTGATGGCAACGCTCATCACCGGCATCGGTGAGCTCACCACCAATGACGACGCGCTCGGTCGCCTGCACGCTGCGGCGCTCGTCGTGGACGGGCCCGAGATCGTGTGGGTGGGCGAGGCGGCCGCGGCCCCGGCCGCCGACGAGCGCGTGGATGTCGACGGACGCGCCGTGCTGCCCGGCTGGGTCGACAGCCACACCCACCTGGTGTTCGCAGGCGATCGCACCGCGGAGTTCGAGTCGCGCATGGCGGGGCAGGCGTATGCCGCCGGCGGCATCGGCGTGACCGTGGCAGCCACGCGCGCCGCGACCGACGAGCAGCTGGCCGACAACCTCGACCGGCTGGCCGACGAGATGCTGCGCGGCGGCACCACCGCGTTCGAGACCAAGACGGGCTACGGGCTCACGGTGGCCGACGAGCTGCGCAGTGCGCGCATCGCCGGAGTGCGCGCGGACTCCGTCACCTTCCTCGGCGCGCACCTCGTGCCAGAGGGCTCAGCACCGGATGCCTACGTCGACCTGGTCGCCGGGGAGATGCTCGACGCGGTCTCCCCGCACGCCGACGCGATCGATGTCTTCTGCGAGCGCGGCGCCTTCGACGAGGCGCAGTCGCGCCGGGTGCTCGAGGCCGGGCGTGCCGCAGGGCTCGCCGTGCGCGTGCACGGCAACCAGCTGGGCCAGGGACCCGGGGTGCGGCTCGCCGTCGAGCTCGGCGCCGCGAGCGTCGACCACGTGGCCTTCCTCACAGACGATGAGGTGGGGATGCTCGCGGGCTCCTGGCGGCGCGCGCCGGGCTCGCCCGCCGGCGCCGTCGGTCGCCGTGGCACGGTCGCCACGGTGCTGCCGGCGTGCGATCTGTCGACGCGCATGCCGCTGGCACCCGCCAGGCGGCTCGTCGACGCCGGTGCCGTGCTCGCGATCGCGACGAACTGCAACCCGGGGACGAGCTACACCACCTCGATGGCCTTCTGCGTCGCGACCGCGGTGCTGCAGATGGGCCTCACCGTCGAGGAGGCGGTGCGCGCGGCGACGCTGGGCGGCGCCGTGGCGCTGCAGCGGGAGGAGGCGACCATCGACCGCGCCGGGAACCCGCGACTGCCGCTGGGCCGCATCCGACCCGGCGCGCGGGCCGACCTGCAGGTGCTCGCAGCGCCGTCGATCACGCACCTCGCCTACCGACCGGGAGTGCCGCTCACTGCCGCCGTCTGGCAGGCAGGACGCCGCGTCGTCTGACCGGTCACCGGTAGCGGGCGTGGTGCGCGTGTGCTTTGGTGGCCACGAGCGCCGCGGTCCGCGCGGCACCGACGGAAGGAATGCCGCATGGGCTTCGACGATCTCGTCAACAAGGGCAAGGACGCGCTGAACAGCGAGCAGGGCGAGCAGCACAGCGACCAGGCCATCCAGGCTGGCGGTGACGGCTTCGACAAGGTGACCGGCGGCAAGTTCGCCGAGCACACCGACCGCGCGCAGGAGCACGCCGATGGCTTCGTCGGCCAGCAGGACGCGCGCGACGCGCAGGACGCGCAGGACCACCACTAGCAGCTGCGCGAGCGGGGGCGGGGCGAGCGTCCCGCCCCCGCCGTCCCGCGCATGACCGGCGCGACACGCCCGGGTTGCACGGACATCCGCTTCCGTGCGAGAATCGTGAGGTTGCAAACGCGACGGTTCACGTCGCTCACTGCTCTGGCTGTGCACAGGTCGATCTCGATCCTGGGCCGCGGGCAGCTCCAACAGGAACTTCGCCGAAGTCGAGCATGGCACTGCCGTGCGCGACAGCGGCGCGCGCCCCTTGCGGGCATTGACAGAAGAACAGCGGTGCACTCGAGAGTGCGTTGCGAGCAGCCCAGAACAGCTGCGTCGACAGGAAGAGAGTCAGCCATGGCGGGACAGAAGATCCGCATCCGACTGAAGTCGTACGACCACGAGGTCATCGACTCGTCGGCGCGCAAGATCGTCGACACCGTGACCCGTGCGGGCGCGACGGTAGTGGGCCCCGTGCCGCTGCCGACCGAGAAGAACGTGGTCGTGGTGATCCGGTCACCTCACAAGTACAAGGACAGCCGCGAGCACTTCGAGAAGCGCACGCACAAGCGACTCATCGACATCATCGACCCGACGCCGAAGGCAGTCGACTCGCTCATGCGCCTCGACCTGCCCGCTGACGTCAACATCGAGATCAAGCTTTAAGGAACGCCATGTCGAAGATCACGACGACTCGCGGCCTGCTCGGCAAGAAGCTCGGGATGACCCAGGTGTGGGATGAGCAGAACAAGCTCGTCCCCGTCACGGTGCTCGAGATCACGCCGAACGTGGTCACGCAGATCCGCACGCCCGAGAAGGACGGCTACGCAGCCATCCAGATCGCCGCCGGCCAGATCGACCCGCGCAAGGTCACCAAGCCTGCCGCCGGTCACTTCGACGCCGCTGGCGTCACGCCGCGCCGCCACCTCACCGAGGTGCGCACCGACAACGCCGCTGAGTACGAGCTCGGCCAGGAGCTGGCAGTCGACCTGTTCGCCGCCGGTCAGAAGGTCGACGTCGTCGGCACCTCCAAGGGCAAGGGCTTCGCCGGTGTCATGAAGCGCCACAACTTCGCTGGCGTCTCGGCATCGCACGGTGCCCACCGCAACCACCGCAAGCCCGGCTCCATCGGTGCCTCGGCCACGCCCAGCCGCGTCTTCCGCGGCAAGCGCATGCCGGGTCGCATGGGCACGGACCGCGTGTCGGTGCTGAACCTCACGATCCACGCCGTCGACGCCGAGCAGGGACTCATGCTCGTCAAGGGAGCCGTTCCCGGCGCCCGTGGTCGTCTCGTGTACGTCCGCAACGCTGTGAAGGGAGCCTGAGCATGACTGCACAGGTCGCCATCGTCGACGCCAAGGGCGAGCAGGCAGGCTCGGTCGAGCTGCCCGCGAGCATCTTCGACGTCCAGACGAACGTTCCGCTGATCCACCAGGTGGTCGTCGCGCAGCTCGCTGCCGCACGCCAGGGCACGCACTCGACCAAGGGTCGCGGCGAGGTCTCCGGCTCCGGTGCGAAGCCGTTCAAGCAGAAGGGCACGGGCCGCGCCCGTCAGGGCTCGATCCGGATGCCGCAGCACCGCGGCGGTGGCATCGTCCACGGCCCGACGCCGCGCGACTACTCGCAGCGCACCCCCAAGAAGATGATCGCCGCAGCACTCCTCGGCGCACTCTCGGACCGCGCACGCGGTGGCCACCTGCACGTGATCTCGGCGTTCTCGTCCGAGGCGCCCAGCACCCGCACGGCCGTCGACACCTTCGCGGCGCTCGGCGTCGTGAAGAACGTGCTGCTGGTGCTGGACCGCTCCGAGGAGACCGCGTTCCTGTCGGTGCGCAACCTCGCAGAGGTCCACGTGCTCCCCTGGGACCAGCTCAACGCCTACGACGTGCTCGTGAGCGACGACATCGTCTTCTCGACGACCGCCTTCGAGGCGTTCGTCGCCGCGAAGACCGGGTCGTCGGTCGAGGTCGCCGCCGCAGCCCCCAAGGGTGCCGCGAAGGCCGCCAAGACCGAGCAGCCTGCCGCTGCGCCGGCTGAGACCGCCGACGAGGCACCGGCCGCTGCCGCTGCCGACTTCGGACCGGGCTCGCACGCCCCGCTCGAGGACGGCTCGGCTCCCGAGGGCTTCGAGATCAAGGGCAACGCCAGCTCGAAGAAGTACCACCGCCCCGAGGGCCGCTGGTACGCGCAGACCGAGGCCGAGGTGTGGTTCCGCGACGCCGAGGCCGCTGAGGCCGCAGGCTTCGTCGAGGCCGGCAAGGCCGCGAAGGCCGACAAGGCAGAGAAGGACAACTGATGAGCGGCTACAACAAGGACCCGCGCGACGTCATCATCCGACCGATCGTGTCGGAGAAGAGCTACGCGCTCATCGACATGGGCAGCTACACCTTCGAGGTCGATCCCCGCGCCTCGAAGACCGAGATCAAGCTCGCGATCGAGAAGATCTTCGGCGTCAAGGTGGAGCGCGTCAACACCCTCAATCGCGTCGGCAAGACGCGCCGCACCCGCTTCGGCACTGGCAAGCGCAAGGACACCAAGCGCGCCATCGTGAAGCTGAAGTCCGGTTCGATCGACATCTTCACGGCTGTCGGCTGAGGACTGAAGGAACGAGAACATGGCTATTCGCAAGTACAAGCCGACGACCCCGGGTCGTCGAGGCTCGTCCGTCGCAGACTTCGCTGAGATCACCCGATCGACGCCCGAGAAGTCGCTGCTTCGCCCGCTGCCGAAGACCGGCGGCCGCAACAACACCGGACGCATCACGACGCGTCACATCGGTGGCGGTCACAAGCGCCAGTACCGCGTCATCGACTTCCGTCGCAATGACAAGGACGGCGTGAACGCCCGCGTCGCGCACATCGAGTACGACCCCAACCGCACGGCGCGCATCGCGCTGCTGCACTTCGAGGACGGCACGAAGCGCTACATCCTGGCTCCGACCAAGCTCGGTCAGGGCGACGTGGTGGAGTCCGGTGCAGGCGCCGACATCAAGCCCGGCAACAACCTGCCGATGCGCAACATCCCCACCGGTACGGTGATCCACGCTGTGGAGCTCCGCCCCGGCGGCGGTGCCAAGATGGCCCGCTCGGCTGGCGCCTCGGTGCGTCTGGTGGCGAAGGATGGCCCCTACGTGCAGCTGCGTCTGCCGTCGGGCGAGATCCGCAACGTCGATGCGCGCTGCCGCGCCACGATCGGCGAGGTCGGCAACGCCGAGCAGTCGAACATCAACTGGGGCAAGGCCGGCCGCAAGCGCTGGAAGGGCGTCCGCCCGACGGTCCGTGGTGTCGCGATGAACCCGGTCGACCACCCGCACGGTGGTGGCGAGGGCAAGACGAGCGGTGGCCGCCACCCCGTCAGCCCGTGGGGTCAGGCCGAGGGTCGCACCCGCCGCCCCAACAAGCCGAGTGACAAGCTCATCGTCCGTCGCCGTTCGACCGGCAAGAAGAAGCGCTAGTAGGAGAGTCCGATGCCCCGCAGCCTCAAGAAGGGTCCGTTCGTCGACGACCACCTCCTCACCAAGGTGGTTCGGCAGAACGAGGCCAAGAGCAAGAACGTCATCAAGACGTGGTCGCGCCGTTCGATGATCGTCCCGGCCATGCTTGGCCACACGATCGCCGTTCACGACGGTCGCAAGCACATCCCGGTCTTCGTCACTGAGACGATGGTCGGTCACAAGCTGGGCGAGTTCGCGCCCACCCGCACCTTCCGTGGACACGTGAAGGACGACAAGAAGGGCCGTCGCCGCTAAGCGCGGTGACGGAAGAAGGAGAAGGCAATGGTTGAGTCGATCGCTCGCGTTCGTCACATCCGCGTGACCCCTCAGAAGGCCCGCCGCGTCGTCGACATGATCCGCGGCAAGCAGGCCGAAGAGGCCCTCGCGATCCTGAAGTTCGCCCCGCAGGGCGCCTCGGAGCCCGTGTACAAGCTCGTCGCCTCGGCGGTGGCCAACGCTCGGGTCAAGGCTGACGCTGCGAACGAGTTCCTCGACGAGCAGGACCTGTACGTGTCCCGCGTCTTCGTCGATGAGGGCACCACGCTCAAGCGATTCCGCCCGCGTGCACAGGGTCGCGCATTCCGCATCAACAAGCGGACGAGCCACATCACCGTCGTGCTCGCGACGCCGACCACGGAGGACGAGAAGTAATGGGACAGAAGGTCAACCCGTACGGCTTCCGCCTCGGCATCACCACCGACCACGTGTCGCGTTGGTTCGCCGAGTCGACGAAGCCGGGCCAGCGCTACGCCGACTACGTGGCTGAGGACATCCGCATCCGCAAGATGCTGACGACCAGCCTCGACCGCGCCGGCGTCGCCCGCATCGAGATCGAGCGCACCAAGGACCGCGTCCGCGTCGACATCCACACCGCCCGCCCGGGCATCGTGATCGGTCGCCGCGGCGCCGAGGCAGAGCGCATCCGCGCCGACCTCGAGAAGCTCACCGGCAAGCAGATCCAGCTGAACATCCTCGAGGTCAAGAACCCCGAGGGCTCGGCGCAGCTCGTCGCGCAGGGCATCGCCGAGCAGCTCAGCGCTCGTGTGGCATTCCGCCGCGCGATGCGCAAGGGCCTGCAGTCGGCGCAGCGCGCCGGCGCCAAGGGCGTCAAGATCAAGGTCTCCGGCCGCCTCGGCGGCGCCGAGATGAGCCGCAGCGAGCAGTACCGCGAGGGCCGCGTGCCCCTGCACACGCTCCGCTCGAACATCGACTACGGCTTCTACGAGGCCAAGACGACCTTCGGTCGCATCGGCGTGAAGGTCTGGATCTACAACGGTGAGCTCACCAACCGCGAGCTCGCCCGCGAGCAGGCGAACCAGAAGTCGCCGCAGCGCGAGCGTCGTGGACCCCGTCGTGACGCAGCTCCGGCTGCAGCAGGAGCAGAGGCGAAGTAATGCTTATTCCCCGTCGAGTCAAGCACCGCAAGCAGCACCACCCGAAGCGTCGTGGCCAGGCCACCGGCGGCACGGCAGTGTCCTTCGGTGACTACGGCATCCAGGCCCTGACGCCTGCGTATGTCACGAACCGCCAGATCGAGGCCGCACGTATCGCCATGACGCGTCACATCAAGCGTGGCGGCAAGGTGTGGATCAACATCTACCCCGACCGTCCGCTGACGAAGAAGCCTGCCGAGACCCGCATGGGTTCCGGCAAGGGCTCGCCCGAGTGGTGGGTCGCGAACGTCAAGCCGGGCCGCGTCCTGTTCGAGGTCGCCGGTGTCGAAGAGGAGCTCGCGCGTGAGGCGATGACGCGAGCCATTCACAAGCTGCCGCTCAAGGCACGCATCATCAAGCGCGAGGAGGCTGACGCATAATGGCGATCGGTTCCAAGGAGCTCATGCCCGCCGAGCTCGCCACCCTCGATGACGAACGACTCGTCGTCGAGCTGAAGCGGGCCAAGGAAGAGCTGTTCAACCTGCGCTTCCAGTCGGCCACCGGCCAGCTGGATTCGCACGGCCGCCTCCGGGCTGTGAAGCGCGACATCGCGCGGCTGTACACCGTGATCCGTGAGCGCGAGCTCGGCATCAGCGCCTCCCCGGCGCCCGTCGAGAAGCCTGCGGACAAGAAGAAGTCGAAGAAGGCCGACGAGGCCCAGGCTTCTGAGAATGACCAGAAGGCTGAGGACAACTGATGGCTACCACCGAGCAGCAGGGGGACGAGAGCGTCCAGCGCGGCTACCGCAAGTCGCGCATCGGCTTCGTCACCTCCGACAAGATGGACAAGACCGTCGTCGTCGAGGTCGAGGACCGCGTGAAGCACCCGCTGTACGGCAAGGTGCTGCGCAAGTCCTCGAAGGTGAAGGCGCACGATGAGCAGAACGCCGCCGGCATCGGCGACCGCGTCCTGATCGCAGAGACCCGTCCGACGTCCGCCACCAAGCGGTGGCGCGTCGTCGAGATCCTCGAGAAGGCCAAGTAGGCCTCGGCCTCGAAGGAGATCAAGACAAATGATTCAGCAGGAATCTCGCATCAAGGTTGCCGACAACACCGGCGCCAAGGAGCTCCTGACCATTCGCGTGCTCGGCGGCTCCGGCCGTCGCTACGCCGGCCTCGGTGACACCATCGTGGCCACGGTCAAGGATGCCATCCCCGGCGGCAACGTCAAGAAGGGCGACGTGGTCAAGGCCGTCGTCGTCCGCACCGTGAAGTCGACGCGTCGCACCGATGGCTCGTACATCAAGTTCGACGAGAACGCAGCCGTCATCCTGAAGACGGATGGCGACCCCCGCGGCACTCGCATCTTCGGACCCGTCGGTCGCGAGCTCCGCGACAAGCGCTTCATGAAGATCGTGTCGCTCGCACCGGAGGTGATCTGACCCATGGCCAGCATCAAGAAGGGCGACCTCGTGCAGGTCATCGCCGGAGCGCGCGAGGCGCGCGGCGGTGACCGTGGCAAGACCGGTCGCGTCCTCGAGGTCCTCATCGAGCAGGACCGAGTGATCGTCGAGGGCATCAACCTCGTCACCAAGCACATCAAGGTCGGCCAGACCAACCGCGGCACCCGCACGGGTGGCATCGAGACCCACGAGGCCCCGATCCACGTGTCGAACGTCGCGCTCGTCGACCCCGAGACGAAGAAGCCGACGCGCGTCCGCGCCGAGGTCAAGAACGTCGAGAAGAACGGCGTCTCGATCCCGCAGAAGGTCCGCGTCGCGACGAAGTCGGGCAAGGAGATCAAGAGCAATGACTGACACCGCTGTGCGCCTGCCCAGGCTCAAGCAGCAGTACCGCGAGACGATCGTGAAGCAGCTCCAGGAGGAGTTCGGCTTCACCAACGTCATGCAGGTGCCTGGCTTGACCAAGATCGTCGTCAACACGGGCGTCGGCGAGGCCGCGCGCGACTCGAAGGTGATCGATGGGGCCATCCGCGACCTCACGCAGATCACCGGCCAGAAGCCGAAGGTCACCGCCGCCAAGAAGTCGATCGCGCAGTTCAAGCTGCGTGACGGCATGCCGATCGGCGCCCACGTCACGCTGCGTGGCGACCGCATGTGGGAGTTCCTCGACCGTCTGCTGACGCTCGCGCTCCCGCGCATCCGCGACTTCCGCGGGCTCAGCCCGCAGCAGTTCGACGGCAATGGCAACTACACGTTCGGCCTCGCGGAGCAGTCCGTGTTCCACGAGATCGACCAGGACAAGATCGACCGCGTCCGCGGCTTCGACATCACCGTCGTCACGACGGCGAAGTCGGATGACGAGGGTCGCGCGCTGCTGAAGGCGCTCGGCTTCCCGTTCAAGAGCGAGTCGAACGAGTCCTGACCCCATCGGCGCCGTCGGCGCCGAGCTGACTTCAAGGTCGCTGTCCGTGGAACGGGCAGCGAAACCAGAATGGAGAAACACCCATGACGATGACCGACCCGGTCGCCGACATGCTGACGCGTCTGCGCAACGCCAACACGGCGATGCACGACGAGGTCACGCTGCCGTCGTCGAACCTGAAGGCCAACATCGCTGAGATCCTCGAGCGTGAAGGCTTCATCTCGAGCTGGAAGGTCGAGGACGCACGCGTCGGCAAGTCGCTGACGCTGAGCCTCAAGTACGGCCCGAACCGCGAGCGCGCGCTCGCCGGCCTGAAGCGGGTCTCCAAGCCCGGTCTGCGCGTCTACGCGCGATCGACGGAGATCCCCCAGGTGCACGGCGGCCTCGGCGTTGCCATCCTGTCCACGAGCTCCGGGCTCCTCACCGACCGTGAGGCCGAGCAGAAGGGCGTGGGCGGGGAAGTCCTCGCTTACGTGTGGTGATCTGACATGTCACGAATCGGACGTCTCCCCATCGACATCCCCTCGGGAGTCGACATCTCGGTGAACGACGACGTCGTCACCGTCAAGGGCCCCAAGGGCGAGCTCACGACCCGCATCGCATCGCCGATCGAGGTCGAGATCGCCGACGGCCAGGTGCAGGTCACCCGGCCCGATGACGAGCGCGAGTCGCGTTCGCTCCACGGCCTCACCCGCACCCTGATCGCCAACGACATCGTCGGCGTGACCGAGGGCTACTCGAAGTCGCTCGAGGTCGTCGGCACCGGCTACCGCGTGCAGGCGAAGGGCACGGGCCTCGAGTTCGCGCTCGGCTACTCGCACCCGATCAACATCGAGCCGCCCGCTGGCATCTCGTTCACGGTCGAGGGCAACAACAAGGTCACCGTCACCGGCATCTCGAAGCAGGCTGTCGGCGAAGTGGCCGCGAATCTCCGCAAGCTGCGCAAGCCCGAGCCCTACAAGGGCAAGGGTGTGCGCTACGCAGGCGAGCAGATCCGCCGCAAGGCTGGAAAGGCTGGTAAGTGATGGGCATCGGTACCCGAGGCAAGAGCAAGTCGGCTGCCCGCGGCCGTCGTCACGCACGCCTCCGCAAGAAGGTCGTCGGCACCGCTCTGGTGCCGCGCATGGTCGTCACCCGCTCGGCACGCCACGTCTTCGTGCAGATCGTCGACGACTCGCAGGGCATCACCGTCGCATCGGCGTCGACCATGGAGGCTGACCTCCGTGCGCTCGACGGCGACAAGACGGCCAAGGCCACGCGCGTCGGCGAGCTGATCGCAGAGCGCGCGAAGGCAGCAGGCGTCGAGTCGGTCGTCTTCGACCGCGGCGGCAACCGCTACGCCGGTCGCGTCGCCGCGATCGCCGACGGCGCACGAGAGGCAGGGCTGGGACTGTGAGCGAAGAGAACAAGGACACGCAGGTGACGGACACCACGCAGCAGGCTGCTGCAGGCGCTCCCGCGGCCGAGGCCGGCCAGTCGGCCGACCACCGCGACGAGCCCCGCGAGCAGCGTCGCGGCAGCCGCGACCGCGGCACGCGCAACGAGCGCGGTCGACGCGACGACCGCACGGAGAACCAGTTCCTCGAGCGCGTCGTGACGATCAACCGCGTCTCGAAGGTCGTCAAGGGCGGTCGCCGCTTCAGCTTCACGGCCCTCGTGGTCGTGGGTGACGGCGATGGCATGGTCGGCGTTGGCTACGGCAAGGCCCGTGAGGTCCCGACGGCCATCTCGAAGGGCGTCGAGGAGGCGAAGAAGAACTTCTTCCGCGTCCCCCGCATCGCCAAGACGATCCCGCACCCGGTGCAGGGCGAGGCCGCAGCCGGCGTCGTGCTCCTGCGCCCCGCTGCCGCCGGTACCGGCGTCATCGCGGGTGGTCCGGTGCGTGCCGTGCTCGAGTGCGCTGGCATCCACGACGTGCTGAGCAAGTCGCTCGGCTCGTCCAACTCCATCAACATCGTCCACGCGACGGTGGAGGCGCTGCGCATGCTCGAAGAGCCGCGCGCCGTCGCCGCCCGTCGTGGTCTCGACGTGGACCGTGTCGTGCCGGAGCGCCTGCTCCGTGCCGAGGCGGAGCACACGAAGCACGAGGCCGAGATCGCGAAGGCGGCATCCAAGTGAGCAAGCTGAAGATCACGCAGACGAAGTCCGTGATCAGCGAGAAGCAGAACCAGCGCGACACGCTGCGGTCGCTGGGACTCAAGCGCATCGGCCAGACGGTCGAGCGCGAGGACAACCAGCAGAACCGCGGCTACGTCAACACGGTTCGGCACCTCGTCAAGGTCGAGGAGATCCAGAATGACTGACAAGAACGAGTCGACCGACCTCCCGTCGCTCAAGGTGCACCACCTCCGGCCCGCGCCGGGCGCGAAGACCGCCCGCACGCGCGTCGGTCGCGGTGAGGCATCGAAGGGCAAGACGGCCGGTCGAGGCACGAAGGGCTCGAAGGCCCGCTACCAGGTCCGCCCCGGTTTCGAGGGTGGACAGCTCACGAGCGTCATGCGCACGCCCAAGCTGCGCGGGTTCAAGAACCCGTTCCGCACCGAGTACCAGGTCGTCAACGTCGGGCAGCTGCAGTCGCTGTTCCCGAACGGCGGCGAGGTCACCGTCGCGGAGCTGGTCGCCAAGGGCGCGGTTCGCAAGAACCAGCTCGTCAAGGTGCTCGCCGGCGGCGAGCTCACGGTCGCGCTCACGGTCGCCGTCGACAAGGTGTCGGCCGCTGCTGAGCAGAAGATCGTGGCCGCAGGCGGTTCGGTCAAGTAAGTAGGCTGAGGGGCGGTCCGTTCGCGGACCGCCCCGATTGCCATTCTCTGGAAGGCTGCACGTGTTCAGTGCCATCGCACGAATCTTCAAGACGCGAGACCTGCGTCGGAAGATCATCTTCACGCTCGCCATCGTGACGCTGTTCCGGTTCGGGTCGTTCATCCCCGCACCGTTCGTCGACTACGGCAACGTGCAGGAGTGCATCGCAGCGAACCAGACGGCGACCGGGCTGTACCAGCTGGTCAACCTGTTCTCCGGCGGTGCGCTGCTGCAGCTGAGCATCTTCGCGCTGGGCATCATGCCTTACATCACCGCGTCGATCATCACGCAGCTGCTGCGCGTGGTCATCCCGCACTTCGAGACCCTCCACAAGGAGGGGCAGCAGGGCCAGGCGAAGCTGACGCAGTACACGCGCTACATGACGATCGCGCTGGCCGTGCTGCAGTCGACGACGCTCATCACCGTCGCGCGCCAGGGCGCGCTGTTCTCGCAGACCGGTGGCCCGGCGCTGCCGCAGTGCCAGAACCTGCTGACGAACGACTCGTGGTGGTCGATCACGCTCATGATCTTCACCATGACCGCGGGCACCGGCCTCATCATGTGGTTCGGCGAGCTCATCACCGAGCGCGGCATCGGCAACGGCATGTCGCTGCTCATCTTCACGTCGATCGCGGCGACCTTCCCGACCGCGCTCGGCCAGATCTTCCAGACGCAGGGCGTCAGCACCTTCATCATGGTGCTGGTCGTCGGCCTGTTCATCATGGCCGCGGTCGTGTTCGTCGAGCAGTCGCAGCGCCGCATCCCCGTGCAGTACGCCAAGCGCATGGTCGGCAGGCGCATGTACGGCGGCCAGTCGACGTACATCCCCATCAAGGTCAACATGGCCGGCGTGATCCCGGTGATCTTCGCGTCGTCGCTGCTCTACCTGCCGATGCTCATCGCGCAGTTCCTGACGCCGCAGGACGGCTCCGCTCCGCCCGAGTGGGTGCTGTGGGTGCAGGCCAACCTCACGTCCGGCGACGCACCGCTGTACATGCTGGTGTTCTTCTTCCTCACGGTCGGCTTCACCTACTTCTACGTCGCGATCACCTTCAACCCCGAAGAGGTCGCGGACAACATGAAGAAGTACGGCGGCTTCATCCCGGGCATCCGAGCCGGTCGCCCGACAGCGGAGTACCTCGACTACGTGCTCACGCGCATCACCCTCCCCGGCTCGCTGTACCTCGGCATCGTCGCGCTCATCCCGCTGATCGCCCTGTCGACGGTGGGGGCGAACCAGAACTTCCCGTTCGGCGGCGCCTCGATCCTGATCATCGTGGGCGTCGGCCTCGAGACCGTCCGGCAGATCGACGCGCAGCTGCAGCAGCGCCACTACGAAGGGCTCATCCGCTAGATGTCGAACCTCCTGATCGTGGGCCCGCCCGGCGCGGGCAAAGGAACGCAAGCAGCCAGGATCGCCGAGACGCTGGGTGTGCCCGCCGTCTCCACGGGTGACATCTTCCGGCAGAACATCAAGGACCAGACCGAGCTCGGCCAGCGCGTGTCGGCGATCCTCGACGCCGGGGAGTACGTGCCCGACTCGTTGACGAACGAGCTCATCGACGATCGGCTCGCGCAGCCCGACGCCGAGGGCGGCTACCTCCTCGACGGCTACCCGCGCACGGCCGGCCAGGTCGGGTTCCTCGACGGCGTCAACCTGCGCCGCGGCGAGCAGATCGATGCCGTCATCCGCCTGGTCGCCGACAGCGACGAGGTCGTGCGGCGCCTGATGGTGCGCGCGCAGGAGCAGGGCAGGAGCGACGACACCGAGTCGGTCGTCCGTCGCCGCCTCGACGTCTACGAGCGCGAGACCGCGCCGCTGATCGCGATCTTCGGCGAGCGCGGCCTGGTCCTCGAGGTCGACGGCATCGGCTCCGTCGAAGAGGTCACCGAGCGCATCCTCGTCGGCCTCGCCGAGCGGGGCATCTCCGCCTGATGCGGCCTCGCGCGCTCTACAAGTCGCGGCGCGAGCTCGCGGCGATGCGCGAGCCCGGCAGGATCACCGCGCTGGCCCTCGCCGCCGTGCGCGACGCGATCCGCGTCGGCGCCACACCGCTCGACCTGGATCGCATCGCCGAGCGAGTGATCCGCGAGCACGGTGCGGTGCCGAACTTCCAGCTCGAGCCCGGCTACCAGCACACCCTCTGCGTCAGCATCAACGATGTCGTCGTGCACGGCGTCCCCGGCGGCGAGCCGATCGAGCCGGGCGACCTGGTGACGGTCGACTGCGGCGCGACGATCGGCGGCTTCCACGGCGACGCGGCGATCTCCGTCGTCGTGCCGGGCGGCGACCCGGCGACGACCGCCGAGCGGCAGCGGCTCAGCGATGTCACGCGGGGCGCGCTCTGGGACGGGATCGCGGCGCTTGCCTCGGCGAAGCAGCTCGGCGATGTCGGCGCAGCGGTCGAGGACCACGTCGAGGCGAACAGCGACTACGGCATCAGCGACGACTACATCGGCCACGGCATCGGGCGCGCCATGCACGAGGACCCGCCGGTGTTCAACTACCGCACCAGGGTCAAGGGGCCTGCGGTCAAGCCCGGGCTCTGCGTGGCGATCGAGCCGATCATCCATGCCGGCTCGACGGCGACGACGACCGACGCCGACGGATGGACCGTCCGCAGCGCGGACGGCAGTGACGCGTGCCAGTGGGAGCACTCGGTGGCGGTGCATGCGGACGGCATCTGGGTGCTGACGGCGCTCGACGGCGGCGCTGCCGGGCTCGCGCCCTACGGCATCGTCCCGACGCGGATCGCTGACCGCTGATCGAGCGCGGCTGACCTAGGCTGCCTGCAGGATCGGGCGGTGCGCGAGGTAGCTGCGCACGATGTCGACCGTCACGCCGAGCTCCTCGGCGAGCTCGTCCTCATCGCGCGCCCACGCGCTCGCCGAGCGCAGTGCGGCCGGGTCGACCAGCAGCAGTGCCGCGAAGCGCTCCGCCGCACGCTCGGCTGGTGCGGACTCACCCGAATCCATGCGCAGCGCGTGACCGAGCTCGTGCGCGAGCACCGAACGCTGCTCGACCGGCGTGAGCCCGGGAGCGAGCATGATCCGTGCGGCGGTGTGATCGTACGCGCCGAGCCAGCCGGTTGGCAGTGGAGCGATGCGCACGGCGACGCCGAGCTGGTCGCAGAGCAGCACGAGCTCATTCAGCGTGGGGCTGGTCCCTTCGAGGGCTGCCGCGCCGTGCTGCAAGTCCATCGATCGCCTGCTCCTTTGGCTCGTGCTCATCGATCGCGGTGACGGTAGCCGCACCCTCTGACACGCCGCCGGCGCGGACATGCGCGGCGAGGGTGGCGATCGCAGCATCCGCAGCGAGGTGGCGACGGTCCACGGGGACATTGGTGAGCAGCTCTGACATCACGGCGATCCACAGCTCGACCTCCGGGTCGTGCCGCTGGGCATCGGTGGCGAGGCCGAGTGCCGCGAACAGCCGTCGCAGGACGTCCTCCTGCGGCGCCCCAGCACCCCGCTCGATGTTGCTGACGGTGGTCCGGTCCACGGCAGCGAGCTGCGCGAGCGCCATCTGGCTCAGGCCGCGACGCTGGCGCGCGGGTCGCACGAGTGCGGCGTAGTGCGCGCGCTCCGCTGCGCTCGCACCGCGAAGGTGGATCGACATCGAAGGCCTCGTCTCTGCTCCGCGGCCTCGGAGTGCCGCCTGGTGAACAGATTATCCGCAGGGTGGCCGGGCATCGCGGCTGTTCTTCGACAATACTTCGACAATGCTCGGGGAGTACCTGTCGAACCTGTGGAGAAGTTCTTGGGTGTTCGTCGAAAACCTGGCATGGTTCGCCACATGAGTGCAGAATCTCGCATCGGCGCTTCCTTGGCGGCGTTGCGCGAGTATGCCGGGTTGACGCCGCAGGAGCTGGCCGACCTCGCTGGCACGCAGGTGGAGACCGTGATCGCGATCGAACGCGGCTCGCTCGAGCCGCCGGTCGCGCTGGTCGAGCGCCTCACTGCCGCGATCGCTCATCGACTCAGCGATGACGAGCCGTGAGGCTCCATCCCGCAGTCTCGTGCCGAACGGCTCGGGCGCCCGTGGAAGGGCGGAACAGAGGAGGAACAGTATGCACATCGAAACCAGAAGGGGGCGCGCTCTGGTCTGGAGCGCCTCGGCGGGCGTCAGCGCCCTCGGCCTCGCCATCGCAGGACTCTCACTCGCCTGGCTCGTGGGCAGCTTCGGCATCTCCACGGCTGCTGCCACACAGATCGTGACCGCGATCGAGATCGGCGGCGCAGCGATCGCGATCATCTCCGCGATCCTCGGCGCAGGGCTGGTCGGCGTCGTCGTGTCGACGGTCGTCTGGTACCTGAAGCGCAAGCTGCGCAAGCTGGCGATCGCCTGACATGCGCTCGGCTGACGTCGCCGCTGCGCGGGCGCCGCTGTGGCCTGCCGTGACGGCGTCGGTCGTGCTCGCCCTCGCCGGGTTCGCGGCGGTGATCGCGGTCAGCGCTGGCTCCGCGACCGAGCTGGCGACCGCCAATGCCGATGCTGTCGCAGCCGGGCAGATCGATCAGCGCGTGCTCGCCGGCGATCGCGACGCGCTCACGATCGCGGTGCGCAACCTGGGCGCGATCGCGCTGCTGGCCGGCGGTGCCGGCACCGGCGGCATGCTGACCGTGGTCGCGATGGCGGTGCTCGGCGTCGGCATCGGCTGGGGCGCGGCAGCGGTGGTGGCCGCGCTGGGCGTCGCGGAGACCATTGCGCGCATCAGCGCGTACATCGTCTTCGAAGCCGCGGGGGTCGCACTCGCGACGGTCGCCGGCCTGCTGCCAGCCGTGCACGCGCTGCTCTGCGCCGTGCGGGGGCGAGCGGGACCCATCCGGGAGTACACGCGTGCGCTCGGCACCAGTCTTGCGCTCGGCGCCATCGCCGCAGCGCTCATCGTCGTCGCGGCAGTCGTCGAGGCGATCGTCATCGGTGTGCACACCCCGTGACACCGAGGGAGGAGGAGACAATGACGGAGACGGTGCACGATGCCGGGCGCACGGAGCGCGCCGGTCGCACCACCTCGATCGGGGTCTGGCTGCTCGTGGTCGCAACGGCGATCGCGCTGCTGCTGCTCCGGCTGCCGCGATTCATCGCGGTCGCGGAGGAGTCGCTCGCGGCCGAGACCGCCGCGCTGGGCGACGACGCGCTCTCCGGCGCTGCGATCGCGGTCGGCGCTGCCGCCGCCATCGCGCTGCACGCGATCGGCATCATGCTGGTGGCGGCGGTCGCCACTGTGCTCGAGCGCTTCCTCGGGCCGCAAGCACTGGGCACCGCCCTGCGGCTCGGGGTCGGAGGGGCGGCGCTCGCGGTCATCGTGCTGGGCCAGCAGGTCGCGGCGACCGTCATGGGCGTGGCCACGGTGGCGCGGGGACCGCTGTGGATCTTCGCCGTGGTCGTCGCGCTGTCCACACCTGCGCTGTTCCCCTCCGCCCGCGCGCACGTGCGCGGCTACGCTCGGGCCGTCGTCGTCGCGGGTGCGATCGGGGGTGTGCTGTGCATCGGATGACCGGCTCGTTCGACACCCCGCTCGTCAGAGTGCGCGTGGCGCTCGCACCCGCTGGTGTGCGTCTGCTCGCGGTCCTGACGCTGATCGTCGGTGCGGCGACGATCGCCAGCATCGCGGCCTCGCCGCCGCAGGCCTCGCGCGCGACGATGACGACCGTGCTCGTGCTGGCGCTGAGCGCCCTGACCGTGCTGGTCGTGGTGCTGCCGCTCCTCGACGGCCGCTTCCGCCCGCTGCTCGTGGGAGCGCCGGCGCTCGGCCTCGGTCTCGTGGCCGCTGCCTCGATCGGGCTCGGAGCGGCCTGGCCGGCGGCACCGCTGGCCTGGGTCGTCGTCGTCATCGGGGCTGCCACGATGATCTACCACCTGCTCGGCCGCGGGCTGCGCGAGCCCGAGGCGTGATGCGAACAGCCGAGCGCCGAGACTGCGAGTCGGCCGGGCGAGCGCGCGACGCCGGTGCGTGGAGGATCGCCGCGGTGCTGCTCGAGGTGGCGCTGCCCGCCGGGCTCGAACCGACGACGCTCGCCAGGCTGCGGACGCCGGTCGCGATCGCGCTCGGGGTGAGCGCGCTCGGGGCGCTGCTCGCGCTGCTCGCCGCCGTCGATCTCGCCCGCCTCGTCGTCGGAGCCGACGCCGTGGCCGTCGTGCTGGCGCTCGCACTGCTGCTGCTGCCGGCGTCGAAGCTGATGCTCGGCGCGCCGAGCGGGCCTATGGGCGCGATCGTGCGCGCCGCGTCGCTGCTGCGGGCGATCGATCTCGGTCACGCGCTCGGGGACGCGTGGCGGCTGGCCGCACTGCTGGCACCGATCGGGCCAGCCGTGGTCGGTGGGTTCGCCTGCTCGGCGGTGCTCGTCGCGCGTGGGGCACTGCTCCCCGGCGTCGCGGTCGCGACCGCTGCCGCCTCGGGAGCCGTCGTCGCCTGGCTCGCGGTCGACCGCACCGCGCGCATGCTGGTCGCAGGTGCGACGGTGCGGGTCGCCCCGTCGCGACTGCTCGCGCAGGTGGCACTCGCCGTCGCCGCGGCGCTCGGCGCGGCCGCCGTTGCGCCGCTGCTCGCGCAGGAGACACGTGCCGTGCTCGGACCCGCAGCGATGGCGGCCGCGCTGGCGACTGCGGTGCATCTCGCAGCAGAGCTGCTGGCGCTGGATGCGCGCGGGCCGCTGCGGCTGGCGCAGAGCCTCGTCGGCTGCGGCGCCGATCCCCGGCGAATCGTCGGCGTCGCGCTGGCGGGCGCCGGGGGATGCGCGGCGCTCCTGGGCGCGGTGGCGGCGCTCGCGGTCGCGGCTCTGAGCGCTGCACCCCTGCTGGCCGCGCTCGCCGGCCTCGGCACGGCTTGCATCGTCGGGAGCGCGCTCGCGGTGCTCGTGACGCGGCCGCGCGCGGCGGATGTCGTTCCTCGCGTGCTGCTCATGGGGGCTGCGCTCGTGCCGGTCGGCCTCGCGCTCGCCGTCGGATCGTGGGTGGCGCTCGCGGTTGCGCTCGCCGTCGTGCTGTCGCTCAGCGGATGGATCACGATGGGCAGGCTGCGGTGATGCATCTGGCGGTCGCGGGCGTCGGGTCGCTCCACCGCGGCGGCCGGCCGGTGCCGCTGCCCGAGCTGACGGTCGACGGCCCGGGGATCGTGCTGGTGCGCGGGGCGAACGGCTCCGGGAAGAGCACGCTGCTCGAGCTGCTCGCCGGTGGCATCCGCCCGCTCCACGGCAGCGTGAGCGTCTGCGGCGTGCCCGCGCATTCGAGCGCTGCCCGTCGCCTGCGGCGAGTGAGCAGGACCGACATCGCGCTGCTGCCGCACGTCACCCTGCGACGGCACGCGATGCTGTTCGCGCACGCTGCCGGAGTCCAACCGGCTGCGGCGCTCGAGTCGCTCGTCGATGAGGGGCTCGGCCCCCGCATCGACGCGCGGGTCGCAACGCTGTCGACCGGAGAGGCGAGGCGCGCGTGGGTGCGGCTCACCACGCTCGGAGCGGCGCCCGTGCTGCTGCTGGACGAGCCCTTCCTCGGTCTCGATGCGGCGGCGGGCGAGACGCTGCAGGCGAGGCTGGAGCGTTGGGGGAGCAATCGGCTGGTGCTGCTGGTCGACCACGGCGACCGTCGACTGCGCGGGGTGGTGCGCGAGCTGCGGATGGGCCCGGGGGCAGCATGACGGCGAGCGCCACCCGACGCGGCGGCGACGGCATCGAGGTGCGCGACCTGCGCCTGCGCCTCGCCGGTCGCGTCGTGCTCGACGGAGTCTCCTTCACGGCACCGAGGGGGTGCGTGACCGGGTTCATCGGCGTGAATGGCGCCGGCAAGACCACCACGCTGCGTCGGCTCCTCGCGCTCGAGCACGGTGACGGCACCGCCTGGATCGACGGCCTCGACTACCGGCGGCTCGCCCATCCGCTGCGTACGCTCGGCTTCTGTCCCGACGCGCTCGGTGCGCGCGCAGGGAGCACCGGGAGCGCGCACCTGCGAGCGATCGCGCTGCAGGCGGGAGTCGGCGATGTCGACGGCCTGCTGGCCGAGGTCGGGTTGGCCGGGGTCACGGCTCCCATCCGCTCGTACTCGCTCGGCCAGCGCCGTCGGCTCGCGATCGCGGGAGCGCTGCTGGCGTCGCCGCCGATCCTGGTGCTCGACGAGCCCTTCGACGGGCTCGATCCCGAGGCTCGGCGCTGGCTGGGCGGACGGCTGCGTGCGCACGCGGATGCCGGCGGCGCGGTGCTGCTCTCGGCACACGCGCTCGACGAGATCGCGTCGCTGCTCGACCGGCTGGTCTGCCTGCATGGCGGCAGGGTGCGGTTCGAGGGCGACACGGATGCGTTCCTGCGCGCACGTGCTTCGTCGGTGACGATCGTGCGCTCGCTCGATCAGGCTCGGCTCGCCGCCGCGCTCCGGCGCGCGGGGGCGCGCGTGGCGGGGCGCGCTGCCGGCGCGATCGCGGTCCGCGATCTTGCACCCGAGCGGATCGCCCGCGTCGCCGCCGACATTGGCGTGCTCGTCACCGAGCTCTCGCCGAGGCGGGTCTCCCTCAGCCAGGCGTTCGCCGCCATGGTGGCGGAGGCGGCATGACCTCGCGCGCCTGGGCGGGCATGGCGGCCGCGATGCTGCGCCTGGCGCAGGATGTGCGACCCCGCTGGATCCTCCTCGGCTCGGCTGCAGCCTCGTTCGGTGGCGGGCTCGTGCATGGCGCGCTCGCCGCGCAGCTCGGCGGCATCGATGCGGCCGAGCTGCAGACGGCGGTGGTCTCCCGCGGTGCGACGACGCAGCTCGCGGTCGTGCTGCTCATGATCGTCGCCGTCGCCGGGCCCTATCGGGACGGATCCTGGCTCCATGCGGCGCTCGCGGAGCCGCTCCCGTCGCGCAGGCTGCTCGTGTCGGCCGTTCCCGCGCTCGCCGCCTCGTGCCTCCTCGCGCTCGTCTCGGCCGCCGCCGCCACTGCTGGCGCGGCCGTCACGCGCCCCATCGAACCCGCCGTCGTCGCGGTGTCCATCGGTCTGCACCTCGCGGTCACATCGCTCTGGGCGCTCTGGATGCTCGGCCTCGCGCATGCGGTTCGCTCGCCGCTGCTGACCCTCGCCGTCGGGGCGGGACTCCCGATCGTGGTCGAACCCACGCTCGCAGGGCTCCTGTCGCAGACCGACCTCGGGGAGCTCCGCTGGCTGCTGCCCGGCAACGCGCTGCGCGCCGTCGCCGAGCAGCCGGCGCTCGGCGGCGGCCTGCTGCAGCCTGTGCCGCCCGAGGCGCTGCCTGCAGCCGTCCTCGCGATCACGGCCTGCACCCTGGGCATCGGCACGAGCGCGTGGCTGCGGCTGCGTGGGGCGCAACCGCGACACTGAGATATGGCGACGTCCAGGCGCAGTGATAGCGTGACCAGATCACCGGGCCTCCCGGCCCCTGGACGAAGGAACCAGCATGGCCGAGCGCACCGTCACCGTCGAGTCCAGCCACGGACTGCATGCCCGGCCCGCTGCGCTCTTCGCGCAGGCCGCAGCGAAGGCGGCCAGTGCCGTCACGATCACCAAGGGCGACAAGCAGGTCAATGCGGCCAGCATCCTCTCGGTGATCTCTCTCGGTGTCAGCAAGGGCGACACCGTCACGATCACCACCGACGACGAGAGCGCACTGGACGAGCTCGAGCAGCTGCTCGCGACCGACCACGACGCCTGAGCCCCCACCTCGTCCCAGCTCGGAGTCAACGATGACCAGCACAGCAGCACCGAAGCAGTCCGGCGGAGCACGCGTCGCCGTCCAGCGATTCGGCACCTTCCTCTCCGGCATGATCATGCCGAACATCCCTGCGCTCATCGCATGGGGCATCCTGACCGCGTTCGTCATCCCCGACGGCTTCACCCCCAATGACGGGCTCCTGACGCTCGTCGGGCCGACCATCCACTACCTGCTGCCGCTCATCATCGCGAGCAGCGGTGGCTCGATGATCTACGGCCACCGTGGCGCCGTCGTCGGCGTGCTCGCGACCATGGGTGCCATCGGCGGTGCCGACTGGCTCACCGCGCAGCTCGACAGCGGCCAGGGCTCGCCCCACATGTTCATCGGCGCGATGATCCTCGGCCCGCTCGGTGCCTGGGTCATGAAGCAGCTCGACAAGCTGTGGGACGGCAAGGTCAAGTCGGGCTTCGAGATGCTCGTCAACATGTTCTCGGCGGGCATCGTGGGCTTCTTCATGATGCTGTTCGGCTTCTACGTCGTCGCGCAGCTCGTGATGTGGATCATGGCGGTGCTCAGCACCGCGGTGAATTGGCTCATCTCCACGGGCGTCCTGCCGCTCGTCAGCCTCGTCATCGAGCCGGCGAAGGTCTTCTTCCTCAACAACGCGATCAACCACGGCGTGCTGACACCGCTCGGCGTGCAGCAGGTGGATCTCGACGGCCAGTCGATCCTGTTCCTCCTCGAGGCGAACCCGGGCCCCGGCCTCGGCGTGCTGATGGCGTTCACGTTCTTCGGCATCGGCGCGGCTCGCGCCACCGCCCCGGGCGCGGCGATCATTCAGTTCTTCGGCGGCATCCACGAGGTCTACTTCCCGTACGTGCTCGCCAAGCCGGCGCTGCTGCTGGCCATGATCCTCGGCGGCGCCTCGGGAGTCGCGACCAACGCGATCCTCGACACCGGGCTGCGCGCCCCTGCATCGCCCGGCAGCATCTTCGCCGTCGGGGCGCAGGCCGTGCTTGTCTCGCCGATGAACCTCGTCGGGGTGCTGCTCTCGGTGCTGGTGTCTGCGACGGTCACGTTCGCGGTCGCCGCGGTCATCCTGCGGGCATCGCGCAAGCGTGACCTCGCCAACGGCGATGCGGGCGACATGTCGGAGGCGATCGCCAAGACCGAGGCGGCCAAGGGCAAGAAGTCCGAGCACCTCACGAACCTGGCCGCCGCTGGCGCCGGGGGAGCGGCAGCGGGCGCCGCTGGCGCGACCGCGACGCCTGTCGCCGCCCAGCCGATCCGCAAGATCGTCTTCGCGTGCGACGCGGGCATGGGGTCGAGCGCCATGGGGGCGAGCGTGCTCCGCAACAAGATCAAGAAGGCCGGCATCGAGGGCGTCGAGGTGACGAACATCTCGATCGCCAACCTCGACGGCAGCGAGGATCTGATCGTCACGCATCAGGATCTCACCGCGCGCGCTCGCCAGCGCAACGACCGGGCGACGCACGTCTCGGTCGACAACTTCATGAACAGCCCCAAGTACGACGAGGTCGTCATGCTCGTCGGCGAATCGAACGCGACCGACTGAGGAGCTCCATGCCCGTTCTGACCATCGACCAGATCACCACGACACCGTCGGCCTCGACGAAGGACGAGGCGATCCAGGAGGCCGCAGACATGCTCGTGGCCGCTGGCGCCGTCACCCCGGCGTACGCGGATGCGATGCGTGAGCGCGAGCAGAGCGTGTCGACCTACATGGGCAACCTGTTGGCGATCCCGCACGGCACCAACGAGTCGAAGGACTCGATCCTCGACTCGGCCCTGTCGGTCGCGCGCTACGAGGCGCCGATCGACTGGGATGGCAACCCGGTGCAGTTCGTCATCGGCATCGCGGGCAAGGACGGTGGCCATCTCGAGATCCTCTCCAAGATCGCGATCGTCTTCGCCGACGAGGACGAGGTCGCGAAGCTCGTGGCCGCGCCCGACGCCGCCGCGATCCTCGAGCTCCTCGGCGACGTCAACGACTGATGCGTGCCGTCCACTTCGGTGCGGGCAACATCGGCCGGGGCTTCGTCGGGCTGATCCTGCACCGTGCGGGCTACGAGGTCGCGTTCGTCGACGTGAATCCGGAGCTCATCGGCATGCTGCAGACCGCGGACGCCTACCAGGTGCGCGAGGTGGGACCGGAGGCGACCGTGCACACGGTCACGGGCTTCACCGGCATCGACTCGCGGACCGATCCCGACGCCGCGGCGCGCGCGGTGGCCGAGGCGGATGTCGTCACCTGCGCGGTCGGGCCGACGGTGATGCGCTTCATCGCGCCGGTCATCCGTGACGGGTTGGCGCTGCGCGAGGGCGCACCGGTGACGGTGATGGCATGCGAGAACGCGATCGGAGCGTCGGAGACGCTGCGCGCGCTCGTGCTGGAGGGTGCGCCGGAGCTGGCCGATCGTGCGATCTTCGCGAACACCGCGGTCGACCGGATCATCCCGCCGCAGGACCCCGCTGGCCTCGACGTGGTGGTGGAGGACTTCTTCGAGTGGTCGATCGACAGCACCCCGTTCGCCGGCGCCGCTCCGATCATCCCCGACGCCCACTTCGTGGACGATCTCGCGCCGTTCATCGAGCGCAAGCTCTTCACGGTCAACACCGGGCACGCCACCACCGCGTACGCGGGCTGGATCGCCGGGGTGGAGACGATCGCCGAGGCACTGCAGCAGCCCGAGATCCGCGCCGCCGTGGAGGCCGCGCTGGCCGAGAGCTCGGCGCTGCTGGTCGCCAAGCACGGGTTCGATCCCGCGGAGCACGCCGCCTACGTCGCGCGGGCGATCGAGCGGTTCGAGAATCCGGCGCTGCCCGACACGTGCGAGCGCATCGGCAGGCAGCCGCTGCGCAAGCTCTCGCGGCACGAGCGCTTCGTCGAGCCTGCCTCGCAGCTCGTCGAGCGCGGCGAGAGCGCGGAAGCGCTCGTGCGGGCGTTCGGCACGGCGCTCGCCTTCGATGCGCCCGCCGACGAGGAGGCGCAGGAGCTGCAGCGGCTGCTCGCGTCGCTCTCGCCGGAGGACGTCGTCGCGCACGTGACGGACCTGCCCGCCGATCATCCGCTGGTGCCGCTGCTGATCGACGCGGTCTCGGCGGCGCAGGCGCGCTGATCGGCGGCGCGCTCGCGCGTCACGAGGATGTCGCGTCCGCGGCCCGCTCGATACGGTGAGGGCATGAGCGCTCTCGAGCTGCTGCGCCGGTATCCGCTGGTCGCGGCGACCCTCGCGGTCGCGCTCGTGGGCGGCATCCTGAGCGTCACGGGCGCCGCGTCGCTGGTGCCGTGGGTCGTCGGTGGTTGGGCTGTGCTCATGGCGGCGCGGTCGGCGGTCGGGATGGTGCGCGACCTGCTCTCGGGCCACGCGGGCATCGACGTGCTGGCGATCATCGCCGTGAGCGCGACCGTGCTGGTGGGCGAGCACTGGGCGGCGATCATCGTCGTGCTCATGCTCACCGGCGGCGAGGCGCTGGAGGACTACGCAGCGCAGCGAGCGCGCGCGGATCTCACCCGACTGCTGGAGCGAGCGCCCTCTGACGCGCACGTGGAGCGCGGTGGTCGCTTCGTGACGGTCGACGTGGCCGAGGTCCGCATCGGCGAGATCCTGGTGGTGAAGCCGAACGAGCTCGTGCCCGTCGATGCCGTGCTGCTCGATGAGCCGGCGGAGCTCGATCTTTCGTCGCTCACGGGCGAGTCGCTGCCGGTCGAGGTCGCCGTGGCGGGCACCGTGCCGTCGGGTGCGATCAACGGTGCGCGCGCGCTGCGGATGCGCGCTGAACGCACCGCGGCAGACAGTCAGTACCAGTCGATCGTTCGCCTGGTCGAGCAGGCGAGCGCGCAGAAGTCGCGGGTGGTGCGGCTCGCGGATCGCTACGCGGTGCCGTTCACCGCCGTAGCGCTCGCGATCGGCGGCGTGGCCTGGTGGGTCTCGGGGGATCCGCGGCGCTTCGCTGAGGTGCTCGTGGTCGCCACGCCGTGCCCGCTGCTGATCGCGGCCCCGGTGGCGTTCATGGCGGGCATGAGCCGATCGGCGCGCGCGGGCGTGGTGGTCAAGGGCGGCGACGTGCTCGAGCGGCTTGCGCGGGCGCAGACGTTCGTGTTCGACAAGACGGGCACGCTCACCGGCGGCGAGCCGCAGCTCGAGCAGGTGCGATCGGCCGACCCGGACCGCGCGCTCAGGGTGGCAGCGGCCGCAGAGCGCTACTCGACGCACGCGCTCGCCGCTGCCGTGCTGCGGGGAGCCGAGCGCCGCGGCCTCGCGGTGCCCGATGCGACCGACGCGCGGGAGACCGCGACGAACGGCGTCGAGGCGACGGTCGACGGGGCACGCGTGGTCGTCGGCAAGCGCGCCTACATCGAGCGCTTCGCGGGCCCGGTCGATGCCGAGTCGCTGGAGCCCGGGCAGGTCGCGGTCTATATCGCGATCGACAGCGCCTTCGCCGGATCGCTCGTGCTGCGCGATCGTCTGCGACCGGAGGCGGTCGCGACGGTCGCGGCGCTGCGGGCGACCGGCGCGGAGCTGATGCTGCTCACGGGCGACGCCGAGGCGACAGCCCTCCACGTCGCGCGCGAGGTCGGCATCGATCGCGTGCAGGCGGAGTGCCTGCCCGCAGACAAGGTCGACGCGGTGCAGCGGGCGGTGCGCCGCCCCGTCGTGATGGTCGGCGACGGCATCAACGACGCACCGGTGCTCGCGGTCGCCGACATCGGCATCGCGATGGGGGCGCGAGGCGCGACGGCGGCGAGCGACTCCGCCGACGCCGTCGTGCTCGTCGATGACCTCGCCGCGGTCGAGCGCGTGGCGCGCATCGCGCGGGCGACGGTGCGGATCGCGCTCGAGAGCATCTGGCTCGGCATCGCCATCTCCGTCGGGCTGATGCTGGTGGCGGCGTTCGGCTTCCTGCCCGCGATCGTGGGCGCGTGGCTGCAGGAGGTGGTCGACCTGGTCGCCATCCTCGGTGCGCTGCGGGCGCTCGGAGGGCGCTCGGAGCGCCGCCCCGCTCGTGCCGGGGCGCTGGCGACGAGCGAGGCGGGGCGCTGATGCCGTGGCGGTGGGCACGCAGCACCGGCCGGTCGGGCGCGCGTCCGCGGCAGCGCCTGCTGCACGGCTGGGACTGGTCGGATCCGAGCATCGAGCTGGAGGAACTCGCTCCCGGCAGTCGCGTGCTGGTCGCGGATGGCGCCGGCGACATGGTCGCCGCTCTCGCGGACGCCGGGCACTCGGTCACCGTCGTCTCCTCCAATCGGCAGCAGCTGCGGTATGCGAGGAGCCGGGTCGCGGGCGGCGGGTTCGAGCCCGGTGCCGCGGAGCGGCTGATCGATCTGGCGCGCGGCATGATCCGCGCGGCCAGCCCCGCCTGGAGTCGCAGAAGGGTGCGGCAGTTCCTGCGGGAGGCCGACCCGCTGCGGGCGGAGCAGCTGTGGAAGGAGCGGCTCGACAACCGCATCCTCGCGTCGATCCTCAAGACGATGCTCGGGCCCGCCGGGACGCTCTCGGCGCTCGTGCTGCGGGATTTCTCCACGCCCATCCCCGCGCACTTCGACGAGGCGATCCGAGGCCGCATCGCTCGGGCGCTGCGCAAGCACGCGCCCAGGGAGAATCCCTACGCCTGGCGCCTGCTGCTGGGGGAGGAGCTGCGCGGCCACCGGCTGCCGGAGATCGACCCGGCGACGGTCGCGTGGGTCGAGGAGCCGCTGCTCGAGCACCTTGAGCGCGCCGCCCCGGGCAGCTACGACGCGCTCACGCTCTCGAACGTGACCGACGGCGCGGACGAGCGCTGGGTGCGCGACCTGCGTAAGGCCGCGCTGCGCGCGGTCGTGCCCGGCGGGCCGGTGATCGCCCGATCGTTCGCCACCACCATGGACGACGAGGCGGCGAAGCGGGCCCGGCGCGATCGCGCGATGCTGTGGGGCTCGATCGTCGTGCAGCGCTCGCCGGTCGAATGACACCCCGGCGACACTCGGCGACACGCCCGGCTTGCACCGCGGTGCGCACAGCGCGTAGTGTTGACCGTTGGTGTCGTGCGCCCTCTGTGCGCGTCACTCGCATGACCGGCAACCAAGAAACTTGCAGAAGAAGGCTATGGCCAAAAAAGACGGCGTCATTGAGATCGAAGGCACGGTGATCGAGGCGCTCCCGAACGCGATGTTCCGCGTCGAGCTCTCGAATGGGCACGTGGTGCTCGCTCACATCTCCGGCAAGATGCGGCAGAACTACATCCGCATCCTGCAGGAAGACCGCGTGATCGTGGAGCTGAGCCCCTACGACCTCAGCCGCGGCCGCATCGTCTACCGCTACAAGTAAGCACGGTTGCTGGATAAGGAACGGCTCGCGCGCCGCGCGAGCACGAGGCCAGCGAGGAAGAAAACATGAAGGTCAATCCCAGCGTCAAGAAGATCTGCGACAACTGCAAGGTGATCCGCCGGCACGGTCGCGTGATGATCATCTGCACCAACCCCCGCCACAAGCAGCGTCAGGGCTGAGTCCAGAGCACGCCATGCGGCTTCGCCGCGTTGCGTGCGCCGGACTCAGGATCGAGGAGCGAGCGGCCGCAGGCCGCACGCGTCACGAGATCTCGAGCAGCAACACAACTCAACACCGCCCCACCTTCGGGAGGGGCACGCACCCAGCAGCGGTAAGAGTCCTCGAACGAGGGCGACACCTTGGGGGAGAGGCCCAGGCACCTCCGCTGCTCCAAACCTCTCAGCAACTCCCTAGGAGACACAGATGGCACGCATCGCAGGTGTCGACATCCCGCGTGAGAAGCGCGTGGAGATCGCACTGACGTACATCTTCGGCGTCGGCCGCACCCGGTCCGTCGAGACGCTCGAGGCCACCGGCATCGACCGCAACACTCGCGTCAAGGATCTGACCGACGAGCAGCTCGTGACGCTTCGCGATCACATCGAGAGCACGTTCAAGGTGGAGGGCGACCTTCGCCGCGAGGTGACCGCTGACATTCGCCGCAAGGTCGAGATCGGTTCGTACGAGGGCATCCGCCACCGTCGCGGTCTTCCCGTGCGCGGTCAGCGCACCAAGACGAACGCCCGCACCCGCAAGGGCCGCAAGCAGACGGTCGCCGGCAAGAAGAAGGCCGGCCGCTAGGCCGCGTGGAGGTTAGGACAACATGGCAGCTCCCAAGTCCGCGGTCCGCAAGCCGCGCAAGAAGGACAAGAAGAACATCGCAGTGGGCCACGCTCACATCAAGTCGACGTTCAACAACACGATCGTCTCGATCACCGACACCACCGGGGCCGTCGTCTCGCAGGTCTCGGGTGGCGGCGTCGGCATGAAGGGTTCGCGCAAGTCGACCCCCTACGCCGCGCAGCTCGCCGCCGAGTCGGCTGCGCGTCAGGCGCAGGACCACGGCATGAAGAAGGTCGACGTCTTCGTCAAGGGCGCCGGTTCGGGTCGCGAGACGGCGATCCGCTCCCTCCAGGCCGCTGGCCTGGAGATCGGCGCGATCCACGACGTGACGCCGCAGGCGCACAACGGCGTTCGTCCGCCGAAGCCCCGCCGCAACTAAGTCGTTCCCGCCGGGCAGGGGATCCCCCTGCCCGGCTATCCGCCGTCATTGAACACGCGAGTCATATAGCGGACTCGCGACCGAAAGGAACCGACACGTGCTGATCGCCCAGCGCCCCACTGTCACCGAGGAGACCGTCTCCGAGCACCGCTCGCGGTTCACCATCGAGCCGCTCGAGCCGGGCTTCGGCTACACCCTCGGCAACTCCCTCCGCCGCACCCTCCTCTCGTCGATCCCCGGCGCTGCTGTCACCAGCATCCGCCTCGACGGAGTGCTCCACGAGTTCTCCACGATCGCCGGTGTCAAGGAGGACGTCACCGAGATGATCCTCAACATCAAGCGGCTCGTCGTCTCGTCCGAGCACGACGAGCCCGTCGTCGCCTACCTCTCGCGCCAGGGCGCGGGCACGGTCACGGCCGCCGACATCACGGCTCCCGCCGGTGTCGAGATCCACAATCCCGAGCTCGTGCTCGCGACGCTGAACGACTCGGCGAAGCTGCAGCTCGAGCTGACGATCGAGCGTGGCCGCGGCTACGTCTCCGCCGTCCAGAACCGCGACGAGTTCGCCGAGGCAGGGGTCATCCCGATCGACTCGATCTACTCGCCCGTGCTGAAGGTCACCTACCGCGTCGAGGCGACGCGTGCCGGTGAGCGCACCGACTTCGACTCGCTCGTCGTCGACGTGGAGTCGAAGCCGGCGATCTCGCCGCGCGACGCCATCGCGTCGGCCGGTCGCACGCTCGTCGAGCTGTTCGGCCTCACGCGCGACCTGAACGCCGAGGCCGAGGGCATCGAGATCGGCCAGGCGCCCGCCGAGGCCATCGGCTCGGGCGAGCTCGCCACGCCGATCGAGGAGCTCGACCTGTCGGTCCGCTCGTACAACTGCCTCAAGCGCGAGGGCATCAACACGGTGTCCGAGCTGGTGGCGCTGAGCGAGACGCAGCTGATGAACATCCGCAACTTCGGCCAGAAGTCGGTCGACGAGGTGAAGGACAAGCTCGTCGAGCTCGGCCTCTCGCTCAAGGACGCGGTGCCCGGCTTCGACGGCGCGCACTTCTACAGCGGTTACGACGAGGACGCTCGCTGAACGCGGGCCGACTGAAGAACTAGAGGGAAACGAATCATGCCCAAGCCCACAAAGGGTCCCCGCCTCGGAGGCGGACCGGCGCACGAGCGTCTGCTGCTCGCGAACCTCGCGGCAGCGCTCTTCACGCACAAGTCGATCAAGACCACCGAGACGAAGGCCAAGCGCCTCCGCCCGGTGGCTGAGCGCCTGATCACCTTCGCCAAGCGCGGCGACCTGCACGCGCGTCGTCGTGTGCTCGGCGTGATCGGCGACAAGGGCGTCGTGCACGAGCTCTTCACGGAGATCGCACCGCTCATGGCCGAGCGTGAGGGCGGCTACACCCGCATCACGAAGCTCGGCTTCCGCAAGGGCGACAACGCCCCCATGGCCCAGATCGAGCTCGTGCTCGAGCCGGTCCAGAAGAAGGCCTCGAAGTCGAAGGCCGCCGCTGCCGCGCAGTCGGCGACCGCCGACCAGGAGGCTTCGGAGGCCAAGGCCGCCGACGTCGAGGCCGCTGACGCTGAGACCGAGGCCGTCGAGGCCGAGGAGCCCACCGAGGCTGCGGAGACCGAGACGGTCGAGTCCGCCGACGTCGAGACCGCCGACGGCGACGACGACACCGAGGCCGGCAAGTAGCCAGCGCAACGACAGAGGGGGTCCCGCATTCGCGGGGCCCCCTTCGTCGTTCGCGCGCTCAGCTGCGCTGGGTCTCCAGGCTGCGGTCGCCATCGGGGGCGAGGCCGGCATCCGCGCCGCGTGCCGTCGCGAGCTCCGTCGCCGCGATCACCAGGCCCAGGTGCGAGAACGCCTGCGGGAAGTTGCCCCAGTGGCGACCGGTCGTCGGGTCGATCTCCTCTGCCAGCAGCCCGACATCGTTGCGCAGCGCGACGAGGCGATCCATGAGCGCCTCCGCATCGTCGAGCCGACCTGCCTGCGCGTACGCGCTGACGAGCCAGAAGCCGCACAGCACGAAGGGGTGCTCGCCGCCCGCGAGCCCGTCGACGCCCGTGGTGCGGTAGCGCAGCGGGATGCCGTCCACCAGCAGATCCTGCTCGATGCGCGCGAGCGTGCCGAGGAAGCGCGGATCGGTCGCGTCGATGATGCCGATCGTGGGCAGCTGCAGCAGCGATGCATCCACCTCGCTCGTCGCGTAGTGCTGGCGGAACGATCCGGTGGACTCGTCGAAGCCGCGCGTCAGCACCTCCTCGCGCAGCGCATCCCGCAGCGCGATCCACCGGCTCGGATCGCCCTCGCAGCCCGACTCGATCGCGCGCACGCCGCAGTCGAACGCCGCCCACATCATCGCCCGTGAATGGGTGAAGTACTGCGGGTCGCCGCGCATCTCCCAGAGTCCCTGGTCGGGCTCCTGCCAGTGCTGGGCGAGCTCGTCGAGCAGCGCCCGCTGCATGTGCCACGCGTCGTGCGAGTCATCCAGTCCCAGCTCGCGCAGTCGCCCGAGCGTCAGCATCACCTGGCCGAGCACGTCGTGCTGGCGCTGGCACGCGGCGCCGTTCCCGATGCGCACCGGCGCGGCGCCGCCGTAGCCCGGCAGGTGCTCGAGCACGCGCTCGTCCAGCTCGCGACCGCCATCGCGCCGGTACATGATGCGCATGTCCTCGGGATCGCCCGCGATCGCGCGCAGCAGCCAGTTGCGCCACAGCCCCACCTTCTCGGTGAGCCGAACCGCGAGCATGGCGTCGACCGTCAGCGAGGCATCGCGCAGCCACGTGAACCGGTAGTCCCAGTTGCGCTCACCGCCCGGCTCCTCCGGCAGCGAGGTGGTGGGGGCGGCGAGGATCCCGCCGGTCGTGATGTCGGTGAGCGCGCGCAGCACGAGCACGCTCGTCTGCACCGCTTCCATGTACGGGCCCTCATAGTCGAGCGCGCGCAGCCAGTCCGACGATTCCGCGACGGTGGTCCGCACGACCTCCGCCTCACCGACCGACTCCGCGATCGGCAGCCAGGAGTTCTGCCAGCACATGTCGAGCACCAGGCGGTCGCCCTCCCGCACCGTGAACGTCGACCGGTGCCGATGCCCATCGGCACGCGGCAGCGCGGGCCCGCGCAGCACCAGCCGGTCGGGGCCCGCCACCGCGACGAGCATCTCCTCGCCGCGCTCCCGCGTGCGGCGGAACCAGGGCGGGATGGCGCCGTAGCCGAAGCGCACCACCAGTTCCTGCTCGAGCTCGACCTCGCCCGAGATGCCCTCGATGATGCGCACGACGTCGGAACGACCGCTCGTCGTCGGCATCGCGTCCGTCACCATCACCGTGCCGGTGGCGGTCTCGTGCGTCGTCTCGAGCACGAGACTGCCGGCCACGTACCGGCGGGTGGTGGATGCCTCGTGCAGCGGACCGACCAGCCATCGGCCGTGCTCGCTCTCGCCCAGCAGGGCGGCGAAGCAGGCGTGCGAGTCGAAGTGCGGCAGGCAGAGCCAGTCGATCGAGCCGTCACGGCCGACGAGCGCGGCCGTGGAGCGGTCGCCGATCATCGCGTAGTCGTCGATGGGCTGCGGGTGCTGTTTCGCCATGCCGCGAGGGTATCTGCCACCGCCGGGAGGGGCATGGCAGGTGCACCTAGGCTGGCACGGTGCCCCGGATCCGACTCGACCTCGCCTACGACGGCGGCGCGTTCTCGGGTTGGGCGAGCCAGCCGGGACTGCGCACCTGCCAGGGCGAGCTGGAGCGGGCCCTCACGACGATCGCGCGCGAGCACGTGCGTGTCACGGTGGCCGGCCGGACGGATGCGGGTGTGCACGCGAGCGGGCAGGTCGCGCACGCCGATGTGCCCGACGCGCTCGCGATCGTGCCGCACCTGGCGCGGCGGCTCTCAAGGCTGGCGGCCCCGGAGGGCGACCTCGTCGTGCGCGAGGTCTCGATCGCGCCCGAGGGCTTCGACGCACGCTTCTCAGCGCTCTCGCGCTCGTACCGCTACCGGATCGTGGCGTCTGCGGCCGCGGATCCGCTCGAGCGGCGCACGGCTGCGCATGTGCCGCGACCGCTCGACGTCGAGGCGATGCGCCGCACGGCGGACGCCCTTGTCGGCCTGCGAGACTTCGCCGCCTTCTGCAAGCCGCGCGAGGGGGCGACGACGATCCGCGAGCTGCGCGAGTTCTCCTGGCGGCACGACGGCGAGCTGCTGACGGCGTCGCTGACTGCCGATGCGTTCTGCCACTCCATGGTGCGCGCGCTCGTCGCCGCCTGCGTGCGGGTGGGGGAGGGCAGGCTGGGGCTGGCGGATGCGATCCGGCTGCTCGATGCCCGGCAGCGGTCGCCGCTCACCGGGCTCATGCCGGCGCACGGTCTGACGCTCGTCGCCGTCGGCTATCCGCCGGACGCGCAGCTCGCAGTGCAGGCCGAGCGAGCGAGAGCGCGTCGCAGCGCATCCGACCTCGACGCCGGTTGAGGCAGGGCGCTCTCGGCTAGCCGACGAGCAGGCTCCGCAGCGCATCGACCGAGTCGACGATCCGCGTGGCGCCGGCCGACTCGAGCTCCGCGCGGCCGCCGTAGCCGTAGGCGACACCGATCGATCGCATGCCCAGCTCGTGCGCGGAGGCGATGTCGTTCACGCGATCGCCGACCATGACGAGTCGCTCGACCGGCGCCCCGATGGAAGCGGCGGCCCGCGCGATGACCTCGGCCTTCGAGTGGCCGAGCTCGCCGGCGAGCCGTCCGTGCACGCCGCGGAAGCGGTGCCGCAGCCCGTAGTGGTCGATCACGGCTTCGGCGTCGCGCTGGATCTTGTGCGTGGCGACCGCCATCGGCCGCCCGGCGCCATCGAGCTCGGCGATGAGCTGCGCGATGCCCGGGTAGAGCGAGGAGTCGAGGAGGCCGCCCTCGAGCATGCGGGCTCGGAAGACCGTGAGGGCGGCATCGATCTCCTCGGCGGTGCGGCCGGCCTCGGCGAGCACGGTCGCCACCGGCGGTCCCAGCCAGCGCGTGAGCTCGGCGTCGTCGGGGGCATCCCACCCCTGCGCAGCGTGCATGTGACGCAGGCTCGACAGCAGGCCCTGCTTGGAGTCGGTGAGGGTGCCGTCGAGGTCGAACACGATGCCGTGCGGGGTCATAGCACCTGCATCGTGGCAGATATCTGATCGGGCGGCCACCGGCTCGGCCCCGGCATAGACTCGGCAATTGGCCGACGAGGTGATCGGCTCTGGAGTCGGAGGCACAGCGTGACGGATCAGCAGCCAGCATTCGAACAGGCATTCCGCGGCTACGACCGCGTGCAGGTCGATGGCGCGCTCAGCGAGCTGCGGCGCGAGCTCGACGAGCTCAAGCGGGCAGGCGAGCAGGCGGCGCTCGCAACCGAGGCCCGGGTGCAGCACCTCACGGAGGATCTCGACGCCGCCATCGCGCGCGCCGACCAGGCCGAGGCTCGCATGCTCCGGCTCGCGCAGCAGGTGCAGACGCTCGACGACGAGTCCGACGACGACCCGGAGACCGGCGAGGCGGAGGAGGGTCGGCAGACGCGTGTGCGCTTCGCCGAGATCCTGCGGGTCGCCGAGGACCAGGCGACGACGCTCGTGCAGAACGCCACGAACGCCTCGGAGCGCATCCTCGACGAGGCCAACGCCGAGCGCGACCGCATACGGAAGGACGCGCAGGAGGAGGCCGCCAGGGTGCTGCAGGAGGCGCAGCACGAGGCCGAGCTGGCTCGCCGTCGCGCCGAGACCGAGCAGACCGCGCATCGCGCCCGGATCGAGACCGAGCTCGGCTCGCTGGGTGACAAGGTGGCGCAGGCCGATCGCGAGGCGCAGGTGCTGCTGGGCGAGGCCGAGCGGGCGGCCGCCGCCATGCGGGCGCAGGCGCAGCGCGAGACCGATGACCTGAAGCTCGATGCCGACCGGATCGTGCGCGAGGCCAAGGCCCGTCGGATCGAGCTCGACGCGGCGATCACACGCCGCCACGACGACGCGCAGCAGGAGTTCCTGCGGCTGCACAGCCAAGCCGTCGCACACGCGGAGCGGATCACCGCCGACGCGAACGAGAAGGTCGCCTCGGCGCTCGCGCACGCCACGCACGTCGCCGAGCAGTCCGAGGCCTACGAGCGGCTGTCGAAGGCGCAGGCCGCGCAGATCGAGGCGAGCGCCAAGGCGAGGGCCTCCTCGATGCTGGACGAGGCCCGCCAGCGCTCGCAGGCGATCGTCGACACCGTCACGAAGCACACCAAGGATGTGCTGCGCGACGCCGAGGACCGCACGCGCAGCCTGCGCTACCAGCAGACCCAGCTGCACGGCTTCATGGCGGAGGTGCAGTCGCTCATGCACGTCGCCGATGCCGCCGACCCCCGCACGTGGGCGGCCTCCGAGACGCCGGCCCGCGATGCCGACAAGGAGACCGAGACGCCGGCGCAGACCGTCGCCGCAGAGGACCGAGTGGTCGTGCCCGACTCGCACACCGTGTCGGCACCCGAGGTCGACCCGCTGGCCGATCTCACGCTGCGGGTCGACGACGCCGTCGAGGGCGAGCCGATGGAGGAGTCATCCACCCGCGAAGAGGTCGTGGACGTCGTCTGGCACGAGGACGACGACGCGTACGACCCGTCGATCGACCGCTGAGCGGCGGCTCGCCGGGTGCTAGCCCCGCCCGGCGTCGGGGCCCTGCACGATCTCGAGCGCCATGCCAGGGCACGAGAAGGACGTGAGCCCGTCACGCGCGTCGCCGCGGATCGAGTCGCCGGTCTCGCGCCAGCTGCTGGTCGACAGCAGCACGCGCCCGATGCCGTTGACCACCGAGATGTCCGAGCCGAGCAGCGCGAGCCGCGGCGTGAGGTCGCGCTCGACCTCGTCGATCAGCAGATCGAGCCCCGCGACACCCGCGAAGGCCCCGTCCAGCAGCACGGGGAGAGCGACCGTGATCGTGTACTCGTCGCTGCAGAGGTAGTCGACGTACGGGCCCGCGACATGCGCCTCACCCGTCTGCTGGGGCACGCGGTACCACTCGAGCTCTGAGTAGTCGATGTGCTGCTTCGTCACCGATTGCGCCGCGAGCACCAGCTGGGCCCGGTCGATGCCCTGCCACCACGCGAGGTGGCTGCGGGCGTCCGCCAGCGAGTCGAGGGCCGCGATGAATCCCGCCCCGTAGACGGGCAGATCGACCGCGAAGGTGCGCTGCGCATAGGGCGCGACGAGCGCATCCAGCGCATCGGTGGTCACGGGACCGCGCGCGCGAGCCTCCCGCAGGTCATCGACGAACTCGTTCCTCCACGCCTCGAGCGCCGCGATGGCTCCGCCGAAGTACTCGCTGACGATGTCGGTGTGGGTGGTCACAGGGCTGATGCTCACGATGCTGTCCTCCTTGACGGTCGCGATGGAGAGGTCGCACTCATCCTGCCTCCAGCTCGGCACGATAGGCGATGAGCCACTCGACGGCTCGACCGATCCCGTCGCGCACGAGTGCGGACGCGCGCGCGGCATCGCCCCGCGCGGCCAGGTCGAGCACCTCGAGGAAGCCGTCAGCCATGCGGTCGCGCTCGGCAGGATCCGACTCGACGAGCGCCAGCAGCGGCGACAGCTCGGCCTGCAGCCGCATCTGCTCGCGAGTCAGCCGCGCGGACTGGCTGAGGGCGGAGAGCTCGATCTGCGCGTCGTCGCACTGCCGTCGCCAGGCGGTGGGATCGGAGCGATCGGCGCGCCGCAGTCGGGCGGCGATCTGCTCGACCTCGCTCGGCGCCGCACGCCGGGCGGCGAGCTCGACGCTCGCCCGGGTGATGGCGAGGTAGTGCACCGCCGCATCGCGGAGGCCCACGCGGGAGGTGCGCAGCAGCGCAGAGCGCGCGAACGCGGCAGGGTCCGCGGAGTCGGCGACGAAGCTGCCACCCCCGCGACCCCGTCGGGTGACGATCAGCCCCCGAGCGCGCAGGGCCAGCAGCGATTCGCGCGCGGTCGCGGGGGCGACGCCGAACGACTGCGCCATCTCGGCCTCGGACGGCAGGCGCTCGCCGGGCTGGAGCACGCCGCCCATGATGGCCTCGGCGATGCGTCGCTCGACGAGCGCGGCGCGTCCCTCGTCGCCGATGGGCCGGAAGACAGCGCTCAGCAGTCGCGTGGGCCGACCCCAGCGTGTGGGGGGCGCTGACGGCGGCGTCGACATGGCGTCCATTCTCGTGCACGAGCGTCGATCCGCCCGTCGCGTGGCAACGGCGCTCCGGCGGACCGGACCTCCGTGATGGGGAGCCTATACGCCCGACTTGTCGGAAGACATATGAAACTATATGTTTAGCGTCACACGCCCCGCATCAACGAAGCTCGGAGGAGTCGCCGACTCATGGGAAGCACTGACAGCAGCACCGCCGACGGCGACCGCGACGCGCCCGCCGGCCCCACATCGGGCGTCGAGCTGCGGGGGGTGACCAAGCGCTTCGGCGAGACCACTGCCGTGCAGGACCTCGACCTGCAGATCGCGCCGGGCGAGTTCTTCTCGATGCTCGGCCCCTCCGGCTCGGGGAAGACGACCGTGCTGCGGATGATCGCCGGCTTCGAGGACGCCACGAGTGGACGGATCCTGCTGGACGGCACCGACGTCACTTCGGCAGCGCCCTTCGACCGCACCGTGAACACGGTGTTCCAGGACTACGCGCTCTTCCCGCACATGACGATCGCCGACAACGTGGCCTACGGCCTCAAGGTGCGCAAGACACCGAAGGGCGAGATCGCCGAGCGGGTCGCGGCGTCGCTCGCGCAGGTGCAGCTGTCGCACCTCGCCGACCGGCTGCCGCACCAGCTCTCCGGTGGACAGCGCCAGCGCATCGCGCTCGCCCGCGCGCTCATCCTGCGCCCGCGCGTGCTGCTGCTCGACGAGCCGCTCGGGGCGCTCGACAAGCAGCTGCGCGAGCAGATGCAGCTCGAGCTGAAGCAGATCCAGCGCGAGGTCGGCATCACGTTCGTGTTCGTCACCCACGACCAGGAGGAGGCGCTGACGCTGAGCGACCGCATCGCGGTCTTCAACCAGGGTCGCGTCGAGCAGGTCGGCACGCCCCGAGAGGTCTACGAGTACCCGCAGACCGCGTTCGTGGCGAGCTTCCTCGGCATCTCGAACCTCATCCCGGCGGAGACGGCTCGCGCGATCACCGGAGTCGACAGCGCGATCAGCGTGCGTCCCGAGCGCGTGCGGCTCGCGGCACCCGACCACCGCGCTGCCGACAGCGAGACGAGCGTGCTCGGCACGATTGCCGAGACGGTGTACACCGGCCCCGCGACGCGCTACATCATCGCGACCGAGCAGGGGCTCACCGTCGTCGCCGAGCGGCACAACGACCACGCGCCGCACGACGACGCGCCGTATCGCCGCGGTGACGCCGTGCGGGCCGTGTGGTTCTCGGAGCACGCCGCCGTCGTGCCCGCCTGATCGCCCACCGTCCCATCCACCCAGACCGACCCAGCAGGAACCCCGAAGGAAGCAGGAGACCCATGAACAAGAAGATGCTTGTTCCCGCGGCCGTAGCAGCGACGATGCTGGTGCTCGCGGGATGCAGTGCCGGCGGAGCGTCCGGCGACGGGCTGTCCATCGACGTGCCCGACGTGCCGATGCTCGAGGAGCTCGGCGAGGCCGAGGGCTCGGTCGACATCGTCGCGTGGTCGGGCTTCGTCGAGCCTGCCTGGAGCGATGCCTTCACCGACGAGACCGGATGCGTCGTGAATCGTCGCGTCGCGGGCACGAGCGACGAGATGGTCACGCTCATGCGCACCGGTGACTACGACCTCGTCTCCGCCTCCGGCGACGCGAGCCTGCGCCTGATCGCGGGCGGCGATGTTGCGCCCATCAACCTCGACCTCATCCCGAACTTCGGCGACGACATCGTCGAGGGCATGCAGGGGCAGATCTACGACACGATCAACGGCAAGAGCTACGGCGTGCCCATCGGTCGCGGCGCCAACATCCTGCAGTACAACACCGACGTGGTCACCGAGGAGCCGACGAGCTGGGACGTCGTGTGGGAGGCCGACAGCCCGTACGCCGGCCAGATCACCGCCTACGACGCGCCCATCTACATCGCCGACGCGGCGGTCTACCTGATGCACCACGAGCCCGACCTCGGCATCACGAACCCCTACGCGCTCGACCAGACGCAGCTCGACGCCGCGATCGCCCTGCTGCAGCAGCAGAACGACATCGTCGCCGAGTACTGGGCCGACCCGGTTGCGCAGATCACCTCGTTCGCGGGTGGCTCGACCGTCGTGGGCACGTCGTGGGAGGTGCTGCGCAAGCTCGCCGATGACGACCGCTTCCAGGGCACGCTCCCGGAGGAGGGCTCGACCGGCTGGTCGGACGCCTGGATGGTCTCGTCGCAGTCCGACTCGCCCAACTGCGCCTACCTGTGGATGGACTACACCAGCTCGGCCGAGGTCAACGGCGCCATCGCGATGAACTTCGGCATGGCACCCGCCAACGCCGCGTTCTGCGAGCTGAACGACGAGGCCGCCGCGCACTGCGAGGAGTTCAACGCGACGGACGAGGAGTACTTCAGCAACGTCTGGTTCTGGACGACGCCGATCGAGCAGTGCGTCGACGGGCGCACCGACGTGCAGTGCACGAACTTCCAGCAGTGGACGCAGGCCTGGCTCACCGTCAAGGGCTGACGCCCTCCCGTCGGTCGAGCTGACCGGCAGCGGGGGCGGTGCCGCGCACCGCCCCCGCCCCCTCCCGCATCGCATCGCTCGCGCCCACAACTAGTCCGAGGAGCCCCCGTGACGACCACCGCGCCGCCGCCCGCACGACCGGCATCCGCCCAGGTCAGCCGACCCGTCTCGACGGTGCTCCACCGGCGCCCGCGCCTGCGGCTCGCCGGCCTGCTGGCCCTGCCGATGGCGTGGCTGATCGGGCTCTACATCCTCTCCCTCGCGCTGCTGCTGGTGACGGCGTTCTGGATCGTCGACCCCTTCACCTCGCTCGTGCGGCCCGGCTTCACGCTCGAGAACTTCGCGCTGCTCATCAGCAACCCCGCTTACGTCTCGACCTCCCTGCGTACGCTCGGCATCGCGCTCGCGGTCACGGCGCTCAGCGCCGTGTTCGCCGTGCCGCTGGGCATCTTCATGGCCAAGATCGCCTCGCCGTGGCTGCGCTCGCTGCTCGCGATCGCCATCACGCTGCCGCTCTGGGCGGGCTACCTGGTGAAGATCGTCGCGATGCGCATCACGTTCACCGAGGAGGGCTTCTTCAACTGGGTGGTCGGCGTCGTGGGCGGCTCGGGGCCGGGATTCGGCATCCCCATCGTCATCCTCACGCTCACCTACCTCTGGTTCCCCTACATGGCGCTGCCGGTGTACACGGCGATCCGGCAGATCCCCCGCAACCTCTTCGACGCGTCATCCGACCTCGGTGCGCAGGGATGGACGACCATCCGCACCGTCGTGCTGCCGCTGCTGACGCCCGCGCTCCTCGCCGGCTCGATCTTCACCTTCTCGCTGAGCCTCGGCGACTACCTCGCCGCACGGTTCGTCGGCGGACCCAGCAGTCAGATGATCGGCTCGATCATCGCCTCGAACATCAACCTGAACCCGCCGGTGGCCGCCGCATTCTCCACCGTGCCCATCGCGTTCGCGGTGATCTATCTGCTCGTCACCCGCCGCACGGGTGCGCTGGAGAGGATGTAGCAGCATGCTCAGACTGAACCGCGGTTCGAAGATCGCGCTCGGCACCGTCGTCGGCATCGTCCTCGTGTTCATGTACGTGCCGCTCATGCTCGTGCTGATCAACTCGTTCAACGCAGGCCGCATCCCGTCCTGGCCGGTGCCGGAGCTGTCGCTGCGCTGGTGGGAGATCGCCGCCACCTCCGAGTCCATCCGTGCTGCGGTGCTCAACTCGGTGCTCGTCGGGCTGGGCGCGACGGCGGTCGCGCTGGTGCTCGGCACACTCGCGGCGTTCGCGCTCTCCCGCTACTCGTTCTTCGGCAAGCAGACCGTCAATCTGCTGATCGTGCTGCCCATCGCGCTGCCGGGCGTCGTCACAGGCGTCGCCTTCAGCAACACCTTCAACTCGATCCTGGAGCCCGCCGGCATCCAGGTCGGCTACTTCGGCCTCATCATCGCGCACGGCACGTTCTGCATCGTGATGGTCTTCAACAACGTCTTCGCCCGGCTGCGCCGCATGAGCCCCAACCTGCAGGAGGCGTCGATGGATCTCGGCGCCGGCGTCGGGCAGACCTTCCGGCTCGTGACCTTCCCGCAGTTCCGCACGGCGTTCGTCGCCGGCGGTCTGCTCGCCTTCGCGCTCAGCTTCGACGAGGTGGTCGTCACGATCTTCACCGCCCCGCCCGGCGTCGACACGCTGCCGCTATGGATCCTGAACACCATGGGGCGTCCGAACGAGGGGAACCTGGTCAACGTCGTCGCGACGGTGCTCATCGTGCTGTCGATGATCCCCGTCTACGTCTCGCAGCGGCTCACCCGGGCCCAGGAGGACGAGTAGTCGGCGGCGACCCGCCGTCGGCTTGACCGCGGCCGATCGGCACGGCTATGCTCGATCCTTGGTGCGTGCAGCCTGCGCGTGCCCGAATGAGCCCTCCACCGGATCGTTCCGCCGCATCGCGGTCCTGGAACACCTCGGAGTGGGATTCACGACCATCCATTCGATCAGTGAGGCATCAATGACTCGCACGTATTCGCCCAAGGCGGCGGACGTCCAGCACAACTGGATCGTCATCGACGCCACCGACGTGGTGCTCGGCCGCCTGGCCAGCCACGCAGCTGCCATGCTCCGCGGCAAGCACAAGCCGACGTTCGCTCCCCACATGGACATGGGCGACTTCGTCATCATCGTGAACGCCGAGAAGGTGGCGCTCACGGGCCAGAAGCTGGCGAAGAAGATCGCCTACCGCCACTCGGGCTTCCCGGGCGGCCTGAAGGCCACCAACTACATCGAGATGCTCGAGCGCTTCCCGGTCCGCACCGTCGAGAAGGCGATCCGCGGCATGCTGCCGAAGAACTCGCTCGGCGCCGCTCAGATCAAGAAGCTCAAGGTCTACGCAGGCCCCGAGCACCCGCACGCGGCGCAGCAGCCGACCCCCTACACGTTCGACCAGGTCGCCCAGTAGGGCGCGAGGAGACACCAGACATGGCGAAGATCGCAGACTCCATCGAGGCTCCCGAGAGCTTCTCGACCGAGACGCCGGCAGCTGAGGCTCCCAAGGCGCCCCGCGTCGTCAACATCGGCGGCCAGGCCGTCGGCCGTCGCAAGCAGGCCATCGCCCGCGTGCGCCTGGTCCCCGGCTCCGGCACGTTCTCCGTGAACGGCCGCACGCTCGAGGACTACTTCCCGAACAAGCTGCACCAGCAGCTGATCAACGACCCGTTCACCCTGCTCGAGCTCATGGGCAGCTACGACGTGATCGCCCGCATCTCGGGCGGCGGCCCCTCGGGCCAGGCCGGCGCGCTGCGCCTCGGCATCGCCCGTGCGCTCAACGAGATCGACGTCGAGAACAACCGTCCCGAGCTCAAGAAGGCGGGCTTCCTCTCGCGCGACGCTCGCGTCATCGAGCGCAAGAAGGCCGGTCTCAAGAAGGCCCGTAAGGCGCCGCAGTACTCGAAGCGCTGATCGATGTCCCGCCTGTTCGGCACGGATGGGGTTCGAGGTCTCGCAGGCCTGGACATCACGGCAGAATCGGCGATGGCGCTGGCGCAGGGCGCCGCACTCGTGCTTGGGCGACATGCCCGGCAGGAGGGGCGGCGCCCTATTGCTGTCGTCGCGCGGGATCCGCGGATCTCCGGTGAGTTCATCACCGCTGCGGTGTCTGCTGGTCTCGCGTCCAGCGGCGTCGACGTGCTCGACGCGGGAGTGATCCCGACGCCGGCGGCCGCCTACCTGGTGGCCAGCATCGACGCCGACTTCGGCGTGATGATCTCCGCATCCCACAATCCCGCGCCCGACAACGGGATCAAGTTCTTCGCCACCGGCGGCCGCAAGCTGCCCGACGCGGTCGAGGACGAGATCGAGACCGCGCTCGGCGGCGCCCCGCTGCGTCCCATCGGCGGTGAGGTCGGCACCATCCGGCGCTTCTCCGACGCCGAGGACCGCTACCTCATGCACCTGCTCGGCACGCTGGACGTCAGCCTCGCAGGCCTGCACGTGGCACTCGACTGCGCCCACGGTGCTGCCGCAGGCGTGAGCCCGCAGGCGTTCGCGGATGCCGGCGCGAAGGTCTCCGTCATGGGCAACGACCCGGACGGCGTGAACATCAACCGCGAGGTGGGCTCGACGCACCTCGAGCAGCTGCGCGAGCTCGTGGTCTCCTCCGGGGCTGACCTCGGCATCGCGCACGATGGCGACGCCGACCGCTGCCTCGCGATCGATGCCGCCGGCGAGGTCGTCGACGGCGACCAGATCATGGCGATCCTCGCGGTCGCCGCGAAGCGCAGGGGCCTGCTCGCCGAGAACACGCTCGTCGCGACCGTGATGTCGAACCTGGGCCTCCGGGTGGCGATGGACGAGCACGACATCTCGCTCGTGCAGACCGCGGTGGGCGACCGCTACGTGCTCGAGGCGCTCCGCCAGTACGGCCTGTCGCTCGGCGGCGAGCAGTCCGGCCACGTCATCTTCTCCGCGCACGCGACCACCGGCGACGGCATCCTCACGGGGCTGCAGATCGCGGCCGAGATGGCGCGCACCGGGCGCTCGCTCGCCGAGCTCGCTGCGGTGATGCAGGTGTTCCCGCAGGTGCTGATCAACGTCACGGGCGTCGATCGGCTGGGACTGCGAGGCAACCAGTGCATCGCGGACGCTGTCGCCAAGGCCGAGCGCGAGCTGGGGGAGCAGGGCAGAGTGCTGCTGCGGCCCTCCGGCACGGAGAAGATCGTGCGGGTCATGGTCGAGGCTTCCGAGCAGCATGTCGCCCAGTCGATCGCCGATGAGCTCGCTGCGCTCGTGCGGTCCGAGCTGAGCGTCTCCGCCTGAGCGTTGGGCGCCCGGGTGCGCTCATAATGCAGCGGTTCCCGTGGCCCGGGACGGGCCACGGCGCTGGCGTCGCGGCAGAGGCCCGAAAGGGCCTCTGCTCATAGCTCCAGCGCGCAAGACGGGCCACGGCGCTGGCGTCGCGGCAGCGGCCCGAAAGGGCCGCTGCTCTAGTGCTCCAGCGCGCGAGCGCGGAACGCCGCGACGTTGGTGCGCGACTGGCAGGTGGTCGAGCAGAAGCGCCGTGACCGATTGCGCGAGAGGTCGACGAACATGCGGTCGCATCGCGCATCGCCACACCGCTTGAGCCGCACGATGTCATCGGCGCGCACGAGATCCGCGAGGCCCATCGCCGCGTTCACCGCGATCGCGTCGGCAATCGGTGCGCCGGTGGGCAGCCCGTGCAGATGCCAGTCCAGATCGTCGTGGCGCACGAGATGCGGGCGCGCGTCGCAGTCCCGCAGCAGCCGGTTCGCCATCGCCGCCATGCGATCGCGATCGGCATCCCACATCGCCTCGATCGTGACCAGATGCGCCCAGGTCGCCTCGGCGTCGGCCCTCGTCGCGCTGCTCGCGCCGGGGAACTGCCACTCGGCGCACACGGCCTTCAAGCTTGTCGCGGTCTCGAGCTCACCCTGCCGGCGTCGATTGCAGACGTCGGCGATGAACTCGAGCATCCGCACGAGCTCTGCTGGGTAGGGCAGCGTCACGGTTTCGTCCTCGGGTTATGCTCGGCTGTCAGGATCTTCGGTCGTGACCGAGGTGCACCGACGTGGTGAGCACGATGCTAGTCCTTCCGCCGATCGAGGAGCCATGCAGGCACGACGTCCCATCGGGCTCGCCTTCGCCCTCGCGAGCGCGGCCAGCTTCGCGCTCTCCGGCATCTTCGCCGCCGCACTCTTCGATGGCGGCTGGAGCGCGGGCGCGATCACGCTCGTGCGCATCGCCGGCGGTGCCCTGGTGCTGCTCGTGCCGACACTCTGGGTGCTGCGCGGCAGGTGGGCCGCGGTGCTGCGCTCGTGGCGGGAGGTGCTGGTGCTCGGCGTGCTCGCGGTCGCGGTCTGCCAGCTCGCCTTCTTCAGCGCCGTTGCATACATCGACCCGTCGCTCGCACTCCTGATCGAGTTCCTCGGCCCGGTGCTGCTGGTGTTCTTCACCTGGGCCACCACCCGGCAAGCGCCCGCCGTGCTGACGCTCGCCGGGGCTGCGGTCGCCCTGCTGGGGCTGGGGCTCGTCTCCGGCATCGGCGGGGAGTCGCTGCATCCGCTCGGCGTGCTGCTGGCGCTCGCCGCCGCGGTGGGCAACGCAGGCTACTGGGCCTCGGCCTCCAAGGCCGACTCCGAGCTGCCGCCGATCGCCCTCGCGGGACTCGGACTCATCGTCGGCGCCGCCGTGCTCGCCCTCGGCTCGATCACAGGGCTGCTGCCGTTCGTCGCCACTGCCGTGCCCGTCACGCTCGCGGGGGCGACCGTGCCGTGGTGGGCGGCGATGGGCATGCTCATCCTCATCGCCACGGCGAGCTCCTACGTGCTCGGGATCCTCGGCGCCAGGCGCCTGGGTGCCACCCTGGCGAGCTTCGTGGGCTACTCCGAGCCGATGTTCGGCATCCTCTGGACGGCGCTGCTGCTGGCCATCCTTCCCACCGAGACGCAGTGGATGGGCGCCGCGGCGATCATCGTCGGCGTGATGCTCGTGCGGCTCGGGCAGATCCGGCTGCCGAAGCGCACGCGGGGCCCGTCGATCGTCGAGGGCATCCCCAGCCCGTAGCCGAGCACCGGCTAGAGCTTGCGCAGCAGCACCGAGCGGATCGTGTGGTCCTCGGCCTTCCGCAGCACCAGGTCGGCGCGCGGCCTGGTCGGCAGCACGTGCTCGACCAGGTTGGGGCCGTTGATGGAATCCCAGATGTCCTCGGAGTAGATCCGTGCCTGCTGGCGCGTCATGTCGGCGAAGCGGTGGAAGTACGAGTCCGGATCTTGGAACGCGCTCTCCTTCAGCGCCCAGAACCGCTCGATGTACCACTCGCGGATCGCGCTCGTGCGGGCATCCACATAGATCGAGAAGTCGAACAGATCGCTCACCGCGAGGTGGGAGCCGGAGGGCGGCGGCTGCAGCACGTTCAGCCCCTCGACGATGAGGATGTCGGGCCGGCGCACGACGATCTCCTCGCCCGGCACGATGTCGTAGGTCAGGTGCGAGTAGACCGGAGCGCGCACCTCGGCCTCGCCGGACTTCACGCGCGAGACGAAGCCCAGCAGCGCGCGCCGGTCGTACGACTCCGGGAAGCCCTTGCGCTGCATCAGGCCCCGCTCCTCGAGCACCCGGTTGGGGTAGAGGAATCCGTCGGTGGTGAGCAGCTTCACCCTGGGTGATCCCTCCCAGCGCCGCAGCAGCTCCTGCAGCAGCCTGGCGGAGGTCGACTTGCCGACCGCGACCGATCCTGCGACACCGATGACGAAGGGGGTGGGGAGCGCCGTCGTGCCCAAGAACGCATGGGTCTCGCGGTGCAGGCGCGCGGCCGACTCCTGGTAGAGGCTCACCAGCCGAGACAGCGGCAGGTAGACCTCCGCCACCTCCCGCAGCTCGAGGCGGTCGCCGAGGCCGCGCAGGCGACGCACCTCGTGCTCGCTCAGCGGGTTCGGCATCCGAGGCGCCAGCCGCGCCCAGTCGGCGCGCTCGATCTCCACGAACGGCGACTGGATCGGCTGAGGCACGGGTGGAAGCCTATCGCCGCTACGATTGGCCGCATGTGTGGAATCGTCGGATACACGGGCCAGTCGAGCACCGTCGAGGTGCTGCTCGAAGGGTTGAGCAGGCTCGAGTACCGCGGCTATGACAGCGCCGGCGTCGCCGTGCTCGAGGGCGCATCGGTCGCCATGCGCAAGAAGGGCGGCAAGCTCGCCGTGCTGCGCGACAGCCTCGAGGACGCGCCGCTGCCCGCCGAGGGCGCCGGCATCGGGCACACGCGCTGGGCCACGCACGGCGGACCCACGGACGAGAACGCGCACCCGCATCTCGCCGACGAGGGCAGGCTCGCGCTCATCCACAACGGCATCATCGAGAACTTCGCCGAGCTGCGCGCCGAGCTGGAGGCTGACGGCGAGACGTTCCTGAGCGAGACCGACACCGAGGCCGCCGCCATGCTGCTCGGTCGTGCGTTCCGCGAGACCGGCGACCTCACCGCCGCGATGCAGCGCGTCGTCGCGAGGCTCGAAGGCCAGTTCACCCTGCTCGCGGTGCACGCGGAGCAGCCCGGCGTCGTCGTCGGCGCCTGCCACAACTCGCCGCTGCTGGTCGGCTACGGCGACGGCGAGCACTTCCTCGGCAGCGACGTGAGCGCGTTCGTCAAGTTCACCCCCCGCGCGGCGGCGCTCGACAACGATCAGATCGTCACGATCACGGCGACGGATGCGATCGTCACGGACTTCCAGGGCACTGCGGTCGAGCCGCAGCGCTTCGAGGTCAACTGGGACTCGTCGGCGGCCGACAAGGGCGGCTGGTCGTCGTTCATGGCCAAGGAGGTCTCCGAGGGGCCGGAGGCCATCGCGAACACCCTGCGGGGCCGGCTGACCGAGCGCGGCGTCGACCTTGGCGAGCTCGGCGTGCTGGACGACGAGGCGCTGCTGACCATCAACCGCATCGTGATCGTCGCGTGCGGCACCGCGAGCTACTCGGGCCTCGTCGGCAAGTACGCCATCGAGACGTGGTCGCGTGTGCCCGTGGAGGTCGACCTGGCGCACGAGTTCCGGTACCGGGACCCCGTGCTCGACGAGCACACGCTGGTCATCTCGATCTCGCAGTCGGGCGAGACCATGGACACCAAGATGGCCGTGCAGCACGCGAAGGCGCAGGGTGCGCGCACGCTGTCGATCTGCAACACCCAGGGCGCCACCATCCCGCGCGAGTCCGAGGCGGTGCTCTACACGCACGCGGGTCCGGAGGTTGCAGTCGCCTCCACGAAGGCCTTCCTCGCGCAGGTGATCGGCCAGCTGCTGTTCGGGCTGCACCTGGCGAGGGTGCGCGGCACCATGAGCGACGACGCGATCGCGGACGTGGTCGCCGAGCTGGAGGAGCTGCCGGAGAAGCTGTCGCAGGTGCTCGCCGAGCAGGAGACGCTGCGCGAGCTGGCGCACTGGATGAGCGACACCCGCTCGGTGCTCTTCCTCGGCCGCCACGTGGGCTATCCGGTCGCGCTCGAGGGCGCGCTGAAGCTCAAGGAGATCAGCTACATCCACGCGGAGGGCTTCGCCGGCGGCGAGCTGAAGCACGGACCGATCGCGCTCATCGAGCCCGGCCAGGTCGTCTTCGTGGTCGTGCCGAGCCCGCGCAACGAGCCGTTGCTGCACTCGAAGATCGTCTCGAACATCCAGGAGATCCGCGCTCGCGGCGCCCGCGTCATCGCGGTCGCCGAGGCGGGCGATGCGGCCGTCATGCCGTACGCCGACCAGGTGCTGCGCGTGCCGCTCACGCTGCCGCTGCTCGAGCCGGTGCTGCAGGTCGTGCCGCTCCACATCTTCGCGCTCGAGCTCGCCACCGCTAAGGGGCTCGACGTCGATCAGCCGCGCAACCTGGCGAAGTCGGTCACGGTCGAGTGATCCGCGACCGCGCGTGACGGATCGTCCATGATCATCGGACTCGGCGTCGACATCGTCGACCTCGCCCGCTTCGAGCGCGCCATCACCCGCACCCCGAAGCTGCGCGAGCGCCTGTTCGCACCCGAGGAGCTGGCCGCTGGCGGCCAGGCCCGCTCGATCCACTCGCTGGCTGCCCGCTTCGCGGCGAAGGAGGCCGCGCAGAAGGCGATCGGCACGGCTGCCGGAGCCACCTGGGTCGATTACGTCGTGCTGCAGGCCGACGACGGCAAGCCGTCGCTCGTGCTGCGCGGCGCCGCCGCCGATCGTGCCGCGGCGATCGGCGCGGTGCACCTGCACGTGTCGATGAGCCACGATGCCGGCCTCGCCACGGCGACGGTCATCGCGGAGTCCTGATGCGGGTCGACGTCGATGCCGCTGCGATCACGGCGAACGTGCGTGCGTTGATCGCGCGCGTCGGCGTGCCCGTGTGCGGCGTCGTGAAGGCGGCAGGCTACGGGCACGGCGCACTCGTGTCGGCGACCGCGATGCTCGACGGCGGCGCCGCGATGCTCGGCGTCGCCGACCTGGGCGAGGCGGTGGCACTGCGACGTGCCGGGATCGATGCGCCGCTGCTCACGTGGCTGCACGGGCCCGGCGTCGACTTCTCGGTCGCTGCCGCACTCGACATCGATGTCGCCGTGTCGTCCATGGCGCAGCTCGAGGCGGCCGCCGCGGCCGGTGCGGCCGTGCACCTCAAGGTCGACACGGGTCTCGGCCGCAACGGCATCGCCCGCGGCGACCGCTCGGCCGCGATCCGGCGCGCGATCGAGCTCGCCCGCGGTGGCGCACGCATCCGTGGCGCGATGTCCCATCTCGCCGGCACGAGCCGCGCGCATGACCTCGCGCAGGTCGAGGACTTCACCGCGGCGATCGCCGAGGCAGCGGCGCTCCCTCCGCTGCTGCGGCACCTGGCGAACTCGCAGGGCGCGCTCGCACTGCCAGAGGCCCGCTTCGACATGGTGCGCATCGGCATGGCCGCCTACGGCGTCGACCCGGACGGGCCGGCTTCCGGCGACGGCTCCCGTGCTGCGACGCTGGGCCTGGTGCCCGCGATGCGCGTCACGGCGGACTTCGCCGACGGGGTCGGCCGGATCGGTCTCGACGACGGGCTGCTGCCGGCGATCGGGGCACCGGTGCTGGTCGGCGGGGAACGCGCGCGCGTCGTCGCGGTCGACCCGCACCGCATCCGCATCGAGCCGGCCCTCAGCGGCTCCGGCGTGCTCTGGGGTGACCCGGCGGCAGGCGAGCCGAGCGCCGACGCCTGGGCGCGGGCCGCGGGCACCATCACCTACGAGACCGTCACGCGCATGGCCGCGGCGGCACCGAGCGACGACGGCGAGCCCATCGATCCTGCGCTGGCTCCCAGGCGCGTGCTCGAGCTCGGGCTCGACGGCGAGCCTCGGCGGCTGCTCGGCGAGGTGCTCGGGGTGAAGCGCGTCGAGGCGGGCCTCGGCGTCTCCTACGGCGGCGAGTACGTCACCGAGCGGCCGACCGCGCTCGCGCTGGTGGGCCTCGGCTATGCCGATGGCGTCACCCGCACCGCGAGCGGCCGGCCGGTCGTGCTCGGCGGTGTGGCGCGCCCCATTCGGGGCCGCGTCGCGATGGATCAGGTGGTGCTCGACATCGGCGACCTCCCGGCGGCGCCCGGCGACCGGGTCGAGCTGACCCACGCATCGTCCCCCGAGCTCACCGGCATGATCGGCACCCGCGTCGACGTGCAGCTCGCCGGGCCCGTGCCGGATGCCGACGCGATGGAGGCGCTCGGCGAGCGCATCGGCGCGCAGCTGCGCGCGGGCGATGCGGTGCTGCTCATCGGGCCGCTGGGTGCGGGCAAGACCACGCTCACGCGCGGCGTGGGGCGCGCGCTCGGCGCTCGCGGCACCGTGCAGAGCCCCACATTCGTGCTCGCGCGCACGCATCGCACCGCTGCCGGGCCCGACCTGCAGCACGTCGACGCGTACCGGCTCACCGCCGATGCCGATGATGAGGCGGAGCTCGACGACCTAGATCTCGACCTCGAGCGCGCCATCACCGTTGCCGAATGGGGCGCACCGCTCGAGCACGCATTGGAGTCCTGGCTGCGCGTCGAGATCGGCCGCGACAGCGCGGGCGTCGACAGCGACGACGAGGAGTCGCCTCGCACGGTGCGGATCAGCGGCCACGGAGGCGCGTGGCCGGGCGCCCGCGTGCGCGCGATCGCCGCCGCGGGGCTACCGGCTCGCGGGCGGGAAGGAGACGCATGATCCTCGCGATCGATACCTCGCTCGGCACCTCGGTGGCCGTGGTGGATGGCGACGCGGTGGTGTTCCGCGAGCACGCTGCCGACTCTCGTCGCCATGCCGAGCACCTGGGCGGCATGCTCACCCGAGCGCTCGACGGTCGCCGGGACCGCATCGAGCTCGTCGTCGCGGGCATGGGACCCGGTGCCTTCACGGGGCTGCGGGTCGGGATCGCCACGGCGCGCGCAGCCGCGCTCGGACTCGGCGTGCCGTGCCGCGGCGTCGTCAGCCACGCCGGGGTGACGACCGGCAGCGCCCAGATCACCACGGATGTGCGGCGCCGCGAACGAGCGTGGAGCATCGTCGTGGACGGTTGCGTGGTCGTCGCGCCGCAGCTCGCGCCTGCCGACGCGGTGCCGCGGCCGTCCGGAGCGCACGCGGGGCTCGATCGCATCGACGCCGACGCCATCGATGCGGCGCTGCTCGCGTTCGCCGTCATGCGGGGCGCGGCGGAGGTCGAGCAGGCCGTCTACCTGCGGGACGCCGACGCGGTGCCATCGGCGGGACCGAAGCGAGTGAGCCAGGCATGACCGACGCGACGCACACCATCCGCACGGCCGGCGCCGCCGACCTCGACGCCATCATGGCGATCGAGCAGGCTGCCTTCGGCGCGAGCGCCTGGGAGCGAGAGACGATGCGCGCCGAGATCGCCTCCGACTGGGGCCGCTACATCCTCGCCGAGGACGCAGACGGGGCGGCGCTCGGCTACGCGGGCCTGCGCGCGGTCGGTGTGGAGGGCGACGTGCAGACGATCGCCGTCGACGCGGCGGCGCGGGGCCGCGGCATCGGACGGGCGCTGCTGCTGGAGCTGCTGGCCGAGGCCGAGCGGCGCGGTGTGCGTGAGCTCTTCCTCGAGGTGCGTGCCGACAACCCGGTCGCGCGTTCGCTCTATGCCTCGGTCGGCTTCTCCGACATCGGGCTGCGGCAGCGCTACTACCAGCCGGAGGATGTCGACGCAGTGGTGATGAAGCGGGTAGCGGCAGGGATCGGTGGGTGAGGGCATGAGCAGCAGTGAGCACGCGGCGCCCGTGGTGCTGGGCATCGAGACGAGCTGCGACGAGACCGGCGTCGGGATCGTGCGCGGCACGGAGCTGCTCGCCAATCGCATCGCCTCGTCGATGGAGCTGCATGCTCGCTTCGGGGGAGTGGTGCCCGAGATCGCCGCGCGCGCCCATCTGGAGGCGATGGAGCCGACGATCCGGGCGGCGCTGCAGGATGCGGGGATGACGCTCGACGACATCGACGCCGTCGCCGTCACCGCCGGCCCCGGACTCGCCGGCGCGCTCATGGTGGGCATCGGCGCCGCGAAGGGGCTCGCCACCGCGCGGGACCTGCCGCTGTATGGCGTCAACCATCTCGTCGGCCACGTCGCCGCCGATGTGCTCTCCGGCGAGCCGCTCGAGCTGCCGACCATCGCGCTGCTCGTCTCCGGCGGCCACACCTCGCTGCTGCTGGTGCGCGACCTGGCGGAATCGGTGGAGCTGCTGGGGGAGACCATCGACGATGCGGCGGGGGAGGCGTTCGACAAGACCGCGCGCCTGCTCGGCCTGCGCTACCCCGGCGGTCCGTCCATCGACGCGGCCGCGGTCGGCGGCGACCCAGCAGCGATCGCGTTCCCGCGCGGACTGACGGCGCCGAAGGATCGCGAGCGTCACCGCTGGAACTTCTCGTTCTCGGGCCTGAAGACCTCGGTGGCGCGTCACGTCGAGCGGGCCGCAGCCGCCGGCGAGGAGCTGCCGATCGCAGATGTCGCCGCGAGCTTCCGCGAAGCGGTCGTCGACGTGCTGATCGACAAGGCGCTCGACGCATGCGCTGCGCACGGCGTGCCGCGTCTGCTGCTCGGCGGCGGTGTCGTCGCGAACCGGCGCCTGCGCGAGGTGGCTGCGGCGCGCTGCGCAGCGGCGGGCGTGACACTGCGCATCCCGCCGCTCGAGCTCTGCACCGACAACGGCGCGATGATCGCCGCGGTGGGCGCCATGCTGGTCGCGCGCGGCGATGCGCCGAGCGCAGCCGGATTCGCGGCCGAGTCGACGCTCGAGGCGGATGTCGTGCAGGTGCTCGGGTGAGGACAATGCACAGGTGGTGCTGGCAGGATCGATGCAGCACCGCGCAGCGTCCGCTGGGCGGGCGGGCGCGTCGAGGAGGCACGACATGAGCGCGAGCGGATACCCCCAGCAGGGGTGGCCCACGCAGCCGTCGGCGCCGGCCACCCAGCCGCCTGCGCCGACCTGGAGTGCGCCGGCCTGGAGTGCGCCGACGCATCCCGGGCCGAAGACCAACCTGTTGGCGATCATCGCGATCGTGGCGGCTGCCGCAGGGGCGACGATCATGCTCGGCATCGGGTCGATCGCGGCGATCGTGCTCGGGTTCATCGCACTGGCGCAGATCCGCAGGACCGGCGACGACGGTCGCGTGCTCGCGATCTGGTCGGTGGTGCTCGGCATCGTCACCCTCGTCGCGCTGATCGCCTCGGTCGTGCTCGGCGTCGGCGCGTTCCTTACGGTGGCAGAGCAGGCTACCGAGCTCACCGGTCCTTGACGCCGCCTCGCTCATCGATCTTTCAGGCTCGTCGGGCGCTGCGCGCGCTAGCGTGGAGCACGCGCATCGCATGTCCGCGTCTCAGCGCACTGCAAGGAGGATCCCGTGAGCGACCAGTTCCCCCCGAGCGACGATCGATTCCGTCGACACGACCAGGCGCAGCCCGAGCACGACGGCGCCGCGCAGTCCGGCGATCCAGCGCTCGGTCAGCAGCCCTCCGCAGACTTCGGCCAGCAGGTGGATGCCGCGCCGTCGTTCGGCCAGGCCCCGCAGGCACCCGCAGCATCGTTCGGCGAGCAGCCGGGGCCCGCTCAGTACGGCCAGCCCGACCAGGGGCAGCAGCAGTACGGCCAGCAGCCCGACCAGAGCCAGCAGCAGTACGGCCAGCAGCCGCAGTACGGTCAGCAGCCCGACCAGAGCCAGCAGCAGTACGGCCAGCAGCCGCAGTACGGTCAGCAGCCGGGCTACGGTCAGAGCGCTCCGGTGCAGGGCTACGAGCAGCCGGCGTACGGGCAGCAGCCCGCCTACGGCCAGGGCACGGCGCCCGCCGCCGGCTACGGCCAGCAGCCCGCATATGGTCAGCAGCAGTCCTACGGCGACCCGCAGTCCTACGGGGACCAGCAGTCCTACGGCCAATCTGGCGCGGCGTACCAGCAGGTCGGCTACGCGCAGCCGGGCGAGAAGCGGTTCAAGGGCATCACGATCACCGCGCTGATCCTGTCGGGGCTCGGGGTGCTCGGCACCTTCATCAGCGGGATCGGCTTCCTCGCGGCGCTCGCCGGCGGCATCGTCGGATTCATCGCGGTGAAGAAGAATCCCGAGGCGAAGCCGTGGCCGCTCATCGCCGGCATCGTCGGCATCCTCGCCGCGATCGCATCGCTGGTGGTCATCATCGTGCTCACCGTGCAGTGGATGAACTACTTCGCAGCCATCAGCGCGATGTAGTCCGAGTCTGCGTGCCAACGAAGCCCCCGGCCACGGCCGGGGGCTTCGTCATGGCTCGAGTCGGTCGGCCAGGATCGCTCGATGCCGGCCGCCGACTCGCGTCAGGAACAGGGTCGCCCGCTCATCGCCGGCGAGCTTCAGCCGCCTGCGGAACGCCGCCGGATCGATGTCGGCGCCGCGCTTCTTGATCTCCAGCTCGCCGATGCCGAGCGCGCGCATCCGCTTCGCGATCCCTCGCTCATCCAGCGGCATCGTCTCGCGCACGCGGAACGCCTGCGCGAGCGGGGTCGCGTGCTGCGCCGAGCCGCTCAGGTACGCGATCCCCTCGCTGATGGCGGCGGCGCCCAGCCGCTCGGCGAGCGCGCCGATGAGCTCCGCGCGGATCACCGCACCGGCAGGCTCGTAGAGGACGTCGCCGAGCGTGCCCTGCTCCGGGTGCGCGGGCTCGCCCGCCAGCTCGGCAGCGCCCGCATCGCTGAGCACCAGGGCACTGCGCGCGATGCCCGGTCGCGCGAGGCGTCCCGTCCACACGACAGCCTCCACCGTCTCCAGGCCGTCGGTGACCCACTGCTGCTCCGCATCCGAGGGCAGCAGGGACCGGTCGATGCCGGGCGCGAGCTTCACGCCGGCCGGCTGTTCGGCAGCCCGCGCGAAGACCCGGTCGAGCGCCGGGGACCAGTCACCGGGATCGCTCAGGCGTCGCCGGTCATCGCGGCGGGCGGGGTCGAACCAGAGCGCCTCGACGTCGATCGGGGTCTCGAGTGCGTCGCCGTGCACGACCGTCGCGCTCCAGGCGGCCAGGTTGTACATCGCGATCGCCGCGGTCACCTCATCGCGCTCGACCGCGGTGACCTGCAGCCCGAGCGTCGCGAAGGCGAGCGCGTCAGCGCCGATGCCGCAGCCCAGGTCGGCCACCGAGGCGATGCCGGCCTGCCGCATCCGCCCGGCGTGGTGCGCGGCGACCCGCAGCCGCGTCGCCTGCTCCAGTCCGGCCTCGGTGAAGAGCATGCCGCTCGCGAACTCGCCGAACTTCACCTTGGCTCGACGCCGCAGTCGCGCCTGGGTCAGCACGGCCGCGACCAGTCTCGGGTCGTGGCCCTCCGCGCGCAGCCGGGAGACCTCGCGCACGACATCGGTGCGTTCGCCGAGCTCTGACTCCGTGCGTTCGAGGAGCGCGAGTCCCTCGGTCGACAGCAGCAGTCGCAGCTCGGAGGCATCCATGCCCCCCAGTCTTGACCATCGAACGCCGGGTGCGCGCTCGATCGCGCCGGCTCGCTGGGACGATTGGCACTCATGTTGACCGAGTGCCAGCGGAGCGCTTAGGCTTGACCTGTTCCCGGCCCGTCCGGACGCACCCCAAAGACTGAGAAGAAAGAGGCAACCGTGTCGGTTTCCATCAAGCCGCTCGAGGACCGCATCGTCATCCAGCAGGTCGAGGCTGAGACGACCACTGCAAGCGGTCTCGTCATCCCTGACACCGCCAAGGAGAAGCCCCAGGAGGGCGAGGTCGTGGCCGTGGGCCCCGGCCGCATCGACGACAACGGCAACCGCGTCCCCATGGACGTGACCGTCGGCGACCGCGTGCTGTACTCCAAGTACGGCGGCACCGAGATCAAGTACGGCGCTGACGAGTACCTCGTGCTCTCGGCTCGCGACGTGCTCGCCATCGTCGAGCGCTGACACCAGCTCTGACGCATCGGCGGCTCCCCTTCGGGGGAGCCGCCTTCGCATCTTTCCGGGAGGGCCGATGGGTCAGCACGCCAAAGCAGGCCTCGGGTACGCATTGCTCGCGTACCTGTGGTGGAGCTTCCTGCCCGCCTACCTGCAGCTGACCAAGGGCATCGACGGGTTCGAGCTCATCGGCTGGCGGGTGCTCTCCTCCGTCATCGTGGCGATCGCGCTCGTCGCCGCCACCCGCGGTTGGGTCAGGATGCGGCAGGTGCTCCGCAGCCGCCGCGACACCTGGACGCTCGTGATCGCCGGGCACGCCGTGCTCATCAACTGGACGGCGTTCGTCGTCGGCGTGCTTTCCGACCGCGTGCTCGAGACCAGCCTCGGCTACTTCCTCAACCCGCTGGTGAGCATCGTGCTCGCTGTCGTGTTCCTCGGCGAGCGTCTGCGACCGCTGCAGTGGGTCGCGGTGGGGCTCGGGGCAGTGGGCGTCGGCGTGATGATCGTCGGCTACGGCGAGGTGCCGTGGATCGGGCTCATCGTCGCGGGCTCGTTCGGCGCCTATGGCCTCATCAAGAAGCGCGTCGGCGGCTCGGTGGATGCGCTGTCGGGCTTCACGATCGAGACCACTGCCGCGCTGCCGGCCGCGCTCGCCATGATGGCGGTCGCCTTCACGATCGGCGGCGTCACCGTCGGCGACAACGGTGTCGCGGGCATCGTCGGCGCCGCCGGCTTCGGCATCGTCACCGCGGTCCCGCTGCTCGCCTTCGCGGCGGCGACGCGCCGCATCCCGCTCACCTGGATCGCATTCCTGCAGTACCTCGTGCCGATCATGACCTTCATGTTCGGGGCGTTCATCATGCTGGAGCCCATGCCGATCGAGCGCTGGATCGGCTTCGCCTTCGTGTGGGCGTCGGTCGCGCTCATCTCGATCGAGATGGTCGGAAACCGGTTCCGGCGCCCGCGACCGATCGTGCCTGTGGCCTGAGCGCGCGCCGCCTCAGCACTCGCGCAGGAATGCCGCAGTCCGGCACGCTTGCGCCAAGACCGTTACAAGGACGTAACGCGGAACAGCCGAATTCTGCGCATTCCTCGCCTACTGTTGCAACAACGCCCGCGCCAGCGAGCAATCCATGCAATTGAGGAGCAGAATGCAGTCCTTCCTTCGCACCAAGGGGCACAGCCCCCGCCGGTTCGCCGCGCTCGGCGCAGCGACCGCCGGCGTGCTGCTGCTCGCCGCCTGCTCTGGCGGCGGCACCCCCGCACCAGACGGCTCGAACGGCCCCGATGAGGGCGCGTCCGACGACACGCTGTACATCGGCACGGTCCTGCCCCAGACCGGCAATCTTGCCTTCCTCGGCCCGCCCGAGTTCGCGGCTGTCGACCTCGCGCAGCAGGAGCTCGAGGCTGCCGGCTACCCGTACACGGTCGAGGTCAACCACCAGGACTCCGGTGACACGCAGACCGACATCGCCACGCAGTCGACCAGCACGCTGGTCTCGGCTGGCGCCGATGTCATCATCGGCGCAGCGTCGTCGGGCGTCTCGTTCACGTTCATCGACCAGGTGATCGACGCCGGCATCGTGCAGATCTCGCCGGCGAACACGTCGCCCGACTTCACCGACTACGAGGATGAGGGCTACTACTGGCGCACCGCTCCGTCGGACGTGCTCCAGGGTCGCGTGCTCGGCAACCTGATGGTCGCGGACGGCGCAGCAACGGTCGGCTTCATCACCATCAACGACCCGTACGGCACCGGCCTGCAGGAGAACGCGGCGATGGCGATCGAGGCCGCAGGCGGCACCGTCACGGCCAGCTCGCTCTACAACCCGGGTGACACGAACCTCTCCACCCAGGTCTCCGAGGTCATGGCTGACAACCCGGATGCCATCGGCATCCTCGCGTTCGCCGAGACCGCGCAGATCGTGCCGGAGCTCATCACGCAGGGCTTCGACCCGGCGGGCATGTACTTCGTCGACGGCAACCTGTCGAACTCGTACAACTTCCCCGAGGGCACGCTCGACGGCGCGAAGGGCACGCTGCCCGGCAACCCCGCCGATGACACGTTCCGCGAGCGTCTGCTCGAGGTCGACCCGGACCTGGAGGACTTCTCCTACGGCCCCGAGTCGTATGACGCAGTCGTGCTCGCCGCGCTCGCCGCGGTGCAGGGCGGCAGCCCCGACTCGGACACGATCCGCGAGAACATGCAGTCGGTCTCGGAGGGCGGTACCAAGTGCGAGTCCATCGAGGACTGCCTGGCGCTGCTCGAGGAGGGCGAGGACATCGACTACGACGGTGTCTCCGGCCCGATCACGTTCGACGAGAACGGTGACCCGACCGAGGCGTACATCGGCATCTTCCAGTACGGTGCCGACAACCAGTACAGCTTCGTCCGCACGGAGTTCGGCTCGCTCAACGAGTGACCTGACCCCGCACGCGAGAGGGCTCGGCTTCGGCCGGGCCCTCTTCGCGTGCTCCCGCGCATCCGCCACCGCCCCGCCTCCGCCGCCGTCCCGCATCCGCCGCGGCACCGCATCCGCCGCCGCCCCGCCCGCGCGGCCCGCGCCGCGACCGTCGCCGACTGGTGCTGATGTGCCTGAGTGGGGCTGGCGCGCCGGCACCACTCGGGCGGAAGTGCACCGCTCACGCGTCGGGCTCCCCTCGCCCCCGCAGGCCCGATCGCGCGCACGTTCGCGCCCGCGGCCGCCGCGCTGGCCCGCGACTTGTGCTGGTGCGCCTGAGCGGGGCTGGCGCGCCAGCACCACTCGGGCGGAAGCGCACCGCTCGGGCGGAGCGCCCCGGCCCGCGGAAGCGCACCGGCCCGCGAGGGCGCACCGGGTGCGAACGGCGAAGGCCCCGCCCTCCAGGAGAGAGCGGGGCCTTCGGCGTGCGAGCTATTCGGCCAGCGGGTCGACGGTCGGCTGCGCGTCCGTCTTCGCCTTCTCCTCGACGTCGGTCGCGAGTGTGCCGAGGTAGAGCTGGATGACCTTGGGGTCGTTCAGCATCTCGCGGCCCGTGCCGGTGTACGCATCCGTGCCCTGGTCGAGCACGTATGCGCGGTGCGAGATCTGCAGGCAGCGGCGAGCGTTCTGCTCCACCATCACGATGGTCACGCCGTGGCTGTTGATCTCGGCGACGCGCAGGAACGTCTCGTCCTGACGCACCGGGCTGAGGCCGGCGCTCGGCTCGTCGAGCAGCAGCACGGAGGGGTCCATCATGAGCGCGCGGCCCATGGCGACCATCTGGCGCTCACCACCGGAGAGGCTGCCGGCCCGCTGCTTGCGGCGGGAGACGAGCTCGGGGAAGAGCCCTCCCACGAAGTCGAAGCGCTCCTTGAAGAGCTTCGGCTGCTGGAACAGCCCCATCTCCAGGTTCTCCTCGATGGTCAGCGAGGGGAACACGTTGTTGTTCTGCGGCACCATGCCGACGCCCTTGCCGACCAGCTTGTCGGCCTTGAGCCCGCTGATCTCCTCGCCGTGCAGCAGGATCTCGCCGCCGCGCACCTGGACCTGGCCGAACACGGCCTTCAGCAGCGTCGACTTGCCGGCGCCGTTCGGGCCGATGATGCCGATCAGGTCACCCTGGTTCGCGACGATCGAGCAGCCGTTGAGGATGTTGACGCCGGGCAGGTAGCCGGCGACGAGGTCCTTCGTCTCCAGGACGGGGGTGGTGGTCATCGCTGGCCCTCCGGGTTGTCGGTCGCCGTGTGGTCTGCGTCCGGCTGTGTGGGCGTCGCGGGATCCGCGTGGGCAGCATCCCTGTCGTCCGCGGCATGGGAGCCGGCGTCCGCGTGCTCCGCGTGCGAGTCGCCGTCGGTGTGTGCGCTGCCGTCGGCGTGCGTCTCGACGTCGGCATCCTCGTGGATCTGCGTGACCTGCTGGTTGGTCAGCGTTCCCAGGTCGGTGTCGTGGTGCGCGCCGAGGTACGCATCGACGACGGCCTGGTTCTGCATGATGGTCTCGGGCGGTCCCTCGGCGACGATCTTGCCCTCGGCCATCACGATCACCCAGTCGGAGATGTGGCGCACCATGTGCATGTCGTGCTCGACGAAGAGCACGGTCATGCCGTCGTCCTTCAGCCCACGGACGTGGTCGAGCAGCGACTGCGTCAGCGCCGGGTTGACGCCGGCCATCGGCTCGTCGAGCATGACGAGCGTCGGCTCGCTCATGAGGGCTCGCGCCATCTCGAGCAGCTTGCGCTGGCCGCCCGAGAGCGAGGCCGCGTAGTCCTCCCGCTTGGTGTCGAGCTTGAAGCGTGCGAGCAGCGAGTCGGCGCGCACGACGTTCGCTTCCTCCTGCGCCTTCCAGAGCGGCCGGATGAGCGCCGCGAAGATGCCCTCGCCCCGCTGGTCGCGGGCGCCGAGCAGCATGTTCTGCAGCACGGTCAGGCGGCCGAGCGACTTCGTCAGCTGGAAGGTGCGCACCATGCCGCGGCGCGCGACCTTGTGGCTCGGCACGTGCGCGAGCGACTGGCCCTCGAACGACCACTTGCCCTTGTTCGGGCGGTCGAAGCCGGTGAGCAGGTTGAAGAACGTCGTCTTGCCCGCACCGTTCGGGCCGATGAGCGCGGTGATCGCGCCGCGGGGAATCTCGACGTGCTCGACGTCGACGGCGGTGAGGCCGCCGAACTGCCGGATGACGCCGTCGGCGACGACGATCGGGTCGACCTTCTTGCATCCCGGCTCGACGACACCGTCGACGAGCGGATGGGTGGCCGTGGCTGTGGTGGACTCAGACATGGAACGAGAGCTCCTTCTTGTTGCCGAGGATGCCCTGTGGTCTGAAGACGACCAGGAGCATCAGCGCCAGTCCGACGAGGACGAAGCGCAGCTGGCCGGCCTGCGTGCCGGTCATCTCGCCGAACGCGCCGATGGACTGCAGGCCGGAGAGGATGCCGCCGGTGAACGACAGCAGGACCCAGAAGAGCACCGAGCCCAGCAGCGGGCCGAAGACCGTCGCCGCGCCACCGAGCAGCAGCGCCGTCCAGATGTAGAACGTCATGGTGGTGGCGAAGTTGTCGGGCTGCACGGCTCGTGGCAGCACGAACATGATGCCTGCGAGCGCGCCCATCGTGCCTCCCAGGATGAGCGCCTGCATCTTGTAGCTGTAGACGTTCTTGCCGAGCGAGCGCACGGCATCCTCATCCTCACGGATGCCCTTCAGGACACGGCCCCAGGGGCTGCGCATGAGCAGCCAGACGACCACGAGGGCGACGATCACGAGCGACCAGGCGAGGAGGCGCACCCAGGTGTCGTACGCGGTCGCGGTCCACGGACCGAAGCCGTAGGTGGAGCCCGTCAGCGGGTTCAGCGCCGAGACGTCGCCCTTGTAGTCCTGACCGCGGAGTCCCTGCGAGCCGCCCGTGATGCTCGTGAGATCCTGCGTGCGAACCGTGAAGCGGATGATCTCCGCTGCGGCGATCGTCACGATGGCGAGGTAGTCGCCGCGGAGCCGCAGCGTCGGGATGCCGAGGATCAGGCCGAAGATCACCGATGCGACCACGGCCAGCAGGATCGCCGTCAGGAACGAGAGCCCGACGGGCCAGCCCCAGTTGGCGGTCGGGTCGACCATCATCGTGAAGATCGCGAACGTGTACGCGCCGACGGCCATGAAGCCCGCCTGCCCGAAGTTCAGCAGCCCGGAGTAGCCGAAGTGGATGTTCAGGCCGATGGTCGCGAGCGCGAACGCCGCGGTGGTGGGCGAGAGGATCTCGCTGGCGGCATTGCTCAGAATGGCGAGGATGTCCATGTCAGCCAACCCTTTCCTTGCGACCGAGGATGCCCTGCGGTCGCAGCAGCAGCACCAGGATCAGCACCAGCAGCGCGACGGCGTATCGCAGGTCGGGAGCGATCCAGAGCGTGGACAGCTCCGTCACCAGTCCGACGATCACCGCGCCCACGAGTGCACCGAACGCGCTGCCCAGACCGCCGAGCGTGACGCTGGCGAACAGCAGCAGCAGGATCGTGAAGCCCACGTCCCACTTGATGTTGGCGCCGATGAAGTAGGTGTAGAGGATGCCGGCACCGCCCGTGAGCAGGCCCGCCATCACCCAGACGATGCGGATGATCTTGTCGACGTCGATGCCGGACGCGGCGGCGAGCGAGGAGTTGTCGCTCACGGCGCGGGTCGCCTTGCCGATCCGCGTGCGCGTCAGGAAGAGCCCGACCGCGACGAGCACGACGATGGCGATCGCCATGCTGACGATGTCGGCGGTGGTCATGAACACCCCGCCGACCTTCACGACGTCGCCGCGGGGGACCGAGAGGCCGAGGATGCCGCCACCGATCAGGAACTGGAAGAAGTAGCGCAGGCCGATCGAGAGACCGATCGTCACGATGAGCACCTGCACCAGGCCGACGCCGCGCTTGCGCAGCGGCTTGAAGACCGCCCAGTCGTGCATCCAGCCGATCGCCGCGGAGGCGGCCAGCGTCGCGATCACCGCGATCCAGACCGGCCAGTCCACCAGCGTGGTGGTGGCGTAGAAGACCACGCCGCCGAAGGTGAGCAGCTCGCCATGCGCGAAGTTGTTGACGCCGGTGGTGCCGAAGATCAGCGTGATGCCGATCGCCGCCAGTGCCAGCAGCAGGCCGAAGCTGATGCCCGAGATGGTGCGCGCCAGTACGGCGGAGCCGAAGTCGCCAGCGCTCGTGGTGGCGGTCGCGCTGCCCGGCTCCGAGCCGGTGCTCGTGCCGCCCGTTGCCGGATCCGTGCCGCCGGTGCCCGCATCCGTGCCGCCCGTGCCGCCGGTCCCGCCGGTGGCGCCGCTCGAGTCGAAGGGGAACAGCACGCCGATCTGGCTCGTGCTGCCGGTCGTGAACTCACGGCTCTCGAACTCGGGGTCGCGCAGGGTGATGCCGTCGGGCAGCGTCTCGGTGTTGATCGTCACCGTGTACGTGCCGGGGTCGGCGACGCCGATGGACCACTCGCCCGCGGCGTCGGTGGCCGCGGTCTCCTCTGCGCCGTTGCCGGAGACCGTGATCTCCACGCCCTCGAGCGGCGTCTGGCCGTCTCGGATGACGCCCTGGAAGGTGAACTGGTCGGGGGTGTCGGCGGCGGGGAGCGAGGCGGCCATCGCCGCTGTCGTTCCGCCGGCAACCATGCCCATCACGGCCAGGGCCACGGCGATCGCTTGCCGCATGCCCCTCCGTCGAGGTCTGCTGGACGTCTTCACATGTCCTCCATGTTGTGGGGCAGCACTGCCCGGGGGAATGCCGCGTGCATCGTGCCCGTTACATCGGTGGGGACACAGTAGCGGCCGGGACCGGCCTTCCTCGCCCATTTCGGGGTGGGCTGCCCCAAGTTCGCCAGGATTACGCGGGACCGTTACCGAATAGATACGATGGAAGCGATGGAGATGCGCAACCCCTTCGGGCCCGTGGGCCTGACCTACGACGACGTCATGCTGCTGCCGGGCCGGACGGACGTGATCCCTTCCGAGGCCGACACCGGCACGCGGCTCTCACGCGGCATCCGCCTCTCCATCCCGCTCATCTCGAGCGCCATGGACACCGTCACCGAGGATCGCATGGCGATCGCGATGGCGCGCCAGGGCGGCATCGGCATCGTGCACCGCAATCTCTCGATCGCCGATCAGGCCGCGATCGTCGACCGCGTGAAGCGCTCCGAGTCGGGGATGATCACCGATCCGCTGACGACCACGGCCGACGCCACGATCGAGGACGTCGACCGCGTCTGCGGCGAGTTCAAGGTCTCGGGACTTCCGGTCGTCGACGAGACCGGCGTGCTCGTCGGCATCGTCACGAATCGCGACATGCGCTTCGTGCCACGCGACGAGTTCGCGACCACGCTCGTGCGCGACGTGATGACGCCGTCGCCGCTCAAGACCGCTCCGATCGGCATCTCCCGCGAGGAGGCGTTCAAGATCTTCGAGCAGACGAAGCTGGAGAAGCTGCCGCTCGTCGATGAGCAGGGCCGTCTCGGCGGACTCATCACCGTCAAGGACTTCGACAAGGTCGAGCAGTACCCGAACGCGACGAAGGATGCACACGGTCGCCTGCGCGTCGGCGCCGCCATCGGATTCTTCGGCGACGCCTTCGATCGCGCCGTCGCGCTCGCGGCAGAAGGTGTCGACGTGATCGTCGTCGACACCGCGAACGGCGAGAGCCAGGGCGTGCTCGACATGGTGCAGGCGCTGAAAGGCGACGAGCGCTTCGCCGGCATCGACATCATCGGCGGCAACGTGGCGACCTACGAGGGCGCGAAGGCGCTCATCGAAGCTGGCGTCGACGCCGTGAAGGTGGGCGTCGGGCCCGGCTCGATCTGCACCACGCGGGTGGTCTCGGGCGTTGGCGTCCCGCAGGTGACGGCCATCTACGATGCCGCGCGGGCCGCGCATGACGCGGGCACCGACATCCCGATCATCGCCGATGGCGGACTGCAGTACTCGGGAGACATCGCCAAGGCGATGGTCGCCGGCGCCTCCTCGGTGATGCTCGGCTCGCTGCTGGCCGGCACGAACGAGAGCCCCGGCGACCTGGTGCTCGTCAACGGCAAGCAGTACAAGACCTACCGGGGCATGGGCTCGCTCGGCGCGATGCAGACGCGCGGCAAGAAGACCTCGTACTCGCGCGACCGCTACTTCCAGGCGGATGTGCCGAGCGACGAGCAGTTGATCGCCGAGGGCATCGAGGGCCAGGTGCCCTACCGCGGGCCGCTCGGCACCGTCGCCTATCAGCTCGTCGGCGGGCTGCGGCAGTCGATGTTCTACACCGGCGCGCGCACCATCGAGGAGCTGCAGGCCAAGGGGCGCTTCGTGCAGATCACCGCTGCCGGACTCAAGGAGTCGCACCCCCACGACATCCAGATGGTCGTGGAGGCCCCGAACTACCGACGCTGAGCGCGGCGCGCCCCTGCGCTGGCGCGCCCGGGCGCGGTCGTGCGCGCTCCGGTGCTGACCAGTGCGGTTGCGCCCGACCGGTGCTGGCGTGCCCGCACCGGTCGGGCGCAGCCGCACCAGTCGCCGACCGCAGCGCTCGGCGCGGCGTCACCAGCCGGGGAGCAGCGTGGCACGCACCGGGATGTGGGCCTGCGCGAGCATGGCGCCCAGCTGCCGCGGCCGCATGACGTGATCCCACATCCAGTGGAGCGTGTCGATGTGCTCGCGCAGCGCATCCTCCCGCCGCTTCTCGCGGATCACCGCGTCCACGGGCTGCACCCCGTTCGCGTCGGCGATCACGCCGTACTTCCACGCGCCGTCGAACTCGCCTCCCAGCGGGCGCTTGCCGGGCCGCTCCCACAGGAAGTCGGGGAAGCGAGGTCCGAGGCGCGTCTGCACGCGAACCTGCAGCAGCGGCGCGGGCGCACCCAACCGGTGCAGCTGCACGCGGCTGAAGGACTCGCCCACTGATTCGGCCAGCGCGTCGGCGAACGCCACCACCCATGCGGCCCGCCGCTGCCCCCGAGGGCCCTGACGCGTGAGCGCATCCGTCACCTCGTCCTTCGTGACGATCCGATGGTGCAATGCCGCGTCGAGGGCGCCGACCGCGTCGACCTGGCGCCCGACGCGCGCCAGATGCGCGAGCGCGTAGGCCGGGGTGCAGCGCGCGATGCCGTCCTCGACGAGCACGTCAACGTCGGCGATGGGGCTCTGCGCATTGACGACGCCGTGGCGGCGCCCTGATGCGCGCGGGTCGCCGATGGTGAACACCGCCCCAGGGCGACCATGCGGCAGGCGGGCGAGGGCGAGTGCGGATTCGCGAGCGAAGACCGCGCCGGGCCGCGAGGCCGCGACGGCGCGCACCAGCACCGCGTGCCGGTCATCCTCCGGCAGCGCCTCGAAGCTCGCCCGATCGACGTAGGCACCGCGCCGGAGGCGCAGCATCGAGGCGTCACGGCGGAGTCGCAGCGGCTCGTCGCCGTCGGAGCGGAGGATGTCGATCGGCATGGGCGCACCCTGGCGCACCGGCAGGCTCCGCGCGGCACCCGTGGCGGGTGCTGTGGAGAGCGAGGTTGCGCTCGCCGCGATGCTGCCTGTGAGCAGTGCCGTTCCGCCCGACCGGGGCTGGCGTGCCGGCACCGCTCGGGCACCAGCGCACCGCTCGGGCACCAGCGCAACGCTCGGGCACCAGCGCGCCGGTCGGCGGCAGCGTCGGCGCTGGGGCTTGCGGGGCGGGGAGACGCGATATATCGTGAGCGACGAGAACGCGATATATCGCGTATGACGGTCGACATGGCCGCGGATCGGGGCGAGGGAGCACCATGGACGAGCAGTGGGAACAGACAGGCGGCGACGACCTGGTGCGCGGCCGACAGGCTGATGCGAGCCAGGGGACGCCGCGCAGCGCCTCGGGCGCAGCGGCATCCGGCGCCGACGTCATCACCGAGCGCTGGACGATCACCGAGGGGCAGAGCCGCGTCATCGACCTGGATGCCGTGACCGCGCTGCGCGTCGGCATCGTCGGAGGCAGCGTCGACATCGTGGCGCACGACGAGCCGACCGCGCGGGTCGAGGTGCACCGCGTCGAGGGACGCGACCTCACGGTCGCCCTCGAGCAAGGGCGCCTCTCGATCTCGCATCCGAGGGTCAGCTGGGATGACGTCTGGGAGTCGGTGAAGGCGCTCGTGGGCGTGCGCGCCAGGGTCGAGCTGAGCATCGTCGTTCCCAGGCAGGTGGCGGTGTCGCTCGGCCAGGTCACGGCATCCGCGCTCGTCTCGGGACTGCGCAGCCGCGCGAGCCTCAGCACCGTCTCCGGGCCGATCCAGGTCGAGTCGCACACGGGCGACCTCGACCTCAACACCGTCTCCGGCGACCTCGAGATCTCGGGCGGCTCGGGTCGGCTCTCGGTGCACGCGGTGTCGGCGGGGGTGGCGGCATCCGGGGCGCTCGACGTGGTCGGCATCGACACCGTCAGCGGTGAGGTGCTGCTCGATCTGCACGGTGCGCCACGCAGCATCAGCGCCAATTCGGTCTCCGGCGACGTGACGGTGCGCGTGGATGCCGGCCAGGGTGTCAACGCCACGACGCGCACGGTCTCCGGGCGCGGCTCGATCGCCGGCATCGCGATGCCGAAGCGCGGCGGTCGCGAGGTGATCGCGGGCGAGCATCCCGTCGACTTCAGCGCCAGCACCGTCTCAGGCAACGTGACGCTGGTCAGGCGCCAGGCATGACGCCGGTCTTCGGGCACGGAGCGCTGCGGCTGTACCTGCTGAGCCTGCTCGCCGAAGCCCCGCGCCACGGCTACGAGCTCATGCAGGCGCTCGAGCATCGCTTCGGCGGCACCTATTCGCCCAGCGCCGGCACCATCTATCCGCGGCTCGCGAAGCTCGAGGAGGAGGGCCTCGTCACCAAGACGGTCGATGGGCGCCGGACCACCTACGAGATCACCGACGCGGGTCGCGCCGAGCTGCGCCGACGCGAGGGTGAGCTGCACGCGCTGGAGGAGGAGATCACGGATTCGGTGCGCCGCCTGGCCTCGGATGTGCGGGAGGGCGTGCAGTCGGCCATGCAGACGCTGCGCGCCGAGCTGGCGGCCGCGGAGCGCGACGCGCGATCGAGCACGCGTCGCCCGAGCCGGTCGAGCGAGCAGGGCGCGGGCGAGCCGGCCCCGACCGCGCCGGATCCGACCGCGAGCCGGCTGGCGGTCCACGAGGTCGATCTGGCGCTCAGTGACTTCCGGCAGCGGTTGCGCCAGGCGGTGCGCCGCGATCACGGCGAGCACATGAGCCCTGCGCGGGCGGCCGCCGTGCGGCAGGAGCTCGAGACTGCGCTGGAGCGGATCGAGCGCCTGCTCTGAGCGGACGGCCGCCGCGGCGGTGCAGGCGACGGCCTCCCAGCCGATGAACCTGGGTGAAGTGCCGATCGCTCGGGGATAGGCTGGCAGCGTGACGGAGATCGAGATCGGCCGCAGCAAGCGAGCCCGCTTGGGATATGGCTTCGACGACATCAGCATCGTTCCCTCGCGCCGCACGCGCGACAGCGATCTGGTGTCGCTGCAGTGGCAGATCGACGCGTTCAAGTTCGAGATCCCGGTGCTGGGTGCGCCGACGGACTCGGTCATGAGCCCGGCGACCGCGATCGCGCTCGGCCGGGCTGGCGGCCTCGGCGTGCTGAACCTCGAGGGCGTCTGGACCCGCTACGACGACCCCGAGCCGCTGCTCGCCGAGATCGCGACGCTGCCCGCCGTCGAGGCGACCAGCCGCATGCGCGAGATCTACGCGGAACCCATCAAGCCCGAGCTCATCCGGGATCGCCTCGCGCAGATCCGCGACGCGGGCGTCGTCGTCTCCGGCAGCCTCAGCCCGCAGGCGGTGCAGGAGCACTACGAGACCGTGCTCGCCGCCGGCGTCGACCTGATGGTCATCCGCGGTGCGACGGTGAGCGCCGAGCACGTGTCGGCCGACGCGAGCGCCCCCCTCAACCTCAAGCAGTTCATCTACGAGCTCGACGTGCCCGTCGTGGTCGGCGGTGTCGTCACCTACACCGCCGCGCTGCACCTCATGCGCACCGGTGCCGCGGGCGTGCTCGTCGGCTTCGGCGGTGGCGCGGCCTCCACGAGCGAGCGCGTGCTCGGCGTCGCCGCACCGATGGCGACCGCGGTGAGCGACGTCGCCGCCGCGCGCCGCGACTACCTCGACGAGTCGGGCGGTCGCTACGTCCACGTGATCGCCGACGGCTCGCTCGGCACCTCCGGGCAGATCGTGAAGTCGCTCGCATGCGGCGCCGACGGTGTCATGCTCGGCACCGCGCTCGCTCGCGCCACGGACGCCCCGGGGCGCGGCTGGCACTGGGGCCCGGAAGCCCACAACCAGAAGCTGCCGCGCGGCAACCGCGTGCAGGTCGACCAGGTCGGCGCGCTCGATGTGGTCCTCAACGGCCCGTCGCCCGTCGCGGATGGGACGGCGAACATCATGGGCGCGCTGCGCAAGGCGATGTCGACCACCGGCTACAAGGACCTCAAGGAGTTCCAGCGGATCGACGTCGTCGTCGAGGCGAACCCGCCACGCTAGACCGCCCGAATCGGGCCGCACTGAAGGAGGATCCATGGCTGAGACCACCAACAATGTGAGTCGGTCGAGGAAGCTCGGCCCCGAGGAGCGCGCTGCGGCGATCTCGTCGATGCGCGACCGCGAGGTCGATGTGCTCGTGATCGGCGGCGGCATCGTCGGCGCCGGAGCGGCGCTCGACGCCGTCACCCGCGGCCTGCGCGTCGGCCTCATCGAGGCGCGCGACTTCGCCTCCGGCACTTCGAGCCGCTCTTCGAAGCTCATCCACGGCGGCATCCGCTACCTGGAGCAGCTGAACTTCGGTCTGGTGCGCGAGGCGCTGCTCGAACGCGGGCTGCTCATGCAGCGGCTGGCGCCGCACCTGGTGAAGCCGGTGCGCTTCCTCTACCCGCTGGAGACCCCCGTGGTCGAGCGCGCCTACATCGGCGCGGGCATGGCGCTCTACGATCTGTTCAGCTACACCGGCTTCATGAAGCCGGGCGTGCCCATGCACAAGCACCTGAGCAAGAAGCAGGTGCTGAAGCAGATCCCCTCGCTGGACGAGAACGCCTTCGTGGGCGGGCTCACCTACTACGACGCGCAGGTGGACGACGCCCGCTACGTGGCAGAGCTCGCTCGCACCGCATCGTTCTACGGCGCGCATGTCGCGAGCCGCGTGCGCGCGGAGGGCTTCCTGAAGGTCGGCGAGCGCGTCGTGGGCGTGCAGGCGCACGACTACGAGACCGGCGAGCAGTTCGAGATCCGCGCGAAGCAGGTCGTGAACGCCACGGGCGTCTGGACCGGCGAGACGCAGGCGATGGTCGGCGAGCGCGGGGAGTTCAAGGTGCGCGCCTCGAAGGGCGTCCACCTGGTGGTGCCGCGCGACCGCTTCCACTCGGAGATGGGTCTGCTGTTGCGCACCGAGAAGAGCGTGCTCTTCGTCATCCCGTGGGGCCGGCACTGGATCATCGGGACGACCGACACCGACTGGGAGCTCGACAAGGCGCACCCGGCGGCGACGGCGGCCGACATCGACTACATCCTCGACAACGTCAATCGGGTGCTCGCGATGAAGCTCACGCGCGCCGATGTCGAGGGCGTCTACGCAGGGCTGCGGCCGCTGCTCGCCGCGGGCGACGGCGGGTCCACCGCCAACCTGTCGCGCGAGCACCACGTCTCGCACACGGTGCCGGGCCTCGTGCTCGTCGCGGGCGGCAAGTGGACGACCTACCGGGTCATGGCCAAGGATGCGATCGACGAGGCCGTGAGCGCCATCGACGGCAAGTTCGCGCCGTCCTGCACCGAGCAGATCCCGTTGCTGGGCGCGACCGGCTACCGCGCCGCGTGGAACAAGCGAGCGAAGATCGCGCGCGCGTTCGGCATCCACAAGCACCGCGTCGAGCACCTGCTGAACCGCTTCGGCGTCTCCACGGATGAGCTGCTGGACATGATCCGGCAGGACCCGAAGCTGGCGGAGCCGCTGCCGGGCGCCGACGACTACATCGGCGCGGAGGTGCGCTACGCATGCACGCACGAGGGCGCGCTGCACCTCGACGACGTGCTCGCTCGTCGCACCCGCATCTCGATCGAGGCGTGGGACCGCGGCGTGGCAGCGGCCCCGGTGGCCGCTCGCATCATGGCGGACGTGCTCGGCTGGGACGATGCGCGCATCGAGCAGGAGGTCAACACCTACAACAAGCGCGTGGCTGCCGAGCTGCAGAGCCAGGAGCTGCCGGACGACGAGTCGGCAGACCGCGCACGGCTCGAGGCCCCGGAGATCGTGCCGCTGAACGCGCTGCCGACGGCCGACACGGTGCGCACCCGCCCGGAGCCCGCCAGCTCCTAGGCGGCGACGTGGGCACCTCCGGTCGATAGGCTGGAGGTGCCCATGAGCACCCCGCACCCCTCCTTCCGCTCGATCGCGACGCGACCGAAGTGGATCGGCGTGCTCGTGCTCTGCATCGCCGTCGCGGCCGTGTTCGCGCTGCTCGGCCAGTGGCAGATCGAGCGGGCCGTGGAGCAGGGGCAGAGCGACGAGCGCGACACCGAGACCGCAGTGCCGCTCCTGACTGTCGCCGAGCCCGGATCCACGCTCACGACCGAGGCGGGCGGCCGCATGGTCTCCTTCTCCGGCACCTGGGTGGCGGAGGACTTCGATCTGCTCGAGGGGCGCAAGCAGCACGGCGAGAGCGGCACCTGGGTGATCGGTCGTGTGCTCATCGACCACGCCGAGGGCGAGCGCGCGTCGCTGCCGGTCGCGCTGTCGTGGGTCGCCGATCATGCCGCTGCCGAGGCGCTCGTCGCGCAGCTCTCCGCGACGGCCGATGGCTCGGTCGATCTGGTCGGGCGGCTGATGCCGACCGAGGCGCCGACCCAGGGCGACATCCGGAGCGGCACCAGCGAAGCGATGAGCGTCGCCGCCCTCATCAACGAGTGGGACGAGTACAACGGCCTGGTCTTCGGGTCGTACGCGATCCTCGACGAGGCGTCGGCAGCCGCATCCGGCGCCCTCGTCGCCGGCGCGGAGCCGATCGTGTCGATGCGGCCCGTCACCGACACGCAGCTCAACTGGCTGAACGTCTTCTACGCCATCGAGTGGGTCGCGTTCATGCTGTTCGCGTTCTACCTCTGGTACCGACTCGTGAAGGACGCGTACGAGCGCGAGGTCGAGGCGCTCGAGGATGCCGAAGCCGCCGCGGCGACCGCCTCGGCATCCGGCGACGAGCCTCGCCGATAGACTGGCACCCGTGCCCCGCCCTATCGACCAGCTGCCGCAGATCCGCTCCGCGATCACCTTCTACCGCGTCATGTCGTGGGTGACGGGCAGCTTCCTGCTGCTGCTGGTGGCCGAGATGGTGCTGAAGTACTCGCCGACGCACGTCGAGCTCTTCGCCGGCGGCTCGGGCGGCCCGCTCTCGCTGCAGCCGGTCGTGCCCGGTGAGGGCTGCCAGTGGTTCTCGCTGTTCGTGCCAGGCGGGATGGGCTGCGAGATCGTCTCGCTCGGCGACGGCTTCAACATCTCGCTCGCGATCCTGATCGCGCACGGATGGATCTACGTCGTCTACCTGCTCGCGAGCTTCCGCCTCTGGAGCAAGCTGCGCTGGCCCTTCACGCGCCTCATCGCCATGGCGCTCGGCGGCGTCGTGCCCTTCCTCTCCTTCTTCGTCGAGGTGCCGATGCACCGCACCGCGCTCGCCGACGTCGCTCGACTGGAGGCCGAGAAGGCCGCCCGGGACAGCGCATCCGCCCCTGCATCCGCCACCCGGGAGTCCTGATGTCCGACACTGCTCAGCGACCCGTGCTCGTGGTCGACTTCGGCGCGCAGTACGCGCAGCTCATCGCGCGTCGCGTGCGGGAGGCCGATGTCTACAGCGAGATCGTGCCGTCGACGATCACCGCCGACGAGGTGCGCGCCAAGGCCCCGGCCGCGATCGTGCTCTCGGGCGGCCCCTCCAGCGTCTACGCCGAGGGCGCCCCGCGGCTCGATGAGGGCATCCTCGAGCTCGGCATCCCCACCTTCGGCATCTGCTACGGCTTCCAGGTGATGGCCGCGCAGCTCGGCGGCACGGTCGCGAAGACCGGCAACCGCGAGTACGGCTCCACGTCGATGACGGTGGATGCGCACGGCTCGCTGCTCGACGGGCAGCCGGGCGCGCAGACGGTGTGGATGAGCCACGGCGACTCGGTCGCGGAGGCTCCCGAGGGCTTCACGGTGCTCGCCACCACCGCCGACACCCCGGTCGCCGCGTTCGAGCACCGGGAGCGGAAGCTGGCCGGCGTGCAGTGGCACCCGGAGGTCAAGCACTCCGAGCACGGCCAGCGCGTGCTGGAATCGTTCCTGCACGACATCGCGGGACTGCCGGGGGACTGGGACGCGGGCAACATCATCGAGGAGCAGGTCGAGCGCATCCGCGAGCAGGTCGGCTCCGACCGCGTCATCTGCGGGCTCTCCGGCGGCGTCGACTCCGCGGTCGCCGCAGCGCTCGTGCACGAGGCGGTCGGTGACCAGCTCGTGTGCATCTTCGTCGACCACGGCCTGCTGCGGCAGGACGAGCGCGAGCAGGTGCAGCAGGACTACGTCGCCTCCACCGGCGTGCGGCTCGTCACGGTCGATGCGCGCGAGCGGTTCATGTCGGCGCTGGCCGGCGTCACCGACCCCGAGACCAAGCGCAAGATCATCGGGCGCGAGTTCATCCGCGTGTTCGAGCAGGCCGAGCGCGAGCTGGCCGCGGAGGCCGCGTCCGAGGGCGAGCCGATCCGCTGGCTCGTGCAGGGCACCCTCTACCCGGATGTCGTCGAATCGGGCGGCGGCACCGGCACGGCCAACATCAAGAGCCACCACAACGTGGGCGGGCTGCCGGACGACCTGCAGTTCCAGCTCATCGAGCCGCTGCGCGCGCTGTTCAAGGACGAGGTGCGGGCCATCGGCCGTGAGCTCGGCCTGCCGGAGGTCATCGTCGGCCGCCAGCCGTTCCCGGGGCCCGGCCTCGGCATCCGCATCATCGGCGAGGTCACGGAGGATCGCCTCGACACCCTGCGCCGTGCCGATGCGATCGCCCGCGAGGAGCTGACGGCGGCCGGCCTCGACGGCGAGATCTGGCAGTGCCCCGTGGTGCTCCTCGCCGACGTGCGCTCCGTGGGCGTGCAGGGCGACGGCCGCACCTACGGCCACCCGGTGGTGCTGCGCCCCGTCTCCTCCGAGGATGCGATGACGGCCGACTGGACGCGACTGCCGTACGACGTGCTCGCGCGCATCTCCAACCGCATCACGAACGAGGTCGAAGAGGTCAACCGGGTGGTGCTCGACGTGACGTCGAAGCCGCCGGGCACCATCGAATGGGAGTAGCGCCCCGCATCGTCGCCTGCCCTCGCGTCGGCGCCCGTGAGCCTGGATGATGAGCACATGAGGCCGCCGAGATCGCGCGAGCGCTCCGCCCGCGCGGCCGCGCTCTGGCTGCTCGTCATCGGGCTGGTGGCGAGCTCGCTCACGGCGCTCGCTCCGGCGAGCTTCCTGCAGCAGCGGCTGCGCTTCGCTTGCGTCTACACCGAGCGCGAGTGGCTCTGCGACGACCAGGCTGCGCTGCTGGTGCCGGCGATCGTCGGTGTAATCCTCGCGGTGCTGGCGCTGGGTGGCACGGCGCTCGTGGTGCGCTCCACCTGGGATCGCGTGCGCCTGCACGCCGAGCGATTCGGGGTGATCGCACTGCTGGCGGTGCTGCCGACGCTCATCCCGGCGGCGCTGCTGCTGGTCGACGCGATCATCCACGACGCCAGCGGGGTGCCGCTCGAGGGCAGTCGGGTCGCGATGTGGATCGAGCGCGCCATGCTCTCGACGCTCGGCGTCGCCGGCGCGGGCGCACTCGCGGGAGGAGCGCTGCGGATGCGCGCGCGGGGCCGATCACGGCGTGTCACCTTCGTGCAGCTCATCGGCGCGCTGCTGCTCCTGCTGCTGAGCGCGGCCATCTCCTCGCTCGCCACCCTGCCCGCGGGCATCGTGGCCGCATCCGCGATCGGGGCAGGCTGGTACCTCGCGGTCGGCGCCTGGCCGGCCGCGAAGAAAGAATCTGACGGAGATGTCGATCCAGCGCTGTGACGATCGACGTCCTAGTGAGAGGGTCGATCAGCGATCCCGACACGAGGAGACAACCATGCAGTACATGCTCATCATGCGCTCGAACGACGAGGCCGTCGCAGCGTCCAAGGAGCTCGACTTCGCCCAGATCATCGAAGCGATGGGGAAGTACAACGAGTCGATGATGGAGGCCGGCGTGCTGCTGGCCGGCGAGGGCCTGAGCGATGCGAGCGAGGGCTTCGTCGTCGACTTCAGCGCCGAGCCGCCGCTCGTCACCGACGGCCCCTACGGCGAGACGAAGGAGCTCTTCAACGGCTTCTGGATCCTCGAGGTCGCATCGAAGGAAGAGGCGGCGGAGTGGGCCTCGCGGTGCCCCCTTGGACCCGGTGCGAAGCTCGAGGTGCGTCGGGTGACCGGCCCGGAGGACTTCCCCGCCGACAACGAGTGGGTGCAGAAGGAAGAGGGCTGGCGCGACGAGCTCGCCGACCGCCGCGCGGGGGCGTGAGCGGCGCGAAGGACCTGCGGCAGTGACCGACCGCGATGCGGCCCGTCGTGCGGAGGCATCCGCGCGCCGGGCCGTGGTCGCTGTCTGGCGCATCGAATCGGCGCGCATCGTCGCGACGTTGACCCGCTACACCGGCGACTTCGCGCTCGCCGAGGATCTGGCGCAGGATGCGCTCGCGGATGCGCTGGCGCAGTGGCCGGCGCGGGGCGTGCCGCGCAATGGCGCTGCATGGCTCACGAGCGTGGCCAAGCGCAAGGCGATCGATGGATGGCGTCGGCAGGAGCGCTTCGCCGACCGGGTCGAGACGCTGGGGCTCGAGCTCGAGCGGGAGCAGGCCCGGGCGGCGGATGCCGTGCCGTGGGATCCGGAGGAGATCGACGACGACGTGCTGCGGCTCATCTTCACCGCCTGCCATCCGCTGCTCAGCCAGCAGGCGCGGGTCGCGCTCACGCTGCGCGTGGTCGCGGGGCTGGAGACCGCGGAGCTCGCCCGCCTGTTCTTCGCGCCGGTGTCGACGATCCAGCAGCGCATCGTGCGCGCCAAGCAGGCGCTCGCCGACGCGGGAGTGCCGTTCGAGACCCCGCCGCGCGCCGAGCGACAGGAGCGGCTGCGGGCGGTGCTGGGCGTCATCTACCTGATCTTCACCGAGGGCCACGCGGCGACCTCCGGCGACGACTGGATGCGGCCGGAGCTGAGCGCCGAGGCCATCCGGCTCGCGCGGATCCTCGCGGCGCTGCAGCCCGACGAGCCGGAGGTGCACGCGCTGCTGGCGCTACTCGAGCTGACCGCCGCCCGCTTCCGGGCGCGCCTCGACGCCCGCGGCGAGCCGGTGCTGCTCGCCGATCACGATCGGCGCCGGTGGGATCGCGGAGCCATCCGACGCGGTCGGGCGGCGCTCGCCCGCGCCCAGGGCTTCGGCCGAGGGCTCGGGCCGTATGGGCTGCAGGCGGTGATCGCCGAGACGCACGCGGCGGCATCCGACATCGGCGCGACCGACTGGTCGCGCATCGTGGCCGCCTACGAGGGGCTCGAGCGGATCGCGCCGTCGCCGGTCGTCACGCTGAACCGGGCAGTCGCGGTCTCGATGGCCGCCGGGCCGCACGCGGGGCCCGCGGCGGCGCTGGAGATCGTCGACGGGCTGGCGGGGGAGCGCTCGCTCCAGGCCGGTCACCTGCTGCCGTCGGTGCGCGGCGAGCTGCTCGCGCGGCTGGGCCGCGACGAGGAGGCCCGAGTCGCCTTCGCCGTCGCCGCGGAGCGTGCGCAGAACGCTCGGGAACGAGCGGTGCTGCTCGCGAAGGCCGCGGCCGGCCGTTGACCCGCCCGCGGCAGACGGGCTGAGCCGACACCTCGGTGAGGCGACTACCGTGGAAGGGTGACGATCGGAACCCACCATGCCCTCAGCGAGGCGCGCGTCGAAGCGCTGCGCGCGGATTTCCCGATCCTCGCCGAGCAGCCCGGCGGCGTGCCGCTCGTCTACCTCGACTCGGGGGCGACGAGCCAGCAGCCCCGCCAGGTGCTCGAGGCCGAGCACGCCTTCCGCACCCAGCACAATGCCGCGGTGCACCGCGGTGCGCACACGCTCGCGGCGCTCGCGACCGACGACTTCGAGCAGGCGCGCGAGCGCGTCGCACGCCTCGTGAACGCGCGCCCGGAGCAGATCTCGTGGGCGATGAACGCGACGGATGCGCTCAACACGGTCGCGCTGTCGCTCGCCGAGGCCAACCGCTCGGCCACGGTCGACCCGCTGCTGCGGCTCGGCGAAGGCGACGAGATCCTCGTCACCGAGACCGAGCACCACGCGAACCTGCTGCCCTGGCAGCGGCTCGCCGCCGAGACCGGCGCGCGGCTGCGGTGGGTGGAGGTCGACGATGACGGCGTCTGGACGGCCGAGTCGGCGCTGGCGCTCATCACCGAGCGCACGCGCGTCGTCGCATTCACGCACGTCTCGAACGTGACCGGGCAGATCGCGCCGGTCGAGCCGATCGTCGCCGCCGCCCACGCGGTGGGCGCGCTCGTGGTGCTCGACGCCTGCCAGTCGGTGCCGCACCGGCCGGTGGATCTCGGAGCGCTCGGCGTCGACGCCGCGGCCTTCTCCGGCCACAAGATGCTCGGCCCCGGCGGGATCGGCGTGCTGTACCTGACCGAGGCGCTGGGCGCCGCGCTGCCGCCGGCGCGCGTCGGAGGATCGATGATCACGACGGTCACCATGACCGAGCACGAGTTCCTTCCCGCGCCGCAGAAGTTCGAGGCGGGCACGCAGCCGGTGGGCTCGATCGTGGGCCTCGGCGCCGCGGTCGACTACCTGGAGGGCGTCGGCATGGCCGCGATCGAGGCGCACGAGGTGACGCTCGGTGAGCGGCTCGCCGTCGGTGTTTCGTCCATCCCCGGGGTGCGACTGATCGGGCCACCGGCGGGCGTGGAGCGCGCCGGGCTCGCGAGCGTCGTCGTCGACGACGTGCACGCGCACGACGTCGGCCAGGTGCTCGACGCGCACGGCATCGCCGCGCGGGTCGGCCACCACTGCGCCCAGCCGCTGCACCGCCGCCTCGGCGTCGCGGCCACGACCCGCGCATCCGCCTACCTCTACACGACCGACGACGAGGTCGACCGGTTCCTCGACGTGCTCTCGGGCGTGCGCAGCTACTTCGGAGCGATGTGATGGCAGATCCGCTGGCAGGCCTCTACCAGGAGCTGATCCTGGAGCACGCGAAGCGCCGCGTGGGCGAAGGCGAGATCGATCCCTTCGGCGCCGAGCGCTTCCTGCGCAATCCCACCTGCGGCGATGAGATCCGGCTGCGGGTGCGACTCGACGCTGCGGGTGACGCGGCGCGTGTGGATGCGCTCGGCTGGGTCGGGCAGGGATGCTCGATCTCGCAGGCATCCGCGTCGGTGCTGGCTGAGGAGGCACCCGGCCTCACGGTGGCGGAGGTGCGCGAGCGGATCGACGCCATGCGCGAGCTGCTGCGCTCGCGCGGCGCGGTCGAGCCCGACGAGGAGCTGCTGGGCGACGCGGTCGCCTTCGCGGGAGTCGCGAAGTTCCCCATGCGCGTGAAGTGCGCGATGCTCGCCTGGGTCGCCCTCGAGGAGGCCCTCACCGAGCTCGAGCGTCGCTGAGCGCGAGCGTCGCTGCGCGCGAGCGTCGCTGAGCTCGAGCGTCGCTGAGCTCGAGCGTCGCTGCGCGCGAGCGTCGCTGAGCCCAAGCGTCGCTGCGCGGCCGAGCCGAGCGCGGGCGGTGTCGCACAGCGCCCCTGGCACGGTTCGCCTGGGCCGAGTAGCCTGCCGTGCATTGGACGAGTCGGCGTCCTCTGGGGAGCCTCATGGCGAGCAGCAGCATTGGCGCGTGCCCGCTCCGCGCCCGGGTCGATGCGCGCCTCCTACGATTCACGGCTGGTGCCACAGCGGTCGTGCTCGCGGTCGTGTTGCTCCTGGTGGAGGTTGCGCGGCCCCTGGCGCTGTTCCTGCTCGCCTCGCAGATCGCTGTCTTCGCGTTCACCGCGTTCGTGAGCTTCCAGTGGTCGGTGTGGGCGCAGCTCTTCGCCCGCGTCGTCTGGCCGCGACTGGCAGCACCGGCGGCGTTGGTGGATGCCCGGCCGGCGAGGTTCGCGCAGCTCGTTGGGTTCGTCATCTCCGCACCAGCCGTGATCGCCTTCGCGGTCGACCTCGACGTCGCCGGCTACGGCCTCACCGCTCTCGCCGTCGGCATGGCGGCCGTGACCGCCGTGACCGGAGTGTGTCTGGGCTGCAGGCTCTACACGCTGACGCGTCGGCGGCAGGCGTAGCGTAGGCGGCATCCGCACCGAGGGAGAGACGATGGCGCTGCGCTGGTACTCGAACGTTGTCGAGACGACGGATGTGTCGAGGCTGGCGCGCTGGTGGGCCGAGGCTCTCGACTGGCAGATCGTCTACGAGGCGGCCGACGAGGTCGTCATCATCCCGAGGTGGGCGGAGGAGCTGAGCGAGAGGCTCACGTTCCAGCAGACCCCGCCCGGCCTCGTGTTCGTGCTCGTCGAGCACGAGAAGCAGACGAAGAACCGCATCCACATGGATCTCGCGCCGCACACGAGCGAGGACCGCGACGCCGAGATCGCCAGGCTCGAGGGGCTCGGCGCGACCCGCATCGATGTCGGCCAGGGGCCCGATGTCAGCTGGACGGTGCTCGCCGACATCGACGGCAATGAGTTCTGCGTGCTCTCCAGCCGCGACCAGTAGTCAGCGCTCGGATCCTGCGCCGTCGGGTTCTTCCGCTGCCGCCCGCAGCGCGACGACCGCGGCCGCGATGCGGCTCACGAGCTCGACGGGCAGCGGCAGAGCGTGCTTGAGGATGACGGTGTCCTTGCTCGAGCGCAGCGGTGCCACTTCGGCCTCGAGCGCGTCCGGGAGCGGCGGCACGGGATAGAGCCCGATGTGGTGCTTCCAACCCGCGAAGTGCAGGGCATAGCGCCCGCCGAGCATGACTGCCGAGATGCCGTAGCGCACGCGCTCCTCGGGCTGCGGCACCTCGGCGACGATGGCCGCGCGCACCCGCCGCAGGCGCTCGGCAACCTCAGGAGGGAAGCCCGCGATGTAGGTGTCGACGGACGCTGGCTGCTCGGTCATGCGAACAGTGTCCCGCGTCGTGTCCCAACGCAGAAGGGCCCCGACAGAAGCCGGGGCCCTTCGAGCGATTCGTGCGACTAGTTGCTGCTTCGCAGGATCGCGATGATGCGGATGATCTCGACGTAGAGCCAGATGATCGTCAGCACCAGGCCGAACGCCGCCGACCAGCCGTACTTCTTGTGGACGCCGCGCTTGACGCCCATCTCGATGCCCTCGAAGTCCATCACGAGCGAGTAGGCGCCGAGCAGCACCGCGAGGCCACCCAGCAGCACGCCCCACGGGATGCCGAACAGCGGGCTCGGCGCGGAACGCATGCCGAATGCGAGGTCGCCGGTGGCGCCGAAGAGCATCATGCCGAAGTTCACCAGCGAGAACACGCCGTAGGCGATGATCACGATGAAGAAGATCTTGTTCAGCTTCGGCGAGGTGCGGAAGACGCGGAACACGTAGCCGGCGAGCGTCACGCCGATCACACAGGCCGTCGCGAGCAGCGCCTGGAAGATGATGCCGTTGAGGCCCATGCCGAATTCGAGCATGCCGGAGAAGCCACCGAGGAACAGCCCCTGGGCACCCGCGTAGGCGAGGATCAGCGCCGGGCTCGGCTCCTTCTTGAAGATGTTCACGAGCGCCAGCACGAAGCCGACCAGCGCGCCACCGTACGTCAGCACGTAGAACGGCAGCGAGGTGCCGGAGACGAACAGCATGCCGAGCGTGACGATGAAGCCGAGCGCGGTCACGCCGAGCGTGAGCACCGTCTTCATGATCACGCCGTCGTAGGTGAGCCGCTCGGTCTCGACCGGGCCGGCCGCGGGCGCGTCGAACTGCCGGTTCAGCTGCTCGGGGCTCGGGGTGCCGGCCTGCTGGCCGTAGGGAGCGCCGTACTGCTGCTGGCCGTAGGGCTGCTGCTGGCCGTAGGGCGCCTGGCCGTAGGGCGCCTGGCCGTAGGGCGCCTGCCCATACGGGGCCTGGCCGTAGGGCGCCTGCTGGCCGCCGGGGACGGCCTGCGCAGCGCGCTGGGGGTTCTCGCTGAACGCGGGCGAGTTGCGGAACGCCGGGTTGCCTGCCAAGGGATGCTCCTCAAAGATGGTGCGCCCGCCGGAAGGCGGACGACCTCAGCCTACCCAGCCAGTGTAAGAAAATACTGTGGTTCACCGGCCGTTCGCCCTGCGCGCACCTCGCTAGCCTGGCCGCGTGCACACCACCCGCGTCATCGCTCACCGAGGTGCCTCCGGCTGGGCGCCGGAGCACACGGAGACCGCGGTGCGTCTGGCGGCCGACCTCGGTGCCGACGCGGTCGAGCCCGACCTGGTCGCCTCCCGCGACGGCGTGCTCGTGGTGCGCCACGACAACGAGCTGAGCGACACCACCGACGTCGCGAGCCGGCCGGAGTTCGCGGGCCGCCGTCGCACGCAGACGATCGACGGCGTCGCGGTCACCGGGTGGTTCGTGGAGGACTTCCGCTGGTCAGAGCTCGCCACCCTGCGCACGCGTGAGCGATTGCCGCACCTGCGCCCGCTGAGCGCCCGCCGGGATGGCACCGACCCCATCCTGCGCTTCACCGATCTGCTGGCGATCGCCGAGCAGACGGGCCTGGACGTCGTCGCCGAGCTGAAGCACGCCACCCATCACGCCGCGATCGGGCTTCCGCTCGCTGCGATGCTGGCGGATGCGGTGCTCGGCACCCGATGGATGACGGGCGGCGCGCTCACGGTCGAGTCGTTCGAGGAGACGGTGCTGCACGAGGTGCGCGCCCGCGGCGTCGAGGCGCGGCTGGTCTACCTGATGGATGCGGAGGGCGCCGCAGCCGACCTCGTCGCCGCTTCGGCATCATCCGCTGACCGCGCACCGCTCACCTATGCCGAGCAGTGCACCGACGCGGGGCTTGCGGCGCTCGCCAGCCGTGTCGATGCGATCAGCGTTGCGAAGTCGCTGCTGTTCGAGCGCGACGACGCGGGGCTGCGCACCAGCGATCTGGCCGAGCGTGCCCGCGCCATGGGTCTCGGCACCATCGCTTGGACGCTGCGACCGGAGAACGCCTTCCTCGAGCCGGAGCATCGGCTCGGCGATCACGCAGCCACCTGGGGCGACTGGCAGTGCGAGTGGTCGATGGTCGCTGGTCTCGGCCTGGAGGCGGTCTTCGCCGACCACCCGGATCTCTGGCGCCGCGTCGCGCGCTGAGTCCTAGCGCCTCACCCCGGCCGCTCTGAGGCCGCTCCGGTCGCAGAGTTGTCACGAACGGCGCTCATCCGCAGCGCTTGCCAGCCGCTAGCGACATATCTGCGCGGGTGCGCCCACCCGGCCCGGCGCGTGGGTGCCCCCGCGTAGAATCGAGCGGATGAGCGACTTGTGGGGGCTGAACGACGAGGGCTTCGGCGATGTGCAGCGGCCGGGACCCGTCGGACCCCGCGGCGACGGCATTCCCGAAGCCCTGCTGGCCGGCCTCAACCGCCCCCAGCGCGAAGCAGTCGAGCATCGCGGCCCCGCCCTGCTGATCGTCGCCGGCGCCGGTTCCGGCAAGACGCGCGTGCTCACGCACCGCATCGCTGGCCTGCTCGCGACGCGCGAGGCGTGGCCCAGCCAGATCCTTGCGATCACCTTCACGAACAAGGCCGCGGCCGAGATGCGCGAGCGCGTCGAGCACCTCATCGGCGAGGAGTCGCGCGGCATGTGGATCTCCACCTTCCACTCCGCGTGCGTGCGCATCCTGCGGCGCGAGGCCGAGGAGTTCGGCTTCAAGCAGTCATTCACGATCTACGACTCGGGCGACGTGCGCGCGCTCATCAAGCGCCTCATCAAGCAGCGCGGCGCCGACATCCAGGGCCTGACGCCCGGGGGAGTCTCCGCGCGCATCTCGAAGGCCAAGAACGAGCTGCACGACGTCGACTCCTGGGCCCGCACCGCGAGCCTCGAGAACCCGCTGGACGTCGCCTTCCTCGAGCTCTGGCGCGACTACGACGCCGAGCTGCGCCGCGCGAACGCGTTCGACTTCGACGACCTCATCTCGCAGACCGTCTTCCTGCTGCGCGCCTTCCCGCGGGTGGCCGCGCAGTACCGCAAGCGCTTCCGGCACCTGTTGGTCGACGAGTATCAGGACACCAACGCCGCCCAGTACGCGCTCATCCGCGAGCTGACGCAGCCCGTGCCGCGCGCCGACCTGCCCGACCTCCGCAGCGACCTGCCGGGCGCTTCGCTGACGGTCGTGGGCGACTCGGACCAGTCGATCTACGCCTTCCGCGGCGCCGACATCCGCAACATCACCGACTTCGAGCGCGACTTCGGCGGCGCGCGCGTGATCATGCTCGAGCAGAACTACCGCTCGACGCAGAACATCCTCTCGGCCGCCAACGCGGTGATCGGCAACAACTTCGACCGACGCGCGAAGAACCTCTGGACCGACTCCGGCGACGGCGCCAAGATCATCGGCTTCACCGGCCACTCCGGCTACGACGAGGCGCAGTTCGTGGCCGATGAGATCGTCGAGCTCACGAGCGGCGGCATGTCCTACAGCGACATCGCGGTCTTCTACCGCACCAACGCGCAGACGCGCGCGCTGGAGGAGGTGCTGATCCGCACCGCCGTGCCCTACCGCGTGATCGGCGGCACGAAGTTCTATGAGCGCGCCGAGATCAAGGATGCGATGGCGTACCTGATCACGGTGGCGAACCCCGCGGATGCGCTCAGCCTGCGACGCATCATGAACGTGCCGAAGCGCGGCATCGGCCCCGCCACCGAGGCGGCGCTGCAGGCATTCGCCGACGAGCACCAGATGACGCTGCGGGATGCGATGCGGCGCGTCGACGAGATCGCCCTCGGGCCGAAGGTGGCCGCGGCGATCAAGGATCTCGCCGCGCTGCTCGACGAGTGGAGCGACAAGCCCGACGCCGACCCCGGCGAGGTGCTGCGCGAGCTCATGAGCCGCTCCGGCTACACGGATCAGCTGCGCCGCTCGCCCGACCCGCAGGATGCCGCGCGACTCGAGAACGTCGAGGAGCTGGTGGCGGTGACGCGCGAGTACCGGCGGCAGAATCCGGGCGGCACGCTCGTCGACTTCCTCACCGAGACGGCGCTGGTCGCGGCGGCGGATGAGCTCGACGACTCGGGCGGCCAGGTGTCGCTGATGACGCTGCACACGGCGAAGGGCCTCGAGTACGAGGCGGTGTTCATCACCGGCGTCGAGGAGGAGCTGCTGCCCCACCGCATGGCCGCGATGGAGCCAGGCGGGCCCGCAGAGGAGCGGCGCCTGTTCTACGTCGGCATCACGCGGGCGCGGCAGCGGCTGCACCTCTCGCTCGCGATGACGCGTGCGCAGTTCGGCGAGGTCAACCCCGCGGCGCCGAGCCGCTACCTGGAGGAGATTCCCGCCGACCTGATCGACTGGCGCACACCGCCGTCGAGCATGCGCGGATCGCAGCCCCAGGTGCTGGGGAGCCGGTGGCGCGACGAGCCGCGGGAGTCGTTCGTGCGGGGATTCCGCGACAGCCCGAAGCCGCTGCCGAAGGGCCCGAAGCGCGAATTCGCCAACACCATCACCGAGGTGCGGGACAACTCCTCGCTGGAGCTGGAGCCGGGGGATCGCATCCGCCACAAGGACTTCGGCGAGGGCCGGGTGCAGACGGTGGCCGGCACCGGGGCGAAGCGCATCGCGGAGGTGCTCTTCGACAGCGCCGGACGCAAGCGGCTGCTGATCAAGATCGCCCCCATCGAGAAGCTGAGCGCGTAGACCGCTGCGCTGGCGGCGCGCTCGGGCCTACAGCCCCGGCGTCACCAGCAGCACCATGGCCACGAGCGTCACCGCGCCCACCAGCCAGATGACCGGCTGCAGCCGTCGCCGCAGCGTGCGCGGCGGACGACCGTCGTCGTACTGGTCGAACCACGGATCCAGCTCGGGCGGGACTCGGTCCTGCTCGTGCTGCTGCTGCCGCTCGTGCTCCTGCATGCGCACCAGCCTGCCATGCGCGCCTGAACCGGTCACGCTCGATCGATCTACCGGGCCGACGCACCGTGCTGTTTCACCCGTGCCGATCCACCCGTGCGGCGGGGGCCGCATCGGCCTAGCCTGGAGCCAGCGCGACTGGAGTCGCGCGAGCGGCAAGGGGGCAGACATGGCGCAGAGCGCGAGACGACGCTGGATCTGGTGGCTCGGCGGCGGGGTGCTCGTCGTCGCACTGGTCGTCGGCGCGGTGCTCTTCCAGCCCTGGCGACTCTTCGTCGACATGGTCGTCGACGAAGAGGTGCCCACCGCGGATGCCTCACCGACCGAGCCCGCAACGTCCGAGCCAGCCCCGTCCGAGCCAGCCCCGTCCGAGCCGGCCCCGGCGCAGCCGGTGCCCAGTGACGACCCCACCACGGTCGAGCTGACGAGCAGCAGCTTCATCAGTCACGAGCATCCGACCACCGGCACGGCGCGGGTGCTGCGACTCGCTTCCGGCGAGCGTGTGCTGGTGCTCGAGAACCTCGACACCTCGAACGGGCCCGATCTGCACGTCTGGCTCACCGACCAGCCGGTCATCGAAGGCACCGACGGCTGGTTCGTGTTCGACGACGGCGACTGGACCACCCTCGGGCCGCTGCGCGGCAACATCGGCACGCAGCAGTACGCGATCCCGGACGATCTCGACCTGGGCGCGGTGACGAGCGTCTCGATCTGGTGCGAGCGCTTCGCCGTATCGTTCGGTGCCGCACCGCTCGCCCTCAGCTGACCGCATTCGACCGCTGGCGGGCTGGCGCGCCGGGGGCCATGATGACCACATGGACGCCAGCGGCGACAGACGAGACCGCACCCTCTGGGTGGTGCTGGCCGCCGTCGCCGCGCTCGTCGTGATCGCGCTCATCGTGGTGTTCACGCGCGGCGCGGCGGCCCCTCTCGACGAGGCGACGCCGGCCGGAGTGGTGCAGCGCTACGCGGAGGCCGTGATCGCCGGCGACGAGCGCACCGCCCGCGAGTATCTCGTCGAGGAGGTGCGCGACGACTGCGAACGGATCGGGCAGGGCACGCTCGACGACATCCGGGTGACCCTGGTGTCGACCACCTAGCGCGACGACACCGCTGATGTGGATGTCTCGATCGTGACCTCCACCGGCGGTGGGCTGTTCGGACCTGCGGAGTATCGCGAGGACGCCACGTTCGACCTGGTGCGGGAGGGATCCGACTGGGTCGTGGAGACGGCACCGTGGCAGCTCGCCATCTGTCTGCAGGCGGCACCGTGAGCGCCGTCGAAGCGCCGGTTGTGCCCGACTCCTCGCCCCGCGGCGCGCAGAGCACGGTGCGACGGGTGATCGTCTACGCCATCTTCTTCGCGCTGGTCGCGATCACCGCGAACGGCGTCAGCGGTCTGCTCGGCCGGCTGCTCGAGACTCGTACCGATCTCGGCTCCGGCGAGGGCGGGCTCGCGCTCTCGCTGGCGTTCACCCTGATCGGCGGACCGCTCGCGATCGCCCTGTGGTGGCTCCTCTGGCGCCGCCTCGAGGGAGCGGACCGCGCATCGGTCTCCTGGGGGCTCTACGTCGGCGCGATGACGTTCGTCTCGCTCGTCACCTTCTCGACCGCGCTGCTGGGGGCGCTCGCCGATCTGATCCGTGGCGACTGGGCGCCGGAAGCGCTCGCGACCGCCATCGCCTGGCTCGCCGTCTGGATCCTGCACCGGCTCATGTCGGCGCATCGCAGCAAGGGACCAGTGCGCCTGTCCACCGTGCCGAGCGTGCTCGGTGCGGCATACGGGCTCATCCTGACGATCGGTGGCGCGATCCTCGCCCTGCAGATCGTCTTCGGCGCTGCGCTGCTGCCGGGCTCGGCGCAGATTGGAGACCCGTGGTGGCAGAGCGCGCTGCAGGCGCTCGTCTGGGCCGTAGGTGGCGCCGCCGTCTGGTGGCTGCACTGGATGCGCGACGGCGTTTGTCGCCTCACCGGCGGCTTCGCCGCTGTCGCGCTCGTCATCACCGGAGTGTTCGGTGGTGCTGCGGTCACGCTCGGCGGTGTGGGCACCGCGCTCTACGTCGGATTGCGCGCCGCCTTCGACCGCGGCGACGGGTGGCGGGCGCTGCTCGATCCCCTCCCGCTCGCGGCTGCGGCCGCGGCGGTCGGCGCGGTGGTGTGGCTGTACCACCGGCGCATCGCGCAGGAGCGCTCCGAGGGCACCCGCAGTGCCGCTCGCCTGGTGGAGGCCGGCATCGGTCTGATCGGCGCGGCATCCGGCATCGGGGTGATCGTCAACGCCCTGCTCGCCGCGCTCTCGACGCCCCTCGCCGGCAACGATGCGCGCGCGCTGCTGCTGGGCGGCATCGCCTCGCTCGTCGTCGGAGCACCGGTCTGGTGGCGCGCGTGGCGGCCGCTCGACACCGCGAAGGATGCCGGTGCCACCGGGCGGCGCGTCTACCTCGTCGCGGTCTTCGGCGTGAGCGCGGTCGTCGCGATCGTCGCCCTGCTCGTCATCGGCTTCCGGATCTTCGAGTTCACGCTCGACGGCGGCGCGGGCGACGGCTTCGTCGAGCGCATCCGCGCACCGTTCGGCCTGCTGCTCGCGACCGCGCTCGTGGCCAGCTATCACTTCGCCATCTGGCGCCGCGACCGCGCTGCGGCGCCGGGCGAAGCGCGTGCCCGCGCGATCGACCGGGTGATCCTGGTGACGATCGGGGATGCGTCGGCGCTGGAGGACGCGATTCGCGCCGCCACCGGGGCATCGGTCACGCGGTGGGTGCGCGCGGACGCGAGCGAGGCTCCGGCGGCGACCTCCGCGAACTCTGCTGCCGAGGGATCCGCCGAGGCCGTGGCTGCCGCGCTGCGCGCGCTCGAAGGCCTGACGGCGCGCCGCGTGCTGCTCGTGACGGGACCAGGGGAACGCGTCGTGGCGATACCGCTCGCCGACTGACGCCCGCGCCGGCGCCCGAGTCAGCCGGCGGTCTCGGGCGCCGAGCAGCTGCTGCAGCGTCCAGCGGCGACCGGCTCGTCGCGACGCTACGCCCCACCGCCCACAGACGAGCTCGACGGATGCCGCAGCCGGTGCACCGGGGCAGCATCCGTCGAGGGTCGTGGCTCAGTCGCGCTCGTCGCGCTCCTGATCCTTTGGTCGGATCGTGGGCAGCGCCGTGGTGGAGAGTCGACCGCGGTCGACCTCCGGGTGCGGCTCGTGCAGCTCGATCTCCTGATCGAGGGTGCTGATGGCGGTCGTGTCGACCGGCGGCAGCGACGCCTCGAAGCGAGCGCGGCGACGCTTGAGCCACAGCGCCAGCGCAATGACGAGCACCATCAGGCCGTAGGCGACGATCGAGAACGGGCTGTGCACCAGGTAGGCCGGATCGCCCTGGCCGATCTGCATCGCCTGCCGCAGCTTCTCCTCTGCCATCGGGCCGAGAATGGCGCCGACGACCAGTGGTGCGATCGGGAAGCCGAGCCGCCGCATGAAGAAGCCCATCACGCCCAGCACCAGCAGCACGCCGATGTCGAACACCGTGAAGTTCGCCGCGTAGGCGCCGAGCCCCGCGAACACGAGGATGCCTGCATAGAGGTAGGGGCGAGGGATCTGCAGCAGCTTCACCCACATGCCCACGAGCGGCAGGTTGAGCACCAGGAGCATCGCGTTGCCGATGAAGAGCGACGCGATCAGCGCCCACACGAGCTCGGGCTGCGCCTCGAACAGCCGCGGGCCGGGCTGGATGCCGTAGCCCTGGAAGGCGCTCAGGATGATGGCGGCCGTCGCGGTGGTCGGGATGCCGAGCGTCAGCAGCGGCACGAGCACGCCGGCCGCCGCCGCATTGTTGGCAGCCTCGGGACCCGCGACGCCCTCGATGGCACCCTTGCCGAACTGCGCCTTGTACTCCTTCTTGGCCACGCTCCGCTCGGTCGCGTAGGAGAGGAAGGTCGCGACGTCGGCGCCGCCGGCGGGAATCGACCCGATCGGGAAGCCGATGGCCGCGCCGCGCAGCCAGGGCTTCCAGGAGCGAGCCCAGTCGGAGCGGCGCATCCAGGTGCGCCAGCCACGCGTGATCGGGATGAGCGGCAGCTCGCCCCCGCGCAGCCTGGACCCTACATAGAGTGCCTCGCCGAGAGCGAAGAGCCCGACGGCCACCAGCACGACATCGATGCCGTCGCCGAGCTGTGGAATGCCGAGCGTGAAACGCGTTTGGCCGGTGAGGGAGTCGACGCCGATGAGCCCGATGAACAGGCCCAGCCCGAGCGACACCATGCCGCGCCATGCGCTGTCGCCCAGCAGGGCGCCCACCGTGAGGAAGGCGATCACCATGAGCGCGAAGTAGTCGGATGGGCCGAGGCTGACCGCGAACCGGGCCACGGTGGGTGCCAAGAGGGTGAGCAGCACCGTGGCGATCGTGCCGGCAACGAATGAGCCGATCGCGGCCGTGGCCAGCGCGGCTGCGCCGCGGCCGGCGCGCGCCATCTTGTTGCCCTCGAGCGCGGTCACGATCGACGCCGACTCGCCTGGCGTGTTCAGCAGGATGGAGGTGGTCGATCCGCCGTACATGCCGCCGTAGTAGATGCCGGCGAAGACGATGAATGCGGCGGTCGGCTCGAGCGAGTAGGTGATCGGGAGCAGCAGCGCCACCGTCATGGCGGGTCCGATGCCGGGCAGCACGCCGACGGCGGTGCCCAACAGCACGCCCAGCAGCGCGTAGAGCAGGTAGATGGGCTGGAGGGCGGTGGCGAAGCCGTCGAGCAGCAGCGACCAGGTATCCATCAGAGACCGATCCAAGAGGTGAGGGTGCCGGTGGCCGGCAGTGAGAGGCCGAGCATGGTGCCGAACACGAACTGCGTCACGACGCCGAGCGCGAGGCCGATGAGCGCCGCCAGCCACCAGCGCTTAGCGCCGAGTGCGACAGAGGCGCCGGTGAACAGGATCATCACGCCCAGTGGCCAGCCCAGGTGCGGGATGGTGAGCATGAGCGAGAGGAAGCTGAGCACCACGACGGCAGTGACGCCCCAGGAGGTGCCCGCCTCGAGGTCGACATCCTCGCCGGCTTCGGCGTGGCCGAATCGGCCACGGATCTGCGCGATGAGCACGGCCAGCGCACTCACGAGCAGCAGGCCGCCGACGGCGTAGGGCACGACGCGGGCGCCGAGCGTGTTCGTCGATCCCGGAGGCTCGCGAATGGTCGTTGTCGCGATCATGACCGCAATCGAGAGCACGATGAGCAGTCCGACGAAGACCATCGACTCGATGCGGAGCGAACGCGACGCCGCCGACGCACCCGAGGGGGCGTCGGCGGACGTCGGGGAGGTCATTCGATGAGGCCGATCGTGCGCAGCGTCTCCTGGGTGAGGGTCATGTCCTCTGCCAGGAAGGCGTCGAAGTCGTCACCGGCGATGAATGCATCGGTCCAGCCGTTGGTGGTGAGCAGCTCGCCCCACGCGGCTTCGTCGTGCAGCTGCGTCACCAGGTCGACGAGCGCGGTGCGCTCCTCGTCGGTGATGCCGCCGGGGGCAATGACGCCGCGCCAGTTGGTGAGCGTGATGTCGATGCCCTCATCCTGGATGGTGGGTACGTCGGGCAGCATCTCGGCGGGCTCGGCGCTGGAGACCGCGAGTGCACGCAGGTCGCCGGAGAGCACCGACTCCGAGAACTCGCCGACACCCGAGATGCCTGCCTGCACGGTGTTGCCGAGCAGCATGGTGAGCGCCTCGCCGCCGCCGGAGTTGGCGACATAGTTCAGCGTGCCGGGCACCTCCGCGGGAGCGACGCCGGCCTCGGTCAGCAGCAGCCCGGCGAGGATGTGGTCGATGCCGCCGGCCGAACCACCGGTAACGGCGACGCCCTGGCCCTCGGCGACGATCGCGTCGACGAGATCCTGCAGCGACTCGTACTCGGAGTCAGCGGGGACGACGATGACGAGCGGCTCCTCGGTGAGCTTCGCGATCGGGGTCATGTCTTCGATGCGGTTGTCGGAAGCGTTGGTCTCGACTGCGCCGACCATCACCGAGCCCGTGATCATGAGCGTGTTCGGGTCGGTCTCGGTCGCCAGGCTTGCGAGGCCGACGGTACCGCCGGCGCCGCCGATGTTCGTCACCGGCGCGCTGTCGACGAGGCCGGTGTCGGTGAGCGTGGCGCCGATGCCGCGCGCGGTCTGATCCCAGCCGCCACCAGGGTCGGCGGGGGCGATGACGCTCACCGCGGTGATCGCGGAAGCTTCGCCATCAGGCGCCTCGGAGCCTGACGCGGTGCCGCCGCTCGAGCAGGCTGCGAGCGTGAGGGCTGCTGCCCCAGCGACGCCGATGCGGACGATGGACTGCAGCCGCGGGCTGCGAGTGGTGCTGGGGTGCATGGATCGCACTTCTCCTCCTTGAGCGCCCGGCGCCATGCCGGGTCACGATCTTCGGAGAACGTAGCCCGGGCGCTCGCACCGCTCGGGGTTGTGGTCGTAAGGGTGCGTTCTGGTCGTTTCGGTCGTCATTCGGCACCGTCGCGGCGGCCTACGATGGCGGACGTGGAGCGAGCGATGACGCTGCGGACGCAGCTGGTGCTGCTGCAGAGCGCCATCATGCTCGTCGTCATCGTCGGCTCCGGCATCGCGGCCGCATGGCTGCAGGAGCGCTCGCTCCGCGACGCCTACCTCGACCGCATGATCGGGGTCGCCTACTCGGTCGCGCAGCTGCCGTCGGTGATCGAGGCCTTCGACGATCCCGAACCGTCCGTCGTCATCCAGCCGATCGCCGAGACCGTCCGCACCGCCTCCGATGTCACGTACGTCGTCGTGACGGATGTCGAGGGCATGCGCTTCTCGCACCCGAACCCCGATCGCATCGGCGAGGTCGCCTCGACCGAGCCCGATGCGGCGATCACGGGAGAGCTCTTCACCGGCAGCCAGACCGGCACGCTCGGGGAGTCCTGGCGCGCGAAGGTGCCGGTGTTCGGCTCGGGCGGCGAGATCATCGGCCAGGTGTCGGTGGGCATCCTGGAGGCGGAGCTGCAGCAGGCGTGGCTCGCGAACGTCTGGGTGCTGGCGCTCTGCCTCGCGGTGGCCGCGATCGTCGGCGTCGTGCTGGCGAGCTGGGCGGCCTCGCATGTGCGGCGGCGCATCTACGGGCTCGAGCCCGAGGAGATCAAGGCGATGCTCGAGACCCGCAACGCGACGCTGCACGGCATCGGCGAGGGGCTCGTGGTCGCCGACCCGCGAGGCGTGATCACGCTCTGCAACGATGCGGCGCTGCGGTTGCTCGGCCGCGAGGGCGACGAGCTCGCGGGCGTGCCTGTCGGCGCGGTGCTCGATGCACAGCTCGACGCGCTGCTGGCGGACGCCGGTGAGCAGCAGCTCGTGCTCGCGGGCGAGCGCGTGCTCGTCGTGCGCGCCGATCCGGTCGTCGTCGACGGCCGCGACATCGGCACCGTGCTCATCCTGCGCGACCGCACCGAGATCGCCACCGCGCTGCGCGAGCTCGCGGGCGCGCAGGGCATGACCGAGACGCTGCGGGCGCAGCAGCACGAGTTCGCGAACACGCTGCACACCCTCGGCGGCCTGCTCGAGCTCGGCGAGACCGAGGCGGCCGTTGGCGTGATCCGGCGCGCCGGCGGCGGCGGCGCGCTCGACCCGCTGGAACCGGACTCGGGCATCCTCGAGCCGGAGGTCGCCGCGCTGCTGATGGCGAAGCGGGCGCAGGCGCGCGAGCGGGGCGTCGAGCTGACGGTGCGGGCGGATGCGGCGCTGCGACCGGCGCCGTCGGCGGCGGTGGCGGGAGACTGGCTGACGGTGCTCGGCAACCTGGTCGACAACGCCGTGGATGCGTCCCCGGGCGGTCGGGTCGAGGTGGCGATCGACGACGCGGCGACGGTCGCCGGGCGCACCGTCACCATCGCCGTCGATGACGACGGCGCGGGCGTGCCGCCGGCGCTGCGCGAGTCGATCTTCGACGCGGCCTTCTCGACGAAGCAGCGCCCGCTCGGCTCGGCGCGCGGCTACGGGCTCACGCTCGTGCGCCGCGTGGCCGAACGGCTCGGCGGAGCCGCTGTCGTCGGGATGTCGCGGCTGGGCGGTGCGCGCTTCGTCGCCACGCTGCCCGTGGCGGTCGACAGCGTCGACGCTGCCCAGGTCGGGGAGCAGCGCTGATGCGGCCGCTGCGGGTGCTGATCGTCGAGGACGACAAGGCGGTCGCGGTCGTCACGCGCGGTTTCGTCGAGCGCCACGGCGCGTTCGCCGTGGTCGGCGAGGCCGGCACCGGGCGCGACGCGCTCGAGGCGATCGAGGCCGTGCGTCCCGACCTGGTGCTGCTCGACATCCATCTGCCCGACGCATCCGGCATCGAGGTGCTGCGGGTCGCCCGCGCTCGCGGCTTCGCGGGCGAGGTCATCGCGGTCACGGCGGCGCGCGACCTCGAGACGGTGCGCGCCGCCCGCGCATTCGGCGTGCGCCACTACCTCGTCAAGCCGTTCGGCCTGGAGGCGATGCGTGATCGGTTGGACGCGGTGCGGGCGGAGCTGGCGCAGGCGACGAGCCTGTCGACGCAGCCGTTGGATCAGCGCGCAGTCGACGCGATGCTGCAGCCGTCCGACCGGCAGAAGCACGCGCCTGCGGGCTCGCAGCTGACGCTCGATCGTGTCGCCGGGCTGCTCGCGGGCACCGAGGGCACGGTGAGCGCGGCCGAGGTCGGCGAGCACCTGGGCATGTCGCGCGTGAGCGCCCGACGCTATCTCGAGCGCCTGGTCGTCGAGGGGCGGGCCGAGGTCGCGCCGCGCTACGGCGGCACCGGACGGCCAGAGCTGCGGTACAGCGCGCGCTGATCGCGTCGGCGCGACGCCGTCAGTGCACCGGCGTGCCGACCAGCGCCCCGATGAACCAGGTGGCGGCCAGGGCGATCGTGCCGCCGATCAGCACCCGCAGCATGCCGCGGCGCTTGCCCGAGCCGCCGATGCGCGCCGAGATGGCGCCGGTGAGCACCAGCGCCAGGATCGTCGCCACGATGATCGGCCACGGCATCCAGGCTGCGGGGGAGACGAGCGCCGCGAGCAGCGGCACGAGCGCGCCGAGGGTGAAGGAGAAGCCCGAGGCGGCGGCGGCCGCCCACGGGTTGTTGAGGTCGTCCGGGTCGAGCCGGTACTCCACATCCAGGTGCGCACGCAGCGCATCCGCCTCGGTGAGCTCGACGGCCGCCCGGTGTGCCGTGTCAGGGCGCAGCCCGCGCTCCTCGTACATGTGGGCGAGCTGCTCGATCTGGCCGGTGGGATCGGCGCGCAGCAGCGCGAGCTCCCGATTGATCGCCGCGCGCTCGCTGTCGCGCTGCGACGAGACCGAGACGTATTCGCCCACGCCCATCGAGAAGGCACCGGCGACCAGGGCGGCGATGCCCGCGGTGAGGATGCCGCCGAAGGACGTGCCCGCGCCTGCCACACCGACCATCAGCGCGGAGGTCGACACGATGCCGTCGTTCGCGCCGAGCACACCGGCGCGCAGCCAGTTGAGCCTCGAGGTCATCGACTCGACCGGCGGCGGCAGATCGGGCCGACGCTGCAGTGCGGGATCCATGGATGTTCCTCCTGTGCAACCATCGTCGGTGGTCGATGCGAACCCCGCAAGCAAGGCGAGGCTCGCGCGAAAGCCGCAAGAAAGCCGAATCTTCGGGGTTCGGCGTGCCGAAAGCGCGCGGGATGCCCATGGCGACGGGACTAGGCTTGCGACGGCGAATCCCCCACTACATACGGATTGGATGACGCGTGGATCTCTACGAGTACCAGGCAAGAGACCTCTTCGAAAAGCACGGTGTCCCCGTGCTTCGAGGCATCACCGCCGACACCCCCGAGCAGGCCGAGGCAGCAGCCGCGGAGCTCGGTGGCGGTGTCGTGGTCGTGAAGGCACAGGTCAAGACCGGCGGACGAGGCAAGGCAGGCGGCGTCAAGGTCGTCAAGAGCCCCGAAGCGGCGAAGGACGCGGCGAACGCGATCCTGGGCCTCGACATCAACGGGCACACGGTGCACCGAGTGATGGTGGCTGAGGGCGCCGCGATCAAGGAGGAGTACTACTTCTCCGTGCTGCTGGACCGCGCGAACCGCTCCTACCTCGCCATGTGCTCCTACGAGGGCGGCGTCGAGATCGAGCAGCTGGCCGAGGAGCGCCCCGACGCGCTCGCCAAGGTCGAGGTCGACCCGGCCGTGGGCATCGACGCGGCCAAGGCCGAGGAGATCGTGCGCACCGCGAACTTCCCCGACGAGCTCGTCGCGAAGATCGCCCCCGTGCTGGTCAAGCTCTACGACGTCTACGTCAAGGAGGACGCCACGCTCGTCGAGGTGAACCCGCTGGTGCTCACCGAGGGCGGCGACATCGTCGCGCTCGACGGCAAGATCACGCTCGACGAGAACGCCGAGTTCCGTCAGGAGGGCCACGCCGCCCTCGAGGACAAGGCCGCCACCGACCCACTGGAGGCGAAGGCCAAGGAGTCCGACCTCAACTACGTCAAGCTCGACGGCCAGGTCGGCATCATCGGCAACGGCGCCGGCCTCGTCATGTCCACGCTCGACGTGGTCGCCTACGCGGGCGAGCGGCACGGCGGCGTGAAGCCCGCCAACTTCCTCGACATCGGCGGCGGCGCATCCGCCAAGGTCATGGCGGCGGGTCTCGACGTCATCCTGAACGACGAGGACGTCAAGAGCGTGTTCGTGAACGTCTTCGGCGGCATCACCGCCTGCGACGCCGTCGCGAACGGCATCGTGCAGGCGCTGGAGATCCTCGGCGACTCGGCCACCAAGCCGCTCGTCGTGCGACTCGACGGCAACAACGTCGAGGAGGGTCGCCAGATCCTCGCCGACGCCGCGCACCCGCTGGTGACGGTTGTCGACACGATGGACGAGGCAGCCGACAAGGCCGCCGAGCTGGCTGCGGCGTAAGGGAGCAAGAGATGTCGATCTACCTCAACAAGGACAGCAAGGTCATCGTCCAGGGCATCACCGGCGGCGAGGGCTCGAAGCACACCGCCCGCATGCTCGCGGCCGGCACCCAGGTCGTCGGCGGCGTGAACGCGCGCAAGGCCGGCACCACCGTCTCGCACGTGGCGCAGGACGGCTCGCAGGTCGAGCTGCCCGTCTTCGGCTCGGTCGCGGAGGCGATGGCCTCCACCGGCGCCGACACGTCGATCGTCTTCGTGCCGCCGGCGTTCGCGAAGGACGCCGTCATCGAGGCCGTCGACGCGGGCATCGGCCTGCTCGTGGTCATCACCGAGGGCATCCCGGTGCAGGACTCGGCAGAGTTCTGGGCCCACGCGAAGGCCAAGGGCACCACGCGCATCATCGGCCCGAACTGCCCGGGCATCATCACGCCGGAGGAATCGCTGGTCGGCATCACGCCGGCGAACATCACCGGCAAGGGCCCGATCGGCCTGGTCTCGAAGTCGGGCACGCTGACCTACCAGATGATGTTCGAGCTGCGCGACATCGGTTTCTCGACCGCCATCGGCATCGGCGGCGACCCGATCATCGGCACGACGCACATCGACGCGCTCGAGGCGTTCGAGGCTGACCCCGAGACGAAGGCGATCGTCATGATCGGCGAGATCGGCGGCGACGCCGAGGAGCGCGCTGCCGACTTCATCAAGGCGAACGTGACGAAGCCGGTCGTCGGCTACGTCGCGGGCTTCACGGCACCCGAGGGCAAGACCATGGGCCACGCCGGCGCCATCGTCTCGGGCTCGTCGGGCACGGCTGAGGCGAAGCAGGAGGCCCTGGAGGCCGCCGGCGTCAAGGTCGGCAAGACGCCGACCGAGGCAGCCCGCCTCATGCGGGAGATCATCGAGTCGCTCTGACGACTCCACGAGGAAGGGCCCCGGCTTCGGTCGGGGCCCTTCCTCGTTCACGGCCGATGCACGGATGCGGCGTCTATGGTGGCGGCACCGAGTTCGAGCAGGAGGACAGCATGAGCGACAGGGACGACCACCAGCACGACCAGCAGGACGGCGATGAGGGCACGAAGAAGGCCGACGGGCTCGGCTCCGACGGCACTATCCCGAACGAGCCGGACGGACTCGCCGCGACCACAGACGACGAGCCCTCGACCTTCGAACCAGAAGAGGGCGAGCCCACCGGTCACGCGTAGCGCTCGCTTCGCGGCTTCCGCTCCGCCAGCCGGCGCGGCACAGTGGTGCCATGACGACGCTGTGCGCCACGTGCGGGGTGGAGGCCGACCAGCCACTGCCCATGACCTGCCCGATCTGCGCCGACGAGCGGCAGTGGGTGCCGGCAGCGGGGCAGCGCTGGAGCTCGATCGCGCAGCAGCAGCGCGAGGGCTTTCGGATCGACGTGGACGAGCTGGAGCCTGGGCTCTGGGCGGTCACGTCCGAGCCGCAGGTGGGCATCGGCCAGCGCGCGCTGCTGGTGCAGACGGGCGAGGGCAACCTGCTCTGGGATCCGATCGGCACGATCACACCCGCCGCGATCGAGCGGGTGCGGGAGCTCGGCGGCATCGCGGTGGTGGCTGCCTCGCATCCGCACATGTTCGGCGTGCAATGCGCATGGGCGGATGCGCTTGACGCGCGCGTGCTCGTCAACGAGCGCGATGCGGCGTGGCTCCAGCGGCGGAGCGCGCGCATCGAGCTGTGGGACGGTGAGCTGGAGGTGCTCCCGGGTGTGAGGCTGATCCGCTTCGGCGGCCACTTCCCGGGCTCTGCGATGGTGCTCTGGGCGCAGGGCAGCGGCGGCGAGGGCTCGTTGCTCGCCGGCGACACCATCCAGCCGAAGCCCGATAGGCGAAGCCTGGGCTTCATGCGCTCGTTCCCCAACAACATCCCGATGTCGCCCGGCGTCGTGCGGCGGATCGCCGACCAGCTGGCGCCGCTGCGCTATCGCCGCATCTACGGCAACATCGCGGGACAGCTGATCGAGGACGGCCCGGCAGCGGTCGAGCGCTCGGCCGCGCGGCACATCGCCTGGTGCCGCGGCGAGCACGACGATCTGACCTGAGGCTCAGGCAGCGCCGGCCGGCTCGCACGGGCGCGCCCCGCAGATCGGGAACCCGGTGAGCAGGCGTGACTGCCGCTCGCGTCGCCGGCAGATCCGTGCCGGTCAGCGCACATCGCTGGACTATCCAGCTCTGCGCGCCGAGGCTCCCGGATCCGCCGCTTTCCACAACCGCTGCCTTGGCGAGCGCGACCGCACCCCTCCGCGTGCGACGGTGCGCCGCATGAGCGACACCCTTGCGACCCGGGCCGGAATCCTCACCAGAGCCCAGCTGCACGCGATCGGCTGGACCAGCGCGCAGCTCGAACAGGCCGTCGCGACGGGCCGGCTCATCCGCGTGCGTCCGGGCTGGTTCGCGGGCGAGCCGGTCGACCCGGAGGTGCTCGCCGCCGTCAAGGCCTATGGGTGCAGCTCGTGCTTCTCGGCGCTGCGGCTCCACGGCGTCTGGGTGCCGGAGGGAAGAGGTGCGCACGTGCGCCTGCCGCGCCATCGGCAGCGGCGCCGACGAGCAGGGGAGCCGAAGCGCTGCCGGCCCTTCGGGGTGCAGCCGCCCGTGGCCAGCGCGATCGACAGCCTCGAGGTCGCGTTCCGCTGCGTGCTGCGCTGCGGCAGCCGCGAGGAGATCGTCGTGGTGATCGACTCGATCCTGCAGCGGCGGCTCGCGAGCCGGCACACGCTGGAAGACTGGATGGACGACGCGCCGTTCGCCGTTCGAGCACTGGCTGCGCTCGCCGACGGCAACGCGGAATCGGGGACCGAGTCGATGGTGCGCTTCCGGCTCTGGAGGCGACGGCTGGCTACGCGGATCCAGGTGCGCGTCATGGAGGGGATCCGCGTCGACCTGCTGATCGGCGACCGGCTGATCATCGAGTGCGACAGCCGCGAGCACCACACGGAGGCAGGCGCTTACGAGAGCGATCGTCGCCGCGACCGCCGCCTCATTGCCCGAGGCTTCATCGTGCTGCGGCTCACGTACCGGCAGATCCACGACGAGTGGCCCGAAATCGAGCGGGAGATCCTCGCGATCGTTCGCCGCGGCGACCATCGCTGGCCTCGGCAGCGGAAGAACCGGGGCTGACGGTGCACACAGCTGGATAGTCCAGCTGTGTGCGCTCAGGCTCCCGGATCTGCCGGACCGCGGGCGCGCGCGGACGACGAGGGCCCGGCCGCGCATGCAGCCGGGCCCCGCAGATCGATCAGCGCAGCGGCGCGAGGATCGCGTTCAGCGACGCGCTCGGGCGCATGGCCGCGTCGGCCAGGTCGTCGTTCACGCGGTAGTAGCCACCGACGTCGACCGGGCTGCCCTGCACGTCGAGCAGCTCCTGCTCGATGGTCGAGGTCTGCGCGGCCAGCTGCTCCGCCACCGGTGCGAACGTCTCCGCCAGCGCCGCGTCGGTCGTCTGCGCGGCGAGCTCCTCGGCCCAGTAGCGCGCGAGCCAGAAGTGGCTGCCGCGGTTGTCGATCTCGCCGACCTTGCGCGAGGGCGACTTGTTCTCGTTGAGGAACGAGCCCGTGGCGGCATCCAGCGTCTCCGCCAGCACGCCCGCGCGGGCGTTGCCGGTGGACTCCGACAGGTGGCGGAACGACTCGGCCAGCGCCATGAACTCGCCGAGCGAATCCCAGCGCAGGTGGTTCTCCTCGATCAGCTGCTGCACGTGCTTGGGGGCCGAGCCGCCGGCACCGGTCTCGAACAGCCCACCGCCGTTCAGCAGCGGCACCACCGACAGCATCTTCGCGCTCGTGCCGAGCTCGAGGATGGGGAAGAGGTCGGTGTTGTAGTCGCGCAGCACGTTGCCGGTGACCGAGATGGTGTCCTCACCGCGGCGGATGCGCTCGATCGAGAGCTTCGTCGCCTCGACCGGGCTGAGGATCTGGATGTCGAGACCCTCGGTGTCGTGGCGGGGCAGCTCCTGCTCGACCTTCTTGATGAGCTCTGCGTCGTGGGCGCGCGCCTGGTCGAGCCAGAAGACCGCGGGCGTCGACGAGGCGCGGGCGCGCGTGACCGCGAGCTTCACCCAGTCGCGCACCGGCACGTCCTTGGTCTGGCAGGCGCGCCAGATGTCGCCGGCCTCGACGTCGTGCGCCATGAGCACGTCGCCCGCAGCGTTGACGACCTCGACGCGGCCGTCGCGCTCGATGCGGAAGGTCTTGTCGTGCGAGCCGTACTCCTCGGCCTTCTGCGCCATCAGGCCGACGTTCGGCACCGAGCCCATGGTGGTCGGGTCGAAGGCGCCGTTGGCCTGGCAGTCCTCGATCACGGCCTGGTAGACGCCGGCGTAGGACGAGTCGGGGATGACGGCAAGCGCATCGGCCTCCTCGCCATCCGGGCCCCACATGTGGCCGGACTGGCGGATCATGGCCGGCATCGACGCGTCGACGATGACGTCGCTCGGCACGTGCAGGTTGGTGATGCCGCGGTCGGAGTTCACCATCGCCAGGCGCGGGCCGTCGGCAATGCCGTCCTCGATGGCCTTGCGCACTCCCGCGGCGGTGGACTCGTCGAGCCCGGACAGCCCGGAGAGGATCGAGGCGAGACCGTTCTCGGCCGACAGGCCGGCTGCCTCGAGCTGCGAGCCGTAGCGCTCGAAGACCGCCGGGAGGAACGCGCGCACGACATGCCCGAAGATGATCGGGTCGGAGACCTTCATCATCGTCGCCTTGAGGTGTGCGGAGAAGAGGATGTGCTCGTCGCGGGCGCGCTTGATCTGCTCGGCGAGGAACGCATCCAGCGCCTTCGCGCTCATGAACGTCGCGTCGACGATCTCGCCCTCGAGCACCGGCAGCGCGTCCTTCAGCACGGTGGTCTCGCCGTCGGCGCCCACCAGGCGGATCTGCAGGGTGTCGTCGGCGGGCATCGTCACCGACTGCTCGTTCGAGAAGAAGTCGCCGCCGCTCATGGTCGCGACGGCCGACTTGGAGTCGTCGGCCCACGCGCCCATGGAGTGCGGGTGCTTGCGCGCGAAGTCCTTGACCGAGCGCGGCGCGCGGCGGTCGGAGTTGCCCTCGCGCAGCACCGGGTTGACGGCCGAGCCCTTGATCGAGTCGTACCGAGCGCGGGTCTCCCGCTCCTCGTCGTTCGTGACCTCGTCCGGGTAGTCGGGCAGGGCGAAGCCCTGCTGCTGCAGCTCGGCGATCGCGGCCTTCAGCTGCGGCACCGATGCCGAGATGTTGGGCAGCTTGATGATGTTGGCTTCTGGCGTGTTCGCCAGCTCGCCCAGCTCGGCCAGCGCATCCGGCTCCTGCTGGTCCGCCGGCAGCCGGTCGGCGAAGGTGGCGACGATGCGCCCGGCGAGGGAGATGTCACGGCGCTCGACCTCCACGTCGGCCGCAGCGGCGAATGCGCTCACGATCGGCAGGAAGGAGTGCGTCGCGAGCATCGGCGCCTCGTCGGTGTACGTGTAGATGATCTTGGCCATGCGGCTCGAACCTCTCGAACGATGTGGTGGGCGGCGGCCACGAACCGAGCGCGTGCCGCGCCGTGCCCATCCAACCTAGCGCCTGCCAGCTGGGCCGCGCGGCGAGGCGGCGGGGGAGACGGCGGATGCGTCGATACAGTGCCTGCCGTGCGTCGCGTATGGGCCGGCATCGGCCAGGCAGTCGAGTCCGCCGCCATCGCGGCGGTGGGCATCGTGCTGTGCGCGCTCGTGGTGCTCGCGGTGTGGGGCATCGATCAGGGCTTCGGTGGCGACCCGCTGCTGCAGTGGCGCATCGCCGCCGACGCATGGCTGCTGGGCCACGGTGTCGACATCGGCATCAGCCCCGGTCGCGCGGCCGTCGTCGAGGTCGGCCTGGAGGAGGTCGCGCGCCCCTGGGTGCTCTCCGCGGGCGCCTGGGGCATCGGAATGCTCACCTTCTGGCTGCACTGGCGCAGCGGTCGGCGCCTCGCGTCGCTGCCGCTCGTCGACGTCGCCATCGCGCTCCTGCTCGGCACCGCCGTGACGGCTGCGATCGGGCTGCTGGTCGGCTCGAGCGCGCAGCACGCCACGGCGGCACCGAATCTGGCGCACGCGGCGGTGTTCCCGGCGCTTGTCGCGCTCGTCGGCATGGTGGGCGCGGTGTTCGCGACTCACCGGCACCACTGGCTCATCGCGAGTGCTCGCGCGCTCACCGTCGAGGAGCGCTGGCTGCGCTCGATCCGCGCGGCCGCGCGCGCCGGCTTCGGCGGCTTCGTCGGCGTGCTGGGCGTCGGCGCGCTGCTCATCGGGCTCGGTCTGTTCCTGCGCTTCACGGAGGGCCTGCTGCTGCTGGAGGCGCTCGGGGTCACGGCGGTGGGCGTGGTCGTGATGTTCCTGCTGCAGCTCGCATTCGCGCCGACCGCCATCGTCTGGGCGGCCAGCTGGGCCGTCGGCCCCGGATTCACGCTCGGACGCGGCTCGAGCGTCTCGCCGCTCGACACCAGCCTCGGGCCCGTACCGGCGATGCCGCTGCTGTCCGCCATCGACCCGAGCCCGCAGCCCTGGATGGCCGCGGCGGTGGCGCTGCCCGTGCTCGCAGGACTGCTGGTCGGCGTGCTCGCGCGGCAGAGCCTGCTCGCGGGCACGGTCGATCGCCCGGTGCACTGGTGGGAGCTCGCGATCGCCGCCGCCGGCGGCGGCGTGCTCGCCGGCGCGCTGCTCGGCGTCGCGAGCGTGCTCTCCACCGGAGCGATCGGTCCCGGCAGGCTCGCCGTCACCGGCCCGGACGCGATGCTCAGCGCAGCCTGGGGCGCATTGGAGATCGGCGCAGGGCTGCTCATCGGCATGCTGGCCGGCGGTCGCGGCACGGGCGCGCTCGCGGGCGGCTTCACGGTGCCGCTGGCCGCCGAGGGACAGGGCACGGGCATCCGTGAGTTCTTCGGGTTCGGCCGCGGTGGTGCCGACCGCTTCGATGCGGATGCGGATGCGGATGCGGACGCGGACGCGGACGATGCTGCTGCTGCGGATGCCGATTCGGAATCGGATTCGGATTCGGATGCGGGTGCGGATGCGGCTTCGGATGCTGACGATGTTGCTGCTACGAACGCTGCTGCGGACGCCGAGGCTGCGCCGGCGCTCGAGGAGCCGCTCGACCCGGCGGACGAGGAAGCCGCGACCGGAGCGGATCACGACCCTCGGTAGGATGGTCGGCGTGCTGCGCCTTGTCGTCCTCGTCTCCGGCAGCGGCACCAACTTCACCGATCTGCTGCAACGCACCCGTGCGGGCCGCGTGCCGGCCGAGATCATCGCCGTCGGCGCCGACCGCGAGTGCGGCGGACTGGAGACGGCCGCAGCCGCGGGCATCGCCACATTCGTCGAGCCCTTCTCGACACCGCGCGAGGCGTGGTCGGACCGCATCGCCGACCGGGTCGCCGCGTTCGAGCCCGACGTCGTCGTGCTCTCCGGCTTCATGCGGCTGCTCTCGCCCGCTGCGGTCGCACGCTTCGAGCCCGCGATCCTCAACACCCACCCCGCGCACCTGCCCGAGTTCCCGGGTGCGCACGGCGTGCGCGACGCGCTCGCGGCGGGCGTGCAGGAGAGCGGCGCCAGCGTGATCATCGTCGACAGCGGCGTCGACACCGGGCCGATCCTCGCGCAGCAGCGGGTGCCGGTGCTGCCCGACGACACCCAGGAGTCGCTGCACGACCGCATCAAGCTCGTGGAGCGCGAGCTGCTGGCGAGGGTTCTCACCGACATCGCCGACGGCGCCATCGACCTCGCCGACCTGGGCCTCGAGCACCGGCTCGACCGCCAGCGGCCCACCGACCCGACAGTGAAGGAAGCCCCGTGAGCGGACCCCAGCACGACCCGAGCCTCTACCGCGAGCGCGACGCGGTGCCCTTCCAGCGGGCACTGCTGTCGGTGAGCGACAAGACCGGCATCGTCGAGCTCGGCACGGCGCTCGCCGCGGCCGGCGTCGAGCTCGTCTCGACCGGCTCGACAGCGAAGATGCTGGCGAATGCCGGCCTGCCGGTCACGGAGGTCGCAGCGGTCACGGGGTTCCAGGAGGCGCTCGACGGGCGGGTGAAGACGCTGCATCCGGCGATCCACGCGGGCCTGCTCGCCGACCTGCGGCTCGAGCACCACGAGGAGCAGCTGGCCTCGCTCGGCATCGCCCCGTTCGAGCTCGTGGTCGTGAACCTCTACCCCTTCGTGGAGACGGTGCGCTCCGGCGCGGCGGAAGCCGACGTGGTCGAGCAGATCGACATCGGTGGTCCGGCGATGGTGCGCGCATCCGCCAAGAACCACGCGAACGTCGCGATCGTCACCGATCCGCGGGTCTATTCGCTGATCGAGCGGGCGGCATCCAAGGGCCTCACCCTGATGCAGCGCCGAGCGCTCGCGCGCGACGCCTTCGCCCACACTGCCGCCTACGATCGCGCGGTCGCCCGGTGGTTCGCGGGCGAGCCGGTGGATGAGGCACCCGCCGCCGCGCCCGCGACGGCCCCCGCCTCGGCCGAGCAGGCGCCGGTCGCGGATGCCGCGGGAGCGGCCACGCCCCAGCTCGTCGAGCCCGCCGCGGCGGCGCCCGCGCGTGCGACGTCGGCCCCGGCCGCAGCCGGCGCGGCAGCGGCGTCACCGGCATCCGCGCCGACTGCCGCCGACACCTCGAACGCCACCGGCCTGCTCCGCGCGGTCGGCGCCGCGACCCTCGTGCAGGGACTGCGGTACGGCGAGAACAGCCACCAGCAGGCGGGCCTGTTCGGTCTTCCGGGCGGGCGCGGCCTCACGCAGGCCGAGCTGCTGCACGGCAAGGCAATGTCGTTCAACAACTACGTCGATGCCGACGCCGCGCTGCGTGCCGCCTACGACTTCACCGAGCCGGCCGTCGCGATCATCAAGCACGCGAACCCCTGCGGCATCGCCATCGCCGATCCCCGTGCCGCCGATCCGATCGCGTCCGCGCACGAGCGTGCGCACGCGTGCGACCCGGTGTCGGCCTTCGGCGGCGTCATCGCGGCGAACCGCACCGTCACTCGCGCGATGGCCGAGACCGTGAAGGACATCTTCACCGAGGTCGTCGTCGCCCCCGACTTCGAGCCCGAAGCGCTCGAGCTGCTCTCGGCCAAGAAGAACATCCGCCTGCTGCGCCTGCCCGCCGACTACGCGCGCGAGGGCTCCGAGCTGCGGCAGGTCTCGGGCGGCGTGCTCGTGCAGCAGCCCGACACCTTCGAGGGCTTCTCGTCGCACACGTGGCGCCGCGTGTCGGGCTCGCACGTGTCGGATGCGGTGCTCACCGACCTGGAGTTCGCCTGGCGGGCCGTGCGGTCGGTGAAGTCGAACGGCATCCTGCTCGCCGCCGGCGGTGCATCCGTCGGGGTCGGCATGGGCCAGGTGAACCGCGTCGACTCGTGCGGCCTCGCCGTCGCGCGGGCGGGCGATCGGGCAGCGGGATCGGTGGCGGCATCCGACGCGTTCTTCCCGTTCGCCGACGGACTGCAGGTGCTGCTGGACGCGGGCGTCGCCGCGGTCGTGCAGCCCGGCGGCTCGGTGCGCGACGAGGAGGTCATCGCGGCCGCGAACGCCGCCGGCATCACGATGTACTTCACGGGCGAGCGCCACTTCGCGCACTGACCCTCGCGCCCACCCCCGCCCGGCTCCACCCCCGCCCCCGCACCGCCGCCGAGCGGTGCCCTTGCGCCCGAGCGGTGCCGGCGCGCCCCCCCCCCCAGTCGGGCGCAACCGCACCGCTCGGGGCCGGCGGGCGCGGTGCGGCGACATCCGATCGAGATAACTCGATCAGGGGCTGGACACCGTCGCGCCGACCTGCTTAGACTCGAAGGCTGACCGCGCCACAGGGGAGCGGGCGACGGAGGAGAATGCCATGCGCACGACGACGACCACCCCGATCGCTGCCGCTGGTCTCCTCGTCCGCTTCGGACGCGTCGGAGCCTAGAAGCAGCACGGGCCCGCCGCGAGCGTCGCTCGCACTGCCGGTGTCGGTGGCACAGCCGAACATCGACGCAGCACCATCATCCGCGACCCACCGGTCGCGCCGCTCCACCCGCTGATGCACGACGTCAGCGGCATTGAAGGACCCCCATGTCTTCGACGTCCACCCCGGATGCAGCACCTGCAGCACAGGCCGCACCGACCGGCCACCTGCGCGCGCTCGGCCGGCTGCTGCCCTACATCCGCCCCGTGCTGCCCCGACTGCTCCTCGGCACGCTCGCGGCGCTGCTGTCCGCCCTGCTGAGCCTCGCGACCCCAATGGTCATCCGCGCGCTCGTCGACGGGCCGCTCGCCGAGAACAACGCCGCCGCCGTGTGGCCGGTCGCGCTGTTGATCCTCGTGCTCGCCCTCGGCGAGGCGCTGTTCGTCTTCCTGCGCCGATTCCTCGTCACGCTGCCGTCGACGAGGGTCGAGGCGGCGATGCGCAGCGCGCTCTATCGGCAACTGCAGGCGCTGCCGGTCGCGTTCCACGACCGCTGGCAGTCGGGTCAGCTGCTCAGCCGTGCCGTGCAGGATCTCGGCCAGCTCCGCCGCTTCCTGGCCTTCGGCGCCCCGCTGCTCGTGGTCAACTCGATCACGCTCGTGGTCGGCATCGTGATCCTCTTCGTGTGGAGCCCGGTGCTCGCCAGCATCTTCGTGGTGCTCTCGCTGCCGATCGCCGTCGTCGCGCTGCGCTTCGAGCGGCGCTACCACCTGGTCTCGCGCTCGGCGCAGGATCAGGCCGGCGACCTCGCGACCACGGTCGAGCAGTCGATCCACGGCATCCGCGTGCTGAAGGCGTTCGGCCGCGACCGGCACGCGCTCGAAGGCTTCACCGCGCAGGCGACGCGGCTGCGCGAGACCGAGATCGACAAGGCGCGCATGGACGGCTACCTGTGGATGTGGCTCACGATCGTGCCCTACATCTCCTACGCCGTCTGCCTGTTCGTCGGCGTCGGCCTCGCCGCGAGCGGCCAGCTCTCGGTCGGCACGCTCGCCGCGTTCTTCGCGGTCGCGATGGTGCTCAACTGGCCGATCGAATCCATCGGCTTCCTCTTCGCCTTCCTCATCGACGCGTCGAACGCCTCGCGCCGCTTCCACGAGATCACCGACTCCGAGAACACCATCGTCGACCCCGCGAACCCGCGGACGATCGCCGACGCCAAGGGGTCGCTGGTGTTCGAGGATGTGCACTTCCGCTACCAGGACGCGCAGGAGCACGAGCGCGACCTGGTCGACGGTGCGACGCTCGAGCTGCAGCCCGGCGAGACGATGGCGCTCATCGGCATCACCGGCTCCGGCAAGACGACGCTCACCGCGCTGCCGACCCGCCTCTACGACGTCACGGGCGGCCGCGTGCTGCTCGACGGCGTCGACGTGCGCGACCTCACCCTCGCCGAGCTGCGCACGCACGTGGCGATGGCGTTCGAGGATGCCACGCTGTTCTCGGCCTCGGTGCGCGACAACGTGCTCATGGGTGCCCCCGAGGCATCCGAGGCCGCCCTCGACCGCGCCCTCGCGATCGCGCAGGCCAGCTTCGCGCGCGAGCTGCCCAAGGGGCTGGACACCGAGATCGGCGAGGAGGGTCTGTCGCTCTCGGGCGGCCAGCGGCAGCGGCTCGCGCTCGCCCGCGCGGTCGCCGCGGCGCCCGCGGTGCTGGTGCTCGACGATCCGCTCTCGGCACTGGATGTCGAGACCGAGGCGCTCGTCGAGGAGGCGCTCCGCAGCGTGCTGGAGACCACGACGGCGCTCATCGTGGCGCATCGCCCCAGCACCGTGCAGCTCGCCGACCGCGTTGCGCTGATGCGCGACGGGAAGATCGACGACGTCGGCACCCACACCGAGCTGCTCGCCCGCAACGACCACTACCGCTTCGTGATCTCGAGCCTCGAGGAGACCGAGCGCGACCGCCAGAGCATCGAGGCCGTCACCGGCTCGATGCAGGTGATCGACCTCGAGCAGCTCGACGACCTCGATCCGCAGTCCTCCGAGGAGGTGTCCCGATGAGTGTCCAGGGAGTGCAGGGCGAAGACCGCTCCGACTACACCAAGGAGGAGTCGAAGCTGATCCGCGCCCGCTCGCGGCGCCTGCTCGGCTCGCTGCTGCGGCCGCACATCCGTCGCGTGGTGCTGACGATGATCCTCGTGGTGATCTCGGTCGCCGCCGGCATCGCCGGGCCCATGATCATCGCCTTCGGCATCGACCACGGCCTCTCGTCGATCGTCGATGATGCCGACTGGATGCCGCTGTGGGGCGCCACCGTCATCTACATCATCGCCGCGATCGTCTCCGGCGTGCTGATGTTCCTCTACACGGTGAGCGTCGCCCGCATCAGCCAGACGGTGCTGTTCGACCTGCGCCGACGACTGTTCTCGCACTCGCAGCGCCTCAGCCTGGAGTTCCACGAGAGCTACACCTCCGGTCGCATCATCGCGCGGCAGACGAGCGACCTCGAGTCGATCCGCGACCTGCTCGACCAGGGGCTGAACGAGCTGGTGCGCGGCGTGCTGTTCATGGGCTTCACCGCGGTGGCCATGGTGATCCTCGATCCGCTGTCGGGCCTCATCGTCGGCATCGCGCTCATCCCCGCGATCCTGCTCACGCGCTGGTTCCAGGTGCGCTCGACGAAGCTGTTCCGCGAGACCCGCACCACGAGCGCGCGCATGATCGTGCACTTCGTGGAGACGATGACGGGCATCCGCGCGGTGAAGGCGTTCCGCACGGAGCCCAAGAACCAGCGCGAGTTCGATCAGCGCGTGGACGACTACCGCGACGCGAACTTCCGCACCATCAACATCTTCGGCATCTACGAGCCGGGCATCATGGCGATCGGCGCGGTCACGCTCGCGACGCTCATCCTGGTGGGCGGCCTGCGCGTCGTCGAGGGCTCGCTCGAGATCGGTGCGCTGCTCGGCATCGCGCTGTACGCCCGCAACTTCTTCCAGCCCATCCAGGGCATCGGCATGTTCTTCAACGGCTACCAGGCCGCCTCGGCGGCACTCGAGAAGATCTCGGGCGTGCTGGAGGAGGAGCCGACCGTGCAGGAGCCGAGTGAGCCGAAGGCGCTGCCGACGTCGCGCGGCCAGATCGACTTCGATCGCGTCGAGTTCGCGTACGAGACCGGCGCGGACGGCACCGGCAAGGTCGTGCTGCCCGACTTCGAGCTGCACATCCCCTCCGGTCAGACGATCGCGCTCGTGGGCACCACGGGGGCCGGCAAGTCGACGCTGGCCAAGCTCGTCTCGCGCTTCTACGACCCGACCCGCGGATCGGTGCGGCTCGACGGCGTCGACCTGCGCGAGCTGGCGAACGACGACCTGCGCCGCGCGGTCGTGATGGTGACGCAGGAGGCCTATCTCTTCTCCGGCACGGTCGCCGACAACATCGCGCTCGGTCGCCCGGGGGCGAGCGCCGAGGACATCGAGCAGGCGGCCCGCGCGGTGGGCGCGCACGAGTTCATCACGGCGCTGCCGGATGGCTACGACACGGATGTCGCCAAGCGCGGCGGACGCGTCAGCGCCGGCCAGCGACAGCTGCTCTCGTTCGCCCGGGCATTCCTCGCCGACCCGCGCGTGCTGATCCTGGACGAGGCGACCGCCTCGCTCGACATCCCGTCGGAGCGGCTCGTGCAGACCGGCTTGACAACGCTGCTGGCCGACCGCACGGCGATCATCATCGCGCACCGGCTATCGACCGTCGCGATCGCCGACCGGGTGCTGGTGATGGAGCACGGGCGCATCATCGAGGACGGCAGCCCGGAGGAGCTGATCGCCGAGGGCGGGAAGTTCGCATCGCTGCACCGCGCGTGGCGGGAGTCGCTGGTTTAGGGCGACTCGCGGGCTGGGTCGACTCCGACTGGTGCTGCTGCGCCCGACCGGGGTCGGCGTGCCGGCACCGCTCGCGCGCAGACGCACCGCTCGGCGGCCGGAGCGCCTCGTAGGTCGAGGAGGCTGCGGCCTGCAGGGCCGCGGCCGTCACGAGACCGGATTGCGAGCGTGTGGGTTGGTCTCGTGACGCGCGCGGCTGCGCCGCACGCTCCTCGACCGACGAGGCTGGCGAGAGGGCGCGCCGGCTACGGGCGGGTGAAGCGGTCGAGCGCGACCGCCTGCCACGGGCCGAGCTCGAGCGCCGCTACGCCATCGCTGACCTCGACGACGGATGCGCACTCCGGCACGACGACGTCGCAGTAGCTGCCGTCGGGCAGGCCGACCGGCACCTCGACGGCGGTCGGCTCGTCGTCGAGCAGCACCGCGAACGCCGCAGCCTCACCCCGGAGCGACGTGTAGACGTGATCGATCGAGACCGTCTCGGTCACCGGCTCGTCCACGATCCGGGAGCGCCACGAGACCAGTTCGAGCGTGCCCGGCCAGCGGTGCTGGCAGACCCAGGCGCCGTCCTCCCACGCGTCGACGGCTCCGGGGCGCTCATCGCCGGTGCAGGCGGCATCCGCCACCGACAGATCCACCTCGGTCACCGCCCCGTCGTCCGCCGTCGTGCGTTCCGCGGCCTCCACCGCAGCCCCGGCGTCGCGGTCGCTGAACGCGTAGCCGGAGTAGAGCGTGGGCGGGCCGTAGTCGGAGGCGAGCATGATGGCCGTCGCCGCAGCGAACTCCGCGCCGTCTTGGTAGGAGAGCGTGGTGTCGTTGCGCTCGGTGTCGTGGTTGGCGATGAAGGTGCGCGCCTGCTCCTCGAGCAGCCCGTAGGAGGTCGGGCTGAGATCGGCCAGCGCTCGCGCCGAACCGCTGTGCACGAACTCGCCGACCCGCTCGGCCCAGCCGAACTCCCACACGGTGGAGAACGAGGTGTACTGCTCGGGGCTGACGGGCTCGCCGGCACCGCGGATGACCTCGCTGATTACGGGCGTGCCCGCCGGCAGCCGTGCGACGATCGCGGCCAGGTCATCCGGATCGATGTGCTTCGCGGCGTCGATGCGGAACCCGGTGACACCGAGGTCGAGCAGCGACTGCAGATAGGCGCCGATGTTCGCTCGCACGTGCTCGGTCTCGGTCGCGAGATCCGCGAGGTTCACCAGCTCGCAGTGCTGGATGACGAAGGGATCGGTGTAGCCGTCGATGTCATCGTCGGGCGTGCGGTCGCAGCGGTGGAAGTCGTCCTGGCTGTAGAGGCCAGGATAGGCGTAGTGGCCGAACTGCGAGCCCGACCAACCGGTGCCGGCATCGACGCCCGCCATGTGGTTGATCACCGCATCCGCATACACGTCGACCCCGGCGCTGCTGCATGCGCGCGTCATGTCGGCGAACTCGTCGCGCGTGCCGAGGCGCGAGTCGACCATGTAGGAGACCGGCTGATAGGACCACCACCACTCGCTGCCGTCCGTGCTCGCGAGCCGGGCGGTCGAGCCGTCGACGTGCTCCTGCGGCGGCGAGGTCAGCACCCAGGCGACACCCGCCTCGCCGAGCGTCGCGCACTCCGCGGCGATGGCGTTCCACGTCCACTGGAACATGGCGACGCCGGTGTCGCGGCGCTCAGGGGCGGCGGATGCGCAACCGGCGACACCGAGCACGGCAGTGACCGCGAGCGCCGCGATCAGACGTCGCATCGCACCATCGCGATGGCTGCGCCGCAGCACGGGGAAGCCGGTTCAGATCGCGGGTGTCAGAGCGTCTTGCGCCCGATGGCCTCGCCGTACTCGTTCTCGCCGATGACCTCGAAGCCGACAGCCTGGAAGAAGCGACCCGGGCCGAGGTCGCCCCGCTCCCAGACGGCGTAGATGCTGTCGAAGCCCTTGCGCTTCGCCTCTGCGGCGGCCTGGTCGACCATGAACGAGCCGACGCCGCGGCGCTGCGCGTCGCCGGCGACATACATCTTGAGGATGCTCGAGCGGTACTCCTCGCGGTCGACCTCGGGGTCGAAGTTGGCCATCACGAAGGCCACCGGCTCATCGCCGTCGAAGATGACGCGCTGCCAGGCGCTCTGCGTGTTGACGAACTCCTCCAGGCGCGTATTGGCCGCGAGGAATGCCTCCTGGCCGCGCTTCAGGGTCAGCCCGTTGGCCGCGACGATGTTCGCGGCAGACAGCTCTTCGACGCGCAGGTTCTCCATGCGCACACCGTACCAGCGGTTCCGGCGCCACGACATGGCGGCGGGCCCGGCTGCGGGTCAGCCGATGGTGGTGATGCGGATGCGCGACGAGAGCGCTGCCGCGTCGGCGATCGAGCCCGCCTGCGGTGACAGCACTGCTGCGCTCGACCAGGCTGCCGCGCGCGCCAGCTGCTCCTCGATCGTCGTTCCTTCCGCCACCGCCTGGGCGATCGCGGCGACGGCCGCATCGCCCGCGCCGGTCGGGTTGCCCTCCAGCACCCGGTCGAGTTGCGCGTGCCAGGCACGGCCATCGGGCAGCACCGCGAGCATCCCCTCGATGTCGAGCGAGGCGAAGACGGTGCCGGTGCCCTCGGCGGCGAGCCTGCGCGCGGCGTCGAGCGGATCGGTGCCGCCCATCGCATCCAGCAGCTCGTGCCGATTCGGCTTCACCGCCGTGGCGCCTGCGGCCACGGCGTGCCGCAGCTGCTCGCCGCCGACGTCGATGATCGAGGGCTTGCCGGCCTGGACGGCCAGCCCGACGACGCTCGCGCAGAAGCCGGGCGGGGTCTTGGGCGGGAGGGAGCCGGAGGAGATCAGGACGCGCGCGCTGGCCACCTCAGCGCGCACGATCTCGAGCAGCCGATCCCAGTCGTCGAGCGAGATGGCGGCGCCGCGCTCGTTGAGGTTGGTGGTGCCGGCTGGCGTGACGATCGCCGTGGTGCGGCGGGTGGGCGACTCGACCTCGATGAGGCGGTGGGCGATGCCCGAGCGGTCGAGGTCGTGCACGAAGAGCACGCGCACGGGCCCGCCGATGGGCGCGATGACCATGGCGGGCTCGTGGTGCTGGTGGAGCACGCGCGCGACATTGACGCCCTTGCCGCCGGCCCGGGAGAGGCCCGTCTCGACGCGGTGGCTGGTGCCGATCCGCAGCTCGTCCATCGTGTAGGTGATATCGATCGCAGGGTTCGTGGTGACGCACAGGAAGGCGGCGTCGGGCGTCGATGCGTCAGCGGTCGATGCGACGCTCAGGTCGTCGGCGGTGGGCGCCATCAGGCCTCCTGACGCTGGGATCCCGCGAGGGATGGATTGGTTCGATCTTCGCATGAGCGCCGATGCTTCGACACGCCGCACAGCTTGCTGCATTCGAACACATGTTCGAGAATGGAGGGATGGGGATGGCATCGACGAGGCTCGAGCGCCGTGCGGGTGAGGATCGCACGGCGACGGTCGAGGCGCTGCGTGCTCGACTGCGAGGCATGCAGCAGGCGTCGGCTGTGCAGGCAGTCCCGGCGGTCGACGAGTCGGTGCCGGAGGGGCTCGACGAGGTGGTCCGCCGACTGCGCTCGGGGGTGGCGCACAGCATCGAGTCGCGCGGGCTGGCGCTCGCGTGCTTGGGAGCCGCCATGCCTCCCGGCGCGTGGGGCGCGATCGTCGGCATGCCCGATCTCGGCATCGAGGCTGCCCGCGATCTGGGTGTGCCGATCGACCGGGTTGCGCTCGTGCCGCACCCGGGTCGCTCATGGCTCGACGTGGTCGCGAGCCTGGCGGAGGCCATGCCGGTGGTGCTGGCTGCTTCGCCTGGCCGCGTCTCACCCACCGACGCTGCACGGCTCGCCGCGCGGCTGCGGCAGGCCTCGTCGACGCTGCTCATCGCGGGTCCGTGGCCGAATGCCGCGACCGTCGTGCGCAGTGTGCGCGCCGAGTGGCAGGGTCTCGCCGATGGCGACGGGAGGATCGCCACCGGCGGCCTCATCGTCGAGGTCGCATCCGGTGGGGCGCCGAGCCGTGCGCGCATCCCGATCGCCGGTGACGGCGCGACGGCCGCCGTGCACGATGCGAGCCGAGAGCTCCTGCACCAGCCTGCCGCCTGATCCGACGGCTCCCAAACCTGGGAATGATCTGAGATTGTCTTGCTTTCCTGCGCGATCGGCGTAGCGTCGGGCGTGAGCACCCGGGAAGGTCACGACTTCGGAGGCAGGCATGGGAGCGATCGCAGCACGCGGACCGCTCCGCATCGTGCGCCTCGCGCTCGCGAGCGGCGCCGTCGCCATCGGTGCAGTCTCGCTCTCCCTCCTCGCCGGAGCGCCCGCTCACGCCAGCGGACTCGGCGATGACCGCGGAGGTCTGACCGGGCTGGTCGCCGATGTCGGTGACCTGGTCGGCACGGTGGTCGAACCTGTCGGCGCGGTGATCGAGCCTGTCGGCGCGGTGGTCGAGCCTGTCGGCACAGTCGTCGAGCCTGTCGGCACAGTCGTCGAAGCGGCGACCGAGCCCGTCAGTGCCATTGCCGACGAGCTTGCGCCCGCGACCACGATCGTCGCTCCCGTCGTCGAGAGCGTCACGGCACCGATCACCCCGGTCGTCGAGGCGGCAGTCGCTCCGACCGCTCCCGTGATCGATGCCGTCGTCGCTCCTGTGGCGGACGTGCTCGCTCCGGTCACCGCTCCGCTGACCCCGGTCACCGAACCGGCCATCGGCGTCGTCGACGACACGGTTGCGATCGTCGACGACACGCTGGGCGGCGACGTCGTGGCGCCCGTCGTCGAGCCTGTCGTCGACGTCGTGGAGGAGACGGTCGGCGAGATCACGCCAGCCACGCCCGCGGAACCGGCTGCAGAGAGCCCCACGGCGCCTGGGGCACCCGGTGAAGCTCCCGGAACGATCGCGCAGCCCGCGCCAGCGGATCCCGTCGGCGCGATCGCCGAACCGCAGACAGGCTCAGACGGGACCACGACCTCCGTGCCCGCGCAGCGCCTCAACGGCAACGACCCATCCGAACCCATTCCGACGTCGAGCCTGCATGCGCTCGTGGGCGCAGCCATCGGCTTCGGGAACATGCTCGACGTCCCTGACGCGACACCGCCGGGCGTCACAGAATCAGCCGAATCGATCGACCGTTCGGTGCCGATCGGCGAACCCGCTGCCCCTGCTCCGGCCGCCGTACCTGCTGCGCCCGCAGGCGCGGGCAGCGCGAGCGGCGCGGCGGCGGCGTCACCCGCTGACATCCATGACCACCTGCTGCCCGAGCTCTCGGGCGGGCAGGCGGGCGCAGTCGATCACGACCGCGCCCCCGCCTCGATCGTCGAGGAGCACACCGCCAGCCCTGATTGAGCGATCCGCGGCCGCGCTTGCGCGGCATGCAGCCGTTCCGGTGCGGAACGGCAGATCACTCCAATCAGGGAAGGCAGAACCATGAACAACCTCATGTGGCGAGCGCTGTGCACAGCAGCGGTCGCGGGCGGCCTGTGGGCCGCGGGCACTGGCATCGCCAGTGCGACAGACACCGACGAAGGTGTCGGATCCAGCAATCAGACAGTGGTGTCGCTCTCGGCACCCATCACGGTCGGCGGCAATGCGGTCGCGCTACTCGGCGATGCCGAGTCGAGCGACTCGGCGGCGTCCTCGACCGCGACGACACCATCGGCAGATGTCGACACGTCGGGCATCGGGGGCGTGCTCTCGGGCAACGCAGCGCTCATCGCGGTCGATGCACCGGTGACGGTGGGCGGCAATGCGATCGCCGTGCTGGGCGACGCGTCGAGCTCGGGCTCGACGGCGGAGTCGTCCTCGTCCTCTGGCAGCGCCGCTGGTGCGGCGACGTCGGGCGATGACGGGCTGCTGTCCGGCTCGCAGGCCGTGGCGGATGTTGCTGCACCCGTGACGGTCGGCGGCAACGCGGTTGCGGTGCTGGGTGACGCGACGAGTTCTGACTCGAGCGCTTCGGCGACGAGTGACGGCTCGGGTTCGGCAGATGGTGCGTCGACGTCGGGTGACGACAGCCTGCTCGGCGGGACGCAGGTCGTCGCCGATGTGCTGGCGCCGGTCGTCGCCGGCGGCAACGCGGTCGCGGTGCTGGGCGATGCGACGAGCTCGGGTTCGAGCGCGTCGGGTTCGGCGGGTTCGACTGACTCGGGTTCGGCGGATGGTGCGTCGACGTCGGGTGATGACAGCGTGCTCAGCGGGACGCAGGCGGTGATCGGTGCTGTGGCGCCGGTGGTCGTCGGTGGCAACGCGGTCGCGGTGCTGGGCGACGCGACGAGCTCGGGTTCGAGCGCGTCGGGCTCGGCGGATTCGGCTGGTTCGGGTTCGGCAGATGGTGCGTCGACGTCGGGTGATGACAGCGTGCTCGGTGGGACGCAGGTCGTCGCCGACGTGCTGGCGCCGGTCGTCGTCGGTGGCAACGCGGTCGCGGTGCTGGGTGACGCGACGAGCTCGGGTTCGAGCGCGTCGGGTTCGGCGGGTTCGGCTGGTTCGGGTTCGGCGGATGGTGCGTCGACGTCGGGTGATGACAGCGTGCTCGGTGGGACGCAGGTCGTCGCCGATGTGCTGGCGCCGGTCGTCGTGGGCGGCAACGCGGTCGCCGTGCTCGGTGACGCGACGAGCTCGGGTTCGAGCGCGTCGGGCTCGGCGGGTTCGGCTGGCTCGGGTTCGGCGGATGGTGCGTCGACGTCGGGTGATGACAGCCTGTTCGGCGGGACGCAGGTCGTCGCCGATGTGCTGGCGCCGGTCGTCGCCGGTGGCAACGCGGTTGCCGTGCTCGGTGACGCGACGAGCTCGGGTTCGAGCGCGTCGGGCGCGGTGGGTTCGACGGGTGGTCCGTCGACGTCCGGTGATGACAGCCTGCTCGGCGGAACGCAGGCGGTGATCGGTGCTGTGGCGCCGGTGGTCGTTGGCGGCAACGCGGTCGCGGTGCTGGGCGATGCGACGAGCTCGGGTTCGACGATCGACTCCGGAGCCACCGATGGTGAGACGCCGGTCACGCCTGGAGAGCCGGCGACGCCCGAGCCTGGTTCGCCGGTGCCTGGAACGCCTGTCGAGCCGGGCGCGCCCGTCAAGCCGGGTACCCCGGTGGAGCCGGGTGCTCCTGTCGAGCCCGGAACACCGGGCGAAGAGGTCGAGGAGGGTGCGCTCGGCGAGTCCGGCAACCCCGACGCTCCGGTCGATTCCGGTGACAGCAAGGTCGATGCCTCGGTCCTGGATCGCACCGCTGGCGCAACGGGCGTGGATCGCTCGGCCGCTGGGGCAGCGTCGCTGCCGCAGACGGGGGCGACCCAGACCGGGGCGCTCCCGATCGGGCTGGCACTGCTGGCTCTCGGGCTGCTGCTGCTGATCGGCGCGCGTCGCGTGCAGTCGATGCGTTGATCGAGCAGGCGAGCGCGGGGCGCGACCGTGCGCCCCGCGCTTCCGCCTGCCCACAAGCAGCCGCGCGTCATCGACCCCCGACACGAATGTCGGAACCGAGCCCGAAGCGACACACCGCATCCGCTTGACTCCATTCGAACGTGTGTTCGATCATGGTCGAGTGACCAGCGAGACGATCGAGCGCGGTGCCGAGCCGCGAGGTGCGCGGCCGCGGGACAGCCGCGTCGGTGTGCTCCGCGTGCCCGACTGGCCGGTCGTCGTCGCGCGTCAAACCGGAGCGCTGCCCGCCGGCGGCGAGGTCGGCGCGCCGGGTGCCGTGGTGCACGGCCTGCGCATCGTCGCCTGCGATGCCGGGGCTCGCAGCGATGGCGTGCGGATCGGCATGCGGGTGCGCGATGCGCAAGCGGCGTCTCCCATGCTCGCGCTCGCGCCTGCCGATCCGGTGGGGGAGGCGCTCGCCTTCGAGCGCGTCGTGCGCGCGGTGCTCGCGGTGGTGCCGGCGGCGCAGCCCATCGGCGATGGTGCGCTGGCCTTCCGGATGCGCGGGGCGAGCAGGTTCTACGGCTCCGAGCCGCGCGCGCTCGAGGCGGTGCGCGCTGCGCTCGCGCCACTCGGGCTGACTGCGGCCTTCGGCGTTGCCGACGACCGCTTCACGGCGGAGCTCGCGGTGGGCGCGGGCAGCGAGACGATCGTGCCCGACGGGCGCAGCCGCGAGTTCCTGAGCTCGCTGCCGGTGAGCGTGCTTGGCGACGACGAGCTGCCGAGCATGCTCCATCGCCTCGGGGTGCACACGCTCGGCGGCTTCGGGCAGCTGCCCGACGACAGCGTGCGCGACCGCTTCGGCCCCGCCGGCCTCGTCGCGCTCGCCCGCGCCCGCGGGCTCGACGATCGACGCATCGATGAGGCGGGGCTGGGCGAGGAGCGGGCCCTGCGGCTCGTCTTCGAACCGGGCATCGAGGGCGTCGCCGAACTGGCGCTCGCGGTGCGCGAGCCGGTCGACCGCTTCGTGCGGCAGCTGGCGGAGCAGCGGCTGGTGTGCAGCGAGATCCGCATCCTGCTGCGCGGCGAGGAGGGGCGCGTGAGCGAGCGGCTCTGGCGCCAACCCGGCTTCCTGCGCGCGGGCGACATCGTCGATCGGATGCGGTGGCAGCTCACCGAGAGCGAGCTCGGCTCGGCGCTCGTGGAGGTGCAGGCGAGCCCCGAGCGCCTCGACGCCGACGCCGAGCACATGCCGGGGCTGTGGGGCGGCGGCGACATCGACGACCGCACCAAGCACGCGCTCGAACGGCTGCAGCGCATGCTCGGCCGCGAGGCGGTGCTGACCGCCGCCACCGGTGGTGGCCGGCTGCTGGCCGAGCGGGGTGTGCTCACGCCTTGGGGGGATGCGGCACCGGTGCAGTCCGCCGGGCCATGGCCGGGCGCGCTGCCGGCCCCGCGCCCGAGCGTCGTCTTCCGGCCGCCGCTGCCGGTGCTGCTCACCGACGCGGAGGGGCGCTCGGTCGAGCCCGGTGCGCTCGACGTGCGCGATGCATCCCCCGCCGTGTTCTCACCACCCGCGGCGCCTCGCCGCCGAGTCGTGGCGTGGGCGGGGCCGTGGCCGATCCGGCGCCGCGAGCTGGGCGACACGGTGCACCGCGTGCAGCTGCTCGACGGCGAGGGCGAGGCGTGGGTGCTGCTGCACGTCGATGGCGCATGGCTCGCGGAGGGCCGCTATGCCTGACGATCGACGCCGCACTGCCGCCTGCCACCCGACTCTCGTCCGTCAACCGGTCCTGTGGTCTGGCGGACCGATATTTCGGCTGCGCGACCACTGGACCGGTTGACGGACGGAGGGGGAGCGGATGGCTGGCTGGAACAACCCGTCGATGCCCTGGCGCGAGCTCGAGGGCATCCTCAGCGACCGCGACGTCAGCGCGGGCAAGACCGCCGTCGCGGCCGAGCTCGAGGAGGCGCGCCGGCCGCGCATCCGCGTGCCCGCGCCAGGGGCGACGACCCCCTATGCCGAGCTGCACGCGCACTCGCACTACTCCTTCCTCGACGGTGCCTCCAGCCCGGCAGAGCTCGTCAACGAGGCGCGCAGGCTCGGGCTCGAGGCGCTCGCGCTCGTCGACCACGATGGGCTCTACGGCGCCGTGCGCTTTGCCGAGGCCGCCGCAGAGGCCGAGCTGCCGACCGTGTTCGGCACCGAGTTCACGCTCGGCCTCGAGGCGCCTCAGCACGGCATCCCCGACCCCGACGGCAGTCACCTCGTGGCGCTCGCGACCGGCCCGGCCGGCTACACGGCGCTCGCCACCGCGCTCACCGACGGCTACCTGACCTCCGACATGCACGGCCCGGGCGAGAAGGGCAGGCCGGTGTTCGAGCTCGAGCAGCTCGCCGAGACGGCGAACGGGGAGTGGATGGTGCTCTCGGGCTGTCGCAAGGGCAGCGTGCGGCAGGCGTTCGAGCGGCTCGGCTCGGCGGCGGCAGGCGCGGATGCGGCGGGCACGGAGCTCGATCGGCTCGCGTCGCTGTTCGGCCGCGACCGCGTCGTGGTGGAGCTCAGCGACATCGGCGACCCGCGCGACTTCGAGCGCAACCGGGTGCTCGCCGAGCTCGCGGAGCGCCGGGGGCTGCCGGTGATCGCCACCACGAATGCGCACATCGCCTCGCCCACCCGGCAGCGGCTCGGCGATGCGGTCGCCGCGGTGCGCGCCCGCCGCTCCATCGACGAGCTCGACGCCTGGCTGCCGGCCGGCGGCGTCCCCTCGCTGCGCAGCGGCACCGTGATGGCCCGTCGCTTCCGCGCGTTTCCCGGTGCGATCGACACGGCTGCGGCGCTCGGCCGCGAGCTCGCCTTCGACCTGCGCGCCGCATCCCCTCGGCTGCCGAACGTCGAGGTGCCGGAGGGGCACACGCCCATGAGCTGGCTGCGAGCGCTCGTCGCCGAGCGGCTGCCCCGCGTCTACGACGCCGTCGACGGCCGTCCGAGCCCCGAGGTCGCCGCCCGGCTCGAGCACGAGCTCGGCCTCATCGACGAGAAGGGCTTCGCGGGCTACTTCCTGATCGTGTTCGAGATCGCCGAGTTCGCGCACGATCGAGGCATCCTCTGCCAGGGCCGCGGCAGCGCCGTCGCGAGCGCCGTCTGCTTCATCCTCGGCATCACCGCCGTCGACCCGATCCGCTACCGGCTGCCGTTCGAGCGCTTCATCTCGATGATGCGCGAGGAGGAGCCCGACATCGACATCGACTTCGACGCCGGCCGCCGCGAGGAGGTCATCCAGCACGTCTACGAGCAGTACGGCAGACGCAACGCCGCCCAGGTCGCCAACGTCATCACCTACCGACCGAAGTCGGCGGTGCGCGACGCCGCGAAGGCGCTCGGCTACGCGGTCGGCCAGCAGAACGCCTGGTCGAAGTCGGTCGAGTCGCGCTCGCAGGCCGAAGCCCCCGGCATCCCCGACGCCGTCGTCGAGCTCGCTGGCGAGTTCCTGCACGCGCCCCGCCACCTGGGCATCCACTCCGGTGGCATGGTGCTCACCGAGGAGCCGGTGGGCTCGGTCTGCCCGATCGAGCCCGCCCGCATGCCCGGCCGCACGGTGCTGCAGTGGGACAAGGACGACTGCGAGTGGATGGGGCTCGTGAAGTTCGACCTGCTGGGCCTCGGCATGCTCAGCGCGCTGTCGCACACGATGGCGCTCGCAGCCGAGCAGCTGGGCGAGTCGTGGACGCTCGCGTCGATCCCCGTCGAGGAAGCCGGCGTCTTCGACATGCTCTGCGAGGGGGATGCCGTCGGCATCTTCCAGGTGGAGTCACGGGCGCAGATGGCGACGCTGCCGCGCCTGAAGCCGCGCTGCTTCTACGACCTGGTGGTCGAGATCGCGCTCATCCGACCCGGGCCGATCCAGGGTGGCGCGGTGCACCCCTACATCCGCCGCCGCACGGGAGCAGAGCCGATCACCTACCCGCATCCGCTCCTGATCCCTGTGCTCGAGCGCACGCTCGGCGTGCCGCTGTTCCAGGAGCAGCTGATGCAGATGTCGGTCGCGGTGGGCGGCTTCGACGCCGCTGAGGCCGACCAGCTGCGCCGCGCGATCGGCTCGAAGCGCTCACTCGATCGGATCGCGGCGCTGAAGGCGAAGCTGTTCGCCGGCATGGCGGCCAACGGCGTCGAGCCGGATGTCGCCGAGTCGATCTACCGCAAGATCGAGGCGTTCGCCGGCTTCGGGTTCGCCGAGTCCCACTCGCTCGCGTTCGGGAAGCTCGTCTATGCGTCGTCGTGGATGCGACTGCACTACCCGGCGGCGTTCCTTGCCGGATTGCTGCGCAGCCAGCCGATGGGGTTCTGGTCGCCGCAGACGCTGACGGCGGATGCGCTGCGGCACGGGGTCGAGACGCTGCGGCCCGACGTGGTGCGCTCCGCGATCGACGCCGGGCTCGAACCGAACGGGTGCGCGGCCGGCGGCGACGACGCCTGCCTGGCGCGCGAACAGCCGCCCGTGCCGCCCGTGGCTTCCGAGACCCTCGCGATGCGCAACCGGCACCGCCGCGATGGGGCCTTCTCGGTGCGGATGGGCCTGTCGAGCGTCACGGGCGTGGGCGCGGCGGCCGCCAACCGCATCGTCGCGGCGCGGGAGGCGGCGCCGCTGCGCGACATCCATGATCTGGCCCGGCGGGCCGACCTCGACCGCGGCGAGCTCGAGGCGCTCGCGACCGCCGGCGCGCTCGAAGGGCTGGGGGTGACCCGCCGTGAAGGGCTGTGGCTCGCCGGCCCCGCCTCGACCGAGCGCGAGGACCAGCTCGAGGGCTCGCAGGTGAGCCTGCAGCCGCCGCTGCTACCGATCCTGAGCGCCGAGGAGCAGGTGGCGCTCGACGTCTGGGCGACTGGCGTGACCCCCGGCGACCACCCGGTGCGCTACGCGAGAGGCATGCTCGATGGGCGCGGCGTGCTGCCGATCGCCGCTCTGGCGCAGGCGGAGGAGGGGCGCCGGGTGCAGGCGGCAGGCATCGTGACGCACCGGCAGCGACCCAGCACGGCGCAGGGGGTGACGTTCATGAACCTGGAGGATGAGACGGGGATGCTCAACGTCATCATCTCGAAGGGGCTGTGGGCGCATGCGCGGCAGGTGGCGAGGCATGCGCCGGCCCTGATCGTGCGGGGGATGCTGCAGCGCACGCCCGAGGGCGTGATCGCGCTGCTGGCCGACCGGCTCGACCGCTTCGACGTGCCGAGCCCCCGCTCCCGCGACTTCCAGTAGCCCGGCGGAACGGATCGTGGGTGCCTTCGGTCTCGAGACGGCGGCGTCCCTGCGGGCCGCCGCCTCCTCGACCTACGGAGTGCGGGCCGTCGCCTCCTCGACCAGCGGCGGGGGTGACCTCGTAGGTCGAGGAGCGGGCGGCGCAGCCGCACGCGTCACGAGACCGGAACGTGCCCCGAGACCGCGACCCCGTCACGCCAGACGCCGCGCACCGCGAGCTCGTCGTCGAGCGACACCAGGTCGGCGCGCGCACCCACGGCCAAGCGACCGAGGTCGGCGCGGCCCACCGCGTCGGCCGGCACGCGCGTCGCAGCCTCGATGGCGGCGATCAGCGGCACGCCGGCGTCGGTCAGCACACGCAGCGCGCGGTCGAGGCTGAGGGTGGAGCCCGCGATCGAGCCGCCCTCGGCGAGCCGCGGCAGTCCCTGCTCGACCCGCACGTCGAGCGAGCCGATCCGGTAGTCGCCATCCGGCATCCCGGCCGCAGCCATCGCGTCGGTGACCAGCGCCACGCGCCCGGGCGCAGACTGCACGAGCAGCGCCAGCATCTCCGCAGCGACGTGCTCACCGTCGGCGATCGCCTCGAGCGTGATCCGCTCGTCCAGCAGCGCCGTCGCCAGCGGGCCGGGGGAGCGGTGATGCATCGGCGGCATGCCGTTGCAGGCGTGGGTGAGCAGGGTTGCGCCCGCGTCGAATGCTGCGCGCGCGGTGGCCGCATCGGCGCCGGTGTGCCCGACTGCGACGCGCACACCCGCCGCGACGAAGCGGCCGATGGCATCGATCGCCCCCGGCAGCTCCGGCGCCATGGTGATCTGCAGGATCCTGCCGTCGCCGGCGTCGAGCAGCCGCTCCACCGCGTCCGGCGTCGGCGCCTGCAGCGCGCGCGGGTCATGCGCGCCACGGTGGCTGTCGGCGAGGAACGGCCCCTCGAGGTGCACGCCGAGCAGCGCGTCATCCACCGCGCATCGTGCCGCCGCCGCCTCGAGACGCGGCAGCAGCAGGTCGAGCGGCGCCGTCACGAGCGACACGGCCTGGCGCGTCGATCCGTGGCTCGTCCGGAATGCCGCGACCCGCTCCCACTCCGGCGCGGCATCGTCGAAGGCGGAGCCGAGCCCCCCGTGGCAGTGGATGTCGACGAATCCCGGCACCAGCGTGCCCGTCAGCGTGAGATCCGGCGCACGCGGCGGCGCGCCCTGACCGATCGCCGTGATCACGCCGCGCGCGGACTCCAGCCAGGCATCCGTCACGAATCGCCCGTCGATGAGCGCACGGTCGGTCGTCAGGAGCAGGCTCGACTCGGTCACACGACCAGCCTACGGCCGGCCGCACGCAGAGGGCCCGCGCCCCGATCGGGTGCGGGCCCTCGCGTCAGCTCAGCAGCTGGTGCGCCACGCGTCCGGCGACAGCGCCGGCAGACCGCCGACGTTGTAGACCGTCGCCGGTGCGAGGTCAGCGATCTGCTCCTCCACCGCGAGCCGCACGCAGGAGCGCACGGCCAGCAGCACCGGGGCGCTGTGGGCACCGGCGACCATGGAGGCGGACAGGGCATCGGGGAAGTTGAGCCCCGACGCGATCGCGATCGCCTGGTCGTCGCTCGGCGTGATGAACCGCTCGACGAGCATCGCGTTCGTGGCGTAGCGGTCGGAGCCGGCCAGACGCGTCACCGTGACCCCGGTGTCGCGGTAGGCGCGCAGCGCTGCGTCGGAGACCGAGGGCTGGCCACCGAGCACCGTCGCCGTCTCCACGCCGAGCGTCGAGAGCGCCGCAACCGTCGCGTCGTCCGCGCGCGCCTGAGGCGTCAGCAGCACCGGCATGTCGCCGAGCGCCGAAGCGGTGCCGCTCGCCGAGACCGCGTCAGCGAAGACCTGGCCGCTCGCGATGAACGCCTCCGACGCATCGCTGAAGTAGCGCTCGGCGATCATCGCCGCCGTCTCGTAGCGATTCGCGCCGGCGATGCGCTCGACCCTGGCACCGGGCACGATCTCGAGCACCTGCACGACGACCGCGGCCGAGACCGACGGCGTGCCGCCGATGATCGTGACCGACTCCGGCTGCAGCCGCTCGAGCTCCTCCGCCGTGAAGGACGGCAGCGTGTCGGGTCGCGTCAGCAGCAGGCTCGCGTCCACGCTGGCCGCGGCGGGTCCGGCTGCAAGCGCATCCGGGAACAGGTCGCCGGACGCCAGGAGCACGTCGGTGCCGGGCTCGAAGGTCGCGGCGGACGTGTCGGCGTTCGTCTCGTAGCGGTTGACGCCGGCGTAGGTCTCGACCATCGTCTCCGGCGGCACTGCCGCCTCCCAGTCGAGACCGATCACGACGGCGTCGTGGTCGCTTGCCCTGAAGGGATCGGGAGCGAACAGCGCGTCCTGCGCATCCTGCTTGAACGCCATCGAGTAGTCGATGATGCTCGGCTCGTCAGCGTTCGCGTGCCACGCCTGGGCGCCGACGACGAACGGCAGCATCGCGTCATCGGCGAGCCCGTAGTCGAGGTAGCCTAGCTGGCCGTCGAAGACGTAGGTGTAGGCGTTCTCGCCCTGGAACGTCTCCAGCAGATCCTCCCAGCCGGCGCCCTCGAGCGTCGTGATCGGATCCTCGTGGTCATAGGCGTTCAGGTCGCCGATGATCAGCGAGCCGTCGGCGTCGACGCCGGTCGGCTCACCCGCCATCCAGTCGGCGAGCGCGGCCGCGGCCGCGGTGCGCACGTCGTTGCAGTTGCCCTGCTCGGGGGAGCCGACGTCGCCCTCGCACGCGGAGCCCTTCGACTTCAGGTGGTTGACCGCGACCGTGAGGATGCGGTCGGTCGCGACGTCGCGGAACGACTGCGCGAGCGCCGGTCGGTTCTTGTCGTCGTCGAACCGCGCGTCGACGGAGGAGTCGAGCACCGCGAAGTCGCCCTCCGGCATCACGAGCGCCGGCTGGTAGATGAGCGCCGTCGTGATGGCGTCGGTGCCGAGCGTGCCGGTGTCGATCCCGGCCCACAGCTCGCTGCCGGCGTCGCCGTTCAGCGCCTCGACGAGCGTGTCGAGTGCGACGCCGTCATTGTTCTCGATCTCGAGCAGCCCGACGACCGCCGAGCCGAGGTCGTTGATCGCCGCGACGATCTTCGCCTCCTGGCGGTCGAACTCCGCAGCGGTCTCCGCGCCGCGGCTGTCCAGGGTGGTGAAGTAGTTCAGCACGTTGAACGACGCGATCTCGAGCGATGCGCCCTCGATCTCGGGTGCCGGGGTGCGCTGGTTCACTGCACTGTAGGTGCCGGCCTCCGTGGGCTGCACCGCCCAGGTGCTGAATCGCCAGTCGAGCACCCCGGTGATGCCGGTGATCGTGTCGCCGCCGCGGAACCGGTTCTCGAGCGTGAACTCCTCGAGATTGGCGGGGTGGATGGCCGGGTCGGGGTTCTGCGACGAACGGCCGTCGTCGATCGTGATGCGGTTGGCGGCGTTCGCCGCGGCGATGGCCGCAGCCTCGTCCGAACCCGGAGCGGCGACCGCGGTCGGCTGCATCTGACGCTCGGTGCCGACGACGACCTGGCCGAAGCGGCCGTAGTTGAAGTACTCGAGGATCGAGAGCGTCTGCGGCAGCGTCACCAGCATGCTCTCGGTCGCCTCGTGGTCGGCGATCGGCAGCTCGAGCTCGGTGGCGGCGGGCATCGTTCCTTCGCCGCAGTCGAGCAGGTTCGCGTTCGAGATCTGCGTCATGCCGAAGTTCTCGCCGGCGGTGCCGGTCACCTGCACGAGGTCGCCCTCGGCGAAGCCGTCGGTGCCCGGTGCGTAGATGAAGATGCCGTCGCTCGTCGCGTCATCGGCGTCACCCGCGTCCTGCAGCGTGAAGCCGTCGAAGCCGCCGGACTGCCAATCGCCCACGACCACGCCCTCGACCGTCACGGTCTGGCCGCTGAGCGGGGTCGCGTCGCCGTCGCCCTGCACCTCGCCGATGGCGATCACGGCATCCGAGCCGCAGGTGCCGTCGGTCGGAGGCTCCTCGACCTCGTACACCTCATTCGCGGCGCCCGGCGTGTTCCATGCCACGCCGTCAGCGGGCGGCCCGTCGAAGCCGTCGAAGCCGGCCTTGTTGAAGTCGTTGCGCACCCAGTCCGCGGCGGCATCCGTGTCGGTGCCGTCGGGGATGCGGCTGGCGCCGCCGACGGCGTTGCTGTTGCCGTCGTAGCCGCGCGTGAGCTCCACGCCCCAGCTCAGGTCGCCGCTGTCGCCGTCCATGGTCGCAACCGCGTCCACGACCGTGAAGTCGACGCTCTCGTCGATCGTCCCGTCGGCATCCGCGTCGATGGTGGATCCGACTGCCGCCGTGCCCTCGACGAGCAGCAGCGTGATCGAGCCGTTCTGGATGCCGTTCGCGGGGTACTCCAGCAGCCCGAAGCCGTCGGTGTCGACGGCAGGCACGGGGTTCGACTGCAGCACCTCGCCGATCGCGTTGGAGTCGCCCTTGACGACCAGCAGCGAATGACCGGAGAGATCGGTGCCGGGGGCGGCGTAGACCTCGATGAACTCGAAGCCGCCATCGGTGCTCGTGACGTTGGCCGAGAACTCGTTGATCACGGGATGCTCCGCGGCGACTGCCGGGGTAGCGACGATGCCCGTCAGGGCGAGCGCGGCGACTGTTCCAGTGCCGAGCAGGGTGCGTGCGCGCATGAATCCACTCCATCGGGGACAAGGGGTGGCCTCAACCTAACCCGGTCCACTGACGTTTGCGAGGGGTTCGAGTGAATGCGCGATGAATCTTCGTCGCGCCGACGGGCTCAGCGGAAGATGATGGTGCGCTGGCCGTCGAGCAGCACGCGATCCTCCGCGAACCACTGCACCGCCCGCGAGAGCGTGCGCGACTCCTCGTCCTGGCCGATCGCGACGAGCTGCGCGGGCGAGTGGGCGTGGTCGACGCGCACCACGTTCTGCTCGATGATCGGGCCCTCATCGAGGTCGCTCGTGACGAAGTGGGCGGTGGCTCCGATCAGTTTCACCCCGCGGGCGTGCGCCTGCCGGTAGGGATTCGCGCCCTTGAAGCCGGGCAGGAACGAGTGGTGGATGTTGATGAGCCTGCCCTCGAGCGCCGCGCAGAGCTCCGGCGACAGGATCTGCATGTAGCGGGCGAGCACCACCAGCTCGATGCCCTCCGCCTCGACGACCTCGAGGATGCGCCGCTCGAACGCGGCCTTCGAGTCGGCGTCCACGACCGGCGCGTGCTCGAAGGGCACGTTGTAGAAGGCGGCGAGCGAGCCCAGATCCGGGTGGTTCGACATCACCAGAGGGATGTCGACCGAGAGCTGACCGGCACGCTGGCGGAAGAGCATGTCGCCCAGGCAGTGCGCGGCCTTCGACACCAGCACGAGGGTCTTGAGCGGGCGCCCCACGTCGTCGAGGTGCCACTGCATGTCGTAGCGCTCGATCACGGGAGCGAGCTGCGCCTCGAATGCGGCGCGCTCGGCGGTCGCCTCGACCTGCAGGCGCATGAAGAATCGGTCGGTGTCGCCGGAGGAGAACTGCTGCGACTCGGTGATGTTGCCGCCGCAGTCGACGATCGCGCCGGAGATTGCGTGCACGATGCCGGGCCGGTCTTCGCAGATGAACGACAGGATCCAGTGGTTGCTCACCGGACGAGTCTATGCGCGACGGCACGCAGGAGCCGTGCCGTGCGGGCAGCGGCGACGGGCTACGCCTCGTGCTCGACGAGCGCCGACGCGATGCGATCGATGACGTCGTCCACCTGGACGGTGTCGTAGGCGCCCGCACCGCGGAGCATGCGGAAGCGCACCTGCTGCGCATCCTCGGCCAGCAGCTGCACGTCGCCGTCCGCCTCCCCCTCGTGCGCCCGCAGCGTGCTGATCACCCGATCGAGCCAGTCGTCGACCTGATGGGCGTCGTACCCCGCGTAGAGCGTGCCGCCGGTGGTGAACCGGGCGTTCAGCACCTCGTCTGCAGTGAGCACATGGCGACCGTAGCCCGCCTGCCTGATCGTGGGATCCGCGTAGGCTCGACGCTCGTGAGCGAGCAGACAGCGACGGGCCAGCGGTCCGCGACGCCTTTCCCGATGGCGGCCCTGCTCGTGCTCGCGCTCGCGATCTTCGTCAACATCTCCATCGAGATGCTGCCGATGGGGTTGGTGCTGCCGATGAGCCGCGACCTCGCCGTCTCCGAGAGCGGAATCGGCCTGCTCGTGTCGGTGTTCGCCTTCACGGTGGTGGTCTCGTCGACCACGCTCATCCGCCTCACCCGCCGGGTGCCGCGCCACGCGCTGGTGGTCGTCGTGCTGCTCGTCTTCACCGCCTCCTGCCTCGCGACGGCGGTCGTGCCCACCTACGAGTGGATCGTGGCGATGCGCATCCTCGGCGGGCTGGCGCACGGCGTCTTCTGGACCGTCGTGGGAGCCTACGCCGCCTACTTGGTGCCGCCAGAGCTGCTCGGGCGCGCGGTCGCGATCACGAGCGCGGGCGGATCGCTCGCGTTCGTGCTGGGTCTGCCGCTGTCGACGCTGCTCGGCCAGGCGGTGGGATGGCGCTGGGCGTTCGCCGTCTTCGGCGTCGCGAGCCTGCTCGCGGCGCTCGCGGTGTGGAAGGCGCTGCCGGCGGTCGACCACATGAAGGATGCGGCCACCACGGAGACGGGCTCGATCGCGCTGCCGGTCGATCACCCGAGGGTCTCGATGAGCGGCATGGTCGTGGCCGTCATCTCGACCACCCTCGCGATGACCGGGCAGTACGCCTTCTACACGTTCATCGCACCGTTTCTCGTGCAGCATGCGCAGCTGCCGGAGGAGTGGCTGAGCCCGGCGCTGCTCGCCTACGGCGTGATGGGTGCGATCGCGGTGCTCGCGCTCACGATCTGGCTCGGGGGCAGGCCGCTGGCCGGGGTCGTCGCGTGCATGATCGTGATGCTGCTGACGATGGTCGTGCTCGCGCTCTCGACCGTGCTGCCGCTGACGATCGCGGCCGTGCTGGTCTGGGGCCTCGCCATGGGTGCGCTGCCGCCGCTGCTGCAGACGAGACTGCTCGAGGCGGCGCCCGAGCGCCTGCTGCAGCCGGCGATGGCCTGGTACACGACGGGCTTCAACGTCGGGATCGGTGGCGGTGCGCTGCTGGGCGCGATCGCGTTCGATACCTGGGGGCCGGGCTCGCTCCCGTGGGTGCTGTTCACCGGCATCGCGATCAGCCTCGCGCTGGTCGGCTTCAGCCGCATCCGTCGCCCTGCCGCTGCCTGAGCAGTCAGTACCTGCGGGGCGGCCGCGGACCGGCGGCTAGACCGTCTCTGGTCGCTTCTGCCGGAACATCCGGGCGGGCCGGTCGTCGCCCTCCCACACCTGCGTGATGCCCCAGGCGACCGCGGTGATCGGCACGGCGAGCACGGCGCCGACGATGCCGCCGAGCACGGTGCCGATCGTCAGGGCGATGAGGATGACGAGCGCGTGCAGCTCGAGCGAGCGGCCCATGACCACCGGCTGCAGGAAGTTGCCTTCCAGCTGGTTCACGAGGATGACGGCGACCAGCACGATCAGCGCCGTCACCAGGTCGTTGGCGACCAGCGCGACGAGCGTCGCGAGCGCGCCGGCGAGCGTGGCACCGACGAGGGGGATGAAGGCGAGCAGGAAGACCAGCACGGCCAGCGGCAGTGCCAGTGGCACCTGCACGACCCAGAGCACGATGCCGATGGCGACCGCGTCGACGAACGCCACGGTGGCGGTGCCGCGCACGTAGCCGCCGAGCGTCTCGACCGTCTTGCCGCCGATGCGCTTGCCGCGCGCGTAGGAGTCGCCCTCGAAGGGGCGCAGCAGGAACTCCCAGATGCGCGGGCCGTCCTTGAGGAAGAAGAAGAGCATGACGATCATCAGCACGAACCCGGTGAGGAAGTTCGCGGCGGCGCTCACGCCCGCTAGTGCGCCAGAGCCGAACTGCGCGCTCGTGAGGAAGTCGACGACGGCGGTCCGCGCCTCGCCGATCTGCTCGTTCGTGGGCGCGAACGGCAGTGTCGTGACCCACTCGAGCACCTGGTCGAAGCCCTGCTCGGCCTGGCTGACGAGCTCGTCGAGCTGGTCGCGCACCGCGTTGACGATGAGCCAGATGACGCTGCCGAGCACGACGACGATCGCGAGCAGCGCGGCGGCGGTCGCGAGCGCCGACGGCACGCCGCGGCGGCGCATCCAGCTCATGACGGGCGCGAAGGCCGCGGCGATGATCAGCGCGAGCATCACCGGGATGATCACGAGCGTGAGCTGCACCATCGCGTAGATCACGCCGGTGACGACGATGAGCACGAGGATGATCTGGAGCGCACGCGTCGCGAGTCGACCGAACGAGTCGGCCCAGAGCGACCAGGGCGCGCGGACGGGCCGCTGCGCGACCGGCTGCGGTCGCTTCGGTGTGAACAGTCCCACGATTCCCCCTCGGATGCGTCTTCCGAGCGTAGCGAGCGCCGGCCGAGCGCCGGGGCGCCGCGCGCGGGCGTCAGCCGCTCGCCACTGCGGCCGGCACCGCTCCGCGCAGCGCCTCGCGCACCGCGGCGATAGCGGGGGAGTCGCTGGAGGCGGCGCGGGCGGCTGTGAAGATCTCGCGCCGCGGGGCAGCGGGCAGCGGCAGTGCACGGAAGCGCACCTCGGTGCCGACCCAGGTCAGATCGTTCATGATGCCCACCGCGTGACCGGTCTCGATGAGGCGCATCTGCGCCTGCAGGTCGGCGGTCGCGAAGCGCACGTCGGGCTCGAAGCCCGCAACCCGGCACTGCTGCTCGCCGAAGTGCCGGGAGGCTGCGCCGACCGGTTCCATCACCCACGGGTGGGCTGCGGCATCGGTCAACGAGCGGATGTCGCTGCCCGGCGGCACCGCGAGCCGCAGCGCATCCGTCATGAGCACCTCGCGGTCGAGTCCCTGGTGCTGCGGAGCCGCGTGCCCCGGATACTGCTCGGCGACGACCAGGTCGAAGTCGCCCACGTGGGTGTCGTAGAGCGCCGTCTCGGGCTCGCGCTGCACCATCTCGACCCGCACCTCCGGCGCTGACTCGCGCAGCAGGTGCAGCATGCTCGGCACGAGCGAGAGCGCTGCCGACTGGAACACCGCGATGCGCACCGTGCCGATGGGGCGGTCGAGCGAGGCGGCCACGGCGCGCTCGGCGGTCTCGAGCTGGGCGAGGATGCCCTCGGCGTGCTGCGCGAGCACCTCGCCCTGCGGAGTGAGGGCGAGGCGACGGCCCTGCTTGCGGGTGAGCGGCACGCCCACCTCGCGCTCGAGGGCGGAGAGCTGCTGCGAGACGGCGCTCGGAGCGTAGGCGAGGGCGGTCGCGACGGCCGCGATGGTGCCGCGCAGGCGCAGCTCGCGCAGCAGTCGAAGGCGTCGGACGTCGAGCATGGACGGGCCTCGCAGAAGCATCAGTGAATGCGATGGATATCCATCGCCATCCGTCACTGTACCTGAATGGTCTGCGGGTGCAGACTGGCGCTGCGCGCACCGTCGTGCGCACGACCACGATCGCAGGAGGGGCCGCAGCATGGGCGCAGCCACCACGGGGAAGCACACCGAGTCGATGCACGCGGAGTCGGCGCACGCCGAGTCGACGGACGCTGCGGAGTCGACCGTCGAGGACTCGACCCTCGAGGCTTCGACGCCAGAGGCTTCGGCGCAGGCGACCGAGCTCGAGCAGCTGCAGACGCTGGCGCCGCAGATCGTCGCGCAGGTGCGCACCTGGCTCGAGCAGGCGGAGCAGATCCCCGCCGACGCGAGCGCCGAGCAGCTCGCCGGTGTGCTGCGCGACCCCAAGGGGCTCGACTTCGCGGTCGCCTTCGTCGACGGCGTCGTGCGCCCCGAGGATGTGCACGTCGCGGCACGCACGCTGCGCGCCATCGCCGGTGACGCGCCCTCCTTCTTGCCCTGGCCGATGCGGCAGGCGCTCAAGCTCGGCGGCGGCGTCGCGCCGCTCGCGCCGCAGATCGTCGTGCCGATCGCGCGCCGCGTGCTGCGCGAGATGGTCGGCCACCTCATCATCGACGCGACCGACGCGCGCCTCGGAGCCGCGATCAAGCGCATCCGCGCCACCGGCGCCCGCCTGAACGTCAATCTGCTGGGCGAGTACGTGCTGGGCGCGCGGGAGGCCGAGCGCCGCATCGACGGCACGCTGGCGCTCATCGAGCGTGACGACGTCGACTACGTCTCGATCAAGGTCTCGGCGACGACCGCACCGCACCAGCCGTGGGCCTTCGACGCCCACGTCGAGCACGTCGTCGAGCGACTGCTGCCGATCTACCGCCGTGCCGCCGAGACCGGCACCTTCATCAACCTCGACATGGAGGAGTACAAGGATCTCGAGATGACCATGGCGGTCTTCATGCGGATCCTGAGCGAGCCCGGGCTCGAGCAGTACCGCGGCGGCATCGTGCTGCAGGCCTACCTGCCCGACGCGCTGCCGGCCATGCAGCGACTGCAGGAGTGGGCGGCGGAGCGCGTCGCCGGCGGCGGCGGCTCGGTCAAGGTGCGCCTGGTCAAGGGCGCCAACCTGCCGATGGAGCGCGTCGAGGCGTCGATCCACGACTGGCCGCTCGCCACCTGGCACACCAAGCAGAACAGCGACACGCACTACAAGCGCGTGCTCGCCTGGGCGCTCACGCCCGAGCGCATCGCGAACGTCGAGCTGGGCGTGGCCGGTCACAACCTCTTCGACGTCGCCTTCGCCTGGCTGCTGGGCAAGCAGCGCGGCGTCACCGCAGGTGTCGAGTTCGAGATGCTGCTGGGCATGGCGCAGGGGCAGGCGGAGGTGGTGCGCCGCGACGTCGGCGGCCTGCTGCTCTACACGCCGGTCGTGCACCCGTCCGAGTTCGACGTGGCGATCGCCTACCTGATCCGCCGCCTCGAGGAGGGCGCGAGCCGCGAGAACTTCATGTCGGCCGTGTTCGAGCTGGCGACCTCCGAGCCGCTGTTCGAGCGCGAGCGTGACCGCTTCCTCGCCTCGCTGGACGCGCTCGCGGCGGAGGCACCGGCCACCCACCGCGTGCAGGACCGCACGGCCGCGCCCGAGCCGGCGGAGACCTCCGGGTTCCGCAACGCGCCCGACAGCGACCCCTCGCTGCCGGCCAACCAGTCGTGGGCAGCGGGCATCCGCGAGCGGTCCAGGACGTCGACGCTGGGCGTCGACGCCGTCGAGGCCGCGATGCTGCGGGACGCCGATGCGCTCGAGGCCGTCATCGAGACGGGCGTCACTGCCAACGCATCGTGGCGTGCGCTCTCGGGCGCCGAGCGCGCCGAGATCCTGCACCGCGCAGGTGTCGAGATGGAGGCGCGTCGCGCCGAGCTGATGGAGGTCGCGGCGAGCGAGGGCGGCAAGACCCTCGACCAGTCCGACCCGGAGGTCTCCGAGGCGATCGACTTCGCGCACTACTACGCAGAGCGCGCTCGCGAGCTCGACCACGTCGACGGTGCCACCGCCGTGCCCTCGCGCCTCATCGTCGTGACACCGCCGTGGAACTTTCCGATCGCCATCCCCGCGGGCTCGACGCTCGCGGCGCTCGCGTCCGGCGCATCCGTCATCATCAAGCCCGCCCGCGCCACCGCTCGCACCGGCGCGACCATGGTCGAGGCGCTGTGGGCCGCCGGCGTGCCGAAGGATGTGCTGCAGCTCGTGCAGCTCGGCGACCGCTCGCTGGGCGACCAGCTGCTCGGCGACGAGCGGGTCGACCGCGTGATCCTCACCGGCGGCTTCGAGACCGCGGAGGCGTTCCGCCGCATCCGCCCCGACCTCAACCTGCTCGCCGAGACGAGCGGCAAGAACGCCATCATCGTGATGCCCTCGGCCGACTACGACCTCGCCGCGAAGGACATCGTCACGAGCGCGTTCGGGCACGCCGGCCAGAAGTGCTCGGCCGCGTCGCTCGCCATCCTGGTCGGGCAGGCGGGCCGCTCGAAGCGCCTGCACAACCAGATCGTCGACGGCGTGCGCTCGCTCGAGACCGGCTACCCGTGGGATGCCACCAGCCAGATGGGCCCGATCGTCGCGCCCGCAGAGGGCAAGCTGCTCGACGGGCTCACGCGGCTCGGCGAGGGCGAGAGCTGGGTGATCGAGCCGAAGCAGCTCGATGACGAGGGCAAGCTGTGGTCGCCGGGCGTGCGCGCCGGGGTGCAGCGCGGCAGCGAGTACCACCTCACGGAGTACTTCGGCCCGATCCTCGGCATCATGCGGGTCGACACGCTCGAGGAGGCGATCGCGCTCGTCAACGACGTCGACTACGGCCTCACCTCGGGCATCCACTCGCTGGATCCCGCCGAGATCGGCACCTGGCTCGAGACCATCGAGGCAGGCAACCTCTACGTCAACCGCGGCATCACCGGCGCCATCGTGCAGCGGCAGCCGTTCGGCGGCTGGAAGCGCTCGGTCGTCGGCCCGACCACGAAGGCGGGCGGTCCCAGTTACCTCATGCCGCTCGTCGACTGGCGCACCGCGCAGGCGCGCGAGCTCGCACCCGTCGAGCTGCTGTCGGTGCAGACGATCGTCGACGCGGTCGAGGCGCTGGCGAAGTCGTCGGATGCCTCGGTCACCGCCGACGAGGCGGCGGCGCTGCGGCGCGCGGCGGGCTCTGACCAGCACGTGTGGGCGACCGAGCTGGGCGTCGCGCGCGATGTGCAGCAGCTGCTCGCCGAGCGCGACATCCTGCGCCACCTGCCGATGCCCGGCGTCGTGATCCGGCTCGCGGAGGGTGGCCGCGTCGCGCAGCTCGCTCGCGCGGTCGTCGCCGCGCTGCGCGCCGGCGCCGAGGTGCGGGTGTCGACCGCGATCGAGCTCGCGCCGGCCATGCGCGCGGCGCTCGCTGCGGCGAACGTGCCGGTCGAGGCGCAGGACGACGCCGCGTTCCGGCGTGCTGCCGCAGCGCTCGGTCAGGGCCGCATCCGCTTCCTGGCCGCCGACGAGGATGTCGCAGACGGCGTGCGTGCGCTCGCGGAGGCCGTCGGCGGGCGCCCCGACCTGGCGATCGTGGCGCACCCGGTGACGGAGGCCGGCCGCGTCGAGATGCTGCCGTTCCTGCGCGAGCAGGCGATCGCGATCACCGCGCACCGCTTCGGCACGCCGAACCACCTCACCGACCACCTCATCTGAGGCGCGGCGCCCCGCGACACCGCGGCGGCGCTCGGCGTGCGATGACCGAGGACCCCTTCCGCCCCCGCCGACCTGGTGCGCCAGGTCGCGGATGGTGGGAGGGGTCCCGTTCGCGTCGGCCGCGCCCGCAGGGCTGGGCGCGAGGTGCGGGGCGGGGCGGGGCGTGGCGCGTCCCGCGGGTCAGAGCACGAGGTGCTGGCGGCCGTCGATGAGCTCGCGCGCCGCATCCAGGTGGCCTGCGTGCGTCGACTCATCGATGATCACGTGCATGAGCACGGCGGCGAGATCGGGGAACGCATCCACGGGCCAGTCGGGCTCGGGTCGGCGCGGGCGTGCATCGAGCGGCAGCGCGGCGATGATCGCGTCGGAGCGCGCGATCGCGTCGCGGTACTCGCGCACCACCGCATCCGTCGACTCGTCGGGCGCCACGCGCCAGTCGGCGGGCCTGCCGCCGTCGAGCGCGGGATCGTCGTCTGGCCAGTAGTCGAGCGGCTCGCCCGCCACGACGGTGTGGAACCAGAAGCGCTCGCCGCCGAGCGTCACGTGCCGCACGAGGCCGATCGGCGACCATCCCGATGGCAGTGTCGGCGTGCGCAGCTGCGCGTCGGTGAGCCCCTCGATCGCGGCGAGGATGTGGCTGCGCTGCGCGTTGAGCGCGCCGAGCAGCAGCGAGCGAGTGCGGTCGTCCTGAACCATGCGCCGATCCAAGCACGCGCCGCCGCGAGCGCGTCCGCCTGCCACTCGCCCCTCGCACGCGTGCCCCACGCCGCCGGCCCAGCGCTACCAAACCGTCGCCGCAGTGCCCCGCACGCGACGCATCGGTACCGGAACTCGCCGCCGAGCGCATCGGCAGCGCTCCCAGCGGTACCGAATCGTCGCCTGAGCGCCCTGGACGCGGCAGTTCGGTACCGGAGCACATCGCGGCGGATGGCGACGGGCCGTTCCGGCCGCTCAGCCCGCGAACCAGCCCCCGTCGTTCGGGATGATCGCGCCGCTGACGTTGCTCGCGGCATCCGAGGCGAGGAAGGCGATGAGGTTCGCCTGCTGGATCGGCTGTGCGGTGGCCAGCGCCGACTGATGCACGGGCGTGATCGCGGCGAGGCCCTCCTGATCGATGTGCTGCTGCACATCAGCCGTCATGACGTTGGTCTCGACTCCGCCCGGTGACACCGCGTTCGCGCGGATGCCCTGCTTGGCGTAGGTGTACGCGGTGTTGCGCGTGAGGCCGATCAGGCCGTGCTTCGACGTCGTGTACGCGGCGCCTGCGGCCGCCCCGCGCATCCCCGCCTCGCTCGCCACGTTGATGATCGAGCCGCCGCCCGCGGGCACCATCACCTTGAGTGCAGCGCGCGTGAGGAAGAACGGGCCGTTGAGGTTGATCCGCAGGATGCGCTCCCACACCTCGTCGCTGACGTTCGCCGCGCCCGCGAAGTGATCCATGACCCCCGCGTTGTTGACCAGCACATCGAGCCTTCCGTGGCGCTCGACGGCCGCGGCGATAACAGCATCCGCCACCGTGGGATCGCTGATGTCGCCGACCACGGCGGATGCGGTTCCGCCTGCGGCCTCGATGGCCGAGACGGTCTCGTGCGCGGTCTCGGCGATGTCGCTGACGACGACCGTGGCGCCGAGGCTCGCGAAGAGCTCGCAGGTGGAGCGGCCGATGCCGCTGCCGCCCCCGGTGACGACGGCGACCTTGCCGGTCAGATCGATGACGCTCATGGTTCTCCTTCGAACGGTGTGACTCCTCACCGCACGGTGTCACCGACTCCGCGCCGTGTCTAGGGCGCTCTGCCACCCGCACCGCGCCGCGGGCTACCATGGGAGAGGCCGTGACTGGCGCATGGGTGGATCACCACCGGGGAGCGGCCGATCTCGAGCCGCGCGCCTGGGCAATCAGCCAGCGACGCGCGCCAGCGCACAGCGAAGGAGCACCCGTGACCGACCGCCTGCCCAGCACGTTCAACTCGCCCCTCGCCGAGGTCGATCCCGAGATCGCCGAGGTGCTGCACCAGGAGCTGAACCGCCAGCGCGACTTCCTCGAGATGATCGCGAGCGAGAACTTCGTGCCCGTCGCCGTGCTGGAATCCGCCGGCAGCGTGCTGACGAACAAGTACGCCGAGGGCTACCCGGGGCGCCGCTACTACGGCGGCTGCGAGTACGTGGATGTCGCCGAGAGCCTCGCGATCGAGCGCGCCAAGTCGCTGTTCGGCGCCGAGTTCGCCAACGTGCAGCCGCACTCGGGTGCCACCGCGAACGCCGCCGTCCTCCACGCCATCGCGCGCCCGGGTGACACCGTGCTCGGCCTGTCGCTCGACCACGGCGGTCACCTCACGCACGGCATGAAAATCAACTTCTCGGGCCGCCTCTACGACATCGTCGCGTACGGCGTCGACGCCGAGACGAGCCGCGTCGACATGGACGAGGTGCGTCGCCTCGCGATCGAGCACAAGCCCAAGGTGATCGTCGCCGGCTGGTCGGCCTACCCGCGGCAGCTCGACTTCGCCGAGTTCCGCGCGATCGCCGACGAGGTCGGCGCGCTCCTGTGGGTCGACATGGCGCACTTCGCGGGCCTCGTCGCCGCGGGCCTGCACCCGAACCCGGTGCCGCACGCGCACGTCGTCTCGTCGACCGTGCACAAGACCATCGGTGGCCCCCGCTCGGGCTTCATCCTGACGAACGACGCCGACATCGCGAAGAAGATCAACTCGGGCGTCTTCCCGGGCCAGCAGGGCGGCCCGCTCATGCACGTGATCGCGGCCAAGGCCACCGCCTTCAAGCTCGCTGCCTCGGAGGAGTTCAAGGAGCGCCAGGAGCGCACGCTGCGCGGCGCGCACATCCTCGCCGAGCGCCTCATGCAGCAGGACGTCCAGGATGCGGGCATCTCGGTGCGCTCCGGCGGCACCGACGTGCACCTGGTGCTGGTCGACCTGCGCGACGCCGCGATCGACGGCAAGCAGGCGGAGGATCTGCTCCACGAGATCCGCATCACCGTCAACCGCAACGCGGTGCCGAACGACCCGCGCCCGCCGATGGTCACCTCCGGCCTCCGCATCGGCACGCCGGCGCTCGCGACCCGCGGCTTCGGCGACGAGGAGTTCACCGAGGTCGCCGACGTGATCGCCCTCGCGCTGCTGCCGGATGCCGACCTCGACAGCCTGCGCGCTCGCGTCGCGAAGCTCGCCGACGCATTCCCGCTCTACCCGGGCGTCGGGCCCTCTGGCCAGCCGGAGGCAGTGCACGAGCTCGGCTCGAGCGTCGACCGATGACGGCGCAGCTGCTCGATGGCAACGCCACCGCGGCGGCCATCAAGGCGGAACTGAAGGAGCGCGTCGACGCGCTGCAGGCCAAGGGCGTCACGCCCGGGCTCGGCACGCTGATGGTCGGCGACGACCCGGCGAGCCACTCCTACGTCAAGGGCAAGCACCGCGATTGCGCAGAGGTCGGCATCGAGTCGATCCGCGTCGACCTGCCGTCGAGCGCCTCGACCGCCGACGTGCGAGCGGCCGTCGAGGATCTCAACTCGGCACGCGAGGTCACCGGCTACATCATCCAGTTGCCGCTGCCGCCCGGCCACGACGAGCACGCGATGCTCGAGCTGATGGATCCGGACAAGGATGCCGACGGGCTGCACCCGACGAACCTCGGCCGCCTGGTGCTCGGCGTCGACGGCCCGATCGACTCCCCGCTGCCGTGCACGCCCGCCGGGATCGTGCAGATGCTGCGCCGGCACGACATCGAGATCGCCGGCGCCAGCGTCGCGATCGTCGGCCGTGGCCTGACGGTGGGCCGCCCGCTCGGCCTGCTGCTGACCCGCAAGGGCATCGACGCGACCGTGGCGCTGTGCCACTCGCGCACGCCGGATCTGGCGGCGCACGTGCGCGAGGCAGACATCGTCGTCGCGGCGGTCGGTGTGCCGGGGCTCATCAAGCCCGAGTGGGTGAAGCCGGGTGCCGCAGTGCTCGACGTCGGCATCACCCGCGGCCTCTCGGCCGAGACCGGCAAGGTGAAGCTGCTCGGGGACGTCGATCCCGGCGTGATGGATGTCGCGGCGTGGGTCTCGCCCGTGCCCGGCGGCGTCGGCCCGATGACCCGCGTGATGCTGCTCGACAACGTCGTGCAGATGTCGGAGAAGGCGACGCGCTCGCGCTAGTCGGTGCCTTTCGCCTACGAGGTCAGTTCGCGTAGGCGTCGCGCAGGGCGGGGTAGTAGTCGTCCCAGTCGGGCATCGCATCGCCCGTGATCGCGGCGACCAGCCGGTCGAGGTACCACTCCCAGCCGGCGGCGACATCGGGAAGCATCACCAGCGGCAGCTCATGCTGCGTGAAGCGGATCAGGGTGCCGGATCCGGGCTCGTGCCCGCCGTCCTCCAGCTCGACCTCCAGGCTCCAGCTGCCCGCCTCGTTCGTCGTCTGCACGACCAGGTGCTCGGGCGCTGAGCAGTCGAGGATCTCGACGGCACTCGTGGCATCGCCCTCCTCGGCGTTCATCGCCAGCACCACCTCACCGGAGTCGGGGTCGCCCACATACGTGCCGAACCACATCCCGAGCTCGCGCGATTCAGAGAAGAACGGCCAGACCGCGATGGCGTCGGCGCCCACCGCACGCTCGAGCGTGAGCTCGCACATCTCGCCGTGCTCGGTGACGGTGCCGGTCCGCTGGATTGTCATTGCGTGCTCCTCTCGGTGGTGCCGAGCCTACGCATGCGTCGCCGTGCCCCGCCAGGGGCGCGCACGCCGGGTCAGCGGCCGAGCGCGTCGACGTACAGCTGGATGCGCTGCGCGTAGCTCTCGGCGTTCCGGGCGATGCCGTGCCGCTCGTCGTCGGTGGTCTCGCGGCGCACCTTGCCCGGCACGCCTGCGACGAGCGACCCTTCGGGGATCACGGTGCCCTCGGTGACGAGCGCACCGGCGGCGATGATCGACCCCGCACCGATGACGGCGCCGTTCATGACCGTCGCGTGCATGCCGATGAGCACGTCGTCCTCCACCGTGCAGCCGTGCACGACGGCGTTGTGCCCGATCGAGACGCGCGCGCCGATGCGCAGCGGGTAGCCGTGGTCGACATGCAGCGAGCAGGAGTCCTGCACGTTCGAGTCCTCGCCGATCCGGATCGGCTCCTCTTCTGCGCGCAGGGAGGCGCCCGGCCAGATCCCGACGCGCTCGCCGAGCGAGACGGCGCCTGTGATGACGGCGCCGGGCATGACGAGTGCCGACTTCGGCAGGTGCGGCACCCGGTCGGGCAACGGGATGATCGTGGCGCGCTCGTGGACGGTCATGGGGCCAGCGTACGCCGAGGAGCGCTACGCAGCACGGGCTGCTGCGCCGCGTTCAGCACGTCGACCGGGGCTGGATGCGGTTCTCGGAGAAGTGGGCTACACCTGGAGCACCGGTTCGCTCGCGGACCGACTCGAGGCGAGGAGGTCCAGGGATGACGACTGCGGCAACGGGCATTCGGCGCCGGATCAGGCCTGCTGCGCCGCGGCAGCGGATGAGCCCGATGCGCCGGCGCGAGGCGATCGCGGGCTACCTGTTCCTCTCGCCGTGGATCGTCGGCTTCCTGGTGTTCACCTTCGGCGCCATGATCTACAGCCTGGTGATCTCCTTCAGTCACTACCAGCTCGCCACCGACACCGCACGACCGGCCGGGATCGCGAACTATCAGGCGCTCATCGAGGATCCGAAGATCGCGACGGCGCTCGGCAACACGCTCTTCTTCGCCGTGCTTGCCGTGCCGCTCGAAGTCGCGCTAGCGCTCGCGCTCGCCCTGCTGCTCGCCAGCGTGCGGCGGGGCGCCGGCATCTTCCGCACGATCTTCTACCTGCCGAAGATGACGCCGACGGTCGCCACCGCGTCGGTGTTCCTGCTGCTGCTCAACGGCAGCTCCGGCGCCATCAACCGCGGGCTCGCGGCGATCGGCATCGACGGCCCCAACTGGCTCATCGATCCGGCCTGGGTGAAGCCGTCGATCGTGCTCATGACGCTGTGGGGCGTGGCCGGCACGATGGTGATCTTCCTCGCCGCGCTGCAGAACGTGCCGAAGGAGCTTTACGAGGCGGCATCGATCGACGGCGCCGGAGCGTGGCGGCGGTTCTGGAACGTGACGCTGCCGCTCATCTCTCCCGCCGTGCTCTTCAACGTGCTGGTGCTGACGATCGCCGCCTTCCAGATCTTCGATCAGGCGTTCCTGCTCTTCCATCGCACGACCGCGGCGGGTTCATCGGATGCGTCGCTCTTCTACGCCATCTACCTGTTCGAGCAGGCGTTCCGGCAGTTCAACTTCGGCTTCGCGGCCGCGATGGCGTGGCTGCTGTTCCTCATCATCCTGGCGATCTCGCTGATCCAGATCCGGGTGGGCAACCGATTCGTCTACTACGAGGGAGGCGAGCGATGAGCGCCCCGGCAGACTCGGCCAAGGGCCCGATGAGCTCCGCTGCGCTCGCGGATGCGGCGGCGCGCCCGACGCGAGCGCGCGAGCGAGAGCTCTCGGTGTGGAACTGGCTGGGGCAGGCGGTGCGGTGGATCCTGCTGCTGGCCTGCACCGCACTCTTCCTCTACCCGATCGCCTGGCTGCTCGCTGCGAGCCTGAAGCCACGCGGCGAGGTCTTCGACAACCGCCTCATCCCCCGAACCTGGCAGCCGGAGAACTACGTCGAGGTCTTCTCGCAGCTGCCGCTGCTGAGCTGGCTGGGGAACAGCGTGCTGATCGCCGTGCTGGCCGCGGGCTTCGTGACCGTCTCGAGCGCGCTCGTGGCCTTCGGCTTCGCCTACTTCCGCTTCCCCGGCAGGAACGTGCTGTTCGGCATCGTGCTCGCCACCATGATGCTGCCGGGGGCGGTGACGCTCGTGCCGCAGTACCTGATCTGGAATCAGCTCGGCTTCGTCGGGACCCACGTTCCGCTCTGGGGCGCGAACCTGTTCGGCTCGGCGTTCTACATCTTCCTGCTGCGCCAGTTCTTCCTCGGGCTGCCGCGCGAGCTCTTCGAGGCGGCGCGCATCGATGGGCTGAGTGCGTGGGGGCAGTTCTGGCGCATCGCCTTCCCACTCTCGGTGCCCTCCTTCGTGATCGTCTTCCTGTTCGAGTTCCAGGCCAGCTGGAACAACCTGCAGGGTGCGCTCATCTACCTCAACACCGCCTCCGCCGACGGCTACACCGTGCCGCTCGGGATCGCGAGCGCGATGACGAAGTACAGCCCCGAGTCGGGCGGTCACGGCGACTACCAGTACGTGATGGTGGCGGCGCTGATCGTGACGCTCCCCATGCTGATCCTGTTCGCGTTCGGGCAGCGCTCGTTCATCCAGGGCATCGCCACGTCGGGCAGGACAGGATGAACGAGCGCCGCCCGCGGCGTCAGCCTCCGCTGACCTGGTCGTACGCGCGCATGGCGGCCTGCTGAGCCTGAGCGAGCGCATCGGCAGGCGAGCTCTCGCCGACCAGGGCCGAGGACATGGCGTTCTGCAGCTCGGACTGGATCTGCTGGCCTGCGGGTGAGGCGCCGAGCGAGGTGCCGACCGCCGCGGCGTCGTAGTAAGTGCCGATCGCCTCCTCGAAGCCGGGGTAGCCCTCCGCCGAGGCGTACTCCTCACGGATCACCTCGTCGCTCTCCGGCGTGCCGGTGAACAGGCCGGCATTGATGCCGTTCCGGTCACTCTCCTGTTCCGTGGTCGTTGCGCGCGCCTCGGCGGCCGCACGCCACGCATCCGCCTTCGTGAGCTCGATGGCCCAGGCGCATGCCGCGCCGGGATTCTGCGCCGTGGCGGGCACGACGAAGGACGACCCGCCGGCAGCCGTGAACGGCTCGCCGTCGCGGTCTCGCATCGGCACGGCACCGATCTCGACCTGGTCGGCATAGGGGGTCAGCACGTTGACGTACCACTGGTCGAACACCGCAGCCCCGACGAGGTCGTTGGCGTAGCCATTGCCGTCGCCGAAGATGTCGATCGAGTCGATGAACCCACTCACCTCCGCGAAGCCGCCCTGCGCCTCGTAGAGCCGCTGCAGGAACTCGACCGCGTCGACGTTCTCTGCGCGATCCAGCGTCGGCATGCCGGATTCATCCACGATTCCGCCGCCGAACGCCAGCATCCACTGCGCTGCCTTCGAGACGCCCTGCGGGTCGAAGCCCACGCGGCTCACGCTCGAGCCGTCCATCACGGTCATCGCCTCGGCCGCGGCGACCATGGCGTCGGGGTCGCTGGCGTCGAGATCCTCGGCGCTCACGCCCGCCTCGTCCATCACCCGAGCGTTCGTCAGGATCACCGGCGGCTGGTAGAACTGCGGCACCGCCCACATCTGGTCGTCCCAGGTCACGTCGGCCGCGACGTGCGGATACCAGTGCTGCGTCGGATCGATGGCGTGCGCCTCGAAGCACGCGTCGAGCGGCATCAGCAGACCTTGCGCGGCGTAGGTGGGCACGAACTGTCGATCCATCTGCACCACATCGGGCAGGTCGCCCGCGGCCGCGAGCGTCGTGAACTTCTGCGCGTCGAAGGCCGTCTGGTCGAGGTCGACCGTGACGTCCCCCAGGGCCGCTGCGGCATGGTCCAGCCGTGCCTGGCCGACATCGTCCGTGTTCTCGAAGCCCCAGCCCGCCATGGTGCCTGTCGGTGCGGCGTCGAAGTCGACGTCGTCGGCGACCGCGGCGCCGCCCCCTCCGCACCCGGTCAGCAGCAGCGCAGCCGCGGCCGCTGCTGCGGCGCCCACTCGTGATCGCATGGCTCATCCCCTCTCGACATGCAGCCCGGCAGGATGCGCGGGCCTGTGCGCCGGACGCTAGCAAGCCGTGTACCCCGGCGGTAGGCCCGCCACCTGTGAAGTACCCTCCCGGCATGAGGATCTCGCCAGCCCGGATCGAATCGCTCGAGCCGCATCAGGTCTTCGTCTTCGGCTCCAACGCGCGGGGGTCGCACGGCGCGGGCGCCGCGCGATTCGCCTCCGAGCGATTCGGCGCGACGTGGGGGCAGGGGAGCGGACTGCAGGGGCAGTCGTACGCCATCGACACGATGAGCGGGCTGACCGTGCTGCAGCGCGAGGCCGCTGCCTTCCTCGCCTTCGCGGCCGCGCATCCCGAGCTCGAGTTCCTGGTCACCGAGATCGGATGCGGCATCGCCGGGTTCACGCCGACCGACGTGGCTCCCGCATTCCGCGGCGCGAGCGCGAACGTGGCGCTGCCCGCGCGCTTCGCAGCCGCGCTCGGCGACTCCTAGCCCGGCAGCGAGCGCCGTGACGGCCGCAGCGCGGCGCTAGTGGCTCACGAGGTCGCGCAGGCTGAGGGGCGCGCGGCCGGTGAGCAGCTCGACGTCCTGGCTGACGTGCGCGTGCTCACCACGAGCGATCGCGGTGAAGGTGGTGATCCACCCCTCGAGCTGCCACTCGGGGGCGCCGAAGTGCGCCCGCGAGCGGCGCGCCTCCTCGATCGGCTCGTCCACGTATCGGATGTCGAAGCCGGTGGCCTTGCTGAGCGTTGCGGCGACGTCTGCGAAGGAGAGCGCCTCGGGGCCCGTGATCTCGTACGCGCGGCCGGCATGCGCGGCAGGGTCCCGCAGCACGGCGGCCGCGCAGCGCGCGACGTCGAGCTTCGCGACCGCCGCGATCCGGCCGTCGCCGCCGGGACCGCGGATCACACCGTCGGCATCCGGCAGCAGCGCCAGGAAGTCCAGGTAGAAGTTGTCGCGCAGCATCGTCCACGCCATGCCGGACGCGCGGATCGCCTCCTCGGTGGCGAAGTGCTGGCGCCCGTAGCTGAAGGTCATGTCGGGCGACGCGCCCTGGAACGAGGTGTAGACGATGTGCTCGACACCGGCGTCGGCGGCAGCGGCGACGAACGCGAGCTGCCGCTGCAGCCACCCGCCGACATCGCCGGCGGAGACCATCAGCAGCGTCGTCACGCCCTCGAGCGCGGCGCGCGCGTGAGGGTCGTCGTAGGCGGTCTGCACAACGACCCCGCCGGAGAGCTGCGGCGCACGATCCAGCGACCGCACCAGCAGGCGCAGCGGCAACCCGCCGCGAGCGAGCTCCTCAGCGGTGAGCCGACCGATCGCGCCCGTGGCGCCCGTGATCGCCAGCGCGGGTGCGTCGGTCATTCGGCGGGGCTCCATCTCGGCTCGGCGCGGGTGGATGTGTGCAGCCCGTCGTACTGACGGTACGCGGTGTGAGCGTCGACAGGTCTATCGTTTCGGCCGCCTGAGCCAACCCTGGGCAGGCGCTCAGGCGCGACCCGCGACCGGAGCTGCGGCTCTCGCCGCGACCGGATCGGCACGCGGTCGTGGCGCGCTCGGCGTAGCGTAGGGGCGGGCGATCGCCCGGCCCCCGTAGCCCAATCGGCAGAGGCGGCGGACTTAAAATCCGCGCAGTCTGGGTTCGAGTCCCAGCGGGGGCACCGCGGGCGCGCACGCGTCAGTAGGCTCGGCGCATGCGCCCACCGACCGGTCAGCAGTTCTCCCTCTCCACCACCGTCGACGGCAAGCCGCTGCGCGCCACGATCACCGAGGTCGCAGCAGGGTTGCGTGAGCTCGTCTATGACGGCGTCGACCTGGTCGAGCCCTTCGCCGAGGACGCGAGGCCCGCGAAGGCGCAGGGCATCGTGCTCGCGCCATGGGGCGGCCGCGTCGCGGGCGGCGACTGGCAGCACGAGGGCGCCACGCAGCGCCTCGCGATCACCGAGCGCGACAAGGGCAACGCGAGCCACGGGCTGCTGCGCTTCTCGCCCTACCGGGTGCTCGAGCACACCGAGACGTCCGTCGTGCTGCAGGCCACCATCCACCCGCAGTCGGGCTTCCCCTTCCTGCTCGACACCCGGGTGGAGTACGAGCTCACGGAGGACGGGCTGCTGGTCAAGCAGGAGGCGACGAACGTCGGCACGGAGCGCGCGCCGTGGGCGTGCGGCGCGCATCCGTACCTCGCCGTCGGTGCGACCCCTGCCGACGAGCTCACCCTGACCGTGCCTGCCGCCCGCGTCTTCAACGCCGAGGACCTCATCCCCACCGAGGAGACGCTCGTGGATGCGATGGATGCGACGGCGCCGGATCTGCGTGGCGGCAGGCGGCTGTCGGAGCTCGACATCGACCACAACTACTCCGGGCTCGAGTTCGTGGGTGGCGTAGCCACCGCGACGCTGCTCGACAGCACCGGCAGGGGAGTTGCCCTCTGGCAGGACTCGTCCTTCCCCTTCTCGGTGGTCTTCACCCCGCGCAGCTTCCCGGCGCAGGGCGGCGGCGCGAAGCACGCGGTGGCGGTCGAGCCCATGAGCGCACCCGCGAACGCGCTGAACTCCGGGACCGGCCTCGTGTGGCTGGAGCCGGGGGAGACGTGGGCGGGCCACTGGGGCATCGACCCCGTCGGATTCTGATGCCCTGGCCGCTTGCCAGCCGCGCCTGAAGCCTCAGGCGGCTGGCGCCACCGGCTGTCGCAGGATCGTGCGGTGCTTCGCAGGCGCCACGCGTCGGGCGTCGCTCAGGTAGATCTCGTGGTGTCGGCCGGTCTCGCGCAGGCCATGGTCTGGGAGGTAGCGATCGTGGAGCTCGGCGAGCACAGGGCCCTCATCGTCGAACGATCCCACGTGCAGGGTCTGCACGCATGTGCCCTCCTCGAGCCGCTCGAGCCGGATATCGGCGAGGCGCGCGGGAGCCCCCTTCGCGCGCACCGACTCCGCGGCATGCGCGGCGAGCTCGTCGTCGACCCAGTCCGGAACCAGCATCAGCAGCGTCCACTCCCACTGCCGCTTGTCCCGCGCGGTCGTGAACGCCTCCATGTGTGACGCCGACCACAGCCCCTCGAGCGGCATCACCACGTACTCGCGGCCGAGCTCGCGCCTGCTCGCGAACTTCAGCGCGTAGGCGAGCGGGTAGAGGGCCTCGACAGCGCGCGTGAACGCGGGCGCCGTGTTCGGGTCGCCGCGGCCATCGATCATCAGGTACTGCAGCGGTGGCACGTCGACGACGCGGAACTCGCCCGGCTTCGCCCGATAGCAGTCCAGGGAACGCTTGAGATCGATCTTCTCCATGCTCGCTCCTCTCGCCGCGTCGCCCGCGCCGAAGGTGTGGGGGACGCTCGGCGACACGCCCAACACGGGCCTGCCAGCGGAAATGTTGCCGACTCGTCATCTTCGGTGCTGCGCTACCTCACCATCATCGCGCGCAGACGCGTGTAGCACGATCCCTTCGATATCGCTCGGGACCGGAGTCGGTTGCGATCTATCGAGATCTCGGTAGCGTCGTTGTTCGCTGAGTCCCGGAAGCCGGCTGCCCACGCCGCCCGGTCGACTTGCGACTGCCACTGGCGCACCCCTGTTCACTGACCGAGGAGATGCATGTCCCTGATCGTCCAGAAGTACGGCGGCTCATCCGTCGCCGATTCCGACCGACTGCAGATGGTCGCGCGCCGCATCGTCGCCACCCGCGACGCCGGCCACGACGTGGCCGTCGTGGTGTCGGCGATGGGCGACACCACTGACGAGCTCATGCAGCTGGCGCTCGGCGTCTCCTCCAAGCCCGTCGCGCGCGAGCTCGACATGCTGCTCACCTCCGGCGAGCGCATCTCGACGTCGCTGCTCGCGATGGCGCTGCAGGAGCTCGGCCACGACGCCGCGTCCTTCACGGGCGTGCAGGCGGGGCTCCGCACCGACGAGGAGTTCGGCGACGCCCGCATCCTGGAGGTGCAGCCGGGCAGGATCCAAGCCGCCATCGCCGCGGGCACCATCCCGATCGTCGCTGGCTTCCAGGGCGGGTCCGCCGACCAGGGGGTCACGACCCTCGGCCGCGGCGGCTCCGACACCACCGCGGTCGCGCTCGCGGCGGCGCTCGGCGCCGACATCTGCGAGATCTGCACCGACGTCGACGGCCTGTTCACCGCCGACCCGCGCGTGGTGCCGCACGCCCAGCGCCTGCCGCAGCTGACGACCGAGGAGGCGCTCGAGCTGACCGCGCACGGCGCCAAGGTGCTGCACCGCCGATCGGTGGAGATCGCTCGCCGGCACGATGTGCCGCTGCGCGTGCGCTCGAGCTTCGGCGCCGGCGCCGGCACCTGGGTCATCGACCGCCCCATCGCACCCGAGCTCATCGCAGATCCGACCACCGCAACACCCGAGGAGGCCTCCGTGGAACAGTCCATCGTCAGTGGAGTCACGCACACCGATGACCAGTCCATGCTGACCGTGGTGGGGGTGCCGGATGTGCCGGGCACGGCCGCCGCCATCTTCGCCGTCATCACCGGCGCCGTCGCCACCGTCGACATGGTGGGGCAGACGCACACCGCCGCCGACACCGGCCTGATCGACTTCTCGTTCGCGCTGCCCGGCGACGACGCGACGCGCGCGGCCAAGGCGCTGCAGCGCGAGCAGGAGCGCCTCGGCTTCGCAACCCTCACGCTGACCGACGACGTCGGCAAGGTGTCGATCGTCGGCAACGGCATGCGCTCGAGCCCGCAGGTGTCGGCGCAGCTGTTCGAGGCGCTCAGCGAGGAGGGCGTCACGGTGCACCTCATCGCGCAGAGCGAGATCCGGCTGTCGGTGGTCGTGCCGCTCGAGCAGCTCGAGCACGCGACGCGCGTGCTGCACCGGGCCTTCGGCCTCGATGCGGCCGAGATCGCCACGGTCGCGGGAGTCGCAGCATGATCGGCACCATCTCGCTCCGGTCGCCGCGACTCGACGAGGGCGCCGCCCTGTGGGCGCTCGCGCGAGACAGCGAGCGACTCGATCTGAACGCGCCGTACGCCTACATGATGTGGGCGCGCGACTTCCACGCGACCACGATCGTCGCCGACGTCGACGACGAGATCGTCGGCTTCATCACCGGCTACTGGCGCCCCGACAGCCCCACGACGCTGATGGTGTGGCAGGTCGCCGTCGACGAGCGTCACCGGGGTCGCGGGATCGCCGGGCGCATGCTGGACGCGCTCGCGGAGCGCACCGGTGCGGCAGCGGTCGAGACGACCATCACGCGCGCCAACGAGGCCTCGGTGCGACTGTTCTCGTCGTTCGCCGAGCGCCGCGGCGCCGAGCACGACGTCACCGGCCTGTTCGACGTCGAGCACTTCCCGGGCGACGACAGCTGGGAGCCCGAGCTGCTGCACCGCATCGCCCCGCTGCGCGCCGAGCCGCGCGAGGAGACCGACGCACTCAACGCCATGGAGGAGGCCATCCGATGATCAACGCCACGACCACCACGATGGAACGGCCGGACGCACGGAGCACCGGCGCAGCCGACAGCGACACGAGCGTGTTCGAGCGCCGCGAATCCGCGGTGCGCTCCTACGCCCGCTCGTGGCCCGCGGTGTTCGCCGCCGCGGCCGGCGCCGAGCAGATCACCGAGCAGGGCGAGACCTACCTCGACTTCTTCGCCGGTGCGGGCGCGCTCAACTACGGTCACAACCACCCCGTGCTGCAGCAGGCGGCGATCGACTACCTCGCCAGCGGCGCCGTCGTGCACTCGCTCGACACCCACACGCCCGCGAAGCGCGCGTTCCTGGAGGCGTTCGAGCAGCACATCCTCGCGCCGCGCGGCCTCGATCACCGGGTGCTCTTCCCCGGCCCGACCGGCACGAATGCGGTCGAGGCGGCGCTGAAGACCGCGCGCAAGGCCACCGGGCGGCAGACCATCGTGTCGTTCACGAACGCGTTCCACGGCATGACGCTCGGCTCGCTCGCGGTCACGGGCAACGCCAAGAAGCGCGCTGCCGCCGGCGTGCCGCTGCCGTTCGGCGTCACCGCGCCGTACGAGGAGCCGGGCATGGATGCGGTGGCGTGGCTCGAGCGCGCGTGGTCCGACAGCGGCTCCGGCATCGACCTGCCGGCGGGCGTCATCGTCGAGACGGTGCAGGGTGAGGGCGGTCTCCGCGTCGCGAGCGCCGAGTGGCTGCGCGCGCTCGCCGACCTGTGCGCCCGCTTCGGCGTGCTGCTCATCGTGGACGAGGTGCAGACCGGATGCGGCCGCACCGGCACGTTCTTCTCCTTCGAGGCCGCTGGCATCGTGCCCGACATCATCTGCGTGTCGAAGTCGCTCTCCGGCTACGGCATGCCGATGGCGCTGACCCTGCTGCGGCCCGCGCTCGACGTGTGGCAGCCGGGCGAGCACAACGGCACCTTCCGCGGCTTCGCTCCCGCGTTCGCGACCGCGACGGCCGCGCTCGAGACCTTCTGGGCCGACGGCGACTTCGCCGCTGCGGTCCGCGCCAAGGCCGAGGCGCTCGACGCCGGGCTGCAGCGGATCGCGGACGACTCCGGCGCCACCCTGCGCGGTCGCGGCATGCTGCGCGGCATCCGCTTCGAGGACCCCAGCGTTGCCGGCCTCGTCGCAGCGGCGGCATTCGACCGCAAGCTGCTGGTCGAGACCTCCGGATCGAACGACGAGGTCGTGAAGCTCATGCCCCCGCTCACGATCACCGATGAGGAGCTGCAGCGAGGCATCGCGCTGCTCCACGAGGCAGTGCGCGCCGCGACGGCGTGAGCTGACTCCGCACCCGACACCACGGCGCCCGACACCACGGCGCCCGACACCGCGACGCCCGACACCACGACGAGAGGACACCCATGAAGGTCATCCACATCGACCAGCTCGACAGCACCGACCGCGACGTCGACCACGGCACCTGGCGCAGCCGGCGCTTCGTGCTCGCCGACGACGAAGTCGGCTTCTCCTTCCACGACACCCTGCTGCGCGCGGGCACCGAGACCGAGATGTGGTACGCCAACCACATCGAGTGCGTCTACGTCTACCAGGGCGAGGGCACGCTCGTGAACCGCGAGACGGGCGAGGAGCACCCGCTGCGCCCCGGCACCATGTACCTGCTCGACGAGCACGACAAGCACACGGTCAGGGCGGAGACCGACATCCGCTGCGCCTGCGTCTTCAACCCGCCGGTCACCGGTCGTGAGGTGCACGACGAGCACGGCGTCTACCCGCTGCTGCGCTGAGGCGGCGTCGCCCGCGCGACCGGTGGGCCCGGTGGGGCTCGAACCCACGACCAGCGGATTAAAAGTCCGATGCTCTACCGACTGAGCTACAGGCCCGTCACTCCAGAATAGGGGCGACGCTCGCTGGACGCGCACTGCAGGGCAGCCGTGGGAGGATCGTCAGCCCATGGCTGACGACTTCCACCGCCCCACCCGCTTCTCCAACGACTGGTTCGAACGAGTCGAGGGCGATGTCGACCCGGTCGTGCGGCTGCAGCTCGCCAGCGAGACGGCGAACGCACTGCTCTCCCGTGTGCGCTCCGGCGCCGACCCCGAGGTGGTCGAGCGCATCCTGCGCGTCGCGCGCGAGGATGGCATCGACATCGTGGCCGAGCTCTGGTCGCAGGCGCGCCCGCACACCCTGCCCGGCACGCTGTGGCGCGTGCACCTGCTGCACGCGCTCGTGACGCAGCGCGCAGACGAGACCTCCCACCTCTACCAGGCGGGGGCGGATGCGCTGCAGACAGCAGCGCCGGTCGTGGCCGGAGTGCCGGCACCCGCAACTCCTGCGGAGCTGCGCTCCCTGTCAGAGACGATCCTGCGCGGCGTCTTCTCCGGCGACTTCGCGATGGCGCTCGACCGCGCGGCCGCGTTCGCCACCGTGACCGCTGCGGGTGCCGTCCACGTCGCGCACGAGGATGAGCCGGTGCATCCGGAACGAGCACGAGCGCGCACACTGATGGCGGGCCGGCTGACGGACATCGCGGAGGACCTGCGCGTCAGCGCTGGCATGTGGCGAGCCGACTCGCTCGCCTGAGCGAAGACGCTTGGAGTTCCCAGCGTTCCAGACGTATCTTCGGAGCGTGGCGGCCCGCAGTCGCCGATCGATCGGAGACGCTCATGCTCAAGGCCCGCCGCCCCGCCGCAGCCGCACTGATCCTCGGTGTCGGCGCGCTCGCCCTCACCGGCTGCTTCTCGCCGCCGCCGCTGCCGTCGGCCGCCCCCGAGCCGCCTGCTGCGCCCAGCACGAGCGCCGAGCCTTCGCCGACGGGGGAGCCTACGGAGCCCACCGAGGAGCCGACCACGAGCAGCGAGCCGGCTGCCTCGGGCGACCTGCCGTTCACGGTCGATGACGGACTCGGCGATATCTGGTCGTTCGACGTCGTCGAGCTGGTCTCGAATCCGCCGTTGAGCTCGGGCGAGCCCGAACCGGGCACATACGTGGTCGGGGTGATCATCGACGCCGAGCACGTCGAGGGCGGGGTGAGCTTCGCCAATTGCTTCGACATCCTGGTCGAGGGCTCCGACGGCGAGATCTACGACTACGCGGACACGATCGGGATCACGCCCGAGGACGACATCTACTTCGCCGACGACGATGCCTTCACGGGCGCCGTCGCGGCGGTGCAGCTACCAGAGGGCGTCGACCCGGTGAGCGTGACGATGCGGTCGACGTACGGCCACCCCGAAGTCGAGGATGTGGTGATCAATATCACCTCCTGACGGCGAATCCGATGCCGCTTGGAGCGGCGATCGTTCCCGTGTTCGCAGTGAGCAAACCGGCCTGCGTGTCGGAGCGAGGCTCGCTACGCTGGCTGAGCCGGGCCGCGTAACCCCGGGCTCCAATATTCGCCGCTGCGAGCGGCCATCCGCCGAGAGGCGTTCGCGGCCCGGCTCTCTCCTGCCGGCAGCGGTCCCCGCGGCGGCGTACCGCGTTCGCGGCGCACGCAGCGCTGTTCACCGTCCGTTCACCTGCCGGGGCCCTTCGCGCCACTCGGGGTGCCTAGCGTGTACCTCGGCGCGCTGATGCGTGCCTGATCCAGGGCGGAAGCGCCCTGCACCACACCACCCCGGAGGGAACACCGTGAAGTTCACGAAGCTTGGCCGCGCTGCGGTCGTCGCCGCAGCAGGTGCGCTGCTGCTCAGCTCCTGCGCCGCCAACGAAGGCACGGAGACCGCGCCCGAGGGCGAGGGTGCCTCGGGCGAGACGCAGCTGTCGGGCAACCTGGCAGGGGCGGGCGCCTCGTCGATGGGCGCCGCGCAGGAGGCCTGGATCGCTGGCTTCCAGACCCAGAACCAGGACGTCAACATCACGTACGACCCCGCAGGCTCCGGCGCCGGCCGCGAGCAGTTCATCGCCGGCGGCGTCGGCTTCGCCGGCTCGGACGCGTACCTGAAGGATGAGGAGCTCGAGGGCACCTTCGGCGCCTGCGCTCCCGACAGCCTCCCGGTCGACCTGCCGATCTACATCTCGCCGATCGCCGTCATCTTCAACGTCGAGGGCGTCGACACGCTCAACCTCGACGCGAGCACCATCGCGCAGATCTTCTCCGGCGAGATCACCAACTGGAACGACCCGGCGATCGCCGACCAGAACCCGGACGCGACGCTGCCGGATGCCACCATCACCGCCGTGCACCGCTCGGACGACTCGGGCACGACCGAGAACTTCACCGAGTACCTGGCCGCCACCGCGGAGTCCGACTGGAGCGAGGGCGTCTTCGAGACCTGGCCGTCCACCTACGGCGGTGAGGGCGCGCAGGGCACCTCTGGCGTCGTCGACGCTGTGACCAACGGCACGAACACGATCGGCTACGCGGACGCCTCGCGCGCCGGCGGGCTCGGCACCGTCGCGCTGCAGGTCGGCGAGGAGTACGTGCCGTTCACCGCGGAGGCCGCCGCCGCAGCGGTCGACGCGTCGCCGCGCGTGGAGGGCCGCCACGAGGGCGACCTCGCCGTCGAGCTCGACCGCACCACCACCGAGGCCGGCGTCTACCCGCTCGTGCTCATCTCCTACGCGATCGCCTGCACCGAGTACACGGATGCCGACACCGCTGAGCTCGTGAAGGGCTACCTGAGCTACATCGCCTCGGAGGAGGGCCAGCAGGCCGGAGCCGAGAACGCGGGCAACGCCCCGATCTCTGACGACCTGCGCGCCGAGATCCTCGCGGTCGTCGACACCATTCAGTAGGCAATACTGGATCTGCATCCCGCACGCCTTCTGGCCTGCACCGCCTGTCCGGGGCGAGACCATCGCCCCGGACAGGCGCATTCGTCCGGCACTCCGACCTCGCAGGGAGCCTCATGACTACCGCTGCACCGGCCGCACCGCGCTCGGCAGTCACCAATCGGCCCGCCGACATCGTCTTCCGCGCGATCTCCACGACCGCTGGCGTGCTGATCCTCATCGCGCTCGGCGGCGTCGCGATCTTCCTGGTCGCGCAGGCCGTGCCCGCGATCATCGGACCGATCCCGGAGTCGGAGGGCGCCAACTTCTGGGCCTGGGTCTGGCCCATCACCTTCGGCACCCTCTGGTCCGCGTTCCTGGCCATGATCATGGCGGTGCCGCTCGCAGTCGCGATCGCCCTGTTCATCACCCACTTCGCACCACGCAGGTTCGCGCAGTTCCTCGGCTACGTCATCGACCTGCTCGCCGCCATCCCCTCGGTCATCTACGGCCTCTGGGGCATCGTCGTGCTGGCTCCGTTCTTCCAGCCCGGCTTCGCCTGGTTGGCCGAGAACCTCGGCTGGATCCCGCTGTTCTCGCCGCCGGCCTCCGGCACCGGCCGCACCATCCTCACCGCGGCCATCGTGCTCGCGGTCATGGTGCTGCCGATCATCACCGCCCTCTGCCGCGAGATCTTCCTGCAGACGCCGCGCTTGAACGAGGAGGCCGCGCTGGCGCTCGGCGCGACGCGCTGGGAGATGATCACGATGGCGGTGCTGCCGCACGGCCGCTCGGGCATCATCGCCTCCTCCATCCTGGGCCTCGGGCGCGCGCTGGGCGAGACGATGGCGGTCGCCATGGTGCTCGCCTCGTCGGGCGCCGTCACCTTCGCGCTGATCGGTTCGCAGAACCCCTCGACGATCGCCGCGAACATCGCGCTCCGCTTCCCCGAGGCGCACGGCATCACCGTGAACATGCTGATCGGTTCCGGCCTGGTGCTGTTCGCGATCACCCTGCTGGTGAACGCCATCTCCCGCGTGATCATCGCCAAGACCACGGTCGACGGAGGTCGCTGAGCATGAGCACCATCACCCCCTCGCGCCAGGCGCAGAACCCGCTCACCGCCGGTCAGCTCTCGAACTGGGCGCCATGGGCGCTGCTGGGCGCCTCGATCGCGGTCGGTGTCGCGGTGGCGGCGCTGCTCGCCGGCGCCGCCGGCTCCGCGTTCAGCATCGTGGTCGTCGCACTCGTCGGCTACGTGCTCTACCTCGTCTCCATCACCGTCGTCAGCCAGCTGATCGAGGGCGGCCGCCGTGCCACCGATCGGCTCGTCACCGGCATCGTCGTGGGCGCCTTCCTGCTCGCACTCATCCCGCTCGTCTCGCTCATCGTCACCGTGGTCGCCAACGGCGTCGCGCGCTTCGACCTGCAGTTCTTCACCTACTCGATGCGCAACGTGGTCGGTGAGGGCGGCGGCGTCGTGCACGCGATCGTCGGCACCGTGCTCGTCACGCTCTGGGCGGCGATCATCTCGGTGCCGGTCGGCATCTTCACGGCCATCTACCTGGTCGAGTACGGCAAGGGGGCGCTGGCGAAGGCGATCACCTTCTTCGTCGACGTCATGACCGGCATCCCCTCCATCGTCGCCGGCCTGTTCGCCTACGCGCTGTTCGCGCTGTTCGCGGGCGAGGGTGTGCGCAGCGGCATCGGCGGCGCGGTCGCGCTCAGCCTGCTGATGATCCCCACCGTCGTCAGGTCCACAGAGGAGATGCTGAAGCTGGTGCCGAACGACCTGCGCGAGGCGTCGCTGGCGCTGGGCGTGCCGAAGTGGCTGACGATCGCGAAGGTCGTGCTGCCCACGGCGCTCGCGGGCATCGTGACGGGCGTCACGCTCGCGATCGCCCGCGTGATCGGCGAGACCGCCCCGCTGCTCATCATCGCGGGCTTCACGACCAACATGAACTACAACGTCTTCGACGGTCGGATGATGACGCTGCCGGTGTTCGCCTACAACCAGTACGTCAGCCCCGGCGTGCAGGAGCAGGCCTACTTCGACCGCGCGTGGTCGGCGGCCCTTGTCCTCATCCTCATCGTCATGATCCTCAACATCGGCGCGCGCGTCATCGCGCACTTCTTCGCGCCGAAGTCTGGAAGGTAACGCAGCATGTCCAAGCGCATCGAGATCAACGACCTCGACATCTACTACGGCGCCTTCAAGGCTGTCGAGGGCGTCTCCGTCGACATCGAGCCCCGCGCCGTCACCGCGTTCATCGGCCCGTCCGGCTGCGGCAAGTCGACGGTGCTCCGCTCGATCAACCGCATGCACGAGGTCATCGCGGGCGCGTGGGTCGACGGCGAGGTGCTGCTCGACGGCGCCAACCTCTACGGTCCCGGCGTCGACCCGGTCAACGTGCGTCGCCAGATCGGCATGGTCTTCCAGCGCCCGAACCCGTTCCCGACCATGACCATCCGCGAGAACGTGCTCGCCGGCGTGCTGCTCAACAACAAGCGGATGTCGAAGAGCGACCAGGACGACCTGGTGGAGCGCTCGCTGCGCGGCGCCAACCTCTGGAACGAGGTCAAGGACCGGCTCGGCGTACCGGGCTCCGGCCTCTCCGGCGGCCAGCAGCAGCGGCTCTGCATCGCCCGCGCGATCGCCGTCAGCCCCGAGGTGCTGCTGATGGACGAGCCCTGCTCGGCCCTCGACCCGATCTCGACGCTCGCGATCGAGGACCTCATCGAGGAGCTCAAGACCGAGTACACGATCGTCATCGTGACCCACAACATGCAGCAGGCCAGCCGCGTGAGCGACAAGACGGCGTTCTTCAACATCGCCGGCACCGGCAAGCCGGGCAAGCTCATCGAGTTCGACGAGACGACCAAGATCTTCTCGAACCCGAGCGTGCAGGCCACCGAGGACTACGTCTCCGGCCGCTTCGGCTGATCCCGCCGGCGCCCGATGGCGGCCGCCGGCCGCCCATCCCGTTCCCACGAGAGGACGGATCGGCCCTTCGGCACCCAGGGGAGGACGGATCGTCCTCTCCCGGGCGCATGTCCTCCATTCGGAGCACAGCCGCGCGACGCCGCCGCCGCTACAGCTCGCGCGCCCCGTGCGTCTCGAGCGCCACGAGCGCGGGGACGTCCCCGGCGCTCACGTGCAGCACGGTGAACTCGGCCGTGTGCAGCATCGATGCGCGATGCGTGCGCTCCGACTCCAGCCCATCCGCCGCATGCACCACCGCGGTGACGATCTCGGGGATGACCGGGGCGTGACTGCACAGCACCGTGCCGCGGCGCCGCTGCACCGCCTTGGCGACGCGGCGCTCGATCTCGGCGCGCGGATGCTCGGGTGACTCCTGGCTGATGAGCGCCGTGGGCTTCGGCTTGACGCCCAGCAATCGGCTGAGCGGTTCCACGGTCTGCTGGCAGCGCACCGCATCGGACGTCATGATCCGCTCCGGACCGTAGGCCGCGATGCCCGGCGCGATCAGCTTCGCCTGCTTCTCGCCGCGGGACGTGAGCGTGCGCTCCGCATCCGCTCCCTCCCAGTCGAAGGGGTTGGCCGCCTTCGCATGCCGCAGCGCGATGACCGCGAAGGTCTCGGCGTGCCCGTCGGCGAGTCGCTGCTCGAAGACCTCGATCACCTCGGTGTCGTGCCGGTAGGTGCAGCGCGCCTTCGCCTCGGCCACCGGCAGCCACTCGAGCGCCAGGATCTCGTCGTTGGGGGAGAAGCGCGCGTCGGCGACGGTCTGCTCCGAGACGCGGGCCTGCCAGTAGTAGACGACCTTGTCGCGGCCGTCCGGCAGGCGGTACTCGCTCTGCGGCAGGGGCGCGCCCAGCGTGATGGCGAGCCCGGTCTCCTCCTCGATCTCGCGCACCGCGCATTCCGGCAGCGTCTCGCCCGGGTCGAGCTTGCCCTTCGGCAGCGAGAAGTCGCGGTGCTGCGTGCGCTCGACAAGCAGCACGAGCGGCTCGCCGTCGACGAGGCGCCACACGAGCGCCCCCGCGGCCAGCACGGGTCTGGCCGGGTTCGTCGGCGTCACCGCGACGACCGCTTCCGGCGCTGGATCTGGATCATGCGGTCGCGGTGCAGGTCGTCGAGCAGTGTGCCGTCCTCGGCGGTGAAGCGGCGCGTCCAGGTGCCGTCGGGCTCGCCCCACCAGGAGGCCGTTTTCGGCGACATCGCCTTGTCGAAGTGCTGCGAGATGTCGAGCCGGTGCTCGGAGGAGGAGAGCTGGATGAGCGTCTCCACGCGGCGGTCGAGGTTGCGGTGCATCATGTCGGCCGAGCCGATGAAGACCTCCTCGTCGCCGTCGTTCCAGAAGGCGAACACCCGCGAATGCTCCAGGTAGCGACCGACGATCGAGCGCAGCGTGATGTTCTCGCTCAGCCCCGGCACGCCCGGCTTGATCGAGCAGATGCCGCGCACCCAGATCTGCACCTCGACGCCCGCGCGGCTGGCGCGGTAGAGCGCGTCGATGATCTGCTCGTCGACGATCGAGTTGATCTTCAGACGGATGCGCGCCTTGCGGCCGGCGAGCGCCGTGCGGGTCTCGCGGTCGATGCGCGAGAGCAGCCCCTTGCGCAGGTGCCTGGGCGCGACGAGCAGCCGCTGGTACGACTTCTCCTTCGCGTAGCCCGAGAGCTCGTTGAACAGCCGCGTGATGTCGCGGCCGACCTGGTCGTTGTCGGTGAACAGGCCGAAGTCCTCATAGATGCGGCTCGTCTTCGGGTTGTAGTTGCCGGTGCCGATGTGGCAGTAGTGCCGCAGGCGACCGTTCTCGCGCCGCACGATCATCATGAGCTTGCAGTGCGTCTTGAGCCCGACCATGCCGTAGACGACGTGCACGCCGGCCCGCTCCAGCTGCCGCGCCCAGCGGATGTTGGCCTGCTCGTCGAAGCGCGCCTTGATCTCCACCAGCGCCAGCACCTGCTTGCCGGCCGCGGCCGCGCGGATCAGCGCCGCCACCACCGGCGAATCGCCGGAGGTGCGGTACAGCGTCTGCTTGATCGCGAGCACGTCGGGATCCTCGACGGCCTGCTCGAGCAGTGCCTGCACGCTGGTCGCGAAGGACTCGTAGGGGTGGTGGACGAGCACGTCCTTGCGCGTGATCGACTGGAAGAAGTCGGTCGCCTCATCCTTCTCGGTCGGCAGGAACGCGGCGGCGGTGACCGGCACGCGCTTCGTGTAGCGCAGGTCGGGCCGATCGAGGTCGCCGAGCTGGAACAGCCCGGTGAGGTCGAGCAGGCCCGGCAGCTTGTAGACCTCGTTATGCGTGATGCCCAGCTCGTCGACGAGCAGGCCGAGGGTGTCGTCGTCGATGTCCTCCGACACCTCGAGGCGGATCGGCGGCCCGAACTTGCGCCGCGAGAGCTCGTGCTCGAGCGCCTTGATGAGGTTCTCGGTGTCGTCCTCGTCGATCGTCATATCCTCGTTCCGCGTGACGCGGAACAGGTGATGCTCGACGACCTCCATGCCGGAGAACACCTCGTCGAGGTTGTTCGCGATCAGGTCCTCGAGCGGCAAGAAGCGCTGCGCGCCGCCGACGCGCTCGAGCTCGACGAAGCGCGGCAGCACCGCGGGCACCTTGAGCCTGGCGAACTGCTCCTCGGGCTCGCCCGGCACGCGCACGCGCACCGCGAGGTTGAGCGACAGGCCGGAGATGTAGGGGAACGGATGCGCCGGGTCGACCGCGAGGGGCATCAGCACCGGGAAGATCTCGTCGTCGAAGCGCTGCGACATCTCCTCGCGCTCGGTGTCGGTCAGATCCTCCCAGCGCTCGACGTGGATGCCGGCCGCGCGCAGCTCGGGCATGAAGTCGGTCTGCGCGGCATTCGCGTGCCGCAGCTGCAGCTGGTGCGCGTGCTGCACGATCTCGTCGAGCAGCTGCTGCGCCGCCGTGCCCACGTTGGTCGGCACCGCGAGTCCCGTGGCGATGCGCCGCTTGAGGCCCGCGACGCGCACCATGAAGAACTCGTCCATGTTGGAGCCGAAGATCGCCAGGAAGCTCGCGCGCTCCAGCAGGGGGGTGTTGCGATCCTCCGCCATCTCCAGCACGCGCTGGTTGAACTCCAGCCATGAGAGCTCGCGATCGACGAACCGATCGGCGGGCAGGCCGTCCTCGGTCGCGACCCCCTGCATCTCGGCCGACCAGGCGAGCTCCTCGTCGAAGTCGTCGCGATCGAAGTCCGCCTCGTTGGCGTCGTGGAAGGTGTGCTCCTCCTCGAGCGTCTTCGGGGCTCGCTCGATGCGCGGCTCCTCGGTGGTGCCGGGCGCTGTCGTGGTGCCGTCGCTCATGTGCTCATTGTGTCAACTGCTGCTGGATAGCGCGTGCCGCCATCGCACATCGATCGCCCACTGCTCGAAGCCCGCGCGCCGGTAGAGCGCCAGTGCGGCGTCGTTGTCGCCCTCGACGTAGAGGTGTGCGGCCGTCGCGCCCAGCGCGCGCATCCGCACGAAGGTGGCGTCGAGCATCCGTCGCCCCAGACCCGCGCCCTGGATCGCGGGGGAGACGCCGAGCACGTACAGCTCGGCCACGTCGCGATCCCCGTCGGGCTTCACCCAGGTGAAGGCGTCGAGGCCCGCCTCGCCCGGCAGCACGATGAGGTTCGCGTCGTCGTGCCAGGGCTCGGCCATGCGCGCCTCCAGATCGGTGAGCGACATCCGTCCCTGCTCGGGGTGAGCGGCGAACGCGGCCGCGTTCAGCGCCAGCAGCGCGGATGCGTCGCTCGGCGCATAGGGCCGAGTGCCGTCCGGCAGGCGGTCGTCATCGGTGCTCGCGGGCGGCACGGGCGCGCGCAGCTGCAGCAGCGTGCGGACGCGCTGCATGCCGAAGCGCTCGGCGATCGCGCGCGCCGCGGGCAGGTCGCCGTGCGCCCAGGCATCGAAGCCGCCGAGCTCCTCGACCAGCCGGGTCACGAGCGCCGTGCCGAGCCCGCGGCCACGACGATCCGGATGCACGGCCAGCTCGACCTCGCCCTCCGCATCGCTCACGACCGCGAGCGCGTCCGCGTCGCCGACCGCGCGTCGCTCGCCGCGGCGCAGCTCGACGAGCGCCTGATCGTTGAACGGCGGCACGCCGTCCGCGGCGAGGCAGGCCGTCCCCAGCGCCTCGACGCGCTCGAACGCTGCGCTTGCGCTCATGAGGGCTCCGCCCGTTCGAATCGGTAGCCGACGCCGCGCACGGTGCCGATGAGGCTCTCGAGGTCACCGAGCTTGGCGCGCAGGCGTCGCACGTGCACATCGACCGTGCGGGCACCGCCGAAGTAGTCGTAGCCCCACACCTCGCTGAGCAGCTGTTCGCGGGTGAAGACGCGCGCGGGGTTCGAGGCGAGGAAGCGCAGCAGCTCGAACTCCTTGAAGGTGAGGTCGACCGGTTTGCCGTCGAGCGTCGCCTGGTAGCTGGGCTCGTCGATCGTCAGTCCGCTCGACGAGATGGGCCCCGCGACGCGCGCGGCCGCGAGGGCAAGGCGGATGCGCGCCTCCAGCTCCGCAGGCCCCACCGTGTCGAGCACGATGTCGTTCGCGCCCCACTCGGGCGTCACCGCGGCGAAGCCGCCCTCGCTCAGCACCAGCAGCACGGGCGCGGCGCCGCCTGCCAGCAGGCGGCAGACGGTCTTCGCGGCGGGGAGGTCACCCACCGCATCCACGACGAGCAGGTCGCCCTCCGGTGCGCGCGCGGCGGCCTCCGCCGACGCCGGCACCGTGCTGATGCGGTGCTCCAGCAGCTGCAAGCTTGCCAGCACGTCCCGGTCGCGGCGGGTGAAGATCACGATGTGCGCCATCCAGCCCTCCTGCCGCGCCAATCGTATTCCGACCCGCGTGCCTCTCCGCACCCCGCCCCCGCCCCACCCCCACTCGGTGCGCAGAAGTGTCGCTTGCGGCTCGCATCCCGCGGCCTTCCGAGCACATGGCGACACATCTGCGCCACAATGGGCGGCATGGAGGGTGGCGGCACGAGCAAGGCGGGCTCCTGGCAGTGGGCCAGCGTGTGGCCCGTGTGGCTGCTGGCGGCGCTCGGCGCGACCGGTGTCGGTCTGCTCACGCCGCTGGACGGCATCGTCTGGCTCCCGATCGTGCTCGGCGCGTGCACGCTGGTCGCGTTCGCGATCCAGCTCGGCGGCCCGACCGAGCCCGGCCTCGTCGACCGCCTGGCGGCGGCGATCTTCGGCTCCGTGGTGGTGCTCGCGGTGGCGAGCGCGATCCTGGTGCCGTTCACCGCGCTCTGAGCGGCGCGGACGTGTCGCGGGCACGGCAGCATCCCATCGGCGCGCGATAGGATCGCGGCATGGATGCCATCCCCATCGTCGCCCTCGAGATCTTCTACCTCGGTCTGCTCGGCCTCGCGATGCTCGCGATCACCGGCGTCTCGTTCGTCGTGATCCGCAACCTCTTCCGGGGGCAGCGCTAGCCGATGCTGGAGCTCGACCCGACGCTCCCCGCAGAGCTGGGCCCGCTGCAGTGGCTGATCGGCACGTGGGAGGGCACCGGTGTGCTGTCGTTCCCGGTGGGCGAGCGCACGATCGAGCAGGAGTTCGGTCAGCGCGTCTCGTTCGCGCACCACGGGCATCCATACCTGGTCTACGAGGCCTACGCCTGGCAGCTCGATGATGAGTTGACCCCGCTGGCGGCCGAGAGCGGCTTCTGGCGCTTGGCGCGCCCCGCGAATGACGCCGACGCGGGCCCGGGGATGCTGCCGCCCGCTGGCCACCCGGCCTACCCCGACGCCGAGGCGGTCGAGGGGCTGCGCCGGCCCGACGGCGCCTTCGACCTCCAGGCGCTCATCTCGCACCCGACGGGAGTCGCCGAGCTCTACCTCGGCACCATCACCGGCCCCCGCATCGACCTGGCGACGGACGCGGTGCTGCGCGGCGCGAGCGCCAAGGAGCACACGGCCTCCACCCGCATGTACGGGCTGGTCGAGAACCACCTCCTCTGGGCCTGGGATCTCGCCGCGCTCGGCCAAGGGCTCGAGAGCCACGCCTCTGCGCGTCTCGCGCGTCGCACGCCGAGCGAGGCGAGCGAGCAGTGACCGCCCGCGAGATCGCCGCCGGCATTCCGGACGCCGTGCTCGACGAGCGCACCCGCCTGCCGCTGCATGTCGGCAATCCGATCGCCGAGCAGCGTCGGCTGCGCGCTGGCAGCCTGGTGCTGCTGCCTCGCGAGGTGCTGCGCCTCACCGGACCCGACACGCTGCCCTGGCTCGACTCGATCACCAGCCAGGCGCTCGGGCGACTCGCGCCCGGCGCCTCGACCGAGACCCTGGTGCTCTCGCCCGTCGGCCGCATCGAGCACGCGCTGCGCCTGCACTGGACGGGGGATGCGCTCTGGGCGATCGTCGACGCCGACACCGCCGACGCGCTCGAGACCTGGCTGACGCGGATGCGCTTCGCGAAGCGGGTCGAGATCGAGCGCCCCGACGTCGTGGTCGTTGGCACTGCGGGCGAGCCGACGGATGCGCTCGCCGACGCGCCGCGGTGGGTGGACGGCTGGCCGGAGGTCTCGCCGGGCGGCATCCGCTACGGCGAGCCGACGGGGGAGCCGCTGCACTGGTCGGAGTCGATCCTGACGCTCGCGCAGGCGGCCGCGATCGCGCCCGACCGATTCGTCGGCACCATGGCTGCGGATGCCCTGCGCATCGCCGCCGGCCGACCTGCGCTCGCCGAGGTCGACGACCGCACCATCCCGCACGAGCTCGACTGGTTGACGACGGCCGTGCACCTCGACAAGGGCTGCTACCGCGGCCAAGAGACGGTCGCCAAGGTGCACAACCTCGGCGCGCCGCCCCGACGCATCGTGCTGCTGCACCTCGACGGCAGCCAGAACGCGCAGGTCGCGCCGGGTGACGCCGTGCTCGCCGGCGAGCAGGCGGCCGGTGCAGTGACGTCGGTCGCGATCCACGACGAGCTCGGCCCGATCGCGCTCGCGGTGGTGCGCCGCTCGACGCCCGCCGACCAGGATCTTGTCGTGCGCACCGCGGAGGGCCTGGATGTCGCGGCCGGCCAGCAGCTGCTCGTGCCGCCGAGCGCGGGCCACGCGAACCGCCCGCCGCGCCTGCCGCGGCTGGGCGCCGTGCGCCGCCCGGCCGCACCGCCCGCGTCCTGACCGCGCCGCGCATCCCCGCGCGCGACGGGCGTTGACTAGGCTTGCGGCATGACTGAGCGCACCCTGATCCTGCTCCGCCACGGCCAGTCCGACTGGAACGAGAAGAATCTCTTCACCGGTTGGGTCGACGTCGGGCTCACTGCGAAGGGCGAGGCGGAGGCGAAGCGCGGCGGCGAGCTGCTGCGCGAGCGCGACCTGCTCCCGGACGTGCTCTACACGTCGTTGCTCCGCCGCGCCATCCAGACCGCGAACATCGCGCTCGATGCCGCCGAGCGCTCCTGGATCCCCGTGCACCGCTCGTGGCGTCTCAATGAGCGCCACTACGGCGACCTGCAGGGCAAGAACAAGGCCGAGACGCTCGAGCAGTACGGCGAGGAGCTGTTCATGACCTGGCGCCGGTCGTTCGATACCCCGCCGCCGCCCATCTCCGACGACAACGAGTTCTCGCAGGCCGGCGACCCGCGCTATGACGACATCGACGGCGAGCTGCCCAAGACCGAGTGCCTCAAGGACGTCATCGATCGCTTCCTGCCCTACTGGGACTCGACCATCACGAAGGATCTCGACGCGGGCAAGACGGTGCTCGTCACCGCGCACGGCAACTCGTTGCGCGCGCTCGTCAAGCACCTCGACGGCATCTCGGACGACGACATCGCCGAGCTCAACATCCCTACGGGCATCCCGCTGGTCTACAAGCTCGGCGAGGACAACATGCCGCTGGAGCCGGGGGAGTACCTCGACCCCGAGGCGGCCGCAGCCGGAGCCGCGGCAGTCGCGAGCCAGGGCAAGCACTGACCCGCCGGAGCTGAGCGCACGGGCCCTGCTGAGGGCACGGGCCCTTGCGGGCCCTCGCCGCTCGGCCTAGGAGATCGGCTGCACCGGCTCCAGGGCGTCATCGCTGGGCCCGTCGTCGTCGGCGCCGACCCAGTCGCCGGTGGCGAGGTACTGCACCTTCTTGGCGATGCCGACCGCGTGGTCGGCGAATCGCTCGTGGTAGCGGCTCGCGAGCGTGGCGTCGACCGTCGAATGGGCTGCGCCCTGCCACTGGGTGCCGAGCACGTGCGAGAAGACCTCGCGGTGCAGCTCATCGACGCGGTCGTCGGCGGTCTGCAGGCGCTCCGCGAGCGAGAGGTCCTGCGTCTCGAGCAGGTCGCGCAGCATCTTCGCGATCTCGATGTCCTGGCTGCCCATCTCGGCGAAGGTCGGCTGCAGCGGCTCCGGCACGACCTGCATCGGGAAGCGGTACCTGGCCAGCAGCGCGATGTGGCGCGCGAGGTCGCCCATGCGCTCGAGCGACGCCGAGATGCGCAGGGCCGACACGACGATGCGCAGGTCGCGTGCGACGGGCGACTGGCGGGCGATGATGTTGATGACGAGCTCGTCGAGCGACGCCGCCTTGTCGTCGATGACGGGGTCGGTCGCGATCACCTGCTCGGCGAGCTGCACGTTGGAGTCGCCGAACGCGCGCACGGCCGACTCGATCGAGACGACCACGTGGTTGGCGATGTCGACGAGGCGATCCTGCACCTCGGCGAGCTCCTGCTGGAATACGTCGCGCATGCTGCTGCTCCTTCTGCTGTGCCTGGACCCGCTCGGGGCCGGGCACGTGTCGAACCCCGAGTGTTCCGCGGCCAGGTTACCGCCGGGTGTCCGACGGCTGAACCACGGGGGCCGCGTCCAGCCAGGATACGATCGAAGCGTGGATGCGTCCTGGTATGTGCTCCTGGCGCTCTTGCTGGGCTTCGCTCTCGGGTCCGGCTCCGTGTATCTGCTCGGCATCGCCGCGCAGCGCGGCCGGCAGGTAATGGCGATCGCGTCCGAGCCCATCCCGGACGGCATCGCGGCGATGGTCGATGTGCTGGAGTCCGCGGGCATCGTCCTCGACGGCTCCAACCAGGTGATCCTCGCCTCTCCGGGTGCGCATGGGCTCGACCTGGTCGACGGTCGGGAGCTGCGCTCCAGGGAGATCATGGATGCGGTGCGTCGCACCTGGCGGACGGGCGAGGCCGAGGTGCTCGACATCGTCTACCGGCGCGGCCGCATCGGCGTCGGCACCGAGCTGCAGCTGCGGGCGCGCGTCGCGCCGCTCGGCAACCGCTTCATGCTGGTGCTGGTCTCCGACCGCACCGAGGAGCTGCGCCTCGCCGGCGTGCGACGCGACTTCGTCGCCAACATCAGCCACGAGCTGAAGACGCCGATCGGTGCGCTGTCGCTGCTCTCCGAGGCGATCGAGGCGGCCGCCGACGATCCCGCTCGGGTGCGTGCGTTCTCGCAGCGGATGCAGGTCGAGGCCGATCGGCTGGGCCGCATGACCAAGGAGCTCATCGACCTCTCGCGCATCCAGGCCGACGATCCGCTCGAGCATGCGGAGCGCTTCTCCATCTCGCACGTCGTCGACGTGGCGGTCGATCGCAACTCGGTGCTCGCGGAGACGAAGCGCATGCGCGTGCTGCCGCGCGTGCTCGACGAGGCCGAGGTGCTGGGCTCCGAGGAGCTCGTGACCATGGCGGTGCAGAACCTGATCGCGAACGCCGTGCAGTACTCGCCCGCCGCGACCCACGTGGGCGTCGGCGTCCGCGTCGTGGACGAGGTGGTCGAGATCGCGGTGACCGACAACGGGGTCGGCATCGCGCAGGAGGACCACGAGCGCGTGTTCGAGCGCTTCTACCGGATCGACCCGGCGCGCAGCCGCGTCACGGGCGGCACCGGCCTCGGCCTCAGCATCGTCAAGCACGTCGCCATCAGCCACGGGGGCGAGGTGCGACTGTGGTCGCATCCCGGCCAGGGCTCCACCTTCACCCTGCGGCTCCCGGTCGCAGCGGCAACAGCAACCCGCAAGGAGAACGCATGACGCGCATCCTGATCGTCGAGGACGAGATCGCGCTCGCCGAGCCGCTCGCCTACCTGCTCGAGCTCGAGGGCTACGAGACGGCGCACGCCGCCGACGGCATCCGCGCGCTGGACATGTTCGAGGAGCAGGGCGCCGATCTGGTGCTGCTAGACCTCATGCTCCCCGGCCGCAGCGGCACCGAGGTGTGCAAGCTCATGCGCCAGCGCTCGCAGGTGCCGATCATCATGGTGACGGCGAAGGACAGCGAGGTGGACACGGTGGTCGGGCTCGAACTGGGGGCCGACGACTACGTCACCAAGCCGTACTCGACGCGCGAGCTGGTCGCGCGCATCCGCGCCGTGCTCCGACGTCGCGCCGTCGAGGAGGACGACGATGACGACGTGGTGGAGATCGGGCGGGTGCGGCTCGACGCCGACAGCCACACGGTGCACGTCGCCGGCGAGCCCGTGGCGATGCCGCTGCGAGAGTTCGAGCTGCTCGAGTACCTCATGCGCAACGCCGGGCGCGTGCTGACGCGGGCGCAGCTGATCGACCGCGTCTGGGGCAGCGACTACTTCGGCGATACCAAGACGCTCGACGTGCACATCAAGCGGCTGCGGGCGAAGATCGAGGAGGATCCCGCCAACCCGGTCCGCGTCGCGACGCTGCGCGGGCTCGGCTACCGCTTCGAGCGCTGAGCGCTATTCGGCGGCCGGAGCGAGCGTCTCGTAGCCGACGACCTCGGTCGAGATCGCGGGTACGCGCAGGCCGGCCGGCTCGGCGCCGTCGGCCGTGAACGCGACGTTCTGCAGCGAGCCGAAGGTGAGGTCGTCCGACGAGGGGAGGATCAGCTGCTGCTCGGGGAAGCCGTAGGTCGTGACGCCCTCCGGCACGCGCACCTGCTCGACCGCGTCCTCGTAGCGCACCTCGACGAACGTCGCCTCGCCATCGTTCGTGAACGTGGCCGCGAGGCTCAGTTCGTCGCCGCCGGGCTCACCGATGAGCATCGCGTTGTGGATCATGACGGTGCCCGTGGTACCCGAGACGCCGTCGGAGGGGTCGTACTCGATCAGCGTCGCCTGCGGTGTGACGAGGTTGCATCCGGTCGCGGCGAAGGCGACGACGACGGCTGCGGCTGCTGCGGCGGCGATGCGAGGCTGCACGGGGACCCTTTCGACAGGTGATGCTGGCGCCCGCCCGGGGGAGGTGGCGCGGATGCAGACAGTCTAGTGCGTGGCGTGTCGGCTGCGGGGCGGGCTCAAGCCGCGCGCAGCAGGCGCGCGACCCCAATGGCCGTGACCGCGAGCAAGCCTCCCGTGCCGAGCAGCAGCAGCGGCGCAGCGGGCACGGACAGCTGGCTCAGCGCGATGCCCGCGAACAGCACCGCGATGGGCACCAGCAGCCACGCCAGCATCCGCTCGGCCTCGCGATAGAGCCGCTGCGCGTTCGACGGCGTGACCGCGGCGGGATAGTTGGCCCAGTGCGGTTTCGTCGAGAGCCAGGCGATCGCTCCCGACATCACGACGAACACGGCGATGAGCAGCAGCACGTTCGACTTGTCGCCCCACGCGTCGGCCGTGCCGCCGGCGTCGAAGTGCGTCGGCACGCGCTGCGGGAGCGCGGGATAGAGCAGCAGCAGCCAGACCGCGATGCTCGCGACGCCGACGAGCGCGACGACGCGCACGGCGCGCGTGAGCGGGTCGGTCGCATAGCTGCGGGTCGGTCGCTGAGGTCGGGGCATGCCTCTACGGTAGGCGCGCGAGGCGTGATCCAACCACTTGGTGCAAGGCGCTGGCGAGCGACACGCTGTGATAAAATCAAGGTTCTGGCTATGACGAGGAGCATTCGATGAACTTTGAGGTCGGAGAGACAGTCGTCTACCCCCACCACGGCGCTGCGACGATCACCGAGGTCAAGGTCCGCAAGGTCAAGGGCATCGAGATGACGTACCTCAAGCTCAACGTTGCGCAGGGCGGATTGACGATCGAGGTCCCCGCCGCCAACGTCGACATGGTCGGCGTCCGCGATGTCATCGGCGAGGAGGGCCTCGACCGCGTGTTCGAGGTGCTGCGCGCCGACTTCACCGAGGAGCCCACCAACTGGGCCCGCCGCTACAAGGCGAACGTCGAGAAGCTCGCTTCCGGCGATGTGATCAAGGTGAGCGAGGTCGTGCGCGACCTCAGCCGCCGCGACCAGGATCGCGGCCTCTCGGCCGGCGAGAAGCGCATGCTGGCGAAGGCGCGCCAGATCCTGGTCTCCGAGCTCGCGCTCGCCGAGAAGACCGACGAGGATGCCGCGGCAGCCCGCCTCGACGCGGCACTGGCCCCCGCGAGCTGACACTCGACTGACCGCGACGGCACCTGCACCCTGTGTGCGGGTGCCGTTCTGGTTTCCGCCCGTCCCGAGCGGGACGGCCGCCGCTGCCGCCCTAGGCTGTCGGCTGTGGACACCGCGCTGATCGTCGTTGCCGCAGGCAGCGGCACCCGATTGGGTCGCGGCGTGCCCAAGGCCTTCGCGGAGGTTGCCGGAGCGACCATCCTCGAGCACGCCCTGCGCGGCCTCGCGGGCCTCGACGCCGCGGTCGTGCTCGTGGTGCCCGAGGGCTGGGAGGCGGATGCCGCCGCGATCGCCGAGCGCGCCGGGATGGGTGTGTCCGCGGGTGCCAGCGCCGCTGCCACGGTGGTGGCCGGCGGCGCGACCAGGGCCGACTCCGTCGCGGCAGGGCTTGCCGCCGCGGGCGACGCCCGCTGGGTGCTGGTGCACGACGCAGCTCGCGCGCTCATGCCGCTGACGCAGGTCGAGCGCGTCATGGCCGCCTTGCACGCGGGCGCGCGCGCCGTCGTGCCGGTGCTGCCGGTCGTCGACACCGTGCGCGAGGCGAGCGACGGCGAGCTGGGCGGGATCGTCGACCGTTCCCGGCTGCGCGCGATGCAGACGCCGCAGGGATTCGATACCGCCCTGCTCCGGCGGGCGTATGCCGCGGCCGGCGTTGCGCGCGCGACCTCCACGGACGACGCGCAGCTCGTGCAGGCGCTCGGCGAGACGGTCGTGCCCGTCGAGGGCTCCGAGCTCGCGTTCAAGATCACGACGCAGGCCGATGCGCAGCGTGCCGAGCTGCTGCTGGCTGCCGACGAGGGCCCGGTGACGGAGACGACCATGAGCGAGCCCACGATCGAGATCAGGACCGGCGTCGGCGTCGACGTGCACGGCTTCGGCGGCGACGGCCCGCTGCGGCTCGCCGGACTCGCGTGGGAGGGGCAGGGACTCGCCGGCCACTCCGACGGGGATGTCGTCTGTCACGCGATCGTCGATGCGCTGCTGAGCGCGGCGGGGCTCGGCGACATCGGCGGACTCGTCGGCGTCGACGATCCGCAGCATGCCGGGGCCTTCGGTGAGGTCTTCGTGCGCGCCGCCGTCGAGCGGCTCGCCGAGCACGGCTGGGCACCGGTCAACGTGGCGGTGCAGGTACTCGGCAACCGGCCGCGCATCGGGCCGCGACGGGACGAGGCGCAGCGCGTGCTCACGGCGATGGTCGGCGCGCCCGTCAGCGTCGCCGGCACCACGACCGACGGCCTGGGCGCGATCGGCCGCGGCGAGGGCGTGCAGGCGGTCGCGACCGCCCTCATCCGCCGCCTCCCGTAGCCCCCACGCCCGAGGTCCAGGAGCGGGCGGCGGAGCCGCCCGCGGGCAACCCCGTAGGTCGAGGAGCGGGCGGCGGAGCCGTCCGCGTCACGAGACCGGATGCGACGCGCCTGCCCGGTCTCGAGACGGCGGCGTCCCTGCGGGCCGCCGCCGTCTCGACCTACGGTGGGGGGCCGCCGGCTCGACCTGCGGCTGAGGGGGCGGCGCCTCCTCGAGCGGCGGGATGGCCCACTAGCCTTGGGAGCCGTGACCGTGCGCATCTACGACTCGAAGCAGCAGGCCGTCGTCGCCCTGCGTCCTCTGCGACCCGGTGCCGTGTCGATGTACGTCTGCGGGCCGACCGTGCAGTCCTCGCCGCACATCGGCCACGTGCGCAGCGCCGTCGCCTACGACGTGTGGCGCCGCTGGCTGACGCACCGCGGCCACGACGTGACCTTCGTGCGCAACGTCACCGACATCGACGACAAGGTGCTCGCGGGCGCCACCGACGAGCCGTGGTGGGCGCTGGCGTACCGCGTCGAGCTCGAGTTCACGGCCGCCTACCGGGCCGTCGGCGTGCTCGCGCCCACCTACGAGCCGCGCGCCACCGCATCCGTGCCCGAGATGCATGCGCTCATCGCCCTGCTCATCGAGCGCGGCCACGCCTATCCGGCGCTCGACGGCTCCGCCGACGTCTACTTCGACGTGCGCTCCTGGCCCGCCTACGGCGCGCTCACGCGCCAATCGATCGACAAGATGGAGTCGGCCGCCGACGCCGACCCGCGCGGCAAGCGCGACCCGCGCGACTTCGCCCTCTGGAAGGCGCGGAAGGATGACGAGCCGGCATCGGCCTCGTGGGATTCGCCATGGGGTCCCGGACGCCCCGGATGGCACATCGAGTGCTCGGCAATGTCGCGCCGATACCTCGGCGACGCCTTCGACATCCACGGCGGCGGCCTCGATCTGCGGTTCCCGCACCACGAGAACGAGCTGGCGCAGTCGGCCGCCGCGGGCCTCGGATTCGCGCAGGTGTGGAGCCACAACGGGCTCGTCAGCGTCGACGGCGAGAAGATGTCGAAGTCGCTGGGCAACTCGATCTTCGCCGCCGACCTGCTGCGCCAGGTGCGCCCGATCGTCGCCCGCTACTTCCTCGTCGCCCCGCACTACCGCTCGACGATCGATCTGCGCACCGCCGACGGCAGCCTGGCCGGCGGCTCGCTCGCGGAGGCCGAAGCCGCGTTCGGCCGCATCGAGTCGATGCTCGAGCGCGCCGCCCGGGTGGGCGAGCTGGCAGATGCCGCGGTGCCGGATGCGTTCGCTGCGGCCATGGACGACGACCTCTCCACACCGCAGGCAGTGGCCGTGCTGCATGACGCCACGCGCAGCGCGAATGCGGCCCTGGATGCGGGCGATCAGGCGGCCGCGCTCGCTCGCGCCGGCGAGGTGCGCGCGATGCTGCGCGTGCTGGGACTCGACCCGGCGGACTCGGTGTGGCAATCTGGAGTGTCGGCCGAGTCCGGCGCCTCCCCGCAGACCATCGCCCTGGACCACCTCGTCGAGACGCTGCTGGCAGAGCGCCGCGCGGCTCGTGCGGCAAAGGACTTCGCCGCCTCCGATCGCATCCGCGACACGCTCGCGGCAGCCGGGATCCTCGTCGAGGACGGCAAAGACACCACCACTTGGAGCATCGCATGAGCAAGCCGCAGCGTCCCGCGCGCAAGAAGGGCCCGCTGAAGGGCACCGGCGGTCACGGCCGCAAGTCCCTCGAGGGCAAGGGCCCGACGCCGAAGGCGGAGGATCGCTCCTGGCATCCAGCCGGCCAGCGGAAGGCGGCGCGTGAGCGCTACGAGGCCGTCGCAGGCAAGAGCGGCCGCAAGCCGGAGCCGCCGCGTCACCGCAAGCCCTCCTCGGCGAAGGACGACTCCGAGCTGGTCACCGGCCGCAACTCCGTGCTCGAGGCGCTGAAGGCGAAGATCCCCGCCACCGCGCTGATCCTCGCGGCTCGGCTCGAGATGGATGACCGCGTCAAGGAGATCCTCTCGCTCGCGAACAAGCGGGGCGTGCCGGTCATGGAGGTCATGCGGCCCGAGCTCGACCGCATCTCCGGCCACGACAGCGTGCACCAGGGCGTGGCGCTCAAGGTGCCGCCCTACAAGTACGCGCACCCTTCCGACCTGCTGGAGACCGTGCGCAGCCGCGGCCAGAACCCGCTGTTCATCGCGCTCGACGGCGTCACCGACCCGCGCAACCTGGGTGCGATCATCCGCTCCGCCGCCGCCTTCGGCGCGCAGGGCGTGATCGTGCCGCAGCGCCGCTCGGTCGGCGTGACCGCGAGCGCCTGGAAGACCTCCGCCGGCGCCGCCGCGCGCGTGCCGGTCGCGATGGCCTCGAACCTCACCGCCACGCTCAAGGAGCTCAAGGGCGAGGGGATGTTCGTGATCGGGCTGGACGGCGACGGCGACGTGCCGCTGCACGAGCTCGAGCTCGCCGATGGACCGCTCATCGTGGTCGTCGGCAGCGAGGGCAAGGGCATCTCGCGCCTGGTGGCCGAGACCTGCGACGCGATCGTCTCGATCCCGATCGAGTCGATGACCGAGTCGCTGAACGCGGGCATCGCGGCATCCGTCACCCTCTACGAGGTCGCGAAGATCCGCTCGCACCGGTAGCGCTCAGACGAGATCGCGCCAATCGGCCTCGTCCTCGTCGTCGTCCGGCTCCGCTGGCGTGACGATCGGCATCGTCACGGTGACCGGCACGTCGAGCAGGGCGGCCTCGTCGCGCCGGAAGGCGAGCTGGGTCTCGATGTAGCTCTCGGTCGCCTCCTGGGTCGTGACCTCCCGCTGCCGCTGCTCCGAGAGGAACCAACGGTGCTCGAGCACCTCGTGGAAGACCTGCGGGCCCTCGAGCTTGCCGCGCAGCTCGATCGGCACGGCCGCGACCACGCGCGAGAAGACGCGCTCGAACCATTCGTTGGCGAGCGCATCCTCGCCGACCGTCGGTCGTAGGTGGTGCTGCACGGCGACGTACTCGTCGAGGTCGTTCAGCAGCCGCCGAGCCTGGTTCTCCTGCGCGTCGATGCCCGTGAGCGACTGCAATCGGCGGTGGTGGTGGCCCGGGTCGACGACCTTCGGCTGGATGGCGACCTTCGTGCCGCCGTCGGTGGTGCTGATGGCGAGCTCGCCGATGTCGAAGCCGAGCGCGTTCAGGCGCTCGATGCGGTCCCGGATGCGGTAGCGCTCGGAGGCGGGCACGACCTGGTCGCTGTGCAGCTCGTGCCAGAGCGAGTTGTACTGCTGCACGATCGAACCGGCCACCGCGACCGGGTCGATCGCGTCGTCGAGGCGGCCGCCGGCCGCGAGGTCGAGCAGCTCGCCGGCGATGTTGACGCGGGCGACCTCGAGGTCGTCGTCACGGCGCCCGTCGGAGAGCCCGTTCGGCTCGATGGTGCCGGTCTCGGCGTCCACCAGGTAGGCCGCGAAGGAGCCCGCATCCCGTCGGAAGAGCGTGTTCGACAGCGACACGTCGCCCCAGTAGAAGCCGACGAGGTGCAGCCGCACCAGCAGTCCGGCGAGCGCATCGACGAGGCGCTGCGCGGTCGCGGCCTGCATCGCCGCGCTGTAGAGCGCGCGGTAGGGGAGCGAGAAGCGCAGGTGGCGCGTGATGAGCACCGCCGCGAGCGGCTCGCCGTCCTCGCTGGTGCGCTCGGCGATGACCGCGAGCGGCTCGACGCACGGCACCTCGAGGCGCTGCAGCTGGCGCAGCATGGCGTACTCGCGGTTGGCCATCTCGGCGGTGGTCTCCTTGATCGCGACCACGCGGCCGCTCACGCGGGCGAAGCGCACGAGGTGGCGGGAGATGCCCTTCGGCAGCTGCACCACGTCGTCCTCGGTCCACTCGTCGAGCGGGAGGTGCCATGGCAGGTCGAGCAGCGTCGCATCCATGAGCGACGAGGTGATGCGCAGATCCGAGGGCATGCCGCAATCGTAGGCGCGTGCCGCGCCGAGCACAGCAATGGCCCCGACCGAGGTCGGGGCCATTGCGGGAGTGACTCAGAGGCGGTTGCCGGTCGCCTTGTCGAAGACGTGCAGGTGCGTCGGGTCGGGCGTGATGTAGACCGTGTCACCCAGCTTGGCGTGGTTGCGGCCGTCGACGCGGGCGACGATGTCGACGCGCTTGCCCTCGACATCCGCGTGCCCGTAGAGGTAGCCGTCTGCGCCGAGCTCCTCGACCAGATCGACCTCCACCGGCAGGCCATCGCCCTGTTCGGCGACGTTGACGTCCTCGGGGCGGACGCCCACGATGACGCCGTCCTTCGCGCCCGAGACCTGCTCGCGCGGAATGGGCACCAGGTGGTTGCCGAAGTGCGCACCCTGGTCGCTGACGGTCAGCTCCATCAGGTTCATGGCCGGGCTGCCGATGAAGCCTGCGACGAACACGTTGGCGGGCGATCCGTAGAGATCGCTCGGCGTGCCCACCTGCTGCAGCAGGCCGTCCTTGAGCACCGCGATGCGGTCGCCCATGGTGAGCGCCTCGGTCTGGTCGTGGGTGACGTAGACCGTGGTGACGCCGAGGCGGCGCTGCAGCGACGCGATCTGCGTGCGCGTCTGCACCCGCAGCTTGGCGTCGAGGTTGGACAGCGGCTCATCCATCAGGAACACCTGCGGCTGGCGCACGATCGCGCGACCCATGGCGACGCGCTGGCGCTGACCGCCGGAGAGCGCCTTCGGCTTGCGGCCGAGGTAGGGCTCGAGGTCGAGCAGCTTAGCGGCCTCCTCGACGCGCTTCGCCCGCTCCTCCTTGGCGACGCCGGCGATCTTGAGCGCGAAGCCCATGTTCTCGGCGACCGTCATGTGCGGGTAGAGCGCGTAGTTCTGGAAGACCATCGCGATGTCGCGGTCCTTCGGGGGCATGTCGGTGACGTCACGGTCACCGATCAGGATGCGACCGTCGCTGACCTCTTCGAGGCCGGCGAGCATGCGCAGGGTGGTGGACTTGCCGCAGCCGGACGGGCCGACCAGCACCAGGAACTCGCCGTCGGCGATCTCCAGGTCGATCTGATCCACAGCGGGCTTCGTGCTTCCCGGGTAGACCCGCGAAGCCTTGTCGAACGTCACAGACGCCATTGTTGTTTCCTCCCACCGGCAGGTACGTGCCGGACGATCCGTTGTGCGAAGACGGGCGACGGTGCCCGTGCGGACATCTTTGCACGCCGGGTGCCCGGTACCCTAGAGGACGGTGCGTGACCCGATCGCGCCGCATGCCGGATTCCCGGCCGACCGCAGGACAAGGACGCATGAGCGAGAAGCTGACGAAGAACGAGCGCCGCGCGCAGGCGCGCGACCAGGCCAGGAAGATGCAGGAGGAGCGCCGTCGCAGGGAGCGCCTCAAGAAGGGGCTGACCGTCGGTGGCATCATCGTCGCTGCCGTGGCCATCGTCGCCATCGTCGCGATCGTGATCGTCAACAGCATCCGTCCCGCCGGTCCCGGGCCGGAGAACATGGCGTCGAACGGCATCGTCATCGGGCAGGACTTCGTCGCCGAGCGCACGGACGCCGTGCCCGCGGAGGCCGAGCCGGTGCCGACCGAGCCGCGCCAGGACATCATCCAGATCGAGATCTACCAGGACTACATGTGCCCGGTGTGCGGCGCCTTCGATGAGGCCAACCGCGCGACGCTCGAGCAGCTCATGTCCACCGGTGCCGCGACCGTGGAGATCCATCCCATCGCGATCCTCGACCGTGCATCGCTGGGCACCAAGTTCTCCACCCGTTCCGCCTCGGCTGCGGGCTGCGTCGCCGAGTTCGCGCCCGATCAGTTCTGGGACTTCAACAGCGCGATGTACGACAACCAGCCGGCGGAATCCACCGCGGGCCTGTCGAACGAGGAGATCGTGGGCGTCGCCGAGGGTGCCGGCATCGACACCTCCGGCGGGCTCGCCGACTGCATCACCGAGGGTCGCTTCATGAGCTGGGCGGAGAACGCCACCGTGCGCGCCGGCACGCAGCCGCTGCCGGGCACCGATGGCGTGGTCGCCGACCGCACCCCGACGGTGCTCGTCAACGGCCAGCAGTACCCCGGTGCCGCATCCGACGCCGCAGGCTTCTCGGCATTCGTCACCGCGACCGCCGGCCAGCTCTCGGGTGAGCCCACGGAGACGCCCGAGCCCACCGAGGCTCCGGCCGACACCGAGCCCGCAGACGAGGGCTGATGCTGCGAGCCGCCCGACCGGTCGGGGCCGCGCTGATCGCGTTCGCCCTGCTGGTCGGGTGCGCCTCGGAGCCTCCACCGCCGATCACGACGATCGGTGAGCTCGGTGCCGCCTACCTCGCTGCCGGCGGCGAGTGCGGCGAGCTCGTCGAGCAGTACCGCGCTTCGGACGACGAGCCGGTGGTCGCGAGCTGCGGCGCCGACACCGAGCTGATCCTCGCCGCCGATGGCGATGCGGCGCAGGCCATCGCGACGCAGCGCCAGCTGCAGGAGCAGACGGTGCTGGTGTCGGGTCGGTGGGTGATCCGCGATCCGCAGCTGGAGACCATCCAGCAGGCCATGGGCGGGCAGATCGTCACACTCACCGCCGCCGACGGCCCGGCCAACATGGCCGACGCCATCGCGTTCGATGGCGCCGGCGCCGTCGCGGCGGATCCGGTGCCGGCCGACGGTGAGCCCGCGGGCGTGGAGACCGCCGGCGACGCGCGCGACGTTCTGGTGGTGATCGACGCGAACTGCGAGTACTGCGACCGGCTGCTGGCTGCCAGCGGCGCGATGCTGACCGCGATGGCCGACAGCGGCCAGGCGCGCGTCGCCTACCTGCCGGTCGCGCTCGGCGACTCGATCGACAGCGGCTACGCGTCCACCCTGGGCGCGAACGCACTGGCCTGCGTCGCCGATCAGTCGCCCGACGTCTACCGCCCCTTCCAGACGGCGCTGCTCGCGCACCTGCAGGAGCGAGCCTTCGAGGCGAGCGAGGTCTCGGCGCTGGCTGCCGAGCAGGGCGCCGACGTCGCCGCATGCGTCGAGTCGGCGCAGTTCGCCTGGTGGGTGCGGCAGGCGACGGTGCGCGCGATCGATGCGCCGCTGCAGGGCACCGAGCCGCTGCGCGGCGTGCCGACCGTGATGGTCGACGGCGTCAGCTTCGCGGGCGATGTGAGCGATGCGGCGGCGCTGGAGGCGTTCATCGCCGACCCCGCGCAGCTGCCCTAGTTGCCGCGCGCCAGCGACGGCGTCCGCGGTGCGAGCGTGTCAGGTTGTTGCACTGATCGCCGCCGCTGCCTGCAACAACCCAACACGCTGCTGCGCTCGCGCTCGAAGCAGGGGAGCCCCCTGTCAGGATTGAACTGACGACCTACGCTTTACAAGAGCGTTGCTCTACCACTGAGCTAAGGAGGCCTGCCGCGCTGGCGGCACCGAGCCATTCTAGGTGGGTCGGAGGTGCGGCCGCATGCGCGGTCGGCGGGGCGCTCTAGGCTTGACCGGTGACTGAGCAGCCTTCGACCGCCGCCGCGCCCGCCCCGGTGACCGAGCCCGACCACCGCGGCGCGCTCGCGTGGACGCTGGTCGCGGTGCTCGCCGGTGCCGGGCTCGCCGCGCAGGGCAGGGTGAACGGTGAGCTGGGCGTGCGGCTCGAGCACGGCATCCTCGCGGCGTTCATCTCGTTCGTGGTCGGCTGCATCCTGCTCGCAGTGGTGCTGGCGCTGTCGAAGCGCGACCGCGCCGGCATGCGCAGGCTCATCAGCGGCGTGCGCGACGGCTCGCTGCCGTGGTGGTACCTCTCGACCGGCTTCATCGGCGCCTTCCTGGTCGCGACGCAGGGCCTCGTGGTCGGCACGATCGGCGTCGCGCTCTTCACGGTCGGAGTCGTCGCCGGTCAGACGATCAGCGGACTCGCGGTCGACCGGATGGCCTTCGGTGGCCTGGCGCGCAAGCCGATCACGGCGCCACGCGTCATCGGCGCGATGCTGGCGCTCGTGGCGGTCGGCCTCGCGCTGGTCGGCACGGGGCAGCTCGACGGCGTCTGGCTGGTGGTGCTGCCCTTCGCCGCCGGCCTGCTCCAGGCGCTGCAGCAGGCGATGGCGGGTCTGGTGCAGCGGCACACGCGCTCGGCGATCACGCAGGCCGCCCAGAACTTCGCGGTCGGCACCCTGGCCCTCGGACTGGTCGTCGCGGTGCAGACGCTCGCGGGCAAGGGGTGGCAGCCGCTGCCCGCGGAGCCCTGGCTCTACGTCGGCGGCGCGCTCGGCGTGATCTTCGTCGCGCTCAGCTCGGTCGCCGTGCACCACCTGGGCGTGCTGGCGCTCGGCCTCGCGGTCATCTGCGGGCAGGTGGTCGGCTCGCTCGCGCTCGACCTGCTGTTCCCGGCCGAGCAGCCGGTGACGGTGTGGTCGCTCGCGGGTGCTGCACTGACGATCGCGGCGGTGGCGGTGTCGTCGATCCGGCGGCCCGCGCGCGGCCGCGCGGCGGTCAGTCCTCGGGCGTGAAGTTCAGCGCCAGCGAGTTCATGCAGTAGCGGTCGCCCGTGGGCGTCTGCGGTGCATCGTCGAAGATGTGCCCCAGGTGGCTGTGGCAGTTCGCGCACCGCACCTCGGTGCGCACCATGCCGAGGGTGCGGTCCTCGATCAGCTCGACGGCATCCTCGCGCACCGTCTCGTAGAAGCTCGGCCAGCCGCAGCCGGCGTCGAACTTCGTCTCGTCGCGGAACAGCTCGTTGCCGCACGCGCCGCAGGTGTACACACCCTGGCGCTGCTCGTCGAGCAGCGCGCCCGTCCACGGACGCTCGGTGCCTGCCTCGCGCAGGACCTTGAAGGCTTCGGGGGAGAGTGCGGCGCGCCACTCGGCGTCGGACCGCTGCACGGATTCGCTCATGCCTCCAGCGTACGACCGCCGCGCATGCGTTTCGCGCCAGGCGGAACGGTTGCCCGGTCGTAGGATCGGGGCATGGCCATCGACCCGCGAACGCATGCGCGCTCGCGCCGTGAGGCCGCGACGGACGAGGCCGCGGCGCTGGCATTCGCGAGCGCCGAGTCACGGACATCCGAGCCGGACGGCCGGGGGTCGGATGCCGAGGCTCACGACCTCGCCTCGGCGCGCGAGGAGCGCATCCGGCGCCTGCTCGACTTCGAGGCCGGCTGGGTGAACCACGGCGGGGCGAAAGCGCGTGCCATCCGCGCCGAGTTCGGATGGAGCACGACGCGCTACTACCAGGTGCTCGACGGATGCCTCGAGACCGAGACGGCGCTGCGTCACGACCCGATGCTGGTGCGCCGGCTGCTGCGGCTGCGCGAGGCGCGATGAGCCGCACGCTCCGCGTCGGCGCCCATCGTTCCAGCGCCACCAGGCGGTGGCCGCGCTGGGCGATCCTGCTCGGCGCGCTGGCGGCTGCGATCGTGCTGGCCGCGATCGGCCTCTTCGCGCTCGACGCGCTGCGCCCGCGCGAGGTGGTCACAGCCGAGCCGACGCAGCCCGCGGTGGTGACGGATCCGAGCGCCATCGATCCCGCGCTCGACGCATCCATCACCGTGCTCGACGGCTCCGGGGAGCCCGCGTTCGCGGCCGGCGTCGGCCAAGCGCTCGCGGACGCCGGCTGGGACGTCGTGGCGACCGCGGGCAGCACGGAGACGAGCGAGACGACCGTGGTCTGGTTCGACGACGAGGCGCTCGCTCCGATCGCCCGCGGACTCGCCGTCCAGCTCGGCGTGGGCACGGAGCAGCAGTCGGACGGCCGTCTCTCGGGCACGCCCATCACGATCGTGGTGGCCCCGGATGCCGTCAACACGGCACCGAGCGCGGAGCCGCGCGACGACGGGGACGTCGACCACGCCCCCGTCACCGAGACGCCGGCGCCGTAGCGGGCCTCGCCGTCGGGATCCGAGCATCCGCCGCCGACACGGCACCGCTCGCGCGCTTGCACTCGACCACGACGAGTGCCAGACTTGCGATTGGCACTCCCGCTGATGGAGTGCCAGTTGAACGTACTGGCGTCCAGGAGGGACGAGACTGCAATGGCAAAGATGATCGCATTCGACGAAGAGGCCCGCCGCGGGCTCGAGCGTGGACTCAACCAGCTCGCCGACGCGGTGAAGGTGACCCTCGGGCCGCGCGGCCGCAACGTCGTGCTCGAGAAGAAGTGGGGCGCCCCCACCATCACGAACGATGGCGTCTCGATCGCCAAGGAGATCGAGCTGGAGGACCCCTACGAGCGGATCGGCGCAGAGCTGGTCAAGGAGGTCGCGAAGAAGACCGACGACGTCGCCGGTGACGGCACGACCACGTCGGTGGTGCTCGCTCAGGCGCTCGTCCGCGAGGGCCTGCGCAACGTCGCGGCCGGTGCTGACCCGATCAGCCTCAAGCGCGGCATCGACAAGGCTGCCGCAGCTGTTTCCGAGCAGCTGCTCAAGAACGCCAAGGAGGTCGAGACCAAGGAGGAGATCGCCGCCACGGCCGCGATCTCTGCCGCTGACCCCGAGATCGGCGCGCTCATCGCCGAGGCCATCGACAAGGTCGGCAAGGAGGGCGTCGTCACCGTCGAGGAGTCGAACACCTTCGGCACCGAGCTCGAGCTGACCGAGGGCATGCGCTTCGACAAGGGCTTCCTGTCGCAGTACTTCGTCACGGACCCCGAGCGCCAGGAGACGGTCTTCGAGGACCCCTACGTCCTGATCGTCAACTCGAAGATCTCGAACATCAAGGACCTCCTCCCGGTCGTCGACAAGGTGATCCAGGCGGGCAAGCAGCTCGTCATCATCGCCGAGGACGTCGACGGTGAGGCGCTCGCGACGCTCGTCGTGAACAAGATCCGTGGCATCTTCAAGTCGGTCGCCGTCAAGGCTCCCGGCTTCGGCGACCGCCGCAAGGCGATGCTCGCCGACATGGCGATCCTCACGGGCGGCCAGGTCATCTCCGAGGAGGTCGGCCTCAAGCTCGAGAACACGACCCTCGACATGCTCGGCCGTGCGCGCAAGGTCGTCATCACCAAGGACGAGACCACGATCGTCGAGGGCGCCGGCGAAGCCGACGCCATCGCGGGCCGCGTGCGTCAGATCCGCCAGGAGATCGAGAACACCGACAGCGACTACGACCGCGAGAAGCTCCAGGAGCGCCTCGCGAAGCTCGCCGGTGGCGTCGCCGTCATCAAGGCCGGCGCTGCGACCGAGGTCGAGCTCAAGGAGCGCAAGCACCGCATCGAGGACGCCGTCCGCAACGCGAAGGCTGCTGTCGAGGAGGGCATCGTCGCCGGTGGTGGCGTTGCGCTCATCCAGGCCGCCAAGAGCGCGTTCGAGGGCCTCGAGCTCTCGGGCGACGAGGTGACCGGCGCGAACATCGTCAAGGTCGCCGTCGACGCTCCGCTGAAGCAGATCGCCCTCAACGCCGGCCTCGAGCCGGGCGTCGTGGCCGAGAAGGTGCGCAACCTCGAGGTGGGCTTCGGCCTCAACGCCGCGACGGGTGAGTACGTCGACATGCTCGCCGCGGGCATCTCCGACCCGGTGAAGGTCACGCGCTCCGCGCTGGCCAACGCCGCGTCGATCGCCGGCCTCTTCCTCACCACCGAGGCAGTCGTCGCCGAGAAGCCCGAGAAGTCGCAGCCGATGCCGGCCGACCCCACGGGCGGCATGGACTTCTGATGTCGTAGCGCTCAGGTCCGCACAGCGGGCCTGAGCGCGGAGGCATCAGGCTCGAGGAGCGCGCGGCACGCAGTGCCGCACGCGTCACGAGACCCAGGAGCTCCACTATGGAAGGGCCCCAGCAGCAATGCTGGGGCCCTTCCGCGTTGCCCGGCGCTCTGCGTCGCCGGGCGCTCTGCGTCGCCGCACACTCAGCGTCGCCGGACACTCCGCGTCACCGGACGCTCTGCGCCACCAACGGAGGACGCATCCGCGATCCGTCACGAGCAGAGGACGGATCGTCCTCCGTTCGCGACGCGTCCTCCGCTCGGCACGGCGTCCGGTCTCGTGACGCGCGCTGCCTGCGGCAGCGTGCTCCTCGACCTGCGGGGTGCAGCCCCGACCTGCGGGGTGCAGCCCCGACCTGCGGGATGGAACCTACGGCACGGCGTCCGGTCTCGTGACGCGCGCTGCCTGCGGCAGCGTGCTCCTCGACCTGCGGCAGGCGGGTCCGGTCTCGTGAGGCGACGGGGATGCTAGGCGGCGAACATGCGCAGGTTGCCCTGCTCGACCTCGTCGTACTGCCGGCCGGCGTGCGCGAGCGCCTCGTTGATCGCCGCGAGCGACTCCTCCACACGCACCTGCGTCGCCCGCCACTCCTGGACGACGCCCTGGAACGCGACCGACGCCTGGCCGCTCCACGAGTCCTGCAGCGCCTGCAGGTGGCTGTGCATCGCCGAGACCTCCGACTGCACCCGGCTGGCGGTGCCGCGCACCGCGATGTGGGCGCCGTGGATGGCCTCCGCGTCGACGACATACCTGGTCATGATCCCCTCACTCCCGCGCGGAGCATCCGCGCTCAGGAGCAGACGGTAGGGGAGCGGGACCGTCAGCCGTGCGGCGTGCCGATGGTCTGTGGATGGCCGCCGGTGGTCTCCGGCCGCAGTCGGTGGCTGAGCGCCATGACGGCGGCGGAGTCGGCGAGCGGGATCGCGATCCTGAACGTGGCGCCGCCGCCCGGGGTCTCGACGACGTCGACCCTGCCCGAGTGGGCACGCACGATGCCCTGCACGATCGCCAGCCCGAGGCCGGTGCCGCCGGTGTCGCGCGCGCGCGACACCTCGGTGCGGAAGAAGCGCTGGAACACGCGTTCGCGCAGCTCGGCCGGGATGCCGTCACCGTGGTCGATCACCATCGCGATCGCTTCGCGACGGCGGTTCGACACCCCGACGCCGAGCTCGATCGGGGTGCCCTCGGGCGTGTAGCGGGTGGCGTTGCCGATGAGGTTCGAGAGCAGCTGCCGCAGCGCATGCTCGTCGCCCTGCACGATGGCGGGCGGCTGCAGCGGTGGCGGCGCGAACACCTCGACCGTCGGCGGGCGGTCGTCATCGCCCGCGATCGGGCCGAGCGCATCCGCATCGACGGGGATGACCGTGACGGTCCTGTCCGTCGTGCTCACGCGCGCGTCGCTCGCGGCGTCGTTGACCAGCGGCACGAGGTCGAGCGGCTGCAGGTCAAGGGGTCGGCGCTCGTCCAGCCGCGCGAGCAGCAGCAGATCCTCCACCAGGCGTGCCATCCGCTTGGCCTCGCCCTCGATGCGCTCCATCGCGTTCTTGACGGCGTCGGGCTCGGAGATCGCGCCCATCCGATACAGCTCGGCGTAGCCGCGCACCGTCACGAGCGGCGTGCGGAGCTCGTGGCTGGCGTCGCCGACGAACTGGCGCATCTGCGCCACCGAGGCGTCCCGCTGCTCGATGGCGGCCTCGACGCGGTCGAGCATGGTGTTGAGCGAGAGCTGCAGGGAGCCCACCTCGGTGCGCGGCGGCTCGCCGGTGAGCCGGGTGTCGTAGTCGCCGTCGGCGAAGCGCTGCGCCTCGGCGGCGGTCTTGCGCAGGCTGCGCAGCGTCGAGACGGCCAGGATGCGCGTGAGCGCGGCGCCGAGCACCACCGCGAGCAGGGAGAAGCCGCCGAAGACCAGCGTGAAGGTGCCGGTCGTCTCCTCGGTGGTCGTCAGGTCGATCGCCACGATCGAGACCAGCAGCTCGCCGGTCTCCTGCACCGTGCTGGTCGCCACCAGCGTGCGCCACTGGGTCTGGCCATCGATCGACCCCAGCGTGAAGGCACGGGGCTGCTCGGCGACCGTGCCGAGCGTGATGCCGGACAGGTCGGGGTTGGTCGGCCCCGGCAGCTTGTTGTCGCAGAGCACCTGCCCGGACGCATCCGCCACACCCAGGTAGTAGATGTTGGGCATGCGCTGCGCCAGCGCGCACTGCTCCGGCGAGTCGGAGCGCGTGATCTCCTCGTCGGTGAACGCGCGCATCGCCTGATCGAGGTCGCGGTCGACCGCGGCGACCTGCGAGTCGCGGATGATCGAGAGCGTGCCGACGCCGGCGAGCGCGAGCCCGAAGGTCATGACGACGATGATGAGCGTCGTGATCCGCCCGGCCAGCGACATCCGGCCGAGCAGGCGCGTCAGCGTCGCGCGCACCTACGCCTTCGGCGTCTTCAGCATGTAGCCGAAGCCGCGCTTGGTCACGATCATGGGCTCGCTGACGCGATCGTCGATCTTGCGACGCAGGTAGGAGATGTAGGACTCGACGATGCCGACGTCGCCGTTGAAGTCGTACTCCCAGACGTGGTCGAGGATCTGCGACTTCGACAGCACGCGGTTGGCGTTCAGCATCAGGTAGCGCAGCAGCTTGAACTCGGTGGGGGAGAGCTCGATCTCCTCGCCCGCGACCGTGATCTCGTGCGTGTCCTGGTTCATCGCCAGCTCGCCGACGTGCAGGGTCGCCTCGTCGGACTCGGCCATCGTGCGGCGCAGGATCGCCTTGATGCGCGCGATGATCTCGTCGAGCGAGAACGGCTTGGTCACGTAGTCGTCGCCGCCGACCGTGAGGCCGGTGATCTTGTCGTCGGTGTCGTCCTTCGCCGTGAGGAAGAGGATGGGCGAGGTGAAGCCGGATGCGCGGAGCCGCTTCGTGACGCCGAAGCCGCTGATGTCGGGGAGCATCACGTCGAGCAGGATCAGGTCGGGCTCGTCGTCGAGCACCGCGGAGATCGCCGCGGCGCCCGCGCCGACGGCGCGCACGTCGAAGCCGGCGAAGCGGAGGCTCGTCGTCAGCAGGTCGCGGATGTGGGGCTCGTCGTCGACGACCAGGATCTTGGCGCTCGGCTCAGTCATTGCCTCAGTCTCTGACCGTCTGCTGAGCGTATCCTGAGAGCGTCATGCGGTGGCGTGATCGGCCACGCCGATCTCGTGCTCGTCGAGGATCGTGTACGCGTAGCCCTGCTCCGCGAGGAACCGCTGCCGGCCGAGCGCGAACTCCTGATCCACGGTGTCGCGGGCGACGATCGTGTAGAAGCTGGCCGTCCGCCCGCCCTTCGGGCGCAGCAGGCGACCGAGCCGCTGCGCCTCCTCCTGCCGGGAGCCGAACGAGCCCGAGACCTGCACCGCGAGCGACGCATCCGGCAGGTCGACCGAGAAGTTCGCGACCTTCGAGACGACCAGCACCCGCTCGGTGCCGTCGCGGAACGCCTGGAAGAGCTCCTGCCGCTCGGCCACCGGCGTCTCGCCGGTGATGAGGGGCGCGTCGAGCGCTGCCGAGAGCTCGTCGAGCTGGTCGAGGTACTGCCCGATCACGAGCGTCGGCTCGTCCGGGTGCTCGGCGAGCACGCGCTTGACGGTGTCGATCTTGCGCGGGCTCGATGCGGCGATGCGGTAGCGGTCGCGGTCGCCGGAGGCGGCGTACTCGAGCCGCTCATCCTCGTCGAGCGTGATGCGCACCTCGAAGCACGCGGCCGGCGCGATGAAGCCCTGCTCCTCGATCTCCTTCCACGGCGCATCGAAGCGCTTGGGGCCGATGAGGCTGAAGACGTCCGACTCGCGACCGTCCTCGCGCACCAGCGTGGCGGTGAGGCCGAGGCGACGGCGGGCCTGCAGGTCGGCCGTGAGCTTGAACACCGGCGCCGGCAGCAGGTGCACCTCGTCATAGACGATCAGGCCCCAGTCGAGCGCGTCCAGCACGCCGAGATGCGCGTACTCGCCGCCGCGCTTGACGGTGAGGATCTGGTAGGTCGCGATGGTGACCGGCTTGATCTCCTTCGACTGCCCGGAGTACTCGCCGATCTCGTCCTCGGTGAGGCTCGTGCGGGCGAGCAGCTCGGCGCGCCACTGCCGCGCGGAGACGGTGTTGGTGACCAGGATGAGCGTGGTGGTGTTGGTGGCGGCCATCGCGGCCGCGCCGACGATCGTCTTGCCTGCGCCGCAGGGGAGCACCACGACGCCCGAACCCGCGTTGGAGAAGTGCGTGACCGCATCCGCCTGGTACGGCCGCATCGACCAGCCGTCCTCGACCAGATCGATCTCGAGCGGCGTGCCGGGCGTGTAGCCGGCGAGATCCTCAGCCGGCCAGCCGAGCTTGACGAGCTGCTGCTTCAGCTCGCCGCGCGCCCAGTCGATGATGCGGATGCCGCCCTCGACCGGGTCGCCGAGCAGCGGCTGGATGCGCTTGGAGTGGCGCACCTCTTCGAGCACCGGGCGATCGTCGCTGCGCAGCATCAGGCCCTCGTCGTCGCGCACGATGACCAGGCGGCCGTAGCGGCCGATCGTCTCGCGGATGTCGTGGGCGACACCCGGGGGCACGGGGAACTTGGCGTGCGTGTCGAGGGTGCCGATGATCTCGTCGGCGGTGTGCCCGGCGGCGCGCGCGTTCCACAGGCCCAGGCGCGTGACGCGGTAGGTGTGGATGTGCTCCGGCGCGCGCTCCAGCTCGGCGAACACCTGCAGCGCCTGTCGCGCCGTGGCGGCATCCGGGTGCGCGACCTCGAGCAGCACCGTCCGGTCGGACTGCACGATGAGGGGGCCTGGGAGTGTCACAGCCTTCGAGTCTACCCGGCCGCCCTGGAGCGCCGCTCGCGCGGCGCGGCCGCGCGCGCCTGAGCGCAGAGTTGTCACGAACGGTCGGCATCCGGCCGTCTTGGCGACCGCTTGTGACATTTCTGCGACCCGGCCGGGCGGGCGGGCGGGCGCAGGGAGAGGGGGAGGGGGAAGGCGGGGTCAGTCGACGGCGCCGAGGCCGGCGACCTTCGTGATGGCGCTCAGCGGCAGCGTCCGCTCGATGTCGCGGTTCGCGTCGCGGGCGCGCAGGCGGCCGTTGGCGACGGCGAGCGGCACCAGCTCGACGTCGACCGGGTCGGTGGCGGTGCTGACCGTGAGGCGCACGGGCATGCGGTCGCGGATGGCGCCCTGCAGCTGCCGCTCGAGCCAGGCGCGCTCGTGCTCGCCCACCTCGAAGCCCGCGTCGCGCAGGCGATCGACCAGTCGATGCCGCTCGTGGGTATGCCGAGGCGCGCGCTCGGGCGTGCGCCGCACGAGCTCGCCCGCCTCATCCTCCAGCACGGCCGGGTAGCGCTCCTCGAGCAGCGCCTCGAGCGCCTCCTCGGCGCTGGTGCGGAAGGTGACCCGGTGCGGGCCGGTCTGCAGCGGACCCGCGTTCGCGAGCGCGCGGTCGACCGCGATGGTGCGGATCAGCTGCTCGTCATCGCTGCGCGCCTGCGAGCGTGCGCCGCCCTCCGTGCGCGTGTCGACGGGCCGGACGCGCAGGGAGCCGAACTTCGCGGCGGTGTCGCGCACGAGATACGTCACCGGCTGCGGCAGCCCCGTGAGCGAGATCTCGGCGAGGAAGGCGAGCACGCTGTCGGCGTCATCCCCGGCGGCGAGGCCGGCGGCGATCGACTGCGGGCTGATGCGCCAGTGCGAGGCGATGCCGGCGCGCTCGATGCTGGCGATGCGGCGCAGCCTGGTCTCCACGCGACCCTCGAGCGGACCGGGCGCCACGGCGGAGAGGTCGGGCTGCAGATAGACGGAGGCGGTGGCCGGCGGCACGTGCGCCGCGAGCGCCGCGCGGGCGGCATCCGGGCGCTCCCGCAGGTCGACGCCGAGCATCGTGGGGGCGCCGCGATCGGCGAGACCGAGCCGCTGCGCCTGGCGATGCTGGCGCTCGCGAACGGCGAGCACCGCGGCGTCGGCGAGCGGGAACTCCGCGCGGGGATCGCCGGCGACGGCCTGCGCGTCGGGCGTGGCGGCGAGCCAGGCGGTCGCGAGCGTGCACCAGCGCTCGGGCACCGGCGCGGCGAGCCATGCGTCGGCATCGACGGTGGCGCGCAGCCGCCCGTCGCGGCGGTCGATGAGGCCGGCGAGCACGGCGGGCTCCAGCCGCTCCTCCAGCCGCGCGGGATCGCCGTCGATGGCGGCCGCCAGCGCGCGCGCGGTCGCCGCCGGCAGCTGCGAGCGGCTGCGCAGCACGATCGGGGCATCGGCGACTCGGTGCACGAGCTCTGCGATCTTGATCGTCTCGTCGATCGCGGTCTGCGGCGCGGTCGCGCTCTCGACCGCGACGAGCGGCTCGGTGGCAACGATGCTCGCTGCCGCCGCGAGCTCGCGCACCCGGGGGAGCGCGACGCCATCGACGCCCAGCAGCAGCGCGTCGAGCCGCGGTGTGGAGCGGCCGTCGCTGAGCGCCGCGAGCTCGGCAGCGGTCCGCCAGGCGAGCGCCTGCTGCACGGACGCGTCCTTGACGAGGTGCTCGGCGAGGTCGAACGTGGAGGCGAGCTGCAGCGGCGCCTGCCGCTCGACGACGAGCATGTCGAGCGCATCGTCCGTCATCGCCTGGATGCGGGCGGCGAGCTCGACCACGCGCATCAGCGGCTGCGCGCCTTGCCGCTCGCGTTCGAGATCACGAGGACCACGACGCAGATGATCATCAGCGGCAGCGCGACCAGCGGCAGCCAGTAGGCGTACTGCCACGCGATGCCGGCGAAGAACGCGTTGCCGTCGCGGAAGGCCACGTGCGCCAGCGTGGCGGCGAAGCCCAGCAGCGCTATGCCACCGAAGACCACGACCAGGATCGCGAGCACCCGCTCGAAGCGATCGCGACCCGACTCGCGCGCGGGGGCGGTCGGCGATGAGCGCTGCTTCGGGCGCTGCGTCGGGTTGCTCCTGGCCTTCGGCATCCGGCCAGGATATCGCGGCGGGCGGGATCAGCGGACCCCACTACCCTGGTGCCAGCGGCAGGGCGCCGCGCAAGGATCGCAGCGGGAGGGTGCCATGCCGACCGGCAGGGTGAAGTTCTTCGACGAGGCCAAGGGATTCGGCTTCATCGCCGGCGATGACGGCGGCGAGGTCTTCCTGCACGCCTCCGCGGTGCCGGAGGGCGTGCAGATCAAGCCTGGCGCCAAGATCGAGTACGGCGTGGCCGACGGCCGCCGCGGTCCGCAGGCGCTGTCGGTGCGCGTCATCGGCCCGAGCGCGGTGAAGGCCGCAAGGCGCGACACCGAAGACATGGCGATCATCGTCGAGGACCTCGTGCGCCTGCTCGACACCATCGGAAACGACCTGCGTCGTGGCCGCTATCCGAGCGCTGCGCACGGCTCGACGGTGGCGCAGATGCTGCGAAGGGTCGCCGATGACCTCGACGCCTGAGTCCGACCAGGCCACCGAGCCCGTCGTCACCGAGGAGCAGTCCACTCCGGCCTCGGAGCCGGCCGCCTCGGAGTCGGCTGCGCTCCAGCCGACCGCGCCGACCACGCCGACCGCGCAGGAGCTCGAGCTCGCGATGGCGGCGCTCGACGAGGTCGCGCCGCGCGGTGCCGTCGGCCAGGTGCAGGATGCCCGGGCAGAGGGCGGCGCTGACGGGCAGGCGCAGGTCGTGGCGATCCGGCACGCGTCGACGCTGGCCGGCTATCCCGACTGGTCCTGGACCGTGCTGCTGTCGCGCGGCGTCGAAGGCGGCCCGACGGTGCTGGAAGTGGCGCTGCTGCCGGGCGACACCTCGCTGCTCGCGCCCTCCTGGGTGCCGTGGACCGATCGCCTCGCCGACTACCTCGCCGCCAAGGACGCCGACGAGGTCGACGACGATGCGGATCTCGACGCCGAGCTGGAATCCGATCTCGAATCGGATCTCGAGGACGACTTCGACGACGACTTCGTGGAGGACGACTTCGACGAGGCCGATGACGCCGACGACGCAGAGGGCGACGGCAGGGACTGACGCGCCGCGCGATTGCTGCTGCGGCCTCGCGCATTGCAGGGACAATAGCGGCTGCAATTCCGCATGAATTGCACACGCATTCACTATTGCTTGCCCTCCTGAATAGGCGGGAGTAGAATAGCAATATGACTATTGATATTCCCTCCTCAAGCGATATCGTCGATCTGTCTGAGCATCGAGCCACGAGCAGTGTCTCGATCTACCTCGCCTCCGGCACCGGCACCGAGCGTCAGCCGTTCTCGGTCGACTCGGAGGCGGCGCGCCTGGCGCTGCGCTCGGCCGCGACCAGCGCGATGGCCGAACTGCGCGAGCTCGGGGTCGATCGGCAGGAGCGCGATGCCATCGAGGAAGCGGTGCGGGCACTCGACCGCGACCGTGAGCTGTGGTCGACCCAGGCGCGAAGCCTCGCGGTCTTCCTCGCGCCCGGCGTCGTGCGCACATTCCGACTGATGAACGAGCTGCCCTCCCACACCGCCGTGGGGGACCGCTTCGACATCGGCCCGCTCCTGCGCGCGACCTCCTTCGAGCACTCGGGGTACGTGCTCGCCATCACCGAGGGCGATGTGCGACTGGTGTTCCTCGGCCCGGACGCGTCGAGCGAGGAGAAGGCGCTCCCGGCGCTCCCCGATGACGTGGCCGAGAACCTGGAGCGGACCACGACCGGAGGCCGCTTCGACCGGGTCCGCGCGCAGGGCGCGCTGGGGCCGAAGATCGAGCAGCGCACCTACGCGTCCGCGGTGCAGGACGCCGTGCTCGACGTGATCGGCGACTCCAGGCTGCCGCTGGTGCTCTGCGCGGCGCACGATCTCGAGCCCGCGTATCGCGAGGTCAACACCTACAGCGGCCTGCTCGAGCACGGCATCGACGCGAACCCCTCCTCCCTGTCGACCCAGGAGCTGGAGTCGAGAGCGCGCGGGATCCTCGAGCAGCACCGCGACGACGAATTGGCCGCATGGCGCGAGCGCTTCGGCACCCTGCGCGCCGACGGGCGCGCCAGCGCGCAGCTGAGTGACATCGCGCGAGCCGCCGCCAGCGGTCTGGTCGACACACTGCTGTTCGACCTGGAGTCCACCGATGAGGGCACGATCGACGAGTGGGGCGCCATCACGCTCGCCGATGCGCCCGGACCGACGACCTACGGCCTGCTCGACGAGCTCGCGGCGCGGGTGCTGCGCGGCGGGGGCACGGTGAAGGCCGTGCGCCGCGCCGATCTGCCCGACGGGAGCCAGGCGGCGGCGACCTTCCGCGCAGCCCTCTAGCGGCGGCCGAGCTAGCGGTCGAGCAGGAAGTCGAGGCAGCGCGTCAGCTGCACCACGTCGGTCGGCTCGATCGCGGCGAAGGTCGCGACGCGCAGCTGGTTGCGCCCGAGCTTGCGATAAGGCTCGGTGTCGACCACGCCGTTGGCGCGCAGCGCCTTCGCCAGCGCTGCCGCGTCGACGGCGTCGTCGAAGTCGATGGTGACCACGACGTTGGAGCGGTGGTCGGGGTCGGCGACGAACGGCGTCGCCTCCGGCCGACCCTCCGCCCAGCCGTAGAGCGTCGCGGCCGATTCGGCGGTCCGCGCTGCCATGGCGTCCATGCCGCCGCCGGCGAGCATCCACCGGATCTGCTCGTCGAGCAGCAGCAGCGTCGACAGCGCCGGCGTGTTGAGTGTCTGATCCAGGCGGGAGTTCGTCACCGCCTGCTGCAGCGACAGGAAGTCGGGGATGTAGCGGTCGGAGGCGGCGATGCGCTCGATGCGCTCGATCGCGGCGGGGGATGCGAGCGCGAGCCACAGGCCACCGTCGGCGGCGAAGTTCTTCTGCGGCGCGAAGTAGTAGACGTCACTCTGCGCCACGTCGACGGCGAGGCCACCGGCAGCGCTCGTGGCGTCCACGACCGTGAGTGCGCCCTCCTGGCCGCGTACGACCGGGTGGAAGACGCCGGTGGATGTCTCGTTGTGCGGGTAGGCGACGACGTCGACGCCCTCGACGGGCGCGAGCTCGGGCCGCGAACCCGGCTCGGCGCTCGCGATGCTGGGCGCCTCCAGCCACGGGGCCGCGGCCGCCTTGCCGAACTTCGCACCGAACTCGCCGAAGGTCAGGTGGTGCGATCGGCGCTCGATGAGGCCGAATGCGGCCGCATCCCAGAATGCGGTCGATCCGCCATTGCCGAGCAGCACCTCGTAGCCGTCGGGCACCGCGAACAGCTCCGCGAGCCCCTCGCGCACCGAGCGCACGAGCGACTTCACCGGCGCCTGCCGGTGGCTGGTGCCGAGCAGGTCCATGCTCGAGCGCAGGCGTTCCACCTGCTCGGGCCGCACCTTGGACGGGCCGCAGCCGAAGCGGCCGTCGACGGGAAGCAGGTCGTGGGGGATGACGATGTCGCTCACAGGACGATCCTACGAGCGCGCGGGCCAATAAGGTGGAGCCGTAGTTGGCTCAGCCGAACGCGGCTCGCGCCGGAGCGCAGGGGGAAGGGGGTGCGGATGACCGATCTCGTCGACACGACCGAGATGTACCTCCGCACGATCCTCGACCTCGAGGAGGAGGGCATCACGCCCCTCCGTGCCCGGATCTCGGAGCGATTGAACCACTCGGGGCCGACGGTCTCGCAGACTGTCGCGCGCATGGAGCGGGACGGCCTCGTCGTGGTCGGCGCCGACCGTCACCTCGCGTTGACCGAGGATGGCCGCGCGCTCGCGACGCGCGTGCTGCGCAAGCACCGGCTCGCCGAGCGGCTGCTCGCCGACGTCATCGGGCTCGACTGGAGCCTCGTGCATGATGAGGCGTGCCGCTGGGAGCACGTGATGAGCGAGCAGGTCGAGCGGCGCCTGATCGCACTGCTGGGCAACCCGACGGAGTCGCCGTACGGCACGCCCATCCCGGGTCTGGCCGAGCTGGGCCTCACCCCGGCTGCCGCCTTCCTCGACGGCGTCGAGGCTGCGACGGATGCGCGCGGCCCGCGGATCGTGCGCCGGCTGGGGGAGCCGATCCAGGATGACGTCGACGGTCTGGCCGAGCTGCAGGCTGCGGGCGTGCTCCCCGGTGCGAGCGTCGAGGTGAGCGAGGCCGCCGGGCGCATCCGCCTGAGCGTCGTCGGTGGCGCCGTGATCGACCTGCCGATCGAGCTGGCGCAGCACGTCTACCTCGCTCGCTGAGCGCGCTTCATTCAGGCTTCATCCAGGCCACGTGCAGGCTCGCCGAGAGCCCGGATCCGATTGTGACGAAATGGTAACGGTCGGGTAGTGTCGCCGGGTCAGCCCTGCACAGCGAAGTGCGGGGGCCTGCAGGAAAGTCCCGGGGGAACACCTACGTTGAAGCAGCACACCACGGCCGTCCAGGTCGCGCAGCAGCCCGCCCGCTCTGCCTCCGCATCGCTGCGTCGAGGCGCGAAGAGCTTCGGCGTCGTCAGCATCGCCGCAGCGCTCATCGGTGCGCTCTCGCTGCCGGCCGCAGCGTTGTCGCCGCAGAGCCCCGAGTTCACCGACGCGGAGCTCGCGAGCGTCGTTGCGGAGAACTCCCAGACCATCACGGTCGCCAGCGATGCACGCATCGAGGCGATCGCCCGCGACGGCATCTCCGGCACCACCGCCGTCGAGCTCGAGCAGTTGCGCGCTGCAGCGCAGGAGGCGGAGGACGCGCGGCAGGCCGAGCTCGCCGCCGCCCGCGAGGCCGCTGCCGCCAACGGCGCCGCCACCGGCACGAGCGCGGCCGGGACCGACACCGCCGCCGCGGCGCCCGCGACCGTCAGCATCCCCGCGAACAGCGGCATCGTCGGGATCGCCCAGTCGCAGCTCGGCGCCCCCTACGTCTGGGGCGGCGCGAGCCCCGCAACCGGCTTCGACTGCTCGGGCTACACCGCGTGGGTCTACGGCCAGGCCGGCTACTATGTGCCGCACTCCTCGGCGGCTCAGCGTGGCGTGGGCACGCCCGTGCCCGCCGCCCAGGTCGCCGCCGGCGACCTGCTGGTCTGGGACGGCCACGTAGGGATCTATGCCGGCAACGGACAGATCCTGCATGCCGCGGTCAGTGGAAAGCCCGTCAAGTACTCGAACTACGCTGCGATGGTCGCCGCGTTCGGCACGCCGGATGTCCGTCGCTTCGGCTGATCCTGCGCGTGTGGTGACAAACACATAACGATTTGGTAACGTAAGCCTCTGTGTCGCTCAGCGGCACACGAACACAACAACAGTTTTGGAGCTCTACCTGTGACGACTTCTACCGAGATGACCGGCATCGAGTCCGGCGCGAAGCGGTTCAGCCGCGCATCGGTCGTGCGGAACGCCCGTCGGGTCGGCGTGATCGCTGTCGCCGCCGCGTTCGCGACACCGCTGGCCCTGCCGGCATTCGCCACGTCCTCCGACGCAGGCTCGCAGGAGTCGCTGACGGCGCTTGTCGCGCAGGACGCCCAGCAGGTCTCCGGCGTCGTGACCGCTGGTGAGAGCGGACTCGGGACCGATCGCCTTGACGTACAGGCCACCACCCGCGAGGAGCTCGAGCAGATCCTCGCCGAACTCGAGGCCGCCGCAGCCGCCGAGATCGAGGCGCAGGAGCAGGCCCAGGCCGAGGAGGCAGCGGCCGCGAACGCGAGCAGCGGCACCGCAGGGGTCGGTTCGTCGAGCGGCGCGTCATCGTCGGCCGCGCCCGCAGCGCCCGCAGCGCCCGCCGCGGCATCCGCGGGCGCATCGGGCAGCGTCATCGCAAATGCGGCGCTCAGCCAGGTCGGCGTCTCGCAGGACTGCGTCGCGATGGTTCGCAAGGCGATCGCTGCTGCTGGTCTTCCCTACTCCGGGATGGGTTCGCTGTTCAACCTCGGCCCGACCATCCCCATGTCGGCGGCATCGCCCGGCGACGTGATCTACTACGCCGACGGTGGAGTCGGCCGCGCCCACATCGGGATCTACATCGGCGGCGGCCGCGCGGTGCACGGCGGCTGGAGCGGCTACAACACCGTCGTCGCCGGCGTCGACATCGGCGGCTCGGCCCCGGTGTTCATCGACATCACGTGAACTGATCCCCGCGCGCAGCGCCCGTCCTCCTCGCGAGGGCGGGCGCTTCGCTCATCCGGCCCGCGCTAGAATCATCGGGCCTGCCTCTGTAGCTCAATGGAAGAGCATCTCCGTCCTAAGGAGCTGGTTGGGGGTTCGAATCCCTCCAGGGGCACTCGCGGCTGCGGAGCGTCACCGCGGCCCGATCACCAGCCGGTCGCCCACGTCGACACTGACGGCTCCGGCGGCGCCGCTCGGCCCGGTGAGCCGGGCGACGAGCGTGAACGGCGGCTTCATGCGGATGAAGACCGCGTAGGCGCCCTTGTCCCTGCGGGGCAGGCGCAGGTCGCCAGCGATGCGGCGCACCTGGATCACCCCGCGGCCCACGGGCGTGCGCTCGGTGGGGATCGCTGAGAGCGCGGACGACCAGGTCACGGGCCGCGGTCGGATGCCGCGCAGCGGCGCCCGCGGCTTGACGGTGATCGTCAGGCTCCACTCCGGCGTGCGGGGCGCCTTCGTCGAGAGCGTCAGCCCGACGCCGCGCGGCTCGATCGTCGGACCGTCGACGAGCGTGAGGCCGAACGCGGGGTCGTCGGGCACCGCCGGCGCCGTCCCGATCCCGTGGGTGCTGCGTCCGATGGGGTCGGTGACCGAGATCCGGGCCTGCACCGCGTCGTCGGCGCTGGGCCGCTGCCACCAGACTGCCAGCGGCGTCATCCCGCCGACGCGCGGCCCGCGCAGCACCAGCGGAGGCTGCGAGGCGAGCGGGATCGCGCTCGGCTGCGCCGTCACATCCACCACGGCTGCGACATCGCCCAGCGGCACCGCAGTCGTCGTCTGGCTCTCGGCCCCCGAATCGACACGGACGCGGATCGTGAACGCTCCCTCGTCGATGGTCGTCGCCAGGGCGTCGGTGCCGCTCTGGAACGCGACCAGATCGGTGCGGACGGAGCGCCCCAGGACCGGGGCGACGAACGGGCCGTCGGAGGGGCGGAGGTCGACGGGCACGACGGGGGAGTCGGGCGACCGCATGCCGCGCAGCGCGAGCACGCCGACGGCATCGACCGGCACGGCGACGGCGCGCACGAACCACGGCGTCCAGCTGTCGGCCAGCGGGGCGACGGCCACCGCCGTGTAGCGCTGCATCCCCTGCTCGGCGGGGATCTCCGGCGTCCAGGCAGCATCGAGCGTGGCGATCGGGGCGATCACCGGTGGGCCCATCGACGAGGCCACGCGCGAGGCAGCCGAGGATCGGGTGGCGAAGACCTCGAAGCGGGCGACCGGGATGCGGCTGAGGCAGCGCAGCTCGACGGCGAGGCCGGCGGCGACGGGTGTGGCTCGCACGGCCGGGACCGCCGGCGCGACCAGGCGCGGTGCCATGACTGCATGCAGGTACTGATGCGGCGCGATCGCGCCGCCGCCCTGCGGCCACTCCGACTCGACCCCCTCCGCGGTGGTCGCGGTGAGGCCGAAGAGGTGGATGTCGGTCGAGCCGCGCGGCAGCACGACGTCGGCAACGCCCGTGGTGGCGTCGACCGTGAGCGCTCGGCGGAACACGGCGCGCCGACGGGTCGCGCTCAACCCGTCGTACACGGCCCGCAGCTGCACGAGGCGCTCGCTGGGCGTCGCGGTCTCCTCCGCCCGCTGCGCGAGCCCCGCCGCTGTGCGCAGCGCCGCCTCCGAGACCTCCCAGATGCTGACGGTGCGCGGGTTGGGGCCGTGCACGGTGACGGGGATGCTGGCGTGGCTGTGCCCCTGGGCGTCCGGCGTGCTCGCCAGCGGCACGGACGGCCCCTGCGTGACCAATGGCGGGCTCGGCGGCACCGGGCTGGCCGCGCGTGCCGTCATCGCGTAGGCGCTGGGCGGCCGCGGGTCGCCGGCTGGCACCGTCGGCACCCAGATGCTGGTCATGCCGAGCGCGAGGTGCGTGCGCGCCCAGATCTCCACACCCCACCACCGGGTGCCGCTGTAGTCGAGCGTGTGCGTGAGCACGATGCGATACCGGCGCCGCTTCTCGCCCTGATCGGCGCCGGGGAGCACGACCTGCTCGCCCTCCTCGTCGACGTGCTCGATGGTGACGGAGAAGCCGGCGGGCGGCGACGCCGGTGGCTGCAGCTCGTCGCCCAGGAACTGCAGGGTCAGCGGGATCGGGATCGTCGACGCGGGCGCCGCCGCCGGCGGCCGCGCGCCGGGAGCGTCTCCCGTCCGTGCCGTGGGGAAGAGCACCGGAAGCAGCTGGACGGCGCTCGGCACGCGGGTCTCCCAGTCGACGGTGAGGTCGAAGGTCGTGACGGTCGGGCACGCGGCCGGGTGCCCGTCGTACTGCGCCACCATCGACACATCCACGATGCCGGGCGCAGGCGGTGCGGGCGCGAGCGCGACGTGGTCGCGATCCTCCCAGGGCGACCAGACGCCGTACAGGTCGACGAGCGCGACGCTGTAGGAGACCGATCTCGCCCCCGTGGTCGCGGAAATCGTGAGCGCACCGTCGACCAGGCCGACGCGCCCCTCTCGGATGCGCGGCACCGTGTCGTCGGGGGGTGGGCCCTCGGCTGCGGGCGAGGTGGTGGGCAGCAGCGTGCGCGGCCCTCCGGCATCCCGCGGCGGCAGCAGCGAGTCGGCCCTGGTCGCCCCGAGCTCGGTGCGGGCGAAGGCTGCGCCCGAGGGCCGCTCCAGCGCGGCGCTGGCCGGCGACTCGGCCCAGCTCACCTGCGCATCGTCCGCCCACGGGCCGTCGGGCGCCTCAGGGGCGCGCAGCCCGGCGCTGCGGGTCTCGAGCAGCTGCGGCGCGGTGAGCCGGTGGTGCAGCGCCGGGGTGGGGATGAAGGCGGCGATCTCGTTGCTGCCTCCGCTGTCGGGGATCTCGTCGTCGTAGGTCGCCAGGATCAGGTAGTCGTCGGTGGCGCCCGCCTCCACATCGCCGTCCTGCGCGGCGTAGGCGGTGCCGAAGCCGAGGGCGAGCGCGAGCGGCGCTTCGGCCGAGGGCGGCAGGGTGAGGGAGTGGAACGGCCTGATCGTGGCGACCGTCTCCAGCGTGGAACCGTCGGGCGTCGCCCTGCGGGTGGTCGCGAACCGGGCCGCGGTGTGGGCTGGCCGGCCATCGAAGATCGGCTTGATCTCCTCTCTCAGCCCGAGCGTGACCTCCTTGACGAGCTCGGCCGGGTCGGGTGCGGACCAGTCGGGGGCGATCGTGGCGTCCTCCGTGGCCGGGAACCATCCGATCGGCGGCGAGCCGCGCTCGAGCCGCTGGATCGCGGCCGTCTCCGGGTCGGTGAGCGCCGTGACGAGTCCCTGCTCTCCGGCGTCGTAGGTGCCGACATCGAACGGCAGGCCGACGACCTCGATCAGCTCCCAGTCCGGCAGTGCCACGACGTCCTCGAGCAGGCCGACGGCGACCCGCGTCATCCGTCCCGGCGAGACCTCGATCACGGTCGCGCCGCTGCAGCGGATCTGCAGCCGCAGGCTCCCCGATGACGGCGCCACCCGGCTTGCGGCACCGACCATCTCCTCCACGCGGATGGGTCGATCATCGGCGTCGTCCGCTCGCGCTCCGACGCGCGATGCCGAGAGCGTCACCGTGCTCCCGGCGGGCGCGGTCACGTCGACCTCGATCACGGCTGCGACGCGATCGAGGGTCAGCCTCCTGCCGGAGCGGACCGGGATCTCCGCGAGCGGGATGCGCCCCGGCTGGCGGCGGAACACCTGGAACGGCTGGTTCGGCATCCCGAGCGTGGGTGCCACCATCCACCGCAGCTGCACGTCGGCCGGTCGATCCGCGATCGCGCGCTTGCGCGCTCGCAGCTGCTCGGGGTCGCCGCGTCCGCGGCCCGCGGCATCCTGCTCGCGGCTGATCGACGCCCAGGGGATCACCGCGCCCTCGCCCCGGAACGCGAACACGTCGCTCGAGATGGCCATCAGTCCTCCACCTCCCAGATGGGTTGGCTGAGCACGAAGGACGCCATCGGGGAGCGCTGCTCATCGCCGTCCCCCGGGGAGTCCGGCGATCGCCAGAACGGATCTGCGGGCACCACCAGGTCGATGCTGAGCGTCTTCCCGCGCTGCCCTGGCTCGAGCAGCACCACCAGCCGCGTGTCTCCCGGGCCGCGGATGCGCCGGCGGACGGCGGCGTCGCCGCTCGTCTCGACCGTCATCCAGTCGGTGGGGGTGCGGACCCACCAGGTGTGGCGAGGATCCTCGCTGTCCGCGTCGGCATGCTGCTCGACCGGCTGCGAACGGGAGCGCCAGAGCGTCTCGTTGCTCTCGATGATGACCGCGATCGGCTCCATCACGCCGCCCCGCACTCCCCAGGCGACGGTGGTCGACGAGACCCTCGGCACGGTGGGTGCATCGAGTCCGGCGGCCAGGAACGCTTCGTCGAGCTCGGCTCCGCTGGGCCGGTCCGTCAGGGAGTCGAGCGCGCTCGGGTTCGTGAGCGCGATGTCGCTCGTCGGGCCGAACCTGACCAGCGCGGCCAGCTCCCCGACGGTGTCGAAGCGGGAGGTCGTGAACGAGATCCGGTGCACGCGGTCGTCATCGGTGACGGTCGTGGCGCCGTCCGGGACGGCGAACACGTCGATCAGATACTCGGTGAGCGGATCGAAGTGGTAGGGGATGAAGATCTCCTCACGATCCGGCGCGGGCCCAGGGTCGACGCACGGGAGCGCGTCGGCGACCTCGCGCAGTCCCTTGTGGAAGGCGGAGGAGACGTCGACTGCGGGGCTCAGCGCGCGCCGGATGCCACCGGGATCCATCGGGATCAGCACCAGATCATCGGCCGCGCCGCCCGGAGGCGGCGGGTGCGATCCGCTGGCCGCGCGCACGCGCACCTGCAGCGTGCGGCCGTGCGCCGCGAACAGCCGCGTCACGCTCTGGCTCGAGAGCGCCAGGCGCACCGGCTGCGTGCACAGCACGCCGTGCTCTCCCGTCGTCGGTGCCGTGGCGAGCAGCCATGGCGAGAGGTCGGCCGGCCGCGCGTCGCGCTCGACGGTCCAGAACGTGTACTCCGCCGGAGCCCCGGGATCCCAGGCCCCCGGAACATCGCCGGGCCGCTCTGGCTGCTCCACCGTCTGCGACTGCCACGCCACCCGGACCGTGTACGAGCGGCCGGGGCGCAGCAGCGCGTGATCGCTCGGGTCCTGGGTCAGGGTCGTCTCGACGGCAGCGCGACGCTCCGCGAGGTAGTCGCTCTGGCGCGTGTGGCGCTCGCGCTCGGCGAGCGTCAGCCCGGCGAGCGCGATGACGAAGAACGGGCTCGCCGAGGGGGCGACGGCTCGCTGCCAGCCGATGTCGACCATCGCGGTCTCACCCGCGTCGGGCAGCTCGACGAACACCAGGGCGAACCTGCCCTTCTCGTCGGCCGGGCGCGACTGCGCGATCCGGGCCGCCGCGCGTCCCGCGCGCGAGACGGGGTCGGCCCACGGGCCGAGGTTCGGATCCCACCAGGTGGTGGGCACCGTCGCACCGGCGCCCACGCGGTGGGCCTGCGTGACCGCGGTTGCGTCGAGCTCCGATCCGTCTGCCTTCAGCCGCCGGATCGTCAGGGAGCCCGCGGCCAGCTGCCGGTCGGGAACCAGCAGCATGACGCTCATCGTGGTGAGGGCCGAGGTGGGGGTGATGCGCACGGCGTTGCGCAGCGCATTGGGCTCGTGCCGGGCCTGTTCCCAAGCCTCGACGACGACGCTGCGGTCGCTGGCCGGTCCCGCGACCGAGGGGTCGTCGTCGAGCCCGAGCGGCGCCTCGAGGATGCGTCCCTCGCAGCCGCCGACCTCGGGGTTCAGCTGCGGATCCCAGCCCAGGTCGGTGACCGCGGCGACGGCGTCGAGCAGCGATGCGCCGGCCGCCAGCGCCTCGGCGAGATCCTCGCGTCCGAGCGGCTGCTCCAGTCCCGCGGCCCGGCTGGCACGGATGTCGTCGCCCCAGGCCTGCAGCGACGGCGGGATCGCCTCCTCGCTCGCGCAGCCGACCGCGTCGCCGACGATCCGGCCAGGACTGGGACCGAGCAGGTCGGCGACCGCGTGCCCGGTGCGCCACGGCTCCGTGACGTGCAGGTCGACGCGCGTCCGCTGCGGCTCCTGCGTGTCGGCGGGGTCCGGCCAGCTCAGGCCGCGCAGGTGCCATCCGGTGGCGTCGGGTCCGAGTCGCTGGCGGTCGAACGTCCACAGCGACTCGGCCGGGGGTGCAGCGGGGGTGCACACATCCCACTCGCGGGTGAGCCCCTCGACCAGCGTCTCGCCGTAGGGCAGCGCATGCGGCGTGGCATTCGGGATCCAGCTCAGCAGCGCCAGGCTGTCGACCAGCGACGGATCCGGTGGGCTCTGCGCCCACCACGCCGACGGGGTCTGCTGGCCGTCGGGGTCGAACGTCGTGGAACCCTCCAGCAGCGTCACCGAGGTCACGCGGTACCGCACCCACAGGTCGCCGCGCTTCACCCATCCGCCCGTGAACCCGGCGCTGCTGGGGCCGACCGGCGCGGTGCCCAGCACCGTGCCGCCGGGCTCGAGGTCCGGCGTGGCGCTGAAGGCGATCACGGGGATGGCATCGATCGGCACCTGCAGGCGGTCGGCGACCGGGACCGCGCTGCCGTCGCCCGCCACGGCGACGCCGAGCTTGCCGTCGATGATGCGCTCCGCCCCATCGCCCTCGATCAGTGCGGGGCCGCGGCCGACGAGCGAGACGCCCAGCACCAGGTCCGGGGCGGGCGGCAGCGTCGGCTGGTGACCGATCTCGAGCGAGACGCACCCCTTGACGGAGAAGAAGAAGAAGTCGACCTTGCCGCAGACCTCGCCGAACACGAACGTCGTCTGGTCCGGCTGCGCGGGATCCTCCTGCCCCACCCGGATCTGCAGCTCGGCGCTGGCGCCGATGCTGATGATGAACAGGCGCAGCTCGCCGGTCACGTAGATGCGACCGGCGAGGAACACCGGCTCGAAGGCGAGGAGCACGTCGAAGCCCGCCGTCGCCTCCAGGTACAGCCCGATGCTCTTCGAGCCCATGAGCACGGCGCGCAGGTGGAACCCGGCGGTGACGGTGAGCCCGGTCGTGGTGACGCCGAGGTTGGGATGCGTCAGCCCGGCGCCGTGGATCATCAGGTAGCCGGTGCCCTCGAACGCGTCCAGCACCGCGACCGTGATCGGGTCGTCGAAGCTGCCGAGATCGATGAACCAGTGGCGCGTGTCGCCCTTCGTCGGGAAGAACGCGGTGACCGGCACCCGGATCTGCAGGATGCGCTCGATCGTGTATTCGGCGACGATCGCGATGGTGATGGTGCCGCGCACCACGTCGAGATCGAGCACGGCCAGGAACGTGGCGCTCTGGGTGGCGCCGAGCGCGGGCGGAGCCTTGATCACGTCGGCCTTCATGATCAGCAGCAGGCGAGGTCCGGGGATCTCGATCATCAGCATGCCCTTGAGGTGCATGAGGAAGCCGCCCTCAAGCGTGCCGACCAGCATCCCCGCCGCGATCGCGAACGTGCCGGAGTCGAGCGTCCAGCCCGATCCGTCCATGACCCCGTCGCCGGCGAGCTGGCGGTGCACCCACTGCAGCGCCGCGGTGGGCTCGCTGCCGCTGTTGCGCGTGTAGTTGATCGCCACGCCGCCGCTGAAGCCGAAGATGCCGAGCCCCGACCCTCCCAGCACCAGCGGCACCGGGAACTCGACCTCCGCGCCGACCAGCACGCCGGTGTAGCCGTCGGTGGGATGCGTGCTGACGGTGATGGTCGCCGCGGCCCGCAGGTTGATCGAGGTGAGCGTGATGTCGAGGGCGCCGCTGAACCCGTGCTCGTCGATGCTCACCGAGCCCTTGCCGTGCAGGGCGCCGGGGATCTCGATCGACGCCGCGAGCTTCGTCAGCTCGATGTCGGTGGGAGTGTCGAGCAGGATCCGCACGCGTGCGGAGTCGACCGAGATGACGCCGAGGTCGATGCCCAGCGCCACCTCGAGCTCGAGGTAGGCGGGATTGCTGCGGCTCACCTGCACGCCGAGGATCCGCAGCAGCTCATCGAGGGGCGGCGTCGCCGACATCGACCCGGCGGGGATGTCGAGCGTGTAGCCGCGCGACGCGTCGAAGACCGGCACGGGGGCGTAGTCGACCCCGCCCGATCCGTCGTCGACCTCATCCCAGCCGGCCCGCACGCCGATCGCCTTGTAGCGCGTCGTGACCGGCTTCGCGGGGTCGATCTCGATGATGCCGGCGTCGAACGAGAAGGCGGTCTCGATGTCGAACAGCAGGGTGATGGTCGTGCGAGTGGGCCCCGTCGCGTCGGTGGCGTCGATGAGCGTGTCGGCGACCACGAGCTCCACGCCGCGCAGGATCAGCGAGTGCGTCTTGAGCACGCCGGAGGCGCCCAGCGCGCCGGCGGCGGCACCGATCAGCACCATCGGCACGAGGTCCGTGCCATCGGCCGTCGGCGGGGTGGCGATCGCCATCAGCGGCGCCATGATCGCGACGCCGCCCAGGATGTTGAGGGCGGTGTCGTCGCCGTTCGCATCCGACCAGCGCACGAGTCCGTCGAGGTCGGCGTCGTCGCCGCGGAACTCGCCGCGAACCTCCCACGATGAGCGGTCGGCCGCGAGCTTGAGGCCGATGAGGAACGAGACGATGCCGTCGGACGGGTTGGGCGGCAGGTCGTTCGACGCGGCGGGCAGCCGGCCCTCGGTGGCGGTCTCGATGTCGAACTCGCCGTAGATCTCCAGGCGCGTGAAGATGTCCTGCTCGATCCGCACGCGGACGCCGATCTTGCGGAAGCAGTCCGGTCGGCCGGGCTCCTGCGGCACCGGGTCGACGTCCGGCGTCACCGGCGTCGGGGAGGCCGGGCGGTCGAGCGTGGCGCTGCCGGAGAGGGTGACGTCCGCCGTGGTGGTCGAGGCGGTCGCGCGGCGCCACTCACCGGACCCGGACGGCGGCTCGCCAGCCGCGGGGGTGACGGCGCGGTCGTGGCCGTGCGCGGTGCCGAGCGCGACGTTCGTGATGCCGAGGTCGGCCAGCATCGCCTGCAGCACCGCCATACGTCGTTCGCTCAGCGCCCGGTTGTAGTCCCGCTGCTCGGGCCTGCCCTCGTAGGAGGCGAAGCCGTCGATCACCCAGGCGACGCCCGGGTAGCGGGCGAACCGCGTCGCGGCGCCGTCGCGGAAGAACGGGGCCGTCAACGATCCGCGCTGACCGAGCTGCGCCTGCTGGCTCGTGTTGCCGGCGTCGCGCTGGTAGGTCGCGAGGGCGGTCGCGGTCGCCGTCTCGTTCGCCCGCGGCGACGCGAACGTGAAGAAGCAGTCCTCCCTCACCTCGACGCCGACGACGCGTTCGCTGACGCTCACGGCCACCGACGATGCGCCGGGCGCGACGGCGACCGTCACCTCGCCGCCGGCCGCGGTCGTCTGGCTCCCGGCGGGCGTGGTCCAGGTGAGCTCGCCATGCGCCGCGGGCGCGTGCAGTACCACCTCGGTCGCCGTCTGGCGCGCGATGCGGATGACGACCTCTGCTGCAGGCGGGCGGGTGATGGTGGCCGGATTGGTGCTGGGTGCCGGCTCACCATCGCCGGGTCGCGCTGCCGTCCGGAGGGAGACGGTGAGCGCTCGCGTGGTGGTGTGCGCGCCGGCATCGTTGACCGTCGCGGAGACCGAGGCGGGCGTCGCCAGGGATCCCAGCGGGGCGCGGTCTCCCGAGACCGCGGTGCCGCCGATCACCAGCTGGTAGGTGTGCGGGGCGAGCCCGCCATTGGCGTCGGCGACGATTGTCGAGCCGGCCGGCGCCTCGGCGCTGGTGGCATCGGCGGCGATGGGGATGAGTTCACCGTTCGGGGTGTGGATGCGCAGCCCGAGCGTGGGCGCGCCGCCGCGGTTGACGACCTCCACCTGGAACTCGCCGCTCAGGCCGTCGCTGTCGCCGATGCCGACGTAGAGGTCGCGCACGCCGGCGCTGACCGCGATGCCCTGCAGGCCATCCGGTGCGACGAAGATCCGGGCCTCCGGCAGCCACAGCCCCTGCCAGTCGTCGGGGAGGCTGATCACGTCGGCGCCGGGGCTCGACGGGGTCTCGGTCTCGCTCATGTCCAGCACCGCGGAGCGGAAGGCGAAGCCGAACGTCGCGTCGGGGCCGCTCAGCGCATACGGCGGCACCATCTGGATGAACTCGTAGAGGCGCTCCGGCCCGGGGTCGTCGTCGTCGGTCGACGCGCCGAGCATCCGGGTCGAGAAGGCGCCGTCGGCCGGGCGCTCGATGCGGATCCGCACACGCGGCAGGCGGAACTCGACATGCTGCTTCGACGGGTCGGGTCGCAGCTGGCCGCGGCTGTCGAGCAGCGCCGGCACCAGGCGGGGCGGGCGGAACAGCAGGCCGGGCGTCCTCAGGGTCACGCGGATGCCGCCGTCGGGGTCGCCGCCGGGCGCATCCAGCGCGAGCGCCACCCTCACGTTGACGGTGGGGTCGGGCATGACGAGCACGCCGTCGTCCGCACCGCCCGGTCCCACGGCGGAGCGGCTGGGGACGATCGTGAGCGGGTCGTCGCCGCCGAGGTCGTCCTCCCAGACGCGCCACGGATCGCCGTTGCTGTCGACGATGTCCTCTGGCTCGTCATCCAGCCGAGCGAGCAGCGGTTCCAGGCGCTGCAGGGCTGCCGGATCCTCCACGCTGGAGGCGATATCGTCCCAGACGGCCATAGACGTCACTCCCTCGGCCGAGCCGAGGGCTTGGACCGGGCCTCCTACCGGTGACCCGAACCCCCGGACTCGTTCGTGAACGTATGCCCGCCCCGATCGGCGGTCAAGGGGCGCAATTTCGCGCGCGATGCCGGGCTTGCGCTGCGTGCGGGTCCGCGAGGCCCGCGCTGAGCGCGGGTGCTGCTCAGCCCTGAGCAGTCACCTCGAGCGGCGCGCCGGCGGAGGCGCGCCGCCTGGGCTTGAGCTTCAGCGCGTGCCGCTCGATGAGGAACCAGCTGGCAGCCGCGGCCGCCAGCGTCACGCCGATGCTCGCCGCCACGTAGAGGGGCACGCCCAACTCGTGCACGCCCGCCGATGCCAGCAGCTGCTGCACCGGGAATGCGTAGATGTAGGTGCCGTAGGAAAGATCGTTGCGCAGCCGCATCCGTGGATGCTGCACGAGTGCACCGATGCCGAACATGGCATAGGCGAGCGGCAATGCGCCCAGCAGGCGGTAGTCGGGCAGCCACATGGTGGCGATGGTTGCGGCGCTCGCGAGGGCCACGAGCGGCCAGGTGAGCGGTATGCGATGCGCGTAGATGTGCAGCAGCGCTCCGGCAAGGAACATGGTGCCGAACCGTGCGGCGGTCGCGACGTAGAAGTTCTCGATCGGGCCGTAGCCGGTGCCGATGACGGCCACGAGGCCAAGCACGAATGCGGCGGGCAGGATCCACGAGCGGCGCAGGAGCCCCAGCACGCCCAGCGCCAGCACGCCCACGTAGCAGAGGAATTCCCACCAGAGCGTCCACATCGAGCCGTTCCAGGTGGCCGTGAACGGCACCCCGAGCGGGGTGTCGCCGATGCGGTCCTGGAACATGCGAAGCGCCGCGTTCTTCAGCACGTAGGTGACGCTCTCGACGGAGATAGCGCTGCCGTAGCTGCCGCTGGTGGCGAGCATCGTCGCCACCGGCGCGATCAGGAACGCGGTCACGACCAAGCACACCCAGAAGGCGGGGAAGATCCGGAGCACCCTGGCCATCAGGTACGGGAACCACCGCGGGTTGCGCAGCCAGCTGCCGAGAATCAGAAAGCCGCTGATGGCGAAGAAGCCATCGACAGCGGTCTGCCCCATGAACTGCTGCAGCGGGTGCCACTCGATGCGGTTGCCCGAGAGCGGGAAGGAGTGCCAGACGATGACGAGCAGGGCGAGCGCAAGCCGCACAGCGTTGAGCGCGTTCGCGCGGGGCTCGTACCGCTCGGCGATTGTCGGCCCCATCAGCCTCATGCTCGCGAACCTACTCCTCGCTTGCGTCGCATCGGCCCTGCGCGGCTCAGGCTCTCGTCAGCGTCGCACACGACATGGGCGATCACGCTTCGCCCGCGACCGCGCCGGTAGCATCGAGGGTGGTGCCATCGGCGCCGCAGTGACCCCCGCATCCAGCCAGAGAGCGAGCGCATGAGCACCTCCGCCGCCAACGAGCCGAAGTCCGCCAAGGCGACCGACGGGGCAGCGTGGGATGCCCAGGTGCTGGCGGGCCAGTCCCGCGCCCACTACATGCAGTCGGATGCGTGGGCCAGGACCCGCGAGCAGAGCCCCTGGAGGGCGCTGCGCGACGTCGTCGCGGTGCCGACCGCCGACGGCGGTGAGCGCGAGCTGCCGATCCAGCTCTTCGAGCGCACCGCGCCGCTCGCCGGGCGCATGCTGTTCCTGCCGCGCGTCTCCGGCATCGACGCGGCGGCGATCGACGCGATCACCGCGCGCGCCAAGGCCTACCCGAAGCGCTGGTTCGGGTTGAAGATGGAGACGTTCCAGGCTGAGGACCCCGAGCTGATCGCCGCGTTCGAGCGCAACGGCTGGGTGCCCGCGGCATCCAGCCAGTATCAGCACGCGGTGGCCGTCGACCTGACGGGCTCGCTCGACGAGGTCGCGGCGCGCTTCAAGAAGCGCGCCCGCAACTCCTACCGCGCTGCCGAGAACAAGTTCGGCGTGACGGTCGAGAAGACCGAGATGACGCCCGACAACGAGGCGGAGATGCACCGGCTCATCGGCGAGACCAAGACGCGCTCGGGCGGCTACTTCCGCCACCCGGAGTACTTCCAGCGCATCTGGGATGTCTACAAGACGGTGGGCCAGGGCCACTTCTACGTCGCGTACTACGAGGGCGAGGTGCAGTCGATGGCGTTCGTGATGCGCTTCGGCGACACCGCCTGGTACAAGGATGCGGGCTCGATCCGCGAGAACGCGAAGATCTTCGCGCCCTACCTCATGCAGTGGAAGATCATGCAGGACCTGCACGGGCAGGGCGTCACGCTCTACGAGCTCGCGAACATCCCCGACCCGGTCGAGTGGGAGACGAGCGAGATCCGCGGCCTCTACACGTTCAAGACCGCGTGGGCGCAGGAGCCGGTGAAGTACATGCCGACGTACGAGCTGCCGCTGAGCAGTCGCTTCGCGCTCTGGCAGAAGGCGGGCCGCTGGCTGCGCGCGGTCTACACCCGCCGCACCGGCGACGCCTGGTACTGACCTCCGCCCCCGCCCCCGCCCCCGCCTCACCCCGCCCGCGCCCCCGCCCCGCCCACCCCACCCGAGCATCCGCGACTCCCGCCGGGGGTCGAGCGTCCCCGAACGGCGCGGTTGGCGACGGCAACGCGCCGTTTCGGGAAGCTCGACGGGGGAAGCGGGCGCGACTCTGCGGGTTCTCGCAGTGTCAGCGCGGGGTACGGCGCTGCGGTGACTATCCTCGCGGTGTGCGTGATGACGAGACCGAGATCCAGGGCGACCCAGCGGTGCCGACCTCGGGCGACGGCGCGCCGCGCGACGAGGCGATGACGGCCGAGCCGACGCCGGATGCGCGGGGTGCCGACGCGCCCCGGACGCACGAGACCGGCGCGGTGAAGCGCGAGGGCGAGTGGGAGGCGTGGGCGCACGCGCTGCGCTCCATCGGCGGCCGCAGTCCGCTCACCGACTTCATCGACACCACCGCCACCCGCATCGAGCTCTCCACCACCCACCCCGGCGGCCTGGCGCAGTTCATCACCGGTCGCCCGACCGCGCTCTCGAGTCTGATCCGCGACGACCTGGCACTGCGCGCCGCTCGCTCGGCCGCCGCCGCGATCGCGTCCAAGGGCGTCGAGCTCGCCGCCGCACGATCGATCGATGCCGTGCACCTCGGCATCGGCATGGCGCGCTTCCCGCACGGCGACCGCGAGGTCTACGGCCCGGTGCTGCTGCGCCCGCTCGTGGTGCGCCGCCGCGGGCGCGACTTCGAGCTGCAGCTGCTCGGGCGCCCGTTCGTGAACCCGCGGCTGGCGAGCATCCTGCGCGCGCACCACGGCGTGCGGGTCGACGAGCGCCAGCTCACCGAGCTCGGCTCCGGCAAGGGCACCTTCACGCCCAACGCGGTGCTCGACGCGCTCCGTCAGGCGGCGGCACACGTGCCCGGCTTCGCGGTCGAGGCGCGGCTGCTCGCCTCCACCTACGCCGACGTCGGCGAGCCGATGGCCGCCGACCTGCAGCAGCAGCAGCACGATGTGCTCGATGCCGTTCGCGGCGATGAGCAGGCCGCGTGGCGCGTGCGCGAGGGGCGCGCGGGCATCGACGAGACGCCGCAGGACAAGCGCGACCCCGAGATCGACCGCCTGGTGCTCGATGCGGATGTCGAGCAGGACGCCGTCATCGCCGAGGCCGCGGCCGGCAACTCGCTCGTCGTCGAGGCCCTGCCCGGCACCGGCCTGACGCAGACGATCGTCAACACCGTCGCGGCGCTCGTGAGCGACGACAAGCGCGTGCTGGTCGTCAGCCCCCGCCGTGCCACGCTGCGCGACATCGCCGATCGCCTGGCCGCGAGCAAGCTCGCGGGGCTCGCGGTGTCGGAGGCGACGCTGCGGCGCGACCTCATCGCGGCGATCCGGCGCATCGAGGGCTCCGAGCGCCCCGAGACGAACGAGATCGACGAGGCGATGCTGCGGCTGCGCAAGGTGCTGCTCGACTACCGCGCCGCGCTGCGTCGGGTCGATCCCGAGCTGCACGTGTCGGTGCTGGATGCGCTGAAGGAGCTCTCGCGGCTCGCCATGCTCCCGATTGCGCCCTCGACGCGGGCGCGCCTGAGCGCCGAGGCGACGCGGCAGCTCGCCACCGACCGTCCCCGCGTCGCCGCCACCGTGCGCAAGGCGGCCGATCTCGGCCAGTTCAAGTACGGGCCGAGCGACACGCCCTGGTTCGGTGCCTCGTTCGCCACCTCGGCCGACGCATCCGCCGCCTTCGAGGATGCGCAGGCGCTCGCCGGCGGCGACCTCCTCGCGCTGCAGAAGGAGGCGCGCACGGTCATCGGCGCCACGAAGCTGCGCCCCGCGGCGACGCTCACCGAGCTCGAGATCCAGGTGGCGCTGCTCACCGACGTGCGCGCGACGCTCGACGACATGACGCCGTCGGTCTACGACCGGCCGCTGGGCGAGCTGATCACGGCCACGGGCCCGCGACGGGAAGCGATCCAGTCGCTGGGCAGTATGCAGCGCCGTCGCCTGCGGAAGCTCGCCGAAGAGCACGTGCGCCCCGGCGCCCACGTGCCCGACCTGCACGACGTGCTGGTGGCAGCCCAGCAGCAGCGGCGGCTGTGGTCGAAGTTCGCCCCGGACGGCTCGATCCCGTCGGTGCCCGCGGGCCTCGCGGCGCTCGACGTCCGCCTGCGCGGGGTCGTGCATCGCCTCGACCGGCTGGATGCCGCGCTGCACCCGGAGACGAAGAGCGTCGACCTGCCGCTGGCAGAGCTGACGGATCGCATCGCCGAGCTCGCGGCTCCCAGCGACGCGCTGCAGAACATCCAGGAGCGCGCCCAGCTGCTCGCCTCGATCGAGCGCCTCGGCCTCGACGAGCTGCTCACCGACCTGGCCGACCGGCACGTCGGCGACGAGCAGGTCGAGCACGAGCTCGACCTGGCCTGGTGGCAGTCGGCGCTGCAGGCGATGCTCTCGAAGGAGCGGGCGCTGCTGCGCGGCAACACCGACGTGCTGCGCCGCCTCGAGCAGGATTTCGCGCTCGTCGACGAGGCGCACGTGGATGCGTCGAGCGCCCGGCTCGCGCACCAGATCGCGCAGCAGTGGCGCCTCGCGATCGACGACCACGCGAAGGAGGCGGAGGCGCTGCGGGCGCTCGTGCAGGCCGGTCCTGTCGACGCCGACGAGCTGCAGCGCGCCGCGCCACACCTGACGCGCGCGGTGGCGCCGGTGTGGCTCGCCTCGCCCTACGACCTGCATCGAGTGCCCAAGCGCATCCCGTTCGACACCGTCGTGATCGCCGACGCGGGCGCGATCACGATCGCCGAGGCGGCCGGGGCGATCAGCCGCGCCCGCCAGGTGATCGCGGTGGGCGACTCGGTGACGCAGACGCCCGCGCCGTTCGACGTCGGCATCTCCACGCTCGGCGTGCGGCCCAGCGCCGAGCTCTCGACGCCCGACGAGCTGCACGCCGAGTCGGCGCTGTCTCGCCTGGGCACGGTGCTGCCGACCCTGCACCTCACCCGCTCCTACCGCACCGGCGGCGCCGACCTGGTCGCGGCCGTCAACGACCGCTTCTACGAGGGCCGCATCGAGGCGCTGCCGTGGGCGGGCGCCTACCTCGGCCACGCCTCGCTCACCGCGCAGGTCGTGCACGGCGCCTACGGTCTGCCCGAGCAGGGAGCCGCCACGGTCGAGAGCCCGGACGCCGAGGTCGAGCGCATCGTGCAGCTGGTGACGCAGCACGCCAGGCAGCGCCCGCAGGATTCGCTCATGGTGGTGACGGCGAACGAGAAGCACGAGGTGCGGGTGCAGCAGGCCGTGATGGCCGCGCTCGCGGGCAGCAGCGCGCTCACCGACTTCGTGGTCGCCGACCGCGAGGAGCCCTTCGTGATCGTCGACGTGACGCACGCCAGCGCGCTCAGCCGCGACCGGGTGATCTTCTCGGTCGGCTACGGCCACACCCGGCACGGCAAGAATGTCGACTTCGGCTCGCTGGGTCAGCCGGGCGGCGAGCGACTCCTCGCTGTGGCCATGACCCGAGCGCGCAAGTCGCTGCAGATCGTCACCGCGTTCGACCCGGCGGAGCTCGACCCCGAGCGGCTCGAGCACGGCGCCGCGCAGCTGCGCGAGATCCTGCTGGATGCGATCGCCGGCGATCGCCCGCACTCGTACCACGGCGGCGATCCGCTCATGATCGACCTCGCGACGCGGCTGCGCCGCAGGGGCCTGCGCGCCGACGTCTCCTACGACGGCCAGCTGCCGCTGGTGGTCGCCAACGGCGGCATCTGCGCCGCGATCGAGGCCGACCACGACGATGGCGACCGCACGCTGCGGGAGGCGCTGCGCCTGCGCCCGGATGTGCTGCGGCGCTTCGGCTGGCACACCATGCGCGTGCACGCCTTCGAGCTGTTCACCGACCCCGAGGGCGTGGCCGACCGCATCGCGGAGCTCGTCGGGGCGGATGCGTCGACGTCGTGAGCGACGCGGGCTCGGCGCCCGAGCCGGCCGATGACGAGGCGGCAGCCGACGAGCAGCAGCCGACAGACGAGCAGCAGCCGCTCGTGATCCGTCGGCGCGGCCGTCGCGTCTCCACCGAGCCGCCGCCCGGCTACACGGGTGAGCCCGCGAGCGAGCGCCAGCAGTCGAGCGAGAACGACGCACGCCTCAGGGGCGACGTGCCCCCGCACTGGGGCTGACGCAGCTCGCCGAGTCGTCAGGCCGTGGGCGGGGTGCCCTGCTGCGCGCGCAGCAGGTCGCGAATGTCGTGCAGGATGTCGACATCCGTCTCGGCCGGCTCCTCGGGCAGGATGCCCTTGCGCAGGTCGTGGTATTCCTTCAGCTTCGTCATCGGCAGCACGAGCACGAAGTAGACGATCGCGGCGATGATGATGAAGTTGATGATCGCGGCGATCAGCAGGCCGATCTTGAAGATGCCGATCTCGGCACTTGCGAGCTCCTCGGCGTTGAACGCCTGCGCGAGCAGCGGGTTGATGATCGCCTCGGTGAACGCGCCGACGATGGCCGTGAACGCGGTGCCGATGACCACGGCGACGGCGAGCTCGACGACGTTGCCCTGCAGCAGGAACTTCTTGAAGCCCTCCATGGGGATCTCCTCGTGTGTGGGGTGCGGCGCGGTGCGCGGTGGCGCACGGTTCGGCTACGAGGCCGAGGACGCTCCGCCGCTCGGGGCGGGGGATGCGGCGGCGGGCTTGGCCTCGCCAGACGACTTGGGGGAGGCGCCCGTGCTCGACTTCGCGGAGCCGGCACTCGCTGCCGCGCGGGAGTCGGTGCGGTAGAAGCCGGAGCCGTTGAAGGTCACGCCGATCGAGCCGTACTGCTTGCGCAGCGCGCCGCCGCACGCCTCGCAGACCGTGAGCGCGGGCTCCGCGAAGCTCTGCCGGGCGTCGAAGGCATGACCGCACGCGGTGCAGGCGTAGGCATAGACGGGCATGGCTTCAGCTCCTGGTGGTGATGCGGGTGATCCCGGATGGGGTGACGACACCGTCGACGGGCTGGTCGTAGCTCGCGGAGGGCACGCTGTCGAAGAATTCGTCGTCGTGCACCACGGCATAGACCGGAGGACAGTCTGCCATGGCGGCGATGGTCCTGTCGAAGAATCCTCTGCCTCCGCCCAGGCGCGAGCCGTCGCGGCCGACCGCCGTTGCGGGGATCAGCATCAGATCCACGTCGTCGAGCGCGGTCGGCGGCAGCGCGTCGCTCTCGGGCTGCGGCATGCCCAGCGTCGCCTCGATCGTCTCGGTGCCGTCGTGCTCCGCCCAGTCGAGCAGGCCGTCCTCGCGGATGACCGGCAGCAGCACGCGGATGCCCTGCGCGCCCGCCCAGGCGAGGAAGCGTCGGGTGTCCGGCTCGTCCGGGGTCGACAGGTAGGCGGAGATCGTGCGCGCGCCGTGCGCGATCACGAGCTCCTGCAGGTGCGCCGCGATGGCGGACGCCTGCGCCTGGGCCCACGCGGCGCCGCGTTCGACGCGCAGCGTCCGCAGTTCGCGACGCAGCACGCGCTTGGCATCTTCGATGGCGGTTTCATCCTCAGTCACAGCCCGGAATCTAGCGGGTCGACGCGCGCACTGCACGATCCGGCGCGGGGCGGCGAGATGTCCCCGGCCGCCCCGGCCGCGACTAGTCTCGATCTGTGTTCGACACCGCGCCCCGGCTCATCTATGGCGACGTCACGCTGCGCGGCATCCGCCCGCGTGACGCGCGGGTGCTGGAGACAGAGCTGCTGCAGAACCGCCCGTGGCTCGAGCGCTGGGAGGCGACGCTGCCGGGCACGCGGCCGACCGGGCGCTTCGACACGCGAGCCTCGATCCGATCGCTGCTGGAGGCCGACCGGCAGGGCACCGCACTGTCGCTCGCGATCGAGGTCGACGGCGAGTTCGCGGGGCAGCTGAACGTCGCGAACATCACCGGCGGCGCGCTCGCTTCCTGCACGCTCGGGTATTGGATCGCCCGCCGCTTCGCCGGCAGGGGAGCGACGACCACGGCCGTCGCGCTGGCGACCGATCATCTGATGCGCGGCATGGGGCTGCACCGGGTGGAGATCTGCATCCGTCCGGAGAACGTGGCGAGCCTGCGCGTGGTCGAGAAGCTCGGCTTCCGCTATGAGGGCTGCCGCCGTCGCTACATCCACATCGACGGCGACTGGCGCGACCACCTGTGCTTCGCGCTCGTGCGCGAGGAGCTCGACGAGCCGGTGCTCGACCGGTTCCTGGCGGCCCGGGTGCCACCGTTCGACCGATCGGTCTACCCGATGCAGGTCGGCGGCGACCCGCGAGGCACAACTTCACCCTGAGGGTGAACGAACCGCCGCAGCACCTGCGGCGCTCGGGGTCGCGCCGCCACTACCGTGCAGACCATGCCAGAGCTTGCAGGTCTTGGGACATCACTCGTCCTCATCGTCGCCGTCGTGCTCTGGGTCGCCTATCTGGTGCCGGTCTGGACCCGCAAGCGCGAGTACCTGGCCACCGAGCGCAACGCGATCCGGCTGCAGCAGACGCTCCGCATCATGGCCGAGTCGGCGGAGGCGCCCGAGGAGGTGCAGCTCGAAGCCGACGCCCGCACGATCGCGGTGCAGCAGAAGGCCGTCGCCAAGGAGGCGCGCCTCAAGCAGGCGATGGAGCACGCCAAGGCCGTCGCCCGAGCCCGAGAGCTCGACGAGCAGATCAAGGCGGTCGAGCGCGAGGTGCGCGCGGCCGTGAAGTCGACGGTGTCGCGGTCGCAGCGCCTGCGCCGCACCCGCCTCGCGTGCTTTGCGCTGGTGCTGCTGGGCGCCGTGGCCATGGCTGCGGGCGCACTGGTGCCGGGGCTGCAGCTGCTGCTCGCGGTCGGCGCCGCGGTGGCGGTGCTGGGCGTGGCGGGGCTCGTCGCCGTGAACGCATCGGCAGCGAAGGTGCGGCGCGTCGCGGTCGCGACCGCGCCCCGCGTGAAGGATCTGGTCGAGGCGCGCGAGGTCGCGGCTGAGGCGGTCGCCAGCGAGACGCGCATGACGGCGGAGATCGTCGCCCGCAACGCGCTCCGCACCGAGGAGGTGCTGGGGTCGCGTCAGTGGACGCCGCAGTCGGTGCCGGAGCAGCGACTCCCGGCCACCTACACGGCGCCGCGCCACCCGAGCGACGAGCTGCTCGCGCGTGCTCGCCAGCAGCTGGCGGAGGATCGCCGCGCGATCTCCGGTCCCGTCGCGCGCGTCACCCAGCTGGAGCAGAGCTTCGACGCCATCATCGGCGGCGACGCGCCCGCGTCCGAGACCGAGCAGGAGCGCCGCCTGCACCCGACCGAGCCCGCGCTGCCGATCCGCCGGGTGCAGCAGGGCCGTGCCGTCGCTGTCGCCGAGTCGCTCGAGGTCACGCGTGCCGATGCGCCCATCGAGACGGCCCCCGACGAGCACCGCCTCGCGCCGCGCGTCGCGCAGCCCGCGGCGAGCGGATCGCGGTTCGCATCGATGGGCCTCGTCGACGACGCGCTCGCGGATGTCGACGTGCACGCGGCCTTCCTCCGTCGCGTCGGCTGAGCGACCAGGGCTGACCCGGCGATGGATTTCGTCGGTGGCGCGATCGTCGTATAGTCTTCTTCGGTCCGGGCCCGTGGCGCAGTTGGTAGCGCGTCTCGTTCGCAATGAGAAGGTCGGGGGTTCGATTCCCCCCGGGTCCACCCATGACACGAAGAAAGCCTCCGGCCATCGGCCGGAGGCTTTCTTCGTGCTCGCGCGCGCTACATCGAGAGCGTGTTGATGGTCTTGGTCACCGTGCCGCCGTCGTTGGCGAGGAACACGATCTGCCCGAAGTCGACGGTCGACCAGCCGTCGGTGTCGTCGGTCAGGGCCTCTGAGGCGAAGATGGCCCCGGTGGCCTCCTCTTCACTGCACGTCTCGAACTCGTAGGTGGCCTCGTTCTTCTCGAAGTTGCGACCCATCAGGAGGTACATGGGCTCCAGCAGCATCGAGAGGTCGAAGTCGTCGGTGCCCGGCCCGGACTCGCGCAGCTGCTTCCAGTCGCCGGACGGGTTCGTCTCGCCGTCGAGCCCGAGACCGGCGTTGACGCCAATGACGCGGTTCGCGGAGACCAGCGACATCTTGAGCTTGGTCAGACCGGGGAGTTTGAGATCGGCCATCGCTCCGGCGATCAGCTGGATCATCTCCTCGACCGCGCGCTGGACGTCCTCGTCGCTGTCGCCCTCGAGCAGTGAGAGTAGCAGCACGTAGAGGAACTCCGTGTCCGTCGTGCCCCGCATCTGCTGCAGATAGTCGTTCTTGCAGTGCTGCAGGAGCTCCCGCTGCAGCAGCTGCCAGTTCGGCAGGTAGCCGTTCTGGGCGATGATCCAGCGGGTTCCGGAGAAGGAGAAGGGGTGGCAGTTCTCGTCGGCCAGCACGACCTGCGCGTCGTAGGCGCCCGCCCGGACGTGGGCGAGCATCGTGCTCGCGCGGAGGCTTGGCACGATGCGCTCGACGTTGTCGTCGTAGAAGGCGGCGACGGGCCGGCGGTAGATGAACGGCTCCTCCGGCTTGAGGAAGTGCTCGCTCCACGCGCCGAACCCCCACCCGGCAAGCTGGAGCTCCGGGTGGCGCTCCGGGTCGAGCGCTTGGTTGATCAGGCTGTTCGTGGGCTCGAGCAGCAGTTGCTCCAGCGGAGTCTCCTGCCCGATGAAGGCGAGCACTCGGCACATAGGGGTCCTCCGCTGACGGTTGCTGGGTGATGGTCGCCGTCAGCCTATGGCCCGGTGAACTCGGCCGTGGACGGCGCGAACCGTCCGCGCCATGCTGAGCCCATGGGGGAGCGATACGAGGTCGGCGACCAAGGCAGCCCGAGACCGCTGCGGTACGCGATCAACGTCACGCTCGACGGCTGCTGCCATCACGAGGCGGGGCTGCTTCCCGACGAGGAGTCGATGCGCTTCTGGACGACCGAGATCGAGCGAGCGGATGCGCTGCTCTACGGCCGGGTCACCTACGAGATGATGGAGTCGGCCTGGCGCCGGCCGGTATCGGGTGCCTGGCCCGACTGGATGGAGCCGTGGGAGATCCCGTTCGCGGAGGCCATCGACCGGACGAGGAAGCACGTCGTGTCGAGCCGCCTCACCGGCGTCGATTGGAATGCCGATCTCGTGCGCGGCGACTTGGAGCAGGCGGTGCGACGGCTCAAAGGACAGCCTGGCGACGGTCTCGCGGTCGGCGGGGTCACGCTGCCGCTCGCGCTCGCCGATCTGGGCCTGATCGACGAGTACCTGTTCGTCGTGCAACCGGTGCTCGCCGGCCGCGGACCCACCCTGCTCGCCGGCTTGCGTGCACGCGTGCAACTCGAGCTCGAGGATCGCCACGAGTTCGCGTCTGGGGCGGTCGCTCTGCGGTACCGGCCGGCGCCGTGACACCGGCGAGCGTACGGTTCGTCAGAGGAGCAGCGGCAGCAGCGAGACGACGAAGCCCAGCAGCCCGAGGGCGGTCAGGATCCCGCCGAAGATCAGCAGCAGCCGCTGGGTCGCGCTGGGGCCGCCGAGGCGCATGCGCGAGGGGTGCCGGTCGCTCACCTGCGCATCCTGCTCATCGGCATCGTCGAGTCGCTGCCGCTCATGCCTCGAGAGCAGGCGCTCGTGGAAGCCGCCGCCCGCGTACCAGCGGGCACGAGCCCGATCGCCGAGCGGCACGACCGCGATCCTGGTCGGTGACCAGGAACCGCCGGATGCCCGCAGGAGCAGACCGGCGAGCAGCGTGGGGATGCCGGGCACCAGGCAGAGCCAGGACATGAGTTCGCCGATGCCCGCGGCTGCGTCGATCGGCTGCACGGCTCAACGGTAGCGGTGCGGCCGCGCCTCAGCCTCCCGGCTGCACCGCATCCTTGTCGCGCAGGATCGCGGGCAGCACGATGTGGGCCTCGGGGATCATGCCCGGCGTCACGCGCTGGCGGAAGATCCAGTAGCTCCAGGCCTGGTAGGCGAGGATGATCGGCAGGCCGACGACCACGACGATGGTCATGACGCCGAGCGTGTACGGGCCGCTGGCCGCATTCATGAGGGTGAGGTCGAACGCCGGATCGATCGTCGACGGCAGCACCCGCGGGAACATGCCGGCGAAGATCGCGGCGGTGCCGAACAGGCCGAAGCCCGCATAGCCGGTGAAGGCGAACCCTTCCTTGCGGCGGCGTGCCTGGCTGAGGCCGAACGCGCCGGCTGCCACCGCCAGCACGACGGCCGCCCAGGAGACAGCGTTGCCGCCGTGCTCGAGCTGCACCCAGATGGCCCACACGGCCGCCGGCAGCAGGCACAGCGGCGCCCAGCGCGCGGCGAAGACCGCGGAGCGCTCCCGCACGGGCCCGTCGGCCTTCAGCGCCAGGAAGGTGGCGGAGTGCGCGAGCGAGAAGCCCACGACCGCGAGCCCACCGAGGATCGCGGGCGCGGTCAGCCAGACGAACGGCCCGCCGACGCGGTCGCCGTTGGCATCGATCGGCAGGCCGAGCGAGGTGAGGCCGAGCATGGCGCCGACGCAGAAGGCGGCGACCAGGGAGCCGATGCCGATGCCCGCCGTCCACAGCGCCCGCCAGCGCTCCGTGTGCACCTTGCCGCGCCACTCGATCGAGACCGCGCGGATGATGAGGCCGAAGAGCGCGATCGTGAGCGGCAGGTACAGGGTCGAGAACAGCGACGCGTACCAGAGCGGGAAGGCGGCGAAGGTGCCGGCGCCCGCGGTGATCAGCCACACCTCGTTGCCGTCCCAGACGGGACCGATGGTGTTGAGCATCACGCGGCGCTCACGCTCATCACGGGTGCTGAAGAGCATCCGCATGCCGACGCCGAGATCGAACCCCTCCAGCAGCAGGTAGCCCATCCACAGCGCGGCGATGATGATGAACCAGGTGACGGCAAGCGGTTCCATGATGGCTCCTCGGGTGCTCTGGCGGCTCAGTAGGCGAACGACAGCACGTCGTGATCGCCGTCCTGCCGATCGGGGTCGTCGCTCTTGGCGTGGTCGGGTGCGAGCTCGGGCATCGCGCTCGCGACACCGCCGCGCACGTAGGTCGCGAGCAGGCCCAGCTCGACCACCATCAGCGCCGCGTACACGGCGGTGAGAGTGATGACGGAGAAGAGCATCTCGCCGGCCGTGACTGCGCCGGAGACCGCCGCGGCGGTGAACATGAACACGCCGTCGATGCCGGACGGGTCGGGGTTGGGCGCGACCACGAAGGGCTGGCGGCCGATCTCCGTGAAGATCCAGCCGGCGATGTTGCCAGCGAAGGGCGCGAGGATGCCGAGGATCGCCAGGCGCATGATCCAGGGCGATCGCGGCACCGTGCCCTTGCGGGTCAGCCAGAGCGCGACCAGCGCGCCGAAGGCGGTGATGCCGCCAAGGCCGATCATGAGGCGGAAGCCCCAGTAGGTGACCCACATCGGCGGCACGTACTGCACGTCGGTGCCCGCCAGGTCGCCGTAGATCGCCTCGTTCGGCACCGTCTCGCCGTACTGGTTCCGGTACTGCGGCTCGAGGTCGGAGATGCCGGGCATGTCGGCGCCCCATTCACCCGTGCCGAGGAAGCCGAGCAGGCCGGGGATCTCGATGACGGTCACCACCTGCGTGCAGTCAGTGGCACCCGGGTCGCCGATCGAGAGGATCGAGAAGGCCGAGCCGGTGTGGCAGGCGGCCTCCGCCGAGGCCATCTTCATCGGCTGCTGCTCGTACATGAGCTTCGCCTGCCAGTCGCCCGTGAGCCCGGTGCCGCCGAAGGCGACGATCGCCATGACCGCGCCGAACCGCAGCGACCACAGCCAGACGCTGTGGTCGGCCCTGTCGCGACCGACGACGCTCGGCGCCTCGCCGACGATGACGCGACCGGCGGCATCCCCTTCGGTGCCGACCGTGTCGATGCCGTCGTGGCGCCGCCGCCACAGGTGGTACCAGCTGATGCCGATGAGGAACATGCCCGCGACGATGAGCGCTCCGAAGATCGTGTGCGTGACGGCGGCGAGCGCGGTGCTGTTGGTGAGCACGGCCCACACGTCGGTCATCACGGGGCGGCCGTCGACGAGCTCGACGCCCACCGGGTGCTGCATCCAGGAGTTGGCGACGATGATGAAGTAGGCCGACAGCCACGAGCCGATCACCGCGCACCACAGCGCCGCCAGGTGGAGGCTTTTGCGCAGCCTGCCCCAGCCGAAGATCCAGATGCCGAGGAAGGTCGACTCGGCGAAGAACGCCAGCAGCCCCTCGAGCGCGAGCGGGGCGCCGAAGACGTCGCCCACGAAGCGGGAGTACTCGCTCCACGCCATGCCGAACTGGAACTCCTGCACGAGCCCGGTCGCGACGCCGAGGATGAAGTTGATCAGGTAGAGCTTGCCCCAGAACTTCACCATGCGCAGGAACTTCTCGTCGCCGGTGCGCACCCAGAGGGACTGCATGATGGCGATGCTCATGCCGAGCCCCAGCGTGAGGGGCACGAGCATGAAGTGATAGACGGTGGTGATGCCGAACTGCCATCTGGCGATGTCGAGGACGTCCACGCGGGGTCTCCTTCGCGAGCCTGCCGGCGGAGGGGGCCGCCTGCTGCAATTCTACATGATGTAGAACTAGTTCGACACGAGTGCGAAGCAGTTCGACGGCCGGTAGAATCATCGGCGACGGCATCCGCGCGGATGCCTGGGCTTGACTCGCGTGGCACGAGCGGCGGATTCGGAGGTGGCGCATGGGCACGCTTGGCGAGCTGGAGCGCGCGGTCATGGATGCCGTCTGGGATGCAGCGACGCCGCTGACGGCCTACGACGTGCAGGAGCTGCTGCAGCAGCAGGGGCGTGCGCTGGCCGCCACCACCCTGCTGACCGTGCTGTCGCGGCTGGAGAAGAAGGGCTTCGTGGCCTCCGACCGCGCCGCGCGCCCCTACCGCTACGCGGCCGTGGCCGCGCGTGCCGACCACGTGGCCGAGCTCATGCACGAGGTGCTGGGCGAATCGCGCGACCGCATGGCGGTGCTCGAGCGCTTCGTGGGCAGCGTCTCCGACGAGGATGCCGAAGTGCTGCGGCGGCTCCTGCGGAACGCGAGCTGACGGCGGCGATGACCGTGGTGCTGTCGGCCGCGAGTGCGCCCGACGGCGTGCTCGTGATCCCGCAGCTGCTCGTGCCGGCGGGCGCGCTGGTCTGGGCCGTGGTCGTGCTGTGGCTGGCGTCGCTGCTGCTCGCGTGGCCCGTGCCGGTGTTGCTCTCGCGCGCCGAGTGGCCGATGCGCTCCCCGGTCACGGCGCTGCTCGTCTGGCAGGGCGTCGGGCTCGCCGGTGGCCTGTCGATGATCGGCGCGCTCGCGCTGACGGGGCTCGCGATCGCGCCGCAGCATCCGTGGCTGGCGCTCGTCCCTGCCGCGCTGTTCGCGCTGTACCTGCTCACGCACCTCGGCGTCACGATCGTGCAGGTCACGCGCCAGCGGCACCGGCACCTCGCCCTGCTCGACATGCTGACCGCGCCGCACCCGACCAGGGCTCGCACGCGTGTGCTCGACGACGCGGTGCCCGTCGCCTACTGCTTGCCGCGCGGCGCGGGCTCGGTGACGGTGCTGTCGCAAGGGCTGCTGGATCGGCTCGATGCCGACGAGCTGGTGGCGGTCATCGCGCACGAGCGCGCCCACGTCGAGCAGCGGCATGACATCCTGCTGCTCGCGTTCCGCGCCTGGCGCTCCGCGCTGCCGTGGTTCCCGGTCGCCGCGCTCGCCGATGCCGAGGTCGCGGCGCTCGTCGAGATGCTCGCCGACGACCACGCCCGGCGCGAGGTGCGCGACCCGGTGCTCGCCCGCGCGATCCTGCAGGTCGGCGCGCACGGGGTGCCGGGCGCCGAGCCAGAGACCGACGCGGCTGGTTCCACGCGCGGTCGCGACCGCTTCCGCCGCCTGGCCCCGTAGCCGCCCTCCCGCCGGCGCCCGCAGCTCCTCCCGTCGCCCCACCCCGTCCGTCAACCGGCCCTGTGGTCCGGCAAGCGCCTGAGACGGTTGCCACACCACCAGGCCGGTCGACGGACGGCGGTGCGCGCGGCGCGGGCGTCAGTCAGGGCGAGCAGCCCACGCGCGAGCAGCGGAGCTTCGGTCAGCGCTAGGGCGATCAGCCCAGGAACGATCAGCGCAGCGTCACGACGACGTCGCTCGGGTGGCGGTCGGCCTCGCGGTGCGAGACGAGCACGACGACGCGGTCGGCGGTGGCGGCGCGGACGTCGGCCATCATCGCCGATGCCGTCGGGGCGTCGAGGTGCGCGGTGGGCTCGTCGAGCAGGATCACGTCGGCCCGCGTCAGCAGAGCGCGGGCGACCGCGAGCCGCTGACGCTCCCCGCCGGAGAGCGCAGAGCCGCCGCCGCCGACGCGGGTGTCGAGCCCGTCGGCGAGCGTGTCGAGCAGCGGTGCGAGGCCGGCCCGCTCGAGTGCGGCGCGCAGCACCTGCTCATCGGGCGCGTCGGCGCGGGCGCGCGCGAGCAGCAGGTTGCCGCGCAGGGTCGAATCGAACACGTAGGCGTCCTGCGGGCACCACGCGACGGCGGCGCGCCACGCGTGCTCATCGAGCTCGGGCAGCGGCGTGCCGTCGGCACGGATGACGCCGCGCTCGAGCGGCAGCGCGCCCATGATCGCCGAGAGCAGCGTCGACTTGCCGGAGCCGGAGGGGCCGTCGAGCACGAGCCAGCGCGCCACCGTGGCCGCCCCGTCGACACCCGTGACCGCCACGTGCGGCATACCGGGGTAGCGCACGGCGACGTCGTCGAGCTCGACCGCGGTCACGGGCGTCGCGGGCGTGACCTCGCCCCACTCGGGCCGCGGCGCCGGCCGCAGCACGGGACCGAGCCTGGCGAGCACCGCGCGCATGGCGGGGAGCCGGTGCACGGCGCCGACCAGGTCGGCGAGCGGCTCGAGCAGAGCGAGCGAAAGCAGCGCGATGACGGCGGCGCCTTCGGCGGATAGCTCGGGCGCGAGGACGGGGACAAGGAAGGCCAGGGTGCTGACAGCGGCCGTGATGACCGCGGTGCCGAGTCCTGCGGCCCAGGCGGCGCGACGCTCAGCGCTCGCGAGCCGCTCGGCGGACTCGTCGAGCTGGGCGAGGGCGGCGGCGGCCACGCCGTTGCCGCGCAGGTCGGGGGCGGATGTCGCGAGGGCCGCCGTGCCGCGCACGAGCTCGGAGCGGGCTGCCACGCGGTCGCCGGCGGCGCCGCGCTCGGCGGCGATCGCGAGGGCAGCGGCGAGCCCGGTCGCCAGCACCAGCACGAGCGCCACGACCACGGTGAGCTGCGGTGCGACGAGGGCGGTCGTGACGACGGTGCCCGCGATCACGACGGTGCCCACGCCGATCTGGGGGAGCACGCGCGGCAGCTGGTCGCGCAGCTCGTCGGCGAGAGTCACGAGGTAGTCGAGCGGCGCGCCGCCTTCGAGCAGGCGACGGGAGCCGGCGCCGCGCGCGGCGATCGCGCGCCACAGGCGCAGTCGCAGGTCGTCGACGACGCGGAACGCGGCGTCGTGCGTGACGAGCCGGTCGGCGTAGCGGCCCACGGAGCGGAAGATGCCGAACGCTCGCACGCCCACGATCGCGACCATCAGCACCATGATGTGCTCCTCGAGCGTCGCGCGCACGATCAGCCAGCCGGAGACAGCGGTGAGCGCGAGACCCATGGCGATGGCGACCGACGCGAGGGAGATGGAGGCGAGCGAGCGGCCGAGGTGGGGGCGGAGGAGGGTGCGGAGCTTGAGGCGGGGGGCCGGAGTCTCGTGGGGCGTGGTCTCGTGGCGCTGGGTCTCGTGACGCGTGTCGGCTGCTCCGGCGCGCTCCTCGACCGGCGGGAGGTCGGCGCGCTCCTCGACCTGCGTGGCGGGCGGGGCGGGCCGCGGGGCGCCGACCTGGATCGTCATGGTGGCGAGCGCGAGGGTCGCGGGCTCGTGGCTGGCGAGCACGACCACCGCGCGCTCCGCACGCCGCAGGATCGCCGCCCGCACCCGGTCGGCAGCGACCCGGTCGAGATGCGCGGTGGGCTCGTCGAGCACGAGCAGCGTCGCACCCGCGTCTACTCGCGCCAGCGCTCGCGCCACCGCGAGGCGGCGCTGCTCACCGGGGCTCAGCTCGGCGACGGCGCTGTCGGCGACGTGCCCGAGCCCCAGCTCCTCCAGGGCGGCGAGCGCGTCGCCGCCCTGCGAGTCGTCGGCGTACAGGGCGAGCTCCTCGCGGGGCGTGCCGGTGAACCCGCGGGGCGCCTGCGGGGCCCAGCCCACCGCATCCGCGCGCACGCCGTGCACCGCACCGCGCACGTCGGCGTCGGCGGGCAGCGTGCCCGACAGTGCGGCGAGCAGGGTCGACTTGCCCGCACCCGAGGGCCCCGCCACCGAGACGATGCCGGTGAGGCTCGCCGTGACGTCGACGAGCGTCGGATCGGCGCGCCCGGCGTAGCGCACGGCGAGGCCATCGAGGCGCGGTGCGCCGGTGGCGTCGCGCACATCCGCGGGCGCGGGTCGATCGATGATCGCCTGCGAGCGGTCGAGCGCCGAGAGGCCATCCTGCGAGGCATGGAAGGCCGTGCCGACCTGGCGTACGGCATTGAAGGCCTCAGGCGCGAGGATCAGCGCGAGCAGCGCCGGCTCCAGCGCCATCGTGCCCTGCAGCAGTCGCAGCCCCAGGAAGACGGCGACGATCGCGACCGAGATGGTGGCGACGAGCTCGAGCGCCAGGGCGGAGAGGAACGCCCAGCGGAGCGTCTCCTGCGTGCGGTCGCGGTAGCCGCGCTGCAGCTGCTCGAGCGCCTTCGCCTGCTCGTCGACGCGGCCGAGCCCGACGAGTACCGGCAGGCCGCGCGCCAGCTCGGCGAGGTGGTCGGCGAGCCGCGAGAGCGCGGTGAGCGCTGCGTCGGTGCGCTGCTGGGTGTGCTTGCCGATCAGCACCATGAAGAAGGGGATGAGCGGCACGGTCAGCACGATGATCACGGCGCTGACCCAGTCGGCACCCAGGATCCGGATGCCGACGAGCAGCGGCACGACGGCGGCGGCGATGATCGCCGGGATGGTCTGCACGTAGTAGTCGTCGAGGTCGTCGAGCCCGTCGGCGGCCAGCACGGCCGTGCCGCCGCCCCGGGGTTCGCCCGCCGCGATGCGGCGCCAGAGCTGCCCGCGGATGCGTCGCTTGACGTCGGTGGCGATGCGGCGCGCGAGCACCGAGGTCGACCATTCGGCGCCGGCGCGGAGCAGGGCACCGAGGATGCCGAGGATCACGATCGTGCGGATGCTCTCGGCTGTCAGGCCACCGTCGGCGAGCGCGGCGATCCCGCGTGCGATCGCCTCGGCGACGAGCACGAGCCCGCCTGCCCGCAGCGCGGCCAGCATGCCCAATGCGTACACGCGCCCCTTCGGCACCGGGCCGAGCGCCGGTCGGCGAAAGCCGGGCGCGTTCGCGCTGCGCCCGGCTTCCAGCACCCACGGGTCGACGCTCGGGCTGTCGGGCGTCGCGCGTGGCACCCCTCCAGCATCCCATCCGCGCCTATGGGTGGGCTTCCCTGCCGCATTCCTGATCGCCTGCTTCGTTGACCCCCGCGCGGGCGTGCGCGCACACTGACCGCAGGTGGCGAGAGGAAGGCGATGCAGTCGATGCGCACGGACCCGGTCGGGCAGGACGGCACGCTCGGGCAGGACGGCACGGTCGGGCAGGACGGTACGGTCGGGAGCGCCGCGCTGCGCGACGTGCTGCGACGCTACGACGCGAAGACGCGCAGGTGGTCGATCTCGAAGGACAGCGACTTCTGGCGCACGGTCGCGATGGCGCACGTGCTCGGCATTCGCGGCGCCGGCAAGCGCATCGCCATCATCGATGGCGGCTTCGACCGCGCAGTGCCGGCGCTGCGGGACGCGCCGCTGCTGGGGATGAATCCGGCGGATCCCGCAGCCCAGCTGCACGGCACGATCGTCGCGCTCCTGGTGCTGGAGGTGGCTCCCGAGGCGCAGCTCGAGCTGCACGCGGTCCGTGGCGAGCACGGCATCGACCCCGAGCGCGCCGCCGCCGCGTTCGCAGCGGCGACCGCCAACGGAGCCGACATCATCAACCTCAGCATCGGCCAGCAGCACGCTGTCGACCTGCGCGCGGCGGTGGGCAGCTGGCTCGCCGGCATCGAACGCTGGCCCGAGATGCAGCAGAGCGACTTCGACTTCTGGGTCGCCGATGCGCTCGGCCGCGCCGATCGCTGGGCCCCGTTCCTGACCGTGCCGGCGGATGCGCTGGTCGAGGCCGCGCGCGCGGCGCGCGAACGCGGCGTCACGGTCGTGGCCGCGGCAGGCAACGACGCAGAGCACTGCTTCACCCCAGCGGTGGATCCGGCCGCGATCTCGGTCGGTTTCCTGCGTGAGCGACGCAGTGGCGCATCCGCGGGCAAGGAGGTCGCCGTCGCGACGGGCCCCCGCTGGTACGACCAGACGACGTTCGTGGACGTCTCGATCGTGCAGCCGCTCGAGCTGCTTGGTTCCAGCCTCGCCGCGCCGCTGGTCGCGGGAGCGGCCGCGCTGATGCCTGTGCCGGAGCTGCTCGGCGCCTACCGGCGCGTCGCGGCGGTCGGCGCGCTCGCCAGCTCGCTCGTGGCGCGTCCCGACGGCGCCCAGTGGAGTCGACGGCAGATTGAGACGACCTGCGAGTTGTACCTGCGGGCGCTGAACGCCTCGCCGCACAGGCACGTCACGAGCGGTGTCGCCGGCCCGTGCGTCGACTGCGCGCTCTGGGAGGTGCAGGTGCTGAACGACTTCGGCCTGTTTCACCTCGAGCGGCGATCGATCGACGAGGCGCGCCGATTCCTGGCGTGCGCGGTCGATCTCGCTCCCGAGAACCCGCACGCACGAGGCAATCTCGGCATGACCCTGGCGCAGCACGCGGCGCGGGCTGTCGACGACGGCCGGGTGCAGGAGGCGAGCGCACTCCTGGGTCAGGCCGCCGAGCACTACGCGACGTCGACGCGCATCCGGCTGGCGAGCGACTCGTTGCGGACCGATGCATGGAAGTACGAGGCTCGGCAGCGGGAGTTCGCCCAAGGCTCAGCGGATCCTGCGTTGTGGCGCACCCGGTTCGACGCGCATGCTGAGCGGCACGGAGGCCACCCCGACGGCCCCGGCTGACGGAGGAGAGGATCCCATGACCGAGATCGAGCTGGTGTTCGCAGAGGAGGAGTTCGGCTCGCTGCGAGACGGGGTGCTCGCGCTCGAGCAGAGCGGCGAGCTCGAGAGCGATGCCGTCGCGCTGCGAGCGGTGCAGCAGCAGACGGGCGGGCCGAACGAGATGTTCGTCGTCGAGGCGCTGCTCATCGGCGGCGGCGTCCTGGCCGTGGCCAAGCTGCTGTACCGGTGGTGGAAGGAGGCGCAGCCGGGCATCGTCATCGACCAGCGCCCCGGCGCGACGAAGAACGTCTATCGTGACGCGGCGGTTCCCGGCAATGCGATCGTGACCTTCGGTGCCGACGGCGGGGCCGCCACCGTCACTGTGCAGGATGAGGCAGTGGATGCCACAGAACGCATCATCGGGAAGGTGCTGGACGTGCTCGCGAAGCCGGTCGAGGCGATCGGCACGACACTCGCTGAGGCGCTGCAGGGCGCGCTGAGCGGCGAGCAGGCCGCGGTGTCCGAGGGCGAGACGACCGACGGCGCGGCTGCCGAAGCCTGAGCGGGCTCAGTCGAGGAAGTCGGCCAGTCCCGTCAGCAGCCGGTCGATCTCGGCATCGTCGTTGTAGGGCGCGAGTCCGACGCGCACGCCGCCGTCAACGTCGAGCCGCAGCGCGGCGAAGGGCTCGAGCGCGTAGAAGCTGCCGGCCGGCGCGACGACGTCGCGCTCGGCGAGGAAGCGGAAGGCGTCGCCCGCGTCTCGGTCGGCGAGCGTGAAGAAGAGCGTCGAGGTGCGGTCGGCGGCGATCGAGTGCAGCGTGACGCGCTCGCCGAAGTCGGCGAGACCCTGCTCAATGCGGCCGCGCAGGCGCAGCTCGTGCTCGTCGATCGTCTCGTTGGCGGCGATGAGGCGCTCGCGACGGGACTCGCCGTCGCCGAGGCTGGCGATGAAGTCGACCGCGGCGGTCGCGCCGGCCATCACCTCGTAGGGCAGGGTGCCGAGCTCGAAGCGCTCCGGCACGCTGTTGCTCGAGGGCAGCAGCTTGTCGAAGCGCAGCGTCTCGAGCAGCGCGGGGTCGGCGGCGAGCGCGGCGCAGTGCGGGCCGAAGAACTTGTAGGGCGAGCAGACGAAGAAGTCGGCGCCGAGCGCCGTCACGTCGACCGACGAGTGCGCGGCGAAGTGCACGCCATCGACGTAGACGAGCGCGCCCACCGCGTGCGCGCGCTCCGCGATGCGCACGACGGGCGGCTTCGTGCCGAGCAGATTGGATGCGGCGGTCACGGCGACCAGCCGCGTGCGGTCGGTGATGATCGTCTCGAGCGACGACAGATCGAGCTCGGCGGTGACAGGGTCGAGCTCGAGCCAGCGCACCGTGACGCCGACGCGCTCGGCTGCCTGGATCCACGGCCGGATGTTGGAGTCGTGGTCGAGCTGGCTGACGACGATCTCGTCGCCCTGCTGCCAGTCCTTCGCGAGCGTGCGGGAGATGTCGTAGGTGAGCTGCGTGGCGCTGCGCCCGTAGACGATGCCTCGCGGGTCGGCGCCGAGCAGATCGGCGTAGGCGCTGCGGAACCCGGTGACGGCGGCATCCGCGTTCCGCTCGCCCAGCGTGACGGTGCCGCGGTTCGACAGCGGTGCGGTGAGCGTGCGGGCGATCGCCTCGCCGACGACCGTCGGCGTCTGCGTGCCGCCCGGGCCGTCGAAGTGCGCGAGGCCGGATGCGAGCGAGGGGAACTGGGTGCGCAGTGCGGCGACGTCGATGGTCACGGTGCTCCTTCGGCAGCGGCGCGCTCGGACGGCGCCGTCGAGGCAACTCTGCCACTCGCGAGCCGTGGGCCCGCTCAGCCGGAGCGCGGACGCCCCGAAATGCGGCTCGCGGACGCACGCTCAGGACTCGAAACGATGTTACGCAATTCTTGTCGAGGTGCCTGCCTGCGGGGGTACGGTGTCGCCGTGACGCATCTGCTCGTGACCGCAATGCCGTTCGCCGGGCACGTCCGGCCGATGACAGCGGTCGCGGGCGCGCTCCTCGATCGCGGGCATCGCGTCACCGCCTATACGGGCGCCGAGTACGCGGATGCGTTCGACGAGCTCGGCTGCGAGGTCGTGCTGTGGAAGGACGCGCGTGACTTCGACGAGCATCGCATCAGCGAGACATTCCCGGCGGTCGGCTTGCCCGGCAGGCTCGGCGATCTCGCCAACCTGCGCGACCTCTTCATCGGCACCGCTCCCGGCCAGGTCGAGGACATCGTCGCGGCCCACGAGCGGACGCCGTTCGATGCGATCGTGGGTGATGTGCTGGCGGTCGGATCGGGGCTCGCCGCCGAGGTGCTCGAGCTGCCGTGGGCGACGGTGTCGCTGGTGCCGCTGACCCTGCGCAGTCAGGATCTGCCGCCGTCTGGTCTCGCGCTGCAGCCGGGGCAGACGTGGCTCAGCCGGGTGCGCGATGCGGCGCTGCGAGCGATGGTGCCGACGGCGAAGGAGCCGATCGAGCAGGCCTACCGGGCCGCTCGCAAGGCGACCGGGCTGGGTCCCGGCAAGCCCTTCGACCAGGCGATCTACGCGGAGCGACTGGTGCTCGCCACCGGCTCGCCACAGCTCGAGTTCCCCCGCAGCGACCTGCCCGACAGTGTGGAGTTCGTCGGGATCCTCGAGCCTCGGATTCGGCCGATGGGGTCGCTGCCACTCTGGGCGGAGACGCTCGCGGACGAGCCACGGCCGGTGGTGCTCGTGACCCAGGGCACGTTCGACACCGATCCCGAGGAGCTGCTGCAGCCGGCGCTCGACGGGCTGGCCACCGACCACGTGCGCATCATCGCGACCACCGCGGGGCGCGACGTCGGCGACCGCGTGCCGCCGAACGCCCGGCTGGTCGACTTCATCGCGCTCGGTCCGATCCTCGGGCACGTGCGGGTGGGTGTCACGAACGGCGGTTGGGGCGGCGTGCTGGAGATGCTCGCGCACGGCGTGCCGCTCGTCGTGGCCGGCAGTCACCTCGACAAGCCGGAGGTCGCGGCGCGCGTGGCGTGGTCGGGTGCGGGCATCGACCTGCGCACGGGACACCCGCGACCCATCCGGCTCAGGAACGCGGTGCGACAGGTGATCCGCGAGCCGTCGTTCCGCGAGCGGGCGCTCGAGATCGCCGAGGAGTTCCGCAGGCTCGGGGGAGCGCGCCGAGCGGCCGAGTCGATCGAGAACGTGCTGCTGGCCGGGTGACGTGCCCGCGACGCGCCAGCGTCAGCGAGCCTGCGGCACGATCGTCAGCGCTCCTGCGGCACGACCGTCAGCACCCGGCGCACGAAGTCGTCGAAGGCATGCATGTAGTCCTGCAGGAACTGCTTCGTCGACTCGTTGACGACGTTGTCGTCGGCGTCATAGTCGTCTTCGTCGAAGGTGACATATGCCTCGATCTCGTTCATGAGCGGGGCGTTGCAGTACGACATGATCGCCTTGAGCTGCTGCTGGCCGACCGCCGTGCCGATGCCGCCTGGCGATGCCCCGGCGATGCCGACGGGCTTGCGCGCGAACGAGTTGGATCCGTAGGGCCGCGACGCCCAGTCGATGGCGTTCTTCAGCGTGCCAGGGATCGAGCGGTTGTACTCCGGGGTCACGATGAGGATGCCGTCGGCGGCTTCGATCTGCTGCTTGAGCGCCGTCGCCTCCGGCGGGTAGTTGTCGTCGAGCTCGCGGTTGTAGAGGCCGAGCGTGTCGATCTCGATGAACGAGCACTGCAGGGCGTCGGGCGCGAGCTTCATCATCGCGTGCGCGAGGCGGCGGTTGATGGACGACGAGGCGATGCTGCCGCAGATCACGCCGATCGAGTAGGGCGGTTCGTGGTGGAAGGTGTCAGCCATGGCGCCATAATGCACCCGTTGCCTGAGCGTCGGGCGTTCAGCCCGTGTAGCCGCGCGGGTTCTGCTGCTGCCAGCGCCACGCATCCCGCACCGCGTCGTCCAGCGACCGCGTCGCGCGCCAGCCGAGGCGGCCGAGTGCGAGCGTGGGGTCAGCAGTCGAGATCCCTGCGTCGCCGGGCCGCCGGGCGACGATCTCGTGCGGCAGCGCGCGCCCGACGGCCGCCTCGAACGCGCGCAGCACGTCGAGCACCGAGGAGCCCTCGCCTGTGCCGAGGTTGACGGTCAGCACGCCGGGCGTGAGCGCCTCGAGTGCGGCGACGTGGCCCTCGGCGAGGTCGACGACGTGGATGTAGTCGCGCACACCGGTGCCGTCATGGGTGTCGTAGTCGTCGCCGAAGATGCGCAGGCGCTCGCGAACACCGGCGGCGACCTGCGCGACGAACGGCATGAGGTTGTTCGGGATGCCCTTCGGGTCTTCGCCGATGTCGCCTGAGATGTGCGCACCCACCGGATTGAAGTAGCGCAGCACAACGGCCTGCAGGCCGGCGTTCGCCGCCGCCGCATCCGTGATGATCGACTCGATGACCGCCTTCGTGCGGCCGTACGGGTTCTCGAGATCGAGCCCGACCTGCGCGTCCTCGGTCAGCAACGCACCTGGCTGCTCGTAGACGGTCGCGGAGGAGGAGAACACGAAGCGCTCGACGGCGTGCTCGGCCATCGCCTCGAGGGTGGCGATCGCCGTGCCGAGGTTGACGCGGTAGTACTCGAGCGGCTTCGCGACCGACTCGCCAACGGCTTTGCGGCCGGCGAAGTGGATCACCGCGTCGATGCGGTGCTCGACGAGCAATCGGCCGACGAGCTCGCGGTCGCCGGCGTCGCCGATCACGAGCGGGATCTCGGTGTCCGCGAGGCGAGCGGCGCGGCGCACGGCCTCCTCGCTGGCGTTCGACAGGTCGTCGAGGATGACGACATCGTGCCCGTGCTCGATGAGGACGATCGCCGTGTGCGAGCCGATGAATCCGGCGCCACCGGTCAGCAGCACGCGCATGGGGCCTCCTGGGTTCGAGTGCGAGAGCAGTCTAGGCGGGGCGCTCGGCTGGGCTTGAGGACAAGCGTCCACGATGCTGAGCGAGACTGCTCGCCGAGTCTGAGGTGCGTGACGGATGATCGTGTCATGACGATCTACACGCTCGACAACGGTGTCGAGTACGAGGTGGCGGAATGCCCGCTCTGTGGGCTCGTCGCGCCCCGACCCCGTGCGTGGGACGGCCTGCTGCACTGTCAGTGCTGCGACATGATGTGGCGCGAGCTGCCGCAGGCAGCGGCCCTGCCCGGCGCAAGACCCGCGGCATAGGGATAGCGCGTCGAGGTGCGGCCGGGCCGGCGCCGCTTCAGGCTGCGGGCTGGAGGTACAGCTCGCTTGGATCGACGTCGGGGGCCCAGCCGCGTCGGCGACGCGGCGCGCGGACCTTGGGTATGACGACCCATCCGCTCGGCCCCTTGATGACCTGCAGACGCCCCCGATGCACCTCGTGATGATGGTGGATGCAGAGCATGATGCCGTTGTCGATATCGGTCAATCCGCCGAGGCTCCAGAACGTGATGTGGTGCGCCTCGCACCAGCTGATCGGCGCGCTGCAGCCGGGCGCTCGGCAGCCCTTGTCGCGAGCCGCGAGCGCGCGGCGCTGGGCTCTGGAGAACAGCCGCTGCGTGCGGCCGAGGTAGAGGGGGAGCCCGTCGGCGCCGGTGACGACGGCCTGGATATGCGCGTCGCACATCATCGCCATGGCGATCTCGACCGGCACAGGCTCGCCGGTGCGCTCATCGGTGGCACTCCCACCAGGTTCGCCGTCGAGCGCGGCTCGGTAGGTGGCTTCAGAGAGGTGGAGCACGACCGTTGGCGCTTCGCCGCCGACGCGCGGCGCGTCGCTCTGCTCGACGGCAGTGCTCATCATCGCGATGAGTGCATCGGCCATCTTCTGAGGCCGCGTGCGGTCGTCGATGACGAGCTCGGCCTGCTCGCGCTCCTCGTCGGTGAGGAACACGGGCTTCCGCGGTGAGGTGAACGGGTCCATGGCGGCGACGAGCACTGCTCCCTGATCTGGGGGTAGCGCGAACCGTCCGGCAAGCATGCCGTCGGCCCGGGTGCCGTAGGTGAAGCTGCGCCGCAGCAACTGCTCCTCGTAGCGCGGCTCGACGCCATCGGGATCGAGCCCGTTGCGCCACCTGCGGGCGAGCTTCGCCAGCAGGAGCGGGGTCATCGGCTGTTCGATCACGCCGTCGTCCGCGGGATGCGAGCCGCGTGCGCCGAGCGCCGACGCGGTGAGCGCTCGATCGGCGGCCTCGAGGTCTCCAGGGTTGGCGCGATCGGGCGAGTCGCCGAGGCCATCGATGATCGCGGCGGCCTGGTCGATCGTCACGGTGCCCGTCATGACGGCGTCGCCCAGCGCCGGGAATCGGGCAGGCACGGCTCCGCCCGAGAGAGCCACGCGCGGGCGCAGTGCGGCCGAAACCTCCAAGAGGCGTTTGCCGACCTGGTGCGCGATGCCGAACTCGGTGGTGAGCATGTCGAGCGGGTCGCGGTAGCCGCAGGCCACGGTGAAGCGGTCGTCCTTCGGCAGGCCGTCATGCCGCTTCGTGATGTCGTCGGCGATGCGGATCCGCAGCGCGTCGGTTGCGCGACCGAGGTCGCCGACCAGGCCGACGGCCAGGCGGCGCTGCTCGTCGTCGAGCCGGGGGAGCAGGGCATCGACCACCCCGGCTGCAGCAGCGATTGCGCCGATGGCCTCGTGGAGGGAGACCGCCACGTCGGCCGTCGTGCCGCTCGCCTGCTCCGTCATGATCGCTTCTCCCGTCTTCCTGGGGCGATTTTATCGAACGTACGTTCGATTCGCGCGAACTGTCCACAGGGCTGGGACGGGCGCGCCTCGTGATCGGGGAGCCTGCACGGGAAGGGCCGGCCCGCGCGGCAAGGGAGGACCGGAACGACCCGGGAAGGTGGCCAGACTCAGGGTCGAGCGGGCAGCGCCGCCTCGCCCTCCGCGAGGAAGCGGTAGACGAGCGCGTCGGCGCGCTGCTCCTTCGGCAGCGACAGCGCCGCGACGAGCACCCGTCGCGAGCTGAGCACGGGGGCGGGCGTGGTCGCGAGGTCGTACTCCGAGTAGCCGGTCGCGCCCCACTTCGACATCCGATGCTCCCAGTGGAAGAGGTCGTAGAAGTCGTAGCCGCGCAGCGCATCGACCGAGAACTGCGTCCACCCCATCCACCGCTCGAATTCCGCGACCAGCTCGGGGTCGCGGGCGAACGGCGAGGCCGTGAACTTGCTCGCGAGCAGCTCGGGGCGCAGCTCGCGATCCGCCGTGTTCGTGTACATCCCGGTGATGATCGCCCCGCCGACACCGAAGATCGTCGCCGCCTTCGCGGGCGCGGCCAGGTAGAGCGCGTTGGCGAGCGCCGCGTAGCGCTGGTAGGTGGGGAAGGTCGCGTTGTAGAGCGCCGCGAACGGCGACGTCGGCGACATCGGTGGCACGTCGATCGCCATGTGGTGCAGGCCGGCGGATGCCGCGATGCGGCTGGCCGTCAGCAGGTCGTTGCGGGTGCTCTTCTGCGGCCGATGCAGCGCGTGGTAGGTCAGCGCGACCGCGTCGGCGCGGCGCAGGTCGATGAGACCGGCCTCCAGCACGGCGCGCGAGTCGCGGCCCGCGGTGAGCGTCAGCACGGTCGCGTCCTCGACCGAGATCCAGTTGCGCACTTGCTGCTGCAGCGCATCCCTGAATCGGGTGGCCGCCTCGAGGGCGGGCAGCTCGACACGATCGGCACGCGGCCAGAACCGCTCGTGGGTGATGTCGCTGCCACGGATGGTGAGGCGCGCGTTGGCATAGACCTGGCCGACGCCGTCGTGGCTGGTGATGAGGCCCGGCAGCCACTTGCCCGCCGACTCTCGGTAGTCGGGGTGCGACATCACCCAGCGCACCCGCGAGCTGTCGAGCCCGCCGGTCAACTGGGAGAGGATCTCGGTGTGCGATGCGAGCGCGATGCCCGATGCGCCGCGACGCCAGAAGACAGAGCGCGTCGCGAGCGGGTCGCCGTAGACGTCGAGTCGGTCTCCCCGGGCGACGAGCACGACGTAGCGGCCGGAGATCCACGCGATCGTCTCGTCGAGCGCATCGGTCTGGGCTGCGACACCGCGCGCCTGGGTGACCGCCCGCACGATCCGGTCGGCGACCGTGCGTCGCCGGGTCGGGCCAGCATCGTCGAACGCGTGCCCCAGCACGAGCACCTCAGCTGCCGGAGAGGAGGATCGCTGCCGCTCGAGATCCGGATCGAGGCGCACGTGCCAGCGGCCGACGCTCGCGTGATCCCAGTACTCGTGCGGCGCGAAGGGCGTCGAGCCGTCGGTGACGACGAATCCCTTCGCGAAGGTGTTCTTGTAGCCCCACACCTTGAACGCCGGCCGCAGCTGGTGCTCTCGCTGGTGCAGCTCGCGCACCGCTTGCCGCCGCTGGCGCTCGCGGTGCTTGCCGAGCAGTGCGTCGAGCATGTGGCGTCCCATCGTGGGCTTTGTGACCGGTCGCTGCGCAACCGGTGTCTGCGACCGAGGCTAGCGAAGCGTCAGCGCGCGAGGCCCGCGCGACGCCGCGCGGAGCGACGACGCGCCGCGCGCACGATCGCCTCGATGGCGACCGCGATGAGCACGCCGATCACGGCGCCGGCAGTGTTCGCCACGACATCCTTCGCCGAGGCCACGCGCCCCGACAGCAGCACGTGCTGCACGAGCTCGATGCCGACCGTCGCCGCGAGGCAGAGCGCCAGCGCGAGCCACCAGCGGCGGGCGCCGAGCAGGAATACGAGCAGCGCGGCCAGCGGCACGAACATCGCGACGTTCGCGAGCACCTCGAGCCGCGTCCAGTAGACCCACTCGAGCATCTCGCGCGCGTGGAACCACTCGATGCCCTGCAGCACGCGCGGCTTGAAGCGCAGCAGCAGGTGTGAGGGCCAGAGGGTGAGCAGAGCCACGACCGGCAGCGCCAGCAGCAGCCCAATCGCGCCCACGCGACGCAGCGGCGCCGATGACCGGGGAACGAAACGCACCGAGACCCCGGGCGCGCCAGCAGCGCCATCGCGCCGCGATGCGGGGGGATCGATGCTGCTCATGCCTCGATTCTCCCGGTCCTGGCTGTGGCCCGCTCGGTGGCGGCTAGGTTCGAGCCATGTGCCGTCACCCAGAAGCGAGGCCACCGCACGAGGGACCCTTCCGCATCCTCACGGTCTGCACCGGCAACATCTGCCGTTCGCCGCAGGCCGAGCAGCTGCTGCGGGCGCGGCTGCCGCAGGCGGTGCCAGGCGCCGGCGAGTCGATGCTCGAGGTCACGAGCGCCGGCACGATCGCGCTCGACGGCAACCCGATGGAGCGCGACGCGGCAGCCGAGGCGATCCGGCTCGGCATCGCCGACACCGAAAGCCATCGGGCGCGACGGCTGCGGACCGCGCAGATCGAGCACGCCGACCTCGTCGTCGCGCTCGCGACCGAGCATCGCGGTGCCGTCGTCCGCGCGGTGCCGTCCGCGCCCCGGCGCACCTTCACGCTCATCGAGTTCACGCGCCTCGTTGAGATGCTCGCGGACGACCGTGCTTCTGGCCGGGTGGTTCCGCCCGGCACCGATGGTGCGGTGGCGTTCCTGCGCCGCGTCGTCGAGGCCGCTGCAGATGCGCGCGGCCTGCTGCCGCTCGCCGCGACGAGGGAGATCGACGTCGACGATCCGTATGGCAGATCCGCGCGCGCCTACCGGCGGTCGGCGGATGCGGTGGCCGAGCACGTCGATCGGCTCGGCATCGCGCTCGGCGCGCTCGCGAGAAGATAGAGAACGTGAAGCCCCTCAACACCCTCCGCACCGGCCTGTGGCACCTGCGGAAGGGCGGCGTGCAGCAACTGCAGGATTGGCGACTGCGCCGCACGATGACGGAGCGGAACGGCGCCAGCGGGCGTGCGCGCGACCTGGCGACCGAGATGCCCGTCTGGCCGGTCGCCGACCGCGGCACGCGCCGCCCACACCTGCGAGTCGGCACCATCATGGACACCTTCTCGGCCAGTGCGTGGGGCTACGAGTTCGACCTCGTCGAGCTGCAGCCGAAGGCGTGGCAGGAGCAGCTCGCGCAGCATCCGATCGACCTCTTGTTTGTCGAATCGGCTTGGTCGGGCTCCCGCGGCGCGTGGAAGTTCCAGCTCAGCGGCCCGAAGGCACCGCCCGAGGCGCTGCGCGCGCTCGTCGCACACTGCCGCGAGCAGGGCATCCCCTCGGTGTTCTGGAACAAGGAGGATCCGCCGCACTTCGACGACTTCCTCGAGACCGCGCGCCTCTTCGACCGAGTGTGCACGACCGACGCCAACCTGCTCGACCGCTACCAGGAGGCGCTCGGCCACGACCGCGTCGACGTGCTCGGCTTCGCCGCGCAGCCGGCGCTGCACCACCCGATGCGGCAGCAGGGGCTGCATCAGGAGCTGGATGTCGCCTTCGGCGGCAGCTACTGGTCGCACAAGTTCCCCGAGCGGCAGGCGCAGATGGATCTGCTGCTGGGCGCTGCCGCCGATGTCTCGGAACGACGCGGCATCGGCTTCGACATCTTCTCCCGGTTCGAGAACGATCCGAAGTATCGCTTCCCGGAGCGCTTCGAGTCGTTCGTGCGCGGCTCGCTCGACTATGACCGGATGCTGAGCGCCTACCGCGCCTACAAGGTGATGCTCAACGTCAACTCGGTCGTCGACAGCCCGACGATGCTTGCGCGCCGCGTCTTCGAAATCCTCGCGAGCGGCACTCCCGTGGTGACGACGCGCAGCCCCGCGGTCGAGCACTGGTTCGACGACTCGGAGATCTCGATCGTCGATGACGAGCAGGAGGCCGCGCTCGTACTGCGCGCGCTCGTTCGGTCACCCGAGCTGCGGGATCGGCAGGTGCATCTGGCGCAGCGACGCATCTGGCGCGAGCACACCTTCTCGCGGCGGGCCACGCAGGTGCTCGAGTCGGTGGGCATCGCTGACACGGCAGCGTGGCGCCGGCCGCGCGTGAGCATCGTCGCGCCGACCATCCGCCCGCATCTCGTGCCCGGCATCATCGCCACGGCCGGCCGCCAGGTCGACGTCGACGTGCAGCTGCTGCTCCTGCTGCACGGCTTCGACGCCGACGACGCCGACCTGCAGGCCATGGCCCGCGAGGCCGGTGTCGCCGAGCTCATCGTGCTGCGCGCCGACCGCGACACGACCCTCGGCACCAACCTCAACCGGCTCGTGCAGGCGAGCAACGGCGACGTGATCGCGAAGCTCGACGACGACGACCTCTACGGCGACCACTACCTGCTCGACTCCTGCTTCGCGCTCGACTACTCGGGCGCCGAGCTGGTCGGCAAGCATGCGCGATACCTCTACCTCGAGTCGCTGGATGCGACGGTGCTGCAGTCACCCGAGCGAGAGCACCGCTGGACCGACCTGGTGGGCGGCCCCACGATGGTCGGACCGCGCGCAACGTGGGAGGCGACGCCGTTCGAGGACCGCACGCTGGGGGAGGACACCACCTTCCAGCGGGCGGTGCTCGCGGCTGGCGGTGGCATCTACAGCGCCGACCGCTTCAACTTCATGCAACTGCGGGCTGCGCGCAGCGGCCACACGTGGCACATCGAGGACGAGCGGATACTGGCGAACGGCGATGTGCACTCGTTCGGGCGTGCGACGGACCACGTCCTGCTCTGACTGCGCTGGTGACCAGCGCTCCGCGATGGGCTACGAAGCCGCAGTGAACCCTGGGAGGCCGTGCACCTCGCGCAGCTGCCGCAGGACCTCGCGGTAGACCTCCGGGGAGTAGTGGAACGGAGCGAGCCCCCAGCGATGGCCGGGGTCTGCCAGCACGAGCTCCTCCGGCAGGGTGATCATCCGGAAACCGTGAGTACGGAGCTCGTCGTAGTAGCGCCGGAAGCGCTGGTTGGCATCCGACGCGCGCACGCCCATGCTCCACGGCGACGGCTTGCCTTCCGTGGTGCGAACCGCCCACGGCACCTCCAGCACCACGGTGCGGTCGAACAGGGCCAATTCCCGCAGCGATGCGACGAACGCGTCGAGCTGCGTACGCCAGAGCGCGAAGTGCTCGTCACTACCGAACGCGAGGTGCTCGGCCTCGTCGAGCCTCGCAGCGACGGAGGGCACCTTGATGGTGTCGATGCTGCGCGTGACGATCGAGCCATCCGCGAAGCGGTGCACGCCGTGGCGCTCATCGGCGAGATCCCAGAGCAGCACGTCGGTCTCGGCGGCGAGTGTTCGAAGGCGGTCGAGCAGTCCGCCAGAAAAATCTGCCTCGATCATGCGCGACTGGAACGCAGATGAGATGTCGGTGAGTTCCGGCAAGTGGTCAGACGCGTTGCTGCCAACCGAGAGCAGGGACTGCCTGGCGATGTAACCCCGGAGATCTACGGCATCGGTAGGAGCGAACTCGATCGTGTCCCGCGCAACGCAACTTCCGTAGACGAGCACGCGGGGACGAACTGGAACGGGATCGGTCACGGAACTCCAACACGGTGGTGCGCCCAAGAGGGCTTGTGGCGATCAAGGATAGGGGAAATCTCTATGCGCTGGATGGGGCCAAGTCAAGCCGCTTCCCTCAGGCGTACCCCAGGACACGCTAAGCGCGATACCCTCGTACCGCTCGCGCTGCAGAACTGACTGCGCGAATGTCGCGAACCAGGGGGACCGTCGGGTGAGTACGCCTTCGTCAATGCAGATCGTCAGCGTCATCGGATTGGGCTATATAGGCCTGCCGACGGCTGCAGTCTTGGCGCAGGCCGGCAAGACGGTTATTGGTGTCGACGTGAAGCAGTCGAACGTCGATGCGATCAATGCGGGTCGCGTGCCGTTCGTAGAGGAGGGCCTTGAGACAGTCGTCGCCGGCACCGTGGCACAGGGGAAGCTCAGTGCGCAGACCGAAACGCCCGAAGCTGACGCCTACATTGTCTCCGTCCCCACTCCGTTCAAAGGCGACCACGAGGCTGATCTCTCTTACATCGAGGCTGCCGCTCGGGGGATCGCGCCGAAGCTGAAGGGCGGCGAGCTGATCGTACTGGAGTCCACTTCGCCACCCGGTGCGACCGAGCAAATGGCCGAAGTGATCCTGAGTGAGCGCTCAGACCTTTCTGATGAGCCAGGTCTCGCGAACTCCCTTTACTTCTCGCACGCGCCTGAGCGAGTGTTGCCTGGCCGCATCATGATTGAGATGGTTGAGAACGACCGTATTATTGGCGGCACCACGGCAGAGGCCTCCGAGATGACCCGCGAGTTGTACGCGAGTTTCTGCAACGGCGAGCTGCTCGTCACCGACGCCAAGACTGCCGAGATGGCGAAGCTCACCGAGAACGCGTTCCGCGACGTCAATATTGCGTTCGCGAACGAGCTCTCGATCATTGCCGAACGTCAGGGCATCGACGTCTGGGAGCTCATCGAGCTCGCCAACCATCACCCGCGCGTCAATATTCTGCAGCCCGGCCCGGGCGTGGGCGGTCACTGTATCGCCGTGGACCCATGGTTCATCGTCTCGTCCGACCGTGAGTTCTCTAAACTCATCGCCACCGCGCGTAATGTCAATGATTCGAAGCCGGAAATGGTCGTCGCCAAGGTGCTCGAGCGAGCCGAGCGGTTCAAGGCTGCGACCGTGGCCGCGCTCGGCATCGCGTTCAAGGCGAATATAGACGATCTTCGCGAGTCGCCGAGCCGCAACATCGCGGCTGCGCTCGCGGAGCGCCTTGAAGGCGGCAGGGTGCTGGTTGTGGAGCCCAACGTCGAGGAATTGCCGAAGGAACTCGCCGAGCGCGAGAACGTCGAGCTCGTCGGACTTGAGGAGGGCATTCAGCGGGCTGACATTGTGCTTCTTCTGGTCGACCACGACCAGTTCAAGATTCTTGACCGCGAGCAGCTGTACGAGAAGATCGTGATCGACACCAAGGGCCTCTGGCGCCAACCAGGTCGGTGACCATTGTCCAAGAGCGATTCTGCCACCGCGCGGCGCTGGCGACGGGTCTGGCGCCGACGGGAAGCCATCGGGTGTCTCCAAGGCGCACGCCACGCGCTCGAAGATGCCAGCCACTGGTGCCGCGAGGCAGCAGAGGAGAGCGGATTGGCCGTACGCCTCGCTAGGCGTGCGGTCCGCTGTAATTCCGAAGGCTCGGTGCCGCGGATGGCATGCGTTGCCGCGACGCCGATAGATTTGCCAGGAACGTCTCGTGCGGTGCCCGGGCATTGGACGATGATCTGAGACGAGGGAAATATCATCATGGCGAGATTCGAACGGCTGCGCAGAGCGCAAGAGACGCAGCCTGAGCTGAAGAGCACGCCGAGCGCTGATGATCTGATACGAGCTCGCTCGCTCGCCGAGATGCCAGGCAGTTTCGAGCAAGCGCTCGCGGCCTATCGACAGGCGGTCGAGTCGACTGACCGAGACCAGCGCGTCGTGCTTGAGTACGCCCGGTTCCTCGTCGCGCATGCTAAAGGCGGGGCGGCTGAAGAAGTGTTGGCGCAGTTGCTTGCGCGCGACGGATCGCAAGTTGATGCGCTCGAGTTATACCTTGAATTGGTTCGCGAGCTTGAGCTATCGTCTCGTCGAGTAACCTGGGCCCTGTCACGGCTCTCGCACAGCATCGCTCAGAATCCCGGCGCCCATAGGGCGGCACTCGACTATGCCATTCCCTACAAGTTGAAGTCAGTGCTGGAAGTGATCGCGGCGGAGTCTGATCCGGTCAGCCGAGCGGTTGTGCGCATACATACTGCCTACTCTGACAAGGAACCGCTTGACGGAGTTCTCCGCTCGCTCGAAGTTGAGTTGAAACCGAATGACGTCATGCGCGCGCATCTCACCGCTCTTCTGGGTCGTGGAAATCGAGATGTCGCAACGAGGTTGCTCGCTGAAGCTGACCCGCGGGCGGTGCCGGTCAACGCTCTCCGGCGTGCGATTCGGAGAGCGCGAGCAGGCGGGCATGAACAGCGAGCGTTGCAGTATCTCGACGCCTACTTGCGTATTCTGCCGGATGACGGATGGGCACGTGGACTGCGGGCGGGTTTTCAGCGAGACGCTGACAGTAACTCGCGCCTCGCGAGGGAGGGCTATCCCTTCCCACTCCTGCGTGATGAACCCGTGTACAAGCCTCAACCGAAGCGCGTCTTCTATCTGCTGCACAATTCGCTGCCGCATCATTCTGCGGGCTACGCGACCCGCACGCACGGCCTGCTCTCGGAACTCAATAGGTCTGGGTGGCAAGTCGATGGTGTCACTCGGCTGGGCTACCCATATGACATGCCCGGGAAGTCCACGATTCCCGATGTCGATCGGTCAGAGGCCATCGGCGAGGTTACCTATCGCAGATTGAATCAAGGTCGCGAGATTGAGAAAAAGAACCCGCTGCTTCCTTACACTGACCGGTACGTTCAGTCGCTCCATGATCTAGCGCGCGAGCACCGACCGGCGCTGCTCCACGCAGCCTCAAATCATTGGAACGGGATTGCCGCCGTCCGAGCGGCGCGCGAGCTGGGAATCCCCTCGATCTACGAGGTTCGCGGGCTGTGGGAAGTGACGCGCGCGTCGCGCGACCCTGAGTGGATGCGCGGCAGCGGCTATCAGTTTATGGCACGGATGGAAACTGACGCGGCTAAGGGTGCGACTCGGGTGCTCGCAATTACCAACGCTCTCCGAGATGAACTGATTGAGCGGGGAGTAGACGAGCGCAAGATTTCGGTCGTTCCAAACGGCGTCGACACCGATCGATTCACGCCGATTGCTCGAGATGAGGAACTGGCAACACGACTCGGAGTCGTTGGGAAAACCGTAATCGGCTACGTCGGATCCATTCTCGACTATGAGGGCATTGACTTGCTGATAGAGGCGGCCGCTGAACTGGCCCGCTCGCGCTCTGATTTCCACCTCTTAATCGTCGGGGATGGCGCGGAGTTGGAGCGTCTCCGTGCGATGGTAGACGACCGATCCCTCGAGAGTGTCGTGACGTTCACTGGACGCGTTCCGCACGAAGAGGTCGAACGCTACTACTCCGTTATCGACATTGCGCCTTTTCCTCGGCTTCCTCTCCCCGTATGCGAGATGGTCTCACCGCTGAAGCCTTTTGAAGCGATGGCGATGGGGAAGGCCGTCGTCGCCTCGAACGTCAACGCACTGGCAGAGTTCGTTCGGCCGGGCGTCAATGGGCTTCTTCACGAGAAGGGGAACGGTGCCAGCCTCGCGGCCGAGCTGGAGCGACTGCTCGACGATCGCGACCTTCTAAGGCGTACAGGCGACGGCGCGCGTAGCTGGGTAGTTGAGCATCGCGACTGGCGTGTGCTGGCGCAGACGATCTCAGCGGCTTACTCCGACCTGCTCGGGTGAAAGGCCCGAATCGTAGCCGCAGCATCATGCGCTAGCGCGAACCGCCGTTCTGCTCGCGTGCAGTCGCTGCACATTGGTCTTGAATGGTCGTTCATCCAGCGCGATCGGTATCCGGCAGGGCGGCTGGAGATAAGACCATTGCAGCGCTCATGACCCGGGCCACGTTGCTCGCACGACGAGCATGACCGAAACTATGGCTATTCACGGCGCTTTGAACAACGTCTGACGCTTCTTGCGCAATTTTTACTCCAAGCAGATCGCGCACATCGGGCGTCAAGCAGGTTTCGAAGTCGCGAGCCAGGATCTCGAAGGCGCTCGGGCCGCCGGATTCCGGAGTCGGCTGCGGCGCTGTAGAGGCGTAGACCGCGCCGAACTCATCTGCGGCGTCGACAGGGACCCGAGTCACTCGTGAACGATCGTCATTGCTCGGAGCCTTCCCAGGCATGTCGTATTGCAGATCCATGACGCCCGGCAGCGAACTTTCCATGACATCGAACATCACACGTCGCCCGCTGCCGGCATGGCGAACCGCTGAATCCATTAGCCAGCTACTGAGAGGGGTCACGTTGACTTTGGTCTGTGCGAATAAACCGCCGTGGAAGCGCCCCCTGAACTCCCTGTAGTGCCGAACCAAAGGGTGGATGCTGTCGTCTTCGCGCTCCCACCGCTTGAGCAAGCGGGATATGTCCTCGCGCCATCCAGCGATCATCTCCGGGGGGCCGTCGCTGCTGAAGCCGTGCACAAAATCGTCCGCGTCTTTTTGCGGATAGAAGGGCCGGTGGCCCTCCCCGCCTAATCCTGAGAGATTAACGCTCCAGGAAGCGAGTCGAACTTTCGGCAAGTAGATCGGGAGATAAAGTCCCAGGCATAGATCGCGCCACCCTTCGTATGACTCCTTCGCCGAATACGGCACCACGTCGAGAGGAGCGAGCGGTCTATTGACTGTTGCGCCGTAGCGTGCTGCTATCTGTTCGGCGACCGCGAAGTCCGCTCGTTGCGCCACAGATTGGCCGGAGACGAGTTGCACCACTGTGTCGAGCGGTGTGGCCGCGGCCGCACTCGCGGTCAAGGCGAAGACGGCTCGAGAATCGATCCCACCAGAGAGGTCGGCAGTCAATCGCACCTGGTCGTCGCGCAGCAAGGTACGCAACCGGACTGTCCAGGTGTCCAGGAATCGTTTCAGGGCGAACCGGTAATCGAGCGCTTCGTTTAGCGGAGCCACCGTTACCTCGCGGGGGCCGCGTGCAGTGAGCACCAACTTGCGTCCGAGGGGGACGAGTCGAATGTCTGCGAAAACGGTATCCGGCGTGCTGAGCTGCTCGACGAACGTGGTCGGTAGGCGCAGGGCGACGAGTTGCGACGGATTGGGCCGCAACTCGATGCCCGCTGCCCGCAGGTGCTGGGCCATGCGTGACAGTGAATTTGAGACGCACCAAATCCCGTCCAAGGAATAGCAGAATAGCTTCATTAGCCCAGCATGATCTACGCCTATCTCCGGACCCTCGTTGCCCGGCACGACTGTGACGTAGCAACCGTCTTCTCCGGGGTACACGAACTGGTCGCTGATCTCTCGATATGCCGCTGCGCCAGGGCTTCCCACCACGAGGTCCACGCCTGCGAACGCATAGCCGAGGAAGAACGAATTCGGGACGCCCGTAAAGCTTGAAACAAGTAAGTCAGCTGTCCCTGTTCAGGGGCGCCCGATGTGGCGGCATTCAAGTTGTCGACCTCGTCTTCTTTATCGGGGCAATGGTACGCGATCGCGGTCGCGCGTCCATGGCTGAGCACCGTCGGAGGCGGATCGAACAGAGGGAGCCACTCAGATCGCCTCCTTGAGCATGTTCGCGACAGCGTTTTGAGGCGTCCCGCTCAGCGCGATGTGCGCTTGCGTGAGCAACGCTTCGACGTCTGTCTGATGCACCTGCGCCATGCGAAGGTGGTTGTCGAAGGAAGTCTGCCCGGGCCAAGGCTTCTCAATACGGTCCTGCAAGCTATCCAAGTTCGTCGTGAAGCCGGCGGTTTTTTCCAGGGCGTCGTTGAGAGCCAAGAGGTCAAGGTCGAGCGGGGCTCGATGACCTCCGCGCTTTGCTGACGTGAGGAAGTTCAGCGTTTCATAGCGTAGATTCTTGGCGCGCCTGATGTGTTCGAATACGCCTGCTCCGCTGCGATGACGAGTGAGCGCGAAGAAGCGAGTCCTCAGGGGATCCTGAAGCAGCAGCGGGGTGTGAAGTGCTGAGCCTTCGAGCCCAAGTACTACTTCGGCCGAAGACATCTCGCGAAGTTGTTGACTAATTGAATGCTCTTCGGGCCGAAACAACGTGAAACCGTGGCGAACTACGAGGTCATCGAGTTCGCGCTCGAGAAGAGTGAGTTCTTTACTAAGGCCAGTTCGAGATAGAAACAGGCGCTTGCCCGCGGTTGGTGAAGCCGGCGGGACCTGCCCGATCTTGCGCGTGAACTCCGGCAGGGCGAACTCCCCAATGCAAAGCCCAGGATACGGAAAAATGACTCTTTCCCACTCGACGGGCTCTGTCAGGAAAATCTGAGGGTTGCGGAGTCCGATCAGTTCTAGCGCGTGCTGCTGATACGGCTGGAGTTCAATGGCGTCCCAGAGCACCGGGATTTCGGGGTGCTCCAAGGCGTACCAGATGCGAGACAGGCCCTGGGTGAGAAAGTGGCCCCATCCTTGCTGCGGCGGGCCCAGATATATGACGGTTCCTGCGCGTTGGTGGATCGCCTCAACGAAGGGTCGAAAGTTGTAATACTGACGCCCTAGTGCGAAGTCGAGCGCCTCGACCACCGGAACCCTGTCGACCCAGGCGCCTATATAGCCGCGTGTGGTTAGCGCGCCGGACCCGAGCAGTTGTCGCGAGAAGGGTGCCATCGTTACGGCATGCCGCGTGCTGAAGAGCAGACCTTCGTCTGAGGCGCGGACATCTGGAGGGGGCGTGCCTCGGAGAGCGGCAGGCACCCAGCGGTGAGCGGAGCCGATCATGCCAGCGGGACGACCGTCGCCGCCGACGCGTCGGAAGGTGAGTAGAAGCTTCTCGTTGCTGCCGTCGTGCGTCCAGGCAAGCTCGGTGCCCTTAGGGACGAACTTCAGGAGGATGACGACCCTTGAGCGAGGATCTTCAAGCCGAACGAAGCAGTCATCGTCGATACCCCACTCCGACGGGAGCAAGCGTTCCACGGAGAGGCGATCGATCGGTAGGACTTCATTGACAGCCGTGGGCACTGCGTCAGTCTATCAATCGACGGCGCTCGCGCTCGGCGGCGCTTACTTCAAACCCACTCGAATGATGTGGAGGTCACAACTCACGCGCGGGTGACTCGGACTTCCGTGAAAGCGTTGAGGACAGGCTTCGCTGGCATCCGCCGTAGGATGGAGAAGCATTTCGACGATGCGCCTCCACGATGAAAATTCTTCTGCTCACGCACTACTATGCTCCCGAGAACGGCGCGCCGCAGCGCCGCTGGGCTGCGCTCATCCGTCGCTTCACCGACGCTGGGCATTCGGTCGATGTTGTCTGTCCCCCACCGCACTACCCGTCTGGGCGCTTGGCCGCAGGCGAGCGCAGAAAGCACGCTCCGGGTCGAGTCAGCACCGACGAGTTTGGAGCGCGTGTTTTTCGCGTCTCGTATCTGCCGCACGATGGCCGCATCCACACCCGGACCGCAGATCACCTCTGGGTTGCTCTGTCGACGATCAATCGTGCGCGTCGACTCATAAAGTCCGGGGCGATCGCACCCGACATCGTTGTGGCTACAGCGCCGGGACTCCCGACGCTAATCGCTGGGCGAGCTATTGCGCGCCGTTTTCATCTGCCGCTGGTCGCGGAGATGCGGGATGCGTGGCCAGACCTTGTCTCGCACACGCCAGGTCTGACGAGCGCGCGCGGTCCGGTAAACGCACTGAAGCGCTATGTTCACGAGTTGGTGACAGGCTTGCAGCGCGACGCAGCGCGCGTCGTGACGACTACCGATAGTTTCGCCAGCGTCCTTGCCGAGCGAGGCATTTTGAATGCCGCCGTAATCCGAAATGGTACGAACTCGGATCGGTATGCTGTGGTTCCGTACTGGAAGCGCGACCATGACGAGCTCCGGGTGCTCTACATGGGCACGATCGGACGCAGTCAAGGGCTGGAAGTAGTCCTTCACGCGGCCACGAGGCTGCTCCGAGAAGGAGTTCCGGTCGACGTGCGCATCGTCGGCCATGGTGCGGCGCTCGCACGGTTGCGGCAACTTAATAGCGCACTCGGCCTGCCGGCCCAGATACTGGACGCAGTACCTGGCAATGCCGTTGTCGACCACTACCGCTGGGCAGACACCTGTATCGTCTCGTTGCGCGACTGGCGGCCGTTCGATTGGACCGTTCCCTCAAAACTCTACGAACTCATGGCGGCTGGACGCCATATGTCAGCGATTGTCGCGGGAGAGAGCGCAGATCTGGTCCGAGAGGCTCAAAGTGGTGATGTGACGCCGCCCGGCGACGTCGATGGCCTCGTTGCACTGTGGCGCGACCTCCATGCCGACCCATTGCGCCTCGATATTGGAGCATCGGGGCGCGCATGGGTGGCAAGAAATGCAGAGTACAGCGCGCTTGCCGATCGCTATCTCGCGGTCCTCGCGGATGCCGTTAAGCAGGCAGAATAACCGGGTTTGATCTAGGCGAGCTCTTCGGCGAAGGCGACCTCGCGCTCGCCAACTCCGAGCAGTTCGGCGATCGCAGCCACCGCGCGTGCGGAAGCGTAGCCGTCCCCGTAGGGGTTCACCGCATTTGCCATCGTGGCGTACGCATCGGCATCGTTGAGAAGCCGGTTGGCTTCGAAGACAATGCGTTCGTAGTTAGTACCGACCAGTCTGACTGTCCCAGCATCCACCGCCTCAGGACGCTCGGTATTCTCTCGCATGACGAGTACGGGCTTGCCCAAGCTAGGCGCCTCTTCTTGAACGCCCCCGGAATCGGTGAGGATGATGCGCGCGGCACCCATCACCTTGGTGAACTCGGCGTAGGGGAGCGGCTCCGTGACAATGACGTTCGGCTTGCCCTCCAAGTGCGGGAGGACGGCTTCCCTGACCGCTGGGTTGCGATGCACGGGCAAGATGAGAATGTGGTCATCGTGTCGCTGGGCGAGGGCCGCGAGTGCGCGTCCGATCGCGTCCATACTGTCGCCCAGATTTTCCCGACGGTGCGTCGTCGCCAGAATGATCGGCCGCCCACTGGCGAGCGCGGCAGCCACCGCAGGATCGGTAGGTACAGTGTCCCAGTTCGAAGCCTCGACTAGCGCATCGATGACGGTGTTGCCAGTGACCACGATCGTGGACGGGTCGAAGGACTCGCGGAGAAGATTGGCTTGCGATCCTTTCGTGGGTGCCAGATGCAGTTTGGCTACCTGACTAATGAGCCTGCGATTCGCCTCTTCAGGAAAAGGGGAGTCGATGTTACCGGTGCGGAGCCCAGCCTCGAGGTGGACGACCGCGACCTGGCGATTGAAGGCTGCAATGGCGGCTGCCATGGCGGTCGAGGTGTCTCCCTGCACAATGACGACGTCTGGCTGCTCCTCCGCGATGAGCTCGTCGATCCCAGCGATCGCGCGGGAAACGATCGCGTTCAGCGGCTGGCCGGGCTTCATCAGGTTGAGGTCGTGCTTCGGCGTGATGCCGAACATCGCGTTGACCTGGTCGAGCATTTCTCGGTGCTGGCCCGTGACTACCGGAATCGACACGAAACGCTCATCGCGCTCGAGAGCCTCGAGGACTGTCGCGACCTTGATCGCTTCAGGCCGGGTGCCGTAGATCGTCATGACCTTGTGCTGTGCCATGTGTGCTCCGTTTCGACGCTTTATAGCTCGCGTGGCGAGCCCAGGGCAGGGGGGTGGGATTGGGTGGCGCTGACGAGCGCCTTCTTCGCGGCTTCATCTTTGCCGAGCGCGATGCTGTGCGCGTAGTAGCGGTACATGTTCGCTACATCGCCGGCTGGTCCGTCAGCGATGAGGTTGCCAGCATCGAGCCAGATGGCACGCGTGCACATGTCTTCGATCGTCTTCGCAGCATGGCTGACAAGAAAAACGGTGCCAGCTCGCGTGATCAAGCCGTGCATGGCCTCCTTCGAACGCTCGGCGAACGAAGCGTCACCAGTCGAGAGCGCCTCGTCGATCATCAAGATCTCAGGATCGGCCGCCACTGATATGGCGAATCGGAGCCGCGCTCCCATGCCCGACGAATACGTGTTCATGGGTTGCTTGATCGCGTCGCCGATGCCGGCCAGCTGCTCGATGCGCTCTTTGGCAAAGTATGCGTCGTCGGGCGTCATGCCCATAGCGAGCGTGCCGAGCCAAATGTTCTCCTCGCCCGAGAGCTCGGGCACCAGCGCTGCGCTCACGCCCAGCAGTTGCGGCTGTGCCGAGGCGACGACCGCGCCGGAAGTAGCCGGCTGCAAGCCAGCCAGCACGCGCAGCAGCGAGCTCTTGCCAGAACCGTTCAAGCCGACGAGCCCAATCATCTCGCCTTCGCGGGCTGCCATCGTGATGCCACGAAGCACCGGCCCCGTTACAGATTTCTTGCTGCCGCGGCGCCACCATGCTCCCCCGCGTGAACGGTCGACGGCGTAGCGCAGGCGAATGTTCTCGGCTGCAATCGTCACTTTGGGCTCGCCGCTGAGACGCCAGCCCGCCTGCAGTTCATTCACGGCCATAGCGCTCCTCATCCGACCAGAAGAGGAAGAAGCCGACGACCAGCGCGCCGACGGCCCACGCGGCCAGTTGGATCCAATTCTCGACTGGCGGAACCCGCCCGTCCATGAGCGTCATGCGGTACATGTTGAGCACGACGTAGATGGGATTCGCCTGGATTATCGCGAGGATCGTTGGATGATCGACGAAGCGCTCGATGGGAAAGATGACTGCTGATGCGTACATGAGCAACCTGGAAACGAAGCTCATTGCCTGGGCGAGATCCGGCATCCGTGCGCCCAGCCATCCGAAGAATAAGGCGAACCCGAGACTCAGGGTGAGTTGCAGGGCGAGGATCAGCGGGAATAGAGACCAAGCGACGTTCGGAGCCTCGTGGGGCGGGATCGCCATGATCAGAACAAACATCAGGACAATGGCTGGCATCGAGCTCATCAGGTCGCGGAGAACCATAGAGATGCCAAGCGCCGCTCGCGGAAATGCGAAGGCTCGAATCATGGCTTTCGAACTTCGTATGAGGGTGACGCCGGCGATGATTGCGCGCGATGACAGTTGGAACATGAAGACGCCGATGATGATGAATGCGACGAAGTTGTCCACGCCGCGGGTCACCTGCAGGATCACGCCGAAGATCACGCCGTAGAACGCGGCGTCGAGCAACGGACGCAGCACATACCAGGCGACGCCAAGTCGCTCGTTCGAGTATCGCGTGACTGCCTCACCCCGGGCGGCCGCCCAGATGAAGTGCCTGCGATCAAAGAGCTCGGTGAAATACTCGCGGAGCGGCGGACGAGTTCCTACTCGGCGGAGATGGGTGAGGTCGCCGTACTCCTGCTCGAGTCGCGCACGCATTGGAGCGGAGAGGGCCGAGGCGCCTGCCTTTCGCGTCGACCACGCTCGTCGCCACTGTGTCCGGAGCCCACGCGACTCAGGTCGTTGCGACGTGGATGTCATCCGATGCTAGGCAATCTGTGAGTGGGCGAGGTGGTCGCGCGGCGAGCGCACCGCCTGTGATTCTTCCACAGAATGCCTCAGGAGTGAGTCATGCTGAAGGAACGCCGATACACTCCGCCGAGCGCTGACCAGGTCAAGGCGGTCGCGCGTCGGCGCCCGCAGCTCACGGCGCTCTCCCTTGCCGACTCGTCGTGCAGTAGAGCGATGATGCCCGCCGACAGCGAGGAGGGATCACCAGGCAGCGTGGTCATGCCAGACCGCTCAAGTTCCTGCCCGATGGTCTCGAGCAACGGGGGCAGAGCGCTGACCAGCACGGGTCGACCGCTTGCCATCGCCTCGACCGGTTTCAGCGGCGACACGGTGCGAGTGACGTCCCGGTCGTGACGGGGCACGACGAACAGGTCGAGCGCGTCGCGATAGGTCACGACCGTGTCTCGGGCAACGCGGCCCGTGAACACCGCGCTATCGCCGAGTCCGCGGTCGATCGCCTGCGCCTGCAGCGCCTGGCGGGCACTGCCATCGCCGACCAGGAGCACGCGCACGTCATGACCCTCCGCTCGCGCGATGGATACCGCATCCAGCAGCACGTCGAAGCCCTCGTAGTCCACGAGCGACGACGTCGACCCGACCCAGAATCCGTCGCGCGGCAGTCCGAGCGACTCGCGAGCGTCCGCTGCGGCGGGCGGCGTCCGGTCGAGCAGCGCTGCATCGATGCCGTTCGGGACGAGGTGCACCCGCTCCCGCGGCACGCCGCGCTGCGCGAGGTCGTCGCGCATGCTCTCGGAGAGCGTGAAGACCACGTCGGCCGCCGAGGCAAGCTCTGCCTCCCGTTCGCGGGTGAGCCGGTACCGCTCGCTCGCCAGCGCGCGTTCACGCGCCGCGTCGCTGCCGAGACCCGCGACCCAGGTCTGCTCGAGCATCCCTCGCACCTCGTACGCCCACGGCAGCCCAAGGGCGAGCGCGACTTCGCGGGCGACGATCGCGTTCGGATAGTGCGTCGTGGTCTGGAGTGCGGCTGGACGAGCCGTCGCAGCGAGGGCCGCGAGTGCGTCAGCTTGCTGCGCGAGCCGGCCGTCGGGAGTCGCGGCAAGTCTGGCGGGCAGCGCGCGGTGGTACTCGATGCCATCGACCACATCGACCCCGGCCGCCGCCAGGCCCCCCACGACAACGGGGTAGCCGACCCGGGTCATCGCGATGGGCGCAAGCCCCGCTTCGCGCTGCGCCTTCAAGACCTCGTGCGACCGCATCGTGTAGCCCGACTGCGTGTGGGGGAGTGAGTTCGTCAGCAGGTGCAGCACGCCGGCGAGGCTGTCGCTCGGGACGCTCCGTTCACGGGGTGTCCAGCGCAGTCGAGTCCCAGGTGTCATGAGGGCGAGCTCTGCGCGAAGCGCCCGGTGCAGGCGGGATCCGCTGGCGTGCTCGGCGAGCAACGCAACGGCAGCGGATGCCTCCCCGATCTGCCAAGCCGCGCGGGCCCGAGACACCGGGTGGATGCGTGAGTCGTCGACGACGAGCTCTGGCCGCCCCGCGGCCTGCGCGATCTCGGCAGCGAGGCGGCTCAGGCTGCCGCGCACGGCGATCTCGCCGAGCAGGGCACGGGTCGCCGCGAGATCGCTCGTGAGCCACGCCTGCAGCAATTCGCGGTCGGCACCTCGCGCGGCTCGCGCGATCTGCGCGAGTGGCCGTCGAGCGGCCGGGAAGCGCCGGGCCAACTGAATGCCGAACGTCAGTGGATCGTCGACCACGGAGCGCATCACTGTCGACGCGGCCATCGACGCGTTGCCGGCAAGGCGGGGAATGCTCGTCGTGCGCGCCGAGGTGCTGCGAGTGGCGGCGCTTGGGGGCATGTGTCGATTCTCTCATTCCTGGTATCAAACTCCTGGTGTTGCGCAAGCTCAGTTGCGTGATCGCCGAGATTGGGGGACATCCAAATTCTGCGAAGTAAGCATCTTCGGCAGTTTGCTCAGAGTTTCTATAAGCATGTGGACGCTGGTATCGAGGCGGCGGAATGGCGCGATATCCTTATGCCATGGCAAAGAAGACTTTGATTCAGCTCGTTGACGACTTCTCGGGCGAGAGCATCTCCGACGGCGCGGGCCGCACGGTGCGCTTCGCGTTCGATGGAGCCGAGTACGAGATCGACCTCACCAATGAGCACGCGGAGGAGTTCGCAGACACGCTCGAGCGCTACATTCGTGCATCGCGTCGGGTCTCTGGTCGCCGCAAGTCGAGCGGGGGAGCCGCGCGCAGCGGGGGCAATTCTGAGACCGCGGCTATTCGGGAATGGGCCGAGTCGCAGGGGCTGAAGGTCGCGACGCGCGGCCGGATTCCGGCAGGCATTGTGGAGCGATACAACAACCGTTGATTCGGTTTTTCTGAGGGGCGCCGTCCGGGTGGGCGGCGCCTTTTGGGTTGGGGGCGCTGTCGGGCTGGGGGCGGATGCTCTTCACTCGACAGGGCTATCGCATGTTGGTTTCGTGACGCGTTCGGCCTGTGGCCGAACGCTCCTCAACCAACGGAGCTGCTCCTCAACCAACCGAACTGCTTCTCAACCAACGGGGCTGAGCGCCGGCGGGACTAGTTGCTGGGGCGGACGATGGCTCGGACGGCGGCCAGGGGGACCGGGACCCAGGTGGGGCGGTTGCGCAGCTCGTAGACGACCTCGTAGAGCGCCTTGTCGAGGAGGAGCGCTCGGTAGATCGGGTCCTGCGGGTCGACCGGCTCCAGCGCATCCGCATAGCCCTCCAGGAACTCGGTCTGGCGGGCGCGCACCCACTCGGCCGCGACCGCGCCATCGGCATTCGGCTCCTGCTGCAGCGCCGAGCCCGCGGCGTAGTCGAAGGAGCGCAGCATGCCGACCACGTCGCGCATCCGCGGCTCGTGCACCATTCGCTCGTGCATCGGGCGCAGCGGCTCGCCCTCGAAGTCGAGCAGCCGCCACCTGCCGCCCTCCGAGCGCAGCACCTGACCGAGGTGCAGATCGCCGTGGATCTGCTGCAGCTCGCCGAGCGACTCGATCTCGCGCAGCCGCTCAGTCGCGGCGTCAAGGTCGGCATCGATCTCGGCGAGCACGTCCGCGGCCTCCTGCCGCGCCCAGCCGAGCCGCTGCTCCAGGCCGGTCACGAAGCGCAGCGTGTCCTGCTGCTGCGCCTCGACCGTGCCCATCGCATCCGCCAGCGCGCGATGGACCGACGCGACCGTGGCGCCGAGCGCACGGGCGTCGGGCACGACCTGCGGCTCGCCGCGCAGCGTCGCGAGCGCGTGCAGTCGGTAGAGATCCCAGGCGTCTTGGGCATCGGGGACGAGTTCGGAGATTGCCAGCAGGTGCCCGGTGACCATGGCGTCGCCAGCAGGCCAGGTGGCGGCGATCGAGGCGAGCAGCTTGGGAACGTCGGCGCAGCCGGCGCGGGTGAGCGCGCCGGTGACCAGCACGTCGGGGTTATCGCCGGGGGAGACGACGCGGAAGACCTTCGCGATCCACGCCGGTGCGTCGCTGTTGCCGGTGCCGCCGATGATCGACGTGTTGGATTGCTCGCCCGTGATGACGTGGATGTGCGCGGCGTGCGCTGGCTCGCCGGTGGCGTCGCCCTCGAACCCGGCGACGGTGCGCGTGCCGGTAGCGACGTCGACGAGCGCCTGCACCGCCTCGGTGTCGAAGCAGGCGTCGATGAGCCAACGGTCGCCGATCTGCGCGATGGCGGCCGCGCCGCGCTCGTCGCGCCAGGCGACCGGCACCTGGAGCAGGGTGTCGCCGGCGCGCAGCAGCAGGATGGCCGCGTCGCCGAGGTCGTAGACCTGCTCGAGGACGACGTCGACCTGCTGGCCCTTCAGCGGGTACCAGCGGGTGGTGGGCATCCAGGCTGCGATGGCGCCGAGGACCTCGGGGTCGTCGTAGCGGCGAGCGTCGGTCGGTGTGGGTGCGCTCATGCTGGACACGATGCCAGGTATGGGTGGGCGCTGGCTGAGGAATCTGCGGCCGGCCTGCTGCCGCGGGGGCGGACTGGCGCTGCGACGACCCTCACATCGCCCGTCGCCACGAGCCGTCGCGCAGCATGAGCACGATCTGCGTGCCGAAGCGGTCGTGCGCCCCGAGGTGCACATAGGCGATGTCGGCGCCCGAGACGACCCGCTGGATCGGCACGCCGGTGTTCTGCTGCCACGCGTGCAGGCTCGTGGAACCGCTCACCTCGTGCTGCAGATCCGCGAGCACAGCGGCGATATCGCTCTCGGTATAGGCCAGTGCGGGGGCTTCGATCTCTTCTTGCATCGCAGCAATGTACCCCGTTCCTGTCCCCCAAAACAGTATAGGGAGCCGGGAGTTCCGTGAGCGTCGGCTGAACGCCCTGCCTGCTTCGAGTGTTCGGCTACGGGCGCTCGGTCGTGTGCAGCTGCAGGCCGTGCACGGTGGACAGCAGCTGCGAGACCGGGGCGATGAGGCCCTCCTTCGAGCAACTCACGCTGTACGCCGACTTCAAGCCCGACACCACGCCGACCGCAATCGCGCCGCTCGAGGAGGGCAGGCTCACGACCGGTCCGCCCGAGTCGCCCAGGCAGAAGGCACTGCTGCCGCTGGAGCGCACGATCTGCACGTGCATGCACTCCGGCCCCCGGCTGGTGCCGTAGCAGGTGACGTAGGCCTCGCCCGCGGTCAGGTCGCACTTCCAGCCGGTGACCTGCCCGGAGGAGCAGAGGCGGTAGCCCGATGGCGGCCAGGTGCTCTGCGAGCCGGTGATGTTCACCGTCGACGTCTCGCTCGTGTAGATGCGCGGCAGCGTGCGGGCGTCGTAGGAGGCGGCGATCACGCCGAGGTCGTAGGCTCGGGCGCCGTCGTTGAGCTCCCGCACGAGATCGCTCGTGCCGATCCGCGTGCCGTTGCGGTTGCGCACCGCGCGGCCGTCGGCGTAGTCGCTGCAGTGGGCCGCCGTGACGATGAGGGGCTGGTGGCCGTAGAAGCCCGTGAACCCGGACGTGCAGCTGACCCAGCCGCCGCTCGAGAAGTACGTCTGCACGCGCATGCCGCCGGAGAGCACGCTGGCGTCGTCGGAGCGTCCGGCTGCCAGGCCGGCGCCGGTCGGGCCCGCCTGCATCGCCGTGCCGCGCAGCATCCCGGTCGCCGCGGCGTTGACGGGGGCGGTGTCGGTCTCCTCGACCGTGACGTCGGCTCCCAGCTCGGCGGCGGCGCGTTCCGCCGTGTCGATCACGTCGAGCACTTCGCCCTCGAGCGCGATGTGCTCGGTGCCGACAGCCTCGGCGGCCTGCTGCGTCGGGACCTCGACTGCGAGCCCATCCGCGTTCAAGCCGATCGCGAAGGCGCCCTCGGTCGGCATCGCGGCCGCGAGGTCGTAGGCGATCTCGAGCAGCTCCTGCTCGCTGGACTCCTGGCGCACGAAGGAGATGCGGATGCCCTGCTCGGCGGCCGCATCGGCCATCGCGCGCACCTCGCTGGGCACGAAGCCGGCCCAGCCGATGTCGATCGTGCCGGCGGCCGGATCGCCCTCGATCGCGCCGAGGCGCGGGTGCGGCGTCTGCGCATCCCAGGTCGCGATCTGGTCTATCACGCCGAAGTGCGCCTCCTGCACCTCGGCCAGGTCGTCGGACGCCAGGGTCGGCGACGCGGGCGCGACCACGAGGGTGGCGCCAAGACCAACGGTTGCCATGGCGGCAAGGAGCAAAGAGCGGCGACGCAAGCGAGACCTCGTGACGAATCGAATTGGGCTGGGGGACCGATCGGAGTCTAGCGCCAACACTCAACCTTTGGTGGAAAGTTTGCGAACTGAGCACGGTATGGCCTGGCCGAGCTCCCGGTTGCGCCTGGTGGCGCGGAAGTTGCGTCGTCCGGTGGTGGTCGCGCCGATCCGAAAGGATGGCCGCATGGACGATCTCTGGTACTACCTCGGCATCCCGCCGCTCGCCGCGGTCGCCGTGGTCATCTCGACCACCGGGCTCTACGCGACGTTCCTCGTGCTCAGCCGCGTGCTCGGGCAGCGCGTGCTGGCACGGCTGTCGGGGTTCGACCTGCTGGTGGTGATCGTGTTCGGCGCGATCATCGGCCGGGCGATCCTCGGACAGGTGCCGACCTTCGCCGCCGGACTGGTCGCGATGGCGACCCTGCTCGTGCTGGAGGGCGCCATCGGCATGCTCTCGCGCAAGGGCCGGCTGCAGGCGATCGTGCACAATCGCCCGGTGCTGCTGATGGCGGGCTCGGAGCTCATCGTCGCCGAGCTGCGGCGCTGTCACGTCACGGTCGACGAGGTCCACTCGCAGCTGCGCCGGTCGGGCATCCGCAGCCAGGACGAGGTCGCCGCCGTGATCCTCGAGCCCACCGGCGAGCTGAGCGTCGTGCGGCGCGGCGTGCCGATCGCGCGGAGCCTGCTCGAGCGCGTGCGGAGTGCCGAGCGCATGCCGGAGGAGCTGCTCGCCGACGGATGACGGGACGTCACTACTCGGTGCTGCGCGATGCCACCGGATTGCCGACCGGGTCGGCCTGGACCGACGCTGCCCGGGATGGCATCCGTCGCACGATCCTGCGGATGAGCAGCCAGGCGAGCAGACCGACGATGGCGAGGATCACGAGGGCCGGCACCGCCTGGCCGAGGCCGAACAGGAAGGTCGCGCCCCACACGAGGAAGCCCTGCCAGCCGGCGACCAGCCCGTCCCAGAAGCTGGGCGTGCCGGTGGGGCCTTCGACGCCGGTGGAGCGGATCTGCACCTCGATGGTCGACATCGCGACGAGCTCCTCGAGCGAGCGCTGCTGCGACAGCAGTGACTCCAGCTCGGACGTGCGCTGCGTCAGCTGCGCCTCCACCTCGAGCAGCGTCTCGGTGTCGGCCGCGGTCTCCAGCAGCTCGGTGAGCCGCTCGACCGATGCGCGAGAGGCAGCGACCCGCACCTCCAGGTCGCGCACCTCATTAGTCACCACCTGCTCGCCGAGATCGAGCGTGGTGACCTCGGCCAGGCCGCGCAGCGCGTCGAGCAGGCCGTCGACCTCGGCGGCGGGCACGCGCACGGTGAGCGACGCCCACGCCGGCTCGAAGTCGGTGGATGCGCCTTCAGCGCGACGATCGATCGTGCCGCCGCGTGCCTGGGCGGCATCCGAGACGGCGTCGGCAATGCGCAGCGGATCACCCGCGCGCATCGAGACGCTGCCGGAGATGATCACGGCGCGATCCTCGTCGACGGACACCTGTGGGGCGCCACCCGAGGCGTCGGAGCCGTCGCTCTCGGCGCCGCCCTCTTCCGGCATCTCCCATCCGGTGTCGGGGCCGACGCCGGGGTCGACGGCAGGGGAGCTGCTGCTGACGCCGAACGCGCCGCAGCCGGTGAGGAGCACGGTCCCGGCGATCACGATGCCGGCCACGGAGAGGAGTCTGCGGGTCATGCTTCCAGCGTGCTCCGGAAGCCGCAGAAGCACAGCCCAACCTTTTTGACTTCTTGGGCGTCAGCCGGGTCTCGTGACGCGTGCGGCTGCGCCGCCCGCTCCTCGACCGACGGGAACGGGCGCACCGCCAGCGGGGACGAGCTGCTCGACCTGCGAAGTCGGCGCGGCGCTACTTGCGGGCCTTCGCCTCCTGCTTCGCGGCCTTCACCGCCGCCTTCGCGGCCTCGCGCTCGGCCTGCGCTTCGGCCTTGGCCTCAGCGGCGCGCAGGCGCTCCGTGGCCTTCTCCACCGCATCCGCCGCCTTCGCCTCGACCTGCCGCAGCTCGGCGCGCGCCTTGTCGACGAGCTTCGCCGCCTCGCGCACCTGCTTGTCGTTGGAGATCGCCGTGGGCAGCGCGCCGATCGGGTCATCATCCTCGACGCGCTCGAGCCAGCACTCGATGCCGTCGAGCAGCCGGTTGAGGCCGAAGCTGAAGCCAGCACCGGGGTCGCGCCGACCAGTCTCGAAGACGCCGTCGCGCACGGCCGGCGCGAGCAGCGGAAACCGCTCGTCGGTGACGAGCTCCGGCAGCGCGCGGCGCACGGTGTCGTCGATGGCCGCGTTGTTCGACCCCTTGGCATAGAGGCCGATGTAGCCGAGCAGGAGTAGCAGCGTCGCCATCTTGCCGCGGTCGGAGATGCGCTCGCCCTCGAGCGCGGCGAGACCGGCCTCGATGATCGCGAGCCGGTTGGGTGTCGTGGGGATCGAGCTCGGCGGGAGGTCTCCGAGCCACGGGTGCGCGTCATAGGTGGTGCGCACGAACATCGCCCATTCGCGCAGCCGCTCGCGCCAGGTGCCGCCGGCGCCAGGCACGGTCACCTCGCTCGCGGAGTCGAACATCAGCAGCAGCAGGTCGTCCTTGCCGGTGACGTAGCGGTAGAGGCTCATGGGCGCGACGCCGAGGCGCGCGGCGAGCTTGCCCATGCTGACCGCGTCGATGCCGTCGGCGTCGGCGAGCTCGATGGCCGCCTCGACGATGCGCTCGGTGGAGAGCTCGCGTTTGGGGCCACGATGCGGCATGGCTGCGACGCCCCAGGTGAGCGCATGCGCGTGCGGCAGGTCGGGGGTGTCGGCGTGGCCGGCGTCGGTCTCTGTGGTCACTGGCTGCTCATTGCTCGGCGGCCGGGGCGGGCCGTCACGGTCGCTCATCCGGGTGGGTGCCGGTGCGCTCGCCGGTCTCGAGGCTCGCGATGCGCGCCATCTCGTCGTCGCTGAGGCTGAAGGCGTCGACGTCGAGGTTCTCCCGCAGCCGCTGCGGATGCGTCGACTTGGGGATCAGCGCACCACCGAGCTGCAGGTGCCAGCGGATGATCGCCTGCGCGGGCGAGACGCCGTGGTCGGCGGCAATCTGCTGGATCGCCGGATCCTCGAGCACGCGGGCCCGGCCGAGCGGGCTCCATGCCTGCGTGACGATGCCGTGTTCGGCGTGGAAGGCGCGCAGCTCGTGCTGCGGCAGCCAAGGGTGCGACTCGATCTGGTTGATGGCGGGGGTGACGCCGGTCTCGTCGATGAGCCGCTGCAGGTGCTGCTCGGTGAAGTTGCTCACGCCGATGGAGCGCACGCGGCCCTCGTCGCGCAGCGCGATGAGCGCGCGCCAGACCTCGACGAACCGCTCCCTGGCAGGGCGCGGCCAATGGATCATGTAGACGTCGATGCGCGTGCCGAGCGCGGCCTCGCTCGCGTCGAACGCGGCCCTGGCCGCCTCGGGCGTCTGCTCGGGGTCGCCCCAGAACTTGCTCGTCACGGTCAGCTCGTCGCGGGTGACCCCGTGCGCGGTCGCGTGTGCGATCGCGGCGCCCAGCTCGTGCTCGTTGCCGTAGAACTCGGCGCCGTCGATCAGGCGGTAACCCGCCTCGAGTCCGGCTGCGACGACCTCCTCGGTGGCATCGAGCGGCACCTTGTAGAGCCCGAACCCGAGCGCGGGGATGGCGGAGCCGTCGTTGAGCTCGAGGGTGCGGGGCATGCGTCGATTGTGTCAGTCGAGCCGGGTGCCGGGTGCGGTCGGCTGGAGGACGGTCGTACCGCCGCCCGCGGACCCGGCCGGCCAGCCGCGCTCGCAGGTGCTCGGCTCTCGCGGACCTCGCCCGCCACCGCCGACCCGGTGCGCCGGGTCGACGAAGGCGGAAGGGGTCGGCGAAACGGGGCGGTGCCGGGCTGTGGCGTCGAACGCGGGGAGCGTGGCGCGCTCGGCGCGCGGCGTCGCCTCCGTCAGCGCGGCAGCTCGATCGGCGCCGTGTCCGGCGGCTCGCCGATGCCGTGTCGCAGGTCGGGCTGGTGGCGGCGGAAGACCGTCGCGACGGCGGCCGCGATCGCCACCATCACGACCGCCACCCACACCGCACCGACGCCGCCGACCGCGTCGATCGCGACGCCCGCGATCGCCGAGCCGACCGCGGCGCCGAGCAGCTGGCCCGTGCCGATCCAGGCGTACGCCTCCGGGGTGTCGGCGAACTTCACGGTGCCGGCGATGATCGCCGAGAACGCCGCGAGCGCCGGTGCCGTGCCGAGGCCCGCGATGAAGAGCGCGATCGACAGGCCGACCACCTCGCTCATCGGCAGCGCCATGAGCATGCCGAGCAGCACGATCCCGAGCCGGATGCCGAGCGACCACGGCGTGATGCCGCGGCCGCCCATCGCGAAGCCACCCAGCAGCGAGCCGATCGCCGAGACGGCGAGCACGATGCCCGCCTCGAGGGCGCCCTCACCGAAGGTCGCGACCACGCCGGCCTCGACGGCCGAGAAGCCGCCGATGAACATCGCCGAGACGACCACCGAGAGCAGCACCGGGGGCTTGCGCAGCACCCGGCCGAGCTTGCGCGTGGTGGGCGGGATGCGCAGCCGTCGCACCTGCGGCGACACGATGAAGAAGGCGGCGCCGACAGCCTGGATCACGAGCACGACCAGCAGCGTCGGGCCGGTGCCGATGAGCGCGACGAGCGCCACCAGCAGCACGGGGCCGAAGACCCAGATGATCTCCTGCAGCGCGGCGTCGAACGCGAACAGCGGGGACAGCAGCCGCTGCGGCACCATGCGCGGGTAGAGCGTGCGGACGGTCGGGGTGATCGGCGGCATGGCGGCGCCGGCGATGACGCCGGCCACGACATCCGCCCACAGGGGCAGGTTGAGCGATGCCATCGAGAAGAGGGCGGAGACGGAGACCGTGGTGGTGGCCACGAGCACCGCGACGGTGCCGAATCGCGCCATGAGCCGGGTGACGAACGGGCCTGCGACGGCCATGCCGATCGAGAACGCGGCGAGCACGAGGCCGGCGGCCGTGTAGGTGCCGTGCAGGTGCTCCATGTGCATGAGCAGCCCGAGCGAGTACATGCCCGCGGGGAAGCGGGCGATCAGCTGGGCCAGGATGATGCGAGCCAGCCCTGGGACTCGAAGCACCTCGGCATATGTGCGCACCACGTGATCCTAGGGCTCGAGGGATGCCTCGCGGGGGCGGCGCCCCGTGGCGCCGTCGAAGGGTCAGTCGGCGCGCGGCGTCTTGATCGAGAGGCCCGCGACCACGAACAGTGCCGCGGCGACCAGGTGGCCCCAGAACCAGACGGCGGTGAGCGTGGCGCCCTCCCAGGTGAAGGGGAGGACCGGGTTCCAGATCACGGCGATGACCACGAAGACCGGCACCCACCACCACTGCTTCGCCTGCACGGCGAACCAGACGACGATGAGTGCGAGGATCGCGATCACGTAGCGCAGCACCTCATCCCAGGCGCCCGCGAGCCAGAGCTGCGCGGCGACGAGCGCGAACGCGGCGAGGAGGCCGGGGGCGAACGCGTTGCGCTGGAACGTGGGGCCGTAGCGGTTGTCGTCCATCGTGCTCCAGGGTATTGGACCGGCACGTTCGTAGGTCGAGGAGGCGGCGGGCGGAGCCCGGCGCCGTCACGAGACCGGTGGCGCTGTCGTAGGTCGAGGAGGTGGCGGGCGGAGCCCGGCGCCGTCACGAGACCGGTGGCCGGGTGGTCTCGTGACGCGCGCGGCTGCGCCGCACGCTCCTCGACCGGCGGGGGCGCGCTAGGCCGCGAGGGCCTTGCGGATGCGCTGCGACGAGACGGGGCCGGCGGTGCCGAGCTGCTGCGCGAACAGGCTCACGCGCAGCTCCTCCAGCAGCCAGCGGGCGGTGACCAGCCGCTCGGCCTTCGCGGCCGCCTCGGAGCCGGGCACGGCATCCGCCACCTCCGGCGCGAGCGGCAGCGTGCCGCCGGCGGCGGCGAAGAGGGCGGTCGCCTGCTCGACCTCGGTCATCCAGGTGCGGTCGCGGTTGGCGGTCTCTGGCAGGCGCTTCACGCGGTGCTCGATCGCCCGCACGTAGACCTCGAGCCGCGTCAGGCGGTCGAGGCCGGTGCGGCTGACGAAGCCGTCGAAGATCAGCTGGTCGAGGTTGGCGCGGGCGTCGGTCAGCGCCGCCATGTGGGCGAGGCTCGCCCCTTCACGGATCGCCCGATCGGCGGTGCGCGCCGACGTCAGGATGCGCGCCACCTGGCTCGCGAGGGCGAACATGCGGTCGACGAGCCCGTCGGCGACCTTCGCGCGCAGCGCCTCGAACTCCTGCGTGGTGGCTGGCGGCAACGGGCCCAGCTCGGCGTCGATGATCGCGAGCATCAGGTCGTCGAAGAGCCGGTCGGTCGAGGCGTAGGGGCTCGCTCCCAGCGCCAGCTTCTCGGCACCGGTGAGGTTCGACTGCACGTATGGCGCCGGGCTCGGCACCTGGCGCAGCAGCAGCTGCCGCACCGCCGCCCGCTGATCGCGCTGCTGCGCCTCGCTCGTGCTGGCCAGCCGCACGCCCACCGTGCCCTTGCCCGTGATCGCATACCCGGGGTAGGCGCGCACCGTGTTGCCGCCCTGCTTCACATCGATGTGCGCCGGCAGATCCTCGACGAAGCCGGCCACCTCGTCGCGCTCCAGATCGCTCGTCACCTTCACGGCGACCTTCGCCACCTGCGTGCGCGCCTGCCCGGCGAAGCGGCGCTTGAGCGCCTCGAGTTCCTTGCCCTGGCCGAGGCGCCTGCCGCGCGCATCCTCCACCGCGAAGGTCGGCTTCAGGTGGTCGGGGATGCGTCCCCAGTCGACGTCGTCGGCGACCGCCTGCACGAAGGCGACACGGCTGATGCGGGTCGCCAGCACCTCGGCGAGAGAGCGGGCGGAGCCCGGTCCGGTGGTCGCGGCGCCGTCGCCGTGCCCGGGCTGCGCCGGCAGCTCGGCGAGCATGCTGCGCGCCCAGTCGGCCGCGGGCACGACGTGTTTGCGGATGTGCTTCGGCAGGCTCTTGATCATCGCCGTCAGGAGCTCTTCGCGCATGCCGGGCACGAGCCAGTCGAACCCGGCCTCGCTGAGCCGCGGCAGCACCGCGAGCGGCACGTGCACGGTGAGGCCGTCGTCGGCGGTGCCGGGCTCGAAGCGGTAGCTGAGCCGGAGGCGCTGCTCACCCTGCTGCCACGTGGTGGGGAACTGCTCCTGGTCGACGCGGAGCTCCTCGCCGGTGAGATCCGCTCGCGTCATCGTCAGCAGCGCGGGCGTCTGCTCGCGCGCCGTGCGCCACCAGCCCTCGAAGCTGCGCGTGGATGCGACATCGGCGGGGATGCGCGCGTCGAAGAAGTCGAACACGGCCTCGTCGCCGACCAGCAGGTCGCGGCGTCGCTGCCGCTCCTCGAGCCGCTCGATCTCGCGCCGCAGCTCGCGGTTCTTGCGGTCGAAGTCCTGCGGGGAATCCCATTCCCCCTCGACGAGCGCGTGCCGGATGAAGAGCTCGCGGGCGTGCTCGGCGTCGATGCGCGCGTACTGGATGCGGCGGCGCTCGACGATCGTGACGCCGAAGAGCGTGAGCTTCTCGTAGGCGACGACGGCGCCCTGCTTGCGCTCCCAATGCGGCTCGGAGACCTGGCGCTTGACGAGGTCGCCCGCGAGCGGCTCGGCCCAGGCGAGATCGATGGCCGCGACGTTGCGCGCGAACAGCCTGCTCGTCTCGACGAGCTCGGCCGCCATGACGGCGCGGGGCGGCTGCTTCGCGAGGCCGGAGCCGGGGAAGATCTGGAAGCGCGCGCCGCGGGCCCCGAGGTACTCGGCGCGCTGCCGCATGCGCCGCTTGCTCTCGCCCGGGCGGGGCTGCTGCGGCTTGCTGGTCTCGTCGATGGTGCCGATGCGCCCGAGGAGCCCTGCGAGCAGCGCCTTGTGCACGGCGACGGCGTCGACGGATGTCGCGAGCGAGCCTGCGCCTTCCGCAGGTCGAGGAGCGTCGGCGCGGAGCGGCGATGCGTCACGAGACCGGTTGGCGCCTCTGGTCTCGTGACGCGACCGGCCTCCGGCCGATCGCTCCTCGACCGACGGGCCGGGGCGCTGCGGGGCTCGCTTCATGCCCAGCGCCTTCGTGAGCTGCCGCACCACGTCCTGCCACTCGCGCACCCGCAGGAAGCTGAGGTGCTCCGCCTTGCAGAGCTTCCTGAACTGATTGCCCGACAGCGCCGCCTGCTGTTCCTGCAGATAGCGCCACAGCGCCAGCAGCGTGATGAAGTCGCTGGTCGGATCGGTGAAGCGGGCGTGCATCCGATCCGCCTCCTCGCGCCGCTCGAGCGGGCGCTCGCGAGGATCCTGGATGGTGAGCCCCGCGACGATCGCGATCACCTCGTGGGCGACGCCGGCGTCGCGACCGGCCACGGCCATCCGACCGAACCGAGGGTCGACGGGCAGCCGCGCGAGTTCGCGCCCGATCTTCGTGATCGTGCCCGCCTTGCTGATGGCGCCGAGCTCGAGCAGCAGGTCGTTGCCGTCCTTGATGTCGCGAGCGGCCGGCGGCTGCAGGAACGGGAACTCCGCGAGCGGGCCGAGCCCCAGGCTCGCGGCCTGCAGGATGACGGCCGCGAGGTTCGTGCGCAGGATCTCGGGGTCGGTGAATGCTGGCCGTTTGTCGAAGTCGGCCTCGCTGTAGAGGCGGATCGCGATGCCCGGCGCCACACGCCCCGCACGCCCGGCGCGCTGGTTGGCGCTCGCCTGGCTGATCGCCTCGATCGGCAGGCGCTGCACCTTCGATCGCGCCGAGTAGCGCGAGATGCGCGCGGTGCCGGTGTCGATCACGTGCCGGACGCCCGGCACCGTCAGGCTCGTCTCCGCCACGTTCGTGGCGAGCACGACGCGGCGACGGATGCCGGCCCGATTCGTCTTCTCGAAGACCCGGTGCTGATCGGCCGCGCTCAGCCGGCCGTAGAGCGGCAGGATCTCGGTGGTCTGGCCCAGCCTCCCCTCGAGCGCGCCCTGGGCGTCGCGGATGTCGGCCTCGCTCGGCAGGAAGACCAGCACGTCGCCCGCGTCGTCGCGCGCGATCTCGGCGAGCGCCGCCTCGATGCCGTCGATCGGGTCGAGGTCGACCGCCGGCTCGTCCGCTTCGCCGTCGTCATCCGCATCCATCTCCTCGCCCACCAGCGGGCGGTAGCGGATGTCGACCGGGAACGTGCGCCCGGAGACCTCGATGATCGGGGCGTCGTCGAAGTGCCGGCTGAACGACTCCGGATCGATCGTCGCGCTCGTGACGATCACCTTCAGGTCGGGGCGGCGGGGGAGCAGCCGCTTGAGGTAGCCGATGAGGAAGTCGATCGTGAGGCTGCGCTCGTGGGCCTCGTCGATGATGATGGTGTCGTAGCCCTTGAGATCGCGGTCGCGATGCATCTCGGCGAGCAGGATGCCGTCGGTCATCACCTTGATGCGCGTGGATGCGCTCACCTGGTCGGTGAAGCGCACCTTGTAGCCGACCTCGCTGCCCATCTCGACCGCGAGCTCCTCGGCGAGCCGCTCCGCGATGGTGCGGGCGGCGAGCCTGCGCGGCTGCGTGTGGCCGATGCTCGTGCGGCCGAGCTCGAGCAGCATCTTCGGCAGCTGGGTCGTCTTGCCGGAGCCGGTGGCGCCCGCGACGATCACCACCTGATGGTCGCGGATCGCCGCCATGATCGTCTCGCGCGCCTCGCTGACCGGAAGCTCGGCCGGGTACTCGATGCGCATCCCGCCATTCTCTCGCACCTGCCCGGCAGCCACCTGCCCGCGTCCCGCGGCCCGCATCCGCATCCGCGTATCCCGCATCCGCATCCGCATCCGCAGCCCGCAGCCCGCATCCGGCATCCGCATCCGCATCCCCGCTTCCGCCGATGCGCACCGCTTCCCGGACCCCGCGCACCAAGCCCGACCCGGTGCGCCGGGTCGCCGCAGGCGAAAGGGGTCGACGAGCGAACGGCTGCACGCGATGCGCTCGCGCGAACGACGCGACCGAGCCTCGCGCATCCACAGGCGCGCGATCCGAACGCTCACCAGTCGTGCGCACCATGCCACCGTGCACCATGCGCGCCAGCGAATCTCTCCCCATCCGTCGGGCCCGCGACCTCGCAGCGGCGCAGCCGGGGACTCGGCCGTCGCGGGACGCCGCCCTCTCGCGCCTCCGCCGCGGGGTCTACGCCGAGCAGGAGGGATGGGAGGCGCTCGACGAGACCGCGCGCTACCTCGTGCGCATGCGCGCCGTCGATGCGGCGCGATCGCGGCCGATCTTCGCGAGGGAGTCTGCGCTCGCGATCCACGACATCCCGTTCGGCCTCGTGCCCGCAGACGTCTACACGACCGGCGACGCCAGGACGGCCGGGCGGAAAGCAGGGATCGTGCACGCGCCCGCTGCACTCGGCCCCGGTGACGTGCAGGTCGTCAGCGGCCTGATCGTGTGCTCGCCCGCGTACGCATTGGCGGATGTCGCCCGGCGGCGAGATCCGCTTACCGCAGTCTCGGCGCTCGATCACGCGCTGCATCACCGCACCGTGACGAAGCCGATGGTGCTGGAAGCGCTGGGTCGCCAGAGCACGCGCGGCCGCGCGGCCGCGGAGTGGGCGGTCGCCTTCGCCGATGGTGCATCCGAGTCGGTGGGGGAGTCCTGGAGCCGAGTGCGGATCTTTCAGCTGGGCTTCGCTGCGCCCGAGCTGCAGCAGTGGGTGCGGGGCAGCAGCGGCGAGGAGCATCGCGTCGACATGCGATGGCGCCTCGCGGATCGCCGCCCGGTCTATGGCGAGTTCGACGGGCTGCAGAAGTACGGCGCGCTTGCGAACGAGGCGGGTCGCTCGGGCGTGCAAGCGCTCGCGCGTGAGAAGGCGCGCGACGACGATCTGCTCTTCACCGGCGACCCCGCCCACTGGGTCTGGGCCGATGTGCTGCGCCCTGTCGGCCTTGACCGCATCCTGACGGCATACCGGATTCCGCGCCTGCGGCCACCGCTGCCTGCGCTGCGCCGAGCGGCGTGACGCGCGTTCGTCGACCCGCTCGACCTTCCAGGACCCGGTCCACCGGGTCGACTTCGGCGGAAGGGGTCCGCGAGGCCACGGGGCGCGCGCAGCGGTTAGCGTGGGCGCATGGCGGAGATCAGGGTGCGTGCAGTGGCGGCGGGCGATCGGCAGCGGTGGGAGGAGCTCTTCCACGGCTACCGCACCTTCTACGAGCAGGCGCACGACCCGGCGATCGCCGAGCGCGTGTGGGGTTGGCTCCTCGATCCGTCGCACGAGAGCGAGGCCCTGGTGGCAGAGCGCGACGGCGCGCTCGTCGGGTTCGCGCATTGGCGCCGCTTCGCGCGACCCCTGGCGGGGGAGACTGGCATCTACCTCGACGACCTGTTCGCAGCCGAGTCCGCGCGCGGTCTGGGCGTCGGCCACGCACTGGTCGTGCGCTTGCAGGAGATCGCCGCGGCAGAGGGCGCGACGGTGGTGCGGTGGATCACCGCCGATGACAACGTCACGGCGCAGCGGCTCTACGACGGCGTCGCGACGAAGACCCGCTGGGTGACCTACGACGCGGCACCGGCGACCGAAACCCCAGCCTGACGCGACCGCGACCCCGCTCGCCCGAGCACCCGGCGGCCGACGCCTGATCCAGCACCCGCACCCTGGCGGTTCTCAGGGCCGCGCGGCAGGATGACGCCCATGGACATCATCGACAACGGCCCCCAGCGCAACGCGTTCGACATCGAGACCGCCACGCGCGAGAACACCAACTACCGCACGGTCGCCTGGAGCGGCGAGCACCTGCAGGTGGTGCTCATGTCGATCGAGCCCGGCAGCTCGATCGGCCTCGAGGTGCACTACGGCACCGACCAGTTCCTGCGCATCGACGCCGGCGAGGGCCGCGTCGTCATGGGACCGTCGAAGGACGATCTGGTCTTCGAGCACGCGGTCGGCGATGGCTGGAGCATCCAGGTGCCCGCTGGCAGCTGGCACGACGTCATCAACACCGGCGACGAGCCGCTGCGCCTCTACACCGTCTACGCCCCGACGCACCACGCGAAGGGCATCGTCCAGCCCACCGCCGCCGACGCCGAGGCTGACGAGGAGGCCGGCCGCGACGAGCCGCCGGCCTTCGCCGAGGAGATCGATACGAAGGGCGAGGACAAGGCCTGAGCCTCACCCGCCAACGCGAGACGCCCGCCGAGTGATCGGCGGGCGTCTCGTCGTTCGAGGGCGGATGCGTCAGTGACGCTCGGAGCCCTCGTGGTCGTCGTGCGGGGCGTCGCCGCTGTGCGTGACGTCGCCCGACGGGGCCGCCTCGACGTCGGTCTCCGCCGGCGGCGTGGCGAGATCGGGGTCTGCGCCGATCACCGTGGTGCCGTCATCCGCGGCCTCGCTCGGTCCGGGACGCTCGGCGGCCGCCTCCGCGCCGCTCAACGGGAGGCCTCGTCGTCGGTCGGGCCCGCGTCGCTTGCCGCGCCCGCAGCATCCGCGCGCTCGGCGGGACGCTCATCGGTGTGGGCGCCCGGATCGCCGCCGCCGGCGCCGAGCGATGCGCGCAGCCCCGCCTCCATCGCGGGGTTGCCGGGCAGGCTGCCGTCGTCGCCGGGCTGCGCGCCGCCAGGGCGCTGCTCGTGGTCGTTCGTGGTCATCGGTTCCTCCCTCGGTGATGCCGCAGCGCTGCTGTCGGCGTTGCCATGGTGATCTGCCGCACTGCCCTCGTCGTCGGCCTCGCCGCGATCGGGCACGGTGTGCTCGCCGGCTGACTCCTGCGCAAGAGCCTCCGTGCCCGAGGCACCGACACCCGCGTGGGCGGGCGAGCCGGCGGCGGCAGCACCGGCGACGCCGACCACCGCTGCCGCTCCCGTGACGGATGTGCTTGCCGCGGCCTCGGCGCGCGCCTCCCAGACCGCGTCGACGCCAGCCCCGGTCGATGCGGCGGAATCCCCGCCGGGTGCCATGCCGGGTGCCGGGTCGTCGGAGTCGTCGGTGTCGCCGTCGAACGGGTTGTCGCCGATCAGCGGCGGCAGCTCCTCGCCGAACTCGCCGCGTCGCTCCAGCACGAAGATCGAGCTGAGCATCGTCATGATCGCGACGCCGACGAACACCCAGCCGAGCACGCTGTTCGCCACCAGCCCCAGCGGGTCGGTGACGCGCATGTAGCTGAGCACCGCCAGCAGCGCACCGACGCCGACCAGCACGCTCGTGGTGACGACGAACCAGGTCGGCCGCGTGCGGCGAGTCGCGATGATGGCGCCGATGACCAGCGCAGCGAGACCGAGGAGGTAATGCATGCGGTCAGCCTAGACGCGAAAGCCTCCGGGGGCTCGACGAGGTCAGCGCTCGCGCCGCAGCCGCTCGACCCGTTCCTGGTAGTCGGCGCTGTCGATCTCGCCCCGGGCGTAGCGCTCATCGAGGATCGCGCGGGCGCGGAGCCCGATCTCGGGATCGACGCCGACGGAGCGCCGACGATCCATGGTCCCGGTTGCGCGCAGCACGAGTGCGACGAGCGCGCCGATCACGATGAGCGAGATGACGACGACGACCCAGACCCAGCCCCAGTGCATGCCCATCCAGTGGCCGTCGAACATCGGGGCCCCTATTGCTCCAACGAGCGCAGCGCGGCCCGCAGGCGCTCCGCGGCCTCGCTGGCGATCGGTCGCAGCGCCTCGTTCTCGGTCACGCTCACCATGAGATCCGGATCGAGCGCCTCGACGATCGACGTGCCCCCGTCAGCGGCCCGCACCGTGACGTTGCAGGGCAGCAGCAGGCCGATCGACTCCTCCGCCTCGAGCGCCCGGTGGGCGAGCGGCGGGTTGCAGGCGCCCAGGATCAGCTGCGGAGCCACGTCGATGTCGAGCTTTGCCTTCAGCGTCGCCGCCATGTCGATCTCGGTGAGCACGCCGAAGCCCTCGGCCTGCAGGGCGGCTCGCACGGCCGACACGGTCTCGGCATAGGGGAGGGGGATGGTGGCGGTGATGCCGTAGGCCATGGCTCGATCCGATCTGTCGATGCGGTCGTCGAGCGCGGCACGCGGTGCGGCTCGAGGACTCGTCTGCTGCGGGCGTGGGCTCACGGTACCGCCGTCGCGAAGCCGTTGGTAGGGCGCACTTGGCCGACACGCGAGGGGGCGGCGAGTGGGCGCTCGCGCCTACGATGGAGCGAGTGACCAGTCAGACCGCGCAGCCGTATGCCTCCGGGCTCTCGGGCTCCGGCAACCCCGCACACGGCGAGGCCGCAGGTCACCCGGGCTTCGGCTCCTGGGCGGCCGACCACCTGCCGCCCGCCTACCCGGAGCGCGCCGCCTGGGGCACCGTGCAGCCGCTGCGCGCCTGGCAGCAGGAGGCGCTCGAGCAGTACTTCCAGACCGAGCCGCGCGACTTCCTGGCGGCGGCGACGCCCGGAGCCGGCAAGACCACCTTCGCCCTCCGCCTCGCCTCCGAGCTGCTGCGTCGCGGCGCCGTGCACCGCATCACGGTCGTCGCCCCCACCGAGCACCTGAAGCAGCAGTGGGCGGATGCCGCGCACAAGGCGGGCATCCGCCTCGACCCCGACTTCTCCAACAGCGACGGCGACTACCCGCGGCAGTTCCACGGCGTGGTCGTGACCTACGCGCAGGTCGCCGCTCGCGCCGCGGTGCACGAGCGCATCACCCGCTCAGCACCCAGCCTCGTCATCCTCGATGAGGTGCACCACGCCGGCGATGCGCTCAGCTGGGGCGAGGCGGTGCTGGAGGCTTTCGGCCCGGCGACCCGCCGCCTTTCGCTCACGGGCACGCCGTTCCGCAGCGACACGGCCCCCATCCCGTTCGTCGAGTACGTGCGCGACGAGCGCGGCATCCGCACCTCCCGCACCGACTATGCCTACGGCTACGACGCGGCGCTGCGCGACTCGGTCGTGCGCCCGGTGCTGTTCATGGCCTACGCCGGCACCATGCAGTGGCGCACGTCGATGGGCGACGAGATGAAGGCCACGCTCGGCCACGGCGACACGAAGGACATCACCAACGGGGCCTGGCGCACCGCGCTCGATCCGGGCGGCGAGTGGATCCAGCAGGTGCTGCGCTCGGCCGACGTGCGGCTGACGCACGTGCGGCAGACGGTGCCGGATGCCGGCGGTCTCGTGATCGCGACCGACCAGGCCCAGGCGAGGCAGTACGCGCAGCTGCTGCACGCCATCACGGGGCAGGAGCCGACCGTGGTGCTCTCCGACGATGCGGGCGCCTCGGATCGCATCGGCTCCTTCGCGACCGGCCAGCAGCGCTGGATGGTCGCGGTGCGGATGGTCTCGGAGGGCGTCGACGTGCCGCGGCTCGCGGTCGGCGTCTACGCCACCAGCTCGTCGACGCCGCTGTTCTTCGCGCAGGTGATCGGCCGCTTCGTGCGCTCCCGCAAGCGCGGCGAGGTCGCCACCGTCTTCCTGCCGTCGGTGCCGCCGCTGCTGTCGCTGGCCGCAGAGCTCGAGCGCCAGCGCGACCACGCGCTCGACCGCGAGCAGGAGGACGACAAGCTGCTCGACGACGACCTCATGGCGGCGGCCGAGCAGGGCGATCGCGAGGACCGCGAGGCGGCGCCGTTCACCTGGGAGCCGCTCGAGTCGAGCGCCACCTTCGACCGGGTGCTGTTCGGCGATGCCGAGTTCGGCCAGCTGGTCGAGCCCGCCACCGAGGAGGAGCTCGACTTCATCGGCATCCCCGGCCTGCTCGACGCCGAGGAGGTCTCCGACCTGCTGAAGCGACGCCATGCGCGCCAGGCCGCGCGCATCCGCGACCGGCCGCCGAGCCAGGAGGCGCCCGAACCGCTCTACCGCAACATGCGCGAGGAGCGGCAGCTGCTCAACTCACTGGTTGCGATCGTCGCGAAGCGGCGCGGTGAGGCGCACGCGCTCGTGCACGCCGAGGCACGCCGCATCTGCGGAGGCCCGCCGGTGCCGCAGGCCTCGCTGCAGCAGCTGCGCGACCGCATCCACTACCTGCGGCGGGTGGTCGACAAGCGCTCCTAGGTGCGCCGCTAGTCGTGCTCGACCCAGCAGCCCAGCACCGCGGTCGCGATCGCGTAGGCCGCTTCGCCCTGCGTCATGTCGCCCGCGAATCCGTTCGGCAGGGCCGTCGCATCGACGACGAGCGTCTTGCCGTCGCGCAGGAACGCCACGATGCCCTCGTCGTTCGAGAACGACGGCAGGCCGAGGCCGAGGAGCCCCTCGATGTCATCGGCGTCGAGCGTGCGCTGCAGCTCGCCGTAGTGCTCCTCGCCGGCCGCGACGTCGGTCGTGTCGTGCACCGAGAGCTCCAGCGGTGCGCCCTCGATCTCGTACGTGCAGGTGAACATCGGCGCGTCCCAGGCGGACGACGGCGTGACCGCACTGTCCAGACGGAAGGTCGCCTCGACCGCGGTCGCCACCTGGCCGCCGCAGATCATCGCGGCAGCCTCGGATGGCTCGGTGTCGCTCGAGGCATGCTCGCCGTGCTCGGCGCCGTCCATCACGGTGCCGTCCGGCATCGTGTGGGTCTCGTCGGAGGAGTGCTCGCCGTGCTCGGCGCCATCCATCACGGTGCCGTCGGGCATCGTGTGGGATGCCGCGGGCGTCGGCTCCTCTGCGGGCGCGGCCGTGGCCGCGCAGCCGGTCACGAGCATCGCGGCGATGGCGATGGTGCCGATCCAGGTCATGCGAGCCATGGGAGTCATCCGTTCTCTTGCGATCGGGAGGGGTTCGTCGCCCGGACGAGAACGGTTTGCGAGAAGAGTCTCGAACTCGTCCAATCCGCCTGCAGCGGCGTGCCGAAGACCATCACAGAAGGGCGCAAAACTCTTGGGCCCGAGATTGTTTCGGAAGAGGTTTCTCCCATGAAGAAGAAGTCAATCCTGTTCGCTGCACCCGTGCTGGGGCTCGGCCTCGTGACCATGGGCGCCATGCCCGCGATGGCCGCAGACCACGCAGAGTCCTACTCGACGATGCTCGACGAGATCAACAACAGCGGCGCATCCGGCGAGGTGTGGATGGATGTCGAAGGCGACATGGCCACCGTGACCGTGAACGCCACGGGCCTGGCCGCCGAGTTCGACGGCTCCGCCTACCCGCATGTGCAGCACATCCACATCGGCGCACAGGGCACCTGCCCGTCGATGAGCGCTGACGAGAACGGCGACGGCATCATCAGCACCACCGAGGGTGGTCCGTTCTATGGCGAGATCGGCCAGACCCTCTCGGTCGGCGACGCCGACAAGACCCCCGCTGGTGCGCTCGACCTGATGGCTGCACCCTCCGGTGACACCATCACCTACGAGGAGACCTTCCAGCTGAGCCAGGCCACGATGGACTCGCTCGAGGGCGGCACGGCGGTTGTCGTCGTGCACGGTCTCGACCCGGCGACCCAGCCTGAGGGTGCGACGGAGCCGAGCGACCTGGCTCCCGAGCTGCCGCTCGCGGCAACCTCCCCGGCGCTCTGCGGTGCGCTCGCCATGGCTCCGGCCGGTGGCGTTGACACCGGGGTCGTGACCGCGGCGGGCTTCGGCGCGACCGAGTCGCAGATGGGCGCCGTTGCGCTCGGTGGCAGCCTCCTCGCTGCCCTCGCAGCTGCCGGCTACTTCATCGGCCGTCGCCGCACCGCGACCGACAGCTGAACAGCTGAGTAACGGATCGCATCGATGATGCATCACGGAATGGGCCGTCGTCTCCGCCTCACGGCGGGGGCGGCGGCCCTCCTGTTCACCCTCACCGCCTGTGGCGCCGCGAACGATGCGGAGCCGATGGCGGCCACGGCGCCGGCAGTCACCTCCGCCGCGCCAGGGCCCACCCCGTCCGCCGCACCGGAGACCGCGCCAGCGTCCGAGCAGGCGACCCTCGAGATGGCCGCATCGACGCCCGTGAGCGTCAGCATCCCGGCGATCGATCGCACCGCGGATCTCATCGAGACCGGCATCCGCGAGGATCGTGCGCTCGAGGTGCCGCCGGACGAGGAGGGCTCCCCGGCCAGCTGGTACACGGGCTCGCCGACCCCCGGCGAGCGCGGCGCGAGCGTGCTGCTCGGCCACGTCAACTCGCTCTCGGACGAGAGCGGCGTCTTCTACAACCTCGAAGCGCTCGAGGCCGGTGACGAGGTCAGCGTCACCCGCGCAGACGGATCGGTCGCGGTCTTCGAGATCTATAGGGTCGAGTCGTTCCCGAAGAGCTCGTTCCCGACCCGCGCCGTCTACTACCCGGTGTCCGACGCGGAGCTGCGGCTGATCACCTGCGACAACCTCGACGGCACCAACCCTGACTTCCCGAACAACCTGATCGTCTTCGCGAAGCTCGTCGAGGCGGCGTAGGCGGTCGGGCCGCGAAGCCCGACGAGCGAAGCAGGGTCCGTTGAGGCTCGCCGGATAGGCTCGGCACCATGCAGCAGCACGATGTCAGAGCCCGCAAGTCCGCCGAGAACCTACCCCGTGACGAGCAGCTCGCGTGGAAGATCGCACAGGTCGCCGTCGACCCGGTCGAGGTCGAGGCGGAGGTCGCGGAGATGATCGGGAACCGCATCATCGACAACGCCGCCGTTGCCATCGCGAGCCTCAACCGGGCGCCGGTCGTCTCGGCGCGCGAGCAGGCGCAGCGGCACCCCTTCGAGCCCGGCGCCGCGGTCTTCGGCGTCGACGACCGGGTGAGCCCCGAGTGGGCGGCCTGGGCGAACGGCGTCGCCGTGCGCGAGCTCGACTACCACGACACCTTCCTGGCCGCCGAGTACTCCCACCCGGCCGACAACATCCCGCCGATCCTCGCCGTCGCCCAGCACGTCGGCTGCGACGGTCGCGCGCTGGTGCGCGGGCTCGCGACCGGCTACGAGATCCAGGTCGACCTCGTGCGCGCGATCTCGCTCCACAAGCACAAGATCGACCACGTCGCCCACCTCGGCCCGTCGGCGGCCGCCGGCATCGGGACCATGCTCGGCCTCGAGGCCGAGACGATCTTCCAGGCCGTCGGGCAGGCGCTGCACACGACGACCGCCACCCGCCAGTCGCGCAAGGGCGAGATCTCGACCTGGAAGGCGCACGCGCCCGCCTTCGCGGGCAAGATGGCCGTCGAGTCGGTCGACCGTGCGATGCGCGGCCAGACCAGCCCCGTGCCCATCTACGAGGGCGAGGACGGCGTCATCGCCTGGCTGCTGGACGGCTGGGAGGGCTCCTACTCGGTGCCGCTGCCGAGGGCCGGGGAGCCCAAGCGCGGCATCCTCGACACGTACACGAAGGAGCACTCCGCCGAGTACCAGGCGCAGGCCTGGATCGACCTGGCGCGCAAGCTCGGCGCCGAGCGGCCCGAGCTGCGCGACCCCGAGCGGGTCGAGTCGATCGTGCTGCACACGAGCCACCACACGCACTACGTGATCGGCTCCGGCGCGAACGACCCGCAGAAGTACGACCCGACGGCGTCGCGCGAGACCCTCGACCACTCGATCCCGTACATCGTCGCGGTGGCGCTGCAGGATGGCGGCTGGCACCACGTGGACTCGTACGCGCCCGAGCGGGCCCAGCGTCCTGACACCGTCGAGCTGTGGAACAAGATCACCACGGTCGAGGAGTCGGTCTGGACCGAGCGCTACCACGACCCGGACCCGGACAAGAAGGCGTTCGGCGGCCGCATCGTCATCACCCTCACCGACGGCGAGACGGTCGAGGACGAGATCTTCGTCGCGGATGCGCACCCGGCCGGGGCGCGCCCCTTCGGTCGCGCGGAGTACGTGCAGAAGCTGCGCACGCTCGCGCAGGGCATCATCGACGACGAGGAGATCGAGCGCTTCCTCGGCCTGGTCGAACGGCTGCCCGAGCTGACGGTCGACGAGGTGCGGCAGCTGAACGTGCTCGCGCCCGCGGGCACGGTCGACGCCGGCACCACGCAGGGCCTCTTCTAGTGCTGTCGTCGCGCGTCACGCCGAACGAGAAGCGGAAGGCGCTGCGGGCGGGCCTCGCCTCCGGCAGCATCCAGCGCTTCCCGGGTGCGTTCACGCCGCTCACCGCGCCGCTCATCCAGCAGCTCGGCTTCGAGGGCGCCTACATCTCCGGTGCCGTGATGGCGGCGGAGCTCGGGCTGCCCGACATCGGGCTCACCACGCTGTCGGAGGTCGCGGAGCGCGGCCGGCAGATCTCGCGCATGACCGACCTGCCGACGCTCATCGACGCCGACACCGGCTTCGGCGAGGCGATGAACGTCGCCCGCGCCGTGCATGAGCTCGAGGATGCCGGCGTCGCGGGCCTCCACCTCGAGGATCAGGTCAACCCCAAGCGATGCGGGCACCTGGACGGCAAGGAGGTCGTCTCGACCGAGCTCGCCGCGCAGCGGATCGCCGCTGCTGTGCAGGCCCGGCGCGACCCCGACCTGGTGATCATGGCGCGCACCGACATCCGCGGCGTGCAGGGCCTGGGTGCCGCCGTCGACCGAGCGAAGGCCCTCGAGGCGGCGGGTGCCGACGCGATCTTCCCCGAGGCGATGGCGGACCTGTCGGAGTTCGAGGCGATCCGCGCCGCCGTGGACGTGCCGATCCTCGCCAACATGACCGAGTTCGGCAAGAGTGCGCTCTTCACCCACCAGCAGCTGCAGGACGTGGGCGTCAACATCGCCATCCACCCGGTGTCGCTGCTGCGCATCGCGATGGGCGCCATCGAGCGCGAGCTGGGCGTGCTGGCCGAGACGGGCACGCTCGACGGTGCCGTCGACCGCATGCAGACGCGGTCGCGGCTGTACGAGCTGAACGACTACGCGGCCTACAACAGCTTCGACGAGGGCGTGTTCAACTTCGAGGTGCCCGGAGGCTCGACCGCCGCATGAGTCTGCTCTTCTCGCCGGTCGCGATCGGCCCCGTTCGGGCGCGCAACCGCGTCTGGGTCTCGCCCATGTGCCAGTACTCCTGCGAGGAGCGGGACGGCATGCCGGGCCCGTGGCATCACGAGCACCTCGCCTCCTTCGCACGCGGGGGAGCGGGACTCGTGATGACCGAGGCCGCCGCCGTCGTGCCAGAGGGGCGCATCTCGCCGCAGGACGCCGGCATCTGGAACGATGCGCAGGTCGACGCCTGGGCGCCCATCGCGGCGCGCATCCGCGATCACGGCGCCGTGCCCGCGATGCAGCTCGCCCACGCCGGCCGCAAGGCCTCCACCTACCGCCAGTGGTCGGGCTCCGGCTCGGTGCCGACGGATGCGGGCGGCTGGCAGAGCGTGGGACCCACGACGGAGGCCTTCGGTTCGTTCGCGCCGCCGCGCTCGCTGACCTCGGCAGAGGTCGCCGCCGTGCCGGAGCAGTTCGCCGCCGCGGCCCGTCGCGCGGTGGCCGCCGGCTTCGACGCCGTGGAGGTGCATGCCGCCCACGGCTACCTGCTGCATCAGTTCCTCTCGCCGCTGTCGAACACGCGCGACGACGAGTGGGGCGCCGACGCGGCTGGGCTGCGCGTCGCGCTGCTGCGCCGCGTCGTCGAGGCCGTGCGCACGGCGGCACCGGATGCGGCCGTGATGGTGCGCCTGAGCGCGAGCGACTGGGTGCCGGGCGGCATCGACACCGCCATGACGATCGAGCACGTGCGGGTGGCGCTCGCCGCCGGCGCCGACTGGTTCGACCTCTCCTCCGGCGGCCTCGACGCGCGCCAGCAGATCACGCCCGCGCCCGCCTACCAGGTGCCGTTCGCGCGGGACGTGCGGGCGGCGACCGGCGCGAAGGTGAACGCGGTCGGCCTCATCGACTCGCCCGCACTCGCCGAGCAGGTGCTCGCCGACGGCGACGCCGACGCGGTGATGCTGGGGCGGCCGTGGCTGCGCAACCCGCACTGGGGGCTCGCGGCCGAGGCCGAGCTCGACGGCCAGCCCGACGCATCCGTCTGGCCGCCGCAGTACCTGAGGGCGCGGCTGGGCCGCTGATTGGGCGAGGCGTCGGCCCCGTCCGCGCTGAAGACCCCGGAGGATTCCTGCCGCTCAGCCCATGCGGCTGGATAATCCACCCGTGTGGCCGCTCCCGCACGAATCCTCCGGCTACATCGCGCTGCCCGCTCAGGCGAGCACCTGGTGACGATGCCATGGCGGATCTCGCGCGAAGATTCGGAGCGGTGTCGCACCATGCGGCATGCTTGATCCAGCGCCCAGCGTGGGGTGCCGCCGGACGAGACCCCTCCGGCTCCGCTCCGCGCACCACCGGCGCTTCCACGAACAACGGGAGACGTGATGACGATGGAACTGGACACCTACGCGCTCAGCGATGACGAGCTCGCGCTCGCCGAGGCGGTGCGCGACTTCGCGGACCGGGTCGTGGCGCCGGTCTCGTACGAGGCCGACCGCACGAAGACGCTGCCGATGGACGTCGTCGCGCAGATGGGCGAGATGGGCCTGTTCGGGATTCCGTTCCCGGAGGAGCACGGCGGCCAGGGCGGCGACTACTTCGCGCTCTGCCTGGCGATCGAGGCGCTCGCGCGTGTCGACCAGTCGATCGCGATCACGCTCGAGGCCGGGGTGAGCCTCGGCGCGATGCCGATCTTCCGCTTCGGCACCGACGAGCAGAAGGCAGAGCTGCTGCCGTCGCTGCTCGCGGGCGAGGCGCTCGCGGGCTTCGGCCTCACCGAGCCCGAGGCCGGCTCCGACGCCGGCGCCACCCGCACCACCGCGCGCCTCGACGGCGACGAGTGGGTCATCAACGGCTCCAAGCAGTTCATCACCAACTCCGGCACGTCGATCACGAAGTTCGTCACGGTCACCGCCGTGACGGGCGAGAAGGATGGCCGGAAGGAGATCTCCACCATCCTGGTGCCCAACGGCACACCCGGCTTCACGGTCGAGCCCGCATACGACAAGGTCGGCTGGAACGCCTCCGACACGCATCCGCTCACCTTCTCGGACGCGCGCGTGCCGGCATCGAACCTGGTCGGCGAGCGCGGTCGCGGATTCGGCAACTTCCTGCACATCCTCGACGAGGGCCGCATCGCGATCGCGGCGCTCGCGACCGGCGCCGCCGAGGGATGCCTCGAGGCGGCCGTCGACTACTCCAAGCAGCGCACGGTGTTCGGGGAGCCGCTCGCGACCCGGCAGGCGATCCAGTTCATGCTGGCGCGCATGCAGCTGCGCGTGCACAACGCCCGCCTCGCGTGGCACCACGCGGCTCGCCTGCGCGACGCCGGCAAGTCGTTCAAGGTCGAGTCGGCGATCGCCAAGCTCACCGCGAGCGACGCTGCGATGGACAACGCGCGCGACGCCACGCAGATCTTCGGCGGCAACGGCTTCATGAACGAGTACCCGGTCGCGCGCCACTTCCGCGACTCGAAGATCCTCGAGATCGGCGAGGGCACGAACGAGGTGCAACTGCTGGTGATCGCGCGTTCGCTCGGCATCGCCTAGTCGCGCTCGACGCAGCAGCAACGCGAAGCGCCCCGCCGGATCGGCGGGGCGCTTCGCGTTGCGGTCAGTCCTTCGACGGATCGCGATCGGTGGGCTCGTCGGTGCCGGCGGCATCCGAGCCCTCCGGGTGCAGCCTGGCCTCGCGCTCGCGCGCACGCTGCTCCCAGCGCTCCTCGCCCACGGTGAGCGAGGCGTCGCCGGATGCGGTGTGGTCGGGGCGATCCGGACCCTTCCGCTGGATGCGTCCCGGCTCGAGGTTGCGCAGCACGTCGGCCGAGCTGATCGACCCGGTGGTGGCATCCGTGTACCAATCGGAGAGCGCCGGATCCTCGGTGTCGAGCCACGCGCCCGCGCCGTCGTCGGCCACGACCTGGCTGGAGCCGAAGACGAAGTCGTCGCCGTGCTCCTCGATGCCGAGCCGCACGCCCTGCGCGATGGCGGCCTTGGCGTACTTGCGACGGATCATGAACGGGTCGGTGCGCAGCTCCTTCCCCCACGCGACCATGATGCCCATCACGACGAACGCGAATGGCAGCGCCGTCACCACCATGAGCGACTGCAGCCCGCCCAGCGCGGTCTGACCGCCCGCGACCAGCAGCGTCGCCGCCGTCGCGCCCAGCAGCACACCCCACGTGATCGTGACCCACATGCTCGGCTCCGGCTTGCCGCCCTGGCTCATCGAGCCCATGACGATCGATGCCGAGTCCGCCGAGGTGACGAAGAAGATCGTGATCGAGACGAGCGCGAGCACCGAGGTGATGACGCCGAGCGGCAGGTTGCCGAGCAGGGCGAACAGCTGCGCCTCGGCCGAACCGGCCTCGCTGATGCCGAGGCCCTCCATCTCCATCGCCATGGACGTGCCGCCGATGACGGTGAACCAGACGAGGCAGATGATCGAGGGCACGATGATGACGACCGTGACGAACTCGCGCAGCGTGCGGCCGCGGGAGATCTTCGCGATGAACATGCCGACGAAGGGCGTCCACGACACCCACCACGCCCAGTAGTAGGTGGTCCAGCCCGACAGGAACGCCTGCACGTCCTCGCCCTGCGAGCCGTTGCGCATGAGCATGGTGCCGAGCTCCTCGAAGAAGGAGACCATCGTGGTCGGCAGCAGGTTGAGCAGCAGCAGCGTGGGGCCGGTGACGAGCACGAAGATGCCGAGCGAGCCCGCGATCACCATGTTGATGTTCGACAGGGCACGGATGCCGCGCTTGATGCCCGAGACGGCGGAGACCACGAACAGGGCCGTCAGCACCGCGATCGTGCCGATGATGAACGCGTTGCCGACCTCGCCGATGCCGGTGATGATCTCGAAGCCGCGGCTGATCTGCAGCGCGCCGATGCCGAGCGAGATCGAGGTGCCGCCGAGCGTCACGATGATCGCGAAGATGTCGATGATCGAGCCGAGCCAGCCCTCGGTCTTCTGCCCGAAGATGGGCGTGAAGATCGCCGAGATGAGCGGGGAGCGGCCGCGCCGGTAGGCGGCGTAGGCGATCGCGCCGCCGACGAGCGCGTAGTAGGCCCATGCCATCGGACCCCAGTGCAGGACGGTCTGCGCGAGCGCCGCGCTCATCGCGTCGACCGTGCCGTTCTCGACCTCGAAGCCGTGCGGCAGATCCATGAAGTAGGTGAGGGGCTCGAGCGGGCCGTAGAACAGCAGGCCGATGCCGAGGCCGGCGGAGAAGAGCATCGCGATCCAGGACACGGTCGAGAACTCCGGCTCCTCGTCGTCCATGCCCAGCCGCACGCCGCCCGTGCGGCCGTAGCCGATGAAGAGCATGAAGACGGTGACGGCGATCGTCAGCGCGCCGAAGAGCCAGCCGAAGTTCACCGACACCCAGCCGAGCGCCGCCGAGCCGACGGACTGGATGCTCTCCGAGTCGACGATGCCCCAGATGATGACCGCTGCGACGAATGCGCCGGCGATGGCGAACACGGCCCAGTTGGTTGCGAAGGTCCTGCCGGTGCGCTCGACGCCGATCCCGGGAATGAGCGCGGGGTGCACGAGGCCGGGTGTGGTGACCTCTCGGACCACCTGCTTGACCGGGGGGCGCGCCTTGCGAGCGGGCATCTTCGGCGGGTTCTCGGACATAGGGAGTGTCTCGTTTCGTCTCATCTGCGAGCGTCGGTGCACAGCCCTTCCGGGCGTCGTGACGATACCGCGCGCCTTCCCGCCGCGCGTGTGCCCGATGCGGATCGTTGTGCCATCGTGACCAGCCCCGCCGGGTCGGCTCACGTCACGATCGTTCGTCGGGCGAACGAGATCGTGCAGGAAGGTGCCCTAGAGTCGACGGTGCGTCCCCGCCCACCCGTACACCGAGGAGCAGCATGGCCGAGCCCGACATCAAGAAGGGACTCGCTGGCGTCTACGCCGACACCACCGAGATCTCGAAGGTCAACCCCGACAGCAATTCGCTGCTCTACCGCGGATACCCCGTGCAGGAGCTCGCCGCCACCCAGCCGTTCGAGTCCGTCGCCTACCTGCTCTGGCATGGCGACCTGCCCACCGACGAGCAGCTCGCAGACTTCCGCGCGAAGGAGCGCGAGCTGCGCGACCTGCCCGCGAACGTGCGGACGGTGATGGATGCGCTGCCCGACTCCGCGCATCCGATGGACGTCGTGCGCACCGCCGTCTCGATCGTCGGAGCCAACGACCCGAGCGCCGACGACGACTCGGACGACCTCGAGAAGGCCTTCCGGCTCTTCGCCGTGCTGCCCGCGATCGTCAGCTACGAGCAGCGCCGGCGCAGCGGCAAGGAGCTCGTCGAGCCGCGCGACGACCTCGACTACGCCGCGAACTTCCTCTGGATGTCGTTCGGCGAGGAGGCGAACCCGGTCGTCGTCGACGCCTTCAACCAGTCGATGGTGCTCTACGCCGAGCACTCCTTCAACGCATCCACCTTCACCGCCCGCGTCGTCACCTCGACGCTCGCCGACCTCTACTCGGCGGTCACCGCCGCGGTCGGCGCGCTCAAGGGCCACCTGCACGGCGGCGCGAACGAGGCCGTCATGGACGTCTTCCGCGAGGTCGGCACGGCCGACAAGGCGGATGCGTGGATCGAGACGGCGCTCGCCGAGAAGCGCAAGATCATGGGCTTCGGCCACCGCGTCTACAAGAACGGCGACTCGCGCGTGCCGACCATGCGCGCGGCGCTCGAGCGGCTCGCCGAGCACTACGACGCGCAGGAGGTGCTCGACATCTACAACGCGCTCGAGCAGGCGATGGCTGACCGCAAGCCCATCAAGCCCAACCTCGACTTCCCCTCCGGCCCCGCCTATGCGCTGATCGGCTTCGACGTGCCGATCTTCACGCCGCTGTTCGTGGCCGCGCGCGTCACCGGCTGGACCGCGCACATCATCGAGCAGCGCGCGAACAACGCGCTCATTCGACCGCTCTCTGCCTACAGCGGACCGGACGAGCGCCACGTCGAGGGCGTGGACGCGTCCGACCTGCCAGAAGACACTTCAACCATCGAGGAGACCGCATGACCATTCCCCAGCTCGCACTCAACGACGGCCGCAGCATCCCGCAGCTCGGCTTCGGCGTCTTCAAGGTCGACCCGGCGGAGACCGAGCGCATCGTCACGGAGGCGCTCGAGGCCGGCTACCGCCACATCGACACGGCCACCATCTACGGCAACGAGGCGGGCGTGGGTCGAGCGATCGCAGCGAGCGGCATCGCCCGCGACGAGCTGTTCATCACGACGAAGCTCTGGAACGACCGCCGTGGTGCCGACGACACGCGCGCCGCGATGGGGGAGAGCCTGGAGCAGCTCGGTCTCGACCACGTCGACCTCTACCTGATCCACTGGCCGACGCCCGCCAACGGCAGCCCGGTCGAGACCTGGGAGACGCTCGCGAACCTGCGCTCCGAGGGCCTGACGACGTCGATCGGCGTCTCGAACTTCGATGAGCGCTACCTGCCCGAGATCCTCGAGACCGGCATCGTGCCCGCGATCAACCAGATCGAGCTGCACCCGCAGTTCCAGCAGCGTGCCGCGACGGCGCTCTCGGCGCAGCACGACATCGCCATCGAGGCCTGGGGCCCGCTCGGCCAGGGCAAGGTCGACTACTCCTCCGGCGTGATCGGCGAGATCGCCGAGCGCCTGGACGTCTCGTGGGCGCAGGTCGTCATCGCGTGGCACCTCGCTTCCGGGCGCATCGTCTTCCCGAAGTCGAGCCGCCGCGAGCGCATGGACGAGAACCTCGCGGCCGCAGCGGTGCGCCTGAGCGACGCGGATGTCGCCGCGATCGACGCGCTCGACCAGGGCGCCGACGGCCGCGTCTCGGCCGACCCCGCAGAGGTCAGCTAGCCGCACGCCCGGCTGTCGCACAGCCTCCGCGGACCCCTTCCGCCAATCGAGACCCGGTGCACCGGGTCGCGTGCGGCGGAGGGGGTCCGCTTCGTGCTGGCCCCCGCACCTCGCTGGGCCCCGCCCGCGAGGAGCCCCGCCCCCGTAGGTCGAGGAGCGCCGCGCGGAGCGCGGCGCGTCACGAGACCGGCTGCCCAGCCCCAGTTGTGCACAGGCGCTCGCCGGCGCGCGACGCCGCACGGCGCCGCTGTGGCACCGTGCGCGGCATGGACGCACCGATCAGCGCCGAGGCCGAGGCCTTCGTGCGCTCCCTCATCGACGACTGGCTCGCACCGCATCCGCACGAGTGCCTGGCCTGCTACCTCGACCGCGCCGTCGCGACCTTCGGCTGCAGCGGCGATCTGCGCCTCGCGCAGCGCTACCGAGATCGGCTGGCGCCTCGAGCCACTGCGCTCGAGCGGCGGCTCGAGGCGGGCGGCGGCTTCTGCGACTGCGAGGTGCTGATGAACGCGATCGAGCCGGCGCATCGCTTGTGGGAATCGCCCCCGCGGATGCCCCCGCTCGTGCCTGCCGCACCCGACGCGGACGCCGAGGACGACACGCTCGGCGACGACGCCGACTGGTACGACGACCGCTACGACGAGGCGCCAGAGCTCGAACCGCCGGTGACCATGCCGCCCTGCCGCGGCGTGCGGCGCGGCTCGACGCAGCCGTGCGGCAACTGGCAGCTGCGGTGGCGACCGCCCCGGCGCTTCCGGCGCGCGTGGAGCTGACGATGGTCGGGCGCGCGCGAGGCCCGCCGGAGCGTAGCGTGGCGGCATGCAGAACGATCCCGGCGAGCAGCACGCGCACGACAACCGGCTCGGCAGCACCACGAGCGACTACCTCCGGCTGCATGCCGACAACCCGCTCGACTGGCGCGAGTGGGGCGACGAGGCGTTCGCGGAGGCGCGCGAGCGCGGCGTGCCGGTGTTCGCCTCGGTGGGATACGCGACCTGCCACTGGTGCCACGTGATGGCGCGGGAGTCGTTCGCCGATCCGGCCATCGGCCAGCTGCTGCGTGAGGGCTTCGTCGCGGTGAAGGTCGATCGCGAGGAGCGCCCGGATGTCGACGCGGCGCTGATGGGTGCCGCCTCGGCCTTCACCCGCAACCTCGGCTGGCCGCTCAGCGTCTTCCTCACCCCAGACGGGTTGCCGTTCTTCGGCGGCACCTACTTCCCGCCGACGGCGCGACAGGGCGTCGCGGCCTTCAGCGAGGTGCTGGCGGCCGTGAGTCGCGCCTGGCGCGAGCAGCCGGATGCGGTGAGCGAGACCGGCGCGCGGGTGCAGGAGGCGCTGCGTTCGGCGAGCGAGCACTCCGACGACGGCGCGCGGCTGCCTGGCGGTGACGCCGTGCGCACCGCGCTCGCCGCAGTCGGCCAGCAGGAGGACGTCCGCTTCGGCGGGCTGGGAGAGGGGCAGAAGTTTCCGCAGCCCCCGCTCATGCTTACGCTCGCGACCGCTGCGGGGGACGATCCCGCGTCACCGCTGCGAGCACTGGCCGGGCGGCTGCTCGACGCCGCCGCGGGCGACGACGCGACGATCGACGCGGGGGAGTACTCCCACCTGCGGGGAAGAGACGGCGGCTTCTTCCGCTACGCCACCCAGCGCGACTGGTCGGTGCCGCACTTCGAGCGGATGCTCGTCGACAACGCGCAGCTGCTGCACGCCGCCTCGATCCTGGGCCGCGAGCGCATCGCACGCGGCCTCGTCGACTTCCTTGCGGACGGGCTGCGGCTGCCGAGCGGCGCGTTCGCGATCGCCGAGGATGCGGAGTCGCTCGTCGACGGGGCGCGCGTCGAGGGCGGCTGGCACCTGCCGGCGCACGCTGGCGCGCGCCGCGAGCGACCGCCGCTCGACCGGCTGGTCGTCACGAGCGCCAACGGCCTCGCGATCGAGGCACTCGCAGTCCGGGCGCTGCGCGACGACGACCACCGCGCGCTGGCCCTCGCCGAGGCCGCGGCCGCGCAGCTGCTTTCCCACCATGCGGCCGACCCCGCCAATCTCGTGCACGCCAGTCTCGACGACGAGCCCTCCCGCGCTGCCGCAACCGCAGCCGACGCCGGCTGCCTCGCGAGCGGACTGCTCGCGCTCACCGCCGCCACCGGGGCACCCCGCTGGGCGCTCGCAGCGCGCGACATCCTGGAGGCCGCGCCGGATCCCGCCGCGACCGCGTCGCAGGGGCCCGCGCTGCACCTGGGACCGGCCTCGGACGGCGACTCACCGTCTGGCCCGGCCGCGCTCGCGGGCGCGCTCCAGTCGCTGTTCGCGCTGACGGGGGAGCCGGCGCACCTCGAGCGCGCGATCCGGCTGCTCGACGCGAGCGTCGCGATCCGCAATCCGTTCGCCGGAGCCAGCACGCTGCGGGTCGCCCTGCAGCTCTCGGCGCCGCCGCGCACGCTCGTGCTGATCGGCGATCCGCCGCCGGCGCGCAGCGAGGCGCTGCGCCGCGCGCCCGGTGCGCTGCGCGCGACGCCGGAGCAGGCCGCGGAGCTCGCCGCCGCCGGCTTCGCCCTGCTGGAGGGCAAGACGATGCCGGGCGCCTACCGCTGCGAGGACTTCGTCTGCGCGCTGCCCGAGCGCTGGTGAGGTCAGCCGCTACTGCGGCAGCCGCGGGGGCCAGAAGCGCAGCTGCATGGCGGCGTCCGACAGCGTCATGCCGAAGGCAACCGGCATGAACCAGATCGCCACGGCGATGCTCGCGGCCAGCAGCACCACGATTGCCGCCCACCCTGCGGCGCGCCGCTCCACGTCGCCATCCTGGCCGCCCGGCGACGCCGGCGGCGGGATGGCGGCGTCGATGGCGGCATCGATGTCGGCGTCGAGCCTCGTCGCGGCGCCCTGGTCGGCGTCGGCCGCGTCGGCCGCGGCGAGCGCGCCGGCCGCGGTGCGGGCAATCTGCGGCGCACCCGCTGGCCGGTAGCGCCCCACCAGCAGCTGCAGCGCGGCCGCGAGCGCGAGCACCAGGAACGGCAGGAACACGATCGCGTAGAAGAGGAAGATCGTGCGATCGGGGAAGGCCAGCCAGGGCGCGTAGCCGGCAGTGATCGCGAGCAGCAGGAAGCCCGCGTTGCGATCGAGCCTGCGGCCGAGGTGGAAGAGCAGGAAGGCCACCGCCACGATGCCGCCGTACCAGAGCACGAGGTTGGGCAGCGCGGTGATCCACCAGACCCCACCGTCGGTCTCCGTCATCTCGAAGCCGGTGGGCCGGCCCAGCCAGAGCCACTCGATCGCGGGGGACTGGTAGGGGTGGTCCTTGTCGAGCCCCACGTGGAAGCCGAGCTGCTGCGCGTGGTACATCCACAGCGACTGCAGCCCCAGCGGCACCCACGCGAGCAGCCCGCCCCAGCGCAGGTCCACGCGCTCGAGCGCCAGCTGCGAGCCCCACCCGCCATCGAACCAGCCCGCGTAGCTGGCGATGTAGACCGCGACCGCCGGGCCTACCAGCAGCACGAAGCTCGCGGGCGCCTGGGTCAGCAGCGTGCCCAGCCACGGATGCCGGAATCCCGCCCTGCGTCGGTCGAGCACATCCATCAGCACTGTCCAGAGGCCGAACGCGGCGAGGAACGCCGCCCCCGACCACTTGGTCGCGCAGCCGGCCCCCAGCAGGGCGCCGGCGACCACGAGCCACGGGCGAGTCAGCATCGCGGCCCCGAAGCGCCGGGGCCGCTCGGCCAGGGCGCGCACGGTGCGCGCGGGCGAGCCGCGCCGATCCAGCAGCAGCGCACCCGCACCCGCGAGCACGAACACCGCGAGGATGCCGTCGAGCAGCGCCGTGCGGCTCATGACGATCGCGAAGCCGTCGATCGCCATCCAGAGGCCCGCGAGCGTCGCGAACGCGACCGATCGCAGCATGCCGCGCGCGACCGCATACGTCAGCGCCACCAGGGCGATGCCGGCGATCGCGCTCGGCAGCCGCCACCAGAACGGGTCGGCCATGCCGAACGCCGCCATCGCCATGCCGATGATCCACTTGCCGAGCGGCGGGTGCACCACGTAGTCGGCGTCCGACGTCAGCCCTCCGGGGTCGCCCTGCTCGAAGCGCTCGTTCGACCCCTCGGCCCAGTCGCCCTCGTAGCCGAGTTGCCACATCGACCAGCCCTCTTTGACGTAGTAGGTCTCGTCGAAGACCAGCAGCGGAGGATGCCCGAGGGCGGTCAGCCGCGCGACGGCGGCGACCGTGACGATCGCGAGCGGTGCCGCGATCTCGAGCGTGCGGCGCACGCGCGGCTCGCGCAGGCGCTGCTCCACGGCCGCGTAGGCGCCCGTGGCACGCTCCCGGCGAGACCGGGCGGCGACTTCCGGAGCGCCCGAGGTGGCGACGGCGCCGCGCGCAGCGGGGTCGGCGCTCGATTCGGTCACACGGGCGATTCTGGCACCTGGGCGAGCGTCGCCGTCGCAGGCTCGGCCGCATGCGTCACAGGCGAGCGCCCGATCCCGCCCGGCGTCGTCGCCGCTCGCCGTCAGCTGCCGCGTCGATAGCCTGGGCCGCGTGATCATCCTCGGCGCGACCCCCATCGGCAACCTCGGCGATGCCAGTGCGCGGCTGCGCGAGGCGCTCCAGGTCGTGCCGGTGATCGCCGCGGAGGACACTCGCACCACGAAGCAGCTGCTGCGGGCGCTCGGCGTCGAGACGCAGGCGCACTTCGTCGCCCTGCATGAGCACAACGAGCAGGCGGCGTCGCCCGCGCTCGTCGAGCGTGCCCGCGAGGAGGATGTGCTGGTGCTCACCGACGCCGGCATGCCTGCCGTCAGCGACCCCGGCTTCCGGCTCGTGCAGGCCGCGGTCGCCGCGGGCGTCGCCGTCACCTGCCTGCCCGGCCCCTCCGCCGTGCTCACCGCCCTCGCGCTCAGCGGCCTGCCGACCGACCGCTTCGCCTTCGACGGCTTCCTGCCCCGCAAGGGCGGCGAGCGCGACCGTGCCCTCGCTGCGGTCGCGCGTGAGGAGCGCACCCTCGTGCTCTTCGAGGCCCCGCACCGGCTGGTGGAGTCGCTCGAGGCGATCGAGCGCGCCATGCCCGAGCGGCGGATGGCCGTCTGCCGCGAGCTCACGAAGCGCTACGAGGAGGTGCGCCGCGGCACGGCCGGCGAGCTGCTGCCGTGGGCCCGCGAGGGCGTGCGCGGCGAGATCGTGCTCGTGATCGAGGGCGCGACGCCCGCGCTGACCGATCTCGACGCCGCGATCGCGCAGGTGCTGCGCCTCAAGCGGGACGGTATGCGCCTCAAGGAGGCCGCGGCCGAGGTGGCGGAGGCGACTGGGCACGCCCGCAACGCGCTCTACCAGGCCGCCCTCGCGCATCCGCCGTCGTAGTCGGGCCGTGGAGGCCTCGTAGGATTGACCCCATGCCCGAGCGCTTCACCGTGACGACGCCGATCTACTACGTCAACGACGTGCCCCACATCGGCCACGCCTACAACGAGGTGGCCACCGATGTGCTCGCCCGCTGGCACCGCCAGCGCGGCGATGACACGTGGATGCTCACCGGCACCGACGAGCACGGCCAGAAGATCATGCGCACGGCGGCCGCCAACGGCGTGAGCCCGCAGGACTGGACCGACCGGCTGGTCGAGACCGCGTGGAAGCCGCAGCTCGAGCTGCTGAACATCCAGAACGACGACTTCATCCGCACCACGGATGAGCGTCACAAGGTGGGCGTGCGCATCTTCCTCGAGCGACTCAAGGAGGCCGGGTACATCTACCACGGCGAGTTCGAGGGCCGGTACTGCGTCGGCTGCGAGGAGTACAAGACACCCGGCGACCTGGTGCCCGGCACCGGGGAGTTCGAGGGGCTGCAGGTGTGCGCGATCCACTCGCGCCCCGTGGAGGTCGTGCGCGAGGCCAACTACTTCTTCAAGCTGAGCGAGTTCGGCGATCGGCTGCTCGAGCTCTACGACCAGCGCCCCGACTACGTGCAGCCCGAGCACGTGCGCAACGAGGTGCGGCAGTTCGTCAAGCAGGGCCTCACCGACCTCTCGATCAGCCGCAACACCTTCGACTGGGGCATCAAGGTGCCGTGGGATGAGACGCATGTCGTCTACGTCTGGTTCGACGCGCTGCTGAACTACATCACCGCCAACGGCTACGGCGTCGACGAGGAGCGCTTCGCACGTCGCTGGCCCGCCACGCACATCGTCGGCAAGGACATCGCGCGCTTCCACGCCGTCATCTGGCCCGCCATGCTCATGGCGGCGGGACTCGAGAACTCCGACCACGTGTTCGCCCACGGCTGGCTGCTGGTCGGCGGCGAGAAGATGTCGAAGTCGAAGGCGACCGGCATCGAGCCGAAGCAGATCACCGAGGTCTTCGGTGTCGACGCGTTCCGCTACTACTTCATGTCGGCGATCGCGTTCGGCTCCGACGGCTCCTTCTCCTGGGAGGACCTGCACGCCCGCTACCACTCGGAGCTCGCCAACGGTCTCGGCAACCTCGCCTCGCGCGTGATCGCGATGGTGCACAAGTACTGCGACGGCGTCGTCCCCGACGTCGAGGCCGACGCCGACATCGCGCAGCTGGTGGCGGATGCCGTGGCTCGCGCCGACCGCGCCATCGACACATTCCAGATCCACGACGCGGTGGATGCCGCGATGTCGATCGTGGAGCGCCTGAACGGCTACATCACCGAGCAGGCGCCGTGGGTGCTGGCGAAGGACGAGGCGCAGCGCGACCGGCTCGCGGCGGTGCTCGCGACCAACGTGCACGGGATCGGCACGGCAGCGATCCTGCTGGCGCCCGTCATGCCCGACACCGCGCAGCAGCTGTGGGCCGCGGTCGGCGGCGAGGGCGACGTCACGGCGCAGCGCATCCAGCAGGCGCAGACCTGGCGCGGCACCGGCAGGGTGACGACCGTGCCCCCGCTGTTCCCGCGCGTCGAGCAGGAGCCCGCGGCCGGCTGAGCGGCGGTTCGCGCCGACGCGCCCCGCTAGTTCGCGGGCAGCGTCAGCGTGAAGCGGTGCTGCAGGCCCTCGACGACGACCTCGATACCGGCGCGAGCATCCACGTCGGCCGGCAGCTGCACCGTGTAGGTGCGAGCCGCGTCGGGTGCCGGGCACGCCGCCTCGGCCGCGAACGTCACCGAGATCCGGCTCGGCGACACCACCGTCGGCTGCCCCGCGATCGGCGAGCAGTCCTGCGACGCGGGCAGCGAGATCGCCAGCGCATCGGGCGCGTCCACCCACGTGGCGACGGCGCCCAGTCGCAGCACATCATCGATGGATGCGCCGCTGGCGGAAGGCAGGCCGGGCTCACCGTGGTCGCCGACCGCCGGCGCATCGATCCGCAGTTCGCTGCCGCCACCGCGCACATCGCTGGTCTGGGCGGATCCGTCGGCTGCCTGCTGCGCGGATGTCGACCCCTGCAGCGAACCGCACGCACTGACCGCCAGCACCGCGGCGACGGCCGCGACGCTCGCGAAGCGGGTGGGCATGAAGGGCAGGCTCCTCGGGTTCCTCGGGCTGGTGCTGCTGCGATGCTTCCACCGGGGCCGCAACGAGCCCTGAACGCACACCCAGCATTTCCTGTGGCGTCAGCATTCTAGGCTGAAGCCATGCCCGCGAGCCCCGACGGAACCACGCCCATCCGCCTCCCCGACACCCCGGCCGGCACCGAGCTGCCCGGCGGCGAATACATCCGCGAGCGGCACAACGACGGGAAGCGCGACATGACGCGGCCGCCCGCGCCCGAGCCGCTCGGGGCGCCGATCTACGACAACCACACGCACCTGGAGATCAAGGACGGCGAGGGCTTCTCCTACGCGGACGCGCTGGATGCGGCGGTCGCCGCGGGCGTCGCGGGCGTCATCCAGGTGGGCGGCGACGTGGAGTCCTCCGAGTGGTCGGCCGCGCTCGCCGCACAGGATCCGCGCGTGCTCGCCGCGGTCGCGATCCACCCCAACGAGGCGCCGGGCTACGCCACCGCGGGCACGCTCGACGAGGCGCTCACGGTCATCGATCGGCTCGCCCAGCAGCCGCGGGTGCGCGCGGTCGGCGAGACCGGGCTGGACTTCTTCCGCACCGGCGACGAGGGCCGGCGTGCGCAGTTCGCGTCGTTCGAGGCGCACATCGAGATCGCCAAGCGCCACCGCCGCGCCCTGCAGATCCACGACCGCGACGCGCACGACGCGGTGGTCGAGACGCTGTTGCGCGTGGGTGCCCCCGACGTAACGGTCTTCCACTGCTTCTCCGGCGACGAGCACCTCGCTCGCATCGCGGCCGAGCACGGCTGGTACCTGTCGTTCGCCGGCACCGTCACCTTCTCGAACGCCAAGAACCTGCACGGCGCCCTGCGGGTCGCCGACCGCAGCCGCATCCTGGTGGAGACCGACGCGCCGTTCCTCACGCCCGCGCCCTTCCGAGGCAGGCCGAACAGCCCCTACCTGACGCCGTACACGGTGCGGTTCATGGCCGAGCAGCTGGGCATCGACGCCGACGAGCTGGCAGCAGAGACGGCGGCGAACACGGTGCGCGCGTACGGCAGTTGGGACTGACGGCGGCGGAGCCTAGTTCGCGATCGCCGGGCGGATCTCGACGGTGATCTCGTCGTCATCGTCGTCATCATCGGTCTCGTCGTCGTTCCAGTCCTCGACGACCGCCTGCGTGATCGACGCATCTGCCCCGGCGACGGGGAACGCCCAGCCGAAGATCCGCAGATCCGCGGTGCAGGCGACCGTCGCGCTGGACTCGTCCCACTCGAACTCGATCTCGAGCATGCCGTCGTCGACCTCGATCGACTCGGCCGTGGGCTGGCACGTGGTCGAGCTGCTGCCAGCGCCGATGACGTGCACGAGCGTCGCGTCGGTGTTGCCCCACGCCACGAACGGCTCGCCGACCGGGATGTCGTCGATGCTGTAGGCGCCGAGGATCGCCTCGTCCTCGATGCGGTAGGGCGCGCCGGCGATCTCGCTCGGCTGCGGGTCGGCGGTCGCGGTCTCGGCAGGGGCTGTGTCGGTGGGCTCGGCCAAGGGCGTCGGTGCGCTCGTCTCGGCCTCGGCGGTGGGCGGCGCGGTCTCGGCGGGCTCGCCCGCCGACGTGCAGCCGGTGAGGGCGACGAGGCCGATGATCGTCAGCGGGAGGGTCCGTCGCATGTGGTGCAGCTCCTTGGTTCGCGGTCCGCGCGGGTCACGGAGATTCCAGCCTCCCACGCTGGCCCACCGGCCTGGACGAGCGCTGGGCGGCGGACCGGCGGCGGGTTGGCGCCAGACGCCAGCGCCGCGGCCCCAGATCGGCAGCGCGAGGGCGGGCGTCAGGGCAGCTCGAGCACGTCCTCGGGTTCGAGTGTGACCTCGACCGACCCTTCGAGCGCGCCGCGCACCGTGACCTCGACCGGCAGCGTCGCCGTGACGGCGGCAGGCAGGGTCACCCGCCAGCCGTGGACCGTGGCCTCGCCATCACAGCTCGCGCTCGCCGCGCGCTCGAACGTCACCTCGATCGTCCCGGGCCCGGTAGGTGCGGCGCCCACCGGCTGCGGCACGCAGTCGGTGGTGCCGGATGCCGCGAGCAGCACCGCGAGCGAGCGGCCCGGCTCCACCCATCGCACCTCGAGCAGGTTGCTGTTCGCCGCGGCGAGCGCCTCTTCCGGCAGCTGCTCGGTCGGGATCGGCTCCGGCTCGGGCACCGTGCCGCTGTCGGGGATCTCGCTCGGCTGCGGGTCGGCGCCGGGGCTGAGGAGCGTGTCGTCGGGGCCGAGCCGCAGATCCACGACGTCATCTGTGCCCCGCAGGTTCACGAACTGCACCGGCACGACGTTGCCCGCATCGATCGGCTGCGCGAGGTCGAGCTGCCAGCCGTGCAGCACGAAGTCGGCCGTGCACATCACCTCCGGATTCGGCGGGTCGAAGTGCACGGCGATCGAGGGCGTGCCGAGGTCGAGCTCGGCCGGATGCGGCTGGGGGATGCACTCGCCGCCACCGCCGGAGCCCCCGACGATGACCGCGATCGACGCGCCGGGCTCGACCCAGCGGAGCGCGGCACCGTTCGCCGAGACCTCGTCGAACAGGCCCGACGCCGCCAGCTCCGATGCGTCGAGCGCGACCGGAGCCGCGCCGGCCATGGTCGTGGAGGGCGATGGCGGGGCGGTCGTGCTGCCGGGGCCGATCGGCTGGCTGCAGGCGGCCACGAGCGCGGCGACGCCCGCGAGCGCGACGACGGCCAGCATCCGCGACCGGCCAGCGTGCCGGGGCGCCGACCGCCGAGGGTGCTGCGTGATGCTCATGGATGCTCCTCACTGGCGTCGGGATCGCGATTGTCTCGCGTGAGCCTATGATCCGCGTGCCCTCGCGCTCGGCATAGGCTCGACGGGTGCACGAGACGATCGACGGACCCTCCGCAGGCGGGCGACGCAGCGCCGAGACGCTGCTGGGCGCGTCGGAGATCCGCTCGCTGGCAGCGCAGCTCGACCTCACGCCCGCGAAGCGCTGGGGCCAGAACTTCGTCGTCGACGCGAACACGGTGCGCCGCATCGTGCGCACGGCGGATGTCGCCGGGCTCGACGTCGTGGAGGTCGGGCCTGGCCTCGGGTCGCTGACGCTCGGCCTCACCGAGGTGGACGCGCGGGTGGCGGCCGTCGAGATCGACCCGCGGCTGGCGGAGCTGCTGCCCCGCACGGCGGCGCGCAAGCAGCCGGACGCGCGGCTCGAGGTCGTGCAGCACGACGCGCTGACGCTCGAGGAGCTGCCGTTCGCGCCGCAGGCGATCGTCGCCAACCTGCCGTACAACGTGTCGGTGCCCGTGCTCATCCACCTGCTGGAGCGATTCCCCACGATCGACCGCGCGCTCGTGATGGTGCAGTCGGAGGTCGGGCATCGACTGGCCGCGCGCCCCGGCTCGAAGACCTACGGCTCGCCGTCGGCGAAGGTCGCCTGGTGGGGACCGTGGGCGCTCGAGGGCGACGTCTCGCGACAGATCTTCTGGCCGGTGCCGAACGTCGACAGCGTGCTGGTCGGCTTCCGGCGCGGCCCATCGATGGGCTCGGAGGAGCTGCGCCGGCGCACCTTCCGAGTGATCGACGGCGCATTCGGGCAGCGGCGCAAGATGCTGCGGCAGGCCCTCGCAGGGGCGTACGGATCGTCGGCGGCCGCCACCGAGGTGCTCGAGCGGGCCGGCGTCGACCCGACACTGCGCGGGGAGGCACTCGAGCTCGCGGACTTCATCCGCATCGCCGAGGCGGGGGAGCCCTCCGCCGGGATGGGATAGGCCTCGCTGCGCGCGAGCCGCCTGAGGCAGCAATGGTCGAGCGCATGGACAGGGGCATGGGAGCGGCGGCGACGCGTGCCGCGACCGGCCGCGACTACGACGAGTGGCGCGATCTGCTCGAGGCCGCGGGTGCGCTCGAGTGGAGACATCCGACGACCGTCAAGTGGCTGGTAGCGCAGCACGGGGTCGACCACTGGTGGGCGCAGGGCATCACCGTCGACTTCGAGCAGGATCGCAAGGGTCGGCTGCCGGGCCAGCAGGCGGACGGCACCTTCGCGGTGTCGATGACGCGCACGGTGCCCGGGGAGCGGCTCGAGGCGCTGGCCACGGTGCGCGCCGCGGTGGAGGCGGTGCACGGCGAGGCGCACCGCGCGAACCTCGGCGCGTCGCAACCGGTGGTGCGGTGGCGACTGCGCGACGGCACGCGCCTGGTGGCGGCCGCGCAGCCGCAGAAGCCCTCCGGCACGCCCATCAACCTGATGGCCGAGAAGCTGCCCGACGCCGCGGCGATGCAGACGGCGAAGGCCGCGATCGCTGCGCTCTTTGCCGCCGCCGTCGGCTGAGCCGCCCCCGCCCGCGCGCTCTCCGCGCCCTACCCGCGCCCTGCCGGCCGCCCGCGCCCTACCCGCGCCCTGCCGGCCGCCCGCGCCGCCCGGGCTGCCCGCCGGCCGCGGCGCCCGCGCCGCGGCCCGCGCGGGGACAGAGTTGTCGCTAGCGGCGCGCATTCGAGGCGCTTGCGAGCCGATAGCGACATTTCTCCGAGGCCGCATCCGCGCCGCCGCATCCGCGCCACCGCATCCGCGCCGCCGCATCCGCGCCGCCGCGTCCGCGCCATATGCTCCGCGTCCGCGTGGCGCAGAGTTGTCGCTAGCGGCGCGCATTCGAGGCGCTTGCGAGCCGATAGCGACACTTGTGCGTCGTCAGGCAGAGGGGGAGCGCGCGTCAAGCTCCGCGACGAGGCGCTTCGGCGCGGTGACGCGGAAGCTGGAGTCGATGAGCTCTGCCACCCGCTCCCAGTCCACGTGCGCGAGGTCGATGGCGATCCATCCGTAGGGGCCGAGGTAGGCGGGCTCCAGCGCACCCTCCTCGAGCATCGCCAGCCGCTCATCGGGCTCCAGCAGCACGCTCAGGCGCGGCGGATGCAGGCCCTCGCGGTGCTCCTGCTTCGTCGTGCCCGCGTAGTAGGCGAACACCTTGGTCGTGAAGAACGCGGGGTGACCGTGCGACACCTTCTCGGCCGCGCCCGGCATGGCGAGCGCGATGCGGCGGAGCCGCACCAGCACCGGATCCGCGGTCTCGAACATGAGCGGATGCGCCATGTGGGCAGGCTAGCGACGGAGCGCAGGCGGCGCGACGATTGCCGTGGAGGAGACGACTTCCCGGTGGCAGTAGGTTGGAATCGTGGGACGAGGCAGCACGGGCAGCACGGTGCGGGCGAAAGCGCCCGGCAAGATCAACGTGCACCTCGGCGTCGGCGCCCTGCAGGACGACGGCTATCACGACGTCGCGACCGCCTACCAGGCCGTCAGCCTCTACGAATTCGTCGAAGCGACCGAGGCCCCCGACTTCTCGGTGCGCTTCTCGGGGCCGATCCCGCACGAGCATCTCTCCACCGGCGCCGACAACCTCGCGATCCGCGCGGCCATGGCGCTCGCCCGGCGCGGCCGGGTGTCGAGCGGTGTCTCGCTCTCGATCGACAAGCACGTGCCGATCGCCGGGGGCATGGGCGGCGGCTCTGCCGACGCCGCAGCGACCCTCGTCGCGTGCGACGAGCTGTGGGGGCTGCACCTCGGCCGCGAGGCGCTGCACGAGATCGCCCGCGAGCTGGGCGCCGACGTGCCGTTCGCGCTCGCCGGTGGCACTGCGGTGGGCACCGGCCGCGGCGACCAGCTGAGCCCGGCGCTCGCGAAGGGACAGTTCCACTGGGTGCTGGCCTACGCCGACGCCGGCCTGTCGACGCCCGACGTCTACCGCGCGCTCGATGAGCATCGCGCGCTGCACGCCGCCGACATCGCACCCGCGCATGACGTGCCGACGGTGGATGCGCGGGTGCTGCAGGCGCTGCGCGCGGGCGACGCGAACATGCTCGCGGATGCGCTGCAGAACGACCTGCAGGCGCCGGCGCTGCGGCTGATGCCGCGGCTGGCGGGCACGCTCGAGTTGGGCGAGCGATCCGGCGCGCTCGCGGGCATCGTCTCGGGCTCCGGGCCGACCGTCGCCTTCCTCTGCGACAGCCTCGAATCGGCCATCGAGCTGCAGGTCTCGCTCTCCACCGCGAAGGTGGTCGCGGTGAAGGTCACCGGCCCCGTGCATGGCGCCCGCCTCATCGACTGACGCGCCCAGCGCCCAGCGCGCAGCGCCGCTGCGCCCAGCGCCAACGTCGAGCGCCGCCGAGTGCCCGTCATCGTCGTCGACCGGTGCTCCTGCGCGCCACCGGGGCTGGCACGCCCGCACCGATGGGGCGCATCCGCACCGATGAGGCGCATCGCATCGGTGGGGCGCATCCGCACCAGTCGGCGGGCCGGGCGCGGGCAGTGGGCGCGGCCGGCGCCGGCGTGCGGGACAATAGCGGGATATGGCACACCTCCTTGGCGCTGAGCGCGTCGGCATCGCCTTCCCCACCCGCACCGTCTTCGAGTCGATCTCGCTCGGGCTCGAGGACGGCGACCGCATCGGCATCGTCGGCCGCAACGGCGACGGCAAGTCGACGCTGCTGCGGATGCTCGCGGGGCGACTCGAGCCGACGAGCGGCCGCGTCACGCGCCGCGGCGGCCTGCAGGTGGGCGTGCTCGACCAGCAGGACACCCTCGACGGCGACACCACGATCGGCGAGTCGATCGTCGGCGACCGGCCCGAGCACGAGTGGGCGGGCGACGCGCGCATTCGCGACATCCTGAACGGCCTCGTCGGCGACCTCGACTGGCACGCCCGCGTCGGCGACCTCTCGGGCGGGCAGCGCCGCCGCGTCGCGCTCGCGCAGCTGCTGGCAGGCGACTGGGACGTGCTGTTCCTCGACGAGCCCACCAACCACCTCGACGTGCAGGGCATCGCCTGGCTCGCCGACCACCTCAACGCCCGCTACGCCGGCGGCCGCGGCGCGTTCGTCGCGGTCACGCACGATCGCTGGTTCCTCGATGCCGTCTGCACCGGCACGTGGGAGGTGCACGACAAGCTCGTCGAGCCCTTCGAGGGCGGCTACGCGGCCTACATCCTGCAGCGCGTCGAGCGCGATCGGATGTCGGCGGCCACCGAGGCGAAGCGGCAGAACCTGATGAAGAAGGAGCTCGCCTGGCTGCGCCGCGGCGCACCCGCCCGCACCGCGAAGCCGAAGTTCCGCATCGACGCCGCCACGCAGCTGATCGAGGACGAGCCGCCCGTGCGCGACCCCATCCAGCTCGCGCAGCTCGCCGCGACCCGGCTCGGCAAGGATGTCGTCGACATCGTCGACGCCTCGGTCGAACTGGGCGGCCGCACGATCCTGGACGATGTCACGTGGCGCATCGCACCCGGTGAGCGCGCCGGCGTGCTGGGCCGCAACGGCGCGGGCAAGTCGACGCTGCTCGCCCTGATCGCCGGCCGCATCCAGCCCACCGCGGGCCGAGTGAAGACGGGCAAGACGGTGAAGATCGCCGAGCTCACCCAGGAGCTCGCCGAGCTCAAGCAGCACGAGAACGATCCCGTGCGCACGGTCGTCGGGAGCCTCAAGTCGAGCTACGCCTCCGGCGGCAAGGAGCTCACGCCCGGCCAGCTGCTCGAGCGGCTGGGCTTCCGCAGCGGCGAGCTCTCCACCCCCGTGAAGGATCTCTCCGGTGGCCAGCGGCGCCGCCTGCAGCTGCTGCTGATCCTGCTCGACGAGCCGAACGTGCTCATCCTCGACGAGCCCACCAACGACCTCGACACCGACATGCTCGCCGCGATGGAGGACGTGCTCGACTCCTGGGCCGGCTGCCTCATCGTGGTCAGCCACGACCGCTACCTCATCGAGCGCGTCACCGACCACCAGTACGCGGTCATCGACGGCGGGCTGCGCCACATGCCGGGCGGCGTGGATGCGTACCTCGAGCTCTCGGGCACGGGCTCGGTCGCGCGCACGGCCGCCCGCGCGACCAGCGCCTCCGTCGGTGGAGGAGCCGCCGAAGGCGGCGCCCCGAGTCCTGGGGACGCCCCCACCCTCTCGGGCGCGGAGCGCCGCGCGCTCGAGAAGGAGGCCGCGAGCCTCGAGCGTCGGCTCGCGAAGGCGGACGCTGCGCGCTCGGCGCTGCTGGAGCGCTTCGAGCACGCCGACCACGGCGACTTCGACGCGCTCGCCGCGCTGCAGGCGCAGCTGGCCGAGGTCGAGGAGCGCGTCGCCGCGCTCGAGGAGGCGTGGCTGGAGGCCCACGAGGGGCTCGAGCGCTGATCGGCCCGCCTGCTCCGCTCGCATGGTCCGCTCGGATACAGTGACGAGAGCCGCGCGACCGCGGCCCCCGGTGATGCCGGCTGCAGGATGAAGGGAGCGCCGATGGCGGAGCAGACGATCCTCGTCGTCGATGACGACCCGGCGCTCGCCGAGATGATCGGCATCGTGCTCGCGGGCGAGGGCTACGACCTGGAGTACTGCGCCGACGGCGCCGAGGCGGTCGACCGCTTCCACGAGGTGCGGCCGGACCTGGTGCTGCTCGATCTCATGCTGCCCGGCAAGGACGGCATCCAGATCTGCAATGAGATCCGCGCGGAATCCGGCGTGCCCATCATCATGCTCACGGCGAAGGGCGACCCGACCGACATCGTCGTGGGACTCGAATCCGGCGCCGACGACTACGTCGTGAAGCCCTTCAACCCGAAGGAGCTCGTCGCGCGCGTGCGCACGCGGCTGCGCCCGCAGCACAGCGGCGACACCGGCACGCTCCGCGTCGCCGACCTCGACATCGACGTCGCCGGCCACCAGGTCACCCGCGGCGGCGAGCCCATCTCGCTCACGCCGCTCGAGTTCGAGCTGCTCGTCACGCTCGCGTCGAAGCCCAGCCAGGTCTTCTCGCGCGAGATGCTGCTGGAGCAGGTGTGGGGCTACCACTACAAGGCCGACACGCGCCTCGTGAACGTGCACGTGCAGCGGCTGCGCTCCAAGGTCGAGCGCGATGTCGACAACCCCGTGGTCGTGACGACCGTGCGCGGGGTCGGCTACCGCGCCGGCGCACCCCAGGGCTGAGCCAGCGGTGGCCGGACGACGCCGCACGCTGTGGGAGTGGGCGACCGGCCTGCTCCGGCGCTCGATGGGCGCTCGCGTGGTCGCTGCCAGCATGCTGCTGTCGACGCTCGCCCTCGTCACCGTGCTCGGCTACATGTCGGCATCCGTCGGCCAGAACCTGTTCGAGACCCGACGCGACGACGCGCTCGTCGAGGCCGTGCAGGCGCGCGGTCAGATGCAGCAGATCTTCAACGAGGCCGTGACGGAGAACCTCACGAGCGGTGAGCTGGATGCGCTGCAGGACACGGCGCTCGGCGCGATCTCCGACATCATCTCCAGCCGCACCTCGACCGAGTACGCGATGCTCCGCACCGACGGCCAGACCGAGACGCTGCTGACGATGAACGACGTGCAGTCGCAGGCGTTCGACGCCGACCTGCTCACGCAGGAGCTGCGCGCGGCGGTTGCCGACGGCAGCGAGCGCCCCTTCTACCAGTCCGTGCGGATCGCGACGATGAGCGGCGGTCAGCCTGGCCTGGTGGTCGGCACGACGGTCGACGTGCCGCTGACCGGCCAGTACGAGCTCTACCTGATGACGAGCCTGCAGTCGACGCAGGAGACGCTCGACTTCATGCACCGCACCATGCTCCTCGGCGGCCTCGCGCTCATCGCGCTCATCGCGCTCATCAGCTATCTCCTCGCGCGGCTCATCGTCGGCCCGGTGCAGATCGCCGCGGAATCGAGCGCGCGGATCGCCGCGGGCGAGCTCGACGTGCGCATGCCCGTGCGGGGCGAGGACGAGATGGCGAAGCTGGGCCGCTCGTTCAACCGCATGGCCGACTCGATCTCGCGGCAGATCAACGAGCTCGCGACGCTGTCGACGGTGCAGCAGCGCTTCGTCTCGGATGTCTCCCATGAGCTGCGTACGCCGCTCACGACGATCAGGCTGGCGGGCGACGTGCTGCACGACCGGCGCGCATCGTTCGACCCGGTCTCGGGTCGCACCGTCGAGCTGCTCTACACGCAGATCCAGCGCTTCGAGCAGCTGCTCGCCGATCTGCTGGAGCTGAGCCGCTTCGACGCCGGCGCCGCGCAGCTGGAGATCGAGCCGACCAACCTCGTGCGGCTCGCGGAGGGCGAGATCGAGGCGGTGCAGCCGCTCGCTGCCGAGCGCGGCACCGAGCTGCGGCTCATCGCGCCGGGCGGCCACTTCGAGGCGGAGGTCGACCCGCGTCGCATCCGCAGGATCCTGCAGAACCTGCTCGGCAACGCCATCGATCACGGCGAGGGCAAGCCGGTGGTGGTGATCGTCGACTCCTCGACCGACGCGGCCGCCATCGCGGTGCGCGACCACGGCGTGGGGATGACGGAGGTCGAGATGAGCCGCGTGTTCGACCGCTTCTGGCGCGCCGACCCGTCGCGCCAGCGACGGACGGGCGGCACCGGGCTCGGCCTCTCGATCAGCCGCGACGATGCCGCACTGCACGGCGGCTGGATCGACGTGTGGTCGAAGCCCGGCGCCGGCACCCAGTTCCGCCTCACGCTGCCGCGCGCGGGAGCGCGTGCGGTCGCCTCGCCGATCGAGCTGGAGCCGGACGACACGCGTCCCCTGGAGCTGTCGGCGACGACGCCGGAGGCGGCGCAGCAGCCTGCCGGGCCGGAGCTGCACCCGAACGCGCTCGTCGACCCGACGATCGCCACTAGCTCTGAGGAGGTCGAGCGATGAAGCGCGCGCTGATCGCCGTGGTGGCGCTGCTCGGCCTCGTCGGGTGCGTCGCGATCCCCGACTCCGGCCCGGTCGCGGAGGGCGAGGTCGACACGAGCGAGCAGAGCAGCGTGCTCGTCTTCCTCGCGCAGGAGCCGCAGCCCGGCGCCACGCAGGAGGAGGTCATCCTGGGCTTCCTCGCCGCTGCCATCAGCCCGAATGACGACTTCTCGATCGCGCGCGAGTACCTCGCGGGTTCGGCCGCATCCACGTGGGACCCGGATGCGCGGGTGATCGTGCGCTCGGGCGCGCAGCCGGAGGTGTCGCTCACGGGCGAGACCACGGCCGGCGCGCAGCTCACCGTGCAGTCGGAGGTCAGCTCGGGCGGCGCGCTGCAGCTGACCACCGGCAACCGCACGCTCGAGTTCGAGCTCGCGCAGGTCGACGGCGAGTGGCGCATCTCGCAGGCGCCCGACGGCATCGTGCTCTCGGCCTTCTACTTCGACCAGCTCTTCCGTGCCCACACGCTGCACTGGCTCACGCAGGACGGCACTCGCACCGTGCCGGAGCTGCGCTGGTTCGAGCGCTCCGCGACCACCCTGCCGGAGCGCATCATCGACGCGCTGCTCGCCGGGCCGTCCACCTGGCTCTCACCCGCCGTCTCCACCGCCGGAGCAGTGGAGGCGTCCCGAGTGGGCGCGCCGCGCGTCGACGGCACCACCATGACCGTCACGCTCGACATCGAGCAGATCCAGCAGCTGGGATCCGGCAGCCTGCAGCCGCTCGCCGGGCAGCTCGCGCTGTCGCTGCGCGACGTCGGCGTGCGCGAGGTGCGGCTGCAGGTCGAGGGGCTCGCGGGCTTCGTCGCCTCCAGCGCGGAGGCCGGCCCGTTCGACGAGGGCGACGTCGACCCGCGACCGCTCGTGCTCGAGGGCTCGACGCTGCACCCGATCGGCGGGGGAGCGCCAGCGCTTGACGATGTCGGCGCTACGCTCGCGGCGATCGGCGCGACCAGCTACACGGTCGGAGCAGCGGGCGGTGTGGCCCACACGGGCTCGACCGCGGCCTGGGTGGTGCCGGACGCGGAGCCGGTGGTGATCTCCACCGACGTCGGCGCGGTGCCGACCGTCGACGACAGCGGGTGGGTGCTGCTGCAGGAGCGCAGCGCCACCGCACGCCTGCTCGCGTGGCGCGGCGGCGAGCGCAACGAGCTCCCGCTGCCGCCGAGCTTCGACCGGGTGGCGGCGATGGAGCTCTCGCGCGACGGCTCCAGGCTCGCGATCGCCACCGCGGGCGGCGGCGTCGGTGGCGGAGCCAGCAGCCTCTGGGTGATGGCGGTCGTGCGCGATGCCGACGGCCAGCCGATGACGCTCGGCGAGCCCTACCCGCTGCCCGCGATCGAGGGCGCGGCCGCCGACATCACCTGGGTCAGCCCGACCCAGGTGGCGGTGCTGGCGACCGACGACGACCGCCCGCAGATCACGGTGCTCGCGATCGGCGGCGTCGCCGAGCAGCTGCCCTCACCCGGCGGCGGCGTGCAGGCGATCGTGGGCGGCAGCGAGGGCACGACGACGCTGCGCGCGCTCGGGGCGGACGGCGAGCTGCTGTCCCTCCGCGGTCGGGTCTGGAGCCCGGCGGCCGGCCTCGAGCCGCTCCGGCTCATCGCCACCCAGCAGTAGTCGGGCGCAGTCGCGCCATCCACAGGCAGACCATCTGCCCGCACCCGGCGACCTCGCCGTGCGGCACCATGCGGGCATGGCAGGCGCGTCGGCGATGCGGGAGGCGGCGAGCGTGCTGTGGCCGATCGCGTGCCCCGGCTGCGGTGCGCTCGACGTGGCGGTGTGCTCCGCGTGCAGGGATCTGCTGCTGGCCGGCCCGGTGCGGGGGATGCTCGACGACCTGCCGCTGGTCGCCGCGACCGAGTACCGCGGCGCCGCGAGAGCGCTCATCGTCGACTGCAAGGAGCACGGCGGGCGCGCGACCGCGCGCGTGCTCGGCGCAGGGCTCGCGCTCGCGATCGCCGCGCTGCCCCAGGCGTCCCTCGTGCGCGTGCCGTCGAGCCGCGCGGGCCTGCGGCAGCGCGGCTTCGACCCGGTGGCGCTCGTGGTGCGCGGTGCGAGCGCTCGGGCGCTGCCGCTGCGCCGCAGCCCGACTGCCCGCTCGGCGGGAGCCCAGAAGGAGCGCACCGCCGCCGAGCGCCAGGCGGCGGCACACGGCTCGCTCCTGCTGCCGGCACGCGCTGCGCGGAAGCTCGACGGGCGCCCGGTCGTGATCGTCGACGACGTCGTGACGAGCGGCGCGACCGCCCGTGAGGCGATCCGAGCGCTGCGCGCGGCAGGCTGCCGGCCCGTCGGCATCGCGGCTGTCGCGCGCACGATGCGGAGGGTTCCCGTGGGGCTGGCATGACGCAGGGTCCGCGGGGGTAGAGTGACCGCACGCAAGTCGGCGCAGCAGCCGCAGGCGCCGATGCCGATCACTACGGGAGGCCACGATGGACATCACGTTCGGCGCCAAGGGCGCAGACATCACAGACCGGTTCCGCGCATACGCTGAAGACAAGCTGACGAAGGTCACGCAGCTGCTTCCCCGCGCCACCGCCCTCGATGTCAAGCTCTCGCGGCACTCCGTTCCCCACACGTCCGTCGCCGGTGGCCGCGTGGAGATCACCGTCCACGGCCCGGGCTCGATCATCCGCGCGGAAGCCGACGGCCCCGACAAGTACATGGCCTTCGACTCCGCCTATCACCGCGTCATGGAGCGCGCACGCCGCGTCCACGACAAGCGCACCGACCACAGCGCGCGCAAGCGCACCCCGCTCCACGAAGCGGTCTCGAACGGCTTCAAGCAGGTCGACATCACGCCCGCGGATCCCGCCGTCGTGGAGGCCGTCCGCACCGGCTCCATCCCGACCGTCGAGCAGTCGCACGAGGGAGAGCCCGAGTGGTCGCCGGTCGTGATCCGCCAGAAGCGATTCCCGAGCAAGCGCATGAGCGTGCGCGAGGCCGTCGACCAGATGGAGCTCGTCGGCCACCCCTTCTACCTCTTCGTCGACGACGCCTCCGGTGAGTGCGCCGTGGTCTACCGCCGCAAGGGCTGGTCGTACGGCGTCATCACGCTCGACGACGAGGCGACCGAGCCCGTGGTGGAGGCCGAGCGCTCCGCGTCCTGACCCGCTACCAAGAGGCGTCCCGGCAGCGCTGGGGCGCCTCTTGGATCGCGTTGTTAGGATGAGCAGTCGGTTACCGAACCGTTATCTTTTCCCCGAGCACGGGAGGCATCCCACCGTGGCCAATATCTTCGAGAACATGCTGCGAGCCGGCGAGGGCCGACTGCGGCGCCGCCTGGAGCGCATCGCCAAAGATGTCACCGCGCTGGAGGACGCCTTCGAAGAGCTGACGGACGAGGAGCTCGCGGGGGAGACCGACGAGTTCCGCAGCCGCTACGCCGCCGGCGAGACGCTCGACGACCTGCTGCCGGAGGCGTTCGCCGCCGTGCGCGAGGCAGCGAAGCGCACGCTGGGCATGCGCCCCTACGAGGTGCAGATCATGGGTGCCGCCGCGCTCCACCTCGGCAACATCGCCGAGATGAAGACCGGTGAGGGCAAGACGCTCGTTGCGCCCATCGCCGCCTACCTCAACGCCATCACGGGCGAGGGCGTGCACGTCGTCACCGTCAACGACTACCTCGCCAGCTACCAGTCAGAGCTCATGGGCCGCGTCTTCCGCGCCCTCGGCATGACCACCGGCTGCATCATCGCGGGGCAGACGCCGGAGGTGCGTCGCGAGCAGTACGAGGCCGACGTCACCTATGGCACGAACAACGAGTTCGGGTTCGACTACCTGCGCGACAACATGGCGCACTCGAAGGACGCCATGGTGCAGCGCGGCCACGGCTTCGCCATCGTCGACGAGGTCGACTCGATCCTCATCGACGAGGCCCGCACGCCGCTCATCATCTCCGGGCCCGCCGCCGGCGAGGCGAACCGCTGGTTCGGCGAGTTCGCCCGCATCGCGAAGCGGCTGCGCCCGGATGTCGACTACGAGGTCGACGAGAAGAAGCGCACGGTCGGCGTGCTCGAGCCCGGCATCGAGCGGGTCGAGGATCTGCTCGGCATCGACAGCCTCTACGAGTCGGCGAACACGCCGCTGATCTCCTTCCTCAACACCGCGCTGAAGGCGAAGGCGCTCTTCAAGCGCGATTCGCACTATGTGGTGATGGATGGCGAGGTGCTCATCGTCGATGAGCACACCGGCCGCATCATGCAGGGCCGCCGCTTCAACGAGGGCATCCACCAGGCGATCGAGGCCAAGGAGGGGGTGCAGATCAAGGCGGAGAACCAGACGGTCGCGACCGTGACGCTGCAGAACTACTTCCGCCTCTACGCGAAGCTCTCCGGCATGACCGGCACCGCCGACACCGAAGCGGCCGAGTTCATGTCGACCTACAAGCTCGGCGTCGTGCCCATCCCGACGAACAAGCCGCTCGTGCGCATCGACAACTCCGACCTCGTCTACGCGACGGTGGAGGGCAAGTTCAAGCACGTCGTCGAGGACATCGTCGCGCGCCACCAGAAGGGCCAGCCCGTGCTGGTGGGCACCACGAGCGTGGAGAAGAGCGAGTACCTCTCCACGCAGCTCGCGAAGCACGGTGTCAAGCACGAGGTGCTGAACGCCAAGAACCATGCGCGCGAAGCAGCGATCATCGCCCAGGCCGGCCGCGTCGGCGCCGTCACCGTGGCCACGAACATGGCCGGTCGAGGCACCGACATCATGCTCGGCGGCAACGCCGAGCACCTCGCCGTCACCCGCATGCAGGAGCTCGGCCTCAGCCCGTCGGAGACGCCGGACGAGTACGAGGAGCGCTGGGACGAGGTCTTCGCCGAGGTCAAGGAGGCCGTGGCCGAGGAGGCAGCGAAGGTCATCGACGCCGGCGGGCTCTACGTGCTCGGCACCGAGCGCCACGAATCGCGTCGCATCGACAACCAGCTGCGCGGCCGCTCCGGCCGCCAGGGCGACCCCGGCGAGAGCCGCTTCTACCTGTCGATGCAGGACGATCTGCTGCGGCTGTTCGGCGGCTCGGTCGCCCAGCGCTTCATGGCTGCGGATGCCGACGAGGACGAGATCCCGCTGGAGTCGAAGATCTTCTCCCGCACGATCCGCACCGCGCAGGCGCAGATCGAGTCGCGCAACGCCGAGATGCGCAAGAACGTGCTGAAGTACGACGACGTCATGAACCGGCAGCGCGAGGCGATCTACGCCGACCGCCGCCACATCCTCGACGGCGACGACCTCGACACGCGCGTGCAGGGCTTCCTCGAGGGCACCATCCGCAGCATCGTCGCCGAGCACACGGTCGGCAACGACAGCGACGAGTGGAACCTCGAGTCGCTCTGGAACGACGCCAAGCAGATCTACCCCGTCGGCATCACGATCGACGAGGTGGTCGCCGAGGCGCAGCCGCGACTGACCGCCGACTTCGTCACCGAGCAGCTGCTCTCCGACGCCAGGATCGCCTACGCCAAGCGCGAGGACGAGCTCGGTGCGCCCGCCATGCGACTGCTCGAGCGGCGCGTCGTGCTGTCGGTCATCGACCGCAAGTGGCGCGACCACCTCTACGAGATGGACTACCTGCGCGAGGGCATCGGCCTGCGCAGCATGGCGCAGCGCGACCCGGTGGTCGAGTACCAGAACGAGGGCTTCGTGCTCTACCAGCAGATGATGTCGGCGATTCGCGAGGAGTCGGTGACGTTCCTGTTCAACCTCGAGGTGAAGGTGCAGCAGGGCGCGAGCGCCGCGGCACCCGCGATCGAGGGCGGCGGCCTGGAGGAGGTCGAGGAGGACACCTCGACGCTCATGTACTCGGCTCCGGATGAGGACGGCGAGGCGTCGGTGCACGACGCCAAGGGCAAGGAGCTCGGCGCCGAGACCGGCAAGGCGCGCGGGAAGAGCGGCAACCCGGCCGTCGCGGCGGCCGCGAGGTCGCAGGGCGCGGCCGGCAACCGGCAGCAGCGCCGTGCGGCGGCGAAGCAGCCGAAGGCCGTGAAGAAGGTCGGCGCGTTCGGTCAGGCGCAGGACCCCGAGGACGACTGAGCGCTCCGGACGTCGCTCCGCGGGTCAGCGCTCCGTAGGTCGAGGAGGCCGCGGCCCGCAGGGTCGCGGCCGTCACGAGGCCGGGCGCGGCGGGGCGTGCAGGTCTCGTGACGCACGCCCGCCGCGCGGGCGCGCTCCTCGACCAGCGGGGCGGGTTAGGTCTCGTGACGCACGCCCGCCGCGCGGGCGCGCTCCTCGACCTTGCGTCCTCCGGGCGCAACGCGGCGGAGCCGCATTGCGTCCTCCGGACTCAACGGTCGAGGGACTGCAGGCCGTTCCAGGCGGTGATGCCGAGCGGCGGGCCGTAGGCACCGGTCGAGCCGCCGTTGGAGTAGACGGCGGTGATGGTGCCGGCGCCAGTCGCCTCGTCGATGTTCGAGACCCAGCCGGAGCCCGAGGCGCCGTCGCCCATCTCGCAGTCGGCACCGTAGTTCGCGTCGCCACCGGCGCCGTAGTTCACCTCGTCGTCGGCGCAGTAGCGCAGCACCTCTGCGTCGAAGTCGTCGTTGCCCGGGTAGCCGGCGATCACGACGCCGTTCGTCTCGGCCGTGAAGCTCACTCCCTGGCCGCCCACCGCATCCTCGAGGGTCTGCCCGCCTCGCGGCGCAACGCGGATGAAGCCGAAGTCGAAGCCCATCCAGCCGTCGTCGTCGGCGCCGTCGAGCCAGCGGGTGTTGGCCTCGAGATACTGCTCCGGCACCCACATCTCCTCGACCTCCCAGGTGCCGTAGGGAGCCTCGCCCTGCTCGTAGCCGGGGGAGAAGCGGATGCGGTCGAAGTAGTCCCTGGTGTCGTCATCCCAGATGCAGTGGGCTGCGGTGATGACGATGAGCGCGGTCTGCGAGTTGATGACCGTGCCGCTGCACGTGAAGCGGCCGGCACTGGACTCCATCTCGATCCGCCCGGTCGTCGACAGCAGCAGGCTCTCGTCGCGGGTGTGCACGGCGCCCGCGTACAGCTCGTCGCCCGCGTCGGTCGTCGGCAGCGCGATGCCGGGCGCGATGACGGGCGTGCCGAGCGTGGGCGCGAGCAGCATGTCGAAGGCGGCGTCGGGGAAGAAGCCGTCGGCCGTCTCGCCCGGGTTGCCGGCATACAGCTCGCCGGTGTCGACGACCGTCTCGTCCGTCAGCGTGATCGGCGCATCCGGCTCGACGGGCGTCACCTCCGGCAGCGGCGTGTTCGACGGATTCGGTGCTTGCGTGCGGCTGGGGATCGGCTGCGGGGTCTGCGTCTGCGGCTGTGACGGCGCCGCGGCCGGGAGCGGCGGCGGCAGGATGCAGCCCGTGGTCGTGAGCACGGCGATGGCCGCGAGCACGGTGGCTGCACTTCGGAGGTGGCCCATGGTGGCTCAACGCTAGGGGCATCGGCCGTGCGACGCCAGAGCGGCGCTGACGACTCCGGTAGCCTCGACGGGCCCGACATACCAAGCATCAGCACCCGCTCCAGGAGGAATGATGGCCGACCGACCCGCGTCCGCGCTTCGCAGCGACTGGCATCCGCCGACCGTCTGGCGGCAGGTGCGCCGACCGGTCTTCCTGCCGGCAGTGCTCATCATCCTCGCCCTGGTCGTCTTCGCCGTCGTCTACAGCGGCACCGACGGCAATGCCTTCGTGGTGCTCAAGGACGCCATCACCCAGGGCGTCGGCTGGTGGTACGTGCTCGCAGCCACGGGCTTCGTCGCCTTCTCGCTCTACTGCGGCATCTCCCGCATCGGCAACATCCGCCTCGGTCGCGACGACGAGGAGCCCGAGTTCTCCACGATCTCCTGGTTCACGATGCTCTTCAGCGCCGGCATGGGCATCGGCCTCGTCTTCTACGGGGTCGCCGAGCCGCTCTCGCACATGATGACGCCCCCCGGCAACGCGGGCGTCGAGGCGGGCACGAGCGCATCCGGCCGGCTGGCGATGGATCTGACGCTCTACCACTGGGGACTGCACGCGTGGGCGATCTACGTGGTCGTCGGTCTCGGACTCGCGTACATGACCTTCCGCCGCGGGCGGCCGCTGTCGATCCGCTGGCTGCTCGAGCCGCTGCTCGGTCGCAAGCGCGTCGAGGGCTGGATCGGTCACGCCGTCGACACGGTCGCGATCGTCGGCACGCTGTTCGGCGTCGCGACGTCGCTCGGCTTCGGTGTGCAGCAGATCACCTCGGGGCTCGAGTTCCTCGGCTGGATCGAAGGCTCGCCGACGTTCACGATCGTGCTGATCGCCTCGGTGACGGGCCTCGCGACGATCTCGGTCGTCTCCGGTCTCGACCGTGGCCTGAAGTGGCTCTCGAACATCAACATGTCGCTCGCCGCGCTGCTGGCGATCTTCGTGCTGGCGCTGGGGCCGACGCTGGTCCTGATCCAGGCCATGGTCGCGAACGCCGGCAGCTACGCCAGCGCGCTGCCGGGGCTCATGCTCGAGACGTGGCCGCTCGCCGGTGACACCTGGGCCGGTGACTGGACGATCTTCTACTGGGGCTGGTGGATGAGCTGGGCGCCGTTCGTCGGCATGTTCATCGCGCGCATCTCGCGCGGCCGCACGATCCGGCAGTTCGTCTTCGGCGTGCTGCTCGCGCCCACGATCATCGGCGTCGCCTGGTTCACGATCTTCGGCGACTCCGCGATCCTGCGGCAGCTGGCGGAGGGCGACATGCTGGTCGACGGGGCCGTCGACGCGAACACCTCGCTGTTCCAGCTGCTCGACACCTTCCCCTTCGCCGCAGTCACGAGCGTGCTGGCGATCATCATCATCATCTTCTTCTTCGTCACCTCCTCCGACTCGGGCTCGCTCGTGATCGACATCCTCGCGACCGGCGGCGCGACCGTGACGCCGAAGCTCACGCGCGTCATGTGGTCGGTGCTCGAGGGGCTCGTCGCTGCCGTGCTGCTGCTCGTCGGCGGCTCGGCGTCGCTCACGGCGCTCCAGACGGCGTCGATCGCCACGGCCGTGCCGTTCTCGATCATCATGGTGCTCGCCTGCTTCGCGCTGCTGCGGGCGTTCCACTACGAGGTCGCGTCCACGCCGCGCTACATGCGCGCGAAGATCGCGTCCTCCGCAGCGGTGGAGCAGCCCGAGCCCGAGCTGCCGCCGCACGTCGGCGGGCACGGACGCCGCGATGTCGCGACCACCTTCGCGGGGCTGCCGCCGGCCACGGCCGAGGCTGCGCCGGAGGGTGGCGAGTTCCTGGTCACGCTGCACGAGGTGTCGTCGGCGGCAGTGGATGTCGATGCCGACGGTGTCGCCGTGCTCGACGAGGACCGCGTCGCGCAGGACCCGATCGCGGGCGAGGTGTTCGACACCCCGGAGTTCGCCGCCTCGCACGCCGGGCAGATGCTGGAGCAGGAGGAGGCTGCGGCCGAGCAGTCGGATCCGCAGGACCCGCAGGACCAGCGCCCCATTCGCTGAGCTGCGCCGTGGCGCTCGTGCCTGGCTACGCCGGCGGTGCGAGCGCCACCAGCAGGATCGCGGTCCAGTGGCAGAAGAACGCGATCACCGTGCAGATGTGGAAGAGCTCGTGGAACCCGAAGTGGCCGGGCACCGGGTTCGGCTTCTTCGTGCCGTAGAAGATCGCCCCGACCGTGTAGGCGAGGCCTCCGGCGATCACGAGCGCGGCCGTCGCGGCGTTGGCCGCCCAGATGTCGCCGAGGAACGCGACGGCGGCCCAGCCGAGCGCGAGGTAGATCGGCACGTAGAGCCAGCGCGGCGCGGAGAGCCAGAAGATGCGGAAGGCGATGCCGAGCAGCGCGCCGCTCCAGATGACCGTCAGCAGGATCCAGTCGGCGGGGGAGGCCAGCGTCAGCAGCGCGATGGGCGTGTAGCTGCCGGCGATGAGCAGGAAGATGTTCGCGTGGTCGAACCGCTTGAGCATCACGCGCGTGCGCTCGGACCAGGTGAAGCGGTGGTAGACGGCGGAGACGCCGAACATCAGCACGCCGGACATCGCGAAGACGGCGGTGGACCAGGTCGCGGTCGCGCCGTTGGCGAGCACCACGAGCACGATGCCGGCGACGAGCGCGAGCGGGGCGGTGCCGGCGTGGATCCAGCCGCGCCAGGTGGGCTTGCCCTCGATCTCGGCCTCGGCGATCGCGTCGCCGGCCGCTTCGATGAAGGGCAGGTGCGCGTCGGCGGCGCCGTCCATGACCTCGTCGACGAGGTCGTGCGACTCGCCGTGCTGAGGGGCGCCCTGGGGTTCGCGGGATGCTGCTGCCATGGCTACAGCGTACGCCGTACGCAGTAGCGCTCCGAGCATGCATCCGTGCCGCGCCCGCTAGATTCGGAACGTGCGACTGCGCAGCGCCCCGGGATCACGGCTGGTCTACCGCTACTACGAGCGGCGGCTCCGGCACGAGCTCGAGCGCGCTCCCGTGCCGCGCCACATCGCCATGATCATCGACGGCAACCGCCGCTGGGCGCGGGAGCAGAAGCACGCGACGGTCGGCCACGGGCACCGGGCGGGCGCGGTGAAGCTGCGCCAGTTCGTCGACTGGTGCGCGAGCGTCGATGTGGAGGTCGTCACGCTCTACCTGCTGTCGCGCGACAACCTCACCGGGCGCGCGTCGGCCGAGCTCGGCGAGCTGTGCGAGATCATCGCCGACCTCGCCGATGACCTGTCGCGGCAGCCGGGCCGACGCATCCGCCACGTCGGCGACGTGGAGGGCCTGCCCGCGCAGCTGGTCTCGTCGCTGCAGGCCGCAGCGGCGCGCTCGGCAGACAACGACGGGCTGCACGTCAACCTGGCCGTCGGCTACGGCGGCCGCCACGAGCTGGTCGAAGCGGTGCGGCGGATCCTCGCGAATGCGGACACATCGAGCCCTGCAGAGCTCGCCGAGCGCCTCACGCCCGAGCTGATCGCCGAGCACCTGTGGACGGCCGGCCAGCCCGATCCCGATCTGGTGATCCGCACCTCGGGCGAGCAGCGGCTGAGCGACTTCATGCTGTGGCAGAGCGCGCACAGCGAGTTCTACTTCGTCGAGGCCATGGGACCGGACCTGCGCGAGGTGGACTTCCTGCGCGCGGTGCGCGCCTACGGCCTGCGCGAGCGCCGCTACGGCAGATGAGCCGCGCCGCGGCGGCCGGTCGCTGCCGGCCCGGCGAATGTGTCGGGCAGGTGAACGTTCCGGGGACTGCGGAACCGCCCGTGTGTCCCTGCCTCGTGGTCGCCGATCTCGGGCGTATGTTCGGGTCAGCCGGGCAGATCCGCCCGGCGAGCGAGCGGCCATCGCGCCAGCGAGCACCACGGGAGGCGACGGCCGCGTGATCCGACCACAGGTCGGAAAGGGAGCATCACGTGCCTGACCTCGCCACCACCACCGCATCCGCAGCCGACGAGGCCGAGGGCCTCGCGACCCGCCAGCGCACCTACGTGCTCGACACGAGCGTGCTGCTGTCGGATCCGGGTGCGATCCACCGCTTCGCCGAGCACCAGGTGGTCATCCCCGTGACCGTCATCGCCGAGCTCGAGAAGAAGCGGCACGACCCCGAGATCGGGTACTTCGCACGGAAGGCGCTCCGCAACCTCGACGACCTGCGCACGGTGCACGAGCGGCTCGACTTCCCGGTGCCGACCGAGCACGGCGGCTCCCTGCGCGTCGAGCTGAACCACACCAACCAGCAGGTGCTGCCCAGCGGGCTGCAGCTGGGCGACAACGACTCGCGCATCCTCGCGGTCGCCTCCAACCTGTCGCACGACGGCCTCGACGTGTGCGTCGTGTCGAAGGACATGCCGATGCGGGTGAAGGCGGCGTCGATCGGGCTGGCGGCGGAGGAGTACCTCGCCGAGCAGGCGGTCGATTCCGGCTGGACCGGCATCACCGAGCTCGCGCTCTCGGGCGAGCAGATCAACGCGCTCTACGAGGATGAACGGCTCGAGACGTCGCTGGTCAAGGATCTGCCGCGCAACACCGGGCTGGTCATCTCCTCCGAGCGCGGCTCCGCGCTCGGGCGCGTGACGCGAGCCGGCGAGATCTCGCTGGTGCGCGGCGACCGCGAGGTCTTCGGGGTGCACGGCCGATCGGCCGAGCAGCGGCTTGCGATCGACCTGCTGCTCGACGACGAGGTCGGCATCGTGTCGCTCGGCGGCTCGGCCGGCACCGGCAAGTCGGCACTCGCGCTCGCGGCGGGCCTGGAGGCCGTGCTCGAGCGGCGCCTGCACAAGAAGGTGATCGTCTTCCGCCCCCTCTACGCCGTCGGCGGCCAGGAGCTCGGCTACCTGCCCGGCGACAAGGACGAGAAGATGAACCCCTGGGGGCAGGCGATCTACGACACGCTCGGCGCGCTGGTCGGAGACAACGTGCTCGACGAGGTCGCCGATCGCGGCTTGCTGGAGGTGCTGCCGCTCACGCACATCCGTGGACGCTCGCTGCACGACGCCTTCGTGATCGTCGATGAGGCGCAGTCGCTCGAGCGCAACGTGCTGCTCACGGTGCTCAGCCGCATCGGGCAGAACTCGCGCGTGGTGCTCACGCACGACATCGCGCAGCGCGACAACCTGCGGGTCGGCCGCCACGACGGGGTCGCGAGCGTGATCGAGACGCTGAAGGGCGAGGACCTCTTCGGGCACGTGACGCTGATGCGCTCAGAGCGGTCCCGCATCGCGGCCCTCGTGACGAGCCTGCTGGAGGGCTGACGCGGCATCCGGCCACCGCGCTCGACCCCTTCCGCCTTCCGCGACCCGATGCACCGGGTCGGCGCCGGCGGAAGGGGTCGGCTGCCGTCGGCCGTCGCCGGTAGCGTTGCGCCATGCTCCAGATGACGCGGTCGGAAGCACGGCGGATGCGGCTGGTCGCGCAGGGACTGCACGGGCGCGGCCGAGCGGGCGGCGCGGCGAGCGGAGCCGTGCCCGGGCCGACGCCGACCGAGGCGGTGCGGCGCATGGTCGCGATGCAGGGGCAGGATCTGGCGCAGGTGCTGCGCGCGATCGCGATCCGCTCGGTGCCGGGCACCACGCTGGCCGACGTGCGCGCCGCGTTCGACCGGGGCGAGCTCGTCCGCGCGTGGGCCATGCGCGGCACGCTCTTCGTCGCGACGCCGCAGGATCTCGCCGCGCTGCACGCGGCCGTGACGCCCAGGATGCGGCGGCAGGAATGGCGGATGTGCACCGACCGCGGCATCGAGGAGGACGTGGCGTTGCGCTCGGCGGAGGCGCTCATCGAGCACCTCTCGGCGGGCCCTCGCTCGCGGCGTTCGATGCTCGCCTGCTGGGATGCGGCCGGTGTCGAGACCGGCGGCGGCGCGGCTACCACCTGCTCGCACTGCATGCCTACGACGGGATCGTGCGCTTCGGCCCGTTCGAGGGGGAGGAGCAGCTGCTGCTCGGCGGCGCGGCGCCGCCGGTGGCCGATCCCGAGGCCGCCCTCGCCGAGGGGCTCGGCCGCTTCGTCGCCGCTCGTGGCCCGACCGCTGTCGATGATGCCGCCTGGTGGAGCGGGTTGCCGAAGACGCTCGTCCGAGCCGCGCTGGCCCGAGCGCAGGGCCTGGAGCCCGTGCTCGTCGGCGGCGAGCCGATGCTCGTCGCCTCCGATGCGGCCGCGGGCCGTCGCAGCGGCGTGCGGCTGGTGCCTGGCTTCGACGAGTGGATCCTCGGCTACCGCGATCGCTCGCACACGGCCAGCCCGGCGATGCTGCACGCGATGGTGCCCGGTGGCAACGGTGTCTTCAAGCCGGTCGTGCTCGTCGACGGTCGCGCGGTCGGCACGTGGCGGTGGCCGGCTCGGCAGGGCCGGCAGCCGGGCGAGCCGCTGCTGCAGCTCGTCGAGGACGTGCCCGAGGCGACGGCCGCGAGCATCCACCGCGCGGTGGCGGCCTGGCCGGATCACTGACCGCGTCGACGGCCGCCTCGGGATCGGCGGAAGCACGCTCGACGCTGATCGCCTTCGTGGCGCAGCGTCGCACCATCCGTCGGATTCACGGTGGGCGCAGCGGCGGCCTCCGCCTCGATCTCGTCGAGGGTCCGCTGCCAGAGCGCCGCCGGGGGCTGCACGGGCTCGACGAGCGCTGCGATGAGGATGTCGGCGGTGCGTCGCAGCGAGGCGACCTCGCAGGCGCACGCACGGCATTCGTCGACGTGCTCGCTCCGCTCGACCGCTTCACCCAATGCGAGCGCGGTGAGATCCTCGTCCGGCAGGTGCTGCATGCGACTCCTTCCCCGCACTGGGTATTCGGAGCGACGCCGCCGACGGTTGCTTTCTGGCGCGGGACGGCAGGCCACGGGTCGCGACGCCTCCGCGCACAGCCGTGCGGCGCCCGCGAGCGCGGGACGCCGTGTGCCCCGACGCGTCAGAGCTCGAGCGCACCCCGCCAGATGCTGTTGCCCGAATGCGTGGGGTCGCCGTCGAACGGCTCGATCGAGACGTCGACGATCGGGTAGGTCGCGAGATCGAGCCCGGGCGGCAGCGAGAGCTGCGTGGACTCGGCATCCATGACGCCCAGGCTCACCATCTGCTGCGCCTGCGTGTCGAGGAGCCACACGTCGAGGTAGCCGTCCACCTGCGGCAGCGACTCGACATCGACCACCAGCAGCCGCTGCCCGTCGCGCTCGATCACCTCGGCGCGCGCCGGGGCCACGGAGACCGTGGACTCGAGAGGATCGAGCACGGCATTGGCGACATCCGTCGACCGCGGGATTCCTCCCAGCTGGCCGATGAGCAGCACCGCGACCGACGCGGCGACCGCGGCCGACGCGGCGCATGCCGCCAGCAGTGCGCCGGTGCTGAAGCGCCGACGGCGACGACGCGCGACATGCGCGGACGCTCGCGGCGCGGGCGCGGGCGCGGGCGCGAGCGTCGCGGTGGCCGGCGAGCTCGCCAGCGCGCCGTCATCGGTGATCTCCGCGGCGATGCGATCCCAGATGCCGGCCGGCGGCGTGAGCGCAGGCACGTCCGCCGCGCGGTAGCGCTCGGCGGCACGGCGCAGCGAGGCGATCTCGTCGCGGCATGCCGCGCAGGCATCCAGGTGCTTGCTCTCCGGGTCTCCCACTAGGGCGAGCGCGGCGAGCTCATCATTCGACAGGTGCTCCATGCGTCTCCTCCCAACGGTCTCGGAGCCGGCGCAGTGCGCGCGACAGGTGGCTCTTCACGGTGCCGACCGGCATCGCGAGCGTCTCGGCGATCCAGGCGGTCGACCGGTCCTCGATCACGGCCAGGCGCACGATCGTGCGCTGCGGCTCTCCGATGCGCTCCAGCTGCTCCTGCACGGTCAGCGCATCCTCGACGGAGTCGAGCACGGGATCGCCCGCCCCCTGCTCCAGCGCCGCCGCGAGCGCCTCGGGCTCCGTCGCGAGCTCGTGCTGCGAGCGGGCACGCCAATGATCGGCGATGCGGCGCCGCGCGATGGTCACGATCCACGCGCCCAGCGGTCCCGCCGCAGGGTCGTAGGAATCGCGCGACCGCCAGACGGAGACGAAGGTCTGCTGCACCACGTCCTCCGCATCGTGCGGCGCCATCGCCCGCAGCGCGATCGCGTAGACCATCCCGCCCCAGCGCTCGTAGACGAGCCGCAGCACCTCCGGCGACGGATCGGCCGCGAAGGCCGCGCTCAAGCGCGCCGCTTCGAGATCCTCGGTCACCACGCGTCGAACGTAGCATCGCCGTCACCGCTCACGAGCCGATGGGGACGGCGGTCACGACGATGTTGTCCTCATAGGCCCCCGCGGCCGCATCCCACGCGCCGCCGCAGGTGACGAGCTGCATCGCATGCTCGCCGTCGCGCGCGAAGAGCGACTCGAGCGGCAGCGCGGCCTTGGAGATCTGCTCGATCGCCGTGATGCGGAAGCGCAGCAGGGCACCGGACTCGGTGGTGACCTCGACGACGTCGCCCGCGGAGGCGCGCAGCACCGACGCCATGGGGGCGGCGCCGATGTCGCTGTCGAAGTGCGCGGCCAGCACCGCGGAGCCTGCGTCGGCGCCAGGAGCCGGCCCGTACTCGTACCAGCCGAGCTCGGTCACGAGCTCCGGAACATCCATCTGGCCGTCCTCGCGCACGCCCACCGGCACGACACCGAGGTCGAGGCCGACCGAGGGCACCCGCACGGACGCGGGCTCGTCGACGAGCACCGGCGCGACGAGGGATGCATCCCTCGTGCCGACCCCGGTAGGCACGACTGCGGCGGGCGCCGCCGCCTCGGTGGTCGGCGCCTGGGATGGCGACGGCAATGGCGGGGCGGATGCCGCCGCGGCAGGCTGATCCTGCACGGTCGGCGCGATCGACTGGGTGACGAGCACGAGGCCCGTCACGACCGCCGCGGTGCCGAGCACCGCGAGAGCGACCGTCGCCCAGCGCGGCGTGCGACGGCGCTCGGACACGGGGGAGGGCTCCCGCCGCGACGAACGCGACGGGAGCCCTCGGTTGGTGCGCATGATCAGCTGCGCTCCCGGGCGGGGCGGAGCGTGCGCGAGGCGATCAGGCCGAGGCCGAGCACGCCGGCCAGGGCCAGGGTGATGCCGAGTGCGCGCTGGTCAGCAGCGCCTCCGAGGCCCGACGGCACGCCGCTGGGCGTGCTGTGCGCCTCGACGGTCTGCACCGCGAGGTCGAGGTTGCCGTCTTCGGCGCTGCCCCACGCGACCACGATGGTGTTGACGCCTTCAGCGAGGTCGAGGTCAGCCGGGCCGATCGCGACGTCTTCGGTGCCCGCAAGCACCACATCCGCCGTCACCATGCCGGCAGCGGTGTCGAGCGACGCCTCATCCGGGTTGGTCAGGCCTTCGACGATGGCGTCACCGTTGGCACGCACGTCGACGGCCGGAGCCGCGGCGAGGTGGCGGACGGTGAGGCGAGCGTCGCCGGCCTCGGTCGGCTCGGTGTCGTTCGCGAAGGCGGAGAGCATGGGGTCGCCGCTCTCGGACAGGTGCGCGACCAGCGTCAGGTTGGCCGACGCGGGAACCTCGACCCCCATCGCCTCGATCGCCGGGTCCGCCGAGTCAGGCGTGTCACCGTCTGCGAAGACCTGGATGTCGTAGGAGCCGGCCGCGAGCATCATCTCGTCGGTGAGCGTGCCGGGCTCGAAGTCGGCAATGGCTTCGTCGCCATTGATGTAGACGTCGACCGTGAGGCCGGGGACTGCGTGCAGCACCGACACCGTGGCGTCGCCGTCGGCGGCCATGGCGGGTGCGGCACCGAATGCCGTCAGGGCGACTGCGGCTCCGACGCCGATCGCGAGCTTGCGCTTCATGATGGTCTCCTCGATTCGTGCGACGCTCCATGCGCCGTCCTACCCCCATATCGGCGCGGAACCCCGGATCGGTTGCAGCGACCCGACGTTCGTGCATCCCGGGCGTGTCGCGTGGCTCAGGGGTGGCAGTGTCGAACGGCGCTGTGGAGAGCGCGCGCGCAGCCGGTGCCGGCATGGCTACGGTGACCGCATGACGGCGGCGGTGAGCGAGCAGGCGGAGGTCGCGGGGCTCCGGCCACCGGTGCGACTGCGCCCACTCGATACGCTCGGGCTGCCGCTGGCGGGCGCGGCCGCAGCGGTGCTCGCGGGCGAGGGATGGGATGTCGCCGCCGTGGCGCCGCTCGCCGCCGTCGCACTCGCCGCGCCCGCGCTCATCCGCATCGACACGGCCGAGCGCCGCCTCCCGAACGCCATCACCGTGCCGCTGCTGCTGATCGCGGCGCTGGCGTGCCTCGTGCGCCTGCTGGCTGGCGATCTTGCGCCGCTCGTCGGACTCGGCTGCGGAGCACTGCTGCTGCTCATGGCCGTGACCGGCGGGATGGGCATGGGCGACGTGAAGCTCGGCGCTGCCCTGGCGCTCGCGACCGCGACGCTCGGATGGTCGGTGCCGCTCGTCGGCCTGGCGGCATCCGTGGTCATTGGCGGCGTCGTGGGCATCGTGGCGCTGGCTGTCGGCCACCGCACGCTGGCCTTCGGGCCCTGGCTGCTCGCCGGCCACGCGATCGCCGCCGCCCTGGCGGCCCTCGGCCTCGCCTGACGCGCGTCAGCCTCGCGAGCCGGTCCGGCGCCGCTCCGCGCTACCGGCGCGTGTCAGGTTGTTGCTGTGGTTGGGGGGAATTGCAGCAACAGCTTGACACGCGCCCGGCCGCGACAGCGGCGGGAGCAGTAGCGGGACGGGCGCGGGCTCCGGTGGGATGCGCGCTCCGTCAGGCAGCGGGCTCGGTCAACGCCGCCGCATAGGCGCGCACCGAGCGGTTGTAGCGCGGCAGGGTGGGCTCGATCGCCTCGACGATGACGCGCATCGCCTCATCGTGGCGCCCGGCGGCGTGCAGTGCGAGCGCAAGGAACACCCGTGGCGCCGCACCGGTCGACGGATGCGTCGGCGCGGCCTCCAGCACCGCGATGGCGTCATCGACGCGGCCGGTGTTGCGGAGCGTCGAGCCGTACTGCACCGCGAGCTGCGCATGCTGCTCGGGCGCCAGCCCCAGCTCCCGCGCCCGCTCGTACTCGCGCTCCGCCTCGTGCTCGAATCCGTGCGAGTCGTACATGCCGCCCAGCTCGAACGCGGCCCGCCCATCCTCGCCGGGGTAGTCGCCAGCGAGCTCGCGCATCGCAGCGACCGCCTCATCGCGAGGCAGCGCGTCGGAGCGCTCCCAGAGGCTCGCGACCTGCGCCTCCCAGTCCGCGAGCGCGCTCACGCCTGCACTCGAGCAGTGGAGGTGTCGGTGCCGACATCCGCGCGCTCGGCCGCCGGCGTCGCGGCCGGGACGGCGTCGACGACCAGTCCCGTGTGGTGCGCCGCGAACGCCAGCTGGTCGGCGAACTCGAGCGCAGCGGCGTCTTTCGGCTTGCCCATTCCGTGCCCGGCGCGGGTGTCGACGGAGAGCAGCACGGGCGCATCCGATCCCGACGCCGCCTGCGCCCGCTGCAGCTCGGCCGCGAACTTGAACGAGTGCGCCGGCACGACGCGGTCGTCGTGATCGCCCGTGGTGATGAGCGTCGGGGGATAGGCGACACCCTCGCGCACGCGGTGCAGCGGCGAGTAGGCGCGCAGGTAGGCGTGCGCCTCGGCATCATCGGGGTCGCCGTAGTCGCTCGCCCACGCCCAGCCGATCGTGAAGCGGTGGAAGCGCAGCATGTCGAGCACGCCGACGCCCGGCAGTACCGCGGCCCACAGCTCGGGCCGCTGCGTCAGCGCCGCGCCCGCGAGCAGGCCGCCGTTGGAACGGCCGTGCAGCGCGAGCTGCTCGCTCGTCGTCACGCCCGTCGCCACCAGGTGCTCGGCGATCGCGAACAGGTCGTCGAAGACCTGCTGCTTGCGATCCTTCGTGCCGCCCTTGTGCCACTCGGAGCCGAACTCGCCGCCACCGCGCAGGTTCGGCACCACGAGCGCGCCACCGGCGGCGACCCAGGCGGCGAGCACGGCGCGGAAGCCCGGGTTCATGGGGATGTTGAAGCCGCCGTAGCCCCAGATGAGCGTCGGCCGCGGCGCGCTGCCGTCGTCGCCCTCGGGGCGAACGAGGAACGCGGCAACGGTCTGGCCATCGGTGGAGACGGTGCGGATGCGCGTGGTTGTCGCGGCGGGCGCATCGGGACCCGGGGTCGGGAGTGTGCGGTGCGAGACGAGCCTCGCGCCGTCGACCTCGATGCTGTGCCGGGTGCCGCGATCGACGAAGCTCGAGGTGCTCGCGAGCACCGTGTTCGAGTCCCGGCTCGCGTCCGAGCCGGTGATCGAGACGCCGTCGCCGAGCGGCACGGCGTCACCGAGCTCGCCGTCGAAGGTCGCCAGCTGCATGCGGTGGCTCGCGTCGTGCGAGTACTCCAGCACCAGGCCGCTCGCGGTGAGCGAGGCGTCGAGCAGCACGTCCTCCGGATGCTCGGCGACGACCGTCGACTCCTTGCCGGTCTCGAGTTCGAAGGCTGCGAGCCGGTAGCGCGCGGCGCCATCGTCGGTGACGGCGTAGAGCCGGCCCTGGCGGATGCCGACCCCGTTCCACTCGTGCTCGTGGCCGTCGACGAGCTGGGTCAGTGCATCGTCGCCGGCGCGTCCGGCGGCGAGGTCGTTGCCGCTCGACGCGCCGGTGTCGGTCGAGAGCACGAACCAGCGGTCGTGGCGCGGCCAGTGGCGGGCGAACATGCGCGGCTGGTCGGGGTCGGTCCACAGCACGACGTCGTCAGCGACATCGGTGCCGACGACGTGACGCATCAGACGCCCACCGCCCATCTCATCGGTGAGCGCGTCGCCGGTCGGCGCCTCGTAGGACCAGTAACTGAAGGCGCGGCTGTCGAGCCAGACCGCGGCGTTCCACTTCGTCCACGGGATCTCGTCGGCGAGATCCTCGCCGGTGGCGACGTCGCGGATGCGGATGGTGCGCCAGTCCGAGCCGCCGTCGGCCGCGCCCCAGGCGAGCAGCTTGCCGTCGGGGGAGACGCTCGCCATGGTGACGGCGACCGTGCCGTCGCTCGAGAGCGCGTTCGGGTCGAGCAGCACGCGCGGGCCGTCGCCTGCGTCGTCGAGCGCCTCGATCGAGTCGGCGACCACGAGCAGCGGCTGGTTCTCGCCGTCGCTCTGCCAGGCGAAGGCGCGGCCGCCGCGCAGCCAGGGACAGCCGCGCGTCGGGGCTTCGAGCAGCGCGGTGACCTGCTCGCGGAAGACGGCGCGGGCGGGCAGCTGCGCAAGCACCGGCTCGGCGAAGGCGTTCTGCGCCTCGATGAACGCGCGCGTCTCGGCCGAGTCGCCATCCTCGAGCCAGCGATACGGATCGGCGACCGCCTCCCCGTGGATCATCTCGACGGTCTCGTGCCTGCTCACCTCGGGATAGCGCATCCGCTCACCCTACGACGGCGAGCTTCCCCAACCCGAACGTTTCGCGGGCGAACCGCGCCCTTCGAGGAAGCTCGCGAAACCGCGCGACGGCGAGCTTCCCGAGGGCGCGCGCTTGGACGGGAGAACGCGCGATTCGGGGAAGCTCGCCGAACGCCGAACGCCGAACGCCGAACGCCGAACGCCGAACGCCGAACGCCGAACGCCGAACGCCGAAGCCCGAAGGCCGAGGGCCGAGGGGCGAGAGGCGGAGGACGGCGCCCGCGGGAGTGGCTACTTGGCGACGCCCGGGTGGGTCATCGAGAGCAGGTCGAGCGCCTTGTCCATGTCGGCCTCGGTCAGTTCGCCGCGCTCCACGTAGCCGAGGTCGATGACGGCCTCGCGCACCGTGATGCCCTGGGCGACCGAGTGCTTCGCGATCTTCGCGGCCGCCTCGTAGCCGATGAGGCGGTTGAGCGGCGTGACGATCGACGGGCTCATCCCGGCGAGCGCTGCGGCGCGCTCGATGTCGGCCTCGAGACCGGCAACGGTCTTGTCGGCGAGCACGCGCGACGCGTTCGAGAGCAGACGGATCGACTCCAGCAGCGCCGTGCCCATCACCGGGATCTGCACGTTGAGCTCGAACGAGCCCGAGGCGCCGGCCCACGCGACGGTGGCGTCGTTGCCGATCACGCGCGCGCACACCATGAGCACGGCCTCCGGCACCACCGGGTTGACCTTGCCCGGCATGATCGACGAGCCCGGCTGCAGGTCGGGGATGCGCAGCTCGCCGAGCCCCGTGTTCGGGCCGGAGCCCATCCACCGCAGGTCGTTGTTGATCTTGGTGAGCGAGACCGCGATCGTGCGCAGCGCGCCGGATGCCTCGACGAGGCCGTCGCGGTTGGCCTGCGCCTCGAAGTGGTTGCGCGCCTCGGTGATCGGCAGACCCGACGACGCCGCGATCTCGGCGATGACCTTCTCCGGGAAGCCGAGCGGCGTGTTGATGCCGGTGCCGACGGCGGTGCCGCCCTGCGGCACCTCGGCGACGCGCGGGAGCGCGGCCTCGATGCGCTCGATGCCGTAGCGGATCTGCGCCGCGTAGCCGCCGAACTCCTGGCCGAGCGTGACGGGCGTGGCGTCCATGAGGTGGGTGCGGCCGGGCTTGACGGCGTCGGCCCACAGCGTGGCCTTCTCCTCCAGTGCCTCGGCCAGGTGCTGGAGCGCCGGGATGGCCTGCTCGATGAGCGCACCGGTGACGGCGATGTGCACGGAGGTGGGGAAGACGTCGTTCGACGACTGCGACGCGTTCACGTGGTCGTTGGGGTGCACGGCGCCGTCGGCGTCGGCGCGGTGCTTGGTAGCGAGCGCGGCGAGCACCTCGTTCATGTTCATGTTCGACGACGTGCCCGAGCCGGTCTGGTACGTGTCCACCGGGAACTGGTCGTGGTGCGCGCCGCCGATGATCTCGTCAGCAGCGGCGACGATCGCTTCGGCGATCGAGCCGTCGAGCACGCCCAGCTCTCGGTTGGCGATCGCGGCCGCGCGCTTGATCCGTGCGAGCGCGACGATCTGCGCGGCTTCGAGGCCGGAGCCGGAGATGGGGAAGTTCTCGACCGCGCGCTGCGTCTGCGCCGCGTAGAGCGCGTTCTTGGGCACGCGCACCTCGCCCATGGTGTCGTGCTCGATCCGGTAGTCGACGTCGTTCACTTCGCTGTGCCTTTCGCTTGGCGGGATTCGTGTCTGGGTGGCTACTCGCCAGCAGTGAGCTGTGCGCTCACGGCCTCGGCGAACATCTGGAGCTCCGCGTCGTCGGCGGTGCCGCCGACGACCACCGTGGAGGCGCCCTGCTCGGTGGTGAGCACGTACTCGAGGTTGCCCGGATCCTCCAGCTGGCGCTGGTCGTGCTCGATCCAGGTGATCCCATCGATCGTGCGCTCGCCCGTGGGCGTCGCCTGGTCGATCGCGGCCACGAGCCAGGTGGGGTTCGCGTCGAGCGCCTGGCGGAAGAAGAGGAACTGCTGCTCGGGCGTGACGTAGCCTGCGTACCAGGTGATCACGTCATCGGCGCCGGTGCGCACCTCGGCGACATTCGCCGCCCACTCCTCGGGCAGGTCGGGCGCGAGCAGCGGCTCATCGGTGATGGCCTGGGCTCCGGCCGCGGCCGCCGGCACGTCGATCGGCTCCCGCTCTGGCACGTCCGGTCGCACCACCACGAGCACCATGACGAGCACGACGGCGAGGCAGACGATGAGCGCCGCGATCAAGTTGACGAAGCTGCGGTTCTCGCGGTGGCGTCGCGACGCGGCGGCCTTGCGCGCGAAGGTCTCGTCGGGCGTCTCCGGCCGGCCGAGCTCTGCGACGATGCGCGGCTCCTTGCGGCTCATGCCTCGTCAGCCCCCGGCGTGCCGCTCGCCGCGGTGTCGCTCGCGCGCGATGCATCGGCGCTGCGGGCGGCGTCGAGCCGCTGCTTGGCGCCCTGCAGCCACTGCTCGCAACGATCGGCCAGCGCGTTCCCGCGCTCCCAGAGCGCGAGCGACTCCTCGAGCGACGCACCGCCCGACTCGAGCGCCGTCACGACGCGCACGAGCTCGTCTCGCGCCTGCTCGTACGAGAGCTCGGCGACATCGTCATTCACGGGAGTGCTCACGGCCCGAGTCTACCGGCGTGCGCGTGTCTACCGGCGTGCGCGTGTCTACCGGCGTGCGCGGGCCCGCGTCGGGCCGCGTCGCCCATGCGTGCACGCTCAGGCCGGGTCGGGAGCGGCAGCGGCGGGGCCGGCGTCGGTGTGCACGGCGACGACGGATGCGTCCAGGCTCCCGGCCGCCACCGTCACGAGCAGCGGGTCGCCGGCAGTGGCGTCGCTGGCCGAGCGCAGCACGCTCCCCGCGGCCGTCTGCACGACCGCGTAGCCGCGATCGAGCGTCGCCTGCGGGCTGAGCGCCCGCAGCGTCTGCCGCAGGTGGTCGAGCCGCTGCCCGCCCAGGTCGACGGTGCGCGCGGTCAGCTCGTCGCTGCGCGCGGTCAGGCGAGCGAGATCCTGCGCGAGCGAGTCGATCATCGTCTCCGGCCGGGCGAGCGCCGGGCGGGTGCGGAACGCTTCGAGCCGCTCTGCTTCGCGCTGCACGTGCTGCGTGACGCGGGCGCGCAGCTGCGCGCGCGCCTGCGTGATGCGGTTGAGCTCCTCGGCGACGTCCGGCACGATCCGTTTCGCGGCATCCGTGGGCGTCGACGCCCGCAGGTCGGCGACCTCGTCGAGCAGCGGACGATCCGCCTCGTGCCCGATCGCCGAGACGATCGGCGTGCTGGCCGCCGCGACCGCGCGCAGGAGCGCCTCGTCGCTGAAGCCCAGCAGGTTCTGGAAGTCGCCGCCGCCCCGCGCGATGACGATGACGTCGACCTCGGGGTCGGCCTCGAGCCGCGCGAGCGCGGCGAGCACCGTCGGCACGGTCTGGTCGCCCTGCACCGCCGCGTGCTCGACGCGGAACTCCACGCCCGGCCAGCGCAGCTGGGCGTTGCGCAGCACATCCTTCTCGGCATCGGAGTCGCGCCCGGTGATGAGCCCGATGCGGTTGGGCAGGAACGGGAGCGGGCGTTTGCGAGCGGCTGCGAACAGCCCCTCGTCGGCGAGCTTCCGCCGCAGCGCCTCGAGCCGGGCGAGCAGGTCGCCGAGGCCGACATGACGGATCTGCTGGGTGACCATCGAGAGCGTGCCGCCGCGCGGCCAGTAGTCGGGCTTCACGAGTAGCACGGCGCGGTCGCCCTGCGCGAACTCGCCCTCGATGCGGCTGAGCGCCGAGCTCCAGACGTTGAAGGAGACGGTGGCGTCGCCGGTGACGTCCTTCAGCTTGCCGAACACGTTGCCGCGGGAGTTCGACCACTGGGTGATCTCGCCCTCGATCCACAGGTGGCCGAGCCGGCCGATGTAGCTCTTCAGCTCGGTGCCGAGCTGGGCGACGCTCCACGGCTCGTCGGGCGTGCCCGTGATGCGCTCGGCCATGCTGCTCCTCAGTCTGCTCGCTCGATGCGGCCTCCGGGGCCGCCGCCTCGCACCAACGGTAGACTGGGCGGGTGACGATCACGAATGGAAGGGTGCCGCTGGACATGCCGCGGCCCGCAGTCCGCCGAGGTCGGCTCCAGGATCGGCCCGTCGCGGGTGAGAAGCGCATCCTGCTCGCCGCCCCTCGCGGCTACTGCGCCGGCGTCGACCGCGCGGTGCTGGCGGTCGAGAAGGCGCTCGGGCAGTACGACGCGCCCATCTACGTCCGCAAGGAGATCGTGCACAACAAGCACGTCGTCTCGCAGCTGACCGAGCAGGGCGCGGTCTTCGTCGACGAGGTCGACGAGGTGCCCACCGGATCGCGCGTCATCTTCAGCGCGCACGGCGTCAGCCCGGCCGTGGTGCAGGAGGCGGCCGATCGCGGGCTGGAGGCGATCGACGCCACCTGCCCGCTCGTCACCAAGGTGCACCGCGAGGCCGTGCGCTTCGCGCGCGACGACTACGAGATCCTGCTCATCGGGCACGAGGGGCACGAGGAGGTCGAGGGCACCGCCGGACATGCTCCGGAGCGTGTCACGATCGTCAACAACCCCGACGAGGCCGACACGGTGGTGGTGCAGAACCCCGACCACCTCGTGTGGCTCAGCCAGACCACGCTCTCGGTGGACGAGACGATGGAGACGGTGCGCCGGCTGCGCATGCGCTTCCCGAACCTGCAGGATCCGCCCAGCGACGACATCTGCTACGCCACGCAGAACCGCCAGGTCGCCATCAAGAAGGTGGCTCCGGAGGCTGACCTCGTGATCGTGGTCGGCAGCGCCAACTCGTCGAACTCGGTGCGCCTCGTGGAGGTCGCGCTGGAGCACGGCGCCAAGGCCGCCTATCGGATCGACTACTCGAGCGAGATCCAGCAGGAGTGGCTGGAGGGCGTCGAGTCGATCGGTGTCTCCAGCGGCGCGAGCGTGCCGGAGGGGCTCGTGCGCGAGGTGCTGCAGGAGCTCGAGGATGCCGGCTACCGCAGCGTCACCGAGGTGCGCACGGCCGAGGAGGATCTGATCTTCTCGCTGCCCAAGGAGCTGCGCCCCAGCCGCAAGCGCTGACCGACGCGCATCCCCTGGTGGCGTCGAGGTGGCGTCGATACGATCGATCCATGACTGACGCACAGCCCCAGGGGGCAACGACGGACGCCCAGCCGCAGGACGACCGATGGGCCGACCAGATGGCCGAGGGCGAGGACTTCGACGAGTCGCTCGGCGAGCCGGCGGAGAACGATCGCGTGCTCGCGACCGACGACCTCGACGAGATCGACAACGAGGATGCGCCCGAGGGCGCCGAGGTGCGCGACGAGGAGTGGGAGTCCGACGACCCCGCCGACATCCCCGATGAGCACGGTGGCACGCAGGCCGGCATCGACACCGATGACAACGGTGTCGACGACACGGTGCTCCCCGAGGGCACCGACAGCATCATCGAGTCGAACGACTGGGAGTAGGCCGCTCCAGACGACGACGGGCCCCTCAGCGCGAGGGGCCCGTCGTCGTTCGCGCTACTTGCTCGACCAGCCTGCCGAGCCGAGCTGCTGCGTGGCCGACACGACGCGCGCAGCCATGGCCGACTCCGCCGCCTTGCCCCATGCGCGGGGGTCGTAGACCTTCTTGTTGCCGACCTCGCCGTCGATCTTCAGCACACCCTCGTAGCCGGCGAACATGCTGCCCGCGACCGAGCGCGTGTACGCGTACTGCGTGTCGGTGTCGATGTTCATCTTGATGACGCCGTTCGCGACCGCGGTCGAGATCTCCTCATCCGACGAGCCCGAGCCGCCGTGGAAGACGAGGTCGAGCGGCTTCGGGCCGGTGCCGTACTTCTCGGCGATGCCCTTCTGGATGTCCCCCAGCAGCTCGGGGCGCAGCTTGACGTTGCCCGGCTTGTAGACGCCGTGCACGTTGCCGAAGGTGAGCGCCGCCATGTAGCGGCCGTGCTCGCCGAGGCCGAGCGCCTCGACGGTCGCGATCGCATCGTCGAGCGTCGTGTACAGCTGGTCGTTGATCTCGTGGCTGACGCCGTCCTCCTCGCCGCCGACCACGCCGATCTCGACCTCGAGCACCTGGTTGAGCGCGTGCGTGCGGGGAAGGATCTGCTTGGCGATCTCGAGGTTCTCCTCGAGCGGCACGGCCGAGCCATCCCACATGTGCGACTGGAACAGCGGTGCGCGGCCCGCCTTGACCTCTTCCTCGCTCGCCTCGAGCAGCGGGAAGACGAAGCCGTCGAGTGCGTCCTGCGGGCAGTGGTCGGTGTGCAGCGCGACCGTGATGGGGTAGGCCTTCGCGACCTCGGTGACGAAGCGGGCGAACGCGATCGCACCGCCTGCCCGGTTCTTCACGCTCTGGCCGGCGAAGAAGTCGGCACCGCCGGTCGTGACCTGGATGATGCCGTCGGAGCCGGCTTCCGTGAGGCCCTGCAGCACCGCGTTGATCGTCGACGACGACGAGACGTTGATGGCGGGGTAGGCGAAGGCGTTCGTCTTCGCCTTGTCGAGCATCTCTGCATACTCTTCCGGTGTCGCGACTGGCATGGCACAGCTCCTGACTCGTCTGGGGCGCGGGTCGCCGTTCGCGGGCCGCGCGGGATCGGGATCAGTCTAGGTCGCGAGGCGCTCCCATGGGATGGATCGGTGACTCCCGTCGCGTGCTGCCCGTCGCGTGTTCGGCCGCGCGGTCTAGGCTTCAGGCACGCGCCGGCATCGCCGGGGGAGCGCCAAGGAGGCACCATGCACCAGCACGACGCCATCGTCCGCGCGGCACTCGACCGCATCGTGGTCGCGCTCGCCGAAGCGCGGGAGGAGCTCGACGCCCTCGACGCCGTCGCCGACGACGGCAACCACGGCACGCACATCCTGGCGGGCGCGACCGCCGCCAGGGCGGCAGCCGCCGACGCCGGCGAGGGGCAGGCGCTCGCCGCCGCCGCGACCGCGTGGGCGGCCGAGGAGGGAGGCGCCAACTCGCTGTGGGGTGCTATGGGCACGGCAGCGGCGAGCGCGCTCGACGAGGGGCCGGTGGCGATCGTCGATGCGGCGCTCAAGGCGCTCGAGTCGTCCACCGATGCTCACGTGGGCGACAAGTCGATCGTCGACACGCTCGCGCCCGCGCTCGGCGATGCGCACGTGCACCTCGAGCGCGGCGAGCCCGGCGTCGATGCCGCGGCGCACGCCGCCGGCGTCGCCGAGGAGGCAGCGGTCGAGACCGCAGCCTTCGAGGACCGCTTCGACGCCTCGACGCCCGACCTGGGCTACCCAGACCCCGGCGCGTCCTCGTCGGCGGTCATCCTCTCGGCGATCGCGGACGTGCTCGCGGAACTCGACTGAGACGTCAGCCGCGAAGGAAGCGCGCTACTTTCCCCGGACTTCCTCGCCGACGGCACCGCATCCGTCAGTAGGCTCGGAGGACGCCCGATCCAATGGAGGACTCCCCGTGCCGCAGAGCGAATCGCAGAAGGCCCCGGTCTTCGACAACCCCGACCGCAACCTCGCCATGGAGCTGGTGCGCGCGACCGAGGCGGCCGCTATCCGTGCGGTGCCGCACATCGGCCGCGGCGACAAGAACGCCGCCGACGGTGCCGCGGTCGACGCGATGCGCACCTTCCTGGCGACCGTCGCCTTCGACGGCGTGATCGTCATCGGCGAGGGCGAGAAGGACGAGGCGCCGATGCTCTTCAACGGCGAGCACGTCGGCAACGGCCGCGGCCCCTCCGCCGACATCGCGGTCGACCCGATCGACGGCACCTCGCTCACGGCGGCCGGCCGGCAGAACGCGCTGAGCGTCATCGCCGTCGCTGACCGCGGCACGATGTACGACCCGGTGGATGCCTTCTACATGGACAAGCTCGTCGCCGGCCCCGAGGCGCTCGGCGTGATCTCGCTCGAGCAGTCGATCGGCGACAACATCCGCGAGTTTGCGCGCGCCACGGGCAAGGACGTCGAGGACATCGTCGTCGCCGTGCTGGACCGCCCCCGCCACGCTGAGCTCATCGAGGACATCCGCGCGGCCGGTGCCGGCACGCGCCTCATGCGCGACGGCGACGTCGCCGGCGGCATCAACGCCTCTCGCTGGGAGAGCCGCATCGACATGTGCGCGGGAGCGGGCGGCACCCCCGAGGGCGTCATCACCGCGTGCGCGATCAAGGCGCTGGGCGGCTTCATGGAGGGCCGACTGTCGCCGCAGAGCGACGAGGAGCACCGCAAGGTGCTCGCTGCGGGCCACGACCTCGACCGCGTGCTGGGCCTCGATGACCTGGTCGCGAGCGACAACACCTACTTCGTCGCCACCGGCGTCACGGACGGGCAGCTGCTCGACGGCGTGCGCCGCAAGGGCCCGCTGATCCGCACCGAGTCGCTCGTGCTGCGCTCGAAGACCGGCACCGCGCGTCGCGTGATCGCCGAGCACCGCGCCGAGAAGTGGCTCGAGAAGGAGTGGTCGCGCAGCTGACGTGCTCGCGCACAGCATCCGACCGATCCGTCGGCTCGGCCCGGCTGCGTGCGGCACGATGGTGCCGTGAGCGGCATTCCGCACCCCCCATCGGGGAATCCAGGCGCCGGGCCCGCGGCTTCCGCGCGGCTCATCGGCGTCGACCTGGCGCGCCTCGTCGCCGTCGCGGGAATGATGGCCGCGCACACGTTCGGCGGCGCTGAATCGACCCCGGCCGCCATCGTCGCGCTCATCGACGGGCCGCCATCGACGCTCTTCGCCGTGCTCGGCGGCGTGAGCGTCACCCTCGCCGGGCGTGCCCGGCTGCAGGCAGGCGATCGAGCCGGCGCCATCCGGTCGACCGTGGCGCGCGGCGCGGTCGTGGCGGTGCTGGGCGTGCTGATCGCGCCGCTGGCGGGCGCGGTCTACGTGGTGCTCGTGCCCTTCGGCGTCGCCATCGCGCTCACCGCCCCGCTGCTGCTCGCGCGCTCGTGGCTGCTGGCTGCGCTCGCGGCAGTGATCGCGGTCGGCGGCGGCTCGGTGGTGGCGTGGGCGAGCACGCACCTGCCGTCGCTGCACCGCGGCTCGAGCGAGCTCGGACCGCTCGAGTCGCTGCTGGCGGCGCTCGACGACGTGCTGCTCACGGGGGTCTATCCCGCGCTCATCTGGCTCGGCTACCTGGTGATCGGGATGCTCGCGGCCCGGTGGCTGCTGGCGGCGAGGGCCAGCGGGACGGAGCGCGCGATGCTCACGCGGCTCGCGGGCATCGGCGCGCTGCTGACCGGCATCGGCGTGGCGATGAGCGAGCTCGCCGTGCTGCTGCTCACGGACACCGTCGCGCCGGGGGAGCCCTCGCTGGCGCGCGACCTGCTGCTGGCCAACGGCTACGGAGCGGCGCCCGACGAGGGGCTGCTCTGGCAGGCGCTGGCCGCGCCGCACACCGGCACGCCCGCCGACATGGCGCGCACGGCAGGCATTGCGCTCCTCGCCATCGGTCTGCTCGGCCTGCTGGTGCAGCGGATGTCGCCGCGCACCCGGCGCACGCTCGAGCCGCTGCGGGCTGCGGGCGGCGCTCCGCTGACGATCTACATCGTGCACGTGGTCGGCTACTCGGTCGCGGCCGGGGCGCTCATCGAGGCCGCCCCCACGCTCGTGACCGGATGGAGCGGCTGGGCGCTGCAGCTGGCGATCGCGCTCGCGATCGGGGCCCTGCTGGCGTCCAGCGGGTCGCGGGGGCCCTTCGAACGACTGGTCGGTCGTGCCGCGACCGTCGCGGGCGGAAGCACGGCTTGACCCAGTCCCGGACGCCGCGTACATTGCTAGTGAGTTATAGAACTGCTTGGCGATGGAAGCGAGGTGCAGCATGGCGCAGCCGAGTGTCGACGACGACACCCTCGACCGCATCTTCGCTGCGCTCGCCGATCGCACGCGCCGCCGCATCCTGCTGCGGCTGCGCTCGGGTCCCGCGACCGTCACCGAGCTCACCGCGCTCGCCGGTCTCAGCCAGCCCGCCGTCTCCAAGCACCTCAAGGTGCTGGGGGAGGCGGGGCTCGTGCGGGCCGAGCGCGATGCGCAGCGCATCCACCGCCTGATCGAACTCGCGCCGCTGATCCGCGCCGCGGTGTTCGTCTCGCAGTTCGAGGTGCAGGTCGACGCCCGACTCGACCGCCTCGATGCGCACCTCTCGTCGGGATCCCGGCCGGACGCATCCGGCCACCCACCGAAGGAATGATGATGAAGACACGATTCGAACTGCCCGATGACACCTCGATCGCCTACGAGCGCGACTTCGCCGCTCCGGCGAGCGAGGTATGGAAGGCCTACACCGACCCCGAGATCGTGCGCACCTGGATGCTCGGCCCCAACCCGGAGACCGAGTTCCCGACCTGCGAGATGGGCATGCGCGCCGGCGGCTCGTTCCGCTGGGTGTGGGTCGACAGCGACGGCGAGCTCGAGATCGCGGGGGAGGTGCTCGAGGCTGAGGAGCCGCACCGCATCGTCACCGTCGAGCGGATGGGCGGTTCGGCGATGCAGGGCATGGAGCTCCCGCCGTCGACGAACACCACCACGCTCACAGAGGTCGACGGCGTCACCACCATGCGGACCGTGACGGTCTACGCGTCGAAGGAGATCCGCGACGGCGCCTACGCGAGCGGCATGGATGTCGGCGTCGAGGCGAGCTACGACCGCCTCGCGGCCCGCTGGGCTGCCTAGCGCCCGCAGGCCCGCCCGCCCTCCCGCCCGCCGGCTCGCCCCGGTCGCTGAGCGGTGCGGTTGCGCCCGACTGGTGCTGGCCTGCCAGCCCTGCTCGGGCGCAACAGCACCAGTCGCCGGTTCGGTGCCGCGGCCGTGGCGGATGCGCGGATGCGCGGTGCGGCGCGGTGCGGTGCGGCGCGGTGCGGTGCGGGGGCGGCGGCGGGATGGTCACGATCCGGTCACGGTGGGGGCGTGCGTTTGACAATCCCTCAGGACGATCGCATGCTTGACCTGAGACCTGAACCACCTGTCAGGTTCTGACACCGTGAAGCCGCACGAGGGCGTGCCGACTCGCCAGCCGAGTATCGCCCGCTGAGGCTCGCACACCTCGAAAGGCAACTCATGCGCAGGACAACGAAGTTCGCCGGAGTGGGCGTCGCCATCGCGGCGCTCGCGCTCACGGCGTGCGCGCCGACCACCTCGGCACCGACCGATAGCGAAGCCTCCGGCTCCGAGGGCGCGACCGAGACGGTCGCCGTCAACGTCGGCATGATCACCTCGATCACCGGCCCGCTCGCCGCCTACGGCGAGAGCTACCAGCAGGGCTTCGAGGCAGGCCTCGACTACGCCACCGACGGCACGGGCGAGATCGACGGCATCGAGCTCAACATCGAGTGGATCGACGACCAGGGCAACCCGGACACGGCGGTCACCCAGGCCAAGGACGTCATCGGCCAGGGCTACCAGATCATCGGCGGCTCGGTCGCCTCCGGCGTCGCGCTCGCGGTCGCCGAGCAGGCGGCGCAGAACAACGTGCTGTTCCTCTCGGGCCCCGCCGCAGCGGACGCCATCACGGGCGTCAACGACCAGACCTTCCGCTCCGGCCGCCAGACCCTGCAGGATGTCGCGACCGCAGCCACCTTCCTCGACAGCGTCGACGGCTCGAACATCGTCGTGTTCGCGCAGGACAACGCGTTCGGCCAGGGCAACGTCGCATCGGTCGAGGCCGTGCTGGGCGCGCAGGGCGCGACCGTCACGCCGATCCTCGTCGCCGAGGACGCGACCGAGTTCACCCCGTTCGCGCAGCAGATCGCGGCCGCGAGCCCCGACCTGGTGTTCGTGGCGTGGGCCGGTGCCACCACCGGCGCCATGTGGGAGGCGCTCGCACAGCAGCAGGTGCTCGCCGACACGACCGTCGTCACCGGCCTCGCCGACCGCGCGTCGTACCAGGCGTACGGCCCGGGCTCGGGCGACATCCAGTTCCTGAACCACTACTTCCCGGGTGCGACCGACAACGAGGCCTCGCAGGCGATGGACGCCTACCTCGAGGAGCAGGGCAACGAGGCCGACCTCTTCACGCCCGACGGCTTCGTCGGCGCGCAGATGCTCGTGCACGCGATCACCGAGGGTCAGGGCGACGTCGACGCGATGATCGGCGCACTGGAGGGCTGGACCTTCGACTCGATCAAGGGCGAGCTCACCATCCGCGCAGAGGACCACGCGCTGATCCAGCCGATGTTCCAGGTGCGCCTGGTCGACGAGGCCGGCACCTGGGTGCCGGAGCTCATCGAGACCGCTGACGCCGAGGCAGTCGCCCCGGCCGTCGCGGGCGAGTAGGCAGCGACCGCGATGCCGGATCGTCCCGCGCTCGTCCTGGATGCCGTCGGCCTGCAGATCGGAGGCGCGCGCATTCTGCACGACGTCTCGATGCAGGTCGCGACGGGTGAGATGGTGGGGGTCATCGGCCCCAACGGCGCTGGCAAGACCACGCTGTTCAACATCATCTCGGGTGTCATGATCCCCACGAGCGGCTCGGTGCTGCTGGCGGGGAAGGATGTCACCACCCACAAGGTGCATCAGCGGGCGCGGGTCGGTCTCGGCCGCACGTTCCAGACATCCAGCGTCTTCCCCGGTCTCACCGCCGAGGAGAACGTGCGCCTCGCGGCGCAGTCGAAGCTCGGGGGAGCGACCAGCCCCTGGAAGTTCCCCCGAGCCGACGACGAGGCAGCGGGCGTCGCCGCTCGGTGCCTCGACGAGGTGGGCCTCGCCCACCACCTGACCACCTCGGCAGGCGTGCTGTCGCACGGCGACAAGCGCAAGCTCGAGATCGCCATGCTGCTTGCCACCGAGCCCGAGGTCGTGCTGCTCGACGAGCCGATGGCCGGCGTCGGCTCCGGCGATGTCGCCGGCCTCGTGGAGGTCATCCGCAGGCTGCACGCCTCCGGCCGCACCGTGCTGATGGTCGAGCACCACATGGAGGTGCTGCTCGGCCTGGTCGACCGGGTCGCGGTCATGCACCACGGCGAGCTGCTCGCCATCGACACACCGACGGCCATCATGGCCGATCCCGCCGTACAGAAGGCCTACCTGGGAGAGACCGTATGACCGCCATCCTGACCGTGCGCGGCCTCAACGCGCGGATCGCTGGCCAGCAGGTGGTCGAGAACGCCTCCTTCGATGTCGCCGAGCACGGCGTCACGGCACTGCTGGGCCGCAATGGCGTCGGCAAGTCGTCGACCATCAAGGCGCTGCTCGGCCTCTACGAGCGCACCGGCGAGGTCACCTTCGCCGGCGAGCGCATCGATGGCCTGATGACGCACCGCATCGTGCAGCGCGGCATCGCCTACGTGCCGGAGGACCGCGAGGTCTTCGGACAGCTGACGGTGGAGGAGAACCTGCGGCTCGCCGAGCGCGGCGGCACCGCCAACCGCGGCATCGTCGCCGAGCTCTTCCCCGAGCTCATTGAGCGCTCCCGCCAGCAGGCCGGCACGCTCTCCGGCGGTCAGCAGCAGATGGTGTCGCTCTCGCGCGCCCTCATGAACGAGAATCGGCTGCTGCTGGTCGACGAGCCGACGAAGGGCCTCGCGCCCCTGATCGTCGGCACCGTCACCAAGGCGCTCGAGGCCGCCGCCGAGCGCACCCCCATGCTGCTCGTCGAGCAGAACCTGCAGGTCGTGCGCGACCTCGCGCACACCGTCATCGTGCTCTCCGGCGGCACCGTGGTCCACACCGGCCCGGCCGCCGAATTCCTCGACTCCGATCTCGTGCACCGTCACCTCGGCGTCTCCACCGACGAGGAGGCTGCGTGAGCACCGTCCTGCTCCTGCTCATCACGGGCGTCGGCCTCGGCGCCCTCTACTTCCTGGTCGCGAGCGGTCTCTCGCTCATCTACGGCCTCATGGGGGTGCTCAACTTCGCGCACGGCTCGTTCCTGACGCTGGCCGGCTTCCTCGGCTGGGAGGTCGGACGCCGCCTCGGCGACGGCTCCTGGGCGGGCCTGCTGGTGGGGATGCTCGTCGGCCTCGTCGTCGGCGCCCTCGTCGCCGCGATCACCGAGCTCGTCTTCATCCGGCCGCTCTACAACCGCCACATCGAGCAGGTGCTCGTCACGGTCGGGCTCGGGCTCGCCTCGGTCGCGCTCTTCGAGGGCATCTGGGGCACGGACCCCATCCAGATCCGCCTGCCGTCCTGGCTGGGGGAGACGACGAACGTGCTCGGCGCCAACATCCCGAACGATCGCTGGCTGCTGATCGGCAGCGCCGTCGTGGTGCTCGCACTCATCGTGCTCTTCCTGCAGCGCACGAGCTACGGCCTCATCATCCGCGCGGGCGTCGAGAACCGCACGATGGTCACCGCGCTCGGCATCGACGTGCGCCGCGCGTTCACGATCGTCTTCGCGATCGGCGGCGCGGCCGCGGGGCTCGGCGGCGTGCTCGCCTCGGTCTACTACGGCCAGGTGGCCGCGCACCAGGGCACCTCGCTGCTCATCTACGCCTTCATCGTCACGGTCATCGGCGGCCTCGGCTCGCTCACGGGCGCGGCCATTGCATCCGTGCTCGTCGCCGTCGTCCAGCAGTTCGCCAACTTCTATCTGGGTGGCACGGGCGACCTCGCGATCGTGCTCGCGCTCGCCGCGGTCCTGCTCATCCGACCCACCGGCCTCATGGGCAAGGTCAAGCACTAGGAGACGATGATGCGCACCTTCCTGAAATCCCCCTGGGGCACGCTCGCCATCGGCGCCGTCGTCGTGGTGCTCGCCGCGATCCTGCCGCTGCTCAACATCAGCATCCCCGGCGTGCTGCCCGGCCCGACCTACACGCCGGGCACGCTCACGGTGCTCGCCTACGCGATGCTCATCGCGGCGCTCGCGCTCAGCTACCACCTGATCTTCGGCATCGCCGGCCTGCTGTCGTTCGGCCACGCGATGTTCTTCGCCGCGGGTGCCTACGGCCTCGGCATCATCCTGAAGCTGCTCGCGCCCAGCGGGATGCCGGTTGCGGTCGTCTTCATGGTCTCGATCGTGCTGACGCTGCTCGTGGCGCTCGTGCTCGGCAACCTCGTCGGCGCGCTCGCGCTGCGGGTCACCGGCATTTCGTTCGCCATGGTCACCCTCGCGGTCGCCCAGGCGATGAACGTGCTCATCCGTCGCAACGTCGGCGGCCTCACGGGCGGTGAGGAGGGCGTGCGACTGGACGTCTCGGTCGTGCCCGACATGCTCGTCGGCGTCGTCAACACCCGCAACCTCTACTGGCTGGCGCTCGGCATCCTGGTGCTCGTCTACCTGGCGTGCGTGTGGGTGGAGCGCTCACGGCTCGGTCACGTCGTGGCCGCGTCGCGCGAGAACGAGCTGCGCGTGACGGTGCTGGGCCTGCGCCCCTACTTCGTGCGGCTGTTCCTGTTCGCCGCCGCGGCGGTGCTCGCGGCCGTCGCGGGCATGGGCTTCATGCTGCTGCAGTCGGCCGCCACCCCGCGCATCTCGGCCAGCGACTTCACGCTCACGCTGCTCGTGATCGTGGTGCTCGGCGGCGTCGGATACCGCTGGGGCGCGATCGTCGGCGGCATCGTCTACACGCTGCTCGACCAGCGGCTCTCGGCGCTCGCCTCGTCGGCGTGGATCCAGGACCTGCCCGCGGTGCTGCGGATCCCGCTGTCGGAGCCGCTGTTCATCCTCGGCATGCTGTTCGTGCTCGTGGTCATGTTCGCGCCCGGCGGCATCGTCGGTCTCGCTGGGCGGGTGACGAAGCGGCGCGAGCGGAAGCAGGAGGCCGAGGAGCCCGCGGTGCTGCAAGACGTGGAAGCCTAGGCAGATGGCACCCGATGCGACGACGCCGGGCCCGTTGACCCTGGGCCGATGGACGACCGACCGCGCCGCGACCGACTCCGCGCGCCCGGCGATCGTCGATCGCGGCGTCGTCGTCTCGTACGGCGAGCTCGAGGCGCGGGCGACGTCGCTCGCGCATGCGCTGGGCGAGGCCGGGCACGGCCGCGGGTCACGGATCGCCACCATCACCGGCTCCACGGCAGACCAGGTCGTGCTGCTGTTCGCCTGCGCCAAGGCCGGCGCCATGCTCGTGCCGCTCTCGTGGCGCCTCACCGCGGCAGAGCTGGCCGCGCAGCTGACGATCGCCGACCCCTCGCTGCTGCTGGTCGAGGACGACCACCGGCCCGTCGCCGAGGCGGCGCTCGCGCAGCGCGCCGACCACCGCATCCCCATCACCATGCTCGGCGCCGCGGGCGTCGAGCACCAGGTGCCGGAGGCGGCACGGCCGCTCGGCCACGGGAGCCCGGCCGACGACGACGGCCTGCTGATGCTCTTCACCTCCGGCACCACGAGTGCTCCGAAGGCGGTCGTGCTCACGCATGCGAACTGCGCGTGGGCGAACCTGGCGCTCTCGCGCGCGACGCCGCTCACGCCGGAGGACGTCGTGCTGCAGGTGCTGCCGCAGCATCACGTCGCCGGCTGGAACGTCCAGCCGCTGCTGGCGTGGTGGGTGGGCGCCCGCGTCGTGCTCGAGCGCACCTTCGACGCCGGGCGCGCGCTCGCGCTCATCGAGCGCCACCGCGTCACGGCGACCATGGGCGTGCCGACGACCTTCCGCGCCCTCATCCAGCACCCTGACTTCGCCGCGCGCGACCTGTCGAGCATCCGCACCGCCGTCGTCGGCGGCGGCATGCTCGATCCGCGCGCCGCCGAGCAGCTGCAGCAGCGCGGCATGCGCGTGCAGCAGGGCTACGGCCTCACCGAGGCGGCCCCCAACGTCACGCTCTGCCACGACGACTCCGATGCCGGCACCGTGGGCCGCGCCTACCCGCATGTCGACCTCGCGCTGCTCATCGACGATCGGGTCGTGCACGGACCCGGAGCGGGCGAGCTGCTCGTGCGCGGGCCGGCCGTCTTCCCCGGCTACTTCCGCGATCCCGAGGCGACCGCTGCGGCGATGCACGGGTCGTGGCTGCGCACCGGCGACCTCGTCGCGCGCGATGCCGCGGGCCGCATCCGCATCGTCGATCGGGTGAAGGACATCGTGCGATCCGGCGGCGAGTCGATCGCGCCGATCGAGGTCGAGCTGGCGCTGCTCGATCACCCCGCCGTGCACGACGCGGCCGTCGCGGGCGTGCCGAGCGAGCGCTGGGGCGAGGCGCTGGTCGCCTGGGTCGTGCTGGCGGAGCCGGTGGCAGACGCGGCGCTGCGCGCCCACCTGGACGGTCGCCTGGCCGACTTCAAGCACCCCAAGCGGTTCCTCGTCGTCGACGAGATTCCCCGCACCAGCAGCGGCAAGCCGCTCCGTCGTGCGCTCACGGCCGCTTTCGCGGCAGAGACGGCGGATGCCCCGTGAACCAGCCGAGGACGAAGCGCGGCGAGCAGACCAAGGCCAAGCTGCTGATCGCCGCCGAGGAGGTGTTCGCCGAGCAGGGCTACCAGGCCGCCTCGATCTCGCGGATCACCGACCGCGCAAGCGTCGCGCAGGGCACCTTCTACCTGTACTTCGCGTCGAAGCTGGATCTCTTCGAGCACCTGGTGGAGGACCTCAACCGGCGCGTGCGTGCAGCGATGAGCGACGGCGCCGCCCGCGGCCGCAACCGGGCGGAGGCCGAGCGCGAGGGCTTCCGTGAGTTCTTCGCCTTCACCGCCGAGCACCCCGCGCTCTACCGGGTGGTGCGTGAGGCCGAGTACGTCTCGCCCGGCGCCATGCGCAACCACTACGAGCGCATCGTCGAGGGCTACCGCGAGGGTCTGGCGCGAGCGAAGGCGAACGGCGAGATCGGCGACATCGACCCGGAGGTGGCCGCCTGGGCGCTCATGGGCGTCGGCGAGATGATCGGCATGCGCTACGTCCTGTGGCCGACCGCGGAGACTGGGGCCTACGGCACCGCCGCGACCTCCGTGCCGGATCATGTCTTCGATGAGATGGTCGCGTTCGTGCAGCGGGCCCTCGGCACCGCAGCGGACGCCCCGACGGCGGTGCACTCGACCAGTGCACATCCGGCCACCGATACCGTCGCGACCGCGACAGAGACCAAGGAGGACTCATGAGCACGCTCGCTGGACGCAGGGCTGTCATCACCGGCGGAGCCGCCGGCATCGGCGCCGCCATCGCTCGCGCGTTCGCCGCGGAGGGCGCCGAGGTGGTCATCGCCGACCGCGACGGTGCTGCCGCCCGGTCGCTCGCGACAGAGCTCGGCGGCGAGGCGTGGGAGGTCGACTTCCTCGACACCGCAGCCCTCGAGTCGCTCGAGCTGCGCGCCGACATCCTCGTGAACAACGCGGGCATCCAGCGCGTCGCCCCGATCGAGTCGTATGAGCCGCAGATGTGGCGCACGATCCACACGCTCATGCTCGAGGCGCCGTTCCTGCTGATCCGCGCGGCGCTGCCCGGCATGTACGAGCGAGGCTTCGGCCGCGTCATCAACCTCTCGAGCGTGCACGGCCTGCGCGCATCCGCCTTCAAGTCGGCGTACGTCGCCGCGAAGCACGGGCTCGAGGGCCTGTCGAAGGTGACCGCGCTCGAGGGTGCCCCGCACGGCGTCACCTCGAACTGCATCAACCCCGGCTACGTGAAGACCGCCCTGGTGGAGGCGCAGATCGCCGACCAGGCCGCGACGCACGGCATCCCGGAGGACGAGGTGCTCGAGAAGGTGATGCTCACCGAGGCTGCGATCAAGCGCCTGGTGGAGCCCGAGGAGGTCGCCTCGCTCGCCACCTGGCTCGCCGGCCCGCACGCCGGCATGGTCACCGGCACCTCGTACGTCATCGACGGCGGATGGAGCGCTCGATGACGGCACAGCCCGAGGTCGCCCTGCCCCGCAGCGGCGGCACCGAGACGCCGCTGCGCGTGCCGGTCGACGGCGGCGAGCTGGTCGCGACGCTGTGGAACGCCGACGCCCCCGGGGAGCCGGTGGTCGCCATCCACGGCATCACGGCGAACCACCGCTCGTTCACGCCGCTCGCTCGACGGCTGGATGCGCCGCTGCTCGCCGTCGACCTGCGCGGTCGCGGCGCCTCCCGCACCCTGCCCGCGCCCTTCGGGCTCGTGCAGCACGCGGAGGACGTCGCCGCCGCGATCCGGTACGCGGGGTTCGCGAGCGTGCGCGTCGTGGGGCACTCGATGGGCGGCTTCGTCGCCGTGCGGCTCGCGCACGCGCACCCGGAGCTCGTGAGCTCGATGCTGCTGGTCGACGGCGGTCTGCCGCTGCCACCGGCGCCGGAGGGCTCGGCGCAGTCGCCGGAGGATCTGCTGGGCCCGGCCATCGAGCGCCTCACGATGCACTTCGCCTCGAACGACGCCTACCGCGACTTCTGGCGCGAGCACCCGGCATTCGGGCCCTACTGGAGCACCGCGATCGAGGAGTACGTCGACTACGACCTGGTCGAGGTCGCCACGCCCGGCACCGGCGAGACAGTGTTGCGGCCATCGGCGAACCCCGACGCGGTGGTCGCGAACCTGGTCGAGCTCGACGGCCGCGACGGCTACACCGAGGCGCTGCTCTCGCTCACCACGCCGACCGCGATGCTGCGCAGCCCTCGGGGCCTGTTCGACGAGCCGCCCGGGCTCTACGATGACGCATGGATCGCGGCCTGGAGGGCACGCCTGCCGGCGCTCTCGATCACGGACATCGAGCACACGAACCACTACACGATCCTCATGGGCGAGGGCGTGGATGCGGTGGCCGAGGCGCTCAGGCGCCTCACCTCCGTGAGCGAGACAGATGCAGGCGGTACGCCCGCCGCCCAGACAGATGCAGGCGGCACGCCCGCCGCCCAGGCACATGCAGGCGGCACGCCCGCCGCCCAGACACACGCAGAGCAGAAGGAGGCACGCTGATGGCGATCGACAAGACCTATGCGTCCGCGGCGGAAGCAGTCGCGGACATCCCCGAGGGCGCCACGCTCGCCGTCGGCGGCTTCGGGCTCTCCGGCAACCCGATGGCGCTCATCCGGGCGCTCGAGGAGCGCGGCGTGAGCGGCCTCAAGGTCGTCTCCAACAACTGCGGCGTCGACGACTGGGGCCTCGGCCTGCTGCTCCGCAACGGGCAGATCGACAAGATGACCTCTTCCTACGTGGGTGAGAACAAGGAGTTCGAGCGCCGCTACCTCACGGGCGAGCTCGAGCTCGAGCTCACGCCGCAGGGCACGCTCGCCGAGAAGCTGCGCGCCGGCGGCGCGGGCATCGGCGCCTTCTACACCCGCACGGGGGTCGGCACCCAGGTCGCCGAGGGCGGCCTGCCGCAGCGCTATAACGCCGACGGCTCCGTCGCGAAGGCCTCGGAGCCCAAGCCCACCGCGACCTTCGACGTGAACGGCGAGGCGAAGGAGTTCGTGCTCGAGGAGGCCATCACCACCGACTTCTCGCTCGTGCATGCGCTGCGCGGCGACCGGCACGGCAACCTCGTCTTCAACAAGGCCGCCCGGCAGTTCTCGCCGCCCGCCGCGATGGCCGGCCGCATCTGCATCGCGCAGGTCGAGGAGCTCGTCGAGCCCGGCGAGATCGACCCGGATGCCGTGCATCTGCCCGGCGTGTTCGTGCACCGGATCATCGAGGTCGGCACCGACATCGAGAAGCGCATCGAGCGCCGCACGGTCACCGAGCAGTAGAGGAGAGCTGAGATGGCACTGACACGCAATGAGATGGCCGCCCGCGCGGCGCAGGAGCTCGACGACGGCATGTACGTCAACCTCGGCATCGGGCTGCCGACGCTCGTGCCCAACTACGTGCCCGACGACGTCACCGTCGTGCTGCAGAGCGAGAACGGCATCCTCGGCGTCGGCCCCTACCCGACCGAGGAGCACGTCGACCCGGATCTGATCAACGCCGGCAAGGAGACGGTGACGACGCTGCCTGGCACGTCGTTCTTCGACTCCGCCACGTCGTTCGCCATGATCCGCGGCGGCAAGATCGACGCGGCGATCCTGGGCGCCATGCAGGTCTCTGCCGCGGGCGACATCGCCAACTGGATGATCCCCGGCAAGATGGTCAAGGGCCCCGGCGGTGCGATGGATCTCGTGCACGGCGCCGCCCGCGTGATCGTGCTCATGGAGCACGTCGCGAAGGACGGCACGCCGAAGATCGTCGACGAGTGCTCGCTGCCCCTCACGGGCAAGGGCGTCGTCGATCGCATCGTCACCGACCTGGCCGTGCTCGACGTCACGCCCGAGGGGCTACGACTGGTCGAGCTGGCGCCGGGCGTCACGCTCGAGGAAGTGCGTGAGAAGACCGAGCCGGAGATCCTCGCGTGACGACGATCCTGGACGGCATCGAGGCCGCCACCGTCACAACCGATCGACTGACCGCATCCGTGCTCCGCCGCGATGCCGGCGAGGGCACGCCGGTCGTGCTCATCCACGGCAACGTGTCGTCGTCGCTGTTCTTCCAGCCGCTGATGCTGGCGCTGCCGCGACCGTCGATCGCGATCGACCTGCGCGGCTTCGGCGACAGCGAGACGCTGCCGGTCGACGCGACGCGCGGCCTGCGCGACTTCTCGGAGGATGTCGCATCGGTGCTGGATGCGCTCGGCATCGCGAGCGCGCACATCCTCGGCTGGTCGATGGGCGGCGGCGTCGTGCTGCAGCTGCTGCTCGACCGGCCCGATCTGGTGCGTTCGCTGACGCTGCAGGCGCCGCTGCCGCCGCAGGGCTTCGGCACGCGGCTCGACGGGTCGTTGTGCACGCCGGATGCTGCAGGCACCGGCGGCGGGGGAGCGAACGGCGACTTCGTCGCACGACTCGCGGCCGGCGACACCACGGCCGATGAGCCCTCGAGCCCGCGCAGCGTCTACCGCAGCAGCTACGTCGCACCCGGCTTCCAGGATGAGCACGAGGACCTGTGGGTCGAGTCGATGCTGACGACGAAGACCGGCGACGACAACTATCCCGGCGATGGCGTGCCCTCCGAGTCGTGGCCGGGATTCGCGGCGGGCGACCGCGGCATCCTGAACGCCATGTCGGCGAAGCACCTCGACCTGACCGGCATCGTCAATGTGGCTGAGAAGCCGGCGATCCTGTGGCTGCGCGGCGCGCACGACGCCATCGTCGGCGACGAGTCGTTCTTCGACTTCCACACGCTCGGCAAGCACGGCATCGTGCCCGGGTGGCCCGGCGAGGACGCCGCGCCGCCGCAGCCGATGGTGGCGCAGACGCGGGCAGTGCTCGAGCGGTACGCCGAGAACGGCGGCAGCTACCGTGAGGTCGTCTTCGAGAACGCGGGCCACTCGCCCCACCTCGAGGACCCGGAGCGCTTCCGCACCCTCCTCCTGGAACACCTCGCCGCCACCGACTAGCGCCCCGTAGTTCGAGGCACACCTACCCCCGTAGGGTCTCGTGACGCGTGCGGCTGCGCCGCCCGCTCCTCGACCGGCGAGCAATCCGTAGGTCGAGGAGCGCTCGCCGGAGGCGCGCGCGTCACGAGACCGGTCGTGAGTCATTTCCGCTCCGCCGCGCCCTCGCATCCTTCGACCGCGACCCGACCCTGGGCGTTGCTCAGCGCGTCCCTCGATCAGCATCCGTCGCTTGCGCCGGCTCCAACCCTGCACCTGCTTCGCGGCGGCGTACGCCTCGTCGATGCGCTCGAACCATGCCGAGTACACGAGCCGTACGGGCCGTCGACGCTTCGTGTACGTGGCGCCCGTGCCGTCGCTGTGCTGGGCGAGCCGGCGCTCGAGGTCCCAGGTACTGCCGACGTAGTAGGAGCCATCGGCGCACTCGAGGATGTACATGTACGGCATCGGTGCAGGATGGCCGAGCGCGGCTGCGGTCGGGGAACGGAGACGGGGCGCTGTGGATGCCGCAGGTTGGTTCCGGTCTCGTGACGCGCACGGGCTGCGCCCGGGCGCTCCTCGACCTACGGGGTGGGGAGGGGCTGCGGCGGGCGCTCCTCGAGCTGCGGGACGGGAGAGGGCCCCGCATCCGGCTGGATGCGGGGCCCTCGGCGTCGAGCGGAGTGTTACTCCGTGGCCGTCAGGCCGTCGACGTACTCCTGGTTCGCTTCGATCCAGTCCTCGACGATGTCCTCGTAGTCGCTGGCGTCAGCGTCGCTGTTGAACATCTCGTTCTCGAGCGAGAAGAGCAGCTCCGAGTCCATCTTGAAGGCCTGCAGCCACTGCGTGAGCTGCGGGTAGTCCTCTTCGAAGCCGGCGCGGGCGATCGAGTGGATGCCCTCCGCGTCGCCGAGCGTGCCCTCGGGGTCCTCGAGGTCGCGGATCGGGAACTCGTCGTATGCCCAGTGCGGACGCCAGAGCGTCACGACGATGTTCTCGTCGGCGTCGATCGCCGAGCTCAGCTCTGCGAGCATCGCGGGCGTCGACGAGGTGACGAACTCCATACCGTCGAGGCCGTAGGTCGGGATGACCTCGTCCTGCGTCGCGGCCGTCAGGCCGGCGCCCGGCTCGATGCCGACGATGCGGTTGTCGAAGGCGTCGGCGTTGTCGGCGAGCTCCTCGATCGACGTGATCGGGGCGTTCTCGTTCACCGCGAGCGTGAGCACGGCGTCGTCGTTCCAGGAGCCGAGGTCTACGAGGTCCTCGCCGAACTCCTCCATGTAGTCGGCGTGCGTCATCGGCAGCCAGCCGTCGAGCGCCACGTCGTAGTCGCCGCTGGCGATGCCAGCGAAGACGGGGCCGGCGTCGGCGTACTCGAGCTCGACGTCGTAGCCCTGCTCCTCGAGCACGGCCTGCCACAGGAACGAGGCGGCCTCGCCCTCGGGCCACCCGTTGAAGACACCGATCGTCAGATCAGTCATGTCCGAGGTGGCCCCGCCGCCACCCTCGGGAGCCTCCGGCTCCGAGTCGGCTGCCGAGCAGCCTGCCAGTGCGAGCGCACCGACTGCCGCGAGTGCGGTGCCTCGAATGAATCGCTTGTGCATCGTTCGTCCTCTCTCGTTTCGTGTCATGTGTCCATCAACGACCGCTGGGGACGGCCGCTTCGGTCTGAGGAGCCGCCGCAGCGGCCGTGTCGTTCGCCGTGATCGCGCCTGCGCCGGCTGCCGCCCGGCGGGACCGGGCGCGTGCGATCGGGCTGTGCTCCTGCAGGCTGCCCAGCGCATTGGTCATGCGGTCGAGCACGATCGCGAGGATCACCACGGACAGCCCTGCCTCGGCACCGAGTCCGACATCGATGCGCTGCAGCGACTGCACGATCGGCTGGCCCAGGCCACCTGCACCGACCATGGCGGCGATGACGACCATCGACAGCGACAGCATGATGATCTGGTTGACGCCGGTCATGATGGTCGGCAGCGCGAGGGGCAGCTGGATCTGACGCAGGATGCGGCCCGGCGAGGCGCCGAAGGCGGTGCCGGCCTCGACGATCTCCGCGTCCACACCGCGGATGCCGAGCTCGGTCAAGCGCACGCCAGGTGCCATCGCGAACGCGATGGTGGCGATGATGCCGGGCACGACGCCGATGTTGAACAGGATGATCGCCGGGATCAGGTAGACGAAGGCGGGCATCGTCTGCAGGAAGTCGAGGACCGGGCGCACGAGCGTCGAGACCGTGTCGTTGCGCGCGGCCCAGATGCCGAGCGGGATCGCGATCAGCAGGGCGAAGAGTGCAGCGACGAGCGTCAGCGCGAGCGTCGCCATCGCGTTGTCCCACTGGTTCACGAAGACGATCACGAACAGCCCGACGATGGTGCCGACGCCCATCTTCCAGCCGCGCACCGCGAAGGCGAGCGCAGCCAGGATGAGGATCATCACGATCGCCGGCGGCTCGATGAGCACGAACTCGACGACGTCGTACAGCCACTGCACGATCGTCTTGATGATCGAGAAGAGGATGGCCGCGTTGGCGGTGATCCAATCGACGGCACCCTCGACCCAGTCGCCGAGCGGAAGGCGGAGATCATCGAACATCGGGAACCTCCGTGGCGTCGAGCGTCTGGGTGACGAGCTGCGGATCGATCGCCGGTGGGATGTCGATCACGGTGAACTCCGAGGTGTCGGTCGAGACGTTGCCGAGCGCGGCGAGCAGCAGCACGCGCGGCACGATGCCGAGCAGCCGCTCGTCCGCGTCGACCACCGCGATCGGCAGACCGCTCGTGATGGCGAGCTCCGGCAGATCCGACAGGCTGGTGTCGGGGCTGACCGTCGGCACGGTGGCGTCGATGAGCTTCGCGAGGTCGGTCTCGCCCTGCTGGATGGCGCGCAGCACCTCGCGGTCCTTCACGGCACCGAGCACCTTGCGGCCCGTGCCGGTGACGAGGAGCCCCGAGATCTGCATGTCGCGCATGATCTTGAGCGCACCGCGCGGACCCATGGTGACCGGCACGGCAGCGGCGGGCGGCTCCATGACGCTCGCGGCGGTGAGCACACGGGTGCGGTCGACGTCCTGCACGAACTGGGCCACGTAGTCGTTGGCCGGGTCGGTCAGGATGTCCTCCGGCGTGCCGATCTGCACGATGCGGCCATCGCGCATGACCGCGATCCGGTCGCCGAGGAACATCGCCTCGTTGAGGTCGTGCGTGATGAAGACGATGGTCTTACCGAGCTCGGCCTGCAGCTCGACGAGCTGCTCCTGCATCTCGCGGCGGATGAGCGGGTCGAGCGCACTGAACGCCTCGTCCATGAGCAGCACCGGGGTGTCGGCGCAGAGCGCCCTGGCGATGCCGACGCGCTGCTGCATGCCGCCGGAGAGCTCGCTCGGGAAGCGGTTCTCCCAGCCATCGAGCCCGACGCGACCGATCACGGTGCGCGCCAGCTCGAGCCGGCGCTCGCGGTCGACGCCCTGGATCTCGAGGCCGTACGCGACGTTCTCGAGCACGGTGCGGTGGGGGAGGAGGGCGAAGTGCTGGAAGACCATCGACACCTGCGAGCGGCGCACGGCGCGCAGTCGCTTCGGTTCGATTCCGGTGACGGGAGCGCCCTCGATCTCGACCGATCCGCTGGTGGCCTCGAGAAGCCCGTTCAACATGCGGATCAGCGTCGACTTGCCCGAGCCGGACAGGCCCATGACCACGAAGATCTCGCCGCGCTTGACGTCGAAGGAGGCATCGATCACTGCGGCGGTGCCGAGCTTGGCCACCTCTTCGCGGGCGGCGCCCTGCTCGAGTCGGGCGGCGGCCTCCTTGGCGCGCTTGCCGAACACCTTCGTCAGGTGCTCGACACGCACGACGATGTCGTCGTCGACGACGGGCTCATCGCCTCTCGCGCGGGGTTCGCTCACGTTCGCTCCTGTCGCCCCATCGGGGTCTCAGTCGTGGACGGGTGCGGCCGCACAGGCGGTGTTCGTCTGCCGTTTGCGAGAGACGAGCTCAGTCGCGAAGCGGCACCATACGTACGCCGACATGGGGTCGCCAGCGTCCGCGTCCTTGGGGGATCGGACAGCCGGAACAGCTGACCAAGGAACGACGTTACCGAAAGCCAGAATCTGGCGTTTGATCGTCGCGCCGGCGGCAGGGCAGGATTCCGCGGAATGTCGCGGATCTTGCGTCACGCGTCCGCGCCGATCGTAATGGCTTCGTTATGGCGTGGGGGACAAGAGCGGCTTGCTCACTGCCACCAGGGCCGCTCGCGCTGGGCAGCGCGACGCCGCGCCTCGAGCTCGCGCACGGCTTCGTGACGCTCCCCGATCTCATGGATCGCCGAGACGCAGCACGCGACGAGCTGCGTGATGTCGTCGACTTCGTGCCGCCGCGCCGCGCCGATGATGATCGCGGCGCAGGCCTCGGCGTCGCCCGCCGCATCGTGGTGCCGAAAGTCGTCGAAGCCCGCCGCCAGCGCCGCCACCGGCAGCCGGTAGGACTCGAGCGCATAGGTCTTGCGCGCGATGCGCAGCGAGTCGGTCCAGCGCATGTCGGGGACAGGCAGCAGCGACGCCTTCGCCGCGGCCCGCATCACGCCCTTGTCGAAGCCGGCGTTGTGGGCGACGTAGACGTCGTCGCCCCCGAACGCCAGGATCTCCCGCTGCGTCGCCGCCCAGTCGGGCGCGCCGAGCACGTCGGCCTGCCGAATGCCGTGGATCTTGACGTTCCACTCCCAGAACTCGTCGTAGGGAGCCGGGGGCCGGATGAGCGTCGACCAGCGCTCGACGATCATGCCGTCGCGCACCTTGACGAGACCGACCGCGCACGCCGATGCCGCATTGCCATTGGCGGTCTCGAAATCGATCGCGGTGAAGTCGAGCGCCATGTGTTCATCCTCGCAGGGCCCGCCCACACGCAGCGCCAGTGCGCCGCGTGCGTCTGCCAGCATGGACGGCATGGCCAACCCCACCCTCGACGCGCTGCAGACCATCGACACCACCGATCACGCCGGCGCGTGGGCGATCGTGCGCGACGCCGTGCTCGTGGTGCCGGCGGTGGTCGAGAACCCGCGCGATCCGGGATCCGGCAAGTTCCTGGTGCTGCCGCACCGCGACATGCAGCTGGTGGTGGCGTTCACGGCCACCGCTCGCATCGGCGGCTTCGCGACCCGAACGCGCAACCACCTGCAGCTCACCGGCGCCGAGCTCGCCGCCGGCATCCCCGCGGGTCACGCGATCGTGCTCGACCCCGGCCACGACGACGGGCGCGTGTTCCTGCCGGAGGTCATCGCGGCCGACGCGCAGCCCGAGGCACCCGCGGGCGACTGACGTCCAGCCTCCGCCCGCGCTGCCGGCGAGCGCCTAGGTGCAGGCGCCCACCTGCTCCGTGCGCTCCACGGAGCCCGACACCGCGTCGAGCGCGGTCGCACCCGTGACGAGCGTCGTGTCGATGACGACCTCGGTCGCCGGCTCGCGCCCGTAGGAGACGAAGGTGAACACGCCCTCCTCCTGCGCCACCTGCAGCCAGTCGACGCCGCCGACGGAGACGCACTGCTGCGTCGACGGCGCCGGCGCGGGCATGCCGCAGCGCAGCGTGACCGCGCTCGGGTCGCCCCAGGCGGCGGTGCCCTGCGCGGTGGTGGCGCGTCGCTCGAGCGCCGCAACACCGGCCCCGCCCCCGATCGACTCGGGCAGCGTCACGATGACCTCGGCGCACTCGGGATCCGACGCCTCGTCAGCGGGCGGCAGCGAGACCGCCCTCGCGCATCCGGTGAGGGCCAGCAGGGCCAGTGCGGTGGCGGCGAAGAAGCGGATGCGAGGCACCGGACGAGCCTATCGATCACCGCGAGGGCCGCCTGAGGCTAGCGTTGCCGTCATGGACGACCCCACGCTGCACGAGGCCGGCGAGCTCGAGGCGCTGCGCCGATTCCTGCCGCTGCTGCCGGTCGGGGACGTGACCGACATCGGCCCGGGCGACGACGCCGCGGTGGTGCGCGCCGCCGACGGGCGCTTCGTCGTGACGACCGACACCATGCTCGAGGGCGCCGACTTCCGGCTCGGCTGGTCGTCCTGGCACGACCTGGGCTGGAAGGCCATCGCGACCAACCTGATCGACGTCGCCGCCATGGGCGCCCGCCCGACGTCGCTCGTGGTGGCACTGGCGGTCGCGCCGTCCACCCGGGTGTCGGCGCTCGAGGCGTTCGCCCGCGGCATGGCCGATGCGATCGCCGAGATGGCGCCCGGCTGCGGCGTCGTCGGCGGCGACCTCGGCACCGCGCCGCACGCGACCATCGCCGTCACCGCGTTCGGCGATCTCGCCGGCCGTGCCCCGGTGCTGCGGTCGGGGGCGAGGGCGACGGATGCGGTGTGGTGCGTCGGCGGTCTCGGCCTTGCAGCCACGGGGCTGCGGCTGCTCTTCTCGCAGGCGCAGGATGAGGCGGCGCAGCCGGTGGGCGAGGCTGCCGAGCGGCTGCGCACCGGCGCGCATGGCCGCGCGGTCGCCGCGCAGGTCGCGACGGTGTCGCCCATCGCCGCCGGCACCCTGCTGCGCGACCTGGGCGCCACCGCGATGCTCGACGTCTCCGACGGCCTCTCGCTCGACGCGGCGCGCATCGCGCGTGCATCCGGTGTGCGCATCGCCCTCGATCGCGCCGGCGTCGAAGGCGCCGCCCACGAGGCGCTGGCGCTGGGCGCAACCCTGGAGGCGGCGCTCCACGGCGGCGAGGATCACGCGCTGCTGTGCACGCTGCCGGGCGACGTCACCCCGCCGGCCGAACTGGCCGGCCACCCGGTGCACCGGCTCGGCCGCGTCGAGCCGCTCGCCGAGGGAGCGCCCGCCGGGGTCACGCTCGACGGCGCGCCGCTCGAGCCGCGCGGCTGGGATCCCTACCGGGCGTAGTCAGCAGCACGCGTCGTCAGCGGTCGGCAGGGGCGCCGACGGTCGTCAGGTAGTGCAGGCGGGTGTCGCCGTAGTCGCGCGTGCGCTCGACCTCGAGGTCACCGGGCGGATCGAGCGGCCCCGCCTTGCGCGCGCGCTCGACGACGACCGTCGCCGGGTGCTGCAGCAGCGGTGCGAGGTCGATGAGCACCGCATCGAGCTCGCCGTCCGGCAGGTCGTAGGGCGGGTCGATGAAGACCAGGTCGAAGCTGCGGCCGGATCGGTGCAGGAACTGCGTGGCCGCCACCGGCTCCACGAGCGCCAGCGCGGCGCCGGAGGCCGCGACCGCCGTCGCATTCCGCTGCGCGACCTTCGCGGCCGCCTTGTCGCGCTCCACGAGCACGACCGACTCGGCGCCCCGGCTGGCGGCCTCCAGCCCCAGCGCGCCGGAGCCGGCGAAGAGGTCGAGCACCCGGGCACCATCGCATTCGCTGCGCGCGTCGAGCGCGCTGAACATCGCCTCGCGCACCCGCTCCGCCGTCGGGCGGGTGCCGCGCACCGGCACGTGCAGGCGCACGCCGCCGGCGAGGCCTCCGATGATCCGCGTCATGCGATCATCTTCGCGCATCCGGAACCTGCGCAGCACGCAGGATGGCCGCCGACAGTGGGCGGCCCGACGTACCCTGGCTCCGTGGCGACGAAGGATGCGAGCGGCTCCGCCCTGCCCGACGGGCTGCAGCGGCCGCTCGAGCGCGTGCTCGGGAAGGGCCCCGCGGGCAAGCTCGAGCGCGCGTTCGGCATGACGACGCTCGGCGATCTGGTCTGGCACCTGCCGCGCCGCTACGCGAAGCGCGGCGAGCTGACTGAGCTCGCGAGCCTCGTGCCGGGCGAGCACGTGACGGTCGTCGCCCGCGTCGCCTCCGTCGAGCACCGCGATCTGCAGCGCGACCAGCGGGGCCGACCGCGCACCCTCACCCGCGTGACCATCACCGACGGCGAGAGCGAGCTCGAGCTCGCCTTCTTCAACCAGCGATGGCGCGGCGAGCAGCTGCGCCAGGACATCACGGCGCTCTGCTCCGGCACCGTCGGCGTCTACCAGGACAAGCGCCAGCTGGCCCACCCCGATGTGGAGCTGTTCGACGAGGCGGAGGGCATCGACGCGGAGCAGTGGGCGAATCAGCCCGTGCCGATCTACCCCGCGACCGCCACCCTCCCGACCACCAAGGTGCAGGCGCTCGTCGCGCTCGCGCTCGACGCGCTCGGCGAGGTGCCCGACCCGGTGCCGGCGGCGGTGCGCTCGGAGCACTCGCTCCTGCCGCTGACCGAGGCGCTGCGCATGGCGCACGCGCCCAAGCTCGAGCAGGAGGCCTACCGCGCGCGCCACTCGCTCGCCTGGCACGAGGCCTTCCTGCTGCAGACCTACCTGCTGGCCACGCGCGACTGGTTCGACACGCTGCCGACCGCACCGCGGCATCCGGGCCCGCTGCTCGAGCGCTTCGACGCCGCGCTGCCGTGGCAGCTCACCGACGACCAGCGCCAGGCCGGGGAGGCGATCGCGGCCGATCTCGCGAGCGGCACCGCGATGCACCGGCTCGTGCAGGGCGAGGTCGGTTCCGGCAAGACGGTCGTCGCCACGCGCGCCATGCTCGCGGTCGCGGAGTCGGGCGGCCAGTCGGCGCTGCTCGCGCCCACCGAGGTGCTGGCCGTGCAGCACCTGCGCTCGATCACGCGCGCGCTCGGCCCGGAGCTCGCCGCCGAGCTGCAGCCGACGCTCCTCACCGGCCAGATGCCGGCGGCCGAGCGCAAGCGCGCCATGCTGCGGATCGCCGCGGGGCAGGCCCGCATCGTGGTCGGCACCCACGCGCTGCTGAGCGACAAGACCACGTTCGCCGAGCTCGCCCTCGTCGTCATCGACGAGCAGCACCGATTCGGCGTCGCCCAGCGCGAGGCCCTGCGCTCCAAGGGCCTCCACCCGCACACGCTCGTGCTCACCGCCACGCCCATCCCTCGTACGATCGCCATGACGGCGTTCGGCGACCTCGACGTCTCCACCATCCGATCGCTGCCCGCCGGGCGCAGCCCCATCCAGACCTTCGTGGTGGACAAGTCGAATGCCGGCGTCTTCAACCGCATCTGGCATCGGATGCGGGAGGAGCTCGAGGGCGGCAGGCAGGCCTTCGTCGTCTGCCCGGCGATCTCGCCCGGCACGCTCGAGGGCATCGAGCCGCGCAGCGATGCCGAGGGGGATGCGCCCGCCGACGCCGCCCAGGCGGTGGTCGTCGACGACGTGATGACGACGCTGCGACAGCTGCGCACCAGCCCGGCGCTCGAGAGCCGCAGGATCGAGCAGCTCACGGGCGCGATGTCCACCGAGGAGAAGGATGCGGTGATGACCGCGTTCCGTGCCGGCGAGATCGACGTGGTCGTCGCCACCACGGTGATCGAGGTCGGCGTGGACGTGCCCAACGCGACCATGATGGTGGTGCTGTCGGCAGACCGCTTCGGCGTCTCGCAGCTGCATCAGCTGCGCGGCCGCGTCGGCCGCGGCGAGCACGCGGGCCTGTGCATGCTCGTCACCTCGACCGATCCCGAGAGCGACGCGCGCGTGCGACTCGACGCCGTCGCGGGCACGCTCGACGGCTTCGAGCTCGCGGAGGTCGACCTCGAGCAGCGCGGGGAGGGCGACGTGCTGGGCGTGGCGCAGTCGGGCGGGCGCAGCGGGCTCAAGGTGCTGCGGGTCGCGCGCGACGGCGGCATCATCGAGGCCGCCCGCGACGCGGCGCAGCGGGTGCTCGCCGACGACCCGACGCTCGAGCGCCACGGCGCGCTGCGGCTGGCGGTGCACGCCAGGCTCGACCCCGACGCTCGCGCCGCCCTCGTCACCGCCTGACCCGCTCACGGGCGATCCCGGCCGCCGCCGGCAGGCACGACGCATAGCGAGGGCCGTTAGGCTGGGCGGCATGCCCCGCATCGCCGTCGTGCCCGGTTCGTTCGACCCCGTCACCCTGGGGCACATCGATGTCATCGCGCGAGCCGCGAAGATCTTCGACGAGGTGCACGTGGTGGTCACCCACAACCCCGACAAGCACGCGTTCCTGCCGGTTGTCGAGCGCGAGCAGCTCATCGAGCGCTCCATCGCCGAGGCGCGCATCGACGGTCGGATCCGGATCGCGAACTGGTCGATGGGCCTGCTCGTCGACTACTGCCAGCAGGTCGGGGCGGAGGTGCTCGTGAAGGGCATCCGCTCGTCCACCGACCTCGCCTACGAGACGCCGATGTCGATCGTGAATCGCAACCTCGCGGGAGTCGAGACCATCTTCATGCTCCCGAACCCCGAGAACGCCCACGTCTCGTCGAGCCTCGTGCGCCAGGTGTCCGAGCTGGGCGGCGACATCAGCCCCTACGTGCCCCGAGCTGTCGCCACCCGCCTCCAGCAGCGATGACCGCCGTCGCGCCCGGCGCCTCCCGGCCGCGCGACGATCGCGCGCCGGCGGCCGACCTCGAGCTGACCGCCGTCCGCGGCATGGGCGAGATCCGCCAGGGCGACGACCTGCCCACGATGATCGGCGACGCGCTCGAGCCGCTGCGGCCGCGGGACGGCGACATCGTGGTCGTCACGAGCAAGATCGTCTCCAAGGCGGAGGGGCGCATCCGTGCCGCCGCCGAGCGCGAGCAGGCAATCGACGAGGAGTCGGTGCGGCTCGTCGCATCCCGCCCCTACCCGGGCGGCGTCACGCGCATCGTGGAGCATCGCACCGGCCTGGTGCTGGCCGCCGCCGGCGTCGACGCCTCGAACACCGACGAGGGCACCATCCTGCTGCTGCCGATCGACTCGGATGCGTCGGCACGGTCGATCGCCGCGGCGCTGCGGTCGCGCTTCGGCGCGCGCATCGGCGTGCTCGTGACCGACACGCTCGGCCGCGCCTGGCGCGTCGGCCAGACTGACGTCGCGATCGGCGCCGCCGGCATCCGGGTGCTGGAGGTGCTCTCCGGCCAGTTGGACGCGGGCGGCCGACCGCTCGCCGTGACGGCACCCGCCGTCGCCGATGAGATCGCCGGCGCCGCCGACCTCGTGGCCGGCAAGAGCGACGGGGTGCCCGTCGTGCTGGTGCGGGGGATGGCTCGACACGTCGGCGATCTCGACGAGCCCGGCGCGACGCGGCTCGTGCGGCCGCAGGAGGAGGACATGTTCCGGATGGGTGCGGATGAGGCCTACCGGGCCGGCTTCGAGGCCGGAGCCCGAGCGGCGGAGGAAGCGGCGTCGGCGGGAGACCCATCGTGAGCGACCTCGGTCCAGGAGCCCGCGCGGGTGCCGCGCTCGACGTCGCGGCGACTGCGGGCGAGCGCATCGAGCGAGCGGTCGCGAGCGTCATCTCCGGCAAGCGCGAGGAGATCCGGACGGTGCTCACGGTGCTGCTCGCCGAGGGCCACGTGCTGCTCGAGGACGTGCCGGGCGTCGGCAAGACGCAGCTCGCGCGCGCGTTCGCGGCGGCCATCGGCGGCACCGTCCGCCGCATCCAGTGCACGCCCGACCTGCTGCCGAGCGACATCACCGGCATGTCGGTGCTCGATCAGACCAGCGGCGAGCTGCGGTTCCAGCCGGGGCCGGTGTTCGCCAACATCGTGATCGCCGACGAGATCAACCGCGCGAGCCCGAAGACGCAGGCGGCGCTGCTGGAGTGCATGGCAGAGGGCCAGGTCACGGTCGACGGGGTCACCCACGTGCTGCCGAGGCCGTTCCTGGTGGTCGCGACGCAGAACCCGATCGACATGGAGGGCACCTACGCGCTGCCGGAGGCGCAGCGCGATCGCTTCATGGCCAGGCTCGAGCTCGGCTACCCCGACGAGGACGCCGAGCACGCGATGGTCTCGGCGCGCGAGACCGCGCAGCCGCTGGACGCGGTGCGCGCCGTGATGGGCGAGGCCGCGTTCCAGGCCGAGATCGATGCCGCTCGCGGCGTGCGCGCGCATGAGCTCGTGGAGCGCTACGCGGTGCGCATCGCTCGAGCCACCCGCGCGCATCCCGACGTGCGGCTGGGCGCGAGCCCCCGCGCCACCCTGCAGCTCGTGCGCGCCGCGAAGGCCCACGCCCACCTGCTGGGCCGCGACTGGCTCTCACCCGACGATGTGAAGGCGCTCGCCCGCCACGTGCTGCCGCACCACCTGGTCATGCACGACCCGCACGCGCGCATCAGCGAGGCGCGCGCCGTGGTGGCGGAGGCGCTCGCCACGACGGTCGCTCCCGTCATGCGCTGATGGCCGCAGGCGAGCGCACGCGACCGCGATCGGGCTCGGCCGCGCGCACGGAGCCGCAGGCGGGCGCCGGCACGACGCGCGTGCGGCTCACGGCCCGCGGCGGGAGCCTGCTGCTGGTCGGCCTGCTGCTGGTGGTCGCCGCCTACTGGGAGCGGCAGGCCGTCATCCTGCTGCCCGCCGCGCTCTGCTTCGCGGTCGTGCTGCTGGGCGCCTGGTGGGCGCTCGGTGCCGTCGGTGCCGTGCGGCTGGCGCTGCCCGGGGTCGTGGAGGAGTGGGAGGAGGCGTCGCTCGTCATCGTGGGCGACCGTCGGCACGCGGGTGCCACGTGGTCGACCTGGATGCCGGGCACGGAGCGCACCGTGCTCCTCGATGGCGAGCTCGATGCGGCAGGACGCGCCGAGGTGGATCTCGGCGGGCATCCGCGAGGCCGCTGGCGGCTCGCCCCGGTCGACGTGACCGCGCTCGACCCGTTCCGGGTCATGCGATCCACCCGCACGGTCGACCCGCGAGCGAGCCTGGTGGCGGGGCCCGAGGTGCTCCGGCTCAGCCCGTCGACCCTGCGCGCCGCGCGCGAGGAGGGGCGGCTCGCGCAGTCGCGCACGGCCGACAGCGTGGATGCGATGGTGCGCGAATGGCGCACCGGCGACCCGCAGCGGCGGGTGCACTGGCGCCAGTCCGCGAAGCGGGGCCAGCTGATGGTGCGGCAGGAGGCGAACCCGGCGCGCGATGACGACGTGGTGGTGGTGGACACGGCGGCAGCCGCGGGCGCCGATCGCGACGCGCAGGATCGCCTCGCCCGCGCCGCCTGCTCCCTCATCCGAGCACTGGCCAGCCACGAGCGCACCGTGGTGGTGCGGGAGACCGGCGAGCCGAGCATCCTGCGCGCCGACTGGCGCGACCTGCGCGCGGCGCTCGCGGCATTCGCATCCATGGAGGCCGCGGCGCCGGAGGTGCCGTCGCCGCGCGACGGCGTCCCCGCGCACGTGGTCGCGCTGGAGGAGTCGGCGCCGGAGGCGTGGACGCTGCCGCCCGGCTCGACGCTCTGGCTGGTCGCCGCGCGCGATGCCGCGCCGCGCCGCGTGCCACCCGGCTCGCGCGTGCGCGTCAATCGATGGATCGACCGGGTCGGCCCCGTTCGGGAGCTGTCGTGACCGCCCCGGGTGCGCGGCTGACGGAGGCCGGCACCGCTGCCCGGGAGCATCCCGGCGCAGAGCCGGACGCCGCGCATCCGCGGCGCCGTGACCGCGCGGGAGTGGTGGAGACGCTCGCGCTCGCGCTGCTGCCGGTCGCCTGGCTCTGGTCGACGATCTCGGTGCTCGGGCAGGCATGGCTGCTGCCGGTGCTGGTCGCGGTCGGATCGATGGCGCTCGCGGCCGCGCTGGCGCGCTCGGTGGGGGCGCTGCTGGGCACGCTCGCCGCGGCGCTCGTCGGTGTCGCCTGGGTGACTGCCATGACCGCTGACGACACGGCGGTGCTCGGCATCGTGCCGACCCCGGAGTCGCTCGGCGCGACGCTCGCGGCGCTCAACCGCGGCATCGTCGACATCGCCTGGGCGGTGTCGACGCCCATCGATGCCACCGGCGCCGTGCTCGCCGCGGTGGTCACGGCAGCGATCGCGCTCGCGCTGCTGGTCGACGTGCTCGGCCACGCGCTGCGCGTTCCGGCGCTCGCGATCATCGCGGCGGCAGCGCCGCTCGTGCTGCCGATCGCGTTCCGCATCGACGTGCCCTGGTGGCACGCGCTCCCCGGTGTGATCGCTGCCGCGCTGGTGCTCGTCGCTCCCGCGATCGATGAGCGCGTCGCCGCCGGCCGCGGCTGGGTCGCGCCGCTCGCGCTCGTGGCCGTGGCGGCGGTGCTCTCTGCGGCGGTGCCGCTGCTGGCGCCGTCGCCGCGCGAGACGGCGGTCGACCTGCCGACGATCGAGGAGCTGTTCACGCCCGCGACGCCGGTGCTGGATGCCGACATCGACCTGGGCGACCAGCTGCGCCGGCCCGCTGACCGACCCGTGTTCAGCTACTCCACCACAGACGGCGAGCCGACCGTCACGCGCCTCATGACGCTCCCGCTCGCGGGCGAGGACGGCTTCGAGGCGACGGCGCCGGAGACGGGCAGCCCGGAGGTGCTCGTCGAGGGCGCCGATCGTGGCGCCGGCATGCAGATGACGGTCCGGATGGCCGACGTGCGCGCGCTCAGCCTGCCGACGCCGGAGCGCGTGAGCGGCGTGCGGGCGCCCGCGGGCTCGAGCTGGGATCAGGCGAACGACGCGCTGCGCATCAGCGCCGACGTCGAGACCGACGGGCTCGAGTACACGGCGCTCGGTTCGCGGTCGCCGGGTCTGGACGCGATCGCGGAGACCAGCGGCTCGAGCGGCCACGATCCGTACCTCGCGATGCCGGAGGCGGCGTCGGCGATCGCCGCGCAGGGGGCGGCGCTCGTTGACCCGGACATGACCGCGATGCAGCGCGTCAACGCCGTGCACGACTACATGACCGACGGGCTCTGGAACTACTCCGAGCAGCTCGACCTGCCGGGGTTCGCCGGGGCGAGCGGCGACGGCTGGGCGGCGCTGGAAGGGTTCCTCGAGACGCGCAGCGGCTACTGCGTGCACTACGCCAGCGCGAGCGCCGGGCTGCTGCGCGGCGCCGGGGTGCCGGCCCGAGTGGTCGTCGGCTTCCTGCCCGGCAGCCCCATCGCGGGCGGCTGGGCGGTCTCGACCAACGAGATGCACGCGTGGGCAGAGGCCTGGATCGACGGGGCCGGCTGGGTGCGCGTGGAGACGACGCCGGGCGCAGGCACCGGGACCGCGAGCCCCGAAGGCGCCCAGGTCACGCAGAGCCCCGAGCCCGAGCCGACCGAGACGCCGGAGCCCGCCGAGACTCCGTCGCCGACCGAGACCGCGGCTCCGAGCGACTCCCCGTCCGCCACCCCGGCCGCGCCCACCCCGAGCGGCGGCGCGGCGCCCGGCGGCGATGCCGGCGTGGTGCTCGATCCCGCGCTCGTGCGTGCGGTCCTGACCGTGCTCGGCGTCATCCTCCTGCTGCTGCTGCCGGCGATCGTGCGGGCGGCGCAGCGAGCGCAGCGGCTGCGCCGCGGTCCGCCGGGCGGTTGGCTCGAGCTGCGCGCGACGCTCGCCGATCTCGGCACCAGGCTGCCGGCATCCGCGACCCCCGGTGAGCTGCAGGCGACGATCGCGACGCGGGTGCCTGCCGATGCCGAGCGCGCCGCCGACCGCGTCAGGCTGGCGGCCGAACGGGCGGTGTTCGACGCGGGTGCGCGCGAGCGCGGAGCGGTGGACGACGACGTGCGCGCCGTGCGGCGGGCGCTCGCGGCTGCGGCGCCCTGGTGGCGCAGGCTGCTCGCGGCAGCGCTGCCGCCCAGCCTGCTCGGGGTGGTCGCGCCGCAGGACCGCTGAGCGCTTGCCGCCTGATCGCTGCCACCGGGAGCTCGGCCGGCGAGCCGCAGCCCCGGCCGATCGCTCGTGGCACGACGGGGCATCTCGATCGACGTAGGCTGGTCGGCATGCTGTGGTCGATCGTGATCCCCGTCAAGGGCTCGGTCGGCAAGTCGCGCCTCGACGCGGGCGACGCCAGGGCGGCGCTCGCGGTGGCGTTCGCCCGCGACACCATCGCCGCCGCCTGCGCCAGCGCATCCGTCGACCGCGTCGTGGTCGTCACGGGCGATCCCGACGTCACCCGCGACCTGGCCGGCATCGAGGTCGTCGACGACCCCGCGCACGGCCTGCACGCGGCGATCCAGGCGGGCGTGGCGACGCTCGCACCGGAGCAGCCCACCGCCGTCATGCTCGGTGACCTCCCCGCACTCACGCCCGAGGCGCTGGATGCCGCCCTCGAGCTCGCAGCGCGCGAGCAGCGCTCCTACGTGCCCGACGCGATCGCGACCGGCACGACGCTGCTCGCCGCGCTGCGGCCCGATGCGCTGCGGCCGCACTTCGGCCCGGGCTCCGCGGAGCTCCATCGCCGGGCCGGGCACATCGAACTGGCCGTGCCGCCGGATTCGGGACTGCGCGTCGACGTCGACGAGCTCGCCGATCTGCACATCGCGATCGATCTCGGCGTCGGTGAGCACACCGAGGCCGTGCTCGTCCAGGCGTCGCTCGCGGCCTGACCGGCGCGCGGACCGAAGATCGAGGAGCGGGCGTGCGCAGCACGCGTGCGTCACGAGGCCGGAGGCGGCGCGGGTTCCGGTCTCGTGACGGCAGCGGCTTCGCCGCCGCCTCCTCGACCTACGAGCAGACCGTAGATCGAGGAGCGGGCGTGCGGAGCACGCGCGCGTCACGAGATCGGAGCCCTCTGCCCGCGCCGAGCTACGCCAGCGACTGCGCGAGCGCGAGCGCATCCCGCGCCACCTGCGCGGCCGGGCCGCCGGGCGTCAGCAGCAGCGGCCGGGCCTCCGCGCGCATGCCGAGGCCGCGGATGCCCTCCACACCCGCCGCGTCCTCCTCGGCGACGAGCCAGCCGTCCAGCAGCCCGCCGCGCGACCGAGCGCCGTAGTGCTCCGCGACCGCAGCGGCATCCGCATCGACGCCGATGACGCGCAGGCACGTCGCGGCCATGCCGCGCAGCGCCCGGCCGCCGATGATCGGGGAGACGCCGACGATCGGCGCCGATGCAGTGCGCAGCGCGTCGCGCACGCCGGGGATGCCGAGGATCGTGCCGATCGAGACCACCGGGTTCGACGGTGCGATGAGCAGCACGTCCGCGTCGTGGATCGCCGCCTGCGCCGCGTGCGAGATGCGGGCGCGCTCGACGCCGTGCTGCACGAAGCGCGTGGCGGGCGCCTGCGCGCGGGTGCGCACCCACCACTCCTCGAAGTGCAGGATGCCCTCGTCGGTGACCACGTGCGTCGGCACCTCGTCGTTCGTGACCGGCAGCAGCGTCGCGCCGAGCTGCCAGCGGGCGGAGAGCCGCGCGGTGGCATCCGTGAGCGTCGCTCCGTCGCGCAGCAGCGAGGTGCGTGCCAGGTGGGTGCCGAGGTCGAGGTCGCCGAGGGTGAACCACGGCCAGCCCACGCCGTAGGCGGTCAGCTCGCCCGCCACCCGCTCGCTCTCGCTCGCGCGGCCCCACCCGCGCTCATCGTCGTTGACGCCTGCGAGCGCGTACATGAGCGAGTCGAGATCCGGGCACACCTTCACGCCCGCCAGCCACATGTCGTCGCCGACGTTCGCGACGACGGTGATCTGGTCGTCCGCAGACTTGTCGCTATCGGCGCTGAAAGTGGCGTCATGCGAGCCGTTAGTGACACTTCTGCCGTCGGAGGCGCTCGCCGCCTCCCCACGAGCGGCGGCGAGCGCTTCGCGCAGCCCCAGCGTGAACCTGGCGCCGCCGACGCCGCCTGCTAGCACGGTGATCTTCACGAGCCCTGCCTCCTCATCTGCGTGCTCCCATCGTGCGCGGCTGCTGCGCTGTGGTCCAGCCTGCGATAGCGGATCGCGACCCCGGCGGGGTCGGCGTCGATCGTCGCCTCCACGCCGTACACGCGACGGATGCGCTCGGGCGTCAACACGGCATCCGGCGTGCCCTCCGCGACCACGCTGCCGCGATCGACGAGCACCACGCGATCGGCGTGGGTGGCGGCGAGCGCGAGGTCGTGCACCGTCAGCACGACGGGCCGGTCGACGGCGATGCGACGGATGAGGTCGAGCAGGTCGAGCTGCCAGGCGACGTCGAGGTGGTTGGTGGGCTCGTCCAGCAGCAGCGCGGCCCGCGCGGGGTGGGGAGCGGATGTGGCCTGCTGCGCGAGTGCACGCGCGAGGTGCACGCGCTGCAGCTCGCCGCCGGAGAGCTCGCCCAGGCGGCGATCGGCGAGGGCCGTCGCCCCCGCGTCGGCCAGGGCGGCCTCGACCAGCCGGTCGTCGCCGAGCGCGAAGCCCAGCATGCGATGGTGCGGCGTGCGGCCGAGGCGGACAGCCTCGCGAGCGATGAGCTGCGGCACCGGGTCGGTGAGCTGCTCGACGAGCGCGATCCTGCGCGCCCGCCGACGTGCAGCCATGGTGTCGAGCCGCTCGCCGTCCAGGAGCACGCTGCCGGCGAGGGTGGCGCGCTCGGGGACGACGCCGGCGATCGCCCGCAGCATCGTCGACTTGCCGGCCCCGTTCGGGCCGACGAGCGCGGTGATCTGCCCCGCAGGCGCGTTCCAGCTGACGTCGTCGACGAGGGTGCGGCCGCGCACGCTGACGCTGAGGCCGGACACCGCGAGCCCGCTCACGTGCGCACCCGCCCGGTGAGCATGAGCGCGGCGAAGATCGGCGCGCCGAGCAGCGCCGTGACGATGCCGACCGGCAGCTCCCGCGGGTCGAAGGCAGCGCGGGCGACGGTGTCGGCGAGCAGCAGCACGATGGCGCCGCCGAGGGCCGATGCGGGCAGCAGCAGGGCGTGCGAGGCGCCGACGATGAGGCGCACCGCGTGCGGCACGACCAGGCCGACGAAGCCGATCGCGCCCGAGACCGATACGAGCACGCCTGTCACGAGCGCGCATCCCACGAGCAGCGCCCAGCGCGTGCGACGCGCGTCGACGCCCAGCGCGCCCGCGGCGCTGTCGCCGAGCGCGAGCGCGTCGAGCATGCGGCCGGTGGCGAGCAGCGGCAGGGAGAGGGCCGCGCCGGCGAGTGCGATCGTGGCGCTCGACCAGTCGATCGAGGCGAGCGAGCCGAGCAGCCAGGCAAGGATCTCGCGGAAGGCATCGCCGGCCGCGCTCCAGAAGATCACGAGCGAGACGAGCGCGGCGGCGGCGGATGCGACCACCACCCCCGCGAGCACGGTGCGGGTGGGCGTCGCGCCGCCCGCGGCAGCGGCGAGCCCGAGCGTCGCCAGCAGCGCCAGCAGCGCGCCCGCGAAGGCCGCCACGGGCAGCAGCACGCCGAGCCCGGCGATGAGCACGAGCACCGCCCCGACCGAGGCGCCGGAGGAGACGCCCAGCAGGTAGGGGTCGGCGAGCGGATTGCGCACGAGCGCCTGCATGACGGCGCCCACGACCGCGAGCCCGGCGCCGACCGCGCAGGCCGCGAGCACGCGCGGCAGCCGCAGGTCGACGACGATCGCGTCGTCGACGGTGCTGAGCGGAGTGGTGCCGATGCCCAGGCGGGCGGCGAGCGCACCGAGCGCATCGGCGGGCGCGATGCCGGCGGCGCCGACGCACACCGCGGCGAGCGCGGCCGCGAGCAGCAGCGCGGCCAGCAGCGGCAGCGACCACCAGCGTCGGCGGCGCGATCGGGCGGGCGGATGCGGCGCTGATCCGCCCGGCCCCGACTCGCCGAGCCCCGTTGCGCGCGGCCCCGGCCCGCTCGGGTCGGCGGCAGCGGGCGCGATGTCAGCGGGTGCGGTGTGGTCGGGTGCGGTGCGCGTCATTCGAGATCCATCGATCGCGCGCCATCGGCGACGAGCTGCACCGCGTCGACCGTGCCGACGCCGGCTTCGGCGGTCGGGAACGGCACGACCACGAATCGCTCCTGCTGCACGGCCTCCAGCTGCGCCGTGGCCGCATTCGCCCGCAGCCGATCGATCTTCGACGCGGCCGTGTGCCAGGGGGCGTCCACCAGCACGATCACGTCGGGGTCGCTCGCCGCGAGCGCCTCCCACGACATCGTCGTCCACGTCTCGTCGATGTCGCCCGCCACGTTCGCCAGCCCCGCCGCCTCCAGCACGAGCTGCGGGGCGCCGGAGCCCGCGCCGACGTACGGCGCGTCCTCGCCGGACGAGTACCAGAGCGCCGTCGCCGAGGTCTCGGCCGGCTCGATCGCCGCCAGCGCATCGCGCTGCTCCTGCGCGAGCGTCGCGCCCGCCTCCGGCACGCCGAGCGCGGCACCCGCGTCGCCGAACTCGTCGAAGAGCGCATCCCAGGTCAGCGCGGGCACGTCGGTCGACCAGCAGGCGGCGGGGGAGACCCACGTCTGCACGCCCAGCTGCTGCAGCTGCTCGCGATCGCCGACCGCTTCTGGGGCGAAGGCCGATTCCCACCCCGCCACCACGGCATCCGGTTCGAGCGCCAGCACGGCCTCGCGCGAGGGCATGCCCTCGATCGTCGGCGCGTCGAGCTCGGCGCCGTCGGCCGCGGCGAGCGGCCCGTCGAGGAAGGCGGTCGAGACCAGCGCGTCGCCGAGGCCGAGCGCCACCACCAGCTCGGCGGCGGTCGACTTGATCGCCACGATGCGCTCGGCGGGCTGCGCCAGCGCGGTCACGGCGACGCCGCAGTCGTCGATGGCCGCCGTCGGCCTCGTCGTGGCACCCGGGTCCACCAGCGGCTCGGTCGAGCAGCCGGCGAGCATGAGCGCGAGCGCGCCGATCGCTGCGACGGTGGCGGTGCGGCGCCGGGTGGCGAGTGCGGGCATCTGGTGACTCCTGGGCATGCTGACGCGAACGTGGAGAAGCTGGTTCGCGCGCGGAGGTGATGCCCGGCGCACCACGATGCTACCGCTGCCCCTATCGCTTGGCGACGGTCTGAGGTTGACTGGCCCCCCGGCGAGTGCCGGGCCGCGACGAGGAAGTTGAGGACAGCATGACGACGGTGCGAGCAGCGATCTCTCAGACCACCTGGACGGGCGACAAGGCGTCGATGCTCGACCGGCACGAGGCCTTCCAGCGCCAGGCCGCCGAGCAGGGCGCGCAGGTCATGTGCTTCCAGGAGCTCTTCTACGGCCCCTACTTCGGCATCACGCAGGACAAGCAGTACTACGACTACGCCGAGCCCGCCGACGGCCCCACCGTGCAGCGCTTCGCGGCGCTCGCGAAGGAGCTCGGCATGGTCACGATCCTCCCGATCTACGAGGAGGAGCAGACCGGCGTCTACTACAACTCGGCGGTCGTGGTCGATGCCGACGGATCGATCCTCGGCACCTACCGCAAGCACCACCTGCCGCACCTCGACCGCTTCTGGGAGAAGTTCTACTTCCGGCCCGGCAACCTCGGCTACCCGGTCTTCGAGACCGCCGTCGGCAAGGTGGGGCTGTACATCTGCTACGACCGGCACTTCCCCGAGGGCTGGCGCGAGCTCGGGCTCGCCGGTGCGCACATGGTCTTCAACCCCAACGCCACGAAGCCAGGCCTGTCCAACCGGCTGTGGGAGGTGGAGGGGCCCGCCGCGGCGGTCGCCAACGGCTACTTCGTGCTGCAGCCCAACCGCGTCGGCCGGGAGGACAACGAGTACGGCGAGCTCGCGGTCGACTTCTACGGCACCAGCCAGGTGATCGACCCGCGCGGCAACTTCGTCGGCGAGCGCGGTTCGGCGACTGAAGAGGAGCTGCTGGTGCGCGACCTCGACATGGATCTCGTGCGCCAGATGCGCGACGACTGGCAGTTCTATCGCGATCGCCGGCCCGACTCCTACACCCGGATCGCGCAGCCGTAGGGGCGACCGATGACCACGACCCTCATCCGCGGCGGCACCGTCGTGACCGCCACCGGCCGCTCGCTCGCCGACGTGCTCGTCGACGGCGAGACGATCCGCGCGGTGCTCCAGCCCGGCAGCGAGCTGCTCGGCGTCGACCTCGCACGATCGGTCGACCGCGTCATCGACGCGACCGGCAAGTACGTCATCCCCGGCGGCATCGACGCCCACACCCACATGGAGCTGCCGTTCGGCGGCACGCAGGCGAGCGACACCTTCGAGACCGGCACGCGCGCCGCGGCCTGGGGCGGCACGACCACGATCGTCGACTTCGCCGTGCAAGCATTCGGCCAGCGTGTCGAGGAGTCGCTCGCCACCTGGCACGAGAAGGCAGCCGGCAACTGCGCCATCGACTACGCCTTCCACCAGATCGTCGGCGACGTGAACGAGGCATCGCTGCAGGCGCTGCGGGGGCTCGAGGCCGAGGGCATCACGAGCTACAAGCTGTTCATGGCGTACCCGGGCGTGTTCTACTCCGACGACGCGCAGATCCTGCGGGCGATGCAGGTCGGGGCGGAGACCGGCCTCATGACGATGATGCATGCCGAGAACGGCCCGGCGATCGATGTGCTCGTCGAGCAGCTGCTGGCGGCCGGCAAGAGCGAGCCGTACTACCACGGCATCGCCAGGGCGTGGCAGATGGAGGAGGAGGCGACGCATCGCGCGATCATGCTCGCCGACCTCACGGGCGCGCCCCTCTACGTCGTGCACGTGAGCGCGAAGCAGGCCGTCGCGCAGCTTGCCCAGGCTCGCGACAAGGGCCAGAACGTCTTCGGCGAGACGTGCCCGCAGTACCTCTACCTCTCGCTCGAGGATCAGCTGGGTGCCTCCAGCGACGAGTGGGGCAGCTTCGAGGGCGCGAAGTTCGTCTGCTCGACACCGCTGCGCTCGAAGCACGAGCACCACCAGGACGAGCTGTGGAGCGCCCTGCGCACGAACGACCTGCAGATGGTCTCCACCGACCACTGCCCGTTCTGCATGAAGGATCAGAAGGAGCTGGGGCTCGGCGACTTCTCCAAGATCCCGAACGGCATCGGATCGATCGAGCACCGCATGAACCTGCTCTACCAGGGCGTCGTCGACGGCCACATCACGCTCGAGCGCTGGGTCGAGATCACGGCGACGACCCCGGCGCGGATGTTCGGGCTCGCGGGCAGGAAGGGCGCGATCCAGCCCGGTGCGGATGCCGACATCGTCGTCTACGACCCGAACGGGCACACCTCGATCGGGCTCGAGCAGACCCACCACATGAACATGGACTACGCCGCCTGGGAGGGCTACGAGATCGACGGGCACGTCGACACGGTGCTGAGCCGCGGCCGCGTCGTGGTCGACGGCGACCGCTACCTCGGCTCGCCCGGTGACGGCTCGTTCGTCAAGCGCGGCCTGAGCCAGTACCTGCTGTAGGGGAGAGCGCATCATGGACTTCGGAGCCGTCTTCCAGACCAACCCGCCGGCGAGCCGCACCGTGCAGCTCGCGCAGCTGGCCGAGGTGCACGGGTTCGACAGCGTGTGGACCTTCGACAGCCATGTGCTGTGGCAGGAGCCCTACGTCATCCACTCCGCCATCCTCGCCGCCACCCGGCGAGTGACGGTCGGCCCGTTCGTGACCAACCCGGCGACGCGCGACTGGTCGGTCACCGCATCCGCCTTCGCCACGCTCAACGAGATGTACGGCAACCGCACGATCTGCGGCATCGGCCGCGGCGACTCGGCGGTGCGCGTGGGCGGCGGCGAGCCGACGACGCTCGCGACGCTGCGCCAGGCCGTGCACGTGATCCGCGAGCTCGGCTCCAGCCGCGCGGTCGACGTCGGCGATGTCACGCTGCGGCTGCCGTGGTCGCAGGGCTCCGAGCTGCCGGTGTGGGTGGCGGCCTACGGACCCAAGGCGCTGCAGCTCACCGGCGAGGTCGGCGACGGCTTCATCCTGCAGCTCGCCGATCCCGAGATCACCGCCTGGATGATCGAGCGCGTGCGCACGGCGGCGTCCGACGCGGGGCGGGATCCGATGTCGATCACGATCTGCGTCGCGGGGCCCGCCTACGTCGGCGACGACATCGCGCACCAGCGCGACCAGTCGCGCTGGTTCGGCGGCATGGTCGGCAACCACGTCGCCGACATCGTCTCGCGCTACGGCCAGAGCGGGGCGATCCCGGCCGACCTCGCCGACTACATCGCGCAGCGCGAGGGCTACGACTACAACAGCCACGGCAAGGCCGACAACGACCACGTCGACTTCGTGCCCGACGCCATCGTCGACCGCTTCTGCGTGCTCGGCACGGCGGACGACCACATCGAGAAGCTCACGCGGCTGCGCGAGCTGGGCGTCGACCACTTCGCCGCCTACGTCATGCATGACGACAAGGAGGAGACGCTGCGGCAGTACGGCGAGCGCATCATCCCCGCGCTGCGCGAGCACGCGAGCGCCCGCTCGTAGCCCGAGACCCGCGCAGCCATCACCTTCCGTCGGTCGAGGAGGCCGTCGCCGCAGGCGCCGGCCGTCACGAGACCCACGCAGCCATCACGAACCCACGATGCGACCCCGGTAGCATCCGGGCATGACGACTCTCGACCTGGGCCACGCCGACCTCGGCGAGCTCGATCCCGCCGACGGCGATCGCGCGCGCGACCTCGACCGCCACATCCTGCACTCCTGGTCCAAGCACGGCACCGTGAACCCGCTCACGGTCGCGCGCGGCGAGGGAGCTCTACTGTGGGATCACGACGGTCGCGAGTACCTCGACTTCTCCAGCCAGCTCGTCAACACCAACATCGGCCACTCGCACCCGAAGGTCGTCGAAGCGATCCAGCGGCAGGCGGCGTCGCTCGCGACCGTCGCGCCCGCCACCACCAACCTCGTGCGCGGCGAGGCGGCCGAGCGCATCCTGTCGAAGATCGACGACATGGCCGCCGTCTTCTTCACGAACGGCGGGGCGGATGCGGTCGAGAACGCGATCCGGATGGCTCGCGTGCACACCGGCCGCACGAAGGTGCTCTCGCACTACCGCTCGTACCACGGCAACACCGGCGCTGCGATCAACGCCACCGGCGACGCCCGCCGCGTTGGCAATGAGTTCGCGGTCGGGCACGTGCACGCCTTCGGGCCGTTCCTCTACCGCTCCGAGTTCTGGGCGGAGACCGAGGAGCAGGAGTGCGAGCGCGCGCTGCAGCACGCCCGTCGCGTCATCGAATCGGAGGGTCCCACGACCTTCGCCGCGATCATCGTCGAGCCGGTGCCGGGCACCGCGGGCATCCTGGTGCCGCCCGCCGGCTACCTGCAGGGCCTGCGCGATCTGGCCGACCGCTACGGCATCGTGCTGATCTTCGACGAGGTGATGGCCGGCTTCGGCCGCACCGGCGACTGGTTCGCGCACCAGCACGACGGCGTGCGGCCCGACCTCGTCACCTTCGCGAAGGGCGTGAACTCGGGCTACGTGCCAGTCGGCGGCGTGATCATCAGCGAGGAGCTGCTCGCGACGTTCCGCGAGCGCCCCATCCCCGGCGGACTCACCTACGCCGGCCACCCGCTCGCCGCGGCATCGATCGTCGCGTCGATCGATGCGATGACGGACGAGGGCATCGTCGAGCACGCCGCGCATCTGGGCGCCGACATCCTCGGACCGGGCCTGCGCGAGCTCGCCGACCGCCACGCGATGATCGGCGAGGTGCGTGGCCGCGGCTGCTTCTGGGCGCTCGATCTCGTGGCCGATCGCGACACCCGCGAGCCCGTCGACGCCGCCGTCATCGGCTCGCTGAAGGGCGCGCTGCTCGAGCGCGGCTATGTGCCGTTCGCGGCCGACAACCGCATCCACGTCGTGCCGCCGCTGGTGATGGCCGACGACGATGCGCGGCGCGGCCTGGAGATCCTCGACGAGGCCTTCTCGGCGCACGGCTGAGGCGACGCCGGGCCGCCCGGGCTGACAGACTCGATGCATGAGCATTCATCTGCTGGGCGGCGGCTGGGCCGAGGACGAGTCGAGCTGGACGGGTCGATTCATCGATGAGGCGCGCGAGCGTGCCGACGGCCCGCCGACGATCGTCGTGGTGCTGTGGGCGGCGGATGCGGCTGAGGGCGAGCGCTACCATGCGGACTACCGCGACGACATGACGAAGCTCGGCGCCGGCACGGTGACGATCGTGCAGCTGACACAGGAGCGCACGCTGCTGCCGACCGACCTCGGCAGCGCGGACGGCATCTTCATCGGCGGCGGGCTCACGCCCGGCTATCACGCTGCGGTCATGCCCGCCGCCGACACCATCCGCGGCCTGGTCTCCACGGGCGTGCCCTACGCGGGCTTCTCCGCCGGCGCGATGATCGCCGGCGACGTCGCCCTGCTCGGCGGCTGGCGCATCGGGGGCGTGCCCGTCACCGCCGAGTCGAATGCCGAGGGGCTCGACGACGTCACGCTCGACGCGGGCCTCGGCCTCGTCGACCTGGTCGTCGACGTGCACTGCGCGCAGTACGGCACGCTGTCGCGCGCCGTCGCGATCGTCGACGCGGGGATGGCCGACCGCGTGGTCGCGATCGACGAGCTGACGTCGCTGATCATCGGCGTCGGCGGCCTGCAGGTCGCGGGCCAGGGGAACGTCTGGGCGGTCGACGGCTCGGGCGCCGCCGCGCACGCGGCATCGGGCACGGGTGCCGGTGCCGACGCGGAGCCTCGGCGCACCTCGGTCGCGATCCTCTCGGCATGACCGCGGCACCGCTGTCCGAGCTGGTGGAGGCGGGCTGGGCGGATGCGCTCGCACCCGTCGAGCAGGTCGTGCACGGGCTGGGCGAGCGCCTGCGCAAGGAGGTCGCCGAGGGGCGGCCCTATCTGCCGGACGGCGGGCGTGTGCTGCGCGCGTTCACGCAGCCGCTCGACGCGGTGCGGGTGCTGATCGTCGGCCAGGATCCCTATCCGACCCCAGGGCACCCGATCGGTCTGTCGTTCGCCGTCGAGCGGCACGTGCGTCCGCTGCCGCGCTCGCTCGCGAACATCTACCGCGAGCTCCACGACGACCTCGGCATCGAGCCTGCACCGCACGGCGACCTGAGCGCGTGGAGCGACCAGGGCGTGCTGCTGCTCAACCGGGTGCTGACGGTGGGCGCGGGGCAGCCCGCGTCGCATCGCGGCTGGGGCTGGGAGCAGGTGACGGATGCCGCGATCCGTGCCCTCGTCGCCCGCCGTCGCCCCGATGGCTCCCGCACGCCGCTCGTCACCATCCTCTGGGGCGCGCAGGCGCAGGCTCTCGCGCCGATGCTGGAAGGCGTGCCGGTGATCGCCGCACCGCATCCGTCGCCGCTCAGCGCGCATCGCGGCTTCTTCGGCTCGCGGCCGTTCTCGCGAGCGAACGCCGAGCTCGAGGCGATGGGCGCGTCGCCGATCGATTGGCGCATCCCGACCGAACCCGCCTGATCCAGTACCGCGCCACGGCAGTGCCGGGCGTGGCGCGAGGCCGCGATCGGCGCGCCGCGATGTCGGCGCAGGTGCGGCTGAGCGTCGCCGCAGGGTTCTGTAACGGCGTTGCGCAATGCGCGCGGATCGGAGCATCCTGGGCGAGCGGCGACGAACGTCGCGCGGAGGGGGCGTCATGGCCGACGCGCAGCACCGAGCGGAGACCACCTATGCCGTGCCGACCGCGTGGGCGGCGGTGCTCGCCCTTGCCATCGGGCTGCTCACCGGGTTCGGGATCGCCTTCGTCATCGTGCCGCTCTCGCATGCGCCTGCGACCGGTCTGAACTTCGGCCTCATCCTCGGGGTCCCGGCGGCGGTCGCCGTGGTGTTCGCGCGGCGCACTGTCGCGCAGGGCGCGCGCACCTGGACGGTCGGACTCGTCGGCGTGCTCGCCGTGGTGGTGGTCGCGGCGATGCTGTTCGCGCTCGCGCGGCTCGACGCCCAGCTCGCTCCGATCGGGGGAGCGCTCGGCACCGTGACCGGCATCTTCTCGCTCACGGCAGGGCTTTGGATGGTCCGTCGTCGCCACGACCGCGGGTCGGGGCTCATGCACCGGCGACCCTGAGCTGGTCGATCCGCGCCTGCCCGTGTCAGTCCGCGGTGGCACGATGGATGCCGTGACCGAGTACGACGAGTGGCGCGACCAGCGAGAGCGCACCGACATGCAGGCCGCCGCGGCCGCGAGCGACGTGCGCGCGACCGTCACCGACCTGGGCCCCGGATTCTGGATGGTGTCGGTCGCGGGTGCCACGCGCGGCTTCGTGATCCAGGTCGAGGTGCGCGGCGAAGTGCGATTCGACGCCCGCCTGCGGCACATGAACCCCGGGCAGGGCACCCGCATCGGTGAGTACTGGGAGCTGGAGAAGGCGATCGCCGCGATCCTGGCCGAGCCGCCGCGGTTCGTGGGCAGAGACCCGTTCCGCGAGCTCACCAACTACGCCACGCGCGACCAGATGCGGGAGCGCACCGAGCGCAGGCGGCTGCAGCGACGCGCGGGCAGGTTCTTCGGATGAGCGCGCTGCACGAGCTGAGCGCGCTGGAGCTGTGGCGGCTGCTCCACGCGCGAGAGCTGAGTGCGGTCGAGGTCGCCCGCCACTTCCTCGATCGCATCGAGCGCGTCGACGAGGCGAACGCGTTCGTGCACGTCGATGCCGAGCTCGCGCTCGAGCGGGCCCGAGCGGCCGACAGCGCCGACGATCGCACCGGCATCATCCACGGCCTGCCGTTCGCCGACAAGGACCTCACGCCACGCGCGGGCCAGCCGGCGAGCATGGGCAGCCGCTGGCTCGCGGGTGCGATCGCCGAGCAGACCCACCCGCTCGCGCGGGTGCTCGACGGCGGCGGCGGCGTCGTGCTCGGCCGCACCGCCTCGCCCGAGTTCGGCTTCGCCGGCTACACCCGCTCCGCGCTGCACGGCGCCACGACCCTGCCCGGCCATCCGTCGCTGCACGCGGGCGGGTCCTCGGGCGGCGCCGCGGCAGCGGTCGCGCAGGGCCTGCTGCCGTTCGCGCCCGGCTCCGACGGCGGCGGCTCGATCCGCATCCCCGCCGCCACCTGCGGGCTGGTGGGGCTGAAGCCCACGCGCGGCCGGATCCCCGCGCAGGGCGGCATCGGCGCGGTCGGCGGGCTCGCGACCGCGGGAGCGATCGCGCGCTCCGTCATCGACGTCGCGCTGCTCACCGACGCGCTCATCGGCCGCGTCAACGGCGTCACGCCGCATCCGCTCACCCTGCGCTCGCCCGAGCGCGACGACGGCTCGCTGCTCGCCGCCGCGATGCGCGGGCAGGGCAGATTCCGCATCGCCGTGCTGACCGGCGGCACGCCGTGGGACTCGGTCGCCGACATCCGCGTCGCGCCGGAGGCGACGGATGCGGTCGACGCCACCGTCCGCGCGCTCGAGGCGTTCGGCCACGAGCTCGGCGAGGTGGCGCTGCCGGAGGCAGCCGGCGATCTCGGTGTGCCGGGGGTCCACGGCTACCCGGGCGCGTTCACCGACCTCTGGCGGGGCGGGGCCGCCACCATCCCGATCCCGGTCCCGGAGCGCGGCCGGCTCGAGCCGCTGGCACGCTGGATCATCGACACGAGCGATGGCCTCACGGCGGGCGGCCTGGCGAGCGCGCAGCTGTGGGCGACCGAGTACGAGCGGCGGGTGCTCGCCGCGTTCTCGCCATGGGACGCGGTGCTGACGCCGACCACGGCGCTGACGCCGCGGCCGCTCGACTGGTATCCGATCGACGACGGCGAGGCCGACTTCCACGCGCAGGTGCTGCACACGCCCCACACCTCGTTCGTGAACCTGACCGGGCTGCCGGCGATCTCGCTGCCCGTGCACCAGACGGCCGAGGGCCTGCCGATGGGCGTGCAGCTCATCGGGCGGCCCGGGGAGGAGGCGACGCTCCTCGCCATCGGCCGTCAGCTCGAGCGGCGCATCCCCTGGACGGAGCGCGTCACCGCCCGCATGGCGCCCTAGGCGCAGTGCCGAGACGCGCGCCGCGCATCGCGGCAGGCGCCGGTGGACGTGGTCACTGCTGCCGAGGCTTGGGCAGATAGCCGCCCTTCTCGAGTCCCGCCTCGATCTCGAAGCGGTTCTTCGTGGCCTCGGTGCCGGAGGCGACGTACATCGGGATGAACCACAGGCCGTAGCGCTCCCACTGCTGCCGGTGCACGTCTTCGTGCTCGAGCACGTCGGGGGAGTCGGAGTCGCGGGTCAAGTAGGTCGAACCGATCGTCGTGCCGCCGCGTCCGAATGCCCAGCTCGGGAGCCCGCTGATGACCGTGAGCTCGCCGACCTGGCGCTCCGTGCCCCCGAGGATCCTGCCCCAGAGCCGTGCCGCCTGGGTGGCGAGCGCGGCGCCGGCCTTTGCGACGGGCGGGGCGGTGGCGGCGCGGAACGCGGGCCCGCCGGCCCTGCGGCCGAGTGCGCCGAGGCCCGCCCCGATGGCGATGAGTGGGCTGGATCTGCGATCTCCCATGACGCCGACGATACCGCGCGGATACGCTGATGGCATGTGCCCGAATCCGGACCACGACCCCGACGCAGCGCCCGCGCAGTCGCCGATGCGGGTCGCGCTGGTGTCGATGCACACCTCTCCGGCGGATCGCCCGGGCAAGGGCGACGCAGGCGGCCTCAACGTGCTGGTGCTCGAGAGCGCGATGGCGCTGGCGACCCGCGGCAACCACGTCGACATCTTCACCCGCTCCGCCGGGGCACCGCACTCGGAGTCGCTCGCGCCAGGTGTCACGCTCTATGCGCTCGAGACCGGCGGCGGCATCGTGCGGAAGCACGAGCTGCCGAATCTCACCGACGCCTTCGGGGAGCAGGTCGAGCGCGCCGCGCTCGCCGCCAGCGAGCCCTACGACGTGCTCCACGCGCACTACTGGCTCTCGGGACTCGCGACGCTGCCGGTCTCGCTCTCGCTCGGCATCCCGATCGTGCAGACGTTCCACACGCTGGCGGCCGAGAAGAACCGCAGCATCGGCGACGGCGATCGGCCAGAGCCCGAACGGCGCCTGCTGACCGAGCGCTACCTGGCGAGCGAGGTGGACGCGATCGCGGCGGTCTCGCGCGCCGAGGTCGATGTGCTCTGCGATGGCGTCGGGGCCGCGGCCGAACGGGTCTGGCTCGTGCCGCCCGCGGTCGACACGGTGCTGTTCCAGCCTGCATCGCTCAGCGCCCGCCTGGAGGTCCGCAGCCGGCTGGGCGTGCGTGCCGAGGACGATCTGGTGGTGTGCGTCGGGCGAGTGCAGCCGCTCAAGGGGCAGGACCTCGCGGTGCGCATGCTGCAGCACCTGCCCGGCACGATGCTCGTGCTGGCCGGCGACGCGTCGCCCGGCTCGGAGCGCTACCTCGAATCGCTCCATGACCTCGCGCGCGAGCTGGGCGTCGAGCGACGCGTGCGGCACATCGGCAGCGTCGACCGCGTGGCGCTCGCGCAGCTGCTGGATGCTGCGGATGTCGTCGTGGTGCCCAGCCGCACGGAATCCTTCGGACTGGTGCCGCTGGAGGCATCCGCCTCCGGCACCCCGGTGGTCGCAGCGCGCGTCGGTGGCCTGCTCGAATCGGTCATCGACGGCGAGACCGGGATCCTGGTCGACGGCCGCGACCCGATGGAGTGGGCACAGGCGGTGGGCTCGATCCTGGAGGACGCCGATCTGCAGGTCGAGTTCGGCATGGCCGGCCGTCGCGCCGCGAGCCGGCGCGACTGGCAGGACGTGGCGTTCGAGCTCGAGCAGCTCTACCGCACCACGGTCCGCGCCCGCTCCGCCTAGCCCCCGCCCCGTCCCCGTAGGTCGAGGAGCCCTCGCGCGCAGCGCGAGCGCGTCACGAGACCGGTCCATTCCGTAGGTCGAGGAGCACTCGCGCGCAGCGCGAGCACGTCACGAGACCGAAGACGAGGTGCCGAGCACCAGCCCGACCCCTCGTCCCCTTCAGCCTCGGCTCAGCGGTCGACCACCTCAGCGTCGACCGCGTCGCCCGACCCTTGCTGCGACTGCGACGAGCCCGACTCCACCGCCTGCTGCTCGCGATGCTTCAGCGCGGCCAGGCGCGCCTCGATCTCGGTCTGGCGACCGACGTCCTCCAGCGCCTCGAACTGCGCGTCGAGCGACGAGGCGGCGAGCTCCTGCTGGCCCATCACCTTCGCCTCCTCGCGGCGGATCTTCTCTTCGAAGCGGCCGATCTCGCTGGTCGGGTCGAGGATGTCGATCGACTTCACGGCGTCGTGCACCTGCGACTGGGCGTCCGCGACCTTCGCGCGGGCGATGAGCTCGGAGCGCTTCGACTTCAGCTCGTCGAGCTTCCCCTTCATCGTGTCGAGGCCGGTCTTCAGCTTGTCGACCACCTCGTTCTGCGACTGGATCGACGGCTCGGCGGCACGCGCCTCCGACTCCGACTGCATCTGCTTGCCGATCGCGACCTTGGCGAGGTTGTCGAACTTCGCGGCGTCGGCCGAGCCCGAGGCGCGCAGGTCATCGGCACGCTGCGAGGCCGCGAGCGCCTTGCGGCCCCAGTCCTCGGCCGCGCGCACGTCCTCCTGGTAGTCCTGCTCCTGCAGGCGCAGGTTGCCGATCGTCTGAGCGATGGCTGCCTCTGCATCGGCGATCGAGTTCGTGTAGTCACGAACCATCTGGTCGAGCATCTTCTCCGGGTCCTCGGCCTGGTCGAGGAGCGCGTTGATGTTGGCCTTCGCGAGCTGCGCGATGCGGCCGAGGATGGACTGCTTGGACATGGTGTTCCTTCCTGCGGGTTGCCGCCGTTGGCGGCCGGTCGATGGTGTCTGTCGGATGTGGTGCTGGGGTCTCGTGGTCGCTGGTCAGTTGCCGAAGCTGCCGCCTCCGCCGCCGAAGCCGCCTCCTCCGCCGCCGAAGCCGCCGCCGAAGAATCCGCCGCCGCCGCCGCCGAATGAGCCGCCGCCGCCGGAGAAGAGGTCGCCGAGCCCGCCGCCGCCACCGCCGCCGGAGCCGCCGGCGAACGGGTCGGAGTAGCCGCCGCGGCTGCCGCCGCCGGCGTCGCGCATGATGTCGCCGAGGATGTAGCCGAGCAGGCCACCGGTGAGCATGTCGCCGCCGCGCCCACCGCGGGAGCCGCGGTAGTACGGGTTGCGGGCCTGCCCGCCCCAGCCGCCGATGTCACCCGAGGCATCCCGCATGGCCTGCTCCGCGTGCTGCGACGCCGCTTGCGCGAACTGCGCTGCCTGCCCCGGATCCTGCTGCTGCAACCGCAGCGCCTGCGCGAGCTCCTGCTGCGCGGTCGCCAGCAGCTGACGGGCGTGCGAGCCGACTGCGATGCGGCGCGTGGCGATGAAGTCCTCCGCCCGGTCGATGTTGGCGCGAGCAGAGGCGATCCAGCGCTCGAGGCCTGCCTGCTGACGCATCGCCTGCGCGCCGCTCTCGCGCACCTGTCCGGTCGCCTCGTCGAGGCGCTGATTCGCCCGCTGCAGGTTCGCGAGCACGGTGAGCGTGTCGGTGGGGCGCTGCTGGGCGACCGCCACCTGCTCCTCAACGTGCTGGATGAGCGGGCCGAGGTCGGTCGTGGCCGTGCTGCGCAGCGTCTTCGCGGCAGCGATGTCGCCGATCGAGTCCTGCACGAGGTTGTCGAGCTGCCGCCTGGAGTTGCCGAGGTCGCCCTCGGCGCGCTCCACCGCGGCCAGCAGGCCGGATGCCTGCGCGAGCGCCGCCTCGGCGGCGTGCACGGCCAGTGCCGCCTCGGAGCCGTTGGACGCCGCCACGGCCGCTCGACCCGCCGCGAGCGACTCGTCGATGTTCGGCAGCTGCCGCTCGGCGCCCGCGATGTTCTCGCGCACCGGGTCGATCGAGGCGCCCGAGTGCACGTCGTCGAGGCGGTCGAGGATCTGCTTCGCATTCGCGATCCGGCCGTCGAACGCCTGCCGCGACTGCGAGAGCTGCTCCAGCACCTGCGGGGCGTTCTGCTCCAGGTCGCGCAACTGGCCGAAGGAGGTCGCGTGGCTCGCGAGCTCGGTGCCGGCGCCGTGCGCGATCTGCAGGATGCGGCTCGACCACTCGTGCACTTCCTGGTCGGTGTCGGGAAACGCGTCGTCGAGCTGCTGCTGCAGCTGGAACGCCTCCGTGAGCCCGCCCTTCGCCTTGTCGAGCGCCTCGCGATAGGGGCGCACGGCCTCGTCGCCGAACTGCGCGCTCGCGAACGCGAGCTCCTGCTCGCTCTGCTGCACGGTGTCGTCGAGCTGCACGAGCGCGATGTCCGCGCGCTGCTTGAGCTCCTGGAGGCTGAGCTGCTGCTGCTCGGCGGCGACCCGCTCGCCCTTGCGCTTCCGACTCGTCCGCACGCCGCGCGAGATCGCCCACGCGCCGCCGCCCACGACGACCGCGCCGCCGACGAGTGCCACGACAGGCCAGACCGCCGAGCCGTCGACGTTGACTTCCGTGCCGCCGTCGGTCCCGCCGGTGTCGCCGGTGCCGCCGTTCGCGAGCGCGTCCGCCACCGCATCCGCGGTCGCCATCACGCCTCCCGCCACGTCGCCGTTGTTGAGCGCCGGCAGCAGCGCGCTCTGCGCCACGGCGTCGACGTCGCTGTCCGAGAGCGGATACCCGCTGGCGCGCGCATAGCCCCACTCACTGTCATCCCACGCGACCGTCAGCAGCAGCGCATCCTGACCGAGCCCCGAGGCCTCCGCGCTCGCGACCGACCAGTCGATGCGCGACATGCCGTCGTAGGAGTCGACCACCACGGCGTAGACGTCGCCCTCGGAGGCGGCATTGTGCTGCTCGAGGTAGCTGTTGACCTCGTCGACGTCGCCCGAGAACTGACCGGTGGTGTCGACGAAGGCGTCTCCGGCCAGATCGACCGGATCCTCGGTGACGAGCGCACCGGCCGAGAGCCCCAGCAGTCCTGCGGCGCCGAGCGCCAGCACGGTCAGTGGGCGGACGATCCGGACCTGCATGTGCGCTCCCTGCCGTCGGCGTCTCGGTTGCCGACCTGGCGCGAGTCTAGCCAGCGCATCTTGCCGCGAGCCATGGCGCAGGGGCGCCGGGTGCCGCTTTCAGCGAACGGTCGCGCGTGGTCGCCGCCGAGCACGCGGCGCCGGTCGCAGCGGTGCCCGACGGACCCGCCTGCGACCGCCAGCGCTCATTCCCAGGGCGAGCCGGCGACCGCGATCGGCGCCGCGCCATCCACGCCCACGATCGCGACGGGCGTGGGGGCGGATGGGGTGCCCTCACCGCACGCACCCGGCTCCAGCGTCGCCGTCGCCACGGTGAGCGCCGCCGTCTCGCCCGCCTCCAACACGATCTGCTCGCGGCTCTCGCCCGGCTCGACCCGGGCGACGCCGTCGCTGACGGCGAACGCATCGATCGAGACAGTCGTGACCCGAGCGCCGTCGTCGCCGACCACGCGCACCTGCACCGGCGTCGCTCCGCCCGGCCGCTCGGCGAACGCGAGCACCAGCCCGAGCTCGCCCGCGCGCTGCAGGCCGCAGAGCGGTGCCGCTTCGGTGGTGGCCGGCGCGGCCGCGCTCGCTCCCGAGTCCGGCTGCGCGTTGTCGCTGCCGTCGGTGTCTTCTTCGCCGCCGCCCTCGCCGCCGAAGTCGGGCGATGCAGGGGCCGATTCGGGATTCGCCCCCGAATCGACCGAGACGCTCGTGCCCGGCCGCAGTCCGGTGATGCCCGGTGCGACGAGCGGCGCGAACAAGAGCACGCCCGCGACGGTCGCGGCCGAGGAGAGCGCGATGGTCTTCGGGCGCCGGCGCCGCTTCGCGCCCGCGAGCACCGCATCCGCGTCCAGGTGCGCGCTCGGGGTCGGGATGTCCTGCAGCCGTCTGCGCAGCTCGTCGTCGTGGTTCACGCGCGGCCCTCCCGCTCCAGGATCTCTCGCAGCTTGTGCAGCGCATCCGACAGGTATCGCTTGACCGCGCCCGACGAGATGCCGAGCTCTGCGGCGATCTGGTCGACGGTGCGGTCCTCGTCGTAGCGCAGCACGATGCAGGCGCGCTCGCGCGGGCTCAGCCGCTGCAGCCGCGCCGCCATGTCGAGCCGCTCACCGGTCAGCGTCGAGCCGGAATCGACCCGCTCGCGCTCGCCCACGAGCGGCGCGATCCTGCGCCACCGCTGCCCGCGGCGCGCCCGATCGAGGAATCGGTTGGCGATCGCCTTCCGCACGTAGGCCTCTGCCTGCTCGACCTCGAAGCCGTTGCGCAGCCGCCCGAACGTGGCTGTGAGCGCATCCTGCACCATGTCGCGGGCCTCCTCCTCATCGCCGCTGAGGAGCATCGCGTACCGCACCAGCGCATCGCCGCGCTCCGCGACGAGCTCTGCGCAGACCTGCTCCCACCTGGCTGCCACGAGACTCCCTCTGCTCTCTAAGACGAACGACCGCGGTCGAAGGTTGGGGTCAGTCTGCCGTGGCCGCAGTCGAGGCGGGCTCGTCGGTCGCGGCGAGGCGCATGCGCGCGGCGAGACGGGGGTTGGCTGCGTCGAGGTGCGCGAGCACGGATGCGCGCGTCTCCTCCGACTTGTTCTGGCTCATCTTCGCCTTCGCATCGAACGAGCGCACGGTGAGCCGCAGGCCGACCGTGCCCATCGCCATGCCGCGGTTGCCCTCGTCGTCGAGGTCGAGACGCACGCCGTGCTCGGGCGCGTACTGCCGCTCGAAGTGGGCGACGAGGCGGCGCAGCGTCTCGAGGTTCGCCTCGGCATCCAGCACCGCGACGTCGCAGGTGAGCGTCGCCTGCTCGAAGTTCCAGGTGGGAATCTGGCCGGCGTCATCGCCCAGGTACCAGCTGGGGGAGACGTAGCCGTGCTCGCCCTGCGCGATCGCGAGCATCGTGTGCGGGCCGGGCTCGAGCAGTCCATGCAGCCGCGCATCCGCCCGACCCAGGTGCGTCTCGAGCACGATCGTGTCGCCGACGCCGGCGTCGTCCGGTGCCAGCAGCACGGGCGACGGCGAGGCGACGGGGCCGGATGCGGGGTGCGAGATCAGCTGCATCCACGGCGCGCGCCCGATGAGGTCGCGCACCTCCGATGCACCGATTCGATAGAGCGGGTTCGGCTGCATGCCCCCCATCGTCGCGCACTCGCGCCCGTTGCGGCGCCTCGCGCGCTCCCGCGCGCCGCCTCCCGCTCCCGCGCGCCGCGCCCCGCGCCGCCTCCCGCTCCCGCGCGCCGCGCCGCGCGCCGCCTCCCGCTCCCGCCGCACGCCGCGCCCCCGCCGAGCCTCACGCCGCGCCGCGGCCGAGCCCCCCGCCTCTCACCGCGCCCCACCCCCTCCGCCCCCTCCGCCCCGACGCGCGGCAGATGTGTCGCAAGCGGCTCGCAAACGCCCGCTTTGCGAGCCGGTAGCGACATTTCTCGCACCGGTGGGTCGAGCGCCGCGGGCGTCGACCGCAGGCTCGGGGCGCTGTATCTCTCCACATGCGAGCACTCGCGTTCCGCGAGCGGATGCGCGCCTGCCGCATCCTCCGTTCCATGCGCCCCCACACGCCCCTGCCGCACCCGTTCGACGAGGGAGCATTCACGCTCGCAGCCGCGCGGCGGGCGGGCGTCGGCACCGGGCGGCTCCGTGGCCGCGACCTCGAGCGGCCGTTCCGCGGCGTGCGCTCGGCCCCGATCACCGCCGTGCGCGAGCTCGCGCTCGCCTACGCGGAGCGGATGCCGCCGGACCACGCCTTCGCGGGACGCACCGCGGCGCGACTCTGGGGTCTGCCGCTCGCCCAGGAGTGGACGCGCGAGGAGCCGCTCGACGTCGCTCGACCCGCTCGGTCCAACCGCGCTCGCTCCAAGGGCATCCGCGAACTCGCTGTCGACTCCGGGCGCCTCGGCCGCGTCGTGCCCGACGGCCTGCTTGTGCTCGATCCGCCGTCGACCGCGCTCACGCTCGCGCGCGAGCTCTCGCACGAGCACCTCGTGCAGGTGATGGATGCGCTGCTGACGCCAGCCAAGCGCTAGCCCCAGCTGCGATTGCCGCGAGAGCAGGGCGATGCCTACGCGACGCCGGAGCAGCTGGCCGCATTCGCTGAGCGCTGCGCGGGGCTCGCGGGCGTGCCGGCGCTGCGAGCGGCGCTGGCCGACGCGCGCGTGGGCTCCGAGTCGCGATTCGAGACGCTGACGAGGCTCCTGATCGTCGAGGCGGGACTGCCGGAGCCGCAGGTGCATCCGCTCGTGGTCGTCGACGGCATCGACCTGCATCCCGATCTCGGCTATCCGCGGCTGAAGATCGCGATCGAGTACGAAGGTGACGGTCACCGCGAGCTCACGACCTGGATCCGCGACATCGACCGCTACGCACGGCTCGAGGCTGCGGGCTGGATCATCGTGCGGATCACCCGAGGCGATCTCGCGCGCCGCGGAGCCGCCCTCGTCGAGCGAGTGGCGCGAGCGCGGGCCCGCCGCGCGTAGCGCCCCGATGCCGCGGCATCCCCTGTCCCTCGCCGTCGCCCGCACCCCAACCAGCCGCAGAGTTGTCGCTATCGGCTCGGAAGAGCCTCGCTTGCGAGCCGCAAGCGACAACTCTGCCGACGGGCGGGCGGGCGGGCGGGGCGGGAGAGGGGCAAGAGGGGCGGCGAGGGCGAGGGCGTAGGGAGCGCGAAGGGCGCGGCCCCCGAGGGGATCGCGCCCTTCGGCAGCGAGCGGGTCAGACCAGCGCGGCCTGCGCCTGCAGCGCGTGCTCCAGGCGCCACCGCACGTGGTTGAGCTGGCGCACGAGACCGGTCGGCAGCGAGTGTCCGAACTGGCCGAAGAACGCCTCCAGGTCGACCAGCTCGGTGAGCCACGCCTTGGGCTCCACCTCGAACAGCTCGGCGAGCACCTCGGGGTCGAGGTCGAGGCCGTCGAGGTTGAGCGCACCGGACGCCGGCATGACGCCGATCGCCGTGTCGACGCCCTCGGTGGTGCCGGCGACGCGGCCCGCGATCCACTCCAGCACCCGAGCGTTCTCGCCGAAGCCGGGCCACAGGAATCCGCCGTCGTCGTCGCGGCGGAACCAGTTGACCGAGAAGATCTTCGGCGCGTGGCGGCCGAGGCGGTGGCCCATGTCGATCCAGTGCGAGAAGTAGTCGCCCATGTTGTAGCCGCAGAAGGGCAGCATCGCGAACGGGTCGCGGCGGATCTCGCCGACGGTGCCCTCGGCCGCGGCCGTCTGCTGGCTCGAGACGGTGGCTCCGATGTAGACGCCGTGCTCCCAGTCGCGGGCCTGCATCACCAGCGGCACCTGCGTGGGGCGGCGGCCGCCGAAGATGATCGCGTCGAGCGGCACGCCCTGCGGGGCATCCCAGTCCGGCGCGATCGATGGCGCCTGCTCCGCACGCACCGTGAAGCGGGCATTCGGGTGCGCTGCCGGACCGTTGGCCGGGTCGTACGGGCGTCCCTGCCAATCCGTGAGGCCCTCGGGGACCTCCTTCGTCATGCCCTCCCACCAGACGTCGCCGTCCTCGGTGAGCGCCACATTGGTGAAGATGGTGTCGTGCTCCATCATCGCCATCGCAGTGGCGTTGGTCTTCTCGCTCGTACCGGGCGCGACGCCGAAGAAGCCGTTCTCGGGGTTGATCGCCCACAGCCGGCCGTCGCTACCGGGGCGCATCCACACGATGTCGTCGCCGAGCGTCTCCACGGTCCAGCCGGGGATGGTGGGCTGCAGCATCGCCAGGTTGGTCTTGCCGCAGGCCGAGGGGAATGCGCCGGCGAGGTGCATGGTGCGGCCATCCTCGTGCCGCATGCGCAGCAGCAGCATGTGCTCGGCGAGCCAGCCCTCGTCGCGCGCCTGCACCGATGCGATGCGGAGCGCGAAGCACTTCTTCGCCAGCAGCGCGTTGCCGCCGTAGGCCGACCCGAACGACCAGATCTCTCGCGTCTCGGGGAAGTGCGAGACGTAGCGGGTCGAGTTGCACGGCCACGGCACGTCCTGCTCGCCGTCCGCGAGCGGCACACCGACCGAGTGCACGGCAGGTACCCAGTCCGTCGTGCCGTGCATCGCCTCCAGCGCGGCAGTGCCGACGCGCGTCATGGCGTGCATCGAGGCGACCACATAGGGGGAGTCGGTGATCTCGATGCCGAGCTTCGAGATGGGACCGCCGACCGGCCCCATCGAGAACGGGATGACGTACATCGTGCGGCCGCGCATCGCGCCGTCGAAGAGGCCGCCAAGCACCTGGCGCATCGCGCTCGGATCGCGCCAGTTGTTCGTCGGGCCCGCATCGCGCTCATCCTCGGCGCAGATGAAGGTGCGGCTCTCCATGCGAGCGACATCGTCAGGGTGCGAGCGCGCGAGGTAGCTGTTCGGTCGCTTCGGCACCGGCACGATCGTGCCGGCCTCGAGCATCACATCGACGAGGCGCTGGAACTCCTCCGGCGTGCCGTCAGCCCATTCGATGCGTGCGGGCTCCGTCAGCTCGGCGATCGACGCCACCCAGGCGACGACGCCGGGATCGGCGCCCTCAGGTGCGTTGACCCGGGACGGCTTCACGGGCTTGGCGGATGAGCGGGTCGGCGCGGGGGGAAGGATCGTCATGGTTCGAGTCTTCTGCGCCGGGCGAGCGTGCGGACCGCAATGCTTCAGAAGAAAGTTCGCATCCTTCACACTCACGAAACTTACCGCCACAGGGGTGGCGTGAGCAAGCTCAGAACATCGCTTCCAGGAAATATGGCGAAGATTCAGTTGAACTTTCGTAGACTGGGGCAATGGTCGACGCAGCAGTTCTCGGGCACCGCATCCGGCATTTCCGCACGGCAGCGGATCTCACCCTCGATGCGCTCGGCGAGCGCATCGGCCTCGCCGGCAGCCAGCTCTCGCTGATCGAGAACGGGCATCGCGAGCCGAAGCTCAGTCACCTGCAGGCGATCGCCGATGTGCTGGACGTCTCCACGTCGCAGCTGCTCGACCCCGAGCCGCCGACGGAGCGCTCGCGGTTGGAGCTCGACCTCGCTCGGCTGCAGGAGGGTGCGAGCTATCAGCGCCTGGGGCTGCCAGCGGTGCGGCCGACGCGCTCCATGAGCGAGGAGACGCTGCGCGCCCTGGTGGGCCTGCATCGGGAGCTGGATCGCCGCGCGCGCGAGGCGATCGCGACACCCGAGCAGGCCCGCAGGGATGCCACGGAACTGCGCCATGCGATGCGGGCTGCCGACAACACGCTGCCGGAGCTCGACGAGCTGGCCGAGGAGCAGCTGCGCGCGGTCGGCTACGAGGGCGGCAGCCTGACGCACCGCACCGTGAGCGAGATCGCGGCGCGGCTCGGCTTCGAGCTCGTCTACGTCACCGATCTGCCGCACTCGACGCGCTCGGTGACCGACCTCGAGACCGGCCGCATCTACCTGCCGCCGGCCTCCATCCCCGGCGGGCACGGCCTGCGCTCGATGGCGCTGCAGGCGATCGCGCACCGCCTCCTCGGGCACCGAGAGCCACACGACTACCGAGAGTTCCTGCGCCAGCGCCTCGAGATCAACTACTTCGCCGCGGCCACGCTCATGCCGCGGACGCGCTCGATCGAGTACCTGCGGCGCGCCAAGCGGGAGCGCAACCTCGCGGTCGAGGACTTCCGCGATGCGTTCGGCGTGACCCACGAATCGGCCGCCATGCGCTTCAGCAACCTCGCGACGCGCGACCTGGATCTCAAGGTCCACTTCCTGCGGGTGCAGGAGGACGGGGCGCTCTCCCGGGTCTACGAGAACGACGGCCTGCCGATCCCGGTGGACGCATCCGGCCATGCCGAGGGCCAGCTGGTGTGCCGCAAGTTCGCGGCCCGCAGCGCATTCGAGCGCACCTCGCGCACGACGGAGTTCTACCAGTACACCGACACCCCTGGCGGCACCTTCTGGTGCTCGACGCAGATCGGGTCGGGCGCCGACGGCGAGTTCTCCATCTCCTTCGGCGTGCCCTTCGACGACGCGAAGTACTTCCGCGGTGCGCAGACCGCGTTCCGCCAGCGCTCCGAATGCCCCGATGAGCGCTGCTGCGCCCGACCGGACGACGCGCTCGCGGGCCGCTGGCGGCACAAGTCCTGGGCATCGGCACGCATGCACCAGCACACGCTCGCGCCGCTGCCGAGCGGCACGTTCCCCGGCGTCGACGACGCGGAGCTCTACGAGTTCCTCGAGCGCCACGCACCGGAGCTCTGATGGCGCTCCTCCGCTGGATGCGCGCGGCTCGCTCCCTGCCGACGGCCGGCCTTGGCAGGCGGTCGGCCCGCCCGTACCCTGGAATCGCCACGTCGACCGAGGGAGCCGACATGACGGGGACCGAGAATGCTGCGGATGCGCCAGAGCAGGTCCTCCGCCGCGGCGCCGCGCAGCTGGCGGCGCAGCACCCGGCGATGGACGAGCGCTCCGTGGAGCGCATCGTGTTCGACTCGCACGCATCCCTCGCTCGGGCAGCGCGCTCCCACGCGCATCTGCCGCCGCTCGCGCTTCGGTTCGCCGCCGACCGGCTGCGGGCGATCGAGCGCGGCGAGCGGCGCGACGACGACGGGCCGCTGCGGATCCTGGTGGAGTCGATCCGCAACGACGGCATCTCGCAGATGGCCGCCGCCTATCTGAACGAGCTCGGCGAGGGCCGGGTCGAGGCGCTCTCGGCGGCGATCAATCCGGCGGTCGAGGTGCTCCGGACCGTCGCTGACGTCATGGAGGAAGACGGGGTGCCGCTCACCGAGCAGTACCCGAAGCCCGCGACCGAGGACGTCGCTCGTGCCGCCGACGTCATCGTCACCATGCTCATCCGTCACCCCTTCGACGCGGTCGAGGGCCAGCGGATCGAAGCCTGGGACTTCGACGACCCCGCGGGTCTCGGCACCGACTCGGTGCGGCGCATCCGTGATCGCGTGCGCCGGCAGGTGCAGGAGTTCCTGGACGAGCTCGACGGCTGAGCTGCCGCTGACGAGGGAATCAGCCCGCGGCGGGTGGGCGGATGCGGTCGCGAGCGCGCAGCTCAGGCCGTCGGCCGGAAGCGGCGCAGCGTCAGCGAGTGCAGCACGACAAAGACGCTCGAGAACGCCATGGCGGCGCCGGCGATCAGCGGGTTGAGCAGTCCGGCCATCGCGAGCGGGATCGCCAGCACGTTGTAGGCGAAGGCCCAGAAGAGGTTGCCGCGGATCGTGCGCAGCGTGCGGCGTGCGAGCGCGACCGCGTCGGCGGCGCCCGCGAGGTCGCCGTGCACGAGCGTGATGTCGGCGGCCTGCTGCGCCGCGTCGGTGCCGGTGCCCATGGCGAGGCCGAGATCGGCGGCAGCGAGCGCGGCGGCATCGTTCACGCCGTCGCCCGCCATGGCGACCTTCGCGCCGCCGGCCTGCTCGGCACGCACGGCGTCGACCTTCTGGGCGGGGGAGACCCCGGCGAGGACGCGCTCGATGCCGACCTCGTCGGCGACGGCGCGGGCGGCCCGCTCGTGGTCGCCGGTCAGCAGCATCACGTCGATGCCGAGCCCCGCGAGCCGCTCGACGGCCGCGCGACTGGAGGGCTTGACCGTGTCACGCACCGCGACGACGGCGCGCATGGTGCCATCCCACGCGATCGCGAGCGCGGTCGCGCCCTTCGCCTCGGCGGCCTCGAACGCTGCGGCGAGCTCGGGCGGCATCGTGACGCCCCAGTCGTCGGCGAGCCATGCCGGCTTGCCCACCTGCACGGCGCGCCCGTCGACCATGCCCACGACGCCGGCGCCCTGCGCGGCGCGCACGTCGGTCGCGACCCGTGTCTCGCCCGCCGCCGCCACGATTGCGCGCGCGATCGGGTGCTCGCTCGCTCGCTCGACGGCGGCCGCGCTGCGGAGTGCCTCGTCGGCATCCTCACCGGTCGCGGCGGTGACGCTCTCCACGCTCATCCGGCCCTCGGTGACGGTGCCGGTCTTGTCGACCAGCATCGTGGTGATGCCGCGGCTCGACTCGAGCACGCGCGCGTCGCGGATGAGGATGCCGAGCTCGGCCCCGCGCGTCGTGCCGGCCAGCAGCGCGGTCGGGGTCGCGAGGCCCAGCGCGCACGGGCAGGCGATGATGAGCGTCGCGACGGCGGCGGTGAACGCCGCGGTCACGTCGCCGGTGAGCACGAGCCAGCCGATGAGCGACAGCAGCGAGAGCACCAGCACGGTCGGCACGAAGAACTGCGAGACGCGATCGGCGATGCGCTGCACGTCGGCCTTGCCGTCCTGCGCGCGCTCGAGCAGCGCGGCGATGCGGCTGAGCTCGGTGTCGGCGCCGACGCGGGTCGCCTCCACCACGAGCATGCCGTGGCCGTTGATCGTGGCCCCGACGACCTCGCTGCCCGGGGTGACCTCCACGGGCAGCGATTCACCGGTCAGCAGCGATGCATCGATCGCCGACGCGCCCTCGACGACCACGCCGTCTGCCGCGACCTTCTCGCCCGGCACGACGCGGAAGCGGTCGCCGACCACGAGGTCGCCGACCGGGATGCGCGTCTCGAGCCCATCGCGGATCACGCTCGCCTCCTTGGCGCCCAGCCGCGCGAGCGAGCGCATCGCCTGCTGGCTCGAGCGCTTGGTGCGGTGCTCGATGGTGCGGCCCGCGAGCAGGAAGACGGTGACGATCGCCGCGACCTCGAGGTAGAGCTCGTCGCCGTGGCTGCCGAACCAGCGCATCTCCATGTGCATGCCGATGCGCCCGGCGTCGCCGAGGATCAGCGCCCACAGCGACCATCCGAGCGCTGCGATCACACCGAGCGAGACGAGCGTGTCCATGGTCGCCGCGCCGTGGCGCAGGTTGACGGCGGCAGCGCGGTGGAACGGCCAGGCGCCCCACGTGGCCACCGGCAGCGTGAGCGCCAGCGCCACCCACTGCCAGCCGGGGAACTGCAGCAGCGGCACCATCGAGAGCAGCAGCACCGGCGCGCCCAGGATCGCGGATGCGGTGAGGCGCGTCGTGAGGCTCGTGCCGCTGGCGTCGCGATCGCCGGCGGCTTCGAGCTCGGGCACCGCGGCGGTGTAGCCGGTCTGCTCGACGGTGCGGATCGCATCCGCGATCGTCACACCGTCGGGCAGCGTGACGCGGGCGACCTCGGTGGCGTAGTTGACGCTCGCCTCGGCGCCGGTCAGCTTGCTCAGCTTGCGCTCAATGCGGTTCGCGCACGAGCTGCAGGTCATGCCGCCGATCTCGAGGTCGACGGTCGTCTGGGTGTCAGTCACGAGCGCCACTATACCCCCTGGGGGTATAGCAGTCCACCTGTGCCCGTCGGTCGAGGAGCGCGCACCGCAGGTGCACGCGTCACGAGACCCCGCTGCCCCGTTGGTCGAGGAGCGTGCACCGCAGGTGCACGCGTCACGAGACCCGCGCGAAGCGCAGAAGCGCCGCCCCCGACCTCGGGGACGGCGCTCTCTGGCAGGAGGCTCAGGCCTCCACGAGCGTGTAGCCGGCCTCGCTGACCGCGGCGCGCACGTCGTCGAGGCGCAGCGGGGCGTCGGAAGCGACCGTGACGGTCGAGCGGCCGCCGGCGACCAGCTGCACGTTGACCTGCTCGACGCCGGCGAGCCCGGCGAGCTCCTCAGTGACGGAGGAGACGCAGTGGCCGCAGGTCATGCCCTCGACCTGGAACGACTGCGAGGTGCCGGCGTCGGTCGACGTGGCCTCAGCCGAGGTGGAGCAGCAGCCGCCGCCGCAGCATCCGCCTGCCTGCTCGTCGGTCGCGGCGGGGGTGGAGGTGATCTCGACGTTCTGGAGCATGGGATGCCTTTCGTTCATGGGTCGCACCGTGGTGCGCCGCGGGATCGTGGTGGTCGGTGCCGGAAGGGGAGCGGTCAGGAGCGCACGAGGCGCGCGATCGCGGCGCTGGCTTCGGCGAGCTTCTGCTGCGCGACCGGGCCGCCCTGGGCGGATGCCTCGGCGACGCAGTGCGCGAGATGATCCTCGAGCAACTGAAGCGCGACGGTCTCGAGCGCCTTCGTGGCGGCCGAGACCTGCGTGAGGATGTCGATGCAGTACACGTCCTCATCGACCATGCGGGCGACGCCGCGCACTTGGCCCTCCGCGCGACGGAGGCGCTTCAGCAGCGCATCCTTGTCGGCGGCGTAGCCGTGGGGAGGTGCCGGGGTTGCAGTGTCAAGGGTCATGATGCACCTATCATACCCCCGAGGGGTATGCGCGACAACCCTCAGGCGGCGACGGCGTTCGCGTGCTCGGGCGTTGCCCAGCTGCGCCAGATGGCGGCGAGCATCGAGGTGAAGAGCGCGTCCGCCTGCTCGGCGCCGTAGTGGCCGAGCAGCTCGAGGGAGATGAAGCCGTGCACGCCAGCGAAGATCGTATGCGTCGTCGTCGAGGCCTCGCCGTGCAGGATGCCCTCGTCGATGGCCGCGCTGACCGCGCGCCGCAGCGGCTCGATCGTGCTCTCGCGAGCCTCGGCGACAGGCACCGAATCGTGAGCCCGGCCGAAGACGACGTGGAACATGGCCGGGTGCGTGATCGCCCAGGCCCGGATGGCGTGCGTGAGCCCCAGGATCCGCTGGATGGGGTGCTCGACCTGCGCCGCCTCCTGCGCGTCGATGAACGATCGCGCGGCGCGCAGCGTGATGGCTTCGAGCAGCTCGCCGCGCGAGCCGAAGAGGGAGTAGACGGCCGACGTGGAGGTGCCGACGGATGCGACCAGCGGGCGCAGCGAGAAGTCTGGGCCGTCGACCGCCATCAGATCGGTCGCCGCCTCCAGCAGTCGCTGGCGCAGGTGCTCATCGTGCAGTCTCGGTCGTCCCATGCGCGTAAGCGTACGCTGTTTTGGGGATATTCTCAGCATTGTCTGCAACGCTGAGCGGTTGCCGTGTCGCACGCCGATGCGCCTGTCCGGCGAGGTCGTCTCTGCACGAACGACGAAGGCGGCCCGCAGGCCGCCGTGTCCGTGCCCCCAGCAGGATTCGAACCTGCGGCCTTCTGCTCCGGAGGCAGACGCTCTATCCCCTGAGCTATGGGGGCCGGGCTGCACGAGGCAGCAGCGCCCAATCTATCACCGCGGCTGACGTTGCTCGCACGCGGCGAGCGCGACCGCCCAGCTCGGAGCTGGATCGAGGCGCGAGGACCGCCTCGGCGCTCCGACCTCAGCGTTCAGGCGTCCGAACTCAAGCCAGCCTCAAGATCGAGGAATGCCTGGTCGACCAGATCGCCGATCGTGCCGGCCGCGCCGTCGGTGTTGTCCCAGACGCGGATCGCGGTCCTCACCGCAGCGGTCGCCGCGCCCGCGACCAGCCTGGGATGGGGGTCGGTCTCCGGGTCGACGCCCGTGCGCTCCGCGATCGCGACGCGGATGAGGCTCTCGAGCTCGTCGAACTGCGCCATGCGGTGCGGCACGAGCGCGGGGTATCGGTCGACCAGCTGCTCCTTGGCGCGCAGCGCGTCGAGCTGCTCCTGCGTCCATCCGCGGAGCGCCGCGGTGAGCACCACGCGCAGCGAGTGCAGCGGCGGCTCGTCGAGGGGGCGCTCGTGCAGCCCCACCAGCAGCTCCACCGGCGCGTTGTTGTAGGCAGCGACGATCGCGGCCTCCTTCGACGTGAAGTAGTTGGAGACCGTGCGGGGAGAGACGAACGCGCGCTCGGCGATCTGGTCGATCGTCACATGGTCGAGGCCGCGCTCGGCGGTCAGCATGAAGGCCGCGTCGGCGATGGTGCGCCGCGCGAGCTGCTTCTTGCGCTCCCGCAGGCCAGCGGGCGGCTCGGCGTCGCCGAGCGGTGTGGCGTCACTCATGGCGACCCGCTGCCGCAGATGCGAGGAGGCGTCTGGCGAGGCGTCGCGGCTGATGCTGGCACGCACTCGTCGGCGCAGCCGTGTGATGGTTCATGGTGCAATTCTGAGCGGTAACGACGTTATCGTCAAGCCGGACAGGCCGAAACCCGAACTTTGCTGAGCATGCACGAAGGCTCCTGAGCAAAACCTGGGCGACAGCATCGTTGCGCTCTGAGCAACACTCGTGTCACGCTCCTCTCGATCGCTTCCCCAGGGCGATCTCCCGAAGCAGCGGGTCCCCAGCCCCGCACCTGTCACGAAGGAACTGTCCCATGCACGCACCGTTCGGTGCGGTCCCTGCGAGCGTCGCGGAGGCCGTCGGCATCGCCAGCGAGCGACGACGCGATCTGGCGTCGTTGACGTACTTGCTGGTGCGCCAGGGCGATCTCTCCATGGCACGCCGCGATGAGCTGGTCGCAGCGGGCGTGGACGATGAGGCTGCGATCCGCATGCTCATCGACGACGGCACCATCTCCGGTGCGCAGGCGGCGCTCGCCAGAGCCATGCAGGCGGGCGTGCCGTTCGTCGTGCTGAGCGAGATCTCGGTGGACAGCGCCGCCGTCGCGAGGGTGCCGAGCGCCACCGCGCGGCGTCACTCGATCCTCCCGTTCGCCGTCGAGGACGGTCGCCTGGTCGTCGCCATGTCCGACCCGGCCGATGTGCTGGCGATCGACGACATCCGTCAGGCCGCCGGCATGCCGGTGCAGCCGGCCGTCGCCGAGCGCGGCGACCTGCTGGCCGCGATCGACCGCTTCCACCGCGCCGATAGCGAGCTGCACGACATCACCGCGACGCTCCAGGAGGATGAGCGCGAGGAGGAGTCGGCGGGCTTCGGCATGGCCGATGCGGCCGATGAGGATGCGCCGATCGTGCGCTTCGTCAACCTGCTCGTCACGCAGGCAGTGCAGGACCGCGCCAGCGACATCCACATCGAGCCCGCCGAGCGATCGGTGCGCGTGCGCTACCGCGTCGACGGCGTGCTGCACGAGATGCCCGGCGCTCCCAAGAACATGCAGCAGGGCATCATCTCTCGCCTCAAGATCATGAGCGACATCGACATCGCCGAACGACGCCGGCCGCAGGACGGCCGCATGTCGGTCATGCACGAGGACCGCAAGATCGACCTGCGCGTGGCGACGCTGCCGACCGTGTGGGGCGAGAAGGTCGTCATGCGCATCCTCGACACCGGCAGCCTGAAGCTCCAGCTCTCCGACCTCGGGCTGCTGCCGCACAACTTCGACCGCTACCAGGCCTCCTTCAAGAAGCCCTACGGCATGATCCTGGTCACCGGACCCACCGGCTCGGGCAAGTCCACGACCCTCTACACGACGCTCAACGAGGTCGCTCGGCCCGAGGTCAACGTGATCACGGTCGAAGACCCGGTCGAGTACCGGATGCCCGGCATCAACCAGGTGCAGGTGCACCCGAAGGCGGGCCTCAGCTTCGCCGCCGCGCTGCGCTCGATCCTGCGCTCCGACCCCGATGTCGTCCTCATCGGTGAGATCCGCGACCACGAGACGGCGCAGATCGCCATCGAGGCCTCGCTCACCGGCCACCTCGTGCTCTCGACCCTCCACACGAACGACGCGCCCAGCGCGGTCACGCGACTGACGGAGATGGGCATCGAGCCCTTCCTCGTCGGGTCGGCGCTCGACTGCATCGTGGCCCAGCGACTCGTGCGCAAGCTCTGCGACCGCTGCAAGCAGCCGGATGCTCGCCAGCCCGAGCAGTTCGCCGCGATGGGCTTCGACGTCGGCCCGACCACGGAGGTGTTCCAGCCCGTCGGCTGCACGCACTGCTCGAAGACCGGCTACCGCGGTCGCATCGCGATCCACGAGGTGATGAGCGTGACCGAGGAGATCGAGCGGCTCACCGTCGCGCGCGAGTCGACTGCCGAGATCGCGCGCGTCGCGGCTTCGCAGGGCATGCGCTCGCTGCGGCAGGACGCGTGGCACAAGGCATCGATGGGGCTCACATCGATCGACGAAGTGGTGCGGGTGATCGTATGACCAACCTCGAAGAAGCAACCGGCGAGACCCGCGCGAGCCTGCGGCAGCGTTCCGCGCAGACGCGCTTCGAGCCCTCGGGCGAGGCGGCACCGGAGCTGCCGGAGCCGCGCGGCGACGAGCAGGATCTGCTGGTCGCGCTGCAGTGGGTCGTGCGCGTCGGGGCATCCGACCTCCACGTGACCGCCGAGTCCCCGCCGACCATGCGCGTCGACGGATCGCTCGTGCCGCTCGAGGAGTTCGGCATCTGGTCGAGGGAGCGTGTCGAGCGCGCGATCAATGCCATCCTCACCGGCCCGCAGCGCGAGCAGTTCGAGCGCGAGCTCGAGCTCGACTTCGCCTTCCAGCTCTCTGACACCGCGCGATTCCGCGTCAACATCTACCAGCAGCGCTCCGCGCAGGGCGCGGCGTTCCGCCTGATCCCCACGCGCATCCGCTCGATCGAGGAGCTCGAGCTGCCGCAGAGCATCTCGCGCTTCGCGACGCTGCCGCGCGGACTCGTGCTCGTCACGGGCCCCACGGGCTCGGGCAAGTCGACGACCCTCGCGGCCCTCATCGACCTCGTCAACCGCACGCGTGCCGAGCACATCATCACGGTCGAGGATCCGATCGAGTTCCTCCACCCGCGCAAGAAGGCGGTCGTGAACCAGCGCGAGGTCGGCCACGACACCCGCAGCTTCGCGTCGGCCCTCAAGCACATGCTGCGCCAGGACCCGGATGTCGTGCTGATCGGTGAGCTCCGCGACCTCGAGACCATCTCGGTCGCCCTCACCGCCGCCGAGACCGGCCACCTCGTCTTCGCGACCCTGCACACGCAGAGCGCCGCGCAGACCATCGACCGCATCATCGACGTCTACCCGCCGCACCAGCAGAGCCAGGTGCGCGCGCAGCTGGCCGCCACGCTGCAGGGCGTCGTCTGCCAGACGCTCGTGCCCAAGAGCGGCGGCCGTGGACGCGTCGCCGCGAGCGAGGTCCTCGTCGCCACATCCGCCATCTCGAACCTCATCCGCGAGGGACAGACGCACCAGATCCCCAGCGCGCTGCAGGCCGGGGCCTCGCTCGGCATGCGCACGATGGATCAGCACCTCGCCGAACTCGTCAACCGCGGCATCATTCGCGAGGAGGCGGCGCGCGACAAGGCGCAGAGCGTCGACGAGATGCTCGACATGCTCACCACCGCAAGCACCGGCGCCGGGCTCGACGCCGGCGTCGACTTCGGTGACACCTTCTCGAGGGGGCAGCGAGCATGACCATCGCGAAGACGTGGCAGTACCGCGGCCGTGACGCTGGTGGCAAGACGGTCAAGGGGCGCATCGACGCGCCGAGCCAGGGTGCCGCCATCTCGCGCATGCGGGAGATGGGGCTGACGCCCGTCAGCGTCGACGAGAAGGGCGCCGGCACCGGCCTCCAGCGCGACATCGAGCTGCCGTTCGGCAAGGGCGTCGGGCTCAAGGACCTCGCGATCATGAGCCGGCAGATGTCGACCATGACCTCCGCGGGCCTGTCGCTGCTGCGGGCGCTGAAGATCCTCGCGGAGCAGACCGAGAACAAGACGCTGCGGAAGCTCCTCGACGAGGTGCGCAGCGACGTCGAGACCGGCGGCTCACTGTCGGGCTCGTTCGCCAAGCACGGCGAGGTGTTCCCGCCGCTCATGGTGCAGCTCATCGCCGCGGGCGAGACCGGCGGCTTCCTCGACGACGCGCTCAACTCGGTGGCGACCTCCTTCGAGAAGGAGGTCAAGCTGCGCAACACCGTGAAGTCGGCGATGGCCTACCCGATGGTGGTCGTCAGCATGGCGCTGCTCGCCGTGGTCGGCATGCTGTGGTTCATCGTGCCGATCTTCGAGAAGATGTTCTCGGACATGGGCGGCGAGCTTCCGCTGCCGACGCAGATGCTCGTCGTGATCTCGGGCAACATGGTGTGGCTCGGGCCGCTGCTCATCATCGGCTCGATCGCCTTCAGCGTGTGGTGGGGCAAGCACAAGCACGACGACGCCGTGCGAGCGGCCGTCGATCCGGTGCTGCTGAAGCTGCCCGTCTTCGGCGTGCTCATGCAGAAGATCGCGCTCGCTCGCTTCACCCGCAACTTCGCGGCCCTGCTCGGCGCTGGCGTGCCCATCGTGCTCGCCCTGCGCGTCGTCGGCGAGATCTCCGGCAACGCCGTGATCCGACAGGCATCCAATCGCATCGCCGAAGCTGTCCGCGAGGGTCGCGCCGTGGCCGACCAGTTGGCGCAGGAGCCCGTCTTCCCTCCCATGGTGGTGCAGATGATCACGGTGGGCGAGGACGCCGGCTCCATGGAGATGATGCTCGCCAAGATCGCCGACGCCTACGACGACGAGGTCGAGGCGACCACGTCCCAGATGACTTCGATCATCGAGCCGATCCTCATCGCAGGCGTCGGGACTCTGATCGGGGCGATGATCGTCGCCCTCTATATGCCCATCTTCACCATCTTCGAGCAGATCTGAGGTGATGGGCCTTCGTGTTCACGCTGCTCCCAGATGACTCTCCCTCTCATCCTGACCCCAACCCCAACACAGATAGGTAAGACCATGCAGAAAATGCTCCGCGTGCTCGGCGACCGCCGTGCTGCACTCCAGAACGGCGAAGAGACCCAGAAGGGCTTCACGCTCATCGAGCTGCTCGTCGTCGTCATCATCATCGGCATCCTCGCCGGCATCGCCATCCCCGTCTTCCTGAACCAGCGCGAGAGCGCCTGGCGCGCCGAGGTCGAGTCGGACCTGAAGAACGCCGCGCTCGCGGCGGAGACGCACGCTGTCCAGAACGCGGGCTCGTACGCGGCGCTCGACGGATCCGAAGCAAACCTCGTGGCTGCAGGCTTCCAGAAGTCCAACACCGCGACCGGTATCACGGTCACCGCGACCGCTGGCGGCTTCACGATCACGGCAGATCACCCGGACCTGGGCGACAACCTCTCGTACGACAGCGCAGCGGGCGGCCTGCAGGCTTGGCCGTGAGCTAAGCCGGCACCAGGTGGCCGCGGCGACATCAGCCGCGGACACGCCCCCACACCAAGAGAGGAGAGCACCTTGCGCAGCATCCGTGCACGGTTCACGCCCGTCGCCGACGGCGACCGCGGCATGACGCTCATCGAGGTCTTGGTGGCGATGTTCGTCTTCGCCATCATCTCGACGCTCGTGCTCTCCTCTCTGGTGCAGATCACCACACTCACCCAGCAGTCACGCGCGCAGCATGTGGCAGCCAACCTCGCCGCGGGCGAGATCGACTTCGCGCACGACACCCCAGATCTCTTCACCCTGCTGAACGACACGCGCGACGTGACGGTCAACGGCACCATCTTCCACGTGCGGCGCGAGACCGCCTGGGTCGGCGACACCAGCTCCACCGTCTCGTGCGGTGGCGGCAACCTGCGCTTCAAGCGCGTGCACGTCACCGTGACGTGGGACGGCATGCGCGCGAGTGCCGAGCCCGTGCGCGCCGACACCCTCATCAGCCCAACCGAGCGCATCAACGATCCCTCCAAGGGCACGGTGCTCGTCTCCATCATCGACTCGATCGGCGAGGGCGTGGGCGGCGCGACCGTCTCGCTCACCGCGACATCGGGCGGCGCGAGCATCCCGAACGTCACGAGCGATGCGCAGGGCTGCGCCTACTTCCTCCAGGTGCCGAAGGGCACCTACGACGTGACGATCGCGAAGAGCGGCTACACGGGCGTGCTGCAGGAGACGCCGCTGCAGCGCGACGTGAGTGTGCAAGCGGGGTCGTCGACCACCGTGGGTCTGCAGTACGACCTCGCGGCGCGACTCGACCTCACCTTCGCGCCGGGCAGCTCCGCTCGCATGCCGAGCTCGATGCCCCTCACACTGCTGAGCACCTATGGCGTTCGCACCTACACGCTGCCGACCACAGCTGCCCGACAGACCGTCGGGGCGCATCCACGCGTCAGCTATCGCGTGGTCGCAGGCGAGTTCCAGCAGGCGAACGGCGATGAGTGCGATGCGCTCGACCCGACGGCCTGGACCGAGGGCATCGTCGGCGTGGAGAATCTCGCACCCGGCGTCGCGACCGAGATCAGCGGCGAGCCGGGCGCCACGGTGACTGCCGACGTGCCGATGGGCATCGTCCGCGTGCCGCTCGCGATCGTGACGCTGCGCGCGACCGCGAGAACCGGTCGTCCGGACGACCCGACCTGCGACGCGAGCATCCAGCTCGAATACAAGAACGTGCCGCTCGGCGGCGTCATCGCGGTGCCCTACGGCACCTGGGAGTTCACGGCAATCGGCTTGCCGGTGAGCGTGACGCCCCTGAGCCGGGGAGCGAACCTCTCTGGGAACGTCGTCACGCTCGATCCCCGCGAGGTGGCGCCATGAGTCGCGCGCCTCGCGACCTCGATCGCGAACGAGGACTGACGCTCATCGAGCTGCTCGTCGCGATCTCGCTGCTGGCGATCGTCACGACGCTGATCACGACCATGGTCGTCTCGGTGTCCCAGAACTTTTCGCGGCAAGAATCGCAGCAGGACAGCACGAACCAGGCCGCGCTGGCGATGCAGAAGATGACGCGCGTCATCCGCGCCGGCACCGAGATCGATTCGAGCGGCTGGCAGCCCGCCCCCGTCTTCTCCGCAGCGGCACCCGGATCCCTGACCATGAACGCCTATGTCGATGTCGACAACACTGATGAAGGACCCACGCGCGTCACGCTCGCCATCAACACCGCATCCGGAGAGCTCGTCGAGACGCGCTACGCCTCCAGCAAGTCAGGCGGCATCTGGGTCTACAGCAGCACCCCCAGCCGCACCCGTGTGATCGCCCGAGACGTGACGTCGGCGGCGCCGTTCACATTCCTGCGCGCCAACGGCACTGCGCTGCCGGCCCGGGTGCTCACCGAGCCAGAGCGGCGCGAGATCGCCGCAGTGCACGTGAGGATCGCCGTGCAGACGCACTCGAACAGCGGCGCCTCGCTGGCGGAGATGGATTCGATCGTGTCGCTGCCGAATCTCGATGTGACTAGGACGAGGACAACACCATGATGCGACGCACCCTGACCGGGCTGCCTGGCGCGCGAGCGATGCGGATGCCTGTGGATGATCGCGAGCGCGGCATCGCGCTCATCCTGGTGATCGGCATTGGGGCGCTCGTGACCGCGCTGATCGCGACGGCCGTCGTCTTCACCGTCTCGGGCATGCGCTACGCGAAAGACGACGTGAACTGGAACGGTGCCCTCAGCGCCGCGTATGCCGGCATCGAGGAGTACCAGAGCTGGCTCTCCGAGAACCCCGACTACGTGCGCTTCGGAAACGACGACGCACCGTTCAGCGCCAGCAGCACCCTGCTCGAGGACCGGAGCAATCCTGCATTCGGCTTCGACGGAGCCTGGGCGACCGTGCCAGGGTCGGACGGCACCGCGAGCTACCGCTACGAGGTGGACACCTCCGCCTATTACAGCGAGGGCGTGCTGCGCGTGCGATCGACCGGACGGGTGGGGGAGGAGACTCGCTCCATCGTCGCCGACCTGCGGCAGTCGGGCTTCGTGCACTACCTCTACTTCACCGACCGCGAGATCCAGGACCCGGCCCTCAACAAGTACGGCAGCGTCTGCTACAGCTATGCCTGGTCGACGCCGCCCCGGCCGACAGGGTGCGGCGTCATCCACTTCGCGTCGAACGACGTCATCGACGGACAGGTGCACTCGAACGACATCATCTATGCGTGCGGATCGACCTTCCGAGCAGCGGTCACCACCTCGTGGAACCCCCTGATCGGGCCCCGCCACCGGTGCACGAGCTCGGGAGGCGCGGCGTCGTTCGCGGTGCCAGATCCGCAGCGCGGGCAGACGCCCTCGTACCTCCCGGTGCTCGGCATGCCCGAGACGAACGGACAGATTCGCTCGGCGGCGGTCGACTCCGGCTGCGTCTACACCGGTCCGACGACGGTGCAGCTGCTCTCCAACGGCAAGATGGTCGTGCGATCGCCGCTGACGCGCAGCGTGCTGCCCTCGTCCGCGGCCTGCGGCGTTCCGGGCACGGGCTCGGGCCAGCTGGGCTCCTCGACGGGCGCCACCGTCTCGGTGCCGGACGCAGGCGCGGTTTATGTGCAGAACGTGCCGTCGGTCGTCGGCGACGCGAACTACCGGAAGGTGCCCAGCGGCTGCGCGAACGGCAACGACGTCGGGTTCCCGCTCTCCAACGAGCACCTCCCCGACACGGTTGCGGGCGTGGCGCCCTACGGCTGCCACAGTGGCGACCTCTTCATCAAGGGCACGCTCAACGGACAGGTGACCTTCGCGGCCGAGAACTTCGTGTACATCACGGGCAACACGACGTACGTGGATCGGGACGACGACATGCTGGGCCTGATCGGCAACAACATGGTCTACGTCTGGAATCCCGAGTTCGAGACCTGCAACAAGAATGGGAAGAACTGCACGTCGTACGGCACCGACTCACCGAACATCACGATCGAGGCCGCGATCCTGTCGCTGCGCAGCTTCGCGGTGCAGAACACGAGCGTGCGCGGCGATGTCGGCACCCTCACCGTGCGTGGCTCGATCGCACAGGCCTATCGCGGGATCGTCCAGGTCATGGGCTACTACGGCAGCGGGTACGACAAGAACTACCTCTACGACCCGCGCCTACGCTTCCGCTCGCCGCCCCACTTCCTCTCGCCGGTGACGACGTCCTACGGCGTCTCCACCTGGATCGAAACAGATCCGGCGATCAACGCAGACGGGACCTGGCGATGATCGCCGCGGCCACCGCGGTCACCGGCGGCTTCGGGCTCCTGATCGGCTCGTTCCTCAACGTCGTCATCTTCCGGGTGCCGGCCGGGCGATCGATCGTGCGACCGCCGAGCGCGTGCGGAGGGTGTGGCAGCGAGATCCGCCCGTTCGACAACGTGCCGGTGCTCAGCTGGCTGCTGCTGCGCGGCAAGTGCCGCGACTGCGCCTCGCCGATCTCGGTGCGCTATCCGTTCGTCGAGCTGCTCACGGGCGTCGCGTTCGCGGCGATCGTGCTGCGCTTCGCGCCCTGGGTGGCATTCGAGACTTCGCTCGCCGCCGGCATCGGCGCCGTCGCCGAGACCCTCGCCTTCCTGGTGCTCGCGGGCATCGGCATCGCTCTCGCCTGGATCGACCTCGACACGCACCGGCTGCCCGACGCGATCGTGCTGCCGTCCTACCCGGTGCTGGCCGCGCTGCTCGGCATCGCCGGACTCGTCACGGGCGACCCGGGCGCCATGCTGCGCGCGGCGCTCGGCGCGGCCATCCTGTGGTCGGGCTACCTGCTCATGGCCTTCGCCTACCCGCGTGGCATGGGGATGGGCGACGTGAAGCTCGCGGGCGTGATCGGCATGGCGCTCGGCTGGCTCGGCTGGCCCGAGCTGGCGGTCGGCGCCTTCGCCGCCTTCCTGCTCGGCGGGCTCTTCGCACTCGTGCTCGCGCTGCTCGGACGGGTGGGTCGCGGCAGCGGCATCCCGTTCGGCCCATGGATGCTCGCTGGCGCGGGCGTCGCGATCTTCGCGGGTGCGCCGATCTGGCACGCATACCTGCGCCTCGTAGGACTGGAATAAGGGGATATCGATGAGCAACAGCATCGTCGGGCTCGACATCGGCGCCACGGGCATCCGTGCCGCAGAGGTCACGCGCACGCGCAAGGGCCCGAAGCTCGTGCGCTATCACTCGCTCGCACTCCCCAGCGGCGTGCTGCAGCGAGGCGAGGTCATCGAGCCGCAGGTGATCACCTCGGCGCTGAAGACGCTGTGGAAGCAGGGGAAGTTCTCGACCAACCGTGTCGTGCTCGGCATCGGCAACGACAAGGTGATCGCTCGCGAGCTCACGGTGCAGAACGCACCGCTGCCGATCATCCGCGAGTCGCTGCCCTTCCAGGTGCATGACCTGCTGCCGGTGCCCGTCGCCGACGCGATCCTCGACTTCTATCCCATCGCCGACGCGGGCCACGGTCAGGTGCAGGGCCTGCTCGTCGCCGCCATGAAGGAGGGCGTGCTCGCCACCATCGACGCTGTCCGGCGTGCGAAGCTCGAGCCGCAGTCGGTGGACTTCGTGCCGTTCGCGATCAGCCGCGCGCTGCTGCCCGTCACGGATGCCGAGGACGCGGTCGCGGTCGTCGATGTCGGCGCGCACACCACGTCGGTCGTGATCGTCAGCGGCGGCGTGCCGCAGTTCGTGCGCATCATCCCCACGGGCGGCGATGAGGTGACGCATGCGCTGCATTCCAGGCTCGACATCGACCGGCAGACTGCAGAGGCCGCGAAGCGTGCGCTCGGCCTCGGCGTGCAGGAGATCGCTCCGCACGACCAGCCGGCGGTCGACGCGATCCGCGAGGTCACGGGAGAGCTGGTCACCGGCGTGCGCAACACCATCACCTACTTCGCCTCAGCGCGCCCAGGACTCCCGGTGCGGAGCGCGATGCTGACCGGCGACGGCGCGAGCCTCGCGGGCTTCACCGCGGCGCTGGGCGAAGTGCTGCGGATGCCCATCCAGCGCGGCAATCCCTTCGGCGCCCTCGCGGTGCGCGACCGAGATCGCGATCGCACGGCGGCAGATTCGACGCGGGCGGTCGTTGCCGTCGGCCTGGCGATGCGGAGCGCAGCATGAAGGTCTTCGGTCTCACCATTGGCGATGGCCCCGCAGCGGGGCAGACGCTGGTGCTCGGCGGATCGCCCGGCGTCGACCTGCTGCCACGGGAGGTGCGCGAGACTCGCAAGAGCAACCGCACGCGCCGCGGCGTCATCGCGGTCGCCGTGCTCGCGATCGTCGCCACTGCGGGCGGTGGCGCCGCGGCGACCTATGCCGCGATCCTCGCGGAGGTGCGACTGGCTTCCACCGCGCAGCGCACCGAGGCGCTGCTCGCGCGCCAGGCGGAGTTCGTCGAGGTCACCACGCTGCAGCGCCAGATCGAGGAGCGCACCGCGGCGAGACAGGTGATCACGGGCACCGAGATCGACTGGCAGGCGGTGCTCGCCGACGTCCGTTCGAAGCTGCCCGCCGGTGCCGTCGTCACCGAGCTCTTCGTCGACGGCGCATCGCCGATGCAGGCCTACGTGCAGGCCGGCGTGCCGCTGCAGGGGCCGCGCGTCGCGACCGTCTCCATCTCCGTCCAGACCTCGAGCATCATGTCGGCCGCCGACGTGGTCGACGCGCTGGAAGCGGTGCCGGGCTTCGCCGATGTGCAGGTGCCGACCAACACGGCCGCCGACGCAGGCGTCGCCGAGACCACCTTCGTGCTGCACCTCGGGGAGGGCGCCTACACCGGTCGCTACGCACCGATCGATGTCGGTCCAGCGGAGGCACCCGCTGCCAATGCCAGCGGAGACGCGACAGACAACGCGGAAGCCGCCAGCACTGATGCCGAGGAGAACTGATGAACGCCAAGGACCGGCTCTGGAGCCTGGGCGCCGCGCTGCTCGCGGTCGGCGTCGCACTCGGCGGGTGGTTCGGCGCGATATCGCCGAGCCTTGACGCTGCTGCGCGCGCAGACGACGATCGCTCCGCGGTCGAAGCGCAGAACATGGTGCACGAGACGCGGCTGATCGCGCTCGAGGAGGCCGCCGTCGGGATCGACGCATTGCACGCCGAGCACGACGCTCTCGTTGAGGGACTACCGTCGGGCGAGGAGTATGCGGCGTTCCTCCGACAAGTCGATGCTCTCGCCCAGCAGAGCGGTGTCACGCTCAGCGGTGTCACGACGGACGCCGCGATGGTCTATCTGCCGCCGCTCGATGAGACCGCGCCGCCCCCGGCCGAGAGTCCGGCTGAACCGGCGGAACCGGCGGAGGGCGATGACGCGGAGGCTCCGGCGCCGGCGGCCGCGCCGGAGGCGGTCAACGGCGCGCCGATGCCCTTCACCAGCCCGCTGATCACCGGCGACAACCTCGCGGCGATCCCCGTCACGGTCTCTGCCATGGGCAGCACCGAGCAGCTGTCGGCGTTCCTGAACGCGTTGCAGATGGGCACCCGCCTGATCTCGGTCTCGTCCGCGACGTTCACCGAACCGACAGCGGCGGACGTCGGGCAGATCGACCCCGCTGCTGATCCCGCCCAGGCCGCCCCCGCGCAGCTCGGCGCCGGGCAGCTCGACGTCGTCGGCTTCCTGTACGCGATGCCCACCGAGCAGCCCGCGCCGTAGCGGCTGAGGGCCAGGTCGCTGTGGGAGAATCCTCGCGATGCGAACCGCCCATGCTGCCTTCTCCATGTCGCTCGAGGGCGATACCAGTTTCGTGCTGCTGGCGCTGCCCGCAGAGGCGTACGGGTCGGATGACCGGATCTCGGTCACGCTCGACGGCACGCCCGTCGAGTGGAGCATCGAGCCGGGCGCGCACGACACGCGCGAGCTCACGTTCACGGCCGGTGCGGGCACGCTCGACGTCGACATCCGCTCGACGCTGACGCATCTGCAGCGGCCCGTCGATGGCGGCGATCCCGCGCGCTATCTCGAGGACTCCCGCTACGTCGAGGCCAGTGCGCTGCGTGGCTTCGTCGACGAGCGCTTCGGTCGCGCGAGCGGCTTCGAGCAGATCGACGCCATGCGCAACTGGATCGCGCGCGGCTTCACCTACGAGCCGTCGCTCTCGGAGATCGACGACTCGGCCGCGACGACGCTCGAGAAGAGCGGCGGCATGTGCCGCGACTACACGCACGTGATGATCGGGCTCGCGCGGGCCGCCGGCATCCCCGCTCGCTACGCCGGCGTCTACGCGCCGGGGCTGCTGCCGCCGGACTTCCACGCGGTCGCCGAGGTGTACGTCGACGGCGACTGGTGGGTGGTCGACGCCACGGGGCTCGCGCCGCGCGGCAGCCTCATCCGCATCGCGACGGGCGCGGATGCGCTCGAGACCGCCTGGGCGACGACGACCGGCAAGCCGGTGCGGCTCCGGTCGCTGACCGTCGAGGCGGAGGACGACGGGCTGCCGGAGGGCACCGTCGACGACCCGCGGCAGCGGTATCGGATCCTGTAGCCCGGCCTCGTGACGGCCGCGACCTGCGGTCGCGGCCTCCTCGACCTTCGGGGGTGACGGCAGCGACCTTCGGTCGCCGCCTCCTCGACCTACAGGGGTGGCGCGGTCGCGGCCAACGGAGCGCTCGTCAGTCGAGGTTGGAGGCGACGTCGTCGACGACGGGGCGCGCATCCTGCTCGCTCACGAAGTAGACAGAGGCCACGCTGATGAGCGCGTCGTTCGCGAGGGTGGTCGCGATGCCCTCGTCGCCGACCGTCTCGAAGCCCGGGTAGTCGCTCGTCGATGCGTCCTGCTGCACGGCGATCAGCAGCCGGTCCGACCCGGTCACGTGCTCGTACACGCAGACGGTGCCACCCGCCTCCGCGATCTCGCCGATCGCGCCGGGCAGCTGCCCCTGCTGGTTGGAGGGCGCGAAGTTGGGGTTGAAGTCATAGAGCTGGTCGGCGGTGTAGACGTCCGAGCACGGCAGCTCGCCCGCCACGGGCGCGGTCGTCGGGAGCACCGTCGGTTCCGGCTCGGCGTCGATCGGCTCGTCCGTGGCGCCGGGCGTCTCGATCGGCTCGGAGGTGGCGGAGGCGCTCGGAGAGTCGGTTGCAGCATCCGTGGGGGCCAGCGCACCCGGCTCGCAACCGGTCAGCGCCATGGCTGTCACCGCGGCCACGATCGCGACGGGCAGGGGGCGGCGCAGGTGCAGGCGAGGGCGTGACATGCAGCCAGAATAGGGCGCACGGCCGACGAGCCGGAGCGGGCGCGCGGACTAGAATCGAAGGATGCAGCCCTCTGATCTCTCTGTTGCCGTGCTCGCCGCCGTCCGCTCGGCGGTCGGGCGACGAGCGGCAGAGGTCGAGGTGAGCGAGACCGACATCGTGCTCGAGCGCCCGCGCAATCGCGACCACGGCGACTGGACGACGAACGCCGCCATGCGCTTCGCGAAGAAGGCGGGCGCCAATCCGCGCGAGCTCGCCGACGAGGTCGCCGCCTCGCTCGCGGAGATCGACGGCATCGCGCGCGCGGAGGTCGCCGGACCGGGCTTCATCAACCTCACGCTCGCGGCGGGCGCCGCGGGCGAGCTCGCCCGCACGATCGTCGAGGCCGGGGATGCCTACGGCTCGGGGGAGAGCCTGAAGGACATCCGCATCAACCTCGAGTTCGTCTCGGCCAACCCGACCGGACCCATCCACATGGGTGGCACGCGCTGGGCGGCGGTCGGCGACAGCCTCGGCCGCGTGCTCGAGCGCCAGGGCGCGCTCGTCACGCGTGAGTACTACTTCAACGACCACGGCGGCCAGATCGATCGCTTCGCGCGCAGCCTGGTCGCGGCCTTCCGCGGCGACCCCACGCCCGAGGACGGCTATGGCGGCGCCTACATCGCCGAGATCGCGCGCAAGGTCGACGACGCCTATGACGGCGACCTGCTCGACCTCGACGACGCCGATCTGCAGGAGGAGTTCCGGGCCCGCGGCGTGCAGCTCATGTTCGACGAGATCCGCCGCGACCTGCACGAGTTCGGGGTCGACTTCGACGTCTACTTCCACGAGCACCAGGTGCAGACGGATGGTTCCGTCGACCGGGCGATCGAGACGCTGCGCGAGCGCGGCCACGTCTTCGAGCAGGATGGCGCGCTCTGGCTGCGCACGACCTCGTTCGGCGACGACAAGGATCGCGTGCTCGTGCGCTCCAATGGCGCACCGGCGTACTTCTCCGGCGACCTCGGGTACTACCAGAACAAGCGTGAGCGCGGCTTCGAGCAGAACATCATCATGCTCGGCGCCGACCACCACGGGTATGTCGGCCGGATGATGGCGATGTGCGCCGCGTTCGGCGACACGCCCCACGTGAACCTCGAGCTCCTCATCGGCCAGATGGTGAACCTGCTGCGCGACGGGCAGCCGGTGCGCATGTCGAAGCGCGCGGGCACCATCGTCACGATGGAGGACCTGGTGGATGCGGTCGGTGTCGACGCCGCCCGCTACGCGCTCGTGCGCTCGAGCGCCGACACACCGCTCGACATCGACCTCGAGCTGCTGACCCAGCGCACGAACGACAACCCTGTCTACTACGTGCAGTACGCGCACGCCCGCATGTCGGCGGTCGCCCGCAACGCGGCGGCAGCGGGCATCGACCGCAGCGAGTTCGACCCGTCGCTGCTCGAGCACCCGAGCGAATCCGCGCTGCTCGGTGCGCTCGCCGACTTCCCGCGCGTGCTCGCGCAGGCGGCTGAGCTGCGCGAGCCGCACCGCGTCGCGCGCTTCGCCGAGGAGCTCGCCGGGCTCTACCACCGCTGGTACGACGCCTGCCGCGTGACGCCGGTCGGCGACGAGGAGGTCACCGCGGTGCATCGCACGCGCCTGTGGCTGAACGACGCGACCGGCCAGGTGCTGCGCACGGCGCTGACCACGGTCGGCGTCTCCGCGCCCGAGCGGATGTAGCCGCCCGGCCCGGTGTCCACTGTGCTCAGGAGCTCGCCGCCGACCGGCCCGTCACGAGCAGGGGACTGATCCGCGATATGTCCCCAACAGAGGACGGATTCGCGATCTGTCCCCAACAGAGGACTCAATGTCCTCTCTTCGGCACGCGTCCTCTCCTCGCGACCTTCGCGGTCGGAGGACCGACGCGGGTCACCGGGGCGAGCGCTGGGACTCCGCCTCGCCGGTCGAGCGCCGCGCCGCCGAGCGGTAGGCCGAGACGCTGGGCTCGCCGGGGATCCAGAAGCGCCACGGGAACGCGGATGCATCGCCTCCCGGCCCGCTGACGCCCACGCGGGGGCCGGTGCGGTGCGGCGGCGGTTCGGCGGCGGGGGTGAACGTCCAGGTGGTCTCGAGACGGGCCTGCGGCCCTCCTCGACCGACGGTGGTCGTGCGCGCCGCGGCGCTGACGAACGCGGCGCCGTCGTCGGCGAGCGTCGCGCCCAGCGCCTGCGCGACGTTGCCCGGCCCCCGCGCGAGCTCGCCCGTCGGAGGAGCCGCCCGCCGCACCGAGCGGCGCTCGAGCGCGAGCGAGTGGCCGTCGATGACCTCGCCCGCCCGCACGAGCACGCCCCATCCGGAGCCCTCCGGCCCGGCAACGATGTTCACCGCGTGATGCAGGCCGTAGGTGAAGTAGCAGTAGACGTGCCCGCCCGGGCGGAACATCGTCGCGTTGCGCGCCGTCTTGCCGCGGAAGGTGTGCGCGCCCGGGTCGTCGGTACCGCGGTAGGCCTCGACCTCGGTGAGCCGCAGCGCGACCGTGCCCGACTCGTCGGCTCGTGACAGCACGCCGCCGAGCAGCAGCGGGGCAAGCTCGAGCGGGTCGCGCTCGAACCAGGCGGCGTCGAGATCAGGCACGCTGGCACGCTATGTCATGCGCCTGGCCGTCGGCGGGAGAGCGCGGGTTCCTCGATTGAGCGCGGCGGGGATCGGTAGTGTCGCCGAGCATGAGACGACACCGCATCGCCGTCGCTGCGATCGGCGCGAGTCTCACGATCCTGACCGGATGCTCCGGCCCGGCGCAGCCGGCCGAGCCGATGTCGACGCCGCAGCAGGGCGGCCAGGAGGCGAGCAGCGCCACGCCCGACGAGGCTGCCGATCAGCGCTTCCCCGAGGTGCTCGACGCCGAGCTCACGGCGACCGGCGACGACTTCACGGTCGCCGTCACGATCTCGTCCCCGTACGACTCGCCCGAGCGCTACGCCGATGGATGGCGAGTGCTGACGGCCGACGGCACGGTGCTCGCCGAGCACGAGCTCACGCACGACCATGCGAGCGAGCAGCCGTTCACCCGCACCAGCAGCCCGTTCGCGATCCCGGACGACGTCGTGGAGGTCACGGTCGAGGGCCGCGACCTGGCCAACGGCTACGGCGGCGACACCGTCACGGTGGCAGTGCCCCGCTGAGCGGCGGCGAACGGCAGCCATGCCCGGCCTCGTAGGATGGTCAGCAGCGCCACAAGCGCAGTCGCCGCCTGCATGCCAGGCCACCCCATCTCCACCCGGACGGAGCTCCCGTGCCGCACCCGCTTGCCCCGCAGCTGCCAGACACGCACGACGCGAACGCGCTCGTCGACGGCGTCTGGCCCGCCAGTGCCGAGCGCGTCGACGGCTCGGTGCATGTCGGGGGAGTGGCGCTGAGCGAGATCGCCGCTGAGCACGGCACGCCCTTCCTGCTCCTCGACGAGACCGTTGTGCGCGAGCGTGCCAGGCGCATCCGCATGGCGTTTGAGGCGGCCTTCGAGACCGTCGACGTCTACTACGCGGGCAAGGCGCTGCTCACCGCCGACGTGGCCCGGTGGATGCGCGACGAGGGCCTGCGGCTCGACGTCGCCACGGGCGGCGAGCTCGCGGTCGCGCTTCGCGCGGGCGTCGATCCGGCGGCCATCGGCTTCCACGGCAACAACAAGTCCGAGCTCGAGATCGACGCGGGCGTGAGGGCGGGCGTCGGCACCTTCGTGATCGACGCTGCGGTGGAGGCCGAGCGCGTCGCCGCGGCCGCAGCGCGCGCCGGCCGCGTGCAGCGCGTGCGCCTGCGGATCTCGGTGGGCGTGCACGCCTCCACCCACGAGTTCCTCGCCACCAGCCACGAGGACCAGAAGTTCGGCATCCCCGTCGCCGAGGCGCCCGCGCTCGTCGCGCGCATCCGCGAGCTGCCGAGCCTCGACCTGGTCGGGCTGCACACGCACATCGGCTCGCAGATCTTCGACGCCGACGGCTTCGCCGAATCCGCGCGCCGCATGCTCGCGCTGCACGCGTCGCTCGGCGACACCGAGGCCCTGTCAGAGCTGAACCTCGGCGGCGGATTCGGCATCGCCTACACCGCCGCCGACAGCCCCGAGCCGATCGAGGCGATCGCGGCGGGCCTCGCGGATGCGGTGCGCGCGGCCGCAGACGAGCTCGGCATCGCGGTCCCCAGGATCGCCATCGAACCCGGCCGCTGGATCGTGGGGCCCGCAGGCATCACCGTCTACACCGTCGGCACCGTCAAGCCCGTGGCGCTCGACGTCGGCACCCGCACCTATGTCTCCGTCGACGGCGGCATGGGCGACAACCCGCGCCCCGCGCTCTACGGTGCGCAGTACGCCGCCCGGATCGTCAGCCGCGCATCCGACGCCGAGCCCACGCTCGTGCGCGTCGCCGGCCGCCACTGCGAGTCGGGCGACATCGTCGTCGACGCCGAGTGGCTGCCCGGTGACGTGCGGCCGGATGACCTGCTCGCGGTCGCCGCCACCGGCGCCTACTGCCACTCGCTCGCCTCGAACTACAACCTCGCGCCCCGCCCGCCGGTGCTGGCAATCTCGGCAGCCGAGAGCGGCGGCGCGACGGTCCGCACGCTCGTGCGGCGTGAGACGATCGAGGATCTCCTCGCTCGCGACACCGGCTTCGGCGCCGGATCCGACGTGAGCGCACCGACATCGACCGACGAGACCCACGGAGCCGCATCCGCATGAACTCCTACCGTTCCCTCCGCATCGCGCTGCTCGGCGCCGGCAGCGTCGGCTCGCAGGTGGCGAAGCTGCTGCTCGAGCAGCAGGAGGAGCTCGCGGCTCGCGTCGGCGCCCCGCTCGAGCTCGTCGGCATCGGCGTGCGCGACGTGGACGCCGAGCGCGACGTGCCGCTGCCGCGGGAGCTGCTCACGAGCGACCTCGGCACGCTCATCGCCGGCGCCGACATCGTGGTCGAGCTGCTGGGCGGCATCGAGCCGGCCCGCACCCTGCTGCTCGACGCGCTCGCCGCAGGCGCCGACGTCGTGACCGCCAACAAGGCGCTCGTGGCCGCGCACGGTCCCGAGCTGTTCGACGCGGCCGAGATCGTGGGCGCGCAGGTCGCCTACGAGGCCGCGGTCGGTGGCGCGATCCCCATCATCCGCCCGCTCGAGCAGTCGCTCGCGGGCGACCGGGTCACGCGCGTGATGGGCATCGTCAACGGCACCACCAACTTCATCCTCGACCGCATGCACACGCAGGGCGCCTCGCTCGAGGAGGCGCTCGCCACGGCGACCGCGCTGGGATACGCCGAGGCCGACCCCACCGCCGACATCGAGGGCTTCGACGCCGCCAGCAAGGCGACCATCCTCGCCTCGCTCGCGTTCCACACCGAGGTGCCGGCATCCGAGGTGCACCGCGAGGGCATCACGGGCGTGACGGATGCGATGGTGCAGCAGGCGGAGCGGAGCGGCCGGGTGCTGAAGCTCGTCGCGATCTGCGAGCGGATGCCCGGCGACCCGAACGACCCGGACGCGGTCGACCGCGTCTCGGCGCGGGTGCACCCGGTGTCGCTGCCGGGCACGCATCCGCTCGCCGCGGTGCACGAGGCGATGAACGCCATCTTCGTGACCGCCGAGTCGGCGGGCGACCTGATGTTCTACGGCGCTGGCGCCGGCGGTCCCGAGACCGCATCCGCGGTGTTGGGCGACCTGGTCTCGATCGCGCGCCGCCACGTCGCCGGCGGCCCCGGCATGGCCGGGTCGACGCATGCGAACCTCGGGCGCGCGCCGTTCGCCGATGTGCGGGCGCGGCACGAGATCGCACTGACGGTCGCCGACAAGCCGGGCGTGCTCTCGGTGGTCGCGGGCCTCGTGGCGCTGCACGGAGTATCCGTGGAATCGGTGCGGCAGGATGCGCGCGACGCAGCCGCGACGCTCGTGCTCGGCACCCACACGGCAACGGAGGGGCGCATCGCGGACGTGCTCGCGGCGCTCGAGGAGCAGGACGACGTGGAGCGGATCGACAGCGTCATCCGTCTCATCGACTAGGGAGAGAAGCATGGCGAATCAGTGGCAGGGCGTGCTGCGCGAGTGGGCCGACGTGCTCGACGTGACGGATGCATCGACGGTCGTGACGCTCGGAGAGGGCGGCACGCCGCTCATCGAGTCGCGCGTGCTCTCGCAGATGACCGACGCGCGGGTGTTCGTGAAGTTCGAGGGGCTCAACCCGACGGGCTCGTTCAAGGACCGCGGCATGACCGTGGCGGTCTCGCGCGCCGTGGAGCGCGGCGCGAAGGCGATCGCGTGCGCCTCGACGGGCAACACCTCGGCGGCGGCGGCGGCCTACGCGGCGGCCGCGGGCATCCAGGCGATCGTGCTGGTGCCGGAGGGCAAGATCTCGATGGGCAAGCTCGCCCAATCGGTCGTGCACGGCGCCCGCATCGTGCAGGTGCGCGGCAACTTCGACGACTGCCTCGAGATCTCCAAGGAGCTCGCCGAGCGCTACCCCGTGCACCTCGTGAACTCGGTGAACGACGACCGCATCGAGGGGCAGAAGACCGCCGCGCTCGAGATCGTGGATGTGCTCGGCGACGCCCCCGACATCCACTGCATCCCGGTCGGCAACGCGGGCAACATCACGAGCTACTGGCGCGGCTACTCGCTCGCCGAGCACAGCGGCATGGCCACGAAGCGTCCCCGGATGCTCGGCTTCCAGGCCGCGGGCGCTGCGCCCATCGTCACCGGCAAGCGCGTGCACGAGCCCGACACCGTCGCGACGGCGATCCGCATCGGCAACCCCGCGTCGTGGCAGCAGGCGCTCGACGCCCGCGACGAGTCCGGCGGCTTCATCGGCGCCATCGACGACGCGGGCATCCTGAAGGCGCAGCGACTGCTCGCCTCCTCCACCGGCGTCTTCGTCGAGCCCGCCTCGGCGATCTCGGTCGCCGGCCTGCTCGAGCGCCACGCCGCGGGCGAGATCCCCGCAGGCTCGACCATCGCGCTGACCGTCACCGGCCACGGGCTGAAGGACGCCCAGTGGGGGCTGAAGCTCGAGGACGGCTCGGACGCCGCTCCGGAGTCAGCCGACGCCGACACCACGCAGGTCGCGCAGCTGCTGGGGCTCGCGTGACGAGCGAGACGGCCGCAGCCGGCGGCATCCCCATCGGGCGCCGCGTGCGCGTGCGCGTGCCCGCGACCAGCGCCAACCTGGGCCCGGGCTTCGACACGCTCGGCCTGGCGCTCAACGTGCACGACGAGCTCGAGGTGGAGGCGACGGCCTCCGGCGTGCAGGTCGAGGTGACGGGAGTTGGCGAGGCCGGCACGGAGCTCAGCGTGCCCACCGATGAGACGAACCTCGTGGCGCGCTCGATCCTGCACGTCTTCGATCGAGTCGGCGTCGAGGCACCCGGGCTGCGTCTGACCGCGACCAACAGCATCCCGCACGGGCGGGGCATGGGCTCGTCCGGTGCCGCGATCGTCTCGGGCGTGCTCGCCGCGAAGGGGCTGCTCGAGGGCATCGTCGAGATCGCGGATGACGACGTGCTGCGCTTCGCGACCGAGCTCGAGGGGCACCCCGACAACGTCGCCCCCGCGATCTTCGGCGGGCTCACCATCGCCTGGGTGGACGAGACGGGCCCGCGGCACAAGCAGCTCGCCGTGCACCGCGGTGTCTCGGTGCTGGTGGCGGTGCCGGAGGCGACGATGTCGACCAAGCTCGCGCGCAGCCTGCAGCCGGAGGCCGTGCCGCATGCGGACGCCGTCTTCAACGTGTCGCGCTCGGCGCTGCTCGTCGCCGCCCTCACCCAGAGCCCGGAACTGCTGTTCGACGCCACCGAGGATCGACTGCACCAGTCGTATCGCGCGAGCGCGATGCCCGAGACGAGCGCGCTGGTCGGCGACCTGCGCGCCGCCGGCCATGCCGCGGTGGTGTCGGGCGCGGGGCCATCCGTGCTGGTGCTCGCCACCGATCCCGCCGCGCGGCTGGAGGCTGCCGCGATCGTCGAGGATCGCGCGCAGGCCTGGTCTGCGCGCCTGCTCGCCGTCGATATTCGCGGTGGTACAGTGGAGCCCATCCCCACCAGCGCCGCGGCGTAGCCCGGCTCGGGGTGTTGATCGACTCCACTCTCTGCATTTCTGATGCGTTCGACCGCCGACCAGCTCTCGTAGCTGTCGTGGCCGTGGACGCAGCGGGAGACAAGGTCCCATGCCTGCGGCATCGCGCGCGGGCCCATATCGAAGGAGCACTCGCGCTATGACCAGCGAGACCACCGACACCGTTCCGGCAGCAGAGACTGCCGTCACCTCCGCCGACACAGCGCAGTCTGCCTCTCCGGCCGACGCGCAGCCTTCGGAGGCACCGACCGAGGCCGCGGCGCCGCCGAAGCGCCGCTCGCGCCGCGCGACGACGTCGTCCGTCGCCGAGCAGGCTGCTGCGCCCGCCGCCGAGGCAGTCGCGCCGACTGCCGATGTGGCATCCGCGCCGGCCGCCGACGAGGCCCCGGCCGAGAAGGCCCCCGCGAAGCGCCGCACGAGCACCCGCCGCACCGCCGCGGAGAAGCGTGCCGACGAGGCAGCCGCTGCCGAAGCCGGCGCCGAGCAGGCCGACGCTGCGCAGGCCGGCGCTGTGCAGGTCGACGCCGAGCAGCCCGCCGACGCCGGATCGCCCGACGCCGACACCTCGGCGAAGCGCCCGGCGCGTCGCAGCAGCCGCTCGCGCAAGACGGATGACGCGACCACGGATGCCGCCGACCAGGGGAGCACCGACCAGGCCAGCACCGACCAGGGCAGCGCCGACCAGGCGCCCACGGATGGGACTGACGCCGCACAGAGCGACGCCGCACAGTCGAACGACGAGCAGCCTCGCAACGGCAGGGGCGGCGCGAAGAAGTCCGGCGGGCGCAACGGCAAGGGCCGCAAGAGCGACACCGAGCGGGCCGACACCGAGCAGGCCGACACCGAGCGGGCCGACACCGAGCAGGCCGATGCCGACGCAGCGAGCGCCGAGCAGGCCGAGGGCGACCAGTCGGACGTCGATCAGGACGAGCGTGGAGGCCGCGGTCGCCGCCGCGGTGGCCAGAACGGCCAGAGCCAGAACGGCCAGAGCCGGAACGGCCAGAACCAGGACAACCAGGCTCAGGGCAACCAGGGCCAGCGGAATCAGGACCAGGACGCGCAGGACCGCGACGACCGCAACCGCGACGATCGCGGCCAGGACGACCAGGACGACCAGGACGACAACCAGCAGGGCGGCTCGCGCCGCCGCCGCAGCCGTGGCAAGGGCAACCAGAACGGCGACCAGGGCGGTCAGTCGCGCGGTCAGCAGCAGGACGACGACCAGGACGATGACGGCGGCTCGCGCCGCGGCCGTGGCCGTGGCCGCAACCAGGGCGGCAGCCAGGGTGGCAATCAGCCGCAGCAGCAGGCCGAGCAGGACGGCGCCTCGCGCCGCAGCCGCGGTCGCGACCGCACCCGCACGCGCGGCCACGACGCCGAGACCGAGATCCACGAGGACGACGTGCTGCTGCCCGTCGCCGGCATCCTGGACGTGCTCGACAACTACGCGTTCGTGCGCACGTCCGGCTACCTCCCCGGCTCGAACGACGTCTACGTCTCGCTCGCGCAGGTGAAGAAGCACGGCCTCCGCAAGGGCGACGCCGTCGTCGGTGCCATCAAGCAGCCGCGTGAGGGCGAGCAGCAGTCGAGCCGTCAGAAGTACAACGCGCTCGTGCGCGTCGACTCGGTCAACGGCCAGACGGCTGAGGAGTCGCTGAGCCGCGTCGAGTTCTCGAAGCTGACGCCGCTCTACCCGCAGGAGCGCCTGCGACTGGAGACGACCTCCAACAAGCTCTCGACTCGCGTGATCGACCTGGTGGCGCCGATCGGCAAGGGTCAGCGCGGCCTCATCGTCTCGCCGCCCAAGGCGGGCAAGACCCTCGTGATGCAGGCCATCGCGAACGCGATCGCCGAGAACAACCCCGAGGTCCACCTCATGATCGTGCTGGTCGACGAGCGGCCCGAGGAGGTCACCGACTTCCAGCGCACCGTCAAGGGCGAGGTCATCGCATCGACCTTCGACCGGCCCGCCGAGGATCACACGATCGTCGCCGAGCTCGCGATCGAGCGCGCCAAGCGCCTCGTTGAGCTCGGGCACGACGTGGTGGTGCTGCTCGACGGCATCACGCGTCTCGGACGCGCCTACAACCTGTCGGCTCCGCCGTCGGGTCGCATCCTCTCGGGTGGCGTCGACTCGAGCGCGCTCTACCCGCCGAAGAAGTTCTTCGGTGCCGCGCGCAACATCGAGCACGGCGGCTCGCTCACCATCCTCGCCACCGCGCTCGTCGAGACGGGGTCGAAGATGGACGAGGTGATCTTCGAGGAGTTCAAGGGCACCGGCAACATGGAGCTCCGCCTGTCGCGCCACATGGCCGACAAGCGCATCTTCCCCGCCGTCGACGTCAACGCCTCCGGCACGCGCCGCGAGGAGATGCTCATGGGCGTCGAGGAGACGAAGGTCATGTGGAAGCTCCGCAGGGCGCTCGCCGGCCTCGACACCCAGCAGGCGCTCGAACTGGTGCTGAAGCAGCTCAAGGAGACGCAGTCGAACGTCGAGTTCCTCATGAAGGTCTCGAAGTCGGTGCCCGGCCAGCACGACAAGGACTGACGTGTTCGAGTCGGTCTCGGGGCTTCTCGCCGAGCACGCCGACCTCGAGCAGCAGCTCGCTGATCCGGCGCTGCACGCCGATGCCGTGCGTGCGCGTCGGGTCAACCGGCGCTATGCGGAGCTCAGCCAGGTCAAGGCGGCGCACGAGCGCTGGCGCGGCGCGCTCGACGATCTCGATGCCGCGCGCGAGCTCGCCCGCGAGGACGACGCGTTCGCCGATGAGGTGCCTGCCCTCGAGCAGGTCGCCCACGAGGCCGAGGAGAAGCTGCGCCGTCTGCTGATCCCGCGCGACCCGGATGACGGGCGCGACGTGATCATGGAGGTCAAGGGCGGTGAGGGCGGCGAGGAATCGGCGCTGTTCGCCGCCGACCTCGTGCGCATGTACTCGCACTACGCGACCAGCCGCGGCTGGAAGGTCGAGATGCTCGAGTCGACCGCGAGCGACATGGGCGGCTACAAGGATGTGCAGATCGCCATCAAGTCGTCGTCCAACGACCCCGCCGAGGGCGTCTGGGCGTCGCTGAAGTACGAGGGCGGCGTGCACCGCGTGCAGCGCGTGCCAGCGACCGAGTCGCAGGGCCGCATCCACACCTCCACCACCGGCGTGCTGGTGTTCCCGGAGGTCGACGCACCGGACGAGATCCAGATCGACCAGAACGACCTGAAGATCGACGTCTACCGCTCGTCCGGCCCCGGCGGCCAGAGCGTGAACACCACCGACTCGGCCGTGCGCATCACGCACGTGCCGACCGGCATCACGGTGTCGATGCAGAACGAGAAGAGCCAGCTGCAGAACCGCGAGGCGGGCATGCGCGTGCTGCGTGCGCGCCTGCTCGCGCGTCAGCAGGAGGAGCTCGACGCTGCGGCATCCGATGCGCGGCGGTCGCAGATCCGCGGGATGGATCGCTCGGAGCGCATCCGCACCTACAACTTCCCCGAGAACCGCATCGCCGACCACCGCACCGGCTTCAAGGCCTACAACCTCGACACGGTGATGGATGGCGCGCTGCAGGCGGTCATCGACTCGTGCATCAGCGCCGACGAGGAGGCGCGCCTCGCCGCCCTCGCGGGCGACGAGGACTGACGCAGCCCGTGCTGCTGGGCCCGCCGACCGACGTCGTCGCGGGCCCGCGCGCCAAGGCGCCGCTCGCATGGGCGGCGCCTTCTGGCGCTTCTGGAGCGTCGAGGTCGCCTCCGAGACGGGTCTCGGGCTCGCGGTGATCGCGCTGCAGACCCTGGTCGTGCTCGATCTCGGGGGAGGGGCGACCGAGGTCGGGTGGCTGTCATCGGCGAGGTTCCTGCCCTACGTCGTGCTGGGCCTGCTGGTCGGCGCGATCGTCGAGGGGATGCGGCGGCGCACCGTCATGATCGTCAGCGACCTGCTGCGCACGCTGGTGCTCGGCGGGCTCGCCGCCGTCTGGCTGGCGGGCGGCGGCGCATTCTGGGTGCTGCTGCTCGCGGTGCTGCTGCTGGGCACGGCGAGCCTTGTGAACGATGCGGCATCGCAGGCGTTCGTGCCACGCCTGGTGGGTCGTGAGCGCCTGCTGGCCGCGCACCAGCGGCTCGATCTCGGCTCCAACGCGGCACAGTCCGCGGGTCCCGCCGCGTCCGGCGCCATCATCGCCTGGCTCGGCGCGCCTGTCTCGCTGCTGCTCGCCGCGGGCGCCCACCTGGTCTCGGCGATCGTGCTGTGGAACCTGCCGCCCGACGACCGTGCGCCGCGGCGCGCGCATGGGATGGGACGCGCGATCGGGCGCGGTCTGCGCTTCGTGCACCGGCATCCGCGGCTCGGACCGTTCGCGCGGTGGACGCACGTGTGGTTCCTCTGCAACGGCGCCGCGATGACGCTGCTCGTGCCGCTCGTGCTGCTCGAGCTGGATGCCGGCGCGGCGGGGCTCGGCCTCGTGCTCGGTGTGCTCGGTGGCGCGACGCTGCTGGGGACGTCGCTCGCGGGCGTCGTCGCTGGGCGACTCGGCATGGCTCGCACGATCATCCTGGAGCACGCGGTGATGCCGGTCTCGTGGGGCATGGTGGCGCTCGCGGCGCTGCTGCCGCTCGCCGACACCGCAGGGCTCGCGCTCGTGCTCGCCGGGTTGTCGGTGACCGGTCTCGCGATGGGGCTGTCGAACCCGAGCGAGATGGCGCTGCGGCAGCGTGCGACGCCCGACCGCATGCAGGCGCGCATGAACGCCACGATGCGCACGGTGAACCGGGCGATGATCGTGGTGGCGGCGCCGCTGGGCGGCCTGCTCGGCGACGCGATCGGCATCGGCCCCGCGCTCCTGATCGTGTGCGCCGGCTTCGCGGTGGCGGCCGTCGGCATGGCCTCGTCGCCGCTCGCGCGCGGTCGCACCGCCCGCTGAGCGCGCCGCCGCCGCCCGCCGTGCCACCGCGGCGCCGACTGGTGCAGGTGCGCCCGACCCGGGCTGGCGCGCCAGCCCCGTTCAGGCGCAGCGGCACCGCTCGCCGCGCCGACCGGCACATGGCGCGCCGACCGGCACACGGCGCGCCGCCGCCGCTTGCTACGCTCGCGCCATGATCGCCGCTGCCGCCAATCCGCTGCTGCCCGCGGGCTACGACCTGCTCTGGACAGCGGTGCTGGTCGTCACGCTTGCGCTGCTCGCGACCGCACTGTGGCAGGCGCTCCGCTCGCCGGCGCATTCCGGCACCGAGCAGCTGCTGTGGGCACTGCTCATCGTCGCAGCGCCCGTGCTCGGCGCACTCGCATGGTTCGCACTCGGCAGGCAGCGCCGCCACGCCGCGCCGCCCCGGCGCGCGGCCGATCGCTCCGTCGCCTGACGCTCACGCCTGCACGCCGGCATCGTGGGGCTTGCCGACCCGGCCGGACAGGTGGATCCTTGTCGCGGTGGTCACGGCCGACTCAACGATGAGGAGCGTCCGATGTCCAGAACACACTCGAGAGCGACAGCGACCGCGGTCACTGCAGTCCTCTGTCTCAGCCTGATCGCGTTCGCCGGCCCGTCGGCGAGCGCCGGTCCGCGATCCTCCGATCCCGTCGAGGTCGCGTCCGACCTCCACAACCCGCGCCAGCTCTCGATCGGCCCCGGCGGCGCGCTCTACGTCGCCGAGGCGGGTGTCGCGGATTCCTGTGCTCCGGCCGACGAGCTCGGGCCCGAGTTCGAGCTGTGCGGACTCACGGGATCGATCACCGAGGTGCGCCGCGGTCAGCAGCGGCGGGTCGTCACCGACCTGCCCACCATGACCTTCAACGGCGAGGTGATCGGAGCATCCGACGTCGACGTGCGCGGCAACCGCATCGCCGTGCTCACCGGCGGTCCGACTGCCGCCGCAGCCGCGCGCGACAGCGTGCCCGCCGAGTACGCGACCTTCGGAACGCTGCGCACGGGCTCGCTGCGCCACGCACCGATCTCCGGCGACGATCTGCGCCTCGTGGCCGACATCAGCGCCTACGAGGTCGCGAACAATCCGGACGGCAACGATCCGGCAGACACCAACGCCGTCGGGTTCGCCCCGCTGCACGCCCGCAGCTGGGCCGTCGTCGATGCCGGCGGCAACACGCTGCTGAGGGTCGGCAGGAACGGCGAGCAGACGGTCGCGGTGTTCCCCAATGGGGCGCCGGTGCCCAACCCGTTCGGACCCGGGCAGATCCCGCCGCAGGCGGTGCCGACGGATGTCGCGGTCGGTCCCGACGGCGCGTACTACGTGTCGCAGCTGACCGGCTTCCCCTTCCCGGCCGGCGGCTCGACGATCTGGCGCGTGACGCGGGATGGGGATGTCTCGGCGTACGCCACCGGCCTGACGATGGTGACGAGCTTGGCGTGGAAGGGCCGCACCCTCTACGCCGTGCAGCTCGACGACGACAACTTCTTCGATGGGCACGTCGGCTCGTTGCGGAGGATCACGCCGGGCGGATCGGTGCACGAAGCGGTGGTCGCCGACCTGTCGGCGCCCTACGGGTTGGCCGTTCGCGGGAACTCCGCGTTCATCAGCATCGACTCGGTGTCCTCGGGCGACGGCTCGGTGATCAAGGTCGACCTGCGCTGAGCGGCTCGACGAGCGGCAGGGCTGCACTCGAGCGGTGCGGTTGCGCCCGAGCGGTGGCGGCACGCCAGCACCGCTCGGGCGCAGCAGCACCAGTGGAGGCGGATGCGGGTGCGACCGCGCGTGCGGATGCGGATGCGGGTGCGGATGCGGGGGCGGGCGCGGGCGTAGGCTCGCGGCCATGGCTAGGGTGACGCTGCTCTGCGGTCCCGCCGGCGCGGGCAAGACGACGCTCGCGCGCGAGCTCGAGGAGGCCGGCGCGCTGCTGCTCTCCTACGACCGCGAAGCATGGGCGCGAGGCGTGCGGGATGGCAGGCCCTCTGCCGAGCTCATGCATGAGATCGACGTCGAGCTGCACGAGCGGCTCGCGGATGCGATCCGCGCCGACCGCAGCGTGGTGCTCGACGCATCGCTGTCGACCAGGGCGGTGCGCGATCGGTGGCGGATGCGCTGCGGCGCCATGGATGTGCCCATCGACTTGGTCGTCGTCCGTGCACCGCTCGAGGTGCTGCGCGTTCGGATGCAGGGGCGCGAACCCGGGCCGGACTCCGTGGTGCTCGACGATGATGCGCTCACCGCCTACGTCGACCGCTTCGAGTGGCCGGGGGAGCACGAAGAGCACCGCATGGTGCAGACCGGCTGAGCGCGCCCGGCCGGCGTGGGCGACGCCCGCTCGAGCGGCCCGGGCAGCGTGCGAGGATGAGCGCATGGAAGCTGGCCTCGTCGTCGTCGCGCTCCTGCTGGTCGTCGCCGCGGCCGTCGATATCGTGGTCGTGCACCTGGCGGGCGTCGGGCGCATCGCGCGCACGAGCCCGATCGGGATCCGCGCGCGGGCGACGCTCGCGTCGGATGAGACGTGGCGCAGCGCGCATCGCGCTGCGACGCCGGTGACCTGGCTGACGGGTGCCATCGCCGTGATCGCCGCGCTCGCCGCGCTCGGGTTCGCGGCGGGTGGCGCGTCGACGGAGGCGACGGTGCTCGTGGTGTTCGGCGCCATCGTCCTCGCCGTCGGGATCGCCCTTGCCGTGTGGCGAGGCATCGCCTCGGTGCGCTGACCCCAGCGCTGGCACCGGCCCTGCACCCTGCGCCGACACCGGCGCGAGCCTGGTCGCCGACGCGGTCGTTTGCTAGCCTCGACCCTGGATCCGGCGCCGGATCCGCGGACGAGGGAGCCGTACCCGCATCGCGACAAGACGGCCGGAAGGACTCGTCATGGCGTGGGTGATCTTGGTCGCATCCGGTCTGCTCGAAGCAGTCTGGGCGGCCGCGATGCAGGCGTCGAAGGGCTTCACGAAGCGCAAGCCGACGGTGCTGTTCGCTGCCGCGATGATCGCCTCGATGGGCGGGCTCGCCTGGGCGATGCGCGAGATCCCGACCGGCACCGCCTACGCGGTGTGGGTGGGTGTCGGCGCCGTCGCGACCGTGCTGCTGCAGCTCGCTCGCGGCATGGAGCGGCTCACGCTCGCGCGGTCGCTGCTGCTGATGCTGCTGGTCGGCTGCCTCGTCGGCCTCAAGGTGGTGAGCTGAGATGACGCGCCGCACCGCATGGATCGTGCTGCTGGGCAGCGCCGTGCTCGAGGCCGTCTGGGCGACCGCGCTCGGGCAGTCGGAGGGCTTCACGAGGCTGGCGCCGTCGATCGTCTTCGTGATCGCGGGCATCGTCAGCTTCATCGGACTGGAGCGGGCCGTGCGAGTGATCCCGCTCGCCACCGGCTACGCCGTCTGGACGGGCGCCGGGGGAGCGCTCACGGTCGTCTGGGCGCTCGCGACCGGCGTGCAGCCCTTCAATCCGATCGTGCTGCTCTTCCTCGCCGGCATACTCGTAGCCGTTGCGGGCCTGGCGCTCACCGAGCGCACCGAGGAGCCCGAGCCCGCCGAGCCCGCACCGCCCGCCGCCCCGCCGGCCTGACGCGCCGCCCCGCCAGCGGTACCGAACTGCCGCCTGCACCCGCGCGGCGCGACACATCCGTACCGGTGCGGCGCGACCCGCGCGCGGCGGTACCGGGAGCGGTACCGAAGGGTCGCGCGGGACCGCGCTGCGCGACACGTTCGTACCGGTGCGGGCGCGGCGCTGGCCGCAGGCGGGCCGGCGGGCGGCCGGCGAGGCGAGCGGCTCGCTAGATCACGTACTCAATGCGCGGCAGCTCCGCGTCGGCGAGCTTGCCGACGGGCTTCGCGGGGATGCCGACCAGCGTCGTGCCCGAGGGCGCATCCCGCAGCACGACCGCGTTCGCGCCCACCTTGACGTCGTCGCCGAGCGCGATGGGCCCGAGGATCTTCGCCCCGGCGCCCACGAGCACTCGGTGCCCGAGGGTCGGATGCCGCTTCACCGACGCATTCGCCGTGCCGCCGAGCGTGACCCCGTGATACAGCATCACGTCGTCGCCGGTCTCGGCGGTCTCACCGATCACGACACCCATGCCGTGGTCGATGAAGAAGCGCCGCCCGAGGCGGGCGCCCGGGTGGATCTCGACGCCGGTGGCGAAGCGCATCCACTGGCTGCCGGCACGCGCCAGCGAGCGAGCACCCGCATGCCACAGCCGGTGGTGGATGCGGTGCGCCCAGACGGCGTGCAGGGTCGAGTAGGTGAGCGCGATCGTCAACGGGCCGCGTGCTGCGGGATCGTGCCGCTTCGCGTTCGCGATGTCCTCACGGATGTGGAGCCAACCCATGCGCTGCCCTTCAGGCGAGGTCGGCGTAGATCGGCATCGAGAGGTAGCGCTCGCCGGTGTCGCACACGATCGCCACGATCGTCTTGCCCGCCGACTCGGGTCGCTTCGCGATCTCCAGCGCAGCCCACACGATCGCGCCGGAGGAGATGCCCGCGAAGATGCCCTCCTTCGACGCCAGCTGACGACCCAGGCGCACCGCGTCGTCGAGCTCGACGTCGACGACCTCGTCGTAGACATCGGTGTCGAGCAGATCGGGCACGAAGTTGGCGCCGAGCCCCTGGATCTTGTGGGGGCCTGCCTGCCCCTTCGTGAGCAGCGGCGAGTCCGCGGGCTCCACGGCGACGATGCGGATGTCGGGGCGCAGCTCCTTCAGGCGCCCGCCGGCGCCGGTGATGGTGCCGCCCGTGCCGATGCCGGCGATGAAGATGTCGACCTCGCCGTCGGTGTCCGCCCAGACCTCCTCGGCCGTCGTCTCGCGGTGCACCCGCACGTTCGCCTCGTTCTCGAACTGACGCGCCAGGATCGCCCCCGGGGTCTCATCGACGATCTGTCGCGCGCGCTCCACGGCGCCCCGCATGCCGTCCGGGCCGGGGGTCAGCACGAGCTGCGCGCCGTAGGCCTTCAGGATCGCGCGGCGCTCGACCGACATCGTCTCCGGCATCGCGAGGATCACGGAGTAGCCGCGGGCCGCACCGACCATCGCGAGCGCGATGCCGGTGTTGCCGCTGGTGCCCTCGACGATCGTGCCGCCCGGCTGCAGGTCACCCGATGCCTCTGCTGCCTCGATGATCGCCTTGCCGATGCGGTCCTTCACGGACGCGCCGGGGTTGTGCGACTCGAGCTTGACGAGCACCGTGGCGTCGGATTCGTTGAGCCGCTGCAGGCGCACGAGGGGAGTGCCGCCGATCGTGCCGGTGACGTCGTCAGAGATGCGGGCCATATCGTTGCCTTTCATCGGGTGGAAGCAGTGCTTGTACTCTACGGGTGCCTTTCTGTCCCAGCGCTGAAAGCGCGCTCGGCATTCCCGAGGCGGCCGGACGGGCCCGCTGGCGGTAGCGTCATCTCGTGGCGCAACCGGCTGTGGCAGAGATCATCCGCGATGCGCGTGCGCGACTGGCGGCGGTCGGCGTCGACGGCCCGGATGCCGAGCTGCTCGCCGCATGGGCCGCTGGCCGCAGCCTCGGCGAGCTGCGCATCGACATGGCGCTGGGGCGTGCGCTCGACGCGGATGCGCTGACGCGCTTCGGTGCGGCCGTCGCCCGGCGGCTGGCTCGCGAGCCGCTGCAGCACATCACCGGTCGCGCACCCTTCCGGCACATCGAGCTCGCGGTCGGCCCCGGCGTCTTCACGCCGCGACCGGAGACCGAGCTGCTCGTCGACGTCGCGCTCGATCATCTGCGCCAGCTGCAAAGCGGCACCACGACGGTGCTGGATGTCGGCACCGGCACCGGCGCGGTGGCGATCTCCATCGCGCGGGAGAGCGAGGCGCGGGTGGTCGCCGTGGAGGCGAGTCCGGCAGCGTTCGTCTGGGCGCGGCGCAACATCCTCGAGCTGTCGCCGCAGACCGTGCTGCTGCACGGCGACGCGCGCGACACCGCGGCGCTCGCCGCGGTCGGCATCGTGCCGGGGTCGCTGGCGGCGCTCGTGTCGAACCCTCCCTACGTGCCGCACGCCGCCGTGCCCGCCGACCACGAGGTGCGCCACGACCCGGAGACCGCGCTCTACTCGGGAGCGGATGGGCTCGATCTCATCCGCGACCTCATCGCGCTCGGCGCCCAGCTGGTCGAGCCCGGCGGCCTGGTCGCCTTCGAGCACACCGAGGAGCAGGGAGCGATGGTGCGGCAGCTGCTCGCGTCGGGCGGCTTCCGCGACGCCCGCACCCACCGGGATCTCGCCGGCCGCGACCGCGTCACCGCCGCCATCCGCTAGCCCCGCCCCCGGTACCATTGGCGGGTGCCCGCCATCCACGACTGCGCCGACCCCGCATCCCTGCTCGCGGGAGTGCGTGCCGCCCGCACGGCGGTCGCCGCCGGACAGAGCATCGTGATGCCGACCGACACGGTGTACGGTATCGCCGCCGACGCGTTCTCGCACGCCGCCGTCGCCGGCCTGCTGGCCGCGAAGGGCCGCGACCGCGGCTCGCCGCCGCCGGTGCTCGTCGCAGACCGCGCCATGGCGAGCGCGCTCGCCGAGCAGGTGCCCGCCGAGCTCGAGCCGCTGCTCGAGGCGCACTGGCCGGGCCCGCTCACCGTCATCCTGCGCGCCCAGTCGTCGCTCACCTGGGATCTGGGCGATACCGGCGGCACGGTCGCGATCCGCGTGCCCGACCATCCGATCGCGATCGAGCTGCTGCGCGAGACCGGGCCGCTCGCGGTCTCCAGCGCCAACCTGCACGGGCAGCCGGCACCGACGGCGACCGCGGGTGCGGTCGAGATGCTCGGCGATGCCGTCGCCGTGGTGCTCGACGCCGGCGAGGTCGGCGGCAGCGCGAAGCCGGGGGAGCAGAACGGCTCCACGATCCTCGACTGCTCCACACCCGGCGTCTTCCGCATCGTGCGCCAGGGCGTGCTGCCCCGCGAGCAGATCGCCGCGGTGCTGGGCGAGCTGCTCGCCGACGGATGATGCCGTGACCTTCCTCCTGATCACGCTCGCGGCGGCGGTCATCACCTTCGTCGCCTGCCAGATCGTGCTCCGCTTCGCCCTGAAGCACGGCATCCACCCGCCGGTCCGTGAGCGCGACGTGCACTCTCGTCCGACGCCGCGACTGGGCGGCGTGGCGATGTGTGTGGGCGTGCTCGCCACCTTCGGCATCGCCGCGCTCGTCCCCGAGTTCTCGGGCATCTTCGCCGAACCCGCGCGCATCTGGGCACTGCTGGGCGGCGCCGTGGCGATCTGCGCCATCGGCGTGCTCGACGATCTGTACGACCTCGACTGGATGCTGAAGCTCGGCGCGCAGATCCTGGTCGCCGCCGGGGTCGCGTTCTGGGGCGTGCAGATCGTCAGCCTGCCGATCGCGGGCCTCACGCTGCCGTCGTCGACGATGGCGATCGTGCTGACGGTGCTCATCATCGTGCTGGTGATGAACGCCGTGAACTTCATCGACGGGCTGGACGGCCTGGTCGCGGGCACGACGATCATCGGCTCGACGGCGTTCTTCGGCTACATCTGGATGATCAGCCAGAACCTCGGGCAGCAGAACGCCTACTTCTCGCTCGCGAGCCTCATCACGGCCATCATCGTGGGCGTGTGCCTCGGCTTCCTGCCGACCAACTGGCATCCGGCCCGCATGTTCATGGGCGACGGGGGAGCGCTCATGCTGGGCCTGCTCACCGCCGCCAGCGCCATCGCGGTCACGGGGCAGATCGACCTCGGCACCATGGGTGGCCGCAGCCAGATCCTCCCCGCCTTCATCCCCGTGCTGCTGCCGCTGGCGATCCTGGTGCTGCCGATGACCGACTTCGTGCTCGCCGTGGTGCGCCGCGTCATCAACGGCAACAGCCCCTTCGCCGCCGACCGCAAGCACCTGCACCACCGGCTGCTCGACATGGGGCACTCGCACCTCGGCGCGGTGCTCATCTTCTACACCTGGACGACGGTGGTCTCCGCCGGCTGCCTGCTCTTCCTGATCTGGCCGTGGTGGGTCGCGGTCGGCGTGATGCTCGTCGGCTTCCTGCTCTCCGCGCTGCTCACGGCAGCCCCGGTCAGCAAGCGCGTCTGGCGCACGACGCGACGGGTGATGCGCGAACGGCGCTCGCCGCATGGGAAGATCGAACCGACCGAGATCGACGTCCGCGTCGACACGCAGGCCGAGCCGCAGGGAGACACCCGGTGAACACGACCCAGATCATGCAGCGCATCCTGCTGTGGGGCGGCGTCCTCGCCGCGGCGGTCGCGCTGGTCGGCGGTGTCGTCGGATGGTTCCTGGCCGCAGGCGCGGGCCTCGCGTCGGCGCTGGTCGGCACCGCGCTCGCGATCGTCTTCTGCATGCTCACCGCCGGCAGCATCATGCTGGCGCTGAAGGTGTCGAAGGGCGAGATGGTCTCGGGCGCGTTCTTCGGGATCGTGCTGGGCGGCTGGCTGCTGAAGTTCGTGCTGTTCATCGTGCTCGTCTTCGTGCTCGGCGGGCAGGAGTGGCTGCACCGTGGCGTCGCCTTCGGGTCGCTGCTCGCGGCCGTGCTGGGATCGCTCGCCATCGACGTGATCGTGATCGCCACGAGCCGCCAGCCGACGATCGACAGCGACGCCGACGACGAGACGCAGGGCCGCCCTGCATCCGGCGCCCGCGCGTGAACGTGGCGAGCGAAGTGGCCGACCGCGCGACACCGCTCTGGTAGTGTTCTGAGTGCTCCCCCCCGATGCGCCGCTCTTCTGAGAGCCTGGCTGCGCGAGGGGGTGTGACGACGTCGAACCGGCGCCAGGCGCCATGAGGTTGAGGAAGAAACGCTGAACGCCTTGATGACGCTGCTGGCCTCCGCTGGAACCGAGCCCGAGCCGTTCCACCCGCCGAGCATTGCCGACTTCTTCCCGCAGGTCTTCCTGTTCGCGGATCCGACGATCCCGTGGTTCGACGGCGAATCGCCCATCTTCGGCATCAACCGCATCATGCTGGTGCGCTTCATCGCCGCGGCTGCCGTCATCCTCATCTTCGTGCTCGGCACCCGCAAGATGCGGCTGATCCCGACGCGCGGCCAGAGCCTCATCGAGATGGGCCTCGGCTTCGTGCGCGACGGCATCGCCTACGACCTGCTGGGCGAGAAGGACGGCAAGCGGTTCCTGCCGATCATCACCACGATCTTCTTCATGGTCCTGGCGATGAACCTCACGGGCGTCGTCCCGTTCCTGAACATCGCGGGCACGTCCGTCATCGGTGTGCCGCTGGTGCTCGCGCTCGTGTCGTACATCGCGTTCATCTACGCGGGCGTCAAGAAGCATCCGGGCGCGTTCTTCAAGAACTCGCTCTTCCCCTCCGGTGTGCCGTGGCCGCTCTACATCATCGTCACGCCGATCGAGCTCGTCTCGACCTTCGTGCTGCGCCCCATCACGCTGACACTCCGACTGATGATGAACCTCTTCGTCGGCCACCTGCTGCTCGTGCTGTTCTTCGCCGCGACGCACTTCTTCCTCTTCAGCGCCGGCGGACTGTTCCCGGTGCTGGGCATTGGAACCCTCGCGTTCGGCTTCGTCTTCACGGCCTTCGAGCTGCTCGTCGCCGTGCTGCAGGCCTACGTCTTCGCCATTCTCACCGCTGTCTACATCCAGCTCGCGCTGGCTGAAGAGCACTGACCAACCCCCGGACTCCCGGAACACAACGGAAGGAAACACCGTGGACAACGCCACGACCATTCTCGCCGAGATCAACGGCAACATCGGCACGGTCGGCTACGGCCTCGCCGCGATCGGCCCGGCCATCGGCGTCGGCATCGTCGTCGGCAAGACGATCGAGGGTGTTGCGCGTCAGCCCGAGCTCCAGGGCCGCCTGACGGTCCTGATGTTCATCGGCATCGCGTTCACCGAGGCGCTGGCCTTCATCGGCATCGCCACGTACTTCTTCATGACGGCCTGAGCCACTGATGATGAGAACTGCACTCCGGATGGCGGAAGAGGAGGCGACACAGAATCCTCTGCTGCCCGCCTTCTACGACATCCTCTGGTCAGCGGTCGTCTTCATCGTCCTGCTCGCCATCTTCTGGAAGGTCGTCCTGCCTCGCATGCAGGCGCTGCTCGACGAGCGCGCCGCAGCGATCGAGGGCGGCATCAAGAAGGCCGAGGAGGCGCAGGCCGAAGCCGCTGCCGCGCTGGAGTCGTACAACACCCAGCTGGCGGAGGCTCGCGCCGAGGCGTCGCAGATCAAGGACAAGGCTCGCGCCGACGCCGCCAAGATCGAGGCCGACCTCAAGGCACGTGCCGTCGAGGACGCCGAGCGCATCACCGCGCAGGCGCAGCAGCGCATCGAGCAGGAGCGCCAGGCGGCGTTCTCCTCGCTGAAGTCCGAGGTCGGCACGCTCGCCCTCGACCTCAGCGAGAAGGTCGTCGGCGAGTCGATGGACGACGCGCGCTCGGCGAGCATCGTCGATCGCTTCCTGGCTGACCTCGAGCGCGAGGGAGCGAAGCACTAGTGGGCAGCGCGACCAGCCAGGCACGAGCCGGCATCGACGAGGCGCTCCGGGCGCAGCCCCAGGCCGGGCTCGAGGACGCACGGGAGCTCTTCCGAGCCTCGCGCGCCATCGAGCGCAGCCCGCAGGTGCTCTCCGCGCTCGCCGACTCGGTCTCGACGCCGGATGCGCGTGCGGCCCTGGCCGAGCGCGTGCTCGGGCAGCTGGGGTCTGCGACGGTCTCGATCGTCGCGCACCTGGCCCGCCAGCGCTGGTCGAGCGCCGACGACATCCTCACCGCGATCGACAGCGCGGGCATCCGCGTCGCCGTCCAGGCTGCGGGGAACGCGGATGTCGCGGGTGAGATCGCCTCCTTCCAGCGGATCGTCGCGTCCGACCCCGAGCTGGAGCTGGCCCTCGGCGGCCTGCGCGGCTCGGGCGACGACAAGGCACGGCTCGTGGAGCGCCTGCTCGCGGGCAAGTCGAGCGACGCCGCCGCGACGATCCTCGAGCACCTCGTGCGCACACCGCGCGGCCGTCGCATCGGCGCGCTGCTCCGCGGTGCGGCCACGGAGGTGGCCTCGGCCGCCGGCCGCTCGCTCGCGACCGTCACGACGGCTCGTGAGATCCCGGCCGGGCAGCTCGACCGACTCCGCGTCGGCCTCGAGCAGCAGTACGGCCGCTCGCTGCAGCTGCAGCAGATCGTCGACCCGGCAGTCCTTGGCGGACTCCGCGTCGCGATCGGCGACGACATCATCGACGGCACCGTCCGTTCCAAGTTCACCGACCTCCGCCTGAAGCTCGGCTAGGTCGAAAGCCCCAAAGAGGAAGACACATGTCAGAGCTCACCATCAGCCCAGACGAGATCAAGGGCGCCCTCGCCGACTTCGTCTCGTCCTACGAGGCATCCACCTCGACGACGGCCGAGGTCGGTCACGTCCTCGACGCCGCCGACGGCATCGCGCACGTCGAGGGCCTGCCCGGCGTCATGGCGAACGAGCTCGTCCGCTTCGCGGACGGCACCCTCGGTCTCGCGCAGAACCTGGACGAGACCGAGATCGGCGTCGTCGTGCTCGGTGAGTTCGACGGCATCGTGGCCGGCATGGAGGTGACCCGCACCGGTGAGGTCCTCTCCGTCCCGATCGGCGAGGGCTACCTCGGGCGCGTCGTCGACCCGCTCGGCATGCCGATCGACGGCCTGGGCGACATCGCGTCGAGCGGCCGTCGCGCCCTCGAGCTGCAGGCGCCCGGCGTCATGCAGCGCAAGTCGGTGCACGAGCCGCTGCAGACCGGCATCAAGGCGATCGACGCCATGATCCCCGTCGGCCGCGGGCAGCGCCAGCTGATCATCGGCGACCGCCAGACCGGCAAGACGGCACTGGCGATCGACACGATCATCAACCAGAAGGCCAACTGGGATTCGGGCGACGTCAACAAGCAGGTGCGCTGCATCTACGTCGCCGTCGGCCAGAAGGGTTCGACCATCGCCTCGGTGAAGGGCGCCCTCGAGGACGCCGGCGCGATGGAGTACACCACCATCGTCGCCTCGCCCGCCTCCGACCCGGCCGGCTTCAAGTACCTCGCCCCCTACACGGGCTCGGCCATCGGCCAGCACTGGATGTACGAGGGCAAGCACGTCCTGATCATCTTCGATGACCTGTCCAAGCAGGCAGAGGCCTACCGCGCCGTCTCGCTGCTGCTGCGCCGCCCGCCGGGCCGCGAGGCATACCCGGGTGACGTCTTCTACCTGCACTCGCGTCTGCTCGAGCGCTGCGCGAAGCTCTCCGACGAGCTCGGCGCCGGCTCGATGACGGGTCTGCCGATCATCGAGACGAAGGCCAACGACGTCTCGGCGTACATCCCGACCAACGTGATCTCGATCACCGACGGCCAGATCTTCCTGCAGTCCGACCTGTTCAACGCCAACCAGCGTCCCGCGGTCGATGTGGGCATCTCGGTCTCGCGAGTCGGTGGCGACGCGCAGGTCAAGTCGATCAAGTCGGTCTCCGGAACGCTCAAGCTCGAGCTCGCCCAGTACCGCTCGCTCGAGGCCTTCGCGATGTTCGCATCCGACCTCGACGCCACGTCGCGTCGTCAGCTCGCTCGCGGCGCTCGCCTCACCGAGCTGCTGAAGCAGCCGCAGTACTCGCCGTACCCGGTGGAGGAGCAGGTCGTCTCGATCTGGGCCGGCACCAACGGCAAGTTCGACGACGTCGAGGTCAGCCAGGTGCTGCAGTTCGAGTCCGAGCTGCTCGAGCACCTGCGCAACAACAGCACGCTGCTCGGCACCATCCGCGACGCCGCCAAGCTGGACGACGAGACCAAGGCTCAGCTCGAGTCCGAGGTCGACGAGTTCGCCAAGAACTGGCAGGGCAAGGATGCGCCGAGCATCACCGATCCCGGCACCGAGGCCAACAACCCGATGGTCGAGGACGTCAACCAGGAGCAGATCGTCAAGGGTCGTCGCTGACCTACGCTTAAGGAGGCGTCATGGGAGCCCAGCTCCGGGTCTATACGCAGAAGATCAAGTCTGCGCAGTCGACCAAGAAGATCACGAAGGCGATGGAGCTCATCGCTGCATCGCGCATCCAGAAGGCACTCGTGCGCGTGAAGGCGTCGAACCCGTACGCTCGCGCGCTCACGCGCGCCGTCAGCGCGGTCGCCACGTACTCGAACGAGGCGCACCCGCTAACCGTCGAGCGCGATGAGCTCAAGCGTGCCGCGATCGTCGTCCTGACGAGCGACCGCGGCCTTGCAGGAGCGTTCAACTCGCAGATCATCCGCGAGGTGGGCGAGCTGCGGGCGAAGCTTGAGTCTGAGGGCAAGGAGGTCGACCACTACCTGATCGGCAACAAGGCCGTCGGCTACTTCAAGTTCCGCCAGCGCCCCTACATCAGGGAGTGGACGGGCATCTCCGATGTCCCGACGCCCGAGGTCGCGCAGGAGATCGCGGAGGCGGTGCTCGAGGCATACGTCTCGGAGCAGGTCGACGAGATCCACGTCGTCTACAACCGCTTCGTCAGCATGATGACGCAGGACCCGACGTCGGTCCGCCTGCTGCCCCTCGAGGTCGTGGAGGCGGAGGACGCCAGCACTGCCGAGCACCTCCCGCTGTACGAGTTCGAGCCCGAGCCGGCCCAGGTGCTCGACGCACTGCTGCCGGTCTACGTCGAGAGCCGCATCTTCAACGCGCTGCTGCAGTCGGCTGCCGCCAAGCAGGCCGCCACGCAGAAGGCGATGAAGTCGGCCTCCGACAACGCCGACAAGCTCATCACCGACTACACCCGCCTGCGCAACAATGCGCGACAGGCCGAGATCACGACGCAGATCTCCGAGATCGTGGGCGGCGCGGACGCCCTCGCCTCGGCGAAGTAGCCACGAAAGGCAATCACCATGACCATCACTGACACCCCCGCTGCCTCGCAGACGCAGGCCGGCGTCGGTCGCGTCGCTCGCGTGACCGGGCCCGTCGTCGACATCGAGTTCCCGCACGACGCGATCCCCGGCATCTACAACGCGCTCAAGACCACGGTCGACTTCGGCGACGGCACGCCGACGCAGGAGATCACGCTCGAGGTCGCGCAGCACCTCGGCGACGACCTCGTCCGCGCCATCGCCCTGAAGCCCACGGACGGCCTCGTCCGCGGCCAGGAGGTGCGCGACACCGGCGAGTCGATCACGGTTCCCGTCGGCGACGTCACCAAGGGCAAGGTCTTCAACGTCATCGGCGAGGCGCTGAACCTCGAAGAGGGCGAGACCCTCGAGGTCACCGAACGCTGGGGCATCCACCGCGCGGCGCCGTCGTTCGACCAGCTCGAGTCGAAGACGCAGCTGTTCGAGACCGGCATCAAGGTCATCGACCTGCTGACGCCGTACGTGCTCGGCGGCAAGATCGGCCTGTTCGGCGGTGCCGGTGTCGGCAAGACCGTCCTCATCCAGGAGATGATCCAGCGCGTGGCGTCCGACCACGGCGGTGTCTCCGTGTTCGCCGGTGTCGGCGAGCGCACCCGTGAGGGCAACGACCTCATCCACGAGATGGAGGAGGCGGGCGTCTTCGACAAGACCGCCCTCGTCTTCGGTCAGATGGATGAGCCCCCGGGCACGCGTCTTCGCGTCGCGCTGAGCGCGCTGACGATGGCGGAGTACTTCCGCGACGTGCAGCAGCAGGATGTGCTGCTGTTCATCGACAACATCTTCCGCTTCACGCAGGCCGGCTCCGAGGTCTCGACGCTGCTGGGCCGCATGCCCAGCGCCGTCGGCTACCAGCCGAACCTCGCCGACGAGATGGGTGTGCTCCAGGAGCGCATCACGTCGACCCGCGGTCACTCGATCACGTCGCTGCAGGCCATCTACGTGCCCGCCGATGACTACACCGACCCGGCCCCGGCCACGACGTTCGCGCACCTCGACGCCACGACCGAGCTCTCGCGTGAGATCGCGTCGAAGGGTCTCTACCCGGCCGTCGACCCGCTGACGTCGACCAGCCGCATCCTCGACCCCCGCTACCTGGGCGACGACCACTACCGCGTGGCGACGACGGTCAAGCAGATCCTCCAGAAGAACAAGGAGCTGCAGGAGATCATCGCCATCCTCGGTGTCGACGAGCTGTCCGAGGAGGACAAGATCGTCGTGAACCGTGCGCGCCGCATCCAGCAGTTCCTCTCGCAGAACACCTACATGGCGAAGAAGTTCACCGGTGTCGAGGGCTCCACGGTGCCGCTCAAGGAGACGATCGAGTCGTTCGACGCGATCGCCAAGGGCGACTTCGACCACGTGGCCGAGCAGGCGTTCTTCAACGTCGGCGGCATCTCGGATGTCGAGGAGAAGTGGGCGCAGATCCAGAAGGACAACGGCTGATGCCGCTCACCGTCAGCATTGTCTCCGCCGAGGACGAGGTCTGGACCGGCGAGGCCTCGCAGGTCATCGCCAAGACCACCGAGGGCGAGATCGGCATCCTGGCGGGTCACGAGCCGGTGCTCGCCGTGCTCGCCGATGAGGGTCAGGTCCGCGTGACCGACGCCTCGGGCACCGTGCACCGCGTCGACGCTGCCGACGGCTTCCTCTCGGTCGACCACGACCGCGTCGAGATCGTCGCTCGGAACGCCAAGCTCGCGTGATCGTCCTGCTGCCGCCCAGCGAGACGAAAGCGGCAGGCGGGATCGGCGCTAGCCTCACGACGGCCAGCCAGGGTCTTCCCAATCTGGGATTCCCCGGGCTGGCCGTCGCCCGTTCCCGGGCACTGGCAGCGCTCGACCGCCTGGTCGCAGCGGGGCAGGACGTCTCGACGCCCGCGAAGGCGCGCGCCGCGGCTGACAACGCCGCCGTGCGCACCTCGCCGACGATGCCCGCCATCGAGCGCTACACGGGCGTGCTGTTCGATGCCCTCGATGCAGCCTCGCTCGCCCCGGAGGAGCGCGCCTGGGTCGATGCCCATGTCGTGATCCAGTCGGCCCTGTTCGGCTTCGTGCGCGCATCCGACCCGATCCCGGCCTACAAGGTCTCGGCGACCTCGAAGCTGCCGGGGGAGCGGATGCGCGAGCTGTGGTCGGACGCCGGTCACGTGATCGAGGGCTTCGCGCTCGATCTGCGGTCGAAGGCCTACGCGCAGCTCGCGCCGGTGCCGGCCGCTGTGCCGGTGGACGTCGTCGCGCCCGATGGTGCGGCGCTGAACCACTGGAACAAGGCGGGCAAGGGTGCGTTCGTGCGTGCCCTCGCGCAGGCGGGCGCCCAGGCGGACTCCGCAGATGCGCTGGTGTCCTGGGCCGAGTCGGCCGACGTGCCGCTGTCGCGCACCACCACCGGCGTGCGCCTCACCGTCCACGACCCCCGCCTCGCCCCCGCCTAACCCCCCTCCGCAGGTCGAGGAGCGCACCTCCCCCGTAGGTCGAGGAGCGCGCGCCGCAGGCGCGCGCGTCACGAGACCGGTACCCGTGACCGGCCCCCTGTGGACAACCCGTCCCATGTCAGTGGCCCATGGTCTCCTTCGCCCATGGACACCCGGGAGATCGATGGCGAGGACTACATCGCCGCGGTCCGCGCGGGCGCGATCGACCCCTTCGGTCACACCGCGGCCGAGCTGCAGGCGTCGCTGGATGCCTACGACCGGGAGTGGGGTGAGCGGCTCGCGGCGCTGTCCGACGACGAGCTCGACGCGGTGGTCGCGGGCCGCATGATGGTGCCGCAGCTGCCGGGCCCTGCCGAGTCGGACTACACCGCCCATCTGCGGGCCGAGGCCGCGTTCGTGGGCCGCATGCGGGCGCTGGAGGCGCAGACGGCCCGGCTGGAGGCGGAGCAGCGGGAGGTCCTCGCCGCGCGCCTGTCGGCGGTACTCGCCGCCGGCGGCAACATCGACACCGCGCGCCGCGAGAGCGCGTCGGTGCTCGCGGCCGAGCTGCACCTGTCCGACCGCACGATCGAGCAGCGCATGACCGGCGCCTGGCAGCTCGTGCACGAACTCCCCGCCGCGCACGAGGCCCACAAGGCCGGCCGCATCACCGCCGGGCACCTGCGCACCATCGAGCAGGCCACCCGCACGCTGCGCCTCGACGACGCCGTCTCCGCGACCGACAGAACCCGCATCGAGGCCGAGCTCGTGGAGCTGGCAGAGCGGACCACGCCCGGCCAGCTGCGCTCGCGTGCGCCCCGGATCGTAGACCGGGTCCTCACCGCGCCGCTGCAGCAGCGGTTCGACGCCGCCCGCGAGCAGAGGGCGGCGTGGGTGTCCGACGCCGGCGACGGCATGGTCGACATCGGCGCGCGCGTGCCCGCCGCGTTCGGCTACGGCGTCTTCGACCGGCTCACCCAGGCCGCGCGAGGGAAGGCGAAGGACGATCCGCGCACGTTCGACCAATATCGCGCCGACGCGTTCCTCGAACTGCTGCTGTGCGGGCAGGTGCCAGAAGACCTCACCGGCGTCTCCGCGTTCACCGCCACCATCGCCGTCACCATCCCCGCCACCGCCCTCCTCCGCGATGACCCGCTCAATGCCGGCGCCGGCGGGGCCGACGGCGAGGGCGAGTCGGATCCAGAGCTGCGGTTTCCGGCCATGCTCGACGGCCGCATCCTGGTCGACCCCGACACCATCCGTGACCTCGCCACCGACACGGTCACCTGGGAGCGGCTCTTCCTCCACCCGGTCACCGGCATCCCCATCACCGTCGACACCTACCAGCCCACCCGCGCCATGCGCCGCTGGCTGAAAGCCCGCGATGGCCGCTGCCGCTGGCCCGGCTGCAACCACCCCGTCACCCGCGCCGACACCGACCACACCCGCGCCTACGCCAACGGCGGCACCACCGCCCTCACCAACCTCGCTCACCTCTGCCGGCGCCACCACACCATGAAGCACGCCACCCGCTGGACCGTCCAACAACTCGCAGGCGGCGTCCTCGAATGGACCAGCCCCCTCGGCGACACCATCCGCGACGACCCCGAGCCCCAAGGCCCACGCTTCACCACCACCCTGAACCGTCCCCTGTTTGATGCCGGTTCCTTTCGAGTCTGGAAGGAAGATAGTCATCATGCCGAAGCAGATCCCGGAGGAGACGAAGCAGCGAGCGATCCGGCTCGTGCTCGACCATCTCGATGAGTACCCGAACCTGACGACCGCGTGCGAGACGGTCTCGAAACGGCTCGGCTTCGGGGCCGAGTCGCTGCGCCGATGGGTGCGGCAGGCTCAGATCGACGCCGGCGAACGGCAGGGCGCCTCGACGAGCGAGTCGGAGCGGGTGCGGCGGCTTGAGCGGGAGAACCGTGAGCTGCGTGAGGCGAACGCGATCCTGCGCGACGCGGCGGTTTTCTTCGCCGGGGAACTCGACCCCCGACGCCGCTGATCGTCGGCTTCATCGACGAGCAGCGAGCCAAGGGCCGCGCGGTCGAGTCGATCTGCCAGGTCCTGCGGGAGCAGGGTGTGGAGGTCGCCGCGCGAACCTACCGGGCGTGGAAGCGCGCCCAGCCCAGCAACCGCGCTGTGGATGACGCGGTGGTGATCGACGCGCTGCTGGCGACGGTCGGCACGCCGGAGGGCATGTACGGGCGGCGGAAGATGACCACGCATCTGCGACGTGCCGGCCACGACGTGTCCCAGCGGCGGGTGGACCGGCTGATGCGGGATCTCGGCCTCAACGGCCGGGTGCGCGGGCGTGGCGTGCGCACGACCGTCCCGGATCGGAACGCCGAGCGCGCACCGGATCTGCTCGAGCGGGACTTCACCGCGCCCGCGCCGAACCAGCGCTGGGTGGCGGACTTCACCTACGTGCGCACCTGGGCCGGGTTCGCGTACGTGTCGTTCGTGATCGACTGCTTCTCACGCGCGATCGTCGGCTGGCAGGCCGCGACCACGAAGACGACACCGTTGGTGACCACGGCGCTGCGGATGGGCCTGTGGCGGCGCGACCGAGCCGGCCGCCCGGCGCTCGACGGACTGGTCCATCACAGCGATGCCGGGTCTCAATTCACGTCCGTGAGCTTCGCCGAGACGCTCGCCCTGGAGGGCATCGCTGCGTCGATCGGCTCGATCGGCGACGCGTATGACAATGCTCTCGCCGAGTCGACGATCGGGCTGTTCAAGACCGAAGCGATTCGCGACGACTCGCCCTTCCGGACCGGTCCGCTCAAGCAGCTGGAGGACGTCGAATGGGTCACCGCTGAATGGGTCGACTGGTACAACGCCAGGCGCCTGCATTCCACCCTCGGCGACGTCCCTCCCGAGGAGTTCGAGGCCGCGTACTACGCTGACCTCGAAACGCCATCACACCCGGTGCTGGCACCCGCATAGGAGCGGCAGAGAACCGGGGACGGTTCACCCCGGCGGCCGAAGACCAGCCATGGGGCACCCACCCCCGCGGCGAACCGGAACAATCGAACGCACCACCAGCGACCATGCCCTTCTGAGTTGCACGGCCTGTCGATGCGGGCAGACCCGCCCGGCCCGAGATCCGGACTCGACCCGAGCTCGAGGTCCGGACTCGACCCGAGCTCGAGATACGGACTCCACCCGAGCTCGCCTGCGTGCCATGCTCGCTGCATGCCGAACCGACCAGAGACGCTCGAGCGCATCCGGGAGGCGTTCGAGCCATTGCCGATCCGGCTGCATCCGTTGTTCGGCCAGCACGCCATCTACTGCGACGACCGCATCTTCGGCTTCATCTGCGACGACACGCTGCTGCTCAAGCTGGTGCCCGAGGCCACCGAGCTCACCGAGCACCTTCCGCGCGGCGAGGCCTACCCGGGCTCGAAGCTCTACGGCATCGTCGACGACGACGCGATCGCAGACATCGACTGGCTGCACGAGGTGGCGCAGACGATCGCCGCGACACAGACGTCGAAGCCGAAGCCGAAGCCGAAGCAGAAGCCGAAGGCGAAGCCAAAGCCGAAGCCGAAGCCGAAGCCGAAGCCTCAGAAGCGCCTCGACGGCTGAACCTCGGGCGACCGGACGCGCCCGCGCTTACCTCCCTCCAAGGAAGCGTGATGGTGGTGCTCGTGATCTCGCGGCACGATGCCGAACGGGATCCGCCTCCGGATTCCTCACCGACGCTTGAGAATCGGGTTGACTATGACCATGACTCCGCCGACGCCGCGCGCGACGCTCCTGCGCCCCGACGGCATGCCCGTGCGCGCTCTGGTCGTCGACGACGAGGCGAACCTCAGCGAGCTGCTGCGCATGGCCCTGGCGAACGAGGGCTGGGAGGCCCGCACGGCCGGCAACGGCCAGGACGCGCTCAACGCGGTGCGCGAGTTCCAGCCCGACATCATCGTGCTGGACATCATGCTGCCGGGGCTCGACGGCATGGAGGTGCTGCGTCGGATCCGCGCGAACGGCAGCACCGTGCCGGTGCTCTTCCTCACTGCCAAGGATGCGGTCGAAGACAGGATCGCCGGCATCGAGGAGGGCGGCGACGACTACCTCACCAAGCCGTTCAACCTCGAGGAGGTCGTCGCACGCCTGCGTCGCATGGCGCGCCGCCACATCGCGATCGCGGATGCAGACCCACGCCTGCGGGTCGGCGATCTGGTGCTCGACGAGGAGACCTACGACGTCGAGCGAGCCGGCACGACGATCAGCCTCACCGCCAAGGAGTTCGAGCTGCTGCGCTTCCTGATGCGCAACCCCCGCCGGGTGCTGAGCAAGGCGCAGATCCTCGACGGCGTGTGGAGCTACGACTTCGGCGGCAAGTCGAGCATCGTCGAGATCTACATCTCCTACCTCCGCAAGAAGATCGACGCGGTCGGTGAGCCGATGATCCACACCGTGCGCGGCGTCGGCTACACGATCAAGCCGGCGTGACGCTTCGTCGAGCCTGGACCCTGCGCCGCACACTCGTGACCGGTGCGGCCATCCTCGTCGCGCTCGCCTTCCTCGTCACCAGCATCACGACCGTGGCGACGCTCCGATCGGCCGTGCTGGAGCGCCTCGACGAGCAGGTGCTGGCCGGGCTCGACTTCGCGGCCGCCCCACGCGAGGAGCCGACCGACGGGCAGGGCGGACCGCCCGGCGGCAGCGAGGGGCCGGCGGCACGCGTCGGCACCCTGCAGGCGGTCTTCGACAGCGCAGGAGCAGTCGAGAGCGCCGCCTACACGGGGGTCGATGGCGAGGAGATCCCGCTCGCCACCTCGCAGATCGAGGCGCTGCGAGCGGCAGAGCTGACCGAGCGCACGCCGGTCACGCTCGATCTCGGCGGCGAGCTCGGCACCTTCCGCGTCGCCGCTGATACGCGCGGTGATCGCACCGTCGTCTCCGGCAGCTCGCTCGACGAGGTGGACGCGACCACCGGGGCGATCTCGGCGATCCTCGCCGGAGTCATGGGCGCCGCGCTGCTGCTGGTGGTGATCGGGCTGTCGGTCGTGGTCGCACGCGCGCTGCGCCCGCTCGACCGCGTGGCGCGCACCGCCCAGCGCGTCTCCGAGCGCCCACTGGACGTCGGCGAGGTCGAGCTGCCCGAGCGCGTGGCCGCTGCCGATACCGACTCGCGCACGGAGGTCGGCCGAGTCGGTCTCGCGCTCAACACCCTGCTCACGCACGTCGAGGCATCCCTCTCGGCTCGGCACCGCAGCGAGGAGCAGCTGCGACGCTTCATCGCGGATGCGAGCCACGAGCTGCGCACGCCGCTCGCCTCGATCCGCGGCTACGCCCAGCTCTCGCAGGGCGAGGGGGCTCCGATGACGCCCACGCAGGCGCGATCCCTCGACCGCATCGGCGCGGAGGCCGTGCGCATGAGCTCGCTCGTCGACGACCTGCTGCTGCTGGCGCGCCTCGACGCCGGCCAGCAGCTGCGGCGCGAACGCGTCGACCTCGCGCTGGTGCTCATCGACGCCGTGAGCGACGCCCATGCCGCCTCGCCCGACCACGAATGGCTGCTGGACGTCGAGGAGGCGGTCGAGATCATCGGCGACGAGGACAGGATCCGCCAGGTGATCGTCAACCTGCTCGGCAACGCGCGCGCCCACACCCCTGCTGGCACTGCCGTGACGGCATCGCTCACGCACGACGCTGCGCACGCCACCATCCGCATCACCGACGACGGACCCGGCATCGACCCCGAGCTGCGTGAGCGCCTGTTCCAGCGCTTCGCGCGCGGGGATCAGGCACGGCAGCGCAGCGAGGGCAGCACGGGGCTCGGCCTCTCCATCTCGCAGGCGATCGTGATCGCGCACGGGGGCACCATCGACATCGAGAGCGAACCGGGTCTCACGCAGGTCAGCGTGCACCTGCCGCTGCGCTGAGCCCAACTCGCCGTTCGCCTCGGCGCCGCCGCGCCATGGCGTGATAGGTGACGCACAGCGAACGCACTGCGCGCTGCTGTGAGCCGCTCATGCTGGACCAAGCATCGCTTCCGACCCGGTTAGGGCGCGGTGCGTATCTCTAGAGGTATGCACTCCGCACCCACCGCAGCCGCCGCCTCCCGCCGCCGCCGCTCGCTGCGCATCCGCGCCGCGATCGCCGCTGGACTGGTCGTCGGCACGGTCGCGACCGGTGGGCTCGCCTGGGCGCTCGACCGCTTCGTGGTCGAGCATGTCGAGCTGGTCGGCGCATCCTCCCTGCAGAGCGACTCGACCGCGACGGGTACGGAGGCGGCGAGCTTCACCGTCGCCACCGAGAGCATCGGCAGCGGGGCGGATGCCGCGGTCGTGACCACCGCGATCGTCGACCCCGACGACATGACGCAGCTGCGCAGCGCCTTCGCCGACGACGCCTACGGCGAGAACATCACCGAGCTGCCGAGCGTCATCGCCGAGCAGGTCGGCGCGAGCCTCGCGATCAACGGCGACTACTACGGCTTCCGCGACACCGGCATCGTCATCCGCAACGGCGTGCTCTACCGCGACGAGGGCGCGCGCGAGGCGCTCGTGCTCTACCGCGACGGGTCGGCTGCCATCGTCGACGAGACGACCACCTCCGGCGAGCAGCTGCTCGACGACGGCGCCTGGCAGACGCTCTCGTTCGGCCCGGCGCTGGTCGAAGACGGCGAGATCGTCGCGGGCATCGACAGCGTCGAGATCGACACCAACTTCGGCAACCACTCGATCCAAGGCGACCAGCCGCGCACCGCGGTGGCGATCCTCGACGACGGCAGCATCGCGTTCGTGGTGGTCGACGGCCGCAGCGACGCCAGCGCCGGCATGACGCTCACGGAGCTCGCCGACACGCTGCAGTCCCTCGGCGCCATCACCGCCTACAACCTCGACGGCGGCGGATCCTCCACCATGGTCGTCGACGGCGAGGTCGTGAACACGCCATCGAACGGCGGCGAGCGCGCCACCAGCGACATCCTCTACGTGGTGGGCTGAGCATGGCCGTCGTCCTGATCTGCGCGCTCGGCCCCGACCAGCGCCTGGTGGCCCTCGTCGAGGCACTCGCGCCCCGCACCGTGGTCGTCGTCGACGACGGCAGTCGGCCGAGTGCCGCCGCCGCCTTCACCGAGGTCGCCCGGCTGGGCGCCACGGTGCTCCACCACCAGCGCAATCTCGGCAAGGGAGCCGCGCTCCGCACGGGCATCGCCCACATCATGGCCGCCCACCCGGGCGAGCATATCGTCACCGCCGACTGCGACGGCCAGCACCGGCCCGACGATGTCGCGGCTGTCGAGATGGCACTCGAGTCGGGTGCGCACAGCGGCGCCATCGTGCTCGGGGAGCGATGCTTCACCGGTGTCGTGCCGGCGCGCAGCCGCATCGGCAATGCCGTCTCGCGCACCCTCTTCGCCCTCGCGTCCGGTGTGCGGGTGGGCGACGCGCAGACTGGACTCCGCGGGCTGCCGGCGGATGCCCTGCACTGGATCGTCGCCGTGCCCGGCGACCGCTTCGAGCACGAGCAGCGCGTGCTGCTCGACGCCGCGCGGCGCCGCGTGCCGCTGCACGGCGTGCCGATCGCAACGGTCTACCTGGATCAGAACGCCTCGTCGCACTTCCGCCCGCTCAGCGATTCCGCGCGGATCGCCGGCCCGCTGCTGGCTCCGATCGCGCGGTTCACCGCGCTCGGCATCTCCTGCTTCCTGCTCGACGCCGTGCTGGTCGTCGTGCTCACCGGCGTCCTCGGCGCTGCCGGGCTCGCCGCCCTGCTCGCGAGGGGCGTCAGCGCGACCGCGCACTTCCTGATCGGCCGTCGCTGGATCTTCCACGCGGAGGGCTCGCTGCGCGAGCAAGCCCGTCGCTACGCGATCCTGGCCGTGGTCGTCGCCGCTGTCGGAGCCCTCGCCCTGCAGATCGCCGTCACGGCAGGCGCCGCCCTGCTGCCGGCAAAGCTCGGCATCGACGCCGCGCTCGCCGCACTCACCTACCTGGCCCAGCGCTTCGGCGTCTTCAGCGTCGCGCCTCGACCGCGCGCCGCCGGTGCGCTGCAGCTGGCCGCTCTCCGTCCGACCGAACCGCAGAACCGCTTGGAGCTCCCGTGAACGACCTCATCATGATCGGCATCGACGCACTCGCCATCGCCGTGATGGCCTACGGCATCTACTTCCGACGCCACCGACGCCGTGACCTGCTGGTCGCCTTCGTCGGGGTCAACATCGGCGTCCTCGCCGTGAGCCTCGTGCTTGCCAGCGTCACGGCATCCATCGGTGTCGGTCTCGGCCTCTTCGGGGTGCTCTCGATCATCCGACTCCGCTCGACCGAGATCTCGCAGCGCGAGGTCGCTTACTACTTCGCCTCGCTCGCGATCGGTCTCGTCACCGGGCTCGGCGGCGACAGCCTTCCCATGGCAGTCGTCCTCGTCGCGCTCGTCGTCGGGGCGATGGCGATCGTGGATCATCCTCGGATGCTCGCCGCCGCTCGGCACCAGCAGGTGCGGCTCGACCGCGCGATCGTCGACGATGCAGAGCTCATCGAGCACCTCGAGCTGCTGCTGGGCGGCCGCGTGCGGCAAGCCACGGTGGTCGAGCTCGACCTCATCAACGACGCCACCCGCGTCGACGTGCGCTGGGATGCCCCGACGGTCGCGCGCAAGCAGGTGACGGCATGATCGCCACGGATCACGCGATCGACCGGCTCGACCCGGTCACGCTCGACGAGCTCACCGTGTCGGCCGCGCTGCTCACCAGGGTCGACCGCAAGTATGCGCTCGATCCGGCGGCCGCCGCACGCATGCTCGAGCAGCTGCCGACGGGCACGCGCGCGCTCGAGATCGACGGCGAGCGCTCGCTCGCCTACGCCTCGACCTACTTCGACTCCGACGACCTGCTCGCCTACCGGCTGGCCGCCCACGGCCGCAGGCGTCGCTTCAAGCTGCGCACGCGCACCTACGTCGACGCGAACCTCGCCTTCCTCGAGCTGAAGACGCGCGGCGGTCGCGGCACGACGGTGAAGGAGCGGATGCCGTACCCGCCGGAGCAGCGCGAGGTGCTCACGGCCGACGCGCGGGAGTACGCCGAGGAGGGACTGGCGGCAGCCGGCATCGACGCGCCACCGCTGGCCCCCGTGCTCGAGACCCGCTATCGACGCTCGACGCTGCTGCTGCCCGATGGCGGCACGCGAGCGACGGTCGACACCGACCTCGCGTGGCAGCTCGGCGACGGCACGACGCTCCGCACCCCCGGCCTCGTGATCGTCGAGACGAAGTCCGCCGGCGGGCCCGGCGCGATCGACCGGTTGCTCTGGCGAGCCGGGCACCGACCCGATCGCATCAGCAAGTTCGCCACCGGCCTCGCCGCGCTGCGGCCAGAGCTGCCCTCGAACCGCTGGCACGGCGTGCTGCGCCGCTGCTTCGCCGACGCCGAGCGGAGCGCCGCATGAACGCCGGCGACCAGACCACCACCAATACCCACATCCAGACCCAGACCCAGACCCAGACCCAGACCCAGGAGAACACCATGGAGACCAACGCCTTCCGACGACCCGCGCGCACGCGCATCCGCCGCCTCGCGCCCGTGATGGCCATCGTTGCCGGGGGAGTGCTGCTCGCCGGCTGCACCGCCGCGGGCACCGGCCTCGTGCAGGCAGCATCCGAGACCGGCTCGAGCGGCGCCACCAGCAGCACCGCATCCGCGGCCGTCAGCACCACGCTCGAGGAGCTCGCGAGCGCCAACCAGGACGGCACGGTCGTCCGGGAGGACGAGTGGTCGATCGACGACGCGATCGACGTGACGCTGAGCGGCAGCGCTGCGACCGCCGACAGCGGCGTCTCGAGCGCCGACGGCGTCGTCACCATCACGGAAGCAGGCGTCTACCGGCTCTCCGGCTCGCTCGACGGCAGGATCGTGGTCGCGGCGGCCGACGACGCGCAGGTCGTGCTCGTGCTCGACGACGCATCCATCACCTCGGGCGACGGGCCCGCGATCGAGGTGCAGACGGCCGACGACGTCGCCGTGCACCTCGCTGACGGCAGTCAGAGCACGATCGTCGACACGAGCGCCTATGGCGACGATGCGGACGCGAACGCCGCGATCTTCTCCGAGCAGGACCTGACGATCTCGGGTGCGGGATCGCTGAGCGTTGCGGCGTCGAACGACGGCATCACGAGCGAGGACGACCTGGCGATCATCGGCGGCACGATCGATGTCGTCGCGGCCGACGAGGCGCTGCGCGGCAAGGACTCCATTCAGGTCGAGGGCGGCACGCTCACGCTCGAAGCCGGCGGCGATGCGCTGCAGAGCGACAACACCGATGAGGCCGATCGCGGTTGGATCCGGGTGGAGGGCGGCACGATCTCGGCCGCGGCCGGTGACGACGGCTTCGACGCCGCCACCGACCTCCTGATCAGCGGCGGCACGATCTCGGTCGACGTCGCAGGCGACGGCCTCCACGGCGATGTCGCGCTCGCCATCGCCGACGGCACGGTCACCGTCGCGGGATCGAACGAGGGCCTCGAGTCGGCGCTCGTGCAGATCGATGGCGGCGTCATCGACGTGACCGCGGTCGACGACGGCATCAACGGCGCCTCGGGCGGCGGGGGACAGCCGGGCGCCGAAGGCGAGATCGACTCGGGCGAGCTCATCGCGATCACGGGCGGCTCCCTGACGCTGCACACCGACAGCGATGGGATCGACTCGAACGGCTCGATCGAGATCTCCGGTGGCGAGATCGTCGTGTGGGGCCCGACCACGGAGCGCGAGGGCGCGCTGGACGCGAACGTCGACATCACCATCTCCGGCGGCACCGTGCTCGCGGTGGGCGCGAGCGGCATGGCGCAGGCCCCGAGCGACACCTCCTCGCAGCCGTGGCTGCAGGGCCTCGCGACCGGCGAGGAGGGCTCGACGATCGAGATCCGCGGCACGGACGGCGAGGTGCTCGCGACCTACGCGGCGGAGAGCGCGTTCTCGAACGTCGTCTTCTCGAGCGCCGAGCTCTCCGGCGACAGCGCGACCGTGATGGTCGACGGGGTCGAGACCGAGGTCGAGCTCGGTGTCGCGGTCGGCGCCAGCATGGGCGGACCCGGCGGGGCAGCGGACGGCGGCATGGGCGGTCCCGGCGGCGCAGGCGGCATGCCGCCGGCACGACCCTAGCGTCGGCTGAGAGGCCTCGATGCACGCCGGATCTAGGGTGGAGCCATGACGCGCACACTCGGATCCAGCCGCATCGAGGTCTCTCCCATCGGCCTCGGATGCAACAACTTCGGCCGAAGGGGCACGCGGACCGAGGACCAGTCGGGCACCGACGCGGTCATCCACGCGGCCATCGATCACGGCATCACGCTGTTCGACACCGCAGACATCTACGGCAACCCGGCGACGACCTCGGAGGCGCTCATGGGCGTCACCCTCGCGAAGGCCGGCAGCGCTGCCCGCGACAAGCTGGTGATCGCGACCAAGTGGGGACACCAGCAGTTCGCGATCGAGGGCACCGAGGAGTGGGGCGCGAAGGGCGCCCGAGGCTACATCCGCAACGCCGTCGAAGCATCGCTGCGCCGCCTCCAGACCGATCGCATCGACCTCTACCAGATGCACACGCCTGACCCCGAGACGCCGATCGAGGAGACCGTTCGCGCCCTCGATGAGCTCGTCGACGAGGGCAAGATCCTCGCCTACGGCCACTCCAACTTCACGCCCGAGCAGATCGCCGCGGCAGCGGCGGTCGAGACGCCCAACGGCTTCGTCTCGGCTCAGGACGAGTACTCGCTCGTCGCCCGCGACGTCGAGCGCGAGGTGCTCCCGGCGGTGCTCGAGACCGGCATCGGCTTCCTGCCCTACTTCCCGCTCGCCAACGGCCTGCTCTCGGGCAAGTACTCCGGCGGCACGGGCCCGGCCGACGGGCGCCTGACGGCGCTCAAGCCGCAGCTGCTCGAGGGCGTGGACTGGGCGCGCATCGACCGCTACGAGCGGATCGCTCGCGATGCCGGCCGCTCGATGCTCGAGACCACATTCCAGTGGCTGCTCGCGCAGCCCGCCGTCACGAGCGTCATCGCCGGAGCCACGAGCCCCGAGCAGATCGCGCAAAACGCGGCCGCCGGCAACGGCTCGCTCGATGACGCGACCGTGGAAGAGATCAGCGAGCTCTTCTCCTAGGCGCTCAGTAGCCGGTGCCGTACCGGTCGACGTAGGGCTGGATGTCGCCCTGCCGCAGGGCGTCGCCGAGCGCAGCGGTCTGGGACTGATCGACGGTGTTGACCGATTGTCCGCCGATCGTGCCGAAGCCGGTGATCGGCGCCATCAGGCTGACGACGTCGTCGCGCTCGAGAGTGCTGCTCAGGTCGCTGAGCGCGAGCATGTCGTCGATCGACAGGCCGCCGGTGATCTTGAGGCGGGCGGCGAAGTGGCCGAAGACGGTCATGAGCTCCGCGGGATCCGCGGTCGCGATCTCGTCGATGCGCTCGAGCATCCCGATCACGGCGGATCGCTGCCGCTCGGTGCGGTCGAGGTCGCCCTGCGGCAACCCCTTGCGCTGCCGCACGTAGATGAGGCCGTCGGTGCCCGCGAGGTGCACGGGGTCCGCCGTGAAGTCGACCACCCGGCCGGTGCTGTTGACCGTCACCCGCGTGGGGTGCTGGTTCTCGGCGTCGAAGCCGTCGAGCGCGCGCGTGAGGGCGATGAACCCCTCGAAGTCCGACTGCACCACGTAGTCGATGTCGAGCCCGCCGAACATGGCCGAGACCGTCTCCACCATCACCGACGTGCCACCGCGGGCGAACGCGGAGTTGATCTTGCCGGAGCCGAGGCCGCCGGCGAGCGGCACCCAGGAATCGCGCGTGATCGACACGAGCGAGAGCGACTCGCGGTCTGCAGAGATCTGGGCGAGCATGATCGCGTCGGCCTGGCCGGTCATGCTGCCCGGGGTGCGGGAGTCGGTGCCCAGCAGCAGTGCGGTGACGGCGCCCTCTGGCAGCGGGTCGGCGGGCGCTGCCGACGTCGGAGAGGGAGTCGGCGTCGGAGTCGGCGTCGGCGTGGGGGCGACCGCGCTCGGTGTGGTCGACGACGTCGGCTGCGGCTGGCGATCCGGACCGCAGCCCGTGAGGGCGAGGGCGGCGACGAGGGTCAGGGATGCCCATCGTGCCGTGCGCGCGTGCCGGGTCATCGATCGCATCTAGCGCACGACCGCGTAGCCCTGCTCGCCCCGCGGATTGGCCGCCGCCCGGATCGTGCCGTCGGCGTCGAAGGAGGCGAACGACAGGCGACCGAGCGACCAGGGCCCGGCATCGGTCACGTCATGCCCGCGACGGCGCAGCTCGGCGATCGTCGCGTCGCCGAGCCGCGACTCGACGTGCAGGCCGCCCGGCTCCCACACCCGCGGCTCGAACGACGAGACGAGATGCGTGATGTGCCAGGCGGGCGCGTCGATCGCCGCCTGCGGGGTGAGGCCGAGCACGCGCATCCCCAGCAGCATCGAGAGCTGCCACTGATCCTGCTGGTCGCCGCCGGGAGTGCCGAGCGCCGCGACCGCGCCGTCATCGTCGACGAGCATCGTCGGCGACAGCGTGGTGCGCGGGCGGATGCCGGGAGCCAGGCTCGTGGGCAGACCCGGTTCCAGCCACAGCATCTGCGCCCGCGTGCCCAGGCAGAAGCCGAGCTCGGCGATCGCGGGGCTCGACTGCAGCCATCCGCCCGACGGCGTCGCCGAGATGACCATGCCGTCGCGATCCACGACGTCGATGTGGCATGTGTCGCCGCGCGTCGGCTCGCCCGCGCCGTCGGGTGTCTCCGCCTCATCCGCGGTCTGCACCCGCGGCATCCGCGGCTCGCCGCGCAGCGCGCCGGGCCGCAGCTCGAGCGACGCCTCCGCGCCGATGAGCGCTCGCCGCTCGGCGAGGTAGTCGGGCGCGAGCAGCCGCGACAGGTCAGCACCGTCGCCGAACCACGCGTCGCGATCGGCGAACGCGAGCTTCGCCGCCTCGGTCGCGAGGTGCACGAGGTCGGCATCGAACGCATCCGCCGTCTCGGGCAGCAGCGGCTCGAGCATGCCGAGCTGTGCGAGGAGCGCCGGGCCCTGTGACCACGCACCCACCTTGTGCACGGTCGTGCCGCGCCAGGGCAGCGCGAGCGTGTCCTCCCAGGTCGGACGCCAGGTGGCGAGGTCGTCGCCGGTCAGCAGTCCCGCGTGCGCGTCGCCGGAGGAGTCCATGGTGGCGGCGCGGCTGTGGCGGTCGATCGCCTCGGCGACGAAGCCCTCGCTCCAGGCGGCGATCGCCGCATCGCACGCGGCCTCGCGGTCCTTGCCGCGACCGGCGTCGGCCAGCCGGCGGTAGGTCTCGGCGAGCGCGGGGTTGCGGATCATCGCCCAGTCGGCAGGCGCGGGGTCTGCCCAAAGCTGTGCGGAAGCCGGCCAGTGCTCGCGGAAGTAGTCGGCGCGGCCCGCGATCGTGCGTGCGACGCGCGGCAGCACCCGATGGCCGCGGTCGGCGAGCTCGATGGCGAACGACAGCACGTCGGCCGGAGCCCAGGTGCCGTGCTCACGCAGCAGCGTGAGCCACGCGGGCACCGCACCCGGCACGACGGCGGAGAGGAGACCGGTGCCGGGGATGTGCTCGACGGCCTCGGCGCGCATCCGCTCGATCGTCGCGGCCGCCGGGGTCACGCCCTGGCCGCACAGCACCCGCGGCTCGGCCCCGGGGACGCGCACGATGAGCGGCAGGTCGCCGCCGGGGCCGTTGAGGTGCGGCTCGACCACGTGCAGCACGAAGCCCGCCGCAGCCGCCGCGTCGGCGGCGTTGCCGCCGCGCTCCAGCACCGCCATGCCGCTCGACGACGCGAGCCAGTGGGTGGAGGCGACGGCGCCGAAGGAACCGGTGAGCTCTGGGCGAGTGCGCATCACCCCACGCTAGCGACCTGGACTGCTAGCGATCTGCGAGCACCGACGCTGCCGAGCGCGCGGGATCGAGGTCGAGGCGACGCAGCAGCTGCGCGTTGAGCGCCACCACCACGGTCGACGCCGACATGAGCAGCGCGCCCACCGACATCGGCAGCACGAACCCGATCGGCGCCAGGATGCCGGCGGCGAGGGGCACGGAGATCAGGTTGTAGCCGGCGGCCCACCAGAGGTTCTGCACCATCTTCTTGGCGCTGGCCCGCGACAGCTGCACGACCGACAGCACGCTGCGCGGGTCGGAGCTTGCGAGGATCACGTCGGCCGACGCGATCGCGACATCCGTGCCCGCGCCGATGGCGAGGCCCACGTCGGCGCGAGCGAGTGCCGGCGCATCGTTCACGCCGTCTCCCACGAACGCCACCGTGCGGCCGGCCTCCTGCAGCTGCGCGACCTCGCGCTCCTTGTGCTCCGGTCGCACGCCGGCCGAGACGCGATCGATCCCGAGCTCCTTGGCGACCGACTGCGCCACCGCCTCGGCATCGCCGGTGATCATGCCGACCTCGATGCCCAGCGCGTGGAGCGCATCGACCGCCTGTCGCGACTCCGCTCGGATCTCGTCGGCCAGGCGCAGCGCCCCCGCGACCTCGCCGTCGACGACGACGTGCAGGATGATCGCGCCCTCCGCCCTCCATGCCTCGACCTCCGGCAGCTCGCTCGCGCGCTCCTCGTCGAGCATGTGGGGGCCGCCGACGCGCACGCGGTGGCCATCGACCGTGGCGGTGACGCCGACGGCGGGGGAGGAGGTGAAGTCGTCGGCATCGGCCACCGGCAGCTGCGCCTGCTCTGCCGCGCGCGTGATCGCCCTGGCCAGCGGGTGCTCGCTCGGCGACTCGGCGGCTGCGGCGAGCCGGAGGAGGCGGTCGGAGTCGCCGTCGACGGCGATCAGCTCGATCACCGCGGGCTCTCCTGCCGTCAGCGTGCCGGTCTTGTCGAACAGCACGATCTCCACCTGCCGCATGGTCTCGAGCGCGAGCCGGTCGGCGACGAGGACACCCCCGCGGGCGGCGCGCTCGGTCGCGATCGACACGACGAGTGGGATGGCGAGACCGAGGGCGTGGGGGCAGGCGATCACGAGCACGGTGACGGCTCGCACGACGGCGGCGTCGGGCATGCCGACCACCGTCCAGACGATCGCCGTGATGATGCCGGCGCCCAGCGCGAACCAGAAGAGCCAGCCCGCGGCGCGGTCCGCGAGCCGCTGCGCGCGGGAGCTGGAGGCCTGCGCGTCGGCGACGAGCTTGCGGATGCCCGCGAGCGCGGTGTCGTCGCCGACCGCGTCGACGCGCACGCGCACGCCGGAGTCGGTCGCGACGGTGCCCGCCACGACCCGATCGCCGACGCCGCGCGCGCTGGGCCGCGACTCGCCGGTGATCATCGACTCGTCGAAGCTCGCCGAGCCGTCCACGATCACCCCGTCCGCTGGCACTCGCGCGCCGGGGCGCACGATGACCACGTCGTCCAGGCGCAGATCATCGGGCGAGACCCGCTCGATGCCGCCATCGACGACGCGCTCGGCCTCATCGGGCAGCAGCGCGGCCAGCGAGTCGAGCGCGGAGGAGGTCTGGGCGAGCGAGCGCATCTCGATCCAGTGACCGAAGAGCATGATCGTGACGAGCAGTGCCAGCTCCCACCAGAACTCGAGCTCGTGGTCGGCGAAGCCGAGCGACGAGGCCCAGGACGCGACGAACGCGACCGTGATCGCGAGCCCGATGAGGAGCATCATCCCGGGCTTCCGGGCCCTGAGCTCGTCGACGGCACCGGTCAGGAAGGGCCGCCCGCCGACGACGTAGATGACGGTGCCGAGCACGGGCGAGATCCACGGCAGCCACGACCAATCGGGCAGGCTGTAGCCGACGATCGAGGCGAACATGCCGCTGAGCAGCACGGTCGGCACCGTGAGCGCCAGCATCCACCAGAACAGGCGCCGGAAGATGGCGACGTGGTCGCTGTGGTCGCCGTGTCCGCTGTGGTCGGTGTGATTGCTGTGATCGCCGTGATCGCCGTGATCGCCGTGATCGCCGTGGTCGGTGTGCGCGTCGCTGTCGCCGCGCCCGTGGTCGGCGTGCCGGAACGCGGATCGGTTGGTGTCGCTCATGGCGCGACCATATACCCCCAGGGGGTATGCCGCAAGCGATCATCGCGGGCAGCGTGGGGCGCCACAGCAGGGACTCTCCACAGGCGTCGCGCGGAGCGCAGCGAACCACGCCCGAGGTGGCGCATCCTGCCGCCCATGGAGACCGTTCGCCTTCGCACACCACAGTCCCTGCTGCGCCTGCTGCCGCGCCTCGTCGGGCAGGATGCGGCGCCCTCGCTCGCCGCACTGCCGTTCACGGCGGGCCGATCGGGCATGCCGATGCTGCTCGATCTTCCTGGCCGCCGTGATGTCGCCGTGACCGCGAACACCATCCGCGCAGCGATGCAGGGCGGCGACGCGGTGGTGCTCATCGCATGCCTCGATGCGCCGCTCGGCCCCGGCCCGCTGCCGCTGCGCATCGAGCTGCGCCGGGTGTCCGAGCGATTGGCACGCTGGGGCATCGCGACGCTCGAGCTGCTCGCGCTCGCCCCCGATGCCTGGGGCGACTACGCGCATCCCGACGGGGCTCGGGGGCCGCTGGCCGAGCTCGACCTGCTCGAGGACCCGCTGCCGACGGTGCCGGTGCCCGCGCCGATCCCCGGCGTGCCCGGCGACGAGTGCAGCGCTGCCACCTCGGCGGTCGCCGAGTGGCTGCAGCAGCTCGGGCCCGCCGATCTGGAGGCCGCGCACGCCGATCCGATCCCGCTGCTCGAGCGCGCCGTCGCGCTCTCGACGAGCCTCGACGGGGCGTCGGAGGCACTCGACCGGGAGGTCGCCAGGACGGTGGCGCTCGCGAGCATGCTCGTCGGCAGCCCCGCGATGCGAGACCTCGCCATCGAGCTCGCGATCGATGGCGAGGCGGCCGCGACGGCGACGCTGGCCGCGATCGAGCGGGGGTCGCCGCTCGCCGTCGAAGCCGCCGCGAATCGCTTCATGGGCACCGGACCCGCACCCGACCCGGCGATCCTGCACGATCGCCTGCGCCGCTGGGCGGCCATCGCCGCGGCGGTGCCGCTGGAGGCGCGCGCCCCGCTGCTCGTGATCGTGGGGTTCCTGCAGTTCTTCGTCGGCAGGAGCCGCACGGCCGGCCGCTGCGCCGAGCTGGCGATGGCGATCGACGCGACGCTCACGATGGCGCCGCTGCTGCGCGACCTCATCGACGCACGAGGCGCGCCGGACTGGGTGCTCACACAGCGCCGCGGGGGTAGCGTCGCGACATGACGAGCGAACACGTGCACGATGTCCTGGTGGTCGGCGGCGGCAACGGGGGGCTGTCGGCAGCGGCGCACCTGCTGCGCAGGGGAAGCGAGGACGTCGGCCTGATCGAGCCGGCCGAGCGGCACGTCTACAAGCCGCTGCAGCACTACGTCGGCACCGGCCTCGCCGACTTCGATGCGCTGTCGAGGCCGCAGGCCTCGCTGATCCCGGACGGGGTGGTGTGGCATCGCACCGCGGCGGTGTCGGTCGATCCGGTGCGTCGCGTCGTGCGCTGCGCCGATGGCAGCGAGGTGCGCGGGCGAGACATCCTGCTCGCGCCTGGCGCGCGCATCGACTGGGATCGACTGCCGGGCGCGGCCGAGGCCCTCGCCGCGGGCACGGCCATCACGACCTTCGTCGAGGACGGACTCGCGGACGCCCACGCGAAGATCGAGGCCATGACGAGCGGTCGCGCCGTGTTCCACGTGCATGAGCAGCCGGCGTCGGGGCAGGAGACCGCGTTCAAGCCGCTCTTCATCGCGTGCGACATGTGGCAGGCCGGGGGGGTGCTCGACCGCATCCACGTCGTGCTGGTCCATGAGGGCGCGCGGCTGCATGCCGTCGAGCCGATCGAGCGGGAGATCCGCCGGCACCTCGATGCCTACGGCGTCGACGTGCGCCTCGACACGCGCATCGAGCGCATCGATGGCGGTGCGGTCGCGCTCGCTGGGCCGGACGGCACCACCGTCGAGCATGCCGACTTCGTCGCGCTGCACCCGCCGTACGCCGCCCCGCAGCTGATCGCCGACTCCGGACTCGACGGCGAGCGCACCGGGGGCTTCATCGCGATCGATCCCGAGACGCTCCGCCACAGGGAGCACCCGCGCATCTGGGCCGTCGGCGACGGCGCCGACCTCGGATCCGGCCGCACGGGGGGAGCCCTGCGCGAGCAGGTGAAGATCGCCGTCGAGAACATCCGCCGCGCTCGCGGAGGACTGCCGCTGCAGCGCTACGACGGGTACACCGTCGCACCCATCGCGACCTCCAGGCGCAGCCTGTCGTTCGGCGAGTACGACCGGGCACTGCGCGTGCGGCACAGCCTGCCGGTGCCCGATCAGATCAGGTCGACGCCGCTGTGGCACGTGCTCGACCGCTACGCGCTGCCGCGTGCGTACTGGCATCGCATCCTGCAGGGGAAGCTCTAGCGCGAGCCCTGCCGCGCGCGATGCGCGGCGGACGCGCACGGCATGGGAGACTGGAAGACGTGACCCATATCGGAGCGGCGACCGGCGAGTACGCCACACAGGGGCCTGAAGGCACTCGGTTCGCCGTGCGCTGGGCAGGCATGACCGACACAGGCTTCCGCCGTCAGCACAACGAGGACTCCCTCGTGACGCAGCCGCCGATCTTCGCGGTCGCCGACGGCATGGGCGGGCACTCGCACGGCGACCTCGCGAGCCGGTCGGTCGCGGAGCACCTCGGCGAGCTGCAGGGCATGGACGCGGTCGAGCCGATCGACGTCGTCGACGCGCTCCGCCAGGCGACCGACGAGATCGAGAAGCTGGGCGACGGCGAGGGCGCGGCGGGCACGACCGTCACCGGCTGCGCGTTCGCGCTGCACGACGGCGCACCGCACTTCGCGGTGTTCAACGTCGGCGACTCGCGCACGTACGCGATGCTCGGCGAGCGTCTGACGCGCATCACGATCGACCACTCGGTGGTGCAGGAGCTGATCGACGCCGGTCTGCTCACCGAGGAGGAGGCGGAGACGCACCCGGAGGCGAACGTGGTCACGCGCGGCGTCGGCGCCGGCATCGATCCGGTGCCCGACTACTTCCTGCTGCCGATCATGCCGCAGCTGCGCCTGCTCGTGTGCTCCGACGGCCTCACCAAGGAGGTGCGCGACGTCGACATCGAGCGGCTGCTGTGGGAGCACGAGAACCCGGCAGACGCCGCGAGCGCGCTCGTCGCCGCTGCGCTCGACAACGGGGGTCGCGACAACGTGACCGTCATCGTCGTCGACGTCACGAAGGCTCCCACGGTCGACGACGTCGACCGCACGGTGCCGCGCACGACGCTGCGCGACGAGGAGACCAGGCGGTCCTGATGGCCAGGCGGCTCCCCTCCGCGCCGCCGGTGCTGCCCGGCTTCTCGCATCTCCACGTGCTCGGCACGGGCGGGTACGCCGATGTCTTCCTGTACGAGCAGGCGCTGCCACGGCGGCCCGTCGCCGTGAAGGTGCTGCTCGCCGAGCTCGTCGATGAGGAGGTGCGCAGCGCGTTCCGCTCGGAGGTCAACCTCATGGGCCGCCTCTCCTCGCACCCGGGCATCCTGACGGTCTACAGCGCTTCCGTCGCGAGCGACGGCCGCCCCTACCTGGTGATGGAGCTTGCGAGCCCCGATCTCGGCGAACGGTTCCGCACCGAGCCGCTCGCGCCCGAGGCGGCGCTGCGCATCGCCATCCGCATCGGCGCCGCCATCGAGACCGCCCACCGCGCCGGCGTGCTGCACCGCGACATCAAGCCCGCGAACATCCTGACCACCTCGTTCGGGCATCCGGTGCTGAGCGACTTCGGCATCGCGGGCCTCCAGCACGACGCCTCCGAAGCCGCGGGGGTCTCGGTGCCGTGGGCTGCGCCGGAGGTGCTGCGCGGCGAGACCGGCGGCACGGTCGCCACCGAGGTGTGGTCGCTGGCGGCGACCCTCTTCTCGCTCATCGCCGGCCGCAGCCCCGCCGAGCAGCCGGGGAGGACGAACAGCCACGACGCGCTCAGCGCTCGGATCATCGCCCACGACCTGCTGCCCTCGCGCAGCATCCCGCAGCCGCTGCGGGCGGTGCTCGACAAGGCGCTTTCCGCGAAGCCGGGCGACCGCTACGAGTCGGTGCAGGCGATGCTGGTGGCCCTGCAGGCCGCGCAGCGCGAGCTCGGGTTCGCCGAGACGCCGATCGAGGTCGAGATCGATGCGTGGGCCGCGGCCCCCGCGCCGGAGCCGACGCCGAAGACCGATCCGGATGCGCTCCGGCTGCGGCAGCGCCGCTCGCGGCGGTCCCCGGGCATCACCGGCAGCCGCGTGGACATCTCGCAGTCGACCGGCCGTCGGCAGCCGCAGAAGCCGAAGCGCATCGCGGTGGGCGTGGGCGTCGGCGTCGCGAGCGTCGTCGTGCTCGGCATCGTCGCGGTGGCGGCGATGGCGCTCTCGAGCGTCTCCCAGCAGATCCCGGTCGTCACCGAGATCGCGGCGGTGCCCGAGTCGGGCAGGGTCGTCTTCACCTGGACGGATCCAGGGCTCATCGACACCGACACCTATCACGTTCGCGTGCCCTCCACCGGGGATGCGCTCATCCAGGGCGGGCGCGACTTCACGCTCACGGGTGCCCCGGATGAACGGCTCTGCATCACGGTCGCGGTGAACCGCGACGGCTCCACGGGGGAGCCCACCGAGGCCTGCGCGGAGCCGCTGCCGTGAAGCGCGGCACCGCGGGCGCTGCGCTCGGCACGCTGCTCGTCGCCGGCGTCGTCGCCGGGGCTGTGCTCTCCCCGGGCTACGCGGCGGTCGAACCAGCGATCGACGGCTCGAGCATCTGGGTCGCGAACGACGAGCAGGGCGTGATCGGGCTGGCGAACACCGCCAACGCCACGATCGAGCGGGTCGTGCGCGTCGGTGTGGCCGACGAGGCGATCACCGCGGCCGACGGCACCGTCATCGTCGACCGTGACGCCTCCACCGTCCGGGTGGTGCGTGAGGGGGCGACGCAGGCGGGGCCAGCGGTGCCCATCGCAGCGGGCGCCGTCGTGGGCGTCCGCGACGACCGCGTCGTCGTCACATCGCCCACGACGGGCGATGTCTGGCGCTCGACGACCGGTGCCCTCGCCGAGGGTGCACCGCTCGGCGATCCCGTGGTCGCGCTCGGGCGCGGCGGTGTCGCGGTGCTCGCCGAGCAGGATCTGCTCGCCGCCTCGCCCGGGCTGGGCCGCGTGCTGCGCGTCGACCGGGCGGGAGAGATCATCGCGAGCGATCGCGCGCCGGTGTCTCCTGCGGCACCGTCCCTCCAGCTCACCGCGCTCGGCGACGACTGGGTGCTCTACGACGCGGGATCCGGGGTGCTCTCGACCAGCACCTGGCAGACCACGCTCGGCGCCACCGGCGTCCGCCTGCAGGCGCCGGGGGAGGCCTCCTCCTCGCTGGTCTACGGCACCGACGACTCGCTCGTGCGGCAGCAGCTCGGCATCGCCGGATCGTCGGTGCTCGCCTCGGGAGCGCGCGGCGCCGCGGCGAGTCCCGTCGTGAGCAACGGCTGCACCTTCGCGATCTGGCATGACGGCACCGCCTGGCGATCCTGCGAGGGGGAGGAGCCGGTCGTGCTCTCGCTGGACGGCGTGGCAGCGGATGCCGACCTGCGGATCCGACAGCGCGGCAGCGCGACCGCCGCCGTCGACCCCGGCTCCGGCGACAGCTGGGCGCTCGATCGCAACGGCGAGCGCATCACCGGCTGGCAGCTGAGCGACGAGCAGCCGGCACCGGAGACGCCTGCGGCGGGGGAGACGATCGAGGAGACGGTCGCTGCCGAGCCGCAGCCGCCGGTCGCGGTCGACGACGAGCTCGGCGCCCGCCCCGGCGCCGCGACGGTGCTCCCGGTGCTGCTGAACGACTCCGACGCGAACGGCGATCCGATCGTGATCACCGAGGCTTCCGTCGACCGCCAGGACGCCTCCGTGAGCCTGACGCCGGACGGCCGTGGCATCCGCCTCGCGGCCCCGGCGGAGGGGGACGCGGTCGTCAGGTACGAGATATCGGATGGCACCGACTCGGCCGCCGCGACCGCGACCGTGACGGTTCGAGCCGGGAACGATGCCCCCGAGCTCGTGCGTCCGCAGCAGGCCACGCTCGAGGCCGGCGGCGAGATCGTGCTCGACGCCCTCGACGGCTGGGTCGATCCCGACGGCGACCCGCTCGCGGTCGTCGCGGCAGAGGCAGAGGCGCCCGACCGGGTCACGGTGCGGCCAGACGGACGGCTGGAGTTCCGGGACGGCCGCATCGGGGCGCAGCGCGAGGTACTCGTGACCGTCACCGACGGCACCACCGAGACGACCGCGCCGATCCAGCTCACGGTGCACGCGGGCGCGGTGCCCATCAGCGCCCAGCCGGTGACCGCCACCACGCGCGCCGGGCAGGAGCTCGTGCTCGAGCCGCTGCTGTCGGCCCGCGGCGGCACGGGGGAGCTCAGCCTCCACAACGTCGTCGCGAACGATCTGCCGGTCGAGCCCAACTTCTCGGACGGCACGATCCGCGTGACCCCGTCCGAGCCGGGGCTGCTGCGCTTCGCCTACGTGGTCACCGATGGTGCGACGACGATGCAGGGCCGCGTCGTCGTGCGCGTGCTCGAGGGCGCCGACGCATCCTCGGCCCCCGTGACCCTTCCCGTCCGCGCAGCCATCCCCGCGATCAGCGCGATCGAGCTCGCTGTCGAGGACCTCGCCTACGACCCCGCCGGCGGCGTCATCGCGCTTACAGGGGCGAGCGACACCGCACCCGGGGTGCGGGCCGAGGTGATCGACGGCGAACGGCTGCGGCTGGCCCTCACCGACGACCTCGAGGCCGCGACCGCGATCGAGTACACCGTGACCAATGGCATCGCGACCTCCACGGGCGTGCTGCTGGCGTCGCAGGCGGGCGTCGCGGCCGTGCAGCCGCCCATCGCTCGCGACGACGTCGTCTCCGTGCGCCCCGGCGGTCTGGTCGAGATCCCGGTGCTCGCCAACGATGAGCAGCCCGACGGCCTGCCGATCGAGCTCGACCCGAAGCTGGTGACCGCACCAGAAGCCGGTCTCCTGTTCGCCGACGGCGACCGGATGCGGTACATCGCAGACAGCGAACCGGGCACGTTCACGGCTGCCTACGCCGTGATCGGACCGGACGGCCAGACCGCGAGCGCGGAGGTGACGCTGCGCGTGGTCGCCGCGACACAGACCACGAACGCCGCCCCCATCGCGCCGACCGTGGACGCACGCGTGATCGCCGGCGCGAGCGTCGACCTCGCGCTCCCGCTCTCGCACGCGGATCCGAACGGTGACCCCGTGCAGCTGCTCGGACCGTCGACCGCCCCGGCGCTCGGGTTCGTCACGCAGCCCGGCCGCTCCACGCTCCGCTATCAGGCGGGCGAGTACTCGCCGGGCACCGACGAGTTCCGCTACCGCATCGTGGACGACCTCGGCGCGGTCGCCGAGGGCACGGTGCGCGTCGCCGTCGTGCCGTCCGGTCCCGCCCTGCCGCCCGTGCTGGTCGCCGACGAGGCGCAGATGCGGCCCGACTCGACCCTCGTCGTGCCGGTGCTCGACAACGACCGCGACCCCGCGGGGCTGCCGCTCGAGATCGTCTCGCTCGAGGTCGTCACGCCCGGAGCCGCGGCCGAGCAGCGCGAGGACGCGGTGATGGTGACCGCGAGCGCCGACCCCGACGACATCGGCGTCCTCGTCACCGTGGCGAATGCCGCAGGCTCCACCTCCACCAGCTGGCTGCGGATCGACGTCGATCCCGCGGCGCCGCCCCCGGCGCCCGACGTCGACGACGTGCAGGTGGCCATCGAGTCGATCGCCCAGGCCGACAGCGTCGTGATCGATCCGCTCGCGCATGCGTCCGTGCGCGATGGGCGCAGCGACGTGCTGCAGGCGACGCTGCCGCTGCCGAGCCCCGGCGTGGAGCTGCGCGACGACGGGGCGCTGGAGATCGAGGTCGGCGACCGCACGCGCTTCGTGCCCTACGCGATCGCGAGGACCGACGATCCCGCCGCCGCGGCGATGGCCGTCATCGCCGTGCCTGGCCGACTCGATGCGCTGCCGCAGCTGCGCCCCGGCGTCGCCCCGCTGACGGTGCAGGCGGGCCAGACGCTGGAGATCGCGATCGATGACGTGGTCGCGACCGTGGACGGCGACGGCGCGCTGATCACCGACGCCAGCACCGTGGATGCAGCGCCCTCCGACGGCAGCAACCCGGTCATCGACGCCCGCACGCTCCGCTACGTGCCGCCAGCGGGCTACTACGGTCCCGCGAGCATCGCCTTCGAGGTCACGGACGGTGATTCGCCCACCGATCCGGACGGGCGCGTCGGCGCCATCGTGCTGCCGATCGAGGTGGTCGCGGGCGACGACGTGCCGCTGAGCGTGCTCGGCTCGTTCGTGCAGCTCGAGCCCGGCAACTCGCGCGACATCGATCTCGGCCGCATCACGAGGGCATCCGTCGAGACACGGCTGGCGGATGCGGTCTGGTCGATCGAGGGGGCGGTGCCGGCCGGGTTCCGCGCCTCGATCCAGGGATCGACGCTCACGGTCGAGGCGCTCGCCGACACGCCGCCCGGCACGGCGGAGCAGCTGCAGGTCGGAGTGAGCGACGCGGCCGGCGCCGGCGTGCCGGGGCCGATCAGGCTCGCGGTCATCACGACCACCAAGCCGAAGGTCGCGCCCGGCGCAGACACGGTCACCGTGCAGCGCGGCCAGAGCGCGACCGTCGATCCGCTCGTCAACGACGAGGCGTCGAACCCCTTCCCGTCGTCGCCGCTGCGCATCGCCGCGATCAGCGAGGACGGCGCTGCGGCACGCGGAGTGAGCGCGACCCTCAACGGCGACCGCGTCACGGTCTCCGTCTCGGACGGAGCGGTGATCGGCACCACGATCGTGCGCGTGCTGGTGCTCGACGTGACCGGTGACCCGCGGCGCGGCGTCTGGAGCCCGATCACGGTCACCGTGCAGGATGTCCCGGATGCGCCAGAGCCGCCGGTGCAGGCCTTCGACGAGCACATCGACGGCGTGGTAACGATGACGATCGAGCCTCCGGCGGCGAACGGCAGCCCGATCACTGGCTATCGCATCGTGGGCAACGGACTCAGCTATGACTGCGGCGCCGAGCCCCGATGCCGCATCGAGGGGCTGCCGGCGGGCGTCGAGCTCAGGCTGAGCGCCGTCGCTGTCAACGCGCTCGGCGAGAGCCAGCGCTCCGCGCCCTCCGATCCGGTGCACGCCGACCGACGGCCCGAGCTCGTCAGAGGCGTGACGGCGACACCGTCCGTCGCCCCGGGCTCGGTACGCATCGCCTGGCAGGGTGTGCAGCAGCCGCAGGGCGGCACGCCGATCGAGGGCTACCTCGTGCGCGTGACCGGCAACGGCGCCGATCGCATCATCCGCACCGGGGCGAGTGAGCGATCGACGGTGGTCAGCGACCTCAGCCCCGGCCTCGCCTACAGCGTCGCGGTGGCGGCCGTCAACGCTGCCGGTGTGCCCGACGAGGGCTGGCGGTGGCCCACCGCTCCGGTGCCGTTCACGGCCGTGGGCGAGCCTGCCACCACGACGGTGCTGATCACCGGCCGCACGGCGAGCACGGTGACCGCGACCTGGTCGCGGGTGGACGCGGGCGGCGCATCCAGCGTCGGCTACACCATGCGGATCGTGCCGGTCGATGATCTCGGATCGCTCACGTGCAGCAGTGCGGGCGGCGGCGCGCCCGCCGGCGGCGTGGGGCTGAGCGGCTCGCGGGCCGTGAGCGAGGGCTCTCGCGTGGTGGTCGCCGTCATCGCCGACAACGGCTGGCACTGCTCCGTCTCCACCTCCGATCCGGTCTTCGGCAAGCCCGCGCCGGTCGCCCCGTCGGCCGTCACGGTCGCCGCGGGAGCAGGCCAGGTGCGCGACGACGCCCTCGACCTGCGGCTCACGGCCGTGCCGACACTGCCGCAGGGCCAGTGGTTCGAGGCGCGCATCCGTCAGTCCCCGCAGGCCACGGAGCCGGTCTGGGCGCGCGTCAGCCAGGGGTCGTGGCTCACACCCACGACCACGTCGTTCGCCTACGGACGCATGGCGGCGGTCGACTTGCGGGTCTGCGCACCATCGGGCGCGGGCGACGGCTCGATCTGCTCCGACTCGACGACGGTCGGCAGCGAGATGCCGTTGAATCTGGAGGCCACCGTCGACGAGTGCGTGCCGCTCGTGCCGCTGCGCGCCACGGCGCCCGGCAACGCCGACCCGCAGATCCAAGCATCGGTCGTCGCCTCGTACCGGGTCAACGGCGAGTGGACGCCCGAGCAACCGGCATCCGAGCCCGTTCCGGCGGGGGCGACACAGGTGGAAGCCTGGGGGGTCGTAACCTATCTGGAGTCCGGGCCCCACCGAGACCTCGCGCCGACCGTCGCGGGCTGCGGGCTGTGAGCAGGGAGGAGCCCGTCGTGAACGTCGATGTCGCGAGCGTCCAAGAGCTGGCGGAGCTGATCGTCGAGCGGGTCGAGCGCGTGCTCGTCGGCAAGCCGCTCGCGGTGCAGCTCTCGCTGACAGCCATGCTCAGCCACGGCCACCTGCTGATCGAGGACAACCCGGGCACCGGCAAGACCTCGCTCGCCCGCGCGCTTGCGGCCACGATCGACGGCACCGCCAGCCGCATCCAGTTCACCCCCGACCTGCTGCCGGGCGACATTACGGGCGTGAGCGTCTGGAGCCAGGGGCGCAGCGAGTTCGAGTACCGACCGGGCCCCGTCTTCGCCAACATCGTGCTCGCGGACGAGATCAACCGCGCCAGCCCGAAGACGCAGTCCGCGCTGCTCGAGGTCATGCAGGAGGGGCACGTCACCGTCGACGGCATCACGCATGCCGTGCCGCAGCCGTTCATGGTGATCGCCACCCAGAACCCGATCGAGCATGCCGGCACCTACCAGCTGCCCGAGGCGCAGCTCGATCGCTTCGCGCTCAAGGCGTCCATCGGCTATCCCGACCACGCCTCGACCCTGCGCATCCTGACGGACTCGGGCGACGAGGTGCGACCGGAGGACATCGCTCCGGTGACGGATTCCCGGGCCATCCAGGCGATGGCCGCGACGATCCGCAAGGTGCACGTCGAGGCGTCGATCGTCGACTACGTCGCACGCTTGGTCGAGGCGACGCGCGAGGCCGACGAGGTGCGCCTGGGCGTCTCGGTGCGCGGTGCGCTCGCGCTCGTCCGCACCGCTCGCGCGTGGGCGGCCATCCACGGCCGCGACTACGTCACACCCGACGATGTCAAGGCGCTCACCGTGCCCGCGCTCGCGCATCGCCTGGTGCTGCAGCCTGAGGCGGAGTTCGACGACGTGCGCCCCGAGAGCATCGTGCAGCAGCTCATGCTGACCGTGGCGCCGCCCAGGCGCTGACATGCGCTGGCTCGACGCCGCCCTGCGCGCGATCACCCCGTGGGGGTGGACGCTGCTCGCGGTCGTGCTGGGGGGCACCGTGCTGGCGCGGACGATGGGGTGGACCGAGGCGATCGTGGCGGCCGTGGCCGCCGCCGTGCTCGTCGTCGCGGCGATCCCGTGGATCATCGGCGAGCGCTGGGCGCGTGCGCGCATCGGCCTGAGCGCCGAGCGCGTCCCGGTGGGCGCCGACGCGCTCGCCCTCGTGGAGGTCTCGCGCCCGACCCGCGCCGCCACCCCCACCCAGGTCGACCTCGACATCGGCGACGAGGAGGCGGTGCTCGAGATCCCGGCCATCGAGATCGGCGGACGCGTGGTGCGCACGGTGCCGCTCGACACCTCGCGCCGGGGCTTGCGGACCATCGGGCCGGCGACGATCATGCGCACCGATCCCTTCGGCGTGCTGGAGCGACGGCACCGGCTCACCGAGTCGCGCACGCTCGTCGTGCATCCGCGCGTCGTGCGCCTGCCCGGCGGCGCCGGCGGCATCGTGCGCGATCTCGACGGCGAGGCCGCGGCCGAGCGCACCGCCGACGACGTCTCCTTCCACAGCCTGCGCGAATACAGCCCCGGCGACGACCGGCGGCTCGTGCACTGGCGCTCCAGCGCCCGCCACGGCGCGCTGCTCGTGCGGCAGTTCGAGCCGTCCCGGCGCGCCGACACGCTCATCGTCCTCTCCACCGACCCGAGCGAGTACGACGGCGACGACTTCGAGCTCGCGCTCTCGCTCGTCGGCACGCTCGGCCTGGCCGCCATGTCGGATCGCCGCAGGCTGCGCGTCGTCGAGAGCCCGAAGACCGAGCGCGGCGAGGCTCCGGTCGTCGATGCCGTGACGCGCGACCGGCTGCTCGACGCGCTCGCGGTGCTCGAGCCGACGCGTCCGCACGGCATCGCTCCGGCCGCCCGCGCCTCCCGCGGCACCGCGGCCGGCAGCCTCGCCTGGCTCGTCACCGGCTCGCAGGTGTCGCCGCGCACGCTCCGCACGGCCGCGAACGGCATGCCCGCGGGCGTCGTCTCCGTCGTGGTGCGCGCCGCGGTCGGCGCGCTGCCGTTGCGCTCGCGGCTCGGGGATGCGGATGTCGTCACGGTCGGCGCGATCGAGGATCTCAGCCGCGGCATCGGGCAGCTGAGGCAGCGATGATCCAGCGCGCCCCCGCCGTCGGCGTCCTGCTGGTCGCGATCGCCGCCGCGTGCGTGCCGATGTGGTGGATCTTCGGCACGCTGCAGCTCGTCGTCGCCCTCGCGGTCGTGATGCTCGTCGGGACGGGGATCGCCTGGCTCGGTGCCGTGCGCAGGTGGAGCGCCCTGCTGCTCATCATCACCGGGTTGACGGCGATCGCGCTGCTGGCGGTGCCGCTGTCGGCGCCGCAGCAGATCCCGCGCGGCGCGTGGCTGCCCGCCTTCGGCGATGCGATGGCGGCGATCGTGCTGTCGTGGCGACGGCTGTTGACGATCGGGCTGCCGGTCGGCATCGGCGATTCGCTGCTCATGGCGCCCGTGGTGCTGGTGCTCGTCGCCACCGTGATCGGCGTCACCGTCGCGCTCCGCTCCAAGCGGGCGGAGACGGCGGCGCTCGCCCCGGCGCTGATCGGCGTGTGGTCGATCCTCTGGGGACCGCGCGACCTGCCGGAACCGTGGCTGAGCGGCCTCGTCATGCTGGTGCCGATCGCGGGCTACGTCGCCCTCGTGCGGCAGGCCCGCCGTCGCAGTCGCGCCCCCAGAGCGCTCTCCTCGCTCGCGCGACGCGTGGGCTCCGGCATCCTCGTCGCCATCCTCGCCGTCAGCGCCGCATCCGCCGCGGGCGCCGCCCTGCAGCTGCCGGAGCGGGTCGTGCTGCGTGGCGACAGCCCGACATCGGTCGACCTGCAGGGCGCGTCGCCGCTGTCCGCCTACCGCGCGTACTGGTCGGCGCAGGGGCGTGCCGCGACGCAGCTGACAGCCACCGGCCTCGAGCCCGGCGACCGCATCCGTCTGGCCGTGCTCGATCGCTACGACGGCGAGGTGCTGGGCGTCGGCCGCTCGCCGTTCGAGCGCGTCGCGGCAGCCGAGCCCGGTGATGGCCGGGTCGTCGGGGTCACGATCGGCGAGCTCTCGAGCCAGTGGCTGCCGGTCGTCGGCAGGCCGTCCGCGATCCGCTTCGTCGGCCCGCGCTCCGAGACGCTGGCCGCCGATCTGCATCGCAGCACCGCACTCAACGCCTACGTGATCGGCAGCGGGCTCGAGCGCGGGGACGGCTACCAGATGCTCGCCCAGTCGGCCGGCCCGGTCGCCGCGGCCGAGGATGTCGCGGCGCTCGAGCCCGCCGACCCGCGGCAGGGCTCGGAGACGCTCCCCGACGCGATGCTCACGGCGCTCGCCGGCTGGACCGGCGGCGAGACGAGCCCCGGTGAGCGCCTCGCGGCGATGCTCGCCGGCATCCGCGCCGACGGCTACGTCAGCCACGGCGTCGGCGACGAGGCGCCGTCGCGCCCGGGCCATTCGCTCGTGCGGCTCGAGGAGCTCTTCACCGAGCCGATGATCGGCGACGCCGAGCAGTACGCGACCGCGGCGATGCTGCTGGCTCGACAGCTCGACTTCGACGCGCGCGTGGTGGTCGGCTTCACGCCCGCGATCGAGAGCGGCCAGCCCACCGCGGTCGTGGGCTCGGATGCGGAGGCATGGATCGAGGTGCGCACCACAACCGGCTGGGTGGGCCTCGACGTCGTCCCGGACGTGCGCCCCATCCCCGAGCAGGAGCAGCAGGCGCCCACCGTCGTCGAGGAGCCGCCCGTGCTGCAGGCGCCGGCGCCCGCGCCCGGAGGTCAGATCGACGGCGCCGATCCCGCCGCGCCGAGCGCGCCGACCGATACCGACGACGGGGGAGCGCGGCTGCTGCGCGCGATCGCCGCGATCGGGGGCGTGCTGGGCCTCATCGCGCTGATCGCCGCGATCCCCGTCGGCCTCGTGCTCGCGAAGGTCGTCCGCCGTCGGCGGCGGCGCAATGCCGAGGCTCCCCGCGAGCAGGCCGAGGGGGCCTGGGCCGAGGTGGTCGACGGGCTGCGCGACCGCGGCGAGACACTGCCGCCATCTGGCACCCGGGTCGAGCAGGCGGGGGAGGACGGGCGCATGCGCGAGCTGGCCCACCGCGTCGATCGAGCCGTCTTCGCCGCCGCGCAGCCGACCGAGCGCGAGGTCGCGACCGCCTGGGAGCTGGGCGCCGCCGTGCTCGGCGAGCGCGACCGGCGCGAGGGCCAGCTGCGGCCCGTGCTCGCGAAGCTGAATCCGGCCTCGCTCGTGCAGCGCTGACGGCGCCTCTCCACAGCCCGCCGCCGCCTCGCAGCCGGGCGATCCCCGCGCGCCGCATGCTTCCGCCATGCAGACGCGCATCGACCTGCCCAGACCGCCGACCGACCCGGAGCCTGCCCCGTTCCCCCTGTTCGCAAGCCTCGCGCCCGTGCTGGGCGCCGGTGCCCTGTGGCTGCTGCTGCAGACGCCCACGGTGCTGGCCTTCGCGCTGCTCGGCCCCGTCATCGCCGTCGCGGGCCTCGGCGACGGCCGGCGCACGCGTCGCAGGCGACGCCGGCGCGAGGCGGACCGCTGGCGGGTCGAGCTCGCCGAGGTCGCCGGCTCCGTGGATGCTGCCCTCGACGAGCGGCGCGCGGCGCTGATCGCCGAGCACCCGGGACCGCGAGCGGTCGCCGCTCGCCCACCGCACGATCCGCACCGCTGGCGCCGCGCGGACGATGCTCCGGTGGCGGTGGTGCTGGGCACGGGACCGCTGCCGTCAGGGATCGCGCTGGAGGGCACCGTGCCCGCATCCGATCCCGCGGTGCGGCGACTGGCGGCTGCGCCGGCGGTGGATCGCCTGCGCACGGCCGCCGCCGTCGTCGACGGCCCGATCGTCGTCGATGCGCGGGAGGGGATCGGCGTCGTCGGCCCGCCGCTCGTGGCGCTCGCGCTCGCGCGCGCCGCGCTGGTGCAGATCCTGGATGCCGTGCCTCCCGACGCGGCGGAGGCGATCGTGCCCGACGACCCGCGCTGGGACTGGTTCGACGCCCTCCCGCACGTGCTGCATCGCGAGCCTGGCTCTGCGGTGCGCCTGGTCGGCGACGGGCTCGAGGTGACCGTCGCGCTGGCGGAGCGCGCCGACGGGCTGCCGCGCGAGTGCAGGGTCGTCGTGCACGCGGCACTCGACGATGCCAGGGTGGGCGAGCGTCCGTGCCGGCCGGTCGCGCTGAGCGAACGGGAGGCCCGAGCGGCGATCGAGACGCTCGCGGGCGCTGCCGCGCATGCGGGGTTCCGCCGCGCGGGCTCGCTGCCGGCGAGCGTCGGACTCGAGGAGCTGCCCGTCGCGCAGGGCGGGCTCTCCGCCGTGTTCCTCGTCGCTGACGAGCCGATCGAGCTCGACCTCGTGCGCGACGGCCCGCACGCGGTGGTGGGCGGCACGACGGGCTCCGGCAAGAGCGAGCTGCTGATCGCCTGGGTCGCGGCGCTCGCTGCGCGGCGCTCGACGGCCGAGGTGTCGTTCCTGCTGGTCGACTTCAAGGGAGGTGCCTCGTTCGCGCCGCTGCACGGCCTGGCGCACTGCGTCGGGGTCATGACCGACCTCGATCAGGCCGGCGCGCTGCGCGCGATCGAGAGCCTCCGGGCGGAGCTGCGGCGTCGAGAGCGGCTGCTCGCCGAGCAGGGCGTCAGGGCGATCGAGGCGGCGACGGGCGTTCCCCGGCTGGTGATCGTGGTCGACGAGTTCGCGGCGATGCTGCAGGAGCTGCCCGACCTGCATCGCCTGTTCGTCGACCTGGCGGCGCGCGGCCGCTCCCTGGGTGTGCACCTGGTGCTCTGCACGCAGCGGCCCGCCGAGGCGGTGCGCGACTCGCTGCTCGCCAACTGCGGCATCCGCATCTCGCTGCGCGTGACGGACGAGCACGATGCGGTCGCGGTGACCGGCTCGCCCTCGGCTGCGGCCATCCCGCTCGCTGCGCGCGGGCGCTGCGTGGTGCGCATCAGCGGCGGCGCGACCCGGTCGGCGCAGGCGGCGCTCGCGAGCCCCGAGCACCTGCGGGCGCTCGTCGCCGCCGCGGCCGGTCAGCCGCGGGCCGCGCGACCCTGGCGCGAGCCGCTCCCGCGCTCGCTGCCGGTCACGGAGGTGCACGCCGAGGGCATCCGTCTCGGGCTCGTCGACCGGCCGGCCGAGCAGCGCATCGCGCCCGTGGCCTGGCGCCCGGAGGTCGAGGGGCCGCTGCTGGTGATCGGCGGTGCGGCAAGCGGTCGGACGGCGCTCGCCGACCTGGTGGCGGGGCAGCTCGGCGCCGCCGTCGTCGACCGCGAGGATGCGCTCTGGGATGCGCTGCAGGAGCCCGGCCCGCTGGTCGTCGACGACCTCGACCTGCAGCTGGCGCGCCTCAGCGACGAGCAGCAGGCCTCGGCCGCGCACGCCATCGCCCGGCGGATGCGCGAGGGCCAGCCCGTCGCGGTGACCGCGCGGCGCGTCTCGACGGCCATGGGACCGCTGGCGGCGCTCGCCGAGCTGCGCATCCTGCTGCGGATCGCGAGCCGCCAGGAGCACCTCGTCGCAGGCGGGGAGGGGCGGCTGCACGACAGCGAACTGCCGGCCGGTGCCGGGTGGCTGCGCGACGAGCGCATCCAGCTCGCGCTGCCGGACGCGGCCGCGCCGCGCCGAGCACCCCGCTTCGTGCCGCTGCCGCGGGGCGCCGTCGCGGTCGTCCTCGGTCCGGGCGCGCGGGCGCCCGATGCGCTGGCTGGATCCGCGGCGAAGCCCGGCCAGGATGCGGGAGCGGCGCTCGTGATCGGCTCCGTCGCGGAATGGGAGGCCGCGTGGGGCGAGCTCGACCGGCTGCGCGCCGAGCGCTCCGTGGTGGTGCTCGGGGTCGACGAGCGCGCCCTGCGGCAGGTGCTCAGGCATGCGCCGCCGCCGCCGCCCATGCGCGAAGCGCCCGCCTGGGTGCTCCAGGACGGGCGCTTCGAGCGGGTCCGCTACGCCAGCAGCGACGCGACCGGGGTCGCCTGAGCGTCGAGTGCGGTGGCGACCGCACGGTTGCCGATGCGGCCGCCGGACGTGTTGAGCCCCTGCGCCAGGCCGTCGTCCGCCCGCAGCGCGTCGCGCCAGCCGAGATCGGCGAGCCGCAGGGTGGCGTGCAGGGTCGCGTTCGTGAACGCCTCGGTCGCGGTGCGGGGCACGGCGCCCGGAAGGTTCGCAACGCACGCGAAGACCGTCTCGTGCACGCGGAACGTCGGATCGTGATGCGTGGTGGGCACCGAATCCGCGAAGCAGCCGCCCTGGTCGATCGCGATGTCCACCAGCACCGAGCCGGGCCGCATGCCTGCGACCAGCTCGTTCGAGACGAGCTTCGGTGCTTTCGCGCCGGGGATGAGCACCGAGCCGATCACGAGGTCGGCATCCCGCACCGCCTGGTCGACGGTGACGCGGTTGGAGTGCAGCGTCTGCACGCGACCGCCGTAGACGGTGTCGAACTGGCGCAGGCGGGGGAGCGAGACATCCAGCACCGTGACGCGGGAGCCGAGTCCCACGGCCATCTCGACCGCTGCCGTGCCGGCGACGCCGCCGCCGAGCACGACCGTGTGACCGGCGCGGGTGCCCGGCACGCCGCCCAGCAGCAGGCCCGCGCCGCCGGCCGGTGCGGTGAGGAGGCGCGCGCCCTGCACGACCGACAGCCGGCCCGCGACCTCGCTCATGGGTGCGAGCATCGGCAGCGACCCGTCGGGCGCCCGCACGGTCTCGTAGGCGATCGCGGTGGTGCCGCGCTCGAGCAGCACCTGCGCGAGCTCGGGAGCCGCCGCGAGGTGCAGGTAGGCGAAGAGGGTGAGGTCGTCGCGCAGGAACTCGAACTCCCGCGCGATCGGCTCCTTCACCTTGAGCACGAGCTCCGCGGCCCACGCCTCGGCGGCGGTCGGGACGATGCGCGCGCCCGCCTCCTCGAAGGCCGCATCCGGGATCCCGCTGCCCACGCCGGCGCCGGACTCGACGACGACCTCGTGCCCGCGAGCGATCAGCTCGGTCGCGCCCGTGGCAGTGAGCGCGACCCGCGCTTCGTCGGCCTTGACCTCGCGCGGGACCCCGATCAGCATCAGCCGGCGCTCTTCACCGACTCGATGGCGCGGTCGATGACCTCGACCGCTTCGCGCAGCTGGTCATCGGTGATCTGCAGGCTGGGCAGGAAGCGCAGCACGTTGTAGTCGGTGCCCGCGGTCAGCACGAGCACGCCGTCCTTGCCAGCCGCCTGCGAGATCGGTGCGGTGGGGATGGGGGCGCCCGAGTCCGGGTCGATGAACTCGATCGCGAGCATCGCGCCCTTGCCGCGCACCTCGATGATCTCCGGGTACTTCTCGGCGAGGCCGTCGAGCAGCGGGCGCAGCACGCGCTCGACGCGCACCGCCTCACCGTTCAGGTCAGCGGCCTCGATCTGCTCGAAGACCGCCACGGCCGCCGCGCAGGCGACGGGGTTGCCGCCGAAGGTGCCGCCGATGCCGCCGGTGTGCACGGAGTCCATGATCTCGGCGCGGGCCGTGACGCCGGCGAGCGGCAGTCCGCCCGCGATGCCCTTGGCCGAGAGCACCATGTCGGGCACCCAGCCGAAGTGGTCGGAGGCGAAGGTCCTGCCGGTGCGGCAGATGCCCGACTGCACCTCGTCGGCGATCATGACGACGCCGTTCGCGGTGCACCACTCCTGCATGGCGGGCAGGTAGCCGTCGGCCGGCACGATGAAGCCGCCCTCGCCCTGGATGGGCTCGATGACGAGGCAGGCGAGGTCGCTCACGCCCACGTGCTTGTCGAGGTAGTACTGGGTGCGCTCGGCAGCCTCGGCGCCCGTCAGGCCGTCCTGCAGCGGGTACGAGCCCGGCGCGTGGAAGATGTCGGAGGCGAGCGGCCCCATGCCGGTCGCGTAGGGCGCCGGCTTGTAGTTCATGGTCATCGTCAGGTTGGTGCGGCCGTGGTAGCCGTGCTCGACGACGGCCACCGCGCGGCGACCCGTGAACTTGCGGGCGATCTTCACGCCGTTCTCGACGGCCTCCGAGCCGGAGTTGATGAAGAACGACTTCTTGTGGTGGTCGCCGGGGGTGTGCTGCTGCAGGTACTCGGCCACGCGCACGTAGGGCTCGTAGGGCGTGGTGCCGAACAGCGAGTGGGTGAGCTTGCCGACCTGCTCGCGCACCGCGGCGACGACAGCGTCGTTGGTGTGGCCGACGGTGGTGACGCCGATGCCGCAGCCCAGGTCGATGAAGCGGTTGCCGTCGACGTCGGTGATGATCGCGTCGTGCGCCTCGGCGATGAAGACCGGCAGCTGGTGCGGGATGCCCTGCGCGACCGCCTGCTCCTTGCGCTCCAGGAGCGCACGAGAATTCGGGCCGGGGATCTCGGTCACGAGGGAGCGGGAAGCAGCGGGAGCAGCGATGTCAGTCATGCTCGAATCCTACGCCGAGCGGGATGCTTCCCGACAGCCGACGGCGATGGCGAGTCGTCGGTGCCGCCCGCCCGTCCGCGCCGCTCGCAGCCGCTCACGCCTAGGCTGGCTGCATGCCGATGCAGCACGCGTACACCGTCGAGGTGGAATGGACCGGAGCGGGCGAAGCGGGCACCGCCACCTACCGCTCGTACACGCGCGATCACGTGGTCCGCATCGAGGGGCTGCCCGACATCCTGGGCTCCGCCGACAAGACCTTCCGCGGCGACGCCGCGCGGCACAATCCCGAGCAGCTGCTGGTGACCGCGCTCGCGCAGTGCCACATGCTCAGCTACCTGCACCAGGCGGCCAGCCGCGGCATCGTCGTGACCGCCTACAGCGACAGCGCGATCGGCACGATGGAGACGGCGGGCACGGGCGGCCGCTTCACCCGCGTCGTGCTGCGGCCGGTGGTGACGATCGCGGATGCGTCGCAGGCGGCGGATGCGCTGGACGCGCACGTGCAGGCCGGCACCGACTGCTTCATCGCATCCTCGGTGAACTTCCCGGTGCTGCACGCCCCCACGATCGTCGCGGACGGCGAGACCGTCGCCGCGGGGGAGGCCCACACATGAGCACCGCACAGGCATCCGCGAGCGGCCCGGCAGCCGACGCCCGCGACGCTCCCGGCCGCCGCCGCGTCATGCTGCTCGGCTCCACCGGCTCCATCGGCGTGCAGACGCTCGACGTGATCCGCGCGAACCCCGACCGCTTCCAGGTCGTCGGCCTCGTCGCCGGCAGCGATCGCGCCGGGCTCGAGGCGCAGCAGTCGGAGTTCGGCGGCGAGGCGGCGCTCGGTGCGGACGCCGCGGTCACGATGATCGAGTCCGTCGAGTGCGATGTGGTCGTCAACGGCATCACCGGCTCCGTCGGCCTCGCGCCGACGCTCGCCGCCCTCGACGCCGGTCGCACGCTCGCGCTCGCCAACAAGGAGTCGCTCATCGCCGGCGGCGACCTCGTGATGGCCAAGGCGCGGCCGGGCCAGATCGTGCCGGTCGACTCGGAGCACTCGGCCATCGCGCAGTGCCTGCTCGCCGGCACGCACGGCGAGGTGCGCAGGCTCGTGCTGACGGCATCGGGTGGCCCGTTCCGCGGGTGGAGCCGACAGCGGATGGCCGATGTCGCCCCTGCGGCGGCGCTCGCGCATCCGACCTGGGACATGGGGCCGATGGTCACCACCAACTCGGCGACCATGGTGAACAAGGGGCTCGAGGTGATCGAGGCGCACCTGCTGTTCGACGTGCCGTTCGATCGGATCGCCGTGACGGTGCACCCGCAGTCGATCGTGCACTCGATGGTCGAGTTCGTGGACGGCTCGACGATCGTGCAGGCCTCGCCGCCCGACATGCGGCTGCCGCTCTCGCTCGGCCTCGACTGGCCGAACCGCATCGAGGGCGTCGGCGCACCGCTCGACTGGACGACCGCGTCGAGCTGGACGTTCGAGCCGCTCGACGAGGAGGCGTTCCCGGCGGTGGCGCTCGCGAAGCGCGTCGGGCGGCTGGGCTCGACCTACCCGGCGGTGTTCAACGCGGCGAACGAGCAGGCGGTGCATGCCTTCCACCGGGGCGACATCGGCTTCCTCGACATCATCCCCACGATCGAGCGGGTGCTGGAGCAGCACGAGCCGGGCGAGCTGACGCTCGAGCGCGTGCTGTCCGCCGAGCGCTGGGCGCGCCGCGTCGCCGACGAGGTCGCCGGCGTCAACCGCTAGCCCGCCGCGCGCGTCACGAGACCGGAACTACGCCCGCGGCTCCACCACGACCACCGCGCCCGAGCGATCGATCGCCGCCACCACATCCCCTGCGTCAGCCCACCACCTCGCGTAGTGCTCCGGATCCCGGTTGATCTGCACCGCATGCGCGACCCTCGTGGGCGCGAGCCCCTCCCGCCCGTCGAGCCGCGCGAGCGCGCGGTAGAAGAGCACGGCCGAGCCGTACGCATCCATCCGCACCTCGTAGTCGCCCCACCCGGTGCGCTGCTGGAACAGCCCACGCGAATCCGGCCCCGCCTCGTCGCCGAAGTCGACCACGCGCAGGCTCGATTCGCCCATGGCGGTCATGACGCCGATGCGCACGTCGCGCTCCGACAGCCCAAGGTCGCGCCCCGCCTGCATGACGATGGCCGCGTTCTCGAGCTGCCGCCCGCTCCACTCGCCGACCGAGCCGGGCAGCGTGCCCTCCACGTGCGCCGTCTGCGCGACCGGGTCGGGCGCGGGGCGGGTCACGATCCACGCCAGCACCACGATCAGCAGCACCCCGATGGCACCCAGCACGATGCCGCGTCCGTCGGATGCCGTGCGAGACACGCGCTCCGTCGCGGGCCGCCGAGCGGCGGGGCGTCGCGCAGGGCTGGGGGACATGCTCGCCAGCGTAGGCACATTGCCTATGGCATTAGCCTTGACCGCTGATGGACGCCGTTCTCCTCTACATCGTTGGCGTGCTCGTCGTCGTGGTCGGCCTTGCCGTCTCGATCGGCCTGCACGAGCTCGGGCACCTGTGGCCCGCGAAGCTCTTCGGCGTGCGCGTCGGGCAGTGGATGATCGGGTTCGGGCCGACGATCTTCTCGTTCCGCCGCGGCGAGACCGAGTACGGCATGAAGTGGATCCCGCTCGGCGGCTACATCTCCATGTCGGGCATGTTCCCGCCGCTGCGACCAGGCGGGGAGTCGAGGGATGCGTCCACGGGCTTCCTCGACACGCTGGTGCAGGATGCACGGGACTCGAGCGCCGACACGATCCACGACGGCGAGGAGGAGCGGGCCTTCTGGCGCCTCGCGACCTGGAAGCGCATCATCATCATGCTCGGCGGACCGTTCATGAACCTGGTGATCGCGGTCGTCCTCTACGGGGTCGTGCTCTCGGGCTTCGGCATCGCCGTGCCGTCGACCACGATCGCGAGCGTCTCCGAGTGCGTCATCGCCGCATCCGCCGACCGCACCGAGTGCGAGTCGGACGATCCGCTGGCGCCCGCCGCCGAGGCGGGCATCGAGCCGGGCGACACGATCGTGCAGATCGCGGGGCAGCCGGTCGATGACTGGACCGCGATCCAGACCGCGATCCGCGATCTGGCCGGGCAGCGGGTTCCGTTCGTGGTGGAGCGGGACGGGCAGCAGCTGGCGCTGCAGGTCACGCCGCTCGAGACCGAGCGCTACGTCATCGACGACGTCGGGCAGATCGTCGAGGCCGGAGGCGAGCCGGTCACCGAGACGATCGGGTTCGTCGGCGTGGGCCCGCAGTACGTGGTCGAGCAGCAGCCGCTCAGCGCCGTGCTGCCAGCGGTCGGCGACAACGTGGCGCGCGTGGGCGAGCTCATCCTCAACCTGCCGCAGCGGCTCGTGGATGTGGCGGAGGCGGCCTTCGGGCCGGGCGAGCGCGACCCGAACGGGCCCATCTCGGTCGTGGGCGTCGGGCGCATGGCGGGCGAGATCGCCTCGCTCGACCAGGTGCCGATCCTCGAGCGCATCAGCGCCATGGTGCAGCTGCTGGCGAGCCTGAACGTGGCGCTGTTCGTCTTCAACCTCATCCCGCTCATGCCGCTCGACGGCGGCCACGTGCTGGGTGCGCTCGTCGATGCGGTGCGACGGGGCTGGGCGAAGCTGCGCGGCAAGGTCGCGACGCCGCTCGACACCGCCAAGTGGGTGCCGGTGACGCTCGCGGTCACGGCGGTGCTCGGCGTCATGAGCGTGCTGCTCATCTACGCCGACATCGTCAAGCCCGTCAGCATCTTCGGCGGCTGACGCGACCGCCGCCGCGAGCTGCGCCCGGCGCGTCACCGGCGGAGGACAGATCCGCGATCTGCGCCGAGCAGAGGACGCATTGTCCTCTCCTGGGCACATCTCCTCGATTCGGAGCGCGCGTGCGCGTCGCGTGGCGCGGCGGCCTGCGCGGCGCGCGGCCTGCGCGGCGCGCGTGCCCCGCGCCTACGCCTCGCGCGTGCCCTGGTGGAAGCGCTGCAGCCACCGGGTGCCGGAGCGCTCCCACAGCGAGCTGCGGAGGGCCGGTGCGTCGCCGACGGATCGCCAGACCAGCAGGCACGCGTCGTGCGAGAGCTCGTGGGTCGACAGCAGCTCGAGCTCGACCGGCTGGGGCAGGGGAGCGATCTCGGCGAGGAGCTCCTCGCGGCTCCAGCGCCTGCCGGATGCGCCGATCTCCTCCCACTGCGGATGCAGCAGCGCCGCCACCGACGCCGGGTCGGAGCGCACCTCGTCGGTGAGCAGCGCGCGCTCCAGCCGCACCGCCTCGGCCTCGACCGGCTCGTCGGCCAGGAAGTCGAAGCCGTCGAAGAGGTCTGGGTCGGATGCGGTCTCGTGATGCGATCGGCCTGCGACCGAGCGCTCCTCGACCTGCGCGTGCGGGGCGGATGCGGTCTTGTGACGCGATCGGCCTGCGGCCGAGCGCTCCTCGACCTGCGGGTCGGGTGCGGCGCCGCCGTCGGTCGAGGAGGCCGGCGCAGCCGGCCGTCTCGAGACCACATCGGCCGAGCCCGCCGCCGCATCCGCCGAGAGCCCGGCCACCGCATCCGCCGAGAACCCCGGCCCCGCATCCGGCACCGCACCCCGCTGGTACGCGACCGCGGCGCCGTTCGCCAGCCGATCGGCCGCCTCGTTCAGCGGATGCCCCGCGTGCCCCTTCACCCACTCGAAGCGCACGGCGCCGCCCGCCGCCCGCCGCGCCGACATCAGCTTGTCGAGCTCCTGCATCAGCTCGCGGTTGAGCACCGGCTTGCCGTCGGCCTTCTTCCAGCCCTTGCGCTTCCAGCCCGGCATCCACTTCGTGATCGAGTCGATGACGTACTTGCTATCGCACAGGATCAACAGCTCGTCGACGTCGCCGGTCTGCTGCAGCAGGTCGATGACCGCCGACAGCTCGCCGATGTTGTTCGTGCCCTGCCGCTGCCCGCCCGCTGCCCAGCGCTCGTCGTCGATGTACCAGCCCCAGCCGGTCGGGCCAGGGTTGCCGAGGGAGGAGCCGTCTGCCGCTGCGGTGATCACCCGACGATCCTGCCAGCCCTGCCGACGCCCGTCCGTCAACCGGCCCTGTGGCGTGGCAAGCGAGTATTCCGGCCGCCGCACCACAGGCCCGGTCGACGAACACGGCGGGCGGAGGCGGGGGCCGCGTAGGCTGGGGGCATGGCAGCCATCAACCTCGGCAAGCCCGAGCCCCTCACGCTCGCGCCCCGCCGCAAGAGCCGACAGATCAAGGTCGGCAAGGTGCTCGTCGGCGGCGACGCACCGGTGTCGGTGCAGTCGATGACCACGACGAAGACCACCGACATCAACGCGACCCTGCAGCAGATCGCCGAGCTGACGGCCACGGGATGCGACATCGTGCGCGTCGCCGTGCCGAGCCAGGACGACGCCGATGTGCTGCACATCATCGCGAAGAAGAGCCAGATCCCGGTCATCGCCGACATCCACTTCCAGCCCAAGTACGTCTTCCAGGCGATCGACGCGGGCTGCGCCGCAGTGCGCGTGAACCCCGGCAACATCCGCAAGTTCGACGACAAGGTCGGCGAGATCGCGAAGGCCGCGAAGGACGCGGGCACGTCGCTGCGCATCGGCGTGAACGCCGGCAGCCTCGACCCGCGCCTGCTGGAGAAGTACGGCAAGGCGACGCCCGAGGCGCTCGTCGAGTCTGCAGTCTGGGAGGCGAGCCTGTTCGAGGAGCACGACTTCCACGACTTCAAGATCTCGGTCAAGCACAACGACCCGGTGGTGATGGTGAAGACCTACCGGATGCTGGCGGAGCGCGGCGATTGGCCGCTGCACCTCGGCGTCACCGAGGCCGGGCCCGCGTTCCAGGGCACCATCAAGTCGGCGACCGCGTTCGGCATCCTGCTGGCCGAGGGCATCGGCGACACGATTCGCGTCTCCCTCTCGGCACCGCCGGTGGAGGAGATCAAGGTGGGCATGCAGATCCTGCAGTCGCTCAACCTGCGCGAGCGCAAGCTCGAGATCGTCTCCTGCCCGTCGTGCGGCCGCGCACAGGTCGACGTGTACTCACTGGCGGATGCCGTCACCGAGGGCCTCAAGGACGTGCAGGTGCCGCTGCGCGTCGCGGTCATGGGCTGCGTCGTGAACGGACCGGGCGAGGCTCGCGAGGCCGACCTCGGCGTCGCCTCCGGCAACGGCAAGGGGCAGATCTTCATCAAGGGCGAGGTCGTCAAGACGGTGCCGGAGGCCGATATCGTCGCCACGCTCATCGAAGAGGCGCGTCGCATCGCCGACGAGGAGGGCCTGCCCTCGGGCGAGGCCGAGATCGTCACGGCCTGACCGGGCGTGGCGAGCGGAACCGGCGCGATGATGCGCGCATGACGGCGGTGTCCGACGTCGACGTCCGTGCCGTGCAGCGGCGCACGCTCGCCGTGCTCTCCGCCGGGCAGGCGCTGGGCGGCCTGTCGAACGGCGTCGCGCTCGGCGTCGGTTCGCTGCTGGTCGAGCAGGTGACGGGCGATCCCGCCCTCGCCGGTCTCGCCGCCACCATGCTGACGCTCGGCGGTGCGCTGCTCGCCGTGCCGCTCGCGCGGCTCGCCGACCGCCGCGGGCGCCGCATCTCGCTCACCACCGGCGCCCTCATCGCGCTGCTGGGGGCCATCACGCTCGTGGTCGGCGGATCACTGAACAGCGCGCTGATCGTGCTGCCGGGCTTCGCCATCCTCGGCGCGAGCATGGCCATCAACCTGCAGTCGCGCTTCGCCGCCACGGACCTGTCGTCGCCCAAGCGCCGCGGCCGCGACCTCTCGCTCGTGGTGTGGATGACCACGATCGGCGTCATCGTCGGGCCGAACCTGATCCCCGCGGGCGATGCGCTCGGCACCGCACTCGGCCTGCCGCACCTCGTGGGCGCCTACCTCATCTCCGCGGCGACGCTCGTCCTCGCTGCCGTGATGCTCTGGGCGGGGCTCCGACCCGACCCGCTGCTGACGGCACGCGGCATGGTCGCGCCGACCGACCGCGCCATCCCGCGCCTGCGCCTGCTGCAGCATCCGCGCGCCCTCGCCGCGGTCATCACGATCGCCGGCGGCCAAGCGGTGATGGTCGGCGTGATGGCGCTCACCCCCGTGCATCTCGGCCACGACGGCCACGGCTTGCCGATGATCGGGCTCACGATGAGCGCGCACACCGCCGGCATGTACGCGCTCTCGCCGGTCTTCGGCTGGTTGACCGACCGGATCGGCGGACGCAGCGTGGTCATCGCCGGAGCCGCCATGCTCACCGCTGCCGTGCTCTCGGGCGTGGCGCTCGACTCCGGCCTGGCACCGATCCCGCTGGCGCTGCTCGGCCTCGGCTGGAGCGCGGTGACCGTCGCGGGATCGACCGTCGTCGCCGGTGCCGTGCCCGCCGATCTGCGGCCCGCACTGCAGGGCCGCAGCGACCTCTTCATGGGGCTCGCAGGCGCATCCGCGGGCGCGCTCGCCGGCCCGGTGCTCGGCCTGGTCGGGTATGCCGGGCTGAACCTCTCGATGCTGCCGGTGATCGCCATCATCGTCATCGCGGCAGTCATGGCGACACGCGCCGCGCCCGTCAGCAGTGACTCCACAGCGGCCACCGTGGACGAGCAGATACCGTGACCGAGGCGAGAGCCAGTCAGACCCAGCCGCGGCGCCCGCGGCGATCGAGCCCAAGGAGCAACGCGTGACCTCTGCAGTCCCCGGACGCGACCCCATCACGCCAGAGGAGCTGGAGCGCGCGAAGGCGATCATCCGCTCGATCGAGCAGGCCTTCCAGTCGACGGTCGTCGGCCAGCACCAGCTGCTGCGCTCGCTGCTCGTCGCGCTCCTGACGGGCGGCCACGTGCTCATGGAGTCGGTGCCAGGCCTTGCGAAGACGACGGCCGCCGCCACCCTCGCGCGGTCCGTGAACGCCTCGTTCCACCGCATCCAGTGCACGCCCGACCTGCTGCCCAGCGACATCGTCGGCACGCAGATCTACGACCAGCACTCGGGCGAGTTCCGCACGCAGCTGGGACCGGTGCACGCGAACTTCGTGCTGCTCGACGAGATCAACCGCTCGAGCGCCAAGACCCAGTCGGCGATGCTCGAGGCGATGCAGGAGCGGCAGACCTCGATCGGCGGCGAGACGCATCCGCTGCCGGCGCCCTTCATCGTGCTCGCCACGCAGAACCCGATCGAGCAGGAGGGCACGTACACGCTGCCCGAGGCGCAGCTCGACCGCTTCCTGCTCAAGGAGGTGCTCACCTACCCGTCGCCGACGGAGGAGGCCGAGATCGTGCGCCGCGCCGAGGCGGGCGTCTTCGACGACGGGCACGATCAGCCCGTCGCGACGCTCGAGGACGTGCGCTTCCTGCAGGGCCTGGTGAAGCGTGTCTACGTCGATCAGGCGATCACCAACTACGTCGTGCAGCTCATGTACGTGACCCGCCACGCCCAGGACTACATCGGAGCCCAGCTGGCCGGCTACATCGAGTACGGCGCGAGCCCCCGCGGGTCGCTCTCGTTCGCGCAGGCATCCAGGGCACTCGCGCTCGTGCAGGGCCGCGACTGGGTGATCCCGGAAGACGTCAAGGACCTGCGGCACCCGATCCTGCGCCACCGCATCATCCTCGGCTACGAGGCGGAGGCGGATGGCGTGAGCAGCGAGCAGATCATCGACGCCGTCTTCGGCGCCGTGCGGACCCCGTAGGACTCGCCATGGAGCGGCGGCTGCGCAAGGTGAAGACGACCATGTCGATTCACGCGCATCGTCGCACCCTCGAGCTGCTCGACGGCGAGTACGCGTCCATCCACCACGGCCGCAGCCACGACTTCGACGACCTCCGCGAGTACCAGCCGGGCGACGATGTCAAGGACATCGACTGGAAGGCCACCGCGCGCAGCCACGTGCCGCTCGTCAAGCGCTACATCGCCTCCCGCCAGCACAACGTGCTACTGGTCGTCGACTCCGGCCGCAACATGGCGGCGACGGCGGAGTCGGGGGAGTCGAAGCGCGAGCTCGCGATCCTCGCCGCGGGCATCCTCGGCTACCTGGCGACGCGCCACGGCGACCGCGTCGCCCTGCTCATGGGCGACCGGGAGCGGCGGCAGGACATGCAGGAGGGCGGCTCCGAGGCGCACCTCGAGCGCATGCTGCGGCGCATCCACGAGGCGATCGCCGTCGACGGTCCGCACTCCGACCTGGAGGCGGTGCTCGAGCATGCGGTGCGACGGATGCGCCGGCGCTCGCTCATCATCGTGATCGCCGACGACCTCGCCTACACGCACGACCTCGACGTGCACCTCGGCCGCCTGCACGCACGGCACGAGGTGCTGTGGGTGTCGGTCGGCGACGCCGATCTGATGGCGCGCGCGGGCGACCACCGCGAGCTCGTCGGCGTCGACACCGGCGTCGGGCTGCCCGCGTTCCTGCGCCGCGATCGCGGCCTGCGCCGCGCCTTCGACGGCGCGAGCGCCGAGCGGCGCGCGCGGCTCGAAGCCGGGCTCCGCTCCCTCGGCATCGCATCCACCCGCATCGCATCGTCGACCACCACGATCGCCGCGCTCTTCACGCTGCTCGAGAGGCACCGCCGTGCGCGCCGCTGACCTCGCGCTGCTGCCAGCGCCCGACACCTACGGGCCGTTCGGCTACGGCCCGTGGTGGGTGCTGGGCGCGAGCGCGATCCTGCTCGTCGTCGCCGCCTACGCCTTCGGCTGGCTGTGGACGCGGCCGCGCGGCATCCTCGAGCCGCCGCCGCCGCCGCCCGTGCCGATCGACGTGCGCAGCGTGAAGGAGAAGTACCTGGGCCTGATCGATGAGGTCGCTGCCGAGCACGCGGCCGGCGACCTCGGCCCGCGCGAGCTGGCACAGCGGCTCAGCCTGGTGCTGCGCTTCTTCGCGCACGAGTCGACCGGCGTCGTGGCGGAGGTCATGACGCTGCGCGACCTCGGTGAGGCCGACCTCCCCTCCGTCGAGGGCGCGGTCTCGCAGTACTACCCGTCGTCGTTCCGCCGCGCCGCCAAGCACGACCCGGACGCCGCCATCTCGGCCGCCAGGCAGGTGGTGGCGACATGGATGTGATGCTGCTGTGGCCGTGGATGCTCGGCGCGCTCATCGTCGTGGCGATCGTGCTCGCGGCGCTCGGCCTCTGGCTGCCGCGCCGCAAGCGCGATCAGGGCCTGCCGGTCGCGCACGTCGATCGGATGACGGCGCTCGCCGCCTTCCGCAGCGCGCTGCTGCGCTATCGGCTGTGGATCGGCGGTGCGCTGCTGCTCTCGCTGCTCGGCGCGGGTGTCGCGGGCACGGTCGGCGCCCGGCCGTCGGGCATCCACGCCAACCAGGAGGACGACTACAAGCGCGACATCATGCTCTGCCTCGACGTGTCGGGCTCGATGGTCGACGTCGATGCCGAGATCCTCGGCGTCTACCAGCAGATCGCCTCGGAGCTCGACGGTGAGCGCATCGGCATGCGCATCTTCGACGCCTCCAGCGTCATGTCGTTCCCGCTCACGAGCGACTACGACTACATCGCCGACCAGCTGGGCCGCTACCAGCGGGCCCTCAGCGGCACGCTCGGCCCCGACGAGCAGTTCAACTACCTCGCGGGCACCGCGAACGGCCTCGGCGCCTCGCTCGTCGGCGACGGCCTGGCCTCCTGCGTGCTCGACTTCGCCGACCTGGAGGCGAGCGAGCGGCCGCGGTCGATCATCCTCGCCACCGACAACGTCGTGAACGGGCAGCAGATCTTCTCGCTGCCGCAGGCGGGCCAGCTCGCCGTCGACCACGAGGTGCGCGTCTACGCCATCAACCCCTTCGACTGGGGCGGCGACATGGAGTCGCAGGAGCTGCGCGACACGGCGGAGGGCACCGGCGGGGCGTACTTCGCACTCGACTTCGCGCAGACCGTGCCGCAGATCGTCGACCGCGTCAACGCCATCGAGGCCGGCTACATCGAGACCCCGCCGCAGATCCAGGTGGTCGACCGTCCGGGCTCGCTGCCGCTGGTCGTGCTCGTCATCGTGGCCGCGCTATGCGCCGTGGCCTGGAGGGTGCGCCTGTGATGCTCTCGTTCGAACCCACGCTCCCGATCCTGGTGGCCGTCATCGGCGTGCTCGCGCTCGGCCTCTGCGCGTGGCAGCTCGCCGTCGCCCGCGGCCGCAGGCTCGCCTGGATCCGCCGCACCCTGCTCGTGCTGCTGGCGATCGCGATGGCCTTCCGGCCGGCGCTGCCCGGCGGTGAGGTGCCGACCGCCTCGATCCAGGCGCGCGTGTTCGTGCTGGTCGACACCTCGCAGTCGGTCGCCGCCGAGGATTGGGGCACCGATCCACGCCTCGCCGGCATGCAGGCCGACGTCGTCGAGATCGCCCGCTCGTTCGCGGGCGCCGACATCTCGGTCATCTCCTTCGACTCGCAGGCGACGCTGCGCGTGCCGCTCACCGACGACGGCTCCGCGGTCATCGAGATGGTGCGGGCGCTGAAGCCCGAGATCGCCCAGCAGTCGCGCGGCACCTCGGTCGCGGCCGCCCACGACCTGCTGCTGTCCGAGCTCGAGCGCACCGAGGCCGCGGATCCCTCCTCGCCCGCGATCGTGTTCTACCTCGGCGACGGCGAGCACACGGCCGACGGGGAGCCGCAGTCGTTCGCGGATGTCGCCGGTCACGTCGACCGCGGCCTGGTGCTCGGCTACGGCACCGAGGAGGGCGGCCGCATGCGCGTCTCCAGCTTCGATCCCGCGCAGCAGGAGCAGTACCTGCAGGATCCGGCCGGCGGCGACGCCGTCAGCCGCATCGACGAGGGGCGGCTGCGCGGCATCGCCGACCAGCTCGGCATCAGCTACCTGCATCGCGCGCCCGCACTGCCGATCGAGGATGCGCTCGGCCCGATGGCGGCGCTCGATGGCGAGGCCGACCTGAACCGCACCGAGGAGGCGCGGCTCGAGGTGGCGTGGATCCTCGGGATCCCGATCGCGCTGCTGCTCGCCGCGGAGGGCTTCAGTCTCGCCCGCTCGCTGCGCACGACGCGGGGTCTGACCGAGCGGCAGGGCGTGCGATGAGCCAGCCCCGGGCCCCGCGCCGCGCGCTCACAGACGCGCGGCGCCGCACGCTGCGCTGGTGGATCATGCTCGGCCTGATCCCGGTGGCCATCGCCGCGCTCGTGCTCGGCGGCAAGCTCATCAGCGTGAACGTGCTCTCCCAGTCCACGATCGACCGCTTCGACTCGCGCGCCTACGCCCAGGGGGCCGAAACCGCGCGCGGGCTCGAGTTCTGGAACTGGGTGGAGCCGTGGAAGGCGCCCTTCGCGCTGGGCGTGCACCTCACGATGGCCGGCACGCTCGACGAGGGGCGCGCCGCGATCGAGCAGGCGCTCGCGCTGCACGGCGAGCCGGAGACCGCGGGAGAGCTGCACGAGCACTGCGTGATGATCGCCTCGCTCACCACGGCGATCGAGAAGCAGGGTGACGTCGCGCGCGAGGCGCAGGACACGCAGACCGCGAACGGCCTCTACAGAGAGGCGCTCGCGCTCATCGACGCGCAGCCGGAGGGCTGCTTCGACGAGCCGCTGCCTGCCGAGGCCGACACCGCAGCGCAGTTCGAGGCCGCGGTGCCGCGCATCGAGTCGAAGATCGAGGACGGGTCCGGCGACGGCGAGGGCGAGGAGCAGAGCGAGGAGACCCCGCAGGACCAGCTGGAGGAGCAGAACCAGGAGGCGCAGGAGGAGCAGCAGCAGCAGGATCAGTTCGACGAGGGTGAGCCGGGCGAGGGCGGAGGCCCCAGCGTCGAGCAGCCCTGGTGAGGCGATCTAGACTCGGGGTCGTGATCCGCCTCTCCCAGCTCTTCTTCACGACCCTGCGCGAGGACCCGGCCGAGGCCGAGGTTGCGAGCCACCGCCTGCTGCTGCGCGCCGGCTACATCCGCCGCTCCGGTGCCGGTCTCTACTCGTGGCTGCCGCTGGGCCTGCGCGTGCGCCGCAATATCGAGCGCATCGTGCGGGAGGAGATGGAGGCGGCGGGCGCCCAGGAGGTGCTGTTCCCCGGGCTGCTGCCGCGTGAGCCCTACGAGCGCACCGGCCGCTGGACCGAGTACGGCGACGGCATCTTCCGGCTGCAGGACCGCAAGGGTGCCGACCACCTGCTCGCGCCCACGCACGAGGAGGTCTTCACGCTGCTCGTGCAGGACCTGGTCTCGAGTTACAAGTCGCTACCGCTGACGATCTTCCAGATCCAGGACAAGTACCGGGATGAGGCGCGGCCGCGCGCCGGGCTGCTGCGCGCCCGGGAGTTCTCGATGAAGGACGCGTACTCGTTCGACATCTCCGACGAGGCGCTCGAGGCCAGCTATCAGCGCCAGCGGGACGCCTACGAGCGCATCTTCGACCGGCTCGGCCTCGAGTACGTCATCGTCGCCGCCGACGCGGGAGCGATGGGCGGCTCGAAGTCGGAGGAGTTCCTGCACCCGACGCCGGTCGGCGAGGACACGATCGTGCGCTCGGCCGGCGGCTACGCGGTCAACGTCGAGGCGTTCGAGACGGTCGCGCCCGCAGCGCTGCCCATCGAGGGGCAGCCAGCGGCGGTCGTGCGCGAGACGCCGGACACGCCGACGATCGATACGCTCGTCGCCGACGCCAACGCGCGCTTCCCGCGCGAGGACGGCCGCGACTGGACCGCCGCGGACACCCTCAAGAACGTCGTGCTGCGCCTCACGCACCTGGATGGCACGCGCGAGCTCGCCGTCGTCGGCATCCCGGGCGACCGCGAGATCGACGAGAAGCGCGTCGAGGTCGCCTTCCAGCCCGCTGCCGTCACGGCCGCGGACGAGGACGACTTCAAGGCCAACCCGGGGCTCGTCAAGGGCTACATCGGGCCCTGGACCGCATCCGGCGCCGTGCTGGGCGAGGAGTCGACCACCGGCATCCGCTACCTGCTCGACAAGCGCGTCGTCGACGGCACGAGCTGGATCACGGGCGCGAACGAGCCGGGCAGGCACGTGTTCGGCCTGATCGCGGGCCGCGACTTCACCGGCGACGGATGGGTCGAGGCCGCCGACGTGCGGGCCGGCGATCCCGCGCCCGACGGCTCGGGCCCGGTGACCCTGGAGCGCGGCATGGAGGTCGGCCACGTGTTCCAGCTGGGCCGCAAGTACGCAGAGGCGCTGGGCCTCAAGGTGCTGGACGAGAACGGCAAGCTCGTCACCGTCACGATGGGCTCGTACGGCATCGGCGTGACGCGCAACCTGGCCGCGATCGCCGAGGTCAGCCACGACGAGAAGGGCCTCGTCTGGCCCCGCGAGGTCGCCCCGTTCGACGTGCACGTCGTCGCGACCGGTCGCGATGCCGCCATCTTCGAGGTCGCCGAGACGGTCGTCGCCGACCTCGAGCGCCGCGGACTCGAGGTGCTCTTCGACGACCGCCCCAAGGTGTCGCCGGGGGTGAAGTTCGGCGACGCCGAGCTCATCGGCGTGCCGCAGATCGTCGTCGTCGGCCGTGATGCCGTGGAGGGCAGCGTCGAGGTGTGGGATCGCGCGACCGGGGAGCGGTCCACCGTCGAGATCGCGCAGCTCGAGAGCGCGCTCGGCCGCTGACGCCGTCACGAACGCCGCAGGGCGCTGCTCCGTGTGGAGGCAGCGCCCTGCGGCGTCTCGCGGTCAGCGGGTCTGCGACGTCGCCTGCGGGTCGACCGCCTCCCACTGGCCGGTGACCGACTCGACGCTCTCCCACACCTCGATGCCCTGCACCTCCGGCAGCATGTCGCGGGTGAAGACCGGATCCTTGCCGGCCCTGCGCTGCTCGTCGAAGTTCTTCAGCAGCTTGAACGCGACACCCGAGAGCAGCCCGATCGCGATCAGGTTCACGACCGCCATGAAGCCCATGAGCGTGTCTGCGGTGTCCCACACCACGCCGGTCGCCACGACCGAGCCGCCCAGCACCGCCAGCACCGCGAGCATTCGATAGGCCAGCAGCGCGAGCGGGTGCTCGGTGATGAACTCGATGTTCGACTCGCCGTAGTAGTAGTTGCCGATGATCGACGAGAACGCCAGCAGGAACACGATGACCGACAGCAGGATGCCGGCCCAGGGACCCAGCTGCGCCGTGACGGCATCGAACGTCAGGCCGATCCCGCCTTCCGCGCCGGTGAGGTCGGGCGTCGAGACCAGGATGATGAACGCGGTGATCGAGCAGACCAGGAAGGTGTCGAAGTAGACGCCGAGCGTCTGCACGAGCCCTTGCTTCGCCGGGTGGGTGACGGCGGCGGATGCCCCGGCATTCGGCGCCGATCCGAGGCCGGCCTCGTTCGAGAACATGCCGCGCTTGACGCCCTGCATGATGATGACCCCGAGCGCGCCGCCCGCGACCTGCTGGAACCCGAAGGCACCGGCGTAGATCTCGCCGATCACGCGGGGCACCTCGGTGATGTTCATCGCGACGATGATGATGCCGAGTGCCAGGTAGAGCAGCGCCATGGTCGGCACGAGCGCCTCGGTGACCTTGGCGATGCGGCGCACGCCACCGAAGACGATGAGCGACGTGAGCGCGGCGACGACGATGCCGATCACCCACGCCAGCCATGCGACCTCGGTGCCGACCGTCGACGAGACGGTCGCGACGATCGTGTTCGCCTGCAGCGACGAGAACGCGAACGGGAAGCAGAGGATGAGCAGCACGGCGAAGAGGATGCCCATCCAGCGCTGCCCGAGGCCGCGCTGCATGTAGTACGCGGGCCCGCCGCGGAACCCGTCGGAGTCGCGGTGCTTGTAGAGCTGCGCGAGGGTGGACTCGATGAACGCCGAGGCGCCGCCGATGAACGCCATCGTCCACATCCAGAACACCGCGCCCGGGCCGCCGAAGGCGATCGCGGTCGCGACGCCGGCGATGTTGCCGACGCCCACGCGGCTGGCGGCCGAGATCGTGAACGCCTGGAACGACGAGACCGACTGCGCGCTGCCGTCGCGAGCCTTCGGGGTCTTGTCCCGGAGCACGCGGAACATCGCGGGCACCAGGCGCAGCTGCACGACGCCCGAGCGGACCGTGAAGTAGATGCCGAGCACCGCGAGGATCGGCAGCACGACCCACGTCCACCAGAAGTCTCCGGCGCTGAGGATCAGATCGTTGAGGACGTCCATGAGGCAACACGCTAGACCTCCACGGCGGCAGGAGGTGCATCGGCTCGGAGCGGCGCGCTGATCCGCTCGCCGAGACGATGGCGGCCGAGGCGGTAGACTGACCGGTCGGCATTCGTTGCCGCACGAATCGCAGGAACAAGAGGAGCCCACAAGTGAAGATCGAACTGAGCGTGCTGAAGACCGTCGAGCGCGAGCGGGAGATCTCCCAGGATGACCTCATCCGCATCATCGAGCAGGCCATCCTGCAGGCGCACCTGCGGTCGGGCGAGAAGGTCGACCCCGCCGCCCCGCAGCCGCGCGTCGAGGTGGATCGCAAGACCGGCGAGGTCACGCTGTACGAGCCCGAGCTCGACGAGGACGGCAACCGCATCGGCGAGTCCGTCGCGACCACCGACGACTTCAGCCGCATCGCCGCGACGGCAGCGAAGCAGGTCATCTTCCAGGCGCTGCGCGACAAGAGCGACGAGAGCGTGCTGGGCGTCTACAAGGATCGCGAGGGCGACATCATCGCCGGCGTCGTGCAGCAGGGCACCAACCCGCGCATGGTGCAGGTCAAGCTCGGCGACGACATGGAGGCGCTGCTGCCGCCCGAGGAGCAGGTGCCGGGCGAGGAGTACAAGCACGGCAAGCGCATGCGCGTCTTCATCACGAAGGTGGAGCGCGGCCAGCGCGGACCGCAGGTCACCGTCAGCCGCACGCACCCGTCGCTCGTCCGCAGGCTCTTCGCGCTCGAGGTGCCCGAGATCGCGGCCGGCACGGTCGAGATCGTCGCGATCGCCCGCGAAGCCGGCCACCGCTCGAAGATCGCCGTACGGGCGACCGAGCCGGGCATCAACGCCAAGGGCGCGTGCATCGGTGAGATGGGCTCACGCGTGCGGGCCGTGCAGGCAGAGCTCGGCGAGGAGAAGGTCGACATCGTCGACTTCTCCGAGGACCTGCCGGCCTTCGTGGCGAGCGCCCTGAGCCCGGCACGGGTGTCGGATGCGTTCCTGCTCGACGAGAAGACAAGGGCGGTGCGCGCGCTCGTGCCCGACTTCCAGCTCTCGCTCGCGATCGGTCGCGAAGGTCAGAACGCGCGGCTGGCGGCAAAGCTGACGGGCGCGAAGATCGACATCCAACCCGACTCCGTAATGGAGGATTGAGCGCGCAGCGCGCAATGCGGCGAAGCCGCGTTGCCCGCGGAGCGCTCAAGGTCGAGGAGCGCGCGAAGCGCGCGTCACGAGACCTCGCCGCAGCAGCCGACCGCCCCGGAAGCGCTGAGCTTCAGCGCGATACCGACGCTCGAGACGGGCGTCGGGGCTGGCGTCGCAGCGGAGCCGCGAAAGCGGCTCCGCTCTCAGCTCCAGCGCCCGGGCGTGTCGTCCTGTAGAGTGGTCAGCATCCGTACGTGTCTTGGCTGTCGCGCGCGCACCGAACCCGCACTTCTGGTGCGGATCGCTGCGCAGGGCGGTGAGGCGGTCGTCGACCATGATCGACGGCTTCCTGGCAGAGGCGCGTGGGTGCATCCGACGCAGCGATGCGTGGAACGGGCGCTCCGCGCTGTTCCACGAGCACTGCGGCATCAGCGCCTGGATACGACGTCCATCGCACGATGGGCACAGGACGGGCTCGACCCGAGCCCCGACCGAAGGAACGAAACACACATGGACAACTGATGAGCAGCTCGAAATGAGACCCGTCAGCAATTGACGTCCGCCCTGTTCTGGGTGGACCAGGACAGGAGAAATGTGGCAAACCCACGCGTTCACGAGATCGCCGCCGAAGTAGGCGTCGAGAGCAAGGTCGCTCTGGCCAAGCTCAAGGAGATGGGCGAGTTCGTCAAGGGACCCGCCTCGGCAGTCGCGCCCCCGGTGGCTCGCAAGCTCAAGGCCGCCCTCGAGGCTGAAGGCCTCGGCGGCGCAGCAGCGGAGACCGCACCGGCAGCGAAGGCGCCCGCGAAGCCGGCCGCCAAGTCGCCTGCCGCACGCAAGCCCGCAGCGGCCCCCAAGACCGAGGGTGCGCCGGCGACGCCGGCAGCGCCCGCCCCCACGCCCGCTGCCGCACCGAAGGCAGCGCCGGCTCCGCAGGCAGCGCCCGAGGCGGCCCAGGCCCCCGCGGCCGAGCAGCCCGCGCAGCCTGCCGCGCCCGCACAGGCCGAGACGCCGGCACAGGCCGAGACGCCGAAGCCGGACGGCGACGCGCCGACGCCCAACGCGATCCCGCGACCGATGGCGCGCCCCGGCGCACCCCGGCCCGGCAACAACCCGTTCGCCTCCAGCCAGGGCATGGGTCGACCGCGCGGCGGCAACAACCCCTTCACGAGCAAGCAGGGCGGCAGCCCGCGTCCGGCGGCCCCGCGTCCCGGCGCACCGCGGCCCGGCGCTCCCCGTCCCGGCGCTCCGCGTCCGGGCGCCCCGCGCGGCGGTGGCGCTGGGCGCCCCGGCGCCGGTGGCGGTCCTGGCGGCTTCCAGCGTCCCGGGCAGGGCGCGCCCAGCCGTGGCGCTCCCGGTCGTGGCGGTCCCGCATTCGCGGGCCGTGGCGGCGGTCGTGGTCGCGGCGGCACTGCCGGCGCGTTCGGCAAGGGCGGCGCCAAGGGCAAGTCGCGCAAGTCGAAGCGCACGAAGCGGCTCGAGTTCGAGATGCGCGAGGCGCCGTCGATCGGTGGCGTCAAGGTCCGTCGTGGCGACGGCACGACCGTCGTCCGCATGCGCCGCGGTGCCTCGATCGCCGACTTCGCCGAGAAGATCGACGCGATGCCCGGTGACCTCGTCACCGTGCTGTTCCACCTCGGTGAGATGGCGACGGCGACGGAGTCCCTCGACGAGGGCACCTTCGAGCTGCTCGGTGCGGAGCTCGGCTACCGCATCCAGATCGTCAGCCCCGAGGACGAGGACAAGGAGCTCCTCGAGGGCTTCGACATCGACCTCGCGCAGGAGCTCGAGGACGAGTCGGACGAAGAGCTCGAGTACCGCTCGCCCGTCGTCACCGTCATGGGTCACGTCGACCACGGCAAGACGCGCCTGCTCGACGCGATCCGCGGCGCGAACGTCATCGACGGCGAAGCCGGCGGCATCACCCAGCACATCGGCGCCTACCAGGTCTGGCAGGAGCACGAGGGCGAGGACCGCGCGATCACCTTCATCGACACCCCGGGTCACGAGGCGTTCACCGCCATGCGTGCACGTGGTGCGCAGGTGACCGACATCGCGATCCTCGTGGTCGCCGCCGACGACGGCATCATGCCGCAGACGGTGGAGGCGCTGAACCACGCGCAGGCCGCGGGCGTGCCGATCGTGGTCGCGGTGAACAAGGTCGACAAGCCCGACGCCAACCCGGCGAAGGTGCGTCAGCAGCTCACCGAGTACGGCCTCATCACCGAGGAGTACGGCGGCGACACCATGTTCGTCGACGTCTCGGCGCTGGCGAACACCGGTATCGAGGATCTGCTGGAGGCCGTGCTGCTCACGGCCGACGCCGGCCTCGACCTGCGCGCGAACCCGAACAAGGAAGCGCGCGGCGTCGCCATCGAGGCGAAGCTCGACAAGGGCCGCGGCTCCGTGGCCACCGTGCTCATCCAGTCCGGAACGCTGCGCGTCGGCGACGCCATCGTGGCGGGTACGGCCTACGGCCGCGTCCGTGCGATGGTCGACGACCGCGGTGACCTGGTGCAGGAGGCCGGTCCCTCGATGCCCGTGCAGGTGCAGGGCCTCTCGAGCGTGCCGCGAGCCGGTGACACCTTCATCTCCACCGAGGAGGACCGCACCGCCCGCCAGATCGCCGAGAAGCGTGAGGCCGTCGAGCGCAACGCCCAGCTGGCGAAGGCACGCAAGCGCCTGTCGCTCGAGGATTGGAAGACCGCGCTTGAGCAGGGCAAGGTCGAGACACTCAACCTCATCATCAAGGGTGACGTCTCCGGTGCCGTCGAGGCGCTGGAGGAGTCGCTGCTGAAGATCGAGATCGACGACAGTGTCGACCTGCGGATCATCCACCGCGGTGTCGGTGCGGTCACCGAATCCGACGTGAACCTGGCGACGGTCGACGACGCCGTGATCATCGGCTTCAACGTGCGCCCCGACCCGAAGGCCCGCGAGCGCGCGGCGCGCGAGGGTGTCGACGTGCGGTTCTACAACGTGATCTACGGTGCGATCGACGACATCGAGAACTCGCTGAAGGGCATGCTCAAGCCTGAGTACGAAGAGGTCCAGTCCGGTGTGGCCGAGATCCGCGAGGTGTTCCGCTCCTCGAAGTTCGGCAACATCGCTGGTTCCATCGTCCGCTCCGGCACGATCACCCGCAACGCGAAGGCCCGCATCATCCGCGACGGCATCGTGCTCGCCGATGGCCTGGCCATCGAGTCGCTGCGCCGCTTCAAGGACGACGTCACCGAGGTGCGGACCGACTACGAGTGCGGCATCGGCCTCGGCAAGTTCAACGATCTGCAGATCGGCGACGAGATCGAGACCATCGAGATGGTGGAGAAGCCGCGAGTCTGATCGCGCGGTGAGTATGGGGCGGCTTCGGTCGCCCCATACTCGTCTCTGAGGAACAAGGAGAAACGACATGGCAGAGAACCCCAGGGCCAGGAAGATCGCTGACCGCATCCGCGAGATCACCGTCAACGCGCTCGAGCGCGAGGTCAAGGACCCGCGGCTCGGATTCGTGACGATCACGGATGTGCGGGTCACGGGTGACCTGCAGCACGCGTCGATCTTCTACACGGTGCTCGGCACCGATGAGGAGCGTGAGGAGACGACGAGGGCGCTCACGAGCGCCAAGGGCGTCGTGCGACGCGAGATCGGCAAGGGGCTATCGCTGCGACTGACCCCCTCGATCGAGTTCTTCCTCGACGCGCTGCCCGAGAACGCGGCGTCGATCGAGCACCTGCTCGACGAGGCGCGCGTGCGCGACAAGGCGGCGCAGGAGTCGGCGGCGGCGGCGAAGTACGCCGGCGAGGCCGACCCGTACCGGAAGCCGCGCGAGCTCGACGAGGACTGAACGCCAGATTTGTCACGAACGGTCCTCTCCAGCACTCGGAGACGACCGTTCGTGACATTTCTGTGTGGAGATCCCGGCGCGAGGCCCCGCTGATCGAGGAGCGTGCGGCCCACGGCCGCCCGCGTCACGAGATCGAGCCCGCTACACCTCGGTGAAGCGCAGCCGGCGCGCGCCCAGGTCGGCCTCCGTCAACCGCACCCGGATGCGCTCGCCCGGCTCCGCATCCGTGTCGCACGCCGCCTCGGTGGGCGGGTCGATCAGCTGGATGGTCGCGCCGCTCTTGCGGGCGTCGACGACCACCGCATCGAATTCGTCGCCGATGCGTGGCTGCAGCACCGCGATCTCGACGGCGTCGATCGACTCCCGCTCCAGCGTGCTCGCCAGCTGACCGGAGCTCTGCATGATCTCCTCGAGCCCCTCCAGGCCGTCGGCCGCCCACTGCGGGATCTCGCGCCCGTTCGCGATCGCCTCGCAGTGCACGAGCACGTAGCGGTCGACCAGTCGGCGCAGGGGAGCGGTGGTGTGCGCGTAGGGCGCGCCGATGGCGGCCTGCTCGAACTCCGACGCATCCGACCCGTCGTGCAGCACGTCGTAGCCCGCGCCCCGGAACAGCCGTCGCGCTGTCTGCAGGATCGCGAGCGTCGTGGGCTTCGACCGGTCGAGCCTGCGCAGGAAGGCGCCGTAGTGCTCGCCCTCCGCCCACTCCTCGCCGATCGCCCGCACCTCCTTGCGGAAGCGCTTGACGTCGCCGGCGGGCGGCTGCGGCATGGTGCGCAGGATGCCGCGCTTCGCGCGCAGCATCAGGTTCGCCGCCTCCATGCCGGTCATGAGCGAGACCTGGGCGTTCCAGCGCTCCACAGGCAGCAGCTCGCGCCGTTCGATCAGGTACGCGTCGCCGTCGCGGACGACCTGCTCCTCCGGCATGTCGAGGCTCGCGCCATCGCGCGCCTCTTCGAGCGCGATCCGCAGCTCACCGACGTCGCGCAGCAGCCCGAGCATCGCGTCGCCGTCGTCGATCCGTCGCTGCGCCGACTCGTAGGTCAGCTGCTCGCGCGATCGCACCCGCGCGCTCTCGAGCGTGGTTCCGGTGACGTCGCCGGCCGCATCCAGGCGCATGGTCCAGACGTAGGCGCCGCGCTCTTGCCCCTCGAGCAGGCTGGCGGCGCCTTCGCTGACGACCGGCGGATGCAGCGGCACGCGACCATCAGGCGTATACATCGTCTGGCCGCGGCGGCGCGCCTCGACGTCGATCGGTCCGCCGGGGGAGATGAAGGCGGGCACGTCGGCGATCGCGTAACGGACGATGTAGCCGTCGCCGTCGCGCTCGAGATAGAGCGCCTGGTCGAGGTCGGTCGAGCCCTCCGGGTCGATGGTGACGAATGCGACATGGGTGCGGTCGGCGTCGGGCAGCTGCGGATCGGCGGCGAACGCCTCGGCCTCGGCGACCGCGTCCGCGGGGAACTCGGCGGTGAGGCCCAGCTCGTCCCGGATCGCGGCGAGCGCCGCGTCGAGCTCGTCGGTGGTCTCGGCCAGTCTCTGGTGGCGTGCGGGCATGGCCCCAACCTAATCGTCGCCGCCTGGGCGGCCGCGTCGCGAAGCATCGTCGGTCGAGGAGCGTGCGGCCCAGCCGCGCGCGTCACGAGACCCCGCCATTCGGTCTCGTGACGGCCGCGGGCTGCGCCCGCGGCCTCCTCGACCGACGAAAGCACGAGACCCGTCAGTCGGGCAGGCGGACGGCGCCCGACTCCCGCACGATCAGACCGTCGTCTGCGAGGGATCCGACCGCCCGTGCCAGCTGCTCCGCATCCGGCCACAGCTGCGCGACCTCCGCGTCCGTCAGCGGCACGTCGATGCCGCGCAGCGCCCGCAGCACCGTGCCGCGCGCCTGTCGATCGCTGCCCGCGAAGGTCGACTGCTTCGGCGCACGCTTGCCCTCGTATGGCGGATATCCGGCGCGACGCCACGCGCACGCCTCCGCGATCGGGCACGCCCCGCAGAGGGGCGCCCTCGCGACGCAGACGAGCGCCCCGAGCTCCATGAGCGCGATCGAGATGACGGATGCGTCGTTCGGCTCCGCAGGCAGGAGCGCCTCGACGTCCGCCAGATCCCGCCTCTTCGCGGGCCCCGCCTCGCCCTGCCCGTGCACAGCCCTGGCCACCACCCGTCGCACGTTCGTGTCGACCACCGGGTGCCGATCGCCGAAGTGGAAGACCGCGACGGCGCGTGCCGTGTAGTCGCCGATCCCCGGCAGCGCCAGCAGCGCATCCACCTCCCGCGGCACCTCGCCCCCGTGGCGCTCGACGATCGCTCGCGCCGTGTCCTGCAGCCGCAGCGCCCTCCGGGGGTAGCCGAGCGTGCCCCACTGGCGCAGCACCTCGTGCGTGGGCGCGTCGGCGAGATCCGCGGGCGTCGGCCACCGATCGAGCCAGCGGTCGATCTCGACCGCGACGCGCGAGGCCTGCGTCTGCTGCAGCATGATCTCGCTCACCACGGTGCCCCAGGCATCGAACTCCGGGCGTCGCCACGGAAGGTCGCGGGCATGCTCCCGATACCAGGCGGCAAGCGCCTGCAGGGTTCCGTCGCCGAGCATCTAGTCAGCGTAGATGCGCGGTCGATAGCGTCGAGCCGTGACCGAGCCTCCCGACCGCGGCCCGACCGGGTCAGTGCCGCAATCCGCGCCGCACTCCGCGCCGCAGCTCGACCCGATCGTCGACCACGCTGCCGCCGCGACCGCCGCGCACGGACGCAGCCTCGCGCCCGACCTGGCTCGCGGCATCATGCTGCTGCTCATCGCGCTCGCCAACGTGCCGTGGTGGCTCGCGGTCGCCGAGCGCGGCGTCACGAACGCGCATGGACGGGGCTTCACGGGCGGCGACTACGTCTACCAACTGGTCTCCCTGGTCGCGATCGATGGCCGCATCTATCCGCTCTTCTCCTTCCTGTTCGGCTACGGGATCTGGCAGATGTACAGCCGCCAGGCAGCCGCGGGAGCGCCATGGCGCGAGGTTCGGCGCGTGCTGCAGATCCGTCACGGCTGGATGGTCGCGTTCGGCGCCGTGCACGCGCTGCTGCTCTGGTTCGGCGACATCGTCGGCGCCTACGGCCTCGTGGGCCTGCTCGTCACCTGGCTGCTGCTGCGCCGCAGCGACCGTGCCCTGCGGGTGGTGGCGTGGGTGTTCGCGGGACTCCTGGGCGCCTCCGCGCTCTTCTCGATCGTCAGCGGCGCAGTGCTGAGCACCGGCATCGCGGGCGACCCGAGCGCCATGGCCGCGCCAGCCATCGAGTACCCAACCGGGCAGAGCAACTACCTGCTGTTCATGCTGCAGAGCTTCGGCCTCTGGGCGCTGGCGACGCCGCTCCAGGCGATCACGCTGACGGTGCCGCTGTCGGTGGTGCTGGGCGTCCTGGCCGCGCGCCGCGGCTTGCTCGACCGCCCGCGCGAGCATGGGGCGCTGCTCGTCCGCATCGCCGTCGGCGGCATCGCGATCGGCTGGCTCGGCGGGGCGCTGGCGGCGATGCAGTTCGCCGGGCTGGTCTTCGACCCGGCGATCTCCTGGGCCACGATGGGCGCATCGAGTCTCGCGGGCGTGGCAGGCGGCATCGGCTACGCCGCGCTCATTGCGCTGGTCGCGGGGCGGCTCGGTGACCGGCACGGCATTGTCACGCGCGCCGTCACCGCCGTCGGCAAGCGCTCGCTGACGAGCTACCTGCTGCAGTCGGTGCTGTTCGCCCCGTTGCTCGCCGCCTGGGGCTTCGGCCTCGGCGCCACGCTGACGCCGCTGGGCGCGGCCGGTCTCGCGGTCGGCGTCTGGTTCATCACGGCCGTCGTGGCGCTCATCCTCGACCTGCGCGGCAAGCGCGGCCCTGCGGAGGCGCTGCTGCGGCACCTCGCCTACGGTCGTCGCCCCGTCGCGGCGCCGACGCCTGTCTCCTGAGGGCGAACCGGCTGCGATGCGGCGCGACCTCCGCCTAGGCTGGCGGCATGGTCGACAGCGCACTCCTCATGCGGGCCGCATCGTGGACGCCCGAGCAGAAGGACCTCTACACGCGGCTCACCGAGCTCATGCTGCGCCGAAACCCGCGCGGACGGCGCCTGATCGCGGTCGAGGGCCGCGACGGCGCGGGCAAGACGCACTTCGCGGATGCGCTGCAGGTGGCCTTCGCGCGCGCTGGGGTCGAGGCGTTCCGCGCCTCGGTCGACGACTTCCACCGTGCCGAAGCCTTCCGCTACCGCCAGGGGCGGCACTCGCCGAAGGGCTACTACGAGGATGCCTTCGACATCGAGCTGCTCGACCGCGTGCTGCTGCAGCCGTTCCGCATGGGCGGCTCCACCGGCTTCCAGACCGCCGCCTTCGACCTGCATCGCGATGCTCCGGTCGAGATGGAGTGGGAGACGGCGGGACCGGATGCGGTGCTGATCGTCGACGGCGTGTTCCTGCAGCGCCCCGCGCTGGCCGGCAAGTGGCACGCGGTCGTTTATCTCGACACGGAGGACCGCGTGCGCGGTGAGCGCCTGCGGGCGCGCGACGGCGTGCATCCGGATGTCCACCATCCGTCCCACGCGCGCTACCGCGAGGCGCATGACCTCTACGAGCAGGCGAGCGAGCCGCGCCGCAAGGCGGCCTTCATCGTCGACAACACCGATTGGCGGAAGCCCTTCCAGTCCTTCGCCGACTCGTGTTGAGTCCGCAGGCCGCAGTGCCGCGAAGCGGCGTTGCGGCCGGAGGGCTCAAGGTCGAGGAGCGCGCGCCATTGGCGCGCGCGTCACGAGACCCAGCATCCTCGTAGGTCGAGGAGCGTGCGGCCTTAGGCCGCCCGCGTCACGAGACCGGACCCGATCACGCCAGCTGCCGCACCGCACTCGGCAGCATGAACTCGCCCCTGCGCTCCACCTCATGCACCAGCTCGACGAGCGCCGCATTCACGGGCGCCTCCAGGCCGAGCCGGGCCGCCTCGGCGACGACGGCACCGTTGATCGCATCCACCTCGGTCAGCTGCCCGCGCCGGATCGACTGCTGCGTCGAGCCCATGTTCGGCACATCGCCCAGGCGTTCCCGGATGCGCAGCGGCACCTGCTGCGCGATGCGCCGCGGCGCGAAGGCGACCACCCGCACGAGCAGGGGAGTGAGCCCCTGCAGCGGCTGGAACCGCACGTCGGCCGCGAGCCCGGTGCGCGCGGTCTCGCGCATCGAGGCGAGCATCACGCGCCGCAGCCCCGGGTCGCGGATGACGTCCTGCACCGAGTGCCCGACGATGGCGGGGATCGCGTTGACCATGTTGATGAGCAGCTTCGTCCACTGCGCCCCCTCGATGGAGGGGGTCTCGCTGGTCGGCAGCGCCTCAGCCAGCAGCGCGGCGAAGCGCCTGCCCTCCGTGCCCCCGACGATCGTGTCGCCATCGGCGGTCACGGTGACGACGCCGGGCTCCAGCGAGTTCGCGGCCATCAGCGAGATGCCGCCCGCGACACGCTCGTGACCCAGCAGCCGAGCGGCGGCGCGCTCGCCGCCGAGCCCGTTCTGCACCACCAGCAGCGGCACATCCTCGAGCGCAGCCCGGTTCGCCTCGAGCGCCTCGACCGCTCCGGTGGCCTTGACCGCCAGGATCGCGAGATCCGGGGCCTCGGTCAGCGCCTCGAGCGCCCTCACCTGGGCCGTATGCGCGCCGAACGCGCCCTTGAGCTGCAGCCCGTGCTCGCGGATCGCCGCCAGGTTCTCGCCCCGCGCGGTGACGGTCACCTCGTGACCGACAGCGTCCAGGCGCGCAGCGATCGTGCCGCCGATCGCGCCGGCACCGATCACCGCGATGCGCTGCCGTGCGGGGGTCTGCTCGCTCGTCGCCGCCATATCGGCCAGGCTAGCCGCCGGTAGGCTCGCAGGGTGTCAGCCGCCCCCACCAGCCCCGACGGCATCCTGCTCGTCGACAAGCCGCGAGGCATCACGAGCCACACCGCGGTGAGCCGCGCGCGCCGCGCCCTCGGCACCCGCAAGGTCGGTCACGCCGGCACCCTCGACCCGATGGCGACGGGCCTGCTGATCCTCGGCATCGGGCCTTCGACGCGCCTCCTCACCCACATGGTCGGCCTCGACAAGACCTACACGGCGACCATTGCGCTCGGGGCGGCGACGACCACGGATGACGCCGAGGGCGAGGAGACGACGACGGCGGATGCGTCGCACGTCTCGGGCGATGACCTCTCGGCCCCGATGGCGGCGCTCACGGGCGACATCGAGCAGGTGCCCTCGTCGGTCAGCGCGATCAAGGTCGACGGCGAGCGCGCCTACAACCGCGTGCGGGCGGGGGAGCAGGTCGAGCTCAAGGCGCGCGCAGTGACGGTCTCGCGCTTCGAGCTGCTCGAATTCCGCCCCGGGTCGCGTGCGGAGGTCGACGTGATCGTCGACTGCTCGAGCGGCACCTACATCCGTGCGCTCGCCCGTGACCTGGGCGAGGCGCTCGGCGTCGGCGGGCATCTGACGGCACTGCGCCGCACCCATGTCGGCCCGTTCGAGGTCGACGGTGCGCCGATCGCCGACGCGCTGCCGGAGGAGGGCGCGGCCGAGCTGCTGGTGCCGCCGGCGGTCGCGGCCGCGCGCATCCTGCCCGTCGCGCAGCTCGACGACGAGCGGGCGGCGAACCTCGCGCACGGCCGCAAGACGCCGTCGCTGGAGGGCGAAGCCGGCATCGTCGCCGCGGTGCACGGCGATCGGCTCATCGGCATCGCCCGCGTCTCGGGCAACCGTCTCCTGCCCGTGACCAACTTCCCGACCGACTGAGGTGCACGGATGATCAGCTGGCTCATGCTCGCGCAGGCGATCGGCCTGGGCGTGATCGGCGCGGGCGTCGCGGTCGTCGGCTTCGCACGCAAGCCCTTCAACGACTGGATCCTCGCCGCCGCGGCGATCACCTTCCTCACGCTCATCGTGCAGGCCGTCGCATCGTTCATCGCCCCGATCGCGGGCGGCGGCCCGACGGGTGATCTGCTCGAGTACTGGGTCTACCTGATCTCGGCACTGCTGATCCCGCCGGCCGCCGTGATGTGGGCGCTCATCGACAAGCGGGGCGAGTGGCAGACGCTCGTGGTGGGCATCGCGATCCTCGCCTGCGCGGTGATGGTCTATCGGATGCACCAGATCTGGTTCGTGCAGATCGCCTGACGGCAGTGTCCGCCTCCGTAGGTTGAGGAGGCTGCGCGCCGCAGGCGCGCGGACGTCACGAAACCGGAGCGGCGGGCGCCAGGGCGCTCGAAACGCCCGGGAGCGAATAGAATCGACCGAGTGAGCGAGCGTAGGCATGCAGGTATCGGGCGGGTCCTCATCGCGGTGTACGCGGTGCTGGCGCTCGCGGCGACCGGTCGGTCATTCGTGCAGATCCTCCAGCGCTTCGACGAGGCACCGCTCGCATACGCGCTGAGCGCCGTCGCCGCGGTCGTCTACATCGTCGCGACCGTCGCGCTCGCGATGCAGGGCAGCGAGACCGCCCGCACGGTGGCCCTGGCAGCCGTCTGCTTCGAGCTCATCGGCGTGCTCGTGGTCGGCACCCTCTCGCTCGTGACACCTGCGCTCTTCGGCCACGACTCCGTCTGGAGCTACTTCGGCTCCGGCTACCTCTTCATCCCCGCGCTGCTGCCGTTCCTCGGCCTCTGGTGGCTGCGGGTCAGCCGGGAGCGGGTGCCGGCGTGAGCGCATCCGCCCCCGACCCCATGGCGTGGCTCCACGAGCTGGAGGCGGCGCCGAGCGCCGTCACGATCGGCAAGTTCGACGGCGTGCACATCGGCCACCAGCGCATCCTCGAACAGCTGCGTGCGCTCGCCGAGCCGGAGGGATTGGCGACCACCGTCGTCACCTTCGACCGCAACCCCCTCGAGGTCGTGAGCCCCGACATCGCACCCGTGCCGCTCGTCTCGCTCGCGCACAAGATCGCGCTGCTCGAGGCCGCTGGCGCTGACCGGGTCGTGGTCATTCCGTTCACGAAGGCGGCCGCGGCACAACCGGCAGAGGAGTTCGTCGAGCGCGTGCTCCTCGACGGCCTGGGGGCGCGGGTGCTGCTCGTCGGCGACGACTTCCGATTCGGCTTCAAGGGTGCTGGCACGCCCGCGCTGCTCCGCGAGCTCGCCGAGCCGCGCGGCGTGCGCGTCGAGTCGATCGACGACATCTGCTTCACCGACGGCCGCCGCGTCTCGTCGACCTGGATCCGCGAAGCACTCGACCTCGGTCGGATCACCGAGGCGAACGAGATGCTCGGCCGCCGCCACCTGCTGCGGGGCACGGTCGTGCGCGGCTTCCAGCGAGGCCGAGCGCTCGGATTCCCGACCGCGAACCTGGGTGTGCCCGTCGAGGGATTCATCCCCGCCGACGGCGTGTATGCCGCCATCGCGCGCGTCGACGCGGGCACCTTCGCCGCAGCGGTCTCCATCGGCCACAACCCCACCTTCGAGGGCGTGCAGGCGAAGACGGTCGAGGCCTACCTGCTCGACGTCGACCTCGACCTCTACGACCGGCCGATCGAACTCGAGCTCGTGGACTTCGTGCGCCCCATGCACCGCTTCGACGGACTCGAGCAGCTCATCGAGCAGATGCATCGCGACGTCGAGCAGACGCGCGAGTCGACCGCTCCGCTCGTGCACGACTGACCCTCGCTCGCAGCCTCCGTCCCGCGGCGATCGTCGGCCCTGGGTAGACTGCCCTGCACAGCAAGCCGCGAACCACCTGGCGGGAATCCGCACCGCAGCTTCAGCATGAAGGATCAGCGTGACCACACCCAGTCAAGCGCTCGCCCCCGCGCAGCGCGCAATCCAGCTGCTCGGCGGCGACCTCTCAGAGGTCGCGCTCCGCAGGCACCTCGAGGGCCTCGCGCCGGTCGACGCCGTCGGTCTCGAATCGCGCGCCGCGAAGTTCGGCACGCGCTCCATCAAGACCACGTCGAAGGCATCGGCGCTCGACCTCATCATCCGCATGATCGACCTGACGACGCTGCAGGGCTCCGACACCCGCGGCAAGGTGCGCTCGCTGGTCGCGAAGGCGCTCGTGCCCGACGCCTCCGACCTCACCACCCCGCGCCCGGCCGCCGTGTGCGTGTATGGCGACATGGTCGGCAACGCCGTCGAGGCGCTCGGATCGGCCTGGAGCGCAGGCAAGGACACCGGCATCAACGTCGCCGCCGTCGCCACGGCGTTCCCGTCCGGCCGCGCGAGCCTCGCCGTGAAGCTCATGGACACGCGCGACGCGGTCGCCGACGGTGCCGATGAGATCGACATGGTCATCGATCGCGGCGCGTTCCTCGAAGGCAACTACGGCAAGGTCTTCGACGAGATCGTGCAGACCAAGGAAGCGTGCCGGCGCGACGACGGCACCTACGCGCACCTGAAGGTCATCCTCGAGACCGGCGAGCTCGTCACCTACGACAACGTGCGCCGCGCATCGTGGCTCTCGATCCTCGCTGGCGGCGACTTCATCAAGACCTCCACAGGCAAGGTGCAGCCCGCTGCCACGCTGCCGGTGACGACGCTCATGCTGCAGGTCGTGCGCGACTGGGAGCGGCTCACCGGCGAGCGCATCGGCGTCAAGCCCGCCGGCGGCATCTCGACCTCGAAGGACGCGATCAAGTACCTCGTCGCGGTCGCCGAGACCTGCGGCGAGGCATGGCTCGACCCGGATCTGTTCCGCTTCGGCGCCTCCAGCCTGCTGAACGACGTGCTGCTGCAGCGACAGAAGCTCACCACCGGCCGCTACTCCGGCCCCGACTACGTCACGATCGACTGAGGCCTCCATGACATTCCTCGAATACGCACCGGCCCCCGAGTCGACCTCCATCCTCAACCTCCGCGACGAGTACAGCCTCTTCATCGGCGGCGAGTGGACGCGCGGCGGCGGCACGAGCTTCGCCTCGATCGCACCGTCCACCGAGCAGCGCATCGCCACCTTCGCCTCCGCCGACGAGGGCGACGTGGATGCGGCGGTCAAGGCGGCGCGCAAGGCATTCCGTGAGACGTGGGGCCCGATGTCGGGCCGCGACCGCGGCAAGTACCTCTTCCGCATCGCTCGCATCCTGCAGGAGCGGGCGCGCGAGCTCGCGGTGGCGGAGTCGCTCGACAACGGCAAGCCGATCCGTGAGACGCGCGACGCCGACGTGCCGCTCGTCGCGCAGTGGTTCTTCCACTGCGCCGGCTGGGCCGACAAGCTCGACTGGGTGGGCCTCGGCGCAGCCCCGCAGCCGCACGGCGTCGCCGCACAGGTCATCCCGTGGAACTTCCCGCTGCTGATGCTGGCGTGGAAGGTCGCCCCGGCGCTCGCCGCGGGCAACACCGTGGTGCTGAAGCCCGCCGAGACCACCCCGCTCACCGCCATGCTCTTCGCCGAGATCTGCGAGCAGGCTGGCCTGCCCGCCGGCGTCGTGAACCTCGTCACGGGCGCGGGCGAGACGGGCGCGGCGCTCGTGCGTCACCCCGACGTCGACAAGGTGGCCTTCACCGGCTCCACCGCCGTGGGCCGAGAGATCGCCAAGGCGCTCGCCGGCACGAACAAGAAGCTCACGCTCGAGCTGGGCGGCAAGGGCGCCAACATCGTCTTCGACGACGCCCCGCTCGACCAGGCCATCGAGGGCATCGTCGACGGCATCTTCTTCAACCAGGGTCAGGTGTGCTGCGCGGGCAGCCGACTGCTGGTGCAGGAGAGCATGCACGACACGGTCATGGAGCGGCTGAAGGAGCGCATGTCGACGCTGCGCGTCGGCGACCCGCTCGACAAGAACACCGACGTCGGCGCGATCAACTCGAGCGAGCAGCTCGAGCGCATCACCCGGCTGGTGGAGACGGGCGTCGCCGAGGGCGGTGACGCCTGGAGCCCCGCGTGCGAGCTGCCCAAGGAGGGCTACTGGTTCGCGCCCACCGTGGTGACCGGCGTCGAGGCATCCTCCACCATCGCTCGCGAGGAGATCTTCGGACCCGTCCTGTCGGTGCTCACCTTCCGCACCCCTGACGAGGCGATCGCGAAGGCGAACAACTCGCCCTACGGCCTCTCGGCCGGCGTCTGGACCGACAAGGGATCCAGGGCACTGGCCGTCGCCGACAAGCTGCGCGCCGGCGTCGTCTGGACCAACACGTTCAACAAGTTCGACCCCACGAGCCCGTTCGGCGGCTACAAGGAGTCGGGCTACGGCCGCGAGGGCGGCCGCCAGGGCATGCAGGCATACCTGAAGGCAGGCAAGTGATGGCGACCACGAAGACCGCGACGACGACCGCCGCGAAGGCACCGGCGAAGTCCGCCAGCGCCCGGCTCGACGTGCCGAAGACCTACAAGCTGTTCATCGGCGGCGCCTTCCCGCGCTCAGAGTCCGGGCGCGTCACCGAGGTCACGGATGCCCGTGGCCGCTTCGTCGCGAACGTCGCGAAGGCATCCAGGAAGGATGCCCGCGAGGCCGTGCGCGCCGCCCGCAAGGCGCAGCCGGGCTGGGCGGGCGCGACCGCGTACAACCGCGGCCAGGTGCTCTACCGTGTCGCCGAAGTTCTCGAGGGCCGCAAGGCGCAGTTCATCGACGAGCTCCAGAAGTCCGAGGGCCTGACCGCCGCGCGGGCCGCGAAGCAGGTCGAGGACACCATCGACCTCTGGGTGTGGCACGCGGGCTGGACCGACAAGATCGCGCAGATCGGCGGCAACGCCAACCCGGTCGCCGGCCCCTACTTCAACCTCTCGGTGCCCGAGCCCACGGGCGTCGTCGCGGCCGTCGCGCCGCAGAGCCAGGGCCTGCTCGGCCTCACCTCGGTGATCGCGCCGGCGCTCGTCGCGGGCAACGCGATCGTCGTCGTGCCCAGCGCCTCATCGCCGCTCGTGGCGATCTCGCTCGGCGAGGTGCTCGCGACCAGCGACCTGCCAGGGGGCGTCGTCAACGTGCTCACGGGTGACCCCGCAGAGCTCGCGCCGTGGCTCGCGGGTCATGCCGACGTGAACGCGCTCGACCTCACGGGTGCTGGCGAGCTGGACTGGGTCGAGCTCGAGCAGATCGCGGCCGACACGCTCAAGCGCCTGCTGCGGCCCGAGCCGGGCATTGCGCCCGAGACGCCGCAGCGCATCCTCGCCCTCACCGAGACCAAGACCGTCTGGCACACGAAGTCGCGCCTGTAGGACTCGCGGTGTCGGGTGGTCACGCGCACGGCGCTGCAGGGCACGGTGCTGGAGGGCACGGTGCTGGCGCGTCGACCACCCGCATCGCTGTCGCGTTCGGGATCACCGCCGCGCTGCTGATCGCGCAGGTGGTGGGGTCGATCCTCACCGGGTCGCTCGCGCTGCTGGTCGACACCGTGCACATGCTGACGGATGTCGCCGGCCTCGGCGTCGCGCTCACGGCGCAGTGGCTGCTGCGCAGGCCGCCCACGGGCAGGCGCACCTGGGGCCTCGTGCGGGTTGAGGTGCTGGCGGCTGCCGCGCAGGCGGCCGCGCTGCTCGTGGTCGCGCTGCTCGTCGTCGTGGAGGGCGTGCGGCGGCTGGGCGAGCCCACCGACGTGCCGGGGCCGTTGCTGCTCGTGTTCGGCATCGTGGGGCTGGTCGGCAACCTCGTCTCGCTCGCGGTGCTCGCCGGCGGCAGGGGAACGAGCCTCAATCTGCGCGCCGCGTTCCTCGAGGTGCTGAACGACGCGATCGGCTCGGTCGCGGTGATCGCCGCCGCGGTGGCGATCTGGCTCTGGGGCTTCCAGCAGGCCGACCTGATCGCGAGCGCGCTCGTCGCCGCGCTCATCGTGCCGCGGTCGATCGTGCTGCTGCGCGACACCGGCCGCATCCTGCTGGAGGCGGCCCCGGAGGAGCTGGACCTTGACGACGTGCGCGCGCACCTGATGGAGATCGAGCACGTCGTCGAGGTGCACGACTTGCATGCTTCCACGCTCGGCACCGGGCTGCACCAGCTGACCGCGCATGTGGTGATCGAGGAGTCGTGCTTCACCGACGGGCACGCGCCGCGCGTGCTCGACCTGCTGCAGGAGTGCGCTGCCGAGCACTTCCCGCTCGCGCTCGAGCACGCCACCTTCCAGCTCGAGCCGCCAGGCCACGCCGAGCACGAGCCGCACCTCCACGCCTGACCCTTGCGCCTCGCCCGCACTCGTGGGTCGAGGAGCGGGCGGCCGGAGGTCGCTCGCGTCACGAGACCGAGCGGCCACCGGTCTCGTGACGCGTCGCGCTGCGCGCGCTGCTCCTCGACCTGCGGGAGGTTGTGCGCGGTCTCGACCTGCGGGAGGCGGTGCGGTGCCACCGCGCGACGGACGCGGCCCTCGTAGGTCGAGGAGCGGGCGGCCGGAGGTCGCTCGCGTCACGAGACCGAGCGGTCACCGGTCTCGTGACGCGTCGCGCTGCGCGCGCGCCGCTCCTCGACCTGCGGGAGGTTGCGCGCGCCGCTCCGCGTCCTGCGGGAGGTTGTGCGCGCCGCTCCTCGACCTCCGCGGTGTCCTCAGCAGCTCGTCTCGATGAGGTCCGCGTACCAGCGGCAGCCGGCGAGCCACGTGTCGATGCGGATGCGCTCGTCGCGCGCATGCAGCGTCAGCCGCTCCTCGGCCGTCATCTCGAACGGCGTGAAGCGATAGACGCGATCCGTGATCCGGTGCGCGTGCCGGCCATCCGTTCCCCCGAGCATCACGTACGGCACCGTCAGCACGTCGGGCCGGAGGCGCGCGATCGCAGCCTCGATCGCATCCCAGCCGGGCCCCTCCGCCGGGCTCTCGGCGCTCGGCTCGTGCCCGTGCAGCACCTCGAGGTCGACGGCGTCGTCGGCGATCGCGCGGCGGATGTGCTCCACCGTCTCCTCGACGCTCGAGCCGAGCGCGATGCGGGCGTTCACGACCGCCGTCGCCTCCTCCGCGAGCGCGTTCGCGGCCGCAGCGCCCGAGAGCTGCGTCACCACCGCAGTGGTCGCGAGCATCGCGCGCGTCTCGTCCTGCCGCGCCAGGATCCGCTCGACGAGCGGACGCGCGCGCCGCACCCTGCGCAGCACGGCGCCCTGGGCGCCGGACGCCTCGGCGCCGAGCAGCTCGAGCATGCGGAGCGCCGGCTCCGGCAGCGACCGCGGCCAGGTGGAGAAGTCGAGCCGCCGGATGGCCCGCGCCAGCCGCGAGGTCGCCGGCAGCCGCGGCGGCGTCGATGCGTGACCGCCCACCTGCGCCACGCGCAGCCGCACATTCGCGAAGCCCTTCTCGGCGACCCCCACTACGGCGACATCGCGCGTGACACCCGCGATCGGCGGCTCGATGATGGCGCCGCCCTCGTCGAGCGCCCACGCGGGGCGCACGCCGCGCCGGTCGAGCTCGGCGATGGCGGTCTGGGCGCCCGTGCCCATCGTCTCCTCGTCGTGGCCGAACAGCAGCCACACGTCGCGCTCCGGCGTGAAGCCGGCCTCCAGCAGCGACTCCACGGCCACGCAGATCCCCACGAGCGAGCCCTTGTCGTCGAGCGTGCCGCGGCCCCAGACGTGCGTCTCATCGCGATGCCCGGAGTAGGGCGGATGCGTCCACCCTGCGCCCGCCTCGTCCGCGTCGGGGGCGGGCACGACGTCCTGATGCGCCATCAGCAGCGTCGACGGCCCAGCTGCGTCGCGGCCCGACCACCGCGCCAGCAGCGTGTCGCCGAGCTCCTCCACCTCCAGCGCGGCGAACAGGCGGGGGAAGCGCTCGCGCAGCGCCGCACGGAACGCAGACAGCTGGTCCGGCTGCTCGGTGGGCACGCGCACCAGCGCGATCAGGTGGTCGAGGCTCGTCTCGGCGATCTGCACCCGCGCAGGCTATCGTCGCCGGTGATGGAGATGCGGGATGGCGAGGCGCTGGTGGCCGCGCTGCGCGGCTCTGGCAGCGTCTTCGCCGAGCAGGAGCTCGCCGAGCTGCAGCGAGCGGCGGACGAGAGCGATGTGCTCGAGGCGATCGAGATGTTCGTCGAGCGACGCACGCTGGGCGAGCCCATCGAGCACATCGTCGGCAGCGCGCGCTTCGCCGAGCTGCGCATCATCGTGCACCCGTGGGTGTTCGTGCCCCGCCGCCGCACCGAGCTCGTCGCGACAATCGTCGCCGACCGCCTGGGGGAGCTCGCGGGCGCGAACGGCACGCCCCGCCTGCTCGACTTCGGCTGCGGCAGCGGGGCGATCGCCGCGCTCGCCACCCACCGCGTCCCCGGCATCGAGGTCGTCGCGGTCGACGCCGAGCCGAACGCCGTCGCCTGCGCGCGCGTCAACCTGCCCGCGGCGCTCGTGGTGCACGCGTCAGGGCCCGACGCGCTCGACGACCACCGTGCATCCGAGCCCTTCGACGTCGTCGCCGCGAACCTGCCGTACGTCCCGACCGCCGAGCTCGCGCTCATGCCGCACGAGGCGCGCACCTTCGAGCCGCAGCTGGCGCTCGACGGCGGCCGCGACGGCCTCGACCCGCTCCGAGCGCACGCACCCGCGATCGTCCAGCGGCTGCGCGTCGGCGGCATCGCCGTCACGGAGGTCGCGCCGCACCAGGTCGCGGCCGCGTCGGCGATCCTGACCGGCGTGGGATTCGCGAGCGTCGCAGCGCGCACCGACGAACGGATCGGAGCGACGGCCCTCGTGGCGACGCGATGACCGCGGTCGGGCGTTACCGTTGAGGCCGAGCAGCGAGGAGGCCGCAGTGGCAGTCGAGGACAACACCCGGGAGATCGAGGACGGCGTCGTCACCGACCTGAGCGAGCGCATGACCTACGGGTCGTATCTCGGCCTCGACACGCTGCTCGCCTCCCAGCATCCCAAGAGCCAGCCCGAGCACCACGACGAGCTGCTGTTCATCATCCAGCACCAGACCACCGAGCTGTGGCTGAAGCTCGTCATCCACGAGCTCGACGACGCCCGCACGCTGCTGGCGGCCGACGATCTGGGCGGGGCGCTCAAGCGCATCGCCCGCGTCAAGCACATCCAGGAGGTGCTGACCCAGCAGTGGTCGGTGCTGGCCACGCTCACGCCCACCGAGTACGCGCAGTTCCGCGGCTTCCTCGCCAACGCCTCCGGCTTCCAGAGCGCGCAGTACCGCATGGTCGAGTTCGCGCTCGGCAACAAGCACGCGCGCATGCTGCAGGTCTTCGAGTCGGAACCCGCAGACCACGCCGCGCTCGAGGCCGAGCTGCACCGCCCGAGCCTCTACGACGAGTTCCTGCGCCACCTCGCCCGCCGCGGCCACGCGGTGCCCGAAGCGCTGCTCGATCGCGACGTGACGAAGGCGCACGTCTACACCGAGGAGCTCGTGCCCGTCTTCCAGGCGATCTATGAGGATGCCGGCCGGCCGGAGGGCGGCGAGGACTGGCGCGCGTACGAAGCCTGCGAGGAGCTCGTCGACCTGGAGGACAACTTCCAGTTCTGGCGCTTCCGTCACCTGCGCACCGTGACGCGCACGATCGGCATGAAGCACGGCACCGGCGGCTCGAGCGGCGTCGGCTTCCTGCAGCGCGCGCTCGAGCTCACGTTCTTCCCCGAGCTCTACGCCGTCCGCACCCGGATCCGGGAGTGAGCGCGCCGCTCATCGCCCGCGTCGCCCGTGCGCGCATCGCCGGGCAGTGGGTGACGGATGCGGTGGTCGAGCTGCGCGACACCGGCATGCGGCTCATGCACGAGCACGAGGCCCCGGCGAGGATTCGCACGCGCATCGACCGCACCCTGCTGCCGCCCATCACCGACGCCCACGTGCACCTCGGCCTCGCCGATGCCGCGCTGCCGGAGCCCACTGCGCTCGCCCGCGTGCTCGATCTCGGCTGGGCGCCCGCGGCGCTGCCGAGCCTCATCGATGCGGTCACCCGCGCCCACCGAGGCCTCGACGTGCGCTTCGCCGGGCCCTTCCACGCCGCGGTCGGCGGCTACCCCTCCGGCCGGGACTGGTCGGCGCCCGGCGCCGTCTCCGAGCTCGCCGACGCCGCCGATGCGGCGCGCTCGATCCGAGCGCAGGTCGCGGCCGGCGCATCCGTCATCAAGGTGACGCTCAACGCCGAGTCGGGTCCCGTGCCCGACGACGCGCTGCTGGCTGCCATCGCGGAGGAGACCCACGGCGCCGGCCTGCTGCTCGTCGCCCACGTGCAGGGCGCGGGGCAGACCGAGCGGGCGCTCGCGGCCGGCGTCGACGTGCTGGCGCACACGCCATGGACCGAGCGGCTGAGCGACGCCGTCGTGCAGGCCGCGGCGGGCAGGCAGATCTGGATCTCGACGCTGGCGATGCATCAGCGCGACGGGGATGCGCGCGCCTCGGCACGCGCGATCGACAATCTCGCGCGGTTCGCTGCCGCCGGGGGAGCGATCGCCTACGGCACCGACCTCGGCAACGGTCTCGCAGCGTTCGACATCGACGCCCTCGAGCTCGACGCGCTGCGGCAGGCCGGCCTCGGCGACACGGCCATCGTCGACGCGCTGCTCGCCGAGCCGCTGCTGAGCGCCGGCCCGAGCTGCAGCAGCTTCCCGGCGCACGTCGACAGCGACGCCGCCGTCATCGCCACCCTGCACCGCTCGAAGCCGGTGCACCGCAGCTGGTTCGAACCGGAGGACGCATGACCGACACCGCACCCCGCCAGACCGCCGCCACCGCGGCAGCGCTCGACGCCGCCGACCCGCTCGCCGCGCACACGAGCGCCTTCGTGCGCACCGGCGACGTCGTCGCCTATCTGGACGGCAACTCGCTCGGCCGTCCGCTCGCGTCGCTGCCCGAGCGCTTCGCCGACTTCATCGGCGAGGATTGGGGCACGCGCCTCATCCGCTCCTGGGACGAGCAGTGGATGCGTCGGCCCTACGACCTCGGCGACCGCATCGGGGCGCTCGTCGGCGCTGCGCCAGGGCAGACGCTCGTCGGCGACTCGACCACCGTGCTGCTCTACAAGCTGGTGCGCGCCGCGGTCGACGCGCAGGCCGCGGCCGATCCGTCGCGCCGCGAGATCGTCGTCGACGACGACAACTTCCCGACCGACCGCTTCATCGTCGAGGGCGTCGCGGCCGAGCGCGACATGACGATCCGCTGGATCGAGGCCGACCCCGCCAGCGGCGTCACCCTCGAGCAGGTCGAGCAGGCGGTGAGCGAGCGCACCGCGCTCGTGCTGCTCAGCCACGTCGCCTACCGCTCCGGCTTCGTCGCCGACATGGCGGGGATCACCGCCGCTGCGCACCGCGCAGGCGCGCTCGTCCTGTGGGATCTCTCGCACGCGACCGGCGTCATCCCCGCTGCGCTCGACGCCTGCGACGTCGATGTCGCCGTCGGCTGCACCTACAAGTACCTGAACGGCGGCCCCGGCTCGCCCGCATTCGGCTACGTCGCCCAGCGTCTGCAGGCGATGCTGTCGCAGCCGATCCAGGGCTGGATGGGCGCCGCGGACGTCTTCGCGATGGGGCCGCGGTTCGAGGCCGCTGGCGACATCCGCGGCTTCGCGAGCGGCACCCCGCCGGTGCTCGCCACCGTCGCGCTCGAGGCGATGCTCGAGCTGCTGGAGCAGGTCGGCATGGCGGCGGTGCGCGCGAAGTCGATCGCGCTCACCGACTTCGCCGAGGCCGCGCTGCGCGAGCACGTGCTGCCGCTCGGCGCCGAGTTGGCGAGCCCGCCGGCGGGCGAGCACCGCGGCGGCCACCTGACGCTCACGCATCCGTCGTTCTCCGCCGTGAACGCGAAGCTCTGGGAGCGGGGCGTGATCGGTGACTTCCGCGCGCCGGACGGCATCCGCCTCGGGCTCTCGCCGCTGTCGACGACCTTCGCGGAGGTCGAGGTCGGCATCGTCGCGCTGGGGGAGGAGCTGCGGGCGCAGCTGTGACGGCGGGCGCAGGCGTGTCGGCGGGTGCCCCGGCGCCAGGATGCACCGCGGGCTAGGCTCGTGGCGCGGGCATCCCCCGCACGGAGACACCCGCCGCCCACAAGGCATCCGACGGCAATGGAGCCAGCAATGACCGATGTTCCCTCGTACAAGCTCGACCCCGCCCCGCAGGGGGAGCACACCTCGTCTGGCCCGACGCGCATGGAGCGCGACTCGCTCGGCGAGCTGCCCGTGCCGGCGGACGCCTACTGGGGCATCCACACCGAGCGCGCGCTGATCAACTTCCCGATCACGGGCCGCTCGATCTCCGTCTACTCCGACCTCGTGAACGCGCTCGCGGTCGTGAAGCAGGCATGCGCGCGCGCCAACAAGGAGATCGGCTCCCTCGAGCCCGAGAAGGCCGACCTGATCGACCAGATCTGCCGCCGCATCCAGGCCGGCGAGCTGCACGACCAGTTCAAGGTGGGCGTCATCCAGGGCGGCGCCGGCACCTCCACGAACATGAACACCAACGAGGTGATCGCCAACGCCGCGCTCGTCGAGCTCGGCCACCCCAAGGGCGCGTACGAGCACTTCAGCCCGATCGACGACGTGAACCGCTCGCAGTCGACGAACGACACCTATCCGACCTCGATCAAGGTCGCCATGTCGTTCACGCTGCGCCGGCTGCTCGACGAGCTCACGAGGCTGACGGATGCGCTCGACGCGAAGGCGACCGAGTTCCGGGGCGTGCTCAAGGTGGGTCGCACGCAGCTGCAGGATGCCGTGCCGATGACGCTCGGGCAGGAGTTCCACGGCTTCGCCGTGACGCTGCGCGAGGACTACGACCGGTTGGAGGAGACCATCAAGTGGCTCTCCGAGGTCAACCTGGGCGCCACCGCGATCGGCACCGGCATCACCGCCGACCCGCGCTACGCCGAGGCCGCCAGCCGGCACCTCGCCGAGCTCACGCACCTGCCGATCGTCACCGCGAGCGACCTGATCGAGGCGACCAGCGACACGGGCGTCTTCATGACCCTCTCCGGTGCGCTGAAGCGCTGCGCCGTCAAGCTCTCGAAGATCTGCAACGACCTGCGCCTGCTCTCCTCCGGACCGCAGGCGGGGTTCGGTGAGATCTCGCTGCCGGCCAAGGCGGCCGGCTCGTCGATCATGCCCGGCAAGGTCAACCCCGTGATCCCCGAAGTCGTGAACCAGGTCGCGTTCGCGGTCATCGGGTCGGATGCGACGGTCACCGCCGCCTCGGAAGCCGGGCAGCTGCAGCTGAACGCCTTCGAACCGGTCATCGCGCACCAGATCCTGCAGAGCCTGCACTGGATGACGCAGGCGTGCATGACGCTGCGCGTCAACTGCATCGACGGCATCGAGGCGAACCGCGACCGGCTCGACGTCATGGTCGGCTCCTCCGTCGGCGTCGTCACCGCGCTCACGCCCTACCTCGGCTACGCCGACTCGGCGAAGCTCGCGCACGAGGCGCTCACGAGCCACAAGTCGATCGCCGATCTGGTGGTGGACAGCGGGCTGATGGATCGCGAGCGGGTCGAGAAGCTGCTGCAGCCCGCCAGGCTCTCGGGCCTCGAGCCGGTCACGCAGGCGATGCCGATCATCAGCATCGACGACGAGGTCTGACCGAGGCTGGCGCGGGCGGGGGTGCTCCCGGGTACGATCCCCGAGTGAGTGCCCCCGTTCCGCTGTCTCCGCTCGCCCGAGCCAAGGGCCCCGACGTCGGCCTGATCGTCGGCGTGATCGGCGTCGTCGTGCTGGCGCTCGCGTCCTTCGCGGTGATCTTCATCCTGGCGGGGGCGATCGGCGACGCCACCCTCGTCGCCACGTCCGGGCTGATGGCGCTCTTCCCGCTCGCGTTCGTCATCTGGGCGGTGCTCGCGATCGACCGCTGGGAGCCTGAGCCGCGCATCGCGCTGTGGTTCGCGGCGCTGTGGGGCGGCGTCGGGGCGGTGCTCCTGACCCTCTGGCTCAACGAGGCGGTGCTGCAGCCGCTGGTGATCCCGCTGCTGCAGACGCCGGAGCAGTTCGAGTTCTACGCCACGGTCATCCAGGCGCCCTTCACGGAGGAGCTGTGGAAGGCGGTGCCGGTGGTGCTGATGTTCCTGTTCTTCCGCAAGACCTTCGACGGCCCGGTCGACGGCATCGTGTTCGCGGCGCTGTCCGCAGCCGGCTTCGCCTTCACCGAGAACATCCTCTACTTCGGCACGTCGATCAGCGAGACCGGCGACGGCGCCTTCATCTTCTTCATGCGCGGCATCATGAGCCCGCTGACGCATGCCATCTTCACCGCGGTCGGCATCGGGCTGGCGCTCGGCTTCGCCGCTCGGCTGCGCTCGCGCTGGTGGATCCTGCTCGCGTTCCCGGCCGGCCACCTGGTCTCCGCGCTGCTCCACGCGCTGTGGAACTCGGCGAGCTGGTGGGTGCCGGGCGGCACCGTCGGCTTCTTCGCCTACTACCTGCTCGTGCAGGTGCCGCTGTGCGTGATCGCCGCAGGCCTCGTCTGGCTGCTGCTGCGGCAGGAGATCAAGATCACCCGTGCCAGGCTGCACGACTACGGCCGCGCGGGCTGGTTCAGCCCGGAGGAGGTCGAGCGGCTCGCCTCCGGCGACGGGCGGGCGCTGCTGCTCGACTGGGCCAAGCGACGGGGGCTGCGCGCACCGATGCAGCAGTACATCCGCACGGCCACGAGGCTCGCGAACCACCGGCAGCGGGCGCTCGTCGGTCGCGACAAGGCGAAGCACGTCGCCGACGAGGCGACGCTGCTGGCGCAGCTGCTGCACGGCCGGCGCACCATGGCGAGCGCGGTGATGGGCGAACCGGTGCCCATGCAGCAGGGGAGCGCGATGCCGCTGCCGAGCGGCGGCGCCGCGGGCGGGCAGCGCGTGCAGCGCTTCGGCGATCTCGACGCCGCCTGGCCGGTGCGCCGCTGAGCGCTGCCACGGCAGGCACCAGACCTGGTAGTCTTGGCCGGTTGCCGTGAATCGGCCGCGGATCAAGAGCGCTCGTGCATTCGGCACGGGCACCGCGCTGCGAGGAGAAAGGGGCCCCATATGAGCCTGAACGCAGATGTCAAGAAGGCCATCATCGAGGAGTACGCCACGCACGAGGGCGACACCGGGAGCCCCGAGGTGCAGGTCGCGATGCTGTCGCGCCGCATCCTCGACCTCACGGAGCACCTGAAGGAGCACAAGCACGACCACCACTCGCGTCGTGGCCTGCTGCTGCTCGTCGGTCAGCGTCGCCGTCTGCTCGGCTACCTGCAGGACGTCGACATCGAGCGCTACCGCACGCTGATCGGTCGCCTCGGCCTCCGTCGCTGACGCCTTCCGAAGCATTCGAGGCAGGGCCGTCCCCATCCGGGGCGGCCCTGTTTCGCATTCCGCGCGGAGTTCCGGGCCATTTCGGCATGCGGCTGATAGTCTGCACGAGGCCGCAGCACGTTTTGGCGGCCATCGTGCATCCGCAGACGAGACCGAGAGGCCGGTCGTTGGTGGAGGATGCCGAAGCGGAGCTTCGACCTCCCCCACTGATGACCGCCTCCTCGAGACGCCGATGCCCGATCATCGACAGCGCGTTCGCGCGCCCACGAGAGGAGTGACCCTATGGAGGGTCCAGAGATCACATTCGCCGAAGCCGTGCTCGACAACGGCCGCTTCGGCAAGCGCACCATTCGCTTCGAGACCGGCCGCCTCGCGCAGCAGGCTCAGGGCTCTGCGGTCGCGTACATCGACGAGGAGACCATGCTGCTGAGCGCGACGAGCGTCGGCAAGCACCCCAAGGACAACTTCGACTTCTTCCCGCTGACGGTGGATGTCGAGGAGCGCATGTACGCAGCGGGCCGCATCCCCGGCTCGTTCTTCCGCCGCGAGGGCCGCCCCTCGACCGACGCCATCCTGACCTGCCGCCTGATCGACCGGCCGCTGCGCCCGTCGTTCGTCGAGGGCATCCGCAACGAGGTGCAGGTCGTCGTGACCGTGCTCTCGATCGAGCCCGACGAGCTCTACGACGTGCTCGCGATCAACGCCGCGTCCATGTCGACGCAGCTGAGCGGTCTGCCCTTCGACGGCCCGATCGGCGGCGTCCGCGTCGCACTGATCGACGGCCAGTGGGTCGCCTTCCCCAAGCACTCGCAGCTCGAGCAGGCCGTGTTCAACATGGTCGTCGCCGGCCGCGTGGTCACCGACGCCGCAGGCGTCGAGGATGTCGCGATCATGATGGTCGAGGCCGAGGCCACCGACAACGCCTGGGAGCTCATCCAGGGCGGCGCCGTGAAGCCGACCGAGGAGATCGTCTCCGAGGGCCTCGAGGCATCGAAGCCGTTCATCAAGCAGCTCGTCGCAGCGCAGGCCGAGGTCGCCAAGACCGCAGCCAAGGAGACGCAGCAGTACCCGCTCTTCCCGCCCTACTCGGACGAGGCGCTGGAGGCCGTCCGCGGCATCGCCAAGGACCGCCTGGCCGAGGTCTACCGCATCGCCGGCAAGATCGAGCGCCAGGACGCCGACGACGCGCTCAAGGAGCAGGTCAAGCAGGAGATCAACGCACGCGTCGAGCGCGGCGAGCTGGAGCCCGCCATCGCGACGCAGGTCTCTGGCGCCTACAAGGCCGTGACGAAGGAGGTCGTCCGCGGCCGCATCCTCACGGAGCAGGTCCGCATGGACGGCCGTGGCCTCGCCGACATCCGTCCCCTCGACGCAGAGGTCGCCGTCGTGCCGCGCGTGCACGGCTCCGCGATCTTCCAGCGCGGCGAGACGCAGATCATGGGCATCACCACGCTCAACATGCTCAAGCTCGAGCAGCAGATCGACTCGCTGAGCCCTGTCACGACGAAGCGCTACATGCACAACTACAACTTCCCGCCGTACTCGACCGGTGAGACGGGCCGCGTCGGTAGCCCGAAGCGCCGCGAGATCGGTCACGGCGCCCTGGCTGAGCGTGCGCTCATGCCGGTGCTGCCGAGCCGCGAGGACTTCCCCTACGCGATCCGCCAGGTCTCGGAGGCGCTGGGCTCGAACGGCTCGACGTCGATGGGCTCGGTCTGCGCCTCGACGCTCGCGCTGCTCAACGCCGGTGTGCCGCTCAAGGCGCCGGTCGCGGGCATCGCGATGGGCCTGGTCAGCGACACGGTCGACGGTGAGACCCGCTACGCGGCGCTCACCGACATCCTGGGCGCAGAGGACGCGCTCGGCGACATGGACTTCAAGGTCGCGGGCACGCCGGAGTTCATCACGGCGATCCAGCTCGACACCAAGCTCTCCGGCCTGCCGGCCTCGGTGCTGCACGGTGCGCTCACGCAGGCGAAGGAGGCGCGCACCAAGATCCTCGAGGTGCTCAACGCCGCCATCGACGCTCCCGACGAGATGGCGCCCACGGCGCCGCGCGTCATCAGCGTGCAGATCCCGATCGACAAGATCGGCGAGCTGATCGGCCCGAAGGGCAAGACGATCAACCAGATCCAGGACGACACGGGCGCCCAGATCTCGATCGAGGACTCGGGTGTCGTCTACATCGGCGCCGTCGACGGTCCTTCGGCCGAGGCTGCCCGGGCCGCGGTCAACGCGATCGCGAACCCCTCGAACCCGGAGATCGGCGAGCGCTTCCTCGGCACCGTCGTGAAGATCGCGTCGTTCGGCGCGTTCGTCTCGCTGATGCCGGGCCGCGACGGCCTGCTGCACGTGACGGCCATGCGTGCGCTCAACGGCGGCAAGCGCATCGAGGCCGTCGAGGACGTCGTCTCGGTCGGCCAGAAGGTCCAGGTCGAGATCACGAAGATCGATGACCGCGGCAAGCTCTCGCTCGACGTGGTCGACGAGAACGCGCCGGCTGCTGCCGACGAGGAGACTGTCTCGGCGGGCACCGCCGAGTAGGACACTCGCTGCACGACGATGCCCCCGCACCCGATGAGGTGTGGGGGCATCGTCGTGTCCGGGCCCGCTCAACTAGGATCGTCGGATGCCTGCCGTCGCCCTCCCGCTCGAGACTCCCGAGATCATCATCAACGCATCCGGCGACTCGGTGGTCCGCCGCAGCGTGCTGCCGAGCGGCGTGCGCGTGCTCAGCGAGCAGGTGCCGGGCGCCGTGAGCGCCTCGATCGGCTTCTGGGTGCCCATCGGCTCGCGCGACGAGCGCGAGGACGCCCTCGGCGCCACCCACTTCCTCGAGCACCTGCTGTTCAAGGGCACGCGCACCCGCACGGCCTTCGACATCGCTGTCGCGTTCGACGAGGTCGGCGGCGAGCACAACGCCCTCACCGCCAAGGAGCACACCTGCTACTACGCCAAGGTGCGCGACCGCGACCTGGGCATGGCCGTCGACGTGCTCGCCGACATGGTGACGTCGTCGCTGCTCGACGAGGCGGAGTTCGAGCACGAGCGCGAGGTCATACTGGAGGAGCTCGCGATGGCCGACGATGACCCCGGCGACGTTGCGGGGGAGCGACTGAGCGAGCTCGTCCACGGCCTCGACGCACCGCTGGGCCGGCCGATCGGCGGCACCACCGCATCCATCCGTGCCGTCTCGCGCGACCGGGTCGCCGAGCACTACCGGGAGCACTACGACGCCAGCGACCTCGTGGTCACCGTCGCGGGTGCGGTCGACCACGACGTGGTCGTGGAGCAGCTGCAGGAGGCGCTGAGCCGCTATGGCTGGGCGCTCAGCCAGGGCAAGCCGAAGGATCGCCGCGGCCAGGAAGCGCAGCCGTACACCCACGGCGGGCTCACGGTCGTGCGCCGCCCGCTCGAGCAGGTGAGCCTGATGCTCGGCGTGCCGGGGCTGACGGCGAACGACCCGCGGCGCAGCACCATGGCGGTGCTGAACGCGGTGCTCGGCGCCGGCATGTCGTCGCGGCTGTTCCAGGAGATCCGCGAGAAGCGCGGGCTGGCCTACTCCGTCTACTCGTTCGCGGCCGGGTACGCCGATGCGGGGCTCATGGGCATGGCGGCCGCCTGCCAGCCGCACAAGACGCTCGAGGTCGCGGGCCTGATGCTGTCGGAGCTCGAGCGGCTCGCCGACGGCGCCAGCGATGAGGAGCTGCGCCGCGCGAAGGGGCAGCTCGCGGGCGGCTCCGCGCTGGCGCTGGAGGAGAGCGACACGCGCATGTCGCGGCTCGGTCGCGCCGAGCTGACGCTGGGGGAGTTCCTCGACATCGACGCGACCCTCGAGCGCATCGACCGCGTCACCGACGCCGATGTGCGGCAGCTCGCGGCAGAGCTCGCGGCCTCGCCGCGCTCGATCGCGGCGGTCGGTCAGGTGCCGCACGGGCTCGAGCTGCTGGTGTCCTCAGCGGGGGCCGATACGGTGGGTGCAGCGGCCCCAGCCGCTCGCTAGTCACAGCGGCGCGCTCGCGCGCTCAGCGAAGTCACAACCGGGCGCATCGTCGCGTCCACACGGAGGCACGATGGCCCACCTGCTCTACTTGGTCCGACACGGAGAGCAGCTCGATGCAGAGCACGGCGTCGACGACGGCAAGCTCTCCGGGCGCGGCGTCCGACAGGCGCAGGCGATCGCCCAGCGGCTCTCGGGCGTCGACTTCGATCACGCGTGGACGTCGCCGCTGCTGCGTGCGACGGAGACGGCCGCGATCATGCAGGAGCGCCTGACCGCCGTCGAGTTCGAGAAGTCGGCGCTGCTGCTCGACTGCATCCCCTCAGGGCTCACCGAGGAGACCCCGGTGGGCTTCCACCGATTCCTGAAGAGCGTCAGGCCGGAAGAGGCCGAGGCAGGGGCCGCACAGATGCAGGACGCGGGCTCGCAGTGGCTGCGGCCGTCGCGCGGCGACGTGAACGAGCTGCTGGTGACCCACAACTTCGTCATCGGCTGGTTCGTGCGCGAGGTCATGCAGTCGCCCGAGTGGCAGTGGATGAGCCTCAACCAGGCCAACTGCGGCCTGACGATCATCCGTCGACGCAGCGGCAAGCCGCCCCAGCTGGTCGTGCACAACGACCTGGGCCACCTGCCGGTCGAGGACCGCACGGGCATGCCCCTGCCCCAGCCCTACTGATCCGCGCGGCCGCCGGCCGCGCCCATCCGCCGATCGAGGAGCGTCCGGCCGCAGGCCGCACCCACCCGTTGATCGAGGAGCGTCCGGCCGGAGGCCGCACGCGTCACGAGATCCCCAGCCGCTTCAGGAACCAGCTCGTCGCGTTCGGGTTGTCGTTGTACGGCTCGATGGCGGCGTACCCGCGGCTCGCATAGAGGCCGTTCGCAGCCTCCAGCGCGCTGTTGGTGTCGAGCACGACCTCGGTCGCTCCCAGCTCGACGGCGCGCGCTTCGAGCGCCTGCAGCAGCGCGGCACCGGTTCCCTGGCCACGCCCGGCGGGCGCGACGTACAGGTGCTTCACCTCGAAGCGGTGCGGCTCGAGCCTGCGGAGCGCGCCGCAGCCCACCGGCTGCTCGCCGCTCCACGCCACGAGGAACGCACCCTGCGGCGCGCGCAGCGTCTCAGGATCGGCCGGCTTCGGCGTGTACACGCCGCCGATGAACGTGATGGCGCGGTCGGTGAAGTAGGCCCGCAGCAGCGACTGCGCGACCTCCGTCGCGGGATCCTCGGGGACGATCGTGATGCTCACCCGCTCACTCTAGAACCGCCTCCGCCGCGCCCGCGCGCACACGGCCGAGCATCGGCGCACACCGTAGGCTGGATCCCATGGCAGGCACCAGGCGCGTCGGTATCGCAGGCTCCACCGGACGGCTCGGCTCACTCGCGCTGCGGCTCGTGCAGGAGGCTGACGATCTCGAGCCCGTCGAGGTGGATGTGCGCGAAGCGCCCGACCTCGACGGCCTCGACGTGATCTTCGACGCGACCGTGCTCGGCGCCAGCGCGAAGCTCGTGACAGCGGCGGTCGATGCCGGCGTGCCAGTGGTCGTCGGCACCAGCGGCTGGACCGACGAGCGCGTCGAGAGCCTCCGCGATCGGGGAGCGGAGCGCATCCGCATCGTCCCCAACTTCTCGCTCGGCAGCGTGCTCGAGACCCACCTGGCGACCATCGCCGCCCAGCACTTCGAGGCGGTCGAGATCGTCGAGGCCCACCACGACCGCAAGCGCGACGCGCCCAGCGGCACCGCCACCCGCACCGCCGAGGCGATCGGCGCGGTGCGCGGCTTCCAGCCCGCGACGCCCGATGAGCCCGGCCGCGGCACGATCATCTCGGGCGTGCCCGTGCATGCGATCCGGCTGCCGGGGATCGTCGCACGGCAGGAGGTCGTCTTCGGCGGCCTCGGCGAGACGCTGACGATTCGCCACGACACCACCTCGAGCGAGTCCTACGCGGCGGGCATCCTGCTGGCGCTGCGCGCCGAGCCGCTGCCGGGCGTCACCGTCGGCATCGGCGACCTGCTGGGTCTCGCGTGAGCGCACGCAGGGCGCCCGCAGGCATCGGCATGACGCTCGCGCTCGTGATGGCCGGCGCGCTCGCGCTCTACCTCGTGCTCGCGGGTGACCGAGCCGTGCGGCTGATCGCATCGGGCGAGGTCGTCGGCATCGTCATCGGCGTCGCGCTCATCGTCTTCTTCCTCGCCGGCGCGTGGTCGCTGGGCCGCGAGCTCGTCTTCGGCGCGCGACTCGATCGTGCGGTGCGCGCGCTCGACGCCGAGGGCGGGATGCCCGCGCCGCTGCCCGCCATGCCGTCGGGTCGCGCCGACAATGACGCCGCCGAGCAGGCATTCCCGATCGCGAAGGCCGACGTCGAGGCGCATCCGCAGGCATGGCAGTCGTGGCTGCGGCTCTCGATGGCCTACGACGCCGCCCGTGACCGCAAGCGCGCCCGCATGGCGGCGCGCAAGTCCCTCGACCTCCGCAAGCTGCGGGAGACTGGAGCGCAGGAGGCATGATGAACCCCAACGAGCGCGGCGCCGCACACCCCTACGAGGCGCTCCTCGCCGACGTCTTCGCGAACGGCGAGCACAAGGGCGACCGCACCGGCACGGGCACCAGGTCGGTGTTCGGCCGACAGCTGCGCTACGACCTCTCGCAGGGCTTCCCGCTCATCACCACCAAGCGCGTGCACTTCAAGTCGATCGCGCTCGAGCTGCTCTGGTTCCTGCGCGGCGAGTCCAACGTGCGCTGGCTGCAGGAGCAGGGCGTCACCATCTGGGACGAGTGGGCGGATGCGGACGGTGAGCTCGGCCCGGTCTACGGCGTGCAGTGGCGCTCCTGGCCGAACCCCCACGGTAGCTCGATCGACCAGATCAGCCAGGTCGTGGAGTCGATCCGCACGAACCCCGACTCGCGTCGCCACATCGTCTCGGCATGGAACCCCGCCGACATCCCGCAGATGGCGCTCGCTCCCTGCCACGCGTTCTTCCAGTTCGACGTCACCGACGGCCGCCTCAGCTGCCAGCTCTACCAGCGCTCGGCCGACATGTTCCTCGGCGTGCCCTTCAACATCGCCAGCTACGCGCTGCTGACGCACATGGTCGCGCAGCAGACGGGTCTCGAGGTCGGCGACTTCGTCTGGACCGGCGGCGACTGCCACATCTACGACAACCACGTCGAGCAGGTCGAGCGGCAGCTCGCCCGCGAGCCCTTCGCGCTCCCGACGCTGCGCATCACCCGCACACCCGACTCGATCCTCGACTACACGCTCGACGACTTCGAGGTCGTCGGCTACGAGCACCACCCCGGCATCAAGGCGCCGGTCGCGGTCTGAGCGGGGGAGCGGGACGGATGCTGGGCATGATCTGGGCGCAGGCCCGAGGCGGCGTGATCGGCGAGGCAGGCGACATGCCCTGGCGGCTGCCGGAGGACATGGCGCGATTCAAGGCGATCACCTCCGGCCACCCGGTGGTGATGGGCCGTCGCACGTGGGAGTCGTTCCCCGAGCGGTTCCGGCCGCTGCCGGGCCGCGACAACATTGTCATCACCTCGAACCCGGACTTCGTCGCGCCGGGCGCGCGCGTCGTCGGCAGCCTCGAGGAGGCGCTCGCGGCGGCGCGTGCGCTGCTCGACGACCCCGACGACGAGATCTGGGTGATCGGCGGCGGACGCGTCTACCGCGACGCCCTGCCCGCCGCCGACCGGCTCGAGATCACCGACATCGACCTCGACGCATCCGGTGACACGATCGCACCCGACCCCGCCGCCCCCGACTCCGCGGCCTCCGACACCGACGCGCGCAACGCAAGCCTGCGGGGTGCGCCGTGGCGCGAGATCGCGCGCGACCCGGCGACCGGCTGGCACGTCAGCCGCACGGGCTTGCGCTACGCCTACCGCACCCTCGAGCGCGTCGCGCAGCCCGGCGCGACCGAGTAGCGGTCGCCAGCAGAGGACGGATGCGCGTTCCGTCACGACGGGAGGACGGATCGTCCTCCTCCCGGACCATCACCTCCGCCCGAGACCTGACCGCAGCTGCCCCGCAGCTGCGCCGCCGGCATGGTCCTCCCGGCACGCGCGGTGCGCCCGCGATAGCGGGCGCGCTAGCCTGGTTCTGTGACAGACAACCCCTTCGGACAGGTCCTCGTCGCGCTCGTCACCCCGTTCCGCGCCGACGGCGAGGTCGACTGGGATGACGTCGAGCGGCTCATCGACGACGTCGTCAGCAACGGCGCCGACGGCATCGTCGTCTCCGGCACCACGGGTGAGACATCGACCCTGACTGACCCGGAGAAGATCAAGCTCGTCGAGGTCGCGAAGTCGGTCGCGGGCGACCGCGCGAAGGTGATCCAGGGCGGCGGCTCCAACGAGACGGCCCACGCCATCGATCTGAACCAGCAGGCCGAGGCTGCCGGCGCCGACGGCGTCATGATCGTCACGCCGTACTACAACAAGCCCACGCAGGCGGGCGTGCTCACGCACTTCCGGATGATCGCCGACGCGACCGACCTGCCCGTGATCCTCTACGACATCCCCGGCCGCTCCGGCATCCCGATCCGATTCGAGACGCTGCTCCGCGCCGCGAAGCACCCCAACATCCTCGCCGTGAAGGACGCCAAGGGCGACTTCGCTGAAGTCAGTCGGGTGCTCAACCAGACCGACCTGCTCTACTTCTCGGGCGACGACGCGAACGTGCTCCCGCACCTGGCGATCGGCGCCTCCGGCCTCATCGGCGTGACCGCCAACGTGGCCCCGAAGCCCTACCGCACGATCATCGACGCCGTGAACGCCGGCGACCTGCACACCGCCCAGGCGCAGCACAAGGCGCTCGAACCGCTGGTTCGCGCTACCATGACGCATGTACCGGGCACCGTTGCCGCGAAGTACATCCTTCACGGCCTCGGCCGCATCGGCAGTCCGTGCGTGCGGCTGCCCCTGGTCGGACCGGAGGACACGGAGGCGGCGCTCATCGAGGACGAGCTCGCGCTCGTCACGGGCGTCGACGGACTCGACCTGAGTCGTTTCCGCCCCGACCGCAACGCGGCAGCCGGCGGTGCACTGCCACAGGTGCACGGCACCACCAGGTAGCCGGCACACACAGACATCCATGCGCGCGAGGTGCGCGCACCCCACAACAGCTCGCAGCACTGCGTGCCACATATGTAAGGAGGGCCATTGACGGCCATCAACCCGCCTGCCCCGCTCAAGGCAGGCACACTCCGCTTCTTCCCACTCGGCGGCCTCGGCGAGGTCGGTCGCAACATGACGGTCTACGAGCAGGACGGCAAGCTGCTCATCGTCGACTGCGGCGTGCTCTTCCCCGAGGAGCACCAGCCCGGCGTCGACCTGATCCTGCCCGACTTCGGGCCCATCCGCGACCGCCTCGACGACGTCGTCGGCATCGTGCTCACGCACGGCCACGAGGACCACATCGGCGCCGTGCCCTACCTGCTGCGCCTCAAGGCCGACATCCCCCTGCTCGGCTCCAAACTGACGCTCGCCCTCATCGAGGCGAAGCTCAAGGAGCACCGCATCAAGCCCTACACGCACACCGTGCGGGAGGGCCAGATCGAGCAGCTCGGCCCGTTCGAGACCGAGTACATCGCGGTCAACCACTCCATCCCCGACGCGCTCGCGGTCGCGATCCGCACGAGCGCCGGCCTCGTGCTGCACACCGGCGACTTCAAGATGGATCAGCTGCCGCTCGACGACCGCATCACCGACCTGCGCGCCTTCGCGCGCCTCGGTGAAGAGGGCGTGGATGCGTTCCTGGTCGACTCGACCAACGCCGACGTTCCGGGCTTCACGGCTCCGGAGCGCGAGATCGGCCCCGTGCTGTCGCAGGTGATCGCGAAGACCACCGGCCTCGTCGTCGTCGCCTCGTTCTCGAGCCACGTGCACCGCGTGCAGCAGGTGCTCGACGCCGCCGCCGACAACGGCCGGAAGGTCGCCTTCGTCGGCCGCTCGATGGTGCGCAACATGGGCATCGCCGCCGATCTCGGCTACCTGCACGTGCCCGACGGCGTCGTGGTGGCCCAGAAGACGGCCGAGAACATGCCGCCCGAGCAGGTCGTCTACATGTCGACCGGCTCGCAGGGCGAACCGATGGCCGTGCTGAGCCGCATCGTCAACCGCGAGCACCGCATCGAGGTGGGCGAGGGCGACACGGTCATCCTCGCCTCGAGCCTGATCCCGGGCAACGAGAACGCAGTCTTCCGCATCATCAACGGCCTCATGCAGCTGGGCGCGAAGGTCGTGCACAAGGGCTCCGCCAAGGTGCACGTCTCCGGTCACGCGAGCGCCGGCGAGCTCATCTACTGCTACAACATCCTGGAGCCCGAGAACGTGATCCCGGTGCACGGCGAGTACCGCCACCTGCATGCGGCCGCGCAGCTCGCGATCGACACGGGCGTGCCGCGCTCGAACGCGTTCGTGGGCGAGAACGGCACGGTCTGGGACCTGAAGGACCACCAGGTCACGGTCGCCGGTCAGCACGAGATCGGCTTCGTCTACGTCGACGGCTCGTCCGTCGGACGCATCGACGAGGCAGACCTCAAGGATCGCCGCATCCTCGCCGAGGAGGGCTTCATCTCGATCTTCATCGCGCTGGAGTCGCAGACCGGCAAGGTCATCGTCGGCCCCGAGATCCACGCGCGCGGCTTCGCCGAGGAGGACTCGATCTTCGACGACATCCGCCCCAAGATCGTCAAGGCGCTCGCCGAGGCGGGCGAGCAGGGCGTGCGCGACCAGCACCAGTACCAGCAGGTCGTGCGCCGCACGGTCGGCCGCTGGATGGGCACGCGCATCCGCCGCCGCCCGATGATCGTCCCGGTGGTCATCGAGGCCTAGTCTCGCCCGCCCGCTGGTCGAGGTGCGCGCCTCGGCGCGCGTCACGAGACCCCCGGCGCCGACGCATCCGCACGCACGACGCGCGGATGCGTCGGCGCCGTTCTGCGCGGGATTGCCGTCGATCCGGAGTGCCTTCCGGGCCGTGTGGCCGCCTGGATCTAGGGTGTCCGCTATGTCCACGACCAAGCCGACGCGCCCGGTGACGCCCAAGTCCGCGCCCAAGCAGCCCGCGAAGGGCTCGTCGACCGGCGCCACCACGAAGGTCCAGCGGCAGACCCGCGCGACCAAGGCGCAGCCCGCCTTCGAGGACGACACCCCCGGTCTCGGTCAGCGCGCCTGGATGGGCCTCGCCCACGCCACCGGCGGTGCTGCCCGCGTGTTCGGCCGCGAGCAGCTCGCGAAGGACGAGCGCCGCGACGGCGTGCCCTTCTTCCTCACGATCCTGGCCGTCTTCGGCGCCATCGTCGAGTGGATCCTGCCCGCCAACCAGGTCGCCCAGGCGATCTCGGCGTACACCTTCGGCGGCCTCTTCGGCCAGGTGGCCATCGCGCTGCCCGTGGTCTTCGTGCTGCTCGCCCTGTGGATGTTCCGCCACCCCGCCTCCGTCAGCGACAACGGTCGCGTCGGTGTCGGCCTCTCGCTGCTGCTGATCTCGGTCGCCGGCCTCACCCACGTGCTCGCAGGGCTCCCGGATGCGTCGCTCGGCATGCCGGCGCTCGCCGACGCCGGCGGCATCCTCGGCTGGGTCGCCTCCGCGCCGCTCGCCGCGCTGCTGACGCCCATCGGCGCCGGCATCGTGTGCGGCATCGTCGCCGCGCTCGCCGTGCTGGTCGTCACGCGCACCGCCCCGAACCGCATCCCCGCACGCCTCACCGAGCTCTACGGCTACCTGTTCGGCGTCGACACCGGCACCGAGGAGGAGCGCGAGGAGGCTCGTCGCGCGCGCAAGGAGGCGAAGGAGCTCGCGAAGGTCGAGGCCGCCGAGGAGGAGCCCGTCGACGGTGCCGAGTCACTGCCCTTCTGGCGCCGCAACGCGACCGGCCGCGAGGTCGACCCTCCCTACGAGGGCATCGAGGGGCTCGACCTGGGCGGCGCGCACGAGCAGGCCTATGACAGCCCCGTCGTGGTCGACCGCGACCAGCCGACCACCCACGTCGACGCGGTCCCGGCCGCGCCCGTCGAGCCGCTGCCGCCCGACGGCTCCGATGCCGAGCACGACGACTACGCCACCGCGGTGCTGGCCTCGCTCGAGCAGGCGGAGGAGGCGATGCGCAAGCACACCGGCGAGGTCGAGGGTGCCGCCGTCGCGGCCCCGGCCGCGGCCCCCGCACCGGTGCGCGAGCGCCCCTACCGACTCCCGTCGATCTCCTCGCTCGGCCAGGGCGACCCGCCCAAGGCGCGCTCGCAGGCGAACGACGACATCGTCGCGGCCATCACCCAGGTGCTCTCCTCGTTCAACGTCGACGCGAAGGTCACCGGCTTCTCCCGCGGCCCGACCGTCACCCGCTACGAGGTCGAGGTCGCGCCCGGCGTGAAGGTCGAGCGCGTCACGGCGCTCTCCAAGAACCTCTCGTACGCGGTCGCCTCGAACGAGGTGCGCATCCTCTCGCCCATTCCCGGCAAGAGCGCGATCGGCATCGAGATCCCCAACCCCGACCGCGAGACCGTGAAGCTCGGCGACGTGCTGCGCTCCCGCGCCTCCGCCGACTCGAAGCACCCCATGACCATCGGCATCGGCAAGGACGTCGAGGGCGGCTACGTGGTCGCGAACCTCGCGAAGATGCCCCACCTGCTGGTCGCCGGCTCGACCGGATCCGGCAAGTCGTCGTTCGTCAACTCGATGATCACGAGCCTGCTCATGCGCGCCTCGCCGTCCGAGGTGCGGATGGTGCTGGTCGACCCGAAGCGCGTCGAGCTCACGGCCTACCAGGGCGTGCCGCACCTGATCACCCCCATCATCACGAACCCCAAAAAGGCGGCCGAGGCGCTGCAGTGGGTCGTGAAGGAGATGGACATGCGCTACGACGACCTCGCGTCGTTCGGCTACAAGCACATCGACGACTTCAACGCCGCCGTGCGCGCCGACGAGATCGTGCTGCCAGCCGGCAGCCAGCGCACGCTGAAGCCCTACCCGTACCTGCTGGTCGTCGTCGACGAGCTCGCCGACCTCATGATGGTCGCGCCGCGCGACGTCGAGGATTCGATCGTGCGCATCACGCAGCTCGCTCGCGCCGCCGGCATCCACCTCGTGCTCGCCACCCAGCGACCGTCGGTGGATGTCGTCACCGGGCTCATCAAGGCCAACGTGCCGAGCCGCTTCGCCTTCGCGGTCTCGTCGGTCACCGACTCCCGCGTCATCCTCGACCAGCCGGGCGCCGACAAGCTGATCGGCCAGGGCGACGGCCTGTTCCTGCCCATGGGCGCGAACAAGTCGATGCGCGTGCAGGGCGCATGGGTCGAGGAGGCGGAGATCCAGCGGGTCGTGCAGCACGTCACCGGCCAGGCGAAGCCCGAGTACCGCGATGACGTCGCAGAGGTCGCCGAGAAGCGCGAGATCGACGCCGACATCGGCGACGACCTGGAAGACCTGTGCGCGGCGGCCGAGCTCGTCATCTCGACCCAGTTCGGCTCGACCTCGATGCTGCAGCGCAAGCTGCGGGTCGGCTTCGCCAAGGCTGGGCGTCTCATGGACCTCATGGAGTCGCGCGAGATCGTCGGCCCCTCCGAGGGCTCGAAGGCGCGCGACGTGCTGGTGCCGCCGGACGGGCTCGCAGCGGTGCTCGCGTCGCTGCGCGGCGAGGGTCCGGCGGCGACCCCGGCTCCCGCTCCGGCAGCGAGCGCCCCGGCGCCGCAGGCCGCACCGCCGACCGAGCACGGCGCCGCGGCAGACCTGGGCGACGAGGACGCCGGCGGCTGGACGGCCGACACCGACGCCGACGACGACGATGACCGGAGCGCGTGGGTCGACGCCGATGACCGCTACGCGGATCCCTTCGACGAGGCCAACCGGGCCGGGCTCGAGGTCGTGGAGGCCGAGGGCGACGACGATGACGACGCGTGGTCGCTGACCGGTCGAGACTGATCAGCCGGACTCGGTAGCCTGCACCCATGGGGATCCTGAGGCCGTGGCGCGGTCGCGTCTGGCGCCGGGGCGATGCGCCCGCGAGCGTCGCGAGCGTGCCGAACCTCATCTCGGTCGTGCGCATCCTGCTGACGCCCGTCTTCATCGTCGTGGCGCTCACCAACCCGGAGCCCGGCACCGCCCGCACGCTCGGCGCGCTGCTGTTCGTCGTGCTCATCGCGACCGACTTCGTCGACGGGATGATCGCGCGCAGTCGCAACCTCGTGACCGACTTCGGGAAGCTCATCGACCCGATCGCCGACAAGGCGATCACCGGCAGCGCCTTCGTGGTGCTGTCGGTGCTCGGCGAGCTGCCGTGGTGGATCACGATCGTGGTGCTGCTGCGCGAGTGGGGGATCACCGTCTACCGGCTGCTGGTGGCGAGCCAGGTCGTGATCGCCGCCGACTGGGCGGGCAAGGCGAAGACCATGGCGCAGGCGATCGCGCTGCCGCTCGCCCTCGTGCCGCTGCAGGCGTGGATCGGCGACCCGGGCGTCTGGATCTGCGTCGTCACGATGTCGATCGCCGTCGCACTGACCATCTACTCGGGCCTCGAGTTCGTGGTGCTCGCCGTGCGGGGGAAGCGATGACGGATGCGCGCGGGCGCCCGGGCCCCGACCCCGCCGCCCTCGCCGCTGTGCGCCAGATCGGGGAGCTCTCCGGCTCGATCGTCGCCAGGGCCGCGGCGCGGGGCGTGACGATCGCGGTCGCGGAGTCGCTCACGGGCGGCCTCGTCGCCGCCACGCTCGTGCGCACGCCCGGCGCATCCGGCGTGCTTCGGCTCGGTGTCGTCGCCTACGCGACCGCCATGAAGCACGAGGTGCTGCGCGTGCCCGCGGCGCTGCTGGCCGAGCGCTCTCCGGTGGACCCGGATGTGGCGATCGCGATGGCGCGCGGCGTGCGACAGCTGGCTGCCCTCGACCGCGCCGAGTGCACGATCGGCGTCGCCACCACCGGCGTTGCGGGCCCGGGCGCCCAGGACGGGCACCCGCCGGGCGAGTTCCACATCGGCATCGAGATGCGCACGAGGGACGGCATCGTCGCGGAGTCGTCGTCGCAGACGGTGCGCGGCGACCGCGAGGCCGTGCGAGCCGCGGCGCTGCTGGCGGCGCTGCAGCAGCTCGACGCGGCGCTCGAGCGCACCGACCTGCACACGCACAGCGAATCCACAACGTGACCAGGGCCGTCTGCGGAATGCCTGCGATCGGATGGGCGTTATCACCACCGTGAGCATTGGAGGAGATCGCAGGCAAGCTGCGACTAGGCTGATGCATCCGACCACGGTGAAGGGGGAGACCATGGTGCTGGTACGACAGGAGATCGGCGACGTGCTGCGTGACACGCGGCTGCGTCAGGGCAGGACGCTGCGTCAGGTGGCATCACGTGCCTCGGTGGCGCTGGGCTACCTCAGCGAGGTGGAGCGCGGCCAGAAGGAAGCCTCCAGCGAGATTCTCGCGTCCGTCGCGGACGCACTCGAGGTGCCGCTGTCGAGCGTGCTGCGAGAGGTGGGGGACCGTCTCGCTGTGCTCGAGGGGCTCACCTTCGGCGAGCTCGACTCGCTGCACACCACGGTGCCCGACACGCTGCCAGCCGACATGGTGGCGGAGTTCGACTCGGCCGTCCACTGACGGCGGCGCATGCGCACGAGTGAGCTGCAGACCGCGCTGTCCGAGGAGTTCGGAGCGCTCGGGTCGGTCCTCATGAGCGACCTGACGCTCCGCAGCCTCGGCGGCCGCACGGGCGCTGAGGCGCTGGCCGCCGGCGTGCCCGCGCGCGAGATCTGGCGAGCGCTCTGCGACGCGAAGGACGTGCCGGCCGAGCGCCGCCACGGCCGCGGCCTGCGCGAACCCCAGCGCTGACGCGCGGCGTCCGTGCAGGTGATCGCGGGCCGAGCAGTGGCGCGCGACACGCCGTCTGTCGTTCGAAGATGCGTTCGATCAGCGCGTAGGCTGGATCCGCACGACCGATCCGTCATCCACAGGCGGGCACCCGGGCCGCACGCATGTCAGTGGCCCGACATACCGTGAGCGCAACACACCAGCCACGCACGGCGAACGGAAGGCCAGCAATGCCCACACCAGCAGACCGCGAGAAGTCGCTCGAGGCGGCGCTCGCCCAGATCGACCGTCAGTTCGGCAAGGGATCGGTGATGCGCCTCGGCAGCGAGGAGCGCGCACCGGTCGAGGTCATCCCCACCGGCTCCATCGCGCTCGACGTGGCGCTCGGCGTCGGCGGCCTGCCGCGCGGCCGCATCATCGAGATCTACGGCCCGGAGTCGTCCGGCAAGACGACGCTGACGCTCCACGCGATCGCCAATGCGCAGCGCAACGGCGGCATCGCAGCCTTCATCGACGCTGAGCACGCGCTCGACCCCGAGTACGCCAAGAAGCTCGGCGTCGACATCGACGCGCTGCTCGTGTCGCAGCCCGACACCGGCGAGCAGGCGCTCGAGATCGCCGACATGCTCGTGCGCTCCGGCTCGATCGACCTGATCGTCATCGACTCCGTGGCGGCACTCGTGCCCCGCGCCGAGATCGAGGGCGAGATGGGCGACAGCCACGTCGGCCTGCAGGCTCGCCTCATGTCGCAGGCATTGCGCAAGCTCACCGGTGGCCTCAACCAGACGCAGACCACGATGATCTTCATCAACCAGCTGCGCGAGAAGATCGGTGTCTTCTTCGGCAGCCCCGAGACCACCGCGGGCGGCAAGGCGCTGAAGTTCTACGCCTCGGTGCGCCTCGACATCCGTCGCATCGAGACGCTCAAGGACGGCACCGACGCAGTCGGCAACCGCACTCGCGTCAAGGTGGTCAAGAACAAGATGGCGCCGCCGTTCAAGCAGGCCGAGTTCGACATCCTCTACGGCACCGGCATCTCGCGCGAGGGCAGCCTGATCGACTTCGGCGTCGAGCACGCCATCGTGCGCAAGTCCGGCGCCTGGTACACCTACGACGGTGACCAGCTGGGGCAGGGCAAGGAGAAGGCACGCCAGTTCCTGCTCGACAACCCCGACCTGGCGGCGCAGATCGAGCGCCAGATCCTCGGCAAGCTCGGCGTCGGCGCCGCAGGCAAGGCAGCTGCGGCCGAGCAGCAGGCAGCGGTCGAGTCGCTCGACGCCCGTCGCCAGGAGCGCCAGGGCGCGTGAGCGACACCGACCGCCTGGCCGGCGTCACGGCGCTCTCCACCTGGATCGCCTCGCGAGACGAGGATCCGGTCGCGGAGCCGCATGACGCCGGTGAGGCGGACGCAGCCGGCGAGCGCGTCGACGAGGATGCGGCCCGCTCGATCGCGCTGCGTGCGCTCGGGCGGAAGGCGGCGAGTCGGCAGGAGCTCGACCGCACGCTCGAGCGCCGCGACGTCGAGCCCGAGGTGCGCGAGGCGGTGCTGGATCGCCTCGCGGCGGAGGGGCTGGTGGACGACGCCCAGCTCGCGCAGGATCTCGCGGAACGGCTCCGCGAGCGGAAGCACCTGGGGGAGCGCGGCATCTCCGCAGAGCTGCGCAAGCGCGGCCTCGACCCGGAGGTCATCGAGCCCAGTGATGGCGACGAGGAGCTGCAGCGTGCCATCGACGCGGCCGCCGATCGGCGCAAGCGCATGGGCAGCCTCGACGACGAGACGGCGGAGCGACGGCTGTACGGCTTCCTCCAGCGACGCGGCTTCGGCGGGTCCGCGGTGCGCACCGCGATCGAGCGCACCCGTCCGCGGGGCCCGCGCTTCCGCTGAGCAGGCGCAGTGCGGGGAACCTTCGGCCCTGCTGAGCACTCATGCAGTCTCCGCGTGCGCGAAAGGGCTAGGTTTGAGCGCATGAACACCACCAGGATCCTTGCCGGACCGGCAATCGCGGCCGCGGCGCTGCTGGCCCTGACGGGCTGCATCCAGCTGCCCCCGGTCGTCGGCGGCGACGGCACGACCACCGAGCCCTCGACCGACGGCGGCTCCACCGACGGCGGCACCACCGATGGCGGCACCACCGATGGCGATACCGGCTCCGAAGATCTCGCTGGCACGACCTGGACGGGCGGTGAGCTCGGTCCCGATGGCGAGACGTTCGCGGCCATGGAGTTCACGCTGAACGCCGACGGCACGGTCGACATCAGCGACTGGAACAACGGCGACGGCGGTCCGTTCGACAGCCCCGCCGACGTCTGGTCCGGCGATCCGAGCAACCTGTCGATCACCATCACCGAACTGGCCGATCAGAACACCCAGGACGAGGCGTTCGACATCACCTTCACCGGCACCGCCACCGAGGGAGTGATGAGCCTCACGGGTGATGGGCCCGACGGCACCTGGATGCTCACCGCGACCGAGGGCTGACGCCCGAGTACGAGCAGCAGCCGCCCGCGAGCGCCGGGCGGCTGCTGCGCGCGCCGGTACGATGGAGCCCATGCTCAGCACGCTCGCGCCGCGCACCTACGAGGTGAAGACCTTCGGCTGCCAGATGAACGTGCACGACTCCGAACGACTCCGCGGCTCGCTCGAGGCGGCCGGCTACACCGAGGCGCAGGACGGCGCCCCCGACGTCATCGTCATCAACACCTGCGCGGTGCGCGAGAACGCCGGTCAGAAGCTCTACGGCACGCTCGGGCAGCTGGCGAAGACGAAGCGGGAGCGCGACGGCTTCCAGATCGCCGTCGGCGGCTGCCTGGCGCAGAAGGATCGCTCGACGATCGTCGAGCGCGCCCCCTGGGTGGATGTCGTCTTCGGCACCCACAACATCGGCTCGCTGCCGACGCTGCTGGAGCGCAGTCGCCACAACGGCGCAGCAGCGGTGGAGATCCTCGAGGCGCTCGAGGTCTTCCCGTCGACGCTGCCGACGAAGCGCGAGTCCACCTACGCCGGCTGGGTCTCCATCTCGGTCGGCTGCAACAACACCTGCACCTTCTGCATCGTGCCCTCGCTGCGCGGCAAGGAGCGCGATCGGCGCCCAGGGGAGATCCTCTCCGAGGTGCAGGCGCTCGTCGACGACGGCGCCATCGAGGTGACGCTGCTGGGCCAGAACGTGAACTCCTACGGTGTCGAGTTCGGCGATCGGCTCGCGTTCGGCAAGCTGCTGCGCGCCGCGGGCGAGATCGATGGGCTCGAGCGCATCCGCTTCACGAGTCCGCATCCGGCGGCGTTCACCGACGACGTGATCGACGCGATGGCAGAGACGCCGGCGGTGATGCCGCAGCTGCACATGCCGCTGCAGTCGGGATCGGATCGCATCCTGAAGGCCATGCGCCGCTCGTATCGGTCGACGAGGTTCCTCGGCATCCTGGACAAGGTGCGCGAGCGGATCCCGCACGCGGCCATCACGACCGACATCATCGTCGGCTTCCCCGGTGAGACCGAAGAGGACTTCGCCGAGACGCTGCGTGTCGTCGAGGCATCGCGCTTCGCGTCGGCCTTCACCTTCCAGTACTCGATCCGGCCGGGCACGCCCGCCGCGACGATGCCCGACCAGGTGCCGAAGGAGGTCGTGCAGGCGCGGTTCGAGCGGCTCGTCGCGCTGCAGGATCGCATCTCGCACGAGGAGAACCAGCGCCAGGTGGGTCGCGCTGCCGAGGTCATGGTGGCGGCCGCCGAGGGCAAGCGGCACGCGGAGACCCATCGGCTCACCGGCCGCGCCGAGGACAACCGCCTCGTGCACTTCGCCCCGGGCTCGCATCAGCCGCGCCCTGGCGACATCGTCACCGTCGAGGTGACCCAGGCGGCGCCGTTCCACCTGATCGCCGACGGCGAGCCGCTCGCGCTCCGCGCGACGCGCGCGGGCGACGCGTGGGATCGAGCGCAGGCCGACTCGTGCGCGGTGCCCGCGGCCGGCGACGCTCCCGTTCGCGCCGGAGGCCCCGTGTCGCTCGGGCTGCCGGTGCTCCGACCGCAGCCGGTCGCCTCCGAGGCATGACGCTGATCGCCGTGGTCGGCGCGACCGGCACCGGCAAGACGTCGCTGTCGCTCGACGTCGCGGACGCGGTCGTGCGGCTCGGCGGCAGCGCCGAGATCGTGAACTGCGACGCCATGCAGCTCTACCGCGGCATGGACATCGGCACCGCGAAGGCGAGTGTGGAAGAGCGCCGCGGCCATTCGCACCACCTGCTGGACGTGCTGGAGCCGTGGCAGGATGCGGCGGTGGCCGCCTATCGCGAGGCCGCGCTCGCCGCTCTGGACGGCATCGAGCAACGGGGAGCGGTGCCGATCCTGGTCGGGGGCAGCGGGCTCTACGCCTCCAGCGTGCTGTACGACTTCGCGTTCCCCGCGACCGACGAGACGCTGCGCGCCGAGCTCGAGTCGGCGCTCGAGCGCGACGGCGCGGCGGCGATGCACGCTCGCCTGCTCGCCGTCGACGCGGCCGCCGCCGCGGCGATCGGACCGCACAACGGGCGCAGGCTCGTGCGCGCGCTGGAGGCGGTGACGCTCACCGGCATGCCCTTCCGGGTCGGGCTGCCGCCGGAGGAATCGCTGCTGCGGCCGACGGTGATCCAGCACGTGCGCGTGGATCGCGCGGCGCTCGTCGCGCGACTGGACGCGCGGGTGACGCGGATGTGGGAGCTCGGCATCGTGGCAGAGGCGCGCGCTCTGCGCGCCGCGGGCATCGAGCGCGGCTCGACCGCGCAGCAGGCGATCGGCTACCGGCAGGCGCTCGACCAGCTCGACGGCGCCCTCACCGAGGCCGAGGCGATCGCGCGCACGCAGGCGCTGACGCGTCGGTACGCGAGGCGCCAGGTGTCCTGGTTCCAGCGCTACCCGGCATCCCCCGCGACGGATCCGACGGCGATGGCGCGAAAAGCGCTCGATAGCCTGGGCGCATGACACCGCTCGGCACAGGCGCATTCACCAAGGGACACGGGACCGGCAACGACTTCGTGCTGGTCGCCGACCCCGACGGCGCAGCGCCGCTCACGGCCGAGCGGGTGCGGGCGCTCGCCGACCGCCGCTACGGCATCGGGGGCGACGGCGTGATCCGAGCCGTGCGCACCGGTGCCAGCGGCGACCCGACGCTCGACGCCGCGCCCGCGGGCACGTGGGCGATGGACTACTGGAACGCCGACGGCAGCACAAGCGAGATGTGCGGCAACGGCGTCCGTGTGTTCGTGCGGTTCCTGCTCGAGGCAGGCCTCGTGGAGCTCGGCGACGGCGAGGCGATGGACGTCGCCACGCGCGCGGGCCTCAAGCGTGTCATCCGCCAGGGCCCGCTGTTCGCCGTGGACCTCGGTCCGTACGAGCTGGGCGGCGACCGGCTGGTCGCGGCCCACGGCATCGATGTCGCCCGCCCCGGCCTGGACGTGTCGACGGGCAATCCGCACGTCGTGGTCGCGCTGGCGAGCGCCGAGGAGCTCGCCGCGCTCGACCTCCACCGCGCACCCGTGCTCGACCCGGTGCCGGACGACGGGGCGAACGTCGAGTTCGTCGTGCCGGGCTCCATCGCCGATGGCGTCGGCGCCATCCGCATGCGCGTCCACGAGCGGGGCTCCGGCGAGACGCTCTCCTGCGGCACCGGAGCCGTCGCCGCAGCGCTGGCGACCCGGCACTGGTCGGGCGACGCGGCGGATCGCTGGATCGTCGACGTGCCAGGGGGCAGGCTCGAGGTGGAGATCGATGAGCGCGGGCATGCCTGGCTCACGGGTCCCGCAGAGCTCGTCTTCCGCGGTGAGGAGATCGACCGGGGAGTCAGTCAGGCGCCGTGACGGCGATGATCCGGTACGTCCGCTTCGAGTCGGCACGCTCGACATCGAAGCCCTCGAAGCGCTCCGTCAGCCATCGCAGCAGCGAGTCGGCGCCCAGGTGCTTCTGCACCACGAGCCACGCCGTGCCGCCGGGTTCGAGCCGCGGGATCCAGGTCTCGAGCAACTCGTGCAGCTGCGGCTTGCCGATCCGGATGGGCGGATTCGACCAGATCGTCGCGAACCGCACGTCGGTCGGCACCCGGTCAGGAGTCGCCGGGGTGATGTTCGATAGACTGAGCAGCTCGGCATTCCGCTCCACGAGCGAGAGCGCACGGGCGTTGACGTCGACCGCCCAGACATGCGCGGCCGGGGAACGGGTCGCGAGGGTCGCGGCGATGGGTCCCCAGCCGCAGCCGAGATCGAGCAGCTCCCCGGTCTCGGGAGGCGCGGGAACCGCATCCAGCAGCACCTCGGTGCCGACATCGAGTCGGTCCCCGGAGAACACCCCGGTCGCCGTGACCATCTCACGCTCGCGGCCATCGATCGGCACCAGGATCGTCCGGAACGATCTCGGCGCAACGGGATCGGGTGAGAAGTAGTGGTCCGGCACGGACTCGACAGTAGCGAAGGACAGACCATGGCAGAACCGCAGGACACCACCGAGGGCGGAGGGCGCGCGACGGAGCGCATCCTCCGGTGGGCGCAGCCGGCCGACGGCGAGGTGCTCTCGGCGCGCGCGCAGGCGCTGCAGGCCGACCACGGATCGAGCGACAGCGATGGCGCGCAGTACGAGCGCGACGAGCGTGCGGCGCTGCGTCGCGTCGACGGACTGCGCACCGAGCTCGAGGACATCACCGAGGTCGAGTACCGCGAGCTTCGCCTCGAGAACGTGGTGCTCGTGGGCGTCTACTCGGGCAGCGCCACCGACGCGGAGAACTCGATGCGCGAGCTCGCCGCGCTGGCGGAGACCGCCGGCGCGCAGGTGCTCGACGGCGTGCTGCAGCGCAGGCCCAACCCGGATCCGGCCACCTACGTCGGCAGCGGCAAGGCGGATGCGCTGGCCGAGATGGTGAAGGAGCTCGGTGCCGACACGGTGGTGGCCGACAGCGAGCTCTCGCCCAGCCAGCGACGTGCGCTGGAGGACCGGGTCAAGGTGAAGGTCATCGACCGCACCGCCGTGATCCTCGACATCTTCAGCCAGCACGCCAAGAGCCGCGAGGGCAAGGCGCAGGTCGAGCTCGCGCAGCTGGAGTACCTGCTGCCGCGACTGCGCGGCTGGGGCGACTCGATGTCGCGCCAGGCCGGTGGTCAGGTCGGCGGGCAGGGCGCAGGCATGGGCTCGCGCGGACCGGGTGAGACGAAGATCGAGCTCGACCGTCGCCGCATCCACACGCGGATGGCACGGCTGCGCAAGCAGATCAAGGGCTTCGCGCCCGCGCGCCAGGCGAAGCGCGCCAACCGCGACCGGTTCGAGGTGCCGGGCGTGGCGATCGCGGGCTACACGAACGCCGGCAAGTCGTCGCTGCTGAACCGGATCACCGGTGCGGGCGTGCTGGTGGAGAACGCGCTGTTCGCGACCCTCGACGCCACCGTCCGCCGCGCGGTCACGCCGGACGGGCGCGAGTTCACCATCGCCGACACGGTCGGCTTCGTGCGCAACCTGCCGCACCAGCTGGTCGAGGCGTTCCGCTCGACGCTCGAGGAGGTCGCCGAGTCGGAGCTCATCGTGCACGTCGTCGATGCCAGCCACCCCGACCCCGCTTCGCAGATCGCCACGGTGCGCGATGTGCTGGGGGAGACGGGCGCGCGCACCATCCCGGAGATCGTGGTGTTCAACAAGGCCGACCTGATCGGTGATGACGAGCGACTGGTGCTGCGGGGACTGCAGCCGGACGCCATCTTCGCCTCGGCACGCACGGGCGCCGGCGTGGACGAGATCCTCGCGCGCATCGCCGAGCTGCTGCCGAGGCCAGAGGTGCCGGTGTCGCTGCTGGTGCCCTTCGAGCGCGGCGATGTGATCGCCATGCTCCACGACCGCTTCGACGTCGTGAGCGAGCGCTACGAGGAGGCCGGCACGCGCATCGATGCGCTGGTCTCCGACGCCGTGCTCGACCAGCTCGCCGAGTTCCGCATCTGACACGCGGTCCCACGACAGGAGGCGCCGAGCCGCGTGAGCGGTCCGGCGCCTCGTGTCGTCTCGGGGCTCAGATGGAGCGCAGCACCGCCACGACCTTGCCCAGCACCTCGGCCTCGTCACCCACGATCGGCTCGAACGCGGAGTTGCGGGGCAGCAGCCAGGTGTGGCCGTCGCGCTGCTTGAACACCTTCACCGTGGCCTCCTCGTCGAGCATCGCCGCCACGATGTCGCCGTTGACCGCATCGCGCTGCTGTCGCACCACGACCCAGTCGCCGTCGCAGATCGCAGCATCGATCATCGAGTCGCCGACCACCTTGAGCATGAAGAGGTCGCCGCCGCCGACGAGCTCCTTCGGCAGCGGATAGACCTCGTCGATCTGCTCCTCGGCGGTGATCGGGATGCCGGCTGCGATGCGGCCGACCATCGGCACGAAGGTCGCCTGCTCCATGCTGCCCACAGACGGGTCCAGCTCGTCGGGCACGAGCACCTCGATCGCACGCGGGCGCGCAGGGTCGCGGCGGATCATGCCGGCGAGCTCGAGCTGCCCGAGCTGGTGCGTCACGCTCGAGAGCGAGGAGAGCCCGACCGCATCGCCGATCTCTCGGTAGCTCGGCGGATAGCCGCGCTGGCGCACCGCCTTCTGGATGACCTGCAGGATGGCCTGCTGCTTCTCGGTCAGCTGCCTCGTCATACCGCTCCGCTCCCGTCGCTCCGGTGCCGCCCGGTGCCCGAGACGGGCGTGTGGGTGGCCTGGGATTGACTGCTCCTGGTTCGAAAGCGTATCCGACAGGGCGCTCGAATCAAACGGATGTTCGAGCGTGTCGTGGAGAAAACCCGCAAAAGGGCTTGACGCATCCGAAGAATCGAAGATAGGTTCGAAACAGAGATTCGCAGGCGGTGCTCCCGGCCGAGCATCGCCTGCGGATCCCAATCGGAAGGAGCAACGATGACTGCCATCGCCACCACCGCATGGATCCCCGCCGCGACGCCCGTCGCGACGCCCGCCGCTCCCGCAGCTCGCAGTCGGCTCCGCATGACCGTCCGCGGTCGCCGTGCGCTGGCGCTGCTCGTCGCCGCCCCCGTCATCGCCACCGGCGCACTCGCCGGCGTCGGCGTGCTGGGCGACGCCCTCGCTGGGGCGGTCGCCTCCTCGACCAGCGGCTCCGTCGACTTCGAGTACGTCACCGTCATGCCTGGCCAGTCGCTGTGGCAGATCGCGCACGCCATCGCGCCCGAGGCCGACCCGCGCGACGTGATCGCGGAGATCGAGATGCTCAACGGCATCGGCGGCGCCATCCAGCCGGGCGAGCAGCTCGCCATCCCGACCCACTACACGAGCTGACGCCGCACACCGCCAGACCGCAGGCGTGCTGCCCGCGCGTGCAGGAGATCAGACAGCGTCCTAGGCTGGTGCAGTGACGAGTCTCGACGACCTGCCCATCCGCGCCGACCTGCGCGGCCTGACGCCCTACGGCGCACCGCAGCTCGAGGTTCCCGTGCGGCTCAACGTCAACGAGAACGCCTACCGAGTGCCGGAGGCAGTGGCCCTCGACATCGTCCAGGAGATCGCTCGTGCGCTGCCGGAGGCCAACCGGTACCCCGACCGCGAATTCGACGTGCTGCGCCAGGGCTTCGCCGACTACCTCGGCCGCGGCCTGACTGCCGAGCAGATCTGGGCGGGCAACGGCTCGAACGAGGTGCTGCAGCACGTGCTGCAGGCCTTCGGCGGCCCGGGCCGCTCGCTGCTGTCGTTCACGCCCACCTACTCGATGTACCCGCTGCTGGCGCAGGGCGTCGGCATGGCATGGGTGCCGGTGCCGCGCGCCGACGACTTCACGCTCACGCCGAGCGCCGTGCGCGACGCGATCGAGGAGCACGATCCCGACGTGGTCTTCCTCTGCTCGCCGAACAACCCGACCGGCACGGCGATCGGGCTGGACGTGATCGAGGCAGCGTGCACGAGCGCCCGCGGGATCGTGCTGGTCGACGAGGCCTACGCCGAGTTCGCGCACGATCGCGACCAGACGGCGCTGGCGCTCCTCGAGCGCTACCCGCGCCTGCTGGTCTCGCGCACCATGAGCAAGGCGTTCGCCTTCGCGGGCATCCGGGTCGGCTACCTCGCCGCGGATCCGGCGGTCATCGATGCGCTCCGCCTGGTGCGCCTGCCCTACCACCTGTCGGCGATCACGCAGGCGGCCGCGATCGCGGCGCTGCGGCACAGCGGCGAGATGCTCGCACGCGTCGACGCGCTGCGGCAGCAGCGCGATCGCATCGTCGATGAGCTCACCGCGCTGGGCCTCGCGCCCTACCCGTCCGACTCCAACTTCGTGCTCGTCGGCGGCATCCGCGACCCGAAGGCGACGTTCCAGGCACTGCTCGACCGCGGCATCCTGGTCCGCGACGTCGGCCTGCCCGGAACGCTCCGCATCACCGCCGGCACGCCGGCCGAGACCACCGCGCTGCTCGCCGCCATGGCTGAGCTCACCGCAGAATAGGATCGAACCCATGGCCCGCACCGCAACGATCGAGCGCTCCACGAGCGAGTCGACCATCCGGCTCTCGCTGGATCTCGACGGCTCCGGCAGCTCGTCGATCTCGACCACCGTGCCGTTCTTCGATCACATGCTGACGGCGTTCTCGAAGCACTCGCTCATCGATCTCGACGTGCAGTCGACGGGCGACACCGACATCGATGCGCACCACACGGTGGAGGACACGGCGATCGCGCTCGGCCTCGCGCTGCGCGACGCGCTCGGCGACAAGGCGGGCGTGCGCCGCTACGGCGACGCGACCGTGCCGCTCGACGAGGCACTCGCCCGCGCGGTCGTCGATCTCTCCGGCCGACCCTTCCTCGTGCACGGCGGCGAGCCCGCCGGATTCGAGCTGCACCGCATCGGCGGCCACTTCACCGGCTCGCTCGTGCGCCACGTCTTCGAGGCGATCACGCTCAACGCGCGCATCACGGCGCACGTGGACGTGCTCGCCGGTCGCGACCCGCACCACATCGCCGAGGCGGAGTTCAAGGCCTTCGCCCGCGCCATGCGCATGGCCGTCGAGCCCGACCCGCGCGTGACGGGCGTGCCGTCCACGAAGGGCGCTCTCTGATGCCCGGCTCGGCAACGGGGTCGTCGCGCCCGACCGTCGCGCTGCTCGACTACGGCCTCGGCAACGTGCACTCCGCGGCGAAGGCCCTGGAGGCCGCCGGCGCGAACGTCTCGCTGACGGCTGACCGCACGACGGTCATGGAGGCCGACGGCCTGGTGGTGCCCGGCGTCGGCTCGATCGCTGCGTGCATGGCCGGCATCCAGGCCATCCGCGGTGGTGAGCTCATCGGTCGTCGGCTGGCCGGCAGCCGACCGGTGCTCGGCATCTGCGTGGGCATGCAGGTGCTCTTCACGGCGGGCGAGGAGGGCGGCGTGCACACCGACGCGCTCGACGAGTGGCCGGGCACCGTGCGCCGCCTGCAGGCCGACGTGCTGCCCCACATGGGGTGGGCAGAGGTCGAGGCGCCGGAGGACTCCGAGCTCTTCGCGGGCATCCGAGACGAGCGCTTCTACTTCGTGCACTCCTACGCGGCGACCGAGTGGAGCATCGACCCTCACCCGCGCATCCGGCAGCCGCGCGTCACCTGGGCCACGCACGGGGAGCGCTTCCTCGCCGCGGTCGAGAACGGCCCGCTGAGCGCGACGCAGTTCCACCCGGAGAAGTCGGGGGAGGCGGGCATTGCCCTGCTGGCGAACTGGGTTCGCGGCCTCTGACTCTGCCGAGTAGCATTCCACCGGCTGGTCGAACCGGCTGATCGCACCGCCAAGCATCCCGAGAGGGCATCCTCACCATGACCGATTTCAACCAGTCGCCCAAGCTGCAGCTGCTGCCCGCCATCGATGTCGCCGGCGGCAAGGCCGTGCGGCTGACGCAGGGCGAGGCGGGCACGGAGACCTCCTTCGGCTCGCCCATCGATGCGGCCGAGGACTGGGTGCGCCAGGGCGCCGAGTGGATCCACCTCGTCGACCTCGACGCCGCGTTCGGTCGCGGCGACAACCGCGCCATCATCAAGAAGGTGATCAAGGCGGTCAAGGGCAACGTGCAGGTCGAGCTCTCCGGCGGCATCCGCGACGAGGCATCGCTGGAGGCCGCACTCGCCACGGGCGTGAAGCGCATCAACCTCGGCACCGCCGCGCTCGAGAACCCCGAGTGGACGGCATCGGTCATCTCCGAATACGGCGACCAGATCGCCGTCGGCCTCGACGTGCGCGGCACGACGCTCGCCGCACGCGGATGGACGCAGGATGGCGGCGACCTCTGGCACGTGCTCGACCGCCTGGAGGCGGCTGGCTGCAGCCGCTACGTCGTCACCGATGTCACGAAGGACGGCACGCTGCAGGGACCCAACATCGAGCTGCTGCGGCAGGTCGCCGAGCGCACGCAGAAGCCCATCGTCGCCTCCGGCGGCGTCGCGAGCCTCGACGACATCGCGGCGCTGCGCGAGCTCGTGCCGCACGGCGTCGAGGGCGCCATCGTCGGCAAGGCGCTCTACGCCGGCGCCTTCACGCTGGTCGCGGCGCTGGACGTCGCGGGCCAGTAAGGCCCGCGGTGAGCCGCGAGGCGGACTCGGCGGGGCGGCCCTGGGAGGGCCGCTCGTTCCAGCACCACGACACCGCCTACGCGGGCGATGACGGATCGGCGCCCGCGGCATACCTGGAAGCGGTCGCGGGTCTCGCCGCAGGCGCGTCCGGTCGCGCGCTCGTGGTCGACGCGCTCCGCGGCGAGCGGCTGCTCGTGCCGCTGCTGGCGGCGGCAGGCGAGACCGGGCTCGATGACCGCGGCCGCACGATCGACAAGACGCAGGAGCTCTCGATCGTCGAGGTGCAGGCGCCGGACGGCGGCACGATCCTGCCGATATTCTCGCACGTGACCGCGATGCAGGCCTGGAACCGGCAGGCACGACCCGTGCCCACGAGCGTGCAGCGCGCCGCCGCGGCCGCACTCGACGGGCCTGCGCGCGTGGTCGTCGACCCCGGCGCCGAGAGCGAGTTCGTGCTCACGCGCGCGATGCTGGAAGCGCTGCTCGCGGACGCCGCCTGGTCGTGGGGCGTCGAGGATCAGGCGGTGCATGCCGCGGTCGCCGACGCGCTCTTCGCACAGCCGGCGGTGCAGGCCGTGGTGCTCGCCACCGGCGACCCCCGCAGCCGCCTCGCCGGGCCGGAGCTCGAGGTGCACGCGCTCGTCGACGACGACGTGGACGCACCGGAGCAGGTGCAGGCGGCGGCAGCGCAGATCGCCGCGGCGCCGGTCGTGCGCGCGAGCATCGCGAGCGTCGTCGTGCGGCTGCACCGCTGGAACGGGGGAGCGGCGCAGCTGCCGCTCGCGGCGCCTGCGGCGCTCGCCCGCACGCGCGACGACTGGGCCGCCGCGCGCTGACCGGTCAGACGACCGAGCCGGTCCACTTCTCGCCGGGGCCCTTGCCGGGCGCGTCGGGCATCGAGCTCGCCTCGCGGAAGGCGAGCTGCACCGAGCGCAGCCCGTCGCGCAGCGGCGCCGCGTGCACGCCGCCGATCTCGGGTGCCGCCGCGGTCACGAGGCCGGCGAGCGCGTTGATGAGCTTGCGCGCCTCGTCGAGGTCGACCTGCTGCTCAGGGTCGTCCGCAAGGCCGACCTTCACGGCCGCGGCACTCAGCAGGTGGATCGCGACGGTGTTGATGAGCTCGACCGCCGGCACGTCGGCGATGTCGCGCGTCTGCTCGAGGGCGTCATCGCCGTGGGTGTGCTCGCCGAGCTCGGTCATCGCAGTCTTCTCCTGAGGAATCGTCTCTGGTAGGGTTGTGCAGGTTTCGGGCTCTCGCCCGGAGGTGAAAGAGGAGCAATCCCACCCGCAGCCGCTTCCAGGCTACCGGGTCAGCAGCATCGGACGTTCGTCGTCACGGATGCTGAGCCACGCGGCCGCGATCGCGTTCTGGCTTCTCTCTCGCCGTGCATCAGCACACAGCAGATTCGAGAAGGAGCCCGCGATCAGCGATCCCCGCACCAATGAGCGCATCCGCGTCCCCGAAGTCCGACTGGTTGGACCTGCAGGCGAGCAGGTCGGTGTCGTCCGGGTCGAGGATGCACTTCGTCTTGCCCGTGAAGCAGAGCTCGACCTCGTCGAGGTCGCACCCGAGGCGCGCCCGCCCGTGGTCAAGATCATGGACTACGGCAAGTTCAAGTACGAGCAGGCGCAGAAGGCCAAGGATGCACGTCGCAACCAGGCGAACACGGTCCTCAAGGAGGTCCGCTTCCGCCTGAAGATCGACGAGCACGACTACGAGACCAAGCGCAAGCGTGCGCAGGGCTTCCTCGAGGGCGGCGACAAGGTCAAGGCGATGATCCTCTTCCGCGGCCGCGAGCAGTCGCGCCCCGAGCTGGGCGTGAAGCTGCTGCAGCGCTTCGCCGAGGACATCCAGGAGTACGGCTCGGTCGAGTCGTCGCCGACCATCGACGGTCGCAACATGGTGATGATCGTCGGTCCGTCGCGCTCCAAGTCGGATGCCAAGGCAGAGCAGAACGCTGCCCGCATCGCGCACAAGAAGGAAGAGCAGGAGAAGCGCCGCCTGGAGGCTGAGAAGCAGGCCGCGTACCAGGCAGCGATCGAGGCCGAGCGCCCCGCCCGCCCGGCCGTGCCCGCGCAGAGCCGCGTGCGCAGCCAGCCGGAGCCGGTGCGCTCCAGCCGTCCCGCGTCGTCCTCGTCGCGCCCGTCGTCCTCGTCGTCCTCGAGCGCGTCGTCGCGTCCCAAGTCCGAGCCCCGCTCGGAGCCGCGTTCCGAGCCGCGTTCGGAGCCGCGCTCCGACTCGCGCCCCAAGCAGACCGCTCGCACGGTCCAGCCCACTCCGGCAGGCGCCCCGCGTCCCGCCGGTGCCCCCCGGCCCGCTGCCGCTCCCGCGGCATCGACCTCCGCTGCGCCCGCCGCCGCGGCCAAGCCTGCTGCGGGTTCCGCAGCGGCCAAGCCCGCGACGCCTGCAGCGTCCAAGCCCGCCGCGAAGCCCGGCGCCCCGAAGCCTGCTGGCAAGCCCGCAGCGCCCTCGGCGGCGGCCAAGCCCGCGACGCCCAAGGCCAAGCCGGCGGCTTCACCCGCCAGCGAGCCATCCGAGTAGGAGACAAGAATGCCCAAGCAGAAGACGCACTCCGGTGCGAAGAAGCGCTTCAAGGTCACCGGCAGCGGCAAGGTCCGCTCGCAGCAGTCCGGCATGCGCCACAACCTCGAGGTGAAGTCGGGTGGCCAGAAGCGCCGCCTCAACCGGGACAAGATCCTGGCCCCGGCCGACGCCAAGGTCATCAAGAAGCTCCTCGGGCGCTGACGCGCGCGACGAAGAAGAGATAGAGAGAACACACTCATGGCACGTGTCAAGAGAGCAGTCAACGCCCACAAGAAGCGTCGGGTCATCCTCGAGCAGGCTTCGGGCTACCGTGGACAGCGCTCGCGCCTGTACCGCAAGGCGAAGGAGCAGCTGCTCCACTCGCACGTCTACGCCTTCCGTGACCGCAAGGCGAAGAAGGGCGACTTCCGCCGCCTGTGGATCCAGCGCATCAACGCTGCCTCCCGCCAGAACGGCCTGACCTACAACCGCCTCATCCAGGGCCTCGGCCTGGCTGGCATCGAGGTCGACCGCCGCATGCTGGCCGATCTGGCGATCAACGATGCCGCCACGTTCACGGCGCTCGTCGAGGCAGCCAAGGCTGCGCTGCCGACCGACACGTCGGCTCCGTCGAACGCGGCCTGACGTGCTCGACAGCCCCCGTGCGCCGCGCGTGCGAGAGGCTGCCAAGCTCCAGCAGCGAACAGCCCGGTCTCAGACCGGGCTGTTCCTGTTGGAGGGCCCGGCGGCGCTCGACGAGATCGTGCGCTGGCAGCCCGCGCTGCTCGTCGACGTCTTCGCCACCCCGACAGCGCGCGAGCGCCACAGCGAGCTGATCGCCGCCGCGGCGCAGCACGCGCCCATCACCGACGTCTCCGACCGCGCGCTCGCGGCGATCGCCGACACCGTGCACCCGCAGGGCGTGGTGGCCGTCGCCAAGCAGGCGCCGGTGCGGCTCGAGGATGCGATCGCGCGGGCCGTCGAGGCGGCGCACCCGCTGATCGCGATCCTGCACGAGGTGCGGGACCCCGGCAACCTCGGCACCATCCTGCGCGCCGCAGACGCGGCGGGGGCATCCGCGGTCATCGTCACCGCCAACTCCGTCGACCCCTTCAGCCCCAAGGTGGTGCGCGCCACCACCGGCTCGCTGTTCCACCTCGACGTCTCCGTGGGTGCCGGCACGAGCGATGCGATCGACGCGGCCGCCGCGGCCGGCCTCACCGTGCTCGCGGCGGATGTGGCGGGGGAGGACCTGCTCGCGCTGCAGGCCGACGGCGTGCTGGCCCGCCCCACGGCGTGGCTCTTCGGCAACGAGGCGCGCGGCCTGGATGCCGATACCGCCCGGCTGGCCGACCGGTCGGTGCGGCTGCCGGTCTACGGCCACGCGGAGTCGCTGAACCTCGCCACCGCCGCATCCGTCTGCCTCTACCAGAGCGCCTTCGCCCAGCGGGGTCGGTAATGACCGTCGTGTAACCGTTTCATTGCGATTCCACGCGCCCGCCGATCAGTCGGCGGGCGCATGGTTGTATGTCGACATGCAGCCCCTCGTCGAGATCGTCAATGTGGACAAGCACTATGGCGAGTTCCAAGCGCTGAAGAACATCAACCTCACCGTCGGCAAGGGCGAGGTGGTGGTCGTCATCGGCCCCTCCGGCTCTGGCAAGTCGACGCTCTGCCGCGCGATCAACCGGCTCGAGACCATCAGCTCCGGCTCCATCTCGATCGACGGCAAGGAGCTGCCCAAGGAGGGCAAGGGCCTGGCTGCCCTGCGCGCCGACGTCGGCATGGTGTTCCAGTCGTTCAATCTCTTCGCCCACAAGTCGATCCTCGAGAACGTCACGCTCGGCCCCATCAAGGTGCGCGGCCTGAAGAAGGCGGAAGCCGTCAAGGAGGCGCACGCGCTGCTCGAGCGCGTCGGTGTCGCCCAGCAGGAGTCGAAGCTGCCCGCGCAGCTCTCCGGCGGCCAGCAGCAGCGCGTCGCGATCGCGCGCGCCCTGGCGATGAAGCCCAAGGTCATGCTCTTCGACGAGCCCACGAGCGCGCTCGACCCGGAGATGATCAACGAGGTGCTCGACGTCATGGTCGGCCTCGCCAAGGAGGGCATGACGATGGTCGTCGTGACCCACGAGATGGGCTTCGCACGCAAGGCCGCCGACCGGGTGGTCTTCATGGCCGAGGGCGAGATCGTCGAAGAGGCGACCCCGGAGGAGTTCTTCACGAACCCGCGGAGCAGCCGGGCCAAGGACTTCCTCTCCAAGCTCATCACCCACTGAGCTGGCATCACTCACCACATAAAGGAGACACCATGCGTAGGACACGACTCTCAGCGGCGGTCGCACTCAGCGCCGCCGCGGCCGTCGCGCTCGTCGGCTGTGCCGAGGGCGGCGATGGCGCGACCGGCGACCAGCCGTTCGAGGTCGCATCGGACGTGCAGCTCGAGGGCTCGCCCACGTTCGACGCGATGAGCGATGCCGGCACCGTCCGCATCGGCGTCAAGGAGGACCAGCCCAACCTCGGCTTCCTCGACGCCACCACCGACACGCGCAGCGGCTTCGACGTCGACATCGCGCGCTGGGTCGCGGCATCGCTCGGCTTCGACGAGGACGCGATCGAGTTCCAGTCGATCCCCTCGGCCAACCGCGAGCAGGCGCTCGTGAACGGCGACATCGACTACTACGTCGGCACCTACTCGATCACCGACGGACGCAAGGAGCAGATCGACTTCGCCGGTCCGTACTTCATCACAGGCCAGGGCCTGCTGGTCGCGTCCGACTCCGACATCGCTTCCGAGGAAGACCTCGTCGCGGGCGTGAACGTGTGCTCTGCTACCGGCTCGACGCCGATCCAGAACATCCGCGACAACTACCCGGATGTCGAGACCACCGAGTTCGACACGTACTCGCAGTGCGTCGAGGCGCTCATCAACGACCAGGTGGATGCCGTCACGACCGACCAGGCGATCCTGATCGGCTACGCCGCGCAGAACCCGGACGAGCTGATGGTCGTGGGTGAGCCCTTCACCGAGGAGCGCTACGGCATCGGCATCCCGAAGGGCGATGACGCGCTCCGCGAGCACATCAACACGCTGCTCGAGGAGAACCCCGACATCTGGCAGGCCATCTACGACAACAACCTGGGTGACTCCGGCGTCGAGGGCACGCAGCCCGAGGTCGACCGCTACTGATCGATTGCCACGATCCGTCGCGAGGCGGCGGGCTTGACGCCCGCCGCCTCGCGTGACGGAAGGAGACATGCGTGTTCGCCACCATCTTCGACAACCTCGACCTCTGGGGTCAGGCCCTCGTCGGCACCCTCGTGCTGTTCTTCGGCGGCGGCGCGATCGCGCTGGTGCTGGGGTTCATCGTGGGCGCCATGCGCGTCTCTCCGATTCCGATCGCGCGGGCGGTCGGCACCGCCTACGTCAACCTCATCCGCAACACGCCGCTGACGCTGCTGTTCTTCTTCTTCGCGCTCGGCGTGCCGGTGCTCGCGGGCTCACGCATGGACTTCATGGTGCTCGCGGTGCTCGCGCTGGGCATCTACACCGCCACCTACGTGGCAGAGACGCTGCGCTCCGGCATCAACACCGTGCCCGTCGGCCAGGCCGAAGCGGCTCGCGCGATCGGCCTCCCGTTCGGCCAGGTGATGACCCTCGTCGTGCTGCCGCAGGCCGGCCGTGCCGTCATCCCGCCGATGATGAGCGTGCTCATCGCGCTCCTGAAGAACACCACGGTCGCCGCCGGCTTCTCGGTGCTGAACCTCGGCTCGATCCGGAACAACCTCTCAGAGCGAGGCGAGAACGCCATGTTCGTCCTGCTCTGGGTCGCCATCGCCTTCGTGGTGCTGGTCGCCTTCCTCTCCTGGCTGCAGCGAACGCTCGAGAACAAGTGGAGGGTCGCACGATGAGCCAGGCCTCAGTCCTGTACGACGTCCCCGGACCGCGCGCCGTCGCTCGCAACAAGACGTTCGGTGCCGTCACGATCGTGGTGATCGTCGGCCTGTTCGCGCTGCTGCTGTGGCGCATGGCGGCGACCGGCCAGTTCGAGGCGTCCAAGTGGGAAGCGTTCGGCTACGCCGCCATCTGGCGGTTGATCGGCGAAGGCCTGCTCAACACCCTGACGGCGTTCGCGCTGGCTGCGATCGGCGCGATCGCGCTCGGCCTCGTGCTCGCCATCGGCCGGCTCAGCGATCACGCCTGGGTGAGCGTGCCGGTCGCGTGGATCACCGAGCTGCTGCGCGCGGTCCCCGTGCTCGTGTTCATGATGCTGCTGTACTACGCGATGCCCTCGATCGGGGTGCGCTTCTCACCCTTCGAAGCGGTCGTCATCGCGCTCATCGCGTACAACGGCTCGGTGCTCGCCGAGGTCATCCGCGCCGGTGTGGAGTCACTGCCTCGCGGGCAGGGCGAAGCCGGGTACGCGGTAGGGCTGCGGAAGGCCGGGGTCATGCGCCTCATCCTGCTGCCGCAGGCGATCCGCGCGATGATGCCGGTGATCATCTCGCAGCTCGTGGTGACGCTGAAGGACACCGCGCTCGGCTTCATCATCACATTCGAGGAGCTGCTGTACACGGCGAAGCTCATCGGCAGCCAGGCGCAGCTCGACCGCCCGATCATCCAGGCGGCCATCGTCGTCGGCGCGATCTACATCGCGATCTGCATGCTCATGTCGTGGGTCGCGTACTTCGTGCAGCGACGCACCGAGTCGTCGCCGAAGGCGAAGGGCGAGCAGAAGCCGAAGAATGACGACAACGTGACCGACACGCAGCTGCTGCTGACGCAGCGCGGCGTCGACGGACTCACCGGCAATGAAGGCGGGGGCGGCGGGTTCGGTCGTCGCTGAGGGCTCGGTAGGATCGTCGGGTGCCACACCCCGACGAGAACGCTGACCTCGGCGCGCGCGTCGACGCCGCGGTAGCCGCGGCGCTCGCCGCCATCGATGCCGCCACGACCACGTCTGAGCTGCAGGCCGCGAAGGCCGCGCACAACGGGCAGGGGAGCGAGCTCGCCGCCCTGAACGGCGGGCTGCGCGACGTCCCACCCGAGGATCGCAAAGCCGCGGGCCAGCTGATCGGCGCGGGCCGCGGCCGGGTCGCAGAAGCGATCGCCGCGCGCCAGCGCGAGCTCGCCGAGGCGGAGGAGCGCGCGCAGCTCGAGGCCGAGCGCGTCGACGTGACCGCACTGCCGCGCATCCGCACGGCCGGTGGCAGGCACCCGCTCACCATGCTCATCGATGAGATGAGCGACGTCTTCGTCGGCATGGGGTGGGAGGTCGCCGAGGGTCCCGAGCTCGAGCACGAGTGGTACAACTTCGACGCGCTGAACGTCGACCCCGACCACCCAGCGCGCGGCGAATCCGACACCTTCTACATCGCGCCCGCCGACCGGCACATGGTGCTGCGCACGCAGACCAGCCCCGTGCAGATGCGGTCGATGCTCACGCGCGACCTCCCGATCTACATCGTCGCCCCCGGCCGCGTCTACCGCACTGACGACATCGACGCCACGCACCTGCCGGTCTTCACCCAGATCGAGGGACTGGCGGTCGACAAGGGCATCACCATGGCGAACCTGCGCGGCACGCTCGAGCACCTCGCCCGCGTGATGTTCGGCGACGAGGCGAAAATCCGCCTGCGCCCCAACTACTTCCCCTTCACCGAGCCGAGCGCCGAGATGGATGTCTGGCACCCCGGCATGCGCGGCGGCCCGCGCTGGGTCGAGTGGGGCGGCTGCGGCATGGTCAACCCCAATGTGCTGCGCGCAGCAGGGATCGACCCGGACGTCTACTCCGGCTTCGCGTTCGGCATGGGCATCGAGCGCACGCTGCAGTTCCGCTACCAGCTCGACGACATGCGCGACATGATCGAGGGCGATGTGCGCTTCACGGAGCAGTTCGGGATGGTGATCTGATGCGGATTCCGCTGTCATGGCTCGCAGAGCACGTCGACCTCCCCAAGGAGGACACCGCCGACTGGCTGCACGCGCAGCTCGTGCGCGTCGGCTTCGAGGAGGAGATGGTGCACGGCGGCGAGCTGCGCGGTCCGATCGTCGTCGGCCGGGTGCTCGAAATCGCCTCGGAGCCGCAGAAGAACGGCAAGACCATCCGCTACGCGCAGGTCGACGTCGGCGAGGCCAACGGTGGCGTGCGCGGCATCGTGTGCGGCGCGCTCAACTTCGTCGTCGGCGACCGGGTCGTCGTGACGCTGCCGGGGTCCGCGCTGCCGGGCGGCTTCGAGATCGCCGCGCGCAAGACCTACGGCCACGTCTCCGACGGCATGATCGCCTCCGAGCGCGAGCTCGGCCTCGGCGATGACCACGACGGCATCATGCGGCTCGACGAGCTCGGCATCCCCGGCGAGGTGGGCGAGGACGCGCTGCGGATCCTGGGCCTGGACGACCAGGCGGTCGAGATCAACGTCACGCCCGACCGCGGCTACGCGCTCTCGATCCGCGGCGTGGCCCGCGAGCTCGCCTCCTCCGTCGGGGCGCCCTTCACCGACCCGGCCGCGACCGCGCGAGCCGCGGTCGACGTCGGCACGCCCACCGGCTTCCCGCTCGCGATCGCGGACGAGGCGCCGATCCGCGGCCGCATCGGCTGCTCGCGCTTCATCGCACGCATCGTGCGCGGCATCGACCAGTCGCGCCAGACTCCGGCGTGGATGGTCTCGCGCCTGCGGCTGGCGGGCATGCGCTCGGTCTCGATCGGCGTCGACATCACCAACTACGTGATGCTCGAGCTCGGTCAGCCGACGCACGCCTACGACCTCGGCAAGCTGCAGGGCGGCATCACCGTCCGGCGTGCGCACCCTGACGAGCGCCTCACGACGCTCGACGACGTCGATCGTGCGCTGCACCCGGAGGATCTGCTCATCACCGACGACCGCGGCGCCATCGGCATCGCTGGCGTCATGGGCGGCGCCGAGACCGAGATGGATGCCTCGACCACCGAGGTGCTCATCGAGGCCGCCACGTTCGACGCCGTGTCGATCGGTCGCGCCTCCCGCAGGCACCGGCTGATCTCCGAGGCATCGAAGCGCTTCGAGCGCGGCGTCGACCCGGCCGTCGCGGACGCCGCAGCCGCACGCGTGGCGCAACTGCTGGTCGAGCTGGCCGGCGGCACCATCGACACCGAGCTGGGCGCAGAGGTCGGCGGCGTGCCCGAGATGCAGCCCATCGCTATCCCGGTCGGCTTCTGGAGCACGCTCACGGGCGCCGACTACACGACCGACGAGGCGCGCGACGCGCTCGTCTCGATCGGCGCCGTCATCGACGAGGCGCCGGATGCCTGGACGGTGACGCCACCCACATGGCGGCCCGACATCGTCGACCGGGAGAGCCTGGTGGAGGAGGTCGCGCGCATCGTCGGCTTCGACCGCATCCCCTCGGCGCTGCCGGTCGCCCCTCCTGGCCGCGGCTTCACACGCGCCCAGCGCCTGCGCCGCAGCGTGGCCAATGGTCTCGCCGCAGCCGGCCTGACCGAGGTGCTGGTCGCGCCGTTCGTCACCGAGGCGCAGGCGCGCATGACGGGAGAGGAGCCGCTGCGGCTCGAGAACCCGCTCGATGGCGAGCGCCCCTGGCTGCGCACCGCGCTGGTGCCGGCGATGCTCGACACCGCCCACCGCAACCTCGGCCGTGGGCTGACGGATCTCGCGATGTTCGAGCTCGGCCGCGTCTTCCACGCCGTCGACGGCCAGGGCACGGATGCGCTGCCGACCGCCGAGGCGCGTCCCGCCGACGACGTGCTCGAGAGCCTCGACCGCCTGCCCGAGCAGCCGGACCACGCGGGTGTGCTGCTGGTCGGGGAGCGCGTCGGCAAGCAGCCGGGTCGCGCCGCGGAGCGCTATGGCATCGCCGACGCGATCGAGGCCGCCGAGCGCGTCGCCCGCACGCTCGGGCTGGAGCTCGACGTGCGGCAGGCGCAGCGCGACTGGCTGCACCCTGGCCGGGCCGCCGAGCTGCTGGTCGGAGATGCGGTCGTCGGCGTCGCCGGCGAACTGCTGCCGGCGATCGCCGCAGCGACCGACCTGCCCCGCGTGGTCGCGGTCGCCGAGCTGGACCTCAGCGCACTCATCGCGCGCGCCCGAGTCACGCTCGAGACGCGAGTGATCGCTCCGGTGCCGGCGGCGACGCAGGATCTCTCCACGGTCGTGCCGGTCGACGTGCCCGCCGCCGACGTGCGCCGGGCCGTGCGCGAGGGCGCGGGTGTGCTGCTGGAGCACATCGTGCTCGTCGACGACTACCGCGGTGCCGGGCTGACGGAGGGCGAGAAGTCGCTCACCTTCGCGCTGCGCTTCCGCGCGACCGACAGGACGCTCACGGCGGCCGAGGCCTCGGAGGCGAAGCTCGCCGGGCTCGCCGTCGCGACCGAGCGGTTCGGCGCCCGGCTGCGCGAGTAGGCCCGCGCCAGCCGGCCGGGGTAGCATCCGCAGCATGGTGGAGATCACGGTCTGCGGCGAGGCGGTCGAGCGCGCGAGCGCAGAGCGCGCCACGGTCACGGTGCACTCGCGCTGGGGCGCCTCGAGCGCCGAAGCCGCAATGCGGGTGGTGGCCGACGCGCACGAGCGCCTGGTGGCGGAGGCGACCTCGCACGTCGACGCCGGTGCGGCCGAGTCCTGGCAGGCCGACCGCGTCGGCATCTCGCACAGCCAGGAATGGGTGGGCGAGGGCGAGCCCCGCCGATCCGTCTACACCGCCTCCGCCTCCGTGACCGTGCGCTTCATCGACTTCGAGGCGCTCGGCATGTGGATCGGCCGGGTCGGGATGCACGACGTGCACGAGGTGGGCGGCATCCAGTGGTCGCTGTCGGAGCAGACCGAGCGCGATCGCGCTCGCGCCGCCCGAACGCGCGCGGTCGCCGATGCGGTCGAGCGCGCCGCGGACTACGCGGCGGCCGCGGCCCTGGGCGCGCCGGTGGTCGACAGCATCCAGGAGCCCGGCACGACACCCCCGGTTCCGCTCGCGCGCGGCGTCCGCATGGAGGCGATGGCGCTCGCCGGTGCACCCGGCGCCGCGCCCGCCATCTCGTTCGAGGCGGGCGTGATCGAGGTGCATGCGGCAGTGGAGGTGCGGTTCGTGGCAGAGCCGCTGCGGCACATGCAGGGATCGACAGCCCAGTAGCCTGGAGAGCATGAGCCTCTCCGTCGCCGTCGCAGGCGCGAGCGGATACGCAGGTGGCGAGCTGCTGCGGCTGCTCGCGCAGCACCCCGAGCTGGAGGTGCGCACGGTCACCGCGCACTCCAATGCCGGGCAGCCCCTCGTCTCCGTGCACCCCAACCTGCGATCCCTCGCCTCCCTGACCTTCCAGGAGACCACGCCGGAGGTCCTCGCAGGCCACGACGTCGTCTTCCTCGCGCTGCCGCACGGGCACTCCGGCGCGCTCGCTGCCCGGCTGCCGGAGTCGACGCTCGTGGTCGATGCGGGCGCCGACCACCGGCTGGAGAGCGCCGATCAGTGGCAGGCCTTCTACGGCTCCGAGCACTCGGGCACCTGGCCCTACGGCATGCCGGAGCTGATCCTGGCCGATGGTGGACGCCAGCGCCGTGAGCTCCGAGCCGCGCGGCGAATCGCGGTGCCCGGCTGCAACGCCACGGCCGTCACCCTCGCGCTCGCGCCCGGCGTCGCCGCCGGCATCGTCGACACCACCGAGATCACCTCGGTGCTCGCTGTCGGATCGTCCGGCGCCGGTCGCGCCGCGAAGACCCACCTGCTGGCTGCCGAGCTCACCGGATCGGCCACGCCCTACGGGGTCGGCGGCACGCACCGCCACCTGCCGGAGATCGCGCAGAACCTGCGAGCCGCCGGCGGCGGCGACATCCGCCACTCGTTCACCCCCGTGCTCGTGCCGATGGCGCGCGGCATCCTCGCGACCGTGACCGCGCCGCTCGTCGGCGATGCCACGGCCGAGCAGGTGCGCTCCGCATGGCTGACCGCCTACGGCGACGAGACGTTCATCCACGTCACGGATGCGGGCCACTACCCGCGCACGGCGGATGTCGTGGGATCGAACTCGGTGCACCTGGGCATCGGCCTGGACGAGGCCGCCGGCCGCGTCGTGGTGATCGCCGCGATCGACAACCTCGGCAAGGGCACCGCCGGCGCGGCGATCCAGTCGGCGAACATCGCACTCGGCTTCAACGAGGATCTCGGGCTCTCCATCGACGGAGTCGCGCCGTGAGCGTGACCGCTGCCGCCGGATTCCGCGCCGCAGGCGTCGCAGCCGGGTTGAAGTCGACCGGCGCCCTCGACGTGGCGCTGGTCGTCAACGACGGCCCGCTCTCGGCCGCCGCGGGCGTCTTCACGGCCAACCGCGCCAAGGCGAACCCCGTGCTGTGGAGCGAGCAGGCGCTGCGGTCCGGCAGCGCTCGCGCGGTGATCCTCAACTCCGGCGGCGCCAACTGCTTCACCGGATCCTTCGGCTTCCAGACCACGCACCAGACCGCGGAGCGCGTCGCCGAGCGGTTGGCGATCGGCGCCATCGACGTGCAGGTCTGCTCGACCGGGCTGATCGGCATCGGTGACGAGACGTTCCGCCAGGGCGTGCTGGCGGGGGTCGACGCGGCCGCGGCGGCGCTCGCCGACGACGAGGCGGCGGGTCTGCGCGCGGCCCAGGCGATCATGACCACCGATTCGGTGCCGAAGCAGGCGGTCGCCACTGGCGCCGGATTCACGGTCGGCGGCATGGCGAAGGGCGCCGGCATGCTCGCGCCGGGCCTTGCGACCATGCTCGTCGTCATCACCACCGACGCAGTCGCCGAGCCCGACGTGCTCGATCGCGCGCTGCGCGCGGCGACGCGCGTCACCTTCGACCGCCTCGACTCCGACGGCTGCATGTCGACGAACGACACCGTGCTGCTGCTCGCCTCCGGCGCCTCCGGCACCGCGGCCGACGAGGCCGAGCTCACCGCCACGGTGGCGGCCGTGTGCGACGACCTCGCGCAGCAGCTGCAGCTCGACGCCGAGGGCGCGAGCCACGACATCACCATCGAGGTGCGCTCCGCCGCCACCGAGGACGACGCCGTGACGGTTGCCCGCTCGGTCGCCCGCTCCAACCTGTTCAAGGCGGCGATCTTCGGCAACGACCCGAACTGGGGGCGCGTGCTGGCCGCGATGGGCACCACCGATGCGGCCTTCGACCCGTACGTCGTCGACGTCACCTTCAACGGTGTGCGCATGTGTCACGCCGGCACGCCCGATCGGCCCCGCGACGAGGTGGATCTGACGCCGCGCGCGACCCATATCGGCATCGACCTTTTCGCGGGAGAGGCGACCGCCAGCATCCGCACCAACGACCTCACCCACGACTACGTGCACGAGAACTCGGCCTATGCGAGCTAGAGCAGGGGACGTCGCCCACAAGGCCGAGACGCTCATCGAGTCACTGCCGTGGCTCGAGCGATTCCGCGGCGCGACGATGGTCGTGAAGTACGGCGGCAACGCCATGGTCAGCGACGAGCTGCAGCGCGCCTTCGCCGAGGACATGGTGTACCTCCGCCACGTGGGCATCTCGCCCGTGGTGGTGCACGGCGGTGGCCCGCAGATCAGCGAGGCGCTGCGCATCCACGGGATCGAGAGCGAGTTCCGCGGTGGCTACCGCGTGACCAGCCGTGCGGCCATGGATGTCGTGCGGATGGTGCTCACGGGCCAGGTGGCGCGCACGCTCGTCTCGCTCATCAACCGGCACGGACCGCTCGCGGCGACGCTCTCCGGCGAGGACGCGGGGCTCTTCACGGGTCGCCGACGCGGCACCGTGGTGGACGGCGAGGACATCGACCTCGGCCAGGTCGGCGACGTCGTCGCCGTCGATCCGACGCCCGTGCAGCGGCTGCTCGACGCGGGGCTCATCCCGGTCGTCTCCTCGATCGCGCCCGACGGGGACGCGCCGGGGGAGTCGCTCAACGTGAACGCCGACGCCGCCGCCGCAGCGCTCGCGGCGGCGCTGGGCGCGCAGAAGCTCGTCATCCTCACCGACGTCGAGGGGCTCTACCGCGACTGGCCCGACCGGGGCTCGCTCATCAGCGAGATCACCGACGTCGAGCTCGAGGCGCTGCTGCCGAGCCTGGAGTCGGGGATGATCCCGAAGATGCAGGCGTGCCTCACCGCCGTGCGCGCTGGCGTGCCGAAGGCGGCGATCATCGACGGCCGCGCGCCGCACTCGATCCTCGCCGAGATCTTCACGACCGCCGGCTCCGGCACCGAGGTGGTGCGGGCATCCGACACCGCGGCTCCCGACATCGCATCCCCAGATAGCACCGCACTGCCACAGACCCCGATCTCCGACAAGGAGCACGCATGACGCGCCACTTCCTCCGCGACGACGACCTGAGCCCCGCCGAGCAGCGCGAGGTGCTCGAGCGAGCCGTGCGCATGAAGCGGGATCGCTGGGCCGAGCGCCCGCTCGAGGGCCCGCAGACGGTCGCGGTCATCTTCGACAAGTCGTCGACCCGCACGCGGGTCTCGTTCCACGTCGGCATCTCCGACATGGGTGGTTCGCCGCTCATCATCTCGACGGCCTCGAGCCAGCTGGGCGGCAAGGAGACGGCGGCCGACACCGCCCGCGTGCTCGAGCGCCAGGTCGCGGCCATCGTCTGGCGCACCTATGCGCAGGCGGGCCTCGAGGAGATGGCGGCGACCACGACGGTGCCGGTCGTGAACGCGCTCTCGGACGACTTCCACCCGTGCCAGCTGCTCGCCGATCTGCTGACGATCCAGGAGCACAAGGGCGAGCTCGCCGGGCTCACGGTCGCCTTCGTCGGCGACGGCCGCTCGAACATGGGGCAGTCCTACCTGCTCGCCTGCGCGACCGCGGGCATGCACGTGCGCGTCGGCTCGCCCGCCGAGCACTCGCCCGAGCCCGACGTCGTCGCCGACGCCCAGCGGATCGCGGCCGAGACCGGCGGCAGCGCCGTGGTCGTGAGCAGCGCATCCGAGGCCGTCGCGGATGCCGACGTGGTGGTCACCGACACCTGGGTCTCGATGGGCAAGGAGGACGAGAAGGCCGAGCGGGTCGCCACCTTCGGCGACTTCAAGGTCGATCAGGCGCTCATGGATCAGGCCAAGCCCGACGCGGCCTTCATGCACTGCCTGCCGGCGGATCGCGGATTCGAGGTGGCGGCGGATGTCATCGATGGCCCGCAGTCGATCATCTGGGACGAGGCGGAGAACCGCCTGCACGCGCAGAAGGCGCTGCTCGCATGGCTCCTCGAGCAGGCAGACGCATGAGCGCCGAGCAGGGTCAGCCCGGCCGCGGCGCCACCGAGGGCTCGCACGGCACCAACGAGGGGTCGCTGTGGGGCGGCCGCTTCGCCTCGGGGCCGAGCCCCGAGATGGCGAGGCTCTCGAAGTCGACGCACTTCGACTGGCGGCTCGCGCAGCTCGACATCCGCGGCTCCAAGGCCCACGCGACCGCGCTGCACGCCGCCGGCCTGCTCGACGACGAGCAGCTGGCAGCCATGCGCAGCGCGCTCGACGAGCTGAGCGAGCGGGTGCGCACCGGCGCCTTCGCCGCGGCGGAGTCCGACGAGGATGTGCACGGTGCGCTCGAGCGCGGGCTCATCGAGATCGCCGGGCCCGACCTGGGCGGCCGCCTGCGCGCCGGCCGCTCGCGCAACGACCAGATCGCGACGCTCGTGCGGGTGTGGATGCTCGAGGAGACCGAGGAGGTCGCTCGCGGCATCCGCGCCGTCATCGAGGCGCTGCGGATGCAGGCCGACGCGCACCCCGACGCACCGATGCCGGGACGCACGCACCTGCAGCACGCGCAGCCGGTGCTGCTCTCGCACCACCTGCTCGCGCACGCGTGGCCGCTGCTGCGCGACCTCGAGCGGCTCGCCGACTGGCGGCTGCGCGCGGGGGAGTCGCCCTACGGCGCGGGGGCACTGGCCGGCTCCACCCTCGGGCTCGATCCCGCGCTCGTCGCGCGCGAGCTCGGCCTCGCGACGCCCAGCCCCAACTCGATCGACGCCACGGCGGCGCGCGATGTCGTGGCAGAGCTGACCTTCGTGCTGACCATGACGGCCATCGACCTCTCGCGCCTCGCCGAAGAGGTCATCTTCTGGTCGACCCGCGACGTCGGCTTCGCCAAGCTGCACGACGGCTTCTCGACCGGCTCCTCGATCATGCCGCAGAAGAAGAATCCCGACATCGCGGAGCTGGCGCGCGGCAAGGCGGGCCGACTGATCGGCGACCACGTGGGGCTCCTGGCGACGCTGAAGGCCCTGCCGCTCGCCTACAACCGCGATCTGCAGGAGGACAAGGAGCCGGTCTTCGACGCGGTCGATCAGCTGCAGGTGCTGCTGCCCGCCTTCGCGGGGATGGTGGCGACGCTCGACTTCGACGAGGCGCGGATGCGCGCGGGTGCGGCGGCCGGCTACGCGCTCGCGACCGACGTGGCCGAGTGGCTCGTGCGCCGCCGCGTGCCGTTCCGCGATGCGCACGAGATCTCGGGCGAGCTCGTGCGGCTGTGCGAGCAGCGCGGCATCGAGCTCGATGAGGCGAGCGACGAGGACTATCGCTCGATCTCCGAGCACCTGACCCCGGAGGTGCGCGAGGTGCTCACCGTCGACGGCGCGATCGCCTCTCGCTCCGGCATCGGTGGCACGGCCGGCACGGCGGTCGCGGCGCAGCGCCGCGCGCTGGACGAGCGGCTCGAGCGGCTCGGGTAGATTTGTCGAGTGATCGAACCCGCCGCCATCCAACTCGACCCAGCATTCGACAGTGTCTGGGACGAGCTGCAGTATCGCGGCAGCGTGCATGTCTCCACCGATCCCGAGGCACTCGCTGAGGCCCTCGCGGGCGAGCCGATCACCTTCTACTGCGGCTTCGACCCGAGCGCGCCGAGCCTGCACCTCGGCAACCTGGCACAGCTGATCATCATGCGGCGCCTGCAGCTCGCGGGGCACCGGCCGCTCGCGCTCGTCGGCGGTTCGACCGGGCTGATCGGCGACCCGAAGCCGACGAGCGAGCGCCAGCTGAACGAGCGAGAGACCGTCGCCGAGTGGGTCACCTACCTGGGCGAGCAGACGATGCGCTTCCTCTCCGCCGAGGGCGACAACGCGGTGCGGCTCGTGAACAACCTCGACTGGACGGCGCCGATGTCGACCGTCGACTTCCTCCGCGAGATCGGCAAGCACTTCCGCGTCGGCACGATGCTGAAGAAGGACGCCGTCGCCTCGCGCATGGAATCCGACGAGGGCATCTCCTACGCCGAGTTCAGCTACCAGGTGCTGCAAGGGCTCGACTTCCGGGAGCTCTACCTGCGCTACGGATGCACGATGCAGCTCGGCGGCAGCGATCAGTGGGGCAACCTCACCGCCGGCACCGAGCTGATCCGCAAGGCGGAGGGCGCGCACGCGCACGCGTTCGGCTCGCCCCTCATCACCGACGCCGACGGGAAGAAGTTCGGCAAGAGCGAGGGCAATGCTGTCTGGCTCGATCCGAAGCTCACGACGCCGTATGCGATGTACCAGTTCTGGCTCAACCAGGACGACGCGATCGTGGTGCAGCTGCTGAAGTCGTTCACGTTCCTGCCCTCGTCCCGCATCGAGCAGCTGGCGCAGGTGACTGCCGATGCGCCGTTCCGGCGCGAGGCGCAGCGCGAGCTGGCGATCCAGGCGACGACGTTCATCCACGGCCCCGAGGCGACGCAGCAGGCGATCGATGCTTCGCAGGCACTGTTCGGATCGGGCGATCTCGGTGCTCTCGACGAGCCGACGCTGGCTGCCGCGGTGGCTTCGCTCGACAAGCACGCGACCGCCACCCCTGATGCGCCGGTGCTGCAGCTGCTGCTGGAGACAGGGCTGGTCGACACGCTCTCGGACGGCCGGCGCGCGATCGCGCAGGGCGGGGTCAGCGTCAACAACGAGCGCATCGACGACGCCGCGGCCACCCTGGAGGGGCGACTGCTGCACACCAGATTCGCGATCCTGCGACGCGGCAAGAAGACACTCGCAGGTGTCGACACCGCGATCGACGCGAACACCACGACGGGGGCCTGAGGGCCCCCGTCGCCGTTTTACGCAGAAAGACGGCGAGACACGCCCGGGATGCAGGCGTTTTGCGCACCACGGGCTGCCTGCCTGTAATGTTTCTACCTGTCACCCCAAAGACGCAGAGCCGAGAGGCCAGCGGATCAAGAGGGACCACCTCCTCGCCGCAAGGCACCGCGCAGTTTGCGTGCTGAGCCGGACAGCGAGTATGGTGACAATCCACTTCAATGGTGAAAGTGCGGAGCGCACGTCGGCAGCAACAGCAGCCGGCAGCGCGACACGCCGACTTGACAGTCGCTCCGGATCGCGTAACCTAGACAGGTTGCCACAACCCGGAACGAACTCGAAAGCCAGGCAGAAGCCGACTTGACAGTCACTCCGGATCGTGTAACCTAGACAGGTTGCCACGAACCGGGACTGAAGATCCGGTGGGAGTCAAGCTCCGCACGGCGTGTCGAATTGACACTCGCCAGGAAGTGGTTACGATAGAGAAGTTGCCTCGGCGCTGACCCGGAAGGGAAAGCACGAGAGCGTCCGATCCTTGAGAACTCAACAGCGTGCACAATGTCAAATGCCAAATTATTAACTCGTCCTGTCTTCGGACAGAACGATTCCTTTGGATAAGACAGATTGTCAGTAGACAGTCTATTTTGTCAGCATCAAACTCGCTGCCATCCGGTTTTCCCCGGTTGGTACGCAACTTTTCTTTACGGAGAGTTTGATCCTGGCTCAGGACGAACGCTGGCGGCGTGCTTAACACATGCAAGTCGAACGATGAAGGAGGAGCTTGCTCCTCTGGATTAGTGGCGAACGGGTGAGTAACACGTGAGCAATGTGCCCTTGACTCTGGAATAAGCGCTGGAAACGGCGTCTAATACCGGATACGACCCTCGGAGGCATCTCCAGGGGGTGGAAAGAACTTCGGTCAAGGATCAGCTCACGGCCTATCAGTTAGTTGGTGAGGTAACGGCTCACCAAGACGACGACGGGTAGCCGGCCTGAGAGGGTGACCGGCCACACTGGGACTGAGACACGGCCCAGACTCCTACGGGAGGCAGCAGTGGGGAATATTGCACAATGGGCGCAAGCCTGATGCAGCAACGCCGCGTGAGGGACGACGGCCTTCGGGTTGTAAACCTCTTTTAGCAGGGAAGAAGCGAAAGTGACGGTACCTGCAGAAAAAGCACCGGCTAACTACGTGCCAGCAGCCGCGGTAATACGTAGGGTGCAAGCGTTGTCCGGAATTATTGGGCGTAAAGAGCTCGTAGGCGGTTTGTCACGTCTGCTGTGAAATCCCGAGGCTCAACCTCGGGCTTGCAGTGGGTACGGGCAGACTAGAGTGCGGTAGGGGAGATTGGAATTCCTGGTGTAGCGGTGGAATGCGCAGATATCAGGAGGAACACCGATGGCGAAGGCAGATCTCTGGGCCGTAACTGACGCTGAGGAGCGAAAGCATGGGGAGCAAACAGGCTTAGATACCCTGGTAGTCCATGCCGTAAACGTTGGGAACTAGATGTGGGGACCATTCCACGGTCTCCGTGTCGTAGCTAACGCATTAAGTTCCCCGCCTGGGGAGTACGGCCGCAAGGCTAAAACTCAAAGGAATTGACGGGGGCCCGCACAAGCGGCGGAGCATGCGGATTAATTCGATGCAACGCGAAGAACCTTACCAAGGCTTGACATATACGAGAACGCACTGGAGACAGTGAACTCTTTGGACACTCGTATACAGGTGGTGCATGGTTGTCGTCAGCTCGTGTCGTGAGATGTTGGGTTAAGTCCCGCAACGAGCGCAACCCTCGTCCTATGTTGCCAGCACGTAATGGTGGGAACTCATGGGATACTGCCGGGGTCAACTCGGAGGAAGGTGGGGATGAGGTCAAATCATCATGCCCCTTATGTCTTGGGCTTCACGCATGCTACAATGGCCAGTACAATGGGCTGCGATACCGTAAGGTGGAGCGAATCCCAAAAAGCTGGTCTCAGTTCGGATTGAGGTCTGCAACTCGACCTCATGAAGTCGGAGTCGCTAGTAATCGTAGATCAGCAACGCTACGGTGAATACGTTCCCGGGCCTTGTACACACCGCCCGTCAAGTCATGAAAGTCGGTAACACCCGAAGCCGGTGGCCTAACCTTTTGGAGGGAGCCGTCGAAGGTGGGATCGGTAATTAGGACTAAGTCGTAACAAGGTAGCCGTACCGGAAGGTGCGGCTGGATCACCTCCTTTCTAAGGAGCATCTCGCCGGCACAGCCGGCGCAGAGCCACTTCGGTCGCATACGTCGACCGGTGGTCAGCTCATGGGTGGAACATTGACATTGGCACTCGATTGATCGAGTCCAGCTCAGTACAGCTGCTTAGGCAGCTCGGAACCGCGGGACTCAGGAGATCGGGTGCATGCACGCTGTTGGGTCCTGAGGGACCGGACGGCGCCTTTTGGCGTCGGAAGAACCCTCGGACCGGCCGGCTGACGCGCATAGCGCTGAAGTCGTCGGTACCGACCGTAAATTGAGAACTACACAGTGGACGCGAGCATCTTAGATTCGAGCTTCGGCTCGGATCACAAGATCTAATAATTAGATCATTGGTCAGCAGCCTTCGGGCTGCCGATTAACCAATACTCATGTATGTGGTCAAGTTTCTAAGAGCAAACGGTGGATGCCTTGGCATCTGGAGCCGATGAAGGACGTAGTAATCTGCGATAATCCTCGGGGAGCTGATAAACGAGCTTTGATCCGAGGGTCTCCGAATGGGGAAACCCCGCTGGGCAGCGTGCTGACCCAGTGACTCCCGCCTGAATATATAGGGCGGGTAGAGGGAACGTGGGGAAGTGAAACATCTCAGTACCCACAGGAAGAGAAAACAACAGTGATTCCGTAAGTAGTGGCGAGCGAACGCGGAAGAGGCTAAACCGATCGTGTGTGATAGCCGGCAGGCGTTGCACGATCGGGGTTGTGGGACATCTCAGTTGATCTGCCGATCAGCAAACGTTACAGACCGCGGTAGGCGAAGGACTTGGAAAGGTCCATCACAGAGGGTGACAATCCCGTAGCCGAAACTGCGCAATGGCGTGAGGTTCATCCCAAGTAGCACGGGGCCCGAGAAATCCCGTGTGAATCAGCCAGGACCACCTGGTAAGCCTAAATACTCCCAGATGACCGATAGCGGACAAGTACCGTGAGGGAAAGGTGAAAAGTACCCCGGGAGGGGAGTGAAATAGTACCTGAAACCGTTTGCTTACAAACCGTTGGAGCAGCCTTGGTAGCTGTGACAGCGTGCCTTTTGAAGAATGAGCCTGCGAGTTAGCGATATGTGGCGAGGTTAACCCGTGTGGGGTAGCCGTAGCGAAAGCGAGTCTGAATAGGGCGATTCAGTCGCATGTCCTAGACCCGAAGCGAAGTGATCTATCCATGGCCAGGTTGAAGCGAGGGTAAGACCTCGTGGAGGACCGAACCCACTTAGGTTGAAAACTGAGGGGATGAGCTGTGGATAGGGGTGAAAGGCCAATCAAACTTCGTGATAGCTGGTTCTCTCCGAAATGCATTTAGGTGCAGCGTTGCGTGTTTCTTGCCGGAGGTAGAGCTACTGGATGGCCGATGGGCCCCAAAAGGTTACTGACGTCAGCCAAACTCCGAATGCCGGTAAGTGAGAGCGCAGCAGTGAGACGGTGGGGGATAAGCTTCATCGTCGAGAGGGAAACAACCCAGACCACCGACTAAGGTCCCCAAGCGCGTGCTAAGTGGAAAAGGATGTGAAGTTGCTTAGACAACCAGGAGGTTGGCTTAGAAGCAGCCACCCTTGAAAGAGTGCGTAATAGCTCACTGGTCAAGTGATTTTGCGCCGACAATGTAACGGGGCTCAAGCACGCCACCGAAGTCGTGGAATTCGTACAACAGCTCGGCAGCTTGTCTGTCCAGGCGTACGGATTGGTAGGAGAGCGTCGTGTGGCGAGTGAAGCGGCGGAGTAATCCAGCCGTGGACGCCACACGAGTGAGAATGCAGGCATGAGTAGCGAAAGACTGGCGAGAAACCAGTCCTCCGAAAGACCAAGGTTTCCAGGGTCAAGCTAATCTTCCCTGGGTAAGCCGGGACCTAAGGCGAGGCCGACAGGCGTAGTCGATGGACATCAGGTTGATAATCCTGAGCTGACGAAAAACCGCCCAAGCTAAACCAGTAATGCTAAGAGTCTGAATCCTTGGACCGATCCCTTCGGGGTGACGTCCTTGGCCTAGCACTCGACCCTATGCTGGGGCGGCTAGCGTATTAACAGGTGTGACGCAGGAAGGTAGCAGAACCGGGCCGATGGTTGAGTCCGGGTAAGCCGTAGGGCGTGGGATAGGCAAATCCGTCCCACATTAAGCCTGAGAGCTTTGCCGAACCCTAGAGGGAAGTCTGTGATCCTATGCTGCCAAGAAAAGCATCGACGCGAGGTTTTAGTCACCCGTACCCCAAACCAACTCAGGTGGTCAGGTAGAGAATACTAAGGAGATCGAGAGAATCGTGGTTAAGGAACTCGGCAAAATGCCCCCGTAACTTCGGGAGAAGGGGGGCCTGAGGCGTGACGGCACTAGCTGCCCGAGCGTTTGAAGGCCGCAGAGACCAGTGGGAAGCGACTGTTTACTAAAAACACAGGTCCGTGCGAAGACGCAAGTCGATGTATACGGACTGACGCCTGCCCGGTGCTGGAAGGTTAAGAGGAAGGGTTAGCGTAAGCGAAGCTCAGAATTTAAGCCCCAGTAAACGGCGGTGGTAACTATAACCATCCTAAGGTAGCGAAATTCCTTGTCGGGTAAGTTCCGACCTGCACGAATGGCGTAACGACTTCCCAGCTGTCTCAACCGCGAACTCGGCGAAATTGCACTACGAGTAAAGATGCTCGTTACGCGCAGCAGGACGGAAAGACCCCGTGACCTTTACTACAGCTTGGTATTGGTGTTCGGTGTGGCTTGTGTAGGATAGGTGGGAGACTGTGAAGCTCGGACGCTAGTTCGGGTGGAGTCATTGTTGAAATACCACTCTGGTCACTCTGGATATCTAACTTCGAACCGTAATCCGGTTCAGGGACAGTGCCTGGTGGGTAGTTTAACTGGGGCGGTTGCCTCCCAAAAAGTAACGGAGGCGCCCAAAGGTTCCCTCAACCTGGTTGGCAATCAGGTGTCGAGTGTAAGTGCACAAGGGAGCTTGACTGTGACAGTGACAACTGGAGCAGGGACGAAAGTCGGGACTAGTGATCCGGCAGTGGCTTGTGGAAGCGCTGTCGCTCAACGGATAAAAGGTACCTCGGGGATAACAGGCTGATCTTGCCCAAGAGTCCATATCGACGGCATGGTTTGGCACCTCGATGTCGGCTCGTCGCATCCTGGGGCTGGAGTAGGTCCCAAGGGTTGGGCTGTTCGCCCATTAAAGCGGCACGCGAGCTGGGTTTAGAACGTCGTGAGACAGTTCGGTCCCTATCCGCTGCGCGCGTTGGAAGTTTGAGAGGATCTGACCCTAGTACGAGAGGACCGGGTTGGACGAACCTCTGGTGTGTCAGTTGTTCCGCCAGGAGCACCGCTGATTAGCTACGTTCGGGATGGATAACCGCTGAAAGCATCTAAGCGGGAAGCCGGCCTCAAGATGAGACTTCCATGCCTTCGGGCGAGAGGCTCCCAGCTAGACTACTGGGTTGATAGGCCGGATGTGGAAGTGGGGACTACAGACCCATGAAGCTGACCGGTACTAATAAGCCGATGACTTGATAACATATATATGAGCTTGCTGCTCGCGTCCACTTTGTGGTTCTCGATGTACGGTCGAGAACCGCAGCCCTTCGCTGCAATGCGAAGAGCTGTGCAGATCGAAACATCAATAGTGTTTCGGCGGCCATAGCGAGAGGGAAACGCCCGGTCACATTCCGAACCCGGAAGCTAAGGCTCTCAGCGCCGATGGTACTGCAGGGGGGACCCTGTGGGAGAGTAGGACACCGCCGGACTTCTTTTGGAAAGGGGCCCCAGATTCGTCTGGGGCCCCTTTTTTCATTTGTCCCCACCAATGAGAGCATGGAGCCATGAACGACGAGGCAGACCGCAACTCCGGTCGGGACCACGACCGCCGCCGCACATCCGGTGACGCAGGTCGACCACCCGGGGACGGGGATCGCCGATTCGGCGATCGCAAGCCTCCGCGCGACGGCGACCGCCGGCCTCCTCGTGACGGCGAGCGTCGCTTTGGCGACCGTGACTCGCGTCCGCAGCGCGATGGCGATCGTCGTCCCGCCGGCGACAGCGAGCGCAAGCTCCGCCCCGGTGACCGCGGCTATCGGCCCGACGGTGCTCGGCCCTCGAGCGAGGGCGATCGTCGCCCGCAGCGCGATGGTGACCGCCGCCCGCAGCGCGATGGCGATCGTCGTCCAGCGCGTGATGGCGACCGTCGCTTCGGCGACCGCGACCAGCGTCCACAGCGTGACGGCGACCGGAAGTTCGGCGACCGGAAGCCCCAGCGTGATGGTGAGCGTCGCTTCGGTGACCGCGACCAGCGTCCGCAGCGTGACGGCGACCGGAAGTTCGGCGACCGGAAGCCGCAGCGTGATGGTGAGCGTCGTTTCGGTGACCGCGATCAGCGCCCGCAGCGCGACGGCGAGCGTCGCTTCGGCGACCGCGACCAGCGTCCGCAGCGTGACGGCGACCGGAAGTTCGGCGACCGGAAGCCGCAGCGTGATGGTGAGCGTCGTTTCGGTGACCGCGATCAGCGCCCGCAGCGCGATGGCGAGCGTCGCTTCGGCGACCGCGACCAGCGTCCGCAGCGTGACGGCGACCGGAAGTTCAGCGACCGGAAGCCCCAGCGCGATGGCGAGCGCCGCTCCAGCGACCGTGACCGACGCCCCCAGCGTGATGGCGAAGGCTTCGGCCGCGGCGATCAGCGTCGTCGCGACGATCAGCGCGAGCGCAACCAGGGTCCGCAGCGCGACGCCGCGCGTCCGGGACGCGACTTCGAGCATCGAGGCGACGGCTCAGGCGAGAGCTTCAAGCAGGTGCGCGATGACGACTTCATCGCGCCCGACCTGCCCGAAGACATCCAGGCCGAAGATCTCGACATCGGCGCCCGCGCGCAGCTGAAGACGCTCACGAAGGACAACGCCGATTACGTTGCGAAGCACATGGCCCGGGCATCCGAGCTGATCGACGAGAATCCTGAGCTGGCGCACCAGCACGCGCTGGCCGCGGCCCGACGCGCCGGCCGCATCGGCGTGGTGCGCGAGACGCTCGCGATCACCGCCTACCAGCTGGGCGACTTCACGCTCGCGCTCCGCGAGCTGCGCACGTATCGACGCATCACGGGTCGTGACGACCAGGTGCCGCTGATGGCCGACTGCGAGCGCGGCCTGGGCCGTCCCGAGAAGGCGCTCGAGCTGGCGCGCTCCGTCGACGCGTCCACGCTGGAGGCAGCGGTGCGCGTCGAGCTCGCGATCGTCAAGTCCGGCGCGCGCCTCGACCTCGGCCAGAAGGATGCCGCGCTCGAGGAGCTGCGGATCCCTGAGCTGCGGCGCGACAAGGCCTTCGAGTACAGCCCGGCGCTGTTCGCGAGCTTCGCCGGCGTGCTCGAGGAGCTTGGGCGTGACGACGAGGCGGCGGAATGGTTCGCGCTCGCCGACCGTGCGATCGAGGCACTGGAGGCAGCGATGGCTCCCGGCGAGCTCGAATCGATGGGCATCGTCACCGAGCGGCTGGAGACCGACGACGCCGAAGAGGACGAGGGCGTCGAGTTCGACGGCTCGCTCGAGGGCGTCGAGGACGCGAGCGCCGTCCAGGGCGCCGCGGTCGAAGCAGCAGCCGTGCCGGAGCCGGATGCGACGGTCGAGGCCGCTGCGTCGGAGTCGGCTGCGTCGGCGGAGAGCGCTGCGTCCACGCCCGAGGCTGCGTCCACGCCCGAGGCTGCGTCCACGCCGGACGCCGGCGCCCCGGATGCCGTGGCGTTCGACGAGGCCGACGCCCTGTTCGGCGACGCGCTCTTCGGTGACGACCTGGTCGCAGACGACACGGCGGGGGAGGCCGACCCCGCGCAGCGCGACGGCGACGATCGCTGATGGGGCTGTTCCGCAGGACGCCGCAGCAGGAGCCCACGCCGATCGACGGCGTCGACTGCCTGTACCTCGATCTGGACGGCGTCGTGTACAAGGGCCCGGACGCGATCCCGCATGCCGTCGAGAGCATCCGCAGCGTCGGTGTGCGGTCGGTCTACCTGACGAACAACGCCTCTCGCACCGATGCCGAAGTCGCGGAGCACCTGTCGTCCTTCGGGCTCGAGGTCGGTGCGGATGACGTCGTGACGAGTCCGCAGGCCGCGATGCGGCTGCTGGCAGCGCACCTGGAACCCGGCGACCCCGTGCTCGTGGTCGGCGGCGCCGGCATCGTCGTGGAGGTCGAGGCGTGCGGCTGGCAGGTCGTGCGCACCGCCGCGGAGCAGCCGAAGGCGGTCGTGCAGGGCTTCCACCCCTCGGTGGGCTGGCGCGAGCTCGCCGAAGCCTCGTTCGCGCTGCATACGGGCATCCCCTGGGTCGCCACCAACGGCGACTGGACGATTCCGGTCGCCGGCGGTATCGCGCCGGGCAACGGCACCCTGGTGTCTGCCGTCCACACCGCCGTGGGACGCCTGGCGGAGTTCGCGGGCAAGCCCGAGCGCCACATGTACGACGTGGCGACCGAGCGCTATGGCGCCGCAGCGCCCCTGATGGTGGGCGACCGACTCGACACCGACATCCTGGGCGCGCGCCGTGCAGGCATCACCTCTGCCATGGTGCTCACGGGCGTCGACCGCGGCGCCAGCCTCATCGGTGCCGACGCGTCGATGCGCCCCGACCACATCATCGAGGACCTGCGCGGCCTCGCGGAGCCGATCGCGCCGCTGCGCGAGACGCTCGAGACGTCGACGCGCGACACCTACTTCGAGGTCGGCAGGGCGGCCGTGCGCCGCAGCGGCATCGACATCACGCTGGTGCGCGCCGGCGAGCGGCCCGTCGACACGATCCGTGCAGCCTGCGCCGCCGTGTGGAGCGCCGACCGGCCCGTGCTGGGGCTGCGCATCGCCGACGAGCTGCTGGCGCTCTGAGCAGTCGGCCCTCCGAGCAGTCGGCCCTCTGAGCCGCGGCCGCAGAGCCTGCCTTGCGCCTCCCTGAAACCGGGGTCTTGATGCGCCCATCGGGCGTCGGTACTGTGCGGCTACGCCCGGACCATCCGGCCTGGCGTCCGCAGGGAGCTCGGCATCAGGTCGGGAGATGAGATCGGGCCGAAGCCTCGATCGACCGGGGATCCAGCCGGGTCTCCGAACGGGAGATGATCCTGATGCCCTTCGTCTGGAACAAAGAAGTCACGTCCTACAAGGTGGATGTCTTCGCCGCCAGCACGCTCAGCTACGACCGGAGCATCAGGCTGGAGCTGGTCGATGGCGACACGGTCGCGGTCAGCTTCCCGGGCTCGCCACCCAGCGACTACGTCTCGATCGGCAGCAGCTTCCATCAGGTGCAGCTGGCCTCGCACAAGTTCGACGAGATCTATCACATGCTGCAGACCGAGAATCCCGTGTACTTCACTGCCTACGAGACCGGGTCGCCCGCGATCCGATTCGTGGGATTCAGCACCTCGACCGAGTCGGTCGGAGAGGGCTTCGTCGACAGCGACGCCTGAGCGGGCTTCGATTCGCTAGCCTCGCTCCTATGACCGAAGCGCAGGACTCCGTGGACGACGCCACCGACGGGCTCGTCGACGAGCTCGAGCTGCTGGAGCAGCAGCCGCTCGACGAGCGCGCCGGTCAGCTCGCCCGCATCCACGATCGGCTGCAGTCCGAGCTCGGCGCGGTCCGAGCGTGACGGACGGCCCGCTGCCGATCCGACTCGACCAGGCGCTGGTCGAGCGCGGCCTCGCCCGCAGCCGCACGCAGGCGCAGCAGCACATCGCGGCCGGGCTCGTCTCGGTCGACGGTCGCGGCGTCCTCAAGCCCAGCCACAGGGTCGGACCGGACACCGAGCTCTCGATCGAGGGCGGCGACCCGTGGGTCTCGCGCGCCGCGCACAAGCTGCTCGCCGCGCTCGACACGTTCCAGGTCGACCCGGCAGGTCGCGTCGCGCTCGATGCCGGCGCCTCCACGGGCGGCTTCACGCAGGTGCTGCTCGCGCGCGGCGCCGCGCACGTGACCGCGCTGGATGTCGGCCACGGCCAGTTCCAGCTCGATGTCGACGCGCATCCCGTCACCCTCATCGAGGGGCAGAACGTGCGCGATCTCCAACCCGGCTCGCTGGACCCTGCACCGTCGATCGTCACCGCCGACCTCTCGTTCATCTCGCTCTCGCTCGCGATCGGCCCGCTGGCCGGCGTCGCTGCGGCGGATGCCGACTGGATCGTGCTGATCAAGCCCCAGTTCGAGGTCGGTCGCACAGGCGTGCGAGAGGGCATCGTGCTCGACCCGACGCTGCGCGCGCAGGCCATCGAGCAGGTGCTCTGGGCCGCGTGGGATGCGGGCCTCGGCACCGCGGGCCTCATGGGCAGCCCGATCGTCGGCGGCCGCGGCAACATCGAGTACCTCGCCCACCTCTCGGCGAGCACCGGGACGAATCCGACAGAATGGCTGGAGGAGTCCGTCAGGCTGTCGAAGGAGGCGTGGTGAGCGATCGCAGGTTCCTGCTCGCGTTCCACCCCGGACGCGCGGCGGCCGTCGAGGCAGCCGCCACGATCGCACGGCGACTGCTCGCGGAGTCGGTGACGCCGGTGGTGCTCGCGGAGGATCGCGCGGTGCTGCTCGAGGTCCGTGACGGGCTGGACGCGGTCGAGCCCTATGGCGAGCCGCACCTGCCGGAGATCGAGCTGATCATGACGCTGGGCGGCGACGGCACGATCCTGCGCGCCGCCGAGCTGCAGCGCGCCATCGACGCGCCCCTGCTGGGCATCAACCTCGGGCACGTGGGCTTCCTCGCCGAGGCCGAGGTCGCCGACACCGCAGAGGTCGTGGAGCGCGCACTGCGCCGCGACTACGAGGTCGAGCACCGGCTCGTGCTGCGCGTGCGGGTGTTCCAGGGCGACACGCTCATGCACGAGACCTGGGCGATCAACGAGGCCTCGATCGAGAAGGCCGGGTCCGGCCGCATGATCTCGACCCTGCTGGAGATCGACGGGCGCCCGATCTCGTCGTACGGCACCGATGCGGTGCTGCTGGCGACGCCCACCGGCTCCACCGCCTACTCCTTCTCCGCCGGCGGCCCGATCGTGTGGCCGACCGCCGAGGTGCTGCTGATGGTGCCGCTGGGCGCACACGCGCTCTTCACGCGGCCCCTGGTGGTCGCGCCGACCTCGACGATGTCGGTCACGATCGCCGACGACTCCTCGAGCCCCGCGATGCTGTGGTGCGACTCGCGGCGCTCGTTCGGCCTGCCGCAGGGCTCGCGCATCGAGGGCACGCGCGACGAGCGCCCGCTGCGCCTCGCGCGCCTGTCTCGCGCGCCCTTCGCCGACCGATTGGTCGCCAAGTTCCACCTGCCCGTCGAGGGCTTCCGGCGGAAGCGCGCATGACGCGACTCGACGAGCTCACGATCCGCTCGCTGGGCGTGATCGACGAGGCACGGGTGCCCTTCGGCCCGGGCTTCACCGCGATCACCGGCGAGACCGGCGCGGGCAAGACGATGGTCGTGCAGGCGCTCGCGCTGCTGCGCGGGGAGCGCGCCGATGCCGGTGTGATCCGCGCCGGTGAGGACCGCGCCGCCGTGCAGGGCGTGTGGGTGGTCGACGATGCGGACGCCGTCACGCTCGTCGAGGACGCCGGTGGCAGCCTCGACGAGGACGAGCTGATCCTCGGCCGTGCGCTCTCGCGCGGGCAGGACGGCGCCGCTCGCTCTCGCGCCCAGGCCGGGGGAGCCGCGGTGCCCGCCGGGCTGCTGCGTGAGCTCGCCGACCGGCTGGTGGCTGTGCACGGCCAGGCCGATCAGCAGCGGCTGCGGTCGGCGGATGCGCAGGCGGCAGCGCTCGATCGCGCCGCCGGGCCCGCCCTGCAGTCGCTGCTGGCGGAGTATCGGCAGGAGCACGCGGCGTGGCTCGAGGCGCGCGAAGCGGCCGAGCGCATCCGCACCCAGCACGACGCCCGAGCCGAGGAGGCTGCCGCGATCCGCGCCGACCTCGAGGAGCTCGAGGCCTTCGACCCGCAGCCGGGGGAGCAGCAGGAGCTCGCCGCGATCGCGAACCGACTGGAGCACTCGGAGGGTCTGCGTGCTGAGCTCGCGGAGGCGCACGCGGCGCTCGCGGGCGACGATGCGCTCGAGGCCGTGACCCCGGGTGGCATCGCGCAGGGCGCCATCACGCAGGCCGGCGTCGCCCGGCGGCTCGTCGAGCGCGCCGCCGGCGACGATGCGGCGCTCGCGGAGTCGCTGGAGCTGCTCGTGCAGGCGGATGCGCTGCTGCAGGAGGCATCCGCATCGATCGTCAAGGCGCTGGATGACCTCGAGCGCCCGGAGCGCAGCCTCGACGAGGTGCAGGACCGGCGCGCAGACCTCTCCGGTCTCGAGCGCAGGCTCGGGCGCCCGCTCGATGTGGCGCTCGAGCAGGCGCCGCAGGCCGCGCTGCGGCTCGTGGAGCTCGAAGGCGACGACCAGGAGCTCGCGCGCCTCGCCGACGAGGAGCAGCGGCACCTCGACACGGCGACGACGATCGCCGATCGCCTGACCGAGCTGCGCCGGGCAGCGGCCCGCGCGCTCGAGGACGCGGTCGGGGCCGAGCTGCAGGCGCTCGCGATGCCGAACGCCAGGCTGGTGGTCGAGATCGAGCAGAGCGACACGCTCGGCGCCAACGGTCGCGATCGCGTGACGATGCTGCTCGCACCCCACCCGGGCGCGACCCCGCGCCCGGTGCAGAAGGGCGCTTCGGGCGGCGAGCTGAGCCGCATCATGCTCGCGCTCGAGGTGGCGCTCGCCGACGAGAGCGTGCCGACCATGGTCTTCGACGAGGTCGACGCCGGCGTCGGCGGCGCCGCGGCGATCGAGATCGGTCGGCGCCTCGCGCGGCTGGCCGAGCACTGCCAGGTCGTCGTCGTCACGCACCTCGCGCAGGTCGCGGCCTTCGCCCAGCAGCACGTGCGCGTCGAGAAGGGCACCGACGGCCGCATCACCGCATCGCAGGTCACCCGGGTCGATGGCGACGCGCGGCTCGCCGAGCTCGCCCGCATGCTCTCGGGCACCGCATCCGAGACCGCACTCGCCCATGCCCGCGAGTTGCTCGAAGATGCGCGCGTGGTGGGATAGGCTCGAAGCCCGTGAACCTCGTTGCGCAAGACGCCGACCAGCAGCCCACGGAAACCACGGCTTCCGCCTCGGAGACCGCTCCGGTCACCGCCGATGTCGCGGCCGATGTCGCGGCCAAGGTGACCAAGCAGATCTTCGTCACCGGCGGGGTCGTCTCGTCGCTCGGCAAGGGCCTGACCGCCGCCTCGCTCGGCAACCTGCTCACCGCGCGCGGACTGCACGTGGTGATGCAGAAGCTCGATCCGTACCTCAACGTGGATCCGGGCACCATGAACCCGTTCCAGCACGGCGAGGTGTTCGTCACCGACGACGGCGCCGAGACCGACCTGGACATCGGCCACTACGAGCGCTTCCTCGACGTGAACCTCTCGCAGGCTGCCAACGTCACGACCGGCCAGATCTACTCGCGCGTCATCGAGCGCGAGCGCCGCGGTGAGTACCTGGGCGACACGGTGCAGGTCATCCCGCACATCTCCGATGAGATCAAGCGCCGCATGCGACTGCAGGCAGAGCAGGATCCGCAGCCCGACGTCATCATCACCGAGATCGGCGGCACGGTCGGCGATATCGAGTCACAGCCGTTCATCGAGTCGGCCCGGCAGCTGCGCCACGAGCTCGGCCGCGGCAACGTCTTCTTCGTGCACGTGTCGCTCGTGCCGTTCCTGGGCGCCTCCGGCGAGCAGAAGACCAAGCCGACGCAGCACTCGGTCGCGACGCTCCGCTCCATCGGCATCCAGCCCGACGCGCTCGTGCTGCGCAGCGACCGTCCGGTCTCGGACTCGAACCGCAAGAAGATCGCGCTCATGTGCGACGTCGAGGAGGAGGCGGTCGTCAACGCGGTCGACATGCCCTCCATCTACGACATCCCCACCATGCTCACCGAGCAGGGGCTCGACTCCTACCTCATCGGCCAGCTCGGCCTCACCGCGGGCGAGGTCGACTGGTCGCGCTGGCAGCCGGTGCTCGACGCCGTGCACAAGCCCAAGCACGAGGTGACGATCGGCCTGGTCGGCAAGTACATCGACCTGCCGGATGCGTACCTGTCGGTGACCGAGGCGGTCAAGGCCGGCGGATTCGCGAACCAGACCAAGGTCAACCTGCGCTGGATCCCTTCGGACGCCTGCCAGACGCCCGAAGGCGCCGCTGCGCAGCTCGGCGAGCTCGACGGCATCGTGGTGCCCGGCGGGTTCGGCATCCGCGGCATCGAGGGCAAGCTCGGCGCGCTGAAGTTCACGCGCGAGAACGAGATCCCGACGCTCGGCATCTGCCTCGGCCTGCAGTGCATGGTGATCGAGGCCGCGCGCAACCTGGCTGGCATCGAGGGCGCATCCTCGACCGAGTTCGACGAGGCGGCGCCCGCGCCCGTGATCGCGACCATGGCCGAGCAGCAGCAGCACATCCACGGCGGCGACCTGGGCGGCACGATGCGCCTGGGCCTGTACGAGGCGCGGCTCGACGAGGGCTCGCTCGCCGCGCGGCTCTACGGCGAGACGGTCTCGCACGAGCGCCACCGGCACCGCTACGAGGTCAACAACGCCTACCGCGACCAGATCGCCGAGGCCGGGCTCGCCTTCTCTGGCCTCTCGCCCGACGGGAAGCTCGTCGAGTACGTCGAGCTGCCCGACCACCCCTTCTACATCGCCACGCAGGCCCACCCGGAGCTGCGCAGCCGGCCCAACCGCGCGCATCCGCTCTTCCGCGGCCTGGTCGAGGCGTCGCTCGACCGGCAGCGCGCGTCGAAGCTCTTCGACGAGACCGACGAGACCACCGACGCGGTCTCGACCGAGTGACGGCGCCCCGATGATCGCGGACGCGCTCGGCGCGCAGCCGGTGCTCGCTCGCGAGCGGCTGTTCGACGGGCGCGTCTGGGATGTCGATGCCGAGGAGTTCGAGCTCGGTGGCGCGCGCATCCGCCGCGAGGTCATCGTGCACCCGGGCGCCGTCGCGGTGGTGGCGCTGAACGACGCCGACGAGGTCATGCTCGTCCACCAGTACCGGCACCCCGCGGGCGGCACGCTGTGGGAGCTGCCTGCCGGACTGCTCGACATCGAGGGGGAGAGCCCGCTCGTCGGCGCGCAGCGCGAGCTCGCCGAGGAGGTCGATCTCGAGGCCGACACCTGGCAGACGCTCATCGACGTCTCCACCAGCGGCGGCGGGTCGACCGAGTGGATCCGCGTCTATCTCGCCACCGGCGTGCGGGAGCTCCCGGACGCCTTCGAGCGTGAGGCTGAGGAGGCCGAGATGGAGCGCCGCTGGGTGCCGCTCGCCGAGGTGCTCGGCGCTGCCGCGAGCATGCGGCTGCACAACGCGACGCTGCTGTCGGCGATGCTCGCGCTCACGCAGCTGCGGGCGGCGGGCGCGACGGCGCATCCGGCGGAGACGCCGTTCGACTGGCATCCGGCCTCGCGGGCGCGGACCGAGCCGAATTCCGGAGCGTGACCCCGCAGCAGGCCGTCGATCGACTGCTGCGGCAGCTCGCGATCGAGCGCGGTCTGTCGAAGCACACCGTCGCCGCCTACCGGCGCGACCTGACGGGATACCTGTCGGTGCTCGAGGCGCGGGGCGTCACCGATGCGTCTGCCATCACCGGCGAGGATGTCGCGGCATTCCGCGGCGCGCTCGCCGACCGCGGGCTCGCCGCCTCCTCCGTGGCACGGCACCTCTCCGCAGTGAAGGCACTGCACCGGTGGCTCGTCGACGAGCTGGTCGCGGCCGAAGACGTCGCGAAGGACCAGCGGCCGCCGAAGCTGCCGCAGCGCCTGCCGAAGGCGATCTCGGTGTCGCAGATGCAGCGGCTGCTCGAGACCGTGGGAGGCGCGGCCGCCGATGACGCCGGCGGCGCCGCGACCGACCCGGCCAACCTGCGCGACCGGGCGCTGCTGGAGCTGCTGTACGCCACCGGCGCGCGCATCTCGGAGCTCATCGCGCTCGACGTCGACGACCTGTCGTCGCTCGAGGAGCACGGGCTCATGCGCGTGACGGGCAAGGGCGCGAAGCAGCGGCTCGTGCCGGTCGGCTCCTACGCCAGGACGGCGGTGGATGCGTGGCTCGTGCGCGGGAGGGCGGCGCTCGCGGCGAAGGGGCGCGGGAGCCCCGCACTGCTGCTCGGCGCTCGCGGCGGGCGGCTGAGCCGCCAGGCGGCGTGGGAGATCATCCAGCGGGTTGCCGAGGAGGCGGGCATCCCGCACGTCTCGCCGCACACCTTCCGCCACTCGTTCGCGACCCACCTGCTCGAGGGCGGCGCGGATGTGCGGGTGGTGCAGGAGCTGCTCGGGCACGCCTCGGTGGCGACCACGCAGATCTACACCCACGTCACCGCCGACACGCTGCGCGACATGTACACGACCGCGCATCCGCGGGCGCGCTGAGCGCTTTCCGGCGGCAGGGTGCCGATGGTGGCCGGCGGGCGTACCGTGGCGCCCATGATCACCTTCGACGCCATCGGCACGGTCGTGCGCGACATGGCCAGCACGCTCCCCTTCTACCGCGCGCTCGGGCTCGAGATCCCGGCGGAGGCGGATGCGGCTCCGCACGCCGAGGCCGTGCTGCCCGGCGGGATGCGGCTCATGTGGGACACCGAGGAGACCATCCGCTCCTTCGATCCCGACTACCAGCGAGCGCCGGGCCAGAGCCACACGCTTGCGGCCCGCTGCGACTCGCCCGCGGAGGTCGACGCGACGGTCGAGCGGCTCGCGGGGCTCGGCCATCGCGTGGTGCGGGAGCCCTGGAACGCGGCATGGGGGCAGCGCTACGCGACCGTGCAGGACCCGGACGGCTACAGCGTCGACATCTACGCCGCGCTCGACGGGGCCGCCTGAGCTGCCGTTCGCGTGAGGGCTTGTTCCGGAACGAGGAGATTCGGCTCAGAATGTCGAGTTGATCCTCTGCTGGGGACGGATCGCCAGATCGTCCTCTGTTCGTGACCGGGCTTCGGTTCGTGACGCGCTGCGCGGCTCCTCGACGGGCGGATGGGCTCCTGGGCGGCGGATGGGCTCCTCGGGCGGCGCGGGACGGGCGCGGAGCCTCAACCAGAGGTTGAGATACACGCCGCACCCGGCTACCGGAGAAGTCGGCGCGGGTTCCTAGACTCGGGGCGTGAGCAACAGCACCGAGACCCTGGCCGGCATGGAGACGCCCACGCTCGGGCCGACCGGGCGCCCCGAGCGGGACTTCGCCGTGCCCGAGCCGCTCAAGAGCCACGGCCCCGCGCGCATCATCACGATGTGCAACCAGAAGGGCGGCGTGGGCAAGACCACCACGTCGATCAACCTGGGCGCCGCCGTGGCCGAGTACGGCCGCCGTGTGCTGGCCATCGACTTCGACCCGCAGGGCGCGCTGAGCGCTGGCCTCGGCGTCGACAACCACGACGCCACGACGATCTACGACCTGCTCCTCAACCCGAAGCTCGACCCGCGCGAGGCCATCCAGACCACGAGCGTCGAGGGGCTCGACGTCATCCCCGCGAACATCGACCTCTCGGCCGCCGAGGTGCACCTCGTCAACGAGGTCGCGCGTGAGCAGATCCTCGCCCGCGTGCTGCGCCGGGTCTCCGACGACTACGACCTCATCCTCATCGACTGCCAGCCCTCCCTCGGCCTACTGACCGTCAACGCGCTCACGGCCGCGCACGGCGTGCTCATCCCGCTCGAGAGCGAGTTCTTCGCGCTCCGCGGCGTCGCGCTCCTCAAGGAGACGATCGAGAAGGTGCAGGACCGCCTGAACCCGGCGCTCGAGCTCGACGGCATCCTCGTGACGATGTTCGACTCCCGCACCCTGCACGCCCGCGAGGTCATGGATCGCGTCGTGCAGGCCTTCGGCGACACCGTGCTGCACACCGTCGTGCGCCGCACGGTGAAGTTCCCCGACGCATCCGTCGCCGGTGTGCCCGTGACGCAGTTCGCCCCCGAGCACGCGGCGGCCGAGGTGCACCGCCAGCTCGCGCGCGAGCTGATCGCGCGCGGCGCGATCGCCTGATCGGCACCGTGGCACCGTCTGACGCCGCGCCATCGCCCGGCGGCGTTGCACCGTCCGGCGCCGCGCCACCGCCCGGCGGCGTGGCACCGTCTGACGCCGCGCCGGCCGAAGCAGACGACCAGAGCGGATTCCGCCTCGCGCTCGACAACTTCGACGGCCCATTCGACCTGCTGCTGACGCTCATCGGCAACCGGTCGATGGATGTCACCGAGATCGCCCTCTCGCGCGTCACGAACGAGTTCATCGCCTACGTGCGCACGCTCGACACCCAGGAGGAGCTCGAGCAGGCGAGCGAGTTCATCGTGGTCGCCGCGACGCTGCTCGACCTGAAGATCGCCTCGCTGCTGCCCGCCGGCGACGTGGTCGACAGCGAGGACGTCGCGCTGCTGGAAGCGCGCGACCTGCTCTTCGCCCGACTGCTCCAGTACCGCGCGTTCAAGCAGGCGGCGCTGTGGGCCGCCGAGCGCATCGGCGAGGAGTCGCGCCGCCACGCGCGCTCGGTGCGGCTCGAGGATCGGTTCCGGCAGCGCACGCCCGAGCTCAAGTGGACGCTGTCGCCCGAGGACTTCGCCGCGCTCGCGCTGCTCGCGATGACGCCCAAGGAGGTGCCGACCGTCGGGCTCACGCACCTGCACGCACCGCTCGTGTCGATCCGCGAGCAGGCGGCGCACATCGTCGCGTCGCTGCGGTCGACGGGCACCACCACGTTCCGCGAGCTGATCGCGGGCGAGGCGACGCGGGGCGTGATCGTGGCGCGGTTCCTCGCCGTGCTCGAGCTCTACCGCCACGCCGCCATCACCTTCGAGCAGCTCGAACCGCTCGGCGAGCTCTCCATCAGCTGGACCGGCCACGACTTCCGCGACGAGGATCTCGTGAGCTTGGGGGCAGACTATGACCATGCATGAGACGGATGCGGCGGGGGCCGAGGCGCGCGAGCCCACGACCGTCGACCCGGCCGCACCCGAGGATCGCTCGCACCTGCCGCTCGAGCGCCGCATCGAGGCGATCCTGATGGTCGCCGACGAGCCGCAGGGGGCCGTGCACCTCGCGACAGCGCTGCGCACGCCCGTCAAGGCCGTCAAGGCCGCCATCGAGACGCTCCGCGACGACTACGACGGCAACGCGGTGGGGGATCGGCCCGCGGGCCCGGAGCGCGGCTTCGAGCTGCGCGAGGTCGGGGGCGGCTGGCGCATCTACGTGCGCGCCGCCTACGACACCGACGCCGCCGACTTCGTGCTCACCCAGACGCCCACGAAGCTGTCGCAGGCCGCGCTCGAGACGCTCGCCGTGATCGCCTACAAGCAGCCCATCACGCGCGGCGCGGTGGCGGCCATCCGTGCCGTCAACGTCGACTCGGTGGTGCGCACGCTGCTCAGCCGCGGACTCATCCGCGAGGCCTTCGCCGACTCCGAGACCGGCGCCATCAACTACGAGACCACGGAGCTGCTGCTCACCCAGCTCGGCCTCAACTCGCTCGACGAGCTGCCGCCGATCTCGCCGCTGCTGCCCGATGGGGAAGAGGATGTATTCGCATGAGTGACGCAAGCAGCGAGGGGGAGCGGCTCCAGAAGGTGCTCGCCGCGGCAGGCGTCGCCAGTCGCCGCGTGGTCGAGGACATGATCGTCGCGGGCCGCATCACGGTCGACGGCCGAGTCGTCACGGAGCTCGGCACGCGCATCCAGCCCGACGCGATGGTGACGGTCGACGGCACGGCGGTGCAGCTCGACACCTCCAAGCGCTACCTGATGCTCAACAAGCCGACCGGCGTGGTCTCGACCATGTCCGATGAGCGCGGCCGCCCCGACCTGCGGGAGTTCGTCGCCGAGATCCCCGAGCGCGTCTACAACGTCGGCCGTCTCGACGCCGACACCTCCGGCCTGCTGATCCTGACGAACGATGGCGATCTCGCGCACGTGCTCGCGCATCCGTCCTTCGGCGTCGAGAAGACGTACGTCGCGAAGGTGCGCGGGCGCGTCGACCAGCGCGTCATCCGCAGCCTGCTCGCCGGCATCGAGCTCGAGGACGGCGAGATCCACGCGGATGCCGCCCGCATCATCGGCACCCCGTCGGGGAACTACTCGATGGTCGAGCTCACGCTGCACTCGGGCCGCAATCGCATCGTGCGGCGGATGCTCGAGCACGCCGGCCACCCGGTGGTCGAGCTCGTGCGCCGCTCGTTCGGGCCCCTGCACCTCGGCACGCTCCGGTCGGGCCGGGTGCGCGAACTCAGTACGATGGAGCGCGGTGCCATCCTCACGCTCTCGAGGCCGGCGCCGTAGCTGAAGGAGCGCTCGTGACTCACCGACTGCGCGGGCCTGTCCGCATCGTCGGCACGGGCCTGCTCGGCACCTCCATCGGCCTCGGGCTCGTCGCCCGCGGCGTCGAGGTGCAGCTCGACGACGCCTCGCCGACCGCGATGCGGCTCGCCGCCGACTACGGCGCGGGCCGACTGGCCGCGCCCGGCGACGCCCCGGAGCTCATCGTGGTGGCCGTGCCGCCGGATGTCACCGCGCAGGTCGTCGCCGCGCAGCTGCAGGCGTTCCCGGATGCGGTGGTGACCGACGTCGCATCCGTCAAGGCCGTGCCGCTCGCGCAGCTGCGCGAGCTGGGCGCCGACATCAGCCGCTACCTCGGCACGCACCCGATGGCGGGGCGCGAGAAGAGCGGCGCCATCGCCGGCGCCGGCGACCTGTTCGTCGGCCGACCGTGGGTGATCGCCGGCCACGACGGCATCTCGTACGAGCGCGGCAGCCTCATCGACGACCTGATCCTGGATCTCGGCGGCGTGCCGATCGAGTCGACGCCGGACGAGCACGATCGCGCCGTCGCGATCGTCAGCCACGTGCCGCAGCTCGTCTCCTCGCTCATGGCCGCGCGCCTGGCCGACGCGCCCGACGAGGCGCTGCGCCTCGCCGGCGGCGGGGTGCGCGACGTGACGCGCGTCGCGGCCAGCGACCCGGCGCTCTGGATCCAGATCCTGGGCGCCAACGCGCCAGCGGTGGTCGAGCAGCTGCGCGCCCTGCAGGTCGACCTGCAGACGCTCGTCGCCGCGCTCGACGCGCCCGACGCGCCCGGCAACCGGAAGACGGTCGCGGATGCGCTGCGCGCCGGCAACGAGGGCGTCTCCCGACTGCCGGGCAAGCACGGCACGCACACGCGCTTCACGCCCGTGCAGGTGCGCGTCGACGACCGCCCCGGGCAGCTCGCCCGGCTGCTCGCCGACATCGGCGACGCGGGCGTCAACCTCGAGGATCTGCGGCTCGAGCACGCCGAGGGCGCGCAGTTCGGCGTCGCCGAGATCACGCTGCTGCCGGAGGCCGTCGTCCACCTGCACGAGACGCTCGAGCGGCTCGGATGGCAGGTGGTCGCATGAGCATCGACACCTCGACCGGCCGCGGCATCGTGATCGCGATCGACGGACCCGCCGGCAGCGGGAAGTCGTCGGTCGCGCGCGCCGTCGCGCGAGCGCTCGGCTTCCAGTTCCTCGACACCGGTGCCGCCTACCGGGCGCTCACCTGGCTCATCCTCGAGCGCGGTGGCGACACCGACGATGAGGCGACTGTGGTCGGCAGCCTGGGCGCGCTCGACTCGCTCGAGCTCACGGTCGACGCCGGTGGCCAGCACGTCGCCATCGAGGGCGCCGACGTCACCGAAGCGATCCGCAGCGAGCGCATCTCCGGCGCGGTCTCGGGCGTCGCGCGCACGATCGCCGCACGCGAGGCCGTCAATGTGCGCTTCCGCGAGATCATCGCCGACGCGGCGCCCGGCATCGTCGCCGAGGGACGAGACATCACGACCGTCGTCGCGCCCGACGCCGACGTGCGCGTGCTGCTGACGGCCGACGAATCCGTGCGCATCCGGCGCCGCTTCGGCGACGTCGGCGGCGACCAGTACCAGGTGGGTGCGAGCCTCGCGGCTCGCGACGCCTCCGATTCCCGGGTGGTCGACTTCCTCAACGCCGCAGACGGCGTGACGGTCGTCGATTCCACCGACCTGACCTTCGACGAGACGGTCGACGCGATCGTCCGTCTCGCGACCAAGGAGCACCATGACTGACCAGAGCGGCTTCGAGCCGGACACCACCGACGACGGCTTCGAGCCGGACACCGCCGAGACGGGCTTCGAGCCGGACGCCGGCGACGACGTCGAGGTCGAGCAGCTCGACTTCGAGACCGACGAGGCGCGCGTCAACGCGCTGCGCGCAGGACTCGAGGGCTACGAGCTCGACGAGGAGGACGCCGCGCTGCTCGAGCTCGCGGAGTTCGACCCTGACGCCATCCGTGTGCTGCCGGCGCTGCCGGTGCTCGCCATCGTCGGGCGCCCGAACGTGGGCAAGTCGGCGCTCGTGAACCGCATCCTGGGCCGCCGCGAGGCCGTCGTCGAGGACACGCCCGGCGTCACGCGCGACCGGGTCTCGTACAAGGCGGAGTGGAACGGCCGCCGGTTCACGATCGTCGACACCGGCGGCTGGGAGCCCGACGCGCGCGGCATCGACCGCTCGGTCGCGCAGCAGGCGGAGATCGCCATCGAGCTCGCCGACGCCGTGCTGTTCGTCGTCGACGTCAACGTCGGCCCGACCTCGACCGACGAGCACGTCGTGCGGATGCTGCGGCAGTCGAACCGTCCCGTCATCCTGGTCGCGAACAAGGCCGACGACGCGCGCCGCGACCTGGAGGCATCGTCGCTCTGGAGCCTCGGGCTCGGCGAGCCGCTGCCCGTCTCCGCCGCGCACGGCCGCGGCGTCGCCGACATGCTCGACATCGCCATGGAGAAGCTGCCCGAGGTCTCGGCCGTGGCCAAGGAGGAGCTCGGCGGGCCCCGCCGCGTCGCGCTGCTGGGACGCCCGAACGTGGGCAAGTCGAGCCTGCTGAATAAGGCGGCCGGCGAGGAGCGCGTGGTCGTCAACGAGGTCGCCGGCACCACGCGCGACCCCATCGACGAGCAGATCGAGCTCGGCGGCAGGGTGTGGCGCTTCGTCGACACCGCCGGCATCCGTCGCCGTGTCCACCTGCAGCAGGGCGCCGACTTCTATGCCACGCTCCGCACCCAGGCGGCGCTCGAGAAGGCCGAGGTGGCCGTCGTGCTGCTCGACGTCACCGAGCCGCTCAGCGAGCAGGATGTGCGCATCATCGACCTCGTGCTCGAGTCGGGCCGTGCGCTCGTGCTGGCGTTCAACAAGTGGGATCAGCTCGACGACGAGCGCCGCCGCTATCTCGAGCGCGAGATCGAGAAGGATCTGGCCCACGTCGACTGGGCGCCGCGCGTCAACATCTCGGCACGCACCGGTCGGCACCTCGAGAAGCTGGTGCCGGCGCTCGAGACCGCGCTCGACGCGTGGGACACGCGCATCCCGACCGGCAAGCTCAACGGCTTCATCGCCGAGCTGACGGCCGCCCACCCGCACCCGCTGCGCGGTGGCAAGCAGCCGCGCATCCTGTTCGCGACGCAGGCGTCGACCAGGCCGCCGACCTTCGTGCTGTTCACGACCGGCTTCCTCGACCCGCAGTACCGCCGCTTCATCCAGCGCCGTCTGCGCGAGGACTACGGCTTCACGGGCACGCCGATCGTCGTGAACATGCGCGTGCGCGAGAAGCGCACCCGCCGCACGTAGGGGCTGCTCGCTGCCTCCGGTCTCGTGACGGATGCGGCTGCGCCGCATCCTCCTCGACCTACGGAGATCGTTGATCGAGGAGTGGGCGGCGGAGCCGCGCGCGTCACGAGATCACGTGATGAGCGTCAGCGCACCTGGCGGGCGCTGAACTGCATGCGCGGGTTCGCGAAGGCGTCCTGCGCCTGCACGATGCGCAGCTCCCGCTCGCCCGAGTCGATCGTCGCCTGCAGCAGGTCGAACACGCTCGACGCCGTGCGCTCGAGCGCCGTCGCTGCTGAGCCCGTCTCGCCATAGTGCGCCGTGAAGAGCGCGCTCGTGGCATCGCCGGAGCCGTTCGCCTTGATCGGCAGCCGGGGCGTCTGCACGATCCAAGCGCCGGCGTCGTCGACCGCGAGCATCTCGATGGTGTCGGTGCCGTCCTCGAGCGTCTCGCGGTCGGGGCGCAGCACGCTCGTGACGAGCACGGTGCGGGGGCCCAGGTCTCGTGCGCGGTCCGCCGACGCGAGCGTCGCGTCGAGCGTCTCGGGCTCGGTGTGGGTCATGTAGCCGAGCTCGAACTGGTTCGGCGTGATGATGTCGGCGTGCGGCACGACGCGCTCGCGGATGAGCGGCGGGATGGTCGGGGCCACGAAGCAGCCGGAGGTCGCGTTGCCCATCACCGGGTCGCAGGTGAAGGTCGCCCCGGGGTTCTGCGCCTTCACGCGCGCCACGGCATCCACGACCACGTCGACGATGTCCTCGCCGCCCAGATAGCCGGACAGCACGCCGTCGACGCTGCCGAGCACGCCGCGATCGGCGATGCCGTTCACGACGGCGCGCACGTCGGCGGCCGGGATCGCGGGGCCGCCCCACGCGCCGTAGCCGGTGTGGTTCGAGAAGTTGACGGTGAGCACCGGCCACACCTCGTGGCCGATGCGCTGCAGCGGGAAGACGGCGGCGGAGTTGCCGACGTGCCCGTAGGCGACGTGCGACTGGATCGACAGGAACCTCATCCTTCGATTCTTCCACTCTCGACTGCTCCTGCGCTGGGTGCCGGAGCGGTGCCGGCTACTCGAGCGCCTCCAGCAGCGTCGACTGCGCGAAGCCCAACCAGTCGACCACATCGCGCAGCTGCGCGATGTCCTCATCGGTGACGTCGGGCGCGAGCGCCGACCGGTGCTGGGTGGTGCGCACGTGGAGCACCAGCCGCACCTCGCCGAGCGACCGCAGCCACGCCTCCGCGCCCTCCTCGTCGACGGTGATCCGCAGGTCCGCGTCGACGCGGTCGTCGTCCTCCGCGGGCAGCGCCGTCTCCAGGTCGACGACCATGCGCATCATCGACTGGATGCGGTCGGTCGCGATATCGGGGGCCGCGAGCCTGCGGAACTCCGCGGCATCCTCGATGCTGCCGTAGGCGCTGGGGTAGAGGCGCTCCATCACGGGATCCTCGAGCGCCGCCTGCCGATCGATGACCGCGCGGTGCAGCCCGACCACCTGGCGGCCGAGGTTCGCGAGCATGTCGGCCTCATCGGGCAGCATCGCGCACATCACGCCTTCGCCATCCCGTCGCCAGGCCTTCACGCGGAGACCCGCTCGAGCGTCGCGATCAGCCCGTCGGCATGCAGCCCGACGACGTGCATCTCCTGCTCCTCGCGCGCACCGTGGGCGACGGCCGTGCGACCGTCGCGCTCGGCCAGCACCATGAGCTCGTGCGCACGCGCACGGCTGTAGCCGAATCGACGCATGAGCACCCGCACGACGTACGGCTGCAGGGTGATCGGATCGTCCCAGAGCATCGTCGCCCACTCGGCGCCGAGCGTTGCATCGTCCGGCTCCGCGGTGGCATCGACGTGCGGCTGCGCGGTGGCGCCGGCGTGCGGCTGCCCCTCAGTCGCGTGCATGGTCGACCACCTCGATGCCGGCGGTGGTGGGGCCCAGCACGGTCGCGATGATGGAGTGCGCGGCCGTGTCGGGGCCACCGCGGTCGATGGCGAGGCTCCACAGCGCCAGCAGGAAGCCCGCGCTCGCGAGCGCGACGCCGATCCAGGCGGGCGCCAGGTAGCCGAAGCCGGCCGCGATCACGGCGCCGCCGAGCGCAGCGCCGAGCGCGTTGCCGACGTTGAACGCCGCATGGTTGGTGGCGGCGCCCAGCAGCTCGGCATCGCCCGCGATGCGCATGATCCGTGCCTGGATGGCGGGGTTGAGCACCGATCCGGTGCCGCCGATCAGGAACGCGATGGCGAACATGGCCACCGGATGCGAGCCCAGCAGCGCGAACAGCGCGAGCGAGACGATGTAGAGCGGGAACGCGATCGTGATCGTGCGCCGCAGGCTCCGATCGGCCGCCCAGCCGCCGATCACATTGCCGACGGTCATGCCGACGCCGATGGTCGCGAGCAGCCAGGCGATCGCCGACTGCGGCAGCTCGGCGACGCGCGTCACGATCTCTGCCGCATAGGAGTAGACGGCGAAGAAGCCGCCGAAGCCGATGCAGCCGACCGCCACCATGAGCCACAGCCGCGGGCTGCGGAAGGCGCTCAGCTCGCGCTTGGCGCTGCGGTTCGGATCGCCCGGCACGTGCGGCAGCACCAGCCAGGCGAGGGCCAGCGTCGTCAGGAAGATGATCGCGACGGCGACGTAGGTCCAGCGCCAGCCCGCTGCCTGGCCGAGCCAGGTGCCCAGCGGCACACCGATGATGTTCGCGATCGTGAGGCCGGAGAGGGCCAGCGCCACGCCCGCGCCCTGCCTGCCAGGGCCCATGATGCGCGCCGCCAGCAGCGACGCGACGCCGAAGTAGGCGCCGTGCGGGAGTCCGGAGACGAAGCGGGCCAGCATCGTGAGCTCGAAGCTCGGCATCAGGCCGCTCGCGAGGTTGGCGACGGTGAAGCCGGCGACCAGCAGCAGCACGAGCGTGCGCTGCGACATCCGCGCCGCCAAGACCGAGACCAGCGGCGCGCCCACCACGACGCCGAGCGCATACGCCGAGATCATCCAGCCCGCCTGTGCGATACCGGTGGCCGGGTCGGCCTCGAAGCCGGGCACGAGCTCGGTCGCAGCCAGCGGCAGGATCCCCATGGTGGCGAACTCGGTCGTGCCGATGCCGAAGCCGCCGAGGGCCAGGGTGAAGAGCGCCAGGAGCCTGCGCGCGGGAGAGAGTTGCATGCTGCTGACGATGCTACGCGGGTGCACCGCTGCGGAGACGTTGCTACATTGGTCAGGTAAGGCTTGCCTCACCTCGAGGTCGGCGGCGGATCGAAGGCGCATCGGAGGAAGCGGATGGCGGGACCGGAGCGCGTGGCAGCGGTCGCACCCAGGTTCATCGAGCTCGAGGTGCTGACGAACCAGCAGCTGTCGCCGCACATCCGCCGCGTGACGCTGGGCGGCGACGAGGTCTCCGCGATGACACCGCAGGGCTTCGACCAGTGGTTCCGCTTCTTCATGCGCCGGGAGGGGCAGCAGGAGCTGTGCTTGCCGACGAGCCCGAGCACGTGGTTCCCGCAGTACCTGGCGATGCAGGCGTCGAGCCGGCCCTGGGTGCGCAACTACACGGTGCGCGACATCCGGCTGGAGGCGGGCGAGCTCGACATCGATTTCGTCTGCCACGAGGATCCGGGCCCGGGCGCCGCGTGGGCGGGTCGAGCCGAGCGCGGCGAGCGCGCCGTGCTGCTCGACGAGGGCCTGCTGTACAACGACGACGGACTGCCCGGTGACGTGCTGCTGGTCGGTGACGAGTCGGCGATGCCGGCGATCGCCGGGATCTGCGGCTCACTCGAGCGCTCGGTGCGCGGCGTCGCCGTCATCGAGGTGGGCCACCACGACGACATCCAGCCCTTCCATCGTCCCGCTGGCGTCGACGTGCGCTGGATCGAGCGCGGCAGCGCCCGAGCGGGGGAGGCGGGGCTCGAGGAGCTGCGCGGGCTCCGGCTCTCCGGCGACCTCGGCTATGCGTACTCCGCGGGAGAGCAGTTGCTCGCCACGGGCACGCGGCGCCACCTCGTGCGCGACCGCGGGATGGACAAGCAGCGCATCACCTTCACCGGCTACTGGAAGCTCGGCAAGGCCTACGTGTCCTGACAGAGGGCGAAAGTTCCGCTGAATTTTCACCTCTGTCACGTTGGTGGCAACCTCACGCGCGATCTGGCCGAGTGGCGCCCACTCGCTTGCCTATCGTGAAGATGTGCCAACCGCTGAACCCCTGCCCGTCGACAGCGCCCACCAGGCGTGGCTCGACCGCGTCGCCCTTGCCGAGCAGGCCGTGCCGATCCTCGGTCGCCTCTACCGCGAGCGTGACGTCGTCACGCACGTGCATGGCAAGAAGCTGGTGAATCAGTCGCCGATCGACATCCTGAAGGCACACAAGTGGGCGCGCCGCGTGGGCGAGCGCGTGCTCGACGTCGAGGACTCGATGGCGGTGCTGCGCATCGCCGATGAGATCGAGCTGCGCGGCGTCTCGCTCGATCTCGGCAGGCTGCTGGTCGACGCGCCCGCGGACGGCTTCGAGGACTGGGTGCGGCAGCAGCTCGCCGACCTGCCCTCGTGGTCGCAGGACGAGCCGACCGACGTCGTGCTCTACGGCTTCGGCCGCATCGGTCGGCTGCTCGCGCGCATCCTCATCGGCCATGCCGGCAGCGGCCTCGGCCTGCGCCTGCGGGCCATCGTCGTGCGCAGGAGCGGTGACGACGACCTCGAGAAGCGCGCCAGCCTGCTGCGCCGCGACTCCGTCCACGGCGCCTTCCTCGGCACCATCGACGTCGACCGCGAGCAGAACACGATCCTCGCGAACGGCACCCTCATCCAGGTCATCTACTCGGATGACCCCACGGCGGTCGACTACACCGAGTACGGCATCCAGCGCGCGATCGTCGTCGACAACACGGGTCGCTGGCGCGATGAGGATGGGCTCGCGCAGCACCTGGCCCGTCCGGGCGTCGAGCGGGTCGTGCTGACCGCGCCCGGCAAGAGCCCGCTGAAGAACATCGTCTTCGGCGTCAACCACGAGACGATCGGCACGGACGACGCCATCGTCACGGCCGCTTCCTGCACCACCAACGCCATCACGCCCGTGCTGCAGATCATCAACGACGCCTACGGCATCGAGCACGGCCACGTCGAGACCGTGCACTCGTACACGAACGACCAGAACCTCATCGACAACTTCCACAAGGGCGCCCGTCGCGGCCGCTCTGCGGCGCTCAACATGGTGCTCACCGAGACCGGTGCCGCGAAGGCCGTCGCGAAGGCGCTGCCCGAGCTCGAGGGCAAGCTGACGGGCAACGCGATCCGCGTGCCGACGCCCAACGTGTCGATGGCGATCCTGAACCTCAACCTCGAGCAGCCGGTCGACCGCGACGCGGTCAACGAGCTGCTGCGCCAGACCTCGCTCACCGGTGCGCTGCGGGCGCAGCTCGACTTCACCGACTCCGCGGAGGTGGTCTCGACCGACTTCGTCGGCAACAACCGCGCCGGCATCGTCGACGGCCTCGCGACCATCGCCACCGGCAAGCACCTGGTGCTCTACGTCTGGTACGACAACGAGTACGGCTACTCCTCGCAGGTCATCCGCGTCATCGAGCACATGGCCGACCAGATGGCCAAGGCCCGGCAGCTGCAGCCGGCCTGACACAGACTTGCCGCCGTCGGGACTCTCCTGGGTGGAAGCCCGGCGGCGGCAAACCCCTTCGCGTTCGTGCACGCACGCATGTGCGGACGTGCGTGCCCTGCCTCCGAGCGTTCGCACGCGCGCATCCGATACCGTCGAAGCATGCGCGAGGTGACAGAGACCGAGCTGCGGGAGTGCTTCGTGAACGCGACGCGAGGCGAGCTCGAGCAGCTGCCGATCCCCGGTCTGCACGAGACCATCTGGGGTGAGCGCGAGTTCCTCGGCTGGCGCGACCCGCGGTTCCGGCGGCTGGGCTACCTCGTGCACTGGCGCGGGGATCAGCTCATCGGCGTCGTGCTGCGCGGTGCCCCCGGCGGGCTGCGCGCCGGCATCGCCGCGATGTGCTCGATGTGCCACTCCACGCAGCCCGCGACGCAGGTGCGCATGTTCAGCGCCCGGCTCGCCGACCTCGACGGCCACACCGGCAGCTCGGTGGGCACCTACATCTGCGAGGCACTCGACTGCTCGCACATCATCCGCACCGGTCCGCCGCATCTGCTGACCGCGGAGCGCCTCGCCTCCAGGTCGGAGGCCCTGCTCGAGCGGGTCGTCAGCTTCACGGGCCGCATCGAGCGCGCCATCCGGGAGCGCTGACGGTGCGCAGGCTCGGCGGCGGACGACCGCTGCACCAAGCACCGACGACAGACCCCGGAGGTCACCATGGCTGACGCCTTCATCCTGGACGCCCTGCGCACGCCCCGCGGCCGTCGCCGCGGTGCGCTCGCCGAGGTGCATCCCGTGCAGCTCGCGGGCGGTCTGCTCGGTGCGCTCGAAGGCCGCGGCGTCGCCGCCGACCGCATCGACGACGTCGTGCTCGGCACGGTCTCGGCGGTCGGCGAGCAGGGCGGCGTGCTCGCGCGCTCCGCCGTGCACGCCGCCGGGCTGCCCGACTCGGTGCCGGGCATGCAGGTCAACCGCTACTGCGCCTCCGGTCTCGAAGCGGTTACGGCCGCCGCCGGTCGCGTGGCCGCGGGCTTCGACGAGCTCATCGTCGCCGGTGGTGTCGAGTCGATGTCGCGCGTGCCGCTCGGCTCCGACGGGGGCCCCTACGCGGTCGATCCCGGCAACCTGGTGCCGTGGAGTCTCATCCCGCAGGGTGTGAGCGCCGACGCGATCGCGACGAAGGACGGCGTCTCGCGCGCCGAGGTCGACGCTTACGCGCTGCAGTCGCAGCAGCGTGCCGCGGACGCCTGGGACGAAGGCCGCTTCTCGCGCTCGATCGTTCCCGTCTCGACGCCTGACGGCATGCTGCTGCTGGATCGTGACGAGCACCCGCGGCCCGACACGACGGCGGGGGCGCTGGCCGGCCTGGCACCCGCGTTCGCGACCTTCGGCACGGCGGGCTTCGACGCCGTCGTGCGGCGCGCGCACCCGGAGATCACCCGCATCGAGCACGTGCACACGGCCGGCAACTCCTCCGGCATCGTCGATGGCGCGGGTCTGGTCGTGGTCGGCAGCGAGGCCTCCGCGTCGTCGCTCGGGATGGCGCCGCGCGCCCGCATCGTGGCGGCCACGTCGGTGGGGTCCGACCCGACGCTGATGCTCACCGGGCCGGTCGCCGCCACCGGGAAGGTGCTCGCGCGTGCCGGGCTCACCCACGACGACATCGACCTGTACGAGATCAACGAGGCCTTCGCATCCGTCGTGCTCCACTGGCTGCGCGAGACGGGCGTCGACCCGGCTCGCACGAACGTCTCGGGTGGCGCGATCGCCATGGGGCACCCGCTGGGTGCCACGGGCGCGATGCTCATCGGCACGGCGCTCGACGAGCTCGAGCGGCGTGACCAGCAGCGGGCGCTCGTCTCGCTCTGCGTCGGCGGCGGCATGGCCTCGGCGATGATCATCGAGCGCGTCTGAGCCCTCGGGTAGGGTCGCTCGGGTGAGTGATGACGCCGCGACGACCGAGACCGCCAAGCCCGCGACCATTGATGCCGAGCCGTCGGTCACCGACGAGCTCGTGACCACGCAGCACACGCTGTCGACACCCGATGGCGAGCTGGCCTACACGGCGCGCGCCGGCCGCGTGGTGCTGTGGGAGGAGAAGGTCGAGGACGACGTCTTCCGCGGCCGCAAGGCCCGCGCGCAGGTCGCCATCGCGTCGTACACGCTCGACGGCGCCGATCCCACGACGCGGCCGGTGACCTTCGCCTTCAACGGCGGGCCGGGCTCGGCGAGCGTGTGGCTGCACATGGGCGTCCTGGGACCGCGGCGCGTGGTCATGGGCGATGCGGGTGAGCTCGCGCCGCCGCCCTACGCGGTGATCGACAACCCGGAGTCGCTGCTGACGGTGAGCGACCTGGTGTTCATCGACCCGGTGTCGACGGGGCGCTCGCGGCCGGTCGAGGGGCAGAAGGCGAAGGACTTCCACGGCTTCACCGCCGACATCGAGTCGGTCGCCGAGATCATCCGCCAGTGGGTCACCGCCGAGGGGCGCTGGCTGAGCCCGAAGTTCCTGGCGGGGGAGTCCTATGGCACCACGCGTGCCGCCGGCCTCGCCCAGCACCTGCAGGAGGGGCTCGGGATGTACCTCAACGGGCTGCTGCTGATCTCGAGCGTGCTCGACTTCTCCACCGCCAACTTCGCGCAGGGCGGCGACCGCGCACACGCGCTCTACCTGCCGTTCTACGCCGCGACCGCATGGCAGCACGGCTTCCACGAGGGTCGCGAACTCGAGGATGTCGTTGACGAGGCACGCACCTACGCCGCTCGCGACTACCCGTACGTGCTGGGGCGCGGCTCGCGGCTCACGCAGGAGGAGCGCGCGGATGCCGTGGCGACGATCGCGCGCCTCACGGGGCTATCGGCGTCGTACGTGGACCGGGCGAACCTGCGCATCGAGCACTGGCGCTACTTCGGCGAGCTGCTGCGCGACCGCGGGCTGAGCGTCGGCCGGCTCGACTCGCGCTTCACGGGGCCGGCGGCGAGCGGCATCGCCGAGCACATGGACGCCGACCCGTCGATGGACGCCATCCTCGGCCCGTACGCCGCCGCGTACCAGCACTCGCTGCACCACGATCTGGGCGTGCGCGACACGGGACCGTTCCACGTGTTCGGCAAGAACGTCAACGAGCAGTGGAGCTACAAGGAGTTCGAGAACGCGCCGGTCTACGTGATCGACAAACTCTCGCGCGCGATGCGGCAGAACCCGCACCTCGCCGTGCACTTCGCCTACGGCTGGTTCGACGGCGCCACGCCGTTCTCGGCCGCCGAGGACTCGGTCGCGCACCTGCAGATCCCCGAATCGCTGCGCGAGAACATCGAGCACCGTTACTACGAGGCCGGCCACATGATGTACGTGCACGAGCCCTCGCGCCTCGCGCAGTCGGCGGATCTCGCCGACTTCGTGCGACGCCGCTCTGGTCGCTGAGGCGGCGCCTGGCGGTGCTCGGATGCGCTAGTCTGTGTTGGTTGCCTTCGGGCACCTCGATCGCAAGATCGACGGGCTGTGGCGCAGCTTGGTAGCGCACCTGACTGGGGGTCAGGGGGTCGCAGGTTCAAATCCTGTCAGCCCGACTGAGAGGTCCCGGAAGCTGAAAGGTTTCCGGGACTTTCTGGTGGGTAAGACGTGATCGGCCACCGAAAATTCATCGCTTCGACGACGATGCTCCGGTTTGTCGAGTCGGACGCTGGCAGAACCGCCTAACGGCGCGATGTGGGTAGCCGGAACTATGGTCCGCCCATGGCGCGGCGACGGACGTACACCGACGAACAGCTCGCGGACGCGATTGCGGCTTCCGAATCATGGCGGGGATGCCTGCGCGAACTCGGTCTTGTAGCGACGTCGTCGGGCGCGATGAGATCACTTCGCTCGCGTGCCGATCAGCTCGCTATCGACTATCTCCATTTTCGGGGGCAACGTCGTTGGACGGACGACGGTCTCCGTGCCGCCGTAGCCGCCTCCGCAACTTGGAGTGATGTAGCTGTACAGCTCAACCTCGGCGGTACGTCGTCCGTTGCCGCGGTCAAGGGCCATGCAGCACGGCTCGGCCTCGACGTCGTGCATCTCTCGCCTCAAGGGAAGACTCCGGTTGCTCCTCCGCAACCGGACGTGAATCGTCTACCTCGCGCCGGATCACTTCTCGCCGCTGCTTGGTACACGCTCTGTGGATTCGACGTGTCGTGGCCACTCGAACCCACGTGCTACGACTTGCTCGTTTCTGGAGCGTCGGGCACTCGCCGCGTGCAGGTGAAAACAACGACCACGCGAACAGGCAAACAGTGGAAGGTCTATTTGTCTACGAGCGGACGCGAGCGCCAGGCATACGATCCGGACGAGATCGACGCGTTCTTCGTGATTGACGGAGAACTCCGCTACTACGAAATCCCGATTGCCGCTGTAGGTGGTCTACACGCGATTCATCTGGGTGCGTATGCCGAGTACCGCGTGCCTGAGGCGAGATCAGCGATGTGACGCCCACTGCCGTCAGCCTTCACTGAGCCGCAAGCATCACGCCGACGCTTGCGACGGGATGGTGGAGCGGAAGCATCGTCGGTCGTTGATCGTGGCGCTGCCAGCCTTGCGCTTGCCGAGTCCGTGGCTCTTCGAGTGACGGCGCAGACGAGCATGTTGCTCGCCGCGGGCCCGGTCAAGGGACTACGACCGCGCGGGCCGCAGGCTGCGCGTGTAGTCCTCCTTCAGCACCGCCAGGTGCAGCCAGGACTCGATGCGCTCCACGCCGGGGTCAGCACGGATGCGCTCGAGGCTCGCGTAGAGGTCTCCCGCCGAGGGCTGGACCAGGGTTGCGACGAGATCGAACCTGCCGACCGTGCGGGTGGCGAAGTCGACGCCGCGCGACTCGCGCAGGGCCTCGATCATCCGCTCGTCGTTGCCACGCATGCTGAGGCCGACGCCCATCGACAGCTGCCGGTGCGCGAGACCGCGGGTTTCGACGGCGCTGATCTTGATCACCCCGCGGCTGATGAGCCGATGCACGCGCGTCGTGACCGCCGATGCGGAGAGCCGCACGGCGTCGCCCAGGGCTCGATAGCTCATCCGCCCATCGCGCTGCAGCAGCTCGATGAGCGAGACATCGGTGTCGTCCAGCGTCACCGCGCCGCGGTACTCCGACACGAAGAAGCCCTTGATGACCGTCGTGTAGACGAGCGTGCTGACCGAGGCGACACCGGGCAGGTCGCGAATCTGACCGAGGCGGTCCTGCAGCTCTGGCATCGACCCCACGCGCAGCTCGGCGACGATGTCGAAGGTGCCCCCGACCGCCGAGACCAGCACCGTGTCGGGCATGCTGCGCAGCTGCGCGCCGACCGGACCGACCGCGCCGTCGGTCTGCACCGACAGGTGCGCGAGCACGTGCTGCCTGAGGAACGACGGATCGACGGCCGCGATGACGCGCACCTCGCCCTCCGCGAGCAGACGGCGCACGCGAGCCGAGACGACCGCGCGAGGATGACCGAGACGAGTCGCGAGTTCGCTGATGCTCGCCCGCCCGTCGTCCTGCAGGGCGCGCACGAGTGCCGCGTCGAGGTCCATCTCTCCACCTCCTCGGAATTCCCGGGATCGCACTGCCGAGCGCGCAGATCCCCGGTAGCAGGCGTCCCACAGCATCACATTGCAGAGGTTCGATGCCACAGACGCGCAGAACACCAGTCTAGCCGCCCATGGACGAACGATCAGTGCTTGGCAGGCCGTCGCGAGACTCGTACGCTCCAACGCAGATCCCCATCCGCAAAGGAGCGGCCATGACTTCGAACGACACGCGGTCCACGACCAGCAGGGCCCGCAGGGCCGGCATCGCGGCCTTCGTCGGCACCACCATCGAGTGGTACGACTTCTACGTCTACGCGACCGCTGCGGCGCTCGTGTTCGGACCGATCTTCTTCCCCAGCGACGATCCGCTCGCCGAGACGGCTTCGGCATTCGCCACCTTCGCGGTCGCGTTCCTCGTGCGTCCCATCGGCGGCATCCTGTTCGGGCACATCGGCGACAAGTTCGGGCGCCGAGTCTCGCTCGTGATGACCCTGCTCCTGATGGGCGTCGCGACGGTGCTGGTCGGCTGCCTGCCGACCCACAGCGACGTCGGCATCCTCGCACCCATCCTGCTCATCGCGCTGCGAGCGCTGCAGGGCCTGGCCGTCGGCGGGGAGTGGGGCGGGGCCGTGCTCATGAGCGTCGAGCACGCACCCGAGAAGTCGAAGACCTTCTACGGCGGCTTCACGCAGCTCGGCAACCCGGCAGGCGCCCTGCTGGCATCCGGCATCTTCGCGATCATGGCGCGCATGGGCGATGACTTCATCATCGACGGCGGCTGGCGGATCCCGTTCCTGGCCTCGATCGTGCTGATCGGCGTCGGCTTCTGGGTGCGCTATCGGGTTGAGGAGTCGCCCGTCTTCGCCAGCAAGGTCGAGGGCCGCAAGCAGTCCATGCCGCTCGCCTTCGCACTTCGTCGCAACTGGAAGCCGATCCTGCTGGGCATCGGCATCCTGCCGATCTCCACCGGCGGCTACTACCTCGCCACCACCTTCGCGACCGCGTACGCCACGAACGAGCCGATCCTGCTGGACGAGCGGGTCATCCTCGACGCCATGACCGTCGCATCGTTCGTCGAGTTCCTGGTGACGCTGCCGATCGCCTGGCTCGGCGACAAGTGGGGCCGCAAGAACATCATGTACATCGGCCTCGTCACGTCGCTGCTCACCTTCGCGCCGTTCCTGCTGATCATGCCGGGCCAGATCGAGCCGCTCATCTTCCTCTTCGCCTCGCTGGTGCGCATCGTGATGAGTGCCACGTACGCGCCGATCGCCGCGATCCTCGCCCAGATGTTCCGCCCGCAGGCGAGGTACACCTCGATCTCGCTGTCGTACGGCTTGGGTGCCGCCATCTGGGCGGGCTTCTCGCCCTGGTTCGCGACCATGCTCGTGCAGTGGACCGGATCGATCTGGTCGGTGATCGTGATGTTCGCCGGCATGGCGGCCATCGCCTTCGCCTGCACGTGGTTCGCGCCGCAGCACTCCGACGAGGCGCCCGTGACCGAGTCGTTCACGCCTCGCACCGACACGACCGCGAACCCGCTGCCGTGACGGGAGCAGCCGCAACCGACGACCGCTACACGGACACCACGGCCCGCGCGGTGCTCGAGACGATCCGCGCCTACGGGGTGACGGCCGTGTTCGGCATCCCCGGCACCCACAATCTCGAGCTCTACCGTCCGCTGCAGGCGCTGGGCATGCGCGCGGTCACCAATCGGCACGAGCAGGGTTCGGGCTACGGGGCCGACGGATGGGCGCAGCAGACCGGGCTACCGGGCGTCGTCATCACCACCTCCGGCCCCGGCCTGCAGAATGCGATGAGCGCCGTCGGCACCGCGTTCTGCGAGTCGCGGCCCATGATCGTGCTGTCGCCGGGCGTCGCGCTCGGAGCCGAGTTCGCCGACGTCGGGACGCTGCACGAGACGAAGGACGCCTCGGCCATGGCCGACGCGGTCGCGGCATGGTCGCGCCGCGTCACGACCGCGGCGGAGGCGGTCGACGCCGTGCACGACGCATTCGCGCTGTTCCGCAGCGGCCGTCCGCGCCCCGTGCACATCGAGATCCCGCTCGACGTGCTCGAGGCAGCGGCCGACGTGCCGAGCGCAGCGCGTGCGGCACGGCCCGCACCCGAGGCAGCGGCGGGCGAGCGCAGCGCGGTGCTCGAAGCCGCCTCGCTGCTGGAGCACGCCGCAGCCCCCGTCATCATCGCGGGCGGCGGCGCGACGAGCGCTGCGCGAGCAGTGACCTCGCTCGCGGAGCGCCTCGGCGCTCCGGTGCTCACCACCCTGAACGGCAAGGGCACCCTCGACGAGCACCACCCGCTCTCGCTCGGCTCGAACCTGCGCCTCGAGGCCGCGCGCTTGGTCGCGGAGGCGGCGGATGTGCTGGTGGTGGTGGGTTCGAAGCTGGGCGAGGCCGAGCTGTGGGCCCCGTCGCTCGAGGCGCGCGGTCGGGTCATCCGCATCGACATCGAGGCGACGCAGCTGCACAAGAACCTGGCGGCCACGGTCGGCATCGTCGGCGACGCGAGCGCCGTGCTCGCGGCGATCCTCGACGCGCTGCCCGACTCGGGCGCGGCGGCTCCTGGCCTCACCGCGGTGCGCGAGGCGATCGAGGCGGAGGTGCGCCAAGCGCTGCCGGAGACGGTGGCGCTCGCGAAGGTGATCGCCTCGGCGCTGCCGGAGGACGCGATCGTCGCCGGCGACTCCTCGCAGATCGTCTACCTGGCGCTGGCAAACGTGCTGCGCCAGTCGCGCCCGCACTCGCTGCTCTACACGCCGACCTACGCGACCCTCGGCTACGGCCTTCCCGCGGCGATCGGTGCCCGCGTGGCGCAGACGCAGCGTCCCGTGGTCACGGTCATCGGCGACGGCGCGCTGATGTTCTGCGTCAACGAGCTCGCGACCGCCATCGAGCAGCGACTCGACCTCACGATCGTCTGCGTCGACAACGGTGGCTACGCCGAGATCAAGCAGAACGAGCTCGATCGGGGCATCGCCCCCATCGGCGTCGACCTCGTGCAGCCCGACTGGGCGGCGCTCGCGACCGCCTTCGGTGCGACGGGCACGCGGGTCGCGACCGCCGCCGACATCCCGGATGCGATCCGAGCCGCGGTCGCCGCCGGCGGCGTGCAGCTCATCCACATCCCGCAGCGGCAGCTCTGAGCGGCCCGGCGACGCCCGCCGCGCCCGCACCCACCAAGGAGGACCAACCCATGACCGAGCCCATCGGCCCCGTCGACGCATCCGTCAACCCCCGCTACTCCGGGATCGCCACCTTCGCGCGCCTGCCGCGCATCGAGGAGGTGCCGCGCGCGGACATCGCCATCGTCGGCATCCCGTTCGACACCGGGGTGAGCTACCGCCCCGGCACGCGGTTCGGGCCATCGCATGTGCGGGAGTCGTCGCGCCTGCTGCGCCCCTACAACCCGGCGCAGGATGCCTCGCCGTTCGCGGACGCGCAGGTCGTCGACGCCGGGGACATCCCGGTGAACCCCTTCGACATCGCCGAGGCGGTCACCGAGGTCGAGCGCGCCGCGACCGAGCTGGGGGAGCGGGCTGACCGGATCGTCGCGATCGGCGGCGACCACACCATGGCCCTGCCGCTCCTGCGGGCGGTCGCGAAGCAGCACGGACCGGTCGCGGTGCTGCACTTCGACGCGCACCTCGACACCTGGGACACCTACTTCGGCGCCCCCATCACGCACGGCACGCCCTTCCGTCGCGCGAGCGAGGAGGGCCTGATCGACCTGACGGCCTCCTGCCACGTCGGCACCCGCGGCCCGCTCTACTCGAAGCAGGATCTCGAGGACGACGCGCGGCTCGGCTTCTCGATCATCACCAGCGAGTACCTGGAGGAGCACGGCGTGGCCGCGGCGATCGAGCGGATGCGCGAGCGGGTCGGTGACAAGCCGCTCTACATCTCGATCGACATCGACGTGCTGGACCCAGCGCACGCGCCGGGGACGGGGACGCCGGAGGCAGGCGGCATGACGAGCCGCGAGCTGCTGCGGATGCTGCGCAGCCTCGCCGACAAGGCGATCGTCGGCGCCGACGTGGTGGAGGTCTCGCCGGCCTATGATCACGCGCAGATGACCGGCATCGCCGCGAGCCACGCGATCTATGAACTGGTGACGCTGCTGTCGCGGCAGAGCGCGCGCCTGCGTCGATCCTGAGCAGATCCGCAGTTTCCACTAGGGTCGTGTGCAAGGCACGAGGGTGCCGGATCGGTTCCGCGACGGTGCGGCGACAGAAGGGGAGAACTCGATGGGTTCCCTGGTGCTCATGCTCATCGGCCTGGCGATGTTCGCCGCCGGCTACTTCATCTACTCCAAGTACCTCGCGAATCGGGTGTACCGGCTCGACCCGGCATTCCGGACGCCGGCTCACGAGCTGCGCGATGGCGTCGACTACATGCCGACGAACAAGTTCATCCTCTGGGGCCATCACTTCACGTCGGTCGCGGGCGCAGCCCCGATCGTCGGCCCCGCAATCGCCGTCATCTGGGGTTGGCTGCCGGCACTGCTGTGGGTGACGATCGGCACGGTCTTCTTCGCCGGCATGCACGACCTCGGCACGCTGTGGGCGTCCATGCGCAACAAGGGCCGCTCGATCGGCGCGCTCTCGGGCCGCTACATCGGCAAGCGCGGCGCCAACCTGTTCCTGATCGTTATCTTCCTGCTGCTGCTGATGGTCATCGCCGCCTTCGCCGTGGTGATCAAGAACCTGCTCATCGGCACGCCGACCGCCGTCATCCCGACCTGGGGCGCGATCATCGTCGCACTGCTCGTCGGCGTCGCCGTCTACCGCATGCGCTGGCCGCTCATCCCCGTCACGGTCGTGGGCGTGGTGGCGCTGTACGGGCTGATCGTGATCGGCAGCGCCAACCCCGTCGTGCTGCCCGAGTCGTTCCTCGGCATGACGCCGGCGACGTTCTGGATCCTGGCGCTGTTCGTCTACGGCGCGATCGCGTCGCTGCTGCCCGTCTGGGTGCTGCTGCAGCCGCGCGACTACATCAATGGCGTGCAGCTCTTCGTCGGGCTCATCCTGCTCTTCGGTTCGGTCGTGATCGCCACGCTGTTCGGCGATATCAAGCCCGACATCGTCGCCCCGATGATCAACATGAACCTGCCAGAGGGCACGCCCAGCATGATCCCGCTGCTCTTCGTCACCATCGCGTGCGGCGCCATCTCCGGCTTCCACGGCATGGTCTCCTCCGGCACGACGTCGAAGCAGATCGACAAGGAGACGGATGCTCGGTTCGTCGGCTACTTCGGCGCCGTCGGCGAGGGACTGCTCTCGCTCGGCACGATCCTCGCGGTGGTCGGCGGCATCCAGTCGACCGCTGCCTGGGAGGAGATCTACAGCTCCTTCGGTGCCGGCGGCGTCAACGCCTTCGTGCAGGGTGGTGGCGCGCTCATGGAGAACGGTCTCGGGCTGCCCGCCGCGCTGAGCGCCACCGTGCTCGCCACGATGGCGGTGCTGTTCGCCGCCACCACGATGGACACCGGCATGCGACTGCTGCGATTCATCGTGCAGGAGATCGGCGACGCGGTGAAGGTCAAGATCGGGAAGATCCCCGCGACCCTCGTCGTCGTGGTCGTCGGCCTCGGGCTGACGTTCTCGCAGGGGCTGGGCGGCGAGGGCGGCCTGCGCATCTGGCCGCTGTTCGGCACCACGAACCAGCTGATGGCCTCGCTCTCGCTGTCGATCATCGCCGTGATGCTCATTCGCAAGCGACGCAACCCGCTGCCGGCGCTCATCCCGCTCGTGCTCGTCTTCGCGATGTCGTTCTGGGCCGCGATCGAGCAGCTCTTCAGCTTCACGGCGCCCGGCAACGAGGACTGGCTGCTGTTCGCGCTCGACGTCGTCATCATCGTGGCGAGCGTGTGGGTGGCGGTCGAGGCGGTCATGGCAATGCGCCGGGCAGCGAAGGCGCCCGCGGAGCTCGAGCACGAGGACGCCGAGCTCGAGACAGCGCGCGAGCGCGTCTGATCGCATGGCCTCGACGGACGACCGAGCCCAGCGCCGGGAGCACCGCTCTCGGCGCTGGGCCGCGTTCCGCGACGGCCTCCACGAGTTCTACGTCGGCCCCTACCGGCAGACGCTGCTGCGCGAGCAGCGCGACGAGGACGACCTGTTCATGATCGTGGTGCTGGGGGAGGCGCTGGGCGTTCCCGACCCGGCCGCCTACTACTCGGCAGAGCTCGCACCGGCGGTCTGGGGCGACTTCCATGCCTGGCATCGCCGCATCGGGATCCCGTCGTCGCCCTTGGACCACGTCGCATGCTGCTGAACCTCGCGCGCTCGCGCCGCATCCTCTTCGTCGGCGGCAAGGGCGGGGTCGGCAAGACGTCGGTCTCGGCTGCGCTCGCCCTGGCGCGTGCCCGCGACGGCGGCCGGGTCTTGCTGGTCTCGACCGACCCGGCGCACAACCTCGGCCAGGTGTGGGATCGGGTGCTGTCGGATGCGCCGACGCGCGTGTGCACCCATGGTGCCGGCTACGTCGATGCCGTCGAGATCGACCCGCACGCCACCATCGAGCGTCATTTCGCGAACGTCGCCGACACGATGCGGCGGCTGCTGCCCGATCGGCTGCACGCGCAGGCGCGGCAGCACCTCGAGCAGGCGAAGGCGGCCCCGGGCAGCCACGAGTCTGCGGTGCTCGAGCGCATCGCGGAGCTGATCGATTCCAGCCGCGACAGCCACGACCTGGTGCTCTTCGACACCGCACCCTCCGGGCACACGCTGCGGCTGCTCGCGCTGCCCGCGCAGCTGACGACCTGGATGGAGACGCTGCTCGCGAGCCGCGACCGGTCGGAGCGCTTCGCCGCCGCCGCGCGCAGCGTCGTCGGCAGGGGTGACGAGGCGCCGAGCGCAGATGCCGAGCTGCGGCGCACGCTCCTGGCGCGCCGCGATCGCTTCTCGCTCATGGGCCGCCTCGTGACCGACCCGGCGCAGACCTCGTTCATCGTGGTGAGCGTGGCGGAACGACTGCCGGTCGCGGAGTCCATCGACGTCGTCCGACAGCTCACGGCGCTCGCCATCGACCCCGCGGCGATCGTGGTGAATCGCCGGTCGCCCGCGGATGCGGGCGCGCTGCTCGCCGAGCGCCGCGAGCAGGAGGAGCGCCACCTGGAGCGCCTGCGCGAGGCGGTCGACGGCATCCCGATCGTGCAGACGCCGCTGCTGCCTGGCGACCTCGCCGGCGCCGAGGCGCTCGGGCTGCTGGCGGACCACCTCGTCGAGTCGGCAGTGTGAGCCGCTCCCATCTTCGGCGCGCTGATGCTCGCTAGCCTTGGCTCGGCGAACGGGGAACCAGCATGAGGGATGACACGGTGGCGGGCGATCGGATGCCCGTGCGAGACGCGGGACGCGCGGCGGTGCGGCCGTGAGGGACGACCACGAGCGGCGCGCGCAGCAGCGGCGAGAGGACGGTGCCAACGACGGCCCGGTCGAGGAGACGCTCGAGGCGGAGTTCGAGGACGTCGTCGGCGAAGGCGCGGAGCGCCTGCACCGGACGTTCCGCGCGACCGCGATCACCGGGCTGCTCGGCGGCATCGAGGTCGGGGTCGGCGTGATCGCCTACCTGGGCACGCTCCACGCCACCGGTGACGAGCTGCTCGCCGGGCTCGCCTTCAGCATCGGCCTGATCGCGCTCCTCATGGCCCACAGCGAGCTGTTCACCGAGAACTTCCTCATGCCGATCGCCGCGCTCGTGGCTCGCGACGGCACGCCCGGTCAGCTCGCCAAGCTGTGGGCAGGAACGCTCTTGGGCAACCTGGTCGGCGGCTGGATGATGATGGGCCTCGTCGCGCTCGCATTCCCGGACTGGCACGCGCTGCTGGGCGAGACCGCCATGCACTTCCTCGATGCCCCGATCGACGGCGAGTTCGTCGCCCTGTCGCTGCTGGGCGGCGCCGTCATCACGCTGATGACCAGGATGCAGGAGGGCACCGAGTCGGAGCCGGCGAAGATCGTCGCGGCCGTCGCAGGCGGGTTCATCCTCGCCGGGTTCCAGCTCTTCCACTCGATCCTCGACACGCTCTTCGCCTTCGCGGCGATCCTGAGCGGCGCCGACATTACCTACCTCGACTGGCTGCTGTGGTTCTTCCCGGTGCTGCTGCTCAACCTCTTGGGCGGCGTGCTGCTCGTGACGGCGCTGCGCATCGTGCGGACGGGCGAGCTGTTCAAGTACCGCCGGCGCAACGAGCGGTCAGAGGACGACGCGGCGTGAATGCTGCGCGACGCTTCTGACGAGCGCCGCGACCGGTCAGAGGAGCGCGAGCTCCCGCAGCTTCGCCTCGACGTCGGCGTTCGACGGCTCGACATGGTGCGTGCCGTCGGGGAAGACCACGACGGGGATGTTCATGCGGCCCGAGATGCGCTGCGCTTCGGCGGCGGCAGCCTCGTCCAGCTCCAGGTCGATGTACTCGTAGTCCAGCTCGAGGCCATCGAACTGCTGCTTCGTGCGGCGGCAGTCGCGGCACCAGTCGGCGCCGAAGACGCGGATCTTCTCGTTCTGCATCCATCCACCGTAAGCCAGCGGCGAGTGCTGCCGCACGTTGGCGCGCCGAGCGCATGCGGCCGTAACCTGGTGGAGATGACCCATCAGCCCGTTTCGCTCGCGCAGCACATCGTGCGCGTGCTGCTCGGGCTGTCGCTCGTCTTCGCCGGGGTCGGACACCTCACCTTCGCTCGCCAGGAGTTCCAGGCGCAGGTGCCCCCGTGGCTGCCGCTCGACCCTGACTTCGTCGTGGTCGCCTCCGGCGTGGTGGAGATCGCGCTCGGGCTCGCGCTGATCGCGCTGCTGCGGTACCGCGTCGTGGTCGGGCTCATCGTCGCGGCCTTCTTCGTCGCGGTGTTCCCCGGCAACGTGTCGCAGTGGCTGCAGGAGCGCGACGGCTTCGGTCTCGACAGCGACGCGGCCCGCTTCGGTCGGCTCTTCTTTCAGCCCGTGCTCATCGCGCTCGCCCTCTGGTCGACCGGCGCCTGGGATGCGCTGCGACGCCGCTGGCGGGCACGCACGCGCCGCGAGCAGTGAGTGCTGCGTTCGCCCATCCGCCCAGATCGAGAGGAGCACGCATGCGTGCCATCGTCCATGACCAGTTCGGCGAGCCGGAGGACGTGCTGCGCGTCGCAGACCGGCCCGTGCCCGAGCCCGGCCCGGGGGAGGTTCGCGTGCGCACCACCCTCGCCAGCATCCACAACCACGACCTCTGGACGGTGCGCGGCACCTACGGCTTCGTGCCAGCGCTGCCCGCGCCGAGCGGCACCGAGGCAGCCGGTGTTGTGGAGGCGCTCGGCGAGGGCGTCGACACCCTCGCGGCCGGCGATCGCGTGATCGCCGGCGGCATCTTCGGCGTGTGGGCCGAGCAGTTCGTGGCGAAGGCCACCGCGCTCATCCCCGCGCCCGAGGGTCTGCCGGATGAGGCCGCCGCGCAGCTGGTGGCGATGCCGTTCAGTGCCGTGAGCCTGCTGCACAGCCTCGCGCTCGAGCCGGGGCAGTGGCTGGTGCAGAACGCCGCGAACGGCGCCGTCGGTCGCATGGTCGCGCAGCTCGCCCGTGGGCGCGGCATCCGTGTCGTCGGCCTCGTCCGAAGGGCCGAGGCGATCGACGAGCTGCGAGCGGCGGGCATCGGAGACATCGTCGCGACCTCCGAGGAGGGATGGCGCGACCGGGTGGCGGCCATCACCGACGGCGCGGAGATCGCTGCGGGCGTCGATTCGGTCGGCGGCGCGGCAGCGGGCGAGATGCTCTCGGTGCTCGGCACCGGCGGCACGCTCGTCGCGTTCGGGGCCATGGGCGCATCGACGCTCGAGCTCGCGGTCAGCGACGTGATTTTCAAGCAGGCCACGGTGCGCGGATTCTGGGGCAGCGCCGTGAGCCGCGACATGGATCCGGCCGTGCGCGGCGCGCTGTTCGCCGAGCTCTCGGAACGACTCGCCGCGGGCGACCTCACGCTGCCCGTCTCGAGCATCCATGGCTTCGACGACGTGCGTGAGGCAGTGCTCGCGAGCCTGACGCCCGGCCGGGTCGGCAAGGTGCTGCTGCGCCCCTGATCGCGCTCTCGGCGTTCCGGGGATCGGCCGTGAGACGATCGGGCGCCGATCGACGACGACCCCGGATGGTGCCAGCATGACACTCACGCGACGCGAACGTCTGCGGGAACTGCACACGAAGTTCCTCGTGGAGGAGCGCCATCTGGATGCCGCCGCGCGCAGGCGGCTCTACGTGACCGCCGGCGTGCTCACGACGGTGGGTCTCGTCGGCTTCATCGTGCTGCTGGTCGGCGTCGTCACGCAGACCGGGGTGGAGCGGCTGGACCAGCCGGTGAACACCTACTTCGACAGCCTGCGCTCACCGTCGACGACGCCGTTCATGATCGCGCTGGCGGTGATCTTCGGCCCCGTCGCGCTGCCCATCATCGTGCTGGCCGTCACGGTGACCTGGTCCATCGTCGCCAAGCATCTCTGGCGTCCCATCCTGCTCGCCGGCGGCATGCTGACCGGCGTGGTGCTGGCGCAGGTGATCGCGCCGATCGTGCAGCATCCGCGCCCTCCGGTCGAGGACATGCTGTTCGGGCCCGACCACTCCTTCTCGTTCCCCTCCGGGCACGTGCTGGGCGCCTCCAACTTCTTCCTGCTGCTGGCGTTCCTGCTCGCGAGCCGGTTGCAGAAGACGTGGTTCACGGCGCTCGCGGTGACCGTCGCGATCGTCATGGTCGTCACGCAGGCAGCCGGGCGCATCTACCTCGGCTACCACTACATCAGCGACACCATGGCGTCGGTCACGCTCGCCATGATCATCCTCGGCTGCGTGATCGCGATCGATACGCGGCGCACGGTCAGGGTGCCGCCGGAGGAGCTGGAGGAGACGACGATCGTGCCCGACGCCTGACGGCTCGGCGAGGCGTGCTGCTACGCCTCGGTGCGCCCGCGAGCATGCCGCCGCGCGAGCGAGCTCGCAGCCGCGCGCCATCCGACCAGCAGCACCAGCAGGGTCAGCGCCGCGACGATCACGAACGGGAGCGCGGTGCCCTGCCCGGTCGCGAAGCGCAGCAGCATGCCGCCCGTCAGGGTTACCAGCCAGATCGGCAGTCCGGTGCGGATCGGCGCGAGCGGCGCCCGCCAGAGCCGACCGACCAGCCAGCCGAGCATCAGCGCGACCAGGAACGGCATGGCGGTGGTGGCGATGGCCATGCCGCCGGCGGAGAGCACCCCGCTGCCGTGGCTCGCGAGCCCCGCGGCGGCGAAGCCGAGCACGAGCGCCGCGTCGAGCGCCAGCGCGAGCAGGATCGAGGTGGCGGATGTCGTGGGTCGAGTCGTTCGCATGCCCCGACCGTAGTGGCGGTGCGGTGGGCCCCGGTTGCCGCGGCCGCGGCTGCGCGTCGCGAACGGAGGAGATGTCGCGGGGCGAGGACGATCTGTCCTCCGCTGGGGACATGTGGCCGATCTGTCCTCCGCTGGGGACATGTGGCCGATCCGTCCTCGGCTCGGGCGAGCGGGCGAGCGGGCGAGCGGGCGAGCGGGCGAGCGGGCGAGCGGGCGTCGCCGGGCGGCGCTGCTGGGCAGATCGCACTTCGGTGCGTACGTTGGGGGCGTGAGCATCGCTGACGATGGACAGGCGCCCTACGCCGACCGTCAGGCTGCACCGCGCCCGACGCTGTCCTGGTGGTCGTGGCTCGTGGCGGCGCTCGCCATCTTCTTGACCGCGGTGTTCGGCGTCGTCTTCGCGCCGGCGGGCACGACGGTCGCCGTGTGGTGGCCGGCCGCGGGACTCTCGGTGCTGCTCGCGCTGCTGCAGCCTCCGGCTCGGCTGCCGCACGTGGTGCTGCTGGTGCTCGGCGTCACGATCCTGGCGAATGCGGCGAGCGGCAGACCGTGGGATGTATCGGTGGTGTTCGGCTTCGCGAACGCGGCGGAGGTCGCGGTGATCGGCGCGATCCTCTTCGGGCGCGCTGGGCGATTCGAGCTGTCGTCGCTGCGCGCCGGTCTGCGATTCGTCGTTGCCGTCGCAGCCGGGGCCGCGGTGGTCGGCCTGCTCGCGGCCGCGGGCCTCGCGGCGCTGGACGGCAGGGCCTTCTGGCCCACGCTGCCGCTGGTCGCCGCCTCGCACGCGGCAGCCGTGAGCCTGCTCGCGCCCATCGGGGCGCTGCCTCGTCCGATCCCGGTGCAGGCGGGCCGGATCGAGATGGTGGTGCAGAGCGCGATCCTCGCAGCGGTCGTCGTGCTGGTCTTCCAGCCAGAGGCGACCCTGCCGTTCGCGTTCGCGCCATTCCCGATCCTCGCGTGGGCAGCGCTGCGGTTCCCGATCCGCTTCGTGCTCATCCAGACCATCGCGGCCTCGCTGCTGATGCTCGTGCTCACGCTCGACAGCGGCGGGCCCTTCCGTCAGCTGGTGCTCGACCTGACGGGCCGCGTCGCGATGTTCGAGCTGCTGCTCGTCACTGTGGCCGCCACCGTGGTGGTGCTCTCGTCGGCGCAGTACGAGCTGCGCGCGCTCGCGCGGCAGGTGGAGGCCGCCAACCGGCTGCTGACGGGCGGCGTGATCGACGCCAGCATCGGTCTCGTCATCGCCGAGCGCGCCGACGATGCGACGCGGGTGCGCTGGGTGAACCGCACCGGCAGCGCGATGCTGGCTGCCGAGCTGAGCGACGGGGTCTGGAACGGGCCGCTGCGCACCGCCGCGGCGGCGGCACTGCGGTCGGGCGAGCAGGTGACCGTCACCACCGACCGGGGCCGCACGATCACCGTCGCGGCCAACGCCGTGGTCGGCGGCGACCACCGGATCACCGTGCAGATGCTCGACGTCACGACGATCCTGCGCGCGCGTCAGATGCAGATCGAGGCCGAGGTCGAGCGCGAGGCCGCGAAGTCGATCCGCGCAGAGCTGGAGCGGCAGCGGGACGACTTCCTCATCACCACCAGCCACGAGCTGCGCACCCCGATCACCAGCATCGTCGGCTACGCGGGCCTGCTCTCCGATGGCGCCGAGCTGAGCGATCTCGAGCGCGGCTGGGTGCAGGTGATCGCGCGGAACGCGGAGCGCCTGTCGGAGCTCGTCGAGGATCTGCTGACCTTCAGCCGGCTCTCCGGCGGCGCGGCACAGGTGCACCCGGAGCGCGTGCGCACGGACGAGCTGTTCAGCGAGGTCGCGGCGAACCTGCAGGTGGTGAGCGAGCGGAAGCGCATCGCCGTGCGCATGGCGCCGGGCGACCACGTCGTCTTCGCGGCCCGCCACGATGCCAGCCGCATGCTCTCCAACCTGCTCGTGAACGCGTGCAAGTTCACCCCCGAGGGCGGGCGCATCGACCTGACCGCGCACCAGGAGGGCGACGCGGTGCGCATGGTGGTCGCTGACAGTGGGCCGGGCATGCGCGACGAGGAGATCGAGCACGCCTTCGAGCGCTTCTACCGAGCGCCGAGCGCCGAGCGCGACAACGTCGAGGGCACGGGCCTCGGTCTGGCGATCGTCTCGGAGCTCGCGCGCCGCAACAGCGGATCGGTGCGCCTGCGGGCGGGGGACAGCGGCGGTCTCACCGCCGAGCTGCTGCTGCCCGCGGCGCTCTGACGGCTAGGCGCTCGCGAGCGCCTGCTCGAGGTCGGCGATCAGATCCAGCGGATCCTCCAGCCCGATCGAGAGCCGCAGCACGCTCGCGTTCGGCTTCGCCTCCGCGGCGACCGGTCGGTGCGTGAGCGAGGCGGGGTGCTGGATGAGCGAGTCGACGCTGCCGAGCGAGACCGCGTGCGTGAACAGCCGCACGCCCTCGGCCACGGCGGCGGCGCGCCCCGGGGAGCCGACGTCGATCGACAGCATCGAGCCCGGACCGGACATCTGCCGGCCCTCGCCGACCAACCCTGCGGGGTCGCTGGCGGCGAAGCCCGGGTAGCGCACCTCGCGCACGCCCGCCATGGCGGCGAGCGCTTCGGCGACCCGCTGGGCGTTCGCCTGCTGGGCCCGCACGCGCAGCGGCAGCGTCTGCAGGCCGCGATGCATCAGATACGCGCTGAACGGATGCGCGATGGCGCCGGTGATGGCGCGGACGGGCCGGATCGCCTGCGCCCACTGCTCGTCGCAGGCGACGACACCGCCCATGACGTCGCCGTGGCCGCCGATGTACTTGGTCGCCGAGTGGAGCGAGAGCGCGACCCCGTGCTCGAGCGGGCGCTGCAGGACCGGGGTGGCGAACGTGTTGTCGACCAGGACCGGGGCGTCACCGGCCGCGGCGACGAGCGCCGCCAGGTCGACGAGCTCCAGCGTGGGGTTCGCCGGCGTCTCGGCCACCACGAGGCCCGTATCGGCGCGCACCGCGCGCTCCACCTGCTCCAGCGAATCCACGAACGTCGTCTCGGTGCCGAGCAGGCCGGTAGCGAGCAGATGGTCGGTGCCGCCGTAGAGCGGACGCACGGCCACTACGTGGTTGCCGCGACGCTGCTTCGCCGCGGTGAGCACCGCGGTCGTGGTCGCCATGCCGGTCGCGAAGGCGACCGCGGCCTCTGCGCCCTCGAGCGCGGCGAAGGCGCGCTCGAAGCGCGCCACGGTCGGGTTCCAGAGCCGCTGGTAGACGGCGCTGGAGTCCGACGGGTCGCCGCCGGTGGCGCCGATCTCGTACGCGTCTCCACCGGAGTCGACGCCCGGGAGGGGGTTCGTGGTGGAGAAGTCGATCGGGGTTGCGTGCACGCCCAGCGACTGGAAGTCCTCGCGGCCGGCATGCACCGCGAGCGAGTCGAGTCGGAGGCGAGCGTCATTGCTCGTCGTCATGCCTTCGATCATGCCGCAAACCTCGGCTGTTGGTCGACGGCACCCGGTGCGTTGCCCGGTCGCGCTAGGGCGTCGGTGCGGTCGGCGGGTCGGGCAGCGGGGGGAGCGGCTCGGGCTCGCCCGAAGGCGCCGGTTCCATCGATGGCTCCGGCTCCGGCTCCGGAGGCGGCGTCGGGGTCGGGGTCGACCCGGCGGTCTCCTCCGGGGGCGCGCCGGGCGATGCGGTCGGCGGTGCCGGCGCGACCGCCGTCGGACTCGGCTGCGGGTCGAGTGCGGAGCCGGACGGCGGAGCGGCCGGCGCGGGGGTCGGCGACTTCGGCAGCGCGACCGGTCGGGAGCTGCCGGTCGCGACCGCCTCCCGTGCCTGCTGCGACTGCGCCGCCAGCGCAGCGGACGCCTCGACGTCGCCCTCCGCCTCGAGCTGCCAGGCCTCGGTCATCCAGACGGCAGCGACGTGCAGGGTGATGCCCTCCACGAGATCGAGCACCGCCGAGGGAGAGGGCTCTCCGGCGACGATCGCGAGCAGCGCCGTCAGGTGCCGGTCGGCGTCTCGCAGGCTCGCCTTCGCGTGCTCGGGGGCGAGTGGGAGCGACGACTGCAGCGCGGGCAGCTCGGTGCGGCGCTGCGCCAGGGCCACGGCCGAGCGCTCGAGGCTGGCGATCGCGGCCTCGAACCGGTCGATGCGGGCGTCGTCGAAATCCCTGGGGTCGCCGAGCGCACGCAGCTGCTGCGCGAGCGCGTCGGCACGCTCGGCCGTCACCCCCGTGATCGGCTCGCGCTGGGCGGCGGCGGCGGTGACGCACTCCTCCACGAGGTCGAACCGCGAGGGGTCGTCGGATGCGGCCGCGCGCGACTGCCAGGCATCGGCCAGCTCCCGGTCGTCCTCCGAGACGAACCCGTCCGCCTCGATGGACGTCAGGATGCTCTGGCGGTCCTGCTCGAACGCCGACCGGTCGGAGGACGGGAGCACCCACTCGGCACCGGCGACGTGCTGCGCAGCCGTGAGCACGTCCTGAGCCCGGCGCTCGAGCGCCACGGTCCGCACGATGCGGTCGGCGAGCTCGCAGCCGGCGAGCTCGTGCTCCAGGTGCCAGGCCTCGATCCGGTCGGCGATGTCGCCCGCGCGCGCCTGCGCACTCCAGGCGACGACGGAGCCGGCGATGATGACCGCCGATGCGGCGGCAGCGGCGATGCCGACCGTCCAGCGCCGGTGGCGCCGGCGACGATGCAGCTCGGCGAGCGTCGCGACGCGACGTCGTGCCTCGGCCTCCGCAGAACCCGACGGCCCGCGCTCCGGTTGCTCGTCCACCCGTGAAGACCTCGCGTTCGTGCTGGATGTGCACCTCCATGATACGGGAGCGATGACCGGTGCCGGGGTACATGCGCGCGGGTGCGGAGCCGCGCGCTGGGGGGTGGGTGCTTGGATCGAGGGGTGAACCTCCTCGCTCAGCCGCTGCGCATCGGCAGCTTCCAGGCACCGAACCGCATCATGCAGGCCGCGCACTCGAAGCAGTTCTCCGACCGGGTCGAATCCGATCGCGAGACCGCCTACTTCGTGCGCCGCGCGCAGGGCGGCTGCGGGCTCTTCGTCGCGGGCAACCACCTCGTGCATCCCACGGCGTCGACGCGCGGGTTCGAGGACGCCTGGCGACCCGAGGCGGTCGACGCCAACCGGCGCATGACCGATGCGATCCACGAGGCGGGCGCCCGCGTCGTCGTGCAGCTCAACCACCACGGCGCGCAGGCCGCTCCGGAGGGACCGGACGGGCCGCGACCGGTCTTCGCGCCGAGCCGCATCCTTTCTCCCTCCACGGGCGTCGCGACCCGAGCTGCCAGCGCGCGCGACATCGCCGGCTTCGTGGAGGCGTGGGCGGATGCCGCGGAGCGATCGCGGCTGGGCGGGTTCGACGGTGTGGAGATCCACCTCGCGCACGGCTACCTGCTGCACCAGTTCCTCAGCCCGCTCTACAACCGGCGCACCGACGCCTACGGCGGCGACGTCGAGGGGCGCACGCGGTTCCCGCGCGAGGTGCTGCGGGCCGTGCGCGACCGCGTCGGCGAGGACTTCACCGTCGGCATCCGCATCGTGGTGAACGAGCACAACGACGCTGGCCTCGACGCCGCGGCCTGCCGCGAGATCGTCCAGGCGCTGCGGGCAGAGGCGAGCATCGACTTCCTCGACACCGCGGCCGGCGGCTATCACGACGTGCACTGGGTCTTCCCGTCGTCGGCGATGCCGGCCGCGTGGCTGCGCGACGACGTCGCCGCGCTCAAGCAGGCGAACCCGGATATCCCGGTCTTCGGGGTGGGCAGCGCGACGAGCGTCGAGGAGGCCGAGGAAGTGCTCGCGAGCGGCATCGCCGACATGGTGGCGCTCACGCGCGGGCAGCTCGCCGACCCGGATCTGGCGAGCAGGCTGCTCACCGGAGCGACCGAGGGCATCCGCCACTGCATCCGCTTGAACCAGGGATGCCTGGGCCGGGGCAGCCAGGGCCTGGCGGTCTCGTGCACGGTCAACCCCGCCGCCGGTCGCGAGCTTGAGCAGCGACCGGAGCGCGCGGCGGCGCCGGCTCGCTGGACGGTCGTCGGCGGAGGGCCCGCCGGGCTGCGCGCGGCGATCGACCTCGCCGGGCTCGGGCACACGGTGACGCTGCTGGAGCGCGAGGAGCACCTGGGAGGGCAGCTGCTGCGCGCCGCCCGGGTGCCGGGGCGCGGATCGGTGTCGCTGCTGGTCGCCGATCTCGAGCGCGATGCACGCGCCGCCGGCGTCGAGCTGCGGCTCGGCACCGCCGCAACGGTCGAGACGATCGCCGCGACCGAGCCGGCCGGGGTGCTGCTGGCGACCGGTGCCGTCGCGCCGGCGACGAGCGCGCTCGCGATCGACGGCGCGTTCTCGGGCCGGCGGCCCGCGACCGTCGATGCGTTCACGGCCATGGACGACCCGGCGAGCCTGGGCGATCACGTGCTGGTGGTCGACGACGACGGCACGGCGTATGCCTCTGGCGTGCTGCTGCGCCTGGTCGCCTCCGGCGCTGCCGTGCAGGTGGTGACGCCGTTCGAGCAGCTGCTGCCGCACGTCGGCACGGGCTACGAGCGGCAGCTCGTGCTGCGCACGCTCGCCGATGGTCGGTTCGATCGGGTCACGAGCGCCACCGTGCGGGTGGAGGGCGAGACGCCGGTCGCCGTCGATCTGCTCACGGGCGGGACCCTGCCGCTCGTCTCGCCCAGCGCGATCGTCGCCCTCACGCCGCGGGCATCGGTCACCGTCGACGGCCTGACCACCGAGGCGCTCGAAGCGGCGCTCGACATCCCGGTCGCCGCCGTCGGCGACGCGGTCGCACCGCGCGGCATCGACGCAGCCATCGCCGAGGGCTGGCGCTTCGCGCTCACCACCGCGGGCTGAATCGCCCGGCCGGCGCTGGTGACAGCCCTGGTGCTGCGCCATGCTGGAGCCGGCGGCCGCGCGGCCACCGAGAGGAGCCGACCATGACGACGGTGCTGAACCCCTACCTGGCCTTCCAGCGCGAGGCGCGCGAGGCCATGAACTTCTATCACGGCGTCTTCGGCGGCGACCTGGTCACGACGACCTTCGCCGAGGGTGGGATGCCGCACGCTCCCGAGGACGCGTATCGGGTGATGCACGCGCAGCTGACCTCCGCGGAGGGGCACACCCTGATGGCGAGCGACTCGCTCGTGCACGGGCAGCTCGCGCCGCAGGGCCAGCAGGTCTCGCTCTCGGGTGATGACGCCGAGCGGCTCACCCGCTACTGGGAGGCGCTCAGCGAGGGCGGGCGCGTCGTCGAGCCGCTCGAGCGCGCGCCCTGGGGCGACGCGTTCGGCATGCTCGTCGACCGTTGGGGCGTGACCTGGCTGGTGAACATCGCAGGGACGGCCGCGCCCGCCGACGCCTAGCGCTGCCGGTCAGGCGGGACCGGTCAGGCGGGACCGCCGGAGGCGGTGTCCCCTTCGGTCTCCGGGTCGTGCATGGAGTCGGAGTTGGTCTCGCGCTCGTGCGTCTCGGTGTGCTCGTGCGTCTCGGTGCGCTCGTGCTCCACGTGCGCGCCGTCGTCGGTGTGCTCCGTGTGCTCGTGCTCCTCGTGGTGCTCGTGCTCGCTCATCGTTGGTCTCCTGTCGTCGGGCTTCCATGTCTATCGGGAACCCGGCGCGCAGGCGAGTCCCGACCGGCCGGGTCGTCCACCGCAGTCGCGCGCGCCGCGAGTACGCTGGCGTGGTCGTACCCCACCCGCGAAGGAGCAGCCCCATGCCAGAGACGATCATCGCCGGCTACGCCCGCACACCGTTCGCCAAGTTCCTCGGGCAGCTGGCGCAGACGCCCTCGACGGAGCTGGGCGCGCACGCCGCGAAGCACGCGCTCGAGAAGGCCGGGGTCGATGCCGCCGCGGTCGACGCCGTGGTCGTCGGCCAGGTGCTGCAGGCGACGGTGGGCCAGAACCCGCCGCGGCAGACGGCTGTCGGTGCGGGCATCCCGATGACCGTGCCGGCCCTCGGCGTCAACGCGGTGTGCCTGTCGGGCACCGAGGCGATCGTCGCCGGGCACCGCATGATTCAGCTCGGCGAGGCCGAGGTGGTCGTCGCCGTCGGCCAGGAGTCGATGACCCTCGCGCCGCATGCGGCACCGATGCGGGCCGGCAGCAAGTTCGGCAGCACGAACCTGATCGACACCATGCAGTTCGACGGGTTGACGGATGCCTTCGATCGGGTCGCGATGGGCGAGTCGACCGATCAGTACAACACCGAGTTCGACATCACCCGCGAGCAGCAGGACGAGTTCGCGGCAGCATCGCACGCGCGGCTCGCGCGCGCACAGGGCAACGGCTCGCTCGACGACGAGATCGTGCCGATCGAGGCGAAGGCGGGCCGCAAGCTCGTCACCGTCGCCGCCGACGACGGTGTGCGGGCCGACACCACCGCGGAGTCGCTCGCTGGCCTGCGGCCGGCGTTCACGCCCGACGGCACCGTGACCGCCGGCAACGCATCGCAGATCACGGATGGCGCTGCCGCCGTCGTGCTCGTCTCCGACACCTACGCGGCCGAGCACGGCATCGCTGGGCTCGCCAAGATCCTCGCCACCGGCTTCGTCGCGGGCGCGGACGTCTCGCTGCACTCGCAGCCCGCGGACGCCATCGAGCGGGCGCTCGAGCGAGCGGGCAAGTCGACGAGCGACCTGCAGGCGGTCGAGATCAACGAGGCGTTCGCCGCCGTCGGCATCGCATCGACGCGGCAGCTGGGCGTCGACCCCGAGATCGTGAACGCGAACGGCGGCGCGATCTCGATGGGGCACCCCATCGGCGCGTCCGGTCTGCGCATCGTCGGACACCTCGCTCGCCGGCTGCAGCAGCTGGGCTCCGGCTCGATCGGTGCCAGCGGCATCTGCGGCGGCGGCGGCCAGGGCTCCGCGGTGGTGCTCGAAGCCATCTGAGCGCTCGGTCTGGGTCTTCCGCCTGGGTCTTCCGCCCAGAGCGGATCGACAGCAGGCGGCGCACCCGCCCGGCATAGGCTGGGCGGGTGCGTCTGTCTGTGCTGGATCTTGCCCCCATCCACCCGGGAGAGACGGCGGCGCAGAGCCTCGCCGGCTCCGTCGAGCTCGCGCAGGCCGCGGAACGGCTCGGCTTCGCGCGCGTCTGGTATGCCGAGCACCACAACATGGCGACGATCGCTTCGAGCGCCACGAGCGTGCTCATCGCCCACGTGGCCGCGCACACCACGAGCATCCGGCTCGGCGCCGGAGGCGTCATGCTGCCGAACCACTCGCCGCTCGTGATCGCCGAGCAGTTCGGCACGCTCGCCGAGCTGCATCCGGGCCGCATCGACCTCGGTCTCGGTCGGGCGCCCGGCACCGACCAGCGCACCTGGGCAGCGCTGCGCCGCGACATCCGCGCCTCCGAGCAGTTCCCGCAGGACGTCGTGGAGCTGCGCGGCTACCTCGCAGGAGCGTCGGTCGTGCCCGGCATCACCGCCGTGCCCGGCCACGGCACCAAGGTGCCGCTGACCATCCTCGGCTCCTCGCTCTTCGGTGCGCAGCTCGCGGCCGCGCTCGGTCTGCCCTACGCCTTCGCGTCGCACTTCGCGCCCGATGCGCTGCAGCAGGCCGTGGCTGTCTACCGCGAGCGCTTCGAGCCCAGCGAGCAGCTGGAGGCGCCCTCCGTGATCGCTGGCATCAATGCCGTCGTGGCGGACACCCGCGAGGCCGCGGAGACGATGCAGCGCGAGGCGATCCGCGCTCGCGTGCGCGGGATCCTGCTGCGCGACAGCCCGGTGGCGCAGCAGGTGAGCGACGACGAGCTCGACGCCCTCGCGCGCAGCCCCCAGGCCGCGGGCATCATGAAGATGGCGCAGCACACCGCGATGGGCACCGGCGACCAGGCGGTCAGCACCCTGCGCCGGTTCCAGATCGAGGCCGACGCCGACGAGCTCATCATGGCGGTGCACGGCCAGACGGCGCAGCGCGTGCGCGCGCTCGAGCTCATCGAGGCGGCTGGCGGCCTGGCCGACGCTGCGGCGTAGCGTTCAGCGTTGGCTGCTTGCCAGCCTCGCGACGGATGCAGCGGTGGCAGCGATCAGGTCACCGGCGCCGCGCTGCAGCTCCGCCAGAGTCGCGGGTCCTGCCGCGAGTGAGAAGGCCGGGACGCCCAGCTGCTCCGCCGCAGGCGCATCGACGGCGCCAGCGATGACCACGAGCGGCACGCCGTGGTGCCGGCAGGCGGCGTGCACGGCCGAGACGACCTTCCCATCGGCCGACTGCGCGTCGAAGCTGCCCTCTCCGGAGAGCACGAGATCGGCGTTGGCGATGGCGGCGTCGAGGCCGACGAGCGCCGCGAACCAGGCACTGCCAGCGACGATCTCGCCGCCCGTCGCCGCGCGTAGCACGCTCGCGACACCCCCCGCGGCTCCCGCGCCCGGCAGGTCGGCGACCGATTCGACAGCGACACCCATCGCCTCCGCTCCGATGCGCGCGAAGCGTGCGAGCGCGGCATCGAGCAGCGCCACGTCGTCGGAGCTCGCGCCCTTCTGCGGTCCGAACACGGCCGCCGCGCCCCGTGGGCCCACCAGCGGCGCATCGACGTCGGTCACGAAGCGCCAGGTCGCGGTGAGCGCGCGCGGATCGATGCCCGCAGTGTCGACACGCGCGATCGTCGACAGGCCGCCGCCACCCGGGCCGACGGGTGCGCCCGCCGCATCCGTGAGCGCCGCGCCGAGAGCGGTGAGGATGCCGGCGCCGCCGTCCGTGGTGGCCGACCCGCCCAGCAGCAGGGTGAGCTCGGTCGCGCCACGGTCGAGCGCCTCGAGCACGACCCGGCCGACGCCCGCGGTGGATGCCGCGAGCGGCTGCAACGCGACATCGGCGACCTGCGGTAGTCCCGCCGCCTGCGCGAGCTCGATGACCGCATGCGTGCCGTCGAGCGCCCATCGCGCTCGCGCCGGACGCCCGATCGCGTCGACCGTGTCCGTCACGACCTCCCTGCCGCCGCGCGCGAGCAGGGCATCCAGGGATCCCTCACCGCCGTCGGCCATCGGCACCGCGACGACGACCGCGCCGGGCAGGGCGGAGCGGATGCCGCGCGCGGCAGCCTCGCACGCCTCCGCTGCGGTCAGGCTGCCCTTGAACGAGTCGAAGGCGACCACTGCCCGCAGCGACGTCATCGCGTCAGCCCGTAGCGCTCGCTGAAGCGAGCGAGGATCGTCTGCGGGTGCGCGACCTGCGCGGCCCGGCCCGCCTCGACGAGGTCGTCGACCTCTTCCGGGGAGAAGTAGCCGTGATCGCGGTAGGTGCGGATGCGCTGCTCCAGCCCCGCGCTGTCCAGCTCCGGGTGGAACTGCGTGCCGACCACGTGCTGGCCGACGCGCAGCATGTGCACGCAGGTGGCGGAGACCGCGAGCGTCGTCGCACCCTCCGGTGCCTCGGCGATGCCCTCCTTGTGGCCGCCGAACGCGGTGAAGGCCCGCGGCAGGCCGTCGGTGAGCCAGTCGTTGCCGACCAGGCTCACCTCCACCGGCGCCACCGACTCCGCGATGCCGCGCACCATGCGGTCGCCGAGCGCATGCACCAGGGCGCCCAGCCCCAGGCATGCGCCCAGGTAGGGAACGTCGTCGCGGATCACCTGGCGTGCGAGGTCGGTGAGCCAGGTGATCGTCCTGGCATGGGAGGGGTCCCGCCCGTGCTCGTCGCTGAAGTTGGGCGGCCCGCCGCCGACCAGCACGCCGTCCACGGCGCGCAGATCGATCGTCGGCTGCTCCCGGTCGAGCCGCAACCGCTGCACGCGGGCCTCGTCGAGCCCGCCGAAGCGCACCATGGCCTCGAGCTCCGCGTCGGCGACCGCATCCTCCGGTCGCGACTGCACGATCAGGATCCTTCTCACTGGCTGCCTCGCTTTGCTCGGGTTCCGTCCGCCGCCCAGATGCCGCTCGCGCCACGCCGATACGAGCCGAGCAGGTGGGTGTCGACGATGCCGACCGCCTCCATGAGCGCGAACATGGTCGTGGGCCCCACGTGCGCGAAGCCGCGTCGTCGCAGCTCCTTCGCGAGCGCGATCGACTCCGGGCTCGTCGTGGGCACGTCGGCGGCGGTCTCGGGCCTCGGCGTCGTGGCGGGCTGGAACGACCAGATGAGGCCCGCGAGCCCGGGGCCGTCACGGAGGTCGATCGTGGCGCGCGCGTTCTGGATCGTGGCGTCGATCTTCCGCCGGTTGCGCACGATGCCGGTGTCCGCCATCAGGCGCGCGGCATCGGTCTCGTCGAAGCGCGCGACGGCATCCGGATTGAAGCCCGCGAACGCCTCGCGGAACGCGGGTCGCTTGCGCAGGATCGTGGCCCACGACAGCCCCGACTGGAATGCTTCCAGCGACAGGCGCTCGAACAGTCCGGTCTCGTCGCGCACCGGCATGCCCCACTCGTGGTCGTAGTACTCGCGCAGCATCGGGTCGACCGCGGCCCAGGTCGGGCGCGAGAGGCCGTCCTCGCCGACGATCGGATGCATGCCGTCCAGGCTAGCCGCGCAGCGAGCCCGTGCACGCCGCGCGCATAGGCTGGTTCGGTGCAGACGGATGCGGCGGGCCGCGCCTGGAAGGAAGGCCTCTCGGTCGCTGTGGCGACGAGCGCATACGGCCTCTCCTTCGGCGCGCTCGCGATCGTCAGCGGGCTGGACCTGTGGCAGACGATGGTGCTGAGCCTGCTGATGTTCTCGGGCGGCTCGCAGTTCGCCTTCATCGGCGTCGTCGCCTCCGGCGGCGCGCTCGCGGGCGTTGCGAGCGCGGCCATGCTCGGCCTGCGGAACGGCCTCTACGGCATGAGCATGCGAGGCGTGCTGCAGCCGCGGCCGGCCATGGTGCCGCTGACCGCGCACGTCACGATCGACGAGTCCACCGCGGTGGCGCTCGCGCAGACAGGGCAACGGGCGCAGCGCGTGGGGTTCTGGGTGACCGGCATCGGCATCTACCTCGGCTGGAACGCCGCCACGCTCGCGGGCGCGCTGCTCGGCGACGCGCTCGGCGACCCCACGCGGTGGGGGCTCGACGCGGCAGCGGCCGCGGCATTCGTGGGACTGCTGTGGCCGCGGCTGCGAAGCCGCCAAGCCATCGCGGTCGCGGGTGCCAGCGCGGTGCTCGCGGCTGCCCTGCTGCCCGCGCTGCCCGCCGGCATGCCGGTGATCGTCGCTGCATCCGTGGGCATCGTCATCGGCCTGACGAACTGGTTCGGTCCCAGGCACGAGTCGGCGCTGCCCGACCCGGGCGGGCGGGACCATCCGGGAGGGAAGCACGCATGACCCTCTGGCACGCCATCCTGCTCGCATCCATCGCGGTGCTCGCGATCAAGCTCGTCGGCTACGCGGTGCCGCAGCGCATCTTCGAGCAGCCGCGCCCGCGACGCACGCTCGAGCTGCTGACGGTGTCGCTCTTGGCCGGCCTCGTCGCGGTGCAGTCGCTGGGTGGCACAGGGGGGATCGTGCTCGATGCGCGCATCCCTGCGGTGCTCGTCGCCGCCGGCCTGTTCGCGGTGCGAGCGCCGTTCATCGTCGCCGTGATCGCGGCCGCCGTGGTCGCCGCGCTGCTGCGTCGCTTCGCGGGGCTCGCCTGAGGCGACGCGCCGCTCCAGCGTTCGCTAGGGTGGCCTCTCAGGCGATGAGCGCCTGCCGTTCCGGCATCGCTGGAGCACAGGCTCGATCGCTATGCTGATCGTCCGCCGGCACTCGCCGGCACCGTCCGCGTGGAGGAAACGCATGACTGAGCACGACGCCCGGAAGCCGGGCAGGGACGGCGAGAGCACGCAGTCGTGGGGTGACGACTACCGCGCGCAGCTGGCAGCCATGATCGAAGGCACCACCGCTGAGGATCGGGACGCCGTCGCGTCGCTGCCCTCGGGCTCAGCGATCCTCGTCGTGCGCCGCGGCCCCAACGTCGGGGCCCGCTTCCTCCTCGACCAGGACTCGACGGTCGCCGGACGCCACCCGGACGCCGACATCTTCCTCGACGACGTCACCGTCTCCCGCCGGCACGCGGAGTTCGTGCGCACCGGCACGGACTTCGCACTGCGCGACCTCGGTTCGCTCAACGGCACCTATCACGACGGCGAGCGCGTCGACGCGGTCGAGCTGCGGGACGGCGCGGAGGTGCAGGTCGGCAAGTTCCGTCTGACCTTCTACCGCTCGCGCCTCGACCTCGAGCAGCGAGCGTGAGCGCGCAGGCTGCGCGGAAGCCCGCGGGCCTGCTCTCGATCGGGCAGGTGCTGGCGAAGCTCGGCCCCGAGTTCCCGGACCTGTCGCCGTCGAAGCTGCGATTCCTCGAGGACCAGGGGCTCATCTCGCCGCAGCGCACCGCCAGCGGCTACCGCAAGTTCGATGCCGCGGATCTCGAGCGGCTCCGCTACATCCTCACGCTGCAGCGCGACCACTACCTGCCGCTGAAGGTGATCCTCGGGCATCTCGAGGACATCGACGCTGGTCGCACCCCGCAGGTGCCCGGCGCCAACGTGCGCGTCGAGGCGCCCTCGATCCTGGCCGTCGACCGCAGGCTCTCGCGTGCGGAGCTGCAGGCCGAGGCGGGGGCGACCAAGCAGCTGCTCACCGACGCGATCTCCGCGCAGCTGCTCCCCGGCTCCGAGCCGTTCGGCGACGCCGCCGTGCAGTCGCTCAAGGCGCTCGTGGAGCTGCAGCGCTTCGGCATCGAGCCCCGGCACCTCCGTGGCATGCGGCAGTCGGCGCAGCGCGAGGCGGCGCTCATCGAGTCGGCGCTCAAGCCCATGCGCGGTCGCCGGGAGACAGGCAGCCAGGCGAAGGCTGCGGAGGCGGCGCGCGACCTCGCGAGCCAGATCCAGTCGGTGCGCGACCTGCTCACGCGCGAGGCGCTCGGGGCATGACGCACCGCGCGCCCCTGTCTCTCGTCGGAGGCAGGGCGTAGACTCGGCCCGACACGCCGCGCCGACCGTCGGATGCACGATCTCGGGGCATCGAGTCGATACGGTGGGCCAACACTCAACCACGACTTGAAGGTTGAGTTCGGCAGAGCGAAGGGACGGCCATGCGCGACGGCATCGAAGACCAGGGCGGCCAGAGCGGCCAGGACCTCGGTCTGCTGTTCACCGACGGCCTTCCGCAGGAGCGTGACGCCGTTGGCTACAAGGGTGCCATCGCCGCGGACGCCGCGGGCATCACCTACCGGCAGCTCGACTACTGGGCCCGCACCGGGCTCGTCGAGCCGACGATCCGGCCCGCGCACGGCTCCGGCAGCCAGCGCCTCTACTCGTTCCGCGACATCCTGGTGCTCAAGCTCGTCAAGCGCCTGCTCGACACCGGCATCTCGCTGCAGCAGATCCGCGTCGCCATCCAGCAGCTGCATGACGCCGGTGTGCGCGACCTGACGCAGACGACCCTGATCTCCGACGGCGCGAGCGTCTACCTCTGCACCTCCAGCGACGAGGTGATCGACCTGCTCGGCCGCGGCCAGGGCGTGTTCGGCATCGCTGTCGGCAAGGTGCTCCGCGAGGTGGAGACGCAGCTGATCGAGCTCGAGGTCACGCCCGTCGAGCAGCAGCCAGTCGACGAGCTCGCCGCGCGCCGCGCTCGCAGGAGCCGCACGGCCTGATCGGCCTGGCTGCGGCTGCGGCTGCGGCTACGGCTACTGCGTGGCTGCGGCTACGGCTTGGAGGAGTCGGCCGAGCCGTGCTCGGCGCCCTCGGCCTCGGCTGCGTCGGCAGCAGCGGCCTCGTCGAGTTCCGCGGCTGCGGTCGCGTCGACGGCAGCCGTCGGCGCGGGGATCCTGCGCCCGGAGGCAGCCTCGTCACCCATGCGCCCGGCGGAGGTGAGCACCGTCTGCAGCAGCTCGTCGAACTGCAGCGCCATCTCCTGCGCGCCCTCGCCGGGCCACACGTGCAACGGCCGGGCAGCGCCCTGCGCCTGCTGCATGGAGGTGCGCTCCGGCAGCACCGTGTCGAGCACGAGCGGCCCGAACATGTCCTTCAGCTCCTGGATGCGGTACTGGTGCTCGAGCGACTGCGGGCGCGCGCGGTTCACGACGATGCCGAGCGGCTGCAGGCGCGGGCTGAGGCCGCGGCGGATCTCCTCGATCGCGCGCAGTGCGCGGTCGGCGGCGGCGACCGAGAACAGGCCAGGCTCCGTCACCACGAGCACGCGGTCGGAGGCAGCCCACGCGGTGCGGGTGAGCGCGTTCAGCGAGGGGGCGCAGTCGACCAGCACGATGTCGTAGTCGTTCTCGACGGTCGTCAGCGCCGTCTCGAGCTTCCAGATGTCCTTGATGGTCGGGTGCGGACCGTCGAAGTTGATCGCGGAGGGGCTGCCGATCAGCACGTCGATCGTGCCGCCGTGGCCGTGCGTCCAGCCCGAGGGCGAGATCGCCTGCTGGACGACCTTGTCCTTCGGGTTCGAGAGCACATCGGCGATGTTCAGCCGCCCCTCGATCTCGATGTCCATGCCCGTCGAGGCATCGGACTGCGGGTCGAGGTCCACCACAAGCGTGCGGAGGCCCTTCGCGAATGCGGCGGAGGCGAGACCGAGCGTCACGGTGGTCTTGCCGACGCCGCCCTTGAGAGAGCTGATGGAGAGTACGTGCACGGCGGCTAAGCCTAGCGGCACTACATTGGAGGCCAAGCGCGCCACACCTCGGAGGTATCCCTGATGTTCACGAAGCTGCTCGTCGCCAACCGCGGCGAGATCGCGATCCGCGCCTTCCGGGCGGCCAACGAACTCGGCGTGAAGACCGTCGCGGTCTACGCTCACGAGGACCGCAACTCGCTGCACTGCCAGAAGGCCGACGAGGCCTACCAGATCGGTGAACCGGGTCGCCCGGTGCGCGCCTACCTGACGGTGAGCGAGATCATCCGGGTCGCGCAGGACGCGGGAGCGGATGCCATCTACCCCGGCTACGGCTTCCTGAGCGAGAACCCGGAGCTGGCCACCGCGGCCGCCGCCGCCGGCATCACGTTCATCGGGCCCGGCCCGTCGGTGCTCGCGATGGCCGGCAACAAGGTGACCGCCAAGGAGCACGCGATCGCCGCCGGCGTCCCGGTGCTGCGCTCCACTCCGGCGACCAACGACCTCGACGTGCTGATCTCCGGTGCCGACGAGATCGGCTTCCCGGTCTTCTGCAAGGCGGTCGCCGGTGGCGGCGGGCGAGGGATGCGGCTGGTGCAGCGGCGCGAGGATCTCCGGGAGGCGCTCGAGGCCGCGATGCGCGAGGCGGACAGCGCCTTCGGCGACGACACGATGTTCATCGAGCAGGCGGTCGTGCGCCCCCGCCACATCGAGGTGCAGATCCTCGCCGACGCGACGGGTGAGACGGTGCACCTGTTTGAGCGCGACTGCTCGGTGCAGCGACGGCATCAGAAGGTGGTCGAGATCGCGCCGGCGCCGAACCTGAGCGACGAGCAGCGCGCGAACCTCTACCGGGATGCGGTGGCGTTCGCGAAGTCGATCGGCTACGTCAACGCCGGCACCGTCGAGTTCCTGCTCGACACCGCCGGCGAGCGAGCCGGCGAGCACGTGTTCATCGAGATGAACCCGCGCATCCAGGTGGAGCACACCGTCACGGAGGAGATCACCGACGTCGACCTGGTCGGCAGCCAGATCCGCATCGCCGCGGGGGAGACGCTGGCAGAGCTTGGCCTGCTGCAGGAGAGCATCGAGATGCACGGCGCCGCGCTGCAGTGCCGCGTGACGACCGAGAACCCCGCCGACGGCTTCCGTCCCGACACCGGGCGCATCACGGCCTACCGCTCGCCCGGCGGCGCGGGCGTCCGCCTCGACGGCGGCACGATCAATCCCGGCACCGAGGTCAGCCCGCACTTCGACTCGATGCTCGCGAAGGTCACCTGCCGCGGGCGCGACCTCGACACCGCGATCCGGCGCGCGCACCGCGCCGTGAGCGAGTTCCGCATCCGCGGCGTGGCCTCGAACATCCCGTTCCTGCTCAACCTGCTCGACAACCAGGAGTTCCGCGACGGCGACGTCTCGACGAACTTCATCGATGAGCACCCGGAGCTGACGCGCATCAACCCGCCGAAGGATCGCGCATCCAAGGTGCTGTCCTGGCTGGCCGACGTGACGGTCAACAAGCCGCACGGCTCGGCCGACGGTGCGATCAACCCGGCGATCAAGCTGCCGGCGATCGATCTCGACTCGCCCGAGCCGGACGGCGAGCGCCAGCGGCTGCTGGAGCTCGGCCCGGCGGGCTGGGCGAGCGCGCTGCGAGAGCGCACCTCGCTCGCGGTGACCGAGACGACGTTCCGCGACGCCCACCAGTCGCTGCTCGCGACCCGCGTGCGCACCGCCGACCTGGTCGCCGTCGCGCCGTACGTCGCGCGCATGACGCCGCGGCTGCTCTCGATGGAGGCGTGGGGCGGCGCCACGTACGACGTCGCGCTCCGCTTCCTGAGCGAGGATCCGTGGGAGCGCCTGGCGCGCCTGCGCGAGGCGATGCCCAACATTCCGCTGCAGATGCTGCTGCGCGGCCGCAACACGGTCGGCTACACGCCCTACCCGACCGAGGTGACGACGGCGTTCGTGCAGGAGGCGGCCGCGACCGGCATCGACGTCTTCCGCATCTTCGACGCGCTCAACGACGTGGATCAGATGCGCCCCGCGATCGATGCGGTGCTCGAGACCGGCACCTCGGTCGCGGAGGTGGCGCTGTGCTACTCCGGCGACCTGCTCGACCCGGCCGAGGACCTCTACACGCTCGACTACTACCTGCGCCTCGCCGAGCGCATCGTCGACGCCGGCGCGCACGTGCTGGCGATCAAGGACATGGCCGGCCTGCTGCGGGCGGGAGGGGCCTCGACCCTGGTCGCCGCGCTGCGCGAGCGCTTCGACCTGCCCGTGCACCTGCACACGCACGACACCGCCGGCGGCCAGCTCGCCACGCTGCTGGCCGCGTCGGCCGCGGGAGTCGACGCGGTGGACGTCGCGAGCGCGCCCATGGCGGGCACCACCAGCCAGCCCTCGTTCTCCGCGCTCGTCGCGGCCGTGGCGCACACCGAGCGCGACACGGGCATGTCGCTGGGTGCCGTGAGCGACCTCGAGCCCTACTGGGAGGCCGTGCGACGGCTGTACAAGCCGTTCGAGTCGGGCCTGCCAGGACCCACCGGCCGCGTCTACCACCACGAGATCCCCGGCGGCCAGCTCTCCAACCTGCGCCAGCAGGCGATCGCGCTCGGGATGGCCGACGACTTCGAGAAGATCGAGGACTGGTACGCGGCGGCGTCGCGCATCCTCGGTCGTCCCACCAAGGTCACGCCCTCCTCGAAGGTCGTCGGCGATCTGGCGCTGCAGCTCGTGGCGCAGAATGTCGACCCGGAGGAGTTCGAGCGCGACCCGCGCAAGTTCGACATCCCTGACTCCGTGATCGGATTCATGGCCGGCGAGCTCGGCGATCTGCCCGGCGGCTGGCCGGAGCCGTTCCGCTCGAAGGTGCTCGAGGGCCGCACCGTCGACATCTCCGTCACCCCGCTCGAGCCCGCGCAGGCCGAGCGCCTGCAGACGCCCGGCGCCGACCGGCAGCACGCGCTCAACGAGCTGCTGTTCCCCGGCCCCACGCAGGCGTTCGACGAGAGCCGCGAGCAGTACGGCGACCTCGGCGTCGTCGACACGATCGACTACCTCTACGGCATGCAGGCGGGGGAGGAGCACCAGGTCGGCATCGGCCGCGGCGTCACCCTCAACGTGGAGCTGGAGGCGGTGGGCGAGCCCGACGACGACGGCATGGTGACCGTCATGACGGTGCTCAACGGCCAGCTGCGTCCGGTCTACGTGCGCGACCGCAGCGTCACGGTCGACAAGCCGAAGGCCGAGAAGGCGGATGCGCAGGTGCCGGGTCAGGTCGCCGCGCCGTTCGCCGGTGCGGTCACCGTCAAGGTCTCCGAGGGCGACACGCTCGAGGCAGGCGACGCGGTGGCGACGATCGAGGCCATGAAGATGGAGGCCGCGATCACGACGCCCGTGGCTGGCACGGTGCAGCGACTCGCGCTCTCCGGCACGACGCCCGTCGAGGCTGGCGATCTCATCGTGGTGGTGCAGCCGGCGTGAGCGTCCGCGAGATCCGGATCTTCGGCGACCCGGTGCTGCGCGAGCGCGCCAGCCGGGTCGACCCCACGTCCGCCAGCACCGCAGCGCTCGTGCAGGACCTGCTCGACACCGTGCAGGTGCCGGGTCGCGCCGGCGTCGCCGGCTGTCAGATCGGCGTGGCGAAGGCGGCATTCGCCTACCTCGTCGACGGGGAGCTCGGCTACATCCTGAACCCGCGCATCGACGAGGTGCGGGGAGAGCCCGAGCTGGTCGACGAGGGCTGCCTGTCGGTGCCGGAGCTCGGCTTCCCCACGCCGCGCCACCCGTTCTGCCGTGTGATCGGCGTCGACACCGCGGGCGACGAAGTGGTGCTGGAGGGCGAGGGGCTCATGGCGCAGATGCTGCAGCACGAGATGGGTCACCTCGACGGCCGTCTCTACCTGCAGGCTCTCGACAAGGACATGCGTCGGGTCGCCATGGCGGAGGTCCGCAAGGCCGACTGGTACTGAACACGACGAAGGGGCCCCTGCGTCGGCAGGGGCCCCTTCGTGCTCAGCGCATCACTCGCCGACGTCGTGCGCGGTCGAGTTCGACGCGTAGATGTCCTCGATCTGCGAGGAGAAGTCCTGCAGGATGTTGTGCCGCTTGATCGACATCTTCGGCGTCAGGTGGCCGTTCGCCTCGACGAACTCCACCGGCAGGATCGCGAACCTGCGCACCGACTCCGCGCGCGAGACCTGCTTGTTGGCGCGCTGGATGGCGGATCGCACCTCGTCGATCACCGGCGGGAACGCCGCGGCCTCCTCCAACGACATCGAGGCGTCGTGGCCGTGGTTCTGCAACCAGGTGGCGAGCATGTCGGCGTCGAGCGTGATGAGGGCGGCGATGAACTTGCGCTGATCGCCGACGATGACCGGCTGACCGATGATCGTGTTCGAGCGGATCGGGTCCTCGAGCGTGTTCGGGGCGACGTTCTTGCCGCCGGCGGTGACGATGAGCTCCTTCTTGCGGCCCGTGATGGTGAGGTAGCCGTCCTCGTCGAGCTGACCGATGTCGCCGGTGTGGAACCAGCCGTCCTCGGTGAACGATTCCTTCGTGGCCGCGTCGTTCTGCCAGTAGCCGGGGAACACCGCGAAGCCCTTGCCCAGGATCTCGCCATCCTCCGCGATCTTCACGCCGTTGCCGGGCAGCGCGGGCCCGACCGTGCCGATCTTGAACTTCGAGGGCACGTTGACCGTCAGCGGTGCGGTGGTCTCGGTGAGCCCGTAGCCCTCCAGGATCTGGATGCCGAGCGAGCGGTAGAAGTGCGCCAGGAACGAGCCGAGCGGTGCGGAGCCGGAGACGGCGTACTTGACGTTGCCGCCAAGCGCGACGCGCAGTTTCTTCAGCACCAGCGCGTCGAGCACCGCGAAGCGCAGCTTGAGGCCCAGCGGCACCGAGCCGGCATCCAGCGCCTTGGAGTGCTCCACGGCGGCCTGCGCCGCGGCGCGGAAGATCTTGCCCTTGCCGCCCGCCTCGGCCTTCTGCTCGCTGGCGTTGTAGACCTTCTCGAACACGCGCGGCACCGCGAGGAAGAACGTGGGCTTGAAGGACGCCATCGACGGCAGCAGCTTCGTGGTGTCGCACTGGTGGCCGACGCGCACGCCGGAGGCGATGCCGAGCACCGAGATGAAGCGCGCGAACACGTGCGCCTGGGTGACGAACAGCAGGGTCGACGCGCCGGGAGAGACGACCTCGGCCATCTCGTGCTTCGCGTTGCGGCAGAGCTCGACGAAGTTGGAGTGGGTGAGGATCGTGCCCTTGGGGCGGCCGGTGGAGCCGGACGTGTAGATGAGGGTGGCGAGGTCGCTGCCGACATCCTTGCTGCGGCGACGCTCGATCTCCTCGTCGGAGACCTCGGCCCCCTGCTCGACGAGCCGGTCGAGGTCGCCGCGGTCGATGCGCCACACGTCGGTCACGTTCGGCAGGTCGCCGTGCGCCTCGTCGAAGCGCGCGAGCAGGTCGGCGTCCTCCAGGATGACGCGGTTGGCGCCGCTGTCGGAGAGGATCCACTGGATCTGCGACGGCGCCGAGGTCTCGTAGACCGGCACCATGTGCGCGCCGGCGTAGAAGAGCGCGAAGTCCACGAGCGAGAACTCGTAGCGCACCTTGCACATGAAGCCCACGCCGTCACCGGGCTGCACGCCCGCGGCGACGAAGCCCTTGGCGAGCGCGATGACCTGGCGGCGGAACTCCGCTGCGGAGATGTCGCGCCAGCCCTCGCCGTCCGGCACCGCGAAGAGCGGGGTGTCGGGCGTGGCCCGCACGGTGTCCTCGAGCAGGTCGGTGATGTTCGCGTCCGGGTCGGGTGCGACGACAGGAGGGATGACACCCTCGGGGGCGGTGAACTGAGGCACTTGGACTCCTTCGGCGGTCGTGCGTTGGCATCAGTCTACGGTCGGACGGCCGAGGATCTCTCACGGGCGTGCTCGTCCGTGCCCGGCATGTCGGTGCGGGTGAGCGGCCTGCCCTAGGCTCGACTGCCAAAGGAGGTGGCGATGATCTACTGGCTGCTGCGGCATTGGGTCGTCGGCCCCTACATGACCCGCGTGTTCCGGCCGTGGGTCGTCGGCCTGGACAACGTGCCCGAGCAGGGCGGCGCGATCATCGCCGGCAACCACCTCTCCGTCATCGACTCGTTCCTCATGCCGCTCGTGCTCCATCGGCGGGTGTACTTCCTCGCCAAGTCCGACTACTTCAACGGCAAGGGCGTCAAGGGCCGGCTCCTGCGCTGGTTCTTCCTGGCGGTCGGGCAGCTGCCGATGGATCGCTCCGGTGGCGAGAAGAGCTCGCAGAGCCTGAACGCGGCGCTCGAGCACCTGCAGGGCGGGCAGCTGATCGGGATCTACCCCGAGGGCACCCGCAGCCCCGACGGCAAGCTCTACCGCGGCCGCACGGGCGTGGCGCGCATGGTGCTCGACGCGCGAGTCCCGGTCATCCCGTGCGTCATGGTCGACACCGAGAAGATCATGCCCATCGGTCGTCGGCTCCCGCGCGTCGGACGGATCGGGATGATCTTCGGCGAGCCGATCGACTTCTCGCGCTACTACAACCTCGAGGGCGACCGCTTCGTGCTCCGCTCCATCACGGACGAGATCATGGTCACCATCAACCGGCTCTCCGACCAGGAGTACGTCGATGCCTATGCCTCGAGCGTGAAGGCTCGCGTCGAGGCGGAGCGCAAGGCGCTGGCCGACCGACGCTGACGCACGTGCGCGCCGGTAGACTGGAGCGTGGTGCAGAGCGCGCCGCGAGAGCATTGAGGCATGCATGACTGACGCGATCACGATCCCCGAACTCCTGGAGAGCGGCTTCGGCGAGCCCTCCGCGATCGAGCGGGGCCTGGATGCGTATCGCGCGCTGCCGGTCAAGCAGCAGCCGACGTGGCAGGACGAGGACGCCATCGAGCGGGTGCGCCGAGAGCTGCGCAGCGCGCCGCCGCTGGTGTTCGCCGGCGAGGTCGACATGCTGCGCGACCGGCTCGCGGCAGCCGCTCGCGGCGAGGCCTTCCTGCTGCAGGGCGGCGACTGCGCCGAGACCTTCGCGGGCGCCACGGCCGACAACATCCGCAACCGTGTCAAGACCATCCTGCAGATGGCGGTCGTGCTGACCTACGGCGCCGCCATGCCCGTCATCAAGATGGGCCGCATGGCCGGGCAGTTCGCCAAGCCCCGCTCGAGCGACAGCGAGACGCGCGGCGACCTCACGCTGCCGGCGTACCGCGGCGACATCGTCAACGGCTTCGACTTCACGCCGGAGTCGCGCGCGGCCGACCCGCAGCGCATCCTGCGCGGCTACCACATGGCCGCATCGACGCTGAACCTGGTTCGCGCGTTCACGCAGGGTGGCTTCGCCGACCTGCGCCAGGTGCACTCGTGGAACAAGGGCTTCGCCGAGAACCCCTCCTTCGCCCGCTACGAGGCGCTCGCCGGTGAGATCGACCGGGCGGTGCGCTTCATGGAGGCCGCCGGCGCCAACTTCGACGAGCTCAAGGGCGTCGAGTTCTTCACCGGGCACGAGGGCCTGCTGCTCGACTACGAGCGCCCCCTGACGCGCATCGACTCGCGCACGGGCCTGGCCTACAACACCTCCAGCCACTTCCAGTGGATCGGTGAGCGCACGCGCGAGCTCGATGGCGCGCACGTCGACTTCTTCTCGCGGGTGCGCAACCCCATCGGCATCAAGCTCGGACCGACGACGACGCCCGCCGACATGGAGGCGCTGGTCGACAAGCTCGATCCCGAGCGCGAGCCGGGCCGGCTGACGTTCATCACCCGCATGGGCGCCGGCAGGATCCGCGACGTGCTGCCGGGCCTGCTCGAGGCCTCGAAGTCGCTCGAGTCGACCCCGCTGTGGGTCACCGACCCCATGCACGGCAACGGCATCACCACCAAGAACGGCTACAAGTCGCGTCGCTTCGACGACGTGGTCGACGAGGTGCGCGGCTTCTTCGAGGCGCACAAGCAGGTCGGCACGTTCCCGGGCGGCATCCACGTCGAGCTCACGGGCGACGACGTGACCGAGTGCCTGGGCGGCTCCTCCGAGATCGACGAGATCGCCCTGGAGAGCCGCTACGAGTCGCTGTGCGACCCGCGCCTGAACCACATGCAGTCGCTGGAGCTCGCGTTCCTGGTCGCCGAGGAGCTGCGCGCCGCATCCCGTCCGTGACGGTGCGGCCGCGCGATCAGTAGGTCGCGTCGAGCGCCACGGTCGCGTTCTCCTCGACCGAGGTGCCGGGCTCGGTGCCCTGCGAGCGGATGTTCGAGCCGGGGAAGCTCCACAGCGGTTCCGGGATGTTCGTCTCGAGCTCCGGCACGAGTCCTGCGGCACGGAGCTCCTCGAGCGCCTCGGGGATGGGCTTGCCCACGACATCCGGCACCGTGACCATGCGCGGCCCGAGCGAGACGACGCCGGAGACGGTCTCGCCCGTGCGGATCAGCCCCTCCGGGATGCTCACGCGGATGAGGTGGCCCGTCGGCACCTCGGTGGAGTGCTCCTCGGCGCTGAAGTCGGCCTCGAGCCCCGCGGCCTCGAGGGCGGCCCGCGCGTCGTCGGCGGGCTGCCCCGCGGCCACCGGGATCGATCCGAGCGACACCCGCATCGCGATCGGCGAGCGCTCCTCGAGGGTCTCCAGCTGGCTGATGTCGGTGCCGTCGGCGTAGGCGGCGATGACCGTGCCGGCGGCCGAGTCGTGGAAGACCTCGTCGAGCTCGTCAGCGACCGTGAAGCCCGCGTCGGCGATGGCGGTGCGAGCCTCATCGACGGGTGTGCCGGCCACGGCCGGCAGCGGCAGCTGGCGACGGCCCGAGGAGAGCACGAGCTGCACGGGATCGCCTCTGCCGAGCACGGCGCCGGCGGCGGGGTCGGTGCGCAGCGCGCGCCCGACGGGGGTGTCGTAGTCGTGGTCGGTGACGACCTCGACCTCGTAGTCCTCCAGCAGCGCGAGCGCCGCCTGCTCGGTCTCGCCCGCGACCGGCGGCACCGTCACGTCGCCGCCGGGCCCGAGGTTGAACCACCAGCCGACCCCGGCGGCGAGCAGCGCGCCCAGCAGCACGAGGCCCAGCCACAGCATGCCGCGCCTGCGACGCACGGTCACTCGGCGCGTCAGCGCGGTCGTCGCGACGCCGTCGCCGGCGTCCTGCACGACCGCGGGCGCGGCGGCCATCGTGCGGCGCGGCTTCCTCGGCCGCTCGATCACGGTCGTCGAGCGGTCGTCCTCCGAGAGGAACGGCAGCGCCGTCGTCGGCACGTGCATGCCCCGCTCGCGGATCGCGTGCAGCTCTGCGAGCATCTCGCCCGCATCCGCCGGCCGCAGGTTCGCATCGCGCTGGGTCGCCCAGTGCACGAGGGAGTCGAGCGCCTCCGGGATGCCGCCGGCGACGCTCGACGGCAGCGGCACCTCGTCGTTCGCGTGCTGGTAGGCGATCTGCATCGGCTCGTCGCCCGTGAACGGCTGCGTGCCGGTGAGCATCTCGAACAGCATGATGCCGACCGCGTAGATGTCGCTGCGGGTGTCGGCGATGCCGCGCGTCACGAGCTCGGGGGAGAGGTACGCGATCGTGCCCAGCAGTGCCTTCCCGGTCGCGGTGTTCGCGCTCGCCGCGCGAGCCAGCCCGAAGTCGCCGATCTTGATGCGGCCGTCGTGGGCGAGCAGGATGTTCTCGGGCTTCAGGTCGCGGTGCACGATCCCGGCGCGGTGCGCCGCCGCGAGACCCGCGAGCACCGCCTCCAGCACGTCGAGCGACTGCTCGGCGGTGATGCGGCCGCGCTCGGCGAGCAGGTCGCGCAGCGTGATCGAGGGCACGAGCTCCATCACCAGCCAGGCCAGGTCGCCGTCCTCGCCCTGGTCGTAGGTGTTGACGACGTTCGGGTGCGCCAGCCGTGCCGCGGCCTTCGCCTCCTGGATGAAGCGCTCGCGGAACTCCGGGTCGTCGCCCAGATGCGGGTGCATGACCTTGACCGCCACCTTGCGGTCGAGTCGCAGGTCGAGCCCGATGTACACGCTCGCCATGCCGCCGCGCGCGATCCGATCGCCCACCTCGTAGCGACGGTCGATCGTCCGTCCGATGACGGGATCGCGGGAGTCGACGGGCACGCAGCGAGACTAGGCGCTGCGGGGCCGATCTGCGGTGCTCCACGCCGACCGGCTGCCGAGTCAAGGCATGATGGAGGGGTGACGCACGACCCACTGACCCAGGACACCGCCAACCCCGAGCCCGAGTGGCTCACCGTGCCCGACCTGGTCGAGATCCTCGGCCAGCCCGTTGGCCGCATCCACCGCCTGATCGAGGAGCATCGGCTTCCGGCGACGCGCAGGAACGGGCCGGTCCAGGTGCCGGCCGCGGTGCTGCGCGACGGCGAGCCCATGAGTGAGGTGCGGGGCACGCTGCTCGTGCTGCTCGATCTGGGGTTCACCGAGGAAGAGGCGATCGACTGGCTGATCGGCGAGGACGACGCGCTCGGTACGACGCCGCTCGCCGCGATGCGCCAGGGCCGCAAGGCCGAGGTCCGTCGCGCCGCGCAGCTGCAGGGCTAGCCTCGCTCGGGTTGCGGCTGCAGCGCCGGGCTAGCGGTCGCGCTTCGCGACCGTGTCGGCCAGTCGCTCGAGCTCGAGCACGGCCGCGCGCGACAGCTCCACCTCGTGCAGCGACTCGAGCGCTTCGCCGACCGCGCGGTCGATGAGCGCCTCGATGCGCTCCGGCGCCTCGGAGCGCTGGATGGCATCCTGCAGCAGCGCGATCTGGCGCTCGTCGAGCTCCCGGTCGCCGAGCAGCTCGTCGAGCATGGTGCGCACGCCGGAGGAGAGCCGCTGCCGCGCGATCTCGATCAGCACCGTGCGCTTGCCCTCGCGGAGATCGTCGCCGGCGGGCTTGCCCGTCACCTCCGGGTCGCCGAAGACCCCCAGCAGGTCGTCGCGCATCTGGAAGGCGACGCCGACCGGCAGCCCGTAGCCGGCGAGCGCGTCGAGCTGCGCGGGCGCGGCGCCCGCGAGCAGCGCGCCGAGGGTGAGCGGCGCCTCGACCGAGTACTTCGCCGACTTGTAGACCGCGACGGTGTGCGCACGGTCCAGCAGCGCGGTCGACTCCTGGCGGATCCACGCGGCCTCCTCGAGCACGTCGAGGTACTGCCCGAAGGTGACCTCCTCGCGCATGCGGCGGTAGGCGTCGTGCACCGCGTCGCCGTGCATCGCGCCGCGGCAGGCGAGCAGCATCCGGTCGTCCGCCCAGTTGAGCAGCAGATCGCCGACCAGCACCGCGGCATGCTCGCCCCAGGCGCCGGCCGTGCCGACCCATTCGCCGTCACGGTGCATCGCCTCGAGCGCGCGATGCATCGCCGGCTTGCCCCTGCGGGTGTCGGACTGGTCGATGATGTCGTCGTGCACGAGCGCCGCCGCGTGGAAGAGCTCCATCGCGGTCGCGATGCCGATCACGTCGGCCCACTCGGGATCCTGCTCCGTGCCGGCGGTGTGGGATGCGTCGGGCGCTGCGCCGCGGACGGCGCGCCAGCCCCAGAGCACGAAGGCGCTCCGCACCCGCTTGCCGCCCGAGACCATCTCGCGCACCAGGGCCAGCAGCGGCGCGGCATCGGCCGAGATCTCGCGCAGCGCGCGCTCGCGCTCGTCCAGGTAGGCGTGGATGGCGGCCTCGACGGCCAGGGCGAAGCGCTGCTGTGCTGACACAGGCACCATGCTATTGAGCCACATGCGATTGACAGCCGAACCACGTAGACTGAACAACCGCACCGGTTGACCGAAGGGGGTGCGAGATGGGCCTCTCAGAGCACGAGCAGCGATTGCTCGACGAGATGGAGCGCAATCTCTACAAGCACGAGGCAGACATCGTCAACACCTCGTCGGGTCCGCGCACCGTCGACTACACAAAGGTGGCCGTCGGGCTGCTCGGCGTCGTCGTCGGCCTGGTGCTCATCGTCGTCGGCGTCAGCATGAAGCTCGCCCTCATCGGCGTCGCCGGATTCGCGGTCGCCGTGGTGGGCGCGCTCTGGGCGCTCTCGGCCTCGCGGCCGGCCACCGGCGAGGAAGCAGCCGCTGGCGGGCAGGCGGCGAAGGGGCCGGCAGCGCCGAAGCAGTCGCAGAGCCTGATGGACCGTCTCTCGCAGGAGTGGGACGACCGCAACCAGCAGCGGTAGCCGCCACTCCACTTCGCTCCACACGAAGGGTCGACTCGAGCAGAGTCGGCCCTTTCTCGTTGCCGCAGCACAGTCCGCGCCCGACTCCCGGAGGGCGACGCAAGCGAGGCCACGCCCGCAGGGCATTCGCGCGCCCGCAACTCGGCAGAGTTCCTCCACCGAGTTTCTCCCGACGAATACAGGGAACACGCCGCAAATATGACGCAGTTCTCTGTCCGAGTGGCGGGAAGTGGAGTACGGTGGAGGAAATCGGCAGACGTCGGTGGATCTCTTGAGGCCGGACGAGAGGGGGCGATGTGTTCCTCGGCACCCATACGCCCAAGCTCGACGACAAGGGCCGCGTCATTCTCCCCGCCCGCTTCCGGCAGGAGCTCGAGGGCGGACTCGTGCTCACGCGCGGTCAGGAGCGCTGCGTCTACGTCTTCTCGATGCGCGAGTTCGAGCGCGTCCACGACCAGATCCGCCAGGCACCGCTCACCTCGGCCGGTGCGCGCGACTTCCTGCGACTCTTCCTCTCCGGCGCCTCCAGCGAGCAGCCCGACAGCCAGCACCGCGTGACGATCCCGGCGAACCTGCGCGACTACGCCGGCCTCGGCCGCGACCTCACGGTGATCGGTGCCGGCAGCCGCGCCGAGATCTGGGACACGCAGGCCTGGAACGACTACTACGCGGCAAAGGAAGCCGACTTCGCGAGCACGACGGAGGAGGTGATCCCCGGCATCTTCTGACTCGGCTCGTGACCCTCAGCTGGGCGCCGCGACACACCTTCCCCGGTGTCGCGTCGCGCGGATGGGGATCAGGAGCCGAGACGGGACGGGAACGACATGGACGCATCCGCACTCCACACCCCGGTCATGCTCGAGCGCACGCTCAAGCTGCTAGCACCCGCCATCGACACGGCGGTCGCCGCCGGTCGTACCCCCGTCGTCGTCGACGGCACCCTCGGCATGGGCGGCCACACCGAGGCGATGCTCGCCGCGCACCCGACCCTGGTGGTCGCCGGCATCGACCGCGACCCGGACGCCATCCGGCTCGCCGGCGCGCGGCTCGCTCGCTTCGGCGACCGGTTCCGCCCGGTCGAGACCACCTACGACCGCATCGACCTCGCCGTCGCTGCCGCCAGCGTCGACGCCGCGGACGGGATCCTGCTCGACCTCGGCGTCTCCAGCCTGCAGCTCGACGCCGCCGACCGAGGCTTCGCCTACGCCAAGGATGCGCCGCTCGACATGCGCATGGGCCAGGCGGGCGACGTGACCGCCGCCTCGATCCTCGCCGAGCGCAGCGATCGCGAGCTCTCCCGGCTGTTCAAGGTCTACGGCGACGAGAAGCTCGCCGACCGCTACGCCCGGGCGATCGTCGCCGCGCGCGCCGAGGCGCCCATCGAGACCTCGGCGCAGCTGGTCGACATCCTGCAGGCCGCGACGCCGCGCGCGCTCGCCAACCAGGGGCACCCGGCGAAGCGCGTCTTCCAGGCGCTGCGCATCGAGGTCAACCAGGAGCTCGCGATCCTCGAGCGCACGATGCCCGCGGCGATCGACGCGCTCGCGGTCGGCGGGCGCCTGGTCGTGCTCGCCTACCAGTCGCTCGAGGATCGCATCGTCAAGCGCGCGCTGCAGGCCGCGGCCAGCTCGACCTCGCCCCGCGACCTGCCGGTCGAGCTGCCCGAGCACGCCCCGCACCTGACCCTGCTCGTGCGCGGCGCCGAGCTCGCCGATGAGGCGGAGCGCGCCGCCAACCCGCGCTCCACGCCCGTGCGGCTGCGCGCCGCCGAGCGCATCCGACCCGCAGCATCGCACCCCTCCAGCCAGAACCGAAGGAAGCAGCCATGAGCACCGTCGCCATCGCCAGCATCCAGGCCGCGCCCCAGCCGCAGCACCAGCCGACGCGCGAGCGCCACCTCAGGGCGGTCGCGGCGCCGAGCGTGCGGCGCGCGCCGCGGCTCGTGCACGGCGTGCTCGCGCTGGCGGGGCTCACCGGCATCGTCATCGTGCAGCTCGGGCTCACCGTGGTGATCAGCGAGGGTGCCTACACGCTCTCGGCGCTGCAGGGGGAGTCGAGCGCGCTCGCGCGCACCGAGCAGTCGCTCGCCGAGGATGTCGCGGTGCTGTCATCGCCGCAGCACGTGGCGGTCGCGGCGGACGAGTTGGGGATGCTCGCCGGCCAGCCCTCCCAGTTCCTGACCCTCTCCGGCGTCGCCACCGCCGGCGGCCCGGATGCGCTGCACATGCAGGCACCGGCCCTGGATCAGTTCGGCATGTACGTGCCGAACGCGCTCCTCGAGACGCAGCCGCAGGCCGCGGCCGTCGTGCAGGAGGTCGCGGCCGCCGCCGTGCGTCCGCACCCCGGCATGCTGCTGCCGGCGGGCGAGGTCGCGACCCCGGCAGCGCCCGCGCCGGCCCCGGCCGAGACCGTCGAGCAGGCGGCGCCCGGCACGCTGCTGCCGACCGCCGCGGCGGAGTGAGGGCGTGGCGGCGCCGATGATGGCTCGCCGGTGGATACCGTGCCCTGGACCGCGGTCGCGGTCATGATCGACGACGACTCGCGGCGCGAGAGATGGCAGGGGTGACGGTGGTGAGCAAGCGGAAGCGATCCCGCACCGCGGTGCGCACGGCGATGGTCGCGATCCTGACCTTCGCGCTGCTGGCGACGTTCATGGTGCGCCTGGCAGACATCCAGCTCGTCCGCGCCGAGGCGCTCAACGACGAGGCGGATGGGCGCCGCGGGGTCTCGCAGACCCTGTTCGGCACGCGCGGACAGATCGTGGACGCGTCCGGCAGCGTGCTCGCCGAGAGCGTCGACCGCTGGGACCTCACGGTGTCGCCGCGCTACACGCGCGATCTCCAGCCCGGCGTCGACGGCGTGGATGAGACGCTCACCGTCGGCGACGCGCTCATCCGCATCGCCGGCATCACCGGCGACGACCCCCACGACCTGCAGGCGCAGATCTATGCGGAGCTCGATCGCAACCCCGACTCGGACTACATGATGCTCACGACGGGGCTGGATGTGCGGCAGTACGAGGCGGTGCGCGACCTCGGCATCCCGTGGGTCTACCTGCGCCTCAACCCGCAGCGCGTCTACCCGTCGGGCGCCGTCGCCGGCAACCTGGTCGGCTTCATGGGCACCGACGACCCGCTCGCGGGCGTCGAGCGCAGCCAGGACGCCTGCCTCGCCGCGGAGTCGGGCTCGCGCACCTTCGACCGCTCGGCCGACGGCACCCCGATCCCCGGATCGGTGCTCACCGACCCCGCGGTCGACGGCGGCACGGTGGAGCTCACGATCGACGCCGACGTGCAGTACCAGGTGCAGCAGCTCACGGCGCAGTACACCTCGCAGCTGCGCGCGCGCAGCGGCACGACCGTCATCATGCGCACCGACGGCAGCGTGGTCGCCGTCGCCGAGTCGCCCACCGTGGACCCGAACGACCCGACGGCCGCAGCGAGCCGTGACCGCGGCTCGCGGGCGTTCACCGCTGCCTACGAGCCCGGCTCCATCTTCAAGACCTTCGCCTGGGCGGCGATGCTGGATCTCGGGCTGATCGAGCGCACGCAGGAGCTGAGCGTGCCATGGGTGTACGAGGCCGGTGGCGCGCGCGTGCGCGACGCGCACTCGCACCCGGTCGAGCAGTGGACGGCCGCGGGCATCCTCGTCAACTCCTCCAACTCGGGCATGTCGCGGCTGGCGGAGACCATGGACCGCGTCGACTACTACGACTACCTCGACCGGTTCGGCTTCGGCGAGCGCACCGAGGTCGGCTTCGCGGGCGAGCAGGCGGGCGTCGTGCACGACCCGACCGGGCTCGACCCGCAGACCAGCCTCACATCGCTGTTCGGGCAGGGCATCGCGGCGACGCCGATGCAGCTGGCGTCGGCCTACCAGGCGATGGCGAACGGCGGCGTGCGGCTGCCGGTGCAGCTGATCGCGGGATGCACGAGCGCCGATGGCGAGGTCACCCAGCCGGAGCAGGCCCAGGGCGAGCGCGTCGTCAGCCAGCAGACCGCGACGCAGACGCTCGAGGTGCTGGAGCACGTGGTCACCGACTACGGCTACGACACCTTCCCGATCGAGGGCTACCGGATCGCGGCGAAGACGGGCACCGCGCAGATGGCGTACGAGAACGGCAGCGGCTACGACCCCAGCCGCATGATGATCTCGGTGGCGGGCGTCTTCCCGGTCGACGATCCCGAATTCGTGATCGTCACGCTGTACGACAGCCCGCAGACCGAGCGCACCAGCGCGGGGGCGATCCCCGCCTTCCACGATATGGTGAACCTTCTGATCCGCCAGTACGACATCCCTCCGAGCACGACGCCAGCATCGAACGTGCCGCTGGAGTGGACAGCGGATCAGCCCTAGACACCGATCGGCAGACAGGGTGATGGACGACACATGCCGAGCGGCATCTGCCGACCGCGACCTGCCGGCCGACACATGGAGGAGAAGATGTCCGTGGCGGGCGTGACCCCGAGGATCCTGCGACCCGAGCATCCCGCACCCCGGCCCCTTGCGGGCCTCGTGGAGGAGTTCGGCCTCGACGTCGGCGGAGACCTGGATGGCATCGAGGTCTCCGGGATCACGAACGACTCCTCCGACGTGCAGCCGGGCGACCTGTTCGCGGCGCTGCCGGGCGCGAAGCGGCACGGCGCGGAGTTCGCCGGTGCCGCGATCGAGCGGGGAGCCAGCGCGGTCGTCACCGACGCCGCCGGCGCCGCGCTGCTCGAGACCGCCACGCCCGTGATCGTGGTCGACGACCCGCGTGCCGCGCTCGGCGAGATCGCGGCCTGGGTCTACCGCACCAGCGAGCAGCCGCCGAAGCTCTTCGGCATCACCGGCACGAACGGCAAGACGTCGACCTCGTTCATGCTCGAGGGGCTGCTGGCCGATCTCGGCTTCGTCACCGGGCTCTCCACCACCGCCGAGCGCCACGTCGGCGATCTCGTCGTCACATCCAAGCTGACGACGCCGGAGGCGAGCGAGCTGCACGCGCTGCTGGCGCGCATGCAGGAGGCAGGGGTCCGCGCCGCCGTGCTCGAGGTGAGCGCGCAGGCCATCGAGCGCCATCGGGTCGACGGTGTGCTCTTCGACGTGGTGGGGTTCACGAACCTCAGCCACGATCACCTCGACGACTACGGCACGATGGAGGCGTACTTCGACGTCAAGCTCGCGCTCTTCAGCCCCGACCGCGCGGTGCGCGGCGTCGTGTGCGTCGACACCGACTGGGGTGCGCGGATCGCGGAGCGCAGCCGCATCCCCGTCACGACCGTCACGAGCGACCCCGAGCGATCCGCCGACTGGCGCATCGACATCTGGGAGGAGACGCCCGTCTCGACCTCGTTCACGCTCACGGGCATCGACGGCGGCGCCATCGAGGTGCAGGTGCCGTTCATCGGCCGCCACATGGCGGTGGATGCGGCGATCGCCATCCTCATGCTGGTCGAGGACGGCTTCGAGCTCGAGGCCATCGCCGAGACGATCGACCGCGGCATGCGCAACACGCTGCCGGGGCGCATCGAGCGCGTCTCCGGCGCGGAGGGCCCCGCGGTCTTCGTCGACTACGGGCACAGTCCTGACGCCTTCGAGCAGACGCTGACGGCGCTGCGCCGCGTCACCGAGGGCCGACTCATCATGCTCTTCGGGGCGGACGGCGACCGCGACGCCACGAAGCGGGCCGACATGGGTCGCATCGCGGCCGAGCTCGCCGACGTGGTGATCGTCACCGACTTCAACCCGCGCTCCGAGGATGCCGCCACGATCCGCGCGCAGGTGATCCAGGGCGCCCGCGCGGCCGCCGGTGACAAGCCCGTGCTCGAGTCGTCGCCGGAGGAGGCTGCCATCCGGCAGGCGCTCGAGCTGGCCGAGCCGGGCGACACCGTGCTGTGGGCCGGGCCCGGCGATGCCGACTACCGCGAGGTCGCGGGCGTGCGCCAGCCGTTCGTGGCGCGCGACGAGGCGAGGCTCGCACTGCACGAGGCCGGCTGGTCGACCGACGCCGACCGGCGCCGCGACCAGGACTCCCCGTTCGGGGACAAGCGCTGATGGGCGGCTGCTGATGCTGCGGATGCGCGCGAGCGAGATCGCGTCGGCCGTCGACGGTGCGCTCCACGGCGAGGACGTGCTGGTGACGGGTTCCGTCGAGACCGACTCGCGGCTCGTGAGCGCCGGCGGCGTCTTCTTCGCCATGCCCGGCGAGGCGACCGATGGGCACCGCTTCATCGACGCGGCCATCGCGCAGGGGGCGGCGCTCATCGTCGCCGAGCGCCCGCTCGACCAGGATGTGCCGCACGTGCTCGTCGCGGAGGGCGTCGTGGCGCTCGGCGCGCTCGCCGCCGCCGTCATCCGCCGGGTGCGCGAGCCCGGGTCGCTCACCGTCGTGGGTGTCACGGGCTCGAACGGCAAGACCACCACCAAGAACATGCTGCAGTCGATCCTGGAGCAGCACGGGCCGACCGTCACGCCCGTCAAGTCGTTCAACAACGAGGTCGGCGCGCCGATGACGATGCTCCGCATCGACGAGTCGACGCGCTACCTGGTGCTGGAGATGGGCGCGAGCGTCGAGGGCGACATCGCTCGACTGACGGCCATGTCGCATCCGGATGTCGGGGTCGTGCTCAAGGTCGGGCTCGCGCACGCCGGCGAGTTCGGCGGCATCGAGACGACCACGCGCGCCAAGACCGAGATGGTGCGCGACCTGTCGGAGGACGGCATCGCCGTGCTCAACCGCGACGACGAGCGGGTGCGCGGCATGGCCCGGGCGACGCGCGCCCGGATCGCCTGGTTCGGCACCGAGCCGGGGCCGGTCGACGCGCCGAGCACCCTCTGGGCCGACGGTGTCGACTCCACGCTCCAGGGCACGGTCGCCACGATCCATCGGGGCGAGGAGTCCTGGCCGCTGCGCATGCGGATCCTCGGCGAGCACCACGTCATGAACGCGCTGGCAGCGCTCACGGTCGCGGACGCGCTCGGCATCCCGCTGGCTCCGGCGATCGAGACGCTCGCCGGCATGCAGCGCGCCGAGCGCGGCCGCATGGAGCTGCTCGAGCCCGGCGGTGGCATCACCGTCATCAACGACGCCTACAACGCCAGCCCGGATTCGACCGCGGCGGCGCTGCGCTCGCTCGCGCACATGACGCGGCAGGCCGGCCGCCGCTCCGTCGCCGTGCTCGGCGAGATGGCCGAGCTGGGCCCGCACGCGGTCGAGGAGCACGATCGCCTCGGACGCCAGGCGGTGCGGCTGCGCATCGACCGGCTCGTGGTGGTCGGCGCCGGCGCCAAGGCGATCCACGACGCCGCAGAGCTCGAATCGTCCTTCGGCCAGGAGACCACCTGGGTCGCGACCGCCGACGAGGCCGAGGCGCTGCTGCGCGGCGAGCTGCGCGAGGGCGACGTCGTACTCTTCAAGTCATCGAACGTGTCGGGGCTCCAGGCCCTGGCGGAGCGGATCGGGGGCCTCTGATGCTCGTACTGCTGGCATCCGCAGGCATCGCGCTGCTCGTCTCGCTGCTCGCGACACCGCTGTTCATCCGCGGCTTCGCGCGCATCGGCTGGGGACAGTTCATCCGCGACGACGGCCCGCAGTCGCACCACGTGAAGCGCGGCACGCCCACGATGGGCGGCCTCATCTTCATCGTGGCGACCCTGCTGGGCTACTTCGGCGGCAAGCTGCTCGGGCAGGACGCGCCCACGCAGCCGGCACTGCTCATCCTGCTGCTGATGGTCGGCATGGGCGCAGTCGGCTTCGTCGACGACTTCCTGAAGATCTCCAACCAGCGCTCGCTCGGCCTCGGCGGCTGGGCGAAGATCGCCGGACAGGTCGTGGTGTCGGTGGTGTTCGGCGCGCTCGCGATCACGCAGTCCTACCGCGGTGGGGAGCGCACGGTCGTGAACCCGGCGATCTCCGGCCTGCGCGACATCGCCTGGCTCGACTTCACCGCCTGGGGCGCGCTCGGCGGGATCCTCTTCGTGGTCTGGATCCTGATCATGAACGTCTCGGCGTCGAACGCCGTGAACGTCACGGACGGGTTGGACGGCCTCGCCACCGGTGCCGTCATCCTGTCGACGATGGGCTTCGCGTTCGTGGCCTTCTGGCAGTTCAACCAGTCGTGCTTCACCGCCGACGCCGGCCCCGGCTGCTACGACGTGCTGCAGCCGCTGGACGTGGCGACGCTCGCGGCGACGGTCGTCGCGGCGCTCATCGGCTTCCTGTGGTGGAACACCAGCCCGGCGCAGATCTTCATGGGCGACGTCGGCTCGCTCGCCCTCGGCGGCGCCCTCGCTGGCTTCGCGATCATGACCGACACGCACCTGCTGCTCATCCTCATGGCGGGCCTGCCCATCATCGTCACCGGCAGCGTCATCGTGCAGCGCGCCTACTTCAAGGCGACGGGCGGCAAGCGCGTGTTCCTCATGACCCCGCTGCACCACCACTTCGAGCTCAAGGGCTGGGCGGAGGTGACGATCGTGGTGCGCTTCTGGATCGTCGCCGGCCTGTTCGTCGCCTCCGGCCTGGGCCTGTTCTACTTCGAGTGGGCGCTGCGCAGCTGATGGATCGACTCGAGAGCCTCACTTCCTGGCACGCCGACTGGACGGGCCTGCGCGTCGCGGTGCTCGGCCTCGGCGTCACCGGCTTCGCCGCCGCCGACACGCTCGCGGAGCTGGGCGCCGCGGTGACCGTGGTCGCCGAAGCGGTCGACGACGAACGTCGCACGATCCTCGACGTGCTCGCGGTCCCCGTCGTCGAGGCTGGAGCCGCAGAGCTGCCAGAGGCGATCACCGAGGCGGAGGTCGTGGTCGCCTCGCCCGGCCTGCGCCCGGATCACCCGTGGCTCGCCGCCGCCGCAGCGCGCGGCATCGCGGTCTGGGGCGACATCGAGCTCGCCTGGCGCGTGCGCGACAAGGTCGCCGCCGCCGAGTGGATCCTGGTCACCGGCACGAACGGCAAGACCACCACGACGCAGCTCACCGCGCACATGCTGCGCGAGGCCGGCTTCCGCGTCGCGCCGGTCGGCAACATCGGCACGCCGGTGCTCGACGCGGTGCGCGACCCGGCCGGCTTCGACGTGCTGGTGGTCGAGCTCTCGAGCTTCCAGCTGCACGCCATCGCCGGCGCGGGCGCCGGCGCGCTCTGGCCGCACTCCGCCGCGGTGCTGAACATCGACGACGACCACATCGACTGGCACGGCTCCGCTGCCGCGTACCGGGCGGCGAAGGCGAAGGTCTACGCGAACGCCCGCGTCGCCGCGGTCTACAACGGTGACGACGCCGTCACGATGCACATGGTGGAGGACGCGGAGGTGGTGGAGGGCTGCCGCGCCATCGGCTTCTCCCTCGGCGTCCCCGGTCCGAGCGACCTCGGGATGGTCGAGGACGTGCTCGTCGACCGGGCATTCCTCGATGCGCGGCACACGCAGGCGCTCGAGCTCGCGAGCCTCGCCGACCTCGAGCCCGCGGGGCTCCGCTCGCCGCACATGACGCGCAACGTGCTCGCGGCGGCGGCACTCGCCCGCGCGTTCGGTGCCGAGCCCGCGCACGTGCGGGACGCGATCCGCTCCTTCTCGCTCGACCGCCACCGCACCGAGCTCGTCGCCGAGCAGGGCGGCGTGCGCTTCGTCGACGACTCCAAGGCCACGAACCCGCACGCGGCCGAGGGCAGCCTGAGCGCGTTCGACCGCGTGGTGTGGATCGTCGGCGGGCTCTTCAAGGGCGCCGACGTCGCGCCGCTGGTCGAGCGGCACGCGTCGCGCATCGTCGCTGCCGTGGCGATCGGCGTCGACCGCGGCCCCGTGCGCGAGGCGTTCGCGCGACACGCGCCCGGCATCCCGCTGGTCGAGGTCGACACGGCGGACACTGGTGCGGTGATGCGACTGGCCCTGGAGGCGGCCGCATCGCACGCCGCGCCCGGCGTGACGGTCCTGCTGGCGCCGGCGGCGGCATCCATGGACCAGTTCAAGGACTACGCGGAGCGCGGCGATCGATTCGCCGACGCGGTCCGGGAGAGGGGAGCCCATGGCCACGACGACGGCACCCCGACCCAGCGCGCCTGACCGACCCAGCGCCGCTGAGCTCCACGTCGGGCGCGCGGAGCGGATGGGCAGGCGCGCGCTGGTGCGCGTGCGCTCCATCTTCGGCGCCCCGACGCTCAATGCCGCGCTGCTCATGGGCACGACGCTCTTCCTGGTCGTCTTCGGGCTGATCATGGTGCTCTCCTCCTCGTCGGTCGAGAGCTACGTCGCGAACAACTCGTTCTTCACCGACTTCGTGAAGCAGGCCGCGTTCGCGTCGATCGGCATCGTGCTGATGCTGATCGCCTCGCGCATGCCCGCCAGCACCTGGCAGCGCGTCGCCTGGGCCGCGATCATGCTGGGCATCGCGCTGCAGATACTGGTCTTCACCCCGCTCGGCTTCGGCGCGAACGGCAACCGCAACTGGATCGGCATCGGTGGCTTCTCGCTGCAGCCGTCGGAGTTCGTCAAGGTCGCGCTGTGCGTGTGGCTGGCGATGATCATGACGCGCAAGCAGAAGCACATCGACAGCTTCTGGCAGGCGTGGATCCCGGCGGCTCCCGTCGCGGGCCTCTCCATCGGCCTCGTGCTGCTCGGCAGCGACCTCGGCACCGTGGTGATCATGGTGGCGCTCGCCTTCGGCGCGCTGTGGTTCGCCGGCGTGCGATGGTGGCACCTGCTGCTGCCGGTCGCGGGTCTCGTCGTGCTCGCCGTGCCGGTGGTGCTCTCGAGCCCCTCGCGCGTGCGCCGCATCAGCGCCTTCGTGCAGGGCTGCACGGACGCCGACTACTACTCCGGCTGCTGGCAGCAGCTGCACGGCACGTGGGCGCTGTCGGCCGGCGGCCTCTTCGGCGTAGGGCTCGGCAACTCGCGCGCGAAGTGGTCCTGGCTCCCGGAAGCCGACAACGACTACATCTACGCGATCATCGGCGAGGAGCTGGGGCTGCTGGGCGCCGTCGTCGTGCTCGCGCTGTTCGCGCTGCTGGCGTGGACGCTGCTGCGCATCGTGCGCCAGGCGCGCTCGCAGATGACGCGCGTCGTCACCGGCGCCGCCATGGTCTGGCTGGTCGGCCAAGCACTGGTCAACATCGGGGTCGTGCTCGGCCTGCTGCCGGTGCTCGGCGTGCCGCTCCCGTTCATCTCCTCCGGCGGCTCGCAGCTCATCGCCGCGCTGCTCATCGTCGGCATCGTCCTCTCGCTCGAGCGGGTCGACAATCCCAAGGTCAGGGGCGAGAGACCCGCGACCGCTGCGATGAAGGACTGACGGATGCGCGTGCTCCTTGCCGGCGGTGGCACCGCCGGCCATGTCAATCCGCTGCTGGCGACCGCCCAGCGGCTGCGCGACCGTCATCCCGACGTCGAGATCACCGTGCTCGGCACCGCGGAGGGGCTCGAGCGCGAGCTCGTGCCGCGCGCCGGCCTGGAGCTCGTCACGATCGCCAAGCTCCCCTTCCCGCGCAGACCCGACGGTGCTGCGCTGCGGTTCCCGAGCCGATGGCGACGGGCCGTTCGGGAGGTTCGCGCGCTGCTCCGCGAGCGCGGCTTCGATGTGGTGGTGGGCTTCGGCGGCTATGCCGCCGCTCCCGCGTATCGGGCCGCGCACCTCGAGCGCGTGCCGATCGCCATCCACGAGGCGAATGCGAAGCCCGGGATGGCGAACGTGCTCGGCGCGCGCTGGAGTGACTTCGTCGGGCTCTCCTACCGATCGACCACGCTCGCAGGCGAGCTCGTCGGCATGCCGCTGCGCCCCGAGATCACGAGCCTGGATCGCGTGGGCCTGCGCGCCGAGGCCGTCGTCGAGCTCGGCCTCGACCCGCAGCGGCCCACGCTGCTCGTCACGGGCGGCTCGCAGGGAGCCCGCTCGATCAACCGCACGATCGTCGCCGCGGCGCAGGCGATCGTGGACGCGGGCTGGCAGATCCTGCACCTCTCCGGCGGCCGGCAGACCGACTTCGAGCCCGCCACGATCGACTACTACGTCGCGATCGAGTACCTCGATCGCATGCACTTGGCGCTCGCCGCCGCCGACCTGGTCGTCTGCCGTGCCGGCAGCCTCACCGTCTCCGAACTCATGGCCGTCGGCCTGCCCGCGATCTACGTGCCGCTGCCCTACGGCAACGGCGAGCAGGGCATGAATGCCGCCGACCAGGTTTCCGCTGGTGGCGCACTGCTGGTCGACGACGGCGCGTTCACGGCAGAATGGGTCGAGGCGCAGCTCGTGCCGCTGCTGCGGGACGCCGATCGTCTCGCCGAGATGGCCTCCGCGAGTGCGGGAGCCGGAGCGATCGACGGCAGCGACCGCATGTGCGATCTCATCGAGCGGGCCGCAGCCACGAGGAGGCAGTCGTGATCGAACCGGACTTCACCCAGCCCATCCCTGAGCGGATCCAACGGGTCCACTTCATCGGCATCGGCGGCTCCGGCATGTCCGGCATCGCCCACATGATGCTCGACGAGTCCATCGCGGTCTCGGGCTCCGACCGGTCCGGCTCGGCGACCGTCGACCGGCTCATCGAGCGCGGCGCGACGATCGCGGTCGGCCACGCGGCCGAGCACGTCCCCGTCGAGGGGGAGGAGCGCGTCGACGCCGTGGTCGTCACGAGTGCCCTGTGGCCTGACAACCCGGAGCTGCTCGCCGCGCGCGAGCACGGCATCCCGGTGCTGCATCGATCGCAGGCGCTGCACGTGCTCGCGCGCGGCAAGCGCGTCGTCGCCGTCGGCGGCGCGCACGGCAAGACCACCACGACGGGCATGCTCGTCGTCGGCCTGCACGGGCTCGGCGTCGACGCCGGCTTCGTGAACGGCGGCGTGATCGCCGGACTCGACACCTCCAGCGGCCACGGCACCTCCGACATGTTCGTGCTCGAGGCGGATGAGTCCGACGGCTCCTTCCTGCTCTATGACGTGGCCGTCGCGCTCATCACCAACGTCGACACCGATCACCTCGATCACTACGGCACGCCGGAGGCGTTCGACGAGGCGTTCGCGGCGTTCGCAAACCGGGCGAGCGAGGCCGTGGTGATCTCTGCCGACGACGAGGGCGCACAGCGGCTGCGCCGGCTGATCCAGCACGAGCGCGTCGTGACCTTCGGCGATCATGAGGACGCGGATGTGCGGATCCTCGAGATCCGCACCGGCACGACCGCGTCGTGCGCGCTGTCGGTCGGTGGCGAACGCATCGAGCTCGAGGTGGGGGTGCCGGGGCGCCACAACGCCGTGAACGCCGCCGGCGCCCTCGCCACCCTGCTCGCGCTCGGTTTCGCGCCAGCCGACATCGCGCACGCGCTCGCCGCCTTCCGCGGCACCGGGCGACGCTTCGAGCTCCACGGCGAGCGCCGCGGCGTGCGGGTCTTCGACGACTACGCGCACCACCCGGCGGAGGTCGACGCCGCGCTCACCGCGGCCCGCACCGTCATCGGCTCCGGCCGCATCATCGCCATCCACCAGCCGCACCTCTACACGCGCACCCGCGACATGGCGGGCGAGTTCGCCGCCGTCTACGAGCGCGTCGCCGACCACACGGTCGTGCTCGACGTGTACGGCGCCCGCGAGGACCCGATCCCGGGCGTCACGGGGGCGCTGGTCGCCGACCGCTTCTCCGATGCGACGGATGTCGACTTCCTGCCCGACTGGCAGGCGGCCGCCGAGCGCGCCGCGGCGATCGCGCAGGAGGGCGACATCATCGTCACCCTCTCGTGCGGCGACGTCTACCGGATCATCCCGCAGGTGCTGTCGGCCCTCGAGGGCGGCGACGACGCGTGAGGCGCCCCGACGGCTTCGATCGCCCGGACGACGAGCCGGCGGCCGCGCAGCGGTCGCCGGAGCCGTCCCGGCGCGACGTGGCCGCCGAGGTGCGCGAGGTCGTGCGGCTGGAGGCGCTCCGGCGCCGCCGCGAGCAGGCGGAGCTGCCTGCGCAGGAGGACGAGGAGCCGCGCCGCTGGGCGCTGAGCGCCTACGCCGACCTGGACGATGCTGACCCGGACGATGCTGGCCAGGGCGATGCCGACCAGGAGGCCGGCGACACGGTCGAGCTCGGCGCGCATGACCTCGGCGCGCGTGCTCGCGGCGCGGACGACGGGGTCGCGAGCGGTCCCGGCGCCGCCGCAGCCACCGGTGCCGCGTCGGGGGAGCGCGGCTCGCACGCGCAGCGGGTCGACCGAGCGTGGCGGCTCGCCCAGCGGGAGCAGCGCAGGCTCGATCGCGAGGAGCTCAAGGACAGCCGGCGGGAGGCCAGGGCAGCCAAGCGCGCCCGCATCCGCGCGGAGCGTGCCGAGGTCCGCCGCTTCACCGCGGCCCGACGACGGCAGCTGCGCGTTGCGCTGCTCTCGGTCGGGGGACTCGTGCTCGCGATGCTGCTGCTCGTCGGGCTGGTCTGGTCGCCGCTGATGTCGGTGCGCGACGTGCAGGTGGAGGGCGCCGAGCGGATCGACCCCGCGGTCGTGCAGGCTGCGCTCGCCGATCAGCTGGGGGAGCCCATCGCGACCATCACCGAGGCCGAGGTCGCCGAGCGGCTGCGCGCCATCCCGCAGATCGAGTCCTTCCGCCTCGACGTCGTCCCGCCCTCGTCGGTCATCGTGCGGCTCGTCGAGCGGCGCCCGGTGGCGATCGTCGACGGGGCACAGGGGCCATCGGTCATCGATGCGGCCGGCGTGGTGCTCGGCACGGTGGACGCCGAGAGCGATGCGCTCCCGCGCCTGGTCGACGTGGAGCTCGGCTCGCCCGAGTTCGACGCCGTTGCGACGGTGCTGGTCTCGGTACCGAGCGACGTGCTGCTGCAGACCGAGACCATCGAGGCGTCGACACCGTCTGACATCCGCCTCACCCTCACCACCGGGCAGACCGTGCAGTGGGGCGGCGCCGAGCAGAGCCCGCTGAAGGCGGATGTGGTTGCCGCGCTGATGGCCACGCAGGACCCGTCGGCCGCCGCCGTGCTCGACGTGCGCGCCCCGGAGCACCCCGTGGTGCGCGGGTCCTGAGCGTCCTCGCGACGCCGTCGAACCTGACGATTCTTTTTCTTGCCGGATCCGGTCGCGACACGCCCCGTCAGTCCCGAGCTCGTGCCATGCGCGCCCGTACCGTCGGAGTTGTCAGCATGAAATGAGGAATTCTCTAAACTTCAAGTAGAGGTTGAGAGTTCGATCGAGGGGCCGGGCACGTGACTTCCAACAACAACTACCTCGCCGTCATCAAGGTGGTCGGCGTAGGCGGTGGCGGTGTGAACGCCGTCAACCGCATGATCGATCTGGGCCTGCGAGGCGTCGAGTTCATCGCCATCAACACCGACGCGCAGGCGCTGCTGCTCAGCGACGCCGACGTCAAGCTCGACGTCGGCCGCGAGCTCACGAAGGGTCTCGGCGCTGGTGCCGACCCGGAGGTGGGCAGGCGGGCAGCCGAGGACCACGCGGAGGAGATCGAGGAGGCGCTCTCGGGCGCCGACATGGTCTTCGTCACCGCGGGCGAGGGCGGCGGCACCGGCACGGGCGGCGCCCCGGTCGTGGCGCGCATCGCGAAGAGCCTCGGCGCGCTCACCGTCGGTGTGGTGACCAAGCCGTTCTCGTTCGAGGGCCGCCGTCGGCAGGCGCAGGCCGAGACCGGCGTCGAAGCGCTCAAGAACGAGGTCGACACGCTCATCGTGGTGCCGAACGACCGACTGCTCGAGATCTCCGACATGGGCATCTCGATGGTGGAGGCGTTCGAGACCGCCGACCAGGTGCTGCTCGCGGGCGTCCAGGGCATCACCGACCTGATCACCACGCCGGGCCTCATCAACGTCGACTTCGCTGACGTGAAGTCGGTCATGCAGGGCGCGGGCAGCGCCCTCATGGGCATCGGCTCCTCGCGCGGCGCGGACCGCGCGATCAAGGCGGCGGAGCTCGCCGTCGCCAGCCCGCTGCTGGAGGCCAAGATCGACGGTGCGCACGGCGTGCTGCTGTCGATCCAGGCCGGCAGCAACCTGGGCATCCATGAGACCTACGACGCAGCGAAGCTCGTGCAGGAGGCCGTGCACCCCGAGGCGAACATCATCTTCGGCACGGTCATCGACGACACGCTCGGCGACGAGGTGCGCGTGACGGTCATCGCTGCGGGCTTCGACGGCACCGGACCGGTCGTGAAGGACGACGACTCGGTCATCCGCACCGCCGCGCGCGAGGAGATGGGACTGCGCGCCTCGGCGCCCAGCACGCCGTCGGCGCCCCGCGTCGAAGAGCCGGCCGAGCGCCGCGCGGTGCCCGCACCGCCGGTCGCCGACCACCTCACGGGACCCGTGCAGCCGCTGACCCAGGTGGACGAGGAGGAGGACGAGTTCCTCCCCGACTTCCTGCGCTGACGACACCGACGTGACCGACACCCCCGCCGCGCGCCTGGCCGCCTTCCTCGAGGATCTCGAGCAGGCGCGCCAGGCGCGCGACGTCACGGTGGTGGTGGTCACGAAGTTCCACCCGGTCGAGCTCGTGCGCGCGCTCGCCGAGACCGGGCACCGCCACTTCGGCGAGAACCGTCACCCGGAGGCGCGCGACAAGGCCGCCGCGCTCACCGACCTCGACCTGACCTGGCACTTCCTCGGGCAGCTCCAGCGCAAGAAGGCCCGACAGGTCGCCCGCTATGCGGACGTGCTGCACTCGGTCGATTCCATCGAGCTCGTCGACGCGCTGGAGGGCGGGGAGCCGGAGGCCGATCGCCCCGTGCGCGACGCACTGGTGCAGATCAACCTGACGAACGACCCCGCACGCGGGGGCGTCGACCCCGCCGGCCTGGAAGCGCTGGCGGAGCGCGTCGCCGCCGCCGAGCACCTGCGCCTGCGCGGCGTCATGGCCGTCGCGCCGCTCGACGAGGAGCCCGGCGCCGCCTTCGAGCGGCTCGCATCGTACGCCGAGCGCGTCCGCGCCGTCGAGCCGACGGCCGAGTGGATCTCGGCCGGCATGAGCGGCGACTGGCGAGCGGCGCTCCAGCATGGCGCGACACACCTGAGAATCGGTACCGCAATCACGGGAAACCGCCCACTCGGCGGATAGCGTGAACGCACGCCACGAGGAGGATCCCATGAGCAACGCACTGAAGAAGGCGGCGATCTACTTCGGCTTCGCCGAGGAAGATGAGCTGACCCAGGAGGTCCGACCTGTCGAGCGGGCCGAGGAGCACGAGCGTGCTCCGCAGCAGCCGCGCGAACGCGTCGAGGAGCCGCGCCGTGCACCCGTCACCAAGCTCCGCACAGCACAGAAGGTGAGCGACATGAGCGAGATCCTGACCGTGCATCCGCGGCAGTACAAGGACGCGAAGGCCATTGCGGAGGCGTTCCGCGACGGCACCCCCGTGATCATCAACCTGTCGCAGATGACTGACGGCGACGCCCGTCGCCTGATCGACTTCTCCGCAGGACTGACGCAGGGCCTGGAGGGCCGCATCGAGCGCGTCACGACCAAGGTCTACCTGCTGACGCCGGAGCACATCGCGGTCTCCGGAGGCCGCGGCGTCGACGAGGACGCGGACGCAGCCGTCTTCGCCCACTGACGCGGTGACGATCGTCTCGATCCTCGCCTGGGTCGTCCACACTGCACTGCTGGTCGCGTTCTACGTCCTCTGGGCGCGGATCATCCTCGACTTCGTCCGGCAGATCAGGCGCGACTGGCGGCCGACCGGCTTCTGGCTGCTCATCTCGGTGTGGCTGCTGCGGCTCACCGATCCTCCGCTGCGCTTCGTGCGCCGCTTCGTGAAGCCGGTGCGCATCGGCGGCGCGATGCTCGACATCGCGATGCTGGTGCTGCTGCTGGCGCTGCTCCTCCTGACGACCATCGTCAGCCCGTTCCGCTTCGTCTAGGCGGGCGCGGCTGCATCGTGGAGCGCGCCGGGAGCACGCGGCGCTACGATCTCGGAAGCGAACCACGCCGGGTACAGTGAACGTGTGCTGTCTGCCTCCCGGCATGACCCTGACCTAGAAAGGCACGCCATGGCTCTCACTCCTGATGACGTCGTCCACAAGCGCTTCGAGACGACGCGCTTCCGGGACGGCTACGACCAGGACGAGGTCGACGACTTCCTCGACGAGGTCGTGACGGAGCTTCGCCGCCTGACGGAGGAGAACGAGACGCTCCGCGCCGAGAACGAGCAGCTCAAGTCGGGCGGCGCCGCTGCCGCACCCGTCGCCGCGCCCGAGCAGGACGACAAGCAGGCCAGCAAGCAGGCCAGCGCCGAGCAGGCGAGCGCCGAGCAGGCGGAGGCCGCGCAGGCCGACGCCGCAGAGCTCGAGCGCCTGCGCGCCGAGAACGAGCGCCTCGCGAAGGAGCTCGCCGACCGCGACGCGGCCGCAGCGCAGGCAGCGGCAGAGCGCGAGCAGGCCGGTTCGGAGCAGTCCGCGCCCGAGGCCGATGCGCCCGTGGCGGCCGCCGACGCCCCCGAGCAGGGTGCTTCGCAGTCCGTGGGGAACGCCGACAGCCTCCTCGCCCTCGCGCAGCGCGTGCACGACGAGCACGTCGCCGCCGGTGAGCAGAAGCGCGACGAGCTGATCGCGGCCGCCGAGGCGCGCGCGCAGGAGATCGAGGACGCCGCCGAGCAGCGCAAGGTCGTGCTGCAGGGCGAGTTCGACGACAAGAAGGCCAAGCTCGACGAGGTCAAGGCAGGCCTCGAGACGAAGATCGACGAGCTGAAGAGCTTCGAGCGCGACTACCGACTGAAGCTCCGCGGCTACATCGAGAGCCAGCTGCGCGACCTCGACCGGTCGTCCTCGCTCGCCTTCGGCGGGCAGAGCGGCAACTGAGCCGCTCGGTGACGCACGAGCGCCCACCCGGCCACAGCGCAGCGGCGGTCCCGCGCACGACCACCTGGCGGATGCTGGGTCTCGTGCTCGCGACCGCCGTCGTCGCGTGGGTGGCCGACTTCCTCTCGAAGGAGTGGGTCCTCTCGTCGATGACGGAGGGCGAGCAGCGCCAGGTGCTCGGGGAAGTGCTGCAGTGGCACTTCGTGCGCAACCCCGGCGCCGCGTTCTCCTTCGCGGAGGGGTCGACCTGGATCTTCACGATCCTGGCCGCCGCGGTCGTGGTGTTCATCGTCACCCAGCTGCGGCGCATCCGCTCCGTCCGCTGGGCGATCGCCTTCGGCGGCCTGCTGGGCGGCACGCTCGGCAACCTGACCGACCGTCTGACGCGGGAGCCCGGGTTCTTCGTGGGCCACGTGATCGACTTCATCCAGGTCTGGGGCTTCCCGGCGATCTTCAACATCGCCGACATCAGCATCGTCGGGTCGATGATCGGCGTCGTGCTGCTGGTGCTGGCGAACGTCGGGCTCGACGGCGCGCGCCACACGGACGAGCCGAAGCTCGCCGAGGCCGAGGCAGACGCCGAGGCCGACCCCGACGCGACGCAGCCGCTCGACCCGGACGACCGGCCCTGATGGAGACGCGCTTCCTGCAGGTGCCGCCCGGGCTCGACGGCGCGCGCGCCGACGCGGGCCTGGCCAAGCTGCTGGGCCTGTCGCGCACCGCGGTGGTCGGGATGCTGGATGCCGGCGGGGCGGTGCAGGACGGCTCGGTGCTCGGCAAGTCCGACCGCTTGCACGGCGACGCGTGGCTCGACCTGTCGTGGCAGCCGCGCGAGGAGCCGAGGATCGTCCCGACTCCCGTGCCGGATCTCGGCATCGTGCATGACGACGACGACATCGTGGTCGTCGACAAGCCCGCGGGCGTTGCGGCGCACCCCTCGGTCGGTTGGCAGGGGCCCACCGTCGTCGGTGCGCTCGCCGCCGCGGGCTTCCAGATCGCCACCTCCGGCGCCGCCGAGCGGCAGGGGGTCGTGCACCGGCTCGACGCCGGCACGAGCGGACTGATGGTGGTGGCGAAGAGCGAGCGCGCCTACACGCACCTCAAGGCCGCGTTCCACGACCGCAAGGTCTCGAAGATCTACCACGCGGCCGTGCAGGGTCACCCCGACCCGTTCACGGGCACGATCGACGCGCCGGTCGGCCGGCACCCCAGCCACGAGTGGCGCTTCGCGGTCGTCTCCAGCGGCAAGCACGCGGTGACCCACTACGAGACGCTCGAGGCCTACCGCGGCGGCAGCCTGCTGGAGGTGAATCTCGAGACCGGGCGCACGCACCAGATCCGCGTGCACATGGCGGCCAGGAAGCATCCGTGCCTCGGCGACGCGATGTACGGCGCCGACCCGACCGTGAGCGAGCGGCTGGGGCTGCACCGCCAGTGGCTGCACGCCCTGCGGCTGGGCTTCGCGCACCCGGCGACGGGGGAGCAGGTGCGCTTCGAATCGGCGTACCCGCCGGAGCTCGCGCACGCGCTCGAGGTGCTCCGCGAGGAGTAGCGCCTCGGCGCAGCGCGTGGGCCCCGCGAAGTAGGATCGACGTGCCATGGCAGAGAACTTCGCGCACCTCCACGTCCACACCGAATACTCGATGCTGGATGGCGCTGCCCGCATCAAGGACCTGATGCAGGCGGTCGAGGACGAGGGGATGCCGGCGGTCGCGATGACCGACCACGGGAACGTCTTCGGCGCCTTCGAGTTCTGGAAGGCCGCGAAGGCGCAGGGCGTGAAGCCGATCATCGGCACCGAGGCCTACATCACCCCCGGCACGCACCGCAGCGAGAAGACGCGGGTGAAGTGGGGCGACCAGAGCACCGCCTCCGGCGACGACGTCTCCGGTGGCGGCGCCTACACGCACATGACGCTGCTGGCCGAGAACAACGAGGGGCTGCACAACCTCTTCCGGCTCTCCTCCTACGCCTCCATGGAGGGCTTCTACTTCAAGCCCCGCATGGATCGCGAGCTGCTCGAGCAGTACTCGAGCGGGCTCATCGCGACCACCGGCTGCCCCTCCGGCGAGGTGCAGACGCGCCTGCGCCTCGGGCAGTTCGACGAGGCGCTCGCGGCGGCCGCCTCGTACCGCGACCTGTTCGGCGCCGACAACTACTTCCTCGAGCTCATGGATCACGGGCTCGAGATCGAGCGCCGCGTGAAGCAGGGACTGCTCGACATCGGCAAGCAGCTCGGCCTGCCGCTGCTGGCCACGAACGACCTGCACTACACGCGCGCCGACGACGCCAAGAGCCACGACGCGCTGCTGTGCGTGCAGTCGGGCTCGACCATGGACGATCCGAATCGGTTCCGGCTCGACGGCGGCGGCTACTACGTGAAGTCGGCCGCCGAGATGCGGCACCTCTTCCGCGACTTCCCCGAGGCGTGCGACAACACGCTGCTGATCGCCGAGCGCTGCGAGGTCGAGTTCGACACCAGCGCGAACTACATGCCGCGCTTCCCGGTGCCGGAGGGCCACGACGAGCACACCTGGTTCCGGCACGAGGTGCAGGCGGGGCTCGAGCGCCGCTACCCCAGCGGCATCCCGGATGCCGTGCAGACGCAGGCGGAGTACGAGATCGGCGTGATCTCTGGCATGGGGTTCCCCGGCTACTTCCTGGTCGTCGCCGACTTCATCAACTGGGCGAAGGACAACGGCATCCGCGTCGGCCCCGGTCGCGGCTCGGGTGCGGGCTCGATGGCCGCGTACGCCATGCGCATCACCGACCTCGACCCGCTCGAGCACGGCCTCATCTTTGAGCGGTTCCTGAACCCCGATCGCGTCTCGATGCCCGACTTCGACATCGACTTCGATGATCGCCGTCGCGGCGAGGTGATCCGCTACGTGACCGAGAAGTACGGCTCGGAGCGCGTCGCGCAGATCGTCACCTACGGCACCATCAAGCAGAAGCAGGCGCTCAAGGACGCCAGCCGCGTGCTCGGGTTCCCGTTCGGGATGGGCGACAAGCTCACCAAGGCCATGCCTCCGGCGATCATGGCGAAGGACATCCCGCTCGCGGGAATCACCGATCCGACGCACGAGCGCTACAAGGAGGCGGGCGACTTCCGCGCGCTCATCGAGTCGGACCCCGAGGCGAAGACCGTCTACGAGACGGCGCTGGGGCTCGAGAACCTGAAGCGGCAGTGGGGCGTGCACGCGGCTGGCGTCATCATGTCCTCCGACCCGCTCATCAACATCATCCCGATCATGAAGCGCGAGCAGGACGGCGCGATCATCACCCAGTTCGACTACCCGGCCTGCGAGTCGCTGGGGCTCATTAAGATGGACTTCCTGGGACTGCGCAACCTCACCATCGTCTCCGACGCGCTCGACAACATCCGCGCGAACCGCGGCGAGGAGATCGACCTCGAGACGCTGGCGCTCGACGACCGCGGCGCCTACGAGCTGCTGGGCCGCGGCGACACGCTCGGCGTCTTCCAGCTCGACGGCGGCCCGCTGCGCTCGCTGCTGCGGCTCATGAAGCCCGACAACTTCGGCGACATCTCGGCCGTCATCGCGCTGTACCGCCCGGGCCCGATGGGCGCCGACTCGCACACCAACTACGCGCTGCGCAAGAACGGGCAGCAGGCGATCACGCCCATCCACCCGGAGCTCGAGGAGCCGCTGGCCGAGATCCTCTCGGAGTCCTACGGCCTCATCATCTACCAGGAGCAGGTGATGGCGGTCGCGCAGAAGGTCGCCGGCTACTCGCTCGGCCAAGCCGACATCCTGCGCCGCGCGATGGGCAAGAAGAAGAAGGAGGAGCTCGACAAGCAGTTCGAGGCCTTCTCCGGCGGCATGCTCGAGCGGGGCTACTCGGCCGCGGCGGTCAAGGCGCTGTGGGACATCCTGCTGCCCTTCTCCGACTACGCGTTCAACAAGGCGCACTCTGCCGCCTATGGCGTCATCTCCTACTGGACGGCCTTCCTCAAGGCGCACTACCCGGCCGAGTACATGGCCGCGCTGCTGACGAGCGTCGGCGACTCCAAGGACAAGATGGCCATCTACCTCTCGGAGTGCCGCCGCATGGGCATCACGGTGCTGCCGCCGGATGTCAACGAGTCGACCCTCTACTTCACGGCGGTCGGCGACGACATCCGCTTCGGCCTCGGCGCCGTGCGCAACGTCGGCGACGGCGTCGTCGACGGCATCATCGCTGCCCGTGAGCGCGAGGGCGCTTTCGCGTCGTTCCACGACTTCCTGAAGAAGGTGCCGCTGGGCGTCGCCAACAAGCGCACGGTCGAGTCGCTCATCAAGTCGGGCGGCTTCGACACCATGGGCGTCACCCGCCGCGCGATGCTCGAGGTCCACGAGGACGCGGTCGACGCCGCGGTGTCGATCAAGCGCAACGAGGCCAATGGCCAGGTCGACCTCTTCGGCGACATCTTCGACGACCTCGACACCGTCGCCGACCGGGTGCCGGAGCGGCCGGAGTGGGGCAAGCAGGACAAGCTCGCCTTCGAGCGCGAGATGCTCGGCCTGTACGTCTCCGACCATCCGCTGTCCGGCCTCGAGCTGGAGCTCGCGAAGCACGCGACCCACCAGATCCAGGAGCTGAACGAGTCGGTCGAGGATGGCGACCACGTCAGTCTCGCGGGCCTGATCACGAGCGTGCAGCACCGCGTCGCCCGGAACTCCGGCAACCCCTACGGGATCATCGCGCTGGAGGACTTCAGCGGCGAGCTCGAGATCATGGTGCTCGGCAAGACCTACACGGAGTTCCGGGCTGCGCTGGTGGCAGACCAGGTCGTCGTGGTGCGCGGTCGCGCGCAGACCCGCGACGACAGCATCACGGTGCGCGCGAACCAGATCGAGACCCCTGACGTGCAACCGATCGACGAGACCCGTCCGCTCGAGCTGCGCATCCCGGAGCGGCGCGCCTCGATGACGGCGATGCGCGAGCTGCGGGGGCTGCTAGAGCGGCACGCCGGCCCGACCGACGTGCGCATCGCGCTGCAGCGGCCCGACCTGGAGCGCGTCTTCGCGCTGCCGCTGCAGGTGCGCGTCTCCTCCGACCTGTTCGGCGAGATCAAGTCCCTGCTGGGCCCCGCCTCCATCGCCTAGGGGTCTCGCGTCCCTCGGCCAAGGGCAGGCGATCTACGATAGATCCCGTGCTCCGACGTATCGATCTGACGACGCTGCCCGCCGACCGCGAGCTGCGCGCGCTGCTCCCGCGCCCCGCCGTCGACGTCGCCGCCTCGCTGCCGGCAGCCGCCGAGCTCATCGACGCCGTGCGCTCGCGAGGCGCCGACGCGCTCATCGAGCAGGCCGAGCGCTTCGACCGCGTGCGGCCCGCCGCGCTCCGGGTCGAGACCACCGCGCTGACGGAGGCACTCGAAGCGCTCGACCCGCAGGTGCGCACGGCACTCGAGACGAGCATCGAGCGTGTGCGGATCGGCTCGAGGGCACAGGTGCCGCCGCCGATGGTCGCCCACGTCGCCGATGGCGCCGAGATCGAGCTGCGGTGGCAGCCGGTCGAGCGCGTCGGCCTCTACGTGCCCGGCGGCAAGGCCGTCTACCCCTCGAGCGTCGTGATGAACGTGGTCGCCGCGCAGGCCGCGGGCGTCCGCTCGATCGCGGTCGCGAGCCCCGCGCAGGCCGACCACGACGGGCTGCCGCACCCGACCATCCTCGCCGCGTGCGCACTGCTGGGCGTCGACGAGGTCTATGCCATGGGCGGCGCGGGAGCGATCGGCGCCTTCGCCCACGGCGTCCCGTCGATCGGGCTCGAACCGGTCGACGTCGTCACCGGGCCCGGCAACGTGTTCGTCGCTGCGGCCAAGCGCATCGTCGCCGGCACCGTGCGCGTCGACGCCGAGGCCGGTCCGACCGAGATCCTCGTGATCGCCGATGCCGTCGCCGACGCCGAGCTGGTCGCCGCCGACCTCGTGAGCCAGGCGGAGCACGACGAGCTCGCGGCCGCGGTGCTCGTGACCGACTCGGCCGCGCTGGCCGACCGGGTGGCCGAAGCCGTCGCCCGCCGCGCGGCCGCGACACCGGCGGCCGAGCGCGTCGCGGCATCGCTGTCGGGCGTGCAGTCGGCGATCGTGCTGGTGGCCGACCTGGCTGCGGCCGCGCGCGTGAGCGACGCCTACGCGCCGGAGCACCTCGAGATCATCACGCACGACGACGAGTCGGTGCTTGCGCGCATCCGCCACGCGGGCGCCATCTTCCTCGGACCGCACACGCCCGTGAGCCTGGGCGACTACGCCGCCGGGTCCAACCACGTGCTGCCCACCGGTGGCCAGGCGCGTCGCGTCGCCGGGCTCGGCGCCGCGACGTTCCTGCGCCCGCAGCAGGTCGTGCGCTACAGCCACGAGGCGCTCGCCGCGGTGCGCGACGAGGTGACGGCACTGGCGGCCGCCGAGAGACTGCCCGCGCACGGCGCGGCGATCGAGGCGCGCTTCGAGGGCGGCGAGCGCTGATGCACTGCCCGTTCTGCCGCAACCCCGATTCCCGCGTGGTCGACTCGCGCACGAGCGACGACGGCACCTCGATCCGCCGGCGCCGTCAGTGCACGCAGTGCGGCCGGCGCTTCACCACCACCGAGACCGCCAGCCTCTCGGTCGTGAAGCGCTCGGGCGTGCTCGAGCCGTTCCGGCGCGAGAAGGTCATCGAGGGCGTGCGGAAGGCTGTGCGCGGGCGTCCGGTGACGGATGCCGACCTGGCGGCCGTCGCGCAGTCGGTGGAGGAGACCATCCGCGCGACCGGTGCGAGCCAGATCGACGCGAACGAGATCGGCCTCGCGGTGCTGCCGCCGCTGCGCGAGCTCGACGAAGTCGCGTACCTGCGCTTCGCAAGCGTCTACAACAACTTCGATTCGCTCGACGACTTCGAGGCGGCCATCCGCACCCTGCGCGAGGCGAAGCCCCCGCTGGAGCGCGACGAGTGACCGCCTACGACCTGCTCTTCGATCACGGCTTCGCGAAGGTCGACCCGGAAGCGGCGCACCACCTGGGTGCCGCCGCGATCAAGGCGATCGGCGCGACCCGCCCAGGCGTCCGCACCGACCCGTCGCTGCGCGTGCGCGCACTCGGCAGGGAGTTCCCGACGCCGTTCGGCGTCGCCGCGGGCTTCGACAAGGACGCCACGATGATCGCCGGACTGGGCGCGATCGGCTTCGGCCATGTCGAGGTCGGCACCCTCACGGCGCAGGCGCAGCCCGGCAACCCGCAGCCGCGGCTGTTCCGGCTGACCGAGGATCGCGCGCTCATCAACCGCATGGGCTTCAACAACGGGGGAGCGGCGGCCGCCGCCGACCGCATCGCCGCCGCGCGCGAGGCGCGCTCGCGTCCCGTCATCGGCGTCAACATCGGCAAGAGCCGCGTCGTCGACGCCGAGGACGCCGCCGCCGTGGAGCGCGACTACCTGCAGTCGGCGAGAGTGCTCGCGCCGGTCGCCGACTACCTGGCCGTCAACGTCTCCTCGCCCAACACGCCCGGACTGCGCGGGCTGCAGGACGAGCGGCTGCTCGAGCCGCTGCTCGCCGCCATCCGCGGCGCAGCGGGGCAGACACCGGTGCTGGTGAAGATCGCCCCCGACCTCGATGACGAGCAGGTGGAGGGCATCGCCGCGCTCGCCGCGAGGCTCGAGCTCGCGGGCGTCATCGCCACGAACACGACCATCAGCCGCGCGGGCCTGCGCTCGGATGCCGCCACGGTCGCGAGCGCGGGTGCCGGTGGCCTGTCGGGCCCGCCGGTCGCCGAGCGGTCGCTGCAGGTGCTGCGCCTGCTGCGCGCCGCGCTGCCGGCATCGTCGGACGTGATCTCGGTCGGCGGGGTCGAGACGGCGCTGCAGGTGCGGGAGCGCCTCGATGCCGGGGCCTCGCTCGTGCAGGGCTACACGGCCTTCATCTACCGCGGCCCCGGCTGGGCGCGCGAGATCAACCGCGGACTGCTGGCGACCGGACTGGCGCGGCGCGAGGTCTCGTGACGCGTGCCGGCTGCGCCGGCGCGCTCCTCGACCTAGCGTCCTCCGGGCTCACAGGGGTGAGCCCTCCGGACGCTATTCCGGGTACTTGAAGAGCTTCGTCTGCGGCTTCGGCATGCGCATGAAGGGCAGCTGCACCGAACGCATGGTCGCGTACCAGCCGTGCCCCTTGGCATCCTTCTCGCCGAACTTGGCGCGGATCGCGCGCCGCAGCTGCCACGCCATCAGGATCGAGTCGAGCACCACGACGGCGACGAAGCCCCACAGCACGAGGTTCGCGACGATCCGCCACTGCGGGTCGTTGATGAACGTCAGCGCCAGCACCACGATCATCACCGGCATCGCAGCCGTGCCGATGGACAGGCGGGCGTCGACGAAGTCGCGCACGTAGCGGCGCACGGGACCCTTGTCCCGCGCAGGCAGGTACTTCTCCTCGCCGCGCTCGAAGCCGATCCGCGCCTTCTGGCGCTCGACGCGCATCTTGTCCTGCATCTGGCGCTTGGCCTCTTTGCGGTCCTCGGGCACGAGCGGCCGGCGGTTGCGCGCGACCTGCTCCGACTGCTTGGGCCGACGCCGGATCTCGGGCCCGGGCTCGGGCTGAGCCTTGTCGTCGGCAGAACGGCTGAACAGCGCCACGGGGAGATCCTTCGAGTGAACGGAGCGGGAGGTCGCTCCATGGTACCGCCGCATCGATGCTGGCTCGCCGCCTAGGATCGAGCGCATGACTGCTCACTCCGCTGATTCCGGCACGCTCTCGGCGCGCGACCAGGCCATCCTCGACGCCGTCGACGCGGGCTTCGAGCGCGCGCTCGAAGACCTGCAGTCGCTCGTGCGCATCCCCTCGGTCGCGTGGGACTCCTACGACCCCGCGCACGTGCAGGCGAGCGCCGAGGCGGTCGCCGCGCTCGCCGAGGGGACCGGCGTCTTCGAGCGCGTCTCGATCGAGCGCGCACCGATCGGCGACTCCGACGAGCTCGGGCAGCCGGCGGTGCTGGCGGTGCGGCCCGCGCGCGGCGGCAAGCCCTCGGTGCTGCTCTACGCGCACCACGACGTGCAGCCGTGGGGCGACGAGGCGCTGTGGCGCACGGAGCCGTTCGAGCCCACCGAGATCGACGGCCGCCTCTACGGCCGCGGCGCCTCGGACGACAAGGCGGGCGTCATCACGCACATCGCCGCGATCCGCGCGCTCGCCGAGACCGTCGACCCCGAGATCGGCCTCGCGCTGTTCATCGAGGGGGAGGAGGAGCACGGCTCCCGCTCCTTCAAGCGCTTCCTGGAGCTGCACGCCGATGTGCTGAGCGCCGACCTCATCGTGGTCGCCGACAGCGACAACTGGTCGACCGAGATCCCCTCGCTCACCGTCGCCCTGCGCGGCAACGCGGCCTTCAACGTGCGCGTCACGACCCTCGAGCACGCCAGCCACTCGGGCATGGTCGGAGGCCTCGTCCCGGACGCGATGATGGCATTCGCGAAGCTGGCGGCGTCGTTCTGGCACGAGGACGGCTCGGTGGCGGTCGAGGGTCTCACCGAGGCGGACTTCGAGGTGCCGGAGCAGACCGAGCAGCACGTCCGCGACGAGGCGGGCGTGCTCGACGGCGTCGACCTCATCGGCAGCGGGCCGCTGCTCTCGCGCGTGTGGGCCAAGCCCGCCATCACGATCACCGGCGTCGACGCCCCGAGCGTGCCCGACGCATCCAACACGATCCTGCCGACGGTGCGCTTCCGCGTCTCGGCCCGCATCGCGCCGGGCCAGACGGCCGCGGATGCGTTCGCGGCATTCCAGCGGCACATCGAGCAGCACACGCCGTTCTGCGCCGCCGTCGCGTACGACAGCGTCGATCTCGGCGACCCGTTCCTCGTGGACACCACGGGGTGGGGAGCGACGGCCGCGAAGCAGGCGATGGCCGATGCCTGGGGCGCGCAGCCCGTGGAGGCCGGCATCGGCGGCTCGATCCCGTTCATCGCCGACCTCGTGCAGCAGTTCCCGAACGCGCAGATCCTGGTCACGGGCGTCGAGGACCCCGGCACCATGGCGCACAGCCCGAACGAGTCACAGCACCTCGGCGTGCTGCGGAAGGCGATCGCGGCGGAGGCGCTGCTGCTCTCGCGGGCCGCAGACCACCAGGAGTAGACTGGCGGGGAGGGCTGAGCCCTCGGAAGCTTTCGAGAGGAGCTGCGATGACGGATGTCATGACGCACGGCGTCAACCTCACCGACACGGCCGCCGACAAGGTGCGCCGGCTGCTCGATCAGGAGGGTCGCGATGACCTGCGCCTGCGGGTCGCGGTGCAGCCGGGAGGCTGCTCCGGCCTGATCTACCAGCTGTACTTCGACGAGCGTCAGCTCGAGGGCGACGCGATCCGCGACTACGACGGCGTCGAGGTCATCGTCGACCGGATGAGCGTGCCGTACCTGGACGGATCCACGATCGATTTCGAGGACACGATCCAGAAGCAGGGCTTCACGATGGACAACCCCAACGCGCAGGGCTCCTGCGCCTGCGGCGACTCCTTCAGCTGACCCGACGCACCCATGAGGCGAAGCGCCGCAGATCTTCGGATCGGCGGCGCTTCGCCGTTCCGAGGCGGCTGTGCGGGGCGTGGCAGGAGCCTCGGCGCTGTCTGTGGGTACTAGGATCGAGGAAGACGTTCACAAGAGCCGGAGGAAGACATTGCGCACTCGTCGATCTCGTTGGATCGCGGCCCCGCTCGCTGTGGTCGCGGCGCTCGCTCTCGCAGGATGCACCCCGGCACAGCTGCAGGGATACCTGCCGTCGGAGCCGGGCCTGACGAACCACGTCGACCGGATCATGGGCCTGTGGGCGACCTCCTGGATCGTCCTGATGCTCGTGGGACTGCTCACGTGGGGCCTGATGCTCTGGGCCGGCATCGCCTACCGCCGCCGGAAGGGCCAGACGGGCCTGCCGGTGCAGCTGCGGTACCACATGCCGCTCGAGACCTTCTTCACCGTCGTGCCGCTCATCCTCGTGGCCGGGTTCTTCGCCTTCACCGCCCGCGACCAGGCGATCATCGAGGCGCCCATCGAGGATCCTGACTACTCGATCACGGTCTACGGCAAGCGCTGGGCGTGGGACTTCGTCTACGAGCGCGAGGGACAGGACCCGGTGTACTACCAGGGCCTGCAGGCGATGGACGACCCGGAGTCGAACCTCATCGACCCCGAATCGCTGCCGACGCTCTACCTGCCGACCGACTCGAGCATCGAGATCACCCTGGAGGCGCGCGACGTCGCGCACTCGTTCTGGGTGGTCGAGTTCCTCTACAAGAAGGACATGCTGCCGGGCATCACGAACCGCATGTACTTCGAGACCGGTTCCGAGGAGCGAATCCTGCGCGGCAAGTGCGCGGAGCTGTGCGGCGAGTACCACTCGCTGATGCTCTTCAACGTCGAGCTGGTCAGCCCGGCGGAGTACGACGCGTACCTCGAGAGCCTCGAGGCCGCCGGCAACGTCGGCGAGATCGACGCGTCGATCAACCCTGTCGTGCCTGGCTTCGAGCAGGCCCCTAGCGAGGAAGTCGAGGGCAACTGATGACGGCCACGGCCACGCGCGCCCCCGAGGCGCCGATCAGCCCAAGCGCTGGGCGCAAGGGCAATGTCCTGGTCAGCTGGATCACCTCCACTGACCACAAGACGATCGGGTACATGTACCTGATCGCATCGTTCCTGATGTTCCTGATCGGCGGCGTCATGGCGCTGCTGATCCGCGCCCAGCTGTTCGCGCCGGGCCTGGAGATCGTGCCGACCGAGGAGCAGTACAACCAGCTCTTCACCATGCACGGCACGATCATGCTGCTGATGTTCGCGACGCCGCTGTTCGCGGGCTTCGCCAACGTGCTCATGCCGCTGCAGATCGGTGCACCCGACGTCGCGTTCCCGCGCCTGAACGCGCTCGCGTTCTGGCTCTTCTCCTTCGGCTCGATGATGGCGCTCGCCGGCTTCCTCACGCCGCAGGGCGCAGCCTCCTTCGGCTGGTTCGCCTACACCCCGCTCAGCACCACGGCGTTCTCGCCCGGCATCGGCGGCAACCTCTGGGTGCTCGGCCTCGCGCTGTCCGGCTTCGGCACCATCCTCGGTGGCGTCAACTTCATCACCACCATCATCACCATGCGCGCCCCCGGCATGACGATGTTCCGGATGTCGATCTTCACGTGGAACGCGCTCATCACGTCGCTGCTCGTGATCATCGTCTTCCCGGTGCTCGCGGCCGCGCTCTTCGGCCTGGCGCTCGACCGCATCTTCGGCGGCCACATCTACGACCCGTCGAACGGCGGAGCGGTGCTCTGGCAGCACCTCTTCTGGTTCTTCGGCCACCCGGAGGTGTACATCATCGCGTTGCCGTTCTTCGGCATCATCTCCGAGGTCATCCCGGTCTTCAGCCGCAAGCCGATCTTCGGCTACAACACGCTCGTCGGCGCCACCATCGCCATCGCGGCGCTGTCCGTGACGGTGTGGGCGCACCACATGTACGTCACCGGCACGGTGCTGCTGCCGTGGTTCGCGCTCATGACGATGCTGATCGCGGTGCCCACCGGCGTGAAGATCTTCAACTGGATCGGCACGATGTGGCGCGGCTCCATCTCGTGGGAGTCGCCGATGCTGTGGGCGTTCGGATTCCTCGTGACCTTCACCTTCGGTGGTCTCACGGGCGTCATCCTCGCCTCGCCGCCGCTCGACTTCCAAATCTCCGACACCTACTTCGTGGTGGCGCACTTCCACTACGTGGTCTTCGGCACCGTCGTGTTCGCGATGTTCTCGGGCTTCTACTTCTGGTGGCCGAAGTGGACCGGCAAGATGCTCAACGACCGCCTCGGTCACGTGCACTTCTGGATGCTGTTCATCGGCTTCCACACCACCTTCCTCATCCAGCACTGGCTGGGCGTGATCGGCATGCCGCGCCGCTACTACACGTACCTCGCCGAGGACGGGTTCACCTGGCTGAACCAGCTCTCGACGGTCGGCGCGATGATCTTGGGCCTGTCGATGATTCCGTTCCTGTGGAACGTGTGGGTCACCGCGCGCACCGCGCCGAAGGTGGAGGTCGACGACCCCTGGGGCACCGGCCGCTCGCTCGAGTGGGCCACCAGCTGCCCGCCGCCGCGACACAACTTCCACGCGATCCCGCGCATCCGGTCGGAGTCGCCCGCATTCGACCTGCACCACCCGAACGCGGGCATGCAGGTGGGCGTCGGGCCCCTGAAGGACGCGCCGGACCGCCCGGTGCAGGACGCGAAGACAGGCGAGGTCCGCTGACATGCGCACGAACATCATCATCCTGGCGATCCTCGCCGCGTTCTTCTACCTCAGCTCTGCGGTGTACACCGTGTGGCATCTCGGGAGCGAGGGCTGGGTCGAGTGGACCGGGACGCTGGGGCTCGGCCTCACCGGCGCGCTCGCCACGCTCATCGGGTTCTACATGGTGCTCGTCTATCGCGGTCAGCAGGGTGAGATCGCGGCCGACCGGCACGACGGCGACCTCGAGGACGACGACCCCGAGCAGGGGCACTTCGCGCCGTGGAGCTGGTGGCCGATCGGCGTGGCCGGCGCGCTCGCGCTGCTGTTCCTCGCCTTCACCGGCCCGACGTTCCTGCTGCCGATCGGCGCGGCGCTGGTCATCGTCATGATGGTCGGCTGGGTCTACGAGCACTACCGAGGCAACTTCGTCCGCTGAGCACGCTCAGCCACGCAGCGCCCCGTTCCCTCCAGGAGCGGGGCGCTCTGCGTTGTGCGGGGCGCTCAGGGTTGCGCGGGGCACGCTGCGTTGCGCGGCGACGCTCAGGCGGCGCGGCCTGCGCGGAGCCCGGTGTGCAGGCATCCGCCCAGGAAGGTGCCCTCGAGCGCCCGGTAGCCGTGCACGCCCCCGCCGCCGAAGCCGGCGGCCTCGCCGACGCGTGTGGAGCCGCACGGCGATGAGCGGCCAGTGCGCCTCATCGAGGATGCGGTGCGGTGCCGCGGTGCGCAACAGCCGGTCGCCCACGTACTGCCTGGCTCGGCGGATCTCGACGGCTTGCGGGTCGGGGGAGTCGGGGTCGGCGACGGCGTCGTCGCGCTCGTTGATGGCGGCGACCACCGCGGCGCGATCGATCGTGGTGCCGTCGCCGCTCCTGCCCAGCCGCTCCATGCCGTCGAGCAGCTCGGTGAGCGCGTGCGCGACGATGAAGTCCTCGCCATGGTCGAGGAACGCCTGCACGGGTGCGGCTGCCCCCGGCAGCACGCGCTGCGCGAGCGTCGTCAGGGTGTCGAAGCCCGGATAGTTGGGCGAGGGCAGCCTGCGGCCGCGATGGTCGAGCCAGAGGCTCGAGGGTCCCGGCAGGATCCGGATCCCGTGGTCGGGCCAGATCGGATCCCAATGCTTGATGCCCTCGGTGTAGTGCCACATGCGGTCGCTGCCCACGACCCGGGCGCCGGCGGTGACGGCGAGGTCGAGGCCGGAGCCGTCGACCTGCACGGGGACGCCGCGCACGGCGGTCTCCGGGGCGGTGCCGAGCGAGGCGGGCCAGAGCGCGCGCACCCGGTCGAGGTCGCCGCCGATGCCTCCCGTGGCGACCACGACGCTCGTCGCGCGCAGCTCGAACTCGCCGACGACCTCGCGACCGGAGGGCTCGCCGCGCACTGTCAGGTCGTCGGCGAGCCGCGTGCCGGTGACGCCGACGACCCGGCCCTCCTCGGTGAGCAGCTGCGTCACTCGGTGCAGGAAGGCGAGCCGTGCGCTGCCGTCCCGCACGGCATCCCGCAAGCGCCGCGTGAACGGTGCCACGATGCCGGGGCCCGTGCCCCAGACGATGTGGAATCGCGGCACGGTGTTGCCGTGGCCGCCGGCGGTGCGGGCGCCGCGCTCGGCGTGCCCCACGATCGGGAACAGCCGGATGCCGAGCTCGCGCAGCCAGGGACGCAGGTCGCGGTGTGAGAAGTCGAGATAGGCATCGGCCCAGCGGCGAGCCCACGCGTCCTCGTCGCGGCCGAAGCCCGCGCTGCGCTCCCAGTCCTCCCAGGCGAGCTCGAGGGAGTCCTCGATGCCGAGCCGTCGCTGCTCGGGGGAGTCGACGAGGAAGAGACCGCCGAACGACCAGAATGCCTGTCCGCCGATCGACTGCGGCCCCTCCTGGTCGACGATCGTGACCGTGCGGCCGCGATCGAGTGCCGTGCAGGCGGCGACGAGGCCCGAGAGGCCGCTGCCGATCACGATCACGTCGGTGTCGTTCGCGGCCATGGTGCCTCCTCGCGGTCCGACCGTGCTCGTCAGCGGATCAGGGGGTTGTGGTTGACCATCGCCGTCGCGGCGCGGTCGAAGTAGTCCTCGAGCTCGGCGCGATGCAGCGGCGCGGGGTCGACGGCGTCGAGCGCGCCGGTCATGCAGGCGACCCAGCGGTTGCGGGCATCGTGGTCGATGGGGAACGGATGGTGCCGCATGCGCAGCCGCGGGTGGCCCCGCTGCTCGCTGTAGGTGCCCGGCCCGCCCCAGTACTGCATGAGGAACAGGCTGAAGCGATCCTCGGCGCCGGCGCGGTCCTGCTCCGGGTACATCGCGTGCAGCACCGCGTCCGCCCACACGCGGTCGTAGAACTCGTGCACGAGGCGACGGAAGAACCGCTCGCCGCCGACGGCGTCGTAGAGGGTCTGGGCGCGCGCATCCGTCGTCATCAGCGCTGCTCCTCCAGCCCCTTGACCACGATCTTCTGCAGCGAGGGCAGCGTCACGCCGAGGTCGTCGAGCCCGTCCTTGACGCGGCGGCGCAGCTCGCGCGCGGCCTCGTACTTGGCGCTCGCGCGCGTCTTGACGACCAGCCGCACGACCACCGCCTCGGCGGAGATCGACTCGATGCCCCAGACGGCGGGCGTGTCGATGATGCGGCCGAGCCAGTCGACGTCCTCGCTCATCTCGGTGGCGACGTCGATGAGTCGCTGCGAGACCGCATCGATGTCGGCGGTGTAGGGCACCGCCTGGTCGATCACGACGCGGGCCCAGCCCTGCGACTCGTTGCCGACCCGCACGATCTCGCCGTTGCGCACGTACCAGAGCGTGCCGTTGATGTCGCGCACCTGGGTGACGCGGATGCCGACCGACTCGACGATCCCGGAGGCGGCGCCGAGGTCGACGGTGTCGCCGATGCCCACCTGGTCTTCGAACACCATGAAGAGGCCGTTGAGGAAGTCCTTGATGACGCCCTGCGCGCCGATGCCGGCGGCGGCGCCCAGGAAGCCGGCCATCGCCACGAGCGATGCCGGGTTCACGCCCAGGATGCTCAGGATCAGGATGAGCGCGAACGCGCCGATGAGCCAGCCGGCCAGCGTGTTGAGCACGCTGCCGATGGCGCGCGTGCGCTGCACGACGCGCACCTGCGCGAGCGGGGAATTGGAGAGAGCCTCGGTGTCGGCGGCGTTGGCCTTGCGCTTCACGCCGGTGACGACCTCGTGCACGACGCGGCCGATGACGGCCCGGACGATCGCGTACGCGATGAACGCGCCGATGATCGTCAGGAGCACGCCGATCGGCGCGCCCCAGGTCGCCCACCACTCGGCGAAGGCCTCCCAGTCGACGTCGCCGCTCTGGCCGCTCTGCTCGATCTGGCCGAGCTGCTCGCTCTGGGCGATCTGGCCGCTCTGGCCCCTCTGGCCGCTCTCACGCACGTGCTGCTCCGATCACGCGTCCCGCTGCTGTGCCTCGAGGGCGCGCTCGACCCCCGCGAGGTGCTCGACGATGATGCGGCGCAGCGCCGGCACCGGCTCGTGGGAGGCGAGCCAGTCGCGCGTCGCGGTCGCCAGCGTCTCGCTCGCCGCCACTGCGGGGTAGAGGCCGCCGAGCAGCCCCTCCGCCACCTGGTACGTGCGCGAGTCCCAGATCTGCTGGATGGCGCCGTGGTAGCGGTCGACGATGTCGTCGAGCACTGCCGGGTCGTTGACATGCTGGAGTCCGAGGCCGGTGTAGCGCACGATCATGTTCGACGCCCCCGCCTGGTCGACGACCGAGGCGAACGCGCTCTCCTTCGCCTCCCGCGTGGGGATGGTGGCGCGGGCACTGGCGGCGAACTGACGGCCGGTCGCGGTGTCGTCGGAGGCGAGCTCTGCGGCGATCTCGGCCTCGCCGGCTGCACCGTTCAGCACCAGGCCGTCGAGCAGCTGCCAGCGCAGGTCGCTGTCGACGGTCAGGCCGTCGAGCGCGCTCGAGCCGTCGAGCAATCCCTGCAGGATGCGGGCGTGCTCGGCGGTGGCGGCGATGCCGGCGAACGCGCCGACGAACTGGAACTGGGCGTCGGAGCCGGGCGCGGCCGCTGCGGCGAGCTGCCAGAGCGCGTCGCCGACGCGCTCGATGGTGGCGGCGCGGCGGGTCGGGTGCACGTAGGTGCGGGCGGCCTGCATCAGCTGCGCGAGCGCGAGGCGGATGGTGGTGGATTCGGTCTCGGTGCCGATGTTCGCCAGCACGAGCTCGATGTAGTCGCTCGCGGGTGTCTCCGCGTCGCGCGTGGCGTCCCAGGCCGCGCCCCACACGAGCGCGCGGGCGAGCGGGTCCTCGATGTCGCGCAGGCGCTCGACCGCGGTCGACATCGACTGCTCGTCGAGGCGGATCTTCGCGTAGGCGAGGTCGTCGTCGTTGAGCAGGATGAGCGCCGGGCGCAGGTGCCCGAGCAGCTGCGGCACCTCGGTGAGAGCGCCGTCGATGTCGAGCTCGACGCGGTGCGTGCGACGCAGCACATCGTCCTCGAACTCGTAGAAGCCGACCGCGAGGCGATGCGGGCGCAGCGTCGGCCAATCCGCGGGTGCGGTCTGCTCGATCGCGAACCCCGAGATGATGCCGTCGCCGGTGAGCTCGATGCGCGGCCGCAAGGTGTTCACGCCTGCGGTCTCGAGCCACTTCTTGCTCCAGTCGCCGAGCTCGCGACCGCTCGCGGCCTCCAGCTCGGTGAGCAGGTCGGTCAGCTCGGTGTTGCCCCACGCGTGCTTGCGGAAATACGCGCCGACGCCCTGCATGAAGGCCTCGATGCCCACCCAGGCGACGAGCTGCTTGAGCACCGAGCCGCCCTTGGCGTACGTGATGCCGTCGAAGTTGACCTGCACATCGTCGAGGTCGCGGATCTCTGCGACGATCGGGTGCGTGGAGGGCAGCTGGTCCTGCCGGTAGGCCCAGGTCTTCTCCATCGCCTGGAAGGTGGTCCAGGCGCCCGTCCACTCGGTCGCCTCGGCGGTGGCGAGCGTCGACGCCCACTCCGCGAACGACTCGTTGAGCCACAGGTCGTTCCACCACTTCATGGTCACGAGGTCGCCGAACCACATGTGGGCGAGCTCGTGCAGCACAGTGACGACGCGGCGCTCACGGATTGCGTCGGTCACCTGGGCGCGGAACACGTACGACTCGGTGAAGGTGACGCATCCGGCGTTCTCCATCGCGCCGGCGTTGAACTCCGGCACGAAGAGCTGGTCGTACTTGTCGAACGGGTAGGCGACGTCGAACTGCTCCTCGAAGAACGCGAAGCCCTTGCGGGTGATGTCGAAGAGGTAGTCGGCGTCCATGTGCTCGGCAAGCGAGGCGCGGCAGAAGATGCCCAGCGGCACGACGCGGCCGCTGCTGGAGGTGAGCTCGGAGCGCGTGACCGTGTAGGGGCCGGCGACGAGCGCGGTGATGTAGCTGGAGATGCGCGGGGTGGGCTCGAAGGCCCACGTGCCGGTGTCACCGGTGATGACCGGCTCCGGCGTCGGCTGGTTGGAGACGACCTGCCAGCCGGCCGGGGCCGTGATCGTGAAGGCGAAGGTCGCCTTGAGGTCGGGCTGCTCGAAGACGGCGAAGACGCGGCGCGAATCAGGCACCTCGAACTGCGAGTAGAGGTAGACCTCGCCGTCCACCGGGTCGACGAAGCGGTGCAGGCCCTCGCCGGTGTTCACGTACAGCGCGTCGGAGACGACGGTCAGCTCGTTGGTCGCCTGGAGGCCGTCGAGCTGGATGCGCACGCCGTTGTTGACGGAGCCTGCGTCGAGCTCGGCGCCGTTCAGCACGACCGAGTGCACGGTGCGGGAGATGTGGTCGATGAACGTCGACGCGCCCTCCGTCGCCGTGAAGCGCACCGTCGTGGTCGAACGGAACACCTCGTCGCCGGCGGTGAGGTCGAGGGCGATGTCGTAGCTCTCGACCTGCACGAGCGACGCGCGCTCCTGGGCTTCGGCGCGAGTGAGGTTCTCTCCGGGCACGCTGGACTCCTTTGGCAGTGGTGTGCTGGTCGCTCCAGCGTAGTGCCGCCGATCCGGGCGTCCAGTCAGCGCTCGATAGCATCGAACCATGACTGAGACGCTCCAGCAGCAGGATCCGCAGCGCGTGCGGATGTGGTTCGACCCGGTGTGCCCGTGGGCGTGGATGACCTCCCGCTGGCTGGGCGAGGTCGCCGAGGAGCGGGCCTTCGACGTCGACTGGCAGGTGATGAGCCTGGCCGTCCTCAACGAGGGGCGTGAGCTGTCGGCGAACTACGAGTCGCTGATGCCGAGGTCGATGCGGATGACGCGCCTCGTGACCGCGGCGCGCGCCGTCGGCGGTGACGCGGTCGTGAAGCCGCTCTACGACGCGCTCGGTGAGCGCATCCACCACCAGGGCCGCAAGGACGACGATGCGATCATCGCCGAGTCGCTCGCCGAGGCGGGGCTCGACGCCGCGCTGGTGGAGGAGACCGACGCCCACGATGCGACGCTGCGCGAAACGCACAGCACTGCGATCGACCTGGTCGGCGACGAGGTCGGCACGCCCGTCATCGCCGTCGACGACGTCGCGTTCTTCGGCCCGGTCGTCACGCCGGCGCCGACCGGCGCGGCCGCGCTGCAGCTGTTCGACGGCATCGTGGCGGCCGCGTCGATCGACGGCTTCTTCGAGCTGAAGCGCACGCGCACGCGTAAGCCGCAGTTCACGCCGGCGGCGTCCGTCACGGATGCGGCTGCGGTCTGATGCGCATCCACGTCGCGACTGACCACGCAGGCTTCGAGATGTCGAAGCGGCTCGTCGAGCATCTCGCCGGCAACGGGCACGAGGTCGTCGATCACGGCCCCACTGCCTACGACGCCGAGGACGACTACCCGGCGTTCTGCATCAACGCGGCGCGTGCCGTGGTCGCGGACCAGCGCGCAGGCGTCGACGCACTGGCTGTCGTCTTCGGCGGCTCGGGCAACGGCGAGCAGATGGCGGCGAACAAGGTCGAGGGGGCCCGCGCGGCGCTCGCGTGGAGCCTCGCGACCGCGCAGCTCGCCAGGGAGCACAACGACGCGAACGTCGTCGCGGTCGGCGCTCGGCAGCACAGCGAGCCGGAGATGCTCGAGATCATCGACGCCTTCATCGCGACACCGTTCTCGGGAGCGGAGCGCCACGCGCGCCGCATCGCGCAGCTCGGGGAGTACGAGACGACGGGCGCCATCGCCGGCCACGAGATCGTCTGATGCCTGAGGGGTCCATGCCTGAGGAGTCTGATGCCTGAGGGGCATTCCGTCCATCGCATCGCACGCCAGTTCGGCGCGAACTTCGTCGGCAGCACGGCAGCGGTGTCGAGCCCGCAGGGGCGGTTCGAGGTGGGAGCGGCAGAGCTCGACGGGCGAGCGATGACGTCGTCGCAGGCGATCGGCAAGCACCTGCTGCTGGGGTTCGACGGCACGCCCGCCGACCCGGAGCGCGTGCTGCACGTGCACCTGGGCATCTACGGCGCGTGGGACTTCGCGGGTGCGATCTCGGTCGACCCCACGATCCTCGCGTCGAGGGCTGCTGTCGGGGCTGCCCGCATGGGCCAGACAGGCATGCGCGGTGTCGGTGTCGGTGCCGGTACCGGTGCCGGCGTCGACGGCGAGCACGAGGACTCGATCGCCTCCATCGGCGCGCCGCGGCTCGCGCGGCTACGGGCGGGGGAGCAGGAGCGCGTGAGCGAGGCCGTGGACTTCCCGCCGGAGCCCGTCGGTCAGGTCCGGGTGCGCATCCTCACCTCCATGGCGGTCGCCGACCTGCGCGGCCCGACGGTGTGCGAGGTGCTCGACGACGCGCAGGTGCATGCGCTCGCCGCGAGGCTCGGGCCGGATCCGCAGGCGCTCACCGAGACGCGGGCGCAGGCCGAGGATCGCTTCGTTGCGCGCGCCTCTCGGTCGAACCAGTCGATCGGGCAGCTGCTCATGGATCAGTCGGTCGTCGCCGGGATCGGCAATGTCTACCGGGCGGAGCTGCTGTTCCGCGGGCGGATCGATCCGCACCGGCCCGGCAGCCAGCTGACGGACGATGAACTGCGTGGACTCTGGCGCGACTGGGTGAAGCTGCTGCGCATCGGCGTCGAGACCGGGCAGATGCTCACGATCGATGGGCTGCGAGGCGTCAAGCGGGAGGCGGCGCTCGCGAACCGCGCCGACCGGCACTGGGTCTACAAGCGCGAGGGACTTCCGTGCCGCCGGTGCGGCACCCCGATCGCGCTCGAGACCATGCAGGGCCGCAAGCTCTACTGGTGCCCCGGCTGCCAGCTGTAGCCCACTCGTAGGTCGAGGAGCGTGCGGCGCAGCCGCGCGCGTCACGAGACCGGTGGTGTGTTCCGTAGGTCGAGGAGCGCGCGGCGCAGCCGCGCGCGTCACGAGACCGGGCGGTCGCTCGCCGGTGGTCTCGTGACGGTGCCGGGCTGCGCCCGTCACCTCCTCGACCGGCGGGTCGAGACCGGTCGCGCCTCAGCGCCAGCGGTACAGCCGCGAGCCGTCCTGCGTGCTCTGCGTGGGGCTGATGATCCACGAGCCGGTGCTGGCCGCATCCTCCCGAACCGAGACGATCACCTGCACGACCTCGCGGTCGCCGGGCGCGAACTCCCAGATGTAGCCCAGGTCGTTCGGCGCCGCCGCAATCGATGCCGAGTTCTGGTCGGCGATCGGCCCGCCGTCGGGCTGGTAGCCGAAGGTCATGTCGTGCATCGGATGCGTGGTGATGACGCCGACGTTCGCGATCTCGAGATCCATGATCACGAAGCGCTCGCCCGCTCGCGGCACGGAGCCCGTCTGGGCCGCGAGGCTGTCAGCGGGATCGGTCGAGCCGAGCACGGTGACCTCCCACGTGGAGCCGCGCTCGGTGTGAATGGTCGCGGTGTCGCCGTAGGCGAGTTCGCCGGGCTCCGTCGTGGGTACGGGCGGATCTGACGGTCCGTTGGTCGTCGGCGGGGGAGCGAGGTCGGTGAACACCGGTGTCGGGCTGGCGGGGATCGCCGGATCCTCGGGGGTCGTCGGCGGCATCGCGACGCACGCGGCGAGCGACAGCGCGACCGCCGCCACGAGGGCGGCGCCGAGCCGGCTGGAGCCGCGTGAGCGTTGACGAGAGACGAGCCTGGACACGGCATGCACGCTATCGCCCGCGGCTGTGACGATCAGAAGGGCAGGCCGGGCGGTGCTGTGCCGGCGGGGCCGAGCTCGGCCGCACCCCACGCCTCGGCGCGCGGCGGGTTCGCGGGCGGACCGTCACTGGGCGGACCGTCGCCGGGCGGTGGATCGGGATCGGCGAAGGTGGGCCCGACGGGCTCTGGCACGGTGGTGACGACGTCGCCGAGCGGCGTCGTCCACTCGATGACGCCGTGGTCGAGCTGTCGCATCGACCATCGCGAGGAGTGCTTGAGCGTGTGATCGCGTCGGCAGAGCACCGCGAGATTGTCGATGGACGTCGTGCCGCCCTTGGCCCAGTCGAGGGTGTGGTCGAGGTCGCCGATCGTGCCACGACATCCGCAGTTGGGGGCACGGCATCCGCCGTCGCGCGCCTGCAGCCAGCGCCGCTGCTCGGCGCTGGGGCGGTAGGTGTCGACGGTCACGGCGACGCCGGTGACCGGGTCGGTGAAGAGGCGCTCCCACACGCGCTCGCCGCCGGCCAGACGGCGCGCGGTGTCGCGATCGACGAGTGTCTTGCCGTCGAGCGAGGCGGGGAAGCCGAGCTCGGGCGTTCCCTCGGCGTGCAGGAGCTCCATCGCGGGCACCATGACCGATACATGTGCGGTCAGCATCGCGGTGCCGTGCAGGCCTTCCGGCACCACACCGCCCAGCAGCAGCTCGCAGAAGGCATCAGCGCGGACCTGGTCGAAGGTGCGGGGGTCGTCCTTGGCCTTGCCGCGAGCGGCCTGGGTGCAGCGATCCATGATGCCCGCCGCCAGCACAGCGGGCACGCGACCGATGATGTCGCTCATACCGTCGCCGGCGTCGAACACCTCGATCTTGCGCTGCTCGTTGGCGACCTCGTGGCGCTGCTGCAACGGTGTCGGGAGCGCTCGATCCACGATGCGCTTCGCCCGCCGGGCCAGGGTGCCCGGTGTCGTCGTCTCGGCGATGTCGACGAGCTCGGACTCGACGGCGCGGAGCTGGTCGGCGTCGACCGTGTCGTCCGAGCGGAGGGCTCGCGTCTCCTGCTCGATCACCCGCAGGTGACCCGAGGCGATCCGGCCGGCCTTGGCGGCCTCATGCACGAGCGGCAGCTCCCGCACGAGACGCCATGCGTCGGTCATGCCTCGCTCGACGCCGCGCGGGCTCTGCCGCAGCTCGACCGCAGCGATGGAGGCCAACTCGCGCACCGCCGTCGACGCGTTCTGCTCGTCGAGGGCTCGCTGCATGTGCGCAGCCATGAGCGCGCGGCGCTCGCCCTCGATGCGCGCGGTCTGCTGCGCAAGGGACTTCAGCCTGCCGGTGAACTCGGCGTCGAGTCGCAGCCGCTGCAGCACGGGCGACTCGGGCACCGGAGTCGGCGATGGGCTGGTGCCGGCGCGGAAGCAAGCTTCGACCTCCGCATCGGTCAACGAGGCCATCAGCTCGCTCTCGGCACGGAGCGCGTCGTCGAGCGCGGCGCTGAGCTCGTCAGCCGATGCGCCGAACGGATCGATCGCACCAGCGCGGATGGCTGCGATGTAGCTCTCCGCGTCGATGACTGCTTCGTCCATGCCTGCAGTGAACACCCGGCCACTGACATGGATGCGGTCGGTCGGCCCGATCGTGAACGGCCTGTGGAGAACCGGTGCCCGCGAGCGGACGCGAGCCGAGCGAGCGGTGCGGGCGGAGAGGGTGCGGGCGGAGAGGGAGTGGAGCGGGCGACGGGAATCGAACCCGCGTAATCAGTTTGGAAGACTGAGGCTCTACCATTGAGCTACGCCCGCGCGCCCCGCGCACACGTGCGGTGGGACTCCAAGAACTTACCGCATCCGCGGGCACGCTCCGGCGGGATACGCTCGTGGCGTGCAACGCAGCATCCCTTCTGACCTCATCCTCGGCGGCGCGACCGCTGCCTACCAGATCGAGGGCGCCGCGGCCGAGGACGGCCGGCGCCCCAGCATCTGGGACACCTTCGCGCGCGTGCCGGGCGCCGTCATCGACGCGCACAACGGCGATGTGGCGTGCGATCACTACCATCGGATGCCCGCGGACGTCGCGCTCATGCGCGATCTCGGTCTGCAGACCTACCGGTTCTCGACGAGCTGGGCGCGCGTGCGGCCCGACGGCGGCGCGCCGAACCCGAAGGGCCTCGACTTCTACTCGCGGCTCGTGGACGAGCTGCTCGACGCCGACATCCTGCCGTGGCTGACCCTCTACCACTGGGATCTGCCGCAGGTGCTGGAGGACGATGGCGGTTGGACGAACCGCGACACGGCGCACCGCTTCGTGGACTACGCGCTCACGGTGCACGAGACGCTCGGCGACCGGGTCACGAACTGGACGACCATGAACGAGCCGTGGTGCTCGTCGTTCCTCTCCTACACCGCGGGCGCCCACGCGCCCGGCAGGCAGAGCATCGAAGCGGGGCTCCAAGCGGCGCATCACCTGCTGCTCGCGCACGGCATGGCGGTCACGGCGCTGCGGGATGCCGGTGCCGAGCGCCTCGGCATCACCCTCAACTTCCAGCCTGCCGAGCCGCTCGACGCGGCCAGCGCATCCGACCGTGATGCCGCCCGCCGCCTCGACGACCAGTACAACCGCTTCTTCATCGAGCCCATCACGCTCGGCGCCTACCCGGAGTCGCTGCTCGCCGACGTCGACCACCTCGGCCTCGACGCCGTGGTGCAGCCGGGCGACCTGGAGATCATCGCCGCGCCCATCGACGTGCTGGGCGTGAACTACTACCACGACGACGTCGTCTCGTACGAGGTGCCAGCGGTGCCCGTCGTCAACGACGCGCCGACCGACCGCGCCATCGCGAGCCCGTATCCGGCCGCCGAGGGCGTGCACGTGCATCCGCGCGATGTGCCGACGACGTCGATGGGATGGGAGGTCAATCCTTCCGGCCTCACGGCGCTGCTGCAGCGTCTCCACGAGCAGTACACCGGGCCCAAGGGCATCGAGCTGTGGGTGACCGAGAACGGCGCGGCCTTCGACGACGAGGTGACGACGGATGCGGCCACGGGCGAGGCGCGCATCCACGACACCGAGCGGGTCGACTTCCTGCGCTCGCACGTCGGTGCCGTGCTCGACGCGATCGACGCAGGGGTGCCGGTCAAGGGCTACATGTACTGGTCGCTGCTCGACAACTACGAGTGGGCCTGGGGCTACCACAAGCGGTTCGGGATCGTGCGGGTCGACTACGACACGCAGGAGCGCACGGTGAAGGATTCGGGCCGCGAACTCACCAGGATGATCCGCGAGCGGACGCTGTAGCGCGACGGCGCCGCTCGGTCATGCGCCGCGGGTGCGCATGGCTCTGTCGTGCGCGAGCGCGCGAGCGAGCACCGCGGTGACGGCGCCGACGACGATCATGGGCGTCACGATCGCCCACCCCGACCCGACTGGCTCCGCCGACGCGAGCCCCGCGAGCGCCCCGCCGAGCGCTCCGAGCAATGCGAATACGATCACGTGCACGAATTCGTTCCGGACGCGGCGCAGCGCAGAGGCCGCCGCGATGGCGACGGGGATGCCGTAGACCGTGAGCGTGGGCAGGCCGATGATCGCTCCGAAGAGCATGACGATGACGGCGGCCGAGCCGGCCATCACCACCCCGACCACGAGGGACCCCGCCAGCAGAACGCCGGCGCCCACCAGCCATCCGAAAGCGATGTCGCCTGCCGTCCACTCGTGTGCTGCCGGGTCGCGCCACCCGTAGCGCTCACGCATCGTCACGCGGAAGTTCCTTGACGGCGGCCGCGAGGGCGACCACGTCGCGAACCTGCGATCGCAGCAGTGGCACAGCAGAGACGCGGAGCATCCGATCAAGCATCGGCACGGCCTGTGCGACGAGCGCCCGGGTGCGCCGCTGGCCGCGGCTGCGATCCGAGCTCCAGGCGAGCATTCCCGCGATCAGCAGTCCCCAGAGCAGCTCGGGGAGCTCGTCGACGAGTTGCCGGTCGGCGCGCAGGTCGGATGCGTCGACGACGTCTCGAAAGAGCGTGATCATTGCGGCGCGGGGTTGCGACGACTGCTCGCCGAAGGGGCTGACAGGGGAGTCGAGGCTGATCGCGTGCCCAATCGCCTCGGCGGCCACGCGGTGGAAGGGCGCGATCTCCTCGAGCGCGGCGCCGAGCACGATCGTCATGCGGTCGGCGAAGGGCCGCACGCCATCGAGCGCCATGCGAGCGCGAGCGTCGATCCGCGCGACCGTGTCGTCGTAGAGGTCGAGCAGCACGTGCTCTTTCGAGGGCAGCGACAGGTAGATCGTGCCGGGGGAGACACCGGCGCGCTGGGCGATCCCGCGCATGGTCGTCGCGTGCCAGCCGTCCTCGCGGAGGGCGGTCTGTGCGACCTCGCGGATGCGCGTAGCGGTGCGCGCGCCCTTCGTCTCGGGCTTTGGACCAGACAGCCGAAACGTCACCGGGGATTCGCTCACGGCCCGATGATACCTGAACGTGTTCAGTTTCGGCCGCCGGGCGAGCAACGCTGTGCCGCGCAGCGGTGTGAGCCCCGCCGCACAGGCGCGTCGACGAGCATCCGCTCGCTCCCTGTAGGCCTCCCGGACCTTGCGGACCTCTTCCGCCGAATCGGACCCGGTGCACCGGGTCGCCGAGTGCGGAAGGGGTCCGCGAACGCGGATAGACTCGCCTGTCGTACGGGAGCGATCCCTACGGGGCGTAGCTCAGCTTGGCTAGAGCGCCCGCTTTGGGGGCGGGAGGTCGCAGGTTCGAATCCTGTCGCCCCGACCGGTGCCGCGGCTGGCTCAGGCGGCGGCCCGCGCTTGGCGTCGCACCCGCACGGTGAGATAGATGCGATGCGCCGTGATCACGAGCGCCAGCCACGCGGCACCCAGCAGCCACCCGGCGACCACGTCGGTCACCCAGTGGTGGCCGAGGTAGACGCGGCTCGCGGCGACCAGGATGGTCGCGGCGACGGCGACTAGGACGATCCCCGCGCGTGCGAGCGCGCTCTCGCGACGCAGGATCAGCAGGTAGGCAATGACGCCGAGCAGCGCCACCGCGTTCAGCGTGTGGCCGCTCGGGAACGACGCCGAGATCTCGTACGGCGGCACGGCGTCGGCGATCGGCGGCCGGTCGCGGCCGATGAGCGACTTGCCGGCGACGGTCATGAGCAGCGAGCCGATGCCCGTGGCAACGACGAGCACGGCCGGCGTCCACGAACGGCGCCGGATGCTCAGGATCAGCAGCGCCGACACCGCGATGAGCGGCATGCCGATGGTGCCCGCGAGATCCGTGAAGCCGGTGATGAACGCATCCGCCCCCGGTTCCCGGATGGTGAGGATCGCGTCGAGCACGGGGCGGTCGATGCCTGCCACGCCGTCCTCATCCGTCACCGCCTCGTAGACGGCAGCGGCGAGGTAGGTGAGCGCCGACGTGATGGCTGCGCCGATCGCGAGCGTGATGACGAGCGCTGCATAGGGCCCCAGCCAGTCGCCGAGGCGGTGGCCGAGCTTCGCGATCCAGCGACCGACCCACGACGACCAGCGGGTGAGTTGCACGCCGCCGACCGAGGTGTCCTCGCGGCGCTCGGCGGCGGCCCCCGGCGCGGGTGCCGAGTCGTCATGCTGCTCATGCGGCTCGGGCGGCTGCGGCGTCATGCTGCCTCCTCGCTCGCGCGTCTGCTGGTACGTCGCTCGACGGTAGCGTGCGTGGCCCAGCGCTGCGCAGTGAGCACGACCGCGACGCCGACGGCCGCGACCGCCATGCCGAGCAGGCCCAGGAGCGACACGGGCACGCCAAACATCAGCCAGACCCAGAGCATCGTGGTCGGGGGAGTGAGGTAGAGCAGCGTGCTGACGAAGGTCGCGCCGTGCGAGCGCGTGACCGTCACGTACAGCATGTAGCCGCCGAGGCTCGAGATCCCCACGAGCCACAGGATCGCGAGCCAGAGCTCGGCCGTCGCGGGCATCGCCGCCTGACCTCGCACAGCCGCGACCAGCATGAAGGCAGCCCCCGCCACGACCGAGTGCATCATGAGGGTCTGCAGCAGGTCGTCGTGCGAGTGCCAGCGCCGCTGCAGCACGGTGCCGCTGCCGAGGCACAGCACGCCGATGACCGGCAGCGCATACGCCCAGATCGGCGCCCCGGTGTGGCCGAGCTGCCCCGACACCACGAGCGCGACCCCGCCGAATCCGACCAGCATGCCCACCCACATCCACGCGTTCGCGCGCTCACCGAGGAAGCGACCGGCGACCGTGGCGACGAGCATCGGCTGCAGCGCCGCGATCAGGGCGGCTGTGCCGCCATCGACGCCGAAGCGCACGCCCTCGAAGATCATCAGCAGGTAGCCGAACTGGCTCAGCAGGGCGACACCGCCCTGGCGCGCCCAGCTCTGCCATCGCGGCCAGCGGCGCCGCATGACGAGCATCGCGACGAGCAGGATCGACGAGAGCACGACGAAGCGCCAGGCGAGCACGGTGACAGGCTCGCCGTTCGCGCGCGTCGCCAGCTCCGCACCGACGAAGCCGGAGCTCCAGGTGATGATGAGCGCGACGGCGGCGACGACGATCGCGACGGGACCGAGGCGCGAGGAGCGAGCGGCGCTCGCGAGATCAGACACCGTCCGATCCTGTCAGGTCACCGGCACCGGCGACGCCGAGGGGCCGGGATGCGTCACGTCTGGACGACGAGGATGGGGTCGGTCGTGGGGGCCTCGGATCCGCCCTCGGGCTCGACGGTCACGCCAACGGCATCGCCCGCGGCCAGCTGCCCCTCGAGCAGCACGGCCGTGCTGCCGCCAGCGGTCTGGAAGACGCCGGCACTGCGCGGTCCGGCGCCGTCGATGTACCAGGCCTGGTAGTTGCGGCCTGCCGGCGCCGGATCGAGGCCCTCGAACAGCAGCACCGACTGGCCAAGCTCCGTCGACCAGATGGCGGTCGCCGTCGCGCCGCCCTCGAGCTCGACCTCGCTGCGCTGCGCATCGCCGGCGGCCACGATGGCGCCGAGCGTCTGCTGCTGGGAGTCGGCACCGAGCTGCGTGCCAATGGCGATGCCACCAGTCAGGATCGCCGCGCCTGCCGCGACGGCACCGAGCAGTTGCATGGGGCGCCACCGCGCACGAGCCCGTCGTTCCGCGGGTCCGGGGCCGCGTGCGCTGTCAGCGTGCCGCGGCGCACCGGCCGCGCGCGCCTCGGCGTCCTGCGGCTCGGCCGCCAGCGCTTCCGCACCGGTCACCTCGGTCGAGGGCGCGTCGGCGGCGAGCGCGGCCGTCCGCTGCGCGGCCAGCTCTGTGTTGTCGGGCTGCGCCTCATCGGACTGGGCGTCGGCGGGCTCGGCCACCTCCTGCGGCTCCGCGGCGATCGCCGCGAGCAGGCCGGCGCGCATGCTGACCGGGGGAGCGACGGCATCGGTCGCGAGCAGCGTCGCGATGTCTGCGAGCTCCTCCGCCTCACGGCGGGCAGCGGGCGATGCCTCCGCTTCGAATCGGACACGCTCATCGGGGGAGAGCGCGTCGAGCGCATAGGCGGCGGCGAGCTCGTCGATCGACTTGCGCTCGCGCATCGCGTCACCACCGTTCATCTCGTCACCCCCGCTCATGTCGTCACTCCTAGGATCTCGCGCAATCGGCGCATGCCGTCACGCATCCTCGTCTTCACCGTGCCCAGCGGCGCACCGATGCGCTCGGCGATCTCGGTCTGCGTCAGCCCGCCGAAGTAGGCGAGCTCGATCGCCTCGCGCTGCGCCGGGCTCAGCTCGGCGAGCGCCCGCTTCGCTCGCGCCGATTCCATGGAGGTCTCGACGCGCTCGGCGACCTCGTCGACGGGCACATTCGTGTCTCGCACTCCGATGCGCGCATCGCGGTCGCGCTGCGACTGCGAGGCGCGCACCCGGTCGACGGCTCGCGCATGAGCGATCTGCAGCAGCCAGCTGATCGCGGCCCCACGCTCCGGGTCGAAGCGCTGAGCGCGCCGCCACGCCTCGAGGAAGACCTCCTGCACGACCTCCTCGGCCTGTGCCCGATCGACCAGGATGCGCAGCACCAGGCCGAAGACGCGGGGAGCCGCGGCGTCGTAGAGCTCGGCGAAGGCACGCTGGTCGCCCACGGCGGCACGCACCAAGCACTGCTCCAAGCTGTTCGCCACGCGCACGAGTATTGCAGGCCGCACCTGAGGGAGCGGCGCGACGTGCAGAAGGGCGGTCATGCAGTGGGTTCGTCACCGGTGAACGAACGGATTGCGGCTCACAGGCGCGCGGCCGGTAGACTCGGGCGGCGGTCCGCCCTTCTGCGGTGGATCCTGCGCGCTCGCGCGCCCCAGGTCGGCACGGCCGGCACATCCGACGAACCCCCAGGAGACCACCTCGTGAAGACCACGGTCGAGAAGATCGAGAACACGCGCGCCAAGCTCACCATCGCGGTCGAGCCCGCTGAGCTGCGCCCCGCGATCGACCAGGCGTACAAGACCGTCGCCGAGCAGATCAGCGTCCCCGGCTTCCGCAAGGGCAAGGTGCCTTCGGCGATCATCGATCAGCGTGTCGGACGCGCGGAGGTGCTCAACCAGGCCGTCTCCGAGTCGATCGACGAGTTCTACCGCCAGGGCGTCGCCGAGGCCGGCGTGCGCCCGATGGGCCGCCCGCAGGCTGACGTCACCGCGTGGCCCGAGGTCAAAGACTTCTCCGGCGATCTCGTGCTCGAGATCGAGGTCGACGTCCGCCCCGACTTCGACCTGCCCGAGGTCGACGGCCGCACCCTCACGGTCGACGCGATCGAGATCGACGACGCCGCAGTGCAGAAGGAGCTCGACGAGCTGCGCGGCCGCTTCGGCACGCTCGTGACCGTCGACCGCCCGGCGGCCAACGGCGACTTCGTGCAGCTCGACCTGATCGCGACGATCGACGGCGAGACCGTCGACACCGCGAGCGGCATCTCCTACGAGGTCGGCTCCGGCGAGCTCATCGACGGCGTCGACGAGGCCATCGAGTCGCTCACCGCCGGCGAGGAGACCACCTTCACGTCGACGCTCGTCGGCGGCGACCACGCGGGCAAGGACGCCGAGGTCAGCGTGACCGTCCAGGCCGTCAAGGAGCGCGAGCTGCCCGAGGCAGACGACGACTTCGCCCAGATGGCGAGCCAGTTCGACACCATCGACGAGCTCAAGGCGGACCTCGCCGAGCAGGCCGGCCGCTCCGGCCGCCTCGCCCAGGCTGAGCAGGCTCGCCAGCTGCTGCAGGACGAGCTCATCGAGGCCGTCGAGATCGAGGTGCCCGAGGCCGTCGTCGAGGACGAGGTGACTCGCCACCTCGCGGCCGAGAACCGCGCCGAGGACGCCGAGCACGGCGAAGAGGTGCGCCAGGAGACGCGCAAGCTGCTCAAGCAGCAGATGCTCTTCGACCGCTTCGCGGAGGAGGAGAACCTCCAGGTCACGCAGCAGGAGCTGACGCAGATCATCGTGCAGCAGGCCGCGCAGTACGGCATGGGCCCGCAGGAGCTCGTGCAGGCGCTGGAGCAGAACGGCCAGCTGCCGGTGCTGCTCGGCGACATCCTCCGCGGCAAGACGCTCTCGACGCTGCTCAGCCGCGTCACGGTCGTCGACGACAAGGGCGAGACGGTCGACCTGACCGACTTCCTGCCCCCGGCCGAGTCGGACGAGGTCAGCGAGGACGACGTCGACGCTGCCGTGCGCGACAACGAGGAGCAGCTCGCCGCGGAACGCGCCGAGGACTGATCACCAGCGAGAGGGCCGGGCTCCAGCCCGGCCCTTTCGCATGCCTCCGCCTGCGGCGAACATGACCCGGAACGGGTGCAGCGCTCGCCTAGGGTTGAGAACAACGACAGAAGGAGTCACCCGTGGCTGAACCCGTCTTCGCCCAGTCGGTCTTCGACCGACTGCTGCGCGACCGCATCATCTGGCTCGGCGAGGAGGTGCGTGACGACAACTCGAACGAGATCTGCGCGAAGATCCTGCTGCTGGCCGCTGAGGACCAGAACAAGGACATCTACCTCTACATCAACTCGCCCGGCGGCTCGATCACCGCTGGCATGGCGATCTACGACACGATGCAGTTCGTGCCCAATGACATCGTCACGGTCGGCATCGGCATGGCCGCCTCGATGGGGCAGCTGCTGCTGACGGCCGGCGCCCCCGGCAAGCGCTACATCACGCCGAACGCGCGCGTGCTGCTGCACCAGCCCCACGGTGGCTTCGGCGGTACCTCGAGCGACATCCAGACGCAGGCGCAGCTGATCCTCGACATGAAGAAGCGCCTCGCCGAGATCACCGCCGAGCGCACCGGCAAGTCGGTGGAGCAGATCAACGAGGACGGCGACCGCGACCGCTGGTTCACGGCGCAGCAGGCGCTAGAGTACGGCTTCGTCGACCACGTCCGCGCTTCGGCCTCCGACGTCGCCGGTGGCGGCGGCACGGACCACGACATCATCGACACGGAGGGCGACAACTGATGGAGACCCCCACGTTCCAGGCCGGCGGCAGCGCGCTGCAGATGCCCGGCTCGCGCTACATCCTGCCGACCTTCGAGGAGCGCACGGCCTACGGCTACAAGCGCCAGGACCCCTACGCGAAGCTCTTCGAGGACCGCATCATCTTCCTCGGCGTCCAGGTCGACGACGCATCCGCCGACGACATCATGGCGCAGCTGCTCGTGCTCGAGTCGCAGGACCCGGATCGCGACATCGTGATGTACATCAACTCGCCCGGTGGCTCATTCACCGCGATGACGGCGATCTACGACACGATGCAGTACATCCGCCCCGCGGTGCAGACCGTCTGCCTCGGCCAGGCCGCTTCGGCAGCCGCAGTGCTGCTGGCCGCCGGCGAGCCCGGCAAGCGCCTCGCGCTGCCGAACGCGCGCATCCTGATCCACCAGCCCGCGACCTCGGATGCCGGCCGCGGCCAGGCGTCGGACATCGAGATCCAGGCGCGCGAGGTGCTGCGCATGCGCGGGTGGCTCGAGCAGACGCTCTCGAACCACTCGAAGCACGATGTCGCGCGAGTCTCGAAGGACATCGAGCGCGACACCTTCCTCTCGGCCGAGGAGGCCATGGAGTACGGCCTCATCGACCAGGTGCTCACGAGCCGCAAGACGGCGGCGCAGGCGCAGCTCGGCAGCTGAGAGCTGCACGACGGCTGAGGGCCGGCACCCGCGATGGGTGCCGGCCCTCTGCGCTGCCGGGATCCTGGTGGAGGCTCAGACCTCGTCGGTGTCGCGCGCCTGCCGCGAGGTGCGCATCCGGTTCGCGCGGTAGGCGATGACGGCCAGCACCGCGAGCACCGCCAGCACGCCGACGGTCAGGAACGGGAACGGCGCCGCGTCATCCTCGGCGGAGGCATCGGTGTCGGCGTCATCGCCCTGCTGCGCGGAGGCGGTCGCGGGAGCCGCCTCGTCGCTGGCGTCGGCCGATGCCGCCGGGGTCTCTGCCGGGGCGGGCTCGGCGCTCTCGGTCGCCGCGGCGCCGCAGACGGGGGCCTCAGCCACACCGGGTGCGCCGGCCTCACCCGCAGCCGGCTCGAACGCGAACTCGATCGTGTCGGAGACCGGGTGGCCGTCGGCGGAGACGACCTGGTAGGTGACCGTGTAGTCGCCAGCCTCGCCGAGCTGGGCGTCGAGGGACGCGGTGTCGCCGTCGACGGTCAGGCAGCCGTCCCCGTAGTAGCGGCCCGATGCATCGGTGATCTGGATGGCGTTCGAGCTGTCGGCGCCGTCGACCGAGAGGATCTGCTCGTTCATGACGACGCTGAACGTGCCTGGCTGCTCGGTGACCGTGGCCCCGTCGGCAGGGGTCGAGCCGATGACGGATGCGTGGGCGGGCAGGAGCAGGGCAGCCGAGAGCACGGCAAGAGCGGGAAGCATGCCTCCACGATACCGGCCGCGTTCGAAGCGGAACGGCGTGGTCGGCGGCCGTGTCAGCGCCCCGCAGTAGTCTTGGGACACGGGCGCAGCCTGCGTTCGACGACGATCGGGAGATGCGAGATGGCGCGACTGGGAGAGAGCGGCGATCTGCTGAAGTGCTCCTTCTGCGGAAAGAGCCAGAAGCAGGTGCAGCAGCTCATCGCTGGGCCCGCGGTGTACATCTGCGACGAGTGCGTCGAGCTGTGCAACGAGATCATCGAAGAGCGCATGGCGGAGGCCGACGGCACGCCGCCCGCCGAGGGCTTCCGGCTGCCGAAGCCGCGTGAGATCTTCGAGTTCCTCGAGGAGTACGTGGTGGGGCAGGAGAGCGCGAAGCGATCGCTCGCGGTCGCGGTCTACAACCACTACAAGCGCGTCGCCGCATCGCAGCAGCTGGAGTCTGCCGACACCGTGGGCGACGGCGTCGAGATCCAGAAGTCGAACATCCTCATGGTCGGGCCGACCGGCTGCGGCAAGTCGTACCTCGCCTCGACGCTGGCGAAGCAGCTGAACGTGCCGTTCGCGGTCGCCGACGCCACCTCGCTGACCGAGGCCGGCTACGTGGGTGAGGATGTCGAGAACATCCTCCTGAAGCTCATCCAGGCGGCCGACTTCGACGTCAAGCGCGCCGAGACGGGCATCATCTTCATCGACGAGATCGACAAGGTGGCGCGCAAGGCCGAGAACCCGTCGATCACGCGCGACGTCTCCGGTGAGGGTGTGCAGCAGGCGCTGCTGAAGATCATCGAGGGCACGGTCGCGTCGGTGCCGCCGCAGGGCGGCCGCAAGCACCCGAACTCCGAGTTCATCCAGATCGACACGTCGAACGTGCTCTTCATCGTCGCGGGCGCCTTCGCCGGGCTCGAGGACATCATCGCCAACCGCTCCGGCAAGCGCGGCATCGGCTTCGGCGCTCCGGTGGCATCGCTGAAGCCCGACCTCAACGTCTTCGAGGAGGTGCTGCCGGAGGACCTGCACAAGTTCGGCCTCATCCCCGAGTTCATCGGCCGCCTGCCCGTGATCGCGACCGTCTCGCCGCTCGACCAGGCGGCGCTCGTGGAGATCCTCTCGGAGCCCAAGAACGCGCTCGTCAAGCAGTACCAGCGCATCTTCGAGATCGACGGCGTCAAGCTCGACTTCGAGCCCGAGGCGCTGCAGTCGATCGCCGATCTCGCCGTCGAGCGCAAGACGGGCGCCCGCGGACTGCGCTCGATCCTCGAGACCGTGCTGGCGCCGGTGATGTTCGAGGTGCCGTCACGCGAGGGCGTCGAGCGGGTCATCGTCACGAAGGAGTCGGTGCAGGGCAAGGAGTCGCCCGTAGTCCTCACCGCGGACGACATCGAGGAGCTCTCGGCATAGGCGAGATGCCTGCCGCGCGGTGACGCCTCACGACTTGCCACCTGGCGTGAGGTAAGGCTACCCTTACTCGTGTGATCCCCGCACCTTCGGCTCTGCACGCGAGCGACATCTCGCTCGCGTACGGGCGGGAGCGCATCGTGCATGAGGCGTCCATCGCCCTGCGGCCGGGGTCGGTCACCGCGCTGGTGGGCCCGAACGGCAGTGGCAAGTCGACGCTGCTCCGCGGACTCACCGCGCTCCACCGCCCCGATGCCGGGTCGGTCGTCTTCGGTGACGGCGTCGACGCGGCTGCGCTGGGGGAGCGCGAGCTCGCCCGCCGCGTCGCAATGCTCGCCCAGTCGCATCCCGACCCCTCGGGCGTGAGCGTGCGCGAAGTCGTCGCCTACGGTCGCTTCGCGCATCGCGGGCGACTCCGCGCGGGCGATCCCACCGGCGCGCAGGTCATCGATCGCGCCATGGCAGCGACCGGCATCGCCGAGCTCGCGGCACAGCCCGTGTCGCAGCTCTCGGGCGGTCAGCGCCAGCGCGTCTGGCTCGCGACCTGCCTGGCGCAGGAGACCGGCGTCGTGCTGCTCGACGAGCCCACGACCTTCCTCGACGTGCGGTATCAGCGCGAGATCCTCGAGATCATCCGCGACCTCGCGGATGACGGCGTCGCCGTCGGCGTGGTGCTGCACGATCTCGAGCAGGCGGCAGAGATCGCCGACGAGGTGGTGCTGCTCGTGCACGGGCGCATCCTCGCCGCCGGCACGCCGCACGCGGTGCTCACGGCCGAGCGCCTCAGCGCCGCCTACGAGGTGCCCATCGACGTCGAGTCCGTCGCCGACGGACTCCGCATCCGGCCGCAGCGGCTCCGCCGCCGACCGGCCGTGTCACGCGCCGCGTGACGCGCATCCCCACCACGCCCCGGCCGTGCGCCAGGGCAGAGGAAGGCCGACCATGACCAGGAAGACCCTGCCCACCAGGCCGCTGCTCGCGGGCGCTGCGGTGCTCACGGCGCTCGCGCTGGCAGCCTGCGGCACGACGGAGGCCCCGGTCGACGGCGACGCCTCGGACGCGGCCGGCGAGAGCGTCACGGTGACGGATGCGCGCGGCCAGGACGTCGAGATCCCCGGCGAGGTCGAGGACGTGGTGGCGCTCGAGTGGGTCGCGGTCGAGCACCTGCAGACCGCCGGCGTCGTGCCGGTCGGCGTGGCCGATGTGGCCGGCTATCAGGACTGGGCCGGCACTGGCGCGCCGCTCGAGGGTGAGCCCACCGACGTCGGCACGCGGACCGAGCCGTCGATCGATGCCATCGCGGGGCTCGCGCCCGACCTGATCGTCGCCGTCGCCGGCCGCGACGCCGGCGCCTACGCCGATCTCGAGGCCATCGCGCCGGTGCTGGTGCTGCGGGGCGCCGACGCGAGCGCGCCGCTCGAGACCATGCTCAACGATCTGCGCATGGTCGGCGAGGCCGTCGGCGGCGAGGACGCCGCGGAGCAGGCGATCACCGACTTCGAGACGCACCTCGACGAGCTTTCGGCTCGCGCCGAGGAGGCCGGAGTCGCCGGCACGCCGATCGCGCACATGGACGGCTATGAGAACGGCGGGCAGGTCGAGATCCGTCCGTACGCTGACGGGGCCCTGCTGCCCGCCGCGTTCGAGTCGATCGGCTTCCTCAACGGCTGGCCCGGCGAGGGCGACGAGCAGTACGGTCTCGGCGTCACGGACGTCGAGGGGCTCACCGCGCTGGCGGATGATGCCTGGATCGTCTACCTGACGGTGGGCGACCGCGATGTGTTCACGCAGGATCTCGCCGACAACGCCATCTGGAACGACCTCCCCTCGGTGCAGGCTGGCAATGTCGTGCGCCTGCCCGACGGCATCTGGCTCTTCGGCGGCGTCGACTCGGTCACCGCCTACCTCGACGCGCTGCTCGCCTCGGTCACCACCTCCCCGTGACGCGGGCCCGGCCGGGAGGGCTCGCGCTCGGCGCGGCCCTCCTCGTCGCCCTGCTCGCGCTCTCCGCCTGGCACGCGACGCAGGGCACGACGCAGCTTGGCATGTCCGAGCTGCTCGGCTGGCTGGGAGGCGAGCAGGGCAACGCGTCGGTGATCCTGGAGAGCAGACTGCCGCGCATCGCGGCGGCGGTCGTCGTCGGGCTCGCGCTCGGCGCCGCCGGCTATGCGATGCAGACGCTCACCGGCAACCCGCTCGCCTCGCCCGACACCCTCGCCGTCAACGGCGGGGCCGGTGCCGCGATCGCACTCGCCGCCGTCTTCGGCATCAGCCTGCCGGGCATCGGCGGTGCCGGGCTCGCCTTCGTCGGCGGAATGCTCGCCGCGCTGCTGGTGGTCGCCATCGGTCGTGGCAGAGGGTCGACGACGCAGATGGTGCTGGTCGGCACCGCGCTCGCGCTCGCGCTGCAGTCGGTCACCACGGTGGCGATCATCCTGGCAGAGCAGGAGACGGCGGGGCTGTTCGCCTGGGGCGTCGGGCGGCTGTCGCAGAACGGCATCGACACGGTCGTGCAGCTGCTGCCGATCGTGCTCCTCGGCATCGCGGTGCTGCTGCTGCTCGCGCGCAGGCTCGATGTGCTGGCGCTGGGCGAGGAGGTCGCCACCACGATCGGCGTCGGCGTCGGACGACTGCGGCTGACGACGCTCGTCGCTTCCGTCGCACTCGCCGCCGCCGCGGTCGCGATCGCCGGACCGATCGGCTTCGTCGGCCTCGCCGCACCCATCGTGATCCGACTGCTGGCCGCGCGCATCCCGGGCGCCTCGCGGCACCTGATCGCGATCCCGCTGGCCGCGCTCGCCGGCGCCGTGCTGGTGGTGGGGGCGGATGTGCTGCTGCGCGCCGCACTCGGCGGGGTCGCGTCGCTCGACGTGCCGACAGGCGTCGTCACGAGCCTGATCGGCGCGGCCTGCATCATCGCGCTCGCCCGCTCGGTGGCAGGCTCGGCGGAGACCGAATCGATGGCCGTGCTCGGAGCCCGCACGATCGCCCGCCGGGCCTGGCTGCCCATCGCGGTCGCCGCCGTCGTGCTCGTCGCGATGGCTGCCGCGGCGGTGCTGCTGGGCGATCGGATGCTGCTGCTGGGCGACGTCGTCAACTGGCTCGGCGGACGCGCGGGCGACGCCGTGCGCGTCACGCTCGACACCCGCACGCCGCGCGTCCTCGCCGCTGTGCTGGCCGGGATCGCGCTCGCGCTCTCTGGCGGGCTCGTGCAGGCGGTGGCCCGCAATGCGCTGGCGGATCCGTATCTGCTCGGCGTAGCCGGGGGCGCGGGGCTCGGCGCCGTGAGCATCATCACGCTCGTGCCGGTCGCGACCGGCTGGGCGGTAGCCGCGAGCGCGCTCGGCGGGGGAGCGATCGTCGGCGTCGCGGTGCTGCTGCTGGTCGGCTGGCGCCGGCTCGGGTCGCTGCGACTCGTGCTCACCGGGCTCGCGATGTCGGCGGCGACCGCGGCGGTCACGAGTCTGCTCATCGTGACGACCGATCCGTGGAATCGGGCCAAGGCGATCGTCTGGCTCGCCGGCTCGACCTACGGGCGCGGCTTCGAGGATGTGCTCCCGGTCGCCGTGGCGATCGTGGCCGCGGTGGCGGCGCTGCTGTGGATGCATCGCGGCCTCGACCTCGCGCAGCTCGACGAGGCAACCCCGCGGCTGCTGGGCGTGCGTCTGACGAGGCTGCAGGTGCTCGCGCTCGCGCTGGCGGTGGTGCTCGCCTCGACGGCGGTCGCCGCGATCGGCGTCGTCGCGTTCGTCGGCCTCGTCGCTCCGCACGCGGCACGTGCGCTGGTGGGGGCTCGGCACCGCGTGCTGCTGCCGCTCGCGGCGCTGCTCGGCGGCACGCTCACGCTGCTCGCCGACACGCTCGGGCGGACGCTGATCGCGCCGGCGCAGCTGCCGGCAGGTGTGATGACGGCGCTGGTCGGCATCCCCTACTTCATCTGGCTGGTGCTGCAGGCGGGGCGGGGGCGCTGAGGTCGGGGGCGGTTCGGTCTCGTGACGCGCCCTGCGGGCGCTCCTCGACCTGCGGGGTGTGAGGAGCGCCCGGTCTCGTGACGCGCCCTGCGGGCGCTCCTCGACCTGCGGGGACGCTACGCGGCGGCGTCGAGGCCTCGGCGCTGCAGCAGGGGCGCGATCTCGGCGTCGCGACCGAGGAAGTCGCGGAAGGCGGCCAGCGGATCCTTCGAGCCGCCCACGCCCAGCAGTCGCTCGCGGAAGCGCTGGCCGGCCTCGCGGATCGACGGCTGCTGCTTGAACCACTCGACGGTGTCGGCGTCCATGACCTCCGACCAGATGTACGAGTAGTAGCCGGCCGAGTAGCCGCCCGAGAACACGTGCTGGAAGTAGCCCGTGGAGTAGCGCGTCGGCACCGTCTCGCTCAGCAGGCCAACCTGCTCGAGGGCGTCGCGCTCGAACGCCGCGACATCCACGACCTTGTCGCCCGCGACGCGTGCGTGCCAGGCCTGGTCGAGCAGTGCCGCGGCGAGGTACTCGCTCGTGTCGTGGCCCTGGTTGAACGACTCCGACGCCTGCAGGCGCTCGATCACCGCGGCGGGCAGCACCTCGCCCGTCTCGATGTGCTTGGCGTAGTTGTCGACGATGCCGGGCCACAGCATCCACATCTCGTTCACCTGGCTGGGGAACTCGACGAAGTCGCGGAACACGTTCGTGCCGCCGAACGACGGGTAGGTGACCTCGGCGAACAGCCCGTGCAGGGCGTGGCCGAACTCGTGGAAGAGCGTGCTGGTCTCGTCGAACGTCAGCAGCGTCGGCGTGCCGGCCGGGGGCTTGGGCACGTTGAGGTTGTTCATCACGACCGTCGGGTGCCCGAGCAGCGTGTTCTGCTGGATGAGCGGGTTCATCCACGCACCGCCGCGCTTGGAGTCGCGCGTGTAGAGGTCGAGCAGATAGAGGCCGACCTCGCTGCCGTCCTCGTTGTGCACCTCGAAGACGCGCACGTCGGGGTGGTAGCCGACCAGGTCGTCGCGCTCGGTGAACGTGACGCCGTACACCTGCGTCGCGGCGTGGAAGACGCCGTCCCAGAGCACGCGCTCTGCCTCGAAGTAGGGGCGCAGGGCGGCGGTGTCGACGTCGAAGCGCGCCGTGCGCTCCTTCTCGGTCCAGAAGTCCCAGTCCCATGCGGCGAGCTCGTACGACTCACCCGCGGCCTCGATCTGCGCCTGCAGGGCGGCGGCCTCGACCTTCGCGTTCGCGGCGGCAGGGGCGGCAAGCTTCGTCAGCATCGCCATCACGTTCTCTGGCGAGCCGGCCGTCTGGTCGGCGGTGATCGCGTGGGCGTGGGTGGCGAAGCCCAGCAGCTTCGCGCGCTCGGCGCGGGCGGCGGTGAGCTCGAGCACCGTCTCGCGGTTGTCGTGCTCGTTGCCGCGCGTGCCGCGTGCGAGGGATGCCTCCAACACCCGCCGACGCACATCGCGGTTCGTGAGCGACGCAAGCCACGGGTGGCCGGTGAACAGCGGCAGCGTGATGAGCCACTTGCCGTCCAGACCCCGGTCGGACGCGGCTGAGGCAGCCGCCTGCTGCTCGCCGTCGGAGAGCCCGTCGAGCTCGGCCGCGTCGTCGATGACGACCGCGAGATCGTTGGTGTCAGCCTGCAGGTGCTTGTCGAAGCGTGTGGTGAGCGTCGCGATCTGCTGGTTGAGCTCCTTCAGGCGGTCGCGCGCCGCGTCATCCAGCCCGGCCCCCGCAACGGTCATCTCGGTGAACCTGCGCTCCACGAGGTAGCGCTGCTCGTCGGTCCACTCGGGGCGAGGGTCCTCGTGCAGCGTCTTGATGCGCGAGTACAGCGCCGGGTCGAGCGTGATCGAGTCGGCATGCGCCGCGAAGCGCGGCGCGTAACGCTCCTCGAGTTGCTCCAGGAACGGGCTCGAGTCGGTCGACGTCATGCTCCAGAAGACGTGCGCGACGCGGGAGAGGATCCCGCCGGAGCGCTCGAGCGGCTCGATGGTGTTCTCGAAGGTGGGCGCCGAGCGCTGCACGACGATCGCGCGCACCTCGGCAGCCTGCTCGGCGAAGCCGGCCTCGAGCGCCTCCTCGTAGTGCTCGTCGCGGATGTCGGCAAAAGGCGGCAGCTGATACGGGAGCGCGCTCGGCGCCAGGAAGGGATTGGTCATGGCGCCACCCTACGTGGCGCAGCTCCGCCGAACGCTCAGCCCACGCCACTTGCAAAGAAACGTTTGCAAACGGTACGCTGGATGCATGATCGACGCCGCCGTCGACGGATCCGGCGGCGCGAGCAAGGCCCCGGTGGCCGTCGAACTCGAAGCCCTCAAAGCCCTTGCCCACCCGTTGCGCGTGCGCATCCTGCATGTGCTGACGACGCGAGGGCCGCAGACCTCCTCGTCGCTCGCGGTCGAGTTGGGGGAGTCGACCGGCTCCACCAGCTACCACCTGCGACAGCTCGAGGCGAAGGGCTTCATCGCTGAGGACGCAAGCCTCGGCACGGCGCGCGAGCGCTGGTGGCGGCGCGCCGTCGACCTGGTGCAGCTCAGGACGAAGGATCTCGCCGACCAGCCGGAGGGCCGCACCGCATCCGCCGCCGTGCTGGGCGTCTGGACCCAGCATGACGGTGAGCTGCTGCGCACGTTCATCGCCACCGGCGAGGAGCGCTACGACGAGCCGACGCTCGCTGCCGCGCGCGTGTCCTCACGCGCGGCGACCATGCCGGCCAGCGAGCTGCGCCGGCTCACGCGCGACGTCCACCAGCTCGTGCAGGAGCGGGTCGCCGCTGCCGAGCGAGCGCAGCCCGACGGAGCGGACCCCACCCACCGGATCCAGATCCAGTTCAACGCCTTCCCGATCGACTGATCGTGAGCACGACCATCAAGGAGCACACCATGCCGAAGCACGACGCCCATCCCGTGACCACCCCCATCTGGCTGATCCAGGACCGCTACGACCGCGCCGAGGTCATCCTGCGGCCTATGCGCTAGGAGCGAGTCCGGTCTCGTGACGCGCGCGGCTGCGCCGCACGCTCCTCGACCTACGAGTGACGGACGCGGCTGCGCCGCACGCTCCTCGACCTACGAGTGGTGGCCGCGGCTGCGCCGCAGGCTCCTCGACCTACGAGTGACGGACGCGGCTGCGCCGCACGCTCCTCGACCTACGAGTGACGGACGCGGCTGCGCCGCATGCTCCTCGACCTACGAGTGACGGACGCGGCTGCGCCGCCCGCGCCTGGACCCGCGTCGGTCACTCCGTCGGGCAGGTGCGATCCGCCGTGCCCTCGTAGTCGGGTACGGGTCGATCTGCAGCTTCCTCGGGCGTGGCGGCAATGCCGTTCTCCGCGATGTCGTTGATCAGCCAGTCCATCTCGCGGATCTCACGCTTCTGCGCTTCGCTGATGTCGATCGCGAGTTGGCAGACGCGGACGTCCTGGATCTGTGCGCGCTCGGATCGCGTGATGGCAAGCGAGTGGTGGGGGATCATGCCCTGCATGAAGGCGGTGTCATCGACCGTGATCTGGCTGCGGTCGAGGAACACGCCTCCGCCGATGACGAGTACGCCAGCGACGATGATCGCGATGTTCGCTTTGGTGTTCTTGTACATGCTCAGCATCCAGCCCAGCATGACGAGGACCATGGTGCCGCCCATGGTGAGCGCCATGAAGATGCGACTCTCGCTCAGCCGGATGTGACCCCACTCCCAGGAGCCGGCGAACATCACGAAGTACATGATGACGACGGCGGTGAGGATCATCGCGCCGAAACGGAGGTACATGCTGACCGACGTGTTCTTCTGCCGCTGCTCGTCGTGAGCGCCGGCGTGGTCGTCGTTGTGGTTGCTCATTGTTCTCTCTCCAGGTTCCATCAGTGGTGAAGGGTTCGTTCGTGCATTGCTGGCTGCCAGCTCAAGCGCGGTGGCTCGGTGAGCGCGGGACCGCGCTCATCCACAGCACGCCGGTCGTGGACGCGACGATGTAGCCGACCGTGCCCGTGCCCGGATCGAAAGCGGGACTCGCTCGATCGCGAGCGCGTGCATCTTGCGTCAGCGCTCGCCCGCGGTGCCTGCCGACGTTGGAAGGGCCGGCGCGGCCAGCATCAGGTGCGGCTGATGCAGAGCACTGTCAGCGAGGGCGGCGGCGGCAAGGCCTGTGCTTGGGCCGGCCACCCGCCACGCCCGCCGCTGTCGTGCGGACGTGTGGCGGCGGTCCACCATCGAGGCAGAGGGCCGATCAGGAGGATCACCGCGGCGATCAGCGCGAGCACGCACGCCATCCAAGCCATGGAGCCATCATCGCCGCAGTCTGCGCACTCCGGCGTCGTCGCAGCGGCAGCGCTGTGTGCGCCGAGCGGGACGGAGACGGCCACCGTGTCGCTGGTGCCGGCGACCGTGTCGTGGCGCTCGGCGGCGTCCGCATGGATGTTGAGGGAGTGCATGGCCAGCAGCCCGACGATGATGCTGGCGGCCAGGAGGATGATCGTCAGCACACCACGGGCAGGTGCATCCTGCTTGCGCAGGCGTTCAGAGATGCTGATCAGCGACATGCTCACCTCCCGCCCGATGGGGTACCGGCTTGCCGCTCACCGTCTACGAGCGGCATCCGGGCTCAACTGCAGCCGGCGAAGCGGCCGCACGTTGCGGACGACGATAGCGGACGACGAGCCGGTTTCCTGGGAATGTCGGATCGCAGGACGTGCAGCCGGCGACCACGCTGCATCCATCCGCGCGGGGCGCCGGGCCGCTCAGAGTAGTTGCGGGGCGAGCATCACCGACGCGAACCCTGCGAGCAGCACCGTGGCGGCGAGCAGCAGCGCGGTCGCCTGCACCGTCGGGTGCGCAGTTGGGAGCGCGGTGCGCGCCGCGCCCTCCGGGATCGCGCGGAACGGCGCAGTGAAGAGTCGGAGGTAGTAGAAGAGGCTCACGACCGTGTTGACGGCAGCGACCACCACCAGCCACACGAGTCCGCCGTCCCACGTTGCAGCGAAGACGGCGAGCTTGCCGAAGAAGACCGCGGTCGGTGGCGTTCCCACCAGACTGAGCGCGCCGACCACGATGGTGGCAGTCAGCCAGGGATGCTGGCGCGCCGTGCCGGCGAAGTCTTCGATGCGCCCGCGTCCCGGCAGCGCGGCGAGAGCACCGAAGAGCGTCAGGTTCGAGACGCTGTAGAGCACGAGATACGCGAGCAGGCTCGTGGGCGCGGCAGCGGCGCCGCCGACGACAGCGACCGGCATCAGCAGGTACCCGACCTGGCTCACCGTCGACCAGCCCAGCAGTCGGCGCACATCGTGCTGCAGGAGGGCGGCAAGATTGCCGACGGTCATGCTCAGCGCCGCGAGCACCGCGACGAGCAGCGGCACATCGAAGGTGGACGGCAGCGCACCCACCAGGCGGATGATCGCGACGAGAGCACCGATCTTGGGAACCGTCGTGACGAATGCTCCCACGGCTGTGCCGGCGGCCTCGGTGGCATCGGGCACCCAGAAGTGCCCGGGGACGGCGCCCGCCTTGAACAGCAGACCGGTGATGACCGCGACGGCTCCGATGATGACGGCGGAGGTCGGGGCGGCCGCGAGGGCGCTCTGCATGCTCACGTAGCTGCTCGTGCCGGCGAGCGCGGTCAGGAGCGCCGCGCCCGCGAGCAGCAGCACGCCGAAGAGCGCCCCCATCAGGTACGTCTTGAGCGTCGCTTCGGCTGCGCGCGGCGACCGACGGATGCCGATCAGTGCGTAGAGGGGGATGCTCGACAGCAGGAACGCGGCGATCAGCACCAGCAGATCGGTGCCGCCGCCCATCACGACCGTGCCGAGCGTTGCGAGCAGGAGCAGCGTGTAGGACTCCGACTCACGCGCAGCGCCCAGGAACTCCTGCCGTCCGATCATGACGACGACCGCAGTGCAGAGGGGCGCGAGCACGCGCGCGAGCGTGGTCGAGGCGTCGACGACGTAGGTGCCGGTGAAGATGGGATCGTCGGGCCCTCCGCTGGCAGCCAGTGCTGCAGCCGGACTGACCACGAGCGCTCCCAGCGTCAACCAGCGCACCACTCCCCGGCGCCGACCAGGCAGGAAGCTGCCGGCCAGCAGCACCGTCACTGCGGCAGCGAGCAGCACGGCCTCGGGGACGAGCGCCAGGTAGTTCATCGACATCGGCATCATGGGCTGAGCAAGCCGAGCAGCTGTTCAGCAGCGGGTGCGACGATCTCGATGAGCGGGCCAGGAACGATGCCGATGACCACCGCCAAGCCCAGCAGCAGCACGAGCGGCACCGACTCGTGGCGCCGAAGGTCAGCGAAGTCGGGCGTGAGGCCGGCCTCGCCACCGGTGAAGACTCGCTGGAACGTGCGCAGAAACAGCACGGCCACGATGAGGATGCCGGGAAGGGCCAACGCCGCCCACATGGTCGAACCGATGCTGCCGGTGAAGATCTGGAACTCCGCGATGAACCCGCTGAAGCCCGGCAGGCCCAGCGAGGCGAACGCGGCGACAGCGAAGAATCCCGCGAAGCGAGGCGCGCGCGAGGCCAGTCCTCCGTACTCCCGCAGGTCGTAGTTGCCGGTGCGCTCCCAGAACACCCCCGCCAGCAGGAAGAGCGCGCCGGTGATGAGGCCGTGCGACACCATCTGGATCGTCGCGCCCGTGAGCGCGAGCTGCTGTGCCTGCTCGCTGTCGGGCGCCAGGATGCCGGCGGCTCCGACGGCAAGGATCACGTATCCCATGTGGTTGATCGACGTGAATGCGATCATCCGCTTGATGTCGGTCTGCGCCAGCGCCACCAGGGCGCCGTAGAGCACCGACACGATGCCGACGGCGACGATGATCCATGCTCCGGCTCGCCAAGCATCAGGGAGCATCGGCATCGCGATCCGCACGAATCCGTAGGTGCCCATCTTCAGCATCACTGCGGCGAGCACGACCGATCCGATGCTGGGGGCGTCGGTGTGCGCCGGTGGCAGCCAGGAGTGGAAGGGGAAGGTGGGAGTCTTGATCGCCAGCCCGATCACCACGGCGACGAGGATCAGGCCCCCGGCCAGGGCGTCGCCGGTGAAGGCGCCGGCCTGCGACAGCTCGACCATGTCGAACGTGTGCGGCGCAGAGTGCAGGTAGAGCCCGATGAAGCCGAGGAGCAGCGCCAGCGACCCGAGGAAGGTGTACAGGAAGAACTTCAGCGCAGAGCGTCGCGCGTCGCCGTGACCCCAGCCTGCGATCACGAAGTACATGCCGACGATCGACAGGTCGAACCAGAGGAAGAAGAGGATCAGGTCCTGCGCGGCGAAGACACCCAGGCACGTGGTCTGCAGGAAAAGGAACAGGGCGGCCTGCGCCCGTGGGCGGTCGTCGACTCGCATCGACCACAGCGCGCTGGCGACGAAGATCACGCCGGTGAGGAGCATGAGCGGGATCGAGAAGCCGTCGATGCCGATGTGATAGCTGGTGCCGACGCCTGGCATCCACGCGAGCTGCTCCTCCGCGACCAGGCCGTTGTCGCCGGTCGGCCCGGCGACCGAGACCGCGACGATGAGGGCGAGATCGACGACTGTCGTGAGCAGCCATGTCCAGCGCGCCGCGGATGGCGAGAGCCGGGGGAGCAGGGCGAGCACGATGCCGACAGCCACCGGCAGGAAGATGACAATGCTGAGCACAGGGCTACCTCACAACGATCAACAGGACGATGAATGCGGCCGCGGCAACCGCTCCGACGGCGTAGTAGTCGGCGATGCGACCGGTCTGGGACCGACGAGCCCCCCGCGCCGCGAGCCGGGTGAGGCTCACCACGCGGCTGACCATCGCATCGACGCCGCCGTCGGCGGAGCGGGTCGATCTTCCCGCGCGGTCGAGCGCTCGCGGCGACCGGTCGACCGCCGCGTCGAGCAGCTCGTCGCTGCGAGCCGTGCGCGTGGCCAGCTGCTGCAGCGCGCGGGGTGACCGATCGATGAGCGCATCGAGGCGGCTGTCGAAGCGGGCGAGCGCTGCCGCCGTCGCCTCCGTCGGGCGACCGACCAGACCTGCGGCGGCTCGCTCGAGGCCGAACCAGACCGCTGCGCCAGGGATGCCCGGCAGCCGGTACCGGAGGACGATCAGGCCGACGATGACGGCGAGCACGGCCGAGGCAATGAGTTCGGCGATGGTGCTGTGCGGCTGCGCTGCGACGCCGAGCGCCGCGCGGAATGGTCCGTCCAGCCCCGGCGCAGCGAGCACCCCGAGCACCGTTGCACCGATGGCGAGGATCACGAGCGGGCCGAGCGCCGCCGCGGGGACGCGCCGGGTGCCCCGGTGCTCGTGATCCCAGCCGGTCTCGCGCCGCTCCACCTGCACTGGCGCCCACGCGACGGCGATGATCTTCGCCGAGTAGGCCGCCGACAGCACCGCTCCCACGAGCCCCGCCGCATAGAGTGCGGGGCTCGCTTCGAGCGCGCCTGCGAGCACGGCGTCCTTCGTCAGCCACAGCGACAGCGGCGGGATGCCAGCCAGTGCGAGGGCCCCGATCAGGAAGGTCACCCCGACCAGGGGCCAGCGGCGGCCCACGCCGCGCAGCGCCTGCAGCTGCTTGGTGCCGGTCGCCGCCAGCCAGAGCCCTGCGACGAGGAAGAGCAGCGCCTTCGTGGAGGCGTGGGCGATCAGCTGCGCAGTGCCGCTGGCCGTCGCACCGATCCCGGCGGCGAGCGCCACGAACCCCAGCTGCGCCGCAGTGGAGGCCGCGAGGAGCTGCTTGAGATCGGTCTGGGCGACGGCGACCACGCCCAGCACGATGGCCGTGGCCGCACCGATCCAGGCGGCCGCCCATCCCGCCCATTCGGTGGCGAGCAGCAGCGGACTCAGCCGCAGCAGCAGGTAGCCACCCATCGCGACCATCGCCGCCGAGTGCAGCAGGGCGCTCACGGGGCTGGGCCCCTCCATCGCGCGGGACAGCCAGAAGCTGAACGGCAGCTGCGCGGCCTTCCCGAGACCGGCGATCAGCACGCCGGCTGCGATCAGAGACAGCCATGGTTCGGGGGCGCCTCGCAGGTCGTCGAGCTGCCAGCCGACACCCGCGATGACCGCCACACCCGCCGCCAGGTAGAGCCCGATGTCAGCGGCACGGGTCACGCTGAACGCGACGAGACCGGCGGGCACAGCGCGCGCGCTCCGCCAGTGGAAGCCGATCAGTGCGTAGGAGGTCGCACCCATGATCTCCCACGCGGCCAGCAGCGACACGAGCGACGTGGAGGTCACCGTCACGAACACGGCGGCGACGAACACCAGCATCAGGCCATGGAACCGAGCTTCCGGCTCGGTGCGTTCCGCGACGGCGATGATCAGGACGAGCAGCGCGACGGTGGCGATCGTCGGCAGCAGCACCGCGGAGAGCCCATCGACAGCGAGGGTCGCTCCGCTGCCCACGATGAACGGCGCGTCGGACATCGGACGGGTGACCGCGGCGGCGATCGCGGCGATCAGGGCGAGCGCGGTCACCGCGATCGACGTCGCTGGCGCGATGCGGTCGGCGCGTCGACCGCCGAGCAGCAGGCCCACGCCCGCCGCTGCGGGGAGCGCGATGAGCGCGAGGAGCAGGGGACTCATCCGCCCAGTTCCGTCGCCGAGTCGATCATGTCCGATCCGCGGGACCGATGGACGATCGTCGCGACGGCGAAGCCCATCGCCATCTCGACCGTCATCGCAGCGAGGACGACGATGAGCAGGGTCTGGCCATCGGGCGTGGGTGCGAGGAACCACCAGAGCCCTCCGGCGGCAAGGAGCACGCCGTTGACCATCAGCTCGATGCCCATCATCACCATCACGACCACCTGCTGCGACAGGGCACCGTACAGGCCGACCGCGAACAGCGCGGCCGCCACGAGGAGCACCACTTCGAGCGTCATCGCGAGTCTCCTCCGGCATCCTGCGCCTCGGCGTGGCCATGACCGTCGTGCGCTGCGGTACCGCTGGGCGCCTCGTCGCCCCCGGCCGACCGGCTGTGCGGATTGGCCAGCACGAGCGCGGCCACGATGGTCGCGAAGAGCACGGGGCTGACGATCAGCATCACCAGCATCTTCGAGCCCATGATCGCCTCGCCCAGCGACCTGGTCAGATCTGCTGCCGGGTCGCCCGTGCGGGATGGCCAGGGGATGACGAGCACCGCCACGGCGAGCAGGATGAACACGCCGACCGCGATCGCCATCGACCGGCGCTTGCTGTGCGTCATGTCCATCGGCATCAGCGCCGGGTTCATTCCCATGAACATCACCATGAACACGCCCATGATCGCCATCTCCATGAGCATCATCAGGATGGTGATCACGCCGAGGTAGTCCAGGTCGAGCAGCAGCAGGATCGCGCCGACGCACACGAAGGAGACGGCGAGGGCGTAGGTGGCTCGCGCCATCGAGTTGACGACGAACACCGCGATGCCGCTGGCGACGGCGACGATCCCGAGCACCCAGAACAGCACGGCGGTCAACATCACAGCGCACCTTCGTTCGTGCCGACGATCACGGCGACGACCGCCACCTGCACGATGGTCGCCGGCAGGATGACGACCCACGCGAGCCAGGCGAGCCGATCGGGCCGGATCATGGGGAAGAGCCGTCGGACCAGCAGCATCCCCGCGAGCACCAGCAGCGTCTTGATGAGCACCCACGCCGCAGGCGGCAGCCACGGACCGCTCCCGCCCCCGAGGAACAGCGGCACGGCGAAGGCGGCCCCGGCCACCAGCACCGTGTACCGACCTACGAGCACGAGCAGCCGGTCGACGCTGCTGAGCTCGGCCAGAACGCCGGAGGCGATGTCACCGCTCATCGCGGTCTGGAACGGCCCCCATGACGAGAACGCCACCACGGATGCCGCGAAGATCAGGAACGCGACGGGCATCCAGACGACGAACCACACCTGCTCCTGCGCGCTCTGCAGGTCGAGCATGCGCAGGCTCTGCGCGGCGATCGCCGGCGCAGTGAGCGCGAACATCAGCGGCAGCTCGTACGAGAGCGCCAGCGCGAGGAATCGGTAGCCGCCCACGAGCGACCATCCGCTGTTGGCGCCCCATCCGAGCAGCCACCACAGCACCCACAGCAGCACGTCCATGGCGTTGAACCAGACGAGGCCAACCGGCAGGTCGGCGAGCACGAACGGGCCGAACGGGATGACGAGCAGCTTCAGCATCGCCGTGACGATGAGGCCCGCACCCGCGATGCGCCACAGCAGCGAGTCTGCGCCGAGCAGCGTGCGACGCTGCTGACGCAGGAGCCGGCTCACCTCCCGCACGGGTGCCGCTGCCGCGGCGGCGACGGGCGCACCGGCTGAGCGAGCGTCCAACATCGCGTTCGCCGCAGCCGTCGCCCACGCGACAGCGCCGAGGCCCGCGGCCACCGCGAGCACAGTTGCGACGACGGCAGCCACGTCATTCATGGGCGGCCGCCTCTCGTGTGATCGCGTGGTCCAGCCCGAGCGATGCGACGAGCAGACGGACGGCCGAGAGCTCGTGCCCGACGACGGCGCTGCGGATCGCGTCGGCGGTCGCGTCGGCGTCGCGAGCAGGCTTCGGCCGCAAGATGGGCGAGGCCGCCACAGGTTCGAGCAGCGCGCTGCAGGCGCGGAGCCAGTCCATGAGAGCGCGGCGCGGGTCCCCCGCATCCCGCGCGACGTCGCTCGTGGTCCATGCAAGGGTGCGCGATCGCTCGATCCGTCGCATGACCACAGTCAGCCGGGAGAGGATCCGGTCGGTCGGCACGCCCCCGAGGATGTCGTTGCGGATGCGCCGCACGCGAGCGGCCATCGGATCCCAGCCGGCGACGGCGAGCACGCGAGATGCCGCGTCGCACGCGCGCGCCGCCTCGTCGAGGACGGATGCGTCCGATGGCTCATCGACTCCCCACCACTCGACCTCCGCGTCAGCGACGACGTCGCCGTGCAACGTGCAATGCAGCACGAGTGCCGCTGGCCAGTCGGCGAGGATCGGGCCCAAGGTGAGGTGCGTCGCGTCCATCTCGAGACCGTCGCGATCCTTCGCGCCTTCGGCGAGCGGGATGCCGCCGGGGCCCGACATGTCCATGTCGTGCCCGGTGTGGTCCATGTCGTGCCCGGTGTGGTCGATGTCGTGCCCGGTGTGGTCGATGTCGTGCCCGGTGTGGTCGATGTCGTGCCCGGTGTGGTCCATGTCGTGCCCGGTGTGGTCCATGTCGTGCCCGGCGTGCTCCATGTCGTCAGCGGCGTCGTCGGAGTCGTCGCCAGCCATTTCCCTGGCGTGCTCGTCTGGCATGGCTGTGTCAGCAGTCTGTGTCCGCGGCCTCCGGGCGCGCGCACGCTGGGCGGCGGTGTCGGCGAGATCCGCAGCGATCGCGTCCATGGTCGACGCAAGGCGTGCGGGATCGGCGACAGTCGCCAACGTGCGGGGCGCAGGCACCTGATCCCAGACCGCATCGATCCGCTCGCTCAACCGAGCATGGGGGCTCCCGCAGACCAGGATGGCGTCCGTGTCCGCTGGGCTGCTCGCGAGCGCCCAGCCGCGGACCGTCACCGCGGCCTCTGCGCGCATGCGCAGCAGCCCCGACCCCGGGACCTCGACGATCATGACGTGCACGCGCTTGACCGCCGCATCCGTCACCCACCGCGTCAGACCCATCGGAACGCCCGCTCCCTGGCTGCCCACACCACGCCGGCGACCAGCAGCGCCAGGAAGACGAACATCTCGATGATCGCCTCGGCGCCACGCTCCGCGACGATCACCGCCCATGGATACATGAAGAGCATCTCGACGTCGAAGGCCAGGAACACCAGCGAGATCGGGTACCAACGTGCATGGAACCGGGAGAGGGCGTGCTCGCGGGGCACCCAGCCGGACTGGAACGGCAGTACCTCTGCGACGTCGCGCGTGATGGTCAGGAGCCTGCCGAGGCCGTACAGGCCCGCGACCGCGGCGACGCCGACGAGGATGACGATGAGCACACCGAGGTAGGGCGACACCGTTCACACCTCTACTTCCAGATCGAGGAAGACCGCATGGCCGGGTTCCGAGCATAGACCGCAGTCATGACGACCGCACGCAGCGACCGCCTTGCGCGGTCGGCATACCCCGGGAGGGTATCAGTCCTCGCGCGTGACCAGCACGTCGTCGCCGTCGGTCCTGATGGTGGTGCCGTCGTCGAGCTCGACGACCGGCTGCCCCTCGAGGAACGTCAGCGTCCAGCGCCAGGCCGACGTGTCGGCCCCGAGCTCGACGAGCGTGCGCTCTTCGTCATCGATGGCGGCGCGCATCGCTGCGGGCACAGCCGTCGGCGGGACACCGCCCACCGGCCAGCGTGTGCCGATCTGCATCAGGCCTCCTCGAGCACGATCTCGCGCACCGCCAGCTCGTCCGCCTCGACGAGCGTGAGGTCGCTGATGCGGCCGACGGCGCGCAGGTCGACCGCCGCGGCCTCGAGGTGCTCCCGGAGGGCCGCCGGCACCGCGATGACCGCCGAGGCGACGGGCGTCTTCTGGCTTGCCTTCGCATCCGTCTTCGCCCGTCGGATGCCGATGAGCGCCTGGCCGACGGTGGCGAGCATGCCGGTCGCGCTCAGGTCGTCGCCGAGCTCCGTCGGCTCCGGCCACGAGGCGGCGTGGATCGAGCCCTCGTGCGACCAGGACCAGACCTCCTCGGTGGCGAACGGCAGGAACGGCGCGAGCAGCCGCAGCTGCACGTCGATGGCGGTGCGCAGCGCGGCGATCGCGGAGCCGCGTCCGGCCGCCTCGCCCGCGTAGGCGCGCTCCTTGACGAGCTCGAGGTAGTCGTCGCAGAACGTCCAGAAGAACGACTCCGTCACCTCCAGCGCCTTGGCGTGGTCGTAGGCCTCGAAGGCTCGCGTGGCCGCGCGCACGACGCCCGAGAGCTCGGCGAGCATCTCGCGGTCGAGCCGGTCGGTGATCGCACCCGGCTCGCCCTCCATCGCGAGCACGAACTTCGCGGCGTTCAGCACCTTCATCGCCAGCCGTCGGCCGATCTTCAGCATCTTCGGGTTCTGCGGGTCGAGCGTCGCATCGACGCCCAGGCGCGATGAGGCCGCCCAGTACCGCACGCCGTCCGAGCCGTGCTCCTCGAGCATGCCGAGCGGCGTGACGACGTTGCCCTTCGACTTCGACATCTTCTTGCGGTCGGGGTCGAGGATCCAGCCGGAGAGCGCCGCGTGCTTCCATGGCGAGCGGCCATCCTCGAACATCGACCGCAGCAGCGTCGAGAAGAGCCAGGTGCGGATGATGTCCTGCCCCTGCGGACGCAGGTCGAAGGGGGTGAGCTGCTGCCAGCGCGCGTCGTCGCCGGACCAGCCGCCCGCGAGCTGGGGCGTGAGCGACGATGTCGCCCAGGTGTCCATGATGTCGACCTCGCCGACGAAGCCGCCCGGGCGGCCGCGCTGCGACTCGTCGAAGCCGTCGGGCACGTCGGTCGTCGGGTCGAGCGGCAGCTGCTCGATCTTCGGCATCAGCACGCCGCCGGGCACGCGCTCGCCCTGCTCGTCGAGCCGGTACCAGACGGGAATCGGCACACCGAAGAAGCGCTGGCGCGAGATGAGCCAGTCGCCGTTGAGCCCGTGCACCCAGTTCTCGTAGCGCGTGCGCATGTGCTCCGGGTGCCAGGCGATCTCGCGGCCGAGCGCGACGAGGCGCTCCTGCAGTGCCTCGTCGCGACCGCCGTTCTTGATGTACCACTGCAGGGTCGAGACGATCTCGAGCGGCTTGTCGCCCTTCTCGAAGAACTTCACGGGATGCGTGATCGAGCGAGGCTCTCCGACGAGCTTGCCGGCCGCCTGCAGCAGCTCGACCATCGCCTTCTTCGCGCTGAAGACGGTCTTCCCCGCCAACTCGGCATACGCCGCCTTCGCAGCATCGGAGGCGAGCGCCTCGGGCGCCTCGGCGATGAAGCGGCCGTCGAAGCCGATCACCGATCGGTTGGGCAGCTGCAGCTCGCGCCACCATGTCACGTCGGTCACGTCGCCGAAGGTGCAGATCATCGCCACGCCCGTGCCCTTGTCGATCTGCGCGAGCTCGTGCGCGACGAACGGCACCTCGACGCCGAAGACCGGCGTGGTCACGGTGGTGCCGATCAGGTGCCGGTAGCGCTCGTCGTCCGGATGCGCGACCACGGCCACGCACGAGGGCAGCAGCTCGGGGCGCGTGGTGTCGATCCGCAGCTCGCCGTCCTCGCTCTCGAAGAGCAGCGTGTGGTAGCTGCCGGGCTGCTCGCGGTCCTCGAGCTCGGCCTGCGCCACCGCGGTGCGGAACGTCACATCCCACAGGGTCGGCGCGTTCGCCTGGTAGGCCTCGCCGCGCTCGAGGTTGCGCAGGAACGCGAGCTGCGAGGTGCGGCGGGAGTCGTCGGAGATGGTGCGGTACGACTGCTGCCAGTCGACCGACAGGCCGAGCGTGCGCCACAGATGCTCGAACTTCTCCTCGTCCTCCTCGGTGAGGCGCTCGCACAGCTCGATGAAGTTGCGGCGCGACACCGGCAGCTGGTCGGCGGCCTTCGAGCTCTTGTTGTCGCCGCCCTCCTGCGGGGGCGTGAAGCCGGGCTCGTAGGGGAGCGTCGGGTCGACGCGCACGCCGTAGTAGTTCTGCACGCGGCGCTCGGTGGGGAGGCCGTTGTCGTCCCAGCCCATGGGGTAGAAGACGTGCTTGCCGCGCATGCGCTGGAAGCGGGCGATGAGGTCGGTGTGCGTGTAGGAGAACACGTGGCCGATGTGGAGCGAGCCGGATGCGGTGGGCGGCGGCGTGTCGATCGAGTAGATCGCGTCGCGCTCCAGCGGGGCACCGTCGGCAGCGACGCCATCGAAGCGGTAGGTGCCGGCCTCCTCCCACTTCGCGTCCCACTTCTGCTCGAGTCCCTCGAGGGCGGGGCGGTCGGGCATCGCGGAGTTGGTGGGCATGGCGCTCATGGCGTCTCGCTTTCGATGTGCGCGGCATCGCGTCTGTGCCTCGGGATCCGCATGGTGCGGGATCGGGCTTGATGCCTGATTGTTCTGGACGAGTCTAGGCCCGCTCGGCCGGGCTCGCGAAAGCCGAGCGCGGCGCTGAGGGCTACCGCTTGCGCTGCATCCGCCATCGGAGGAAGGCCGCGAGCCCGAAGGTGATGGCCGCGACCGCCAGCAGCACGCGAGTCAGCGTGTCCTGCTGCAGCGCCGCGGCGATCGCGAGGCAGGCGGCGGCGACGATCGGCAGCCAGAGCGGCATGGGCTTGCGTGCGGGGGCCATGCGGCAACGGTAGCGGCGCGGGCGCATCGGGAGCGGGCACAGCGCCGCGCTCGTAGCATCGGGGCATGGACGTCGAGAAGACCGCTCGAGGCGGCCGGGCCGCGTTGGCGATGGAGGCTGCGGGGCTCGCGTGGCTCGCCGAGGCAGAGACCGGCGGCGGCACGCAGATCGCACGAGCGCGGCTGGACGGTGACGCGCTGCGCGTCGCGCGCGTCGATCCGGCTCCGGCGACGCCGGAGCGGGCGGAGGCGCTCGGCCGCAGCCTCGCGCTGCTGCATGCCAGCGGCGCCGACTGGCACTGCTGCCCGCCGCCGGGCGCCGAGCCGCCGTTCGAGGTGGGCTCCTCGCGCACGCCGCTTGCGGCAGAGCCTGTGGGCGGTCGGCGGGTGGAGCCGAGCGTGGACGGGCACGCGGGCGCCGCCTGGGGCGAGGCGTGGGCGACGACATCCGTGCGCCCGATCCTCGAGCGCTGCATCGCCGACGGCGCCTTCGACCGCGGCGCGGCGTCGATCATCGACCGCGCGGTCGAGCGGATGGCCGCGGGCGACTTCGACGCACCGCAGCCGCGGCTGGTCGACGGTGTCGCCCGCATCCACGGTGATCTCTGGAGCGGCAACGTGCTCTGGTCGGAGGTCGACACCGGTGCGGTGCTCATCGATCCGCACGCGCAGGGCGGGCACGCCGAGACCGATCTCGCCATGCTGGCCCTGTTCGGCGTGCCGCAGCTCGATCGCGTGCTCGCCGCCTACGACGAGGCGTCGCCGCTCGCCGACGGCTGGCGGGAGCGCATCCCGCTGCACCAGTTGCAGCCGCTGCTCGTGCACACGATGCTCTTCGGGGGCGGCTATGCGCAGCAGGCCGTGGCGGTGGCGAGGTCGCTCACCTGATCGACGTGCTCGAGTGGTCGCCGGCGGCCGTCAGCCGCGAGCGCGCAGCTGGATGCCGTCAGCCTCGCGCGCGCTGCTCGAGGATGAGGCCCGTGCGCGCCTCATGCTCGACGCCGAGCTGTGCCAGGAGCGACTCGGCCGCCGGCAGGCTCGCATCCGCGACGGTGAGGCGCAGCGCGGCGCCGCCCGCGCCGTAGTCGACGGTCGGCTCGTGCCCGGCGCTGCGCAGGGCGTGATCGATGCGGGGTGCATCGGCGATCGCGAGCGAGCCTGTCAGCTCGCTCGCGGGCACCCGCAGCAGCCTGCCCGCGATGTCGAGCGCGCCGGCGGCGATGCCGCCGTATGCGCGCACCAGGCCTCCGGTGCCGAGCTTGACGCCGCCGAACCAGCGCACCACGAGCACTGCGACATCCGTCAGCTCGCGCCCCGCGATCACCGACAGGATCGGCGCGCCGGCCGTGCCGCCGGGCTCGCCGTCGTCGTTCGAGCGGCTCGCCTCGCCGTGCGGCCCCGCGACGGCCGCGCTGCAGACGTGCCGGGCATCCGGATGCCGCCGACGCGTCGCGCGCACCAGCTCGGCGAGCTCGTCGAGCGAGCCGATGCGGTGGGCGGTGGCAAGGAAGCGCGAGCGCGAGATCTCCACCTCGGCGCTCGCCTCCCGTGCGATCGTCGCCAGCAGCATGCCCCCATCCTCCCGCGCGCGGCGCCTCCGGCGCTCGCGGGGCGCCGCGCGGGCCAGAAGTGTCACGATCGGCGCGCAAAGCGTGCGGTGACGAGCCGTTCGTGACAATTCTGCGCGCATGATGCGCGGGATGCGCGGAATGACGAGGGCGACGCCGATATCGACACCGAGTGCGACAATGGAGGTGGGAAAGGAATCCGATGGCAGCGTCGAAGGGCCCTGGCCGCCCGCGCGCGTCGAGCGCCGAGACGATCCACGAGGCGGCACTCGAGCTCTTCCTCGAGCACGGCTACGACGCCGTCAGCGTCGATGACATCGCCCGGCGCGCGGGCGTCTCGCGTGGCACGGTCTTCGCCTACTGCGACTCGAAGGCCGATGCGCTCTGGGTCGGCCTGGATGCGGCCATCGAGCGCGCGGGCGGGGCGCTCCTGACCGGCGACGGAGACGCGCTCCGGCGTCTGGTCGATGCGATCGTGATCGCCGTCGAGCCGTGGGGCACGACGCCGCCGCCGGCACTGCGGGATGCGCCGACCATGGGCGCAGTGGAGGCGCTGCGCGATGGGGCGCCCGCTCGGCTGCAGGCACTGCTGGACCGCGCATCCCTCGCGCTCGCGCTCGAGCGCGACGCGCTGCCGGAGTCGACCGATGCCGCGGTCGCCCCGGTGGCGATCCTCGCCGCCGCGTGCGCGGCGGTAGTGGCATGGACGCGCAGCCCGGCACGGGGCAGCGCGGCCAGCGCGGTGCGCAGCGCGATCGAGCCGATCGCGGCAGCATCACGAATGGGCAACGATCTCGCGGACTAACCGACGCGGCTCAACCGATTCAGGGGCAGAAGGCGGATCATCGGGGTATGAGGCCCCGGTCCGGGAAGGTCACGGTCGCCGCAGCACTGCTGTCAGTGACCGCGCTGACCGGGTGCGGCGCGGGCTCCACCCCGCCCGAGGCCGCCACCACCACACCGCCGGCTCCCGCCGCGTCACCGCCCACCGGGTCGCATCCCGGCGTCATCGACGCGCCGGCACCGGCGAGCGAGCGGCCGCCGCTGTCACCGCCGCGCGAGCAGCCGCTGCCGGAGGTGCCCACGGTGCGAGGTCCGTACGTGCCGCCCCCGCCGACCACCGAGCCCGCGCCGTCGGGCCCGCCGCGCCCGTCGCAGCCAGCGCCGACGGTGACGGCGACACCGACCCCTTCGGCGACGCCGAGCGCGACGCCGACCTCCGCGCCGACACCGGCGCCGACACCGGCTGGTCTGGTCGCGCTGCTGCCTCGCGCAGCCGACCTGCCGCCGCTCACCTGGACGGCCGCGGACGGCACCAGGAGCGCTGACTGGACCGAGACCTCGCCGCCCGCCGCAGTTCCGGTCGCGAGCGCGCTCACCCACGTGAGCGCGGCGCGCGCCGCGGGCGGTGACTGCGCGAGCGCCAGCCGCCGCGTGGACGGCAGCGTGCTGGCGGCGGCGGCCGTGTCGCTCGCCGCCGAACCCGCGCCCGGCGCCCCGATGGACGTCGTGCTGCTGCGCTACGCCTCGGCGCAGCTGGCCTCCGACGCGATCACCGCGCTGCGTGCGCTCGGCACTGCCTGCGCGGGGGTGGAGACGGCCGACGGCACGCTGGGCGCTGGTGCGGGCGGACGTGTCACGCTCACCTCGGGCGATGCCGTCCTGATCGTCGAGGGGCGTGCGCGCGGCACGCTGCTGATCGCCGTGCAGCACGAAGGTGCCCCTCCCGAGGCGGTCGCGGCGCTGCTCGCGGCGGTGCGCTGACGGCTCAGACGTCGAGCAGGTCGCGCAGTTCCTGATCCAACCGCGAGGTCGGCAGCGCCGCGCCATCGACGCTCGTCACGCGTGCCAGCAGGCGTCCTGACGACAACAGCCAGGCGCCATCGCTGTCGCGCAGGTCGTCCGGGGTGAGCGACTCGAACGCCACGTCGAGGCCTGCGCCGGGGGCATCGCGCATGAGGTGCTCGAGGGTGATCGAGGCGAGGATGCCGTCCTGCTTCGGCGTCAGCAGCCTCCCGCCACGGTCGACCACGAGGGTCGAGGTCGGGCCCTCCAGCAGCAGCCCGGCCGGCGACACGAAGATGACATCGTCGAAGCCGCGTTGCGCCGCGTGCCGCTTCGCAGCCATGTTGATCGAGTAGGACAGACTCTTCGCGCCCGGCAGCAGCCACGGCATCGCGGCCACCTCGTCGCCGTCGTGCCCGCGGCCGAGCAGCGTCACGCTGACGCCGTCCTCGCGCTCGCGGATCGCGGATGCGCCCAGCGGCGCCATGAGGGCGAAGGCGGTCGGGTCGCCGCCAGCCTCCGGTCCGCGGGTGAGCACCAAGCGGATGATCGCCTCGGACTCGGCACCGAAGTCCCACGCGGCGAGCAGCGCGTCGATCGCGCGCTCGTAGCCGGCGCGATCGGGCACGGGCAGCTGCAGGATCGCGGCCGAGCGCTCCAGCCGGTCGAGATGCGCCTGCCGGTCGCGGATGCACGGCGCACCGCGCGCGTCGCGCCGTGCGAGGGCAGCATCGAAGACGCCGTCGCCGCGCACCACGCCGAGGTCATCGGCTCGCACGATCGGCTGCGCGACGTCGACGATCGAGCCGTCGAGCAGGGCGAGCAGCGGCGCGCTCATTCGGCGCCCGCGCAGTACTCCTGCAGCGCCGTGACCTGCTCGCCCAGCTGGGTGAGACCGGCGACGGCGCGGTCGATGCCACCGGTGTCGCCTTCGGCCACGGATGCGCTCGCGTCCTCCACGAGGGCGTCCCAGCCGCGCTGGATCTCGTCGATGCGCTCGAGCAGGGCGGGATCGGTGATGCTCACCTGCAGATCGCCGATGCGCCCGGAGACGTTCGCGATCAGGGCGATGGCGCCCAGTGGATCGTTGGCGAGCAGCTCGCCGACCCGAGCGACGTCGACGGCGATGCCCCGCACATCCGCCAGCAGCCGCTCGCACTGGGCCGACTGCGCGTTGCCGCCGGTCGGCGCGGGCTGCGTGGTGGCGCTCGGCACGGGAGGCAGCGACGGGGCGGGCAACAGGCCGCATCCGGTCACGAGCAGGCCCGCGGTGAGCGCGAGCGCGATGCCCGCGGTGCGCGGCGACCTTGAGCGCTGGAGCCTCATGGGTCGAGGGTACTGCGGGAGGCTATGGGCGGGCGGGTGAACGATCCGGTCTCGTGACGCGGGCGGCCTGCGGCCGCGCGCTCCTCGACCTACGGAGATGGGTGGGTGATCGGTCCGGTCTCGTGACGCGGGCGGCCTGCGGCCGCGCGCTCCTCGACCGACGGGGTGGCGGGAGCGGGGCGGGGGATAACCCCCGCGAGGCGTGGGGAGATCCGGTGCGCGCTCGCCGCGGGCCCGGCCTAGCGTGGAGTCATGCACCGCGTCCGCACACTGATCGCCACCGTCGCGCACCTCGCGCTGCTCGGCTCCATCGGCATCCCGATCCTCGTCACGATCGCCACGGTCGCCGCCGCGGGCATCGGCACGCTGATCGTGCTGCTCGGATTCCTGCTCGTGCCGCTGGCGCTGCTCGGCCTGCTGGGCGTCGCGTGGTTCGAGCGCGAGCGCATCGCCGGCCTCTACGGCGTCGACGTGCCGCCGGCGGTCTTCCGGCAGTCGCCCCGCACCGACTGGCTGCGCCTGCCGCACCGGCTGCTGCGCATCCTCACCGACGGCCAGCACTGGAAGGCCATCCTCAGCTTCTTCCTCGCGAGCATCTTCGGCGCGTTCACGCTGCCGCTGCTGGGCCTCGTGGGCATCGGCATCCCGCTCGCGCTCGCCGGGCTCGGGGAGGCGGAGTCGATCGGCATCCCGCTCACGAGCTTTGCCGTGCCGGTGGCGTGGGCCCCGCTCATCGGTGCACTCGCCTTCCTCGCAGGGCTCGCCGGCACGGTCGGCCTCGCGATCGCCCATCGCAACATCACGACGAGCCTGCTCGTGCCCGACGACCGCGAGCGCCTCGCGCAGGAGGCGAACGCCGAGCGCGAGCGCCGTCACGGCGCCGTCCGCGCGGCCGACTTCGACCGCACCCGCATCGAGCGCGACCTGCACGACGGGGTGCAGCCGCGCCTGGTGTCGATCGCGATGCAGCTCGGGATGGCGCGCGACAAGCTCGAGACCGACCCGGCAGCCGCGCGCCAGCTGATCGACGAGGCGCACGCATCGTCGAAGTCGGCCGTCACCGAGCTGCGACAGGTCGCCCGCGGCATCCATGTCGCGGTGCTCGACGACCGCGGGCTCGACGCCGCGGTGTCGGCACTCGCCGCGCGCAGCGTCGTGCCGGTCGAGATCGACGCACGCATCGAAACCCGCTGCAGCCGCGACGCCGAGACCGCCGTCTACTTCGCGATCGCCGAGGGGCTCACGAACGCCCAGAAGCACGCCCGCGCCAGCCGCATCCGCATCGCCATCCGCACCCGCGCGGGCGCCGCAGCACCAGCATCGCTGTGGGCCCGCATCGAGGACGACGGCATCGGCGGCGCGGAGCGCCAGGCCGGCGGCGGCATCGACGGCCTCGCCCACCGGGTCGCCGGCGTCGGCGGCACGCTCACCGTCACCAGCCCCGCAGGGGGCCCGACCGCGATCGAGGTGGAGGTGCCATGCGCATCCTGATCTGCGAGGACAGCGTGCTGCTCCGCGAAGGCATCGCCCGACTCCTCAGCGACGCCGGCCACGACGTGGTCGCCCAGCTGCCCGACGCCACCGCGCTCGAGGCCGCGATCACCGCGCACGACCCGGATCTCGCGATCCTGGACGTGCGGATGCCGCCCACGCGCACCAACGAGGGCATCCTCGCCGCGATCGCGATCCGCGCCAGGACGACGCAGCACGGCGGCGACCGGCCGCGGGTGCTCGTGCTCTCGCAGTACGTCGAGGAGCGCTACGCGGCCGACCTGATCGCCGGCGGACCGGCCGGCTTCGGCTACCTGCTGAAGGATCGCGTGGCCGACGTGACCGACTTCCTCGACGCGGTGGAGCGGGTGGCGAACGGCGGGACGGTGCTCGACCCGGAGGTGGTCAGCCAGCTGCTCGCCCGGCGGCGCCGCGACGCCCGGATGGAGCGGCTCACGCCGCGCGAACGCCAGGTGCTCGCCCTGATGGCCGAGGGATCGTCCAACCAGAGCATCGCCGACCGCCTGTACATCTCGGCGGGGAGCGTCGAGAAGCACATCTCCGCGGTGTTCCAGAAGCTCGAACTCGAACCCGAGGACGGCAACCGCCGCGTGCTCGCGGTGATCGCGCTCCTCGACGCGCCCGGCTCCACGGGCTATCCCGGCACCCCGGGCCAGCGGAGCAACCCCGACGTGACCGGAGGCATCCGATGACCATCTCCAACCCCACCGCAACGCACCTGCCACGCTCGACCAACCGCGCGGGCCGCTGGATCAGCATCGTCGTGATCGTGCTCGGCGCCATCGGCATCGTCTTCGCGCTCGGCGGCGGCGTCGTGCGCGGCCTCGCCGCCCACTCGGCGACGAGCGGGAGCTACACGGCAGCGGCCGATGGCATCGAGCAGCTGCAGATCGACAGCTCGGCTGCCGCGTTCGAGATCCGCTTCGACGACGTGGAGGAGGCGACCCTGCAGGTCGTGACGAACGGCGGGCCCGTGCAGCAGTGGAGCCTGCAGCGCTCCGGCGACGCGCTCATCGTCGACACCGACCGGCGCTGGGGCTGGCTCGGCCTCGGCGGCATGTTCGGCGAGCGGGGCGGCGAGGAGCTGGCGGTGCTGACGCTGCCGGCCGCGCTCGAGCGCGCCGAGCTCGACCTCGAGACCGACGTCAGCGCCGGCAGCTTCACCGCCGCGGGCGAGTGGGGATCGGCGTCACTGGGTCTCAGCGCGGGCAGCGCCGAACTCTCGGGCACGGCCGCGTCGCTCACCGTGGAGGTCTCCGCGGGCGAGGCGCGCATCGATGTCGCAACCGGTGGCGCCGTGCAACTCGAGGTCAGCGCCGGCCGCATCGTCGGCTCGCTCACCGGCGAGCAGCCGTCGTCGATCGACGCCACGGTCAGCGCCGGCGCGATCGAGCTGACGATTCCGGATGGCGCCTACGCCGTCACCGAGAGCGTGTCTGCGGGCGACTCCGACGTGCGCGTGACCGACGACCAGAGCGCCGCATCCACGATCGACGTCGAGGTGAGCGCGGGCAACGTGCGCCTGATCGGTGGCAAGCACTGATCGTCGGCAAGCACTGATCGTCGGCAGGCACTGCTCCGCGCCACAGCGCCCGCGCGGTAGGATGGAGCCACACGCATCGATCCGGCCATCACCGGGGAGCGGTCGGGAGAACGGCAGCAATGCACCGAAGGGTGCGGGGTTGCTCACTAGATCCGAACGGGGCAGGCCCGTCACAGCCGCAGCGCCTGCAGCATCATCAGGCACGAAGCGGCGTCCCGAGCACCGGGTCGCAAGCGGGGTGGTACCGCGCGAGAGCGTCCCCGCATCCGAGAACCATGAGGATGCAGGAGACCCAGCGTGACCGACAAGACCAGGTACCCGCTCACCGACGCCGAGAGCGTCGTCGCCAGCCCCGATCTGCCGGCCATCGAGACCGGCATCCTCGCCTTCTGGAAGGGCGACGACACCTTCAAGGCCTCGGTCGAGCAGCGCCAGGGATGCCAGGAGTGGGTCTTCTACGACGGCCCGCCGTTCGCCAACGGCCTGCCGCACTACGGCCACCTGCTGACGGGCTACGCGAAGGATGTCTTCCCGCGCTTCCAGACGATGCGCGGCAAGCAGGTGCCGCGTGTGTTCGGCTGGGACACCCACGGCCTGCCGGCTGAGCTCGAGGCCATGAAGCAGCTCGGCATCACCGAGAAGGCCGAGATCGAGGCCATGGGCGTCGACGTCTTCAACGAGAAGGCGCGTGCCTCGGTGCTGCAGTACATGGACGAGTGGGAGGCGTACGTCACGCGCCAGGCCCGCTGGGTCGACTTCGACGGCGGCTACAAGACCCTCGACCTCACCTACATGGAGAGCGTCATCTGGGCGTTCAAGACTTTGCATGAGAAGGGCCTCGCCTACGAGGGCTACCGCGTGCTGCCGTACTGCTGGCGGGACGAGACGCCGCTGTCGAACCACGAGCTGCGGATGGACGACGACGTCTACCAGGACCGTCAGGACACCACGCTCACGGTCACGTTCCCGCTCGCCGGCGAGCAGGCGGATGCACTGGGTCTCACGGGCGTCAAGGCGCTGGCGTGGACGACCACGCCCTGGACCCTGCCGACGAACCTGGCGCTCGCGGTCGGTCCGGCCGTCGAGTACGTGATCGTGCCCGCGGGCCCGAACGGCACCACGGCGGGCGAGGGCGACTTCCTGCTCGCGGCCGACACCGTCGCCGGCTACTTCAAGGACCTCGGCTACGACTCGGCAGAGGATGCCGTCGACGCGGTGACGCGCACCTTGCCGGGCGCCGAGCTCGCCGGCATCACCTACGCGCCGCTGTTCGACTTCTACGCCGACGCCGACGAGTGGGGCACGCAGCACGCCTTCCAGATCCTCGTGGACGACTACGTCGCCACCGGCGAGGGCACCGGCATCGTGCACCAGGCGCCCGCCTACGGCGAGGACGACCAGCGGGTCGCGACCGCTGCGGGCATCCCCACGATCCTGTCGGTCGACGATGGCGGCCGGTTCCTGGACGCGGTCGCGCCGGTCGCGGGCATGCAGGTGTTCGACGCGAACAAGCCGCTCTCGAAGCTGCTGAAGGACGACGGCCGGGTGCTGCGCCAGGCCTCCTACGTGCACTCCTACCCGCACTGCTGGCGCTGCCGCAACCCGCTGATCTACAAGGCCGTCTCGAGCTGGTTCGTGCGCGTCACCGACATCAAGGACGACCTGCTGGCGGCGAACGAGCAGATCAACTGGGTTCCCGAGAACGTCAAGCACGGCCAGTTCGGCAAGTGGCTCGAGGGCGCGCGCGACTGGTCGATCAGCCGCAACCGCTACTGGGGCAGCCCGATCCCGGTGTGGAAGAGCGACGACGCGAACTACCCGCGCGTCGACGTCTACGGCTCGCTCGACGAGCTCGAGCGCGATTTCGGCGTGCGACCGAGTGACCTGCACCGCCCCGCGATCGACGAGCTGACCCGCCCGAACCCCGACGACCCGACCGGCAAGAGCACGATGCGCCGCATCCCCGACGTGCTCGACGTCTGGTTCGACTCCGGCTCCATGCCCTTCGCGCAGTTCCACTACCCGTTCGACAACGAGCAGTGGTTCGAGGAGCACAGCCCCGCCGACTACATCGTCGAGTACATCGGCCAGACGCGCGGCTGGTTCTACGTCATGCATGTGCTGTCGGTGGCGCTCTTCGGCCGGCCGGCGTTCGAGAACGTCATCAGCCACGGCATCATCCTCGGCGACGACGGCTTCAAGGCGTCGAAGTCGCGGCAGAACTACCCCGACGTGAACGAGTCGTTCGACACCTACGGGTCAGATGCCGTGCGCTGGAACCTCATGCAGGGCTCGATCCTGCGCGGCGGCAACTTCATCGTCTCGGAGGAGGGCATCCGCGAGGCACTGCGGCAGTTCCACCTGCCGCTGTGGTCGACCTGGTACTTCTTCTCCACCTACGCCAACCGCGCGGCCGACGGCCAGCCATACATCGCGAAGCGCTCGACCGCATCCGCCGACGTGCTCGACCGCTACATCCTCGCCAAGCTGCGCGAGACGGTCGTGTCGGTGACGGATGCGCTGGAGCGACTCGACGCCACGGGCGCCACCTGGGCGGTGCGCGAGTTCATCGACGTGCTGACCAACTGGTACGTGCGCGGATCGCGCGACCGGTTCTGGCGCGGTGTCGCGTCCGACGGCTCGGGCGCCGAGCCGTTCGACACGCTCCACACGGTGCTCGAGACCCTCACCCGGCTCGCGGCACCGCTGTCGCCGCTCGTGACCGAGGAGGTCTGGAAGGGCCTCACGGGTGGTCGCTCGGTGCACCTGACCGACTGGCCGACACCCGACGAGCTGCCGGCCGACCCCGAGCTGGTGGCGCAGATGGATGCCGTGCGCGCGATCGCGTCCGTCGGCAACGCCCTGCGCAAGCAGGCCCGCAAGCGCGTGCGGCTGCCGCTGCCGACCCTCACGGTCGTCGGCGCCGTCGACGTCTCCTCGTTCACCGACGTGCTGCGCGACGAGCTGAACGTGCGCGATGTGGTGCTCGAGGAGGCGGCGGAGGACGCGCTGGAGCGCTACGGCATCTCGCGCCGGCTGCAGGTCAACGCCCGCGCGGCCGGCCCGCGCCTTGGCAAGGACGTGCAGGGCGCCATCCAGGCCGCGCGCGCCGGCGACTGGTCGGTGACCGCCGACGACGATGGCGGCGAGACGGTCACCGTCGGCGGCATCGCGCTGGTCGACGGGGAGTACGAGCTCGCGCTCGAGGTCGCGGACGACACCGCAGCCGTCGGTTTCCTGCCCGGCGGCGGCTTCGTGGTGCTCGACACCGCGACCACGCCGGAGCTCGAGGCCGAGGGGCTCGCTCGCGACGTCGTGCGCGCCGTGCAGTCGGCGCGCAAGGATGCCGGGCTCGACGTGAGCGACCGCATCCGTCTCACGCTCGGCTCCGACAGCCACGGGGTCGCGGCACTGGAGGCGAACGCCGAGCTCGTCAAGGGCGAGACGCTGGCGGTCGAGCTGCTGCTCGAGCGCGTCGATGACACCATGGGCGAGCTCGCCGACGGGCGCACCGCGCACCGGGTGGGCGACGGATCGCCGCTGGCCATCTCCCTGGAGAAGGCGATCACGGTCGAGCAGGCGCAGGCATCAGCGGAGGGGACGCAGGCATGAGCGACGAGCTGGAGCCGGGCTCGCTGCCCGAGGTCGACGAGCGCATCCTGGAGGTGCTCGAGCACGCGGAGGCGGCCGAGGCCGCCTATCAGGCGCTTCTCGAGCGGGCGGGGGAGCAGGCGGTGGAGCCGCGCATCGAGGCGACCCGCCGCGCGGTCGAGCTGCTGGGCGACCCGCAGCGGCTGTTCCGCGTCATCCACATCACCGGCACGAACGGCAAGGGGTCGACGGCCCGCATCGCCGACGCGCTGCTGCGCGCCCATGGGCTGCGCACCGGCGTGCTCACGAGCCCGCACCTCGAGCGCGTCAACGAGCGCATCCTCATCGATGGCGAGCCCGTCTCCGATGAGGCCTTCGCCCGCGGCTACGACGACATCGAGCCGTTCCTGGAGATGGTCGACGCCGAGCTCGCGCAGCAGGGCGAGCGCCGGCTGACGTTCTTCGAGGCGTTCACCGTGCTCGCCTTCGCGGTGATGGCGGATGCGCCGGTCGACGTCGCGGTGCTGGAAGTCGGCATGGGCGGCACCTGGGATTCCACGAACGTCGCCGACGGCGATGTCGCGGTGATCACGCCGATCGCGCTCGACCACACGAACCGGCTGGGGTCGACGGTGGAGGCGATCGCAGGCGAGAAGGCCGGCATCATCAAGCCCGACGCGATCGTCGTCTCGGCGGCGCAGGAGCCCTCGGTGGTCGCGGTGCTCGAGGCGCGGGCCGAGGAGGTCGGCGCTCGGCTGCTGCTCGACGGCCGCGACTTCTCGCTCACGACGCAGTCGGTGGCCGTCGGCGGTCAGCTCATCACCGTGCAGGGGCTCGCTGCGGAGTACATCGACCAGCTCGTGCCGCTCATGGGCTCGCATCAGGGTCGGAACGCCGCGCTCGCGATGGTGGCCGTCGAGGCCTTCCTCGGCGGCGGCTCGCAGCCGATGACCGCCGAGGTGCTCGCCGACGGACTCGCCGCGGCGACCTCGCCCGGCCGGCTCGACCTGATCGGCACCGAGCCGCTCGTGATCGCCGACGCCGCCCACAACCCGCACGGCGCGGCCGCGCTGCGCGCCGCGCTGGGGGAGTACTTCGGCCTCGAGCGCGTGACGCTCGTGCTCGGCGTGCTGGCCGGCAAGGACGTGAAGGGCGTGCTCACCGAGCTCGAGCCCGTGATCGACGAGCTGATCGTGACGCAGTCCACCTCCGAGCGCGCACTCGACGCCGACGAGCTCGCGGGCGCCGCGGTCGCGGTGCTCGGCGCCGACCGCGTGCTGGTGGAGCCCGACCTCTCGACCGCGGTCGAGACGGCGCGCGATGCGGCAGCCGATCGCGGCGGCGCCGTGGTCGTGACGGGATCCATCACGCTGCTGGGCGACGTGATCAGCCACGCCCGTGAGACCGGCTGGCTGCAGCGACCCGACGTGCGTCGCCAGGCCGCGACCGTGCAGCTGGATGCGCCGGAGCTGGAGGCAGAGGAGCTCGAGGCGGAGCAGCTGGAGGCCGAGCAGCTCCGGGGCGAGCAGCGCGGAGGTGACCTGTGACCGCCGAGGCCGAGCAGCCAGCGCGGCGGCAGCGCCCGCAGCGCGGCGCCATGGAGTCGCTGCTGCGCATCGTGCACGTCATGGAGGTGAGCGCGCTGGCCTTCGGCGCGCTCGCCGCCTGGGGCATCTCGCGCGACTGGCCGCAGCCCGCGGCGTTCGGCATCGTCTTCGTGCTGCTGATCGCCGCGATGCCGCTGCTGTCGCGGCCGTGGGGATGGATCGTGAGCCTCGTGCTGCAGGTGGCGCTCGCCGCGCTGACCTTCGTCGAGATCATCTGGGGCATCGTCGCGCTCGTGTTCGTCATCCTCTGGATCTGGACCTTCGTGAAGGCGCGCGGCATCGAGCGGCAGCGGCGCGCCGCGGGCCTCGACCCGCGCGGCGCCCCCGGCTCGTAGCGCGGCGCTCGCGCGCATCATCGCGCCGCCAGCGTCCCTGCGCGCGCGGGCACCCGCATCCATCGCCAGAAGTGTCGCTATCGGCGCTCATGCCGCGCCTTTGCGAGCCGATAGCGACAACTCTGCGGATGGGTGGCCGGGGCGAGCGGGAGTCGCGCGATCGGTAGGCTTGGGGGCATGCAGAGCACCCTCGTCCTCATCAAGCCCGACGGCGTCAAGCGCCAGCTGACCGGCGCCATCCTCGCCCGCATCGAGGCAAAGGGATACGTCATCGCAGACCTGCGCCTCGTGCAGCCCGCGCGGGCACTGCTGGAGGAGCACTACGCCGAGCATCAGGGCAAGCCCTTCTTCGAGCCGCTCGTGGAGTTCATGCTCTCGGGCCCGTCGGTCGCGATCCGCCTCGAGGGCGACCGCGTGATCGAGGGCTTCCGCTCGCTCGCGGGCACCACCGACCCCACGACGGCCGCACCGGGCACCATCCGCGGCGACCTGGGCCGCGACTGGGGCCTCAAGGTGCAGCAGAACCTCGTGCACGGCTCCGACTCCGAGGAGTCGGCCGAGCGCGAGCTCGCCCTCTGGTTCGCCTGACCCGTACCCGCGCCGCAACGACGGCCCGCCCATCCGACCCGTCGGCACCCGCCGGCACCCGTCGGCATCCGCCGGCACCCGCCGGCACCCGTCGGCGCCCGTCGGCATCCGTCGGCATCCGTCGCCATCCGTCGAGCTTCCCGAGAACGCGCGCTCCCGAGACGAACCGCACGCGTTCGGGAAGCTCGACGATCGGGGAGCGGTCGAGCTTCCGTCAATCGGGCGGATGCGCGGCGAACCGCGCTCGTTCGGGAAGCTCGACGCCTCGACGCTCGGGTCGGGGGCTTGCTGTCAGAGGCTGCTGAGCAGGTAGCGGGGGATGCCGGGGAGGACGATCATGATTGTCACGACCAGGATCACGGCGAGGGCGAGCGAGAAGACCCAGCCCCACGGGATGAGCTTCGCGAAGGCGCGGCGCATGCCTGACCCAGCGGGGAGCGCGCCGGAGCCGAAGCCCCACACCCACAGGGGGAACGCCATCGCGTACATCGCCAGCCACACCAGGAAGCACCAGGGGCACACGAAGCCCAGCACGAAGATCGACTGCTGCGCGAGGTAGAGCACGATCGCGAAGCCGCCGAGCACACCGATCGAGAAGACCGTCCACACCCAGCGGGGCATGGCGACGCGACCCAGCGTCAGCGCCCCGACGATGATCGGAGCGGGGAACGCCATGAGCCCCAGGAACGGATTCGGGAAGCCGAACAGCTCGCCCTGCTCCGACTCGATCGCGCCCGAGCAGGTCAGGAACGGATTGAGGTCGCAGCCGAGCGACTCCTCCGGGTTGAGCAGCAGCTCGATGCGCTCGACCGAGAGCGCGAAGGCGCCCAGCAGGCCCAGGAGCCCCGTGACGATCAGCAGCGCGCCGAGCCACCTCGGCGCTGCGATGTGGGCGCGGCGGATCTCAGTCATGAAGCCTCATGGGACTCATCCAATCATCGCGGGAGGTGCCGGATGAGCCTCGACGCCGCAACGCTGGCCGCATTCATAGCCGGCGTCATCGTGATCGTGCTGCTGCCGGGCGCCAACAGCCTCTACGTCATCACCGTCTCGCTCCGCGCCGGTCGCCGCTCCGGTTTCCGCGCGATGCTCGGCGTCTTCCTCGGCGACGCCATCCTGATGGTGCTCGCGGTGCTCTCGGCGCAGGCGCTCTCGGCCAACCCGCTCGTCTTCCGGATCCTGACCTGGGCGGGCGCGCTGTACCTGTGCTGGCTCGCGCTCGGCCTGGTGCGCAGCGCGGTCGCTCGCATCCGCGCCAAGCGCGACCACACCGCCGAGCCGGCGCCGACCGAGAACCCGACGCACCCGCTCACGGCCCCGAACCCGATCATCGCGAGGCCCCGGATCGCGCCGTTCCGCACCGCGCTCGTCACGAGCCTCCTGAACCCGAAGGCGATCCTCTTCTTCGCATCCTTCTTCGTGCAGTTCATCGATCCCGACTCAGCCACACCGCTCGGCGACCTGCTGGTGCTGATGCTGATCCTGGAGACGGTCTCGGCCACCTACCTCGCCGCGGTCGTACTGATCAGCGCACGCATCGGTCGCAGCGTGCAGCCGCACGGCTGGCTCGCGATCGCGGGCACGCTGCTGGCCGCCGCCGCCTTCGTGGCGCTCGCGGTGCGCGTCGTGCTGCCGTAGCGACGCGACGACCGTGCGGTAGACTTCCCCGCAGCGCGCCCGACGGGCGCACGCACAAGTTTTTCCGGGCGGCAAGCCTTGCCCGGGCCGCCCCCGCAAGGGGGTGAGAAGAGAGGATTCGCGCCGGGGCGCGCCCCGGATTGCGACGGAGATGTCGACCGGCAGTGTCGGTCGCGACAGGAGCGCGCCAGCGATGGCAGAGAACACCACGGCCCTCCCCGATGAGGGCGGCGAGCTGCAGGCACAGACCGCGGCCGAAGAGACAGTGACCACCGAGACCGAAAGCGCCGCGGCGGACAAGCCCAAGCGCAAGCGCGTCTCGACCCGCAAGCGGGCGTCGTCGGCAGACGCTGCCGCGCAGGCGACGGATGCCGAGCAGGCGACGGACGCCCCGGCGACGGATGCTCAGGCGGACTCGGGCGAAGCCGTGCCGGATGCGTCGGCTGACGCCGGCGAGGCGTCGAGCGAGGATGCGTCGAGCACCGACGGGTCGAGCACCGACGGGTCCAGCACCGACGGGTCCAGCACCGACCAGTCGAGCACCGACCAGTCGAGCACCGACCAGTCGAGCACCGACCAGGAGCCCGGCCACGAGCCCGGCCTCGTGGACCCGGCCACGTCGGCATCCGGCGCTGCCGAGCACCCTGCATCCGAGGCCGAAGCCGAGCCCGACCCGATCGAAGCCGCCAAGGTGCTGCCGGCGCTGCCCAGCGGCCCGTTCGGCCTGCTGTTCCACGCACCCGATCTCGCCGCGCTGCCGACACTGCCGGCCGCCGACGCGTTCGCGGACGATGACGACGACGATGACGACGACAGCGACGACGACCGCCAGCAGGGCCGTCGCTCGTCGCGCCGCAACCGCCGCAACCGCCGCCGCGAGCCCGAGGACGAGAAGCCGCTCATCACCGAGCCGCAGAAGGTGAAGGGCTCGACGCGACTCGAGGCGAAGCGCCAGCGTCGCCGCGAGGGCCGTGACGCCGGCCGTCGCCGCACGGTGGTGACCGAGACCGAGTTCCTCGCCCGCCGCGAGTCCGTCGAGCGCCAGATGATCGTGCGCTCGAAGCACGACCGCGTGCAGCTCGCCGTGCTCGAGGATGGCGTGCTCGTCGAGCACTACGTCGCGAAGTCGAGCGAGTCGAGCCTGATCGGCAACGTCTACCTCGGCCGCGTGCAGAACGTGCTGCCGAGCATGGAGGCCGCCTTCGTCGACATCGGCCGCGGCCGCAACGCCGTGCTGTATTCCGGCGAGGTCGACTGGGATGCCGCAGAGCTCGAGGGCCAGCCGCGCAAGATCGAGCTCGCGCTCAAGCCCGGCGACACGGTGCTCGTGCAGGTGACGAAGGATCCGATCGGCCACAAGGGCGCCCGGCTCACGAGCCAGATCTCGCTGCCCGGCCGCTACCTTGTCTCGGTGCCCGGCGGCTCGATGAACGGCATCTCGCGCAAGCTGCCCGACACGGAGCGCGCGCGCCTGAAGAAGATCCTCAAGCAGGTGCTCCCGGAGGGCGTCGGCGTGATCGTGCGCACGGCCGCTGAGGGCGCGACCGAGGAGCAGCTGACGAACGACGTCGAGCGCCTCACCCGCCAGTGGGAGCGCATCCAGCAGCAGCGCACCTCTGGCACCGCCCCGCAGCGCCTGCACGCCGAGCCCGACCTGCTCGTCAAGATCGTGCGCGACGTCTTCAACGAGGACTTCGGCAAGCTCGTCATCCAGGGCTCCGAGGCGCTCGAGACGATCCGCGAGTACCTGGAGGCGATCGCCCCCGACCTGCTCGACCGCGTCACGCCCTACGAGGGCACCGACGACCCGTTCGAGCACTTCCGCATCGCGGAGCAGATCGATAAGGCGCTCGACCGCAAGGTCTTCCTGCCCTCCGGCGGCTCGCTCGTGATCGACCGCACCGAGGCGATGACGGTCGTCGACGTCAACACCGGCCGCTTCGTCGGCGCCGGCGGCAACCTCGAGGAGACGGTCACCAAGAACAACCTCGAGGCTGCGGAGGAGATCGTGCGCCAGCTGCGGCTGCGCGACATCGGCGGCATCATCGTGATCGACTTCATCGACATGGTGCTGGAGTCGAATCGCGACCTCGTGCAGCGACGCCTCATCGAGTGCCTCTCGCGCGACCGCACGAAGCACCAGGTGGCTGAGGTCACGAGCCTGGGCCTCGTGCAGATGACGCGCAAGAAGCTGGGCCTCGGCCTGCTCGAGTCGTACTCGGAGGCGTGCGAGATCTGCGCAGGCCGCGGCATCATCGTGCACCACGAGCCCGTCTCGCGATCGCAGCGCCAGAGCAGCGACCAGAACGGCGGCGGCTCGTCGAACCGTCGCCGTGGCCGCGGGGGCAAGCAGCACGACCAGCAGCCGCAGGAGCACCAGCAGCAGGGCGGCAACGGCGGCACGCACGCCATCACGGACGACATGCGCAAGGGCCTGTCGCAGGTCGCGCTGGCGGCGAAGAGCAAGGCCGCAGAGGGCGAGCACGAGCCCGCGCAGCCGGACGCGGCCGCCGACGCGCAGGGCGACGCCACGCAGCGCAACGCCACGCAGAGCGACGCAGACGAGCGCGACGCAAAGCAGAGCGACACGAACCAGCGCGACGCCAAGCAGCGCGACGCGGGCCAGGCCGACGCCATGCAGGGCGACCAGCAGGATCGGCAGCAGTCCGGCCGCGGTCGCTCGAAGGGTCGCTCCAGCCGCAACGAGCGCCAGGGCCGCGACCGCGGCCAGGGCGAGCAGCCGTCGGGCGTCGTGCGCCCGTCCCAGGATGCGGTCGAGGCCGTGGCGGCCGAGCCGGTCGTGTCGATCCTCGACATCCCGGTCGAGGCGTACCGCGAGGAGTCCGCTCCCAAGGCTTCGGTCGACGACCTCGACGGCCTGCTCGGGAGCGCCCTCGACGCGATCGCGGCGCCGGCTCCCGGCACCGGCAAGGCTGCGCGTCGTTCACGCCGCGCGTCGTCGGGCATCATCACGGCGAAGCCCGGCGAGTCCTGACCGGCTCCGCGCACCCGCGACACGAATCCGCCCGCCGCTCCGGCCCGGGCGGATTCGTCGTATGGCGGGGCCGGTCGCGCGGCGGCGCAGGGCGTGCAGCCGGTCAGTCGCGCCGGTCGCGCTCCTTCACCCGCAGCCCGCTGGCGATGAGGCGGCGCACGAGCGCCTTCGGGCTCACGCGCTCGGCGCCCATCGCCACGAGCTCGTCGATGCGCTCAGCGGGCACGTCGTAGTGGTCGTGGTCGAAGCCGCGCAGCGGGAGCCCGGCGCGGCGGGCGAAGTCGTGCAGCTCGTCGAGCGACACGTCGCTCACCAGATGCGCCCACATGCGACCGTGCGCCGGCCAGAGCGGGTCGTCCACGAGGAGCGCCATGCGGTCACGGTACCGGTTGAGTCACGACGCGCCCGGCGGCGGTGTTGCCCGACGGCCCCGATGCCTGTATCGTTGTTCGCTGGCGCAAGTCGCATTCCGTGCGCGCGCTGCAAGCTTCGTCCCGACACTGTCGGGAGTCGTTCCAACAGTGAGGATCCAACGTGGTGTACGCAATCGTGCGCGCCGGCGGCCGGCAGGAGAAGGTCGAGGTCGGGACCATTCTCGTCGTCGATCGCATCGCCGGTGACGACAACGGCAACGTCGAGCTGGCCCCCGTGCTGCTCGTCGACGGCGACAAGGTGACGTCGGACGTTGCTGCGCTCGCCAAGGTGAAGGTGACGGCAGAGGTCGTGACCGACCTGCGCGGCCCGAAGATCCGCATCCAGCACTACCGCAACAAGACCGGCTACAAGCGCCGCATGGGCCACCGCTCGGAGCTCACGCGCCTCAAGATCACCGGCATCAAGTAAGGGGTCCCAGAGATGGCACATAAGAAGGGCGCATCGTCCACCCGCAACGGTCGGGACTCGAACGCGCAGTACCTCGGCGTCAAGCGCTTCGGCGGCCAGGTCGTCAAGGCCGGCGAGATCCTCGTCCGCCAGCGCGGCACGCACTTCCACCCCGGCGCCGGCGTCGGCCGTGGCAAGGACGACACCCTGTTCGCCCTCGCGGCGGGCGCGGTCGAGTTCGGCTCGAAGGGCCGCCGCAAGGTGGTCAACATCGTCGCTGCCGCCGAATAGCTGGCGCACGCACGACACTGACATTCCGATGGACGGGGCGGGCTTCGGCTCGCCCCGTTCTCGTATCTAGAGGAGACATCCATGGCCACCTTCGTCGATCAGGTGACGCTGCACCTGCGTGCAGGCAACGGCGGTCACGGCTGCGTCTCCGTGCACCGCGAGAAGTTCAAGCCGCTCGGCGGCCCTGACGGCGGCAACGGCGGCGACGCCGGCGACATCGTGCTCGTCGCCGACCCGCAGGTCACGACGCTGCTCGGGTACCACCGCTCGCCGCACCGCGCGAGCGAGAACGGTCAGCCCGGCATGGGCGACAACCGCTCCGGCACCAAGGGCGCCGACCTCGAGCTGCCCGTGCCGGTCGGCACCGTGGTGCGCGATGCCGATGGCGAGCAGCTCGCCGACCTCACCCACCCGGGCATGCGGGTCGTGGTCGCCGAGGGCGGCCAGGGCGGCCTCGGCAACTCCGCGCTGGCGAACAAGCAGCGCAAGGCGCCGGGATTCGCGCTGCTGGGCACCGAGGGCCATGAGCACGACGTCACGCTCGAGCTGAAGACGGTCGCGGATGTCGCACTGGTGGGCTTCCCGAGCGCCGGCAAGTCGAGCCTGGTCGCCGCGATGTCCGCCGCACGCCCGAAGATCGCCGACTACCCGTTCACGACGCTGCACCCCAACCTCGGCGTGGTCGAGTCGGGGCAGACCCGCTACACGATCGCCGACGTGCCGGGCCTCATCGAGGGCGCCAGCGAGGGCAAGGGCCTTGGGCTCGAGTTCCTGCGGCACGTCGAGCGCTGCTCGGCGCTGCTGCACGTCATCGACTGCGCGACGCTCGAGGCGGGCCGCGACCCGGTGAGCGACCTGCAGGTCATCCTGGCCGAGCTCGCCGCGTACCCGGTGCCCGAGGGGCAGCCGCCGCTGCTGGAGCGCCAGCAGCTCGTCGCCCTCAACAAGATCGACGTGCCGGAGGCGGCGGAGCTCGCCGCATTCGTGCGCGAGGACATCGAAGCGCTCGGATTCCGGGTCTTCGAGATCTCCACGGTCGCCCAGAAGGGCCTGCGCGAGCTGTCGTTCGCGCTTGCCGAGATCGTCGAGGCCGACCGGCTCGCCAAGGCCGCTGACCCGGTGCCGGAGCGCATCGTGCTGCGACCGCGCGCGGTCGACGACGCCGACTTCACCATCAAAGTCGAGGGCACGCACGCCGGCCCGCTGTTCCGGATCCTGGGCGCCAAGCCGGAGCGCTGGGTGCAGCAGACCGACTTCCGCAACGACGAGGCAGTCGGCTACCTCGCCGACCGGCTCGCGAAGCTCGGCACCGAGGAAGCGCTGCTCAAGGCCGGCGCGGTCGCCGGCGCGACCGTCGTGATCGGCCCCGGCGCCGGCATCGTCTTCGACTGGGAGCCGACGGTCGCCTCCGGCGCCGAGCTGGTGGGCAACCGTGGCACCGACCCGCGGCTGGATCGCAACGACCGCCGCACCACGCCGGAGCGCCGCGAGCAGTACCGCCGCCTCATGGATGCGAAGCAGGCGGCTCGCGACGGGCTCGTGCAGGAGCGCGACGGCCGCGCCGCCGCCGACGACGAGGGCGTCGACGTGCAGCGCTGGGACGACGAGGCGTGACCTCGCTCGACCCCGCCGCGGGCGAGCTCATCGTCGTCAAGGTCGGCTCGTCATCGATCTCGGGGGAGCGCCGCGCGCAGATCGAGCCGCTCGTCGACGCCCTCGCGAGCCTGCACCGCACCTGCCGCGTCGTCCTCGTCTCGTCGGGTGCGATCTCGACCGGCATGCCGTTCCTCGGGCTCGACGACCGTCCGGTCGACCTGCCGATGCAGCAGGCGGCGGCAGCGGTGGGCCAGAACGTGCTCATGAACCGCTACCAGCGCGGCCTCTCGCGGCACGAGGTCACGGCGGCGCAGATCCTGCTGACGGCATCCGACATGGATCTCGACTCGCACCGCGTCAACGCGAGGAACGCCCTGCGACGCCTGCTCGAGCTGCGGATGCTGCCGATCATCAACGAGAACGACACCGTCGCGACGCACGAGATCCGCTTCGGCGACAACGATCGCCTCGCGGCCCTGGTCGCGAAGCTCATGCGAGCCGACCGCCTCATCCTGCTCTCCGACATCCCGGCGCTGCGCACCGCCCCGCCCGGCGAGCCCGGTTCCGAGCCGATCCACTCGGTGCCCTTCGGCGACCCGCTCGAGGGCGTGCGGCTCGGCGCGAGCGGCTCGCACATCGGCTCCGGCGGCGCGATGACGAAGGTGGATGCCGCCAGGCTCGCCGCCGACGCCGGCGTGCGCGTCACGGTCACCGCGACGCCGCTGCTCGAGCGGCTCGTGGCGGGGGAGCGGCTCGGCACCGAGTTCGAGCCCAATCCCGCTCCCGCGGCAGAGCCCGACGACGAGCGCTGAGCGTCCGGGGCGCATCCGCCGCCTCGTAGGATCGAGCCATGGCAGAGACCGACACCCGTGACGGCTTCGACGCGCTGCTCGACGCTTCGCAGCGCGCCTCGCGCACGCTCGGCGTCGCGCCGGCAGCGCAGCGGCACGCCGCGATCACCGCCATCGCGGGCGCGATCGAGTCGGCGGGCGCAGAGATCCGCGCGGCGAACGAGCAGGATCTCGAGCGCGGCCGGGAATCCGGCCTCGACGCCGGCCTGCTCGACCGGCTGCTGCTCGACGATGCGCGCATCGCCGGTCTGGCCGCCGCGGCCCGCCAGCTCGCCTCGCTGCCCGACCCGGTGGGCGAGGTGCTGCGGCAGCGCACGCTGCCGAACGGGCTCGACCTGACGCAGGTGCGCGTGCCGTTCGGCGTGATCGGCGTGATCTACGAGGCACGCCCCAACGTCACGGTCGACCTCGCGTGCATCGCGCTCGGCTCCGGCAACGCGGTCGTGCTGCGTGGCGGCTCGGCCGCCGAGCGCACCAACGCGGTGCTGGTCGCGACGATGCAGGGCGCGCTCGAGGCCGAAGGGCTGCCGCGCGCGGCCGTGCAGACCATCGACCCCTATGGCCGGGATGGCGCAGGGCGCCTCATGCGTGCCAGGGGCCTGGTGGACCTGCTCGTGCCGAGGGGGAGCGCATCGCTCATCGAGCGGGTCGTCACCGAATCGACCGTGCCGGTCATCGAGACCGGCGCCGGCATCGTGCACGCGTTCGTCGACCGGGCCGCCGACCTGTCGATGGCGACCGAGATCGTGCTGAACGCCAAGACCCAGCGCATCAGCGTCTGCAACTCGCTCGAGACGCTGCTCGTGCACCGCGACATCGCGGAGGAGGCCGTCCCCGCGCTCGCGACCGCGCTGCAGACCGCCGGCGTCACCGTGCACGCCGACCGCCCACTGCCGGGCGTCGAGGGCGCCGCGCCGCTCGGCCACGGCGGCTGGGCGACCGAGCACCTCTCGATGGACATCGCCATCGGCGTCGTCGACGACCTGGACGCTGCCATCGAGCACGTGAACCGCTACGGCACGCATCACACCGACACGATCGTGACGGAGGATGCGGATGCCGCGGGCCGGTTCCTCGCCGAGGTTGACTCCGCGGTCGTCATGCACAACGCCTCGACTCGCTTCACCGATGGCGGCGAGTTCGGCTTCGGCGCGGAGGTCGGCATCTCGACCCAGAAGGCGCACGCGCGGGGCCCCATGGGGCTGCCGGAGCTGACGAGCACCAAGTGGATCGTGCGGGGCTCCGGACAGGTGCGTCCATGAACGGCGATCGGCGCGCGCCGCGCTAGGCTGGACGCTGATCGGAGGCATCCATGACCCTGCTTGAGCTCGCGACCGCCGCTGCCGAATCCGGCGAGACCCACGTCACGCCGTACATCGCTGCCGGCATCACCGCTGCCGTGTTCATCATCTCGGCCATCGTGCTGCGCTCCTTCCGCGACGTCTCGCACCGCAGCGCCGACCCGTTCGCACCGGGTGCCGATCGTCACTGACGCACCCGCCGTGCCGGAGCGCCGGCGCCGCCTCGGCGTCATGGGCGGCACCTTCGACCCCATTCACCACGGCCACCTGGTGGCTGCCAGCGAGGTCGCGCAGCACTTCGGCCTCGACGAGGTCGTGTTCGTCCCGACCGGTGAGCCGTACCAGAAGCGGGATGTCTCGCCGAGCGAGGATCGCTACCTGATGACGGTGGTCGCCACGGCGTCTAACCCGCAGTTCACCGTCAGCAGGGTCGACGTCGATCGCGACGGCCCGACGTTCACGATCGACACCCTGCGCGACATGCGCGCGCAGCATCCGGACGCCGACCTGTTCTTCATCACCGGCGCCGATGCCTTCGCCTCCATCGTCGAATGGAAGGACGTGCAGGAGCTCTGGGAGCTCGCGCACTTCGTGGCCGTCACGCGCCCCGGCCACCAGCTCGAGATCGCGGATTACCCGAAAGAGCGCGTCTCTCTGCTGGAGATCCCCGCGCTTGCGATATCCTCGACTGATTGCCGCGCGCGAGTCCGCGCTGGCTATCCCGTCTGGTACCTCGTGCCCGACGGGGTGGTTCAATACATCAGCAAGCACGACCTGTACCGGAGACTGACTGCATGAGTGACGTGAACGGAGAGCGCCCGCTGACGCGGCGCGAGCTTCGCGCGCGCGAACGCGCGGCAGAGCTCGCAGCCAACGGCGACTCCACGCCCGAGCCGGATGCAGAGCAGCGCGCCGGAGACGACGAGCCCGCACAGCTCGGCCGCCACTCCACGCCCAGCGTGCCCGCAGCACCCGAGAGCGGCGACGTCCTCGAGGCGGAGCTGGTCTCTGAGGAATCGGGCACTGAGGAGCCGGTCGCGACGCCGGCGCCCCCCAAGGATCCGCAGCCCTCGAAGCCCATCGGGCGCTTCTTCGGTCGCAAGAAGAAGTCGGAGGCCGGTGACGCTCCCGCGCCCGACGCCGCGCAGGAGCCCGCCGAGACCGTCGCCATGGAGCAGGTCGACGTCCAGAAGGTGGATGCCGACTCCGCCGATGCTGCCGACGCCATCCAGGCCGAGATCGCCGAACCGCACGGCAGCGCGCCGACCGGTGGCTCCGCCGTTCCGGCCCCCTCATCCGCGCGCCGTTCGAGCGCGCACATCGACGACGTGCAGGGTCTCGACACCGTCGACGACGCCGAGGTCGATGACGTCGAGATCGACGAGGTGATCGTCGCGCAGCCGCGAGTCTCCTCGCGCCGCGTCGCCGAGGTCACCCCCGCCCAGCTCGAGGATCGCCGCCTGGCGCAGGAGGAAGCCGACGACGCCGTCGTCAGCGGCCCCAGCCGCGGCAGGTCCCAGCGCCTCCCCGTCATCGTCAACGTCGTCTCCGACACCTCCGAGCACCACATCGCCGACCTGCGCGAGCAGGGCGTCGCGGGAAAGGGCAGCGGCTCTGGCTCGTCGATCACGGCGAATGCGCTCGTGCTGCCCGCCGGCAGCGAGAGCCCCGACTTCACGCTCGAGGGCGATGACGGGCTGCTCGTGACCGGGTCGATCGACGTGCCGGAGGGCTTCGCCTCGTCCGGCCGCGGCAGTGTCTCGATCGACGGCAACGATGTTGACTCCGATGTTGCCGAGGGCGAGGTGTCGAGCCCGGAGACGGCGCCGGTGCGCGCCTCCAAGGCAGTGTCGTCGTATGCAAATGCTCGCGTGCAGATCGCGCCGAAGAAGCAGCGCTCGAACGTCTGGCCTGTGGCCATCGGCGTCGGCGCTGGCGGTGTTGCGGTCGCGGTCGCGGGCTTCCTGGCTCTCGCACTCTCGCAGGGCTGGCTCTGATCTCGGGAGGTGCGCGATGAGCGCGGACGACAAGGCGATCGCGCTCGCGCGCGCTGCAGCACGTGCGGCAGACAAGGCACTCGGCACCGACCAGGTGGGTCTGGATGTCTCTGGCCAGCTGCCGCTGACCGATGTCTTCCTGGTCGTGACCGGCCGCAACGAGCGGCAGGTCAGCGCCATCGCGCGCGAGATCGAGGATGCGCTGCTGCCGGAGGGTGCGAAGCCGGTGCGCCGCGAGGGTCGTGCTGACGGCCGCTGGGTGCTGCTCGACTTCTCCGACATCGTGGTGCACGTCTTCCACGAGGAGGAGCGCACCTACTACCAGCTCGAGCGCCTCTGGCGCGATGCTGCGGTCATCGACCTGCAGCTGCCGGAGCACGCCGCGCCCGACGCCGAATAGGCGAGCACGGGCCGCCCGGGGCGGCCCGCTCGGTGGCGCGCACGCGCGCCGCCGTCTCGGCTTGCGCTCACGTCGGGTGAGCGCCTAGAGTCTCTGCTACGTGCTTTGGAAACGTTTCCATTTCACTCGGACCGGTACGACTCAATGGGCGATGGCGCTCAGGGCGGAGCAGTGATGGCGAGCAGCCCCACGATCGCAGCCGTCGCCGAGCGTGCCGGCGTCTCCATCGCCACGGCCAGCCGAGCGCTGCACGGCGAGGGCGCATCCCCGGCCACCGCCGAGCGCGTGCGCGCCGTCGCCGCCGAGCTCGGCTACCGACCGAACGCGGTCGCCAGGGCGCTGCAGGCCGGTCGCACCGGGCAGATCGCGATGATCGTGCCGGATGCCGCCAACCCCGTCTACGCGCGGATGACGAGCGCGGTGCAGCACGAGCTCGCGGGTGACGAGCGCCAGCTGCTCGTGGCGCAGGCGCAGGACGCGTCGGCGGTGGCGGCGGCCATCCAGCGCTTCGACCCGAGCACGGTCGACGGCCTCATCGTCGTGCCGCTGCGCCCCGAGCCGCAGGTGCTCGAGGCGCTCGCGCAGTCGCGGGTGCCGGTCGTCGTGATCGGGACGCTGCCCGCGACCGCCGCGCATGGTGCCGTGGGCGCGGATTCGCGCGCCGGCGTCGGGCTCGCGATCGACCACCTGATCGAGCAGGGCGCCAGGCGGATCGCATTCGTCAACGGCCCGGTCGACACGACGCCCGGGCGGCTCCGCCTTGAGGGCTACCGCTCGGCGCTCGCCGCCGCGGCGCTGCCGGTCGACCCCGACCTCGAGATCGCGGCCGACGACTTCACGCACGCGGCGGCGCTGCCGGCGGTGCACACCCTCCTCGAGCGCCTCTCCGGTGCGCCCGCGATCGACGCGATCGTCGCGGCGAACGACCTCATCGCGTTCGCCGCCCTGCGCGTGCTGGCAGACCGCGGCATCGCGGTGCCCGACGAGTGCCTGGTGGTCGGCATGGACAACACCGAGCTCGCGGAGATCGCGATCCCCAGCCTGACGAGCGTCGACCTCGGCGCTGAGGCCCGCGGCACGCTCGCCGCGCAGCAGCTGCTCGCCGCGATCGGCGGCGACCGCACCGCGACGACGCACGCGATCGTCGAACCCCGGCTCGCGGTGCGCGAGTCCACAACCCGGAAGGTGCGCGGATGACGCCCGTCGATGTGACCGTCGCCGAGCGGAAGCTCGGCAAGCGGCGCAGGATCTCCCAGGAGCGGGGCGCCTGGCTGCTCTTCCTGCCGGCGATGCTGCCGATCCTGATGTTCAGCGTCTGGCCGCTCATGCAGGGCATCGTGCTGGGCTTCACGAACGCGACCGCCGGACGCAATGCCGTCACCGAGTTCAACGGGCTGCAGAACTACGTCGACCTGGCGGGCTACGACCTGTTCTGGAACTCGTTCGGGATCGGGCTGATCTGGGCGTTCTCGGTGACGATCATCCAGTTCGTCGCCTCGCTCTCGCTCGCGCTGCTGCTGAACGCCAACCTGTGGGGCCAGGGCGTGGCGCGCACCCTCGCGCTCATCCCGTGGGCCATGCCGCCGGTGATCATCGCGATCATGTGGCGGCTCATGCTGCACCCGACCTACGGGGCCGTGAACGGCGGCTTGGGCGCGGTCGGCCTGCCCGACTCCATCAACTGGCTCGGCCAGGCCTCGACGGCGCTGCCGGCCGCGATCGTGGTGGGCGTCTGGGCGGGCATGCCGCAGACGACCATCACGCTGCTCGCCGGGCTCCAGGGCGTGAACGCCGAGCTGCACGAGGCGGCGCAGATCGACGGTGCAGGCACCTGGCAGCGGTTCTTCTCGGTGACGCTGCCGGCGATCAAGCCGGTCATCATCGCGATCACCACGCTCGACTTCATCAACAACTTCAACTCGTTCGCGCTGGTCTATGTGCTGACCGCCGGGGCCTGGGGCACGATGCTGCCGATGCTCTTCGCCTACAACGAGGCGTTCCGCTACGGCAACTTCGGGCTCGCGAGCGCCATGGGCAACGTCATCGTGATCGTCATCGCGTTCTTCCTCTTCTTCTATCTGCGCGCGCAGGCGAGGGGAAGTGAGTCATGACGAAGCGCACCTTCCGGCTCGGCCGAGCCCTGCAGTACGTCGCCGTGACGCTGTTCATGATCTTCCTGGCGTTCCCGCTGCTGTTCCTGTTCACGACCGCGTTCAAGACGCAGCGCGAGCTGCAGTCGCCCGATCCGCAGCTGCTGCCCGCGCAGTGGAACCTCGACAACTTCGTCGCTGCCATCGACCGGGCCAACCTGGTGCAGGCGGCGGGCAACAGCCTGCTCGTGGCGCTCACGACCACGCTCATCGTCACCGTGATCTCGCTGCCGGCCGCCTACGCCCTGGCCCGCTTCCGCACGCGGCTGCGCAAGCTCGCCACCGGCTGGATCCTGCTCTCGCAGGTGTTCCCCTTCATCCTCATCATCATCCCGCTCTACCTGATGCTGCAGCCGCTCGGCCTCGGCAACTCGCTCGGCGGGCTCGTGGTGGTCTACGTCGTCTGGTCGCTGCCGTTCGCGCTCTGGATGCTGCAGGGCTACGTCGCCTCGATCCCGGTCGACCTCGAGGAGGCGGGCGCCATGGACGGCGCGCCCAAGTGGCGCGTGCTCGTCTCGATCGTGCTGCCGCTGCTCGCGCCCGGCCTCGTCGCCACCAGCCTCTTCGCCTTCATCGGCGCCTGGAATGAGTTCTTCTTCGCCCTCGTGCTGATCAAGGACGAGGCGCTGCAGACGCTGCCGCAACGGCTTGCGCTGTTCGTGGGCGCGGAGGGCCAGGTGCAGCTGGGGCAGCTCGCCGCGGCCTCGCTGCTGGCAGCCATCCCGAGCCTGTTCTTCTTCGCCCTGATCCAACGACGCCTCACGTCGGGCCTGCTCTCTGGCGCCGTCAAGGGCTGACCGACCACCCAACCCACCCTCACCCCCATCACCCAAGGAGATCTCATGCACCGCACATCCCGCGCCGCTCTGGCGCTCGCAGCGGGTGGCCTGCTGCTCACCGGCTGCGCCTTCGGCGGCGGCTCGGCACCCGCGGCCACCGAAACCACCGACCCCATGGAAGAGGTGACGCTCACCTTCCAGTCGCTCGCGTTCCAGGACGCCACCATCGCCGCGACCGAGGAGATCGTCTCGTCGTGGAACGAGGAGCACCCCGAGACGCAGATCGACCTCGTGCAGGGCTCCTGGGACAACGTGCACGACCAGCTCGTGACGCAGTTCCAGGGCGGCGACGCACCCGACATCATCCATAACGAGGCCTCCGACATGGCCGGCTTCGCGCACGACGGCTACCTCGCCGACCTGACGCCGTATCTCAGCGACGAGATCCGCGGCGACGTGGCCGACGGCATCTGGACCGCGGTCTCGGCGAACGACGAGATCTTCGGAGCACCGACGCTCATGCAGTCCTACGTGGCGTTCGCCAACACCGGCGCGTTCGAGGAAGCGGGCGTCGAGGTGCCCTCCGGCGAGTCGCTCGCCTGGGAGGACCTGCGTGCGATCGCGCAAGAGCTCACGGCTGACGACACCTACGGGCTCGGCTGGGGCCTGAAGTCGCCCACGGCGCCGTTCATGAACCTCGCCCTCGGCGAGGACGGCACCTACTTCGAGGTCGACGAGGACGGCGAGGCCACCATCGACATCGGCGAGGAGGAGCTCGCGCTGCCGCAGACCGTCCACGCGATGGCCTACGAGGATGAGTCGCTCGACCCGATCACGCTCACGCAGTCGGGCGGCGACGTGCTCCCGGGCTTCCTGGGTGGCACCTACGGCATGTACATCGGCGGCTCGTACCTCGCGCAGCAGATCGCCGACACCGCGCCCGAGGGCTTCGAGTGGACCGTGCTGCCGCCGCTGGCAGGCAGCGACAGCGCCGCACAGGGCACGTCGCCGCAGACGCTCTCGGTCTCGGCCGACTCGCAGTACGTCGACCGCGCAGCCGAGTTCATCAACTACTACATGCAGGCAGAGCACCTCGCGACCGTGGGTCAGGGCGACGCGCTGATCCCCGCGACCGGCGCGGCTCGCGACGCGCTCGCCGAGGCGACCGAGGGCCAGACCGGCTGGACCGAGATGCTCGTCTCCGGCGAGGTGCTCGAGGCAGCGCCGTTCCAGCTCGCGGTCAACTACCCGCAGTGGAAGGACCAGTACGCGACCCCTGCGTTCCAGCAGTACCTCGCCGACTCCATCAGCCTCGAGGAGCTGGAAGCCCAGTTGACCGAGGGCTGGGAATCGATCCAGTAGTCACCCCGGCCGGGCAGGGGCAGCAGTCCCTGCCCGGCCGCCCGGCGCATCCGCACCCATCGATCGGAGAGACATGAACGCCGCAGCATTCCAGGATGTCGCGACCGCAGCCCTCGCAGGCGCCGCCGTCGGCGACGCACTCGGCGGCGCAGCCGAGGGCAACACGCCCGAAGCCATCCAGCAGCGCTACGGGGGCACGATCGAGGGGATCGTCGGGCCGTTCCTGGACGACTGGCGCCACGCCAGACCTATCGCGCCGTACCACAAGGGCGACGGGCACGTCACGGACGACACCCTGATGACGAACCTGCTGGTCGACGTCTACGCGCACGTGCGACGCCACCTCACGGCACACGACATCGCCGAGCACCTGGTGCCCAGGATGATCGGTGAGGTGCAGTGGATCCCGGAGCTCGAGGCCGAGGCGCTGCCGCTCCACCGCGTCTTCCTCGCCGAGAAGTGGCTCGTCGCGCGCCTGCACTACGGCCACATCGACCCCCGCGAGGCAGGCGTCGGCAATGTCGTCAACTGCGGCGCCACCATGTACATGGGGCCCGTGGGCCTCGTCAACGCGGGGGATGCGCAGGGCGCCTACGCGGAGGCGATCGACATCGCCGGCGCGCACCAGTCGAGCTACGGCAGGGAGGCCGCGGGCGTCTTCGCGGCCGCGGTCGCCGCCGCCGCCGCTCCCGGCGCGACGATCGACGGCGTGCTCGACGCCGCCATCGGGCTCGCCCGCGACGGCACCCGCGCCGCGGTCGAGGCGACGGTCGAGGCCGGCCGGCGGCTGGACGGATGGCGCGACGGCGGGCTCGCCGCGCTGCGCGACGCCGTACGCCCGTACGACACGGTCGGCGAGACGTATCGGCAGCCGGCGATGGATGCGCGGCTGCCGAGCCGCACGAAGGCGATCGAGGAGCTGCCGGTGGCGCTCGGCCTGCTAGCCGCCTGCGACGGCGACTACCGCGAGGCGGTGCTCGGTGCGGTCAACTACGGCAGGGACTCCGACTCGATCGCGGTCATGGCGGGCACCATCGCCGGCGCGCTGGGCGGGCCCGACGCGGTGCCGGCGGAATGGATCGACGCCGTGGGCGAGGCCTCCCGCCTCGACCTGCGGGCCCCGGGCGCAGTGATCGCCGACGTCGCCGCAGCAGTCTGGTCGGCGGACGCCGAGCGCCACGCAGCCCGCAGCAGCGCGGTCGCGGCCCTCGGTCTCGACCGGTGACAGGCACCGCCCAGCCGATGCTGCGACTGAGCTGGACCCAGCCGGAGGATCTGGCCGCGCACGCGCTCGCCGCGGCACGCCTCGACGGCCTCGACGTGCGCGAGCTCGAGGCCGAGCTGACCGCGGCCGGCGGCAGCCTCGACGCACCCGTGAACGGCGCCACCCCGCACCCGGCCGACGCCGAGCTGCGCGCGGTCGCGGCGCGCGTCACCGCCGCGGCGACGCTGCTGCCGCGGCCCGCCGCGCTGCTCGCCGCCGAGCCGGATGCGCTGGAGACCATGGCGCTCGAGTTGCCTCGCACGCAGGTCGCCGCCGGGCTGGAGGATCGGCTGCGCGGCGCGTGGCTCGGGCGAGCGATCGGCTGCCTCATCGGCAAGCCGGTCGAGAAGATCCCGCGGGAGGGCATCCGCGCGATCGCCGAATCCACCGGGCGCTGGCCCATCCGCGGCTACTTCACGGAGGCCGGGCTCGACCCCGCAGTCGCCGAGCGCTGGCCGTGGAACCGTCGGTCACGCCCGACCAGCCTCGACGGCGTCATCGACGGCATGCCGGAGGACGACGACCTGAACTTCGCGGTGCTCGCACTGGTCGCCCAGGAGCGCGCGCGCTCCGCTGGCGGGCGCGCGGTCGACACCGCGGCGATCGCGCAGCTGTGGCTCGAGCAGCTGCCCGCCGGGCGGGTCTTCACCGCCGAGCGCATCGCCTACCGCAACCTGCTCGCCGGCGACGAGCCGCACATCGCCGCCGAGCGCGGCAACCCGTTCGTCGACTGGATCGGCGCGCTCATCCGCACCGACGCCTATGGTTGGGCCCACCCGGGCGAACCGGGCGCCGCCGCGCGGCTCGCGGTGGCGGATGCGCGCCTCACGCACCGCCGCGCGGGCGTGCACGGCGCGGTCTTCATGGCCGCTGCCGCCTCGATCGCGATCGCCGGCGCCGGCGTGGACGCGGCGATCGATGCCGGCATCGCTGCCGTGCCGCACGACTCCAGGCTCGCCGCGGCCGCCCGGCTCGGGCGCGACCTCGCCGCATCCGAGCTCGACGACGACGCGTGCCTCGACGAGCTGCACCGCGCCTACGGCCACCTGCACTGGGTGCACGTGCTGAACAACACCGCGCTGCTGGCGTTCGCGGCGCTGCGCGGGCACGGCGACTTCTCGCGCGGCGTCGGTCTGGCGGTCGCGGGCGGCTGGGACACCGATTCGGTGGGCGCGAGCGTCGGCGGTCTGCTCGGCGCCGCCGGCACGAGCGTGATCCCTGGCGAGCTCGCTGCGCCCATCCACGGCGTCTACCGCACGACGCTCGCGGGCTTCGACGGCATCCGCTTCGATGAGCTGGCGGCGCGCACGCTCGCCCTCGCGGAGGCGCGCGCATGATCCCCGACCCCGACGAGGCGCCCACCAACACCATCGACCCGCTGGTCCCTCGACCGATCGACCTGCCGACGGCGGTGCCGCTGCCCGACGAGGGCGGCGTGCCGCTGGCAGAGGCCGACTTCGACATCGCGAAGATCCTCGCCGCGCCCGCCGACCCGGCGCGCTGGCCCGCCTGGCGCGCGGAGCTCGAGCGTCTGGCCGTCGATGCACGGCGCCGGCTCGCGCACGACGACGCCGCCTACGACCGGGTGCCGTGGGCATCCGGATGCCGCGTGGCGGCGCAGATCTGGCTCTGGGACGAGCGGCTGTGGGATTGGCGCGCGCGCACCTTCACGCCCGAGCGGCTGCTGGCTGCCTATGAGGGCGTCGGCGGGCTCGACGGGCTCGTGCTCTGGCACGCCTACCCGTGCATCGGCATCGACGCCCGCAATCAGTTCGACTGGTACCGCGAGGTGCCGGGGCTCGCGGCACTCGTGGCCGACCTCAAGGCCGCCGGCGTGCGCGTCTTCCTCGACTACAACCCGTGGGATGTCGGCACGCGCCGCGAGACCGACGACGCCGGCCGCGAGCTGACGGACGGCGAGGCGCTGCGGCGCCTCGCGGATGAGCTCGGCGCCGAGGGCGTCTTCCTCGACACCCTGAAGCAGGCCGACCCGGCGTTCCTCGACGCGGTCGGCGGCGACCGACCGCTCGCGCTCGAGGGGGAGTCGCGTGCGCCCAACGAGCGGCTCCGCGACCACGTGCTGTCGTGGGCGCAGTGGTTCGCCGACTCGACCGCGCCCGGCGTGCAGCGCGCCCGGCTCGTCGAGCGTCGCCACATGCTGCACGGCATCCGCCGCTGGAACCGCTCGCACGCGGAGGAGCTGCAGTCCGCGTGGATGAACGGCACGGGCGTGCTGGTGTGGGATGCGGTGTTCGGCGTGTGGGTCGGCTGGAACGAGCGTGACCGCGCCACCCTGCGCGCCATGTCGCGCGTGCAGCGCGCCTGCCACGAGCTGCTCGAGCGCGGCGACTGGCAGCCGCTCGCGGGCGCGACGGCGGAGGCCGCGGACCGCGGCGTCTTCGGCACCACCTGGGCGCTCGGCGACCTGACGCTCGTGACGCTCATCAATCGTGGCGACGAGCCGGTGCGCGGCCGGTTCCTCGCGCCGCTCGAGGGCGCGCTGGTCGATCTCCTGCGGGGTGAGCCGACCGACGGCGAGGTGGTCGTTCCCGCGCACGGCATCGCCGCCGTGCTCGCCGTGCGCGGCGAGCGGCCCGACTGGGTCGGACCGCTGCTGGAGGCGGCCCGCGCCGACGACCGCTCGCAGGACGCGACCTTCCCGGCTCGCGCCACCTCGCGCATCCCGACGCCGCAGTCGACCGCCCGGCCACCGCACGATGCGGTGGCGGTGCCTGCCGGCACGCACGAGCTCGCGGTGCTGTGGCGCCGCCGCGAGACCGGCCTCTATGGCGAGGCGCCCTACGTGGAGGAGTGGAAGCCGCTGCCGCCCCGCCTGCACGACGACCGCCGGATCGCCGTCACGGCAGAGGTCGGCCCCGCAGCGGTCGCGCTGCGCGAGGTGAGCGTGGCCGAGTGGAACGCCGAGTGCGATCGGGCGGGCCTCGCCCGGCGCGACGGCGACGCCGACGCGCCCGTCAGCGGCATCGACCTCGACGAGGCGCGCGCCTTCGCGGCCGCCGTGGGCGCCCGACTCCCCACCGACCACGAGTGGCAGCTCGCGGGTGCGATGCTGGAGCGCCGCAGCCCGCGGGTCTGGAACTGGACGGAGAGCGAGATGACCGACGGCATCACCCGCCGCGTGATCCTCAAGGGCGGCAGCGACCGCGCCGTCACCGGATCCGACTGGTACGCCGACGGCGGCGAGCAGCCGCCCGAGCGCTCGCTCGCGTGGCTGCGCACCGGCATCGACCGCAGCCCGGCCATCGGCTTCCGGCTCGCCTGGGATGCGGAGCAGGCATCGTGAGCGGACCGCTCGAGGGCGTGCGGGTGCTCGATGTCTCCACGCTCTTCGCCGGGCCGCTCGCGGCGACCTTCCTCGGCGACTTCGGGGCCGACGTCATCAAGGTCGAGCATCCCCGCCGGCCGGACGCCTCGCGCGGCCACGGGCCAGCGAAGGAGGGCGTGAACCTGTGGTGGAAGACGCTCGGCCGCGGCAAGCGCACCGTCACGCTCGACCTGAAGCAGCCCGAGGGCGCCGAGGTGCTGCTGCGGCTCGTCGCGGGCGCCGACGTGCTGATCGAGAACTTCCGCCCCGGCACGCTCGAGCGCTGGGGGCTCTCGCCCGACCGCCTGCTCGAGGTCAACCCGGCGCTCGTGATCGCGCGCGTGACGGCCTTCGGCCAGCACGGCCCGCTCGCGCAGCAGCCGGGCTTCGGCTCGATCGCGGAGGCGATGAGCGGCTTCGCCGCGATCACGGGCGAGCCCGACGGGCCGCCCATCCTGCCCCCGTTCGGGCTGGCCGACGGCATCACGGCGCTCGCCACCGCCTACGCCTGCGCGATCGCGCTGCGTCACGCCGAGCGCACGGGCGAGGGTCAGGTGGTCGACATGGCGATCATCGAGCCGATCCTCATGCTGCTCGGCGGGCAGATCACGGCCTACGACCAGCTCGGCCTGGTGCAGCCGCGAGTGGGCAACCGCTCCGTGAACAACGCGCCCCGCAACGTCTACCGCACGGCCGATGATCGCTGGGTGGCTGTCTCGACCTCCTCGCAGTCGATCGCAGAGCGCGTTGTGACACTCGTCGGCAGGGCCGACTTCATCGACGAGCCCTGGTTCGCCTCCGGCAGCACCCGCGTCGAGCACGTGGACGAGCTCGACGCGGCGGTGGGCGGATGGATCGCGGCGCGGCCGCTCGCCGAGGTGGTCGCCGCGTTCGGGCGCGCCGAGGCCGCCATCGGCGTCGTCGACGACATCACCGGCGTGATGGCGAACCCGCAGTACGACTCGCTCGGCACGATCCTGCCGATCGATGATCCGGAGTTGGGGGAGATCCGCATGCAGAACGTGCTGTTCCGGATGTCGGCGACGCCCGGGCAGGTGCGCCACACCGGCCGCCGTCACGGCGAGGACACCGATGCGGTGCTCGCCGAGCTCGGGGTCACCGCCGAGCAGGCAGCGGCGCTGCGGGAGCGAGGCATCGTATGACCGTCGCGCTGTACGTGCCGGGCGATCGACCCGACCGATTCGACAAGGCCATGCGCTCGGGCGCCGACATCGTGATCCTCGACCTCGAGGATGCCGTCGCGGGCGACCGGAAGGCCGAGGCCCGTGCGGCCGTGGAGCGCTTCCTGCTCGACCACAGCGCCGGGGAACGGCAGCACGAGGACGCGCCTGTGCAACTTCGGACCAGCACCGTGCAGCTGCAGGTGCGCCTCGGCGACATCGGCGACCTCGCCGTCGCCGGGCGCTTCGACGTCGGCCTGCGGGTGCCGAAGGCAGGCATCGACCTGCTCGACCGCATCGTGGGCGAGCTCGGCGACGCGAGCCGGCGGCTGCATGCGATCGTCGAGGACGCCGCCGGTGTCGCCGCCCTCGACGCGATCGCGGCCCATCCCGCGGTCGCCTCCGTCGCGCTGGGGGAGTCGGATCTGCGCAGCGACCTGGGCTCGTCGAGCCCCGCGATGCTGGAGCATCTGCGCATCCGGCTCGTGCTCGCCGTCCGCGCGGCGGGGCTCGATGCGCCGCTCATGTCGGTCTACCCGGCGATCGGCGACCCGGCTGGGCTGGAGGAGGACTGCCGTGCCGGCGCCGCGCTCGGCTTCGGCGGCCGCACGGCCGTGCACCCGAAGCAGATCGACGTCATCCGCCAAGCGTTCGCCCCCAGCGATGCTGACCGCGCGTGGGCGCACGCCGTGCTCGATGCGCTCGACGCTGCGGACGGCGGCGTCACGACGCTCGCCGACGGGCAGATGGTCGACGAGGCGATGCGCCTGCGAGCGCAACGGATCCTGCGCGCGGCAGACGCGGCGAATCGAGCGCGAAGCTGACGCTCGGCGATCAGCGAATCACGCCTGCGCCCACGCTCCCGCATCGCCCGTCGTGCCGCGCACGAGCGCCACGACCAGGCTGCCCGCGGCACGCGCGGTGAACGTGTCGCCATCGACAGCGATCGCAGGCTGCGTCCCGTCGACCCACAGCGCGATCGCCTCGCCCGTTGCTCGGCCGTGCACTACGAGCTCGTCGCCATCGCGCTCGACGTGGAGCTCGACGGCCGCCTCGGCTGCGGTGCCGTCGGCCGCCAGCGGCGTCCACTCGGCCGCCGGCAGCTCGGGGGTGCGCGGCGGTGTCGTGCGCCGCTGGCGCTGCGCCTCGATCGCGAGTCCGATGCGCAGCAGCCGCTCGTCCTCGTACGGCTTGCCCGCGATCGTGAGGCCGACGGGCATCCCGATGTCGCCCATGGTGCCCATCGGCACGGTGACCGTCGGGATGCCGAAGTGGCGCCAGACGAGGTTGCCGTTCGCGACCCAGGTGCCGTTGCGCCACGCGAGCGCCGCAGAGTCGGGCTCGACATCGGCGTCGGCCGGACCGACGTCGGCGAGCGTCGGCATCACGACCGCATCGATGCCGTGCGCGTCGAGCCACTCGTCCCAGTCGACGCGGCGCGTCTGTTCGAGCCCCGCAATGCCCTCGGCCATGGCGGGGATCTCCTCGAGCTCCGGCACCGGCAGCGAGGGGAAGTCGGCCAGGCCGGCGTTCGCGGCCGGCTCGAAGGCGGGCGACGAGCGTTCGAAGCGATCGGGCAGCGCACCGGGCGGATGCGGGAAGATGCGCTCGCCGTCGACGTCGCGCAGCCGATCGAGTGCGGGGTCGCCGTTGCGTCGCAGGAATGCGTCCCACGCCCAGACCGCGAGCTCGCGCAGCTCGCTCTCGATGAAGCGCGGCGACACGATCCCGCGATTCAGGATGTGCGGTGCGCCGTCGCGGTCGCCCTCGTAGTTCGACACGATCGGCAGATCGGTCTCGACCACGGTGGCGCCCGCGGCGCGCAGGTCGTCGGCCATCGCGCGCCACAGCTCGAGCACGCTCGCGCGGGTCTCGATGGGGGAGCGGATCGCCTCGTCGGTGCCGATGTACATGCGCGGCACGGCGATCGTCATGCCGGCAAGCTCCGCCGGCTGCAGGTCTGCGAAGCGCTCCGGGCGCACCTCGTCGACGCCGGGCAGCGCCAGCCACGGCTGCTCGCGCCAGAAGTCGCCGTCGGTGCGGGCGTCGGGCTGCACGAGCACGTCGAGTGCGGCGAGCAGATCGGCCATGCTGCGCGCGTGCGGCACCACGACATCCATCGTCGGCACGAGTGCCCAGTTGCCGCGCATCGAGATGAGGCCGCGGGAGGGCGTGTAGGCGACGAGCGCGTTGCAGCTCGCCGGCGCCCTGCCCGACGACCAGGTCTCCTCGCCCAGCCCGATCACGCCGATGCCCGCCGCCGTCGCGGTGCCGGAGCCGTTCGACGATCCCGAACCGAAGGCGCTCGTGAGCCAGTCGGCGCTGTAGGGGCTCTCGGCGCGGCCGCGCAGCCCTCGCTGCATGCCGCCGTTCGCCATCGGGGGCATAGTGGTGAGCCCGATCAGCACGGCGCCCGACGCCCGCATCCGCTCGATCGCGAACGCGTCCTCGCCCGCCACGAGGTGCTCGAACGCCGGGCTGCCGGCCGAGACGGTCATGCCGCGCGCGGAGTAGCTCTCCTTCGCCGTGTAGGGAATGCCGTCGAGCACGCTCGCCGGGCTGCCAGCACGGATGCGCGCATCGGCGGCGCGCGCGGCGGCGAACACATCGGGTGCGAGCACGGGCACGGCGTTGAGGCGCGGACCTCCCACGCTGAACGCCCCGATGCGCGCGAGGGTGAGCGCGGCGAGCTCGGTCGCGCTCGTGCGGCCGCTGTCGAGCGCGGCGCGCAGCGCCTGCACGCTCGCCTCGACGAGCCGCGCGCTCACGATGCGGCCTTCGGCTGCTGCTGCGTGATGCAGTGGATGCCGCCGCCGCGCGCGAAGATCTCGCGCGCATCGACCGTCACCGCGCGCCTGCCCGGGTAGACGGCCTCGAGCACCTCGCGCGCCTCGGCATCTGCCGCCGGGTCGCCGAAGCCGCAGGCGAGGATGCCGTCGTTCAGGATCAGGTGGTTCACGTAGGACCAGTCGACCCAGCCCTCGTCATCGCGCAGCGTCGCGGGCGCTCGCAGCGGCACGATCTCGAGCTGACGACCGGCGGCGTCGGTCGCGTCACGCAGCACGCGCTCGATCTCGGCCGAGACCGCGGCGTCCGGGTGCTCGTCGGCTGCCTGCACATGCAGCAGCACGCGACCGTCGCCGACCAGCGAGGCGACCATGTCGACGTGACCGCGGGTGCCGAAGGGCTCATAGTCGCGCGTGAGGCCGCGCGGGAGCCAGATGGGATGCGTCGCGCCGATCGTGCGCGCGAGCTCGGCCTCCACGTCGGCACGCGAGATGCCGGGGTTGCGGCCCGGATCGCGCTGCACGGTCTCGGTGAGCAGCACGGTGCCGTGACCGTCGACGTGGATGGCTCCGCCTTCGTTGACGAGCGGCGATGCGATGCGCTCGGCACCGGCCTGCTCGGCGACGAGCGCGGCGATGCGCGAGTCATGCTCCCAGCTGGCCCAGTCCTGGCCGCCCCAGCCGTTGAAGACCCAGTCGACGGCCCCGAGCCTGCCCTGCTCGTCGAGCACGAACGTGGGACCGATGTCGCGCATCCACGCGTCGTCGAGCGGCGCCTCGACCGTCGTGATGTCGCCCGCGAGCAGCCGGCCGGCGACATCGCGCTCGTCGGGGTCGACCACCACGGTGACGGGCTCGAACTCGCTGGCCGCGTTGGCCACGGCCGCCCAGGCGCGATGCGCGGCGTCCGCCTCGGCCGAGGTCTCGCCGGCATTCGGTCCGTGCGGGAAGGCCATCCAGAGCCGCTCGTGCGCTGCGGATTCCGCGGGCATCGTCCAGGCCATGATCGCCTCCAGGGTCGTCGTCGACGTAATTGACACTATGGTCAATAAGCGGGTCGTACGACAAGTTACTGTGGACCCAGCAAGGATGCAATGACCAACCACAAGCGTGTCAGGAAGACCCCCGAGCAGCGCCGCGCGGAAGTGCACGACGCTGCTCGCTCGATCGCGCTCGAGTCCGGCCTGAGCGCGGTGACACAGCGCGCGGTGGCCGATCGCGTCGGCGTCGCGCCCGCCCTGGTCACCCACTACGTGACCCGCATGGAACTGCTGGTCGCCGACATCTTCCGCGACATCGCTCAGGAGGAGCTCGCGAGCGTACGAGCGAGCGTCGACGCGGTCGAGGGCGGCGAGGTCGAGCAGGTGCTCGTGCTGCTGCGCGAGCTCATCCACGACTTCCGCCGCGATGTCGCGCTCGTGTGGCTCGACGGCTGGAGCCTGTCACGGCGCAACGCCGAGCTCGCCGCGGTGCTCGTGGAGGAGGCGCGGGCCTGGGAGGAGTTCGTCGCGGACATCTTCGCGCGAGGGCACGCCGCCGGTGCGTTCAGCGCTCCGGAGCCGCTCGCGCTCGCTCGCTTCGTGGTGGGCGCCACCGACGGCCTCAGTGCCCAATCGGCCGTGTGGGCCGGCTACGAGGAGGAGACCGCGCACTACGTGATCACGACCGTCACGGCCCTGCTGCGCATCCAGCCCGAGGATGTGCGTCGCGCGTCCTATTGACCGCCTAAACAATAGTGTGCGATAGTCACGTCGTCGACGCGGAGCAGCGTCGCAGACGGAGTGGGAGCACACCATGGCGGAGATCACCAGCGACGTCGTCGTGATCGGTGCGGGCGCGGCCGGCCTCAGCGCGGCGACGCGCCTACGGAAGGCAGGGCACTCGGTGACCGTCCTCGAGGCCCGAGACCGGGTCGGCGGGCGCACCTGGACCCGCGACATCGACGGCGCGATGCTCGAGATAGGCGGCCAGTGGGTCTCGCCCGACCAGAGCGCGCTCATCGAGACGCTCGACGAGCTCGGACTCGAGACCTACGAGCGCTACCGCGACGGCGAGAGCATCTACATCGACCACGCGGGGGAGCGGCACAGCTACTCCGGCGACATCTTCCCGGCCGGTGCCAGCACCGAGGCCGAGATCGAGCGCCTCATCGGGGTCCTCGATGCGCTCGTCGCCGACGTCGGCGCCCGTGAGCCGTGGGCGCACGCGAAGGCCGCCGAGTACGACGCGATCTCCTGGCACCACTGGCTGCGCACGCAGTCGAGCGACGAGCGGGCATGCGAGATCGTCTCGATCTTCGTGGCCGAGGCGATGCTCACCAAGCCCGCCTACTCGTTCAGCCTGCTGCAGGCGCTGCTGATGGCGGCATCCGCCGGCAGCTTCTCCAACCTCGTCGACGAGGGCTTCATCCTCGACCGTCGCGTGGTCGGCGGCATGCAGCAGGTCTCCGAGCGGCTCGCCGCATCGCTCGGCGACGACGTGGTGCTCAACGCGCCCGTGCGACGCCTCGAGCACACCGCTGACGGCGTGGTCGCGCACGCGGATGGCGGCGTCGTCGTGCGCGCACGCCGCGCGATCGTCGCGGTGCCGCCGAACCTCTACGACCGCATCGACTTCCAGCCGTCGCTGCCGCGCCTGCGCCAGCAGATGCACCAGCACCTCTCGCTCGGCCTGGTCATCAAGGTGCACGCGGTGTACTCGACGCCGTTCTGGCGCAAGGCTGGCCTCTCGGGCACCGTGTTCGCCCCGTACAACGCGCTGCACGAGGTCTACGACAACACCAACCACGAGGACGAGCGGGGCACCCTCGTCGCCTTCATCTCCGACCTGAAGGCCGACGCATCCTTCGGTCTCGGCCCTGAGGCGCAGCGCACCGCGATCCTCGAGCAGCTGGCCACTTACTTCGGCCCCGAGGCGCTCGAGCCCGAGGTGTTCTACCTCTCGGACTGGGGCGAGGAGGAGTGGACGCGCGGCGCCTACGCCGCCAGCTTCGACATCGGCGGCCTGTCGCGCTACGGCGCACTGCAGCGCGCGCCGCACGGATCGCTGCACTGGGCGTGCAGCGACATCGCCGCGGAGGGCTACCAGCACGTCGACGGAGCCATCCGCCGTGGCTGGGCAGCCGCCGACGAGATCATCGGGACGCTCGGCGCCTGAGGCGCCGAGCACAGAACGCACGACGGAGCAGTCAATGACGACTACAGCAGACAAGACAGACACCGGGATCTCGAGCAAGGGACTCGCGCCCGGCACGGTCGGCATCCTCGGCGCGGTGGTGATCGGCATCTCGACGATCGCGCCCGCCTACACCTTCACGGCAGCGATCGGTCCGACGGTCAGCGCCGTCGGCGTGCAGGTGCCGGCGATCATCCTGCTCGGCTTCATCCCGATGCTGCTGGTCGCCTTCGGCTACCGGGAGCTCAACAAGGCGATGCCGGATGCGGGCACCTCGTTCACCTGGGGAACGCGTGCGTTCGGCCCCTACGTGGGCTGGATGGCCGGCTGGGGTCTCATCATCGCGACCGTGCTCGTGCTCTCGAACCTCGCAGGCATCGCGGTCGACTTCCTCTTCCTGCTGATCGCTCAGATCACCGGGAACGGAGCGATCGCCGAAATGGCGAGCAACCCCTTCATCAACGTCGCCGTGTGCTTGGCCTTCATGGCGGGCGCCACCTGGATCTCCTACCGCGACATCAGCACGGCGCAGAAGGTGCAGTACTGGTTCGTCGGCTTCCAGCTGCTCGTGCTCGTCACCTTTGGCGTGACGGCGCTGGTGCGTGCCCAGTCGGGCGACGCGGTGCAGTACACGCCGGTCGACCCCTCGTGGTTCAACGTGCTGCAGGCGCCGTCGGTCACCTCGGTCGTCGCGGGTCTGTCGCTGTCGATCTTCATCTTCTGGGGATGGGATGTCGTGCTGACGATGAACGAGGAGGCGAAGGATCCCGAGCGCACGCCCGGTCAGGCTGCCGCCATCACGATCATCATCGTGCTCGGCCTCTACCTGCTGCTCGCCATCGGCCTGCTCACCTTCGCGGGCAACGGCGACACGGGGCTGGGTCTCGGCAATCCTGACATCCAGGACAACGTGCTCTTCTTCCTCTCCGACCCGATCATGGGCCCGCTCGGCTGGCTGATCTCGCTCGCGGTGCTCTCCTCGTCGGCCGCCTCGCTGCAGTCGACCGCGCTGTCGCCGGCTCGCACGCTGCTGGCGATGGGGCACTACAAGGCCGTGCCGGCCCGGTTCGCCGCGGTGCACCCCCGCTTCAAGACGCCCGGCTTCGCAGCGGTCATGTCGGCACTGGTGGCGAGCGTCTTCTACGCCGTCATGCGCTTCATCAGCGAGAACGTGCTGTGGGACACGATCACGGCGCTCGGCATGATGGTCTGCTTCTACTACGGCATCACGGCGCTGAGCGCGGTCTGGTACTTCCGCGTGACGGCGCTGACGTCGGCGAAGCGCTTCCTCACGCAGATGCTCAGCCCGCTGCTCGGTGGCGTGGCGCTGATGGTGCTGTTCGTGCAGACGCTCATCGATAGCTTCGACCCGGCCTACGGCTCGGGATCGGAGATCGGCGGTGTCGGCCTCGTCGGCATCCTGGGCGTGTTCATGCTGCTGCTGGGCGTCGTGCTCATGCTCATCATGCGCGTGAAGTCGCCCGAGTTCTTCCGCGGCGAGGTGCTGCCGAAGGGCGTCAACAAGGGCGACCTCGACACGAAGGCGCTCTTCATCAAGTAGGCAGGCCGCTGCCGTCGGGGCGCGGATCGAGACCCAATCGCGGTCTCGGTCCGCGCCCCGCGGTGCTACTCGGCGACGCTCGGCGTGAGGGTGATCACGTTCGCCCACGGGTCGTCGAAGCGGATGCCGCGCCCGTCATCCGCGACCGCGACGCCGCGCGCCGTGAGCCGCTCGCGGGCCGCACCGACAGCATCCGCATCGGGCACCGCGATCTGCACGCGACCCAGGCCGAGCGTGTCGACGCGACGGCCGGCGCCGCGCGAGTTCCACACGTTCATCGCCATGTGGTGGTGGTAGCCGCCGGCGCTCACGAACAGCGCCGAGCCTGCGATCGAGGCGGTCTCTGCGAAGCCGAGCGCGCCGACGTAGAAGTCACGCGCGGTCGCGACGTCGCCGACCTGCAGGTGCACGTGGCCGATCGTCGCGTCCACCGGCGCACTCGACGACTGCCCGAAGCTGCCGCGATCGAGGTGCTCGCTGACGAAGCGGTTGGGGTCGATGAACTCGGTGGTCATGAAGACCTGCCCGTTCTTCCATGACCACCGGTCGCGCGGCCGGTCGACGTAGAGCTCGACCCCGTTGCCGTCCGGATCGGCGAAGTAGAAGGCTTCCGAGACATGGTGGTCACCCGTGCCCGCGAACTGGATGCCCGGCAACTGGCTCATGCGCACCACGGCCGCGGCCAGCGCCGCGTGAGTCGGGTAGAGGATCGCCGTGTGGAACAGGCCCGCGTCGGCCGGGTTCGGGCCGCGCAGGCCCGGCGCCTCCTCGAGCACGAGGATCGCGCGGCCGTCGACACCGAGCTCGACGACCCCCGGCCGTTCGGCCACGTGCTCCAGGCCAACGCCGGCGGTGTACCAGTGCACCAGTCGGGCCAGCGAGGCCGTCTTCAGCATCACCGGGCCCATGGCGGTGTCGTCGGGCAGCAGGTCGGTCGTGGTGGTCATCGGTTCCTCCAGTAGAGGCAACGCCGCGGCGGCCGGACCATTCCGTCAGCGCCGACTCCACCGACGACGAGATTCTCGGGGATGCGCGAACCCACCCGGCGTTCGCACTGCGGGTGCCGCAGACGTAGGCGCGTGCCGGCTACCGCCGCCCGAGGTCGCGCTCGAGCACCGGCGCGAGGCGGAACGGGATGAGCTCGCCCATCGACAGCCACGTCTCGGTGCGCTCGACGCCCTTGCACGCGAGCACCAGCTTGTTGACGCGGTAGAGATCCTCGGCGTCGCGGCACACGACTCGCACGAGCACATCCGCCTGCCCGGAGAGCCCGAACGCCTGCACGACCTCGGGGATCTGGCGCAGCTGCTCGACCACCGAGTCGATGCGGGGCTGATCGACGTGCGTGGCCATGAAGACCGTCAGCGGGTAGCCGAGCGCGGCGGCGTGGAGCCGGCGATCGAAGCCCTGCAGCGCATCCGACGCCTCGAGCGCAGCCACCCGGCTCTGCACCGTGTTGCGCGCGAGGCCGAGCTGCTCGGCGATCGCGGCGTTGGTGATGCGGGGATGCCGCGTCAGCTCGAGCAGGATCTTCCGGTCTGTGTCATCGACGATGCGCATGGTGCGCAATCTAGCGCAGGGTAGGCGCCAGCGGAATGCGCGGCCTGCGCAGCGAGCGTGTCGCTGATTGCGCGAAGTGCCTCATGGCACTACGTTCGGAGCACGATCTTCGGACGACCCGTCCTGCGGATCCACCGGCGCCCAGAAGGTGCTTCGAACAAGGAGGTTCGATCGTGTCGATCACGGTTCCCGCTCCCGACCCTGCGCTCGCCGCCGGGCTCGATTCCCCCCTGCAGGTGCTCGACCTCGACGGCAGCAGGCTGACGAACGAGCTGCTCGACCCCTATCTCACCGACATCGATGAGTCGGCGCTCACGAACCTCTACGTCGACATGGTGCGCGTGCGCCGCCTCGACACCGAAGCCTTCGCCCTGACTCGTCAGGGCCAGCTCGTGCTGTGGCCGCCGCTGCTCGGCCAGGAGGCCGCGCAGGTGGGCCCTGCCACGGCACTGGGCGAGAAGGACTGGGTCTTCGGCTCCTACCGCGAGCACGGCTTCGCGCTGCTGCGCGGCGCCGACATGGCCGAGTTCTCGCGCATCTGGAAGGCGCACGCGCACAGCGGCTGGTCGCCGCAGGAGATCCGCATGGCGCCCGCGCAGATCATCATCGGCGCGCAGTCGCTGCACGGCGTCGGCTACGCCATGGCCGCCAAGATGGATGGCGCCGACGAGGTCGCGCTCACGGCCTTCGGCGACGGTGCCACGAGCGAGGGCGACGTCAACGAGGCGCTCGTGTGGGCCGCGAGCTTCCAGGCGCCAGTGGTCTTCCTCTGCCAGAACAACCAGTACGCCATCTCCGAGCCCGTCGCGCTGCAGTCGGGCGTGCCGCTGGCGCTGCGCCCCACCGGCTTCGGCGTGCCGTCCATGCGCGTCGACGGCAACGACGTGCTCGCCATGCACGCCGCGGCCCGTATCGCCTTCGAGCGCGCCCGCTCGGGTGGCGGGCCGACGTTCATCGAGGCCGTCACCTACCGCCGCGGACCGCACACCAGCACCGACGACCCCAAGCGCTACCGCGAGGACGCCGAGCTCCAGAGCTGGGTGGAGAAGGATCCGGTGGAGCGGGTCGAGCGTGCGCTCGAGCTCATGGGAGCCAACATGGAGGCGGTGCGCGCGGAGGCCAAGATCCGCGCCGACCAGCTCGCCAAGGAGTTCCGCGCCGCGTGCGAGCAGGCTCAGCCGCCGGCTGCCGAGTCGATCTTCGACGAGGTCTACGCACAGCCCACCAAGCGCCTCCAGCGTCAGCGCCTGGAGCACCGCGCATTCGCAGCCAGCATTGAGGCAAAGGCATGACTGAGACACTGAACCTGGCCAAGGCCGTCAACGCGGCGCTCGCCGACGAGCTCGAGGGCGACGACCGCGTGCTGCTGATGGGCGAGGACATCGGCAAGCTCGGCGGCGTCTTCCGCGTCACCGACGGCCTGCAGGCCCGCTTCGGCACGCAGCGCGTCATCGACACGCCGCTGGCCGAGTCGGCCATCATCGGCACGGCGGTCGGCATGAGCTACCGCGGCTACCGCGTGGTCGCCGAGATCCAGTTCGACGGCTTCATCTACCCCGCGTTCGACCAGATCGTCGCGCAGGTCGCGAAGCTGCGCTACCGCACCAAGGGCGGCGTCCCCATGCCGCTCACGATCCGCGTGCCGTTCGGCGGCGCCATCGGCTCGGTCGAGCACCACTCGGAGTCGCCCGAGTCGTACTTCGCGCACACCGCCGGGCTGCGCGTCGTGACCGCGTCGACGCCGCAGGAGGCCTACTCGACGCTGCGCGCCGCGATCCAGAGCGACGACCCGGTGCTGTTCTTCGAGCCGAAGGGCAAGTACTACACGAAGGGCGAGGTCGACCGCACGATCGTGCGCGACCTCGAGACGGCCAACATCGTGGCGAGCGGCCGCGACGTGACGATCGCCGCCTACGGGCCGACCGTCGACACGGCGCTGCGCGCGGCGATCGCCGCCGCCGATGAGGGCATCGAGATCGAGGTCATCGACCTGCGCTCGATCTCGCCGCTGGACGTCGACACGGTCGTCGAGTCGGTGCGCCGCACCGGCCGTCTGATCGTCACCCACGAGGCGGCCAACGAGTCGTCGGTGTCGAGCGAGCTCGTCGCCTCGGTCGCCGAGCGCGCCTTCCAGCACCTGGAGGCCGCGCCCGAGCGCGTCACCGGCTACGACACCCCCTACCCGCCGTCGGCCGTCGAGCACGACTACCTGCCGAGCATCGACCGGCTGCTCGACGCCGTCGACCGCACCCTCGGCCGCCGCAACTCGCGCACCGATCTCGACTACAGCGCCCTCGAGGGCGCCATGACCGCTGGAGCCGCACGATGAAGACCTTCATGCTGCCCGACCTGGGCGAGGGCCTGACCGACAGCGAGATCGTCGCCTGGCGCGTCGCCGAGGGCGACACGGTCGAGCTCAACCAGCCGCTCGCCGACATCGAGACCGCCAAGGCGGTCGTCGAGCTGCCGAGCCCCTACGAGGGCACCATCGCCAAGCTGCACGCCGGCGAGGGCGAGACCGTCGACGTGGGCGCGCCGCTCATCGACTTCGACCTGGGCGGCGACGACAGCGCCGCTCCCGCGTCGGAGACGCCCGCGGCATCCGCCCCGGCCTCCGAGGATTCCGATGCGTCCGCGAAGCCCGGCCCGGTGGGCGAGGAGCCGGATGTCGTGAGCGCGCCCGCCTCGGCGCCTGCTGCGGCAGAGGAGAGCGTCGCCGCGCAGGCGGAGGCCGCCGCCGACGACAAGCCCGAGAAGGTGTCGGTGCTCGTCGGCCACATCACCGTGCACGGCGGCAAGCCCACGCGCGCCAAGCGCACCTGGGATGTGGAGCCGTTCGACCGCGCCGCATTGGAGAGCTCGGCGCGGCGCGGCCCGAACCGCGCCATGCCGCCCGTGCGGAAGCTCGCCAAGGAGCGCGGCATCGACCTGCAGTCGGTGCGCCCGAGCGGCGCCGACGGCCTCGTCACCCGCGCCGACATCGAGAGCGCGGGCACTGCATCCGCTGCCGCTCCCGCACAGGCACCCGCGTCGACGCGCGAGAAGATCACGGGGCTGCGCAAGCACACGGCCGCCGCGATGTCGAAGTCGGCGCTCACGGTGCCGCACGCCGCCACCTTCCACCAGGTCGACGTGACCGAGACGCTCGCGCTCGCCAAGAGCGGCGACGCCTCGTTCCTGGCGCTGGCCAGCCGAGCGATCCTGCTCGCCGCCAAGCGCTGGCCCGATGTCACCGCCGCCTTCCACGCCGACACGAACGAGCTCGAGCGCTTCGCGCACGTCAACCTCGGCATCGCGGTCTCCACCGACCGCGGCCTCGTGGTCGCCTCGGTGGATGAGGCCGAGACGATGGATGCCGTGCAGTTGACGGCCGAGATCCGCGACCGCGCCGTGCGCGCCCGCGAGGGCAAGCTGTCGATGGAGGAGCTCACCTCCTCGAACATCACCATCTCGAACGTAGGCGTCTTCGGCGTCGACGGCGGCATCCCCATCCTCAACCCGGGGGAGTCCGCGATCATCGCGCTGGGCGCGATCCGCAAGCTGCCGTGGAACCACCAGGGCGAGATCGCGCTGCGCGACATCTGCACCGTGACGATCTCGTTCGACCACCGCGTGCTCGACGGCCGCGAGGCGGCGGGCTTCCTCGCCGACATCGTCGCGGTGCTCGAGCGGCCGAGCCTGGCGCTCGCGCGCTGAGGATCTGGCACGGTAGGGGGATGCAGCAGCTGACCACCCGCGTCGACACCACGTCGGACGCGGCGACGACCAATCGTGCCGCCATGGAGGCGCTCGTGGGCGAGCTGCGCGAGCGCCTCGGCCGCGTCGCGCCGGGCGGGCCGGAGTCGAGCCGCGAGCGGCACGTCGCGCGCGGCAAGCTCCTGGCGCGCGACCGCATCGACGCGCTGCTCGACCCGGGCAGCCCGTTCCTCGAGGTCGCGCCGCTCGCCGCGTGGGGGGTCTACGGCAAGGACGTCGACGGCACCGGCGGTCAGGATGCGCCATCCGCCGGCATCGTCGCCGGCATCGGGCTCGTGCATGGCAGGCACGTCATGGTCATCGCCAACGACGCCACGGTCAAGGGCGGCACCTACTACCCGCTCACGGTCAAGAAGCACCTGCGCGCGCAGCAGATCGCGCGCGAGAACCGGCTGCCGTGCATCGCGCTCGTCGACTCCGGCGGCGCGTTCCTGCCGATGCAGGACGAGGTCTTCCCCGACCGCGAGCACTTCGGCCGCATCTTCTTCAACCAGGCGCAGCTCTCGTCGCTCGGCATCCCGCAGCTGGCGGCCGTGATGGGCTCGTCGACCGCCGGCGGCGCCTACGTGCCGGCGATGAGCGACGAGACGGTCATCGTGCGCGACCAGGGCACCATCTTCCTGGGCGGCCCGCCGCTCGTGAAGGCCGCCACCGGTGAGGTCATCGACGCCGAGTCGCTCGGCGGCGGGGTGCTGCACGCCGAGGTCTCCGGCGTCGTCGACCACCTCGCCGACGACGACGCGCACGCGCTCGAGATCGTGCGCGACATGGTCGCCTCGCTGCCGCCCGGCGACCGGGCCGCCACGGCCGGCGCCGTCCCGGCGAAGCAGCAGTCGTTCGCCTGGTTCAGCTATGCGCCGCTCAGCGCGATCGAAGACGAGAACGCGCCGGCGGTCGACCCGGCGACGCTCTATGACGCGATCCCGCCCGACCTGCAGACGCCCTACGACGCGCACGAGATCATCGCGCGCATCGTCGACCGCAGCGAGTTCCACGAGTTCAAGGCCGGCTACGGCGACACGCTCGTGACCGGCTTCGCCGAGCTGCACGGGCACACCGTCGGCATCATCGCCAACAACGGCGTGCTCTTCAGCGAGTCGGCCATGAAGGGCGCGCACTTCATCGAACTGTGCGACCAGCGCGGCGTGCCGCTCGTGTTCCTGCAGAACATCACCGGCTTCATGGTGGGTTCGGAGGCCGAGCGCGGCGGCATCGCCAAGCACGGCGCCAAGATGGTCACCGCCGTCGCCACCACGCGCGTGCCGAAGCTCACCGTCGTCGTCGGAGGATCCTTCGGCGCCGGCACCTACTCGATGTGCGGCCGGGCCTACGACCCCCGCTTCCTGTGGCTGTGGCCCAACGCGCGCGTGAGCGTGATGGGCGGGCCGCAGGCGGCATCCGTGCTCTCCACCGTGAAGCGCGAGCAGATCGAGGGCGCCGGCGAGGAGTGGACGGCCGAGCAGCAGGAGGCCTTCGAGCGCCCGGTGCGCGAGCAGTACGAGCGGCAGGGCAACCCCTACTACGCCTCCGCCAGGCTGTGGGACGACGGCGTGATCGACCCCGCAGACACCCGCCGCGTGCTCGGCATGGCGCTCGACGTCGTGACCGCCGTGCCGCTGCCCGAGCCGCGCTTCGGCGTCTTCAGGATGTGACCCGGATGCCCGACATGCCAGAGCACCCCATGTTCTCCACCGTGCTGGTCGCGAACCGCGGCGAGATCGCCATCCGCATCGCGCGCACGCTGCGCGAGAACGGCATCCGCGCGGTCGCCGTGCGTGCCGAGGACGACCCCTCGCCGCACCCGGAGCACTTCGACGAGGTCGTCTCGCTCGGCGCCGGGCCGCTGCGCGACACGTACCTGTCGATTGACAAGATCATCGCCGCGGCGAAGGAGACCGGCGCGCAGGCGATCCACCCCGGCTACGGCTTCCTGTCGGAGAACGCCGCGTTCGCGCAGGCTTGCGCCGATGCCGGCCTCGTGTTCATCGGCCCGCCCGCCTCGGCGATCGAGACCATGGGCGACAAGATCTCGGCCCGCCACGCGGTCGAGTCGCGCGGCGTCTCCACGGTGCCGGGCATCGCAGAGCCCGGCCTCGACGACGCCGCGCTCATCGCCGGCGCCGAGCGGGTCGGCTTCCCCGTGCTCATCAAGCCGGCCGCGGGCGGCGGCGGCAAGGGCATGTACCGGGTCGACGACGCCGCGGGGCTGCCGCCCGCGCTCGCCGCGGCCCGCCGCGAGGCGGCATCGTCGTTCGGCGACGACACGCTCTTCATCGAGCGCTTCGTCACCAGCCCGCGCCACATCGAGGTGCAGGTGCTCGCCGACACGCACGGCAACGTCATCCACCTGGGCGAGCGCGAGTGCTCGCTGCAGCGCCGCCACCAGAAGGTGATCGAGGAGGCGCCCAGCGCCCTGCTGACCGAGTCGCAGCGCGCCGCGATCGGTGAGGCGGCCGTCGAGACCGCCCGCTCGGTGGGCTACGTCGGCGCCGGCACGGTGGAGTTCATCGTCGCGGGCGACCGCCCCGACGAACCATTCTTCATGGAGATGAACACGCGCCTGCAGGTCGAGCACCCGGTGACCGAGATGGTCACGGGCGTCGACCTCGTGGAGCAGCAGCTGCGGATCGCCGCGGGGGAGCGGCTCGCCTTTGCGCAGCAGGATGTGACGCTCACGGGCCACGCGATCGAGGCGCGCATCTATGCCGAGGATCCGGCCGCGGGCTTCCTCCCCACCGGCGGCACCGTGCTCGAGCTCGACTGGCCGTACGACGGCGTCGAGGACGGCAGCGTGCGCATCGACGCGGGCGTGCAGCGCGGCGGCGAGGTCGGCTCGAGCTACGACCCGATGATCGCAAAGCTGATCGTGCACGGCGCGACGCGCGCCGAAGCGATCGACCGGCTGCGCGACGCGCTGGCCGAGACCAGCATCTTCGGCGTGATCACGAACCGCGGCTTCCTGAGGGCGCTGCTCGACGAGCCGAGCGTGCGCGCCGGCGACCTCGACACCGGCTTCATCGACCGGGAGGGCGAGCGCATCGCGGGCGACGGCGTGCCGAGCGCCGTGCTCGCCATGGTCGCCGCGGCCGAGCTGCCGCAAGGCGTCGGCCCGGTCGGTGCCTGGCACCTCGACGGCTGGCGCATCGGCGGCGCCGTCGGTCGCCGCACCCGCCTGCGGGACGGCGACGGTGAGGCGAGCGTGCAGGTGCTCGGCGAGCGCACGGTCGTCACGCGTGCCGACGGCACCGTCGATGCGCTGCCGACGCCGCGCGAGCAGTGGGTGCAGCAGACCCCGGCGGGCGCCTGGGTGCGCACCCCCGATGGCGACTTCCTGGTGGAGGCGCCCCCGCGCATCCGCCGTGGCCGCGGGCCCGCCGAGCCGACGCTCGCATCGCCGATGCCGGGCACGGTCGTCGCCGCGCATGTCGCCGACGGTGACACGGTCGCGGCGGGGCAGCCGGTCATCAGCGTCGAGGCCATGAAGATGGAGCATGTGCTGCGCGCACCCGTCGCCGGCACCGTGCACCTGCATGCCAGCGCCGGCGACCAGGTCACGCGCGGGCAGGAGCTCGCGACCGTCACGCCAGCCGAGGGGGAGAGCGCATGAGCGACCAGAGCAGCAGCGAGCAGGACATGAGCGAGCAGGGGAGCGGCGAGCAGCGCGTCACCGAGCAGCGCATCACGCAGCGCGGCCTCTACTTCGACGAGCTCGAGGAGGGCGTCGTCTACGAGCACCGGCCCGGTCGCACGATGACCGAGACCGACAACGTGCTCTTCACGACGCTGACGATGAACACGCAGCCACTGCACCTCGACCGCGCGTGGAGTGAGACGACCGAGTTCGGTGAGCCGCTCATGAACTCGATGCACACGCTCGCGACCATGGTGGGCCTGTCGGTGGGGCAGCTGACACAGGGCACGATCGTCGCGAACCTCGGCTTCAGCGACATCGCGTTCCCGGCGCCCGTGCGGCACGGCGACACGATCTACTGCGAGACGCGCGTGACCGGCAAGCGCGAGTCCGCGTCGCGCCCGGGTCAAGGCATCGCCACCTTCGAGCACCGCGCGCTCAACCAGCGCGGCGAGCTGGTCGCGAAGGCGGTGCGCACCGTGCTCATGCAGGTGTCGCCTGCCGCCTCGGGGACGGGCAACGCGTGAGCGCGGGCATGGAGACGCTCGGCATGGGCCCGGCGCTGCTGTTCTGCCCGGGTGACCGGCCCGACCGCTTCCAGAAGGCCGCGGACCGGTCGGATGCGGTGATCCTCGACCTCGAGGATGCCGTTGGTGCGGACTCGAAGGCTGCCGCTCGCGCCGCCATCGTGGAGGCAGGCCTCGACCCCGAGCACACCATCGTGCGTGTGCAGGCCGCATCCGCCGAGGGATTCGAGGCCGATCTCGCTGCAGTGGCCGAGTCGCCGTTCCGCACCGTCATGCTGGCGAAGACCGAGTCGGTGCACGACATCGACCGCGTCGTCGCCGCGGTGCGGGGCGTGCGGGTAGTGGCGCTCATCGAGACGGCTCGCGGCGTGCTGCAGGCCGAAACGATCGCCGCGCACGCGCAGGTGGTCGGCATGATGTGGGGCGCGGAGGATCTGGTGGCATCGCTCGGCGGCACCTCGAGCCGCTCGGAGTCTGGCGCCTACCGCGACGTGGCGGTGCAGGCGCGCAGCCGCGTGCTGCTGGCCGCCGGCGCGTTCGGCGTCACGGCCATCGACGCCATCCGCGCCGACATCGCCGATCTGGACGGCGCGCATGCCGAGGCGCTCGACGCGGCGGCGAGCGGCTTCAGCGCGAAGGCGGCGATCCACCCGAACCACATCGAGCCCTATCGGCGGGCGTTCGCGCCCACGGCCGAGCAGCTCGACGAGGCGCGCCGCATCCTGGCGGCGGCCGAGGTCACCCCCGGCGTGTTCTCCTTCGAGGGCCGGATGGTCGACGAGCCGATCCTGCGGCATGCGCGCAGCGTCGTCGCGAGGGCCACGCAGCACTGAGTCACCGCGCTGCGCCTCCCTCGGATCAACGTGCAGCGTTGCTAGCCTGCGAGCGCCGACCGAGGGGATAGCGCGTGGGACGACACCGATCTGGCGCAGATGCTGCGCGTCATCTGCAGCGGATCGGCGGCCGTACCGACGCGCGCCGGGTGCGGTTCGGCGGAGACGCACCGGCTCCTGACGCGAGCGAGCGCGCCACCGAGCGCGACCTATTCGGCGACGATCACGGCCACAGTCGTGGCCACGGCCACGGCCACGGCCATAGCCACGGCCACGGGCACGGGCAGCGATTGCGCGTCGGTGCCAGGCCGCGCCTGCTGCTCTGGTTGGCTCTCGCGCCGCTGCTCCTGGCGACCGTCGCCGGCTTGTTCGCGCTCTGGCCGAGCGCTGATGCGCTGCCCGAGCGACTCGCCTACTTCGGTCCGGGCGTCAGCGCGATGCACGCCACCGCATCCGGCGCCGCCGACCCGGAGACTGCGCTGGCGCCGGCTCGGCTCGACCACGGCACGGCGATCCAGGTGGTGGTGACGCCGGAGGCGCTCGGCGAGGTCGGCGTCGGCGACCGGCTGCGGGTCTACGACGTGCCGGAGGCGGCGGGCTACGGCAGCACCTACATCTTCATCGACTTCGCGCGCGAGATCCCGCTCGCGCTGCTGGTGCTGGCGTTCGTGGGCGTGGTGGTGCTCGTCGCCCGCTGGCGTGGCCTCGCCGCCATCGGCGGGCTCGCCGCGGCCTTCGCGGCGATCGCCGGCTTCACGCTGCCCGCGCTGCTCGCCGGGCAGCCGGCGTTGCCGGTCGCGATCGTGACCGCATCCCTGGTCATGTGCATCGTGCTCTACGTCGCCCACGGATTCAGTACGCGCACGACGACTGCGCTGCTGGGCACCCTCATCGGGCTGCTGCTCACCGGGGTGATCGCATGGGTGGCCACCGCGAGCACGCGCATCATGGGCACGGGCTCCGAGGAGTCGTCGATCCTGTTCCAGCAGATCGGGCTCGACCTGTCGGACGTGTTCATGTGCGGGCTGGTGCTGGCTGGAATGGGCGTGCTCAACGACGTCACCATCACGCAGGCGTCGGCGGTGTGGGAATTGCGCGCAGCGGCCCCGTCCGCGAGTCGCTGGCATCTATTCGAGCGCGCCATGCGCATTGGCCGCGACCACATCGCCTCGACGGTGTACACGATCGCCTTCGCCTACGTCGGGGCGGCGCTGCCGATGCTGCTGGTGCTGTGGCTGATGGATGCGCCGCTCGGCGTGCTTGCGACCACGGGGGAACTGGTGGAGGAGATCGTGCGCACGCTGGTCGGCTCGATCGGGCTCGTGCTCGCGATCCCGGTGACCACGGCGATTGCGGCGCTGGTCGTGCCGGCTGCGGTTCTGGATGCCGTGTCGAAGTCCGAGCTGACCACCGCTTCCGCTGACTTTCACTGACGCCGGACTGCCCCTTCCGTCATCGATCAGGGCTTCCCGCGCTGCTTCGCCAGCAGCACCGCGAACGCCTCGACCTTGGGCGTGAGCCCATGCACGAGCACGGTGTCGCCGTGCTCGAAGCGGGTCTCCGGGTTCGCGAGCATCCACCGTCCGTCGCGCTTCACGGCGCCGATGCCGATCCCGTGCTTCGCCTGCAGGCCGAGCTCCCGGAGCGGCACGGCCAGCAGCGGCCCCGGCACCTCGAGCCGCGCGGCGGCATAGCCCGGCTCGATCTCGGTGAAGTCCTCGAGCGCACCGCGTACCATGTGCGCGACGCGGCGACCCATGTCGGCCTCGGGGCGCACGACATGATGCACGCCGAGCTGATCGAGGATGAGCGCGTGCCGCTCGTCGATGGCCTTCGCCCAGACCTCGGTCACGCCCACCCGCAGCAGCTGGCTGGTGGTGAGGATGTTCGCGGTCACGTCGGTGCCGATCGCGACCACGACGCGGTCGAAGTCGCCCAAGCCCAGCTGCTCGATGAGCTCTGGCTTCGTGGCGTCGCCGACGACGACGGCCGTGAGCTTGCCGTTGAGCGACTGCACGAGCTCCTCGTCGGTGTCGATGCCGAGCACCTCGGTGCCGTGGCGCATGAGCTCGAGCGCGAGGGCGGTGCCGAAGCGGCCGAGGCCGATGACGGCGATGGAGGCGGCGGAGCCGATGGTCGACGGGTCGAAGGGGTTGCGGAGCCTAGCCAATGATCGGCCTTTCCTTGGGCAGCTCGTACACGAGCCTGCGGGGGCGGAGCGCGAGGGTGGTCGCGACGGTGATGGGGCCGACCCGGCCGACGAACATGAGCAGGATCAGGATCAGCTGGCTCGGAATGCCGACCGATGCGGTGATGCCGGTCGAGAGGCCGACGGTGCCGAAGGCGGAGACCACTTCGAACAGCACCCGGTCGTGGTCGAAGTCGGTCAGGTGCATGATCGCGAGGGTCGCCACGAAGCACAGCCCCACCGACAGCAGCGCCACGGTGAGGGCCTCGCGGTGCACCGCACGCGAGAGGCGCTTGCCGAACAGCGTGACCGTCGGGTCGCCGCGCACCTCGGCGAGGATGATCGCCGCGAGCACGCCGAAGGTGGTGATCTTGATGCCGCCGGCGGTGCCGGCCGGTCCGCCGCCGATGAACATCAGCACATCCATCACCAGGAGCGTCTCGGGCCGGAACTCGCCGATGTCGAGCGCGTTGAAGCCAGCCGTGCGGGTCTGCACAGAGTGGAAGAACGACTCGAGGATGCGGGTGCCGGTCGGGTGGGCGCCGAGCGAGCCCGGGTTGCTCCACTCGAGCAGCGCGATCGACACCGTGCCCAGCAGCAGCAGCACGGCGGTGCCGGCGAGCACGAGCCACGTGTGCATCGAGAAGCGACGCGGGTGCGGCGCGTGCTTGAGCACCTGCATGATCACCGGGAACCCGAGACCGCCGATGATGGTCGCCGCCGCGAGCGGCAGCAGGATCCACTGGTCGTCGACGAAGCCCATCAGGTTGTCGCCGAAGAGCGCGAAGCCGGCGTTGTTGTAGCTGGAGACCGCGTGGAAGATGCCCAGCCACAGCGCGTGCAGCGGATCTTCGCCTCGCCCCAGCCAGAACCGCAGCCACAGCACGATCGCGACGCTGCCCTCCACGACGGCGGCAATGGCGGCGATGCTCGTGATGAGCGAGCGCAGCTCGCCGATGCCGCTGGCGTGCGCCTCCTTGGCGGTCGTGAGGCGTGTGCCGAGTGTCAATCGGCGGACGACGAAGATGCCGATGAGGCTCGCGAAGACCATGACGCCGAGGCCGCCGAGCTGAATGAGCACGAGGATGACGACGTGGCCGAAGGGCGTCCAGAAGGCCGCGGTGTCGACGACGGTCAGGCCGGTCACGCACGCGGCCGAGACGGCGGTAAACAGCGCCTCGATCCAGTTGGCGCCGCCCGGCCCCTGCTTCGAGATCGGCAGCATCAGCAGCATCCAGCCGCCCAGATTGAGGGCTACGAAGCCGGCGAAGATGCGTCTGGCGGGGTGTTGTCGCTCCCAGAGCTGGGTGAGCCCCCATCGGGGACCGCGCGCGGTCTGCACGAGCGCTGAGCCTACGCCCCTCGATGTGACTTGGCGCGCAAACCTGTAGTAAGGTAATCGGGTTGCTCCGAGAGCAATTGAGGGTCTGTGGCGCAGCTGGTAGCGCACCTGCATGGCATGCAGGGGGTCGGGGGTTCGAGTCCCCCCAGATCCACCATTGTGATGAGTCGGGACATCGTTCATAGATGTTCCGGGTCATCGTTGATATTCGGAAGCCCCGGCCATCGGCCGGGGCTTCTGTCGTTGTTGCGCCAGTAGGCGCGTGCGGGGTCGACGGTGTGGATGGCGAGGACTTCGCCGGTGGTCTAGTTGGTGACGGTGACGGTGGTGTCGTCGGTGAGGATCAGGACGGGTGTTCCGGCGTGGTCGATGCCGATGCCGAGGTTTACCACGGCGAGCGGCAGGTCGCGTCGGCCACCAGACTGCGCTACGCGACGGCGCGGGCAACGCGGCGCCAGAGCGGCAGCCGCAGGTCAGCAGAAGCAACGCTGGGCGACGGCCGTCCTCGTCGGCCCGTTCTTGTCGTTGCGCCGCGGCCCGGTTCGCCGAGGAGCTGGACAACGCGCAGGGCGCTAAGATGGCATGGAGCAGTCGCGACGGCGCCATTCACCGTGCCTACCCGCGCAAACCGCCCCCAAGCGCCGCGCGCAACGCAACGGCCTCGTCTGCCTCCATTACTGCGTCCGTTCGACTGGACGATCCGTGATCCCAATCACAGGAGCGTGTCCACCGCCGACCATCCGACTGAACTCGAGAGCGGCGCACCTGGTCAAGCAGGACCTCGCGTCGATGCATCGCGGCGGCAGCAGTCAGAACGGCAAGCGCGCCAGGGCCGAGAACTGGGGCGCTACCTGATAAGAACGCTACGTGGAGAACATCCCTGACGAGGTGGAAAGCGCCGGACTCGTGCGGCTCGACGAGCTCCTCCGGCGTATCGAGCCTCTAAGAGAACGCATCGTCGCTCTTCACGCGGAGCCCGGGAGCAGGACAGCCGAGGACGATCTCGCGACGCCCTACGATCCGCTCTCGTACCAGGTGCACCATCTCGCTTCGGCGGCGCTTGACCAACTCGAGACACTGCACGATGTCGTCGTCAGGGCAGAAGCGTTCAGAATGCTCGGCAACTACAGCCTTATCCGAGCAGCGATCGAGGCGGCTGGTCTCGGCATCTGGCTCCTCACTCCTGGGAGGAAAGATGCGCGCATCATGCGGTCCCTGAAACTGGTGCTCGACCAAGCCACCAAGACCGTGGATCTGGCGGCGAAGCTCGGGCATGACCGGACCGCATGGCTGGCGCGCGTCGAGGCGCGTCTGCTTGAGCTGCAGCACTCCCGTAAGGCACTGCGCCAGAGGACGATGAAGACGAAGCCGATCATTCCCACCATGACCGAGGTGCTTCTCGAAGTCGGGCAACTTGTCCGCGGCAAGGACATGCTCCCGCCCGTAGCTGCATGGTCAGCGTGCGCTTCCATGACTCACGGCAACCGGCTCGCCCAGATGATCGTGCTCGAGCGACGGAAGATCGGTGAGCTCCCTACCGGCGGCAACGCGTACATGGTCACAAGCAGTTACGCCGCCACCGCGCGCCTCCTCGAGACCGCTATCGCAATGCTCACGTTCCTCGTCACGCTCGCTGAGCAACACAACCTCGCGAAGTAGACCCGTGGGAACCACTCAAAGCGCCTGGTCGCGACCATGAGGTATTCCGGCGCCGCCGCGTGACCCGACGATAACTGCCTCGGCCGCGTGTTTTGAGGAGGTCGGCAGGGCCAGGACGCGTTCCGCCCAGCGAATTCGCCGCTGGTCCGACATGTCTGCGCTTCAATCTGGGAGAGCCGCTGGTCAACCCCGCAGATTGTCCCGCCGCGGAAACGCGATGAACGCGATCGCGCCGATGCCGATGGCGAGCCCGCCCATGAGCGCCGCGTAGCCCCAGTGCATGCCATCGGCCAACGCGGCGTTCGCTGAGTAGGGGTACCAGAAGTTCAGCTTCGACAGCCACTCAAGTTCTTCGACCATGCCCAGGAAGTTGGCCGCGACGAAGGAGACGGCGAAGACGCCGCCGGGGATCGCGAGCGAGCGCCGCTTGTCGCCCGTGACAACACCGATCACCAGGGTCATCGCGCCGTAGACGAGCGCGATCAGCACCATCTGCGCCGTGGCTGCGAGCATGTTCGGCACCTCGAGGCCCAGATCGCCGATCGGGTTGGCCACCATCATGCCGGCGAAGAGCGCGGCGCCGACGATCAGCACGTGCGTGACCATCGCGGTCGCCTTGGCGGCGAGGAATGTCGTGCGCGGGGTGCCGGTCGAGAGCACGAGCCCCAGAGTGCGGGCCTGCTCCTCGCCGGCGGTCGCGGCGGCTGCCGAGATCATCGCGGTGGCGATCAGGAAGCCCGGGCCCAGGATGGACATGAGCTCGGCATGCATCCACCCGACGGGCGTCGCGATCGACAGCCCGCCGAGCAGCGCCTCGAAGCCCTCCGGCAGATCCGCGGCGATCGACGCGAACGTGTCCTGCAGCGGCAGCCAGAGCGCGCCGACGCCCACGGCGATCGCGAAGCCGTAGAACGCGAGCACGCCGACGATGACGGCCTTGTCGGCCACCGCTCGCCGGTACACGGTGCGCCAGATCATGCGGTGGAGCGCCGGCGCCGGGCGGTTGTTGGCGTGGCGAGGCGTGGTGATCGCGGTCATGGCTCAGCCCTCCAGGTCACGGCGGCGGAACACGACCACCGCGACGCTCATGCAGACGACGACAATGGCAGCGAAGAGGCCGACGTCGCCGACGTTCACCCCGTCGCGCAATGGATCGGAGTGCCCGAGGTAGTAGTGCCATGGGCTCAGCCGAGCCCAGTCGGTGAGGCCGGCGATCGGCAGCATCGTCGCCGCCAGATACGAGGCGACGGCGAGGCCGCCGGCTGCAGCGGAGCCCAGCGCGGGCTTGCCGGTCGCGCCCGCGACGGCGAACGCGATCGAGCCGAACGCGAGGCCCAGGAAGAGCAGGTGCACGGTGGCGCCGGTGAGCCCTGCGAAGGTCAGCTCGCTGGCCCTCGACGCGATGAAGAGGCCCATCGCCGCCCAGTTCACTGCGACCACCAAAATCACCGCTCCGAGCACACCGAGCGCTTTCGCCCAGAAGAGCCGAATCCGGGAGACCGGCTGCGCGGACAGGATCGCCATCGTGCCGTCGCGCTCCTCGCCCGCGAGGGCGCCGGCGCCGACGATGACCGCGAACGTCACCACAGAGACGGGGAAGATCAGGCTGAACATCTCGCCCACGGCATAGCCGCCCGGCGCGTTGGCGCCGAGGAAGATGTCAAACGCCGGCGGCATCCCCTCGGTGATCGCGGCGAGCAGGTCGCCGATCACGTCGGCGATCACCAGCGCGAGCAGCCCGAAGGCGGCGAGGATCACCGCGAGCACGGCCGCCCCCGGCACGCGCTGGCGTGCCTCGTGCGACAGGAGTGCGCCGGACACCAGCGTCACCGAGTCCCGCCGCTGGACGCCGCGCCCTGCTTCGCAGAGTCGCGACGCACGTCCGTCCGCGCGCCCGCGGCGGCCGCGCCCGTGTCAGCATCGGTGTCGCGGTAGTAGTCCAGGAAGATCTCCTCGAGGTCGGCCTCCCGGGAGTGGATGTCGACGACGTGTCGTGTCATCGCGGCCTGCAGCACCGGGTGGACGGCACCCTCGTATGACACGCGCGCGTGCACGCCGTCGATCTCCAGCTCGCGCACCACATCGACATCCGCGAACAGGTCGGCCGGCACGGGCTCCGCGAACTCGAACTCGAGCCGCCGGATGGCCTTGCGCTTGAGCGCATCCACGCGCTCGACGATCACGAGCCGCGCGTGCCGGATGATGCCGACGCGGTCGGCGACCCGCTCGACCTCGGAGAGCGTGTGCGAGGAGAGGAACACCGTGCGCCCATCCGCGCGCACCTCGCGCAGCATCTCCTGGAACGTCTGCTGCACCAGCGGGTCGAGCCCCGCGTTGGGCTCGTCGAGGATCAGCAGCTCTGGCTTGTGCATGAACGCCTGGATGAGCCCGATCTTCTGCCGGTTGCCGGTGGAGTACTCGCGCACCTTGCGCGACAGGTCGGCGCCCAGCCGCTCGGCGAGCTCGTCGACGTAGCGCATGTCGACACCACCGCGGAGGTTCGCGAAGTAGTCGATCGTCTGCCGGCCGGTGAGCTTCGGGTAGAGCGCGAGGTCGCCGGGGAGGTAGCCGATGCGGCGACGGATCTGCAGCGAGTCGGCGTGCATGTCGAGCCCCAGCACGCTCGCCGATCCGCTGGTCGCGCGCAGCTGGTCGAGCAGCATGCGGATCGTGGTCGACTTGCCGGCGCCGTTGGGCCCTAGGAAGCCGAAGATCTCCCCGGTGTGCACCTGCAGGTCGAGGTCGTCGACGGCCGCGAGGTCGCCGAACGTCTTGGTGAGCCCCGTGGTGCGGATGGCGTCGGAACCGCTCATGATGCCGTGCCCTTCTCGTCGTGGTAGCGGCGGCGCAGCGCCGGCATCTCGCGCTCGATGAACGCCAGGTAGTCGCGCATCTCGAGGAGCCGATTGCGCCGATCCGGCTCCGTGTCGGCGAGCACGCGCAGGCCGTCGTCGGCGATCGCGCGCAGGCGCGCGGTTGGCTGCTCCTGCGCGGCCATCGCGTGATCCCAGACGTTCGGGGCCACCCGGTAGAACGCCCGCCGCTCACCGGCGCGGCCGACGCGCTCGACCAGCTGCAACTGCGTCAGCATCCGCACGGTGGTGCTCACGCCGCCCGTGCTCGCCTGGAGCGCCTTGGTGAGCTGCTCTGCCGACTGCTCGGGTGGATCGCAGACCATCAGCCACGCCAGCATCCGACCGGCCGCGCGCTGCAGGCCCACAGCCTCGAGGCCCATGCCCATCGCTTCGATGAAGGCATCGATCTGGTGCTGCGACGGAGCGCCCGACGAGGGGAGCTCCGCCTCCGGCGCTGCATGCGTTTGAGCGGGAGATGTCATTGATTCAGAATACTCTGAATGTTCAAAGAAACAAGAGGGCGCTCAGGTCAGGGATCGCTGAGCTATCGCGAAGCGCCTCGCACGAACCGAGCCAGCCTCCCGGGTGCGGATCGTGCAGTGGCACTCTTGCACCGCAGCGTGGGCCACCGCCAAGATGGAGTTATGACGACGCCCAAGCCCGTGAGCGCGCTCGAGATCGAGCGCGACTTCACAGAGCAGAGAGACTGGGGCATCCGATTCGTGATGCTCGCCGGACTCGCCTCGTGGGTGCTCTCTGGCGCGTTCGGCTCATCCGGTGGCGGCGGTGGCGAGAATGGCCCGAGCTGGTCGGTCGTCGTGCAGGTGATGCCCGCGGTGGAAGGCGCTGTCGTCGGCGTGATCGCGCTCGCATGGCTGGCGACGCAGTGGCAGCGTCACGACCGTCAGTTCGTGGTGCGCGTGCAGCGTCTCGTGCTGCTGACCGCGTGGGCGCTTGTCGCCATAGCAATCGTTGGATCGTACGTGGCACTGTTCTGGGTCGATCGCCCGCCGTCGAGCCCGCCGGTGGTGTTCTTCCCGCTCGAGGTCGTCGACGCCTATCGCTAGTGCCTCAGTCGGCGCTCCTGGAGCAGGTCGTCGTAGCCCGAGCGGTAGCCCGGATGGGTGAGCGAGCCCAGCAGGCTCAGCAGCAGCGCCCCGTCCAGCACCGTGCCGCTGCTGACCGCCGGTTCGATCGCCGGCGGCGCAGCGACGCCGAGCCGCTCGGCGATGTGCGCCGCGACCTCGCCGAGCGGCGCCGGCGCCTGGTCGACTGCGTGCAGCACGGCGGGTGGCGCTTCTGCCAGCAGCATGGCGTGCAGCGCGCGCACCAGGTCGGTCTCGTGGATGCGATTCGTGCGGCGCGCGTGCTGCATCGGGGTGCCGGCGGCGACCCGGCGGATGAGCGAGTCGCGATCGGGCCCGTAGATGCCTGCGGGCCGGATGATGTGCGCGGCGAAGCGGTCGACGGCGAGCAGCTCGCCGTCGCGCAGCGCGCGGGCGCGGTCGGAGCCGGGCACCGGCTCGTCGGCCTCGCTGAGCGGCCGCGGGCCCGGCATCCCGTCGAACACGCGCGTCGACGATACGAACAGCACGCGTGGCGGCACCGCCGGGAGCGCCGCAGCGAGGTGCTCGAGGACCGCTTGGTAGCCCTCGACGGCCTCGGAGCGGCCTGCTCCGGGCGGCAGCGTGATCACCATCGCATCGGCTACGGGCAGCTGCTGTTGCAATGGCTGCCGGAGGTCAGCGGCGACGGCGGTGAAGCTGCTCGGGAGCATCGACGGGTCGCGCCGCACTGCCGTGACCTCCCAGCCCTCCATCACGAGCTGTGTGCCGAGCAGGGTGCCCAACCGGCCGCAGCCGATCAGCAAGACATGGCGCTTCTTGATCACGGCAGGAGCTCGGTGACGAGGCCCGACGACCGATATCGGGCAGCCGAGTGGCGCGACGGCGCGACGAGCACCACGGATGCCGCCACCTGTGCGGTGGGGAAGTCGTCGAACGAGTCGGTCCAGAAGCGGCGCCGCTCGATTTCGACACCCGCCTCGCGCAACGTCGCGAGCTTCCCCTCACCGCGGATGTGGCGGTCGAACACCGGTCCGGTCGGCGTCCACCGAAGCGTGGACGCGAGTAGCAGGTCGTGCTCGACGCCGGCCGCAGCGAGGAACGCTGCGGCCAGCCGATGCTCGGAGCCGGTGGCGACCACGATGTGTGCTCCTTCGCGGCGACACCGCGCGGCGACCTCGACCATGGACGCGCGAGCGCTGCGCAACCCCAGTTGACGGCCGACCCGCATTGCGAGCGCGTCGTAGGCCGACTCCGACATCCCGCTCAGCAGGCTGCGCGCCACCTCGCGAGAGGCGGCCGCATGACGGACCACGTCGTGGCCGGCCTGCAGCCATCGCACGAGCTCGGGACTGCTTCGCAGTGCCGTCGGGAGTCGTCGGCGCGCGGCGGCGACCAAGAGCGCAGCGAACGTGTCGCGGGTCGAGAGCACGCCGTCGAGGTCAAGCACCACGTCGGTCATGGACTCAGCATGGCAAGTGTCGCTGGACGCTCCATAGTCGTCAATCGTCGAGCGGCTGGCGCGCCTCCGGAATGCCGCGGGTGTTCTCCGCGGCGGCGGCCCGGCGCGCGAGCAGCGCACCGGGGCACCAGCCACCGATGGTGCCGGTGAGCAGCACGACGGCAACGAGTCCGGCGACGATCGCGAGCGCCGGGTTGTCGAGGCTGTCGAGCGCGAATGCGCCGATCAGCACCGCGACGACGCCCTGCACGATGCGCTCGGCGGTGCCCGGGCTGCACATCGCCGCCGGGCGGCGCCGGGTCATGATGCGTCGCTGGTCGCGCGCTGCTCGGCCACCTGGCGACGCACGTCATCCATGTCGAGTCCTCGCACGCCCTCGATGAGGCTGTCGAGCTGCGCCGGCGGCATGGCGCCGGGCTGCGAGAAGACGAGGATGCCGTCGCGGAACGCCATGAGCGTCGGGATCGACGTGATGCGGAACGACGCGGCGAGCTGCTGCTCGGCCTCGGTGTCGACCTTGCCGAACACGATGTCGGGGTTGGCCTCGGCGGCTCGCTCGAAGACCGGCGCGAACGAGCGGCAGGGCCCGCACCAGGCGGCCCAGAAGTCGAGCAGCACGATGCCCTCGGCCGCGATCGTCGCGTCGATGGTGTCGATGGTGATGTCTTGAGTGCTCATGGTGTTCGGTCGCTTTCTGTGTCGTCGGCGGCCCGCGAGGCGGGCCGGTGCAGTTGGAGGGGGAGCGGGCGCGGTCAGCGCTCGATCGGCAGCCCGGTGGCGTCGGCGGCCTGCTCGAGCGAGCCGAGGTCGGTGACGTCCGTGAAGCCGGCGTCGCGCATCATGGCGACGGCCACTGCCGACCGGTTGCCGGAACGGCAGTGCACGAAGTAGGGCACGTCGGGATCGAGGTCGGCGAGCGCGGCCTCCAGGTCGCCGTTGGAGACGTCCAGCAGCACGGCGCTGTCGAGGTGCGCCGACGCATACTCCTCCGCGGTGCGAACGTCGATCACGACCGCGTCGTCGGGCAGCGGGGCTGCCGACGGGGCGGGGGAAGCGCACCCCGCGGCGGTGAGGGTGAGGGCGAGCGCGACGCTCGTGAAGCCGACGGTGCGGAGCGTGGTCATGGTGTTCCTTCGTTGGGGGAGAAGCGGCGGATCAGGAGAGGGGCAGGAGTTCGAGCACCTGCTGCACGACCAAGCCGGCTGCCACGAGGAGCAGCAGGATGGCGAAGCCGCGGCGCAGGACGCGATCGGGGATGCGGCCGGTCAGCGCCGAGCCCAGGAACGAGCCGGCGATCGCGATCGCGGTGAAGGGCAGGACGAGCTCCCACGGGATGTCGAAGAACGCCGGCTGTGCAGCGAGACCGGCGAGCGACTGCATCGCGATGACGAGTAGCGACGTGCCGATGGCGGCCGCGGCGGAGATGCCGGCCAGCACGATGAGCGCCGGCACGATGAGGAAGCCGCCGCCGGCGCCGACCAGCCCCGCCAGCATCCCGACGCCGACGCCGAGCAGCAGGATGCGCAGCACCCGCGGATGCGTGTCGCCCCCGGCATCGCCCCGGCGGCGCCGCAGCATGGCGATCGCCGCGGCGACCATGGTGACCGCAAGCAGCAGCATGAGCACCGCCGACGGGAGCAGGCCGCCCAGCAATCCGCCGGCCAGCGCGCCGACGATGCCGGCGGCACCGAAGATCAGGCCGACGCGCCAGCGGACGCGGCCGCCCCGTGCGTGCTGCACGAGGCCGACCGCGCTCGTCGCGCCGACCACGAACAGCGACGACGCGATGGCGACCCGCGGCTCGAGGCCGGCGACGCCGGTCAGGATCGGCACGGTGAGGATCGAGCCGCCGCCGCCCAGCAGTCCCAGGCTGATGCCCACGACGAGCGCGAGCGCCAGCACGGCGATCAGCAGGGCAGGGGTCATGGGGCGGCTCGATCCTCGTTCGTGTCAGTGCTCAGGCGGTGGCGGGCTGGCGGTCGGTGAACCGCTCCCACGCCGCGAACGAGCCGTCGAGCTCGACGACGTCGAGGCCGGCGCGGCGCAGCGCACTCGCCACGAGGCTGTTGCGCACACCGCTCTGGCAGTAGGTGACGAGCGTGCCCTCGCGGGGCAGCTCATCCAGCTGCCAGAGGGCGCGGCCACCGCTGAGGTGCTCGGAGCCGGGGATGTGGCCCTCGGCGTGCTCGGTGCGCCCGCGCACGTCGACCAGGTGCGCGTCGGCGAGCCCGTCGAGCTCCTCCGGCTGCACGAGCCGCGGCTGCACGAGGTCGAACCCGTCCAGTGAGCGGATGTAGCCGTCGAACGCGTCGATGCCGACCCGCACGAGGTGGTCGCGCAGCTCGTCGGCGGTCTCGCGGTCGTCGGCGAGCAGCACGAGCGGTCGCTCCTCGGTCTCCGGGTCGTAGACCCACGCGCCGTAGCTCGCGGCCTTCGCGATGCCGGGGATGTTGAGCGCGCCCTCGACGGTGCCCTCGTGCACGAGGTCGTGCTGGCGGGTGTCGACGAGGATCGCGGCGTCGTCGCGCAGCAGATCGCGGACGGCCTCGGTGGTGCGCTCCGAGAGCTCCGGCAGCTCGCCCAACAGCTCGGGGCCGCTGCGGTTCTGCGACTTCATGCGCGCGAAGTAGGCGTGCGCGTCGGGCTGGCCGCCCAGCAGCTCCTCCACGAAGCCCTGCTCGTCATTCGCGGCCAGGAACGGAGCCCACCATGCGAAGGTGCGCTCGTAGCCGACCGTCGATGCGGCGATGGCGCCGAGCGCCTTGCCGCACGCGCTGCCGGCGCCATGCGCCGGGAGCACCTGCACGTAGTCGGGGAGCGTGAGGAAGCGGTCGCGCAGGCTCGCGAAGAGCTGCTTCGCGCCCTCGAAGCGCGTGTCGACCCCGCCGGCGGCCTCGTCGAGCAGATCCGGCCGGCCGGTGTCGCCGACGAACACGAAGTCGCCGGAGAGCAGGAAGCCGGGCTCGGTCGCCTGCGCGCCGTCGGTCACGAGGAAGGAGAGGTGCTCGGGCGTGTGCCCGGGCGTGTGCGAGGCGCGGAGCGTGATGTTGCCGACGGCGATCTCGTCGCCGTCGTGCATCCGGTCGGCCTCGTCGAAGCCGCTGCCGTAGGTCCAGTCCGGACCGCCCTCGTCGGAGACGTGCATGCGAGCGCCGGTCCTCGCGGCCAGCTCCCGCGTGCCCGACAGGTAGTCGGCGTGGATGTGGGTCTCGGTCACGTGCGCGATGCGCAGACCGTGCTTCTCAGCGAAGCGCAGGTAGACCTCGACGCCGCGGCGGGGGTCGACCACGACCGCCTCGCCCGTTGCCTGGCAGCCGATGACATAGCTTGCCTGAGCCAGGTCCTCGTCGTAGATGCGTTCCAGCAGCATGGTGTCCTCCTCGTGTCTGGTCAGATCAGGGGTCGGTCGTTCAGCAGCGGCAGCGGTCGGCCTCGGGGACGCCGGCGAGCGCCTCGTCGACGTGCTGGCCGCAACCGGCCCAGGTCGGCTTTCCGCAGCGGTCACAGGTGATGCGTGCACACATGGTGGTGTCCTCTCGTCGTGGGATCAGCGGTTGAACAGGCGGGCGAAGAAGCCAGGTCGCGAGGCCTTCGCCTCGGTGATCTCGCTCTGCGTGTGCTGGTTGCGGCACCAGTCGGATGCGGGCACGGTGCGACGGACCTCCTGCACGTGCTGGCCGCATCCGGCCCAGGTCGTCTTGCCGCACACGCGGCACGTCACTGCTCTGCACATATTCGCCCTCCCGGCGGTTCGTGGTCCTGGATACTCCCAGGGGTATCGAAACTATACCCCATGGGGTATCGTGGTTGTCAACCGAGGAGGCACCCATGACCAGTGATGCAGAGATGGCTGCCGGGCACGACCCGGAGGCCAAGCGCAAGATCGTCAACCGCCTGCGCCGTGCGCACGGGCAGCTGGCAGCGGTGATCGCCGCGGTGGAGGATGAGGCGCACTGCCGCGACGTCGTGCAGCAGCTCTCGGCGGTCTCGAAGGCCGTCGACCGTGCCGGGTTCCTTGTGGTCGCCGGCGCTCTGAAGGAATGCCTGACCGATGAGCCGGGCGACGGCGAGCGCATCGACGAGCTCGAGCGCCTCTTCCTCTCGCTCGCCTGAGCCGCGCTCGCACGCCAGCACCGCCGAGCGATGCGAGGATCGATCGCATGCGCGCTCTCGTCCTCGATGCCGTCCGCGGCACGCCCGTCGTCCGCGACGTTCCCGCCCCCGCGCCGCCGGAGGGCGGCGTCGTCGTGCAGGTGCAGGCGACCGGCCTCTGCCGCAGCGACTGGCACGCGTGGGCGGGCCATGACGACATCGCCTTCCCGCATGTGCCGGGCCACGAGCTCGCCGGAGTCATCTCGGCGGTCGGTGCGGGCGTGCAGCGCTGGAGTGTCGGCGACCGCGTGACCGTGCCGTTCATCTGCGGCTGCGGCCGCTGCCAGTGGTGCCTCGCGGGTGACGCGCAGGTGTGCCCGCAGCAGGAGCAGCCCGGCTTCACCCACTGGGGATCGTTCGCCGAGCAGGTCGCACTGCATGCTGCCGACGTCAATCTCGTGGCGATCCCGGATGGCATCGACGTCGCGACCGCCGCCAGCCTCGGCTGCCGGTTCGCGACCGCCTACCGTGCGCTCGTGGGACGCGCCCGCGTCGCCGAGGGGGAGTGGGTGACGGTGATCGGCGCGGGCGGCGTCGGGCTGAGCGCCGTGATGATTGCCCGCGCGCTCGGCGCCAGGGTCGTGGCCGTCGACCGCAATGCCGCCGCGCTCGAGCTGGCTGCGTCGCTCGGGGGGGAGCACGTCGTGCTCGCCGACGGCCGGGACGTGCCGGAGGCCGTCGCCGCGATCACCGGCGGCGGCAGCCACGTCTCGGTGGACGCGGTCGGCAGCGAGCAGACCGCGTCGGATGCGGTGCTGAGCCTGCGCAGGCGCGGACGGCACGTGCAGGTCGGCCTGCTGCCGCCCGTCGGCGGGCATCCGCGCGTGCCCATGGCCCGCGTGATCGCGTGGGAGCTCGACCTGCTGGGCAGCCATGGCATGGCCGCGCGCGACTATCCCGCGATGCTGGCGCTCATCGAGCAAGGCGTGCTCGAGCCGCAGCGCCTCGTCGAGCGCACCGTGGGCCTCGAAGAGGCAGGCGTGCTGCTGCCGGACTTCGACCGCTCGACGGCAGCAGGCATCACGATGATCGATCCGCGTCGCTGACCTGAGCGGACGCGTCGCCGTCGGACGTCTTGCTGGCGCTGAGCCGCTCCACCGTGCCGGCCTTCAGTCGCTCGGCCTCGTCGATCGTGAAGCCCGCGGCGACCACGAGGGGCAGCGAGCGTCGGGTGAAGTGCTCGCCCGCGGTGGGCACCGTGACGCGCTCGAGGAGCTGCTGTGTCCAGCGAATCGGCGTCCAGCTGCTGCCGATGTGGTCGAGCAGCAGCAGTCGCCCGCCGGGCACCAGCACGCGATGCATCTCGGCGACCGCCCGTGCCGGGTCGGGCACGCAGCACAGCGCGAGCGCGCAGACGACGGTGTCGAACGAGGCATCGGCGAACGGCAGCTGCTGGGCGTCGCCCTCGCGCAGTTCGACGGCGCGGCCGAGCTCCGCGGCGCGCTGCCGAGCGATCGCCAGCATGCCGCTGCTGATGTCGATGCCGGTCACGGCGGCGTCTGTCGGATAGTGCGGCAGCGTGAGTCCGGTGCCGATAGCGACGTCGAGGATGCGTCCGCCGGCCCGTGCGCCCAGCCACGCCCGCCCGCCGGAGAGCCAGAGGCGCTCGACCACCGCCATGCTGCGGTCGTAGCGCGCCGCATCCTCGTCGTAGATCCGGCGCTGCCGCTCGATCGCGGATTCCTCCGCGCGCCCTCGGCGGCCCATCAGGCCGCTTCGGTCGGGGAGTTCGCGTCGACGACGGCTCGAGCCTCGCGGATGGCCGGCAGGTAGCGCTCCATCGCGACGCCCTCGATGTCGTGGAGCATGCCGCGCAGGCGCGCCGGCACCTGCAGCGAATCCTTGCCGTAGTGGCTGATCTCCTCGACGGCGAGGCGCACGTGGTCCTCGATCGACTGCGGGTGGTGCACGATGCGCACGGCGCCCTCGTCGTCGACGATGTACGGGCTGGGCGACTGTCGCTGCACGAGGCGCCGCAGGATTCGGTGGAGCTCGTCGATGCACTGCACGGCGGTGGTCGGGTCGTTGATGCCGGGGGAGAGGGCGCGCTCAGCGACGTCGACGAGCTGGCGGATGCCGAAGGAGACGTCTTGCCACAGCTGCCGCTCGGCGCCGAGGCCGATGGAGGCGAAGAGCTGCTCGGTGGCGCCCGCGTCGAGCTCGTCGATGCCCCACACGCGCAGCATGTTCTGGCCCTCGGTGAGGAACTCGCCCACCGGCCGGTCGACGGTGACGACCACGTCGTTCGACTTCGCCCAGCTGACGAGGCTGCCGTAGTCGAGATAGGTGATCTGGCCGTGCCGCTTCTGGGTGGATACCTCCACGCGTGGCGCCCCCTGCGCGGGCGACCAGGTCGTGCCGAGCGGGCTCGACTGCTCGTCCGCGGGCTCGGGATACATCTTGTCGGCGAGCGCGAGCGTGCGGTCGCCGATGCGCGAGATGACCTGTGCGACCTGGATGGATGAGGTGATGTGGTGGATGAACGCGAGGAAGAAGCCGACGCTCGCGAGCACCAGCAGGAACGCCACCGTGACCGAGAGCTGCGGCACGAATACGTCTGTCTCGCCATAGTCGCCGCGCACCGAACGGGTGGCGGTGAGCGCATAGACGAAGCTCGCCGTGAAGACGCCCAGCGTGCCCTGCGTGACGCGGCTGTCGAGGAACCCGCCGAGCGCGCGGGGCGTGAATTGGCTGCTCGCCAGCTGCAGCACGACCATCGTGATCGAGAACACCAGGCTCGTCATCGAGATCATGCCGGTGGCGATGGTCGACAGCAGCCCTCTGGCGCCCTCGGGGCCGCCCTGGAAGACGTAGGCGAAGCTGCCGAAGACGTGCTCCTCGAGCATCGGCAGCACCGAGCCCAGCACGATCGCTCCCACGGCACACGCGACGGGGATCGCCCAGAACGGCTTCCACAGATCTCGCCACCAGGACGCGCCCTGCACCTGGGGCACCCCGCCGCGGGCTCGGCCTGCTGACTGCTTATCGCTCATGCGGTCCTCTCGTGGCTGCCCGACCCGGTCGCCTCAGTCTAGGTACCGCGCTCGGGGCGTCAGCGGAGCTGGCCGCAGCTCACCCGTGCGCGGGATCGGAGAGGCCCTCGACGGCATCCCCGTGCCGGTCGCAGACGGTGAGCCGCACGGCGGCGCTGGGTCCGAGGAATGCGCGCGCGTGCTCGGGCAACGGCACGCGCGAGACCCACCGGCCGGGCGCGGCATCCTCGTCCGGCAGCGGCTCGCCACTGGGGGTGTAGTCGCGCAGCGGCACGGCGACATCCGACAACCACACGGCCCAGGCGGCGAGTCTGCCGCCGGTGGCGCCGATGTCGACGATGAGCGTGTCGTTGAAGTCGGGCGTCGCCTCCAGGTGGTCGCCGAAGTCGAACACCCCGCGCCGCTGTCGCAGCGAGAGCAGCCGCAGGTCGAGCTTGTAGCGAGCGGTCTCCGACGACTCCGGGCGCGCGGTGGGGTCGGCGATGAGGAAGGTCGTGACGAGCGGCTGCGGCTTGTCGGCGTCGTCGCGCGGCAGTTCCAGCACGACGGGGCAGTGGTGCGCGGCGACCTGCTGATGCATGAGGATCGGCAGGCCGCGCACGGCCAGCTCGACCTCGGCCTGCCAGATCACGTCGTCGCGGCGCGTGCCGGGCAGTCGGACGCCCACCAGGTCTGCCGTGACCTCGAGATCGCCCAGCAGGAAGCGGCGCAGGTTCTGATAGCCCTCCTCGGAGTTCACGATGCCGTAGCGGCCCGAGTGGCTGCGGTGCACGAATGCGAAGCGGGCGCCCGGCACGTAGGCGTTGTCGATCTGCACCAGCCCGTCGCTCTTGGAGCCGACGAGGCGCGCGGAGAGGCCCCCTGCCACGGCGTAGTCCTCGGGATTGGTGCCGATGAGCGTGAAGATGCGGTCCTTCGGGAAGGCATCGTCCGGCACGGTGCGCGGATCCCAGCCATCCGGCACCGGACCGGGCTCGTCGCCGGGGGTGAGGAACTCCCACATGCGCTGCGGCCCGAAGATGTCGGCGCCGTTGATGCCGAACGCATCTCGCGCCTTCTCCAGCAGCCCGAACCCCAGCTCGAACTCGATCCCGCCGTGCGGCGTGGCGTAGGTGAAGAGCCGCTCGACGTAGTCGACCGCGGTCTTCGGCTTCGCGCGCACCCGCTGCCGGTCGGGGATCACCTTCTGGATGAGCGATCGGCAGATCAGTCCGCCCATTGAATGCGCGACCAGGAAGACGCGAGGCGCCCCGGTCTTGCGCCGCACGAGCTCGATGAGCTCGAGCAGGCTCTCGGCGGCATCTTCGAGCCGGTACTCCTGCGGCTTCTCGCCGAAGGTGGATGCCGAGATGTCGTAGAACCGGTGGATCCAGATGGTGGCGGGGTCGACCGTGCCGTTGTCCTGCGCGGTCAGCCACGCGAGCTGGCCGCCCTTCACCTTGAGGTCGTAGTCGTGGTCGAGCATCAGCCGCAGCAGCGGACTCTCGAACTGGTACAGCGTCGGCGTGCCGCGCGCACCGACCCGCACGTGGGTGGAGCCGACGTTGAAGCCGTAGAACGGGTCGTCGGTCTGGGTGTCGATCCCGCTCTGCCCGCCGGCATAGCCGCGGACGTAGATGATCGGCAGTCGCTCCGTCATGGCGCACCTCCCCGGGCGCCGGACCGGCGTCGTCGTCGGCTGGCACCTTCAAGGATGCCGCGCGCGGGCGCTGAGGGCGAGCCCCTTCTTCGCGGCAGATCGGCCCTACCGCCTCAGCGATATCCGATCTATCGTTGAGTATCGCCGACAGTCGGTGAGCCGAGGAGGGCACCATGCACGGAACGTTCGGAAGCGCTGGCTTCGATGGGGCACGAGGATTCGACCGCGGCCCGGGCGCGCACATGTGGGAGGCGATGGACAGCCTGCGCACCGCGTTCGATCGCCGTGGCGGATCGCGCATGGGACGCGGCGACGTGCGCGCGGCGGTGCTCGCGCTGCTCGCGGAGCGCCCGATGCACGGCTACCAGATCATCCAGGAGATCGAGGAGCGCAGCGACGGCGCGTGGCGGCCCAGCCCCGGCTCGGTCTACCCGACCCTGCAGCTGCTGGCCGACGAGGGCCTCATCACGGCGGCGGAGGCGGACGGACGCAAGACCTACTCGCTCGCCGAAGGCGGCCGTGCGGAGGCGGATGCCGCCAAGGATCGCCACGCGTGGCTGCCGCAGGGCGACCGCGAGCAGTCCGGATTCTCGGCGCTGCCGAAGGCCGGCATCGACCTCGCGCAGGCCGCCGCCCAGGTCGGCCGCACCGGGAGCCCCGAGCAGGTGCAGCAGGCGGTCACCGTCCTCGAGGACGCGCGCCGTAGGCTCTACTCGATCCTCGCTCAGGATTGAGCAGCGCGCCGCCGGCGCGTCGGGTCGAGGAGAGCCGATGACCGCCGCCGACCACCCACGCGCTCGCTACCGCCGCATCCTGCGCTTCGCCGCGCGCCACCTCGCCATCACCTGGTGGTTCGAGATCCTGCTGCCGCGCCTCGGCCTGTCGGCGCTCGCCGCGCGCGGTCGCAGCCGGAGGATGACGCGCTTCGCACGGCGCTTCCACGCACTGGCGATCGATCTCGGTGGGCTCATGATCAAGGTGGGGCAGTTCATGTCCTCCCGCCTCGACGTGCTGCCGCCCGAGATCACGCGCGAGCTCGAGGGGCTGCAGGACGAGGCGCCGGAGGTGCCCTTCGAGCCGCTGCGCCGCGCGATCGAGGACGACTTGGGGATGCCGCTCGAGCGCGCATTCGACGCGATCGAGCGCGAGCCGCTGGCCGCCGCCTCGCTGGGGCAGGCGCATCGCGTCACGCTCGCCCGCTTCGACGCCGACGCGCTCGGCAGCGACCAGGCGGTCGTCAAGGTGCAGCGTCCCGGCATCCAGACGATCGTCGACGTCGACCTCGCGGCGCTGCGGGTCGTGGGGCGCTGGCTGAGCCGGGTGCGCCTGGTCTCCGATCGCGTCGACATGCCGGTGCTGGTCGAGGAGTTCGCGACCACGAGCCTCGCCGAGATCGACTACCTGCAGGAGGCCGCGAACGCCGAGCGCTTCGCTGCCGACTTCGCCGACCAGCCCCGGGTGGCGGTGCCGCACGTGGTGTGGGAGCGCACCACGCGGCGCGTGCTCACGCTCGCCGACGTCACCGCGATCAAGCTCACCGATCTCGACGCGCTCCGTGCCGCCGGGATCGACCCCAGGGAGGTCGCGCAGGAGTTCGCCCGCGTCATGTTCGACCAGCTGTTCGTGCACGGCTTCTGCCACGCCGATCCGCACCCCGGCAACCTCTTCGTCACGCCCAGCACGGATGCGGACAGCACCGATGGAGCCAGCACGGTCGCGTGGCAGCTGACGTTCATCGACTTCGGCATGATGGGGCGGGTTCCGGAGAGCACGCGTCGCGGGCTGCGCACGCTGCTGATCGCTGCGGCCGCCCGCGACGGGCACGGCATGGTCGAGGCGATGCGCGAGGTGGGGGCGCTGCTGCCCTCGGCGGACACCGCCGAGCTCGAGCGCGCGATGCAGCACGCCTTCGCTCGCTTCGGCGGCATGGGCTTCGCCGAGCTGCGCGAGGTCGACCCGCGCGAGTTCCGCGACTTCGCGCTCGAGTTCCAGGAGCTCATGCGCGCGCTGCCCTTCCAGCTGCCGGAGGACTTCCTGCTCGTCATCCGCGCCATGTCGCTGACCTCCGGCGTCTGCAGCTCGCTCGACCCGGCGTTCAACCTCTGGGACGCGGTCGAGCCGTACTCGGCCCGGCTGCTGCGCGACGAACGCGGCAATCTCGCGCAGGATGTCGCGCGATCTGCGTTCACGTCAGCGCGCCGGATCGTGCAGCTGCCAGCCCGGCTGGATGCGGTGCTGACGCGCGCCGAGGAGGGCCGGCTCGCCGTCTCTGCGCCGAAGGCCGAGCGCAGCCTCGTGCGGCTGGAGCGCGTGGCCCGCCAGCTCGTCTCCGCGGTGCTCTTCGCGGGTCTTGCGGTGGCGGGCGCGCTGCTGCGGGACGAGCAGGAGGTACTGGGCACCACGCTGCTGGTCATCGCGGTCGTGCCGCTGCTGCACGCAGTGCTCGCTGGCCTGGCCGCGCGGCGCAGGCGACGCTGACCCGCGGCCCGCGCGGTCAACGTGCGATGTCGGCGGCGAGCAGCCGGGCTGGGCGCGCTCGCGCCCAGCCCGGTCCGCTCGTTACGGCAGCACGTTCCGGTCGGCCGCGGCTCCGCGGCTGACGCGCGCGGCAGCCTCCTCCGTCGATGCGCCGGCATTGCTGAGCGCCACGATCGAGCCGGTCTTGGTGAACTCATCGTCGATCGCCGCGCTGTGCTTGTGGGTGGCGAGGCTGACGACCACGGCCACGAGCATGGCGAGCACGAAGCCGGGGACGATCTCGTACAGCGTGAAGAGCTCGATACCGGTCGCCTTCTCGAGCGCGTCCCAGATGAACACGGTCGCGGCACCCACGATCATGGCGGCCAGCGCGCCCCAGTTGGTGAGCTTGCGCCAGTAGAGGCTCAGCAGCACGATCGGGCCGAAGGCGGCACCGAAGCCCGCCCACGCGAAGCCCACGAGGCCCAGGATCGTGTCCGACGGGTTGAGCGCCAGCAGCCCGGCGATGATCGCGACGACCAGGACGCAGGCGCGGCCGAGGATGACGAGCAGCTTCTGCGACGGCTTCTCCTTCGTGAACACCTGGAACAGGTCCTCGACCAGCGCCGACGAGCACACGATGAGCTGGCTCGAGATGGTCGACATGATGGCGGCGACCACCGCCGCCAGCACGAGACCGGCGACGAAGGGGTGCAGCAGCGCCTGCGCCATGACGAGCACGACCGTCTCGGGGTTGTCGAGCGTGATGCCGCTCTGCTGGATGTAGGCGATGCCGACGAAGCCCGCGATGACGGCGCCGATCAGCGAGATGACCATCCAGCTGATGCCGATGTTGCGACCGGCCTTGGCCGCGTGCACATCCCTGAGCGCCATGAACCGCACGATGATGTGCGGCTGACCGACGTAGCCCAGGCCCCAGGCGAGCGCCGAGATGATGCCGATGACCGCCATGCCGTCGAGATCAGCGGGGAACAGGCCGGTGAGCTCTGCGCCCGACGCCTCGACGCCGCTCTGCACGCCCTCGAAGCCGCCCACCGTGACGAACGCCATGATCGGGATGATGATGAGCGCGAGGAACATCATCATGCCCTGCGCGACGTCGGTGAACGATGCTCCCAGGAAGCCGCCGAAGAGCGTGTAGCTGAGGGTCACGCCCGCGACCAGGAGCATGCCCCAGGTGTAGTCGACGCCGAACGACGCCTCGAAGAAGACTCCGCCGGCGACCATGCCCGAGGAGACGTAGAACGTGAAGAAGACCAGGATGACGACGCCCGCGACCAGGCGCAGCAGCCGCGTGCGGTCGCGCAGACGGTTCTCGAAGAAGCTCGGGATGGTGATCGAGTTGTTCGACACCTCGGTGTAGGCGCGCAGCCGCGGCGCGACGAACTGCCAGTTCAGGAAGGCGCCGACGGTGAGACCGATGGCGATCCACGCTTCGATGAGTCCGGCGGCGTAGATCGCGCCCGGGAGACCCAGCATGAGCCAGCCCGACATGTCGGAGGCGCCGGCGGACAGCGCCGCCGTGAACGGGTTGAGGTTGCGACCACCGAGCATGTAGTCCTCGTGGCTCGAGGTCTTGCGTGCGGCGTAGACGCCGATCGCGATCATCGCTGCGAAGTACAGCCCGATCGCGATGATCTGGAATGTGATGTCTGACATCGTCGTTCCCCTCGTTTCGGTCGACGGACAGCGTACTCACATGTCATCCATAGACGCGAACGCCGTTTCCGAGTCCTGCTTCTGTGCCCAAGCCAAGCGCGGATCGTGGCCGAGCGATAGTCCCCGCATGGCGCGTTCCGGGTTGCGGCTCGCGCATCCACCGCGTCAAAGACTTGCGCCGAGTTTGTTTGTACGCTCTACTAACATTCATGACGACGGAGTCCCTGCCTGGCCACGCTCTGCGGCCGACCGCGAAGCGGCTGCCGGGACAGGCGCGGGCCCACAACCTCTCCCTCGTGCTCCAGACGCTGTGGCGCAAGGGCAGCAGGAGCCGCGCTGACATTGCCCGCGCGACGGGCCTCACACGCGTCACCGTTTCGGACCTCGTCGCGGAACTCATGTCCAACGGCCTCATTGTCGAGCTCGGCACTCGCGAGGACATCCGGCCGGGCAAGCCGGCCACGCTGCTCGGGCTCGATCGGGACGCGTTCCAGATCATCGGCGTCGACCTCAGCGCTTCCGAGCAGTTCCGTGGCGCCGTGCTCGATCTCGACGGCACCGTTCTCACGACGATCGAGGCGCCGCTCGACGCCGTGACAGGCGATGCGGCCGTCGCGAAGGTCATGACCCTCGTGGCGGACCTGCTCGCGGAGACGACCGCGCCGGTGCTCGGCATCGGCATCGGATCGCCTGGCGTCGTCGACGCGAGCGGCGTCGTCCTGAGCGCGCCGAACCTGGGCTGGACACGCCTCGATCTCCAGGCTCAGACCTCGGCGCGATTCGATCATCCCGTCATGGTCGCCAACGATGCGAATGTCGCGGCGCTCGCCGAGCACAGCTTCGGCGGCGCCGACGCGGACTTCATGATCATCAAGGTCGGCCTCGGTGTCGGTGCCGGACTCCTCCTCGGCGGGCAGCTGCTCCGAGGGAGCCGCTTCGCATCGGGCGAGATCGGCCACGTCGTCGTCGGTACCGATGGCGGAGACCGATGCGTCTGCGGCAAAGACGGATGCCTCGAAACCTGGCTGGCCGTGCCCCGCCTGGCAGCCAAGTTGGAGCACGCGACCGCGAGTGCCGCGGACGACGTGCTCGAGCAGGCCGGACGTCGACTCGGCATCGCGATGGCCCCGATCGTCGGCGCGCTGAACCTCGCCGAGATCGTGCTCAGCGGCCCCACGGCGCTGCTCGACGGCGTGCTCGCATCCGCAGCACTCGCATCGATCCGTGAGCGGACGATGGCCGAATTCCACGGAGCGCTGACGCTGCGCATGACCGAACTCGGTGACGACATCGTCACGCGAGGCGCCGCGGCGATGGTGCTCTCGAGAGAGCTCGGCGTCTCATGACCCCACACCAACCCAGATCCCTCGTGCCCACATCAGAGTCGATCACAACATAGAGGAGAACGAATCGTGCGAATGGCAACGAAGCTCGGCGCGCTAGCAGTCGCAGGCGCTCTGATACTCACCGGATGCAGCTCCGGTGCGACGACCGAAGAAGAGGAGGCCGCCCCGGCGACCCTCGTCATCGGCAACAACGGTGACGCGATCACCTGGGACCCCGCAGAGATGAAGGAAGGCGCGATCATCCAGTACGCGGATGCCGTCTACGACTCGTTGCTGAGGAGGACGGCGGAGTCGACCATCGAGGGAAACCTCGCCACGGAGTACACGTACAACGACGACCTCACCCAGCTCACGCTGGAACTTCGCGAAGACGTCGTCTTCAGCGACGAGACCCCCTTCGACGCCAACGCAGTCGTCGTCAACATCGACGCTCGCAGGGCCGGCGCCGGCAGCGCTTCCGAAGCCGCGAAGACGATCACCGAGGTCGTCGTGGTCGACGACTACACCGTGCAGCTGAACCTTGCGGCACCGAATCCAGGTCTGCTCTCGGCCCTGGCCACCTACCTCGGGTTCATGGCCAGCCCGGCCGCCATCGAGGCGGGCACGCTCGGCAGCGATCCGGTGGGAAGCGGGCCATACACCCTGAACCAGGCCGAATCCGAGCCTGCCGTGAGCTACATCTTCGATGCCAACCCGGACTATTGGAACGCCGAGGCGTTCCCGTTCGACACGATCGAGATCCGACCGTACGAGGACTTCTCGGCCCGCTACAACGCACTCGCGACCGGCCAGATCCAGTTCATGTACGGGACATCCGACATGGTCGCGCAGGCGGAGTCGGACAACCTCACGGTGCAGACCGTGCCAGGCGAGTGGCAGGGCATCATCATGCAGGACCGTGCGGGCACCGTACTCGAGCCGCTCGGCGATGTTCGGGTGCGGCAGGCGTTCAACCACGCGCTCGATCGCGAGGCGATCCTCGAGACCTACTACAGCGGATTCGGCCAGGTCTCGACGCAGACGTTCAACCCTGCCAGCGAGGCATGGGTGGAAGACCTCAACGACGCATACCCGTACGACCCAGAGCGGGCGAGGGAGCTGCTCGCGGAGGCCGGCTACCCCGAGGGCTTCTCGATCCCGATCTCCTACTCGGAGGGCTTCATGTCGCCGCTGGTGCCGATCGTGGCCCAGTACCTCGCCGACATCGGCGTCGAGGTCGAGCAGGTTCCGATCAACGGCTTCGCCAATGGCGGTCTCGACACGCTCATCGGTCAGCCCGCGTTCATGCTGTCGTTCTCCACGAACATCCCCGCCTGGACCGACGTGCTGAACAAGCTCACCCCGGATTCGCTGTGGAACAACTTCGGCTACACCGACGAGACCGTCTCGAGGCTGCTCGAGGAGATCCCGCTCGCGACCGGCGATGAGCAGGCAGCGCTCTATCAGGAACTCAACACCCACCTGGTCGAGGAGGCGTGGTTCGCGCCGATCGTCACCCAGCAGAACATCTACCTGTCCTCCCCGGAGATCTCAGTGACGATGCAGCAGGCTCAGTTGGTGCCGAGCCTGCGCTTCTTCGCCCCGGCCAGCTGACCAGTCGGTGGGGCGGACCACCGGTTCGCCCCACCGCACCCTCAACCAAGGAGCCACCATGTTGCGCTTCATCGCGCGCCGCGTCGCCGCGGGCATAGGCCTGGCCTTCGCTGTGGTGACCGGTATGTTCTTCTTCCTGAAGCTCACGGGCACTGACCCTGCCAGGGGCGCCCTCGGCCTCTATGCCACGGAGGAGCAGGTCGAGACCCGCCGCCTGCAGCTCGGTCTCGACCGTCCCATCGTCGAGCAGTACCTCGACTGGCTCGGCCACGCCCTGCGTGGAGATCTCGGGATGTCGTCGGCGCAGAACACGCCAGTCATCGACCTGATCGTCACGAGACTTCCCGTCACCGTGTCCCTCGCGCTCGGCGCCATCATCGTCGCAGCCGCAGTCGGCGTCGTGCTCGGGCTCGTCGCCGCCATCAAGCCCGGGCGCTTCGATCGATTTCTGCAGGTCATCATGGTGCTCGGTTTCGCGCTCCCGAACTTCTGGGTGGCGATCATCCTGGCGATCATCTTCGCCGTGAACCTGCAATGGTTCCCCGCGACCGGATACACCCACATCTTCGACTCTCCGAGCGACTGGCTGCTCAGCATCACCCTCCCGGTGATCTCGCTCGCCATCGGGTCGATCGCCGCGATCGCACAGCAGCTTCGCAACTCCGTGATCAACGTCTACAGCCAGGACTACATCAGAACCCTGCGCAGCCGGGGGCTTCCCTCGCGGAACATCCTGCTCACCCACGTTCTGCGCAACGCCGCGCCTCCCGCTCTCACGATGCTCTCCCTGCAGTTCATCGCCGCCATGAGCGGGGCCGCGATCATCGAGCGGGTGTTCGGCCTGCAGGGCATCGGATCGGTGGCGATCTCTGCCAGCGGCAACAGCGACATCCAGGTGATCATGGGCGTCCTCCTGTTCACCGTGGCCCTCGTGGTCCTCGTCAATCTGACCGTCGACGTCGTCTACGGCGCCCTCAACCCGAAGGTGCGGAACGCATGACCTCAGCAGCGCAACTGACGCCGACCGACAGCCTCCGGTTCAGGCGACTCAAGCGGTTCGCCCGCAACCCCCTTGGGATGGGGGCCGCGGCGGTGCTCCTGGCCATCCTGGTGCTCGCGGTCTTCGCGAGGCAGCTCGCCCCGCACGACCCCAACCTCATCGAACTCTCTCAAACCCTGCAGCCACCGAGTGGCGAGCACCCGTTCGGCACCGATGCCAGCGGACGTGACGTGCTGAGCCGCCTGCTCTGGGGGGCGCAGGTCAGCCTGCAAGCCGGCGCGATCATGATCGGCACCGCCATCCTCTGCGGGGTGCCGACCGGGCTCCTCGCCGGCTACTACTCCAGATGGTTCGACGGTGTGGCCAACTGGTTCTCCAACATGCTGATGTCACTGCCGGAGATCCTCATCATCATCGTCGTCATCACGTCGCTCGGCAGCGGCCTGGCACCGACAATGGTGACGCTGGGGGTGCTCGCGTCTCCCGACCTGTTCCGCCTGACCCGCAGCGTCGTCGTGAACGTGCGCGACGAGCTCTACATCGACGCCGCTCGCGTCTCGGGCCTGAGCGACATTCGCATCATCTTCCGACACATCCTGTCGGTGGTGCTCGGACCGCTGCTCGTGCGCGCGTCCTTCGTCTTCGGCCTCGCCATCATCGTGCAGTCCGGGCTCGAGTTCCTCGGGTTCGGCGACCCGTCGCGGCCCAGCTGGGGCGGCATGCTCAGCTCCGCGTTCCAGACCATCTATCGCGCGCCAGAACTCGTCATCGCCCCCGGCGCGGCAATCGGCCTGACCGTGATGGCCCTCGTCGTCTTCGGCGCCGCCATGGCCGATGCCCTGGGCGCCGACCGTGGCGACCGCACGAAGAGGCCGAAGCGGCAGCGCGCGTCGGCGGCAGTGCTCGCCGAACCGAGCCTCGATGTCTCGACCACCGACGGCGCCGTGGTCGAGGTGACGGATGCGCTGCTGCTCGTCGACAACCTCCGCGTGACCTACCCCGGAGACGGCGAGACCGAGAAGTCGGTCGTCCGTGGCATCTCCCTTCACGTCGACCGAGGCGAGGTACTCGGTCTCGTCGGCGAGTCGGGCTCCGGCAAGTCGCAGACATCATTCGGCATCCTGGGGCTTCTGCCGCCCGAGGCGAGAGTCTCCGCGGCGCGCATGACGCTCGGAGGCACGCCCCTCATCGGTGCCACCGAGCAGCAGTTGCAGGCCCTCCGTGGCACCCAGATGGCGTATGTGCCACAGGAGCCGATGTCGAACCTCGATCCGTCGTTCACGATCGGTACGCAGCTGACCAAGCCGATGCGCCACAAGCTGGGCATCAGCAAGGCCGAGGCGAGCAAGCGGGCACGTGAACTCCTCGACCGCGTCGGCATTCCCGACCCGGTCCGCACCATGGCGGCCTATCCGCACCAACTGAGCGGAGGGATGGCGCAACGCGTGCTGATCGCCGGCGCCGTGTCGTGCGACCCCGAGCTCCTCATTGCAGACGAGCCCACCACGGCCCTGGACGTGACGGTGCAGGCAGACGTGCTGAACCTGCTTCGCGAGTTGCAGCGAGAGCGGAACATGGGCATGATCCTCGTCACGCACAACTTCGGAGTCGTCGCCGACATCTGCGACCGAGTGGCCGTGATGCAGGAAGGCGTGATCGTGGAGCAGCGCGGTGTTCGTGAACTCTTCGATGCGCCGCAGCACGCGTACACCCGCATGCTGCTCGAGGCGACACTCGAGGACGCGCGCCCTCGCTCCGAGCGCCCGGCAGGGATGGGGGCGCTGGGATGACCGAGACGGACCACGTCGCCGAGGCGCGGCTCCTCGAGGTCACGGACCTCAACGTCGACTATCGGGCGAAGGGCTTCCGTCGCACGCCGTTCCGCGCGCTCACGAACGTGTCGATCTCCATCGACCGCGGTACGACGCTCGGTCTCGTGGGGGAGTCGGGTTCCGGCAAGACGACACTCGGACGCGCGATCCTCGGCCTCGTCCCCGCAGAATCCGGCAGCATCCGATTCGAGGGCGAGGAGATCTCTGCGCTCTCGACACGGCACCGACGCCGCCTCAGCCGCGACATCGGGGTGGTCTTCCAGGACCCGTACTCCTCCCTCAACCCGGCGATGACGATCGAGGCGATCCTTGCGGAGCCGCTCGCGGCGAACGGGATCGGCCGCGTCGATGCGTCGCAGCGGGTTCGACGGCTCCTCGACAGCGTCCAGCTCCCGACCGACGCGGGCCGGCGCCTGCCCCGTGAGTTCTCCGGTGGGCAACGACAGAGGATCGCGATCGCCCGCGCGCTTGCCCTCGAGCCGAAGCTGATCGTGTGCGACGAACCAGTCAGCGCCCTTGACCTCTCCACCCAGTCGAAGATCCTCGAGCTCTTCATCGACATTCAGGAGCAGACCGGTGTCTCGTATCTCTTCGTCACTCACGACCTCGCCGTCGTGCGGTACATCAGCCATGAGGTCGCGGTCATGCTCGGCGGCGCGATCATCGAGACCGGCGGAGGCGAGACCGTCACCTCCGCTCCGGAGCACCCCTACACGAAGAAGCTGCTCCTGGCGTCACCGGTGCCAGACCCGGAACGCCAGGCCGCGCGTCGCCAGGAGTACATGCAGCTCAGTTGACTCGCCCCCCCATGCACCGACCAGACCAACCACCGCACACGCACGACAGCTAAGGAACATCACACGTGGAATTCGGATTCAGCTCCTACTCCTTCTACCAGCAGCTTCGCACCGGCCGCATGAGCATGCTGGATGTCATCGACTGGATCGCTGAGAGCGATGGGACCCACATGGAGATCGCGACGGTTTCGCTCTCGCCCGAGATCTCGAACGACACGTCGAACCTCGATGAGGACCCGGAGCTCGTTCAGGCGATCAAGCAGCGGGCCGCGGAACGTGGGGTGATCCTCTCCAACCTCGTCGTGCCCGCGAACTTCCTCGGCCACGACGATGACCTGCAGCGCGACCTCGCCCGGCTCAAGCGCCATATCGACATCGCGGCCGAGCTCGGCATCATGCTGTTCCGCCACGACGTCGCGAAGTGGGCGCACAAGGCGAAGGATGTCGCAGAGTTCGAGGCGCTCCTTCCCCGCATGGTGGAACACTCGAAGGCGATCGCCCAGTACGCCGCCCAGTACGGCATCACGACGAGCGTCGAGAACCACGGCTTGCTCATGAACGGCAGCGAGCGGGTCAGACGACTCATCCACCTTGTCGATGAGCCCAACTTCAAGACGACGCTCGACGTCGGGAACTTCCTCTCGGTCGATGAGAATCCTGTCGTCGCGGTAGCCGAGAACGCACCGTATGCGTCGATCGTCCATCTCAAGGACTTCTACATCCGTGATCAGTTCCCGGGCCAGGGTTGGCACCACACGCCTGGCGGCAAGTACCTCCTCGGATCGATCGTCGGCTACGGAGACCTCGACATGCGGGCAATCATCGCCGGGGTCAAGGCCTCCGGCTTCGACGGATTCGTCTCCATCGAGTTCGAAGGCATCGAAGAGTGCCTCATGGCCTGCGAGACGGGCCTCGCCAATGCCAAGCGCATGTTCGCCGAAGTCTGAGGGGGAACAGCATGAGCACATTGAGCATCGGGATCATCGGCGCCGGCAGCATCTCGCACATGCATCTGCAGTCGTACGCGGCGCATCCGAGCGTCGACATCGTGGCCATCCACGACATCGACGTCGATCGCGCGAAGCAGGTGGCCCGGACCTACGGGGCCACGAGGGTGCACGCAGCGCTCGCCGATCTGCTCGCCGATGACGACATCGACGCGGTGAGCATCTGCACATGGAACGACAGTCATGCCGAGCTCGCCATCGCGGCGCTCGACGCGGGCAAGCATGTGCTCGTCGAGAAGCCGCTCAGCAAGACGGTCGCCGAGGCGGAGGCGATCGCCGATGCGGTCGCGCGCTCCGGCAAGCATCTGCAGGTCGGCTTCGTTCGCCGATTCGCCTCGAACGCCACGGTGCTGAAGTCGTTCATCGACGCGGGTGAGCTCGGTGAGATCTACTACGCCAAAGCCGTGAACATCCGCCGTCTCGGCAATCCCGGCGGCTGGTTCGCGGACTCGAGCAGGTCGGGCGGAGGTCCACTCATCGACATCGGCGTGCACGTGCTGGATATCTGCTGGTACATGATGGGCAGCCCTCGCGCCATGAGCGTGAGCGCATCGACGTACCGCCATCTCGGCAATCGCGCCAATGTCACCTCGCTGTCGCGCTACAAGGTGGCGGACTACGATCCATCGCAGAGCGACGTCGAGGATCTCGCAGTCGCCTTCATCCGCTTCGACAACGGCGCGACCCTCACGCTTGAGGCCAGCTATTCGCTGCATGCCGCGCAGGACCACCTCGGCATCAGCCTCTATGGCGTGCACGGCGGGGCGGAACTCGAGCCGGAGCTTCGAATCGTGACCGAGAAGGTCGACACCGTGCTGAACATCAGTCCCCAGGTCGATCACCGCACCTTCGACTTCGACGAGGGCTTCGCGAACGAGATCGCTCACTTCGTCTCGCTCTGCCTCGGCCAGGCGGAACCGGTGGCTCCCGTGGAGCACGGCGTCGAGATCATGCGCATCCTCGCCGCTGTCTACGAGTCGGCCGCGAGCGGCCACGAAGTCATCATCGGCGACGCGGGCCAGTAGAGGGATGGAGACTGCGGATTCCCGTCCCATCCGGGTCGGTCTTGTGGGGTGCGGGAATGTCAGCCGTCAGTACCTGCGCAACACCGCCGCGAGCGAGGAGCTCACGGTGGTGGCCTGTGCGGACCTCGTCGGGGCGCGCGCAGAGTCTGTCGCGCGCGAATTCGGCGTTCCGGCGGCGTTGCGCGTCGATGCGCTCCTCGCCGATCCCGAGATCGATCTGGTGCTGAACCTCACGCTGCCGAACGCGCACGCCGACGTGACCCTCCGGGCGTTCGAGTCGGGCAAGCACGTCTATACCGAGAAGCCCCTCGCCCCGGACTTGGAGGACGCTCGAACGATCGTCGCCGTTGCGCAGCGACTCGGGCTCGGGCTCGGCAGCGCCCCGGATACCGTGATGGGAGCTGGGCTCACGACGTGCGCCAGGTTGATCGCTGAAGGGGCCATCGGGCAGCCGATCGGCGCGAACGCGTTCATGATGAGTGCGGGCCCCGACCGGTTCCATCCCGCGCCGGAGTTCTTGTTCCGTCCAGGGGCGGGCCCACTGCTCGACATCGGGCCCTACTTCGTCACGGCACTCGTCGCGTTGCTGGGACCGGTGAGCAGCGTCGCGGGTCTGGCAAGCACGCCGCGCGGCGAGCGGGTGATCCGGGTCGGCGACCGCGCCGGGACTCCGTTCGCCGTCCAGACGCCGACGCATGTCGTGAGCTTGCTGAACTTCGCGAGCGGCGTGCTCGGCACTCTCGTCACGAGCTTCGACATCGTCGGAACGCGCACGCCCGGCTTCGAGATCCACGGAACGGCGGGGAGCCTCATCGGCCCCGCAGCCAACTCCTGGGGCGGCCCGGTGCTCCTGAAACGGGACGGCGATCACGACTTCACCGAGGTCGACATCGGTGCGGGTGCGACCCCCGGCTTCATGGGGATGGGCCTCATCGAGATGGCCCGCGGCCTCAGAAGAGGGAGCACGCCGACGGCATCGGGCATTCGGGCGCTCCATGTGCTCGACGTGCTCAACGGAGTGCTCGCGTCAGCGCACGCCGACGGCGCTGCCACGGTCATCACACCGCCACATGCCGAGAGCATGTCGTCGAGCGGCTGGAGGGCAGCGTGAGAGTCGGACTCGACATCGGCGGTACGAAGACCGCGGCACTGCTCATGGACGATCATGGCACCATCCAGCACGAATCGGTGCGACCGACCGGCTACGGGGCGACCGAGGTCATTGCGACCGCCGTGGCCGCCGCACACGAACTCGCCGCCGTCGCAGGCATGGCTACCTCAGGCTTCTCCTCCGTCGGCGTCGGCGTCCCGGGCGTCGTCACGGCGACCTCCGGCACGGTGAGCCACGCCGTGAACCTGGGACTCGAGAACCTGGAGCTCGGCAGCATCCTCGCCGATCGACTCGGCACGCGTGTACATGTGGAGAACGACGTCAACGCGGCCGCGGTCGGGGTCTACCATCTGCTCGCAGAGCCGGCCACGCACTCGATGGCGTACCTGAATCTCGGCACTGGTCTCGCTGCGGGACTCGTCCTCGAGGGGCGGATCTGGCGAGGTTCACGCGGCACCGCCGGGGAGATCGGCCACATCCCCGTCGATCCCGATGGGCCACTCTGCGCGTGCGGTCAGCGCGGCTGCCTCGAACTGGTCGCATCTGGCTCGGGCATCGCCCGCATGTGGCCGACCGAGAGCCCGCGCCCGATGGAGGCGCTGCATGCTGCCGCCATCAATGGAGACTCCGTCGCCGCCGACGTCTTCACCAGGTTCACGCAGAACGTCGCAGCCAGCGTCAGGGTGCTCGTGCTCAGCGTCGACGTGGACAAGGTGGTGATCGGCGGCGGGATGAGCAGTCTCGGCGCTCCGCTCATCGACGCCGTCGCCACCGTGCTCGACGCCTGGGCAGTCGAATCGCCGTTCCTCGACTCCCTCCAGTTGGCCTCCAGGGTGGAATTGCTGCCCGACGGCTATTCAGCCGCCGCCGTTGGCGCCGCACTCGTCGGCGGCGAATCCCCCACAGAGCTGCAGCCGACCTGCAGCTGATCGGCGGCGGACTCAGGACACTGCGGCTGCTCTGGGACCCGCCGGGCTGTCGTTGTTCAGGTGGAGGGGCGGTCAGGTCTCGCGCTCGGGTGCATCGGCGCGCATGCTCCAAGCGATCGCCCAGAGTGCGAGGATCATCGTGACGGTTGCGCCCGCCGCCCAGAGGCCAGCCGCCGCCGACACGACCACCTCGAAGATGAAGGAGGTGACGCCGACGACGAGCGCCGACACGACCACGAGCGTCACGATGAGCAGCCGATTGCCGAGCAGCACGACGCGGCGCTTCACTCGTTTGGCGAAGTGCAACCGGTGGACGACCACGGGCGTCATCCCAAGCAGCGTTGCGAGCGCGGCGACGGCGACGAGCACCAGGTAGTGCACCAGCTCACGCGCGTCGAGGTCTTTGAAGCCGCTCTGGAACGCCACCGCGAGCAGGAAGCCCGAGATCAACTGCGTGCCGGTCAGCACGACGCGGAGCTCTTGCAGGATGTCGCCGAAGTTCCGATCGGCTCGCTCATCGGGAGTCTCGTCCCGCCCGCGATCATGCGCAGTCACCCGGGCATCATCTCACCCGGTTGCTCAAAGGTCAGTGATTGCGCAGCCGCTCGATCAGCTCGGCCTTGCGAAGGTCGGAGTAGCCCTCGATGCCGAGCTCCTTCGCGCGCTGCTGCAGCTCCTCCACGGTGCGATCCTCGTAGTCCTCGGCCTCGCCGCCGCGCTCGCCGACCGAGGAGCGCCCGTCGCGGGCCGCGGCGTTCGAGATGCGCGCCGCCTTCTCCTTCGAGTCGCCCTCGTCGCGCAGCTTCTGGTAGAGCTCCTCGTCCTTGATCTGCGGTTCCGGCATCAGAATCCCCTTCCTCCTGTGACGGGCACGATCGCGCCCGAGACGTACGACGCCTCCTCGCTGGCGAGGTAGACGTAGGCGCCGGCGAGCTCGGCGGGCTGCCCAGCTCTGCCCAGCGGCGTGTTCTTGCCGAACTCCTCCACTTTCTCGTCCGGGAAGTCGGTGGCGGGGATGAGCGGCGTCCAGATCGGGCCGGGGGCCACGCCGTTGACGCGGATGCCCCGCTCACCCAGCTCGGTCGCGAGTGCCTCGACATAGGCCACCAGCGCCGCCTTGGTCATGGCGTAGTCGAGCAGCCCGGCGCTCGGCTCCTCCGCCTGGATGGAGGTCGTGACGATGATCGACGCGCCCGGCTGCAGGTGCGGCACCGCCTCGCGCGCGAGCACGATCGCCGCGACCAGGTTGGTGCGGAACACCCGCTCGATCTCGGCGACCTCCATCGTGTGCACGCCGTCGCGCTGCCGCTGGTAGGCGGCATTGCTCACGAGCACGTCCAGGCCGCCGAGCGTCGCGACGGTGCCCGCGACGGCGTCCATGCAGCCCTGCTCCTCGCTGAGATCGAGCGCCATGGCGTGGAAGCGTCGGCCGGCTGCCTCGACGAGCCTGCCCGTCTCGGCGGCATCCTCGGCCTCTTCCGGCAGGTGCACGATCGCGATGTCGGCGCCCTCGCGCGCGTACGCGATCGCGACCGCCCGGCCGATGCCGCTGTCGCCGCCGGTGATGAGCGCGCGCAGCCCGGCGAGCCGACCGTGCCCGACCCAGCTCTGCTCGCCGTGGTCCGGCACGGGGTCGGTCGCCGCGGTCATGCCGGGCTGCTGCGACTGCTGCTGCACCGGGAAGTCATCGCTGCGGTGCTTCGTCCTGGGGTCGTGCTCGGTCATGCCCCTGCTCCGTGTCGTCGGCGTCGTCGTAGGCGGTCTCGGCGCTGTCGTCCGCCGCGCTGGCGGCAACCGCACCGTCCACCAACGCTACGCGCCGACCGCGGGCTGTCAAGGGCCGGCGCACCGTCAGCAGCGCGATGCCGAGGGCGATCGCGGCGAGGCCCGCCCAGCCGATCGGGCTGGGGCGCTCACCGACCACAGCGACCGCCAGCAGCGTCGCCACCACCGGCTCGAGCAGCGCGATGGTGGTCGCGGTCGAGGAGCGCAGCACCCGCAGGCCGTAGCCGAACAGCAGGTAGGCGAGCGCCATCGGCACGAGCCCCAGGTAGCCGATGGTGGCGAGCCCGGCCGGGGAGCCGAGCGGGCCGATCCCGACCAGCGCGAGCCACGCGAGGCACGCGGCGCCGCCGACCAGGAAGAGCGCCCCCATCGCGCCCGTGGACGGCGCACCGCGCCCGATGAGCCGTGCGCCGGCGAAGGCGTACAGCGCGTAGCCGAACCCGGCGGCGAGCGCGAGGACGACGCCGAGCGCGGCGCCGGCGGGATCCGCCGCGGCGGTGCCGTCGGTCGCGGGCTCACCGGAGACGAGCAGCACGATACCCGTGGCGGCGACCGCGGTGGCGACCGCCCAGCGCGCGTCGGGACGGCGCCGGTCGACGAGCCACTCCAGCAGCGCGGCGAAGATCGGGCCGGAGCCCAGCGCGACGACGTTGCCGACGGCGACGCCCGCGAGCGCCATCGCCGGGTAGTAGCCGGCGGGGTAGAGCACCACGCCGACGGCGCCCGCCAGCACCCAGCCGAGGTGCGCACGCTGCCGCAGCACGGCCGCGACCCGCCGGGCAGAGACCGCCGCGAGCACCAGACCGCCGATGCCGAACGTGGCGAGGCCGATCGCGAGCGGGTTCGATCCTGCCGGGGCGAAGTGCGCGACGGTGCCGGTGGTGCCCCACAGCACGGCGGCGAGCAGCACGGCCACGGCGTGCATCGGACTGCGCTGCTGCACGGGGATCGACACGAGGCGATCCTACGGATGCGCCCGGGCGGCGCATGCCAGCATGGCTCGCATGCGACATCGGATCTCCGAGCTGCTGGCGGGCGCCGGTCTGTTCCTGCGCGGCTTCGGCACCTGGGCGTCGAGCCCCGGGCTCATGGTGCTCGGCGCCGTGCCGGCGCTCATCGTCGGCAGCCTCATGCTCGCGCTCGTGATCCTGCTGGGCTTCCAGGTGGGCGGATGGGCTGCAGCGCTGACCCCGTTCGCCGACAGCTGGGATGCGCAGTGGTCGGGGCTGCTGCGCCTGGCGCTCGGGGTGGGCCTGCTCGTGGGCGTCATCGTGCTGTGCGTGCTGACCTTCGTCGCGGTGACGCTCGCGGTCGGCGACCCGTTCTACGCCCGCATCTCGCGCTCGGTCGAGGAGCGACTGGGCGGCGCGAGAGCGAGCGAGGAGCCGGGCTTCTGGGCATCCGCGCGACGGGGCCTGCGCGACGCCGCGGTGCTCATCGGCATGGCGATCGGCACCGCCGCGGTGGTCTTCGTCGTGGGGCTCATCCCCGTCGTGGGCACGGTCGTCGGCATCGCGCTCGGCGCGATCCTCGGCGGGCGGGCACTCGCTCGCGAGCTGACCGGGCACGCCGGCGACGCGCGCGGCATGACGCTCGCGGAGCGGCGCGCCCTGCTGCGGTCGCGGCCGTGGCGCTCGCTCGGCTTCGGCATCGTCGCCTACCTGCTGCTGCTCATCCCCGGCGTCGCCGTGGTGGCCACTCCGGTCGCGATCGTCGGCGCGACCCTGCTGGTGCGCGACCTGCGCGGCGAGCCGACCACGGCGCCCAGAGCCGGGTCGTAGGCTGGGGAGTCAGCCAGCCCGAGAGGTTCCATGCTCATCGCAGCTTCCGTCCGCCGCGCCACCACCGACGAGATCGCCGAGTGGGATGCGCTCATCGAGACGAACCCGGACGGCGGCCACATGGTGCAGTCGCGAGCGTTCGCCGAGACCAAGCGATTCGACGGTCTCGAACCGGTCTTCCTCGTCATCGACACCCCGGCTCGGGCCGACGGCGATGCGACGGTCAGGACGGAGCGCATCCACGCCCTCGCCCTCGAGGGCACCGTCTCGCTCGGCCGCTACTGGTACCTGCCGATGGGGCCGACGGCGACGCGCATGGGCCCGGTCGTCGAGGCGCTGCGCGAGTTCGCCTCCCGCGAGCGCGGGCTGCTGGTGGTCAAGATCGAGCCGCACCTCGAGCGCAGTCCCGAGCGCATCAACGAGCTGGTCGCGATGGGGCTCGAGCAGAGCCGCGACATGCAGGTGATGACGCACACGGTGGTGCTCGATCTCACGCAGGGCGAGGAGGAGCTCTTCGCCTCGTTCTCGCAGATGATCCGCCGGCAGGTGCGGGGTGCGACGAAGAAGGGCTACCGGGTCGAGCGGCCAGAGCCCACCCAGGAGACCTTCGACCGCATGTACGCGATGATGCACACCGTCGCGGGCGGCAAGGGCATGGCGGGCATGCGGGAGCGTGCCTACTACGACGAGTTCTGGGGCCGGTTCACGCGCGCCGGCGCGGGCCGCTTCTACTTCGGCTACGACGACGACAGCGGCGAGCCGCAGGCCGGCATCTTCGTCACCACCGTCGGCAAGACCGCGGTCTACAAGGACGGCGGATCCCGCCCGGATCGGAAGATCAACGGCGGCTCGGCGCTGCTGCTGTGGACGGCCATGCAGGACTGCATCGCCGACGGCAAGCTCGCCTTCGACCTCGCCGGCACGCCGCCGCCCGAGCGCGCCGACGACCCCACGCATCCGTTCCACGGCCTCGCGCAGTTCAAGCTGCGCTTCGGGCCGATCTCGAGCTTCCTGCCCTCGTTCGACCTGGTGCTGCACCCGGTGCGGCACCGCGTGTGGGAGCAGCTCGTGCGCCGCGTCGAGTGGCGCATCAAGCCGGGCCCGGACACGCTGCGATGACGACCGCCGTCCGCTTCGCGACCGACGACGAGATCGCGCGCTGGGATGCGCTGATCGAGCAGAACCCCGACGGCGGGATCATGACGAGCGCCCGCGCGATGGGCGAGATCAAGCGCTACGACCGGCTGACGCCGCGCCACCTGGTGATCGAGGGTCCGCAGACCGTCTACGCGCTCGCCCACGAGGGCACCGTGTGGCTGGGTCGCTACTGGTACATCCCGCTCGGGCCGACCTGCGACGACCTGGAGGGCATGGTCGCGGCCATGCGCGCCTTCGGCGAGCAGCAGGACGGGCTGCTGGCGATCAAGGTCGAGCCGCACCTGCTGCGCACGCCGGAGCTCATCGAGCGGATGGAGTCGACCGGCGCCGTGCGCAGCCGCGACATGCAGCTGCTCACCCACACGGTCGTGCTGGATCTCACGCTCGGCGACGACCTCATCATGGAGTTCCAGAAGAAGCTCCGGTCCTCGATCCGGGGAGCCGAGAACAAGGGCTACCGGATCGAGCGGATCGAGGCGCAGGACGCGACCGAGCACGACTTCGAGCGCTTCTACGACCTGCTCAAGACCATCAACGGCGGGCAGGGCGTCGCCGCGATGCGCGAGTACGCCTACTACCGGCTGTTCTGGGGCGAGTTCGCCAAGACCGGCAACGGACGGTTCTACTTCGGCTACGACGACGACGGCGGTGAGGCACAGGCGGCGATCTTCGTCACCCTCGCGGGGCGCACCGCGGTCTACAAGGACGGCGGCTCGCGTCCCTCGCGCGCCATCGCCGGGGGAGCGGCGCTGCTGCTCTGGCGCGCGATGCAGGATGCCGCGAGCGACGGCAAGGTCGCGTTCGACCTGTGCGGCACCCCGAAGCCCGAGCACATGGACGACGAGACGCACTGGTACTACGGCGTCGGCCAGTTCAAGAAGAAGTTCGGCCCGGTGGTGAGCTACCTGCCGTCGTTCGACGTGATCCTGCGCCCCATCCGCCACCGCCTGTGGGAGCGCATCGTGCGGCGCATCGAATGGCGCATCAAGCCCGGCACCGACGCACTGCGATGAGGAGGCCAGCATGACGACCCCGTGGACGATCCGCCGAGCGCGGCAGGACGAGCTCACCGACTGGGATGCCCGGGTCGAGGCGAATCCCGACGGCGGCCAGTGGACGCAGGGGCTGGCCTACGCACGCCTCAAGTCGACCGAGCGCCTGCGCCCGGTCTTCCTCGTGCTCGAGGGGCCCGCCACGGTGCACGTGCTCGCGCTCGAGCACCGCAGCCTCGCGGGCAGGTTCTGGTACCTGCCGCTCGGCCCCGGCGCGCGCTTCGAGGATCTGCCCGGCATCGCAGATGCGCTGCGCGCCGCCCGCGACGATGTCACCAAGGGCGTCTTCGCGGTCAAGGTGGAGCCGTACGAGCTCGATACGACAGAGCGCCGCGACGCGCTGCGGGCGGCCGGCTTCCGGGTCGCGAACACGGTGCAGCAGAACATCCACACCGTGCTCGTCGACCTCACCCCGCCCGTCGATGACATCTTCGCCGGCTTCAACAAGAAGCTGCGCAACCACATCCGCAACGCCATCAAGCACGGCTACCGGGTCGAGAAGCAGGAGCCGGGGGAGGCGACCTACCGGCAGATGTACGAGCTGATGCAGACCGTCGCCGGCGGCAAGGGCGTCGACACGATGAAGTCGTACGACTACTACCGCACGCTGTGGGGCGAGCTGTGCGACCGCGGCCAGGGCCACTTCTGGTTCGGCTACGACGGCGCGCACGAGGGCCCGCAAGCATCGGCGTTCATGATCGGCTTCGGCCGCTACGCACTCGCCAAGGACGGCGGCTCGGTTCCCGACCGCGCGATCCGCGGCGGCGCGCACCTGATGCGCTGGACCGCCATGCAGTGGTTCAAGGAGCAGGGGCGGGAGGTCTACGACACCTACGCGACACCGCCGTCGTGGGCGGCGGACGACGAGTCGCATCGCATGCACGGCCCCGGCATCTTCAAGCGCCTGTTCGGGCCGATCGTCGATCACCTGCCGAGCCACGACCTGGTGCTCGACGAGCCTCGCTACCGCATGTTCCTGCGGCTGCTGCTGCCGGTCGAGCGCCGCGTGCGGCGCCGCCCGTGGGGCATCTGGTAGCGGGCCGCCAGGCCCGTCAGCGCACCTCGCGGCCGCAGAGCTCGTCGAGGTCGGTGCCCATGAGCTCCGCGCTCTCGCGGTACATCGCGACCAGCCGCGAGCGCAGCTGCTCGTCGGGCAGCGCGTCGAGCCGCCACTCCAGCGCGTTGTCGCGCAGGTCAGCGAGCTTCACCGTGGTCGCGAGCGGCGAGGCGAGGATGCGCGCGATGTGCTCCGCCGGCGTCTCGCCGTAGCGCTTGGTCATCGCGTCGACCGCATCGATGACGCGCTTGGGGAACTTGGCGCTGGCGAACTCGCGCAGCGTGATCGTGCCCCACTCGAAGACGTCGTGCAGGATCGCGACGGCGCGCTCGTCATCGGTCTCCACCGCGAGCATCACCCGCACGGCGTGCGCGACGTAGGGCTCGCCCTGGCGGTCGACGCGGCCGTCATAGGCCTTCGTCGCAACCGTGATCGCGCGTTCCAGGTCAGCAGTCGCCATGACGCGAGCGTATCCGGTCGCTATCCTGAAGACATGTCACGCGTCGCAGATCCCGCCGAGCTCGCTCGGCTGCTCCGCGGCACCTGGGCGATCCGTGCGACGACGTTCCCGTACTGGACGAACGCGGCACGCAAGAATCCGCGCGTCACCTTCGAGCTCGTGCGCAACTCGCCGCTGCATCTGCGGGAGGTCTACGAGTACCACCGCCCCGACAAGGGCGACCGCGAGGTCATCGCCGAGGCCCTGTGGGCAGGCCGTCACTTCTCGTGGCGGATGCTGGGCCGCTCGCGCCTGCTGGCGAGCGCCTACGTCGTCTCCGATACCCCGGCCACCGCCGACATCCTCGCGATTCACTACGGCAAGTCGACGCTGCTGCGGCAGTCGGCGGTCACGATCCTCGCCCGTCCCCACCTCGAGCCGGATGAGGTGCGACGCGCTGTCGCGATCGACACGCACTCGTTCGAGCTGAGCGCCGACGAGTTCTGGCGGCTGCAGTGGCTGGTGCCCTATACCGCGTCGACGTCCGCCTCGAGCGACTCCCTGGCCTGACGCACGTCCTCGAGCAGCGCGCCGATCAGCACCCAGTGCTGCGGATGCGGCTCCGGCATCGGGATCGGCTTCGTGAGCATCTCGCCGTCGAGCCGCGGCATCGTGATCGTCCTGCCGTCGTCGTGGGCATGCAGGTCGACCAGCGCGCGCGTCTCGTGCGCGATCCTGCGTGCTTCCGAGGCGATGCGCAGCACCGTCGGGTCGTCGACGAGGGATGCGTCCAGTCGGTCGGCGATCGACCGTGACATGCCGATCACCCGATTGGCGAGCACGGTGAGCGTGAGCAGCAGCCTCTCGTCGCGCTCCAGCCTGGCCCGCAGGCGCTTGGTGCGGGGGTTCAGCTGCGTCGAATCCTCCAGCGCATCCATAGCGGCACGCGCCGCCTGCACGCGCCCGCGCAGCGCCCTGGCCTCCTCGAGCAGGTGCTCGCTCGCCGCGCCGGCCGTGAGCGAGCGATCGACCCGCGCGTAGGCATCCGCGATCGCGTGCGCGAGCTCGCGCATGGCGCGCTCCGCCGGCTCGTGGTGCACGGGCGGCACCACGAGCAGGTTGATGGCCAGGGCGATGACCGCGCCGATGATCGTCTCGACGATCCGCTCGGCGCCGAAGAGCGGCCCGCTGCCCGCCCCCAGCGCCAGCAGGATCATCGCGCTGATGGGCAGCTGGTTGGCTGCCATCGGTGCGAGCCGCAGCAGTCGCGCGAGGATCACGGCGACCACCGTGACCGCGAGCACCAGCAGCGGGCCGGTCGGCAGCACCAGGGTCGCGAGCCAGGCGAGCACCACCCCGCCGAGCACGCCGAACGAGCGCTCGATGCCCTTGCCGAGCGACTGATTGACGCTGGGGGCCACGACCAGCAGTGCCGCGATCGCGGCGAAGACGGGCACTTCGACGCCGAGCAGCAGCTGGCTCGCCAGCCAGGAGAGCGCGATCGCGATCACGACCTTCAGCACCTGCAGCCAGGAGCTCTGCTGCTCGGTCATGAGCCTGCCCAGCCATCGCATGATGCAACGATACGCGTGCCGCAGGCGCATCTCGGCCGGGGGGTGTTGGATGGTGCCCATGCTCGACAATGCCGCCGCCGTGCTCACGCGTCTCCTCGCAGAGAGCGGCCGCGAGCTCGTGGACTTCACGCAGAAGGATGTGGAGCCCGTCAACGAGGGCTTCATCATCGGCTACTCGTGCGGCGTCCGCACGCAGCAGGACACCATCGAGCGGGTGACGATCTACGTGAACACCTCGCCCACCGCGGTGACCGACGAGCACACGGTCGAGATGACCGACGCTGCCGGGGCGCGACTCACCGCCTGGGTGTACCCGCAGGACCCATCCCTGCCATCGCTGCCCGCGGTCTCCTACCCGGAGGCGGCCGGTGTGGTGCTGTCGAAGTTCGGCATCGCCGCCGACGGCGCGAGCCTGCGCATGGAGGCCTACCGCCCCGGCAAGCGGGCGGTGCTGCGCGTCGACACGGCCACCGACAGCTGGTTCGCGAAAGTCGTGCACCCCTCGCTCGCCAGCACCATCCACGATCTGCACGAGCGGTTCCTGCACGCGGGCGTGCCGGTGCCGCGATCCCTGGGGTTCTCGGATGCGGGGCTGGTGCTGCTGGGCGCGCTCCCTGGCGTGCCGGCGATCGATGTCTTCGACCGGATCGACCGCCATCGCTTCGCGCGCGGCCTCGACGAGCTCACGCAGCACATCGCCACGGTGCCCGTGACGATCGGCGCCCGCGAGTCCCTGGCGCGGCGCGTCGACTGGTACGCGGAGCGCATGGAGGAGACCGCCCCGGTCTTCGCCGGTCAGACCGCCAGGCTCGCGCGCGTCGTGCGCGAGCGCTACGCGGCCACCGCCGTGCCGCGGCCGGTCACCATCCACGGCGACCTGCACCTCGGTCAGATCTTCGTCGACGAGCAGGACCCGTCGACGATCACCGGCATCCTCGACATCGATACCGCCGGCCTCGGTGATCCTGCCGACGATCGCGGCGCGCTCTACGGGCACGTGGTCGTGTCGTCGATCGAACGAGCGCCATCGGTCGAAGCGGGACGCGCGCTGGCATCCTTCGCCGACGAGCTGCAGGCGGGATGGCAGGGCGATCAGCGAGTGTGCGCGATCGCGGCCACCCACCTGCTCGGGCACGCGCTCGCCAACGCCGGGCGCAGCGACGACCGCGGCGCCTCCGCCGCCCAGCGGCTGCTGGAGCGCGCCGAGGCCCTGCTCGCCTGACGGTCCATCGCGGAGCCGCACGCAGTTGCCGCCCGGCGCGCTACGTGCCGAGCAGCGCCCGCACCCGCGGGACGACCTCCGTGCCGAAGAGCTCGATCGTGCGCAGGTTCTCCTCGTGCGAGGTGCCGCCGTCGTACTTCAGGTCGAAGCGCTCCACCCCGAGTGTTTCGACCGCCCAGGCGATCTTCTGCGCGACCGTCTCCGGGCTGCCGGCGAAGAGGGCGCCGTGCTCGGCCAGCTGCGCGTCGAACTCGCGCTCGGTGGCCTCGCCCCAGCCGCGCTCCCGCCCGAGGCGGTTGCGGAAGACCAGCCACTTCGGCAGCAGGATGCGCCTCGCCTCCTCGTCGGTCTCGGCGACGAGCCCGGGGGAGTGCATGCCGACGCGGCCGAGCGGCGTGCCGTTATCGGTCACGTGCCCGAACTGCTCCATCGCCCTGCGGTAGAGGCCGGCGAAGGGCGCGAACTGCGCGGGAGAGCCGCCGATGATCGCGAGCATCATGTCGAAGCCGTGCTTCGCCGCGCGGATGACGGACTCGGGGGAGCCGCCGACGCCCACCCACACCGGGATCCGCCCGCCGTGCTCGGCGGCGTGCGAGGGCGGGAAGATCTGCTGCTGCGCCAGCGGCGCGCGCAGCCGACCGGACCACGTCACCGGCGTCTCGCGCACCACGGCGGCCAGCAGCTCCAGCCGCTCCTCGAACAGCTCCTGGTAGTCCTCGAGCCGGTAGCCGAACAGCGGGAACGACTCCACGAACGAGCCGCGGCCCACGATCATCTCGGCGCGACCGCCGGAGATGCCGTCGATGGTCGAGAACTGCTCGAAGACGCGCACAGGATCGTTCGAGGAGAGCACCGTCACCGCGGTGCCGAGCCGGATGCGCTCGGTCACCGTGGCGATCGCCGCGAGCAGGATCTCCGGCGCGCTGGCCGCGAAGTCCTCCCGGTGATGCTCGCCGATGCCGAAGAAGCGCAGACCAGCGCGGTCGGCGGCGATGCCCTCCGCCACGACGTCGCGCAGCACCTGCGCGTGGCTGACGGGGCTGCCATCGGTATGCGGGATGGCGGCGAAGGTGTGGGCGCCGAACTCGATGCTCATGCTGTGTCCTCTCCACCCAGACCAACGCCCGGCCACGCGCCGCATTCCAGCCGCCGGGAGCGCGAAGCAGGGCCCGGGTCGCCCCGGGCCCTGCTTCGCGTCGATCGTCGCTAGTGGTCGTGCTTCGCGGCCTCGAGCTCGCCGCGCGTGACCGGCGCGATGCGGTCCTCGAAGAACCAGCGGGTGAGCGCCGCGCGCATGTGCGTGCCGGCGGTGATCTTGCCGTCGGCGTTCGGTCGCACCATCACCGGCTCGTAGCTCTCGAAGGCCTTGAGCTTCCACGACTGGTACTCGTCGAGCGGCTCGTGCACCTCGATGTACGCACCACCGGGGAGGCGGCGGATGTTGCCGGTCTCGTAGCCGTGCAGCAGGATCTCGCGATCCTTCTTCTGCAGGCCGATCGCGATGCGCTTCGCCAGGAAGTAGACGATCACGGTGCCGACGATGAGCATCGCCTGCAGCGCCCAGGTCACCTGGAACACGTTGAGGTTGAAGTGCGTCGCGATGAGGTCGGACGAGGCCGCGGCCCACAGGATCGCGTAGAACCAGACGCCGGCGGAGCCGATCGCGGTGCGCGTCGGGTTGTTGCGGGGACGCTCGGCGATGTGGTGCTCGCGCTTGTCGCCCGTGATCCACGCCTCGATGAAGGGATAGAACATCACGAGCACGATAAAGGCGCCGAGCACCGCCATGGGCAGCAGGATGTTCCACGACAGGGTCAGGCCGAAGATCTCGGACTCCAGACCCGGCGCAAGTCTGAGCGCGCCGTCGGCGAAGCCGATGTACCAGTCCGGCTGGGTGCCGGCGGAGACCGGCGATGGATCATAGGGCCCGAAGTCCCACAGCGGCAGGATCGTGAAGGTCGACGCCATCGCCACCAGGATGCCGAAGACGATGAAGAAGAACGAGCCGGCCTTGGCCGCGAACAGCGGCATGATCGGCGCGCCGACGACGTTGTCGTTGGTCTTGCCGGGGCCCGCGAACTGCGTGTGCTTGTTCACGATCAGCAGCACCATGTGGATGCCGATGAAGGCGATCACCAGCGCCGGCAGCAGCATGATGTGCAGCACGAACAGGCGCGGCACGATCTCGTGGCCCGGGAAGATGCCGCCGAACAGCAGGTACGAGATCCAGGTGCCGATGATCGGGATGCCCTTGACCATGCCGTTGATGATGGCGAGGCCGTTGCCCGAGAGCAGGTCGTCGGGGAGCGAGTAGCCGGTGAAGCCCTCGGCCATCGCGAGGATGAAGAGCACGAAGCCGATCACCCAGTTGATCTCGCGCGGCTTGCGGAAGGCGCCGGTGAAGAACACGCGCAGCATGTGCAGGCCGATCGCGGCGATGAACAGCAGCGCGGCCCAGTGGTGCAGCTGCCGCATGAGCAGCCCGCCGCGGATGTCGAAGGAGAGGTCGAGCGCGGATGCGTACGCCGCCGACATCTCGAGGCCCTTGAGCGGCACGTAGGAGCCGTGGTACTCCACGGCCGTCATCGACGGCTCGAAGAAGAACGTCAGGAACGTGCCGGAGAGCAGGATCGCGACGAAGGAGTAGAGGATGACCTCGCCGAGCATGAACGACCAGTGGTCGGGGAAGACCTTGCGGCCGAGCGCGGCGACCATGGTCGACATGCTGGTGCGCTCGTCGAGGTAGTTCGATGCCTTCGCGGTCAGCGAGGGACGCGTGGCGGTGGAGGTCATGCGCGGGTCTCCGTCTCAGCAGCCGACGCCTGCACGTGCTCGGGGTCGACGTGGTTCAGTCGCTCGAAGAAGGATGCACCGATCGGCTCGGTGAAGTCGCGCTGCGCGACGAGGTAGCCCTCGTCGTCCACCGCGATCGGCAGCTGCGGCAGCGGGCGCTTCGCAGGACCGAAGATCACCTTGGCGTGCTCGGTGACGTCGAAGGTCGACTGGTGGCACGGGCACAGCAGGTGATGCGTCTGCTGCTCGTAGAGCGCCACCGGGCAGCCGACGTGCGTGCAGATCTTGGAGTACGCGACGATGCCGTCGTACGACCAGCCCTCACGGCCCGGTGCCTCGTTCAGGCGCTCGGTGGGCACGCGCACGAGCAGCACGGAGGCAAGCGCCTTCTGGTCGAGGTAGCCCTCGTTGTGGCCGATCTCGGCGAGCGGCTCCGGGATCACGTGGAAGGCAGAGCCGATCGTCACGTCCGCGGCCTTGATCGGTGCGCCGGAGGGGTCGAGCGCGAGCCGCATGCCCGGCTCCCACATCGTGTTCGAGATGGCCTCGACGGCGTCCTCCGCCGGGGCGAGGTCGCGGAACAGCACGACGGCGGGCAGCGGCAGGATCGCCACGGCACCGATGAGGGTGTTGCGGATGAGCGAGCGGCGCGTGAAGCCGGACTCCTCGTCGCCGAGCTGGAAGATCTCGACGGCGCGCTCACGGGTGGGCGCCGAGCCGCGCGAGAGGTGGCGATCCTCGACGACCTCGTGGCTGCTCATGAGCTGGCGGGCCCAGTGCATGCCGCCGAAGCCGATGCCGAGCAGCGCGAGCGCGATGCTGAGTCCGAGGAAGAGGTTGTTCGCGCGCACGCTCGCCAGGTCGCCGATCTCGATCGGCACGGCGATGTACGCGACGATCGCGAGCACCGAGCCGAGCATCGAGAGCAGGAACCAGCCGACCACCTGGCGCTCAGCGCGGCGCTCCTTGTGGGGGTGCAGGTCCGTCTGGCGCGGGCGGTGCGGGGGCAGTCCCGGGTTGACGAATGCGTCCGACTGCTCGACAGCGGCGCCTCGGTCGTAGGCCACGACCTCGTGCTGGTCCGGAGCCGACCGGTCTTCAGCCGACATGCTGTTCCTCTCTGTGTCCTGCGCCATGGATCAGTTGGGTCTCGAGGTCAGCCAGACCGTGATCGCGACGATGCCGCCGAGACCGAAGATCCAGAGGAACAGGCCCTCGGAGACGGGGCCGAGACTGCCGAGGTCGAAGCCGCCGACCGATGGGTTGTCGTCCAGGTAGTGCAGGTACGCGATGATCTGGCGCTTCTCCTCGGGGGAGATGTTGTTGTCGTTGAAGACAGGCATGTTCTGCGGGCCGGTCAGCATCGCCTCGTAGATGTGCGCCGCGTCGATGTCCTGCAGATTCGGCGCGAACTTGCCCTCTGTCAGGGCTCCGCCGGCACCGGCCACGTTGTGGCACATGGCGCAGTTGATGCGGAACAGCACGCCGCCCTCGGCGAGCTCCTCGTCGGAGACCAGCGACGTGTCGAGTAGCTCGTCGGAGGGTCGCTCGGGGCCGGGTGCCAGTGAGGCGATCCAGTCGCCCATGGCGTCGGACTGCTCCTGCGTGAACTGCGGGTCGCGCTGCAGCGCCTGCGGGCCGGAGAACGCCATCGGCATGCGGCCCGTCATGACCTGGAAGTTGACGGATGCGGCGCCGACGCCGATGAGGCTCGTACCCTTGTCCGTGCCCTCGGCGTTCAGGCCGTGGCACGACGCGCAGTTCGCGCGGAACAGTTCAGCGCCGTCCTGAGCGGAGAGGGACTGCGCGTTCGCGGAGGCGCCGGTGGTCTCCGCGTTCGCGACTGTGCTCACGGCAGCGGATGCTCCACCCGCCGCGACGAGCCCGATGAGCAGCATCGCTGCGCTTGCCAGCGGATGCCGGCGGCCGGTCTTCTTGCGTGTTGCCAACGTTATTCACCCAACCGTTACTTGAGCCAGTAGATGACGAGGTACAGGCCGATCCAGACCACGTCGACGAAGTGCCAGTAGTACGAGATCACGTGCGCGCTGGTCGCCTCCTTGCGACCGAAGCGCTTCACGGCATAGGCGCGTCCGATGACGAACAGGAACGCGAACAGGCCGCCGGAGACGTGCAGGCCGTGGAAGCCGGTGGTGAGGTAGAAGGCCGAGCCGTAGGAGTTCGACGACAGGGTGACGCCGTCGCTGATGAGCTCGAAGTACTCGAAGACCTGCAGCACCACGAAGATGGCGCCCATCGCGTAGGTCAGGTAGAACCACTCGATCATGCCCCACTTGGAGAACTCGAACGCCCCGCCGGTCTTGCGCGCCTGGTGGTGCTCCGCAGCGTTCGCGCCTGCCTGGCAGGTGAAGCTCGAGGCCAGCAGGATCATCGTGTTGATGGTCGCGAAGATGACGTTCAGCTTCTCGGCCTCGGTGGCGAACAGATCGCCAGACATCGAGCGGAGCGTGAAGTAGATCGCGAACAGGCCGGCGAAGAACATGACCTCGCTGCCGAGCCAGACGATCGTGCCGACCGCAACGGTGTTCGGCCGCCTGATCATCGGCGCCGAGGCTGGCGACGTGGGGAGCGCAGTAGTGGACACGGGATCCATCCTAGTGACAGATCGGAGCCGGTCTGGGCCCCGGGGGCCAGCGTGCCGCAAAAAGATAGGATGCAACCATGGATCGTCTCTTGACCTGGCCAGTCGTGCTCGAGACGCTGCTGGACGGCGACGATCTCGCCATCCGCCAGGCTGAGTGGGCGATGGCTGCAGTGGTCGCCGGCGAGGCCACCGACGCGCAGATCGCGGGCCTCCTGATCGCGCTGCGCGCGAAGGGCGTGGTGGCCGAGGAGCTGGTCGGATTCCGCGACGCCATCCTCGCCGCGGCGGTGCCGCTGCCGGGGGAGACGCGCGTGGTCGACATCGTCGGCACCGGCGGCGATCGGCAGCACACCGTCAACATCTCGACCACCGCCAGCATCGTCGTCGCCGCGAGCGGCGTGCCGGTGCTGAAGCACGGCAACCGCGCGGTGTCCTCCTCATCCGGCGCCTCGGACGTGCTCGACGCGCTCGGGCTGGTGCCGGTGGACGAGGATCCCGCCCGAGTGCGACAGATCCTCGAGCAGGCAGGCATCTCGTTCGCCTGGGCGACGCGCTTCCACCCCGGCTTCCGGCACGCTGGCCCGGTGCGGCAGCAGCTGGGCGTGCCGACCGTCTTCAACTACCTCGGCCCGCTCGTCAACCCCGCGCGGCCGGAGGTGTCGCTCGTCGGCGTCGCCGACAAGCACGTGATCGAGCAGTTCGTCGGCGTGTTCGCCACGCGAGGCGCGACCGCGCTCGTGGTGCGCGGCGAGGACGGACTCGACGAGCTCACCACCACCGGGCACTCGGAGCTGTGGGAGGTGGCGCGCGGCGACGTGGTCGAGCACGACATCGATCCCCGCGAGCTGGGCATCCCACGCGCATCGCTCGACGACCTGCGCGGCGGATCGCCGGAGGACAATGCCGAGGTGGTGCGCCGCACGCTCGCGGGAGAGGCGGGCGCCGTGCGCGACATCGTGGTGCTGAACGCTGCCGCCGCGCTGGTGGCGTGGCGCCTCGATCGCGACCCGAGGCAGAAGGACCGCCCGATGAAGGAGCGGATCGCCGAGGAGCTCCTCGTCGCCGAGGCGGCGATCGACTCGGGCGCCGCCATGCGGACGCTCGAGGCGTGGCGCAGGGCCGCGAGCCCGAACCCCGCGTGAGCGTCCTCGAGCAGCCCCGCGCCCAGCGGCAGACGAGCTGGTGCCGCGACGAGATCTGGCACGACTGGCCGCTGCGCTGGGCCGACCGGGCATCGCGGTCGCTGCTGCTCATCGCGCTCGCACTCGGAGGCCTGCTGACCGCCTACGGCCTGACGCTGCTGCTGCACCGCCCGCCGGCGCTCGCGCCCGCGGTCACCATGCACGTCATCGGCCTGGTGCTGCTGCTCTTCGCGGCGCTCGTCGCGCCCGCCTCACGGGGCTACCGCGTCGCGGCGCTGTACTGCCTCGTGCTCTACGGGGCCGCGAGCGCCGTGATCGTGCTCATGGAGTCGACGACGCTGCTGGGTCCGACCACCTACGGGGCGCTGGATGCTGCGCAGTTCGTCGCCGGCGCCGCGCTGATCATCGCCTGGATGCTGGTGCGCATGCGGCATCCGCTCACGATCATCATCGTGGCGCTCGGCTACGCCGCTGCCGCGGCCGCCTTCTATGCGCGTGCGATGCCGGCGGTCCGCGCGAGGGTCGCGGGCAACGCCTGGGAGGAGGCCGCCACCGCGGCCGACGAGCTGGTCACCCGCGGCGTGATGCTGCTGCTCCTGCTGGGGCTCGTGCTGCTCGGCTGGTGGCTCGACGGCTGGATGCGCGCCCTGCTGCCGGTCGCGGACGTGGCGGAGCCGCATGCCTCGGGTCGAGCCTCGCGCACCGGGGAGCTGCACCGACGGCGATTCGCGGTGGTCGCGATGCTCATCGGCTTCGACATCATCGCGATCGCGATCGCGATCTCGGCGAAGCAGCCCACCGCGCGCGGCCGCCTCGCAGCCGAGGACGACTGGTGGGCGTCGATCGTGCTCGCCGTGTCGACCGCCCGGTTCGTGATGGTCATCGTCGTCGTCGCGGCCGCCGCGGTCTGGGTCAGCGACCCGACCCAGCGGGCGGTGTGACCGGCGCATGACGAAGGGGGCGACCGCAGCCGCCCCCTCGTCGCTCAGCCGTCAGTCGACGTCTTCGTCGACCCAGTCCAGCGTCTTCTGCACTGCCTTCTTCCAGTTGCGGTAGGTGCGGTCACGCGCCTCCTGCTCCATCTGCGGCTCCCAGCGGCTGTCCTCCTGCCAGTTGTTGCGCAGCTCGTCGAGCGAGCTCCAGAAGCCGACCGCGAGGCCAGCGGCGTACGCCGCGCCGAGCGCCGTCGTCTCCGCGACCACGGGACGGATGACCGGCACCCGCAGCACGTCGGCCTGGAACTGCATCAGCGTGTCGTTGGCGATCATGCCGCCGTCGACCTTCAGCTCCGTCAGGTCGACGCCCGAGTCGGCGTTGACGGCGTCGACGACCTCGGCGGTCTGGAACGCCGTCGCCTCGAGCGCTGCCCGCGCGATGTGTCCCTTGTTGACGAACCGCGTCATGCCCACGAGGGCGCCACGCGCATCAGGCCGCCAGTACGGCGCGAAGAGGCCCGAGAAGGCCGGCACGAAGTACGCGCCGCCGTTGTCGTCCACCGTCTTGGCGAGGTCCTCCACCGCCGGGGCGTCCTTGATGAGGCCCAGGTTGTCGCGCAGCCACTGGATGAGCGAGCCCGTCACGGCGATCGATCCCTCGAGCGCGTAGTGCGTGGGCTCGTCGCCGATCTTGTAGCCGACCGTCGTGAGCAGCCCGTTCTTCGAGTGCACGATCTCCGTGCCCGTGTTGAAGATCAGGAAGTTGCCCGTGCCGTAGGTGTTCTTCGCCTCGCCCTTGTCGAAGGCGGCCTGGCCGAAGGTGGCGGCCTGCTGGTCGCCGAGGATGCCCGTGATGGGCGTCTCGCGCAGCAGCGAGTCGGTGGACGCGACGCCGAACTCACCCGAGGACGCCTTGATCTCCGGCAGCATCGACTTCGGCACGCCGAAGTCCTCCAGGATCGAGTCGTTCCAGGTGGTCGTCTCCAGGTCCATGAACAGCGTGCGCGACGCATTCGTGACGTCGGTCGCGTGCACGCCGCCGTTCACGCCGCCGGTCAGGTTCCACAGCACCCAGGTGTCGGTGGTGCCGAAGAGCAGATCGCCGGCCTCCGCGGCCTCGCGGGCGCCGTCGACGTTCTCGAGGATCCAGACGATCTTGGTGCCGGAGAAGTACGTGGCCAGCGGCAGGCCGACCTGCCGCTTATAGCGGTCGGTGTCGCCGTCGGCCAGCCGGTCGACGATCTTCTGGGTGCGGGTGTCCTGCCACACGATGGCGTTGTAGACCGGCTCACCCGTGTTCTTGTTCCAGACCACGGCGGTCTCGCGCTGGTTCGTGATGCCGACGGCCTTCACGTTGTGGCGCGTGACATTGGCCTTCGAGAGGGCCTGGCCGATGACCTCGCGGGTGTTGTTCCAGATCTCCTTGGGGTCGTGCTCGACCCATCCGGCCTTCGGGAAGATCTGCTCGTGCTCGAGCTGGCCGCTCGAGACGATGCTGCCGGAATGGTCGAAGAGGATGGCGCGAGTCGAGGTCGTGCCCTGGTCGATGGCGATGACGTAGTCGTTCACCGGAACTCCTTCGTTGGGTGATGGATGTGCTGTGCGGTGTGTGCGCGGAACAGGAAGAGGAGGGGATCCGGGGACCCCCTCCTCTCGACGGTCAGGCGGCGGCGAGCGTCGCGATCAGCACCGGAGCCGTCAGGCCGGCGATCACGCCGCCGATGATCGGTCCAGCGACCGGGACCCAGGCGTAGCTCCAGTCGCTCGAGCCCTTGCCCTGGATGGGAAGGATCGCGTGCGCGATGCGAGGGCCGAGGTCGCGCGCCGGGTTGATCGCGTAGCCCGTCGGGCCACCGAGCGAGGCGCCGATGCCGACGACCAGCAGGGCCACCGGCAGGGCGCCGAGCGCTGCGAGGCCAGCGGGCACGCCCTCGTCGACGCCGCCCTGGGCGCCGAAGCCGATGACGACGAACACCAGCACGAAGGTGCCGATGATCTCGGTGACGAGGTTCCAGCCGTAGTGGCGGATGCCGGGGCCGGTCGAGAAGGTTCCGAGCTTCGCTGCCGGGTCCTCCTCGATGTCGAAGTGCTGCTTGTAGGCCAGCCAGCAGAGCACGGCACCGATGAAGGCACCGATCAGTTGACCGCCGATGTAGGCGGGCAGCGCTGCCCAGTTGTAGTCGCCGCCGGTCGAGAGCGTGTTGGCCATCAGGCCGAAGGTCACGGCCGGGTTGATGTGCGCGCCGGAGTAGATGGCGACGACGACGCCGGAGAAGACGGCGAGGCCCCATCCGAAGTTGATCATCAGGAAGCCGCCACCGAAGCCCTTGTTGCCCTTCAGCACGACGTTGGCGACCACGCCGCAGCCGAGGAGCACGAGCATCGCGGTGCCGACCAGCTCGGAGAGGAATACCAGACCGATGTTCAGATCCACAGGTCCCTGCTTTCTCGTTCCCGGGCCGCATCGCCCGGACCACCCACTCGGGCGATAGCCACACAGTAACCCCGGATCGGGGCGCGGTGTGGAACCGCAATGAGGATTCTGGCAACTCGGATCGAGTTTCCACCGGCCGGGGCGTAGCGTGGGCTCAAGTCGGGCCAGCGGCGCTGGCGCACCGACGATGGATCCCACGAGCGAGAGGCCCACCGTGAAGAAGCTCATCAATGACCCTGCGAAGACCGTCGACGAGGGCGTCGCCGGATTCGCAGCCGCCCACCCCGATCTCGTGCGCGTGGTCGTCGACCCGCCGTTCGTGGTCGTGCGCGCGGATGCGCCGATCCCGGGCAAGGTCGGTCTGGTCTCGGGCGGCGGCTCCGGGCACGAGCCGCTGCATGCGGGATTCGTCGGCTACGGCATGCTCGACGCGGCCGTGCCGGGCGCGATGTTCACCTCGCCCACGCCCGATCCGATCCTGGAGGCGACGAAGCAGGTCGATGCGGGCGCCGGCGTGCTGCACATCGTGAAGAACTACACCGGCGACGTGCTGAACTTCGAGACCGCCGCTGACCTCGCGCTCGCCGAGGGCATCGAGGTGCAGTCCGTCATCGTCGACGACGACGTCGCGGTGAAGGACTCGCTCTACACCGCGGGTCGTCGCGGCGTCGCCGGCACGCTGCTGGTGGAGAAGCTCGCTGGCGCCGCGGCCGAGCGCGGCGACAGCCTCGACCAGGTGGCGCAGATCGCGCGCCGCGTGAACAGCCAGGTGCGGTCGATGGGCCTCGCGCTCGCGCCCTGCACGGTGCCGCATGCGGGGGAGCCGAGCTTCGAGCTGGCGGACGACGAGGTCGAGATCGGCATCGGCATCCACGGCGAGCCGGGCCGAGAGCGCATCGCGCTGGAATCGGCCGACCGGCTGGTCGACCGGCTGATGGAGCCGATCCTCGAGGATCTGCCGTTCGCCACCGACGACCGCGTCGTGCTGCTCGTCAACGGCATGGGCGGCACGCCGCAGTCGGAGCTCTACATCGTCTTCCGTCGCGCGGCCGAGATGCTGGCCGAGCGCGGCATCACGCTCGCTCGCTCGCTGGTGGGCTCCTACGTGACCAGCCTGGAGATGCAGGGCGTGTCGATCACGCTGCTCAAGGTCGACGACGAGCTGCTCGACCTCTACGACGCCCCGGTGCAGACCGCGGCGCTGCGGTGGGGACGTTGAGCGGCCTCGACGGCGCCTGGACGCGACGTTGGATCGAGGCGATCGCGGCGCAGGTCGCCACGCGCAAGAGCGAGCTGACCGCACTCGATCGGGCCATCGGTGACGGCGATCACGGAGAGAACCTCGATCGCGGCTTCCAGGCGGTGCTCGGCAAGCTCGACGGCTTGGACGCCGACGCGACGCCGGGCGCAGTGCTGAAGCTCGTGGCGACGACCCTGATCTCCACGGTGGGAGGTGCGGCCGGGCCGCTGTATGGCACCGCCTTCCTGAAGGGTGCGATGGCCGCCGGCGATCGCGAGCAGCTGGACGCAGCCGCACTGGTCGAGGTGCTCGGCGCGGCGCGCGACGGCATCGTCGCCCGCGGCAAGGCAGAGCCGAACGACAAGACGATGGTGGATGCGTGGAGCCCGGCGGTCGAGGCCGCCGCGGGCGCGGGCGACGACGTGCGCGCGGTGCTGGATGCCGCGGCCGCGGCCGCCGAGCGCGGCGCAGTCGCGACCGAGCCGCTGGTGGCGCACAAGGGGCGCGCCTCCTACCTGGGGGAGCGAGCCGTCGGCCACCGCGACCCAGGCGCAGAGTCGTCGGCGCTCGTGCTGCGCGCTGCGGCGGACACGCCATGACGGTCGGTCTCGTGATCGTCTCGCACTCGGCGAAGATCGCCGAGGGAGTCGTGGAGCTCGCCGCGCAGATGGCGCCGTCGGTCGCGATCGTGGCCGCCGGCGGCACCGATGACGGCGGGATCGGCACGAGCTTCGACAAGGTGCAGGCCGCGTTCGCGACCGCCGACAGCGGTTCGGGCATCGTGGTGCTGTGCGATCTGGGCTCGGCAGTGCTGACCACCGAGACCGCGCTCGACTTCGCGGAGGATGCCGAGCGGATCAGGATCGCGGACGCGCCGATCGTCGAGGGTGCGGTCGCGGCGGCCGTCGCCGCCGAATCCGGAGCCGGTCTGGACGAGGTGCTCGCGGCTGCGGAGGATCAGGCGCCGTCGGCTGCCGCGCAAGGCGCGGACGCAGCCGACGGCGACGCGTCGACGGAGTCCACGGCCGCCGCCGACGACGGCTCGGTGCTGGACATCGAGCTGCAGAACGAGCACGGGCTGCACGCGCGGCCCGCGGCCGAACTCGTGCGCACGGCGAGCGCCTACGACGCGCGGGTGACCGTCAATGGCGTGGACGCGAAGAGCATGCTCCGGGTGCTCGCGCTGGGCCTCGGCAAGGGCGACACCGTGCGATTCGAGGCCACCGGCGCGCAGGCCGGGGAGGCGCTTGCCGCGATCGAAGCACTCGCCGCGGACGGCTTCGGCGAGTAGCGCGCGGGCTCGTGGGCGCCGTCGTCAGCGCTCGACGACGTGCGCCGCGAATTCGTCCGAGGCTGCGCGCGCGACGACGAACGAGCAGCTCGGCTTGATGCGCATGCCGTCGGCGATCGTCGCGCGCAGCGCCTCGTCGACGAGGGTGGATCCGACGCCGCGGCCGCCGAAGGCGGGGTCGACCTCGGTGTGCACGAAGGACCGGATGCCATCGCGGTCGCGGTAGTCGGCCAGGCCCGCTCGCTCGCCTTCGATGTGCGCCTCGAAGCGGTTGGCCTCGCTGTTGTCGACGATCTCGATCTGCTGCTGCTCACTGGTCATGGGCACGACGGTAGCGCCCTAGGCTGATCCGGTGGCACAGACGGGAACCTCGCGGCTGGCGGGGACCTCGCGGCTGGCGACGGTGCTGCTCGTGGGCCTGACGATCGTGTGGGGCTCGACGTTCTTCCTGATCAAGGATCTCGTCGAGCACGTGCCATCGCTCGACTTCCTCGGCGTGCGCTTCCTGCTGGCCGCGGTGATCATGACGGCAATCGCCTGGCGTCACATCGTGCGGCTGGGGCGGCCGCTGCTGCTGCGATCCGCCGTGCTCGGCGTGCTCTACACGGCTGCGCAGATCCTGCAGACGGTCGGGCTCGAGACCACCGCAGCCTCGGTGAGCGGCTTCCTCACCGGTGTCTACGTCGTGCTCACGCCGCTGATCGCCGCGCTCGCCTTCCGGCAGCGCATCGGGCGCAGCACCTGGATCGCGGTCGCGGTGGCCGCCGCGGGCCTCGTGGTGCTGACGCTCACCGGCATCTCGTTCGGGCTGGGCGAGGCGCTCACGCTCGGTGGCGCGCTCGCGTACGCGCTCCAGATCATCGCCACCGCTCGCTGGGCCAAGGTCGAGCACGCGCTCGGCATCTCGATCGTGCAGCTGTGGGTGATCGGCATCATCTGCATCGCCGGTGGCGCTCCGGATGGGATCACGCTGCCCGCCACCGGCGACCAGTGGGCCTCGATGCTGTACATGGTGGTGTTCGCCTCGATCGCGGCGATGTGGGTGCAGACCTGGGCGCAGGCGCAGATCAGCGCCACGCGCGCCGCCGTCATCATGACCGCGGAGCCGGTCTGGGCGACCGCGTACGCCGTGGCGTTCGGCGGCGAGGGGCTGACATGGCGGCTGGTCGTCGGCGGCGGCATGATCCTCGGCGCGATGTATGCGGTCGAGCTGCTCGCCGCGCGCCGGCCCGCGCGGCGCGATGAGCCGCCGACGGGCGCGATCGACGCGCCGGTGCGCATGGCGGGGGAATGACCGGGAGCGGTGCGCGTGCTGCGAGCAGTCGTGCGGCATGCTTGACCCATGCAGCTTGACCCGCGACGCATCCTGATCTTCCGCACGGTCGCGCGCGAGGGCTCCGTCTCCGGCGGCGCTCGGGCGCTCGGCTGGACGCAGCCGGCCGTGAGCCAGCACATCCGCCTGCTGGAGGACGAGGTCGGCCAGGCGCTGCTGCTGCGATCCTCGACCGGCGTGACGCTCACCGAGGCGGGCGAGCGGCTGCTGCGGCACGCCGACGGTGTCGCGGCGCTGCTGGGCTCCGCCGAGGCAGAGCTCGCGTCGCTCGCGGAGGGGGCCGGCAGCGTGACCATCGCCGCGTTCCCGTCGGCGCTGGCCGACTTCGTGCCGCGCGCCATCGCCGCCGCGCGCCTCGCCGTGCCCAAGCTGCGCGCTCGCGTCATCGAGTTCGAGCCCCCGGAGGCCATCGAGGCGGTGCTCGCCGGGGATGCCGACATCGCGGTGGTGTTCGAGTACGACGAGTTCCACGACGACGTGCAGCTCACCCGGGTCGAGCTCGGCGTCGACCCCTCGCGGCTCGTGCTGCCCACCGATCACGCGCTCGCCTCCGGCGAACCGGTCGCGCTCGAGCGGCTCGCCGCCGACGACTGGGTGGGCGGCTGCCCGCGCTGCCGCGCCCATCTCGAGACCCTCGCCGCCACCGCCGGCTTCATGCCCACGATCCAGTTCGAGACCGACGACTTCGTCGCCGCGCAGTCGTTCGTCGCAGCGACCGGCTCGGTCACGCTGCTGCCGGAGATGGCGCTGCGCGTGCTGACGCGCGACGACGTGGTGGTCGCGCCGCTCGCGCACGCCTCGGGGCGCACCGTGTCGCTGCGCTACCGGCACGGGGCCGAGCGCGTGCCGGCGGTCAGCACGGTGCTCGACGCGATGCGGTCACTCTGGAACGAGACGGCCGACTGACGTCGCGCCGGCGGGCGCCAGGCCGTCCGCGGCGAGCGCGCCCAGCGCGATGCGCGAGAGCACGGCCGCGTGGGCCTCGCAGGAATCGATCAGCGGCACTGTTGCATCCGAGGCATCCACCAGCAGCATGATCTCGGTGCACGCGAGCACGATCGCCTCGGCGCCGTCGGCGACGAGCGCGGCGAAGGCGTCGCGGTAGGCGGCGCGCGCGGCATCCGTCACCACGCCCTGCGTCAGTTCATCGAAGATGACGCGATCCAGCACTGCCTGCGCATCCTCGTGCGGCACGACGGTGCTGATGCCGTGCTTGGCGAGCCGCTCTGCATAGAAGCGCTCGGCCATCACCCATCGCGAGCCCACGATGCCGAGCGTGTCAGCGCCGACCGCTGCCGCGGCATCGGCCACGGCGTCGCCGATGTGCACGAGCGGCACGCCGACGCTCGCTTCGACGGCGGGGGCGACCTTGTGCATGAGGTTCGTGGCGATCGCGATCGAGGTGGCGCCGGCGCGCTCGAGCGCCGCGGCCTCGCGGGCGAGGATGGCACCGGCGCCCTGCCAGTCCTCGCGCAGCTGGCAGTCGCGGATCTCGGCGAAGTCGAGGCTCGACAGCAGGATCCGCGCCGAGGCGTGCCCGCCGCGGTCGGACGCGACGCGCTCATTGATCGCGCGGTAGTACTCGATGGTGGAGTGCCAGCTCATGCCGCCGAGGATGCCGATGGGACCGGGAACGTGGTGCATGATCCGATCTCACCAGAGCCTAGGGTAGAAGTCCAGCCTGTGTCCCTGATGATTGCTATTCGGTGCGGTAATACCCAGAGGTGGTGCGAGCCGGCGTCGAGGCGCTCGGGGGAGACGGGAGCGGGTCCGCGAGCTCCAGCCGCCGCTGCAGGCTCATCGCGAGCAGCATCTGCGCGCCGAGATACGGCACCAGCACTGCGAAGGTGCGCAGCGGGTCGGGGATCTCCAGCACGAACAGGCCCAGGCCCAGCACCAGGACGGTGAGCATCGACAGCAGCCCGCCGAGCAGGCCGAGCGCGTCGATCGCGGCGAGCGATGCCATCGCCGCGAGTACGACCGCGAACACGAGCACCGGGATCGCGAGCGGCCCGGCGCTCACGGCGATGATGCCGCCCGCCAGCAGCGCGACGAACGCGTAGCCGCCGAACGCGGGGCTCCAGGCGAGCGACCGCTTGCGGGTGGGCCAGAGCGAGACGATGAAGGCGAGATGGCCGAGCAGGAACGCTCCCAGCAGCACGGCGGTGATGCCGCTCGTCGCACCAACGCCGTCACCGAGCCAGTACAGGGCCACCGCGAGCACATGCCAACGCCCCACCGCGTGCCGCAGGGCACCGATCCGGACCAGCGCCAGCGCCAGCGGGGGCATCAGCATCCACATCAGCACCGTTCGCACCACGTTGAGCGCGCCGGCGTCGCCCACGCCCAGCCCGATCAGCACGGCTGCGAGCAGATTGAGCACGAGGGTGGCTGCGGCGACGCCGAACCCGATGCGCAGGGCGCGGGGCTGCGTCGTCGCGGGCATGCAGCCATCGTTCCACGGGTCGACGCGGATGCGGGCAACCCGGCGAATGTCGGGCGTGCCTGTGGGAGGTCGGTGGCAGAGTGGGCGCGTGCACGACAACCCCTTCAGGCCCGGATTCGGCATCTCGCCGCCCATGCTGGCGGGGCGCGACGCGCTGCTCGACCAGTGGCGGGAGGTCTTCGACCTCGGTGCGTGGTCGCCGTTCCGGGCAGTGCTGGTGACCGGCATGCGCGGCGTCGGCAAGACCGTGCTGCTCAATGCCGTGGAGGACGCCGCGGTCGAGCACGATTGGACCGTGGTGCAGGGCACCCTGCACGCGGGACTCATCGACGGGCTCGAGCGCGATCGCCTGCCCGCCATGCTCGCCGAGCAGGACGCCGACGCGGTGCAGCGCGACCTCACGGGCGTGACGGTCGCGCAGGTCGGCGGGCTGCAGACGACCGTGCGGGCGAGGTACGAGCGCGAGCCGCGGCTCGAGAGCATGCTCGGTCGGCTCGTCGAGCTCGCAGAGGCACGCGGCACCGGCGTGCTGGTGTCGCTCGACGAGGTGGCGAAGGAGTCGCTCGAGCAGCTGCGACGCATCGCGATCGCGGTGCAGCACCTGCAGCGCCAGGATCGCCGGATCGCGATCGTCGCGGCCGGGGTGCCGGCGTCGATCGCCGCGGCGCTCGACGCCGACGGCCTGACCTTCTTCCGCCGCGCCCAGCAGCTGCGCCTCGACACGCTGACGCTCGCCGAGACCTGCGCGGCCCTCGCCGAGCCGATCCGCAGCCGCGGCCGCGCGATCGGCGACGAGGCGCTCGAGCGCGCCGCGCGAGCGAGCGAGGGCTATCCCTACCTGGTGCAGTCGATCGGCGCACGCGCGTGGGAGTACACGCCCAGCACGCGCGAGATCACGACGGATGCGGTGCAGCACGCCGTCGAGGTCGCGCACGCGGCGATGGGGGAGAGCGTCATCGTCCCGGCGCTGCGAGGCCTCTCGAGCAGGGATCGTGACTACCTGCTGGCGATGGCCGAGGACGACGGCGCGGCATCCACCGCCGCCGTCGCCGCACGCATGGGTGCCACCCCTGGCAATGCCGCTCGCCAGCGAGCGCGCCTGCTCGACGGCGGCATCATCGTGGCACCCGAGCGAGGGCAGGTTGACTTCGCGATCCCGCGCATGCGGGAGCACCTGCGCGCGCATCCGCACGATGCACAGCTGGGACTGCCGACGCGGGCGCGCGAGACCTTCCGCGACTGAGCCGCGCCCGGATGCGCGCAGCTGCCGCTCGCGCCGGGCCGCAGCGCTTCCGCAGGCGCCGACGCGTTCGCTATCGTTGACCGGTCAGGCGTCGTTCGACGCCGGTCTCGACAAATGGGACCACGCGCACACGCGCGCGACACACATGGACCCCATCGACGAGGTTCCGTGCCGTGTCGCAGCAGCCCTGCGCCGCCGAGCCTCCCTCTCTTCCCGGAGTGCCCCATGTCTGACGCTTCCCCCTCGCGCGCGGCGATGCCCGACGCCGCGCTGCTCGATCCCGTCATGTCCGATGCGGCGCTGCCCGACGCGCCCGCGCCGGACGCCGCCCTGCCCGACGCGCCGCTGACCGTCTCGGCCGCCATCGCGGCGGAACTCGAGCGGCACGCGAGCGACGTCTTCTCGCTCATGGGCAACGGCAACGCCTGGTTCCTCGACGCCGTCGTGCGGCGCGGCGCCATGCGGCTGACCTCCGTGCGGCACGAGACCGCCACGGTCGCTGCCGCGGACGCGTTCTTCCGCGCGACCGGCCGCCTCGCGATCGCCTCCACCACGTACGGCCCCGGCTACACCAACGCGCTCACGTCGCTCGCCGAGGCTGCGCAGGCGCGCATCCCGCTCGTGCTCGTCGTCGGCGATCAGCCGACCGCGGGCGCGCGCCCGTGGGACATCGATCAGGCGGCGGTCGCGACCGCGGTCGGTGCGACCACGATCGTGGTCGGGCGTGACGACGCCCGCGCCGCGGCCCGTCGCGCCGTCGAGATCGCGACGACGGATCGCCGGCCCGTCGTGCTGGCGATCCCGTACGACATCGGCCACGCCACGCTGGAGGGCGACGGTGAGCGCGACGCGGGCCTGCCCGTGCCGACCACGACGGCCGCGCGCCTCGACAAGGCCCAGCTGGTGAGCCTTGCCCAGACGCTGCGCCGGGCCGAGCGCCCGCTGCTGATCGCCGGCCGCGGCGCGCACCTGGCGGGCGCGGCGACGGCGCTGCGTGCGCTCGCCGAGCGACTGGGCGCACGCACCGCGTCGAGCGCGCTCGGCAGCGGCATCTTCGCGCCCGACGCACGCCACCTCGGCATCACCGGCGGCTTCGCCTCCGAGCGTGCGGCCGCCGCGATCGAGCGCGCGGATGTCGTGCTGGTCGTCGGAGCGAGCCTCAACCAGTTCCAGACCCGGTTCGGCGATGCCTTCGATCACGCAGCGCGCGTGATCCAGGTCGATCTCGAACCGGCCGCGACGAACCCGCGCGTCGACGAGCTCGTGCGCGGCGATGCACGGTTCGTGGCCGAGGCGCTGCTGTCGGCGGTCGGCGACGGCGCGGGCGATCGGGCCGATGCGGCTGGAGCCGACGCGGCCCGCGCTGACGCGGCTCGGGCCGATGCGGCCCGCGCCGACGCGGCCTGGGCCGAGGCGGGCTACGGCGACGTGACCGGCATCCACTTCGAGCGCGAGCCCGGCGACCGGGCAGCCGTCGACGGCAGGCTCGACCCCCGCAGCCTCTTCCACGCGCTCGAGCGCATCCTGCCCGCCGACCGCCTGATCGTGCAGGACGGCGGCCACTTCATCGGCTGGGGGCCAACCCACCTGTCGGTCGCGGACCCGTCGCGCCTGCTGATGGTCGGCACCGCGTTCCAGACCATCGGCCTCGGGCTGCCGAGCGCCGTGGGCGCCGGCGTCGCGATGCCGGACACGACCCTCGTGCTCGTCTCCGGCGATGGCGGAGCGCTCATGGGCCTCGCCGACCTGGACACCGTGCTGCGCACCGTGCGCCGCGGCGTCGTCGTGCTCGTCAATGATGCGGCCTACGGCGCCGAGGTGCACCAGTACGCGGTGCGCGGTGTCGCCGAGGAGCCGATGCTCATCGAGCAGATCGACTTCGCGGCGATCGCGCGCGGCATGGGGGCATCCGCTGCCGTCATCGAGTCGCTCGACGATCTGCAGCAGCTCGAGACCTGGCTCGCATCGGGCGCCGACGGCGTCTTCGTCGCCGACTGCCGCGTCAGCCAGCAGGTCGTCGCGCCCTACATGGTCGAGATCCGCGAGGCCGCGATGCGGGCGGCCGCCGCCCGCTGACCGCCCGCCCGCCCGCCCGCCGCCCGCCGCCCCGCGCGCCACGCCCGCCCCGCCCCACCCCGCCGCGCCCCGCGACGAGCGACGCGTGTCAGGTTGTTGCACCGCCGCGCCGCAGAAACAGCAACAAGCTGACACGCGAGCCCCGGCCCTTGCGCGGGGCGGGGGAGGGAAGGGGTGAGGGGGGCGAGGGGGCGAGGGCGGGGGCTACGGGGTGCGGCGGCGGAGCACAGCTGCGAGGTCGGCGAGCCAGCGCTGCGGCGACGGCACGAAGTCGCGGTTCGTCGCGCGCACGACGTGCAGCCCGATGCGCTCGAAGTCGCGGTACTTCTGGATGTCGCGATCCCACTGTGCCTTCTCCCGGTGCCCGTCGCCCTCGTACTCCTCGACCACGCGAGCCGCCCGATGCAGCAGATCGGCGCGGCCGAGGCGACGCCCGGTCTCGGGATCGAAGACCTCGACCTGCACCTCGGGTTCGGGCATCCCGGCATCCGTGATGAGCAGTCGCATGTCGGTCTCACGCGGCGACTCCACGCGCGGCCGGATGCGCGGCACGGCCTCGCGCAGCGCCGCCGCACCCGGCCTGCCTGCCCATCGCTCGGTGATGTCCTGCAGCGCGTCGAAGCTCGCGATCGGCCCGGGCAGCCGTCGGCCGGGGTAGTTGTCGGCGGCCGCGACGATGGCGTCGCCGATCCGGACGAGCTCGTGCACCGTGCACCGCGTGGCCATGCACGCGAGCGCCAGTGCCGGCGACGCCACGCGAACGCCAGCCACGTCGCAGGTTTCGAACACCGCCTCGGCGACCCGCTGCGCCTGCACGCCCGAGCGCTGCGGGTGGCCGCGGCCCTTCACCGACACGATCTCGACGCCGGCGTGCCGCGCCAGTCGCCAGGGGACAGGCAGACCGAGGAGCGCGAGCGCCGAGACCCCGCCGACGCACTGCCAGGGCCGCAGCAGCGGAGCGAACGCGATCGCCCGATCGCTCAGCGTGTCCGGCGGCTCGAGCGTGCGCACGCCGCGGAACGGCGCCACGAACGCACGGCCGCGCAGCCTGCCCGGGCTGAGCCCGTGCTCGAGCCCCGCGCGGAAGCTGAACCCCGTGCCCGGCAGTGCCGCCGGCAGATCGTCGACCACGGCCGCACCCTGGCACGGCCGCCGCGCGCCCGCCGCCACTCTCCACAGCGCTCGCACGCCGCCGCGCATCCGAGGCCACGCGTGTCGAGTTGTTGCTGTTTCAGCGCTGAGGAAGTGCAACAACCTGACACGCGTCGCTGCCTGCGGGCGCGAGAGCCGCGCCGCGTCAGGCGCGGGGCGGCTCGTCGCCGAGCTCGAGCAGGCGGCGGAAGAGCGCGAGCACCTCGCCGGGCAGCAGCGGCTCGGCCACCGTGACGTCGCACTTCGTCTCGACCGTCACGCGCCACAGCGGTGCATCCGGCAGCGTCTGCTCCTCGAGCTGCTCGAGCACCCCGGAGGCGACGAGCGTGTCGAGCTGCTCCCGATCGTCGCCGGGGATCACCTGCAGCTCGAGCACGGCGGCCTGCGTCTGCCCGAGCATGCCACCGGTGCGCGCCAACCTGACGGCGTCGTCCGCCGGTGCGGTCGTTCCCGGCTTCTCCTCCGTCACCCCCACTGCGCTCCAAGCCGCCCGCACGGCGCGCGTCTCCGGCGCGTCGTCGCCGAAGCGGGCGACGGATGCTGCCTCGGTCGCGGCCGCGAACGCAGTGAAGTCCGCATTTGCCGAGAGGCCGCTGGTGAGCGCATCCATCCAGATCTGCCCCGCCGCCTCCCAGGCCCTGCCGCCGATGGCGGTGGCGACGAGGTGGAAGGCTTTGTTGGGGATGCCCGAGTTGATGTGCACGCCGCCGAGGTCGTCGCCGGTGACGACGAAGTCGCGCATGTGCGCCGGCTGCGGGTCCTTGCCGAGCGCAGCGTCGTCGTACGCGGTGCCGGGCGCAGCCATGGAGCGCAGCGCCTTCCCGGTGACGCGGTCGGTGAAGACGCCGGAGCCGATGAGCCAGTCGGCCTCATTGGCGGTCTGACCGAGCGCGTGCTGCTTCACGAGCGATCCGAGCACGTCGGCAATCGACTCGTTGACCGCACCGGACTGATCGCGGTAGACGAGGTCGGCGGTCGACGCGATGATTCCGTGGCCCAGCTCGTGGCCGATCACGTCGACGGCAGCGGTGAAGCCCGCGAAGATCTTGCCGTCTCCGTCGCCGAAGACCATGCGGCTGCCGTCCCAGAATGCGTTCGCGTACTGCTCGCCGTAGTGCACCGTGGCGCGCAGCGGCATCCCGCCGCCGTCGAGCGAGTCGCGCCCGAACGCCTCCATGAGCATCGACCAACTGGCGCCGAGGCCGTCGAAGGCCTGGTCCGCCGCGGCATCGCCCGTCACGTCGGCGCCCTCGGCTCGCACGAGCTCGCCCGGCAGGGTCGTGGTGCCCCTGGCGTCGCTCACGATGCGGTGCGGGGCCGGGCGCTCGCCCGGGATGCGCGCGGGTGCGTCGGGCATCAGTCGCGCATGCGGTGCGGCATGCAGGTGGCGCTCGCCGCGGATGCCGCGATCGAGCCCGAGCGTGCGCTCGGCGATGATCGACGCGGAAGGTATCGAGGCGGCCGCGAGCCGTTCGAGCAGATACGGCGGCACGATGCCGCGACGGACGGGCACCGCCGAGGCGCGGCCATGGAGCGCTGCGGCGACGCGCGGCGCGACGATGCTCGACCAGAGCCGGTAGCCGGCGGCGGAGGGGTGGAAGCCGTCGGCCGCATGCTGCTCGGGCTCGACGATCGCCGGCGTCGGCAGGTGGATGACACGGGGGTCGGCCGCGGCGAGGCGCTGCTGCACATCGTCGAGGGTGCGCGCATGCCCGCCGATCAGTGAGCGGATGGGCTGCGGCAGCCAGATGAACGTGTCGATCTGCGGCGTGCCGGTCACCCCGATGACGCCGCCGGGCGCGAGGTGCGCGCCGAGTCCGTCCAGCAGCGCGCAAACGGTCCGCTCGAACGCCGACCGGCCGACGAGCTGCAGGGCGTCATTGGCCCCGACCAGCAGCAGGATCGCATCCCACTCGCCCTCGACCTTCGGCAGCTGGTCGCGCAGCACCTGCGCGGCGCTCGAGCCCTCGAGGCCGACGATGCGCCACTCGACGCCGCGTCGCTCGCTCACGGCAAGACGGTTCGCGGTCTGCAGCACCAGGCCATCCTCGAGCCGTGCAGCGCCCACGCCGGTGGCGGTCGAGTCGCCGATGGCCAGCAGGCGCAACGGCGCGCCGCTGCCGTCGGGGGCGTCTATCGTGCCGTGCCTCGCGCCAGTCGGCTCCGGCAGCCACACGAGGCCCTGCTGCACCTGCTTCGCCTGTCGCATCAGCACCGGGGCGAGCGCGATGGCGGCCGGCTTCGCCAAGCGGTGGATCGAGCGCTCGATCGCCTTCGAGGCTTCGGCGCCGCGCGCGCCGATCCGTGCTGCGAGATCCATCCCGCTCCCTCCGCCCGGTGCCTGCCACCGCGGCGCGGCCGATGCTACTCGGCGCCACTGACCGTGCGGCATCAGCGCCCGAGGCGCATCCGCACGCTCAGCTCGTCGCCGATGCCGACGCCCTCCGCGCGCTGCACCGCGACCTTGATGGGCAGCAGATAGCCGCCGTCGCGCGGGAACAGCGACGTGGTGAAGTCGGTGCCGCCGATCGTCGCCGTCACCGGGATCACGCCCCAGCCGTAGGTGAGCTCCGAGGCGCTGTCGTGGATGATCTCGGCCTCGTCGTCGGGCACCGGGAGGAAGACGAACGGCGCGGGACCGCGCCACTCGATCGCGACCGCAGTGAACTCGAGCTCCACGCCGGCGAGCGTACTCCGGAGCGCCGGGTAGCCTGGAACCCATGTCGAAGAACGCGTTCGGGAGCATCGCTGCCGTAGTCGGAGCCTTCCTGCTCATCATCGCCGTCGCCCTGCTCGTGGTGCGTCCATGGGAGAGCTCGCAGCCGCAGGCGGACGCGGGCGGCACGCTCGTCGAGGAGAGCACGCACGTGCTCGACGACGCCGGCGAGGGCGCGCCGGTGCTGGTCGAGTTCTTCGACTACCAGTGCCCGACCTGCGGGCAGTTCCACCCGATCGTCGAAGACCTGCGGGATCGCTACGACGGCTCGGTGACGTTCGCCATGCGCTACTTCCCGCTCGAGATGCACGCGAACGCCGTGCCGGCTGCCGCCGCCGCCGAGGCCGCTGCGCAGCAGGGCGAGTTCGAGGCGATGCACAACCGCATCTTCGAGACTCAGGCCGAGTGGTCGGAGAGCGACGACGCGGCCGCCATCTTCCGCGGTTTCGCCGAGCAGCTGGGGCTCGACCTGGCCGCGTACGACGCGGCGGTCGAGTCGGAGGCCACGGCCGACCGCATCGCGCTCGACTACAGCGCGGGTGTGGCAGCCGGGGTCCAGGGGACGCCGACGTTCTTCATCGACGGTCGCCGCATCGAGCTGCAGAGCTTCGACGACCTCGAGCAGGCCATCCAGCAGGCGCTGGAGGAGTAGCAGCTCGATCCGCGCAGTCGCTGGCGGCTCGACGGTGGCAGGATGACCGCGTGCGGAGCCATCGGAGGCGGTGCGCGGCGCTGCTGGTCGCGGCGACGCTCCTGACGGGCGGCTGCGCGGCGGCGCCATCCGACTCGCCCGGTGCGAGTGCGACACCGGAGGCGGTCGTCGAGATCCTGCAGCTGCGCGGCGACGTCGCAACCGGCCACATCGAGCTGCGGGTGACGAATCACGCCGAGGCTCCCCTCACCATCCTGCGCGCGACCTACGCCTCCACTCGCTGGTCGGCGCCCATGACGACCGAGAACCCCGCGACCATCCCGCCAGGGCTGCGACGGAACCTGCGGCTGCAGCTGCCGGAGGCGACCTGCGACGCCGGCCCGCTCGAGCACCGCGCCGAGCTGGAGCTCGCCGACGGCACGGTGCTCGAGCTGCTCCCGGGGGATCCGGAGCAGCAGCTCGAGGCGCTCGACGACCGCGCCTGCGACCTGCAAAGGTTCGCGTCGACGGTCGCGCAGATCAGCTGGCTCGAGCCCAGCATCCCGGCCGACGGGGCCGGGCCGGCGATCGTCCGGCTCCGCATCGATCCGATCGGCATCGATCCGACCGGCGTCGCGGCGACAGCGCAAGCGAGCGGCAGCCTCGACGCGATCGACGCGACGGTGCTGCTGACGCCCGTCGACGCCGCCGGCATGCGCGTCGAGCAGCTGCCCGTCGGGCTGCAGATCCGGCCGGGCGACGCACCGACCGATGTGGCGATCCCGCTCGAGCCGGGCCGATGCGACCTGCACGCGATCGCGGAGGACAAGCAGGGCACGCTGTTCCGCCTGCGCGCCAGCATCGACGGCGAGCCGATCGATCTGGTGCTGCCCTCGCCCGATGCGCAGCGCGATGCGCTGCTCGACTGGGTGGTCGATCGCTGCGCAGCCCGGCCGTAGGGCGCGGCTGTTGAGAGCGCGCCGCGGCCGACGGGTGGCCCGATCGGGCCATGCCGCTGGTGCAGGATGACCCGCACGGTCGATGCGGGCGCCTGCGGCGCGGCGGAGTCTGGATGCACGCCCCTGCACCGGGGGCGCATCGCACAGGGAGGCAATCATGCCGTTCATCCAGGTCAAGGTCATCGAGAACGTCTTCACGCCCGAGCAGAAGGGCGAGATCGTCCGCACGCTCACCGACGCCATGGTGCGGATCGAGGGCGAGAACATGCGCCCCGTCACGTGGTGCGTCGTCGAGGAGGTCGCGAGCGGCTCGTGGGGCATCGCCGGCAACCCGCTGACGACCGCCGACGTGCGCGCGCTGGCCTCCGGCGTCGCCGTCTAGGCATCGCGCATCCGCTGGGTCACCCGGTCGTCGGCCGGGCGGCTCGGCGCACGCGCGCATTCGCGAGCACCCGCGGGGGCTTGTGCGCGCGGCCCGATGCGCGCACGCTCGGGGCATGAACGGCCGACCGAGCGCGCAGGATGACGCCGAGCTGGCGCTGCGCTCCGGCCACTGGGCGGCCGCGCGCGACGGGTTCCGCGCTCGACTCGCGACGCGAGCAGTGGGCACCGACTACGAGGGCCTGGCGCAGGCGATGTGGTGGCTCGACGACGGCACCGCGTGCCTGGAGGCCCGCGAGTCGGCCTATCGCGCGCACCGCGACGCCGGCGACCGCGTAGGGGCCGCGAGAGCCGCCGCGGCGCTGGGCTACGACTCGCTGCTGTTCGGCGAGGGAGCATCCGTCGCGCGCGGCTGGCTCGGCCAGGCCGCCCAGCTGCTGGACGGCGAGCCGGAGGCGCCGGAGCACGGCTGGCTCGCTTTGCGTGAGGCAGAGGTCGCGCTCGCGACCTCCAGCGATCCCGAGATCGCGCGCCAGGCGGCCGCGCGTGCCGCCGCCGTCGGGCGCAGGGTCGGCGATGCCGATCTGGCCCACGCGGGCGACGCGCTCGGCGGCCTCGCGCAGATCATGACCGGCAGTCCCGCTTCGGCCGTGCAGCAGCTCGATGTGGCGGCCGCTGCGGCGACGGCCGGCGATGTGCACGATCTGATGTGGATGGGCAAGATCGTCTGCTGGCTGATCATCGCGTGCCAGGAGACGGCGGATCTCACCCGCGCGCAGGAGTGGTGCCGTCGCGTCGAGATCATCTGCCGCAGGCAGCACCTGGATCCGCTGTTCACGGTGTGCCGCATCCAGCACTCCTCGATCCTCATCGCTCGAGGCACCTGGAGCGAGGCAGAGGCCGACCTGACCGCGGTGCTCGAGCGCACGATCGACTCGCGCCGGCACGCGCGCGTCGACGCCGTCATCCAGCTCGGCGAGTTGCGCCGCCGGCAGGGCAGGATCGAAGAGGCAGAGGCGCTGCTGGTCCAGGCAGAGTTCGATCCGCTCGCGATCGTCGCCAGGGCGCACATCCTCGTGACGCAGGGCAGGCCGGATGATGCGTGGGGAGCCATGCGCGCCGTGCTGCAGCGCACACCCCCGTCGCACCATCGCGCGCGCGCTCGACTCCTGCTGCCGGCCGTGCGCGCCGCGCTGGCCGCGGGCGACCGTGCCGCGGCAGCGACGGCCGCCGCCGAGCTGCGGGCCATGGCGGCGGACGGTGCCAGCACGGCGCTGCTCGGCGCGGCGGCGGCGGCGACGGCGTTGCTCGCGGAGCCCGGGCAGTCGCCGCAGCACTGGCTCGAGGCGGTGCGGCGCTACCACGATGCGCAGCTGCCGTTCGAGGAGGCCGGGTGCAGGTTGGAGCTGGCGCGAGCCCACGAGCAGGCAGGAGACGACGCGAGTGCGGCGGAGCATGCAGCCATCGCGGCCGCGACGCTGCGGGCACTCGGGGCGGCCGCTGCGCTCTCGGACGCGGAGCGGCTGCGCGACCGGGCGTCCGGCGGGGCGACCGGCGTCGCACACGACCTCACCGATCGGGAGCTGGAGGTGCTGCGCCTGCTTGCTGCTGGGCAGACGAACCAGCAGATCGCCGGGGCGCTGGTCGTGAGCCCGCACACCGTGCACCGGCACGTCGCCAACATCCTGACCAAGCTCGACCAGCCGAGCCGGGCGGGTGCCGCGACCTTCGCCGCGGTCAACGGCCTGCTCTGAACTGCCGAAGGCAGCGAGCCGACTCAGCGCGGCGTTCGCCGCACCGTGAGCGTCTGCGCGGCACGGCCGACGTGGCCGTGCTCATCGTGCAGCGCGCTACTGGTGATGCCCTGCCCCGTGGGGCCGAAGACGACGGCGGTGTCGAAGCCCACCCACTCGCCGACGGGCTGTCGGTGCAGGTGGATGGTGAGGTCGAGGTTGGGGTAGACCCAGTCGCGGGGATGCTCGCGCACCGCGACGCCGTTGGCGGCATCCACCAGTCCGATCCAGCGGGCGAGCGGCGAGACCCGCTCGCCGTCCACGAGCGGATGCGGCGTGCGCTGCCAGGCTCGGTTGCGCCCCGGCTCCCGCTCACCGCACACGCGGTACTCGATGGCGTTGACGTAGCCGCCGCCCCAATCGACCCCGAAGTCGGCGATCGGCGACTCGTCGACGGGTCGGATCGGCTCGTCGGCGCCCCCGGCAACCGCCTCGGTCTCGCCGGCGACGCTGTGCCACGCGCGCGCGACGGCGACGTCGCGGCCGGCGATGGATGCGGTGGCCTCGGTGAGCTCGATGGTGCGGCCCGCGCGTCGAGTCTCGACCCGCACCGCCGTCTCGTCCAGCGCGAGGAAGCCGAGGATGTCGAAGGCGATGCGGGCCAGCAGCAGGGGAGCGCCGCCGACCCGCTGTCGGTGCTGCTCGATCGCGTGCGTGAGCAGGCCGCTCAGCGGCCCGAAGTGCATCTCGCCCGGCTGCCACGCGCCGCTCGCGTGCTCGGTCGGGCGGTAGCGGCCGTCCCCGAGCGCGACGAAGAACGGGGCAGGCACGGCGCTGTCGGCAGTCATGCTCCCGATCCTGCCATCCGCGCCGAGTCCCGCCCGACCCGCCCGCCGTCACGGGTCGGCGAGATCGGCTACGCACCCTCCGGCGGATGCAGCAGCAGGTCACCGAGATCGTCGAGGTAGCGCTCGAGCGGCACGGGCGCATCCGTGCCCCAGTGCACCCACGCCTGCCCGTCGCGGACCCGGAGCGGGCCCGTGCTGCCGACCAGCCGCTCGTCGAGCTCGATGGGCGTGATGCCATGATTGATCGTCTCGCCCATGGGGAAGCCCCCGGCGATCGCGGCGGCTCGGTAGGCGCGACGGATCTCGACGGATGCGGTGTGATGCTGGGGCCGGCCGGGCTCGGCGACGCGGGTGGAGATGCCCGTCGCCCAGACCGAGCCGTCGGCCTGCAGGAGCAGCGCGCCCAGCCGCCACGCGCGGCCGATCGGACGCATCGTCGGCCGCCGCGGGATCATCCCCAGCAGCGCCTTAGGCTCCTCGTAGCGGGCCAGGGCCTCGTCGCGCGCGTCCGCGGCCGCGAGGCGCTCGGCGGTCGCACGCAGCACCGCGCGAGCGCGCTCGACCGCCGCGAGCGCCGCATCGTCGGGCGCTGGACCGTGCACGCGGCTCCTCCGTGACTAGAGCTCGACCACGCCGCTGTCGCCCAGGTCGGGTCGAGCGTCGCTCACGAGCCCCCTCACCAGCTGCACGGCGGTCGCGACCGCGCCGGGGGAGTCCCAGTACTCGGCGCTCGTCGCGGTGATCTCGAGCAGGCCGTTGCCGGAGTCGTCGGGCGAACCCTCCATGAAGACCTCGGCGGAGGCGTCCCACAGCTCGCGCAACCGCTCGGGGTCGTCGACGTAGCGTGCGGTGCCCGCGAGCGAGACCCAGCCGCCCTTGCCGGCGTAGTGCACGTTGACGCGCGGATCCTGCGCGAGGGCGCGCACCTTGTCGGTGGAGCGCTGGGTGATGAACCAGACGGTGCCGGGCTCGTCGAAGTTCTGCGTGCCCATCGGGGTGGAGACGAGGTCGCCCGCGAGCGAGATGTAGGAGAGCGATGCGATCCGGGTGGAGCGCATGATCTCGGAGACGGTGGTGGTCGCGTCGGTGTCGGTCATGCGGCTCACCGTGGCACGGCGACCTGTGTGCGATCCGGGAGCGAGGGCTGCCCGCGCGCGTGCGCTCGCGCGTCGCCGGCACCGGCGTCAGCGCGGCGTGGGGATCGTCTCGACCGCTCGCACCGCGCCGTCGGCGACGTCGACCAGCATCACCGTGCCCACCGGCTGCCGCCGACGATCGGTGGGGGAGCCGGGGTTCAGGAGCCGCAGCCCGGATGCGGTGGTGGTGTCCCAGGGGATGTGGGAGTGGCCGAAGACGAGCACGTCGGCCGGCGCGTCGCTGGTCGGGCCGAAGCGGGCATCGCAGCGGCGCTCGCGACCGGTCGCCGCTCCCGTCTCGTGGATGACGGCGAAGCGCACGCCCGCGATCTCCGCGCGCGCCACCTCGCCCAGCCGATCCCAGAGCGCGGTTCCGTCGTTGTTGCCGGCGACGCCGATCAGTCGCCGCGCGCGCAGCTCGAGCTCGTCCAGCAGCGCGACGTCGACCCAGTCGCCCGCGTGGATGACGACATCCGCCTCGTCCACCAGCCGCCACACCTGCTCCTGCAGCGCCTTCGCGCGCACTGGCAGGTGGGTGTCGCTCAACAGCAGCACGCGTGTCGTCATCACGCCAGTCTGCCGCGTGGTCGAGCGCCGCACAGTTGGGCGAGGCAGGATGTCGGTATGACCGATCAGCACAGCACCGACCACTGGAGCGCGAGCGCGATGTGGTGGCACGTCTATCCGCTCGGATTCACCGGCGCCCCGATCCGCGACTGGCAGGAGCCGGATGTGGTGCACCGGCTGCCGCGCATCGAGGCGTGGCTCGACCACGTGGTGGAGCTCGGGCTGAACGGCATCGCGCTCGGCCCGGTCTTCGCCAGCAGCACGCATGGCTACGACACCATCGACCACCTCCGCATCGATCCCCGGCTCGGCGACGACCAGGACTTCGATCGGCTGGTCGCCGCGGCGCACGAGCGCGGGATCCGGGTGCTGCTCGACGGCGTCTTCAATCACGTGGGGCGGGAGCACCCGGCGTTCCAGGCCGCGCAGGCCGACCCGGAGGCGGCGCCCGAGGCGGCGCTGTTCCGGCTCGGCGACGGCGGGGAGGCGGAGGTGTTCGAGGGGCACGGCGCGCTCGTCGAGCTCGATCACGATTCGGCAGCGGTGCAGGATCTCGTGGTCGATGTGATGCGCCACTGGCTCGACCGCGGCGCCGACGGGTGGCGACTGGATGCGGCCTATGCCGTGCCGGCCGCGTTCTGGGCGGCGGTGCTGCCGCGCGTGCGGGAGCAGCACCCCGACGCGTGGTTCCTGGGCGAGGTGATCCACGGCGATTACCCGGCCTTCGTGGAGGAGTCCACGATCGACGCCGTCACGCAGTATGAGCTGTGGCAGGGGCTCTGGCACGGGATCGCCGACGGCAACCTCTTCGAGCTCGAGCACGCGATCGGTCGAGGCAACGAGCTGCTGCGCTCGTTCGTGCCCTACACGTTCCTCGGCAATCACGACGTGACTCGCATCGCGTCGGCGATCGGATCGGACTTCGTGCCGCACGCGCTCGCCGTGCTCTGCACGGTCGCGGGCACCCCGGCGATCTACGCGGGCGACGAGTACGGCTGGGAGGCGGTGAAGGAGGAGCGCGAGGGCGGCGACGACGCCGTGCGTCCCGAGTTCTCGGAGGCGCCGCCCGCGCATGACGCGCTGGAGGCAGCCGCGCAGCACATGCTCGACGTGCACCGCGAGCTGCTCGCGCTGCGGCGGCGCAACCCGTGGGTCACGACCGCGCACACCGACGCCGTGCACGTCGCGAACGGATCCATCGTGCTGCGCACCGCGACGGGGGAGCGGGGGCTGATCACGGCGCTCAACCTCGAGGACGGGCCGGTGACGGTGCCGTCAGCGGATGCACAGGGCGTCGTGGCCGGGGAATGCGAGCTCGGCGACGGCGAGCTCACGCTGCCGCCGCGCGGCTGGGCCGTGCTCGAGGTCGATCTGCAGCGAGACGACGCGGCATGAGGGCCGAGCCGGTCCCGACCGGCTATGACCCGCGCTTCCTCGGCGAGTGCGTGGCCGCGCCCGCGCCGGTCGACGACGCCGACGCGCCGGTGCTGGACTCGGTGCACTTCACCGTCACCATGCACGTGCGCCGCCGACTGGCCTGGTCGGTGGCGTGGAATGTCGACGGTCTGCGGTTCTTCCCCGGCATCCCCCGCGCCCGGCAGTTCTCGCCAGACCTGCGATTGCCGCTCGAGCAGCAGACGGTGAACGACGTCTACGTCGACAACGACCTCGACCGTGGGCATCTCGCGCGCCGCTCCGACCTGCTGTGGGGCACGCTCGCCGAGGCCGAGCAGGCGAACCAGGACTCGTTCCGCTTCACGAACATCTCGCCGCAGATGGCGGGCTTCAACCAATCGAGCCGCGGGGGCGTGTGGGGCGAGCTCGAGCACGGGGTGCTCGATCTCGAGTCGCTCGTCGATCGACGCATCAGCGTCTTCGCCGGCCCGGTGCTGGCCGAGACTGACCCCTGGTACCGCGATCTGGTGCAGGTGCCGCGCGACCATTGGAAGATCGTCGTCTATCGGGCGGGGGAGTCGCTGCGCTCGAAGGCGTTCCTGCTCACGCAGGACCTGGACGGGCTGCGCAGCGCCTACCTCGACGAGTTCGAGACCTTCGAGCTGCGCCTTGACGAGCTGGCCGAGCGCACCGGCCTCGACCTGAGCGGCATCCCGCAGGCCGAGACCGACGCGACGACGCCGCGGCAGACGCGGCCGCTGCCGATCAGGACGCTGGCTGACATCCGCTGGTGACCGGGCAGGCTGGCGTGCGAGCTGCAGCGGTGGCCGATCAGCCGGTGACCTCGAGCACACCGTTCATGGTGCTCGCGTGCGGGTCGCACACGTACTCGTAGCTGCCCTCCGCGAGCGTGATCTCCACGGTCGTCTCGTCGGTGCCCTGCACGTCGGTCGCGACATCGACGCCGTCGCCCATCAGGTGGAAGTTGTGCAGCTGCGAGCGGTCGACGAACGTCAGCGAGTAGTCGCCTGCGGGCACCGAGGTGACCATCTGGCCGTCCTCGTCGACGATGCTCATCGTGTACGCCTCCGGGTCGTCCTCGCTGCCGACCACGGCCATCAGCGTGGTGGGAGCGCCATCGGCGGGCATCTCCGCAGCGTCGGTCTCGCTGGCGGCTCCCGTCTCGGAGGACTCGGCGGGGGCGCTGTCGGCGGCCGGGGCGGCATCATCGGCGGTGCCGCCGGAGCAGCCGGCGAGCAGGAAGGCGGCGACGAGTGCTGCCGTGGCGAGGGCGGGGCGAGTGTGGTTCATGTGCCGACCGTAGGGCCCGCTCCTATCAGCGCCCGGTGAGGAAGCCGGGCACGGCAGGGCACACTGGCCGGATGGCACACCGCGACCTCGACCTGACCCTCTTCGGCGCGACCGGATTCGTGGGCCGCCTGGTCGCGGCGCACCTCGCTTACGCCGCGCCCGCTGGCCTGCGCGTGGCGCTCGCCGGGCGCTCGCGCGAGCGCCTCGAGGCGGTGCGCGCCGGGCTCGGACCGGTCGCCGCGGGATGGCCGCTCGTCGTGGCGGACTCCGACGATCACGGCAGCCTGCGCGCTCTGGTGGAGCGCTCGCGCGTGGTCGTGACGACCGTGGGCCCGTACCAGCGCCATGGACTCCCGCTCGCAGCCGCGTGCGCCGAGGCGGGCACCGACTACGCCGACCTCACCGGCGAAGTGCTCTTCGTGCGCGAGCTCATCGAGCGCTGTCACGACACGGCGCGTGCGAGCGGCGCCAGGATCGTCGTCTCCTGCGGCTTCGACTCGGTGCCGTCGGATCTCGCGGTGCAGCTGCTGCACCGGCAGGCACTGGCCGATAGAGCGGGAGCCCTCGGCGACACGACCATGCGGGTGCGGCGTCTGCAGGGTGGCGTCAGCGGCGGCACGCTGGACTCGCTGCGGCTGCAGCAGCATCGAGTCGCACAGGACCCGGCGCTTGGCCGCATCCTCGCGGATCCGGCAGCGCTCAGCGGCGGAGCGCCGATCGCGGCGGGCCAGCGGGATGTGCGGCGGCCGTTCCTCGATGCGGAGACGGGGGAGTGGAACGCGCCCTTCGTCATGGCGGGGTACAACACGCGAGTGGTTCGGCGCTCCGACGCCCTGGCTGGGGGTGCGTACGGCGATGAATTCCGGTACCGCGAGGTGCTGCCGACCGGCCGAGGCGTAGGCGGACGAATTCGCGCCGCGGCGATCGCGGCGGCGATGGCGGTCGCGGCAGCCATGGCGACGCCCTGGCTCGGGGGCATCATCGACCGCGTGCTGCCGGCGCCAGGCGAGGGGCCCTCGGAGCAGCGCCGCAGCGCGGGCTCGTTCCGCCTGGAGACGACGACGCGCACATCGAGCGGACGGGCCTATCGAGCCACCGTTGCGGCGCAGGGCGATCCCGGCTACGCCGCCACCGCGGTGATGCTCGGCGAGGCAGGGCTCTCGCTCGCCGTCGACGGCGACCGGTGCAGTGCGGAGGGCGGCGTGCTGACGCCCGCGGTCGCGATGGGCGATGTGCTGGTGGATCGGCTGCGTGCTCAGGGGTTCACGCTCGAAACCGCGCCCGCGGGGCGGTCAGACCGCTGACGTCTCCCCGGCGACAAGCGCTTCGCTCCGCTCCCACAGCTCGTCGACGAGCCAGTCGGCATGCACGAGCGGATTCGTGTCGCCGAGCGTCGCGGGGGAGCGCTCGGTGTAGAAGCGACCCGGCTGCCACGTCGTGCCGGGTGTGCCGTCGGCGAAGAACGTGAGGTTCGTGCCGCCCTGCTCGGGGCTGATGAGCAGCAGGCGCGCGAGCGGTGTGCGGTAGACCAGGCGCAGGATGCTCGTGCTGCCGACGGCGAAGCTCGTGCGAACGTTGCCGGGATCGAACGCGACCGCGCTGATGCCGGCGTCGCCGTAGCGCTCCTGCAGGCCGCGCGCGTGCAGGATGTTCGCGAGCTTCGCGTTGCCGTAGGCGCGGTTGGGGCCGTAGGAGCGCTCGCCCTGCAGGTCGTCGATGTCGAAGCGCGCGAGGCGTCGCGCAGCGGAGCTCGCGGTGTTCACGACGATGCCCTCGCCGGCCTGCAGCTGCGGCAGCAGCAGCTGGGTGAGCAGGAACGGCGCGAGGTGGTTGACCTGCAGCGTCGCCTCATTGCCGTCGACGGTGATGGTGCGGTGGCCGAGGAGGGCGCCGGCGTTGTTGGCGAGCACGTCGATGCGGTCGGTCGCGTCGGCGACCTCGCGGGCGAGCCGGCGCACGTCGTCGAGCCGCGCGTAGTCGGCGATGAAGTGCTGCGCGCCGATGTCGCGCGCGACAGCGGCGGTCTTCTCGGGGGAGCGGCCGACGAGCAGCAGGCGATGACCCAGCTCGGTGAGCTGACGTGCGGAGGCCGCTCCGATGCCATCGGAGGCGCCGGTGAGCAGGATGGTGCGGGGCATGGTGACTCCAGGTCGATGCGGTGCCCGGTTGGGCGACGCGGCTCACTGTATGCCGTGCGGCGGTGTGCGACCTTGCAGCCGGCGGAGGCGTTGCCGCGCCCACGCGTGCGCGGGCCGACCGTCACCGGACGCGAGCGCTCGTGCGGCGATCGAGAGCACGACCCGCGTGGCGGTCACGACGGGCAGCACGGAGCGGCGCACGCCGAGCAGGCGACGGTACGGGCGGGGGAGCGTCGCGACCGCGGCCTCGAAGAGCAGCCGGTACCCGATGCCTGCGGCGCCGCCCATCGGCGGCCGCCGCAGGAAGGCGACCACCTCGTGCACGCGCTCGCCGCCGCGCAGCTCGCCGCGCTCCAGGTAGCCGTGGATGCGGCGGCGGAGCTCCCGGGCAGTGGTGGGCGGGTCGGTGACCCGCATGAGCCGCGCCGCTGCGGCCCACTCGGCCACGTAAGCATCGGGTCCGCCTGGGATGCGACCACCTCCGCGACGCGGGCCCCAGGTCTGCTGGCTGGTGAGGAAGGCATCCGTGAACGCCAGGTGCACCCAGTCGGCGAGCCCGGGATCCGCCGCGCTGTAGGTGCGCTGGTCGCCGCGGCCATCCAGGTAGTCGCCTTCGACGCGGGCGTGGAGGCGCGCCACCCGCGCGGTCTCGCGCTGGGCCTGCTCGGTCGAGCCGTAGGTGACGCAGACGACCCAGCGGACCGTGCCCGCGAGGCGCCCGAGCGGGTCACGCCGGTAGCTCGACCAGTCGTGCACGCCCGCCATCGCCCCGGGGTGGAGCGCCTGCAGCAGCAGCGCTCGGATGCCGGCGACGAGCGTCGCCATGCTCGCGTGCGCGGTCCATGCCGCACCGTCCTCGACGAAGTATCCCGTGTCATCGCCATCGGCGAGCTCGCGCACCCACGCGGGCGTGCCCTCGGGATCGCCCGAGAGCGCGACGAGCAGCCGCGTGCGGAGCGCGCCCAGCCGGCTCACGCCAGGGGAGTACTGGGGGTCACTCCGCGCGGCCGGTCACGACGAGCGCGAAGCCACCGAGCAGTGCGAGGAACGACGCGGTGACCCCGATGGCCGAGACGACGATGAGGATCATGAAGGGGTCGTTCAGAGGAACGCTCGTGGCGTGCGCTGCGTTGGCGATGGCGTGCATGGTGTGCCTTCCTGAGTTGCGACGGCGGCGGTGCGTCCACCGCGCCATGGTGCAAGCCTGCCAGCGATCGCTGAGGGGTGCCTGCTCAAGCAGCAGGCGTGGCGCGCGTGCTGAGCAGCGGAAGAGTGGGCCCCTCAATGCGACTGGATATCGGGGATATCAACCCAGGTCGTGAACCTGAGCACAGAGTCGCCTCGAGCAGCACGCACCGGTCGTCATGCGCTACCGCCGCGGCCTTATGGCCACGAAGGGCTCACAGGTAGCGGCATACGTCCTTGGACTGGCATTCGGAGGGGTTGGCTTGTGCGGCGTCGTCTCGGAGGTGGGCGACGTTGGTGCGGAGCGCTTGTAGGTCGGCGATCTGCTGGTCGAGGGCAGTGAGGCGGATGTCGAGGAGCTCCTTGACGTGGTGGCACGGGGCGGTCCCGGCATCTCGAATATCGAGCACCTCGCGGACCTGAGCGAGTGTGAGTCCGGCGGCGCGCCCGCGCCGGATGAAATCCAGCCTGGCGATGGCCTCTTGGTCGTAGTCGCGGTATCCGCTGACGGTCCGTTCGGGGGGCGGCAGCAGTCCGCTGTCCTCGTAGAACCGCAGGGTCTTGGTGGTCGTGCCGGTGGCCTCGGCGAGTTCACCGATTCGCATGGCGGTCTCCGCTCTCGGTACTTGACCTTCTACTGCACTGGAAGGTCCATGGTGGGTGATGGATGGGCGAATACCAAACCGGAGGAGATTGAGATGAGCGCGGAGTACGACGTTGACCTGGCCGTAATCGGGTCGGGAGGAGCCGCGATGGCAGCAGGTATCGCGGCCCGCAAGGCGGGCGCCGAGGTCGTACTGATCGAGCGCGGCGCTCTGGGCGGGACCTGTGTCAACGTCGGCTGTATTCCGTCCAAGACCCTGCTGGCCGCTGCCGGGACACGGCACAGTGCGCTAACCAACCCATTCGACGGCGTTCCCACCTCCGCGGGCGGCGTGGACCTGGACGCCCTGGTGGCGCAGAAAGCCGAGTTGATCGACCGACTCAAGCAGCACAAGTACATCGAGGTCGCTGACGCGTGGGGGTTCCCGTTGATCGCAGGTGAGGCTCGCTTCGCCGACAAGGACACGGTGGAGGTCGACGGGAAGCGGCTGCGGGCACGGTCCTACGTGATCGCGACCGGTTCGCAGCCCACGGTGCGCGGTATCGACGGGATCGAGGACGTGGAGTATTTGACGTCGACGACTGCGATGGAACTGACCGAGGTGCCCGAGTCGCTGGTGATCATCGGTGGCGGCTATGTCGGGATGGAGCAGGCCCAGCTGTTCGCGCACCTCGGCGCTCGCGTGACTGTGATCGGGCGCCTGGCGCCGCGCGCAGAGCCGGAGTTGCGCGAGGTCATGGCCGGTGTGTTCGACGATGACGGTATCGCCGTGATCGCCGAACACGCGACCGGCGTCGAGACCGCCGAGGAAGGCGGCGTCAGAGTGATCACCGCGTCCGGGAACCAGGTGACTGCGGAGCGACTGTTGGTGGCGACCGGCAGGCACTCCGACACCATCGCGTTGGATCTCGCGGCAGCGGGCGTCGACACCGACGCCCGGGGCTTCGTCGTGATCGACGAACACCAGGCCACGTCCAACCCGCGGGTCTATGCAGCGGGCGACGTTGCGGGCACTCCGCAGTATGTGTACGTCGCCGCCGCCTCTGGACGGGTCGCCGCCGTCAACGCACTCGCCGACGGTGGGACAAAGCGTGAGACGGTGGACTACACCGGCCTGCCGGCGGTGATGTTCACCCGCCCACAGTTGGCCTCGGCAGGGCTCACTGAGAAAGAAGCGCTTGAGCAAGGCCACCCGTGTGCCTGCCGCACTTTGGCGTTGGAGGACGTGCCGAGAGCACTGGTGAACCGCGACACTCGCGGCGCGCTGAAACTGGTCGCCGACGCCAACACCGGCAAGGTCCTAGGCGTCCACGCGGTCGCCGACGGAGCGGGCGAGATCATGCTCGCCGCCACTTACGCGATCAAGGCCGAGATGACCGTCGACGACCTCGCCGACACCTGGGCTCCCTACTTGACTATGGCCGAGAGCCTGCGGATCGCCGCCGGGCTGTTCCGCAACGAACTACCCACCTCCTGCTGTGCCTGACCCGACCCGGGCCGCACCGGCCGGGCCGCAGGACGCCGGGTTGGTGCATTTTCTGCATCACCTATGAGCGGTGGGCGCTAGTTAAGAGTTCACCACGCACGGAAAACGCCCGGTCAGGAACGGTTTTTGATGAGACTTGCTTGCTGACTTGGGCCTCAGGGAGAGCGGGACCGGAGCTTCAGTACCAATACGACTGGATATCGGGGATCTGAACGTAGGTCACGTCCCGCTGAGTGGTGGAGTTTCTCGACACCGTGCGGCCAGTTGTCCTGATTATGCAGCAGCGAGTTCGGGGATGGTCATCTCCTCGTGGATCAGTTCGAGCAGGCGCATGGAGTTCTCGCTGAAGTAGCGGCGGTCGGCGCTGTCCCATTCGTCGTGCTGCTCGATCAACACGTGCCCAGCGAGCCGCAGGAGAGCGGCGGGGTTGGGGAAGGTGCCGACCACCTTGGTGCGGCGTTTGATCTCCTTGTTCAGCCGCTCGAGCGGGTTCGTGGACCAGATCTGCTGCCAGTGCTGGGAGGGGAACGCGGCGAATGCGAGCAGTTCGTCTCGCGCTTCGTCGAGCATCTCTGCCGCTGCCGGGTGGGAGTGCTCCATCCCCGATTTGACTGGGTATCGGGGATATCAGGCTCTTCGCCGTTGAGCGTGGGTCATTCGGATAGTCCGCCGACGATGAGCCGCATGCGGAGCCGGTAGTTGTCGCGGTTCCGGAAGCCGCGGGCTCACCAACCGGCGATTGGTTATCCGGGGATTTTCACTGAGGTCTGGAGCGCTGACGCTCGAGGTCGCAGCCGGCCTCGGCTTGAAGAGTGCTGCGCCTGCGTGCGACAGCCGCGCCGCATCGATCACATCGCTCGTGAGTGATATCATCGCTGCATGACGATGTTAAGCAAGCGGCGCGAGCTGGACGTCGAGGCGACCGAGGCGTTCGCGCATCTGTTTCAAGCGCTCGCGGACCCGTCACGGTTGAGCGTGCTCCAGCACCTGTCCTTGGGCGAGCATCGCGTGCGAGACTTGGTTGATCACCTCGGCCTCGCACAATCGACGGTGAGCAAGCATATTGCGTTCCTGGCGGCGTGCCGATTGGTCAGGGCGAGAGTCGACGGGCGCTCGACTTGGTACGCGCTCGCGCACTCGAGGCCCCTGGGGGACCTAGTCGCCGCCGCTGAGCGGCTGCTTGAGGCGGCCGGCTCGCAGCATGCGCTTTGCGCCCACCTCACCGCTCGAGCCGATGACCTGGGCATGACTGGAGAGGATGGCGCCGATGGGAGCCGGGCATAGCCATGGCGCGACCGCCGGCGACGGTCAGGTAGCAGCCGACTTCCGCATCCGGCTTGGAATCGCTTTCGGGCTGACGGCGACGATCGTCGTCGCTCAGTTGATCGGTTCGGTCGTGACGGGCAGCCTCGCGCTGCTCACCGATACGGCGCATGCGATCACCGATGCCTCGGGGTTGCTCATCGCACTGATCGCCGCGACGCTGATGCGGCGGCCGTCGACATCGAAACGGACGTGGGGGTTCCGTCGCATCGAGGTGATTGCCGCGCTCGGGCAAGCGACCCTGCTGCTCGCCGTCGGCGTGTACGCGGCGGTCGAGGGCATACGCCGGCTCTTCCAGCCACCAGAAATCCCAGGCTCGGAACTGTTGGTGTTCGGGGTGATCGGGCTCGTCGTGAACATCGCCGCGATCCTGGTGCTGTCATCCGCCCGTGGCTCCAACTTCAACATGCGGGCCGCGTTCCTCGAGGTGCTGAACGATGCGCTCGGCTCGCTGGGCGTCATTGTCGCCGCGATCGTGATCTCGACGACGGGTTTCCAACAGGCCGACGCGATTGCGGGCCTGTTCATCGCTGCACTCATCGCGCCCAGGGCGCTCATGCTCATGAAGGAGACCGCTGGCGTGCTCATGGAGTTCACGCCGAAGGGGCTCGACCTCGACGACGTGCGTCGCCACATCCTGGAGCTCGAGCACGTCGAGGGTGTCCACGATCTGCACGCCTCCACCGTCGCGACTGGTCTGCCAACGATCAGCGCCCACGTGGTGGTCGACGACGGCTGCTTCACCGATGGGCACGCGGCCAACGTCCTCGAAGACATCCAGCAGTGCGTCGCAGAGCACTTCCCCGTTGCAGTGCATCACTCCACCTTCCAGGTCGAGACCGCCCGGATCAGCGAGCAGGAGTCTGATGCCGTCCGCCACCCGTGACCGGGCGTCGCAGAGCAGCTCGCGGCGCAGCTCGCTCGCTCTGGCGGCACCGGCGACATGAGCGCGGAGCTGTTCGCCAACCCGGGCTCCGCCGACACCTGGCTGCACCGGCTGGACATGATGGATCGCGCCGCCGGCACCGCCGACACGCTCTACGAGCAGGCGCAGCAGGACGCCAACACCGCGCAGGCGCTGCAGGATCAGGCTGTGGTCGCCCGCGACGCGCTCCATGAGCTCAAGGTCGCCGCCGACGAGTCGTATGCGGCCGCCCAAGAGGCGGCGGCGGCCGCACAGGCTGCGGTCGCCGCGCAGCAGGAGCACAAGGTCGAGCTGGAGGCGCAACTGACAGTGCTGGTCGAGAACCGGGCCGCGACTGAAGATGACTACCAGGCCGGTCAGCGACACCGCGCGTGGCTCGCCGAGCAAGAGCGGCAGCGCCGTATTCGTGAGGCGGCTGAGCGTGAGGCGGCGCGCCAGCGGGCGATCGCCGAGCAGCAGCAACGTGCGGAGGAAGCCGCACAGAACGGTGGCGGCAGCGGTGGCGGCGGCTCCGTCCCAGTGGCCGAGCCAAGCAGCAGTGGATGGGTCAGCCCGCACTACGGCCGCTTCACCTCCGCCTACGGCTGGCGCAACGACCCGCTCGGCAATCTGGGAAGCAAGCTGCACGCCGGCATCGACATCGCCGCCGGCTGCGGCACCCCGATCTACGCTGTCGCCGACGGCACCGTGACGCTGCGCTCTCGCGACACCTACGGCGCGAACATGCTCTACATCGATCACGGTGGCGGTGTGCAGAGCGAGTACTTCCACATGGCCCGACCAGCGCACGTCTACCCAGGCCAGCGGGTGAGCGCTGGCCAGGTCGTGGCCTATGAAGGCTCCACTGGATACTCCACCGGCTGTCACCTCCACTTCCAGCTCCGCGTCGGCGGCACACTCGCCAACCCGGAGTCGTTCCTCAACGCGCGCGGAGTGCGCCTGCGCTGAACACGGTGGCCACGGAGCGGCATCCGCTCGTGGCGTGCGCGAGCTGCTCTGCAACGCCGCGAGCCAGCGTTCAGATCCTGCGGCGGTCAGTGGAGGTATCGCGAAAGTGTGATCCGGCGGCGCAGCTGCTCCGAAACGGTTCTGGTCGACTGATCCGGCCGCGTCATGGCCTAGCCGCCTTCAGCGATGCGCCCAGCTGAGTCCACGCGTCCTTCCGAACTCCAGCGCCGTCGCTGAATCCTTGGGGGTAGCAGGAGCGCAGCCGCGGTCGAGAACGCCGCGAGGCTGTTTACCGCGATCTCGATGGCGCCACCGAGGGCAATGCCCGGTGTCACGGTGTCGCTGAGCGGTAGCGTTTCGAGCATGACGCCAGGCTCGTAGGCCGTAAGTCGATCGATGGTGCTTCCGTCGGGGAGGATGACGGCGCTGGTGCCGACGGTCGACGAGAGAACGAGTGCGCGGCCTGACTCCATGGCTCGGAGCCGAGCGATGGCGAGTTGCTGGAGGCTTTGCGGGCTGCCCTTACCGAAGTCGGCATTGTTCGATGGTGAGAAGAGGATCGTGGCGCCTGCCTCGAGGATCGATTCCCGTAGTAGCCCGTCGTCGACGATGTCGAAGCAGATGAAGAGTCCGGCGGCCGTGCCCGCGACATCGAACGCGTTGACGCTTGTCGGGTCGATGCTGTAATCGCGGGGAATGAAGTCCAGAAAACCCAGCCAGTCGAGCACCGGAGCAAGGATCGGCCGAGCCGGCAGGTACTCGGCGAAGGGAACTGGCCGACGCTTGCGGTACTCCGCACGCACCCCGTCGTCCCACAGCAGCAATGAGTTGTACGTCGCCTCCGATGTCGTCTGGATGGCGCCCAGGACTATGGGCGCGTCAACCATCTCTTGCACGCGATCGATCGTCGCCGCCGCATCGGCGTCGCGTTGAGGGTCAGTCTCGCCGGCGTTCTCGGGCCAGACGAGGACATCCATCTCTTCGCCCGCGAGCCGCTCCGAGGCTTCGGCGTGCTGCGCGAGGATCTGACCTGGGACGTACGGGGCGAGCAAGCCGGCCTCCGAGGCTCCTTGCACCGCCCCGACGCGCAGCTCGCCGAGCGGCGCAAGGGGCACGCTCGGAACGAGCAATGCAATCACAGCCGCCGCTACCGGCCAGGTCGATGCCCGCAGCAGCGTTACGTTCCGGTGTGCCAACGCGACAGCAGAGGCAGCGCCTATCGCGGCGATCAGAAAGGTGAGCCCGGGCATGCCGACCCAGGCGATCGGCTCGGCCAGCGGGCCGCCGGCTTGGGTATGGGCGAGCCTGCCCCACGGGAAGCCACCCCATGGGAACGCCGAAGAGAGCGACTCTCGCGCACTCCAGACAGCGGCGAGCGCCGTGCTCGTAGCGGGCGCCGCCACGGTCCGGGGCAGCCGACTCATCAGACGCCAGGTCCACGCCGCGGCGATGCCGCCCAGTCCGTACCACGATGCCATCAGTGCCGTGAGGCCGACGAGAGGAACGGGACCGAGATAGACCGCAATCCAAGAGATCTGTACTGCGTACAACGCCGCACCGCCAGCACTCCCGACTGCGGCGGCCAAGAGCGGCGAGCGGCCGCGCAGTGCAAGCAGGCAGAGCGCGACCCCGACAATCGCGAGAGGCCATGCATCCCAGGGCGCAGCGGCCGCGGCCAGGCAGAGACCGCCGAGCACGCTGGCGGCCATGGCGATCATGAGCGAGGACACCGAGCGGAGGCTCGAGGAGGCCACGGCGCCAACGGTGGCACCCGCGGTTATCCGCTGCGGCGGCCCGCCGGTATCAAGCATCGATGACAGCCGCATTCTTCCGTCCGGCACCCGCGGCCCGCGCGGGACGGCGTACGCGTCGCGTACGCCGTTCAAGATGGCGCCGGCCTCATCGGGAACCACCCAGCGGGGGCTGCCGTGGCGTTCCCGCGACCGCACGGAGTGTTCATCTCCGCCCGTCACGGTCGCTGTCCTGCTCGCGCTGATGCAGGCGCTGCAGGTACTCGTTGTATGCATCCCCCTCTTCATCGGCGCGACCCTGGGCCCGCGTTGCGCGCTGCCTGTCGCCGCGCTGCCATCGTGCGAGCGTCACGATCAGCATCGCGAGCAGGGGTAGCTCCCCGAACGTCCACGCCAGAATTCCGGCTATGCCCTGGTCACGAACCGGGTCGATATCCCACGACTCCGGAGTGGCGGTGGCGAAGTAGGGCACGACCACTGTGGGAGCGAACAGCATCACGAGGCCGAAAGCGGCATGGACCTGCATCTCGAGAAAGACATCGAAGAGTCGGCTCGGGTACGAGGTTCGCCGAGGGAGCGGGTCCGACGACACCAGCGGCGTGGTGATCAAGATCCCCACGATGAGAAACACGATTTCAAGGAGGACGTGACCGATCGAAGATCGCAGCACCACGTCCGCTACCCCGCCGACGTAGAACCCGAAGAAGGACAGCAGCATCAACGGAATGACGAGCGCTGGATGCAGCGCGAACCGGGCCGCTCTCGAGCGCAACCCACACAAGGCGACCCGAAGCACCGTGCCGCCAAGGCCACGATGTGGCGTGGCGCGCAGGAGCAGGGTTCCTGGAGATCCGAGAACGAGCAGCGGGGCGATCACCATCATCAGCGCGAGCTGCTGGAACATGAAAATGGAAAACATCAGCTGGCCATAGGCGTCGATCCCCGCGCCGGTGACCACGGCCATCAGCGCGCAGCCGAGCAGGAAGCAGGTGGAGCGCAGCCACGGCCAACAGTGTCCGTGCCGCCGCAACCGCACAACACCCACCAGATACGCGATGGCGAGAATCACCGAGGCCGCCGGCAGCACGGGCACGATCGGCGAGGCCGGGAGCAGGAATTGGTCGAAGCTCGGCGGCAGCAGTGGACCGACGGTGTCAGCGGCGCTCATCACCGAAGCCCGCGACCCGGTGCGCCGGGCCGACGATCGCATACGAACCGAGGTCGGCGCTGGATTGAACGTGGGCGGCTCACGACGCCAGCCCCAAATGCGACAATATTCCCCTCCCGGTCCGACGGACGCGCGCTGCCCCGCCTGGTCCCACTGCCGACTACACGCACTTGGCAGATGCGGTCCGATCTTCAGTCAAGCCTAGTCAGCACACGCTCGTCGGCACCGCCACACGTGGCTTGTGTCGAACAGCTAGCGCTGAACGGTACGATCGACTCCATGCCCGTGGCTGATCTTGACGCCTACTCGCTGTTGCTCGTCTACTCGGCGATGGCGGTGTACACGCTGGCGTTCATCGCGTACGCGGTCGATGTCGCCCGCAGATCGGCGGCCAAACCCGTGCCCGCGGCGGTGCGCGAGCCGGTCGGGGCCGGCGCGCATGCCGCGCCCGCGGAGCCGAGCGTAGGTGTGGTCGCGCCCGGAGCAGCAGCAGGGCGCGGCGCCCGCATCGGCTTCACCCTGATCGTGCTCGCGTGGGCGCTGCATCTGGGCGGCGCACTGTTGCGCGGTCTGGCTGCCGGCCGGGTGCCCTGGGCGAACATGTACGAGTTCGCGCTCACCGGCGTCGCGGTGATCGTGGGTGTCTTCGTGCTGTCACGGCTGTGGAAGGACCTGAACTTCCTGGGCGTCTTCTTCACGGGGCTCGCCACCGTCTTCCTGGGCGTCGCGACTGTGAACTACTACGTCGCGGTGACGCCGCTGCCGCCGGCGCTGCAGACGTACTGGCTCGTGATCCACGTGTTTGTCGCGACGCTCGCGACCGGCTTCATGGGACTCGGCACGGGCTTGAGCGTCCTCCAGCTCATCAAGGAGCGCCGCGACAACGGCTTCTTGCGCTCGCTGCCCACACCCGTGCAGCTCGAGGATCTCGCCTACCGGGTTGGCGTGATCGGCTTCATCTTCTGGACCTTCACGCTCATCGCCGGCGCCATCTGGGCAGAGCACGCCTGGGGCCGCTACTGGGGCTGGGACACCAAGGAGGTCTGGACCTTCGTGATCTGGGTCATCTACGCCGGCTACATCCACGCGCGGGCGACGCGCGGCTGGCGCGGCTCGCGCTCGGCCTGGTTGCAGATCATCGGCTTCGCCGCGATCATCTTCAACTTCACGATCGTCAACCAGTTCTTCACCGGCCTGCACGCCTACAGCGGCCTCTGACGCCACGGGCGTAGCCCGCCATCTCCACGTCCTCGTAGGTCAGCATTTGATGTATGGTCAGTGCATGCTGCATATACAGCAGACACTGACTCGCCAAGGACCTCTCGTAAGGGCACGCGGCAGCTGCTGCCGGCCTCCCCAGTGCGATGGGTCGTGCGAACCAGCGCACCACCGGTGCGCTCCTTCCCGTTCTTCGCACGGTTCGCCCCCACCCCTTCGCTCATCGTGCTCTCGATCAGCCGGACTTGATGGAGCCGATGCGGCTGCGCTCATGCAGCCGCATCGGCTCCAACAAATCCTTACTGACAGAGAGAAGAACACCATGCATGCACCCAAGCGCGCGCTCGCAGCGAGCGCGCTCACGATCGCCCTCGTCCTCACCGGCTGCTCCGCCGCGTCCGAGCCCGCCACGAGCCCCTCGACATCGAGCAGCCCCACGGAGAACAGCGCTGGCAGCGCGGGGGCGACGGACTTCAACCAGGACGACGTGATGTTGGCGATGAACATGATCGCCCATCACCAACAGGCCATCGAGATGTCCGACACGCTGCTGGCCAAATCCGGCGTCGACGAGCGCGTCGCCGACCTCGCCGAACGCATCCGGGCGGCGCAGCTGCCGGAGATCGCGCGCATGAACGCCATGCTCGAAGCCTGGGGCGAGACTCCCGGCGACATGGAAGGCATGGACCATGGATCAGGCACAGGCGGCGGCATGATGTCGGAATCCGACATGGAACTGCTCGAGGAGGCACCGGGACCTGAGGCATCGAGGCTGTTCGTGGAGCAGATGATCGTGCACCACGACGGCGCCGTGGAGATGGCGGAGGCCGAGGTCGCCGCGGGCGAGAACGCCGGCGCGGTCGAGCTGGCCGAGCGCATCATCAACGACCAAACGTCGGAGATCGCCGAGATGGAAGCACTGCTCGACGAGCTGTGACGGCACGGCGGGGGCGTCCGGCGCGTGGCATTCATCGCCTGGTTGACGAAGAGCCGTACTGCAGCGCATCCAGATATTCCACCCCGTGGCGCGCGGCGAAATTGCCGTAGTCCTCCTCGAGGACCAGTTGCCGCCGCGCGGAGGCGAAGATCCGCGACGCATCACAAGTCATCGAGGCCCTTCCGGACCGTTCCAGATCCCGGGCATCCGGTCACACGCGGAATTGCCCACCCATGATGGGCGGGCCATTCCTCTGCATGCTCAGGTGATGTCGATGAATACCGGGGCTGAGCCGCCGATGTCGACACCGGCGATCACGGTGTTGAAGCCTGACCAGCCGCCGTGCACCGCACGGCCTCCGCCGATGTAGATGCCGATGTGCGCGCGCCCCACACCGCCGTCGGCGTAGTAGATGACGTCACCGGGCGAGGCGGCAGACATCGGGATCGTCGGGCCGAGGTTGAACAGCGAATTCATCCCGGAGTACGGCAGGCCCGCTGCGGCGATCGCCCGGCGCACCATCGCGACGCAGTCCTGTGAGATGCCGACCTGCGCGATCGCTGCATCCGCGATGACGCTGCCGGAGGCTCCCGCGGCTGGGGCAGTCGAGGTCTGTGCGGGTTCGGACTGCGCTGCAGCGCCGCCGCCTGCGATGCCGGTCCCTGCGGTGCCGCCGCCCGCGGTGCTGGCCGTTGCTGCCGCTCGGGCCTGCTCCTCTCGTTCCATCTCCGCTTCGAGTTCTGCGCGAATCTGGGAGAGTTCCTCGGCCGTGGTGGCCTGCACATCGAGGCGCTCGTCGCTGAGTCCGTTGCCTCCAGCGGTGACGACACCCGACACCGTTTGCGCGTTCGCGCTGAGATTCGACGGCAGTTGCTCAGCGCCGGTGTCAGCGGCAAATGCCGGCAGCGCGAGCGGTGTCGCAAGGGCGGCGGCGATGGCGATGACACCAATGCGCCGGGCCCCGCGCACGACGGCGGCACGGGTCATGCGCGCATCTTCGCGCGGCTTGAGGTTGTTCGTAGAGGTCGTCACAGGCAGCTTCTCCGTAGGTTCGAGTGCCGGGGCACACGAGTCGACGTTACCAATCCGTTACCTGCTTGTCACCTGACACGCAGATTGAGCGCAGCCGACCGTGCTATCAGCCGGTCGCGACATTCATAGAAACCGTCAATAGGCTCGCGAGTGATGTCCATCCGGCCAAGACGGAACTCCGTGCGCAGCCCGGGCATCCTGCCAAAGCCCAGTGTGGGGCCGAATCCTCGTCCGAGAGGTTCGTTGCGCGCCTCAGGCCGCCGATGACGGACAACCTTCGTGGGTTCGATTGTCTGAGCGGATTCCTGGAGGATTGATGAGGGGCACCGGCCGTGTTCTCTTAACGGTGACGGCGGCGCTGAGTGCACTCGTACTCGCCGGCTGTGCGAGCGCAGAAGGTGTTGCCAGCCAAGTTGGGGATGCTGGATACATCGCGGGTGACGGCATCGTGACGGAGATCGCACCCGACCATCGAACCGCGCCCGGAGCGTTCAGTGGCCCCTTGGCCAGCGGGGGCGAGTTCGACTCCGCTGCGCTCGAGGGCGTCACGCTCGTGAACTTCTGGTACGCGGCCTGCCCGCCCTGCCGGGTCGAGGCGCCCGTGCTGGCAGAGCTGCATGCCGAGTTCGGCGATCGCGTGGATTTCATCGGCGTCAACGTGCGCGACGGGGCCGCGCAGGCCATGGCATTCGAGGAGGAGTTTGGCATCGAGTACCCCTCGATCCTCGACGACCAATCTGCACAGGGACAGCTTGCCTTCACCGGCATCATCGCCCCCAATGCGGTGCCTTCGACGATCATCCTCGACGCCGAGGGCCGGGTGGCCGCTCGCGTCTCCGGCGCCGTCACCGACACCAGCATCCTCTCAACCCTCCTGCAGGAGGAACTGGAGCGATGAGCCTGACCGTTCTCCAGAGCGTCGCACTGGATCCCGGCGGCGCCGTGCTCAGCGGCCAGTTGCTGCTGTCCGTACCGATCGCGCTGCTGGCCGGCATCGTCTCCTTCGCCAGCCCCTGCATCCTCCCGCTGGTCCCTGGCTATCTGGGCCTGATGGGATCACTCGTCGGCGAGGAGGGCGGCCGAGCCAGACTCATCACCGGCGTAGCGCTCTTCGTCGCCGGCTTCACCGCCGTGTTCGTGCTCGGCACCGCGCTCGTCGGCGTCGTCAGCTCGTTCCTGCTCGCATGGTCGGCGTTGCTCGTGCGCATCCTCGGAGGGCTGCTGATCCTGCTGGGCCTAGTCTTCATCGGGCAGTTCCGGTTCCTCCAACGCGTCTGGAAGCCGCAACAGCTGAAAGCCGGCGGCATGTGGACAGCGCCCCTGGTGGGCGTCATCTTCGCGCTCGGCTGGACCCCGTGTTCCGGACCAACGCTCGCCGCGATCAGCGCGCTCACGGTCACGACCGGCAGCGCCTGGCAGGGCGCCATCCTCGGCCTCGCCTACGCCCTGGGCCTGGGCATCCCGTTCCTGCTGCTCGCAGTGGGGCTCGGCTGGATGGGCTCGGCGATGGCATGGATGCGCCGACATGTCAGGGCGATCAACATCGGCGGAGGGGTAACCCTGATGATCATCGGCGTGCTCATGGTGACCGGCGCCTGGGACGCGATCATGAACGAGATGCAGGGATGGATCGCCTCCTATGTCACGATCATCTAGCCCCGATCGCGCCACCGCGGACCCGCTGCGGCCCGGCGACCACATCGACGCCCCCGAGCCGGCGAAGGCCGCACCGGGCGGGCCGAAGCTCGGCTTCATCGGCTGGCTCCGCTTCCTATGGCGGCAGCTCACGTCGATGCGCACGGCGATCGTGCTGCTGCTGCTGCTCGCAGTCGGCGCGATCCCCGGCAGCCTCGTGCCGCAGCGCTCCAGCGACCCCAACGGCGTCATCCAGGTGCGCGCCGACAACCCCGACCTGGTCTGGCTCTACGACGCGCTCTCGCTGCACGACGTCTACGGCAGCCCGTGGTTCTCGGCCATCTACATCCTGCTGTTCACCTCCCTGGTCGGCTGCGTCATCCCGCGCCTCATGCACCATTGGAAGGCCATGCGGGCGCTGCCGCCGCGCACCCCCGCCCGCCTGTCTCGCCTCGTCGGCTTCCAGACGGTGGCGGGCGACGCATCCGACCTCGACCGCGCGGATCGGGTACTCAAGAAGCTCGGCTACCGCACGACCCGCTACGGCGACTCGGTCTCCGCCGAGCGCGGCTACCTCCGCGAGACCGGCAACCTGCTGTTCCACATCTCGCTGCTCGCGCTCATCCTCGTGATCGGGCTCGGCTCGGGCTTCGGCTACAACGGGCAGCGGCTGCTCGTGGAGGGGCGCGGCTTCGCCAACACGCTCTCGAGCTACGACACGTTCTCGGAGGGGCAGTGGTTCGACGATGCGGCGCTGCCTCCGTTCGCCGTGCAGCTCGACGAGCTCGACGTCGTCTACGAGACCGAGAACCCGAACGCGATCGGGGCGCCGCTCGACTTCACGGCGCGCGTGTCGGTGACCGAGGGGAGCGGGGACGCGCGTGAGGCGCAGATCAAAGTGAACGAGCCGCTGGACGTCGCGGGCGCCGACCTCTACCTCATCTCCAACGGCTACGCGCCGCGCATCTCGGTGCGCGACGCCGAGGGCGAGCTCGTCTACGACGAGTACACGCCCTTCCTCGCGCAGGACGACCTCATGACGAGCCTCGGCGTGATGAAGCTGCCGGACGGGCTCTCGAAGCAGCTGGGGCTGCGCGGCTTCTTCTACCCGACCGCGGCGCAGCTCGACACGGGCGCGCTCGCCTCGGCATACCCAGACCTCGCCAACCCGGTGCTCTCGCTGCAAGCGTTCACGGGCGACCTCGGCCTCGACGCGGGCATCCCGCGCTCGGTCTACGCGCTCGAGACCGATGCCATGACGCAGATCGCCGGCGGCGACTCGGGCACGGAGGCACTCATGCTCGCGCCCGGCCAGACGGTGGAGATTCCCGGCGGGCTCGGCACCATCACGTTCGAGGACGTGCGGCGCTACGGCGTGATCGAGGCGCACGTGGATCACACGCAGGTGCCGGTGTTCTGGATCACCGTCGTGCTGTTCATCTCGCTGCTCGGCTCGCTCCTCATCCCGCGCCGGCGCATGTGGGTGAAAGCGACGCCAGCAAGCCTCGAACTCGCCGGGCTCGCCCGCGGCGAAGATCCCACGCTCGAACGAGCAGTCGACGACCTCGCACGACGACTCCGCCCGTCCTAGGTGTACCCGGTCATGACCTTGGTGGCACGAATGGTGGCGTGAGGAGGACCCCCGCGGGTCGAGTGGAGTTGTTCACGCTTCACCGACCAACGGAGGTCCGTGTCTCACGCTAATGCCGCGCTCACGCTCAAGGGCAGAGAGCTCGTCGTCGCCCGCTTCCAGGCGGGCTGGCCGAAGGCGCATATCGCGAAGGCGATGGGCTGCTCCCGCAAGTGCGTGGGGCATTGGATCGCCTCCACCCATCGCCGCCACCGGGCCACCGAGTTCCGGAAGTTCCTGGCCAAGATCGACCAGCAGGTGCCCGACCACCTCGACGTGCACATGATCTGCGACAATTGCGGCACCTGGGCGAGCCGAGCGTCTTGGCGTACCGCCCGGCCGCGCAGCGGCGGTAGCCCCATAGCAGTGGGCCCTGCGCGCGGTGCGCGTCAGACGCGCGCGGGCGCGGAGCGCGGTGCCGGCGTAGGGGCGAGCTGCGGCAGCGCTCTGGGGCGACGGGCGGCGCGGACGCCGTTGAGGATGACGACGACTTCGGCGACCTCGTGCACCAGCACGACACCGGCAAGCCCGAGCACGCCGAACAGCGCGAGCGGGAACAGCACGATGATGATCGCCAGCGCTAGGACGATGTTCGCGGTCATGATCCGCCGTCCCCGCCTCGCGTGCGCGAGCGCGCCTGGGATGAGGCGCAGGTCATGGCCGGTGAACGCGACATCGGCGGACTCGATCGCCGCGGCGGAGCCCTTCACTCCCATCGCGATCCCGACCGTCGCCGTGGCCAGGGCCGGGGCGTCGTTGATGCCGTCGCCGACCATCGCGGTCGGACGTGATGCCGCGAGCGCGGCGATCGCGTCCGCCTTGTCCTTGGGCAGCTGCTCGGCCCGCACGTCGGTGATGCCGGCTTCCTCGGCGATCGCGCGGGCGGTGCGGTCGTTGTCGCCGGTGAGCATGATGGTCTCGATGCCTTGATCGTGCAGCATCCGCACCGTCTCGGCGGATTCCGGGCGCAGCTCGTCCCGTACCCCGATGAGACCGGCGACCCGCCCGTCCATCTCGACGACGACCACGGTCATGCCGTGGGCGGCCATCGCATCGGCGGTGCCGCGAAGCTCGCCGGGGTGCAGCCAGCGAGCGTTGCCGACCCGGATCGTGCGGCCATCCACCTGGCCGGTGATGCCGTGGCCGGCTTCTTCGGTCACGTGCGTCGCGACGGCGGTGTCGCCCGCGGCGGTCGTGATCGCGGTCGCGAGCGGGTGGCTGCTCGTTGCTTCCACGGCCGCCGCCCAGCCGAGCACGTCGTCGCGAGTGATCCCCGGCGAGGCGTGCACCTGGACGACGGCGGGCTCGTTGCGCGTGAGGGTGCCGGTCTTGTCCAGGGCGACCGCGCGGATCGTGCCGAGCTGCTCGAACGCCTCCCCGGACTTGATCACCACACCGAACTTCGATGCCGAGCCGATCGCGCTGATGACCGTGACGGGCACCGCGATCGCCAGAGCACAGGGGGAAGCCGCGACGAGCACGACGAGGGCTCGTTCGATCCAGGTCCACGGGTCACCGACGAGCACGCCGAACAGCGCGACGAGGGCGGCGAGGATCAGCACCGCCGGGACGAGGGGCCGGGCGATGCGGTCGGCCAGGCGTGCGCGGTCGCCCTTGCGGGCGTGGGCCTGCTCGACGAGCGCGACGATCTGGGTGAGGGAATTGTCCCGTCCGTCCGCGGTGGCTTCGATTCGGAGGGTCGCGGAGCCGTTCACCGAGCCGGCGATGACCGCGTCAGCGGGTCCGACCTCGACGGGGATGGATTCGCCGGTGACCGCGGAGGTATCCAGGCTCGAGCGGCCTTCCAGGACCACGCCGTCGGTCGCGATCCGTTCGCCCGCACCGACGACCAGGACATCCCGTTCGCGGATCTCCGCCGCGGGGATCGTGACGTCTCCGCTGCGGCGGGAGACCCGCACGGTGTCGGGGATGAGCGAGAGGAGCGCGCGCAGCCCCTCCTTGGCGCGGTCCATCGCGCGGTCCTCGAGGGCTTCGGCGAGGGAGAACAGGAATGCCAGCGCGGCGGCCTCTCCGACGTGGCCGAGCAGCACTGCGCCGACCGCGGCGATGGTCATCAGTAGCCCGACGCCGAGGCGGCCGCGCAGCAGCCGGCGGATCGCGCCGGGGACGAACGTGGACGCGCCCGCGATCAGCGCGACGGACTGGAGGATCACGGCCGGGATGGGAACGCCGGTCCATTCGAGGATGTATCCGGCCAGCAGGAACACGCCGGCGATCGCGGAGGGCAGGAGCGCGGTGTCACGCCACCACGGAGGCCGCAGCTCGATCTCTTCCGCATCCGCGTCCGTGCTGGAGGCGGGGTCTGGTCCGCAGCAGGCGTCGCCGGTGGTGAGCGGGCGGGCCGGCTCTCTCTGGCGCACGGTGCTCGTCTTCTGCGGCTCGTCAGGGCCGCAGCACTCCTCGCTCACGCCGCGACCCCCGTTGTGGTCGTGGTGTCGCAGCAGAACGGCACGTCGCAGTGCTCGTCGGTGCAGGGTGCTCCGTCGTCGTAGGCGAGCACGGTGTCCACGAGCATCGAGATCGCTCGGGTCAGATGTGGATCCGCGATCTCGTACCGGGTCTGGCGCCCTTCCGGGGTCGTGATCACGATGCCGCAGCCGCGCAGGCATGCGAGGTGGTTCGAGACGTTCGTCCGGGTCAAGCCCAGCGACTCCGACAATCGGGCCGGGTATCCGGGTGCGTCGAGAAGCTCGAGGAGAATTCGGGAGCGCGTCGGATCGGCCATCGCGCGACCGAGTCGGTTCATCACGTCGGCGCGTGAGGCAAGGGTCAGCATATGCTGACCATACACCGCAATGTCCTCCAACAGATCGTTGACTCCGTGCCCATACCGCCGCCCGTTCCCGCACCCCGGGATGTTGCCCCGCGCCCACTATCGCTGACCCGAGATCGCCAAGACCTCTCCTCGTCCTCCGATGCGCGGCGTACGCCGAAGCGCGATCGGAGCCGGGCACTGGCCGTCGCATCGCTGATCGCGCTCACCATGGCTGTCGTGGATCAGGGCACGAAGGCCATGGCGCTCGCGCAACTGAGTGAGCAGGAGCGCATTCCACTGATCGGCGACCTGCTGGGCCTCCAGCTCGCATTCAATCCCGGCACGATCATGTCCTTCGGATCGAACAGCACCTGGGTGTTCACCGTGCTCTCGACCGCGGCAACGATCGGGCTGTGCTACGCCGCATCGCGCGCGCCGTCCAAGGGGTGGGCGATCGCCATCGGATTCGTCTGGGGCGGAGCGATCGGCAACCTCATCGACCGCCTCTTCGCCCCACCCGGGTTCGGCATCGGCCACGTCACCGACCTCCTCGCCTACGGAAACCTCTTCATCGGGAACGTCGCCGACATCGCTATCGGTATCGGCGTCGGGCTCGGCATCCTCCAGCTCATCCGCAACCACCGATCCGAGCTGCGCAGCGCGTCTTCCGCGGCGGCCTCCTCTCGCGAGGAGTGACCTCGGCCCCGTTTTCGGCGCACCGGCACGAGGGCATCCACCCATGGCATGACTGCACGTGGACGATTGGTGAGACTACAGTGCGGCATGTATATTCATCGAGTGCTGACTATTACCGATCGCTTGGATGTGATGAACCGACTCGGCCGAGCAATGGCCGACCCGACGCGTTCACGCATCCTCATGACCCTGCTTGAAGGCCCCATCTATCCGGCGGCACTCGCCCGCGAGCTGGACCTCAGCCCATCCAACGTCTCCAACCACCTCGCGTGCCTTCGCGACTGCGGCATCGTCGTGACCGAACCCGAGGGGTGCCGAACCCGGTACGAGGTCGCGGATGCGCGGCTCACGCGTGCGCTGACGGCGCTGCTGGACACCACGCTGGCCGTGGACCATGCGGCCGAGTGCATCGACACCTCCTGCGCGCTTCCGGGATGCAGTACGGCGGAGGCGAACGCATGATCGTCGTCTCCGTCCTGCAAGCCATCGGACTGTTCCTCGTCACGAACATCGACGACATCATCGTGCTCTCGCTGTTCTTCGCTCGCGGTGCGGGGCAACGAGGCACGACGGTCCGGATCCTGGTCGGTCAGTACGTGGGATTCGCAGGCATCCTCGCCGCGGCCGTGCTCGTATCGCTCGGTGCTGGTGCGTTCCTGCCTCCTGAGGTCACCCCCTACTTCGGCCTGATCCCCTTGGGATTGGGGCTCTGGGCCGCTTGGCAAGCATGGAGCGGCCGCCACGACGACGACGATGATGATGAGGCCAAGATCGAAGGCAAGAAGGTCGCCGTCTGGGTCGTCGCCTGGGTCACCTTCGCGAACGGAGGGGACAACATCGGTATCTACGTCCCCGTCTTCCTCAGTGTGGGACCGGCTGCCGTGGTCGCGTACTGCGTCGTGTTCCTCGCGCTCGTCGCGGTCCTGGTGATGGCGGCCAAGTTCATCGCCACGCGACGCCCGATCGCGGAGGTCCTGGAGCGCTGGGAGCACATCCTGTTCCCGATCGTGCTGATCGGCCTCGGCATCTTCATCCTGATCAGCGGCGGGGTATTCGGGCTCTGACGTTCCAACTGCGCGTCATGCGCGCACGAGTCGACGGTAAAGTGAGGAGAGTGCCTACCCGCCCCGTCGCCGTAATCTCGATCATCGCCATAGCCGCAGCGATCCTCGTCGCTGCAATGCTGCTCGTCGTCCGACCCTGGGAGAGCAGCGGCTCGTCCCCTGCGACGGAGGAATCGCCCGACTCGACTGCGTCGCCGTCTGCGCTGCCGCCGCTGGTGGACGAATCGACGCACATCCTGAACGACGCGGGTCCGGATGCTCCGGTGGTGGTCGAATTCCTCGACTTCGAGTGCGAAGTGTGTGGCGCCGTGTACCCCACGATGGAAGGGCTACGCGAGGAGTACGACGGCGAGGTGACGTTCGCCGTTCGGTACTTTCCGCTGCCAGGTCATTTCAATTCCGGTAACGCAGCGGTCGCCGTTGAGGCGGCCGCTCAGCAGGGCGCGTTCGAGGCGATGTATCAGCGCATGTTCGAGACGCAATCGGAGTGGGGCGAGGGGCGGGAGTCCGAGGCCGACCGTTTCCGCGGCTACGCGCAGGAGCTCGGCCTCGATATGGCCGCATATGACGCCGGCGTCGCGGACCCCGCCACGTTGGCTCGCGTCGAGCAGGACTTTCAGGCCGGCGTCGCACTCGGCGTCGATCGAACGCCGACGATCTTCGTGGACGGGGAGCGGCTCGAGCTGTCGCAGGAGAGCGACATCGAGACGGCGATCCAGGCGGCGCTGGCGGGGTAGGCGATCCCGGCACGAGGTGAATGGGTCTGGAGGCACTAGCAACTCGCGTAGCGAACTCCGTGACGAATCTCTGCGGGGGCGGCTGCCGGAGCGCCGTGGTGCCCGGCGGCGTAGCCAGCGGAGGATGTTGTGCCGCCGGCGGCGCGGATCAGGGATTACGGAATGGTGCAAAAAATGCACCATTGATGCATCAGATGCAACACTCGGGACGAAATCACCGGTCAGCGCCCACTCCAATTGATGCATCTGATGCAACACGTCGCGAGCCGTTTGTTGTGGCCCGTATCGTGCCGCGCGGGAGAAACCACCGGTCAGGCCATGATTCTCGGGGAGTGAGCGTCACGGGCGGGGAGTGATACCAACCGTGCGAGTAGGGGTACTACCCACTTCGATCCGACATAATGTGCATTATCGGCGCTTTGCTGTGAGTGCAGATGAGGGCCTGCGGCGACCGGAGCGTCACCGCCCGCGCGCAGGCGGAACGCCAGGCACTTCGTGCGCGTCCACCTGCTCGACCGCCTCGGACATCCCGTCCAGGAACCGAGCGACAGCACGTCGCTCGTCGTCGTCCATGCTGTCGATGACGTCGATCATCCGCCGATGCATCGGGCCGAGCGTCGCACGCACCTCGTGATCGGTCTCGGTGGTCGGCACAACGATCGTCGCTCGGCGATCCTCCGGGTGCGGCTCGCGTCGCACGTGCCCGCTCTTGACGAGGCGATCGACCAGGGCTGTCACCGATGGCGACGCCAGATGCAGTGCAGCAGCGAGATCGCGCTGACGCATGAGCTCGCCGCGCCGCTGGGCCTGCAGCAGGCGCCGCAGCGCGAGCAGGTCGGTCTCGCCCATGCCCATCGACGACCGCGTGCGCTTGCGCATCGACGACTCAGCGGCACGATATCGCCGCAGCAGGTTCAGCACGTCGACGCTCGAGGGAACCCCGTGGTCGGGATACCAGTAGCCGGAACTGCTGGCGTGGCCATCGATCGCAGTCTGCATCGCTGCCCCCTTCCGGATTCGTCGCGCTGGATGTTGCTACCCTATCGTTTCGCCATGATACAGTTCGATCGTCAAACTAACCAATGATGGAGGAGCCACGCATGTCCCAGACCCTGATCTCCCAGAGCGTCTCCTCCGACGCCACGGCGTCGGCGACCCACGTGACGTGGACCTCGCCCAGTAGCGACCTCTGGGTCGCGTCGAGCCTCGACGCTGAGGGCGTGCGCTTCCTCGGCTTCGTCGAGCTGAGCATCGACGCCCACGTCGCCGTCAATGGCGACGGTGTGAGCCTCGGTCGCCACGCGCTGCTCGCCGACGCGAAGCGCGCGGTGCAGGACGACGCCACCCGGGAGACGCCGTCGGAGGCGGCGAGCTGGAGCGCCGTCGCAGCGCCGGTGCTCTCGGTGCGGGAGCTGCGCGCGCGCTGATCTCAGCCGAGTGCGCCCAGCAGATCGTCGGCGAGATCGTCGATGTGCTCGATGCCGACTGAGAGGCGGATGAGTCCCTCGGGGATGGTCGGCGCCTCCGTGGCCCAGCGGCGGCGGCGCTCGAGCGTCGACTCCACTCCCCCGAGACTCGTCGCCGGGATCCACAGCTGCACCCGCTCCACCAGCCGGTCCGCGGCGGCGGCATCGGCGAGCACGATCGCGAGCACCGTGCCGAAGCCGGGGTCGCGCACCTCGAGCACACCGGGAGCGTCCGCCAACCTGCTCGCGAGCTCGCGCGCGTTCGCCTCCGCTCGCTCGAGTCGCACGGAGAGCGTGCGGAGCCCGCGCAGCGTGAGGAAGGCCTCCATGGGTCCGGGGATCGCGCCGTGCAGGCCGCGATGGTGACGGATGCGCTCGGCGAGTTCTCCCTGACCGGTCACGACCGCGCCCAGCACGGCGTCGCTGTGACCGGCGATGAGCTTCGTCGCCGAATGCACGACGACGTCGGCGCCGAGTTCGAGCGGGCGCTGCAGCAGCGGTGATGCAAAGGTGTTGTCGACGACGCTGACAACGCCGGCCGCGCGCGCTGCCGTGGTCAGTCGTGCGATGTCCGCGACCTCGAGTGCCGGATTCGTCGGCGACTCCAGCCACACCATCGCCGCACCCGGCAGGGCCGCCTCGACCGCTGCCGCATCCGCGACGTCGACGCGGCGCACCTCGAACCGCTGACTGCTGGCGCCGTCGTCGAGCAGCGCGAGCGTGTGCTGGTACGAGTGCCGCGCGACCACGACCGCTCCCCCGACCGGCACCTGCGCGAGCACCGCGCTCACCGCCGCCATCCCGCTCGCGAACGAGATGCACTCGCCGCCCTCGAGCGCGCCGAGCGCATCCTCGAGCGCCGTCCAGGACGGGTTCCCGTAGCGCGCGTACTCGAGCGCGCCGCCGGCCACGAACGAGCTCGCGAAGGTCACGGGCTCGTTCATCGGCGCGCCGGGCACGTGCGCTGGGCGCCCCGCAGTCACGGTGACGGTCTCGAGGTGACGGGGCGTGGCAGACATGGCGCAATTCTGGCACCGATCACGTGCGTTCCCGCGCTCCACCGTGTCAGGCGAGCGCTACTCCTGTCAGGCCAGCGCTGCGCCCATGCCCGGCGTACCATCGCGAGATGGATCCCAGCGGGATGCGCACCATCTCCATCGAGGCGGCTCGCCGCATCGCCGTGCGCGCGCAATGGCTGGATGCGAGCGCGCTCGGACGCGACGCCGGCGACCTGCCGGAGCTCGTCGCACAGCTGACGCTGCTGCCGTTGAACCCGACGGAGATCGTCGCGCCGTCGGCGGAGCACATCGCGCACACGCGGATCCCCGCTCTGGGCTACGACGACGTGCGCCGCGCGGTCGAGCGCGAGCTGACGCTCGTCGAGCATCTCGGCCCCCATCGGCATCCGATGGAGGCGTGGGCGATCGGCCTGCGTGCCACGGTCGACCTGCCGTGGCTGACCGCCATCGGCCGCGATCCGGCGTCCATCCACGTCCACGCCCGTGAGTGGCTGGAGGCGAACGGCCCGTTCCGCGAGCGCGTGCTCGAGCAGTTGCGCGCAGAGGGACCGCTGCCCCAGGCCGCCATCGACGATGCCGCCGATGTGCCGTACCGCTCGAGCGGCTGGAACACCGACCGGAACGTGGCCATGATGCTCGAGCTGCTGCAGATCCTCGGTGAGGTGGTCGTCGCCGAGCGCGTCGGCACGGCGAGGGTCTGGGATCTCGCAGCGCACGTGCTGCCGGCGATCGACCCCGAGCCGCTCGACGACGCCTGGCGCATCTGGAGGCAGCGCTGGCTGCGCGCCTGCGGCATCGCCCGCGCAACGCATCTCGACGACGTCGGTGTTCCGGTGCGCGTCGAGGGCGTGCGCGGCGCATGGCGGTTGGATCCCGACGCGAGCGCAGAGCACTTCGCCGGCCGCGTCGCGCTGCTCTCGCCGCTCGACCGTCTCATCGCCGATCGCACCCGCATGCGCCAGCTGTGGCGGTTCGACTACGCGCTCGAGCAGTACACGCCCGCCGCCAAGCGCCGGTGGGGTGCGTTCGCGCTGCCGATCCTGGACGGCGACGCGCTCGTCGGCAAGGTCGATGTGAAGGCCGACCGCGAGCTCGGAGCGCTGCTCGTGCATCGCATCCACTGGGACGTCGAGCCGCGCACGGGCTTGCAGGACGCGGTCGCAGACGAGGTCGCGAGACTCGCGGGCTTCCTCTCGCTGCGCCCCGCGATGCCCTGAAGCGGGGTTCCGCGAGCCCCCGCGGCTACGCTGACGAGGTGGCCTCGCTCGCCGTCATCGGCAATCCCACCGCGCGCGGCTTCGACCGCGCCGTCGACGCCGTGCTGCGCGAAGCGGCCGCCGCCGGCGCGGATGCCCGCGTGATCGCGACGACGGTCGCCGAGACCGGCGGCCCGCAGGCTCGCCAGGCGCTGCGGGACGGCGCGGATGCGGTGGTCGCGGTCGGCGGCGACGGCACGGTCCGTGACGTGGCTGCCGAGCTCGCGCGCGGCGCTGTGCCGCTCGGCATCATGCCGGCGGGCACGGCGAACCTCTTCGCCAGGAACCTCGGGCTGCCGCTGCGCGACCCACGCGCCGCCGCGCGCGCCGCGGTCGACGGCGCCGTGACGTCCGTCGACGTCGGCCGCGTCACGCTCACCCGCGGCGACGACGGCCCCGAGCCCGAGCGCGCATTCCTCGTCGTGGTTGGCGTCGGCAATGACGCGCTCGCGGTCGAGGCCGCGTCGCTGCTCGGCAAGCGACGCCTCGGCTGGGCCTCCTACATCGCGCTCGGTGCGCGCCGACTCGGCAGCCCGAGCTTCGCCGTGCGCGGCAGGCTCGACGGCAGCCCCGTGGAGTCGACGCACGCGTGGAGCGTGCTCGTGCACAACGCTGCGCGCATCCCCGCAGGCTTCCAGGTGCTGCCCGGCACCCGTCTGGACGATGGGCTGCTGCACATCGCGGCGGTCAGCCCCCGGCGCCTCGCGCACTGGGGCCGCATCGCGGCGGCCGGCGCCGGCATCGCCAGGGCGGAGGGCATCCTGCAGCACCGCACGGCCGGGCGCGTGACGCTCGGCTGGGTGGATGGGCCGCTGCCCGTGCAGATCGACGGGGATCCCGCGGGCCGCGTCACGCGGCTCGACGCGCGCATCGACCGCGCCGCGCTCAGCGTGCGGGTGACAGGATCGATCACGTGAAGCCGCGAGATGCACTGCAGACGCTCCGGGCCGTGCCGCCGGGCGAGCTCGAACCCGCGCTCGCGCGGCTCGATCTCGCGAGCACCGTCTCCTCGATCGCGGGCAACATGGTCACCGGGCTCTGGCGCGGGGACGAGCGCCGCGAGCTCGTGGAGCTGCTGTGCATCGAGCGGGTCGCGGAGCTGAGCCCCGCCATGCGCGCCAGGGTCGCGCACGCCCTGCGCCTGCTGCCGCCGAGCGCTTCGGTCTCGGCCGGGCTGCGATCGATCCTGCTGTCGCTCACCGGCGAGCCGTTCCGCGACATGAAGTACCTGCTCAACGCCACGGGCGACCGGCACGACCTCGAGCATGTGGTCTACGAGCGCCTCTCCCCTGCCGATCGCGACGCGGTGCTCTCCCACATCCAGGCGGAGGCAGACGCCGCTCCCTCGAACGACCTGCGCATCCTGTGCGACATCGACGACACGCTGCAGGCGATGCTGCACGAGCGCCGCTACCCGCGCGGCACCGTGTACCCGGGCGTGGTCGAGCTGCTCACCGCGCTCGACGACGGCCGGGCCGCGCAGCCATCGCGCCCCGGCGACCTCACGTTCGTCACCGCCCGCCCGGAGGGGCCGAAGGGCTTCATCGAGCAGTACACGCGCAATGGCCTCGCAGGGATGGGCCTGCCGCCGCACGCGGTGCTGGGCGGCTCGTTCCTCAACATCTTCACCAAGGCCTCCATCAAGGCGCGCAAGCTGCAGAACTTCGAGCGCGAGCGTGCCCTGTTCCCGGAGTGCCGATTCGTCTTCCTCGGCGACAGCGGGCAGGCCGACGCGCACGTGGGCGCGGCGATGCTGCAGCGCGGACCGGACTTCGTCGTGGCCGTGCTCATCCACGAGGTCGTGCCCGTCACCGGCGCCGAGCGGGCGAAGCTCGAGCAGGCGGGCATCCGCTTCCACACGTCGTACGACGAGGCGGCGCGCATCGTCTACCGGCTGGGCCTGATCGACAGGTCCGGGCGGGATGCCGTGGTGCGCGCCGTCGACGAGATCAGCGGGATGATGACCTGACGGCTCGCTAGGCGTGGTTCCTCGGCGTCGGGAGGTGCTTCGCCCACCAGGCGAGGATGTGCTCGAAGCGCTCGAGCCGGTGGCGCGGCTGGCCCGCGCGCGTGAGCTCGTGGTCCTCGCCCGGGAAGAGCAGCAGCGCCGACTCGACCCCGTTGCGCTTGAGCGCCGAGAAGTAGCGCTGGCCCTGCTCTGGCGGGCAGCGCCAATCCTGCTCCGAGTGCACGACGAGCGTCGGCGTCCGCACCTGGTCGACATGCGCCATGGGCGACTGCGCGCGCACGGCCTCCGGATCCGAGCCCGTGTACTCGCCGGAGAAGAACCAGCCGATGTCGCTCGTGCCGACGAACGACTCCGGGTCGAGGAACCCGCGCTCGACGATGGCCGCGGTGAAGCGGTGGTCGTGCGCGATGGTCCAGGCCGTGAGGTAGCCGCCGTAGGAGCCGCCCATGATGCCCAGCCGCTCGCCGTCGAGCTGCGGATGCGCCGCCAGGCTCGCGTCCAGGAAGTCGAGCACGTCGTGCATGTCGACCGTGCCCATCGCCTGTCGGATCGCGAGGCCGTGCTCGCGGCCGTAGCCCGCGGAACCGCGAGGGTTGCACTGCACGACGGCGTAGCCGGCATCGACCGCCACCTGCGCCTCGTCGAAGACGCCGACGCCGAACTGCGCGAACGGCCCGCCGTGGATGTTGAGCAGCACCGGGTGCGGCCCCTCGCCCTCGGGCACCCAGACCCAGCCGTGCACGGCCGAGCCGTCGCGGGCAGTGAACGCATGCTCGGTGGGCGGGACGAGGCCGGCCTCGACGAGCGGCGCGCCGAAGTCGGTCAGCACCATGAGGCCGCGCTCGTCCAGCACCGCGACCTCGCCCATCGACGTCGGCGTCTGCACGGTCGCGACCGTCACGCCGTCGCCGACGCCGTGGCCGATCACCTCGACGTCGCCGCCGATCAGCTCCTTGGAGCCGCCGCCGGTGACATGCACCAGCCGGTTGCGGCCGCGCCGGCGCTCCTGCACCAGCACGCCGTCCTCGACGACCGTCGCGTGACTGCCGACCTCGCCCAGATCGACCGCGTCCTCGTCGGTCACCTCTTCGGCGTGGGCACCCGCGTGCTCGAGCACGAACAGCTGGGTCGAGCGGGCGACGAAGTCGCGGCCCGACTCACCCACCTTGCTGGCGAGCAGCACGTAGCCGCCGTCGGGCGTGCCGAGCACCTGGCCGACGCTGAGCCCCGCGCGCGAGGAGAGCACGATGTGCGGCTCGCCGTGCGCGGCGGTGGCGTCGAACTCCACCACGGCGTTCAGCAGGTCGTCATCGCGGGTGTCGTGCCGCGCGGTGATGCACAGCACCCGGGTGCCGTCGGGCGAGAAGGCCGGGGCGCTGTGGTCGAAGTCGCCCTGACTGAGGCGGATGGCCTCCGGCGCGCTGGGTGCGTCGTCCCGCGTCGTCTCGTCGTCGTGCGGCTGCGGCGCTCGCGCGTAGCGGGGCTCCGCATCGAGGTCGGGCAGCGCGGCCGAGAACAGATGCGTGCGCCGGCCGATGAGGCTGCCGACGCCGTTGGCGAGGCTGCGGTTGCCGGTGATGAGGCGCGGTGACTCCTGCGCCGGGGAGATGCCCTCGACCGAGCCGTAGCGGCCCGGCTCGACGACGGCCGCGGTGAACGCGATGCGCTCCCCGTTCGGCGACACCGCGAACTCCTGCACGCCGCCCGGCTGCGCGGTCGCCTGCACCGGCTCGCCGCCGTCGACGCGCACAGCCCAGACCTGCGGCTTGTCGCGCTCGTCGGCGCGCAGGAACAGCACGGCCCCGCCGTCGGGCGTGAGCTGCGGCGCGCGATCGGCGACGCCGCCGGTGAGTCGGCGGCGCGAGCCGTCCTGCAGGTCCACCCGCCAGAGCTGGCCGACGTTGCGGTTGGCGTGCAGGCTCGGGCGCGACGCCGCGACCACTGCGAACGCGCCGCTGGGGTGCACTGCGGGCCGCGAGAGCGAGACGAGCTGCTCGATGTGCTCCGCGCGCATCAGGCCGTGGCTCCCTCGGCGGTGCCGAATCCGGAGATGTCGCCGACCAGCCTGGTGTGCTCGGCCGGCACGGGCTCCACGGCGGCACGCGCGACTTCGAGCGCGAACTCCTCGACGTTGTAGAGCTTGCCGGCGTCCTCGCGACGGCTCGCGATCGCGCCGGGGTTCGCGCGCTCGAGCAGGGTCGCCGTGATGGTGCCCTCGATCATGTCGCCGGAGACGACCACGAACTCGATGCCGCGCTCTGCCAGCGACGGGATGCGCTCGCGCAGGGCGTCCTCGCCCGCGCGCTTCGACAGCGCCACGGCCTCATACTCGGGCATGGTGGGCGTGGTGCGGATGAAGTGCGCCTGGTGGCTGGTGACGAACACCACGCGGGCGCCGTCGTTCAGCACCGGCAGCGCGGCCTCGAGCAGCGCCACCTGCGCGTCGCGGTTCAGCCGCATGGCGTAGTCCTCGCCCATGCCGCTCTCCATGCCGCCCGATGCGTTCATCACCAGGAGGTCGAGGCCGCCGAAGCGCGACTTCGCGGCCTCGAACATGGCCTGCAGGCTCGTGGGATCGGTCAGGTCGGCCTGCACCGCGATGGCTTCGGCGCCCTGCTCCTCGGCGGCCGCGACCACCTTCTGCGCTCGCGGCGCCTTGGCGCGGTAGGTGACCACGACGTTGGCCCCTGCCCGCGCGAGCAGGTCGATCGTGGCGGCGCCGATGCCTCGGCTGGAGCCGGTCACGAGCGCGGCGCGCCCGGTGAGCGAGCCCGGCTCGAGGGTGGCATTGGAGGTGTCTGACACGGTTGCTCCTTCGTTCCCGACGACACTACTGTGCGCGACGTGCACGAACCGCGCGAGTATGTGCGCCAGGCACAGCGTCTTCTCCATATGCTGAGGACGTGGATCTCGTCGAATATGCATGGATCGTGTGGCTCGTCATCGCGCTCGTGTGCTTCATCATCGAGATGGTGACGCTGGAGTTCACGTTCCTGATGATCGGCCTCTCGTCGGTCGTCGGCCTGGTCTCGAGCATCACCGGACTGCCCTGGTGGGTCCAGGTGCTGGTCGCCGCCGCGGCAGCGCTGCTGCTGCTGTTCCTGGTGCGGCCGAAGCTGCTCAACCGTCTCCACGAGTCCGGTGAGCTCAACAAGCAGGGCATCGAAGCGCTGCTCGGCATGGAGGGCGAGGTGACTCGCTCGTTCCTGCGCGGAGCCGGCGAGGTGACGCTCGCCAACGGCGACGTCTGGACGTCGCGCCTCTCCCCCGCCGTGCAGCCCCGCGATCCAGACGTCGGTGAGCGCATCGTCGTCACATCCATCGAAGGGGCGACGGCCATCGTCGTCCCTGCTCAGCGCTAGATCAAGGAGACACTCATGCCGTTCGACGGAGGATTCATCCTCGGGGCATTCCTGCTCGTCCTCGTGATCCTCGTCGTCCTGTTCGTGCTCGTCACGCTCTTCAGGTCGATCAGGATCATCCGACAGGGCTTCACCGGCGTGGTCGAGCGACTCGGTCGCTTCCACAAGGTGCTGCAGCCCGGCCTCAACTTCCTCGTGCCCTTCATCGACCGGGTCTCCTACCACGTCGACATGCGCGAGCAGGTGCGCTCCTTCCCGCCGCAGCCGGTGATCACCGAGGACAACCTCGTGGTCTCGATCGACACGGTGGTCTACTTCCAGGTGACGGACGCGCGCGCCGCGACGTACGAGATCGCCGACTACCTCTCGGCGGTCGAGCAGCTCACCACCACGACGCTCCGCAACGTGGTCGGTGGCATGAACCTCGAAGAGGCGCTCACCAGCCGCGACACGATCAACGGGCAGCTGCGCAACGTGCTCGACCAGGCCACCGGCAAGTGGGGCCTGCGCGTCGGCCGCGTCGAGCTGAAGGCGATCGACCCGCCCCACTCCATCCAGGACTCGATGGAGAAGCAGATGCGCGCCGAGCGCGACCGCCGCGCCGCGATCCTCACTGCCGAGGGCTCGAAGCAGGCGCAGATCCTCGAGGCCGAGGGCCTCCGGCAGTCGGAGATCCTGCGTGCCGAGGGTCAGGCCAAGGGCCAGGTGCTGCGTGCCAAGGGTGACGCCGAGGCGCAGGTGCTGCTCGCCAAGGGTGAGTCAGAGGCCATCGAGCGCGTCTTTGCCGCCATCCACGCGGGCGATGCCGACAACAAGCTGCTCGCCTACCAGTACCTGCAGACGCTGCCGAAGCTCGCCGAGGGCGACTCGAACAAGCTCTGGATCATCCCGTCGGAGCTCACCGACGCGCTGCAGCAGGTGGGCAAGGGCTTCTTCGAGGGCCGCGCGGAGGTGCCCTTCCAGAAGGACGCCGGCAAGCGCAAGACCGACGAGGCGGAGCCGTCGATCCTGGACGAGACCTTCCAGGCCGATTCCGTGTCGGATGTCGAGGTTCCCACGATCGCCGAGACGCTGCGGGCCAGCGGCATCGATCCGCAGGACTCCGGCCGCACCGACAACGTCTCCTCCTCCACCTCGCTGGCCGACGAGACGCCGAGCGCGGCCTACAACGAGGCGCTCGAGACGGTGCGCGAGGCGAAGGCCGAGGCGCCGGATGTCGAGGTCGACCCGAACCAGGTCGACGTGCCGCCCACCGACGAGCGTCCGACCGACGAAGGCCGGCACTCGCAGGCGTGACGAACTACCTGAGCCCGGCGTCTCCACGGGTACTCGCGCATCGCGGGCTCGCCGTGGAGGCGCCGGAGAACACGATGATGGCGTTCATCGCGGCCGTCGATGCCGGGGCGACGTTCCTCGAGACCGACACCCACGCGACCGCCGACGGTGTCGCGGTGCTGGCCCACGATCCGGCCCTGGACCGGGTCGCGGGGCGAGACGTCGTCATCGAGCAGACGCTCTGGAAGGATCTCGCCGCGATCGATCTCGGTCAGGGTGAGCACGTGCCGGGCCTGCGCGAGGCGCTGCTCGCGCTGCCGGATGCCCGGTGGAACATCGACCTCAAGTCGGATGCGGCGGTCGTGCCTGCGGTGCGCGCGATCGTCGAGGCGAAGGCCGTCGACCGGGTGCTGCTCACCTCGTTCTCGGAGCGCCGCCGCCGGCAGGCGCAGCGACTGCTGCCCCAGGTCGCGACCAGTGCCTCGCAGCGGATCGTGATGCAGGCGCTCGCCGCGCAGCGGCTCGGCCTGCGCGGCAGGCTCGCGAAGGCCCTGGAGTCGGTGGTCGCGCTGCAGGTGCCGCGCCGGAGCAAGGGCGTCGAGATCGTCACCGAGCGGTCGGTCGCCGCCTTCCAGCGCGCCGGCGTCGAGGTGCACGTCTGGACGGTCAACGATCCCGCAGAGATGCGGGAGCTGCTCGGCCTGGGGGTCGACGGCATCGTGACCGATCGCGTCGACCTCGCGCTGCCGTTGCTCGGCGGGCGCTGAGCAGCTCGGTCAGCGGGGAGGCTTCGGGAGTGCGCGCACGCCCGACAGGCCCCACTTCGTGACGGCGCCGATCGTCCCCAGCTCTTCGAAGACCCGCATCTTCGAGCTGCCGACCGCGCGCTCGATGAAGCCGATCGGCACCTCGGCGATGCTGCCGCCCGCCTGCGCGACCCGCACCGCCATGGCGATCTGGAACGCGTACGCGTCGACGTGGATCGCATCGAGCTCGATCTGCTCCAGGATGCGCGTGCGGTAGACCCGCAGGCTGCTGGTGAGATCCTTCACGCCCGTCTGCAGCACCGAACGAGCGTAGGTGTTGCCGATCCTGGCGGCGATGCGGCGCCGGACACCCATGTTGCGCACGTCGCTGCCCTCGACGAAGCGCGACCCGATCACGAGATCGACGCCCGACTGCGACAGCGCCAGCAGCTCCGGCAGGCCGTCCGCGTCGTACGAGCCGTCGGCATCCGTCACGACCACCTTCGTCGCGCCGCGCGAGATGGCGAATCGCATGCCCTCGATGACGGCCGAGCGGTAGCCCCGCTCGGTGCGGTGGATGACGAGGGTGCCGGCGTCGGTCTTGGCGAGTCGGTCGGCGAGCTCGCCGGTGCCGTCGGGGCTGCCGTCGTCGATGATCACGAGCTCGGCATGCGGCACCGACTGCCGCAGCCGCCCGACCGTGCGCTCCAGACCTTCGATCTCGTTGTAGGTCGGCACGACGATCATGACGTCAGGCATGCGCCCTCCTTCGCTCGATTGCGTTGGCGACGCCGAGACCGGCGAGCGCGAGGACGCTGCCGAGTGCCAGCGCCCAGTCGATCCATGCTCCCAGACGAATGCCCGGCGTGATGGTGGTCGACAGCGGGAGGTCCTCGAGCATCGCCCCGGGCTCGTACTGCGGCAGGCGGTCGAGCATGGTGCCGTCGGGCCCGATCATGGCGCTCGTGCCCACCGTGGAGATGTTGACGACGGCGCGCCCGGCCTCGACGGCGCGCAGCTGGGCGATCGCGAGCTGCTGCACGTTCTCGGCCGAACCCTCGCCGAAGTCGGCGTTGTTCGTCGGCGCGAGGATGAGCTGCGCACCGTGGTCCTGCACCATCTCGCGCGCCTGGTAGTCGTCGATGATGTCGAAGCAGATCGCCACGCCGGCGACGATGTCGGCCACGTCGAACGCGTTGGCACTGGACGGATCGATCGAGAAGTCGCGCGGGATGAGCTCGAGGAACCCGAGCGCGCCCAGGATGGGCTCGAAGAACGCGCGCTGCGGCAGGTACTCGGCGAAGGGCACCGGGTGGCGCTTGCGGTACTCCGCGACGGCGCCTGCGCCCGGCTCGATCTGCAGCAGCGCGTTGTAGGTGTCGTCGCCGTCGCGCGTGACGGTGCCGACCACGAGCGGCGCGTCGAACTCGGTGACCACGCGATCGAGCGTCGCCATCGTCGACGGCGTCTCGTCGGCGTAGAACTCCGCCGCGTTCTCGGGCCACACCAGCAGGTCGAGCTGCTCGCCCGAGAGCTCGCGGGTGGCGTCGACGTGCTGCTGCAGGATCTGCCCCGGCACGCGCGGCGCGAGCAGGCCCGCCTCGCTGTCGCCCTGCACCGCGCCCACCCGGATGCTGCCGGTCTGGGTGACCGGGAAGGCGGGGATGGCGACGAGCAGGATAAGCGCGGCGGCGCCGATCGTGAGCCGGCGCCGCAGCATGGTGCGGTGATGCAGCACGAGCTGCAGCAGCAGGGCGGACACCGCCGCGATGAGGAACGTCAGGCCCGTGAAGCCCACCCAGCTGGTGGTGTCCGCCAGCGGGCTGGCGGCCTGCGAGTGCGCCAGCCTGCCCCAGGCGAAGCCGCCCCACGGCACGGTGGACGACAGCGACTCCCGCAGCGTCCAGACACCGGCGAGCAGCAGCGGCAGGGCGAGGAAGGAGCCGACCGGCCCCGCAGCGCGCCGCTCCCCCCAGCGCCAGGCGAGCGCGAGCAGCATGCCGCCCAGACCCCACCAGACGGCCATCCACGCCGTCAGGGCGACGAGCGGCACCGGCCCGAGATACACGGTGATCCACTGGATGTGCAGGACGAAGAAGACGAAGCCGGTCGTGAAGCCCAGCCAGAACGCCGTGCCGACCCGCCGGCCGCGGAGCGCGAGCAGCGCGAGCGCGACCGCCGGCACGATGAGCGGCCAGCCGTCATACGGCTGGAATGCGAAGGGCATGATGGCGCCCGCGAGCACGGCGGCGACCCAGGCGGCGCCGGTGGGCAGCGGCGCGCGGGCGCGGGTGCGACGCTGGTGCGGCTGCACCCCCGCGCCGCTGATCGGGTTGCTCCGCTCGATCACAGCGCCGACCCCGATGCGTCCACGACGCCCCGGCGGATGGCCGTGACCGCGTCGCGCGCGGTGCGCGAGAGCCGCTTGGGTGCCACGTGCTCGATCTGCTCCAGCACGTCGATCGTCTGCTTGGTCCAGCGCACGAAGTCGCCGGCCGCGAGATCGGTGTCGCGCAGCACGCCATCGAGCGGGTAGCCGCGCGCCCAGCGATGCATCGCGAGCGTGAGGCCGGTCTGCAGCGGCTCCGACCCTGGCAGTCGATGCGCCTGCTCGAGGTCGTCGAGCTGCGCCCAGAGCCGCTGCGTGGCATCGAGCGCCTGCAGGAAGGCGCCCTTCGGCAGCATCCGCTCGGGCAGCATGCCGTCGTCGCGTCTGCCCTCGAACACGAGCGCGCAGGCGAGCGCGGCGAGCGCGGGCGCGTCGAGCCCGTTCCAGAGATGCTGGCGGATGCTCTCGGCCACCAGCAGATCGCGCTCGCCGTAGATGCGGCGCAGCACCTCGCCCGCGGGGGTGATGTGCGCCCCGTCGTCGTCGGCTGCCACGTAGTCGAGCTCGCGCAGGATGACGGTGATGCGGTCGAAGCGCTCGGCGATCTCGCCCGTGCGGCGCGAGATCTGCCGCTCGGCCTTCTCCACGTCGCGGTGCAGCCGCCAGTAGCGCTCGCCCCAGCGGGCGTGCGACTCGCGCTCCGGGCAGGCGTGGCACGGATGCCGCTTCATCGCGCGGCGCAGCGCCTGCAGCTCGCGCTGGATGCGGTCGTGCTCGGCGTGGGTGAGGTGCTGCCGCTGGGCATCGCGCTCGAGATCGGACAGGCCGCGGCGCAGCTGCGAGTACTCGGCGAAGTCGCCGAGATGGCACGACATCGACTCCTCGTAGCCGGCGAGGCTCGCGCGCTGATCGACGACCCGGCGCGCCAGCTGCACCACGGAGCGGTCGGCCTGGAACTGCGCGAAGGAGGTCTCGAGCACCTCGCGCGTGCCGGGCACACCGAGCCGGTCGATGAGGTTGACGGCCATGTTGTAGGTGGGCTTGAAGCTCGAGTGCAGCGGATACGTGCGGCGCGAGGCGAGCGAGGCGACCTCCACCGGCTGCAGCTTGCCGTTCCAGATCACGACGGCGTGGCCCTCGGTGTCGATGCCGCGGCGGCCGGCGCGACCGGTGAGCTGCGTGTACTCCCCCGGCGTGATGCGCACGCGAGCCTCGCCGTTGAACTTCTCGAGCTGCTCGAGCACGACCGTGCGGGCGGGCATGTTGATGCCGAGCGCGAGGGTCTCGGTGGCGAAGACGACCTGCAGCAGGCGCGCGCGGAAGAGCTCCTCCACCACTTCCTTGAAGACCGGCAGCAGCCCCGCGTGGTGCGCTGCGACACCGCGCTCGAGGCCGTCGAGCCATTCGTAGTAGCCCAGCACCCCGAGGTCGGCGTCGTCGAGCAGTCGCGTGCGCTCATCGACGATCGCGCGGATCTCGGCGCGGTCCTCAGGGCTTGTGAGTCGCACGCCGCCCTCCACCACCTGGCGCACGGCAGCGTCGCAGCCGGCGCGCGAGAAGATGAAGTCGATCGCCGGCAGCATGTCGCGCTGGTCCAGCTGCTCGATGAGCCGGACGCGGTCGACGCGCGCGGGGCCGCCGGAGCGCCAGGGCTGGAAGTCGCGCTGCCGACCCTTGCGGGGCGCGTCGCGCGAGCGATGCCGATTGTGGCCGCCGCGATCCCGATGGCCGCGCACGGCGGAGGCCTCGATGTCGGTGCCGCGCGCGAGCTCCTGCAGCTCCCGGCCGGGCCGATGCGTGGCCTCGCCCGCCTTGGAGTCGAACAGGTCGACGAAGCGGCCCTTGATGTGCACGTGCGCGTCGAGCGGCACGGGTCGGTGCTCGGAGACGATCACGCGCGTGTCGCCGCGCACCGCGTCGAGCCAGGCACCGAACTCCTCGGCGTTCGAGACGGTGGCGGAGAGCGAGACCATGCGCACGTGCCGCGGCAGGTGGATGATGACCTCCTCCCACACGGCGCCCCGGAACCGGTCGGCGAGGTAGTGCACCTCATCCATCACCACGTACTCGAGCTGCGACAGGTCGCGGCCCTCGTAGAGCATGTTGCGCAGCACCTCGGTCGTCATCACCACGATGCGGGCGTCGCCGTTGATGCTCGTGTCGCCGGTGAGGAGCCCCACGGATGCGGCGCCGTAGGTCTCGGTCAGCTCGCGGTGCTTCTGGTTCGAGAGCGCCTTCATCGGCGTGGTGTAGAAGACCCGGCCGGTGGGCGCCTCCATGGTGAGGTGGATGGCGAACTCGGCGACGACGGTCTTGCCGGCGCCGGTGGGCGCGGCGACGAGCACGCTCGAGCCGTCCTCGATGGCCTCGCAGGCCTCGCGCTGGAACGGATCGAGCCCGAACGGCATGGTGCGGGCGAAGGCGTCGGTGGCGATGGTCACGCTGCAGCTCCCCTCATGCATCCACCATGGCAGCGCGCTTGGCCCTGCGACGGTCGACGAGCAGCGCGACGCCGGTCGCGGCGAAGTAGAGCACCACCATCGGCACCGCGATGATGAACATGCTGAGCACCTCGCCGGCCGGGGTGACGAAGGCGCCGAACAGGGTCGCCACGAGCACCGCCCAGCGCCAGCCCTTGAGGATGGTCCTGCCCTCGACCACACCGGCGAGGTTGAGGAAGACCACCACGAGCGGCAGCACGTAGGCGACGCCGACGGCGAAGACGAGCTTGAGCGAGAAGTCCCAGTAGTCGGATGCGCCCAGGAACGCGGTGAAGCCATCGGGCGTGAAGCCCACGAAGAGTCGGATGATGCGCGGCAGCACGAACCAGCCGGTGGCGCAGCCGCCCACGAACAGCGGCACGGCGACGGCGATGAAGCCCAGCACGTAGCGCCGCTCGATGCTGCGGAGCGCGGGAACGATGAATGCGAGCAGCTGCCAGATCCAGATCGGGCTCGACATGATGATGCCGAGCATGAAGCCGATGCGCATCTGCACGTCGAAGGCCTGCGTGACGTTCGTGATGTTGAGCTCGACGTCGAGTCCCGACGCCTGCAGCTCGTCGAGCGGGGCGCTCAGCAGATGCAGCACGGGTGCGGCGAGGAAGAAGCCGCCGATCGCACAGACCGCGATCGCGATCAGGCTGATGTAGAAGCGCCGCTTGAACTCGCGCACGTGCTCGGCGAGCCGCATCCGACCGTCCGCACTCCGCTGCTGCTCGGCAGCGCGCCCCTTCCGGGCCATCGACTACTTCCGGTCGGTGCTGGAGGCCGTGTCGTCGGTCTCGGCGCCCGTCTCGGCGGCGTCGTCGCGCTTGACTTCCTTCTTCAGGATGTTGACCGACTGCCCGATGCTGCGCGCGAGCGCCGGCAGCTTCGCCGCGCCGAAGATGAGCACGACGATGATGAGGATGATCCACCAATGCGATGCTGCATTGCCAAAGAATCCACCCATGATCGCTCCTCGCGTTCGTCTCGGTCGTCACCCATCGTACCGCGCCGTGCTGCGGCTCGACTCGCCCAGTGCGTCGAGCGCGAAGCGGTGCATCGCCCGCCGCAGGCTGGCGGGCGCGACGATCTCGGCGTCGCCGCCGCAGCCGGCCACGGCGCGCAGCACGCTCGCCTCGCTCCACACCTCGATCTCGAGCCGCACCCGCTCGCCGTCGATCGACACCGGCTCGGTGGTGGCGTAGTCGGCGAGCATCGCGGCCGCGGCCCGGGTAGCGACGACCTGCGCCGTGCCCGTCACCGTGCGCTCCCGGGTGGGCAGCGCCTCCGGCCACGCGTCCTGCGTGCGCTCGATCCGCTCGATGCGGTCGAGCCGGAAGGTGCGCATGCCCTGCCGGTCGAGATCGGCAGCCTCCACGAACACCTGCCCCTCGTGCAGGTCGAGCGTGACGGGCGCGATGCGGCGCGGCTGCGAGCCGGCGTCGGGCTTGCGGTAGTCGAGGGCGAGCACGCAGCGGTCGCGGATCGCGTCGCGGATGATCTGCACCGCGCGCGGCGCGGCGAGCACATCGACGGCCACCGTGTCGGCGCCCTGCGTGGCGGCGGCGCGCAGCTTCTTGCGCAGCGCCGTGACGCGCTCCGGCGAGGCATCCGTGTAGCCGGCCACGAGCGTGAGCCCGGCGATCAGGGCGCTCGCCTCGCGCGGCGACAGCCGCACCGTCTCCTCCTCGAAGGCGGGACGCATGGTCACCGAGATGATGTCGTCGACCTCGAAGGCGTCGAAGTCGATGTCGAAGCGGATGAAGTCGCCCGCCCCGTCGGGCACGCCGGCCATGAACACGCGCGCGACCGCCTCGCGGATGCGCTCCTCGGGCACGCCGAAGTGGGCGGCGGCCTCCTGCACGGTGACGGAGCCCGAGGCCGTCACGTACTGGATGAGCGAGAGCAGCAGCCCGATGCCGCGCTCGACGCGCGCCGCGCTCACGCCGCGCCCTCGTCGGCGTGGGCGTCGCGGATCCGCTCGAGCCGCTGGCGCACGAGCTCGCGCTGCTCATCGGGCCAGACGACCGCGACGTCGCTGCCGAAGCCCGCGAGCTCGTCGGCGATCAGGTGCCGATCGGCGTGGTGGATGACGAGCAGGCCGTCGTCCTCGTGCGTGTCGCGCCGGTGGCGCAGCCGGATGTCGGCATCGCTGCCGGGCATGACGTGCAGCTTGACGGTCGCGCTTGCCCAGATCCGCTCGAGCTTGGCCAGCGCGGCGCTCGCCGCGTCCGCCGGTGCTTCGAACGGATGCTTGGGGGCGCGATCCCGCACCGCCGAGGTGATGCGCTGCATCAGGAACGTGCGCGTGTCCTCGGCGCCCAGGTCGAAGCCCACGAGCATCCATCGTCCGCGGAACAGCACCGTCGCCCACGGCTGCACCGTGCGCGTGCGAGGCGTGCGCTCGCCCGGCTTCAGGTAGTCGAAGAGCACCTCTCGGCGGCGATCGGCAGCGCGCTTGAGCGCCTGGAACGCCTCCTCCCTGGGCCGCTGGCGCGCCTGCAGGATGGCGGCGGTGCCGGGGGCCTGCGGATCGACGGCGGGGTCGATCGTGCGGCCGGGCGTGCGCGCGAGCGGAAGACCGCCGCGGAACTCCGGGTCGGCGCGCAGCTTGAGCGCGGCGCGCTGCGCCTCCTCCGTGAGCCCGCCCTCGTGCCAGACGCGCAGCGCCAGGTCGAGCAGGTCGCGCTCCTCGGCGTTGAAGTGCAGCTCGGCCGGGTCGCCCAGCACGCCGTCGAGCACGCGGTAGCGCGCCTCCTGGTTGCTGTCGTCACCCGGCGGCTGCACGACATCGATGACGATGCCGTGGTCGCGCAGGGCGTCCTTGTCGCGCTCGAACATGCGCTCGAGCGCATCGCTCGGCGGCTGACCCTGATAGCCGGCCACCCGGGCGAAGAGCTCCTGCTTGGTGAAGCCGACGCTTGTGTCCACGAGCGCGAGCAGCAGCGAGAACTGCCGCTCCTCGGCCTCGATCCTCACCATCAGCCGGCGACGGGCTCGAGCCGATCGAGGATGTCGATCACGAACAGGAGGTGCTCGCCCTCCCCGATCGTCGCGGGACGCGTCGCGGGGTCGTCGTAGCCGAGCTCCTGCGGGATCGACACCACGACCTGGCTGCCGACCGGCTGGCCGACGACCGCGTCGACGAAGCCGGGGATGAGGTTGGCATCGTCGATGGTCATCGCCGTCGGGGCGCCGCGCTCCCAGGAGGAGTCGAACACCTCCTCGGTCTCCCAGATGATGCCGGTGTAGTGCACGAGCACGCTGTCGCCCTCGGCGACCGGCTCGCCCTCACCCGCGATGCTCTGCATCACGGTGAGCTCGGCGGGGGCGGGGCTGCCGGGGAAGGTCACGCCCGGCGTGCCGTCGGTGGCGAGCGCGATCGCGGGCATGCCCTGCTGGCCGGGGCGGGGGCTGCCCTCGGCGCGGCCCGGGTGCACGTCGGCGACCTGCAGCACGACCACGGCCGTGTCACTCGACGCGATGTCCATCTCTGCCGACGCGGCGCCAGCGCCGAAGAGCTCCTCGATCGAGGTGGTCAGCACGATGGACTCGCCCGGCGCCGCGCAGGCGACGGCCTGGCTGAGCGTCGATTCGCCGCCAGCGGCGAGGCGCAGCGGCTCGGCGGCCGGCGCCTGCGCGCCCTCGGCCGCGTAGGAGCTGGTGATCTCGAGGCCGGTCTTGCCGGAGTAGACGACGTAGTCGGCGTCGACGATGTCGCCGTCCGACACGCGCTCGCCGTCGCCGCCCAGGTGGCTGACCTGGGCGCCGTCGCTGACGAGCGGGTACTGGAACTCGACCGTCGGCGCACCGTCGCCCTGCTCGACCTGCACCTGGTCGGAGGCCGCACCCGGCTGGAGCATCGGCTCGCAGCCGTCGAGGTCGTCGGCGGGCGCTCCGCAGGCGGTGAGGCCGGCTGCGGCGACGAGCAGCGCGGCGATCGAGAGAGGGCGTGTGCGCACAGCGAGGCCTTTCGGGGTCGGGGACCGGGTCAGTCTACCTGCGCGGCCGACTCGGCCGTCCCCGCAGGACGCGGGTCGACGCCCGGTGCCGAGGGCTCGGCTGCCGCCGGTGCGTCGGCGTCGGGACGCTCCGCGCCGGCCGCGATCGCGTCTGCCTGCCGCACCGCATCCCGTCGGGCGCGGCGTGCGCGCTTGGCGCTCGGCACGCGGTCACCCAGTGCGCCGGGCGTCCAGGCCTCGACGTCGGCGTCGGCGAAGTCGGCCTTCGCCGCTCGGCGGCGGAACGACGGCAGCTCGACGCCATCGGCGATGCGGCGCGCGGTCATGAGGAAGCCGGTGTGCGCCACCATGCGGTGGTCGGGCCGCACGGCGAGTCCCTCCACGTGCCAGCCGCGCACGAGCGTCTCGGTCGACTTCGGCGCGGTGAACCGGCCATCGGCACGGATCGCCTCGACCACGCGCGACAGCTGCGTGACGGTCGCGACGTAGCAGAGGATGAGGCCGCCGGGCCGGAGCGCGCGGGCGCTCGCGTCGACGCACTCCCACGGCGCGAGCATGTCGAGCAGCACCCGGTCGGCCTCGCCGTCGGGCACGTGCTCCCCCAGCTCCTCCGCGAGATCGCCCAGCACCGTGTCCCAGTTGCCGGGACGCGCGCCGAAGAAGCCCGTCACGTTCGCCTCTGCGACCTCGCGGAACTCCTCCCGGCGCTCGAAGGAGACGAGCCTGCCGGTGCCGTGCAGCGCACGCAGCAGCCAGAGCGACAGCGCGCCGGAGCCCACGCCGGCCTCGACGACGGTGAGCTCCGGGTGGATGTCGGCGAAGCCGACGATGTGCGCGGCATCCTTCGGGTAGATGATCGCCGCGCCGCGCGGCATCGACATCACGTAGTCGTGCAGCAGCGGTCGGATCGCGAGGTACTCCGCCTCGCCGACGCTGATGAGCGAGCCGTCGTCGAGCCCCACGAAGCGCTCGTGCGGGACCGCGCCGCGCTGGGTGCCGAACTGCTTCCCCTCGGTCAGCACGATCGTGTACATCTTCTGCTTCGGTCCGGTGATCTGGACGACGTCGCCCCACTGGAAGGGCCCGGTCCTGCCCATCATGCGCGGGCCTCACGCATGGCGTCGGCGAGATCCGCGAGCGAGCGGCCGGCGAGCGTCGGCCAGTGGACGATGCCATCGACCCGGGAGACATCCACCGCGTGCGGGACGCCGATGGTGGTGAGGCCGGCGGCGATCGCGCTGCGGGCGCCCGTGATCGAGTCCTCGATCGCGACGCTGCGTGCCGGATCGGCCCCGAGCTGCTCCAGCGCGCGCAGGTAGGGCTCGGGGTGCGGCTTGCCGTGCTCGCACTCGTCGCCGGCGACGGTCGCGGCGAACGGCGCGCGGCCGAGCCGCTCCGTCAGCGCCGCCTCGACGCGGTCGACGATGGTGCGGGTCGACATGGTCACGAGCGCGACCGGCACGTCGGCCTCCAGCAGCTCGCGCAGCAGCTCGATGGCGCCGGGTCGCGTCGGCAGCTCCTCGTCGATGCTGCTGAGCACCTCGTCGACGAGCCGGGCGACGATCGCGTCGGCGTCCAGGGGCACGCCCTTGTCGATGAAGACGCGGGCGCCGTCCCAGAGGTCGCTGCCGACCATGGCCTCCGCCTCGGCGGTGCCCCACGGGATGCCGTGGTCGGCGGCCAGACGCGCCTCGGCGCCCATCCATTGCGGTTCGGTGTCGATGAGGGTGCCGTCCATGTCGAACAGCACAGCAGCGAGAGCAGGCGAGGTCACCGCGCAAGCCTAGTGAATGGTCGGCTGACGGCTGTGACCTCCACCGAGCGTAGACTCGACGCTCGACGTGAGGAGGTGCCGCGGGTGGCACGAGGACCGATCGAGGGCCGCATCATGGTCGTCGCCTTCGAGGGCTGGACCGATGCCGGCGATGCCGCCAGTGGCGCGGTCAAGCGGCTGATCGAGGCATGCGAGCTCGAGGCGTTCGATGAGATCGAGCCCGACGAGTTCGTCGACTTCGCAATGCACCGCCCGGTGGTCCGCACGCTCGAGGACGGCACCCGCGCGCTGCAGTGGCCCGCGACGATCGCCTACGCGCCGACCCGGCCGTCGCGCAAGACGTCGCTCGCGGCAGACGCCGGCCTGGATGTCTCCACCGGCAACGAGGGCGAGATCTTCGCGCTCGTCGGTGCCGAGCCGAGCCGCAACTGGACGGTCTATGCCGCCGAGTTCCTGGAGATCGCTCGCGGCTGCGAGGTCGACGCGATCGTGTTCGTCGGCGCGATGCTGGCCGATGTGCCGCACACGCGGCCCATCGCGACCACCGTCACGAGCGACAGCAGCGAGCTGCAGGCGCGCCTGGGCGCGGCGCAGAGCGACTACGAGGGCCCGACCGGCATCATGAGCGTGCTCAGCCTGGTCGCCGAGGAGGCGGGCATCCACACGGCATCGCTGTGGGCATCGGTGCCGCACTACGTGCACAACGCATCGGCCCCGAAGGCGGTCGTGGCCCTGCTCGACCAGCTCTCCGAGATGCTCGACGTGACCGTGCCGCTGGGCGACCTGCCGGAGCTGGCGGGCGAGTGGGAGCGAGGGATCGACGAGATCACCGAGCGCGACGACGACATGCGCGCCTACATCGGCAAGCTCGAGGAGCAGCGCGACGCCGTGGAGAGCCCCGAGGCATCCGGCGAGGCGATCGCGCACGAGTTCGAGCGCTTCCTGCGCGCCGAGGGCGGCAAGCGGCCGCAGGGCGGAGCATCCGCGCCCGCCACCACCGATGCGGACGGCGGCGCGCCGGACGCCTCCGATGACGCAGCCGGTGCTGCCGAGGACGACGCCGCGCGCGAGTCGCTGGACGACCAGCGGGACGACTCGCGGGACGAGCGCCCCGACGACGCGCCGCCGCCGGTCTAGCGGGGCTGCACGCTGCGCAGGTCGATCCCCAGCAGCGCGTCGATCGCGGCCAGGCTGCCCTCGTCCGCAGGCGCGCGCAGGATGAACGCGTCCACCGCCTGCAGCGCAGCCGGCGTGTTCAGGTCGTCCTGCAGCGTCACCCGCAGCCACGGGACGACCGATTCCGCGAGCGACGGGTCGTCGTCGGGCTGCTGCGACCACGCGAGCCAGCGGTCGAGGCGCTGCTCGGCAGCCTCCAGGTCGGCCTCGAACCACTCCCAGTCGTCGCGCCAGTGGTGGTCCAGCAGCGCGAGCCGCAGCGCCGCGGGTCGTGCGCCGTCGGCGAGCAGCCGCGACACCAGCACGAGGTTGCCGAGCGACTTCGACATCTTCTCGCCCTGATAGGCGACCAGGCCGGCGTTCAGGCGTGCCTCGCTGAACAGCGGTGCGCCGAGCGCGACGGCGTGGTGCCCCTGCATCTCCTGGTGGGGGAAGCGCAGGTCGCGTCCGCCCGCAGCCACCGTGAAGGGCGATCCGAGCTCGTCCATCGCGATCACGGTGCACTCGACGTGCCAGCCGGGGCGGCCCCGCCCGACGGGTGCGTCCCAGGCCGGCTCCCCCGGCCGCTCCGCGCGCCACAGCACCGGGTCGAGCGGCGAGCGCTTGCCCTCGCGGTCGGGCTCGCCGCCGAACTCGCGGGTGAGCTCGAGCATGCGCGCGGCATCGGTGCGGCTGCCCTCGCCGACGCGGAAGCGACGCTTGCGGGTGGTGTCGAAGAGCACGTCGTCGCCGTCGGCGTCCGGCGCCGGGAGTCGGTAGGCGTCGCCGGAGTCGAGCAGGCGCTGCACGGCGGCCGCGATCGGCTCGATGCGCTCGGTGACCGCGACCCAGGCATCCGGCGGCAGGATGCGCAGGGCCGCCATGTCGGCGCGGAACAGCCGCTGCTGCCGCTCCGCCAGTGCCCGCCAGTCCTCGCCGTCGCGCGCGGCCCGCTCGAGCAGCGGATCGTCGACATCGGTCGAGTTCATCGCGGTGCGCACCTCGATGCCCGCGTCGAGCCAGACGCGCGTGAGGGTGTCGAAGGCGAGGTAGGTGAAGGCGTGCCCCAGGTGCGTCGCGTCATACGGCGTGATGCCGCACGTGTACATCGACGCGTTGCGCCCGGCCGGCAGCGTCGCGCGGCGATCGGTGCGCACATCGTGCACGCTGGGCGACTCGCCCTCGCCGTGCCCGAGGGCGGCGAGCGAAGGCACGGAGGCCCTCTGCCAGGTCTTCACAGCGCCTCGATCCAGCCTGCGGTCAGCGCGAGCAGCAGCACGCTGCCGAGCACGATGCGGTAGACGACGAACGGCATGAAGCTGCGGCGCGAGATCCAATCCATCAGCCACTTGATGACCACGATGCCGACCGCGAAGGCCACGACCGTCGCGAGGATGGTCGGGCCCCATCCCAGGCCGACGGTCGAGGGATCGCTGAAGGCCTGGAAGGCCTCGTAGAAGCCGGAGCCGAACACCGCGGGCACCGCGAGGAAGAACGCGTACTTGGCGGCGGCGGGTCGCTCGTAGCCGAGCGCGCGCCCCATCGTCACCGTCGCGCCGGAGCGCGAGACGCCGGGGATGAGCGCGAGCACCTGCGCGACGCCGATGAGCAGGCCGTCGCGGTAAGTGGTGGTCGCGAGCGTCTTGACCCGCCGACCGAGCATGTCGGCGACGCCGAGGATGACGCCGAAGACGATGAGCACGGTCGCGGTGATCCAGAGGCTGCGCAGCTGGTCGCGGATGAGGTCCTGGAACAGCACGCCGGCGATCACGATCGGGATCGTGCCGATGATCACGAGCCAGCCCATCTTGACGTCCGGGTCGCTGCGATCGACCGTGCCGGAGAACTGCTGGAACCACCTGCCGATGATGCGCGTGATGTCCCGCCAGAAGAAGATCACGACCGCGAGCTCGGTGCCGATCTGGGTGATCGCGGTGAAGGTCGCGCCGGGGTCCTCGGCGCCGGGCAGGAAGAGCCCGGCGATGCGCAGGTGGGCGCTGGAGGAGATGGGCAGGAACTCGGTCGCGCCTTGGAGCGCGCCGAGGAAGATCGCGATCAACCAGTCCATGGGGCGGGGTTCCTCAGTAGTGCAGCAGGAGGTCTTCGAGCACGTCCGTGCCGAACTCGAGCGCCTCGAGCGGCACGCGCTCGTCGACGCCGTGGAACATCGCGGCGAAGTCGAGGTCGGGCGTGAGCTTGAGCGGCGCGAAGCCGTAGCCCGCGATGCCGAGCTCGGAGAGCGCCTTGTTGTCGGTGCCGCCGGAGAGCATGTAGGGCAGCACCGGCGCGCCGGGGTCGTGGCGACCGATCGCCGAGGTCATCGCCTCGACCAGCGCGCCGCTGAAGGGATGCTCGAGCCCCACGTCGCCATGCACGAGCTCGACCTCGATCTCGTCGCCGACCAGGGCGCGGAGCGCGTCGATGGCCTCCGCCTCGCGGCCGGGCAGCGGCCGCACGTCGATGCGAGCCTCGGCGACCGAGGGGATGACGTTGTGCTTGTAGCCGGCCGAGAGCATCGTCGGGTTCGCGGTGTGGCGCAGGCTCGAGCGCAGGAAGCGCGCGACCGTGCCGGTGCGCTCCGCCACCGCATCCGGGTCGTCGTCGTCGATGTCGAGGATCTCGCCGATGCCCCGGATGAGCCCGCGCGTGGTGTCGGTCATCTGCACGGGGAACTCGTGCTCGCCGATCGCCGCGACGGCGCGCGCGAGCTTCGTGACCGCGTTGTCGCGCATGTGCTGCGAGCCGTGGGCGGCGGTGCCGCGGGCGCGCAGCAGGATCCACTGCAGGGCCTTCTCGGCGGTCTGCAGCAAGTAGGCGCGCCTGCCATCGATGTCGATCGAGTAGCCGCCCACCTCGCTGATCGCCTCCGTCGCCCCGGCGAAGAGCTCGGGATGGTTGCGCACCAGCCACTGCGAGCCGTACAGGCCGCCCGCCTCCTCGTCGGCGAAGAAGGCGATGATGAGTCCTCGCCGCGGCTTGCGACCCGCGGCCAGGATGCGCTCGAGCGCGACCAGGATCATGGCGTCCATCTGCTTCATGTCCACCGCGCCCCGGCCCCAGAGCAGTCCGTCGCGGATCTCGCCCGCGAACGGATCGACGCTCCACTCGGTGGCGTCGGCGGGCACGACGTCGAGGTGCCCGTGCACCACCAGCAGCGGCAGCGAGGGGTCCTCCCCCTCGATGCGGGCGATGACGCTCGCGCGACCGGGTGCCGACTCGAAGGTCTGGCTCTCGACGCCCATGGCCGCCAGCACCTCGGTGACGTATGCCGCGGCATCCGCTTCGCCGTTCGAGCGACCGCCGCCCCAGTTCTGGGTATCGATCCGGATGAGGTCCCTGGCGATGAGCGCGGTGCGAGTCAGTCGGTCGGTCACCAGGCAAGGCTACTGGCCGCCGGTGGTCCTCGAGCGCTCCGGCGTCGTGCTAATGTCTTCTCTTGGTCCACCAAGTGGTCCGACACCTTGCGCGGGTGGCGGAAATGGCAGACGCGCTAGCTTGAGGTGCTAGTGCCCGTATTAGGGCGTGGGGGTTCAAGTCCCCCCTCGCGCACAGTGAAAGAGGCCCGGAGCAGCTGCTCCGGGCCTCTTCCCGTTCCTGCGGAAGATCCGGGCGACGCACAGCCCGCGCGGCTACGCTGGCGCCATGTCGATCTTCAACTCGATCCGCTCAGCCGGCTTCCGCCGCGGTCCGAGCAGGCTCATCGCGGGCATCTGCGGAGGCATCGCGGCCAAGGTCGGGTTCAACGTCTGGCTCGTGCGCCTGGTGATGCTGCTGCTGTTCGCGCTGCCGGTGCTCGGCTGGGGGCTCTACCTGGTGGTGTGGGTGCTCACCCCGAACCAGCAGGGCTCGATCCCGCTGGAGCGCTGGCTGGGCCGCCGCTGACCTCAGTCTGACGCCTCGAAGTCGCCCTCCAAGCGGCTGCGCGTGCCCGGCTGCAGCAGCCGGACGATGCTCACGAGGCCGTCGGCCGACCAGGTGCGGCGCCGGATCAGCAGGCAGGGCTCCGCGGTGTCGACGCCGAGCAGTGCCGCTTCGGCGTCGGTCGGCAGCACGGCCTCGACGACGAGTGCGGCACGTGTGAGCGGCGCGACGCGGCTGAGGTAGTCGTTGGGCGTGCCGCGCGTGAAGTCCTGCTCGAGGTAGGCGGGCACGAGCGCGGGGTTGACGAGTCGATCCTCGAGCTGGATCGCCGTCTCGTCCTCGAGGTGCACGATCACCGAGCGGTAGACGCGATCGGTGGCGGAGTCGGCGGCGAACGGGCGCTCGTCGGCGTCCTCGGCCGCGAGGGAGACCAGTCGCGTGCGGTGCCGATGCCCGCGCCGCTGCACCTCGTCGGCGATGTTGCGCACCTCGAACAGCGGCGACGCCGCCTTGGCGGGCGCGACGAAGCTGCCGACGCCGGAGCTGCGCACGATCGCACCGCTCTCGGCGAGCTCGCGCAGGGCGCGGTGCACGGTCATGCGCGAGACGCCCAAGGCAGCGACGAGCTGGTGCTCCGACGGCAGGCGATCCCCCGCATCCCATGCGCCCGTGCGGATGCGGGCAGCGATGAGCCGCTTGATCCGCAGGTAGGCGGGTGTGCCATCGCCGCTCGTGGCCGCGAAGTCCCGCGAGAGCGTCGCCGGGTCGAGCGCGGTCATGTCGTCGCCGGCGCAGGCAGGGATGCGCGACGGGTCGCGATCCGGTGGATGAGCCGGGCCGCCACGCGCGCGGTGCGACCGTCGATGTCGAAGGCGGGGTTGAGCTCCGCGACATCCACGAGTGCGAGCTTGCCGCTCGCGCTCGCGCGGTCGCAGACGTGCTGCACGACCTCGAGCGGCACACCGGATGCGGCGGGCGCCGAGACGCCCGGGGCGATCCACGCGGGCAGCACGTCGAGGTCGATCGTCAGGTGGAGCAGGTCGATGCCGTCCAGGAAGGTGTCGAGGAAGCCGTCCACGGCCGCGGGCGTGCGGCTCTCGTCGTCGAGCAGCCAGCGCACGCCGTGCTGCGCGGCGGTGTCGAACAGCGCCCGCGTGTTCGACGGCTCGCTGATGCCGATGACCGCGTAGTCGACGCTCCGGCCCAACGCCTCCTCGCGCTCGAGCAGCTGCCGGAAGGGCGTGCCGGAGGAGGCGCGGGGTGCGCTGCGCAGATCGAAGTGCGCATCCAGGTTCAGCACCCCCAGCCGGGGCCGAGCGGCTCGCGCAGCGGTGTCGGCGATGCCGAGGTAGCTGCCGTAGGCGATCTCGTGGCCGCCGCCGAGGGCGATCGGCAGCTGGCCGGCATCGATGAGGCCCGCGATGGCGCGGCCGAGGCGCTCCTGCCCGTCCTCGAGCGCGGTGCCCGCGACCACCGTGCCCGCGTCGTGGATCGTGAGCGGCCGCTCGAGCGCGAGCGGCGCCAGGGCTGCGCGCAGCGCGTCCGGGCCATCGACCTGGCCGGGCCTGCCCGCGTTCCGGCGCACGCCCTCGTCGCTCGCGAAGCCGATCACCGCGACGCCAGGGGCGGCATCCGCGGCGTAGCCCCGCACCGCATGGTGCCAGCGGGCGTGCTCGGGCTCCGGGCCGTCGTCCCGGCCCGACCATGTCGGCGGTGCGAGATCCACGGCCTCGAGCCAGGCGGCGTCGGTCATCGCTCCTCCCCGCCGTCGCGGATCACGGGCTCCATGGGGATGCGCACGCCCCGCTCCCCCGCGACGTCCACGGCCCGCCGATACCCGGCGTCGACATGCCGGATGACGCCCATGCCCGGGTCGTTGAGCAGCAGCCGGGAGAGCTTCTCGGCGGCGAGCTCGGTGCCGTCCGCGACCGAGACCTGCCCCGTGTGGATGGAGCGCCCGATGCCCACGCCGCCGCCGTGGTGGATCGATACCCAGGTGGCGCCGGAGGAGGCCGCCGTGAGCGCGTTCAGCAGCGGCCAGTCGGCGATCGCATCGGAGCCGTCGGCCATCGCCTCGGTCTCCCGGTAGGGCGAGGCGACCGAGCCGGAGTCGAGGTGATCGCGACCGATGACGATGGGCGCCGAGAGCTTGCCCTCGGCGACCAGCTCGTTGAACCGCAGGGCCGCGCGATGCCGCTCGCCGTAGCCGAGCCAGCAGATGCGGGCGGGCAGGCCCTCGAACTCGACCCGCTCCTGCGCGGCGCGGATCCAGCGGTGCAGGTGCGCATCCTCGGGGAACAGCTCGAGGATCGCCTCATCGGTGACGCGAATGTCCTCCGGGTCGCCCGAGAGCGCCACCCAGCGGAACGGGCCGAGGCCCTCGCAGAAGAGCGGCCGGATGTAGGCGGGCACGAAGCCCGGGAAGTCGAACGCGCGCGCGAAGCCGCCGTGGCGCGCCTCGTCACGGATGGAGTTGCCGTAGTCGAACACCTCCGCGCCGCTGTCGAGGAAGCCGACCATCGCCTCGACATGCGTCGCCATGGAGGCTTGCGCGTCGCGCGTGAACGCCTGCGGATCTGCGGCCGCTCGCTCCTGCCAGTCGGCGACCGAGCACCCGAGCGGCAGGTACGACAGCGGGTCGTGGGCGCTCGTCTGGTCGGTGACCACGTCGATCGTGATCTGCCCCGCCCGATGCCGCCGCAGGATCTCCGGGAAGACCTCCGCCGCGTTGCCCACCAGGCCGACCGACCATCCGCGCCGCTCGTCCTTGGCCAGCTGCACCTTCGCCAGCGCGTCGTCCAGGTCGGATGCGACCTCGTCGAGGTAGCGCTTGCCGACCCGGCGTCGCAGGCGGCTCTCGTCGACGTCGACGATGAGGCATGCGCCGTCGTTGAGCGTCACGGCGAGCGGCTGCGCGCCGCCCATGCCGCCGCATCCGCCCGTGAGCGTGATGGTGCCGGCGAGCGTGCCGCCGAAGCGCTTCTTCGCGATCGCGGCGAAGGTCTCGAAGGTGCCCTGCAGGATGCCCTGCGTACCGATGTAGATCCAGGAGCCGGCCGTCATCTGGCCGTACATCATGAGCCCCTCTGCCTCCAGGCGGCGGAACTCGGGCCAGGTCGCCCAGTCGCCCACCAGATTCGAGTTGGCCAGCAGCACGCGCGGCGCCCAGCGGTGCGTGCGGAGCACGCCGACGGGCTTGCCCGACTGCACGAGCAGCGTCTCGTCGTCCTCCAGGTCGCGCAGCGTGTCGACGATGGCGTCGAACGCCGCCCAGCTACGAGCCGCGCGCCCGGTGCCGCCGTAGACGACCAGGTCGTCCGGGCGCTCGGCGACCTCTGGGTCGAGGTTGTTCATGAGCATGCGCAGCGGCGCCTCGGTCTGCCAGCTCTTCGCGGTGCGCTCGGTGCCGCGCGCGGCACGCACCGGTCGGGCCTCGTGGCCGGGGGACGAAAGGGTCATCGGTGGCTCCTCATCGAGCGAAGGGATCGGACGCCGCCTCGTTTGCGGTGATTGTATGGTGCTGTATAGACAGCCTGGCGGTCAAGCCGTCGGCCGCGTGTCGTGCGGCGGGTCAGTCCCCGCCGGACGGGCCGGTGTCGTCGCGCTTGCGCTCGCGCCGCAGCATGCTGGCGGGCACGACGGTGGCGGCGCCGAAGCGGTCGTGCACGGCATCCATCGCCCGCTCCGCGCTCCCCCAGGTCTCGGTGTCATCCCACAGCAGGCCGTGGTCGCCGGCCTGCTGCACCGAGCTCGCGCGCACGCCCAGCAGGCGCACGGGCGCCAGCGGGCCGAGCGCGTCGAGCAGCGACCAGGCGGTCTCGACGATCACGCGCGTGACGTCGGTGGCCTCGGGGAGTGTGCGCGAGCGCGTGATGGTGCGGAAGTCGTGGAAGCGCACGGTCAGCGTGACGGTGCGCGCCTGCACGCTCGCGTCGCGCAGGCGCCGACCCACCCCGGTGGCGAGGCGCAGGATCTCCCCCTGCAGCTCGGCGTGCTCGGTGACATCGCGGAAGAACGTGTGGTTGTGGCCGAACGACTGCTCCTGGCCGCGCTCGGTGACGGCGCGCGGGTCGCGGCCCCAGGCGAGGTCGGCGAGATGGTGGCCGGTCGCCTCGCCGAACCAGGCGCTCAGCCGCTCCTGCGAGGTGTTGGCGACATCCGCGATCGTGTGCAGGCCGTAGCGCGCCAGCCGCTCCTGCTGCTTCGGCCCCACACCCCAGAGCGCCGAGACCGGCTGCGGATGCAGGAAGGCGATCACGCGCTCGTCCGGCACGACCAGCATCCCGTCGGGCTTCGCGCGCGAGGAGGCCAGCTTCGCGACGTACTTCGTGCTCGCCGCGCCGATCGAGGCGACGAGGCCGGTCTCGGCGGTGATGCGGGCGCGCAGCGCCGGCGCGATGCGGTTCGCGCCGCCCGCGAGCCGGCGGAGCCCGGCGATGCCGACGAACGCCTCGTCGATGCCGAGCCGCTCGACGTCGGGCGAGGTCTCGTCGAGGATGCCCATGACGTGCTTCGACAGCCGCGAGTAGAGCGAGAAGTCGGGCTCCAGGATGACCGCGTTCGGGCACAGCCGCAGTGCTCGCGCCATCGGCATCGCCGAGTGCACCCCGTACTTGCGCGCCTCGTAGGTCGCAGCGGTGACGACGGAGCGGTTCGAGTCGTGGCCGATCACCACCGGCCTGCCGATGAGATCGGGCCGCGCGAGCAGCGACGCGGACGCGAAAAACGCATCGAGGTCGACGTGCATGATCGTCGCGGTCGCGTCGTCGACCTCCGGCCCCGAGACCAGTCGGTTCGAGCCGTCCTGCTTGCTCACGCGTCCATCGTCCCACGCAGGGCCCACACGAGGCGGCGCCGGCACGCGTGACGTCGGGCAGGATGGATGGCATGCAGCACGCAGGCATGGAACACCCCTACACGCGCTACGTCGCGCTCGGCGACAGCTTCACCGAGGGCGTGGGCGACGATGAGCCGAGCCTGCCGAACGGCGTGCGCGGCTGGGCCGATCGCGTCGCGGAGGAGCTCGCGCGCACGCGTCCCGACTTCGAGTACGGCAACCTCGCGATCCGCGGTCGGCTGCTCGGCCAGATCGAGGCTGAGCAGCTGGAGCCGGCCATCGCCCTGCAGCCCGATCTGGTGACCATCTCCGCGGGCGGCAACGACCTCATCCGACCCGGCGGCGACCCCGATGCGCTTGCCGCACGGCTGGACGGCATCGTCGGAAGGCTCCGTGCCACCGGGGCCGAGGTCGTGCTGTTCAACGGCCCCGACATCGCCATGACGCCGGTGCTGCGGTCGATCCGCGGCAAGGTCGGCATCTACAACGCGAACCTCTTCGGCGTCGCGGCGAAGCACGGCGCTGTCATGGCGGACATGTGGTCGGCGCGCCATCTGCAGCAGCCGCAGATGTGGGCGCCCGACCGGCTGCACTTCTCCCCCTACGGCCACCACGCGATCGCGATCCTGGTGCTCGACGCGCTCGGCGTGCAGCATTCGCTGTCACCGATGGAGCCCGAGCCCCTGCCCGACCTCACGCGCTACCAGCTGCGGCGCGAGGATCTGCAGTGGGCGCGCGAGCACTTCGGGCCGTGGGTGGTGCGCCGGCTGCGCCGCAGGTCGTCCGGCGACACCATCCTGCCGAAGCGGCCGGAGCCTTCGCACGTCGAGCCGATCGCGCGGCAGGACGACGGCGCCTGAGCCGACTCCGCTCCCGGAGCGGCACGAGCCGTGCTCGCCGCGCCGCCCGGCGCACGCTCAGTCGTCGAAGTACCAGGCGACCGCAGTGGCGGGATGCGTCAGTCGCCACCACGGGTCGGGCTCGGGAACGCTCTGTGTGAGCTCCATCTCGACGCCCGTGTCGCTGCCCGCGATCCTGGCCTCACCGACCTGCAGGCGCGGCGAGCCCGCGATGACGCTGCGCGTCGTGGACTCGACTGCCGGCGCCTGGTCTCCGAACACCTGCGCATCGAGGTCTGCTGCTGTCACTGCCAGCACGGGCGGGCCCCACGGCACCGGATACTCGGCCAGCGCCGTCCCCGCCGGCACGATCGTGCGCGTCGCGAAGTTCGGCCAGACGGTCTCGAGCAAGCCGATCATGGCGGCGTCGGTCTCATCGGCTGCGATCGTGCCCATCACCACCCCGACGACGCGCCGCTCGACGCCGTCGATCTCGCGCACGGCGGTCACGAACAGGTTGCGGCCCCAGACACGCAGCGTGCCGGTCTTGCCGCCGTCGATGTCATGCAGGCCGAGCAGCCGGTTGGTGTTGGGCGCGGTGCCGATCCCCGGGATCTGCACCGATTCGAGCTGCAGGGTCGAGAGCACCACGGGCTCCGCCACTGCCCGCAGGGCGATGCGGGTCAGGTCGTCGGCGCTCGACACGCTCCGGGCATCCAAGCCGGAGGCATCTCTGAGCACCGTGTCCTCGAAACCGTGGAGCGCCGTCCAGTCGGCAGCGGCGGACTCGAACTCCTGGATGCCGCCGAAGGCCCAGTTCGCCAGCGACCAGATCGCGTTGCCGGCTGAGTCGACGAGCGCCCACTCGATGAGATCGCGCTGCCGCACCTGCATCCCGTCGTAGACCGGAGCGACGGGCGCGTTCTCGCGGAGCGCGGCTGCCACCGCGGCGACGTCGTCGGGGCCGAGCGTGATGAGCGGCCCACGCTCGTCGCCCTCGATCGGATGCTCCGCGAGCACGACGAGGACGGTGACGAGCTTCGTGACGCTCGCCATCGGGTGGGCATCCTCGCTGCCGAAGGACTGCCACACATCCGGATGGCCATCGACGCCCGCGACACCGAAGCCCGCGGCTCGCGCCTGCGCGGGCCAGTCGACAGCGGCCGCCGGCAGCGCAGGCGGCGGCGGCTCCAGCTGCCGCGCCGCGAGCGTGGGGGCGGGGGCGAACAGCACGGCCGCGCCCGCGACGATGGCGGCCAGGAGCACCAGCACGATGAGCGCGCGCAGCAGCGTCACGAGCGGATGGGTCCTGCTGGCGCGCTGGCTCGCAGCGGTGACCGTCATGCGGCGCCCCGCAGCGCCCACATCGCGACCGCGGCGGACGCGGCGACGTTGAGCGAGTCGACGCCGTGGTGCATGGGGATCCGCACCACCCGGTCGGCGGCGGCCAGCGCCCGGCGACTCAGGCCCGGGCCCTCGGAGCCGAACACGAGCGCGACGCGCTCAGCGGGGTCCGCGGCGTACTGCTCGAGGTCGACGGCGTCATCGCGGAGCGCCATCGCGACCGTCTCGAAGCCGGCATCGCGGAAGATGGGTGCGGCGGCCTCGAGCGACTCGATGCGGGTCCACGGCACCTGCAGCACCGTGCCCATCGACACGCGCACGCTGCGCCGATAGAGCGGGTCGGCGCAGGTCTGGGTGACGAGCACGGCATCGGCCCCGATGCCCGCGACCGAGCGGAAGGCAGCCCCGACGTTGGTGTGGTCGACGAGGCCGTCGAGCACGACGACGCGTCGTGCCTGCGCCAGCAGCGTCGCGGCATCCGGCAGCACGGGACGCTGCATCGACGCGAGTGCGCCGCGGTGGAGGTGGAAGCCGGTGAGCTGCTCGAGCACGGGCTCCTCGCCGACGAAGACGGGCACCTCGGCGGTCGCGGCGGACTCCTGCAGCACTGCCTCCACCTGCGGCAGCCAGCGCGGTGCGACCAGCACCGACCGGGGCCGGTGGCCAGCGCGCAGCGCACGCTCGAGCACGGTCTGCGACTCGGCGATGTAGAGCCCGCGCTCGGGCTCGGTGCGGCGGCGCAGCGCCACGTCGGTGAGCGCCACGTAGTCCTGCAGCCGGGCATCGTCGAGCGAGTCGATCTCGATGATCTGCATGCTGCTCCCCCGACTCCGCCGTGCTCCCAGGCTACCGGCGCACTAGGCTTGCACCCGTGCTCGACACAGCCATCGACCTGCTCCGTGGCCGCCGGATCGCCGTGCTGACCGGTGCCGGCATCTCGACCGACTCCGGCATCCCCGACTACCGCGGCGCGGGTGCGCCGCGGCGCACGCCGATGGTCTTCGAGACCTTCCGCACGAGCGAGGATGCCCGCCGCCGCTATTGGGCCGGCAGCCACTTGGGGTGGCAGCGCTTCATCTCGGTGCATCCGAACGACGGGCATCGAGCCCTCGCTCGCCTCGAGGAGGCGGGGCTCGTCAGCGGCATCGCGACGCAGAACGTCGACGACCTGCACGAGCGCGCGGGCTCGCGGGAGGTCGTGCACGTGCACGGGCAGATGCACACGGTTACCTGCCTGCACTGCGGCACGACGTTCGACCGCGGGACGATCGCGGCGGAGATCGAGCGGTTGAACTCGTGGATCGTGGTGCCGGAGCAGGTGCGGCTGCAGCCCGACGGCGACGTCGAGATCGACGCCGCGCAGGATTTCCAGGTGCCCGCCTGCCCGGTCTGCGGCGGCATGCTGAAGCCCGACGTGGTCTTCTTCGGCGAGTTCGTGCCCCCGCAGACCTTCGCCGCCGCGCGCGACGTGATCGCGGCGGGTGACGTGGTGCTGGTGGCGGGCACATCCCTGGTGGTGAACTCCGGCACGCGACTGCTCGAGGTCGCGCGTCGCAGCGACGTGCCCATCGTGATCGTCAACCGCGGAGAGACGAAGTGGGATGCGCGCTCTGCCGTGCGCGTCGAGGGCGGCACGAGCGAGGCGCTGACGGCCATCGCCGACGCGCTGGTAGCCCCCTTCTAGCCCCTCGCACACCGGCGCGCGAACGACACACGCCCCCTTCCGTAGATCGAGGAGCGCGCGTGCGCAGCACGCGCGCGTCACGAGGTCGGACCGGTGCGCCCCGCGCTTCGGTCTCGTGACGGCGCCGGCCTCCGGCCGCTGGCTCCTCGGCCTACGGGCGCGGGCGGGGCGCAGCCGCCGCGATCTGCTCCAAGAAGGCGCCGAGGCGGTCGGCGGAGTCGCGCCAGCTGAAGGCGGCAGCCCGCTCGAGCGCCGCCCTCGATCGCTCCGCCCACTCCCCTTGCAGGGCGCGCACGGCGCGTGCCAGCGCATCCGCATCGCCCACCGGGAAGTAGACCGCGGCGTCGCCGCCGACCTCGCGGAAGATCGCCGTGTCGGCGACGATGACCGGCACGCCGAGCGTCATGGCCTCGAGCAGCGGGATGCCGAAGCCCTCGTCGCGCGAGGCGTGCACGAGCGCGGTGGCGCTGCGCAGCAGCTCGGCATACTCGTCGTCGGCCACCCCGTCGTGGAAGACGATCGCAGCGCTCGGCGCGAGCGCTCGGAGCCGGTCGCGGGTGGCGGGGTCGACGCGGCTGCAGAGGTGCAGCTCGTGCCCGGGCAGCAGCGCGGCGGCGCGCACGAGCGTCTCGACATCCTTGTACGGCATGAACGAGCCCATGTAGACGAGGCGCTTCGTGGCGGGCGCGCTGCGGTCGACCTGCTCCCCCAGCGCGACGGCGGCGTTCGGCACGATGGCGACCGGCTTGCGCGTGAGGCGGTGTCGCTCGATGAGCCCGCGCGTGGTCTCCGAGATCGTGACGACGCCGTCGACGGCGTTCAGCAGCATCCGCTGCGGCGCGAACGAGCGGTGGTAGGCCCGCCACAGCAGCCGCACCGCAGCCGGCAGGTCATGCGGCGGCGTCGGATGGCGGTAGTAGATGAGGTCGTGCACGGTCGTCACGAGCGGCCAGGCGCGGCCGGTGGCGCCGATCGTCTGCATCGGCGAGTAGGCGATGTCGGCCTGCACGCCGCGCAGGCGCCACGCGGTCAGCGGCTCGAGCGGCCCGGTCGGCGACGGCCCGAGCACGAACGGCAGATCCGGCAGCATGGTGCGCTGCCGCTCGTCGCTGAGCAGCATCATGACCTCGTGCTCGCGCGACAGGCCGGCGACGAGCTCGGCGGAGAAGCGCGAGATGCCGTCGTGCCGCGGGAACCGCACGTAGCGGCAGTCGAACAGGATGCGCACGCGCCTACCGCTGCTCTGCCAGGAAACGCCGGATGACGCGGGCGGCCTCGCGCGGCTGCTCGTAGTGCACGAGATGGCCGACGCCCGTGAGCACCGACAGCCGCGCGTCGGGGAACCGGGTGCGCAGCCGGTGCTGGTGCGACAGCGGCGTGATGTCGTCGCGGTCCGCCGCGATGAGCTGCACGGGCTGCGTGACACGGGCGGCGACCTCGCCGACCGTGTGGCGGATGGAGGCGTCGAACGCCTCCAGCACCGACTGTCGTGAGGCGTAGCGGGAGAAGTAGCGGTCGTGCTGGTCGTGGATCCAGCGCAGCAGCTGGGGCTCGCGCGTCTTCGCCATGAAGGCGCTCATGCCGCGCACGATGGGCGGCGCGCCCAGCAGCGCGAGACCCGCGCGCTCCGGCAGTGCGGCCGCCGCTCGGTAGTAGCCGAGCGCGAGCAGCGAGCCGATCTTGTTCGTGCCTGCCAGTGCCGGCGTCGCGATCGGGTTCACGAGCACGATCCGGGAGGCGTCCAAGCCTGCCGCCGCCGCATGCGCGACGACGATCGAGCCGAAGGAGTGGCCGAGCACGACGGCGCCGGGCGCTGTCGCGGCGACGAATGCCTGCAGCCAGCTCGCGTAGGCGTCGATGGTGGCGTGCGGCAGCGCATCCGAATCCCCGAACCCCGGCAGATCGGGTGCGATCACGCGCAGGCCGGGCAGGTGCGCAGCGACCGGCTCGAGGCCGTGATGGTCGCCGCGGAAGCCGTGCACGAAGACGATCGGCGGCGCGTCCTCGGGTCCGTACTCGAACACCGCGGTGCGCGCCCCTGCGACGGCGACGTCGCGCCGGCGCTGCGGCAGCTGCTCGACCAGCGCCCGGTACGGCGATTCCACCGCTCGGCGATCCACGGATCCGTCTTCCACAGGCACTCGCCGAGCCTACCGGCGGCCGTGGGTGGCCGCGGCTAGCGTGGCGGCATGACCGACACCCAGATGCACCGACCGATCCTCGCGGTGAGCCCAGCGGCGCCCGACCGCTGGATCGACCGGCTGGTCGTGTTCGACCTCGAGACCACCGGCGTCGACCCCGCCGAGGCGCGCATCGTCACGGCGTACGTCGGCGTGCTGGATGCCTCCGGTGCGGTCATCGAGGAGCGGTCCTGGATCGTCGATCCCGGCATCGAGATCCCCGAGGGATCGATCGCGGTCCACGGGATCACGACCGAGCGTGCGCGCGCCGAAGGCGCCGCGGCGCTCGGCGCGGTGTGCGAGATCCGCGATGTGCTGGCCGGGTATCTCGCGCAGGGACTCGCCGTCTGCGCGTTCAACGCGGCGTACGACGTGTCGCTGCTGGACGCGGAGTGCCGGCGCCACGGGCACGAGCCGCTGGAGATGAAGCCGGTCATCGACCCGATGGTGCTCGACCGCCGGTTCGACCGGTTCCGGCGCGGCAAGCGCACGCTGACCGTCGCGACCGCCACCTACGGCGTCGAGCTGCTCGACGCGCATGACGCGAGCGCCGACGCCATCGCGGCCGGTCGCCTGGCCCAGGCGATGGCCGCGAAGTTCGCCGAGCTGCGCATCGATCCCATCTCCCTGCACGAGCTGACGGCCACCTGGGCCGATGAGCAGGCTGCCGACTTCGAGCAGTTCCGCCGCCGCACCGACCCCGCCTTCAGCGCCGGCCGCGGCTGGCCGCTGCGCGCCTGACCCGCGCCGCGCCTGCGCGCCTGCCGCCGTCGAGGCGTGCGTGTCAGGTTGTTGCTGTTCTGGCGCCTACGAACTGCAACAACCTGACACGCGCTAGTGCGAGGGCACGCTGCGAGCGGTGCGCGCACGACGAAGGGCGCCGAGCCGAAGCTCGACGCCCTCGTGGGATCCGGTGATCAGCCGCCGAAGCCCTTGTAGCGGTTCTTGAACTTCTCGACGCGGCCGGCGGAGTCCATGATGCGCTGCTTGCCCGTGTAGAACGGGTGCGAGGCCGACGAGATCTCGACGTCGATGACCGGGTAGGTCTCGCCATCCAGCTCGATCGTCTTGTCGCTCGTCAGCGTCGAGCGCGTCAGGAACGTCTCGCCGGATGCGAGGTCGCGGAACACGATCGACTGGTAGTCGGGGTGGGTCTCGGTCTTCATTGCATGTCCTTGGTCGCTCGGCGCGGAAAGTCTACGGCCAACGTGCGGGCCGACAGACGAGTGTATCAGTTGAATCGGGAGGTCTGCGAGTCTTAGCGCTTGGCGCGGGCGCTCCAGCGACCGTCCTCGTGCTGCACGTGCAGCGGCACACCGAATGTGGTGGTCAGGTGCTCATCGGTGAGCACCTCGGCGAGCGGGCCCGCCGCCTGGATCGCACCGTCAGCGAGCAGCATCGCGTGCGTGAAGCCCGGCGGGATCTCCTCGACGTGGTGCGTGACCATCACGATTGCCGGCGCGAGATCGCTCGAGGCGTAGTCGGCCAGCGACTCCAGCAGCGACTCGCGCGCCCCGAGGTCGAGGCTGCCGGCCGGCTCGTCGAGCAGCATGAGCTCGGGATCGGTCATCACGGCGCGCGCGATCTGCACGCGCTTGCGCTCTCCGTCGGAGAGGGTGCCGAAGCTGCGGGTGGAGAGCCCGGTGAGATCCCACGCGTCCATCACCTCGGCGGCGCGCTCGAGGTCGAACGACTCGTAGCGCTCCGTCCAGCGGCCGGTCACGGCGTAGGCGGCGGTGAGCACGACGTCGCCGACGCGCTCCTGCGGCGGGATCCGCCGCGCCAGGCCCGTGGCGGCGAGGCCGATGCGCGTGCGCAGCTCGAAGACGTCGACCGCGCCGATCCGCTCCCCCAGCACCTCCACGGTGCCCGAGGTCGGATGCGTCGACGCGGCAGCCAGCTGCAGGATCGTCGACTTGCCGGCGCCGTTCGGCCCCAGGATCACCCAGCGGTCGGTCTCGTCGACCGTCCAGGAGACCGAATCGAGGATGCGATTGCCGTTCCTGACGAACGAGACGTCGGTGAGCTCGAGGACACTGGCCATGCACGCGAGCCTACCGATCCCGGCTGGCAGCTCAGCGTGGCGCGCGGGGTGCGGCCGCTACTGCGCGCGCTCGGCGATGACCGTCGCGTAGACCTCGCGGGTCTGCTCGGCGATCTGCTCCCAGTTGAAGTGCGTGCGAGCGCGCTCGCGACCCGCTTCGCCCATGCGCTTCGCCGCCTCCGGGTCGGCGACCATGCGCGAGAGCGCGTCGGCGAGGTCGGCCTCGTAGCGGTCGGGATCGGTGGGCGTGCCGGTGCCGTCCTGCACCTGATCGATCGGCACGACGAAGCCCGTGACGCCGTCGTCGATCACCTCGGGGATGCCGCCCGTGCCGCTGCCGACCACGGGTGCGCCGCAGGCCATGGCTTCCAGGTTGACGATGCCGAGCGGCTCGTAGACGCTCGGGCACACGAAGGTGGTGGCGTGGGTGAGCAGCGCGCACAGATCCTCGCGCGGCAGTGACTCGTCGATCCAGACCACGCCCTCGCGGGTCTGCTGCAGCTCCTGCACGAGCGCCTTGACCTCCGCCATGATCTCGGGCGTGTCGGGTGCGCCGGCGCACAGGATGAGCTGCACGCCGTCCGGCAGCTCGCGGGCGGCGCGCAGCAGGTGCGGCAGGCCCTTCTGGCGCGTGATGCGGCCGACGAACACGATCGACGGATGGTCGGGGTCGAGCCCCAGCTCGCGGGCGCGATCGGCGTCGTGGTTCGGCGACCATGCCTCGAGGTCGATGCCGTTGTAGATGGTGACCACGCGCTCCGGGTCGAGTGCCGGGTACGAGCGCAGGATGTCGGCGCGCATGCCGTTCGAGACCGCGATCACGCGGTCGGCGGCCTCGTAGGCGCGGCGCTCGATGTCGCTCGAAATGCGATAGCCCCCGGCGAGCTGCTCTGCCTTCCAGGGTCGCAGCGGCTCGAGCGAGTGCGCCGTGACGACGTGCGGCACACCGTGCAGCTCCTGCGCGAGCCTGCCGGCCTCGTTCGCGTACCAGGTGTGCGAGTGCACGATGTCGGTGCCTTCCACCGCGTCGGCGATCTGCAGGTCGACCGCGAGCGTCTGCAGCGCACCGTTCGCGTCGGCGAGCGCCTCCGGCACGTCGTACGCCGTGGTGTCGGCCTCGTCCCGCGGCTGGCCGAAGCAGCGCACCTGCACCTCGGTGCTCTGCCGCAGCGCCCTGACGAGCTCGGCGACGTGGACGCCGGCACCCCCGTAGACAGCGGGCGGGTATTCCTTGGTGAGCAGATCGACGCGCATGGCTTCACCGTACTTCAGTGCACTCCCGGCGGCGGGGCGAGTTGCGATTCGAGAGAACTCTGCCCGCGATCAGCATCCGCCGCGTAGGGTGGCGCCATGGGAAACAAGGTCTTCGGGATCGTGCTCGCAGGCGGCGAAGGCAAGCGGCTGATGCCGCTGACCGCGGATCGAGCGAAGCCTGCCGTGCCGTTCGGCGGCGCCTATCGGCTGATCGACTTCGCGATCTCGAACCTCATCAACTCCGATCTCCGCCAGATCGTCGTGCTGACGCAGTACAAGTCGCACTCGCTCGACCGGCACGTGGCCCGCGTGTGGCGGATGTCGAACATGCTCAACTCCTACGTCACGTCGGTGCCCGCGCAGCAGCGCACCGGCAAGCGCTGGTTCCAGGGCTCGGCCGACGCGATCTTCCAGTCGCTGAACCTCGTCGTCGACGAGAAGCCCGACATCATCGTCGTGGTCGGCGCCGACCACGTCTACCGCATGGACTTCCGCGACATGATCCAGGCGCACATCGACTCCGGCGCGCGCGCGACGGTCGCGGGCATCCGGCAGCCGATCGAGCTCGCCAACCAGTTCGGCGTCATCGAGGAGGACAAGGACAAGCCCGGCTTCATCCGCGCCTTCCACGAGAAGCCCGCCGACGCCTCCGAGCTCGTCGTCGCGCCGGGAGAAGTGCTGGCCTCGATGGGCAACTACGTCTTCAACGCCGACGCGCTGGTCGAGGCGGTCACCGTCGACAGCGAGCTCGAGGGCTCCGGCAACGACATGGGCGGCGACATCATCCCCTGGTTCGTCGAGCGCGGCGAGGCCGCCATGTACGACCTGAAGAACAACACCGTGCCGGGTGCGACCGAGCGCGACAAGTACTACTGGCGCGACGTGGGCACGATCGAGTCGTTCTTCGACGCGCACATGGATCTCATCTCGGCGCTGCCGATCTTCAACCTCTACAACCGCGAGTGGCCGATCTTCACGCAGATCGTGAACGCGCCGCCGGCGAAGTTCACGCGCGACGCGTGGGGTCGCGCCGCCGACGTCAACGAGGCGATCGTCAGCGCGGGCTCGGTCGTGCAGGGTGCCTCCGTGGTGCGCAGCGTGGTCGCGCCGTGGTGCACCATCGATGCCGGCGCGACGGTGTCGGATGCGATCCTGTTCGACGGCGTGCACGTGGGCGCCGGTGCGGTCGTGCGGCGCGCGATCATCGACAAGGACGTGCGGATCGGACCCGGCGTGCAGATCGGCGTCGACCAGGCAGCCGACCGCGCGCGCGGCTTCTCCATCTCCGACTCCGGCATCGTCACCGTGCCCAAGGGCATGCAGCTCGACCAGTGACGCTAGCCACACTGCTCGTCGTCACCGACGTCGATTCGACGCTCATCCGCGACGAGGTGATCGAGCTGCTCGCGCGCGCCGTCGGTGCGGACGCCGAGCGCCACGTCGCCGCCGTCACCGAGCGCGCCATGCGGGGCGAGCTCGACTTCGCCGCGTCGCTCGCCGAGCGGCTGCTGATCCTCGAAGGGCTCCCGGTCTCGGTGATCGATGACGCGCGCGCCCAGGTCACGGTGACGCCGGGCGTGCCGGAGCTCATCGCCGAGGTGCATGAGCGCGGCGGCGTGATCGCGGCGGTCTCCGGCGGCTTCCACGAGGTGCTCGATCCGCTCGCGGCCTCGCTCGGCATCGATCACGCGCGCGCGAACCGGCTGGAGGTGGCGGATGGGCGCCTCACGGGCCGCTCGATCGGTCCCGTCATCGACGGCGCCGCCAAGCGCGACACGCTCGAGGCGCTGCGGCTCAACCTCGGCGTGCCGCGCGAGCACGTGGTCGCCATCGGCGATGGCGCGAACGACCTGCTGATGATGGGGGCAGCTGGCGTGTCCGTGGCCTTCTGCGCCAAGCAGCTCGTGCGCGAGCAGGCGAGCCACACGGTCGACGTGCCCGACTTCCAGCGGATCCTGCCGCTGCTGCCGGGCGCTGCGCTGCACTGGTAGGTGCCGCTCAGGGCCGCGCGGCGATCCCGTGCGGGCCGCAGCGATCGACGACGCGCGGTGCGCGCCTCAGTGACCCATGCCGAGGCCGCCGTCGACCGGGATGACGGCACCGGAGATGTAGGCGGCCTCGTCACCGGCGATCCATCGCACGACGTTCGCGACCTCCTCGGGGGTCGCGTAGCGGCCGGCGGGGATCGCCTTCTTGTACTCGGCCTGCGTCGCGTCGTCGAGCTCGGCCGTCATGTCGGTCTCGATGAAGCCGGGCGCCACCACATTGGCGGTGATGCCGCGGGCGCCGAGCTCGCGCGTGATCGACCTGGCGATGCCCACGAGCCCAGCCTTCGATGCCGAGTAGTTCACCTGGCCGGGGCCGCCGTAGAGACCGACGACGCTGGAGATCAGCACCACCCGGCCCCACTTGGCGCGCAGCATGCCCTTCGAGGCGCGCTGCGCCACTCGGAACGCGCCGGTGAGGTTCGTGTCCACGACCTCCGAGAAGTCCTGCTCGCTCATGCGCATGAGCAGCGTGTCGCGCGTGATCCCCGCGTTGGCGACGACCACCTCGACCGGCCCGAGTTCGGCCTCCACTCGCGTGAACGCGGCGTCGATCGATGCGCTGTCGGTGACATCGGCGGCGACGGCGAGCGCGCCCTCGGGCCCCGAGCCGTCTCGCGAGGTGATCGCGACACGATGCCCCGCGTCGAGGAAGGCCTGGGCGATCGCGCGGCCGATGCCGCGGTTGCCGCCGGTGACGAGCACGGTGCGAGGAGTCATGCCGCAAGCCTACGTCTGCAGGGGTGATGCAAAGGGCACGGGCGTAGACTCTGCAGAGCCATGCGAGAGCACTCTCGGTCGCTCACCGACCTGCCGATGTCCCCTGACGAAGACCGCCAGCGGCGCTTCCGCCTGTACTTCTACCTGATGGTCGTGCGCGTCGCCGCGCTGGGTGTCTTCTTCATCGTGCCCGGATGGTGGAAGCTCATCCCCGCGTTCCTCGCGATCGTCATCCCCTACTTCGCCGTCGTGATCGCGAACGTGTCGACGCATCGGCAGCCGGAGGGCATCGAGGCGCCGAACGCGCTCCCGCCGGGCCCGTCCGCCGCGCCTCCGGCGGCAGGGAGCGCGCCGCGGTGAGCCTGCTCTCGATGCTGGAGGGCGAAGGCGCGACGGCGACATGCTCGTCGACCGGCTGCACCGCCCCGGCGCAGCACGCGATCCACTGGCGCAACCCGCGCATCCACGCCGACGACCGCGTGAAGACCTGGGCCGCGTGCGCGGAGCACCGCGACACGCTGAGCGGGTGGCTGCGCTCGCGCGCCTTCCCCGTCGCCGTCACCGGCTTCGGGGAGACCGTGGAGCGGGTGCGCTGATGCTCCGCCTGCTGCGCGAGCCGCGCTGGCTCGGCTACATCGCGCTGGCCGTGGTGTTCGCGGTCGCGTGCTCGCTGCTGGGCGTGTGGCAGTGGAACCGCCGTGCGGAGGCGCTCAGCGCGATCGAGCGGCTCGAGGCCAACTACGACCGGCAGCCCGCGCCCGTGGCAGCGGTGCTGCCGGAGCCGGGCGCGTTCGAGCTCGAGCAGCAGTGGACGCCGGTGCTGCTCGAGGGCGAGTACCTGCTCGACGAGCAGCTCCTCCTGCGTGGCCGCTGGCGCGCGGGCCAGGTCGGCTTCGACGTGATCACACCGTTCCGGACCGTCGACGGCACCGTCTTCCTCGTCGACCGCGGCTGGATCGACCAGGCCGCCGACACTCAGCGGCCCGCGACCGAGCCCGAGACGCCCGCGGGGCCGACGACGGTGGTCGCGAGGCTCCGCCCGAACGAGGGCACGATCGCCGGCCGCGGGGCGCCGGAGGGCCAGATCGCCGCGGTCGACCTGCCGTCCATCGCCGCGGCGCTCGGCCAGCCGACGTACACGGGGGCCTACGGACTGCTCGTGGAGGAGGACGGCGCGGCGCCGGCGGACGTCGCCGTCGCCACGAGGCCCGTGCTCGACGAGGGGCCGCACCTGTCCTACTCGCTGCAGTGGTACGTGTTCGCGCTCGGCGGCTTCGCGGCCGTCGCGTGGGGCATGCGCGACGAGCTGCGCAGCCAGTCGGCCATCGAGCGGCCCAAGCCCGCTCGGCGCAGCGACGCCGACATCGAGGACGACATCCTCGACCTGCGCTGAGCCTGCTCAGTCGCGGATGACCGTGATCGCCTCGGTCTTGAGCGCGGGCACGCGCCAGTGCAGCAGCTCGCTCGCGATGCGCAGCGCGCTGACACCGGCGGCGATGATGGCGAGCACGTACCACTGCCCCAGCCCGAGCACCACGGCGGCCGACGCCGCACTGGAGCCCACGAGCGCGGGCAGCAGGTAGAGCCGCGAGTCACGCCGGAACACGGCGGGGATGTCGTTGGCGAGCGCGTCGCGCAGGATGCCGCCGCCGATGCCGGTGAGCATGCCGACGAACGCGGCGCCGACCGGGCCGACCCCGAACTCGAGCGCCTTCCTGGCGCCCTCCACGACGAAGATCCCCAGGCCGATGGCGTCGAACACCAGCACCGGCCGGTCCAGCTTCACCATCCACCGGTGCAGCACCCAGACCGTGAGCGCGCCACCGAGCGCCACCATGAGCATCCACCAGTCCACCATCGCGGCGACGGGCGTCGCGCCGATCAGCACGTCGCGCAGCATGCCGCCGCCGGTCGCGGTGACGACTGCGAGACCCGCCATGCCGACGAAGTCCATGCGCTTCTGCACCGCGAGCAGCGCACCGGAGATGGCGAAGGCGAGGATGCCGACGCCCGAGAAGACATCACGGACGACTGCGACCCACCCGGTGGGATCCTCCATCGCGGCTGCCTCCTGTGCTCTGCTGGTCGGCGCTGCGGCTAGGCCAGGCCGATGAGGTCGAGGTACTCCGGGCTCCAGAGATCCTCGGTGCCGTCGGGCATGATCAGCACGCGCTCGGGGTCGAGCGCCTCGACCGCGCCCTCGTCGTGGCTGACCAGCACGACGGCTCCCTCGTAGGCGCCGAGCGCGCCGAGGATCTCCTCGCGGCTGGCCGGGTCGAGGTTGTTCGTCGGCTCGTCGAGCAGCAGCAGGTTGGCGCTCGAGACGACGAGCATCGCGAGCGACAGGCGCGTCTTCTCGCCGCCGGAGAGCACGCGCGCCGGCTTGTCGGCGTCGTCGCCGGTGAACAGGAACGATCCCAGCACTCGGCGCGCCTCGGTCGAGGTGATGTCGGGCGACGCGCTCAGCATGTTCTGCAGCACCGAGCGCTCCACGTCGAGCGTCTCGTGCTCCTGCGCGTAGTAGCCCACACGCAGGCCGTGACCGCGCTCGATCTCACCGGTGTCGCTCTCCGAGACGCCCGCGAGGATGCGCAGCAGCGTCGTCTTCCCCGCGCCGTTGAGGCCCAGGATCACCACGCGCGATCCGCGGTCGACGGCCAGATCGACCGCCGTGAAGATCTCGAGCGAGCCGTACGACTTCGACAGGTCGCGAGCCAGGACGGGGGTCTTCCCCACCGGCGCCGGCTTCGGGAAGCGCAGCTTCGCCACCTTGTCGACGGCACGCTCGTCGTCGAGGCCGGCGCGCATCCGCTCCGCACGCTTGGCCATCTGCTTCGAGGCGACGGCCTTGGTGGCCTTCGCGCCCATCTTCGCGGCCTGCAGCTCGAGCTGCGACGCCTGCTTCTCGACGTTCGCGCGCTCGCGCTTGCGCCGCTCGGCGTCGGCCTCGCGCTGCCGCAGGTAGAGCTTCCACGACATGTTGTAGATGTCGATCACCTGGCGGTTCGCGTCCAGGTAGAAGACGCGGTTCACCGTCTCCTCGACGAGCTGGACGTCGTGGCTGATGATCAGCAGGCCGCCGGCGTAGCCCTTCAGGAACTCGCGCAGCCACACCACCGAATCGGCGTCGAGGTGGTTGGTGGGCTCGTCGAGCAGCATCGTGTCGGCGCCCGAGAAGAGGATGCGCGCGAGCTCGATGCGGCGGCGCTGGCCGCCGGAGAGCGTCTCGAGCGGCTGGTCCAGGATGCGGTCCGGCAGCTGCAGGTTCGACGCGATCGCCGCACCCTCGGCCTCGGCCGCGTAGCCGCCGAGCGCGAGGAAGCGATCCTCCAGCTGCCCGTAGCGGCGCATGGCCGCGTCGGCGACCGTGCCCGTCTCGCCCATCTGCTCGGTCGCGAGCCGCATGCCTTCGACGATCTCACCCAGGCCGCGCGCATCGAGGATCCGGCGACGCGCGGTCTGCTTCGGGTCGCCGGAGCGGGGATCCTGCGGCAGGTAGCCGATCTCGCCGCTGCGCTCGATGGTGCCGGCGAAGGTGTGGCCATCGCGGTCGTCGCTGATGCCGGCCAGCACCTTCGTCATGGTGGTCTTGCCCGCACCGTTGCGGCCCACGAGGCCGATCTTGTCGCCGGCGGAGATGCGGAAGGAGACATCGCTCATCAGCGTGCGGGGGCCGATCGAGAGGTCGAAGCCGGACACTGCGATCATGCGCGCGGGAACCTCTCTCGATGCGGGTGGGGTGGGCGGCCCGCGGATGAGCGAGCCAGCCGTCCAGCCTATCAGCGGCCGTTCGGGCGTGTCACCGCCACGGCCGCACGAGGTCGCCGACGGTGTCGGTCAGCGCCTGCTGCAGTCGCGGACCGAACGTGACGCGGCGCGCGCCGCTGGCTCGGATGGCCGCGAGATCCCCCACCACGCTCCCCTGCACCGGATGCGCGGTGACGTTCACGGGCAGGGTCACGCGCTCCAGGATCGCCCCGAGTGCCTCGGCGCTCGGCGGCCGCACGGGGTAGAGCGAGCGTGCGCCCGCCCGCTCCGCGAGCTCCATGCGCAGGATCGCCTGCTCGAGCCGTTCCGCGTCGTGGAGCCGCGGAGACAGGAAGGCGTCCGTGCGCGCGTTGATCACCACATCGACGCCGGCCGCGTCGGCCGCCTCGCGCAGCCCGGCGATGTAGTCGGCGTGCTCCTGCGGCTCGCGCATCCGCTGCTCGCTGTGCACGGTGTCCTCGATGTTGAGCCCGACCGCGCCGGCGGCCAGCAGGCGTTCGATGAGCTCTGCGGCAGGCGTGTCGTAGCCGGATTCGAGGTCGGCGCTGACCGGCACGTCGACTGCGGCCGTGATGCGCGCGATCTCCGCCAGCACATCCTCGAGGCGCATGCGCTCGCCGTCCTCCTCGCCACGCGCCGTGGCGAGCGGATGGCTCCCGACCGAGAGCGCGCGGAAGCCCGCCGCGACCACGGCCCGAGCCGACCACGGGTCCCACACGGTGGGGAGGACCACGAGATCGTCGTGCATGCGGAGGAGCTCGGTGGCCCTGGTGGCGAGTGCAGTCATGCCGCAAGGCTAGGGATCTCGCCCTGGGAGGACCAGATGCACCTGGACCAGATGCACCGCTGGCACGCGTCGCAGTCGTAGGCTGTCCGCATGACTGCTGCCGCTGTGCCTCTCTCCCGCCGCACCGTGCTCGCCGACGCGCTCGTCGGCCAGCGAACCCTCGTCAAGGATCTGCTGCTCGTCGTCGCCGGCATCACGGTCGTCGCGGCGCTCGCGCAGGTCGAGATCCCGATGTGGCCCGTGCCCATCACGGGGCAGACGCTCGGCGTCATGCTCGTCGCCGCGAGCCTCGGCTTCCGGCGCGGCGTTGCGGCGCTGGGCGGCTACCTGCTGCTCGGTCTCGCCGGCGCACCGATCTTCGCCGGCTTCACCGGCAGCATCGCCGCGATCGGCAAGCCCAGCTTCGGCTTCATCATCGGCTTCGTCGCCACCGCGGCGGTCGTCGGCTGGCTGGCCGAGCGCCGCTGGGACCGCCGTCCGCTGCTCGCGATCGCGCTGTTCGGCCTGGCGAGCCTCATCCCCTTCGCCTTCGGCATCCCCTACATGGCCCTCGTGCTGGCGGCGCTGGGCACGCCCGTCGACTTCGCCGGCGCGATGGCCCTCGGCTTCGTGCCGTTCATCGTCGGCGGACTCGTGAAGTGGGCGATCGCGGCAGCCGCGCTGCCCGCTGCCTGGGCGGGCGTGCGCGCGCTCGACCGCGCGGCCGACTAGCGTTGGGGGTATGACCGACACCGAGCGCACCCCCGCCCCCGAGACCGATGGCGAGCGCATCACCTTCGCGAGCCTCGGCCTGCCCCCCGGCATCATGCGGGCGCTCGATGACGTCGGCTACGAGACGCCCTCGGCGATCCAGGCCGAGACGATCCCGCTGCTGCTCTCTGGGCGTGACCTGATCGGGCTGGCGCAGACCGGCACCGGCAAGACCGCCGCCTTCGCCCTGCCCGTGCTCTCGGCGATCGATGTCGCGCAGCGCAGCCCGCAGGCGCTCGTGCTCACGCCGACGCGCGAGCTGGCCGTGCAGGTCTGTGAGGCGTTCGAGCGCTACGCGGCGCACCTCGGCGGCGTGCACGTACTGCCGATCTACGGCGGCCAGGGGTACGGCGTGCAGCTCTCGGCGCTCCGCCGCGGCGTGCACGTCGTCGTCGGCACGCCCGGCCGCATCATGGACCACCTCGCCAAGGGCACGCTCGATCTCTCCGGCCTCACGCACGTGGTGCTGGACGAGGCCGACGAGATGCTGCGGATGGGCTTCGCCGAGGACGTCGACCAGATCCTGAAGTCCACGCCCGCCGAGAAGCAGGTCGCCCTGTTCTCTGCCACCATGCCCCGACAGATCCGCGCGATCTCGCAGCAGCACCTGCGCGAGCCCGCCGAGGTCACCGTGCGCGCCGGTGCGACCAGCTCGCCGAGCATCACGCAGCGAGCCCTCATGGTCTCGTACCAGCAGAAGCTCGAGGCGCTCACGCGCGTGCTCGAGGTGGAGCCCTTCGAGGGCGCCATCGTCTTCACCCGCACGCGCAACGAGACCGAGACCGTGGCGGAGCGGCTGCGGGCGCGCGGCTACGCCGCCGCGGCGATCTCCGGCGATGTGGCGCAGCCGCAGCGCGAGAAGACGATCGACCAGCTGCGCTCCGGCGATCTCGACGTGCTCGTGGCGACGGATGTCGCAGCCCGCGGCCTCGACGTCGAGCGCATCAGCCACGTCATCAACTACGACCTCCCGATCGACATCGAGTCGTACACGCACCGCATCGGCCGCACCGGCCGCGCGGGCCGCACCGGCGACGCGATCAGCTTCGTCACCGCGCGCGAGCGGCGGATGCTCAGCGCGATCGAGAAGGCGACGCGCGCGACCGTCGAGATCATGCCGATGCCGAGCGCCGACGAGGTGAACTCGACGCGCCTGACGCGCTTCGACGACGCGATCACCGCCGCGCTCACGCAGACCGACCGCATCGAGCGCTTCCGCGAGATCGTCGCGCATTACGTCGAGCACCACGATGTGCCGCAGGAGGACGTGGCCGCCGCGCTGGCCGTGGTCGCTCAGGGCGACACTCCCCTGCTGCTCGACGAGCGGGCCGACCGCGCACTGCAGGCATCCCGCACCGAGCGGCCGCAGCGGGCCGAGCCGTCGGGTCGCGCCGATGCGGGCGAGCGGCGTCCGCGCCGCGGGCCGTCCGACGCCACCACCTACCGGCTCGCGGTCGGCAGCCGCAAGGGCGTCGAGCCGCGCCAGATCGTCGGGGCGCTCGCCAACGAGGGCGGTCTGGGCCGCGATGACTTCGGTCGCATCCAGATCCGATGGGACTTCACGCTCGTCGAGCTTCCGGAGCTCGACCGCTCGCAGCTCGAGCGGCTGTCGAAGACCCGCATCGTGGGCGTGCCGATCGACATCCGCGTGGACACCGGCAGGAGCGAGCGGGGCGGTCGCGACGACCGACGCGAGCGGAACGATCGGCCGGCGCGGAAGCCGCGCCAGGATCGAGAGCGCTAGCGGCGCTCGTCGCCCGACCCGACGCGCGGGTCGGGCATGAGCGTCTGCACCGCCGGCTTCTTCCTCGCACGCGACCAGACGATGAAGCCGACGAGCGTGAAGACGCCGTAGAAGGCGTACATCACCGCGGTCGCCCAGTAGCCGGCGCTCAGCAGCAGCGGCACACCGACCAGGTCGACGGCGATCCAGATGAGCCAGAACTCCGTCCAGCCCCTGGCCATGCCGTAGGTGGCGAGCAGCGATCCGACGAACGTCCACGCATCCGCCCACACCGGCTCGTAGGAGCCGAGCATCCGGAACAGCGGGGTGATCGCGACGGTGCCGACGATGAGCGTGGCGACGAGCGCGCCGCGCTGCCGCCAGGAGGCCCAGCGCGGCACGATCTGCCCGCCGGCACCGCGCGCCTGGCGCCAGCGGATCCAGCCGTAGATCGCCACGGCGATGAACATCACCTGACGCCCCGCCTGCCCGAGCAGCGCGGGCAGCTCGTGCGCCGGGTCGAGCAGCGTGCCGAGGAAGACCGTCAGCAGCAGCAGATTGCCGACGATGCCGACGGGCCAGGCCCAGACGCGCCGCAGCATGCCGCCGAGCGCGCTCGCGAGGCCGAAGGCGTTGCCGACGACCTCGCGCAGCAGCAGCTCCTGATCGCCGCCGACCGGGATCGTCGCGGTGTAGAGCGCGACGATCCAGTCGAGGAGATCCATGGGACGGCTTCCTGTTCGGGGCGGCGGCTGTCGTGAATCCGAGCTCGCTCGCTCGCGCTCGCGACGGCGTTGGGCCGGACGGTCCGCTGGACCGTCCGTTGCCCTGCTGATGAGAGTGCTGCCGGGCTGGGGCTATCGCTAGATGGTGAAGCCCAACGCCCGCATCATCTCGCGGCCGTCCTCGGTGATCCGCTCGGGACCCCACGGCGGCATCCAGACCCAGTTGATGCGGAACTGCTCGACGTGCCCGTCGAGCTTCTCGGCGATCTCCGACTCGATCACGTCGGTCAGCGGGCAGCCGGCCGAGGTGAGCGTCATCGAGACCACGAGCGCATCCTGGTCATCGTCCCAGGCGAGGTCGTAGATGAGCCCGAGGTCGACGATGTTGACGTCCAACTCGGGGTCGACGACATCCTTGAGCGCCTCGGTCAGCTCATCGAACTTCGAGGCTTCGATCTCGGTCAGGGCCATCAGACACCGGCCTTCAGGTAGCGGTCGTAGCCCTCCTCCTCGAGCCGGTGCGCCAGCTCGGCGCCGCCCTGCTCGGCCACGCGACCGTCCACGAACACGTGCACGTGGTCGGGCTCGATGTAGCGCAGGATGCGGGTGTAGTGCGTGATCAGCAGCACGCCGAGGCCGCTCTCGGCCTTGACGCGGTTCACGCCCTCGGAGACGATGCGCAGCGCGTCGACGTCGAGGCCGGAGTCGGTCTCGTCGAGCACCGCGAAGTTCGGGCGCAGCAGCTCGAGCTGCAGGATCTCGTGGCGCTTCTTCTCGCCGCCCGAGAAGCCCTCGTTGACGTTGCGCTCGCCGAACGAGGAGTCCATGCGCAGCTTCTCCATCGCGGAGCGGACGTCGCCGATCCACTGGCGCACGCGCGGGGCCTCGCCCGAGATCGCGGTCTTCGCCGTGCGGAGGAAGTTCGAGACGGTGACGCCGGGGATCTCCACCGGGTACTGCATCGCCAGGAACAGACCGGCCCGCGCGCGCTCGTCGACGCTCATGGCGAGGACGTCCTCACCGTCGAGCGTGATCGAGCCGCTGTCCACGATGTAGCGGGGGTGGCCCGCGATCGTGTAGGCGAGGGTCGACTTGCCGGAGCCGTTGGGGCCCATGACGGCGTGGATCTCGTCGGAGTTGATGGTCAGGTCGACACCCTTGAGGATGTCCTTCTTCCCCTGCTCGGTCTCGATCGAGACGTGCAGGTCCTTGATGTCGAGGACGCTCATCGCGCTTCCTTTCCTTCGCGGCCGCAGCCGCGTGGCAGACGCTGTCTGCTCTAGCTCTGGGTCAGTGGATTCTGGACGTCGACGAGCACGTCGTCGCCGTCGATGGTCACGGGGAACACGGGCACCGGCTCATAGGCCGGCAGGTTCATCGGCTTGCCCGTGCGGAGCGCGAACTGCGAGCCGTGGGCCCAGCACTCGATCGCGTCACCCTCGACGAAGCCCTCGGAGAGGGAGATCTCGCCGTGGGTGCAGGTGTCGCCGATGGCGTGGATGTCGCCGGCGGAGTCCTTCACGATCGCGATCGCGATGCCGTCGAGCTCGACCTTCATGGCCGCGCTGACGGCGACCTCGCTCACGCCGCAGACGCGCTGTGCCGTCATGCGCCCACCTTCGACGCGGGGGCGAGGCCCGCACCCTGGCGCAACTCGTCCTGGATCGCCTCGCCGAGGCGCTCCTCGATCTCTGCCACGCCGATCTTCTGCACGATCTCCATCAGGAAGCCGATCACGACGAGGCGCCGTGCCTCCTCCTCATCGATCCCGCGCGACTGCAGGTAGAAGAGCTGCTCGTCGTCGAAGCGACCGGTCGCCGAGGCGTGGCCGGCGCCGGCGATGTCGCCGGTCTTGATCTCGAGGTTGGGGATGCTGTCGGCGCGCGCGCCATCGGTGAGCACGAGGTTCTGGTTCTTCTCGTAGCTGTCGGTGCCGGTCGCGTGGTCGCCGATCAGCACGTCGCCGATCCAGACGGAGCGCGCTCCGGTGCCCTGCAGCGCACCCTTGTAGAGCACGTCGCCGCGGGTCTCGGTGCCCTCGTGGAAGAGGAAGACCTGGCTCTCGATGTGCTGGCCCGCGTCCGAGAACGACAGTCCGAACATCTCGCCCTCGGCGCGGTGCCCCGCGAGGCGCACCGAGGGGTTCACCCGTGCGACGCCGCCGCCGAACGAGATCACCATGTGCTTGAGGTAGGCGCCGTCGGCGACGACCGCCTGGTGGGCGGCCGCGTGCACGGCGTCGTCGTCCCAGTCCTGCACCGTGATGAGCGTCAGGCGTGCGCCATCGCGGACGATCACCTCGACGTTCTGCGCGTACTGCGCGGAGCCGGAGTGGTGGAGCACGACCGTGCCCTCCGAACCCGGCATCGCCTCGACGACGATGTGCGCGTTCGCGCGTCGGTCGGCACCGGTGCCCACGAGGCGCGCGATGACCGGCTCCTGCTGCGTGCCGGCGGGCAGGCGGATGTGCATCGCGTTCTCACACTGCTTCCAGGCGATGGCGCTGACGACGTCCTCCGGTCGGAAGATCTCGCCGCGAGGCGCGGCGTCGTGACCGGTCGACTCGACGAGCAGGCCGCGCGACTCGAGCGCCTCGACCTGGTAGTCGATGGCGCCCTCGGCGCCCGCCTCGGTCGGCGCGTCCACGAACAGCGGCGCGAGGCGCTTCACGTCGGAGAGCTTCCAGTTGACCTCGCGGCCCGTCGGCGTGCCGAAGTCCGCCGGCTCGAACGACGTGGGTCGCTCGGAGCGGGTCTGCACGGGCACGAAGCGCTCTGCGGGTTCGGTCACCAGATGCTGGGGTGTCGTGTCAGTGGCGGTCATCAACCCACGGATCCTTCCATGCTCATCTCGATGAGCTTGTTGAGCTCGAGTGCGTACTCCATCGGCAGCTCGCGCGCGATCGGCTCGATGAAGCCGCGCACGATCATCGCCATCGCCTCGGTCTCCTCGAGACCGCGCGACATGAGGTAGAACAGCTGCTCCTCGCTGACCTTCGACACCGTCGCCTCGTGACCGAGCACCACGTCGTCGACGCGGATGTCGATCGACGGGTAGGTGTCGGAGCGCGACATGGTGTCGACCAGCAGCGCGTCGCAGACGACGCTGTTGGCGGAGTGGTGAGCATTGGCGTCGACGCGCACCTCACCGCGATAGCCGGCACGGCCGCCGCCGCGGGCGATCGACTTCGAGACGATCGACGACGTCGTGTACGGCGCCATGTGGATCATCTTCGCGCCGGCGTCCTGGTGCTGTCCGGGGCCCGCGAAGGCGACCGAGAGGGTCTCCCCCTTGGCGCGCTCCCCCACCAGGTAGATCGATGGGTACTTCATCGTCACCTTGGAACCGATGTTGCCGTCGATCCACTCCATCGTCGCGCCCTCTTCGGCGATCGCGCGCTTGGTGACGAGGTTGTAGACGTTGTTCGACCAGTTCTGGATCGTCGTGTAGCGAACGCGCGCGTTCTTCTTCACGATGATCTCGACCACGGCCGAGTGCAGCGAGTCCGACGAGTAGATCGGCGCGGTGCAGCCCTCGATGTAGTGCACGTAGGAGCCTTCGTCCGCGATGATCAGCGTGCGCTCGAACTGGCCCATGTTCTCGGTGTTGATGCGGAAGTAGGCCTGCAGCGGGATCTCGACGTGGACGCCCTTGGGCACGTACACGAACGAGCCGCCCGACCACACGGCGGTGTTCAGCGCGGCGAACTTGTTGTCGCCCGAGGGGATGACCGTGCCGAAGTACTCCTCGAAGAACTCCGGGTGCTCCCTGAGCGCCGTGTCGGTGTCCATGAAGATGACGCCCTGCGCCTCCAGATCCTCCTGGATCTGGTGGTAGACGACCTCAGACTCGTACTGCGCCGCGACGCCGGAGACGAGGCGGCTGCGCTCGGCCTCCGGGATGCCCAGGCGGTCGTACGTCCTGCGGATGTCCTCGGGGAGGTCCTCCCAGGTCTGCGCCTGGCGCTCCGTGGAGCGCACGAAGTACTTGATGTTGTCGAAGTCGATGCCGGAGATGTCGGCACCCCACGTCGGCATCGGCTTGCGCTCGAACAGCTGCAGGCCCTTGAGCCGACGCTCGAGCATCCAGTCGGACTCGTTCTTGAGCGCAGAGATCTCACGGACCACCTGTTCGCTCAGCCCTCGCTTCGCGATGGCACCCGCCTCATCGGAGTCGTGCCACCCGAACTCGTACTGTCCCAGACCCTCGAGCTCGGGCCGGTCGATCAGAACATCGGACATCCGCTCCCCCTATCTACGCTTCACATCCTGTAACCCGGCGGTGCTCCTCGGCATTCCGCGCGGCCCGTGCACCCCGGAGAACGGGCCATAATGAAAGGGCCTTCGCACATGCCTCGCCGCAGCTGCGGCACGGGGGTTCGGAGCCGATGGGCTCCCCCTCATCCTATCGCGACGGCAGGAGAGGTGCATCTTGCTGACCCGCTCGCGCAGCCTGGTCGTCATGGCCTGGACGACGCTCGTCTCGCAGATCGCCATCGTCGGCACCGGCGGGGCGGTTCGGCTCACCGGCTCGGGCCTCGGGTGCACGCAGTGGCCCAACTGCACGCCGGAGTCGTTCGTGCCGGTGCCGGAGCAGGGCATCCACGGCATCATCGAGTTCGCGAACCGCGTGATGGGCGGCATCGTGCTGCTGGTCGCGATCGTGATGCTCGTGCTGGTGATCCGCCAGCACGCGGGGCGTGTCGCGATCACGCTCGCCTCGCTCGTCCTCGGTCTCACGCTCGCGCAGGCGCTCATCGGCGCGGTGGTGGTGTGGATGTCGCTGCGCCCCGACACCGTCGGCATCCACTTCCTGCTCTCCGTCGTCCTGGTCGCGCTGGCCGCGCTGCTCGCCTGGCGGGTGATCGTGGGCGCCTTCGGTCCGCAGAGGGCGCCGCGCTGGCAGTGGCTGCTCGCGCTCGCGATGACCGCCGCGCTGGCGGTGGTGGTCGTCGTGGGCGTGCTCACCACCGGCTCGGGCCCGCACGCGGGCGACGGCGGCGCCGCGCGCAACGGTCTCGACCCCGCGATCATGCAGCACGTCCACGCCTGGCCCGGCTACCTGCTGCTGGCGCTGGTGCTGGCGGTCGTGGTGGCCGCGGCCGTGCGGGGACCGCGTCGGCACCTGCGCTGGACGCTGGGGCTGCTGGGCCTGATCCTGCTGCAGATCGTGATCGGCATCATTCAGTCGAACACCGGGCTGCCGGTGCTGCTGGTCGGCATCCACATGGTCGTCTCCGTGATCTCGACCGCGGTCGTGGTCGCGGTGGTGCTCTCGCTGCGGCATGGACCGGTCGACGGTGCCGTCGAGCACCCCGCGGATCGGGCGGCCGACGCATCGGTGACCACGCCGGTGTGACGGGCGACCCGACGCGAGCATCCGATCGCGGTCGACCCGGCCGGATGGCAGGATCAGGCGCATGCAGCGCAGTGAACTCGGCACCGGTCGCACGGACGACGTCGCCATCGAGACCCGGCGGCCCGAGGACGGGGCCATCGGCGCCGCGCGGCACGGCTCGCGGCTGGGCGTGCTCGACATCGGCTCGAACACCGTGCATCTGCTCACCGTCGACGTGCGGCTGGGCGGCCGACCGATCCCGCAGCGATCGCACAAGCTGACCCTGCGCCTGATGCGCTACCTCGACGACGACGGGGCGATCAGCGACGAGGGCGTCGAGGCACTCCTGACCGCGATCGGCGAGTGCGCCGAGATCGCCAGGGATGAGCAGCTCGATGATTTCGTGGTGATGGCGACGAGCGCGCTGCGCGAGGCGACCAACGGCGAGCAGGTCGTCGCCCGCATTGAGCGCGAGGCGAAGGTGACGCTCGACATCCTCTCCGGCCCGGACGAGGCGCGGCTGACGTTCCTGGCCGTGCGCCGGTGGTTCGGGTGGTCGGCGGGGCGCATCCTGCTGCTCGACATCGGCGGCGGATCGCTCGAGGTGGCGATCGGCGAGGACGAGGAGCCCGATGTCGCGCTCTCGCTGCCGCTGGGCGCCGGTCGCTCGACGGTGGGCTTCTTCCACGCCGATCCCCCGCCGCTCGCCGACCAGCGCGCGCTGCGGCTCTACGCCAAGGCCGTGCTCGATGACGCCGTCGCGCAGGTGAAGCCGTTCGGCAAGCCCGACCATGTGGTCGGCTCGTCGAAGACCATCCGCTCGCTCGCGCGACTGGCGGGCAACCTGATGCCGGGCGTCGGCGACGCCGATCGGGCGGTGCTGACGCGCAAGCAGCTGAACGACTGGCTGCCGCGGCTCGCGAAGATGGACGCGGACTCGCGTTCGGCGCTGCCCGGCATCACGCCGGATCGCACGTTCCAGGTGATCGCGGGCGGCATCGTGCTCTCGGAGGCGATGCGCGCCTTCGGCCTGAAGGAGCTCGACGTCAGCCCGTGGGCGCTCCGCGAGGGCCGCCTGCTCCAGATGCTCGACCGCGTCTGACGCCACCGAGCCGGCATCCGCCCACCGCCCGGCGCGCCGAGCCGGCATCCGCGAGCTTCCCCGAATCGCGCCTTCCGCCGGGCGGACGCACCTTCTCGGGACGCTCGCCGACGACCGCGGGCGCGAGCTTCCCTGGATCGTGCGTTTCGGCCGGTGAGCGCGCCGTTTCGGGCCGCTCGGCGGATGCGGGGTGGCTTGGCGGATGCGCGGGGTTGGTCGGCGGATCGGCGGGTGCGCGGGCCGGGCCGGCATCCGCGAGGTTCCCCGAATCGCGCCTTCCGCCGGGCGGGCGCACATTCTCGGGACGCTCGCCGACGACTGCGGGTGCGAGCTTCCCCGGATCGTGCGTTTCGGCCGGTGAGCGCGCCGTTTCGGGACGCTCGGCGGAGGCGCCGGGATGCGCGGGGCGGGTCGGTGATGGCGCGGGGCGGGTCGGCGGATACGCGGGCGGAGCCGGCGGGCGGCACCGGCGGGGGCGCCGGGCGGCTAGAAGGGCAGCAAGGGGTCGACGCCGACCGCGAGGAAGATCAGCGTCAGGTAGGTGTTCGAGGCGTGGAAGACGCGCATCGCGCGCAGCTCGCTCGCACCGCGGATCGCACGGCTGTAGAGCGCGTGCGACTCGCCGATGAACCACGCGCCCGCGATCACCGCGACCGCGCTGTAGAGCAGGCCCATCCCGGCGACCGGGATCAGCAGCAGCGTGCAGGCGATCGACGCCCACGCGTAGAGGATGACCTGGATGCCGACCATCTGCGTGCCCCGCACGACGCCGAGCATCGGCACGTGCGCCGCCTCGTAGTCGTCGCGGTACTTCATCGACAGCGGCCAGTAGTGCGCCGGCGTCCAGAGGAACACGAGCGTGAAGAGGATCCAGGCGGGCCAGTCGAGCGTGCCGGTGACCCCTGCCCAGCCGATCACGACCGGGAAGCATCCGGCGATGCCGCCCCAGACGATGTTCTGCTCCGTGCGGCGCTTCAGCAGCATCGTGTAGATGAGCACGTAGAAGGCGATCGCCGCGACCGACAGCGCCGCCGCCAGCGGCGTCGCGAACACGGCGAGCACGACAGTCGAGACCACGGCCAGCGTCCACGCGAACACGTGCGCCTCGAGGACCGAGAGCGTGCCCGTCACGAGCGGCCGCTGCTGCGTGCGGTGCATGACCCGGTCGATGTCGCGATCGAGGATCATGTTGAACGCGTTGGCGCTGCCCGCGCTCAGGAAGCCGCCGATGAGCGTGGCGGTCAGGGCGCCGAGCGGCGGCACGCCGCCCGCGGCCAGGAACATGGTGGGCAGCGCGGTGACCAGCAGCAGCTCGATGACGCGCGGCTTGGTCATCGCGACGTACGCCTTCGCCTTCACCGAGACCCGAGCGCTCAGCTGCCGTCCCTCGACCTCGGGTGCGACGACGCCGGGCGAAGCCGAGTTCGACATATGCAGCGGGATCCGTTCAGACGAGGGCGAGTGCCGTATGGCCAACCCTCATCCTATCTGACGCGCACGGCCGCGGCGGGGTACGCCCACTGGGCGCACATGCTTGCTCACTATGCTGGAGGTGTCGCAACGTCCGCCCCGCCGCGGCGCTCGGAAGCTCTGCGCGGGCAGCCCGATGAAGGAGTCCCCTTGCCATTCGAATGGACCACCAACGACCAGCAGGCAGTCGACACCGCACGGGTGCTGGCCGCCGATGCCGTCGAGAAGAAGGGCAACGGCCACCCAGGCACGGCGATGAGTCTCGCGCCGCTCGCGCACCTGCTGTACCAGAAGGTCATGGATCGCGACCCGGCCGACGACACCTGGCTGGGTCGTGACCGCTTCATCCTCTCTGCCGGCCACTCGTCGCTGACGCAGTACATCCAGCTGTACCTGACGGGCTCGGGGCTGGAGAAGCACGACATCGAGTCGCTCCGCACCTGGGGCTCGCTCACGCCCGGTCACCCGGAGTACGGCCACACCAAGGGCGTCGAGATGACGACGGGGCCGCTCGGCCAGGGCCTCGCCTCGGCGGTCGGCTTCGCCTACGCGCAGCGCTTCGAGCGCGAGCTCTTCGACCCCGAGACCGCCGTCGGCGAGAGCGCCTTCGACCACTACACCTACGTCATCGCGAGCGACGGCGACCTGCAGGAGGGCGTCACGAGCGAGGCCGGCTCGCTCGCCGGCCACCAGCAGCTCGGCCGCCTGATCGCGATCTACGACGCGAACGAGATCTCGATCGAGGACGATGTCGACATCGCCTTCACCGAGGACGTCAAGGCCCGCTACGAGGCCTACGGCTGGCAGGTGCTCGAGGTCTCCTGGCGCACCGGCGACCGGCCGACGGCCGACGACTACGTGGAGGATGTCGAGGCGCTGCACGCCGCGATCGAACAGGCGAAGGCCGAGACGGCGAAGCCGAGCCTCGTCATCCTGCGCACGATCATCGGCTGGCCCGCGCCGAAGCTGCAGGGCACCGGCAAGGCGCACGGCGCCAAGCTCGGCAGCGAAGAGGTCGCGGCGGTGAAGGAGCTGCTGGGCTTCGACCCGGAGCAGTCGTTCCAGGTGGACGACGCCGTCATCGAGTACACCCGCGGCAACGCCAAGGCACGCGCCGAGGAGGCTCGCGCGGCATGGCAGGAGCGCTTCGACGCGTGGAAGGCCGCGAACCCCGAGCGCAGCGCGCTGCTCGACCGCCTGCTCGCCGGCGAGCTGCCCGACGGCGTCGAGGAGGCGCTGCCGGTGTTCGAGGCCGGCACCGAGGTCTCCACGCGCGCCGCCTCCGGCAAGGTGCTCAACGCGCTCGCCGATGTCCTCCCCGAGCTCTGGGGCGGCTCCGCCGACCTCGCGGAGTCGAACAACACCACGCTCGAGGGCAAGGGCTCGTTCGCGCCGGCGGAGCACGGCACCCGGATGTGGTCCGAGGCCTCGGCGCGCGGGCGCACGCTGCACTTCGGCATCCGCGAGCACGCCATGGCGGCGATCCTGAACGGCATCGCGCTGCACGGCCCGACGCGCGCCTACGGCGGCACATTCCTGATCTTCAGCGACTACCAGCGCCCCGCGCTGCGGCTGGCCGCGCTGATGGGCGCGCACCCGATCCACGTCTGGACGCACGACTCGATCGCGCTCGGCGAGGACGGCCCGACCCACCAGCCCATCGAGCAGCTCGCGGCGCTCCGCGCCATCCCCGGATTCGACGTCGTCCGTCCATCCGACGCGAACGAGACCGCCTGGGCGTGGAAGGCCATCCTCGAGCGGCACGATCGCCCGGTGGGCATCGCGCTCACCCGCCAGAACATCCCGGTGTTCGAGCGCGGGGACGGCGAGGCTTCCGGTGACACGCTGGCCGCCGCGTCGAACGTGTCGAAGGGCGCCTACGTGCTCGCGGAGGCCACGGACGGCACGCCGGACGTGATCCTGATCGCGACCGGCTCCGAGGTGCAGATCGCGCTCGACGCCCGCGAGCGGCTGCAGGCCGACGGCATCGCCGCGCGCGTCGTGGCCGCGCCCTCGCTCGAGTGGTTCGCCGACCAGTCGGCGGAGTACCGCGAGTCGGTGCTGCCGAAGGCGGTCAAGGCGCGCGTCTCCGTCGAGGCCGGATCCCCGCTCACGTGGCAGGGCATCGTCGGCGACGCCGGCCGCACCGTCGCGATCGACCACTTCGGCGCCAGCGCCGACTACCAGACCCTGTTCCGCGAGTTCGGGTTCACGGCAGAGGCCGTGGTCGACGCCGCTCGCGCATCCATCGAAGCGGCTCGCTGAGCGAGCCAGGAGGCAAGGACATGAACGAGAACACTCAGGCACTCAGCGACGCCGGCGTCAGCATCTGGCTCGATGACCTCTCGCGCCAGCGCATCACCACCGGCAACCTCGCAGAGCTCATCGCCGAGCGCAACGTGGTCGGCGTCACCACCAACCCCACGATCTTCGCGAAGGCGATCGCCGAGGGCGAGTCCTACGAGGCCGCCGTGCACGAGCTCACCGCCAGCGGCGCGAGCGTCGACGAGGTCATCACCTCGTTGACCACCACGGACGTCGCGGATTCGTGCGACGTCTTCGCCGAGGTCTACCGCGAGTCGGGCGGCAAGGACGGCCGGGTCTCGATCGAGGTCGAGCCGGGCCTCGCCCGTGACACGCAGGGCACGGTCGCGCAGGCGGCGTCGCTCCACGAGCGGGTCGGGCGCGAGAACGTGCTGATCAAGATCCCCGCCACCGAGCAGGGCCTGGCGGCCATCGCCGACACGATCGCGGCGGGCATCAGCGTCAACGTGACGCTGATCTTCGCACTGGACCGCTACCGCGACGTCATCAACGCCTACCTCACGGGCCTGGAGCGCGCGCAGCAGGCGGGCAAGGACCTGTCGAAGATCCACTCGGTCGCGTCCTTCTTCGTGTCGCGCGTCGACAGCGAGTTCGACAAGCGCCTCGACGCGATCGGCACCGAGGAGGCGGCGGCGCTCAAGGGCAAGGCGGGCATCGCCAACGCGCACCTCGCCTACCGCGTCTGGCAGGAGTCGTTCGCCAGCGAGCGCGCCGAGACGCTGCTCGCCGCGGGCGCGAACACGCAGCGCCCGCTGTGGGCATCCACCGGCGTCAAGGACCCGGCGCTGCCCGACACGCTCTACGTGACGCAGCTCGTGGCACCCGAGACGGTCAACACCATGCCCGAGAAGACGCTCGAGGCGCTCGCTGACCACGGACAGGTGCAGGGCGACGCGATCGCGGGCAACTTCGAGGCAGCCGAGGGCGTGCTCGACGCGCTCGACGCGCTGGGCATCTCCTACGCGGAGGTCGTCGAGCAGTTGGAGGCCGAGGGCCTGGAGAAGTTCGACGCCTCCTGGGCGGAGCTCGTGCAGACCGTGCAGGAGCACATGGCAGGAGCACGCGCATGACGTTCATCATCTCCGCCTCCGGCGCAGCGGCCGAGGCCATCGAGCGGGTCGTGCCGCAGCTGGTCGCCGATGGCGTGGCTGGCAGGCTCGTCTCCGGCGACGCGACCCTCTGGGGCGAGGCCGCCGAGGCAGAGGCATCGATCCGGCTCGGCTGGGTCGAGGCAGCGGCAGGCACCCGGGGACTCGTCGACGACATCGAGGCGCTGCGCAAGCAGCTGCGTGCGCACGGCGTCGACCGGATCGCGCTGGCCGGCATGGGCGGCTCGTCGCTCGCGCCAGAGGTCATCACCCGCACCGAGGGCGCCGATCTCACCGTGCTCGACTCCACGGAGCCGGAGCAGGTGCGCCGCGCGCTCCGCGACGGTCTCGCGCGCACCGCGCTCGTGGTGTCGTCGAAGTCCGGCTCGACGCTCGAGACCGACAGCCAGCGCCGCGCGTTCGAGGCGGCGTACCGCGAGGCGGGCATCGATCCCGCCGAGCGCATCGTCGTCGTCACCGACCCGGGCTCACCGCTCGACGCCGAGGCTCGCCGCGCCGGCTACCGCGTCTTCAACGCCGACCCGAACGTCGGCGGTCGCTACTCGGCGCTCACCGCCTTCGGGATCGTCCCCTCGGGGCTTGCCGGCGTGGATGTGCGCGAGCTGCTGGACGAGGCGATCGCCGCCCTGCCGGAGATCAGCGAGGACTCGGAGTCCAACCCCGGGCTGCAGCTCGCCGCCGTGATCGCGGCGACCAAGCCGCTGCGCGACAAGATCGGCATCGTCGCCGACGGCACGCACATCATCGGTCTGGGCGAATGGGCGGAGCAGCTGATCGCGGAGTCGACGGGCAAGGAGGGCCTCGGCCTGCTGCCCGTGGTGCTCGAGCGGAATGCTGCCGAGCTCGACGCGCAGCTGCCCGACCTGCAGGTGGTCCGACTCGTGGGCTCCGCTCGGGAGGCCAGAGAGGTCGCCGAGGGCGAGGTCGAAGTGGCCGGCACGCTCGGCGCACAGCTGCTGGTGTGGGAGTTCGCCGTGGCGGTCGCGGGCCGCATCCTCGGCATCAACCCCTTCGACCAGCCCGACGTGGAGTCGGCCAAGAACGCCGCCCGCGGCCTGCTCGACGACCTGCAGCCCCCGGCGGCGCCCGTCGCGGTGGACGGCGGCATCGAGGTGCGCGGCACCGGCGGCGTCGCGCTCGACACCGTCGAAGCATCCCTGGACGCGCTGCTCGCGCAGCTCGGCGAGGGCGGCTACCTGGCGATCCACGCCTACCTCGACCGCATCGGCCAGCCGCGCTTCGAGCGCCTCCGCCAGGCGTTCGCGGCTCGCACGCAGCGCCCGGTCACCTTCGGCTGGGGGCCGCGCTTCCTGCACTCCACCGGCCAGTACCACAAGGGAGGCACGCCCAACGGCGTGTTCCTGCAGCTGCTCGGGGCACCGCACGAGGACCTCGAGATCCCCGGCCGCCCGTTCACCTTCGGGCAGCTCATCCGGGCGCAGGCCGCCGGTGACGCGAGCGTGCTCGCCGAGCACGGCCGGCCCGTGCTGACGCTCACGCTCGACGACTTGGACGAGGGCCTGGACCGGCTGCTCGGCGCAGCGGCTCGATGACGGCTGTGACGGTCGGGGCAGGAGCCAGCGAGGCTGCCGCCCCGACGGTCCCGATCGCGGCCGGGCAGAACCCGCTGCGCGACGCGGCGGATCAGCGGCTGACCCGCATCCCGGGCCCGAACGCCATGACGTTCTTCGGCGTCACCGGCGACCTGGCGCGCAAGAAGCTGCTTCCCGCGGTGTATGACCTCGCCAATCGCGGACTGCTGCCTCCGGGCTTCGGCCTGGTCGGCTTCGGCCGTCGCGACTGGACGCACGAGCAATTCTCCGAGGTGGTGCGGGAGGCCGTCCAGCAGCACGCACGCACCTCGTTCCGAGAGTCCGTCTGGCGCCAGCTGAGCGACGGCATTCGCTTCGTGCAGGGCGACTTCGACGACGACGACGCATTCGACCGGCTCGCTGAGGTGCTCTCGGAGCTCGACGAGGCGCGCGGCACGATGGGCAACCACGCGTTCTACCTGTCGATCCCGCCCAACGCGTTCCCGCTCGTGACGCAGCAGCTCAAGCGCTCCGGCCTCGCCGAGGGCGAGGGCGATGCCTGGCGCCGGGTCGTCATCGAGAAGCCGTTCGGCCACGACCTGCAGTCGGCGCGCGAGCTGAACGCCGTGGTCGAGTCGGTGTTCCCGGCCGACAGCGTCTTCCGCATCGACCACTATCTCGGCAAGGAGACGGTGCAGAACATCCTGGCGCTGCGCTTCGCCAACAGCCTGTGGGAGCCGATCTGGAACGCCAACCACATCGACCACGTGCAGATCACCATGGCGGAGGACATCGGCGTGGGTGGCCGCGCCGGCTACTACGACGGCATCGGCGCCGCACGCGATGTGATCCAGAACCACCTGCTGCAGCTGTTCGCGCTCACCGCGATGGAGGAGCCGGTCTCGTTCGACGCCGCCGACCTGCGGGTGGAGAAGGAGAAGGTGCTGCGCGCGGCGCGCGTGCCGCTCCCCCTCGACGCCTCTGCCGCACGCGGCCAGTACGCCGCCGGATGGCATGGCGGGGCGCTCGTGAAGGGCTTCCTGGAGGAGGAGGGGATGCGCCCCGACTCCGCCACCGAGACGTACGCGGCGATCAAGCTGCAGGTCGACACGCGCCGCTGGGCGGGCGTGCCCTTCTACCTCCGGGCCGGCAAGCGACTGGGACGCAGGGTCACCGAGATCGCGATCGTGTTCAAGCGCGCCTCGCAGTACCTCTTCCCGGACTCGGATCGCACGATGGGCGAGAACGCGCTCGTGATCCGCGTGCAGCCCGACGAGGGCGTCTCCATGCGGATCGGCTCGAAGGTGCCGGGACCCGGCATGCACGTGCGGGACGTGACGATGGACTTCGGCTACGGCCACGCCTTCACCGAGGAGCGCCCCGAGGCCTACGAGCGGCTGATCCTCGATGTGCTGCTGGGCGACCCGCCGCTGTTCCCCCGCCACGAGGAGGTCGAGCTCTCCTGGAAGATCCTCGACCCGATCGAGGAGCACTGGGAGTCCGTCGGCGGACCGGTGGAGCAGTACGAGCCGGGATCGTGGGGCCCGCGCGGCGCGCACGACCTGCTCACGCGCGACGACAGGCAATGGAGGCGCCCGTGATCATCCGACTCTCTCGCACCAACACCGCCGAGGTGCAGCGACGCATGCTGGAGATCCGCGAGGAGGGCGGCGTGCTGGCGCTCAGCCGCGTGCTGACGCTCGTCATCCACACCCAGATCGGGGCGGAGGAGGAAGCGATCCGGGCCGCGAACCAGGCCTCCCGCGAGCACCCGATGCGCGTCATCGTCGTCTCCCGCAACCCGGATCACGTGAGCGCGCGCGAGGCGCCGCACCTCGACGCGGAGATCCGGGTCGGCGCGGACGCTGGCGCCAGCGAGGTCGTGCTGCTGCAGTGCTACGGCGAGCTCGGCTCGCACCTGCTCGGCATCGTGCAGGGCCTGCTGCTGCCGGATGCGCCGGTGGTCGCCTGGTGGCCGAGCTTCATGCCGGAGACGCCCTCGTCGTCGCAGCTGGGCCAGATCTCGCAGCGACGCATCACCGACTCGGGCAAGCACCAGGACCCGCATGGCGCGATCGTGTCGCTCGCGGGCTGCTACATGCCGGGCGACACGGATCTCGCCTGGACCCGGTTGACCAGCTGGCGTGCACACATGGCAGCGCTGCTCGACCAGCCGCCCTACGAGCGCGTCGAGGCGGGTCGCGTCTCCGGCGACCTGGAGAACCCGAGCGTGCATCTGATGGCCGCCTGGCTGCGGCTGCGGCTGCGGGTGCCGATCGAGAAGGTCGAAGCAGGCGACAGCACCCCGACGGGGTCGAGCGGCCTGCACTCGGTCGTGCTCGAGCGGGCCAGCGGCGCTTCGTCGCTCACCCGGCTGCGCGACTCGGTGGGGATCCTCGTCCAGCCCGGCCAGCCGGAGCACCACCTCGCGCTCTCGACCCGTGGGCTCGAGGACCAGCTGGCGGAGGAGCTGCGCAAGCTCGACGCCGACGACATGTATGGCCAGGTGCTGCAGGCCCTGGCCGAGGAGGTCCGATGACCGTCATCGTCCACGACGACCGAGCGACGCTCGTCGAGCGCACTGCCGACCGGCTCGCGACCCTGCTCGGCGAGCTGATCGCCTCCCAGGGGCGCGCGACCGTCGCGGTCACGGGAGGCTCGGTGGGGATCGCCCTGCTCGCCGAGCTCGCCGACCGCGAGATCGAGTGGCAGCGCGTGCGCATCACCTGGAGCGATGAGCGCTACGTGGCGTCCGACTCCCCCGACCGCAATGCCGTGCAGGCGCGCGAGGCGCTGCTCGACCGGGTGCCGATCCCGGCGGAGAACATCCGAGAGCTCCCCGCCGACGACGGCACGCCGCTCGCGGATGCCGCAGCAGCGGGCACGGCGCTGCTGCGCGAGCTCGGCCCGATCGACCTGACGCTGCTGGGCATGGGCCCCGACGCGCACATCGCCTCGCTCTTCCCCGGCCATGCCGGCGTGCACGAGGCCGGCGTCGCCGTCATCGGCGTGACCGATTCCCCCAAGCCGCCGCCGGAGCGGCTGAGCTTCACGGTGGACGCGATCAATGCATCCGACCGCGTCTGGCTCGTGATCGCGGGCGCCGACAAGGCACCCGCCGTCGCGCTCGCACGCAGTGGCGCGTCCGCTGCCGACGCGCCGGCAGGCACCGCGCACGGCCGGCACGAGACGCTCATGCTGCTGGACGCCGAAGCGGCCGCGCTCCTGGAGGAGGGCGGCCGCTGAGGGCGGATGTCGACGGGGTCGCGGCTCAGCCGCGGCCCTCCGCCGAGCGCAGCTTCTGCAGCGCCTCATCGAGCAGCTCGACGGCCTCTTCCGGCGTGCGGCGCTCCTTCACGTACGCGAGGTGCGTCTTGTAGGGCTCGTTCTTCGCGACCTGGGGCGGGTGCTCCTTGTCGCGACCGGCCGGCAGGCCGGTGGACGGCGAATCGATGACCTCGGGGATCTCGTCCTCGGGGAGATCGGCCGCGAAGTAGCGGACGGTCTCGTTGCCCATGGCGTCCCAGTAGGAGATCGCGACGCGCTCGGCGTGGAATCCCCTGTCCTGCTCCCCCATGGGGCCCGCGCCGACGCGCGAGCCGCGGATCGCACTGCCTCCAGAAGCCATCAGATACCTGCAAACTTGGTGATGAGGCCGAGCACGATGATGGAGGCGAGCCAGGCGAGGCTCACCACGACGGTGATCGTGTTCAGGTTCCGCTCGGCGACGCCCGACGAGCCCATGGACGAGCCGACGCCACCGCCGAACATGTCGGAGAGGCCACCGCCTCGGCCCTTGTGCAGCAGGATGAACAGCGTCAGCAGCACCGAAGTGACACCGAGGATCACCTGCATGATGATCTGGAGAATCTCCACTAGCCCTCTTCTCAATCTCTCGGCCGAGGCCGCATCCGCGGGCGCGCGACAGGCGCCGCCCACGGCAAGTCCAACGTCGATCCTACCGCAGGGATGCCGAGCGTACGGGCTCGGGCGGCGCGCGCGCCGCTCAGGTGCCGACGTGCTGCTGGAATCGGGCGATGGCGGCGAACTCCGCCGCATCCAGGCTCGCCCCGCCGACGAGCGCGCCATCCACATCCGGCTCGCGCATGAACCCGGCGATGTTGCCCGACTTCACACTGCCGCCGTACAGGATGCGCGTCGCGGCGGCGGCCTCGTCGCCGCGCATCTCGGCGATCGCCTGGCGGAGCGCCTGGCAGACCTGCTGCGCCTGATCGGCGGTCGCCGCCTTGCCGGAACCGATGGCCCAGACCGGCTCGTACGCGACCACGATGTCTCCGCTCGCGGGCAGCTCGGCGAGCACGTCCCGCAGCTGCTGCACGGGCACGGCCGCCGCGCCGTGCTGCTCGAGGTCGGCCTCGGTCTCGCCGACGCAGATGATGGGCGTGACGCCGGCACCGAGGGCGGCGGCAGCCTTCCTGCCCACGAGCGCGTCGGTCTCGCCGTGATCCTGTCGTCGCTCGGAGTGGCCGACGATCGCGTAGGAGCATTCGAGCTTCGCGAGCATCGAGGCAGCGACCTCGCCCGTGTGCGCACCGGACTCGTGCTGCGAGACATCCTGCGCCCCGAAGCGCAGCTCGAACTTCTCCGCAGCGATCAGCGTCTGCACACTGCGCAGGTCGGTGAACGGCGGGAACACCGCGACCTCGACGGCGGCGTGATCGTGCCGACCGTCCTGCAGCGTCCACGCCAGCTTCTGCACCAGCGCGATCGCCTGCAGGTGATCCTGGTGCAGCTTCCAGTTGCCCGCGATCAGCGGAATGCGGTCGCCCATCATTTCCCTTCCCATCCGAGTGCTTCCAGTCCGGGCAGGCGCGAGCCCTCGAGGAACTCGAGACTCGCACCGCCACCGGTGGAGATGTGGCCGAATGCCGCATCGTCGAAGCCCAGCTTGCGCACGGCAGCCGCGGAGTCGCCGCCGCCGACCACGGCGAGGCCGTCGGTCTGCGTCAGGGCCTCGGCGACGGTGCGCGTGCCCGCCGCGAACGCCTCCATCTCGAACACGCCCATGGGCCCGTTCCAGAAGACGGTGGTGGCGCTGCGGATCGCGTCGGCGAATGCCGCTGCGGAGTCGGGTCCGATGTCGAGCCCGATGCCCGCCGTGCCGAAGCTCGAGCGCTCGATCGCGTCTGCCGCGACCGTCTCGTGCTCGGCGTCAGCCGCGAACGCCGCCGCGACGACCACATCGGTCGGCAGCAGCAGCTCGACGCCGAGCTCGTCTGCCTGCTGCAGGTAGCCTCGCACGCGATCGAGCTGGTCCTCCTCGAGCAGGCTCGAGCCGACGCCGTGGCCCTGCGCCTTCAGGAACGTGAAGAGCATGCCGCCGCCGATGAGCAGCCGGTCCACGCGTGGCAAAAGGTGCTCGATCACGCCCAGCTTGTCGCTCACCTTGGAGCCGCCCAGCACCACCGCGTAGGGGCGCTCCGGGGACTCGGTGAGCCGCGAGAGCACCTCCAGCTCGCGCTCGACGAGCAGGCCGGCCGCGCTCGGGAGCGCCGCGGCGATCTCGAAGACGCTGGCCTGCTCGCGATGCACGACGCCGAAGCCGTCCGAGACGAAGGCGTCCGCGCCCTCCGCGAGCTGCGCGGCGAAGGCCTCGCGCTCCGCGCTGTCCTTGCTCGTCTCGCCCGGATTGAAGCGCAGGTTCTCGAGCAGCGCGAGCTGCCCGCCCTCGAGCGCGTCCCGCACCCGGCGAGCATCCTCGCCGACGGTGTCGGTCGCGAACGCGACGTCGGCGGCCAGCAGCTCGCGCAGGCGCTCGGCGACCGGCGCGAGCGAGTACTGCGGATCCGGTTCGCCCTTGGGGCGGCCCAGATGCGACATCGCCACGACCTTCGCGCCCTGCTCGAGCAGGGCGCGAAGGGTCGGCAGCGATGCGACGATCCGGCCCTCGTCGGTGATGGTCCCATCCTCCAGCGGCACGTTGAAGTCGCAGCGGATCAGGATGGTCTTCCCGGCGAGATCGCCGAGCGAGGAGAGGGTGCGGATCGCCATCGGAATCAGAGCTTCGAGCCGACGTGCGCCGCCAGGTCGACGAGCCGGCAGGAGTAGCCCCACTCGTTGTCGTACCAGGACGAGACCTTGACCTGGTCGCCCAGCACACGCGTGAGACCGGAGTCGAAGATCGACGAGTACGGGTTGCCGATGATGTCGGCGGAGACGATCTCATCCTCGGTGTACTGCAGGAAGCCCTTGAGCGGCCCGGACTCGGCGGCCGCCTTGTAGGCCGCATTCACCTCGTCGACCGTGAGACCGTCGCGGGTCTTCACGGTGAGGTCGGTGATCGAGCCGGTGGGCGTGGGCACGCGCAGCGCGTAGCCGTCGAGCAGGCCGTTCAGCTCCGGGATGACGAGGCCGATGGCCTTCGCCGCGCCCGTCGACGTGGGGATGATCGAGAGCGCCGCAGCACGGGCACGGCGGAGGTCGCTGTGCGGGCCGTCCTGCAGGTTCTGATCGGCGGTGTAGGCGTGCACCGTCGTCATCAGGCCGCGCTCGAGACCGAAGTTCTCGAGCAGCACCTGCGCGAGCGGCGCGAGGCAGTTCGTCGTGCAGGACGCGTTGGAGATGACGTGGTCGGTCTCCGGGTCGTAGGTCTCGTGGTTCACACCCATCACGAAGGTTGGGGCAGGCCCCTTGGCCGGTGCGGAGAGGATGACCTTCTTCGCGCCCGCCGTGAGGTGCGCAGAGGCATCCTCGACCTTGGTGAAGCGACCGGTGGACTCGATCACGATGTCGACCTCGAGCTCGGCCCACGGCAGCTGCGCGGGGTCCTTCTCCTCGAGCGCGCGGAACGTGACGTCGCCGACCGTGATCGTGCCCTCGTCGGAGGACACGGCCGCGTCGATCGGACCGGAGACCGAGTCGTACTTCAGCAGGTGCGCGAGCGTCTTGTTGTCGGTGAGGTCGTTGACCGCGACGATGTCCATGTCAGCGCCCTGGGCAAGCGCTGCACGCACGAAGTTGCGGCCGATTCGACCGAAGCCGTTGATGGCTACTTTCAGAGTCATGGGATGGGTTCCTGACTTGTTGGAGTGGAAGGGGCCCCGGACGCTGTGCCCGGGGCCCCGGTCACATGGTGACGATGGGTGGTCAGCGGACGATGAGTCCGGAGGTCTGCGCCTTGGCGGCGTCGAAGCGTGCCTGCGCGTCCTGCCAGTTCACGATGTTCCAGAACGCCTTGACGTAGTCGGCCTTGACGTTGAGGTAGTCGAGGTAGAACGCGTGCTCCCACATGTCGAGCATGAGGATGGGCTGCGTGCCGACCGGGACGTTGCCCTGCTGGTCGAACAGCTGGAAGATGTTCAGCCGCGAGGCGATCGAGTCCCACGCGAGCACCGACCAGCCGGAGCCCTGGATGCCGGTGGCGTTGGCGGTGAAGTGCGCCTGGAACTTCGCGAAGTCGCCGAAGAACTCCGAGATCGCGGCCTGCAGCTCGCCCTCGGGCTCGCCGCCGCCGTCGCCGGCGAGGTTGTTCCAGAAGATCGTGTGGTTCGTGTGCCCGCCGAGATTGAACGCGAGGTCCTTCTCGAGCTTGTTGATCGCTCCGAAGTCGTCGGCGTCGCGCGCGGACGCGAGCTTCTCGAGCGCCGTGTTCGCTCCGTCGACGTACGCCTTGTGGTGCTTGTCGTGGTGCAGCTCCATGATCTTCGCGGAGATGTGGGGCTCGAGTGCCGCGTAGTCGTACGGCAGATCGGGAAGGGTGTAGACGGCCATAGTGAGGCTCTCCTCTCTCGTGCGCGTCGGACGCGCCGATTCGTCACTCTCGATCCTAGCCACCGGCACCCTGGGCGGGGGCCGGACGTCTTCGTCACACGTCGATGTCCTCCGGAACGGCAGCCTCGGTGTTCGGGATGCCCTGGTCCTGGGCGGAGCGGTCGGCCATCGCCAGGAGCCGACGGATGCGGCCGGCGACGGCGTCCTTGGTCATGGTGGGGCTGGCGAGGTGGCCCAGCTCGTCGAGGCTCGCGTCGCGGTGCTCGAGCCGCAGCCTGCCCGCGTAGGCGAGGTGCTCCGGCACCTCCGGCCCGAGGATCTCGAGCGCGCGCTCGATCCGCGCGCACGCGGCCACGGCCGCCTGGGCACTGCGGCGCAGGTTCGCGTCGTCGAAGTTCACCAGCCGGTTCGCGGTGGCGCGCACCTCGCGGCGCTGCCGCAGCTCGGCCCACGCCTGCACGGTCTCGAGCGCGCCCATGGTGGTGAGCATCCGCGAGATCGGCTCGCCCTCCCGGATGACGACGCGGTGCGCCCCGCGCACCTCGCGGGACTTCGCCGGGATGCCGAGGCGACCGGCGGCGCCGACGAGGGCCATCGCTGCCTCGTTGCCGGGACAGACGACCTCGAGGGCGGCGGAGCGACCCGGGTCGGACAGCGTGCCCTGGGCGAGGAACGCACCGCGCCAGATGCCGGCGAGGTCCTCGAGCGAGCCCGTGGTGACCTTGTTGGGCAGACCGCGCACCGGGCGCCGGCGGGCGTCCATCAGGCCCGTCTGCCGAGCGAGCGTCTCGCCCTCGGCGATCACGCGCACCAGGTAGGCGCCGCTGGTGCGGTTCGTCGAGGATGCGATCTTCGCGATCTCGGCCCGCACGCCGTACAGCTCGAGGATGCTCTTGGCGAGCCGACGCGCGGCAGCGGCGGAGTCGAGCTCGCTCTCCACCGCGACGCGGTTCGAGATCACGTGCAGCCCGCCGGCGAACCGCAGCAGCGTCGCGACTTCGGCCGCCTTCGTCTGGGGCCGCGTCACGCGAACCCGCGCGAGCTCCTCCTTGACGTCGTCGGTCAATGCCACGCCTGCTCCCCTCGTCATTCGCGCCCCAGGTCTCGGTGCTTCACCGCGATGCGCAGTCCCGGTGTGCCGGAGAGCTGCTTGGCCAGGTGCTCGGCCATCGCAACCGACCGGTGCTTGCCACCGGTGCACCCTACTCCCAGGACGGCGTGCAGCTTGTTCTCGCGCGCATAGCCCGCGAGCACGGGCCGCAGCGCTTCGACGTACTTGTCGGCGAACTCCATCGCCCCCTCCTGCTGCAGCACGAACTCCGACACGACGGCGTCGGTGCCGTTGTGCGCGCGCAGGTCGGCGTTCCAGAACGGGTTGGGCAGGAAGCGCAGGTCGGCGATCAGGTCGGCGTCGACCGGCAGCCCGTACTTGAACCCGAAGCTCATGACGGTGAGCGTGACCTCCAGCTCGCCGCCGGGCGCGAAGCGCTCCCCCACTCGCCTGGTGAGCTGGTGCGGGTTGAGGCCCGTGGTGTCGAGCAGATCGTTGGCCATGCCGCGCAGCGGCTCGAGCCTGGTGCGCTCCATGCGGATGCCGTCGAGGATCGTGCCGTCGCCCTGCAGCGGGTGCGGCCGGCGCACCGCCTCGTAGCGACGCACGAGCTCGGCATCGCTCGCCTCCAGGAAGACCACGCGCACGCTGTGCTCGGCGCGCAGCATCTCGACGAAGCGCTTGGCGTCGTCGAACAGCACGCCGCCGCGCACGTCGACGACGATGGCGAGCCTGGACTCGGTGGAGGCATCCGTGGCGGCGGTCCGCACGAGCGCACGCAGCATGGTGGGCGGCAGGTTGTCGACCACGAACCACCCGAGATCCTCGAGTGCGTTCGCGACCGTGGTGCGACCAGCACCGGACATGCCGGTGATGATGACGATCTCTCTGGCGTTCACGCGTGCGGTTCCTGTCGGTCGGCGGCTCCCCCCATCGTATCCGCGCTGAGCGCCCGCGCGATGGCGCCCGCGAGCGACGCCCCCACGCCCGCCACCTCCTGCAGCTGCTCCGGCGATGCCGCACGCACGCGCTTCGCGGAGCCGAAGTGCTTCAGGAGCGCCCGCACGCGGTTGGGCCCGAGGCCCGGGATGCCGCTCAGCTCGGTCTCGATGGCGCTGGAGCGCTTCTGCCGCTGGTAGCTGATCGCCACGCGGTGGGCCTCGTCGCGCAGCCGCTGCACGAGGTAGAGCGCCTCGCTGGTGCGCGGCAGGATCACCGGGTACTCGTCGTCCGGCAGCCACAGCTCCTCGAGCCGCTTGGCGATGCCGGCGAGCGCGACGCCGCGCACACCGGCGTCGTCGAGGGCGCGCTTCGCCGCCTGCACCTGCGGGCGGCCACCGTCGACGAGCAGCAGCTGCGGGGTGTACGCGAAGCGCGTGCCGGTGTCCTCCGGATCCCCGTCCACGATGTACTTCGCCCGCCGACGCATGATCTGGTAGATCGAGTCGGTGTCATCGGTGGTCTGCGCGATCGCGAACTTGCGGTACTGATCCTTGCGGGGCAGACCATCCTCGAAGACCACCATCGACGCGACCACACCCGTGCCGCCGAGGTGCGAGACGTCGAAGCACTCGATGCGCAGCGGCGCCTCACCCATGCCGAGCGCCTCCTGCAGGTCGGCGAGCGCCTGCGTGCGGGTGACGTAGTCGCTCGTGCGCTTGGTGCGCGCCACCTGCAGCGCGTGCGCGGCGTTGATGGTCGCCGAGTCGGCGAGCTTCCGCTTCTCGCCGCGCTGCGCCACACGCACCGCGACGCGGCCGGCCAGCCCATGGTCCGCGCGGCGGTCGCTCAGCCAGGCCTCGACCTCCGCCGGGGCGTCCGGCAGCTTCGGCAGCAGCACCTGGCGCGCCGGCGGGTCTCCGCCGTCGTAGGCGATGCGCATGATCTGCGTCACGAGCTCGCTGTCCGTCAGGTCGATCTCGGTGTCGACGACCCAGGACTTGGTGCCGCGGATGCGCCCGCCGCGCACGGCGAAGAGGTGCACGGCGGCGCTCAGCTCGTCGTGCACCAGCCCGAAGACATCGGCGTCGACCCGGTCGGAGAGCACGACGCTCGTGCGCTCGAGCACGGTCTCGAGCGCCGACAGCTGGTCGCGCAGCCGTGCGGCGCGCTCGAACTCCAGCCGGGCGCTCGCTCGCTGCATCTCCTCTCGGACCCGGTCGACGAACTCCTGATCGCCGCCGTTCATGAACGCCACGAGCTCGCGAGCGGTGGCGCGGTGCTCCTCGTGCGTGACGCGGCCGACGCAGGGCGCGGAGCACTTGCCGATGTCGCCCAGCAGGCAGGGTCGGCCCGTGCGTTCGGCGCGGTCGTAGACCGACTGGCTGCAGGAGCGCATCGGGAAGGCCTTCAGCAGCAGATCGAGCGTCTCGCGGATCGCCCAGACCTTCGTGTACGGGCCGAAGTAGCGCGCGCCACGCATGGAGCGGTTGCGCGTGATGAGCGCCCGCGGCACGTCCTCGCCCATCGTGACCGCCAGGTACGGATACGACTTGTCGTCCCGGAACTGCACGTTGAACGGCGGCTCGTACTCCTTGATCCAGGTGAACTCGAGCTGCAGCGCCTCGAACTCGCTCGCCACGATCGTCCACTCGACGCGCACCGCCGTCAGCACCATCCGCCGGGTGCGCTCGTGCAGCGTCTCGAGCGGCTGGAAGTAGTTCGCCAGCCGCTGCCGCAGGTTCTTGGCCTTGCCGACGTAGAGCACGCGCTCGTGCTCGTCGCGGAAGCGGTAGACGCCCGGCGCCGTGGGGATCGTGCCGGCTGCCGGCTTGTACGGCACCGTGCGCGAGGGACCGCCTGCGGTCATCGCACGCCCGCGCCGAGGATCTCCTTCAGGAAGCCGCCCGTGTAGCTCTCCGGCACCTCGGCGACCGCTTCCGGCGTTCCGGTCGCGACGACCATGCCGCCGCCGGAGCCGCCCTCGGGCCCGAGGTCGATGATCCAGTCGGCGCTCTTGATCACGTCGAGCGCGTGCTCGATGGTGAGCACGGTGTTGCCCTTCTGCACCAGCCCGTCGAGCACCTCCAGGAGCTTCCGCACGTCATCGAAGTGCAGCCCGGTGGTCGGCTCGTCGAGCACGTAGATGGCGCGGCCGGATGTGCGCCGCTGCAGCTCGGTCGCGAGCTTGACGCGCTGCGCCTCACCGCCGGAGAGCGTGGTCGCCGACTGCCCCAGCCGCACGTAGCCCAGCCCGACGTCCACGAGCGTCTTCAGGTAGCGGTGGATCGAGGAGATGGGCTCAAAGAAGTCGGCTGCCTCCTCGATCGGCATCTCGAGCACGTCGGCGATGGACTTGCCCTTGTAGTGCACCGACAGGGTGTCGCGGTTGTAGCGCTTGCCGTGGCAGACCTCGCACTCCACGTACACGTCGGGCAGGAAGTTCATCTCGATCTTCAGGGTGCCGTCGCCCTGGCACGCCTCGCAGCGCCCGCCCTTGACGTTGAAGGAGAAGCGGCCGGCCAGGTAGCCGCGCGCCTTCGCCTCCGCCGTCTCGGCGAACAGGTTGCGGATCTTGTCGAACACCCCGGTGTAGGTCGCGGGGTTCGAGCGCGGCGTGCGCCCGATCGGGCCCTGATCCACGTGCACGACCTTGTCGAGGTGCTCGAGGCCGGTGATGCGGGTGTGCTTCGCCGGCACCTGCCGCGCGCCGTTCAGCGCGTTCGCGAGCACCTTGTGGAGGATGTCGTTGACGAGCGTCGACTTGCCGGAGCCGGAGACGCCGGTCACGGCCACGAAGACGCCGAGCGGGATGTCGACGTCGACGCGCTGCAGGTTGTTCGCCCGCGCGCCCTCGATGCGCAGCATGCGGGCAGGATCGATCGGGCGCCGTTCGGCGGGCACCGGGATCGACTCGCGCCCGGAGAGGTAGGCGCCGGTGAGCGAGCGCTCGTTCTCGAGCAGGTCCTCGTAGCTGCCGGAGTGCACCACCTCGCCGCCGTGCTCACCGGCGCCGGGGCCGATGTCGACGATCCAGTCGGCCGTGCGGATGGTGTCCTCGTCGTGCTCGACGACGATGAGCGTGTTGCCCAGGTCGCGCAGCGCCTCGAGGGTCGAGATCAGTCGCCGGTTGTCGCGCTGGTGCAGCCCGATCGAGGGCTCGTCGAGCACGTACAGCACGCCTGTGAGGCCCGCGCCGATCTGGGTCGCGAGGCGGATGCGCTGCGCCTCGCCGCCGGAGAGCGAGGCGGCCGCGCGCGACAGCGAGAGATAACCGAGGCCGACGCGGATGAGGAAGTCGAGGCGGGCGCGGATCTCGCGCAGCACCGCGGCGGCGATGGTGGCCTCGCGCTGATCGAGATCGAGCTCGTGCATGAAGCGGTGCGCGTCGTCGAGGCTCATGTCGGCCACGCGGGCGATGGAGGTGCCGTGCACCGTCACCGCCAGCACCTCGGGCTTCAGGCGCGCGCCGCCGCACTCCGGGCACGGCACCTCGCGCAGGTACTCGCCGTGCTTGGAGCGCACCCACTCGCTGTCGGCCTCGGCGTGCTTGCGCTGGATGTAGGGCATGACGCCCTCGTAGCCGGAGGCGTACTTCAGCTGCCGACCGAAGCGGTTGCGCCACTGCACCATGACGTTGCCGTCGGTGCCGTGCAGCACCACCTTGCGCACGTCGGCGCTGAGCTCGCCCCACGGAGTGTCGAGCGAGAAGTCCAGCTCGGTCGCGAGGCCGCGCAGCAGCCGCTCGAAGTAGGTGTAGAGGCCCTTGCCGGTCTGCGTCCACGGCAGGATCGCGCCCTCCCGGATCGAGAGCGCCTCGTCGGCGATCACGAGGTCGGCGTCGGCCGCCATCCTGGTGCCGATGCCAGTGCACTCGGGGCATGCGCCGAAGGGCGCGTTGAACGAGAACGTGCGTGGCTCGATCTCGGTGAGCGTGACCGGGTGACGGTTCGGGCAGGAGAGCTTCTCGCTGAAGGTGCGGCGTCGCTCGGGATCGTCGGCCTCGACGTCCACGTAGTCGATCGTGACCAGGCCGTCGGCGAGCCGCAGCGCGGTCTCGAGCGAGTCGGTGAGCCGGCCGAGCCCGCCGGGGTCGGCCACCAGCCGGTCGACCACGACGGAGATGTCGTGCTTGTTCTGCTTCTTGAGCGCGGGCGCCTCCGCCAGCTGCACGACCTCGCCGTCGATGATGGCGCGCGCGTACCCGGTGGCGACCAGGTTGCGGATCAGGTCGGCGAACTCGCCCTTCTTCTGCTGCACGACGGGTGCGAGGATCTGGAAGCGCGTGCGCTCGGGCAGCTCCATCAGCTGGTCTGCGATCTGCTGCACGGTCTGCCGCTGGATCCGCTCGCCGCAGATCGCGCAGTGCGGCACCCCGATGCGCGCCCAGAGCAGGCGCATGTAGTCGAACACCTCGGTGATCGTGCCGACGGTCGAGCGCGGGTTGCGGTTGGTCGACTTCTGGTCGATCGAGACGGCAGGGCTCAGGCCCTCGATGAAGTCGACGTCGGGACGGTCGACCTGGCCGAGGAACTGTCGCGCATAGGCAGAGAGCGACTCGACGTAGCGCCGCTGCCCCTCGGCGAAGATGGTGTCGAAGGCGAGCGAGGACTTGCCGGATCCCGACAGCCCCGTGAAGACGACCAGCGCGTCTCGCGGGATGCGCAGATCGATGTCCTTCAGGTTGTGCTCGCGCGCGCCGCGCACGTGCAGCTCGGGGGTGTTCGGGGTGGTGGATGTCACCCAGTCATTCTAGGAGCGGCCACTGACACGAACACTGGCTGTTCGCGCGCGGCAGACCCGCGCCGACCATCGGGTCACGGCTCGACGCGCGCGATCGCCGCATCCAGCGCGACGCTGCTCCCCACCTGGACGAGCTGCCGGAGCGTGCCGGCACCGGGCGCGAGCACCGTGGTCTCCATCTTCATGGCGTCCAGCACCGCGACCGCCGTGCCTTCCTCGACGGCTCCCCCGTCGTCGACGATCCACCGCACGACGGTGCCGGGAACGGGTGCGACGACCGCACCGATATCGCTCGCGCCGGACGCGTCGGCCTCGCTGGCGGCACCGGCACTGGCGTCGCCCGGCCGCGGTGCCGCCCCGGCGAGGGACGCGAGCAGGGCTGGCGGCAGTCCGAGCACGACGCGACGGCCGTCGATCTCGATGGGCACGCGACGCAGCTCCTCGGCGGCGGGCCGCGGCGCTCGCCGCTGCGGCTCGAGCCGCGGCATGAGGGTCGCCTCGATCCACTGCGTGGAGACCGAGAACGTCGCGGTGGCGAAGTCGGGCTCGTCGAGCACCGCGACCGCAAAGGGCGCGACCGTCGCGATGCCCGTGACCTCGAGCTCACCCAATGCCCTGCGCATGCGGGTGAGCGCGACGTCGCGATCATCGGCGTGCACGATCAGCTTGGCCGCGAGCGAGTCGAACGCGGCTTCGACGGTGTCGCCCGCCTCGACCCCGGCATCCCAGCGGATGCCGGGGCCGGCGGGCACGCGCAGGCGCTCGATGCGGCCGGGGCTCGGCAGGAAGCCGCGGCCCGGGTCCTCGGCGTTGAGCCGCAGCTCGATCGCGTGCCCGACGGCCGGCGGTGTCTCGCTGAACGAGGGACCGAGCCCCTCGGCGATCCTGAACTGCTCTCGCACCAGGTCGACGCTCGTGACCGCCTCGGTGACCGGGTGCTCGACCTGGAGGCGCGTGTTGACCTCGAGGAACGAGATCGTGCCGTCGCGGCCCAGCAGGAACTCGACCGTGCCGGCGCCGCGGTAGTCCACCGCCGCGCAGATGTCGCGCGCCGCCGCATGGATGCGAGCGCGCTGCTCGTCGGTGAGCCCTGGCGCGGGTGCCTCCTCCATGAGCTTCTGGCTCCGTCGCTGCAGGGAGCAGTCGCGGTCGCCGACGACCACCACCGCTCCCCTGCCGTCGCCGAGCACCTGCACCTCCACGTGCCTCGGGTGCTCGAGGTAGCGCTCGATGAAGCACGCTCCTCGCCCGAACGCCGCCACCGCTTCACGCGTGGCTGCGTCGAACGCATCCGCGACCTCCTCGATCGCTCCCGCGACCTTCAGGCCGCGACCGCCGCCGCCGAACGCGGCCTTCACGACCACCGGCAGGCCGTGCTCGCGCGCGAACGCGATCGCCTCATCGGCATCCGCGAGCGGCTGATCGGTGCCGGGCGCGAGCGGTGCGCCGGTCCGCAGCGCGATCGCGCGGGCGGTGACCTTGTCGCCGAGCGACTCGATCGTCTCGGGGCTCGGACCGATCCAGGTGAGCCCCTCCGCCTCGACGGCGCGCGCGAACTCGGCGCTCTCCGAGAGGAAGCCGTAGCCGGGATGCACGGCGTCCGCGCCCGAGTCGGTCGCCGCCGCGAGCAGCGCTGCGATGCTGAGGTACGTGTCGGCCGCGGCGGTGCCGCCGAGCGCGAACGCCTCGTCGGCGTGCCGCACGTGCATGGCGTCGGCGTCCTGGTCGGCGTAGACCGCGACGGAGCGGTAGCCCGCTTCGGCGGACGCCCGCGCGATGCGGACAGCGATCTCGCCGCGATTGGCGATCAGGATCTTCTGCACGGGGTCCTCCGGTCTAGGTGCGAGCGGCGCCGGCGTGCGGCGCGGCGAGGTGGAAGCGGATCCGGGCACCGGGCGGGAGCTGCCCGGCGCGGTCGACATCGCGGTCGACGACGGCGCCGATCACGGGATAGCCGCCGGTGAGCGGATGGTCGGGCAGGAAGAGCACGGGCTGCCCGTCGGGCGGCACCTGGATGGCGCCGGTGACCGCGCCCTCGCTCTCGAGCTCGCCGTGCCGGTCGCGCTCGAGCGGCCGCTGGCCGTGCAGGCGCACGCCCACGCGGTCGGAGCGGGGCGTGACCTCCCACTCCTGCTCCAGCAGCGTCGCGACGGCCGCCGCGGTGAACCAGTCCTGACGTGGGCCGAGCACGATCGAGAGCGCGACCGTCTCACCTGCCACCGGCAGCGGGATGCGGGGCGCGCGCGTGGGCGCGACGGCAGCCGCGGCGCGACCGGGACCGTGCAGCGGCAGCACGTCGCCCGCGCCGAGCGTCGCGGGCCCCAGGTGCGCGAGGGTGTCGGTCGCGCGGCTCCCGAGCACGGGCTCGACCGCGATCCCTCCGCGGATCGCGAGCAGCACGCGCAGCCCGTCGCGGGGCGCTCCGATGCGGAGCTCGTCCCCGTCCTCGATCGCCATCGCGCTGCCGTGCTCGACCGCGTGCGCCGGCGCCGCGCCGAGCGGGTGCACCGAGGCGTCGGCGAGCGCGCCCGAGAGCGCCACCACGGCGTCGCCGCGGAACCGCAGGATCGCGCCGCCGCCCGCGAGCTCCAGGCCGGCCTCTCCCGGCGCGTTGCCGACGGCGCGGTTGGCCTCGCGGAGCGATCCGCGGTCGGCGGTGCCGGAGGTCGAGACCCCCTGGGCGGCCATGCCGCCACGGCCGAGGTCCTGGATGACGAGCTGCAGGCCGGAGCGCAGCACCTCCACGGCGTGCGGTGCCTCCACCGGCGGCCGAGCGGGAGCTGCGGCGGTCACCAGCTCGCGCTCGGCGCGCTCGAAGCGCACCGTGCTGCCCGGCTGCAGGAGCGCCGGCGGGTCGCGATCCAGATCCCACATCGCGGCATCCGTCCGACCGATCAGCTGCCAGCCGCCCGGGCTCTCCCGCGGGTAGACGCCCGAGAAGCGCCCGGCGAGTGCGACGGAGCCCGCCGGGATGCGGGTGCGCGGCGTCGAGCGGCGCGGCACGTCGAGGCGGGCATCGTCACCGGCCAGGTAGCCGAAGCCCGGGGCGAAGCCGGTGAAGGCGACCGTCCACGTGGCGGCCAGATGCCGCGCGACGATCTCGTCCGGCGAGGCGCCGAGCAGCTGCGCGACCTCCGCGAGGTCGTCGCCGTCGTACCGGACGGGGATCGTGACGGTGTCGGCGCCGACGGCGCGCCCGGCGGTCGGCTCGATCGCCAGCAGGCGCTCGGCGAGCGTCGCGGCCGCGATCCGACGCGGATCGAAGCGCACCAGGATCGTGCGGGCGGCGGGCACCAGCTCCGTGACCCCCGGCAGCTCGGCGGCGGCGAGCGCGGGCAGCAGGCGCATCGACTCGTCGAGATCGGCCGCCTCCAGCAGCAGCGCGGTGTCGGCTGCGGTGAGCACGCGCGTCATGGCGCAGACGGGACGAATGGCGCGATCGTGACCCCTGCGGCCTCCAGCGCAGCGCGCGTGGCCACGGCCATCGCGACGGCGCCCGGGCTGTCGCCGTGCACGCAGATCGACTCGGCGCGCACCGCGACGTCGCTGCCGTCGATGGCCTCGACGATGCCCTCGCGGGCGAGCCGCACCATCCGTGCGGCGACCGCGCGAGGGTCGTGCAGCACCGCCCCCTCGAGCGACCGGGACACCAGCAGCCCCTCCGGCGTGTAGGCGCGGTCGGCGAAGGCCTCCGCGGCGGTCGCGAGCCCGGCGCGCTCGGCCAGGTCGAGCACGACGCCGCCCGCCAGGCCCAGCAGCACGAGCGACGGGTCGACGGCACGGATCGCGGCGATGACGACCCTGGCGCGGTGCTCGTCGCGCGCGATCGCGTTGTAGAGCGCGCCGTGCGGCTTGACGTAGACGGCGCGGCCGCCCGCCGCGCTCGCCAGCGCCTGCACCGCGCCCAGCTGGTACTCGACGTGGGCCTGCAGGGTCGCGGAGTCGATGTCGACGTCGACGCGGCCGAAGTTCTCGGCGTCGCGGTAGCCGGGGTGGACGCCGATCGCGACGCCCCGCGCGACGGCGGCGCGCAGCGTCGCGGCGATGCCCTCCGGGCTGCCGGCGTGGAAGCCCGCGGAGACGTTCGCGCTCGTGACGATGCGGAGCATCGCCTCGTCGTCCCCGACGATGCGGTCGGGCTCGTTCTCGCCCAGATCGGAGTTGAGGTCGATCGTGCTCATGCGCCATCCCCGGAAGCCACGGTCCTTAGCTCGCCTCGCGCATCTGTCGCAGGTCGCGCTTCAAGTCGTGCAGCTCGTCGCGGATGCGTGCCGCGAGCTCGAACTTCAGCTCGGCGGCCGCCTCGGTCATCTGCGCCGAGAGGTCGGCGATGATCGACTCGAGTTGGCCCGGCCCATCCAGATCGGAGCGATCGTGCGCGAGCCGCGGCGTCGGCGCACCGCGCCTGGAGCCTTCGAGCAGCTCCGCCGTGTCGGCTTGCTCGCGCGCGAGCACCTCGGTGATGTCGGCGATGCGACGCCGCAGCGGCGTCGGGTCGATGCCGTGCTCGAGGTTGTACGCGACCTGCACGGCGCGACGGCGGTCGGTCTCGTCGATCGCGAGCCGCATGGAGTCGGTGATCCGGTCGGCGTACATGTGGACCTCGCCGGAGACGTTGCGAGCGGCGCGCCCGATGGTCTGGATGAGCGACGTCGACGAACGCAGGAAGCCCTCCTTGTCGGCATCCAGGATCGAGACCAGCGACACCTCCGGCAGGTCGAGGCCCTCGCGCAGCAGGTTGATGCCCACGAGGACGTCGAAGACACCCTGGCGCAGCTGGGTGAGCAGCTCGACCCGGCGCAGCGTGTCGACGTCGGAGTGCAGGTAGCGGACCCGCACGCCGGCTTCGGTGAAGTACTCCGTGAGCTCCTCCGCCATCTTCTTCGTCAGCGTGGTCACGAGCACCCGCTCGTCGCGCTCGGCCCGCACGCGGATCTGCTCGAGCAGGTCATCGATCTGGCCCTTCGTCGGCTTGACGACCAGCTGCGGGTCGACGAGCCCCGTGGGGCGGATGATCTGCTCGACCACCGTGTCGGCGAGGCCCATCTCGTACTTGCCGGGCGTGGCCGAGAGATAGACCTTCTGCGGGGTGCGCTCCAGGAACTCCGGGAACTTCAGCGGCCGGTTGTCGAGCGCGCTGGGCAGCCGGAAGCCGTGCTCGACGAGCGTGCGCTTGCGACTGGAGTCGCCCTCGTACATCGCGCCGATCTGCGGCACGGTGACGTGCGACTCGTCGATCACCACCAGGAAGTCGTCGGCGAAGTAGTCGAGCAGGCAGTGCGGTGCCTCGCCGGGGGCGCGGCCGTCGATGTGGCGCGAGTAGTTCTCGATGCCGGAGCAGAAGCCGATCTGCTCCATCATCTCGAGGTCGAAGGTCGTGCGCATGCGCAGGCGCTGGGCCTCGAGCAGCTTGCTCTCGCGCTCGAGCTCCTTGAGTCGCACGTCGAGCTCGTCGCGGATGCGCTCCATGGCCTTGTGCATGCGATCGCTGCCGGCCACGTAGTGGCTGCCGGGGAAGATCGACATCGACTGGTGGGTCTGCAGCACCTCGCCGGTGAGCGGATGCAGCGTGGAGATCGCCTCGACCTCATCGCCGAAGAGCTCGATGCGGATCGCGTGCTCCTCGTACATCGGGATGATCTCGATCGTGTCGCCGCGCACGCGGAAGGTGCCGCGCGTGAAGGCGATGTCGTTGCGCTGGTACTGCATCGACACGAAGCGGCGCAGCAGCGCCTGCCGGTCGATGCGCATGCCGACCTGCAGGGCGACCATGGCCTCGAGGTACTCCTCCGGCGTGCCCAGGCCGTAGATGCAGGACACCGTGGACACCACGATGACGTCGCGCCGGGACAGCAGCGAGTTCGTCGCCGAGTGGCGCAGCCGCTCGACCTCCGCGTTCAGCGACGAGTCCTTCTCGATGAAGGTGTCGGTCTGCGGCACGTACGCCTCTGGCTGGTAGTAGTCGTAGTAGGAGACGAAGTACTCGACCGCGTTGTTCGGCAGCAGCTCACGGAACTCGTTCGCCAGCTGCGCCGCCAGCGTCTTGTTGTGCGCGAGCACCAGCGTGGGTCGCTGCACCTGCTCGACCAACCAGGCGGTGGTCGCGCTCTTGCCGGTGCCCGTGGCGCCCAGCAGCACCACATCGGTCTCGCCGCGATTCAGCGCGTCGGTCAGCTCTCGGATCGCCTTGGGCTGATCACCGGAGGGCGTGTACTCGCTGATGACCTCGAACGGCCGCACGGCACGGGTCGGTTCCATGCCCCCAGCCTACGAGTGGCCACCCACTCGATCCTCTGAGAGCCGCCGCCACAGCGCGTCGACCTGCCCGAGCGTCTCGGCCAGCTCGGTGTCGGTGTCGATCACGACGTCGGCGATCGCCAGCCGCCGCGCATCGCTGGCCTGCGATGCGACCCGCGCACGGGCATCCGCCTCGTCCAGCCCCCGCAGCTCGACCAGGCGTCGGATGCGCGTCTCTGCAGGTGCGTGCGCGACCACCACGAGATCCCAGGGGTCCTCCGATCGCGCTTCCACCAGCAGCGGCACGTCGTAGACCACGACCGCCGACGGGTCGTCCGCGAACGCCGCGGCGAACCTCCGCGCCGACTCCTCGCCGACCGCCGGGTGCACGATGCCGTTGAGCCGCTGCCGCGCGTCGTGGTCGTTGAAGATCACGGCACCCAGCGCTGCCCGGTCGAGCGAGCCGTCCGACAGCACCAGGTGGCTGCCGAACTCCTCCGCGATGGCGGCGAGCACGGGCGTGCCCGGCTGCTGCAGCTCGCGCACGAGCGCATCGGCATCAACGACGATCGCGCCGTGCTCCTGCAACCTGCGAGCGATCGTCGACTTGCCGGAGGCGATCCCGCCGGTGAGCGCGATGAGAGGCATGGATCGAGTCTCGCACGGCCGATCCCGCGTCCGTGCGCGCTGCGCATCCGGCCTTGCGCGGTTGTCAGCGCCGGCACGATAGCATCGGCCCAACGGCACCGACGCCGAAGGTGCAGATGTGCAAGGAGGCCTCATGAACGAGGACGTCGCAGTCGTGATCGAGGACGGCGAAGACATCCGCGAGCTGCTCGCACAGGTGCTGGTGCAGGGTGGCTTCGAGGTCTTCACCGCGCCCGACGGCGCCGCGGGCGTCGAGCTGGTGCGCGAGCACGATCCGATCGTGGTCACGATCGATGTGAACATGCCCGGCATCGACGGCTTCGAGACCGCGCGCCAGGTGCGCGCGATCAGCACCGCCTACATCGTCATGATCACCGCGCGCGGCGACGAGATCGACACGCTCGTGGGACTGCAGACCGGCGCCGACGACTACATCGTGAAGCCGTTCCGCCCCCGTGAGCTGCGCGCCCGCATCGAAGCGATGATGCGACGACCGCGCATGATGGCGTCGACCCATCCGTCTCCCCCGATGCCCACGTCGAGCATGGATGAGATGCCGGCGGCGCACCGCACGACCACCGTCGAGCTCGAGCACTCGGGCCCGTCGACAGAGGCCGAGCTGGAAGACGAGCTGCTCGAGCACCGCGGACTGCGGCTCGAGTCCGGGGCTCGCGTGGTGGAGCTCGAGGGCGATGAGATCGAGCTCACGCGCAGCGAGTTCGACATCCTCCGGATGCTGCTGAGCTCCGGCCGACGCGTCGTGAGCAAGATGCAGCTCGCGGGCATGCTCCGCGGCGAGCGAGGCGAGCCGGATCACTACCTGAGCGAGCACGACGCGCGGGCGATCGAGGTGCACGTCGCCAACCTGCGGCGCAAGCTGGGCGAGTCGCCCTCCGAGCCCCGCTGGATCGAGACGGTGCGCGGCGTCGGCTACCGCCGCACCGCCTGATCCCGGGGCTGGTCGCCCGTCCGATCTCCGGGCGTCGGCTCCACGCCGTCGTCCTCCTCCCCTGCGACCACCACCGTCACGTCGTCGCTTGCGATCGCCCGCTTCGCCGCATGGCGCGCCGCGTCCAGCAGCGTGTCGCGGTCGTAGCCGCTGACGTTGGTGAGGCTCACGCCCATGCCGATCGGCGGCAGCACCGGCACGCCCGCGGTGGCGAGCTGATCCAGCATCGCGCGGTGCATGCGCGCCGCGAGCTGCCGCGCGTCGGCGGGTGACGTCGGCTGGAACGCCAGCATGAGGGTGCCGTGGTCGTCGGTGCCGAGCGCCGCGGTCGTGGGCGACAGGCGCCGAGCCGCGGCGCGCGCCGCCTGGCGCACATGGTCAGCCTCGTCGACTCCGAACGCCGTCGCGATGCGCGTGAGCGCGTCGATGCGGATGACGAGCACGGCGAACAGCTCCGCCCGCCGATTCGCGCGCATCAGGCGCCCGCCCAGCACACGCACGAACGACGGCTCCAGCAGCACACCGTCGGGCGCGATCGCCATGAGCGATGAGTCCTCGGTGCCGCGGAGCCGCACCTGCTCGGCGCGCAGCACCGATGCGGTCACCACCACCACGATCACGAGGCAGATGGTGGCGACGCCGGCGATGCCGCTGCTGACCCATTCACGGAAGACCTCGTGCTCGGTGCCGAGGGTGACGGCGCTGATGAGTCGCACGACCTGGAACACGCACGCGAGCGCGAGCACGCCGGCGAAACCGAGCGCCGTGCGCGTGCGCCCCATCGCGCCGCGCATCGCCTCGACCGCGCCCAGCGCTGCGAAGACGGCGTTCGCACCGAACATGAACTGCGCGCCCGACCAGCCGGGCGCCGCGGGACCTTCGATCAGCACCGCCGCGCACGCGGCGAGCGCGACGACCGCGACCGTGATCGGAGCCCATCTGCCGTGCCTGCCGTTGAAGACCCTCGCACCGATCCACAGCAGCCCGAGCGTGGCGACCCATGCGCCGTTGCCGAGCGCGATCGGCCACCAGCCGGCATCCGTCACGGCATCGAGGAGGTATGCCTCGGTGGCGATCATGCCGCCGATGAAGCCGAGCGCCCACACCCGGCCCGCGCGGTCGTCCTTGCGCAGCATGGTCTCGAGCACGAAGATGCCGCCCGCGACGTGCGCGACGAGCGCCGTGATGAGCTTGACGGTGTCCGGATCCAGGCTCATGAGGTGGTTCCCGCTCTGCGCAGCGGCAGCCGCACGACGAAGGTTGCGCCGGATCCCGGCTCGCTCTGCACGCTGATCTCTCCGCCGTGCGCACGAACCAGATCGCGGCTGATGGTCAGGCCGAGGCCGTTGCCCTGCGGCCGCATCGTCTGCGCGGCGGCACCGCGGAAGCGACGCTCGAAGAGCCGCGGCAGCGCGTCGGCGGCGATGCCGGGCCCGTCGTCGCGCACCACGAGCCATGCGTGCCGGTCGTCGCTCGTGACGCCGACCTCGATGAGGCCGTCCCCGGAGTGGTAGTTGACCGCGTTGCCGACCAGGTTGTCGACCACCTGTCGGATGCGGTTGGGATCGATCACGGCGAGCGCGGACTCGACCCCCGAGCTGTCGATGCGGATGCCGCGGCTCTCCGCCTTCGGCTCCAGCGACTCGATCGACGCGAAGACCACCCTGGCAAGGTCCTCCTCCACCGGTCGCACGTCGAACCGACCGGGACCGTCGGCTGTGGCTGCCAGCACGTCGCCGATGATCACCAGCAGCCGGGAGGCGTTGCGCTCCGCGATCTCGAGGCTGCGGCGCGTCTGCGCTGCCACCTCGGCGTCCTCGAGCGCGAGGTCGAGATGGCCGAGCACGCTGGTGAGCGGGGTCCGCAGCTCATGCGAGACCGAGGCCACGAGCTCGTCGCGCATCGACTCCGCCATGCGCTCGGCGGTCACGTCCCTCGTGACCAGGATCGCACCGACATCGACGCCCTCGACATCCAGCAGGCGACGTGCGGTCGATTCCAGCGCGCGCCGCCCCTCGTCGGGCATTCCCTGCCAGTGCAGCGCGTTGTCGAAGGTCTCGCCTCGACGAGCCCGCGCCAGCGGCACATCGCTCGCGCGGATGGCCGTCTCCCCGTCGGCCGCGAACAGCTCGCCCTCCACGCCGCCCACGGTCAGTCGCGCGTGGGCGTCGTTCTCGATCGAGATCGCGCCGTCGGCGCCGATGCGCACGACGCCGAAGTCGACCGCGTCGAGCAGCTCGCTCACCGCATCCTCCTGGCGGCGGGCACGCTCGACGGCGTGGTCGAGATACTCCGCCTGCTCGTCGAGCAGCGCCCGCTGCGCGGCCGCTCGGCGCGCCGCCACGAACGCGACGACCGCGGCCATGCTCAGCGCGAGCGGGCCGAGCACGATCTGCACGGCGGTGGTGAAGCCGCCGTGCAGCAGCGTCACGATCCAGTACAGCGAGCTGGACCCGGCGGCACCGACCACCAGGCCCTTCCAGCCGCCGATCGTCGCCAGCCAGGTCGCGGGCACCATCCACAACACCCACAGCTGCGCGGCCGGCTGGCCGACCTGCAGGAAGAAGATCGCCACCAGGTCGCCGATCGGCACCAGCCCGACCCAGCGGGGGTGGAGCCGGTTCCACGGCACGATGAGCGCAGCCACGGTGAGCGCGAAGATCACCAGCACGCCGAAGAACAGCGTCTGCCCGTCGTGGACATCGTCGAGCACCACGATGAGACCGCTCGCGGCGAGACAGGCGGCGGCCAGCAGCAGCTGGTTGACTGCGGTCGCCCGTTCGCGCGTGCGATCGGGCCGCACCGATCCGGTACGTCCCGGGGTGACGGCCGGGATCATACGTCGACCGTACCGTGCGCGCGGTGCTCTCACGCGCGTCCGCCCCGCCGCGGTTACGATCACGGTGAGCGGGATCGATCGCCGCCGGATCGGAGTCACCATGCTGGAGTTCCTGACCGGCGCGGGCCTCGCCGCAGCCGCGGGCATGAACGCCTACATCCCGCTGCTGATCGTCGGGCTCGCGAACCGCTTCTTCCCCGAGGCGCTCGCGCTCCCGGAGGGCTGGGCGTGGATCTCGAACTGGTGGGTGCTCGGCATCATCGCGGCGCTGCTGGTGGTGGAGGTCGTGGCCGACAAGCTTCCCGCGGTCGACAGCCTGAACGACGCGGTGCAGTCGATCGTGCGGCCCACGGCCGGTGGCCTGGTGTTCGGCTCGTCGTCCACCGCCTCCACGGTCGCGGTCACCGACCCGGCCGCCTTCTTCTCATCCAATCAGTGGGTGCCGATCGCGGTGGGCGCCGTGATCGCGCTCGCTGTGCACCTGGGCAAGACGGCGGTGCGCCCCACCGCGAACGTCGCCACCGCCGGCGTCGCGGCGCCGATCCTGTCGTCGATCGAGGATGTCGGCGCGGTCGGCATGTCGCTGCTCGCGATCGTCGCGCCACTGCTGGTGCTGCTGGGCCTCGCGCTGCTCGGGCTGCTGGCGTGGTCGCTCCTCCGGAGCGCGAGGAAGCAGCGGAACGCCGACCTGCGGCCCGCGACCGAGCGACGCGCCTGACGCGCCCGGCCCTCGGGTCGCCGCGCCGCCGCGCCGGCCGCACAGACGGAAAGCGGGCCGCACCCGAAGGTGCGACCCGCTTCCAGTGTGCAAGACCTACTCGGACGAGCCGGTGAGCTTCTCGCGCAGCGCGGCGAGCGCGGCGTCGTCGGCGAGCGTGCCGGCGCCCGTCTCCTCGGTCGCGCCGCCGAAGGACTGCGCGCTCGAGGGCACGTCGTTGCCGAGCACCTCGGCGTCACGCGCCGATGCGACCTGCGCCTTGTGCGCCTCCCAGCGCGTCTGCGCTGCGGCGTACTCGGCCTCCCAGGCCTCGCGCTGCTCCTCGTAGCCTTCCTTCCACTCGTTCGTCTCGGGGTCGAAGCCCTCCGGGAACTTGTAGTTGCCCTGCTCGTCGTATTCGGCGAGCATGCCGTAGAGGGCCGGGTCGAAGTCGGCGCCATCGGGGTCGACGCCCTCGTTCGCCTGCTTCAGCGAGAGCGAGATGCGGCGACGCTCGAGGTCGATATCGATGATCTTGACGAAGACCTCGTCGTTGACCGAGACGACCTGGTCAGCGGTCTCGACGTGCTTGGCCGACAGCTCCGAGATGTGCACTAGGCCCTCGATGCCGTCTGCGACACGGACGAACGCGCCGAAGGTGACGAGCTTCGTGACCTTGCCCGGTGCGACCTGGCCGATGGCGTGGGTGCGGGCGAAGATCTGCCACGGGTCCTCCTGCGTCGCCTTGAGCGACAGCGAGACGCGCTCGCGGTCGAGCTCGACGGTGAGGATCTCGACGGTGACCTCCTGGCCGACCTCGACCACCTCAGAGGCGTGCTCGATGTGCTTCCAGGAGAGCTCGGAGACGTGGACGAGACCGTCGACGCCACCCAGGTCGACGAACGCACCGAAGTTGACGATCGACGACACGACGCCCTTGCGGACCTGGCCCTTCTGCAGCGACTGCAGGAAGGCACCGCGCGATGCCGACTGCGTCTCCTCGAGGAGCGCGCGACGCGAGAGCACCACGTTGTTGCGGTTCTTGTCGAGCTCGAGGATCTTCGCCTCGATCTCCTGGCCGAGGTACGGCGTGAGGTCGCGGACGCGGCGCAGCTCGATGAGCGACGCGGGCAGGAAGCCGCGCAGGCCGATGTCCACGATGAGGCCACCCTTGACGACCTCGATGACCGTGCCGGTGACGACGCCGTCGTCCTCCTTGATGCGCTCGACGTCTCCCCAGGCGCGCTCGTACTGCGCACGCTTCTTGGAGAGGATCAGCCGACCCTCCTTGTCCTCCTTCTGGAGCACGAGGGCCTCGACGGTGTCGCCGACCTCGACCACCTCGGTGGGGTCGACGTCGTGCTTGATGGACAGCTCGCGCGAGGGGATGACGCCCTCGGTCTTGTAGCCGACGTCAAGGAGGACCTCGTCGCGGTCGATCTTGACGACGGTGCCCTCGATGAGGTCGCCGTCATTGAAGAACTTCAGGGTCTTCTCAACGGCGGCCATGAAGTCGTCGGCGGAGCCGATGTCGTTCACAGCGACCTGCTTGGGAGCCGTGGTCGTTGCAGTGGTCATAGAGTTCAAGTTGCCTTTGATGGGGGACGTCGGGCCGGAGGGCATACGGATGCGCATCCAGCGATTCGGATTGGTGTGGTCACCACACGAGTGACCCAGCAAGCCTACACCGGGCTGAGACTGCCGACAACCGAGGCTCAGTCGTGCGCGAGCGCCGATCGGACGAGCATCGTGCCCAGCGGCTCGGCGCACATCGACGCACCGAGTGCGGCGTCGAACAGGCCGCGCTCGACGAGCGAACGGATGGCGGCGTCCCGGTCTGCGGTCGCGACGGCGAGCAGCGCCGGATCGGTCGACGAGCGCCAGCGGCCGATGGCAGCCTCCGTCTCGGCCTCGAGCGCGTCGAGTGCGTCGTGCCAGGCGTCGAGCCGCGCCTCCTGCTCGCGCTCGGCGCGACGGCCGTGCAGGAGCGCCCGGAAGCCGGTCGGCGGGGCCTCGATCGGCGGCTCCGCGGCGATGAGCCGCTGCGCCTCGGCGCGGGCGCGATCGCACACCGCGATCGGCTCCCCCGCATGGGCCCCCAGCGCCGCGACCTCGAGCAGCGCGAGCTGGTCGAAGTGCTCGACGGGCTCGCGCTGCTCGGCTGCCGCCTCGACGGCGGTCACGCGGTCACGCTAGGCGCCACCACGCAGCACCGCCTGGCGCAGCGTGTCCAGGCCGACGCCGCCGATGTTCAGCACGCGCATGTGGAAGCGCTTGAGGTCGAAGGCGTCGCCCTCGGCGTCCTGCGCAGCATCGCGGATCTGCTCAAAGATGCGCTGGCCGATCTTGTACGAGGGCGCCTGACCCGGCCAGCCGAAGTAGCGGTTGACCTCGAAGCGCACGAAGGGCTCGTTCATGTTGACGTTCTGCCGCATGAAGTCGAAGGCGTAGTCGAAGTCCCACTCGCCGGTGCCGTCCAGGCGCGGCTTGCCGAGGTGCACGCCGATGTCGAGCACGACGCGCGCCGCGCGCATGCGCTGGCCATCCAGCATCCCGAGCCGGTCGGCCGGGTCGTCGAGGTAGCCGAGCGACTCCATCAGCCGCTCCGCGTAGAGCGCCCAGCCCTCCGCGTGGCCGCTGGTGCCGGCGAAGGCGCGACGCCACAGGTTGAGCTCGCCGCGGTTGTAGGTCTGCTGGGCGATCTGCAGGTGATGGCCGGGGACGCCCTCGTGGTAAACGGTGGTGAGCTCGCGCCAGGTGTCGAACTCCGTGACACCCTTCGGCACCGACCACCACATGCGGCCCGGGCGCGAGAAGTCGTCGGCGGGGCCGGTGTAGTAGATGCCGCCGGTCTCGGTGGGCGCGATCATGCACTCGAGCGCCTTGATGGGCTCGGCGATGTCGAAGTGCGTGCGGCCGAGCTCCTCGACGGCCTGGTCGCTCGTGCGCTGCATCCAGGCCTTGAGCGCGTCGGTGCCGTGCAGCTTGCGGCTCTCGTCACCGTCGAGGTGCTCGATCGCCTCCTGCACGGTCGCGCCGGGCTTGATCTCCTGCGCGATCGCCTCCTGCTCGCTGCGCATGCGGTCGAGCTCCTCGATGCCCCATGCGTAGGTCTCGTCCAGGTCGACCTCGGCGCCGAGGAAGCGTCGCGACATGAGCGAGTAGAACTCGCGCCCGACGGCGTCCACGGGGTTGGCCGCGGCCGCCAGCTCGTCGCGCAGGAAGGTGGCGAAGCGCTCGTGCGCCTCCGTGGCCTCGCCCGCTGCCTTCGCGAGATCGCGCTGCAGCGACTCGGGCAGGTCGGCCTCGCCCGCCTTGGCGCGCGCGGCGAAGTCGTGGAAGAAGCCGATGCCGGGCCCGTAGTCCTCGAACTGGGCCAGCACGTTGTCGATCTGCCGCGCTGCGGGTGTGTTGCCGTTCGCGATGCCGGCGCGCAGCGACGCGATGTAGCCCTCGAAGGCGTCCGGCACGTTGCGCATGCGCTGCGCGATGGCGTCCCAGTCGTCGTCGGCCGCTGTCGGCATCAGGTCGAAGATGTCGCGGATGCCGCTCGCGGGGCTCGCGAGGTTGTTGAGGTCGCGATCGTTCCAGCCCGCGGCCTCGATGTCGATCTCGAGCTGCAGCTCGCGCGCGAGGTCGGTCTTCGTGACCCAGTCGATGTCATCGACCGGCTCCGCTGCCGCGAGCTTGCCGAGCGCATCCCGCGCGAGCTCGGTCGCCTGCTGGCGCCCGGCTGGCGAGTAGTCGCCGTAGCCGGCCTTGTCTCCTTCGAGGCCGACGTAGACGTTGATCTCGGGGTTGAGCGCCGCGCTGCGGTGCACGTAGTCCTCCGCGATGCGGTCGATGTCGGTCTGGGGGCGCGACGATGCGCCGACGTTCTCGTCTGTCATGCCCTCCAGCCTACGGCCGCCGGCGCCTGCCGCATTCCCAGGTCGCGCGCGCCCGCCCGCACGGGCTCACGCGAGCGCGGGCATGACCTCGCGCTCGAACAGCTCCATGCCGGTGCGGTCGTAGGCGAGCTCCGGCATGTAGACGATGAGCGTTCCCAGGCCCGCCTCGCGCAGCGCACCGACGTGGTCGAGCACCTGCTGCGGCGTGCCGACGACCGCGCCCTTGCTCGAGAAGCCCGTGCCCGCGTGCTCGGCGGGCATCGCGGAGTCCGCCCGCGCCTGCACGGCGTCGACGACTCGCTGCGCTTCCGCCTCGGTCTCTCGCACGATGATGTTGAGGTTGGAGGTCAGCCGCACCTCCGCCGCATCCCTGCCCTCGCGCTCGAGGTGCTGGTGCAGGATGTCGCGCTTGCGCGCGAACTGCTCGGGGCTGCCGCCGAAGTTCGTGGCATCCGCCCACTTCGCCGCGTAGCGCAGCGTGCGCTTCTCGCCGCCGCCGGCGATCCACGTGGGGATGCGCGGCTTGCCGTCGCGGCCGGCCTGCAGCGGCTGCGGCTGGCAGATCGCACCGTCGATCGTGAAGGTCTCCGACTCGATCGACGCCTCGCCGTCGGCCCACAGACGCTGGATGAGCTGCACGCCGTCGCGCAGTGCGGAGATGCGCTCGCCCACGCCCGGGAAGCCGTAGCCGTAGGCGCGCCACTCGTGCTCGTACCAGCCGGCGCCGATGCCGAACTCGACGCGGCCGCCGGAGATCACGTCGACCGTCGCCGCGACCTTCGCCAGGTAGGCGGGGTTGCGATAGCCCATGCACGTGCACATCTGGCCGAGCCGCACGCGATCCGTCGTCGCCGCCAGCGCCGCCATGAGGGTCCACGCCTCATGCGTGGCCTCCTGCGTCGGCTGTGGCGTGGTGTGGAAGTGGTCGTAGACCCACACCGAGTCCCATGCGCCGGCGTCGGCGGCCTGCGCGACCTGCAGCATCCGCTGCCACTGCTCGGCGGGATCGATGCCCACCAGGTCGAGTCGCCAGCCCTGCGGGATGAACAGGCCGTAGTGGAGCGCGTCAGCAGTCATCCCTCCAGCCTAGATGCCGCGTGCCTGAGCGCGGCTGCTAGTGGGCCGCGGCATCCCAGTTCGCGCCGACACCGACCTGCACCTCGAGCGGCACGGACAGCTCGGCGGCACCGCCCATCTCCTCGCGCACGATCGCCTCGAGCGTCTCCCGCTCGCCGCCGGCGACCTCGAAGACCAGCTCGTCGTGCACCTGCAACAGCATCCGCGAGCCGAGGCCCTCGTCGATGATGCGGCGGTCGATGGCGATCATGGCCCGCTTGATGATGTCGGCGGCCGAGCCCTGGATGGGCGAGTTGAGCGCCTGCCGCTCGGCGTTCTCGCGCAGCACCCGGTTGGAGGAGGTGAGGTCGGGGAACGGGCGGCGACGACCGAAGATCGTGGTCGTGTAGCCGTCGTCCTTCGCCTGCATGACGACGCCGCGCAGGTAGTCGCGGATGCCGCCGAAGCGCTCGAAGTACTCGAGCATGAGCTGCTTCGCCTCGGCCTGCGTGATGCGCAGCTGCTTGGAGAGCCCGAACGCGCTCAAGCCGTAGGCCAGGCCGTAGCTCATCGCCTTGACCTTCACGCGCTGCAGCGCCGTCACCTCGCTCGGCTCGACGCCGAAGATGCGGCTGCCGACGAAGCGGTGCAGGTCCTCCCCCGACAGGAACGCCTCGATGAGGCCCTCATCGCCGGAGAGGTGCGCCATGATGCGCATCTCGATCTGGGAGTAGTCGGCGGTCAGCAGCGTCTCGAACTCGGCGCCGTGGACGAAGGCCGAGCGGATCTCGCGGCTCACCTCGGTGCGCACCGGGATGTTCTGCAGGTTCGGGTCGTTCGACGAGAGCCGACCGGATGCCGAGCCGGTCTGGTCGTAGCGGGTGCGGATGCGGCCGTCGTCCTGGATCGCCTTCAGCAGCGTCTCGATGATCTGCGCGAGCTTCGTGGTCTCGCGGTGCTGCAGCAGCAGGCCCAGGAACGGGTGCGGGTTGGTCTCCTGCAGATCGGCGAGCGACTGCGCGTCGGTCGAGTAGCCGGTCTTCGTCGCGCGCGTCTTCGGCATGTCGAGCTCGTCGAAGAGCACGGTCTGCAGCTGCTTCGGGCTGCCGAGGTTCACCTCGTGACCGATCTCGGCGTAGGCGGCCTCGGCGTGGCCGGCCGCGCGCTCGCGCATCTGGTCGTGGATGCGCTGCAGCACGCCGGCGTCCATCTGCACGCCCTGCTGCTCCATCCGCACGAGCGCGGGCATGAGCGGCAGCTCGATGTCGTCGAGCACGCCCAGCGTGCCCGCGTCGATGCGCGGCCGCTGCGCCCGCGAGAGCTCCCCCGTGAGCCATGCGACCGTGCCGAGCTCCTCCGGCTCGATCTCCGGGATCAGCTGGTTGGGGTTCGGCGCTGGCAGGGTGGCGCCCAGCAGCGCCTCGGTCTGCCAGTCGAGCTCGAAGGTCTTGGGCGGCGCCGTCGGTGTGGTGAGCCAGGCGGCGACGCGGGTGTCGTGCACGGCGCCGCCGAGCGCGAGCCCGGCATGCGCGAGCACCTTCGTCGAGGCCTTCACGTCGTGCAGCGCCTTCGGCGCGTCGGACGCGAGCCACTCGGTGAAGCCGACGTAGTCCCCCGTGCCCGGCTTGTAGGGAACGTAGGCGCTCGCGCCCTGGGTCGCGACGCCGAAGCCGCTGATGCCCCCTGCGCCGTCCGGCGCGATCGACACGGCGACCGTGCCCTTCGCCCGCGACAGCCACAGGTCGAGCTCCTCGTCGACCAGCTTCTGCACCGCCGGAGCCTGCACCTGCGGCTCGAGCGTCGCGGCGGCGACGCCGGAGCCCTCCAGCTTCAGCACGCGGTCGAGCAGCGTGCGGAACTGCAGCCGCTGGAACACCTCGCGCAGCGCCGCCTCGTCCACCGGCCCGCGCTCCAGCTCTGCCGGCGCCACGCCCAGGTCGACATCCGTCAGCAGGCGGTTCAGGCGCCGGTTGCGCTCGGCGCGCTCGCGCTGCTCGCGCAGGTTGTTGCCGACCACGCCCTTGATCTCGTCGGCGTGCTCGAGCAGGTTGGCGACGGTGCCGTACTGCGTGATCCACTTCACCGCCGTCTTCTCGCCCACCTTGTCGATGCCGGTGAGGTTGTCGCTCGTCTCGCCCACGAGGGCGGCGATCTCGGGGTACTGCTCGGGCTCGATCCCGTAGCGCTCCCGCACGGTCTCCGGCGTATAGTGCTTGAGCTCGGAGACGCCGCGCACCGCCGGGTACAGCAGCGTCACGTGCTCGTTCACGAGCTGGATCGTGTCGCGGTCGCCGGAGACGACGAAGACGTCCATGCCCGCCTTCGGCCCCTCGACCGAGAGGGTGGCGAGGATGTCGTCGGCCTCGTAGTCCTCCTTCGAGATGGTGCGCACGCCCATCGCGTGCAGCGCCTCCTCGAGCAGCGGCACCTGCCCCTTGAACTCCTTGGGCGTCTCGTCGCGCGTGCCCTTGTACTCCGGGTACTCGCGGGTGCGGAACGAGAACCGGGAGATGTCGAACGCCACCGCGAGGTGGGTGGGCTTGTGGTCCTGCAGCAGCTTCAGGAGCATCGACAGGAACCCGTGGATGGCGTTCGTGTGCTGGCCTTCGGAGTTGACGAAATTCTCCAGCGGCAGGGCGAAGAACGCCCGGAATGCGAGCGAATGGCCGTCGATGACCATGAGGGTAGGCTTCGTGTCCGACACGGCAGCCAGCCTAGCCCCGGCCGCCGACAGCCCCCACCGAGCGGAGTCCCGTGCACCTGCCGAGCGAGCCAGATGCGGCCACGAAGGCCCTGATCGAGCGCCGCGACGGCAAGCCCGGAGGGCAGCTCGCCGAGCGCATGGGCATCGAGTTCCTGCAGCTCTCGGCGGAGCACTCGATCGCGCGGATGCCTGCCGAGGGCAATACCCAGCCGGTCGGGTTCGTGCATGGCGGCGCGTACTGCGTGATCGCCGAGACGCTCGGCTCGATCAGCGCGAACATCCACGCCGGTGAGGAGCGCTACGCCGTCGGCACCGACATCAACGCCACGCACACGCGCTCGATCACGAGCGGATGGGTGACGGCCGAGTGCCGCGCCGTGCACCTAGGCCGCTCGATGACGGTGCACGAGATCGTCTGCACCGACGACGAGGGCAGGCGCGCGTCGACGCTGCGCATCACGAACTTCATCAAGTCCCGCTGACCAGCGCCCGCCGCACGCACCCGCACGCGGCCGCGTGTCAGCTTGTTGCTGTTCCGGGGCCGATCGAGGACAACAACCTGACACGCGCCGCTGGTGGCGGGTTGGCGGGCGCGCGAGAGGGCGGCGCGGGCGGGCTGCTACTTCTTCTTGGGGTCCAGCTGCTCGATGACGGCGTGGGCGACCTCGGCCATGGTGAGGCGGCGATCCATCGACGCCTTCTGGATCCAGCGGAAGGCCTCGGGCTCCGAGAGCCCCATGCGCTGGTTGAGCAGGCCCTTCGCCCGGTCGACGACCTTGCGGGTCTCGAAGCGGTCGGCGAGATCGGCGACCTCGGACTCGAGCGTGCGGATCTGGTCCCAGCGGGCCAGCGCGATCTCGATCGCGGGCAGCAGGTCGTTCTGGGTGAACGGCTTGACGACGTAGGCGAGCGCGCCCGCCTCGCTCGCGCGCTCCACGAGCTCCTTCTGGCTGAAGGCCGTGAGCAGCACGACCGGCGCGATCTTCGCGGCACCGATCTTCTCGGCGGCGCTGATGCCGTCCATCTTCGGCATCTTCACATCCATCACGATCAGATCCGGTCGGAGCTCGGTGGCGAGCTCGACGGCACGCTCACCGTCGCCCGCCTCCCCCACGACCCGGTAGCCGGCCGCCTGGAGCGTCTCGACGATGTCGAGCCGGATCAGCGACTCGTCCTCGGCGACGAGGACGGTGCGGGCGGCGGATGCGGGAGCGTCACCAGCGTCAGCGGTGTCGAGCTGCGGCTCGGCGAAGAGGTCGTCGGTCATGTCGACTAGCCTAGTCTTCGTCGCGGGCACGCCTTCCGTCCCGTCGGCCGGTGTGGCGGAATTGGCATACGCGGCGCACTCAAACTGCGCTTCCGCAAGGATTGTGGGTTCGAGTCCCACCACCGGCACGCGAGTGCGGCCCGCCCCGATCGGGACGGGCCGCTGGTCTCGTGACGGGCACCGGGTGCGCAGGCACGCTCCTCGACCGACGAGCGGTCGTCAGTCCTCGTCGGGCGACGGGACCGAGTGGACGACCTCGATGCGGCGCTTGCCGTGATACGCCGGCGCCGCCTCCGCCTGCACGTCGCCCACGCGGTGCACGCGCAAGTCGTTCGTGGAGCCGGAGATGCCGGGCGGCATGCCGGAGATGACGACCACCTTGTCCCCCGGCGCCGCCATCTGCTTGCCGATCAGGATGCCGTCGACCTGCGCGATCATGTCGTCGGTGTGCGTGACGCGGTCGACCAGGTGCGTGTGCATGCCCCAGATGAGCTGCATGCGGCACTCGATCTCCGGATCCGGCGTGAAGCCGAACATCGGCATGGCCGGCCGCAGCCGCGACATGCGGCGCGCGGAGTCGCCCGACTCGGTGAAGACGACGATCGCCTTCGCCTCGACGAACTCGGCGACCTCCAGCGCTGCCAGGGTGATCGCGCCGCCCTGCGTTCGCGGCTTGGTGCCGAGCGGTGCGATGCGCCCGAGACCCTCTTCCTCCGCGACCTCGATGATGCGCGCCATCGTCTCGATGGTCGTGACGGCGTGCTTGCCGACGCTCGTCTCGCCCGAGAGCATGACCGCATCCGCACCGTCCAGGATGGCGTTGGCGCAGTCGCTCGCCTCCGCGCGGGTGGGGCGCGGGCTGTCGATCATCGACTCGAGCACCTGCGTGGCGACGATCACGGGCTTCGCCCAGCGCCGGGCCATCTCGACCGCGCGCTTCTGCACCAGCGGCACCTGCTCGAGCGGCAGCTCCACGCCGAGGTCGCCGCGGGCGACCATGATGGCGTCGAACGCATCGATGATGTCGGCGAGGTTCTCGACCGCCTGCGGCTTTTCGATCTTCGCGACGACGGGCAGCTTCCTGCCCTCCTCCGCCATGATCTCGTGCACGCGCTCGATGTCCTTGGCGTCGCGCACGAACGACAGCGCGATGATGTCGGCGCCCAGATCCAGCGCCCAGCGCAGGTCGGACTCGTCCTTCTCGCTCAGCGCGGGCACGTTGACGGCCACGCCGGGCAGGTTGATGCCCTTGTTGGAGCTCACCGCGCCGCCCACGACCACCTCGGTGATCACGTCGGTCTCGGTGACCTCGACCGCGCGCAGGCTGATGCGTCCGTCATCGATCAGCAGCGGATCGCCCGGCTGCACGTCGGCGGGCAGGCCCGCGAACGTCGTGCCGGCGCGCTGCCCGTCACCCTCGATGTCGTCGGTGGTGATCGTGAAGCGATCGCCCTGCGCGAGGTCGAACGGTCCGCCGGGGATCTTGCCCAGACGGATCTTCGGGCCCTGCAGGTCGACCAGGATGCCGACGGGCATCTGCAGCTCGTCGGAGGCGCGCCTGATGTTGGCGTACACCTCCTCGTGCACGCTTCGGTCTCCGTGGCTGAGGTTCATGCGCGCGACGTTCACACCGGCCGCGATCGCGGCCTTCGTGTTCTCGTAGCCGGCGAGGGCCGGCCCCCACGTCGCGACGATCTTGGCTCTTCTCACAAGTCACTCGCTTTCGTCATCGCGCCGCCTGGGTGGGATCGGCACGAACGGTTCCATCCTGTCACTGTTGCCCGCGACTGGCACGGGCAGCTGCATCAGGCGGCGAAGGGGCGATCGCTCGCCCGCACAGGTGCGGGCAGCTCGCTCGACCCCTCGAGGTATGCATCCACGGCGGCCGCGGCCGCACGGCCCTCGGCGATCGCCCACACGATGAGCGATGCGCCACGGCCGGCGTCCCCGGCGACGAACACGCCGGGCCGGTCGGTGGAGAAGTCATCGCGCCGCTGGGGCAGGCCGCGCTCGAAGGCGAGCTGCAGCGCCTCGCCGATCGCGGCGTCCGCACCCGTGAAGCCCATGGCCAGCAGCACGAGGTCTGCCGGGACCTCCCGCTCGGTGCCGGGCTTCGGGCGGCGCGCGCCGTCGACGATCTCGGTCTCGGCGATGAGCAGCGCCCGCACCTCGCCTGCGGCGTTCGCGAGGAACTCGACGGTCGACGCGAGGTACTCGCGGTTGCCGCCCTCCTCGTGGCTCGTCTGCACCTCGAACAGCGTCGGGTGCATCGGCCACGGCTGGTGGTCGGGGCGCTCCGAGGGCGGCTGGATGCCGATGGCGAGGTTCGTGACCGAGAGGGCTCCCTGGCGGTGCGCGGTGCCGATGCAGTCGGAGCCGGTGTCGCCACCGCCGAGCACCACGACGTGCTTGCCCTTCGCCGTGATCTGGTTCGCGGGCTGCGTGCCGGCGACGGCGCGATTCTGCTGCACGAGGTAGTCCATCGCCAGGTGCACGCCGTCGAGCTCGCGACCCGGGATCGTCAGCTCGCGGGCGACGGGAGCGCCGGTGGCCACCACGACCGCGTCGAATCGGTGCGAGAGATCCTCCCAGCTGATGTCGCGGCCGATCTCCACGCCGGCGCGGAAGCGCGTGCCCTCCGCCTGCATCTGCGCGAGTCGGGCGTCGATCGTGTGCTTCTCGAGCTTGAAGTCGGGGATGCCGTACCGCAGCAGCCCGCCGATGCGATCATCGCGCTCGTAGACGGCGACCGTGTGTCCCGCGCGCGTGAGCTGCTGCGCCGCCGCCAGGCCCGCGGGACCGGAGCCGACCACCGCGACGGTCTTGCCGGTCAGGCGTGCCGGCGGATTCGGCTCGGTCCACCCGTGCGCGAAGGCATCATCGGCGATCGCCTGCTCGATCGACTTGATCGTCACGGCCGGCTGGTTGATGCCGAGCACGCAGGAGGATTCGCACGGCGCCGGGCACAGCCGGCCGGTGAGCTCAGGGAAGTTGTTGGTCGCGTGCAGCCGGTCGCTCGCGGCGCGACCCTCGCCGCGCCAGGTGAGGTCGTTCCACTCCGGGATCAGGTTGCCGAGCGGGCATCCCTGGTGGCAGAACGGCACGCCGCAGTCCATGCAGCGACCCGCCTGCCGCTTGAGCACGGCCGAGTCCCCCGGCTCGCCGATCTCGCGCCAGTCGAGGATGCGCACGGGCACCGGTCGCTTCTTCGGGAGCTCGCGCTCCGTCACCTTCAGGAATCCACGCGGATCAGCCACCGGTCACCTCCAGGATCTTGCGCCAGATGTTGTCGGAGTCGGGATCGACGCCCTGCTGCTCGGCGTCGAGACGGATGTCGCGCACCATCGCCCAGTCGCGCGGCACGAGCTTCGAGACGCGCGAGAGGTCCCCGGCGAGCAGCCGCTCGGCGACGACCGAACCGGTCAGCTCCCGATGGCGCTCGAGGATCGCGCGCAGCTCGATCGTGTCCTCGTCGCTGAGCCGGTCGATGCGCAGCTCCCCCTGGTGGAAGGAGTCCTGGTTGAGCAGCAGCGGGTCGAGGTCGAGGATGTAGGCGCAGCCGCCGGACATGCCGGCGCCGATGTTGCGGCCGGTGTCGCCGAGGATTACGGCGATGCCGCCGGTCATGTACTCGAGCGCGTGGTCGCCGACGCCCTCGCACACGGCGGTCGCGCCAGAGTTGCGCACCAGGAAGCGCTCGCCCACGACGCCGCGCAGGTAGAGCTCGCCGCTCGTGGCGCCGTAGCCGATCACGTTGCCGGCGATGACGTTGTGCTCGGCCACGAGCGCGGCGCCCGTGGGCGGCCGCACGGTGATGAGCCCGCCGGAGAGCCCCTTGCCCACGTAGTCGTTGGCGTCGCCATGCAGGCGCAGCGCGATGCCGCGGGGCACGAAGGCGCCGAGCGACTGACCCGCGGAGCCGCGGAGCGTGAGGTCGATCGTGCCGGGTTCGAGCCCTGCCTCGCCGGCGCGGCGCGTGATGGCGTTGCCGAGCATGGTGCCGACCGCGCGATCGGTGTTCGCGATCTCCATGTCGAGCACCAGGCGCTCGCCCGCGTCGAGCGCCCGCTCGAGGTCGGGCAGCAGCCGCGTGTCGAGCTGCTGCTCGAGCTCGTGGTCCTGGTCGGTCGTGCGACGCGGCGCGCCCTGGGCGCTCGTCGGTCGCGTGAGCACGGGTGTGAGGTCGAGCCCCTCGGCCTTCCAGTGCTGGATGGCCGGGTCGATGTCGAGCAGGTCGGAGCGGCCGATCGCCTCGTCGAGCGAGCGCAGCCCGAGCTGCGCGAGCTGCTCGCGCACCTGCTGCGCCAGGAACTCGAAGAACTGCACGACGAACTCGGGCTTGCCCGTGAAGCGCTGTCGCAGCACCGGGTTCTGCGTCGCGACCCCGACCGGGCAGGTGTCGAGGTGGCACACGCGCATCATGATGCAGCCGGAGACGACCAGCGGTGCCGTCGCGAAGCCGAACTCCTCTGCGCCCAGCAGTGCACCGATGATGACGTCGCGGCCGGTTTTCAGCTGGCCGTCGACCTGCACGCTCACCCGCTCGCGCAGCCCGTTCACCATCAGCGTGTGCTGGGTCTCGGCGAGGCCGATCTCCCACGGCGTGCCCGCGTGCTTGAGCGAGTTCAGCGGGCTCGCGCCCGTGCCCCCGTCATGGCCGGAGACGAGCACCACGTCGGCCTTCGCCTTCGCCACGCCGGCCGCGACCGCGCCGATGCCCGACTGCGAGACGAGCTTGACGTGCACGCGCGCGGCGGTGTTGGCCCGCTTGAGATCGAAGATCAGCTGCTTGAGATCCTCGATCGAGTAGATGTCGTGGTGCGGCGGCGGCGAGATGAGGCCGACGCCGGCGGTCGCGTGCCGCGTGCGCGCGACCCACGGGTAGACCTTCCCCGGCGGCAGCTGCCCGCCCTCGCCGGGCTTGGCGCCCTGCGCCATCTTGATCTGGATGTCGTCGGCATGCGTGAGGTACATGCTCGTGACGCCGAAGCGCCCGGATGCGACCTGCTTGATGGCGCTGCGCCGCTCGGGATCGAGCAGCCGGTCGACATCCTCGCCGCCCTCGCCGGTGTTGGACTTGCCGCCCAGCCGGTTCATCGCGATCGCGAGCGTCTCGTGCGCCTCCTGCGAGATCGAGCCGTAGCTCATCGCGCCGGTCGAGAAGCGCTTGACGATCTCGGAGACCGGCTCCACCTCGTCGACGGGGATGGGCTCCACCGCGTCGGTGCGCAGTCGCATCAGCCCCCGCAGCGTCTGCAGCTGCGCAGCCTGGTCGTCGACCAGCCGGGTGTAGTCCTCGAAGACCTCATAGCGGCCGGTGCGGGTCGCGTGCTGCAGCTTGAACACGGTCTCGGGATTGAACAGGTGCGGTGCGCCGTCGCGTCGCCACTGGTACTCGCCGCCGGTCTGCAGCCGCTCGTGCGCGAGCGCCGCTCGCTCATCCGGGTACGCGCAGCGGTGCCGCATCCGGTTCTCCTCGGCGATCACGTCCAGGCCCACGCCGCCCAGCGGCGAGTGGGTGCCGGTGAAGTAGCGGTCGACGAGCTCCTGCGACAGGCCGACGGCCTCGAAGGCCTGCGCGCCGCCGTAGGAGCCGACGGTGGAGATGCCCATCTTCGACATGATCTTCGTCACGCCCTTGCCGAGGGCGGTGATGAGGTTGCGCACGGCCGTGTCGACGTCGGCACCCAGCTGGCCGGAGAGCGCGAGCTGCTCGGCGGTCTCCATCGCGAGGTACGGGTTGACCGCGCTCGCGCCGTAGCCGATCAGCAGCGCCACGTGGTGCACCTCGCGCACGTCGCCGGCCTCCACCACGATGCCGACCCGCATCCGGGTCGACGCCTTGATGAGGTGGTGGTGCACCGCGCTCGTCATCAGCAGCGTCGGGATCGGCGCCAGCTGGTCGGTGGAGTCGCGATCCGACAGGATCACGTACTGCGCGCCATCGACGATCGCCTCGTCGACCTCGCGGCACATCGCGTCGAGCCGCTGCTCCATCGCCTCCGGCCCGTCGTCGACGCGGTACAGCCCCTTCACGACCACGGTGCGACGCGAGCCCGGCGTGCGGTCGATCGAGCGGATCTTCGCCAGCGCATCGTTGTCGATCACCGGGAAGTCGAGGATGATCTGGCTCGCGTGCGAGGGCGTGGCGGTCAGCAGGTTGCGGACCGGGCCCAGGCCCATCGTCATGCTCGTGACGATGGATTCCCGCAGCGAGTCGAGCGGCGGGTTGGTCACCTGCGCGAAAGCCTGGGTGAAGTAGTCGAACAGCAGCCGCGGGCGCTCCGCCAGCACAGCGACGGGGGTGTCGGAGCCCATGGCGCCGAGCGGCTCGGCGCCGTTCTTCGCCATCGGCGCGATGAGGACCCGCACCTCCTCCTCGGTGTACCCGAAGGTGCGCTGGCGGCGGGTGACGGATGCGGCGGTGTGCGCGACGTGCTCGCGCTCGGGCAGGTCGGCGAGATGGATGCGGCTGGAGTCGAGCCAGTCGCCCCACGGCTCCATCTGCGCGAGCTCGCGCTTGATCTCCTCGTCGGGCACGACCCGGCCGGCCTCCGTGTCGACCAGAAACAGCACGCCGGGCTGCAGGCGGCCGCGCCGCACGACGCGGCTCGGGTCGATCGGCAGCACGCCGGTCTCCGAGGCCAGCACGACGAGGCCGTCATCGGTCTCCAGCCAGCGCCCGGGGCGCAGGCCGTTGCGATCGAGGGTGGCGCCGACGAGCGAGCCGTCCGTGAAGCTGATCGCGGCCGGCCCGTCCCACGGCTCCATGAGCAGCGAGTGGTACTCGGCGAAGTCGCGCAGATCCTGCGGCATGTCGGTCTGGTTCTCCCAGGCCGGCGGCACCATCATCATGATCGCGTGCGGCAGCGAGCGGCCCGCGAGGGTGAGCAGCTCGAGCACCTCGTCGAACGACGAGGAGTCGCTCAGGCCCGGGGTCACGATCGGCTTCAGCGGGCGCAGGTCGCCCAGCACCTCGCTCGCGAGCTGCGACTCGCGCGCGGCCATCCAGTTGCGGTTGCCCTCGACGGTGTTGATCTCGCCGTTGTGGGCGATCATCCGCAACGGCTGCGCGAGCGGCCAGGAGGGGAAGGTGTTGGTGGAGTAGCGCGAGTGCACGATCGCGAGCTTCGTCTCGAAGCGCTCGTCCGAGAGGTCGGGGTAGAACGGCTCCAGCTGGAGCGTCGTCACCATGCCCTTGTAGGTGATGGTGCGGCTCGACAGCGAGGGCAGGTACTCCCCCAGCTCGCGCTCGATGCGCTTGCGCAGCCGCCAGGTGAGCCGATCGAGCTCGATGCCCTTCGTCGGGCCGTTGGCGCCGGTCACGAAGAGCTGGTGGATGGCGGGCATCGCCGCGCGGGCGAGCTTGCCGAGCGCATCCGGCGCCGTCGGCACCTCGCGCCAGCCCAGCACGCGCAGGCGCTCCTGGCCCGCGAGCTCCCAGATGCGCTCCTTGACGCGCTCCCGCTCCGCGTCGTCGAGGGGCAGGTACGCGAGGCCCGCGGCGTAGGCGCCCGGCTGCGGCAGCTCGAAGTCCACCACTGCCCGCAGGAAGCCGTCGGGCATCTGCGTCAGGATGCCCGCGCCATCGCCGGTGCCCGCATCCGAGCCGACCGCGCCGCGGTGCTCGAGGTTGCGCAGCGCGTCCAGCGCCAGCGCGACGATGTCGTGGCCCGCCGTCCCACGGGTCGTCGCGACCATCGCCAGGCCGCACGAATCGCGCTCGTGCCGCGGGTCGTAGAGCCCCTCGGCCGCTGGCAGGCCGAGGTCCCGCGAGGTGAAGGCTCCGTTCGAGCGATCGTTGATCGTGCGCATGGTGCTCCTGTGCTGTCGTGCCTGCGGTCGGAGCGGGACACCGTCGGCCCGCAAGCGCTCAGACGAGCGCAGATCTACCTGGTTGCGGCCGCGGGTTCTGCGGCGGTGGCCTCGGCGTCATCCTGGGTGCGGGACTCGGGGAGGTCGGTATAGCGATCCGAGTCTACGCCCTCGTCGGCACCGGGCTCGCGGCCGGGCATCCACGGTGACGGCTCCAGGCCCGGGTGCCGACGGGTCTGCACGATCCACACGACCACACCGATCGCGATGGCGAGGAAGGCCATCCAGACGTTGGTGCGGATGCCGAAGATGAGCTCCGACGGGTCGAGGCGGATGGTCTCGAACACCGACCGGCCGAGGCCGTACCAGATGAGGTAGAGCGCGATCAGGCGACCCCACTGCACATCCCGCTTGCGGTCGAGCCAGAGCAGCAGCACCGCACCCAGCACGTTCCAGACGATCTCGTACGCGAAGGTGGGGTGGAAGAGCGTCTCGACCGGCAGCCCGACGGGGAACGCCGCGTTGGTCTCCTCGATCTCGAGGCCCCACGGCAGGCTCGTCGGCTGGCCGAAGAGCTCGTGGTTGAACCAGTTGCCGAGGCGGCCGAAGGCCTGCGCGAGCAGCAGCCCGGGCGCCAGCGCGTCGACGAAGGTGGTGAAGCGCAGGCCCGACATGCGGCACCCGATCCAGATGCCGATCGCGCCGCCGATGAGGGAGCCGAAGATCGCGATGCCGCCCTCCCAGATGTAGAACGCGGTCATCGGGTCGCGGCCGGGGCCGAAGTAGTCGTCCGGGTGGGTGACGACGTGGAAGAGCCGCGCCGCGGCGATGCCGAGCAGCACGGCCCACACGGCGATGTCGATCACGTAGCCGGCGTCAACGCCGCGCTGCCGCAGCCGGTAGCCGGTCAGCAGCGTCGCCGCGACGATGCCGGCCAGGATGCACAGCGCGTAGGTCTGGATGCCCCAGGTCGGCCCGACGATGCGCAGCAGGAAGCCCACCGCGACGCCGAACAGCAGGCTCATCAGCAGCGTCCAGCCGGCGTCCTTGCGCGTCAGCGACCCGGAGAGGAGCCAGCCGGCGATCACGACGACCGCGATCACGGCGCCGAGCACGAGGCCGAAGACCACCGCGCCGAGCACGGATCCCTGGATGAGGGGCATCACGCCGATCGATTCGAGCCACTGACCGATGGCCAGCTGCTGCCACTCGGGGCTCGGGCTGGGGATGCTCTGGAGCAGTGATGCTCCGGACTGGCTGATCACGCGGGAATGCCCTTCTCATCTGGTGCCGGCGTCGCAGGGCCGCCGTCGAGTGTACCCAGCGCGAGCGAGGCGGCGAGGTCGCGCAGCGCGGGCACGCCGCCGGAGCCGAGCGCGCGCACGAGGGCGGAGCCGACGATGGCGCCGTCGGCGTAGTCGAGGACCTGCCGCACGTGCTCGGGCGTCGAGATGCCCACCCCGACGCAGCGCAGGGTCTCGCGACCCAGCGCATCCGCATGGGTGGCGATGCGGTCCGCGAGCGCGCGGGCGGCCTGGTCGACGTCCTGCCGGGTGCCGGTGGTGCCCATGGTCGAGACGGTGTAGACGAAGCCGCGAGAGGCCTCGACCACGGCGTCGAGGCGCGTGCTCGACGATGACGGCGCCGCGAGGAAGACGCGGTCGAGGTCGTGGCGCTCGGCGGCGGCGAGCCACTCGGCGGCGTTCTCGGGCGTGAGGTCGGGAGTGATGAGTCCTGCTCCCCCGGCGGCGGCGAAGCGCGCGGCGAAGCGGTCGACGCCGTAGCGCAGCACCGGGTTCCAGTAGGTCATCACGAGCACCGGGATGTCGGTGCGGGCCGTGATCGCCTCGATCGTCTCGAAGAGCTCCTCGAGCCGGAAGCCGCGCTCGAGCGTCGCCTGGGTGGCGGCCTGGATGACGGGACCGTCCATGCCGGGATCGCTGTACGGCACGCCCAGCTCGATGGCCGTGAAGCCGGCATCGGCGAGCGCGACGACCGCCTCGACGCAGGTCGCCGGATCGGGATAGCCGACCGGCAGGTAGCCGATCAGGGCGCGGTTGCCCGCAGCGCGGATCGCGGTCTCGGTGACGCTCTTCTGCTCGGTGTTCATCTGCTCGGTGTTCATCTGCTCGGCGCTCACAGCTGCTGCGCTCCCTCGTCGAGCACGTCGAACCAGCGCCCTGCGGTCGCCACGTCCTTGTCGCCGCGGCCGGAGAGCGAGACCAGCAGGGTCGCACCCGGCTGCTCCTTCGCCATGCGGAGCGCACCGGCGATGGCGTGCGCCGACTCGATGGCGGGGATGATGCCCTCGGAGCGGGTGAGCGCGAGGAAGGCGTCCATCGCCTCGCGGTCGCTCACCGGCAGGTACTCGGCGCGGCCGATGTCGTGCAGCCACGCGTGCTCGGGACCGACGCCCGGGTAGTCGAGGCCGGCGGAGATGGAGTGCGACTCGAGCGTCTGCCCGTCGTCGTCCTGCAGCAGATAGGTGCGCATGCCGTGCAGCAGCCCGGGCGTGCCGCGCTCGATGGAGAGCGCGTGGCGCTCGGTGTCGGCACCGTCGCCGGCGGCCTCCAGCCCGATGAGTCGCACCTGGGCGTCGTCGAGGAAGGCGTGGAAGATGCCCATGGCGTTCGAGCCGCCGCCGACGCACGCGAGCACCGCATCCGGCAGCGCACCGGTGAGCTCGATGGTCTGCTCGCGCGCCTCCTCGCCGATGGCGCTGTGGAAGTCGCGCACCATCTCCGGGAACGGGTGCGGGCCCGCGACCGTGCCCATCAGGTAGTGCGTGGAGTCGACATTGGCGACCCAGTCGCGCAGGCCCTCGTTGATCGCGTCCTTCAGGGTGCGTGATCCGCTCGTGACCGGCACCACCGTTGCGCCGAGCAGTCGCATGCGCGCGACGTTCAGCGCCTGGCGCTCGGTGTCGACCTCGCCCATGTACACGACGCACTCCATGCCGAACAGCGCTGCTGCGGTCGCGGTGGCGACGCCGTGCTGGCCGGCACCGGTCTCGGCGATCAGCCGCGTCTTGCCGAGCCGCTGCGCGACGAGGGCCTGCCCGAGCACGTTGTTGATCTTGTGGCTGCCGGTGTGGTTGAGATCCTCCCGCTTGAGCAGGATGCGCGCGCCGGCGATCTCGCTCAGCCGCGTGGCCTCGGTCAGCAGCGACGGCCGGCCGGTGTAGTCGCGCGAGAGCCGCTGGAACTCCGCCTGGAAGGAGGGGTCGGCTTTGCACGCCTCGTAGCACTCGGCGAGCTCGTCGATCGCGGCCATGAGCGGCTCGGGCATGAACACCCCGCCGAAGGCGCCGAACCACGGGCCGTGGTGGCCCCGCAGGGACGTGGGCTGCTGGGTGGTCATGAGGCTCTCCCGAACTCTGCGACGCGTGCGGCGGGGTCGCCGTCGATGACGAGCGCCTCCCCGACGAGCACCGCGTCCGCGCCGTCGCGGCGGTAGCGAGCCACATCGTCGGCGGTTCGCACTCCCGACTCGGCGACCGCGACGGTGCCGGCGGGGATGCGAGCGCGCAGGTCGGCGAAGCGCTCCGGATGCATGGTGAAGGTCTTGAGGTTGCGCGTGTTGACGCCCAGGATGCGCGCGTCTGCGGCGAGGGCCGCGTCGATCTCGCGCTCGTCGTGGACCTCGACGAGCACCGAGAGGCCGAGTCCGGTGGCGAAGTCGTGCAGCTGCACGAGCCTCGCGGGCTCGAGCGACGCGACGATCAGCAGCACCATGTCAGCGCCGAAGGCTCGCGCCTCGAGCAGCTGGTACTCGTCGGCGATGAAGTCCTTGCGCAGCACCGGGATCTGCACGGCGTCGCGCACGGCGCGCAGGTCGTCGAGCGAGCCGAGGAACTGCCGCTCCTCGGTGAGGACGCTGATGGCGCTCGCGCCGCCGGCCTCGTAGCTGGCGGCGAGTGCGGCGGGCGCGGGGATGTCGGCGAGCGGGCCCTTCGAGGGGCTCGCGCGCTTCACCTCGGCGATGATGTGCGGGCCGTCGGAGCCGGGCTTGGGCGTCGCGAGCATGGCGGCGGCGTCGATCGGCTGCCGGGCTGCGAGCGCGAGCGACTCGAGACGCTCGAGCGGCAGGCTCTCGCGTCGTCGAGCTGCGTCCTCGAGCGCGCCCCGGGTGAGCGCGTCGAGCACGCTCAGTGGTCCTGCAGCCCGTAGCCGGCCCTCGCGAGGATCGGCCACAGCAGCACGCCGACGAGCAGCAGGCCGGCGCTCGCCCACACGAGCGCGGGCATGTCGAGGAAGAAGAACAGGGTGCCGGCGGCGACGGCCACCAGCATGACGATGATGCTGATCCATGCGGCGCGCGAGTTGCCGTGGCCCGGGTCGACGAACTTCGGGTCGTAGTCGGCCACGTGCAGATCCGTCACGTGATCCTCGCTGATGCCGTTGCGTGCGTTCACGATGCTCCTCGGGTCGAACTCTGGCCGTACTCACGCGCCAGGTGGCCAGTCTACCGAGTCGGATCCTCTCCGTCGTCCATGGCGTCCCACGCGAGCCCCGACCCGGTGCGCTCGTAGCGCGCGGCCCGCGGGGCGCGTGCGGGCCAGCTGCGGGCGCTGCCGCCCACCCACAGTCCCGCGGCGATGGCGATCGCGCCGCTCGCGACGCCGAGGGCGGGCCAGCCGTGCACGGCGAGCTCCACGATCTCGGCGGCCTGTCCCGAGCCCGCGATGCCCGTCGCCTCGGCGACCCGGGCGTCGAGGGCGGCGAGGATGCCGCCGCGGGTCCCCAGCACGTGCGCGATGAGCCCGGCTCCCAGGATCGCGGCCAGCGCACCCAGGATGAAGCGCCATGCGATGCCGGCGATCGGCAGCACGAGTGCGAGCACGGCGAGCGAGAGCGACATGATCGTCACGCCGCTCGCGAGCTCCTGCCCCGTGACCGCCAGCGCGCGCCCGTCGGTGAGCAGCGCGCTCCCCCACGGCTGGGTGGCGCTGAGCACGCCGAGCGCGGCCGCGAGCAGCAGCAGCAGCACCGCGACCGACCGGCCGCGGACGAGCAGGCGACTCACGGACGGGTCCGCATCGAGGAGGCGACGGCGACGGCGCGCAGCGGCGCGGCGGCCTTGCTGCGCACCTCCTGCAGCTCGCTCTCCGGATCGCTGTCGGCCACCAGTCCGGCGCCCGACTGCACGTGCGCGACGCCGTCGCGCATCGTGACGGTGCGGATCGCGATCGCGAGGTCGGCGTCGCCCGCCAGGTCGAACCACCCGACCACGCCGCCGTAGACGCCGCGCTGGGCGCTCTCGAGCTCGTCGATCAGCTCGAGGGCGCGCGGCTTCGGGGCGCCGGAGAGGGTGCCCGCCGGGAACGTCGCGCGGAAGGCGTCGACGGCGGAGGTGCCGTGCCGCATGTCGCCCTCCACGGTGGAGACGATGTGCATGATGTGGCTGAAGCGCTCGATCGCCATGAGCTCCGTCACCGCCACCGTGCCCGCGACGCACACCTTCGCGAGGTCGTTGCGCGCCAGGTCGACGAGCATGACGTGCTCGCTGCGCTCCTTGGGATCGGCGAGCAGGTCGTCGGCGAGGTCGCGGTCGGCCTGCGCGTCGGCGCCGCGGGGGCGGCTGCCGGCGATCGGATGCATGGTCGCGCGACGGTCGTGCACGGTGACGAGCGCCTCCGGGCTCGAGCCGACGACCGCGTAGGGCTCGCCGTCGGCGGTCTCGAGGCTCAGCAGGTAGAGGTAGGGCGAGGGGTTCAGCACCCGCAGCGCGCGGTAGACCTCGAGCGGGTCGGCATCGGTCGGCAGGTCGAAGCGCGTGGAGAGCACGACCTGGAAGACGTCACCGTCGACGATGTGCTGCTTGGAGCGCTCGACCATGCCGCGGAAAGCGTCGGGGCTCACGCGCGCTGCGGCGTCGGGCTCCGCGTCCCGGTCGAGCACCGCGAGCGACCCGGACGCGGGCGCCATCAGCTGGCGCTCGAGTGCTGCGAGCCGCTCCTGGGCGTCGCGCCACAGCGCATCCGCGTCGTCGACGCCGTCGTTGAGCACGTTCACCACCAGGTGCGCGGCCCCGGTGCGGTGGTCGAGCACCACCATCGTCGCGGCGAGGTGCATCGCGATCGCGGGCACGTCGACCTCGCGCTCGGGTGCGTTCGGGAGGTGCTCGATCTCGCGCACGGCCTCCCATCCGATGTGCCCGATGAGACCGCTCGTGAGCCGCGGCAGGCCCTCGATGCGCGGGGTGGCCCACCGGCGCAGCACGTGCTCAACGGTCGCGAGGCCCCCGGACGGCGCGTCGTCGCCCAGCAGCCGCTGCTCGGAGACGTGCTCGGAGCGCCAGACGACGCGACCGCAATCGGCGGTGAGCTGGCCGAAGGAGGCGACGCCGACGAAGGAGTAGCGGCTCCACACGCCCTGCTGCGCCGACTCCAGCAGGAAGCTGCCGGTGCGCCCGGCCGCCAGGCGGCGGTAGATGCCCACGGGCGTCTCGGCGTCGAGGAACAGCTCGCGCACGACCGGCACGATGCGATGGTCGCGCAGCAGCGCGTCGAAGCCCGCCCGGTCGAGCTCGGTCACGACGCGACCGCCGTCGGCACGGGCGTGAAGAAGCACGAGCGCGCGCCCGTGTGGCACGCGGGACCGGTCTGGTCGACGCGGATCAGCAGCGCGTCGCCGTCGCAGTCCAGCGCGATCGAGCGCGGCACCTGGATGTTGCCGGAGGTGTCGCCCTTGCGCCAGTACTCCTGGCGCGAGCGCGACCAGAACGTCACGCGGCCCTCGGTCGCGGTGCGGCGCAGCGCCTCGTCGTCCATGTAGCCGACCATGAGCACGTCGCCGGTGGCGTCGTCCTGGATGACCGCGGCGACCAGGCCGTCGGCGTCCAGCTTCAGCGGCGGCATGCGCAACGCGTCGCCCGGCACCGCGCCCTCCTCGGCCCCCGGGTCGCGGGTCTCGTCGTTCGTCATCGCACCGTCACCCCGGCCATCCGCATCGCATCCTTGACCTCGCCGACCGTGTGCAGGCCGCTGTGGAAGACGCTCGCCGCCAGCACGGCATCGGCGCCCGCCTGCACCGCGGGGGCGAAGTGCGTCAGCTCGCCCGCGCCGCCGGAGGCGATCACCGGCGTGGTCGCGGCTGCGCGCACGAGGCGCAGCAGCTCGAGGTCGAAGCCCTGCTTGGTGCCGTCCGCGTCGATGGAGTTGACGAGCAGCTCGCCCACACCGCGCGCGATGCCCTCCTCGGCCCAGGCGATCGCGTCGAGCCCTGCCCCGCGGGAGCCGCCGTGCGTGGTCACCTCGAAGCCGCTCGGCTGCTCCGCGGCGCGGCGCACGTCGAGCGAGAGCACGAGCACCTGCGAGCCGAAGTCGGCCACGATGCGATCGATGAGCGCCGGGTCGCGGATGGCCGCGGAGTTCACGCTCACCTTGTCGGCGCCGTGCGCCAGCAGCCGAGCGACGTCGTCGCGCTCGCGCACGCCGCCGCCCACGGTGAGCGGGATGAAGATCTGCTCCGCGCAGCGCTCGACCACGTCGAGGATCGTCCCGGCATCGTCGACGGTCGCCTTCACGTCGAGGAAGGTGATCTCGTCGGCGCCCTGCTCGGCGTAGCGCGACGCCAGCTCCACCGGGTCGCCCTGATCGGTCAGGCCTTGGAACTTGACGCCCTTGACGACGCGACCGTGCGCCACGTCGAGGCACGGGATGACGCGGGTGGCGAGCATCGGGAGACTCCTGTCGGAAGTGGGTGGCCTGGCGTCAGAGTCGAGCGGCGTGGATGCGTGAGACGATGATCGCCGTCGCACCGACGTCGTCGAGGGCGTCCATGATCTGGTTCGTGTCGTCGCGGCGCACCATGACGCGCACCGCGACCCAGCCCTCCCGCTGCAGCGGGCTGACGGTCGCGCTCTCGAAGCCGCGTGCGATGCCGATGGCCGCGTCGAGGCGCGACCGCTCGATGTCGTAGTCCACGAGCACGTAGTCCCGCGCGACCATCACGCCGTCCAGGCGGCGCTTGAGCCGCGACAGGCCCGTGGGGTTGCCGCCGTTCGAGATCAGCACGGCCTCGCTGGTCAGGATCGGGTCGCCGAAGACCTCCAGGCCCTGGGCGCGCAGCGTGCCGCCGGTCTCGACGACGTCGGCCACCGCATCCGCCACCCCGAGCCGCACGGAGGACTCCACGGCGCCGTCGAGGCGCACGAGCTCGGCCGTGATGCCCTGCGCTGCCAGGTGGTCCTCGACGAGCTTCGTGTAGCTGGAGGCGATGCGCACGCCCTGCAGGTCGGCGGCGGTCTGGAAGCGACCGGCCGGGCCCGCGAAGCGGAACGTGGAGCGCGCGAAGCCCAGCCCCTCGACCTCGACGGCGTCCGAGCCGGAGTCGAGCAGCAGGTCACGGCCGGTGATGCCGACATCGAGGGCGCCGGAGCCGACGTAGGTGGCGATGTCGCGCGGTCGGAGGAAGAAGAACTCCACCTCGTTGCGGGCATCGACGACGATGAGCTCCTTGCCGTCACGACGGCCGCGGTAGCCGGCCTCGTCGAGCATCCAGGCGGCCGTCTCGGCCAGTGAGCCCTTGTTGGGCACAGCGATCTTGAGCATGACTTCCTTCAACAGTTCTGACGGATGTGGGAAGGCGCGTCAGAGATGTCGGTAGACGTCCTGCAGCGAGATGCCCTTCGCGTGCATGAGCACCTGCAGGTGGTACAGCAGCTGCGAGATCTCGAGCGCCGCGTCATCGTCGGTCTCGTGCTCGGCGGCCATCCAGACCTCTGCGGCCTCTTCCACGATCTTCTTGCCGATCGCGTGCACGCCGGCGTCGACGAGCTCGACGGTGCGGGAGCCCTCCGGGCGCTCGGCGATGGTGCGCTCGAGCTCGGCATGCAGCTCGTCGAAGGTCTTCACTCGTCCAGGGTACCGGTCGTGCCCGCGCCGCCAGACGCGGCGAGACCGCGGTGGACGGCGCGCAGATCGATCATGCCGGTGTCGAACGCGCCCTTGCCAGCTGCGCGCAGCTCGGCGATGCGGTCGGGGGGCGAGGCGTGCCCGTAGACGGCGCTGCCCGCGACGAACACGTTGGCCCCGGATGCCGCGGCGATCGGGAGCGTGTCGGCGGTGATGCCGCCGTCGACCTGCAGCGCGAGGTCGATGCCGAGATCCTCGGCCCTGCCGCGCAGCGCCTCGAGCTTCGGCATCATGTCGGCCATGAACGACTGCCCGCCGAAGCCGGGCTCGACGGTCATGACGAGCACCATGTCGAACTCGGTGAGGTGCTCGAGCACCTCGTCGACGAGCGTGCCGGGCTTGATGGCGATGGATGCGCGGGCGCCGCGGGCGCGCAGCTCGCGGGCGAGCGAGACGGCGTCGCCGGTGGCCTCGGCGTGGAACGTGACGGTGTCGACGCCGTCGATCGCGTACTGCGGCGCCCAGGTGTCAGGGTCGTCGATCATCAGGTGCACGTCGATCGGCAGGCTCGTCACCTCGGCGATGCGCTGCACCATCGGCAGGCCGAAGGTGAGGTTGGGCACGAAGTGCGCGTCCATGACGTCGACGTGCACGCCGTCGGCGCTCGCGATCTTCTCGAGGTCGCGCTCGAGGTTCACGAAATCGGCCGAGAGGATGCTGGGGTGGATCCTGACCATGGGTTCCAGCCTATCGACCCCCGCGCGCCCTAGCGTTCAGCAGTCGTGAGCAGTTGGATGAACATGGCGTCGGTGCCGTTGCGGTGCGGCCACAGCTGCACGGCGTCGCCCGTCTCGCCGAGGGCGATGCCCGGCGCGAGGTCGGCGATGACCGCGCGGGTGTCGAGCGGTCGCAGACCCAGCGCGGCGGCGCGGTCGACGACCGCGCGGGTCTCGGCCAGGTGCGGCGAGCAGGTGACGTAGGCGATGATGCCGCCGGGCTTGAGCGCCTTGGCGGATGCCTCGAGCAGCTCGGACTGCAGCGCGGCCAGCGCGGGCACATCGGTCGGCTGCTTGCGCCAGCGGGCCTCCGGTCGGCGGCGCAGCGCGCCGAGGCCGGTGCAGGGGGCGTCCAGCAGGATCCGGTCGAAGGCATGCGCCGTGTCGCCCTCGCCGTAGCGGCGCCCATCGCCCGTGACGACGCGCGGAGCGTGCTCGGGCGAGACGGCGACGACGGAGCGCAGGGCCTCTCGCACGAGCTTCGAGCGGTGCGGGAGCATCTCGTTGGCCTCCAGGTCCGCGCCCGCGATCGCGGCCTCCGCTGCCATGAGCGCGGCCTTGCCGCCGGGGCCGGCGCACAGATCGAGCCAGCGCTCGCCGGGCGCGACAGGGCGCGCGCGAGTGAGGGCGAGGGCCGCCAGCTGGCTGCCGGCATCCTGCACCCGCCAGGTGCCGTCGGCGATCTGCTGCATGCGCGCGGGATCGCCCGCGGGGGCGATGCGGCCGATGGGGCTCGCGCTCGGCTCCAGGTCGAGCGCGTCGGGGTCCGCCAGGCCGGGCAGCGCCACGAGCTGCACGGCAGGCGGCACGTTGTCGGCGGCGAGCAGCGCGGGCAGCTCGGCGCCGGCGCCCTCGCGCTCGAGCGTGCGCCGCAGCGCGCGCAGCACCCAGGCGGGGTGGCCGGTCTCGAGCGCCAGCCGCTCGTCGTCGGCGAGGCCCTCGGTGATGCGGGCGAGCCGATCCTCGGCGGGCACCTCCGAGAGGCGGCGCAGCACCGCGTTGGCGAACCCCGCGCGGCCGCGGTGGTGGCGCAGCAGGGCGACCGTCTCGTGGACGGCTGCGTGCGAGGGCACGCGCATGCGGCTCAGCTGGTGCGAGCCGATGCGCAGCGTGGCGAGCGTCTCGGGGTCGATCTCGTCGATCGGGCGGCCAGCGGCATCGGCGATGAGCGCATCGTGCTGGCCCTGCCACCGCAGCGTGCCGTAGGCGAGCTCGGTCGCGAAGCCCGCGTCGGCGGCGTCGAGGCCGGCATCGCGGATGCGCTGCGGCAGCAGCAGGTTGGCGTAGGCGTCGTCGCGGTCGACGTCGAGCACGACGTCGCGGGCGACGAGGCGGGCGTTCTGCGCATCGGTCTCGGACTGCGGGCGGCTGCCGGCGTGGGAGCGGCGGCGCTGCTGGGGGCGGTCGCTCATGCGCGTGCCTCGTCGGTGGTGGGTCTCGTGACGGGTGCTGGGGGGAGCTCGAAGGTGGCTGTGCCGCCGCGGCCGCGCAGCCAGTCGGCGCCGGCCATCGGGCGCTTGCCGGCCGGCTGCACCTCGAGCAGCTCGAGCGGGGCGCTTCCGGTGCCGACGATTGCGGTGCGACCCGCGAGCGCGGCCTCGCCCGGCGCGAGCGGCTCAGCGCCCGAGCGCGCGATGGCGAGCAGCTTCACGCGCTCGCCGTCGCCGCCCTCCCGCAGCACCGTCGCGTGCGCTCCCGGCTCGGGCGTCACGCCGCGGAAGCGGGCCAGCAGCGTCGACGCCGTCTGCGTGAGGTCGAGCGCGCCATCGGCGAGCGTGAGCTTCGGCGCGAGGGTCGGCGCTCCGGTCTGCTGCTCGAACACGGCCGTGCCGTTCGCGATCGTGTCGACGGCCCCGACCAGCTCGTGCGCGCCGAGCTCCGCCAGCTGCGCGAGCAGCGTGCCTGCCGTCGCACCGTCGGGGATCTCGGCCTCGCGCATCCGCACCACCGGCCCCGCGTCGAGCTCTGCCACCAGCCGGAACACACTCACGCCCGTGACGCGATGGCCGTCGATGAGCGCCCGCTGCACGGGGGCAGCGCCCCGATAGTCGGGCAGCAGCGAGAAGTGCAGGTTGATCCAGCCGTGCGGCGGCATCGACAGCAGCGGCTCGCGCACGAGCCCGCCGTAGGCGACGACGACGGCGAGCTCCGGCTCGAGCGCGCTGATGCGCGCGGTCGCGCCGGCGTCGAGCCGGTTCGCCTCGATCACCGGCAGACCCAGCGCCTCGGCGGCCTGCGCCACCGGCGTCGGGGTCAGCACGCGCTTGCGGCCCTGCGGGGAGGCAGCGCGCGTGATCACTGCCGCGATCTCGTGCCGGGCGGCGAGCGCCTCGAGGCTGGGGACGGCGGCTTCCGGGCTGCCGGCGAAGACGATGCGCATGGTTCCTTCACGATGGGTGGGGCGTTCGAGGCGCTGGGCCTCGGCATCCATCATCCTGCATCGAGCCGCCGCCTCCGGCGCGCAGCCTCCGATCCGGCCCGCGCGGCACTCGCCGCACCGTGGCCCGGCACCGCCTTCCGGTACCGAACGGTCGCCCGGAGCGCGCGCACGCGACCATTCGGTACCGCCGCCGGGCGGGGCGCGCGAGGCGCGTGGCGTTGCGGTACGAGAGTGTCGGCTGTGGGGCGTCGAGGCGACAGATCGGTACCACTGCCGATGGGATGCCCGTGGCGGCGCAGCGCGCGCGGGTCAGAGGCCGTCGAAGGGCTCGGGGTCATCGAGGCGGATGCGGAGGCGCGGCGGCGCGCCGGGGCGGCGAGGGCGCGCGGCCGAGGCGAGCACGCGGCCGCGCGCGATGCCGGCGACCCGGGCGCCATCCGCGTAGGCGAAGCGGGCGATGGCGCGCTCGAGCTCGCCCTCGCGGCTGCCCTTCACGACCTCCGCGGGCGCCGGTACCGGGCCCAGCACGTCGAGATGCTCGACCTCGCCGAGCACCTCGAGCGCCTCGGCGACGGCATCCGGGTGCCCGACGACGGATGCGGTGCGCACGGCGGGCGGGAAGCGCAGGCTGCGGCGCTCCGCCAGCTCGGCCTTGGCGAAGGGCACCGTGGTGTCGCCGGTGATCGCGGATGAGGCCGCCCCGCCGACGCCCGTGAGCACGATGGTGGCGCCGTCGGCGGCGAGCGCCCGCGCGGTCGCCCACTGGCGCACCGCCTCCTCCCCCACGCGCAGGCCCTCGCGCGAGAGCAGCGATTCGCCGTCGAGCAGCAGCACGGCGCCGTAGCCGCCATCCGCGAGCGGCTCCGCACCGCGCGTCGCGACGACCAGCCGAGGCTTCGCATCGATCGTCAGCCGCTCGTGCTCGCCGTCGGCGACCATGACGGGCACGCCGGGGAACGCGCGGCCGAGCTCCTCGGCGACGCGCATCGATCCGCGGCCGACCTCGACGAGTCGCTGACCCTGGCAGTGCGGGCAGCGCCAGGCCGCCGCGAGCCGACCGCACAGCCGGCACGAGGGCGCAGCGCCGCGCGAGCGCTGGCCGAGCGGTCCGCCGCAGAACGCGCAGCGCCCACGGGCGCCGCAGTCGCCGCAGCGCAGCCCCGGCGCGTGGCCGGGACGCGCGACCTGCACGAGCACGGGCCTCGACTGCAAGGCGTCCCGGGCCGCTCGGAACGCGGATGCGGGCACGCGGCGGTCATCGTCGGTGAGCGCCGAGGGCAGCACCCGCACCCGATGCGTGCCGGCGCGCTCGTGCTCGAGGAAGCCGAGCTCGACGAGCCGCTCGGCATCGGTCGACCGGGCGTGGGCGGCGAGCAGCAGGGCGCAGCCGGTCTGCCCCTGCCGCACGAGGGCGGCGTCGCGCGCATGCACCCAGGGCGACAGCGGCTCGGACAGCAGCGGGTCGCCGTCCTCCCAGATCATCAGCAGGCCGAGCCGCGCCGCCGGCGCGTAGACCGCCGAGCGCGGCCCGATGATCGCGATCGGGTCGCCGTCGAGGCAGCGCAGGAAGCCGCGGTACCGCTCCGGGTTCTTCTGCCGCGCGTCGAGCTCGACCACGCGCTCCGCGCCGACGGCAGCGGTGAGCGCGATGCGCAGCTGCCGCTGGTCGCGATGGTCGGGCACGACGATGAGCGCCTGCTCGCCGCGCTCGATCGCCTGCCGGGCGAGCCCCGCGAGCGTGATCGCCCAGCGACCCACCCAGACCGCCTCGCCCTCGCCATCGGTCACCTCGGCCACACCGCCGGCGCACTCGAGCGCGACACGGCGGCGATCCTCGACCAGTCCCGACAGCGACGCCGCGCCCGCGAACGCCGCAGCGAGCGCCGGCAGCGCCGGCAGCGCCGCGCGCTCCGCCGCGAGCCACTGCTTCTCGATGCGCGCCTGCCGGCCCGGGATCGCCACGCGCAGCACATCCGCCACGCCACCGGCCGCCCGCTCGGCGACGGCCCGCGCGAGCGCCCAGACCTCCGGCTGCAGCACCGGCACGGGCGAGATGACCTTCTCGACGTCGGCGACCTCACCCTCCCAGGCGCGCTCCGACGTCGTCTCGACCACCCAGCCGGTGGTCATGCGATCGCCGCGCAGCGGCACGCGCACCCGCACGCCCGCCTCGACGCCGGTCATGCCCGGCGGCACCCGGTACTCGAAGAGGCGATCCAGCTGCGGCAGCCGCGAGTCGACCACGACCCGGGCGTACCGCGTGTGCTCGGACTCGGCGGGCAACGACCTCAGAGCCCCGCGGCGGAGCGCAGCGCGTCGACGCGGTCGAGCCGCTCCCAGGTGAAGCCGGGCAGCTCGCGGCCGAAGTGCCCGTAGGCGGCCGTCTGGCGATAGATGGGCTTGCGCAGGTCGAGGTCGCGCACGATCGCGCCGGGGCGCAGGTCGAAGACCTCGAGGATCGCCGCCTGGATGGCGTCGTTCGAGACGGCGCCGGTGCCGAAGGTCTCGACGTAGAGCCCGACGGGCTGCGCCATCCCGATCGCGTACGCGGCCTGCACCTCGAGGCGCGACGCGAGCCCCGCGGCGACCGCGTTCTTCGCCACCCAGCGCAGCGCATAGGCGGCCGATCGGTCGACCTTCGACGGGTCCTTGCCGCTGAAGGCGCCGCCGCCGTGCCGGGCAGCGCCGCCGTAGGTGTCGACGATGATCTTGCGGCCCGTGAGCCCGGCGTCGCCCTTCGGACCACCGGTGAGGAAGGAGCCGGAGGGGTTGACGATCGTGCGCATGGCGGATGCGTCGAGGCCGAGATCCGCGATGACCGGCTCGATCACGTGCTCGGAGACGGCCGCGCGGATCTCGTCGCCCGTGACGCCGGGCGCGTGCTGCGTCGAGACGAGCACGGCGTCGACCGTCACCGGCGTGAAGCCGTCGTAGCCGATGGTCACCTGCGTCTTGCCGTCGGGCCGCAGCCAGGGGATGTCGCCGGAGCGGCGCACGGCTGCCAGCCGCTCTGCCAGTCGGTGCGCTGCCCAGGCGGTGGCGGGCATGAAGGTGGGCGTCTCGTCGGTCGCGAAGCCGAACATGATGCCCTGGTCGCCGGCACCGATGAGGTCGAGCGGATCGGTGGAGCCGGCACGCGCCTCCACGGCGGTGTCGACGCCGGTCGCGATCTCGGTCGACTGCTCGCCGATCGAGACCGTCACGCCGCAGGAGTTGCCGTCGAACGACACCTCGCTGGAGTCGTAGCCGATGTCGACGATCGTGCGGCGCGCGAGCGAGCCGATGTCGACGTAGCCGGTCGTGCGCACCTCGCCCGCGACGTGCACGAGACCGGTCGTGACGAGCGTCTCGACGGCGACGCGCGCCTCGGGATCCTGCGCGAGCATGGCGTCGAGCACGGCATCGGAGATCTGGTCGGAGATCTTGTCGGGGTGTCCCTCGGTGACCGACTCCGAGGTGAACAGGCGCAGGCTCACGGCGCTCCTTCTGTTGTCCCACGCAGCCGCGCTGCGATTGCGTCGATGATCTCGCGCGCCACTGACGCCTTCTCGCCCATCGACTCGGCGATCACGCCGGAGGCGGCCAGGATGCGGATGTGGGTGCCGACGTCGCCGAAGCCCCGGTCGTGGCCGACGCGGTTGAGCACCAGCAGGTCGGCGCCTTTGCGGGCGAGCTTCGCGCGGCCGCGCTCGAGCAGCGCCGCGTCGTCGTCCTCGGTCTCGGCGGCGAAGCCGACGATCAAGTTGGTGCGATCTCGCCGCGCGAGCCCGGCGAGGATGTCGGGGTTCTCGGTCAGCTGCAGGGTGGGCTCTGCTCCCCACTGCTCCTTGGAGCGCTTGCCGTCGGAGACGTCGTCGACGCGGTAGTCGGCGACGGCGGCCGCCATCACCACGACGTCGACGCTCGCGCGCGCCTCCATGGCGGCGGCGAGCTGGGCGGTCGTCTCGACCTCGACGAGCTCGATGCCCTCGGGCACCGCCACGTCGAGGTTGGCGCCCACGAGCGTCACCGTGGCACCGGCATCGCGCGCGGCGGCGGCGACCGCGGCGCCCATGGCGCCGCTCGAGCGGTTGCCGAGGAAGCGCACCGGGTCGATCGGCTCGCGCGTGCCACCGGCGGAGATGACGACGCTTCGACCTGCGAGCGGCCCGTCGGCGGCGCGATCGGCGACGACCGCGAGCGCTGCGGCGACCACGTCGTGCGCCTCGGCCATGCGGCCCATGCCGGAGTCCGTGCCCGTCAGCTGCCCGGCGACCGGCCCGACGATCGTGATGCCGCGCTCGCGGAGCGTCGAGACGTTGGCCTGCACGGCGGGCTGCTCCCACATCTCGGTGTGCATCGCCGGCGCGATCACGAGCGGCGCGCGGGAGGCGAGGACGGTGGTGCCGAGCAGGTCGTCGGCGAGCCCGAGCGCGAGCTTCGCGATCGTGTTCGCCGTCGCCGGCAGCACCACGATCAGGTCGGCCTGCTGGCCGAGCGCGACGTGGCGCACGGCCGCGACGTCGTCGAAGACCTCGTCGGTGACGGGGTTGCGGCTGAGCGCCTCGAGCGTGGGCCGCCCGATGAAGCGCAGCGCGGATGCGGTGGGCACCACGTGCACGTCATGCCCGGCCTGCACGAGCTCGCGAATGGCGAGCGCAGCCTTGTACGCCGCGATCCCGCCGGAGATCCCGACGACGACGCGCATCAGGACTCGGTGGTCTCGTCCTTGGTCAGCGCCAGCTTGTCCTGGTGGATCTCGTGCAGCGCGACCGACAGCGGCTTGTCCTCGATCGTCGAGTCGACGAGCGGCCCGACGTTGTCGAACATCGAACCCTCGTGGATGTCGGTGTAGTAGTCGTTGATCTGGCGCGCGCGCTTCGAGGCGAAGATCACGAGCTGGTACTTGGAGTCGACCTTCTCGAGCAGCTCGTCGATCGGCGGGTTGATGATGCCCTTGCTGGCCATGGGTGCCTCCTGCAGTCGTGATGAGGTGCGGGACACGGCCCGCGAAGCTCGAGCGCCGGTGGGCGCAAACCATCAGTCTAGCGGCTGCCGAGCGTCGCCGGGCGCTGAGGACGGGTCGGTCAGACGCTCTGGCCGCCATCGGCGACCGCTCGCACCGATGCGCGTCCGGCCCTCGAACGCGCCGCGGACGCGATCATGCTGCGCACAGCGCGTACGATCCACCAGCCGAGCAGCACCAGCGCCTGCGCCGCGACGAACGCCGCGATCACCTGCAGCGCGATCGGCAGCTGCGAGAAGGTCGCCATGGCTCAGGCCGTCCCGACCGCTGCCGAACGCAGCCGTGCTGCCCGCACCTGGGCTTTCGAGAACCCGAGCATCTCCGCCTCTTCCACATCTGGCTGGCGTCGTGCCAGCGAAATGTGCTCCGAGGTCTGGAGAGCACGCTTGTCCTAGGTGCCAGTATCCCCCTGCGGGGCGCCACCGTCAACCGATGGCGCGGCGGCCGATCGCGCTGCGCCGGCGGCCGACGCGGTCAGCCGCAGCGTGCGCGCCACCACCTCCCGCGCGATCTCGTGGAGCTTGCGATTGCTGCTGCGGGCATGGCGGCGCAGGATGCGGAACGCCTCCTCGATGTCGACATCCGCGGATGCCGCGAGCACGCCCTTCGCCTGCTCGATGATCACCCGGCTGTCCAGGGCCCGCTGCAGCTGGGCCGCCACGACACTGCTGCTGCGCATCGTGCGCTCCTGCAGGATGCCGAGCGCTGCCAGGCTCGCGAGCGCGCCCGCGGCAGCCGCGTCTGCGCGGCTGAGCTCGCCGGTCTGCTCGCGGAAGAGCCCGATCGCGCCGATGGTGTCTGCCTGCGCACGCAGGGGCACGGCGTGCGCCGCGCAGAAGCCGTGCTGCAGCGCCGCTGCCTGGAACTGCTCCCACGCGGGAGGCGCCTGCGTCACGTCGGCGAGCGTGATCGTCTCGCCCGTGCGCAGGCTCTCGACGCAGGGTCCCGCGTCGGCGTTCAGCTGCATGATCTCGACGAAGGCTGCGGCCTCGCTCGTCGAGGCGACGAGCTCGAGCTCCCCGTGCGCGTTCTTCAGCAGCAGGCCGCTCGCCTGCACGTCCAGCAGTCCGATGCACTCGCCCATGACGTCGTGCAGCAGCTGCACCACGTCGTAGTCCGTCGCCAGCGTGTGCGCGATCATGGCGAACGACTCGCTCAGCCGAGCCTCTCTCGACATCTGTCTCATCGCCCACATCCCTTCCGACCAGGGTGCCGCACGGTCGTCATTCCGACGCCCGATCGTCGAATCGGAGACGCCTCGCCACCACGTCGCTTGCCACCGACTCTAGCGGGGTGCCGCTCGCAAATGCATGAGCGCGCAGTCGCGCGAGGGCTTCGGTCGCCGTGATGTCGAGCTGCACCAGCACCATGCCGGTCGCCTGATGCACGACACGCCGCAGCTCCGGCGACGGCGCGATCGCGAGCTCCTCCCGTGCCGACGCCGACCGGGCCGCGATCCCGAGCGCGATCGCCGAGGCGATCGAGGCGAGCGACCGCGCCGTCGCGACCTCGCTGCCGGTGAGCGGACCGGCAGACGTCCGATGCAGGTCGACGACACCCACCGTTGCCGCACCGAGCGTGAGCGGGAACGCGAACAGTGCCTCGACATCGAGCGTGCGGGCAGCGGCGGCGAAGACCGGCCACGACGAGCCGCTCTCGTGCAGGCTGGGGACGAGCACCGGCTCGCCGCTGCGCACCGCGCTCCAGTGCGGTCCCTCGCCCAGCTCGAACTGCAGCTGCTCGAGGCGACTCGCGAGCGGATCGGTGGCGCCGAGCGTGGAGTGGCCAGGGCCGCTGGCGACGGTGATCGACGCGCCGCTCACCGGCAGCATGGTGATGAAGGGCGACAGCAGATCCTGCACGGCCGCCGCCGCCCACGCATGCGACACTCCCGTCGCTTCGCCTTCTTCGATCATCGCTCGCCTTCACCGGAGACCAAGAGCCAGAGCCCGCGACCACGTTCGCGCGGGCCCGCACGGCCGCTCTCGATGCGATGCTACGACGCGCACGCGGGGATGGGAAAGCCGCAGGCTACGGCGCGGCCTCCGCAGCCAGGATGTGCTCCACGACCTCGTGCGCAGCCTCGGCGATGTCGGTGTTCACGACCGTGGCGTCGAACTCGGACCGGCTGGCGAGCTCGACCTTCGCGGTCTCGAGGCGGCGCGTGCGCTCCTCCTCGGTCTCCGTGCCCCGCCCGACGAGCCTGCGCACCAGCTCATCCCACGATGGCGGGGCGAGGAACAGCAGCACGGCATCCGGGAACGACTCGCGCACCTGCCTGGCGCCCTGCAGGTCGATCTCGAGCAGCACCGAGGAGCCCTCGTCGAGCGCGGCCTGCACGCTCGAGCGGGGCGTGCCGTAGCGCGAGCGGTTGTGCACGATCGCCCACTCGAGGAACTCGCCCTCGTCCACCATCCGGTCGAAGTCCGCATCGCTCACGAAGGCGTAGTGCACGCCGTCGATCTCGCCCGGCCTCGGGGCGCGCGTTGTGGCGCTGACGGAGTGGCGGATCTGCGGGAAGTGCTCGCGCACGTACTGCGCGACCGTGCCCTTGCCGACCGCGGTCGGACCGGCGAGCACGATGAGGCGAGGGCGACGCGAGGGATCCACGTCGTCAAGCCAACCGCGAACGCGCTCGCGCTGCAAACCGCCGAGCCTGCCGAGCCGCTTCCCGTGCGCGATCGACAGCGTCGTCATGAGCCCGGCGACGCGGGCGGGACCCATGCCGCGCAGGCTGCCGAGGTACTCCGTCATCCGCAGCCGCCCCTCCGGGCCGTCGGGCTCCTGCCAGGCGCGCTCGGCGACATCCCGCGGCCCGCGCTGGCCCGCAGCGAGCGCGCGCTTCACCGCTGCACGGCCGCGCCGGGCCTCGACAGCGGCCCGGCCGGCCGCACCGGGATCGGGCAGCGCACGGGGTCCGGACACGGTCACGCGGGCAGCGCTGCGCGCGCAGCGTCGATCGCGTCGACGAGCCCGTGCTCCCCCGCCTGCAGGATGCTGCGCGAGGCGCTCGCGAGCACCAGCGCATCCGCAGGGAACAGGGTGCGCAGCGACGACAGCTGCGCACCCTGCGCGCCGAAGCCCGGCGCGAGGATGGGCGTGTCGGGGCTCACATCGATGCCGAAGTCGGCCCGGTCGACCGTCGCGCCCACCACGAGCCCGTGGCCCGCGGCGGTCCGGAGGTTGCGCTGCGCCACCGCATCGGCGACGGATGCTGCCACCGTGCGGCCGTCGCCGAGCCGCGCGAGCTGCAGCGCCGAAGCCTCCGGGTTGGAGGTCGCGGCCAGCACGAACAGCGCCTTGTCGGCCGACTCCGCCGCCTGGAACAGCCCGTCGAGCGAGCCCACGCCCAGGTACGGGCTCACGGTCAGCGCATCCGCCTCCAGCGGCGAGCCGGGCACGAGCCATGCGGCCGCGTATCCGGCGTTCGTCGACCCGATGTCGCCCCGCTTGGCGTCGGCGATCACGAGCAGGTCAGCGGCGCGGGCATCCGCGAGCACTGCCTCCAGTGCGGCCATGCCGGCGGAGCCGTGCGACTCGAACAGCGCCACCTGCGGCTTGACGGCGGCGACTCGACCGGCGGCCGCCGCCACCACCGCGCGGCCGAAGCGCTCGAGCCCGGCCGCCGTCGGCGGCACGCCCCACGCGTCGAGCAGGGCCCGGTGCGGGTCGATGCCGACGCAGAGCGCGCCCTGCAGGTCGACGGCGGCGCGGAGCCGGGTGAGGAAGCTCACGCGAACGTCCGCCCGTGGTACTCCTGCAGGCTCGTCACCTCGAACCGCTCGCGCGAGGCCTCGACCGCCGCGACCGCCGCGCCCAGCTGCGAGACGGTGGTGAAGAGCGCCTTGTCGGCCGCGACCGTCGCGGCACGGATCTCGTAGCCGTCGGCCCGCGCGATGCCGCCCGTGGGGGTGTTGATGATGATGTCGATGGTGCCCGCATCGATGAGGTCGACGATCGACGGCTCATCCCCCGCCTCGGAGTGCTTGCGCACCGTCTCGACGGTGATGCCGTTGCGCGCCAGCACCTCGGCCGTGCCGAGCGTCGCAACGATGCGGAAGCCGAGCTGCTGCAGCCGGTGGATGGGCAGCACCGCTTGGCGCTTGTCGCGGTCGGAGAGCGAGACGAACACCGTGCCGCTGGTCGGGAGCCCGCCGTAGGCCGCCGCCTGGCTCTTCGCGAACGCGGTCGGGAAGTCGCGATCGATGCCCATCACCTCGCCCGTGGAGCGCATCTCCGGCCCCAGCAGGCTGTCGACCATGCGGCCGTCTGCGGTGCGGAAGCGGCGGAACGGCAGCACCGCCTCCTTCACGGCGATCGGGGCGCCGATCGGCATGATCGTGCCGTCGCGCTCGGGCAGCATGCCCTCGGCGCGCAGCTCGGCGATCGTCGCCCCTGCCAGCACGCGGGCGTTGGCCTTCGCGATGGGCGTGCCGATCGCCTTCGCGACGAAGGGCACGGTGCGGCTCGCGCGCGGGTTGGCCTCGATCACGTGCAGCACGCCCGTGGCGTAGGCGAACTGCACGTTGATGGGGCCGCGCACGTCGAGCCCCTCGGCGATCCGCAGCGTCGCGTCGCGGATCTCCTCGAGCTGCGAACGGCCGAGCCCGACGGGCGGCAGCGTGCAGGACGAGTCGCCCGAGTGGATGCCGGCCTCCTCGATGTGCTCGAGGATGCCGCCGACGAAGAGCTCCTGCCCGTCGTAGATGGCGTCCACGTCGATCTCGATCGCATCGTCGAGGAAGTGGTCGACGAGCAGCGGCGCCGCAGGTCCCACGATGCCGTGACTGGCGATGCGATCGAAGTAGCCGTGCAGGCTCGCCGTGTCGTAGATGATCTCCATGCCGCGCCCGCCCAGCACGAACGAGGGACGCACGAGCACGGGGTAGCCGATGCGCTCGGCGATCTCGACCGCCTGGTCCTCGGTGGTCGCGGTGCCGTTGCGGGGCGCGATGAGGCCGGCGTCGTCGAGGATGCGCTGGAACAGGCCGCGCTCCTCCGCCGCGTCGATCGCGTCCGGCGTGGTGCCGAGGATCGGCACGCCGTACTCCTCCAGCCCGCGCGCGAGCCCGAGCGGCGTCTGGCCGCCGAGCTGCACGATCACGCCGACCAGCTCGCCGGCGCCCTGCTCGACGTGCACGATCTCGAGCACGTCCTCGAGCGTGAGCGGCTCGAAGTAGAGCCGGTCGCTCGTGTCGTAGTCGGTCGAGACCGTCTCCGGGTTGCAGTTGACCATGATCGTCTCGAAGCCGGCGTCGGCGAGCGCGAACGACGCGTGCACGCACGAGTAGTCGAACTCGATGCCCTGGCCGATGCGGTTGGGGCCGGAGCCGAGGATGATGACCTTGCGGCGGTCGCTCGGTGCGACCTCGGTCTCGAGGTCGTAGCTCGAGTAGTGATACGGCGTCTCGGCGGGGAACTCGCCCGCGCAGGTGTCCACCGTCTTGTAGACGGGGCGCAGCCCGATGGCCCAGCGCGCCTGACGCACCTCGGCCTCCGTGCTCCCGCGCAGCTGCGCGATCTGCGCATCCGAGAAGCCGTGCTCCTTGGCGAGCCGCAGACGATCCTCGTCGAGCTCGCCCGCGCGGATCTGCTCGGCGATCTCGTTGATGAGCACCATCTGGTCGAGGAACCACGGGTCGATGCCGGTCGCCTCGTGCGCCTCGTCGATCGTCGCGCCGGCGCGCAGCGCCTGCTGCAGCGTGACGATGCGGCCGTCGGTCGGGATCCGCGCCGTCTCCAGCAGCGCGGCGGCATCACCCGGCTCCCCGTCCCAGTGGAAGGAGGAGCCCTTCTTCTCGAGCGAGCGCAGCGCCTTCTGCAGCGCCTGCGTGTAGGTGCGGCCGATGGCCATCGCCTCACCCACCGACTTCATGGTGGTCGTGAGCGTCGCGTCCGCGGCGGGGAACTTCTCGAAGTTGAAGCGCGGCACCTTCACGACCACGTAGTCGAGCGCCGGCTCGAAGGACGCGGGCGTCACCTTCGTGATGTCGTTGGGGATCTCGTCGAGGCGGTAGCCGAGCGCGAGCTTCGCGGCGATCTTGGCGATCGGGAAGCCCGTCGCCTTCGACGCCAGCGCCGACGAGCGGGAGACGCGCGGGTTCATCTCGATGACGATGATGCGGCCCGTCGAGGGCTCGACGGCGAACTGGATGTTGCAGCCGCCGGTGTCGACGCCGACGTCGCGGATGACGCGGATCGCGATGTCGCGCATCCGCTGGTACTCCTTGTCGGTGAGCGTCAGCGCCGGCGCGACCGTGATCGAGTCACCCGTGTGGACACCCACGGCGTCGACGTTCTCGATCGAGCAGATCACGACCGTGTTGTCGGCCGTGTCGCGCATGAGCTCGAGCTCGTACTCCTTCCACCCGAGGATCGACTCCTCGAGCAGCACCTCGCCGATGGTCGACGAGTGGATGCCATCGCCAACGAAGCGGCGCAGCTCGGCCTCGTCGTGGGCGAAGCCGGAGCCGAGGCCGCCCATCGTGAACGAGGGGCGCACGACGACGGGGTAGCCGTACTCCTCGGTGAAGGCGAGCGCCTCGTCGATGTTCTTGACGATGACGCTGGAGGCGACATCCGCGCCCGCGTCGAGCACCAGCTGCTTGAAGATCTGCCGATCCTCGCCGCGCTGGATGGCTTCGACGCGCGCGCCGATGAGCTCGACGCCGTGGCGGGCGAGGATGCCCTGCTCGTGCAGCGCGATCGCCGCGTTGAGCGCCGTCTGGCCGCCGAGCGTCGGCAGGATCGCGTCGGGACGCTCCTTCATGATGATCGTCTCGATCACCTCGGGCGTGATCGGCTCGATGTAGGTCGCGTCGGCGAAGTCGGGGTCGGTCATGATCGTCGCCGGGTTGGAGTTGACGAGGATCACGCGCACGCCCTCCTCGCGCAGCACGCGGCAGGCCTGCGTGCCGGAGTAGTCGAACTCCGCGGCCTGGCCGATCACGATCGGCCCGGAGCCGATGACGAGGACGGAGTTGATGTCGTCGCGCTTGGGCATCAGGCCCCCTTCTTCGCCAGCACCAGCTGGCGGAACTGATCGAACATGTGGCGGGCGTCGTTCGGCCCTGCCGCGGACTCCGGGTGGTACTGCACGCTGAAGGCGGGGATGTCGAGCGCGCGGAGACCCTCGACCACCCGGTCGTTGAGCGACACGTGGCTCACCTCGACGCGGCCGAAGCCGGTCGGGCTGACGAGCTCGTCGCCCGCGACGGCGTCGACCGCGAAGCCGTGGTTCTGGCTGGTGATCTCGACCCTGCCGGTCGCGATGTCGAGCACCGGCTGGTTGATGCCGCGGTGACCGAAGGGCAGCTTGTAGGTGCCGAAGCCCAGGGCGCGCCCGAGCAGCTGGTTGCCGAAGCAGATGCCGAAGAACGGCAGCTCCTCGCGCAGCAGACCCTGCAGCAGCTCGACCTGCGCGTCGGAGGCGGCCGGGTCGCCGGGACCGTTCGAGTAGAACGCGGCGACAGGCTGGTGCGAGAGCACCTCCTCGAGCGTCGAGTCCTGCGGCAGCACCACGACGTCGAAGCCCTGCTCACGCAGGTAGGTGAGCGTCGAGGCCTTCACGCCGAGGTCGAGCACCGCGAGCGTGCCGATCGAGTCGGTGAGCGCCTCCAAGCGGTAGGGCTCCCGGGTGCTGACGTCCGCGGCGAGGCTGCGACCGGCCATGGCAGGGCTCTCGCGCACGGCGGAGAGCATCGCCTCGTCGCTCGTGAGCGCGTCGCCCGAGAACACGCCGGCGCGCATCGCGCCCACGTTGCGCAGGCGGCGGGTGATGGCGCGCGTGTCGACGCCGGCGATGCCGACGACGCCGTCGCGCTCGAGCTGCGCGCCGAGCGGCTCCTCAGAGCGCCAGTTCGACGTGATCCGGCTGGCGGCGCGCAGGACGTAGCCCGTCGGCCACATGCGGCGGGACTCGTCGTCCTCCTTGTTCACGCCGGTGATGCCGATGTGCGGCGACGTCTGCACGACGATCTGGCCGGCGTAGCTCGGGTCGGTGAGCGTCTCCTGGTACCCGGTCATGCCGGTCGCGAAGACGGCCTCGCCGAGCGCCTGCCCGGTGGCGCCGTACGCGGTGCCGCGGAAGATCGTGCCGTCCTCGAGGACGAGCGCCGCGGGCCCGGCGGGTGTGGATGCTGCGGTCATGGGGTGGTCCCTTCCCCGGTCGTGGTGGTCTTGGGGCCGCGCACGAGGCTGCTGAGCGCCTCGAGCACGGGAGCGTCATCGCCGATGACGCGGAGGTAGGTGTCGACATCCGCTCCGAGCGTGTGCGCGATCACGAGGATCCCGCCAGGCTCGACGACGCGGTCGATGGTCCAGGTGGCGCGGTCGACGGCGCGGATGCTGGACGCCGGGATGCGCACCTCGCGCCGGTCGGCGAGCAGCTGCACGCCCTCGGCGTCGATCGCGAGCTGCGTGCGACCGCGGAAGCCCAGGCCGTGCGCGAAGATGCGCTCGTACGGGTCACCGGCGCGTGTCGTCGCGATGTAGAGCGCCTCGGTGACGAGCGTCGGCAGCGCCTCGATCCAGCCCTGCGGCTCGACGATGTCGCGCTGGCGGCGGCGCTTCGTCCACAGGCCGAGCACGACTAGCAGCGCCACGAGCGCCACGAACGCCGCGCTCAGCAGCGCGAAGAGCTCCTTGGTCATGCACGCACCTCCGCGGCCTGTGCGCGCTGGTCGACGATCGCTCCGCCGTCGACGGTGCGCCGGCCGCCATGCCAGACGTGCAGGACCCGACCGGGCAGCTCGGTGCCCAGGAAGGGCGAGTTGGTCGAGCGGCCATGCAGGCTGGCGATCTCGACCGTGCTGCGCGCGGCCGCGTCGACGAGCACGAGGTGCGCCGGCGAGCCGATCTCGAGCGGGGCGTCGTACCCGGGCTCGCTGCCGATCGCGGCCGGCGCGGTCGACATCACCCGTGCGACATCGGCCCAGTCCAGCAGCCCGGTCTCCACGCAGGCCTGCTGCACCACGCTCAGCGCCGTCTCGAGTCCGACCATGCCGAAGGCGGCATCCGCGAACGCCGTCTGCTTGGCCTCCGGGGTGTGCGGGGCGTGGTCGGTCGCGACGATGTCGATCGTGCCGTCGGCGAGGGCCTCGCGCAGCGCCCGCACGTCGCGGTCGGCGCGCAGCGGCGGGTTGACCTTGAAGCGGCCGTCGTAGCCGCGCACGAGCTCCTCGGTGAGCAGCAGGTGGTGCGGCGTGACCTCTGCGGTGATTGCGATGCCGCGCGCCTTGGCGGCGCGCACGACCTCGACGGTCTCGACGGTCGACACGTGGCAGACATGCAGCCGCGCGCCCGTCGCCTCGGCGAGCATTGCGTCGCGCGCCACGATCGACGCCTCCGCGACCGACGGCCACCCGGTGAGGCCGAGCTCGGCCGCCAGCGGGCTCTCATGCATCACGGAGCCGCGGGTGAGCGCGGGATCCTGCGCGTGCTGCGCGATCACGGCGCCCAGCGACGCCGCATGCTCGAGCGCGCGGCGCATGAGCTCGGCGTCGGCGACGCAGTGGCCGTCGTCGCTGAAGACCGTGACCCGTGCCGCGCTGCCCGCGAGCATGCCCATGTCGGCCAGCCGCTCCCCCGCGAGCCCGACGCTCACGGCGCCGATCGGTCGCACGGTCGCGAGACCGGCCTCCAGGCCCAGTCGGTGCACCTGCTCGACCACAGCCTGCGTGTCCGCGACGGGCGTCGTGTTCGCCATCGCGAAGACGCACGTGTAGCCGCCGGCGGCTGCGGCGCGCACGCCGGTGGCGATGGTCTCCGCCTGCTCGCCGCCGGGCTGGCGCAGGTGCGTGTGCAGGTCGACCAGGCCGGGCAGCGCGATGAGGCCGGATGCATCCACGACCTCGGCGGCATCGCGATCAATGGCCGCGGGGTCGACGAAGGCGCCGTCGACGATCGCGAGGTCGCGCACCTCCCCGCCCAGGATCGAGGCGCCCGTCAGGAGCGTGGTTCGGGGCTGCGTCGTGGTCATCGTGAGCCTCCCTGGTCGGATGCCAGCAGCGAGTAGAGCACGGCCATGCGCACCGAGACGCCGGCGGTGACCTGCTCGAGCACGGTCGACGCGTCGCTGTCGGCGGCACGGCTCGAGAGCTCGAGGCCGCGGTTCATGGGGCCGGGGTGCATGATCTGCGTCTTCGGGATGCGCGCGAGGCGCTCGTCGGTGAGCGACCAGCCGGTGATGTACTCGGCCGCGCTCGGCGCGACCTTGCCCGCCTGCCGCTCGAGCTGCACGCGCAGCAGCATCAGGGCGTCCGGCTGCTCGGCGAGCACGCGATCGAGGCTGGTCTCGGCGCGCACGCCGAGCCGCTTGCCATCTGCAGCGGGGAGCGGCAGCAGCGAGGGCGGGCCGACGAGGGTCACCTCGGCGCCGAGCGCCGGCAGCAGCAGCGCGTTGGAGCGCGCGACGCGCGAGTGGGCGATGTCGCCGACGACGGCCACCCGCACCCCGTCGAGCCCTCTGCCTCGAGCGGCGTCGCCGTGGATCCGGCGGCGCAGCGCGAAGGCGTCGAGCAGCGCCTGCGTCGGATGCTCGTGCGTGCCGTCGCCGGCATTGACGACCGGGCGCCCGATCCAGTCGGCGAGCAGCGCCGGAGCGCCGGATGAGCCGGAGCGCACCACGACGCCGTCGACGCCCATGGCCGCGATCGTCAGGCCGGTGTCGCGCAGCGACTCGCCCTTCGATGCGCTCGAGCCCTTGCCCGAGACGTTGATGACGTCGGCCGAGAGCCACTTGCCGGCGATCTCGAACGACGAGCGCGTGCGGGTCGAGTCCTCGAAGAACAGGTTCACGACCGTGCGACCTCGCAGCGCCGGCAGCTTCTTCAGCTCGCGATCCTGGATCTGATGCATGTCCTCGGCGAGGTCGAGCAGCGCGATCGCCTCGTCGCGGGGCATGCCCGCGGTCAGCAGGTGCTTCATGCGGCGCCGCTCGCGGCCGAGGCGTCCTGGATCAGCACGGCATCCCGACCGTCGACCTCGTCGAGCAGGATCGAGACGTGCTCGCTGCGCGCGCTCGGCAGGTTCTTGCCCACGGAGTCGGCGCGGATCGGCAGCTCACGGTGGCCGCGGTCGACGAGCACCGCGAGCCGCACGGCACGCGGGCGGCCGAGATCCGAGAGCGCATCGAGCGCGGCCCGGATCGTGCGGCCGGAGTAGAGCACGTCGTCGACGAGGACGACGACACGATCGTCGATGCCGTCGGCGGGGATGTGCGTGGGGTGCGACGCGCGAGTCGGGCGCGCGCGCAGATCGTCGCGGTGCATCGTGATGTCGAGCGCGCCCGTGCGTGCGGCGAAGTCCTCGCCCGTGATCTCGCTCAGCCGATCGGCGAGCCGCGCCGCGAGATGCACGCCGCGCGTGGGGATGCCGAGCAGGATGAGATCGTCTGCGCCGTGATTCGCCTCGAGGATCTCGTGGGCGATGCGGGTGAGGGCCCTGGCGATCTCATCGGGGCCGAGCACGGTTCTCGCGGGCGCGTTCGTCACAGGCTCGTCGGCGGTGGGCCCGTTGGTGTTGGGCTCGTTGTTGGTGGGCGCTGTGCGCTGAGTCACTGCGACTCCCTTCTCCGCCTCACAGGACGGTCTCCGCCTCACAGGACGGGCTTCAAGGTTGTCTGATGGCTCCACTCTATCGCGCGACGTGCTCCGGTCGGAGCCCGATGCCGATGAAGCGGCCCATCACGTGCCGCAGCGCAGGCAGGTGCTGCAGCACGCGCAGCGGCACCGGCACCGGCACGCGCTCGCCCGGCTCGGCCAGTCGCGCGAGCACCGTCTCGAGACGACGCTGGAACGCCTGCGTCATGCGGGCCGGTCGTTCTCGACGACGCTGGATGCCGCGCAGCAGCGCCGGAGTCGGTCGCGCGCGGCGCAGGCGCGGGACGAGCGCGTTCGCGGCGGCGACCGCATCCTGGATCGCGAGGTTGATGCCCACGCCGCCGGCCGGCGACATCGCGTGCGCGGCGTCGCCGATCGCGAGGAGTCCGTCGCGATACCAGCGCTCGAGACGCTCGATGCGCACGTGCAGCACCCGCACCTCGTCGAGCCGCAGCGCCGACATCCGCTGCCGGAACACCGGAGCCAGCAGCCCGACCCTGCGCCGCATCGCCTCGAGAGAGGCCTCGTCGGCGCGCCAGGCATCCTTCCGCACGATGTGGGCGCACTGGTAGAAGTCGCCGCGTGGGATCGAGAGCACCGCGCCGTCGCCGGCCAGCAGGAACGGCAGCTGCTCGTCGGCGGCTCGCGGCAGGCGGAACCACAGCACATCGATCGCGCTCCTCGCTCCCACCGGCGTCAGGCCCGCTGCGGTGCGGAGCGCGGAGTCGCGCCCGTCGGCCAGCACCGTGAGCTTCGCCCGGATCTCGACCGGCCCATCGGGGCCCTCGGCGACGACGCCCGCGATGCGTTCGCCGTCATGCAGCAGTGCTGTGCCAGCGGTGCGCATGCGGAGCGAGAAGCCGGTGTGCTCGCCGCCGGCCTCGGCGAGCAGGTCGAGGAAGTCCCACTGCGGCATGAAGGCGACTGCTTTGCGCTCGGTCGGCAGCCGCGTGAAGTCCGCGAGCACGAGGTCGCGGCCCGAGAACGACAGCCTCACTCGCGGCAGATCCGCGTGCGGGCGCGCGAGGAAGCGATCCAGCAGGCCGAGCTCGTGCAGCACCTCCTGGGTCGAGGGGTGGATCGTGTCGCCGCGGAAGTCGTGCAGGAAGTCGCCGTGCTGCTCCAGCACGGTCACGCGCACCCCGCCGCGTGCCAGCAGCAGGCCGAGCATGAGCCCGGCCGGTCCCCCGCCCACGACGACGCAGTCGCGCTCGAGCCGCTCGAGCCGCTCGGTGCGCTCGGTGCGCTCGGTGCGCTCGACAGCCTCATGCATGCTCCTATGGTGCGCGCGTTCGCGCGAAGGCACGAGGGGTCAAAGGGTGAACGACTCGCGGTGCCGTGTCGCCGGCTGCCCCGAAGAGCCGAGCAGTGGCGCTCATCGCCGCATGACGATCCGTGCCCGAGGCAGGTGATCGCATGCCGCCAGCGCGCGTCCGCGGGTGCCTCGGACGTGCAGGCGATGCCCGACTGACGCCTCGACCAGGCTGGGGATCCGTCGACGATGCCGAGCGCCCGCGACTCGCGGAGCGGCATCCCGCGGGCTCCGGCCGCCCTGCGCCCGCACGTGGTGCGGTGCCGCCGCATCGTCTACCGACCGCTCGATGATCCGCTCGTACCGCGGCACTGGGCCGTTGCTCGCGGCGGTGATCGCGCCAGCGGTGGCCGGGGCGCGTGTCGTGCGTGCGTAGCGGTCTGGTGGTCGGAGTGCTGCGACGATGCGCCAGCTGCCGGGCTGGTCTCCTGCGCGTTCGACGTGGAGGCGGCCGGCGTGGATCTCGTGGTGGTGGTAGCTGCAGACGAGAATGCCGTTGTCGATGTCGGTGTCGCCGCCGTGCTGCCACCAGATGATGTGGTGGGCTTCGGTCCAGGCGACGGGCATGCCGCAGCCCTTGACGCGGCAGCCGCGGTCGCGGATGGCGAGCGCGCGGTGCTGGGCGCGACTGAAGAGGCGTTGGGTGCGGCCGAGCGCGAGCACGTGGCCGGTCTCGTCGACGACGCTGTGCTGCACCTGCGCGGAGCACAGCAGCCGGTCGACGGTCTCGATCGGGAGGAGGTCGCCGGTGTGCTCGATGCGGAGCGTGCGCTCGGGGTGCTCGGTGCCGAGCAGGTAGGCGGTGTAGGCGGCGATGTTGCCGTGGAAGACGAGCGTGGGCGGCTCGCCGCCAGCGGTGGGCGCGGTGCCGGAGGCGGCGTGCTGCCGCACCAGCGCCATGAACGCGTCGTGCCGCCGCTGCTCGCGCGTGCGGTCATCCACCACGCCACCGTCCGCGTCACCGTCGCCTTCGCCACTGCCTGCGGCGGGGTCGGTGCCCGGGTCGGTGTCGTGGAACGCGACCTGCACGCGGGGGCTGGAGTAGGCGTCCATGAACGCTTTCAGCGCGGAACCGTCTTCCGGCGGAGACAGTAGCGTGGTCTGCCAGATGCCGTCGGGGCGCTGGCGTTGCCGCACGCTGCGCATCGCCCGCAGCCGCTCGTCGGCAGGCAGTGCACCATCGGGGTCGAGCAGCGCCGCGTAGGCGCGCGCCTGCGTCACCAGCAGCTCCGGCACCAGCGGTCCGGTCGGGTCGGTCGCCACCTCCACCAGCTGCGCCTCGGCCCACGCCAGCTGCTCCAGATCGGCGCGCGGCGCCGCCGGCTCGAGCGTGCCGACGATCGCGCGCGCCTGCGCCACCGACACTGCGCCCTCGCCGAGCGCGCCCGCGACGTGGGGATAGCGAGCCGCGAGCTCGGCGCCAGTCAGGCTCACCGACGCAGTCGTGGCGGCGGCCAGCGCGAGCAGTCCTTGCGCGTCACCGGCGCGGACGCCGAACGCGTGCGCGACCGCTTCCTTTGCGCTGCGCTGCCCGAGCCGCCGACACAGCGCCTCCTCCGCGGGCCCGGTCGAGCGTGCCGCGACCTGCTCGACCACTCGCAGCTGCAGACCACCGACCACCCGCGACAGCTCGGCCGTGCGAGCCAGCAGCGCCGCGATCTCCTCGTGCGGTGCCCGCGACAGCGAGTCGGCGTCGGCGAGCGCGGCACGCGCGGCCTCGACCGCCACCCCCACCTGCTCGATGCTCGTCACCTTCGACTCCTGCCCGTCGCCGGGGAGCGCATGCACCCCGTCTACTCGAACGTTTGTTCGAACAGGCTATCTCGCACCGCCCACATCCCGCGGCTCCCCCGCAGCGGCTGTGGAGAAGTCGCTTCGAGCTCACAGGCTGCAGCGGGGCGCACCGGAGTCGGGCGCACCGGAGTCGGGCGCACCGGAGCAGGGCGCATCGGGTCGGCAGCGCTGGGGCCGGCCCCCACAAGTCAGCCTCGCTGCGCCGCGATCTTTCCGAGCACGCCGTTGATGAACGAGCCAGAGCGGTCTGTCGAGAGCTCATTGGCGAGGTGCACGGCCTCCGAGATGACGACGCTCACCGGAGCGGTCTCGTGCTCGAGCTCCCATGCGCCGACCCGCAGGATCGCGAGGTCGGTGCGCGGCATCCGATCGATGGGCCAGTGCTCGCTGGACGACGCGATGAGCTCGTCGAGCGCCTCGGTCTCGTCGGCGACCCCAGCCACGAGCTCGTGGGCGAAGGCGAACCAGCCGTGCGAGGCCCAGCCGAGCCTGTCTGCAGTGTCGCGCAGCACCGTCGTCGGCGCCTCACCGCGCGCATTCGCCGAGTACAGCACCTCGACGGCGTGCTTGCGAGCCTTGCGGCGCGACGGATAGGACTCGGTCGCGGGGTTCGTCGCCGACACGTCAGTCGTTGATCCGGCCGAGGTAGCTGCCGTCGCGCGTGTCGACCTTGACGCGGGTGCCCTGCTCGACGAACAGCGGCACCTGGATCTCGGCGCCCGTCTCGACCGTGGCCGACTTCGTGCCGGCGCTCGAGCGGTCGCCCTGCAGGCCGGGCTCGGTGTAGGTGATCTCGAGCACGACGGATGCGGGCAGCTCGACCTGCAGCGCCTCGCCCTCGTGCATCGAGATGGTCGCGGTGCCGTTCTCGAGCAGGAACTTGGCGCCGTCGCCGACGGTCTCGGCCGGGATCGGCAGCTGCTCGTACGTGTCGTTGTCCATGAACACGAAGTCGGTGCCGTCGTTGTAGAGGAACTGGTAGTCGCGACGGTCGACTGTTGCGAACTCCATCTTCTGGCCTGCGTTGAAGGTCTTGTCGACCGTCTTCTGGCTGCGCGCGTTGCGCAGCTTGGTGCGCACGAATGCACCGCCCTTGCCGGGCTTGACGTGCTGGAACTCGATGACGGTCCAGAGCTGACCGTCGAGGTTGAGCACCGCGCCGTTCTTGATGTCGTTCGTGGTTGCCATGCCGAGATCCATTCCGTCGATTGATGACCCTGGCAGGGGCCGACAGACGAGTGTACCTGGCGCGCGAGGGCTCGTAGAGTTGCCCCGTGCAGGATCTCACCGACGCGCAGCACTCCGACGGCCATCGTGTCTCGCACGCGGACGCATCCGCGGTCAATCGAGCGAACTGGGATGACCGGGTGCCCATCCACGCCCGGCACTACGACGGGCTGCGCATCCTGCCGGGAAACCCGAGCGCACTCACCGACGTCGTGCGGCGCGATCTGCCGGTGATCGCGCGGCTGCTGGGCGCCGCCGCCGACGATCCGCGTCCGCTCGCGGGACGGTCGCTGGCGCACCTGCAGTGCCACATCGGCACCGACACCGTCTCGCTCGCGTATGCGGGCGCATCCGTCATCGGCCTCGACTTCTCCACCGTCGCCCTTGAGGTCGCGGCCGAGCTCTCGACGACCTGCGGCGTCGACGCCCGCTGGGTGCACAGCGACGTGCTCGACGCGGCCTCGGCGATCGGGACGCAAGTGGATGTCGTGTACACGTCGATCGGCACCATCTGCTGGTTCCAGGATCTCGAGCGCTGGGCAGCGCAGATCGCGCAGCTGCTCGTGCCCGGCGGGCTGCTGTACTTCCGCGACGCCCATCCCGCGATGCTCGCCCTCGACGATGCGGACGCGGATGCGCTCACCCTCGCCTACCGCTACTTCCCGAACGGCACCGCCCTCGAATGGATCGACGACACCACCTATGCGAGCGACGGCGAGCGGGTCGCGCACCCGAGGACCCTCGAGTGGCCGCACTCGGTCGCCGAGATCGTGACGGCACTGCTCGATGCGGGGCTGCGGATCGTCGCGCTCGACGAGGGCACGGTGCTCGAGTGGGACGCGCACCCGCGCATGGTCGCCGTCGACGGCGGCTACGCCCTCCCGGACGGTGAGCGGCTGCTGGTGCCCGCCTCCCTCACGGTGGCGGCCGTCCGCGACTGAGGCGCTACGCCGCAGTGCAGCGTCAGCGGCTCAGCGCTCAGCGCCCGACGATCGCCAGCGCGGCCAGGCGGTAGCCATCGATGCCGAGGCCCGCGATCACCCCGGTCGCGACCGCAGAGACGACCGACGTGTGGCGGAACGTGTCGCGCGCGTGCGGGTTCGAGATGTGCACCTCGATCAGCGGCGCGACGCCCTGCAGCTGCGCGCATGCGTCGCGGAGCGCGTAGGAGTAGTGCGTGAACGCTGCCGGGTTGAGGATCACGGGAGTGCGCGTGTCGACGGCTTCGTGCAGCCAGCCGACCAGCTCGGCCTCGTCGTCGGTCTGCCGCACATCCGGCTCGACCGGGGCGGCGTCCGTGCCGGCCGCGGCGACCAGCGGCGCGATGTCGGCGATCGTCGCCGTGCCGTAGACCTCTGGCTCGCGCGTGCCGAGCCTGCCGAGGTTCGGGCCGTTCAGGACGAGGATGCGCATGCGGTCAGTCTGCCGCATGCGCCTGGTCTCGTGACGCGCGCGGCTGCGCCGCCCGCTCCTCGACCGACGAGAGGCAGACGCGCGCGGACGAGAGCGACGCCCCACCGCAGGTCGAGGAGGCCGCGGGCGCAGCCCGTGGCCGTCACGAGACCCGCAACCGCGCTACATGTCGCCTTCGAAGACGCCGATGTGGTTGCCGTCCGGATCGGCGAAGAGCGCCCACCAGCTCGTCGGCGTGATCTCGGACTTCGCGACGACGACCGTCGCGCCCTGGGCGGTCGCCTTCTCCAGCGCCTCGTCGATCGAGTCGACCTCGACCATGTTCCTGGGCTGCGTGAAGCCGTCCTCGCGCTGCGTGAGCGCGCCGCCGGAGACGCCGTTCGGCGCCTGCCACATGGGATAGCCGGGGAACTGCTCCATCTCGGCGATCTGCCAGCCGAACACGTCGCGGTAGAAGGCTGTCGCCTTGTCGAGATCGCTGACCGGGATCTCCAGATGGGTGATGTCGCCGTGCGCCATGACGCGCTCCCTCGTCACCGCCCGTCGAGCGCGGGCGCTCGCCTGAAGCGTCTCAGATGCGCGCGCTGGGCGCCAGGGTCGCGTCACGGTCTCGTGACGCGCGCGGCTTCGCCGCACGCTCCCCGACCGACTACAGGCAGACGCGCGGCTCTGCGGCCCGCTCCCCGACCGACCCCGCAGGTCGAGGAGGCGGCGGGCGCAGCCCGCCGCCGTCACGAGACCGGTCAGCGACACCGCAGGCGGTCAGTCGGCGAGCGACTGGTACGCCATGAACAGCAGCCCCTCGTCGGGCCCCTCGAGGATCCGCGGCTTCGCCACATCGTCGAGCACGACGAAGCGCAGCATCGACCCGCGCGTCTTCTTGTCCTTGCGCATCGAGGCCAGCAGCGTCTGCCAGCGACCCACGGGATAGGTCATCGGCAGCTCCAGCGAGCCGAGGATCTCGCGGTGACGATCCACGACGCGCTCCGGCAGCCGGCCGGCGAGGCGCGAGAGCTCTGCCGCGAACACCATGCCGATCGACACCGCGGCGCCGTGGCGCCAGCGGTAGCGCTCGTTGTGCTCGATGGCGTGGCCGAGCGTGTGCCCGTAGTTGAGGAACTCGCGCTCACCCGCCTCGCGGAAGTCGTTCGCGACCACCCGCGCCTTCACCTCGATCGAGCGCGCCACGATCTCGGCGAACTGCGGCTGCGTCGGGTCGGTGGATGCGTCGAGGTCGTGCTCCAGCAGGTCGAGGATGCGCGGGTCGGCGATGAAGCCGGCTTTGACGATCTCGGCGAAGCCGGTCAGCAGCTCGTTGCGCGGCAGCGAGTCGACGAGCTCGAGGTCGGCGATCACCGCCGCCGGGTGGTGGAACGCGCCGACGAGGTTCTTTCCCTGCTCGGTGTTGATGCCGGTCTTCCCGCCCACGGCCGCGTCGACCATGCCGAGCACGCTCGTCGGCACTTGCACGACCCGCACGCCGCGCAGCCACGTCGCGGCGACGAAGCCGGCCAGATCGGTGACGGCACCGCCGCCGAGGCCTAGCACCGCATCCGTCCTGGTGAAATCGGCCTGACCCATGATCTGCCACAGGAACTGCGCGACCTCGATGCGCTTCGCCTCCTCGGCATCCGGCACCTCGGCGAGCAGCACCTCGATGCCGAGTGACGCCTTCAGGTGGTCGGCGATGCGCGACATCGACGGCTGGTGCACGACCAGCAGACGCTCCACACCTTCGAGCTGCTGCTGCAGTCGCTCGACCAGGATGCCGCGGCCGATGTGGACGTCGTAGGGGTCGGTGGTCGGAACGTGGATCGTGGTCATGCGCGTGCTCCCTGTGCGTGCGGCGTGCGGTGGCGGATCGGGCGGTGTGCGGCGGATCCGGTGGTCGAGCGGCTCACAGTCCGCGCTCCCCCAGCCAGGCCTCCAGCTGGTCGACCAGCTTGGCCAACGGGGTGCGGGAGGTGTCGACGGTGGTGTCGGCGAGCTCGCGGTAGATGGGTTCGCGCTGGGCCGCGATGCGGCGCCAGGCGTCGATGCCGTCGGCGACGAGCGGTCGTCCGCCGCCGCCGATCCGGCGCTCCGCGGCCGCTTCGTCGACGGTGACGAGCACCACGGTGGTCTGGGCACGCAGCAGCGCGCGAGTGTCCCGGTCGAGCACGGCGCCGCCGCCCAGGGCGACGACCGTGCCGGGCGTGAGCGCCCGCCGCACCGTCTCGGCCTCCCACCGCCGGAACGTCGCCTCGCCGTGCTCGGCGAAGATCGCGGGGATCGGCCCGTGCTCGAGCGCGATCAGGCGGTCGGTGTCGGCGAAGGTGCGGCCGATGCGGGAGGCGAGCTTGCGCCCGATCGAGGTCTTGCCCGCGGCCATCGGCCCGATCAGCACGATCGGAGGTGTCGCGCTCGCCTCGTCGCCGGGGCGCGGGCCGTCAGCGGTCATGCCGGCGCAGTGCGCATCAGTGCGCCTCCGGCACCGTGCGCAGCTGCTCCGGGATGGCGGCGAGGTAGGCGTCGACGTTCCTGCGGGTCTCGGCGACCGAGTCGCCGCCGAACTTCTCGACCATCGCGTCGGCGAGCACGAGCGCGACCATCGCCTCGGCGACCACGCCGGCAGCCGGCACCGCGCACACGTCGCTGCGCTGGTGGTGCGCCTGCGCGGCCTCGCCGGTGGCGGTGTCGATGGTGCGCAGCGCGCGCGGCACCGTCGCGATCGGCTTCATGCCAGCGCGCACGCGCAGCGCGTCGCCGGTCGACATGCCGCCCTCGATGCCGCCCGCCCTGCCGGTCGGCCGGTGGACGCCCGCGTCTGAGACGAGCAGCTCGTCGTGCGCGGCGCTGCCGCGGCGGCGAGTGGTCTCGAAGCCGTCGCCGACCTCGACGCCCTTGATGGCCTGGATGCCCATGAGCGCCTGCGCGAGGCGCCCGTCGAGCCTGCGATCCCAGTGCACGTAGGAGCCGATGCCCGGCGGCAGGCCGTAGGCGAGCACCTCGACGATGCCGCCGAGCGTGTCGCCAGCGCGGCGAGCATCCTCGACCTCGGCGAGCATCGCGACGCTCGTCTCCGGGTGGTTGCAGCGCAGCTCGTCGGCATCCAGTCGGTCGACGTCGTCGGGCACGGGAAGCTCGGCGTCCTCCGGCACGCGCACCGGCCCGATCGAGAGCGTGTGGCTCACCAGCCGCACGCCCAGCTCGGCGAGGAAGGCGCGAGCGACAGCTCCGAGCGCGACGCGCGCGGCGGTCTCACGAGCGCTGGCGCGCTCCAGCACCGGCCGGGCCTCGTCGAAGCCGTGCTTCTGCATGCCGACCAGATCGGCATGGCCCGGTCGCGGCCTGGTCAGCTTGGCGGCGCGGGCGCCGGTCGGCTCGCTCTCGAGGGGTGCGGCGGACATCACGTCCATCCACTTGGGCCACTCGGTGTTGCCCACCCGCAGCGCGATCGGCCCGCCCTGCGTCAAGCCGTGGCGCACGCCACCGGAGATCGAGAGCGCGTCCTGCTCGAACTTCATCCGGGCGCCGCGGCCGGCGCCGAGCTTGCGCCGCTGCAGGTCGGCCTGGATCTGCTCGGCCGTGATCGGCACTCCCGCGGGGAGCCCCTCGAGGATCGCGATCAGTTCGGGGCCATGGGATTCCCCGGCAGTCAACCAGCGCAGCATGCCTACGATTCTTCCAGATGCGCGGATGCCGCCCGGACGCGCCCCGCGTCGTGCATCGCCGCGCGCATGGCCGCCACCACCCGTGGCTCGTCCGGGAGCGGCACCTCGACGTCGCCGAGCGCGAAGATCCGCACCTGCAGCACGGCCTGGCCCAGCAGCATCTCCCGCCCGTCGATGCGCTGCTCCTCCGGCACCGAGGACGCGAAGCGAGATCCCTCTGGCCTCGCATAGTCCGCGTCCAGCAGGCGCATCGGCGGCACCTCGAAGCTCGGCAGGCTCGGCGCGGAAGCCGGGAGCGTCGACACCGCCGCGTCCGCAGCGGGCAGCGGCGCCTCGAGCGGCTGCAGCGTGATCGCGACGCCGAGCGCGGCGGCCAGCTCCTCCAGTCGCGCGCCCCGCGCTGCGGTGCGCAGGCCGACGGTGACGCGCCTGGCGCCCAGCTCGGCGAGCGCGAGCAACGCCGACAGCGCAGTGGCGCCGGCGCCGACGATCGCGCCGCTCGTGACCGCACCGACCCCGGCCTCCGTGAACGCGCGGACGATCCCGCCGACGTCGGTGTTGTAGCCGCGCGTCTCGCGGCCCAGCAGCAGCGTGTTCACCGCGCCCGTGAGCCTCGCGCGATCGTCGACGCGCACCGAGAGCACGCGCGCCTCCTCCTTCAGCGGCGCGGTGACCGACAGGCCGAGCCACGCGCCGTCGAGCACGTCGACGAAGTCGCTCAGCTCGCCCGCCGACACCGGCCGACGCTCGTAGCGCCAGTCGAGCCCGAGCGCGCGCGCGGCGGCGCTGTGGAGCGCGGGCGAGAGCGAATGCTCGATGGGCGAGCCCACCACGGCCAATCGGCGTGCGCCCGCCCCCGCGAGCGACAACTCAGCCGCCCCAGCCCGGGTTGTCGCGCAGGAACTGCTGGAACTGCGCCACGGCCTGCTGATGCTCGGCGTAGGTCTCCGAGAAGACCGTCTCCCCGGTGTTCGGGTTCACCGTCACGAAGTACAGCCACGGCCCCTCGGTCGGCTCCAGCACGGCCTGGATCGCCTGATCCCCCGGCGCACCGATCGGCCCGACGGGCAGCCCGGGATGCTGATACGTGTTGTACGGGTTGGTGGCGTCGGCGCGCTCCTCGGCGGTCGTCGTCACCACATGCAGGTTCGTGGTGCCGTAGGCGACGGTGGCATCCGACTGCATCGGCATGTTGATGTCGAGACGGTTCTGGAACACGCGCGCGACCTTGCCGAAGTCGTCGGCGAAGCGCGCCTCGCGCTGCACGAGCGACGCGAAGGTGATCACGCGCTGCGCATCCTCCTCGGCGACACCGTGCTGGTCGAGCGCCTGATGCTGGCGAGCGATCATCGCCTCCAGCACGCCCTCTGCCGTCACCCCGTCGTCGAAGGTGTAGGTGGCGGGGAAGAGCCAGCCCTCGAGGGAGATCGCATCCTCCGGCAGGTCGAACTGCGAGAAGTTGCCGGCGAGCTGCAGGAACTCCTCCTGCGGGATGCCCAGATCGCGCTCGAGGCGCTCGAACACCTGCCGCAGCACGTAGCCCTCCGGCACGGTGACGCGCAGCTCGGCCTTGTTGGCCGGGTCGAGGATCGCATCGAGCGCGCCCTGCGCCGACATCTGCTGCTGCAGGCGGTAGGCGCCGGGGTGCAGCTGGATCGACGGATCCGCGACCAGGATGTCGGTGAACGCCTCGGTGCTCGCGATCACGTCCTCCTCCAGCAGCGTGGCCGCCACGTCGTAGCCGTTCTCGCCCGACTGGATCTGGATGACGGTCTCGCCCGTGCCGGGGCCCGGGTAGTCCTCCGCGGCCGCGAAGCGCTCAGCGAGCTGGGAGGCGCCCCAGGACACCGCCCAGACGAGACCACCCAGCACGGCCAGCGCGATCACGCCGCCGATGATCCGCCTGCGAATCTGCTGCTTGCGCGCCTCGCGCGCGCGTGCTCGACGTCCGGCCATGTCAGTCCTCTTCTCGCTGCGGGGCCTGCCCGCTGTCGGTGAGCAGCGCACCCGGCGTGCGTCCGGATGCTCGCTCGCTGTCGAGCGCGTGCTGCAGGATGACGACTGCCGCCGCCTGATCGATCGTGGCGCGCTGCTGGCGCGATGACTTGCCGGATGCGCGCATGCCGGCCGACGCGGTCACGGTCGAGAGCCGCTCGTCGACGAGCCGCACCGGCATCGCGGCCGCCAGCATCGCGGCCATCTCCCGCGCGTCCTGCGTGCTCGGCGTATCGCCGCCGGAGAGCGAGATCGGCAGACCGACCACCGCCTCGATGGCACCCAGCTCCGCCGCGATCTCGCGCAGCCGCGCGACCGGCTCGACCGTGGCGCGCTGGATCGTCTCCACCGGCGTCGCGAGCAGCCCGTCCACGTCGCAGCGGGCGACGCCCACGCGGGCCCTGCCCACGTCGACCCCGATCCGCACGCCGCGTCGCATCGCGCCTGCCGCGGTCAGCGGCTCACTCCGTCGCGCACGGCCACGAGTGCGGCGGGCATCGCCTCCGCGTCCTGTCCGCCGCCCTGCGCCATGTCAGGCTTGCCGCCGCCGCCGCCGCCGAGCACCGTCGCCGCGGCCTTCGCCAGCGGACCGGCTGCGACGCCCGCGTCCCTGGCCGCCTGGTTCGTGGCGACCACGATCGCGGGGCGACCGTCGACGGCGCCGCCGATGGCGACGACTGCTGCCTCGGCACCGAGCCGCTCGCGCACCTGCGTGGCGAGCGAGCGCAGGTCGTCCTGCGACCCGACTCCGCCGAGGTCGACGCTGGCAAGGCGCACGGAGCCCAGCCGCTCGGCCGCGTCGGCGATCGGCTTGGCGCGGCCCGCGAGCTGCTTCGACTCGAAGTCGGCGATGCGCTTCTCGGCCGTCTTGAGCGACGCGACGATCTCCTGGATGCGGCCGGGGAGCTGCTCTTTGGGGGTCTTCAGCATCGAGGTCAGCTCGCTGACGAGCGTGCGCTCGGCGACCAGCTGCTCGAAGGCATCCGCGCCCACCGCCGCCTCGACGCGGCGCGCACCCGAGCCGACGCTCGACTCGCTCGTGATGGAGATGAGCCCGACCTGGCTCGACGAGCCGACGTGCGTGCCGCCGCACAGCTCGCGCGACCAGGGGCCGCCGATGTCGACCATGCGCACCGTGGAGCCGTACTTCTCGCCGAACAGCGACATCGCGCCGAGGGCCTTCGCCTCGTCGAGCGGCATGACGCGGGTCTCCACCGGCAGGTCGTCGCGGATCGCGCTGTTGGCGATGCCCTCGAGCTCCTGCCGCATGTCGCTCGAGAGCGGGCTGGTCCAGGAGAAGTCGAGCCGCATGTAGCCGGCCTTGTTGTAGGAGCCGGCCTGCACGGCATCGGGGCCGAGCAGCTGGCGCAGGGCCGCGTGCACGAGGTGCGTGGCCGAGTGCGCCGTGTTGGCGCCGCGCCGGTAGCGCGGGTCGACGACGGCGCGAGCGATGTCGCCGACGACCATCTCGCCGCTCGTGATCCGCACCGTGTGGCTGATGAGGCCCTGCACCGGGCGCTGCACGTCGAGCACCTCCGCCTCGAAGCCGTTGCCGATCAGGCGGCCCTGGTCGCTGTCCTGACCGCCCGCCTCCGCATACAGCGGCGTGGCGGTGAGGATGACCTCGACCTCCTGGTCGACGGATGCGGCGGGCACGGTCGCGCCGTCGGCGATGATGCCGATGACCTCGCCGTCGGCCTCCAGCTCGTCGTAGCCGAGGAAGGCCGTCTCGCCCTTGCCACGCAGCTCGGAGTAGACCGAGAGGTCGGCGAGCTGGCGGCGGCGGGCCTTGGCGTCGGCCTTGGCGCGCGTGCGCTGCTCGCTCATGAGCGTTTCGAACGTCGAGCGGTCGACCTCGAGGCCAGCCTCCTCGGCGATCTCCATCGTCAGGTCGATGGGGAAGCCGTAGGTGTCATGCAGCAGGAACGCGGTCTTGCCGGGCACCACCTGCCCGGAGGACGCGCGCACGTCCTGCATGGCGAGGTCGAGCACGGTCGAGCCGGACTCGAGCGTCTTCAGGAACGTCTCCTCCTCGGCGATCGCCATGCGCTCGATGCGCGGGAAGGTCTCCTGCAGATCCGGGTACGCCAGCGACATCGCGTCGTAGCTGGCGCGGAAGAGCGTGGGGAAGGTCGCCTCGTGCACGCCCAGCAGGCGCATCGCTCGCACCGAGCGGCGCATGAGGCGGCGCAGGATGTAGCCGCGCCCGTCGTTGCCCGGCGTGACGCCGTCGCCCATGAGCATGAGCGAGGAGCGCACATGGTCGGCGACCACGCGCATCCGCACGTCGTCCTCGTGGTCGGCGCCGTAGCGGCGGCCGGAGAGCTCGCTCGCGAGATCGAGGACCGGGCGCACCTGGTCGATCTCGTACATGTTCTGCACGCCCTGCTTCAAGAAGGCGATCCGCTCGAGGCCCATGCCGGTGTCGATGTTCTTCTTCGGCAGCTCGCGCACGATCGTGAACTCGGTCTTCGAGCGCACGTCGGCGATCTCGTCCTGCATGAAGACGAGGTTCCAGATCTCGACGTAGCGGTCCGATCCGGTCGCGGGGCCGCCGTCGGGCCCGTACTCGGGCCCCAGGTCGTAGAAGATCTCGGAGTCGGGTCCGGCCGGGCCCGGCTGCCCGGTCATCCAGTAGTTGTCCTCGAGGCCCAGTCGCTGGATGCGCTCGGCATCGATGTCGGTGACCTCGAGCCACAGCCGCTCGGCCTCGTCATCGGTGAGGTAGACCGTCGCCCACAGCTTCTTCGGGTCGAAGCCGTAGCCGCCGTCGGCCTCGGAGTTCGTCAGCAACTGCCAGGCGTAGTCGATCGCCTCGCGCTTGAAGTAGTCGCCGAACGACCAGTTGCCCGCCATCTGGAAGAACGTGCCGTGCCTGGGCGTGCGGCCGACCTCTTCGATGTCGTTGGTGCGAATGCACTTCTGCACGTCCGCCACCCGGGGCCACGGTGCGGGCACGCTTCCCGAGAGGTACGGGATGAACGGCACCATGCCGGCGATCGTGAACATGATCGCCGGGTCGTCGCTCACCAGCGAGGCGGAGGGGAGGATCGTGTGATCGCGCCGCTCGAAGTGGGCCAGGAAGCGGCGGTGGATCTCTGCGGTCTGCATTCGCTCAGGTCTTTCCAGCCCCATCGGGGCCTGACGAACCCGGGCGCGTCGCGCCCGGGTTCGAATCGGGTGGTGTCACTCGCCTCGCAGCTCGCGGTCGCGAGACTGGTAGCCATCCTTGACGGCATCGGTGAACTCACGGGAGCGGTCGTCGACGCCATCGAGGAACGCCTTGCCCTTCTCGGTCTCCTCGATGCGACGAGCGGCAAGGACGCCGATCACGACGCCGACGGCCAGGAGCAGGACTTTCTTCACAGCGGGTTCCCCTCGTGTGTCGCTTGCCCCGAACCGGATCGGCAACGGGGCGAAGCCCAAGTGTAACGACGAAGAGGGGCCGCCACCTGGGCGACCCCTCTCCTCGATCGCGGGATCAGCGAGCGGCGTAGTACTCGACGACGAGCTGCACGTCGGCGACGACCGGCACCTCGGCGCGCTTCGGGCGACGCACGAGGCGCGCCTGCAGGCGGTCGAGCTGCACGTCGAGGTACGGCGGCACCGGAGGCAGCACCTGGGCGTGACCGCCGGCTGCTGCGACCTGGAAGGGCTCCATGCCCTCGCTGCGCTCGTGCACGTGGATCGTCTGACCCTCCTTCACGCGGAAGGACGGGCGGTCGACGCGCTGGCCGTCGACCATGATGTGGCGGTGCACCACGAGCTGGCGAGCCTGCGAGGTGGTGCGGGCGAAGCCGGCGCGCAGCACGAGCGCGTCGAGACGCATCTCGAGCAGCTCGACCAGGTTCTCACCGGTCAGGCCGCGCTGGCGGCGAGCCTCGTTGAAGACGATGCGCAGCTGCGCCTCGCGGAGCCCGTACTGGGCCCGCAGACGCTGCTTCTCGCGCAGACGGACGGCGTAGTCGCTGTCGGCCTTGCGCTTGGTGCGGCCGTGCTGGCCGGGGCCATAGGGACGCTTCTCGAGGTAACGGGCCGCCTTCGGGGTGAGGGCGACGCCGAGGGCGCGCGACAGGCGCACCTTCGAACGGGAACGGGACTTCGTGGACATGACTTCCTTCGCTGATTCGCTGCCGCGCGAGCGGCTGTCACGGCGGAATGCCGCGACGTAAGGAGGGTTGCGGGCCAGAAACAGCAGGGCAGTGCCTGCAAGGCCGTGGAAGAGCCTACCAGATCAGCGGTCGCCGCCGAGGATCGCGCGGATGCGCTCCAGCCTCGCGGCGAGCTCGCGCTCGAAGCCGTGCTGACCGGCATCGTAGTAGCGCCGGCCGATGAGCGGATCGGGGAGGTACTGCTGCGCGGCGACGCCGTGCGGCGCGTCGTGGGCGTATCGGTAGCCCTTACCGTGCCCGAGGCGCTTCGCGCCCGGGTAGTGCCCGTCGCGCAGATGCTTGGGCACGCGGCCGAAGTCCCCCGCGCGCACGTCGGCGATCGCCGCGTCGATGCCCAGGTAGGCGCGGTTCGACTTCGGCGCGGTGGCGAGATAGACGGTGGCCTCGGCCAGGGGGATGCGACCTTCCGGCATGCCGATCATCTGCACCGCGGTGGCGGCGGCGGTCGCGATCACGAGTCCCTGCGGATCAGCCATGCCGATGTCCTCGCTCGCGAGCACGATGATGCGCCTGGCGATGAAGCGCGGATCCTCTCCGGCCTCGATCATGCGCGCCAAGTAGTGCAGCGCGGCATCCGGATCGGAGCCGCGCACCGACTTGATGAAGGCCGAGATCACGTCGTAGTGCTCGTCGCCCTGCCGGTCGTAGCGCAGCAGCGCTCGGTCGACGGCGCTCGCCAGCGCCTCGGCGGTGACGGTCGCCGGTCCGTCCGACTCCCCCGCAGCCTCCGCCGCTTGCAGCGCATGCGCCCCCGCGGCTTCGAGTGCGGTGAGCGCACGCCGCGCATCGCCGGACGAGAGCCGGATGAGCTGCGCCTTCGCGTCGTCGTCGAGCACGATCGCTGCGCCGAAGCCTCGCGGGTCGGCGATCGCGCGGTCGACGAGCGAGGCGATGTCGTGATCCTCGAGCGGCTCCAGGGTGAGCAGCAGCGAGCGGGACAGCAGCGGGCTGACGACGCTGAACGACGGGTTCTCCGTGGTCGCGGCGATGAGCGTGACCCACCCCTGCTCGACGCCCGGCAGCAGCGCATCCTGCTGTGCCTTGGAGAAGCGGTGGATCTCGTCGAGGAAGAGCACGGTCGACTGGCCGAAGAGGTCGCGCTGGTTGAGCGAGTCCTCCATCACCTGGCGCACGTCCTTCACGCCGGCGGTGACAGCGCTCAGCTCGACGAACCTGCGGTCGGAGGTGTGGGCGATCGACTGCGCGAGCGTCGTCTTGCCGGTGCCGGGCGGCCCCCAGAGGATCACGCTCTGACCGCTCGCTCCCTCACCGGGCGCGGCGAGCCGTCGCAGCGGCGAGCCGGGACCGAGCAGGTGCCGTTGGCCGACGACCTCGTCGAGGCCCGTCGGGCGCATGCGCACCGCGAGCGGCGCTGTCGTCCCCCTGGCCATACCTCCATGCTAGGTGCGGCCGCTGACGCGGTCGGTCGCAGACGGCGGTGCTCAGCCGAGCCGGTAGCCTGATCGACGGTCGCACCTGGGACGTCCCTGAGGCAGTGCGGCAGGTCCTACGAGGAGTACGTGTGGTCACGAAGCAGGAGCAGGAGCGCCGCGTGCGCGACTATCGCGCACGGCAGACGGTGCACGAGCGCAGGAAGCGTCGCCAGACGCGCGATTCGATCATCGGAGCGCTGCTCGCCGGCGTCGTGCTGCTCGGCGGCATCGGGATCATCGCGCTCGTGCAGCCCGCAGCCGATCCTGTCGACCCCGCCGCGACCGCGGCGCCGACCGCGAGCGAGTCGGCAGCTCCCGACGACACCGAGTCCACCGTGCCCGATCCCTCGCTCGCCGAGGATCGCACGTGGACGGGCACGCTGACGATCAACGGCGTGGAGCTCGGCGTCGAGCTCGACGGTGCAGCCGCGCCGCAGGCGGTCGCGGCCGTGCTCAACGACACGCTCGTCGACTACTACGACGGCAAGACCTGCCACCGCCTCACGACCAGCGAGGGCTTCAGCGTGCTGCAGTGCGGCTCCGTCGACGGCACGGGAGCCGGCGACCCGTCGTACCAGTACGGCCCGATCGAGAACGCGCCCGCCGACGACGTGTACCCCGAGGGCACGATCGCGATGGCTCGCGCCGGCGGCGACGCCGACTCCAACGGCCACCAGTTCTTCCTCGTCTACGGCGACACCACGATCCCCGCGGACGCCGCCGGCGGCTACTCGGTGATCGGTCAGGTGACCTCCGGGCTCGACCAGCTGCAGGAGCAGGTCATCGCCAAGGGCACCGTGGATGACGCGCCCGACGGTGCGCCGACCGAGCCCGTGACGATCGACGACTTCGTCCTGCAGTAGGACGGTGCTGCGGGGGCCGTGCGTGGCCCCTGCGGCGGCTTGGTCGCGGTACGCTCGTCCTGCCCGTTCCCTCGTACGAGAGACTCCGTCATGCCTGAGCCCATCCAGCCCACCGACCCCGACGCGCAGCACAGCGCCACTGAGGATGTCGCGCCCGACGTCGTCGAGGATGTCGCGCCCGGCGCCGCCGAGGCCAGCGACGACGCACAGCCCGCAGCAGACGACGCGCAGCCCGCAGCAGATGAGGCGAGCCCGGACGAGACCCCGGCAGCAGACGAGGCGAGCCCGGACGAGACGCCCGCAGCTGAGGCTGACGCCGCCGCGGCGCCGAGCGGCCCCACGATGGGCGAGCACGTGATCGAGCGCGGCGTTGGCCGCGTCGATGCCGCCGGCACCGTGGCCGTGCAGGACGGCGACGACTGGCGCGTGGTCGGTCAGTTCCCCGACGCGACCCCCGAGGAGGCGCTCGCCTACTTCGAGCGCAAGTTCGCCGACCTCGAGGGCCAGGTGCGCCTGCTCGAGCAGCGGGTGCGCGGCGGCGCGAACGCCAAGGACGTCGCCAAGGCCGCGAGCCACCTGCACAAGAACGTGCGCAGTGCGAATGCCGTCGGCGACATCGCCTCGCTGCTCGGTCGCCTCGACGCCCTCCGCGGCGAGCTGGGTGAGCTCGAGCAGCAGCAGCAGGCCGCGAGCAAGGCCGAGGTGGAGGCCGCGGTCGCCGAGCGCACGGTCGTCGTCGAGTCGATCGAGCGGCTGGCCGCCGGCGACCTCTCCGACGTGCAGTGGAAGCAGATGATGCAGAAGGTCGACGTGCTCTTCGCCGACTGGCAGCGCCTGCAGAAGGACGGCCCCCGCGTGCCGAAGCAGCAGGCGGACGCGCTCTGGAAGCGCTTTCGCGATGCGCGCAGCACGCTCGAGACCGCTCGCCGCAAGTTCTTCGCCGAGCTCGACGCCTCCAACAAGGATGTGCGCGCCCGCAAGCAGGCGCTCGTCGAGCAGGCGCAGGCGCTCGCGCCCAAGGGCGTCGACGGCATCCCGGCCTATCGCACGCTGCTCGACCAGTGGAAGGCAGCCGGACGCGCGGGTCGCAAGGTCGATGACGCGCTCTGGGCGCAGTTCAAGGACGCCGGCGACGTGCTGTTCCAGGCGAAGGCCGAGCAGGCTGCCGTCGACGACGAGGAGTTCGCCGAGAACCTCGTGAAGAAGCAGGCGCTGCTCGACGAGGCAGCACCCATCCTGGAGATGCGGGACCGCACCGCCGCGCGCGACGCCCTGATCCGCATCCAGCAGCGCTGGGACGAGATCGGACGCGTGCCGCGTGCGTCGCTGCGCGACGTCGAGGACCGGATGCGCAAGATCGAGACGCACGTGCGCGAGCTCGACGAGCAGCACTGGAAGAGCAACAACCCCGAGCGCAAGGCGCGCTCGGAGGGCGTCGCCGGGCAGCTCGAGGAGGCCATCGAGAAGCTCGAGGCCGAGCTCGCCGCGACCACCGACGCGAAGCGCAAGTCGGAGATCGAGACCGAGCTGGAGACCAAGCGCTCCTGGCTGCAGGTCGTCGCCGCCGCAGGCTGATCCACCGCGCCTTCGCGGCGAGGAGGCAGGCACGGCCGGTTCGCGGGGGTTCACCCCGCCGGACCGGCCGTGCTGCGTCAGCCGGTGGTGATGCGGTAGACGTCGTAGACGCCTTCGATGCGTCGCACGGCGTTCAGCACGCTGTCCAGGTGCGTGACATCGCCCATCTCGAACGAGAAGCGGCTGATCGCGAGGCGGTCGGTGCCGGTGGTGACGCTCGCCGACAGGATGTTGACGTGGTGCTCGCTCAGCACGCGCGTGATGTCGCTCAGCAGCGCGGCTCGGTCGAGCGCCTCGACCTGGATGTTGACCAGGAACAGGCCCTGCGACCCCGTGCCCCACTCGACCTCGATCATGCGCTCCGGCTCGGCGAGCAGGCCCTGCACGTTCGGGCAGCTGCGCTGATGGACGCTGACGCCCTGACCGCGGGTGACGAAGCCGACGATGTCGTCGCCGGGCACCGGCGTGCAGCACTTCGAGAGCTTCACCAGGATGTCGTCGGCGCCGCGCACGAGCACGCCGGAGGTGCTCGACGGCGGGCGCGGCGCACGCGTGGGCGCGAGGACGCGCGCGGGCTCGTCGTCGGTGGAGCCCTCCTCGGCACGGATGTAGGCGACGACCTTCTCGAGCACCGACTGCGTCGAGACGTGGCCCTCGCCCACCGCCGCGTAGAGGCTGGTGACGTCGTCGTACTTGAGCTGCGCGGCGACCTGCGCGAAGGCATCCCGCCCCATCAGCTTCTGCAGCGGCAGGTCGTGGCGGCGCATCGCCTTCGCGATCGCCTCCTTGCCGACCTCGACGGCCTCGTCGCGCCGCTCGCGCTGGAACCACTGGCGGATCTTGCTGCGTGCGCGGGCAGAGGTGACGAACGACAGCCAATCCTGGCTGGGGCCGGCATCCGGGTTCTTCGACGTCAGCACCTCGACGATGTCGCCGGTGGTGAGCTTGGTGTCGAGCGGCACGAGCCTGCCGTTGACCTTGCCGCCCATCGTGCGGTGCCCGACCTCGGTGTGCACGGCGTAGGCGAAGTCGATCGGGGTGGCGCCCGCGGGCAGCCCGATGACCTTGCCCTTCGGCGTGAAGACGTAGAGCTCCTTCGCGCCGATCTCGAACCGCAGCGAGTCGAGGAACTCGCCCGGGTCGGTCGTCTCCTCCTGCCAGTCGTTGATGTGCTGGAGCCACGCCATGTCGGTCGACGACACCTCGCCGCCGCCCGCGGTGCCCTGCTTGTACTTCCAGTGCGCCGCGACGCCGAACTCGGCGCGACGATGCATCTCCTCGGTGCGGATCTGCACCTCGACGTGGTGCCCGCGAGGACCGATCACGGTCGTGTGCAAGGACTGGTACAGGTTGAACTTCGGCGTGGCGATGTAGTCCTTGAGCCTGCCGGGCATCGGCTGCCAGCGCGCATGGATCGCGCCCAGCACCGCGTAGCAGTCGCGCACCGACGCGACGATCACGCGCACGCCGACGAGGTCGTAGATGTCGGCGAAGTCGTGGCCGCGCACCTGCATCTTCGTGTAGATCGAGTAGTACTGCTTCGGCCTGCCTGCGATGCGGCCACGGATCTTGCCCGCCCGCATGTCCTCGCTCAGCGCCGCAACGACCTCGTCGAGGTAGCGCTCGCGCTCGGGCGCGCGAGCATCCACCAGGTTCTTGATCTCGAGGTAGACCTTCGGCTGCAGCACCGCGAACGAGAGGTCCTCGAGCTCGACCTTGATGGTCTGGATGCCGAGCCTGTGCGCGAGCGGGGCGTAGATCTCCATCGTCTCCCGCGCCTTGCGCTGCGCGGAGTCGTCGGAGACGAAGCCCCAGGTGCGCGCATTGTGCAGGCGGTCGGCGAGCTTGATCACGAGCACGCGGATGTCCTTCGACATCGCCACGACCATCTTGCGGACCGTCTCGGCCTGCGCGCTCTGGCCGTACTTCAGCTTGTCGAGCTTGGTGACGCCGTCGACCAGCATGGCGATCTCATCCCCGAAGTCGGCGCGGCACTGCTCGAGCGTGTAGGTCGTATCCTCCACCGTGTCGTGCAGTAGCGCCGCCGCCACCGTGATCGCCCCGATGCCGAGATCGGCCAGGATCTGCGCGACCGCGACCGGATGGGTGATGTACGGCTCGCCCGACTTGCGGTACTGCCCGCGGTGCGCCTCCTCGGCGACGATGTAGGCGCGCTGGATCAGCCCGGTGTCGGCCTTCGGGTGCTGCGCCTTGACCGAGCGGATGAGCTCGTCGATGGCGCCCGCGCGGTGCGAGCGCGAGAACAGGAACGGCAGCAGCGTGCGGAAGCCTCCGCTGGGCTGCACCTCGCTCATGCTGTCGCTCCCCTACCGGCTCAGACCACGGCCCCCTGGTCGCGCTTGACCTTGACCTGCTCGGCACCGATCTCGTCGTTCTGCCTCAGCTGAGCATAGACAGGCGCGGCGACGAACATCGACGACCAGGTGCCGACGATCGTGCCGATGAACAGCGCCAGCGCGATGTCGCGGAGCGTGCCGGCGCCGAGCGCGAGCGCCCCGATGAACAGGATCGACGCGATCGGCAGCGAGGCGACGATCGAGGTGTTGATGGAGCGCACCAGGGTCTGGTTGACGGCGAGGTTGATCTGGCCGAGCATCGTGCCGCTGGAGCCGGGTGCGGTGTTCTCGCGCACCTTGTCGAACACCACGACGGTGTCGTACAGCGAGTAGCCGAGGATCGTCAGGAATCCGATCACCGCCGCGGGCGTCACCTCGAAGCCGATGACGCCGTAGATGCCGGCGGTCACCAGCAGGTCGAAGGCGAGCGACGAGAGCGCGGCGAGCGACATCTTCCAGGTGCGGAAGTAGATCGCCAGCACCATCGAGACGACCGCGAGGAACACCACGAGCGCGATGAGCGCCTGCCGCGAGATGTCCTGGCCCCAGGACGGGCCGATGAACGAGAACGCCACGTCGCCGGTCTCGACGCCGTACTGCTCGGCCAGGGCGCCGCGGATCTCCGCGGCCTGCTCCTGGGTGACCTCGTCGGTCTGCACGCGCACGGTGTCGGTGCCGAGCGTCGCGACGCGCACGGCGCTGTCGGGCACGATGCCGTCGATCGTCTCCGGCACGCCCTCCGTGGACGCCGACTCGAGGCCCGTGACCCGGAACTCGCTGCCGCCGGTGAACTCGATGCCGAAGGTGAAGCCTCCGCGCACGATGGTGCCGAGCGCCAGCACGATCAGCACGGCCGCGACGACCGTGAACCACAGCTTGCGCTTCGGCACGATCGGGATCGAGCGCTCTCCGGTGTAGAGCTGATTGCCGATGGTGGTGAGCGATGCCATCAGGACTCCTTGCCCGTCGTCGCGGCTGCGGCCTTGCGTTCCGCGATGGTCTGGCGCCGCTGCGCCTCCTTGACCGACTTCCCACCCTTGCCGGCGGCGACGGGCTCGCGGAACCTCGCACGGCCCCGGTAGACGGCCCCGAGCTCGTCCGGATTCAGGCCCGAGAGCCGGTGGCCGGAGGAGAAGAACCGGGTGCGTGAGAGCAGCCTGAGCAGCGGATGCGTGAACAGCGCGACGACGACCACGTCGATGAAGGTCGTGATGCCGAGCGTGTAGGCGAAGCCGCGCACGTTGCCCACCGACAGGAGGAACAGGATCACGGCGGCGAGGAAGCTCACCGCGTCCGAGATCAGGATGGTGCGGAACGCGCGCTTCCAGCCGGTCTCCAGCGCACTCGAGAGGTGCTTGCCCTCACGAAGCTCGTCTCGGATCCGCTCGAAGTACACGATGAACGAGTCGGCGGTGATGCCGATCGCGATCACGAGACCCGCGATGCCCGCGAGCGACAGGCGGTAGCCCTCGGTGCTGGAGAGGAAGGTCACCACGAGGTAGCTCAGCACCGCGGCGATGAGGAGCGAGAAGACGACCACCACGCCGAGCGCGCGGTACTGCAGCACCGAGTATGCGACCACGAGCAGCAGACCGATGAGGCCTGCGATGAGGCCCGCCTGCAGCTGGCTCGCGCCGAGCGTGGGTGAGATGGTCTCGTTCGACTGCACCTGGAAGCTCACCGGCAGCGCACCGAAGCGCAGCTGGTCGGCGAGCGACTGCGCGCCCTCCTGCGTGAAGCCGCCGGTGATCTGCGCGTTGCCGTCGGTGATGATGGCGTTCGAGGTGATCGGCATCAGCACCGACGCGTCCAGCACGACTGCGAACTGGTTCGTCGGCTCCGGCAATCCGGTGATGGCACGCGTGGTGGCTTCGAAGTCGGCAGGTCCCTCGCCCTTGAGCTCCAGGTTCACTGCCCAGCCGCCGGTCGCCTGACCCTGCGAGTTGACGGCAGCGGAGACCTGTGCGTCCGCGATGCTCGAGCCGTCGACGGCGACCGGCCCGAGGATGAACCTCGCCGTGCCGTCGGTCGAGCAGGTGAGGAACGGCTGCTCCGGGTCGGCGACCTCGGTCGCGTCGACGTCGGCGCACTGGAGTGCATCGAAATCGGCAAGGACCTCCGGCGTGACCCACGCCTGGTCCCACGGATCGGTGGGCTCGGTGGTCGACTCCTCAGTCGACTCCTCTGCGGCCGGTTCCGTCGGCTCCGGCGTGGAGCCGGGAGCGTTCGCCTGCGCGGAGGCGAGTACCGGGCGGAACTCCATCTTGGCGCTCGCCTGGATGCGCTGCATCGTCGCGGCATCGGGCTCGCCGGGCAGGGCCACGACGATGTTGCGCCCGCCCTGCGTGGTGATCTCGGTCTCCGAGATGCCGGATGCGTCGACGCGCTGGCGGATGATCGCCACGGCCTGGTCGAGCTGCTCCTGCGAGATGGAGTCGCCCTCAGCGAGCCGGGGCTCCAGCACGATCTGCGTGCCGCCCTCGAGGTCGAGGGCGAGCTGCGGCGTCCACGATCCGCCGGCCCACTGCACGGCCGAGAAGTTGACGCCGATCAGGCCGGCGATGAGCACGACCAGCCAGATGAGGGCGCGAGCGCCCCGGGTTCGAGCCTTGGCCACGGATCAGGCGCGGTCGCGAGGCTCGCCGGCCTCGCCAGCGTCGTCGGCAGCGTCTGCAGCGTCGTCGGCGAGCGCGGGCTCGTCCTCGACCACGCGCGCCAGCGTCTGGCGGTGCACGCGCACGATGGTGCCCGGCGCGATCTCGATGAGCGCCTCGTTGCGCTCCTCGTCGATCTCGCGCAGCTCGCCGAACAGGCCGAAGTTCGTCATGATCTCGGCGCCGGGGACCATCTGGTCCTGCAGCTCGGCAGCCTGCGCCTTGCGCTTCTTGTTGCTGCGGAACATGAAGAAGATCATCGCCGCGAGGACGACCAGCATGATCGCGGTGAGCGGGTCGAACGTGAACCCTTGCTGGGCGGTGGCGGTCGTCTGCAGGAACAGCATCGTCTGAAGGGGCCTCTCGGGGGTGGTTCGTCCCGTCGCGTCTGCGCACAGGACCAAACCCCCATCATACCCCGTCGAGCGTCGCTTCCCCGTTGCCCCGTGCCGTGTCGGCGTGCACGTGGCGCATCCCGCTCGGTGTGGCGACCCTGCCGCGCGGCGTGCGCCCGATGAGGCCCTCCCGCACCAGGAACGGCTCGACCACCGACTCGATGGTGTCGGCCTCCTCGCCGACCGCGGCGGCGAGCGTAGAGAGCCCGACCGGTCCCCCGCCGAAGCGATGCGCGATCGCGTGCAGCACGGCACGGTCGATGCGGTCGAGGCCCGCGGCATCGACGTCGTAGAGCTCGAGCGCCGCGCGCACGCCGTCCAGATCGCTCGACCCGGCGTGCACGAGCAGCCAGTCGCGCACGCGTCGCAGCAGTCGGTTGGCGATCCTGGGGGTGCCGCGCGAGCGGCCCGCGAGCTCGGCGAGCGCCGCCGGCTCGATGCCGAGATCCATCAGCCGTGACGAGCGCGCGAGCACGCGCTCCAGGTCGCTCGTCTCGTAGAACTCCAGGTGGGCGGTGAAGCCGAAGCGATCGCGCAGGGGGGCCGGCAGCATGCCCGAGCGCGTCGTCGCCCCGACGAGCGTGAAGGGTGCGAGCTCCAGCGGGATCGACGCGGCGCCCGCGCCCTTGCCCACCATGATGTCGATGCGGAAGTCCTCCATCGCGAGGTAGAGCATCTCCTCGGCGGCGCGCGACATGCGGTGGATCTCGTCGATGAAGAGCACCTCGCCGGGCACGAGCGCCGAGAGCACGGCGGCCAGATCGCCGGCGTGCTGGATCGCGGGACCGGACGAGTAGCGGATGGGTCGGCCGGTCTCCGCGCCGATGATCGTCGCGAGCGTCGTCTTGCCGAGCCCTGGCGGCCCGGCGAGCAGGATGTGGTCGGGCGCGCGGTCCTGCAGCCGAGCGGCGTGCAGCAGCACCTCGAGCTGCCCCTTGACCTTTGGCTGGCCGACGAACTCCTGCAGCGTGGTCGGGCGCAGCGCCCCCTCGAACGCGAGCTCGTCCGGGGTCGCGTCCGGGTCGACGATCGGGTCGGTCACGATCGTGCTCCCGGCCCCAGGATCGCCAGGGCTGCACGCAGCAGCGCGCCGGTCGTGCCGACCGCATCCGGCGCGGCGACCGCCGCGCGCTCGATGGCGTCGGCCGCGGTGCGCTCCGGCCAGCCGAGCCCGGTCAGCGCCGTGAGCACGTCGGCGCGCGCATCCGAGCCCTTGGCGGTCGCGCGGGCGGCGGGCGCGGCGAGCTTGCCCTGCAGCTGCAGGATCAGGAGCTTCGCCGTCTTGGGGCCGATGCCGCTGACCGCTTTGAAGGCGCGCTCGTCCTGCTCCTCGATCGCACGCGCGAGATCGTCCGGCGACAGGTGCGCGAGCACGCCGAGTGCCGACTTCGGGCCGACGCCCGACACGCCGATGAGCAGCTCGAACGCCTCGAGCTCGGCCTCGGTCTCGAAGCCGTAGAGCGAGAGCTCGTCCTCGCGGACGACCAGGTGCGTGTGCAGCGAGACCTCGCGCCCGACGGCCGCGGTCAGCGAGCTCTGCGGCGTGACCGCCACGGCGTAGCCGATGCCGCCGATGCCGACGACGAGGCGCTGCCCGCGGGCGGAGAGGACGGTGCCGTCGAGCCTGGAGATCACCACGTCAGCCTAGGCGGCGCCCGCACGATACGGTGGGTACCGACACCCCTGCACTGCGAAACGGAGCACCATGAACGTCACCACCGTGCTGACCTTCGTCCTGGCGATGGTCCTCTTCGTCGGCGGCCTGCTCGTCATGGGCTACGCGTTCGACACGCCCGGCCTGGAGCTCATCATGTTCTCCGTCGGTCTCATCATGCTCTTCATCGCCTCCGCGATCCCCGCGCTGCTCTGGCGCGCCGGCCACCGCCGCTCGCAGCAGTAGCGCCGGGGCCGCTCAGCGGCGAGCACGGCCAGAGCGCGCACTCGCCTCGGCCGCAGCCCACGCTCGCTGGGCGGGCGTGATCGCACCGGCGCCTCGCGCCACCGGTTGCGGACGCCAGCCCTCGGCGATCGCGATCGCCAGCGCATCCGCGGCATCCGCCGGCTTCGGCGCAGCCTCCAGCCGCAGCAGCCGACGGACCATCTCGCCGACCTGGCGCTTGTCGGCGGCGCCGTAGCCCGTCACCGCCGCCTTGACCTGCGTGGGCGTGAGCAACGCGATCGGGATCTCGCGCTCGGCCGCTGCCCGCAGCACGATGCCGGAGATCTGCGCGACACCCATGACGCTGCGCAGGTTCGCCTGGGCGAAGACCTGCTCGAGGGCGATCGCGTCGGGACGATGCGCGTCGATCGCCGCTTCCACGCCCCTGCCGATGCGCAGCAGCCGCTGCTCGATCGGCTCGTCAGCGACCGAGCGCAGCACCTCCACGTGCACCAGGCTCGGGGTGCGCTGCACGACGTCGATGACGCCAACGCCGCAGCGCGTGAGGCCCGGGTCGACGCCGAGCACGCGCACCGACCCCGGCACAGGCGCTACTCGTCGTCCTCGTCGAGCTGCGCCTGCACCTCGGGCGTGATGTCGACGTTGGCGTAGACGTTCTGCACGTCGTCGCTGTCCTCCAGCGCGTCGATGAGGCGGAAGATCTTCCGCGCGGTCTCGGCGTCGACCTCGACCTTGAGGTTCGGCACGAACTCGACATCCGCCGAGTCGTAGTCGATCCCGGCATCCTGCAGCGCGGTGCGCACCGCGACGAGGTCGGTCGCCTCCGAGAGGATCTCGAAGCCGCCGCCCTGATCGGTGACCTCCTCGGCGCCGGCGTCGAGCACCGCGAGCAGGATGTCATCCTCGGTCACGCCGTCGGTCTTGGTGACGGAGACGACGCCCTTGCGGTTGAAGTTGTAGGCGACCGAGCCGGGATCGGCCATCGCCCCGCCGTTGCGGGTCATGGCCGTGCGGACCTCGGCAGCCGCGCGGTTCCGGTTGTCGGTGAGGCACTCGATCATGAGCGCCACACCGCTCGCGGCGTAGCCCTCGTAGAGGATCGTGGCGTAGTCGATCGACTCGCCCGTGAGTCCCGCGCCGCGCTTGATGGCGCGGTCGATGTTGTCGTTGGGAACGCTCGTCTTCTTCGCCTTCTGCACGGCGTCCACGAGCGTCGGGTTGCCGCTCAGGTCGGCGCCGCCGATCTTCGCGGCGACCTCGATGGTCTTGATGAGCTTCGCGAACGACTTGGCACGGCGGGCGTCGATCACGGCCTTCTTGTGCTTCGTGGTCGCCCACTTGGAGTGTCCGGACATGGTGCTTCCTGATCGCGGGTCGGGGTCGCCCCATCTTATCCGCGCTGGAGCCGACGACGGTCAGGGACGCACGCCGCCCGCGCGCAGCTCCAGCGCGGCGAGCGCCTCCAGCGATCGCGCATCGGCGCTGCGGAGCGCCGCGACGGGGTCGGGCGCCGCTGCCAGCACGCGCGCCGCGGGCTGGGCGACGAGCGCGCGCAGCGCCAGCAGGTCCCGCCCCTCGCGCGACCGCGCCAGCTGTCGGGTCGAGCGCGCGCGCAGGACGAAGCGCAGCCGCGGCCACCACCAGACCACCAGTACGAGCAGCAGCGGCAGCAGCCACAGCGCGGTGCCCACGGTGCCGGCGAGCGTCTCGATGCCGCTGCGCAGGCTCGACCCGGCCGCGGCCAGGTCGTCGGCGGGCCCAGCGGCGTCCCGGAAGGGTTGGGCCACGCCGTCGCCGATGAGCGGCACCTGCGCGAGCGCGTCGCCCGCATCCGTCATCGTGGTCGAGAAGCCGCTGCCGGCATCCTCGATCTGCGTGCCGAGGGCGCCGAGCGCGGCGATCGCGTCGCGCACCTGCTGCGCGATCCAGACGGCGATGACGACGGTGGCGATCGAGACCAGGTCGCCGGTCGCCTGCCAGGTCGCGCGAAGGGGTCGGCTGGAGTAGAGCTGCACGTGCCGATTCAACCAGGCTGATGCAACCAGGCCCGGGATCAGGCGGGCGCGGCCAGCTTCGGCTTGGGCCGCTGCCCCACGAGGATGCCCGCGCCGATGACGACCGCGGCGCCCACCACCTGCCAGAGCCCGAGCTGCTCCCCCAGCACCACGACGCCGAGCGTGACCGCGACCACGGGGATCAGGTAGGTGACCGTGGCGGAGACCGTCGGGCCGACGGCGCGCACGACCTCGAACTGCAGGATGTAGGCGATCCCCGTGCCGATCGAGCCGAGGGCGATCACCGCCGACAGCGCCAGCGGCAGCGCATCCGCATCGCCGTGCACGCCGACCGGCGACCATCCCTCGACGGCGCTCCAGCCGAGCAGCGCGAGCAGCGCCATCGGGAAGCCCAGGATCATGAGCGCGGTCGGATGCGCGAGACCGGGCACCTCGCGGTGCGCGAGCAGGCGCCGGTTGAGCGTCCAGCCCACCCCGTAGGAGGCGCCGCCCAGCACCGCGATGCCGAAGCCGACGAGGTCGGGCCCCGACTCGGTCGTCCAGGGCTGGGCGATGAGCACGACACCCGCGAGCCCGAGCAGCACGGCCAGCAGCTTGCGCGTGGTGAGACGGTCGCTGGGCAGCAGCAGGAGCGCGAACAGCACGGTCGCGACGGGCGTGATGGCGTTGCCGAGCCCGGCCGCGGCGGAGGACACGCGCGTCTCGGCGACCACGAACGCCGTGAACGGCAGCGCGGTCAGGAACAGCGAGCACACGGCGAGCAGCCCCCAGGTGGTCAGATCCTTCGGCAGCCTCGCCCGCGTCGCGACCGCGAGCAGCACGAGGGTGACGGCGGCGATGCCGATGCGCAGCGTCGCGATCTGCATCGGGTGCAGCGCCTCGAGGCCGACCTTCATGAGCAGGAACGAGGAGCCCCAGATGACGGCGAGCGAGATCCACATGGCCTGCCACGGGACGCGACCGAGGGCCGTCATCGCGTGCGCCGCGCGACGCGGTCGACGGTCATGCTCGCCGGCCGGTGACGTGGTCGAGGAACCGGCGGTGGAACCGCACCTCGCCGTCGACCTCCGGGTGGAAGGCGGTCGCCAGCAGGGCGCCCTGCTCGACCGCGACCACCCGGTCGTCGACGCGCGCGAGCACCTGCACGCCGTCGCCGATGCGCTCGACCGCGGGTGCGCGGATGAAGGTCGCGTGCACGGGCGGGGCACCCAGCACCGGCACGTCCAGCTCGGCCTCGAAGGAATCGACCTGGCTGCCGAAGGCGTTGCGTCGCACATCGACGTCGAGACCGCCGAACGGCAGCTGCGTCGGCAGGCCGTCCAGGATCCGATCGGCGAGCATGATGAGGCCGGCGCAGGTGCCGTAGACGGGCATGCCCGATCCGATGCGCGCCACGATCGGCTCGCGCAGGTCGAAGAGCCTGGCGAGCTTGTCGATCACGCTCGACTCGCCACCGGGGAGCACGAGCCCCTCGACCTCGGCGAGCTGGGCGGGCGTGCGCACGAGCGACACGTCGGCGCCCAGCGACGCGAGCACGGCGACGTGCTCGCGCACGTCGCCCTGCAGCGCGAGGACGCCGACGCGGCTGACGCCGCGTCGGTCCGCCACCCCTACCAGCCGCGCTCTGCGAGCCGGTGCGGCGCGGCGAGGTCGGCCACGTTGATGCCGACCATCGCCTCGCCGAGGCCTCTGGAGGCATCAGCGATCGCCTTCGGGTCCTCGAATGCCGCGGTCGCCTTGACGATCGCCGCCGCGCGGCGCTCGGGCTCGCCCGACTTGAAGATGCCGGAGCCGACGAACACGCCGTCGGCGCCCAGCTGCATCATGAGTGCCGCGTCGGCGGGCGTCGCGACGCCGCCGGCGGTGAAGAGCACCACGGGCAGGGCGCCGCGCTCCGCCACCTCGGCGACGAGCTCGTAGGGCGCCTGCAGCTCCTTGGCGGCCACGTACAGCTCGTCCTTCGACAGCGTCTGCAGCCGACGGATCTCGCCCTTGATCGTGCGGATGTGCTTGGTGGCCTCGGAGACGTCGCCGGTGCCGGCCTCGCCCTTCGAGCGGATCATGGCCGCGCCCTCGGTGATGCGGCGGAGCGCCTCACCCAGGTTCGTCGCACCGCAGACGAACGGCACCGTGAAGGGCCACTTGTCGATGTGGTTGACGTAGTCGGCCGGGCTCAGCACCTCGGACTCGTCGATGTAGTCGACCTCGAGCGCCTCGAGCACCTGCGCCTCGACGAAGTGGCCGATGCGCGCCTTGGCCATGACGGGGATGGAGACCTCGGCCTTGATCGCGTCGATCAGATCCGGGTCGGACATGCGGGCGACGCCGCCCTGCGCGCGGATGTCGGCCGGCACGCGCTCAAGCGCCATCACGGCGACCGCCCCGGCGTCCTCGGCGATGCGCGCCTGCTCGGGCGTGACGACATCCATGATGACGCCGCCCTTCAGCATCTCGGCGAGACCCCGCTTGACGCGTGCGGAGCCGGTGGTGGATTCAGTCATGATCTGGCTTTCGTGGGGGTTGATGGCTGGCGGTTCAGGCTGGCCAAGCGGCTTGGATGTCCTGGCGCATGTCCTCCAGCAGGATGGGCAGCGCCTTCGTCTTCGCGATGATCGGGAAGAAGTTCGAGTCCAGGCTCCATCGCGGAACGATGTGCTGGTGGAGGTGGTCGGCGATGCCGGCGCCGGCGATGCGGCCCTGGTTCATGCCGATGTTGAAGCCCTGGCAGCGCGTCACCTGCGACAGCACGCGCATGGCGGTCTGCGTGAGCACGGCCATCTCGGCGACCTCGTCGGTGGTGGCCTGGTCGTACATGCCCACGTGGCGGTAAGGGCAGACCATCATGTGGCCGGTGTTGTACGGGTAGAGGTTCAGCAGCACGAAGCACGTCTCGCCGCGCGCGACGATGAGCCCCTGGTCGTCGCGCAGCTCGGGCGCGCGGCAGAAGGGGCAGGCGTGCTCGTCGGGCATCTGACCCTGCTGGATGTAGACCATCCGGTAGGGCGTCCAGAGGCGCTGGAAGTGGTCGGGCACCCCCGCCAGCTCGCTCGACATCTGCGTCGGCGCGCCCCACGCGTGCTCCGCCACGAGCGGCGGCTCCTGCGCGGGAGCCGGCTCGAACTGGGGCAGCGTGTCGCGGTGCACGGCCGCGCGCTCGGCAGGCTCGTCGAGGTGACGGGGCTGGTCGTCGCTCACACGTGCGCCTTCGTCTCGATGGCCTCCAGGATGCGCGCGATCGCCTCGTCGACGGGCACGCCGTTGTCCTGCGTGCCGTCACGGAACCGGAACGAGACGCTGCCCGCCTCCTGGTCCTTGGCGCCGGCGATGAGCTGGAAGGGCACCTTCTGGAGCGTGTGGCTGCGGATCTTCTTCTGCATGCGCTCGTCGGAGCGGTCGACCTCCACGCGCACGCCCTTGGCACGCAGCCTGCCGGCGATCTCTTCCAGGTAGTCGGCGAAGTCCTCGGCGACGGGCACGCCGACGACCTGCACGGGCGCGAGCCAGACCGGGAAGGCGCCCGCGTAGTGCTCGAGCAGGATGGCGAAGAAGCGCTCGATCGAGCCGAACAGCGCGCGGTGGATCATGATCGGTCGCTGCTTCGAGCCGTCCGAGGAGGTGAACTCCAGATCGAAGCGCTCCGGCAGGTTGAAGTCGAGCTGCACGGTCGAGAGCTGCCACGAGCGACCGATGGCGTCGGTGACCTTGAGGTCGATCTTCGGCCCGTAGAACGCCGCTTCGCCCGGCTCCTCCACGACCTCGAGCCCGGAGCTCTTGGCGACGCGCCGCAGCGCATCCGTCGCCGTCTCCCAGATTGCCTCGTCGCCGATCCACTTCCCCTTCTCGTCGTCGCGCATCGAGAGCTCGAGACGGAAGTCGGTGAGACCGAAGTCGCCCAGCAGCGACAGCACGAACTCGAGGACCTTGGTGGTCTCCTCCTCGAGCTGCTCGGGCGTGACGAACAGGTGGGCGTCGTCCTGCGTGAAGCCGCGCACACGCGTGAGGCCGTGCAGCGCGCCGGAGAGCTCGTTGCGGTAGACGGTGCCGTTCTCGGCCAGCCGCAGCGGCAGGTCGCGGTAGCTGCGAGAGCGATCCTTGTAGACGAGGATGTGCATCGGGCAGTTCATCGGCTTGAGGTAGTAGTCGACGCCCTGCTTGGTGACGTTGCCCGCCTCGTCGCGCTCCTCGTCCATGTGGATGGGCGGCCAGATGCCGTCGGCATAGGTCTCGAGGTGACCGGAGGTCGCGAAGAGATCCTGCTTCGTGATGTGCGGGGTGTAGACGTAGCTGTAGCCCTGCTCGATGTGGCGCTTGCGGGCGTGCTGCTCCATCTCGCCGCGGGCGATCGCGCCGCGCGGGTGCCAGACCGAGAGGCCGGAGCCGATCTCCTCCGGGAACGAGAACAGGTCGAGCTCGCGACCGAGCTTGCGGTGGTCGCGCTTCGCGGCCTCCTCCAACCGCTCCTGGTGGGCGCGCAGCTCGTCCTTGGTCGGCCAGGCGGTGCCGTAGATGCGCTGCAGCTGCGGCCGGTCGGTCTTGCCGCGCCAGTAGGCCCCGGCAACGCGCGTGAGCGCGAACCCGTTGCCGATCTGCCGCGTGGAGGGCAGGTGCGGGCCGCGGCAGAGATCCTTCCACTGCACCTCGCCCGTCTTCGGGTCGACGTTGTCGTAGATGGTGAGCTCGCCCGCCCCCACCTCGACCGAGGCGCCCTCCGCGGCACTGGCCGCGCCGCCCTTCAGCCCGATGAGCTCGAGCTTGTACGGCTCGTCCGCGAGCTCGGTGCGCGCCTCGTCGTCGGTCACGGCCCGGCGCACGAAGCGCTGTCCCGCCTTGACGATGCGCTGCATCTCCTTCTCGAGCGACTTCATGTCATCGCTGGAGAACGGCTCGCTCAGGTCGAAGTCGTAGTAGAAGCCGTCCTGGATGGGCGGGCCGATGCCGAGCTTCGCCTCGGGGTTCACGCGCTGCACCGCCTGCGCGAGCACGTGCGCGGCGGAGTGACGGAGGATGTCGAGTCCGTCCGGGCTGTCGATCGTGACGGGCTCGACCGTCTGCGTCTCGGTCACCTCGCGGGCGAGGTCCTGCAGCTCGCCGTCGACGCGCATAGCGACGATGGCACGGTCGGTGAAGAGATCGAATCCGGTGGTCACTCATCTATCGTAGGCGTCGCTCGTACCCCGCCGTGCTCAGCCCGGCGCACCGAACGCAAAGAACCCCCGGCATGCCGGGGGTTCTGCTGGTGGGCGATACTGGGTTCGAACCAGTATTTACGATACTGTGTGGATGCCTCATCCGCTCAGCATTTCAGCCCGATTTGCGCCTATCCATGCCGGATAGCACTCCTACCCGCTAGAGTCACTGTTGTCCGCAAATGGACAGCACTAGACACTAGATATTGCACGGGTATTGCACGACGGGGGGCGAAGCATGGCGACGAAGCGTAAGAGGCGTGAGTCCTTCGGGGCCGTCCGCAAGCTCCCCTCGGGGCGCTTCCAGGCCAGCTACATGGGGCATGACGGACAGCGTTACACCGCCCCTTCTACATTCGCCGGGGTGACCGACGCGAGAGCCTGGCTTGCGGCCCGACAGGCGGAGTTGGCATCCGGTCAATGGCAGGCTCACGCAGCCCGCAGACCGACCCCAGCGAAGCCCGCGACCGACACGCTCGACGCCTACGGACGCACTTGGATCGAGACCCGCACGAACCGCAACGGCGAACCCCTCCGCGACCGGACTCGAGTGGAGTATCTGCGCCTGCTCGACACTGCCCTTGCGCCCCTGGCTCCGCAGCGCATGTCAGCGATCACGCCCGAGTCGGTTCGCGCTTGGTACGCGGGACTTGTGAAGTCGGGCCGCAAGACGCTCGCAGCGCGCGCCTACTCATTGCTCAAGTCGATGATGTCCACTGCGGTGACAGATGGGCGACTGACCGCGAACCCATGCATCATTCGGGGCGCTCAGAACTCGAGCACTGGCCGCAAGGTCGAACCCCCCACCGCGACGGAGCTTGCCGCGATCACGGAAGCGATGCCCGACCGGCTGAGGGCCGCGGTGCTCCTAGCCGCGTGGGTAGGGGCACGGTACGGGGAACTCACGGAACTACGCCGCAAGGATGTGCGCACCGTGGACGATGCCGCCGGTCACCTCACTCTCATCAACATCGAACGTGCTGTCACTCAGGTCACTGGTGAGGGTTACAGCGTGGGGCAGCCCAAGAGCGCAGCCGGCGTGCGAGTCGTGCCTGTGCCGCCGCACATTGCACCTGCCCTCGAGGCGCACATGCGAGAGCACGTCGACCCCTCCCCTGACGCTCTGCTGTTCCCTGCTACTGACGGCATCAGCCACCTCCCGCAGTCTTCGCTCGTCAAGCACTTCTACCCTGCGCGCAAGGCGGCTGGACGGCCCGATATGCCCTGGCACGCACTGCGCCACTTCGGGGCGACGAGAGCGGCGCTCGCGGGCGCAACGCTGAAGGAACTGCAGGCACGGCTCGGGCACTCGACTGTCTCGGCTGCGATGCGTTACCAGCACACCGCTGGCCGCGACTTCGAGCTCGCGCGAAGGATGGCCGCGCTGGATAGCAGCGGCGCTCAATAGACCTCAGCAAGAGGAACGCCCCCGACGCGATAGCAGCGCGGCGAGGGCCGGCCAAGACCCACGAAAGGAACCAAGGCCATGAACAACACTATCGACAACCCCGAGGCTGACGCCCGACTCAAGAACGTGAACCTGAACATCCGCGCGTGTTTTGTTTGTTGGGACATCGCTAACTCGACCGTGCTGAGGGAGATGCTGGAAATCTCCACGCAACGCGCCCGCGACTTGTGGGCCGGCCGGAAGCGATTCACGCTCCACGAGCTTGAGTTGGTGTCCGCATTCTTTGATGTCTCGATCGTTTCCTGGTTCGAGGACTCGCGCCCCGTCGTGTCGGAGTGGCGGACAAGCGGTCGAGAGACAGCAGTGATTGGGCGTGCATGGGATCGGCTCGTCACTGAACGCGAGATGAGCCGACACATTTAGACGGGACACGCCACGGCGTGCTAAACTAGTGGCGTGCTCTACTAGTGCGTCCAGACGGGCACCAGAGCGAAGAGCCTTCCGAGCGGAGGCTCTTTCGTTTTGTCGTGCCGACTTGCACTGACGGACGTAGTAGGGCATACTTGGACTACGCAGTACATCTGTGCCCTCAGCTAGACCCAACCCCCGAGCTTGACGCCGGGGGTTTTTCTATGCCCTCGAGTCGACCACGACTTCCTGCGATGACGCAGCACTGACCACTCACCCCGCGTGAGTTGAGCCCGAACGGTAATCCCGTCCGGGCTTTTTTTATGCCCGCTTGTCGGCAGGCATGACCCGCGTTTAGCGGACAACCGCACGACGACGCACGCCCCGAAGTGGAACCGGGACACGTCGCCGCGCACCAACAGCCACCAGCGAGGTGGCGCTCTTGTACGCCCGTCCTACGGGCTCCACCACGGACACAAGTTTGCGCCCCCTCTTGGCGGAGCTGTGTCCGTTTCCGAATAAAGGGGAACGCGATGAACACCACTGCCGAAACCTGGCCGACGATCCGAAACGCAGCCATGCAGTACGGAATGAGCGAAAAGACGATTAGGCGCCGCATCTCAGACGGAACACTCGACGCCCGACGCTTCGGGCCGCGACTCATCCGCATCAACCCAGCAAGCCTCGAACGCTGGGGTCAGTCGCTGCAGTACGTCGGTGGTGCCGCATGACCCATCACGAAAAGGGGAACGGCCCCAAGCCGTCAAACTCTGGGGCCGCTCACAAGTTCACGCACCTCCAGTCTAGCGCCGATCGACCCGACCACGCGACCCGTTTGCGCGAAATCGACGACACTCTCGAAGCCGTCTGGACGGGCCTCGTGTCGGGAACACTGCGGCTCGATCGACTCCGCCAGATGTCGCCGCACGCAGGCGCAATTTACCTGGCCGGATTCGACGCCGGAATCGCGGCACAGGTCGAGCGCGTGAAGCAAGCCGAGTGGACAAGCAACCGCCTGTGGGCCAAGGCATTCCCCGACGAGAACGCCGCCCGCGTGCAGGCACGCCTCGACAAAGCAATCGACGCGATGCCTGCCGGCGTTCTCGAACACTCCCCCGAATATTTTGCGCTGGCGCTCGCCGGTTCGATTGGAGGTGCCGCATGAGTCGGCAACTAATGAGCACGACGCTCGCGCACGTTCCGATCGAGCGGCAGAAATGGGCAGTGCGGGATCAGGTGCCGCTGGGAGTCATCACGATCTTGGCCGGTACGGCGGGCATCGCGAAGTCGACGATTCTCGCTTGGTACGTATCCGGGCTGACGCGTGGAACCCTCGAGGGCGACTACCACGGGCAGCCTGTGAACGTCGCGATGATCGCGGGCGAGGACGACCTGTCGAAGATGCTCGCCCCTCGCCTCACGGTCGCAGACGCGAACCTCAGCAGGGTTATCGCGATTACCGGCATCAGAGTGCAAGGCGAAGAGAACCGAGACTGGATCACGTCACCGACGCTGGCCGAGGATCTAGCGGCGATCCGCGACGAGATCGTGTCAACGGGCGCGCGCGTGCTCATCATCGACCCAATCATCAGCCTCATGCATGGCGACAGCCACCGGCTCGAGGACGTGCGCAGGAACCTTGACCCGCTCGCATCTATGGCAGCGGAGCTTGAGGTAGCCGTCATTTGCGTTATGCACTTCAACAAAAGCGCAGGGCAGGCCGGCGACAAGGTATCGGGCTCCCACGGCTTCCGCGACATTGCGCGGTCGCTCATGGTGCTCGCGGTAGACGACCAAACCGATAACCGAATCCTCACGATCGAGAAGTCGAACTACTCCGCCGTAAAGCCATCATTGGCGTTCCGCGTGGACAGCGTCGACGTTCCCGTTGGCGGCGGCGAGTTCACCACGATTGGCAAGGCCGTGTGCCTGGGCGACTCGACACTGACCGTGCAGGACATCCTGAACCGTGACCCGCGCAACCTGGGCGACCGCTCGACCGCCGTGCTCGAGTTCGTCGACAATGCGCCAGGCGCGGTGACAGCTCAGGACGTGGAAGCGGATGAGGCACTGAGTGTGCCAAAGGGCCAGGGGCGCGTCTACCTCAACCGGCTCGCAGACAGTGGGCGCATCTCGAGAGCAACCCGAGGCGCGTTCCAATCCATCCGTAACGCCGAAGTAACGCACACACCCCCCGTTACGAGTGTTACGAGTGTCACGAACGCGGCGGAAAACGATACACACGTAACACAAGTAGCAATGGGTGTGGGCGTTACACGCGCCGTTACGGACGACCCCGGCTACTGCACCGCGTGCGGCATGACCGGTAAGCACACTCGCTCGTGCAAGGAGATGGCCGCATGAGCATCCGCTTCGACGACTACCTCGAAACGCGCATGGACGGCGGCTGCGACGACTGCCTCGCCTACCAGCGACTCATCCGTGACGGCGACGGCATCTACACGCTCCGCATCTACCACGACGACACCTGCCCAGTGCTCGCCAGGAAGCGGGGCCGAGCATGACCGAGTGGAGCCGGTGTCGGTGCCTTCGCGGCGAGCATGCCACCAATCGCGGTTTCATCCGCTGTAAGTACCCGCCCGCGAAGTGGATCACCGGCACCGGCGACTGGGCGCTCGTCGCCTGGTGCGGCCGAGCTGCGACATTCACGCTCTGGGCCACCGAGACCGAAGCACGCGACCGGGACTCGCTGCTCTTCGCGTCCGGCTGCGGCACCTACTGCCGCGGCAAGCACGAACTCATCTACATCAACCGGAAGGCAACCTCATGACCGGAATGCACGACCGCGAAGACTTCGGGCGCGTCATCCGCCGACTCGAAGAGCGCGTGCGCATGCTCGAGACCGCATCGCCGCTCAACAACGCATCCATCTCCCACGGCAGCGGCATCGCTGTCCGCATCCCCGCAGGCGTGCACATCGAGGACGCTGGATCAGTCACTGCAGGCGCAGCCTCGATGTCTGCAGCGAACGGCGGCAGGGTCGGAGCAGGAAGCACCTACATCCGGCCCGAAGGCATCTGGGACGCTGACGGCACAGTCAAGTTCCTCACGAACGTCACCGGCATCGCGAACGCCACCTTCGACGGGGTGACGCGCGGCAAGCTCGGCGTCGAAGCCCCCATCGATGGCGTGATGACGTCGCTAGGGCCGGCTGTGAAGGAGGCTGACCGTAAGGGGCAGTCTGGGTATGACAATGCGATGGCGGCGCGGTCGGAGGCTGCGGCGGCGAAGTCGCGCGCGGATCTTGGTGTGACGAAGGCTGATGATGCTGACGCTAAGGGTCAGTCGGCGTGGAACCTCGCGGATGCTGCGTGGGATAGGGCCGGGACTGCGCAGGCTGCGGCTAACGCGGCGCAGTCGACCGCGAACGGGCGCGCGACCGTCTCATCCGTCAACGCCGTCCAGGCCGACCTCAACAACGTCAAGAACGGCAACACGGCCCTCCAGTCGCCAACTCTCGTCGCCCCCAAGGTCACCGGCATCACATCCGGCTCAACCGGCAACGGCTGGTCAGTGCTGCTCGTGAACAACGCCACCGGCGCGCTCCGCTTCCTGAACCAGGCCTGACATGGACACGATGACGATCACGAAGCACACGCCCGTCGTCCCATCGAAGGCGATCCTCGCAGAGCTCGACAAGCTCACCACCCGCGGACTCCTCGACCTGCGACGGCCCAACCCGCCCCGCTGGCTCGACGAGTGGATCGACCTCGGCCTCTACCGGCAGTCGACGCCCGCGGAACGCCGCCAGATCGCCGCAGACGGCCTCGAGCGGGAAGCGCAAGCGGAACGCGGGCAAGGCGACGAACACGCGCCTGACGAGCCCGCAGACACGCTCGACGGCGAACCCGACACGGCACGAACCAGCACGGCCCGCCCCGCAGTCATCAACTCCGGCAGGCGCGTCCGACCCGGCACCCCCTACGTCGCATGCGCCGGCGGCTGCAACCACATGCTGCTCCGCTCCAAACCCGCAGTCGCTTACTGCAAAGACTGCACCCCGGCACCGCGCCGCAAGCGCGCCAAGGCCGACGACCTCAACCCCATCAACTACCTCTAGCCCGAAAGGCACACCATGACCGCTCGCATCCTCCCCGACATCGCAACCAACGTCCTCAAAGCCGCAGACGACCACCGCGCGACCATCCCCGCCGCGCTCCGCAAGCGCATCGAACAGCAGATCCAGCTCATCGACGACGCAAGCAGCATCGACCTCGGCAGCGTCAGCGTCGGAGAAGCACTCGCCGACGCGATCACCGAAGGCCGCGACCCGCTCACCGACCCCGCCGTGCAGCGCGCCGCACTCGCCAAGCAACTGTCGAACATGACCGCATTCGAAGGCCTCTCCAACGCCGCACGCGACCGCCTCACCGCGACCCTGCGAGAGAACATCGACCAGCTCGTCACCGTCTTCCAGAAGCCCTACGCCGACGCAGGACAGGCACTCACCGACGCGTACGCCACGCTCACCGCAGCAGGCATCCACGACCTCGCAAGCCCCGACATCCAGCGGGCGTCCCTCGAAGTCGCAGCAGCCAACGTCACCGCGCGCACCGCCATCACAGCCCTCGAGCAGATCGATCTCTCAATCGGGCAGCTGATCTACGCCCTCGGACTCAGCAACGCCGCACGCACCGGCAAGACGCACGCGCGCTTCGACACCGGCGACCTCTCACGCGCCGAAGTCGAAGCCGGCCAGACGACCCGCACCAAGGTCACCCACTGGGAAGGCGTCAGGCGCGGCTACACGATCAGCCTCGCAACGCCCGCCGAAACCGAAGAACGCGTCGAAAAGGCAAACGCGGCACAGACACGAGCCGACCTCAGCAGCCAGGAATCCGACCAGGCCGCCATGGGCTCCGCATACCGGTTCAAGACCCCCAGTGCCGCGGGCTCACTCGCATGAACGACGACGACATGCGCGCATTCGTCCGCTCACTCTTCCCCGACTCGGAAGCCGAGGCTGGCGCTGAGGACAACGGACACACGACAGCCGCAGACGACGACATGACCGCCTTCGTCCGCGGACTGTTCCGCACCACTCCGTAACAACCACGGTCGGGCCGGTCAACACGACGGCCCGACCATCACCAACCGCTATGACCACCAGGCGGGGGACCCCCTTGAAACGTCCCATAGCGCCTCCGGTGCTAGGCCGTGTCTCTCTCTGGATCTCAAACGATCGACCCTTGAAACTGCGATAGGAGCAGGTAATGAACGGAATGCGCACCCCTGTAGGGCTGGATGCCCAGGGTCGGAAGCTGTGGAAAGCCGTCACAGACGAGTTTGAACTACCCGAACACGAGGCCGCGCAACTCGAGGAAGCGTGCCGGATGCGGGACACGATCACGTCGCTTCGGAAGCAGGTGGAGAAGGACGGGCAGATGCTCGCGTCTCCTCAGGGGAAGCGTCTGCATCCGGCTATCGCGGAGATCCGTCAGCAGCGACTGGCGCTCGCTCGAATGCTCGCCACGCTGAAGGTGCCTGGGCTCGAGGAGGACGGCCTGCCGGCCTCGCGTGGCGTCCGTGGCGTGTACCAGCCATGAGGCGCAGAAAGCCGATCGGCAGCAACGTCCCAGACGCGCTGTCGCCGGACAGCTTGCCGGGGTGGGCGGATGACACGTCGAAGCCGATCCGGGCTCGTGTGCGGGCGTGGGAGGGCTGGATGGAGGAGTTCGAGGCGTGGCGTGCGGCACGTCTCGTCTGGGCTGCACGGCGGGGCATTGATCCTGAGAAGTTGTCTACGAGCTCCGAACTGATCCCTGATGCCCCATTCGATCCGACGAGCCTCTGATGCCGATTCGCAGTGCGAAAGCGCGTGTGTGAAAGCGGTTTCGTACCTCGTTGGCCGCTCTCTCAGCCGCAGCAAGGCACTGGCTTGATCGACCTCAGGTGTGGATTTCACCCCGTGTGTGAAAACGGGCAAGCCCCGGAGGTCCCGGCGAAGAGGCTTTGAGCGGACTCCCCCCTGGTTGCCTTAGTTGTTGTGCGTCGGGGCTTCCCACATGTGGAAACTGATTGGCGCTCCGAACGTCCAAAAGAGGAAGTCGGGGCCGTTGCCGTCATCGACTGAGAACATCCGCGACGATCCGGGCTGGGCGGTCTTCATGTCTTGAATCACTGCTTCGATTTCTCGGGCGGGCGCGTTGTAATTGCGGCCCCCATATCGAATGTGACCGGTCGCCTCGGCGGGTTGCTTATCGTCGGATGTCATGGTTCAAGAGTAGGCCGTAGCAGCCGCGCCGCGTCAGCCGTCGCGCCTAGATTTGCGGCTGTGACGTTGAGGCCTGTCGAGTGGGATGTGTTGCACCCGCTCGATGGGCAGCCGCTCGCTGTCGTCCGGCTAGTGTGGCTTGGCGTCCGTCAGGAGCCGTTCTACAGGGCTGTGACGGCGAATCCGGACAGGGCGCGACGGAGGCTGCTGGGCTACTGGTCGAGTCTCGATGAAGCGCATACGGCGTGCCTGGCCTTGTATGAGCGTGCGACCGGGCGTGCGTTGGCTGGTGGTGATCGTGGGCCGGCGCTCGTGGTGCCTCCGCAGAAGCCTCCGCCTGTCGCGTTTGAGCGTGGAAGGCCCGCGCGTCCTCGGCTACACGCGTCGAGGGCGTAGCGCCTACCAGCCGCGCGTGCTTGGCCCGTTCGTGCTGTCTTGCTCTTCAACATCTGGCCCGACGAGGCCGAACACGTCGAGTGAACCGCCGCCTTCGAAGGGCTCCACGTACTCGAAGCCGAAGGCGCGGAACAATTTTCGGCTGGGCTCGTTGCGCGAGTGGATGCGAGCGATGACGTCTACCCCAGGGCGCGTCGCTTGGATCTCGTCGAGTACCTCGCCGAGCAAAGCAGCACCGCGCCCTTCGCAACGCGCGAAGTGTGACACCGCGATGCTGGCAATGAGCACAGCGCCGTCGTCAGTCGGGCGGGTTCTGCACAACCCTGCGATTACGCCATCTTCCTCGAGGACGTACAGTTGCGAGCCATCCCGCATTGGCGGGCGCAACTCTCTGAACGCTGACTGGGTAACCAACTCCCACGGTCGTGGGTGCGGCACACCGAAACTCTGCTTTGCAGGCTGTGTGCAAACGAACTCCATCAAAGCCGCGCGGTCGTCGTGGACCGCTATGCGGACTCTGCTAGGCGTGGGCACGCCGCGCGGCGCGACGTGCAGCGAGCTTCTGCATGACGGACGCGCCTGCGTGCGGACGAGCCTCGCGCGACTCGTGGAGATTGGCAAGCCTCTTGCGCTCACCCGAGGTCAGGCCGTCGCTACCGCGCTGGGCAGAGGTCGCCTGCGAACGCACGGTGGAGAGAAGGTCCATGGCTTTAGTGTACTGGTTTACTACGAGTTCGTCACTAGCGGTGGCATGTTCGCGTATTTCTCCCGCGCTTTGATGCTTCCGTTTCTGACTCTAGATGGCGCCAGCGTTGCCGGTGCGCTTCGCGGGCATCACTGCCAGCCGCCGATGCTTGGCACTTCGCCGTCGTCGGGCTTGTCGGCGTGTGCTGGGAACTCGTGGACGTGTCCGCAGTTCTGGCAGGTGTCTCGGTAGATGAGGACGCCGCACGCTTCGCAGCGGTCGTCGAGCTCGTCGAGCGGGTCAGGCATGGTGTGACGGTACCGCGACACGCCGGTGCGGGATCAAGCCCCTAGCCTCGTTCGTGACAGCCGCGGAGATGTTGCACGGGTATTGCACGCGCCCTCCCGGGCAAGCGAAAACCCCCGGAAAACCGGGGGTTTCGTGGTGGGCGATACTGGGTTCGAACCAGTGACCTCTTCCGTGTCAGGGAAGCGCGCTACCGCTGCGCCAATCGCCCTCTTGAGTGCTCGAGGTGGAGACGGGATTCGAACCCGCGTAGACGGCTTTGCAGGCCGCTGCCTCACCACTCGGCCACCCCACCAGGTGGTGTGAGATTGACTCTCATGACATTGCTGTCGAGCGGATGACGAGATTCGAACTCGCGACCCTCACCTTGGCAAGGTGATGCGCTACCACTGCGCCACATCCGCGGGGCTCATCGCTGAGCACTTGGAAAACTATACCCACCGATCGGGTGCGTGCCAAATCGGGCCGTGCGGGGCCGCCTCGGCCGCAGGGCGTCATGACTGGGTCGCGGAATGTGGCAGACTTATCCGGTCCGCGTCATCGCGGCACGGGCGATTGGCGCAGTTGGTAGCGCGCTTCGTTCACACCGAAGAGGTCGTGGGTTCGAGTCCCGCATCGCCCACCGACAGGGGCCGGCATCGCGAGATGCCGGCCCCTGCTGCATGCTGTGCGGCTGCGGCCCTGACTACGGCGTCGCGGCAGCGCGGCTCAGAGCGACCGCCGCCGCATCCTCGAGCAGTGCCACCGCCGGGTCGGCCAGACCGCCGCCCTCCACCAGGCCGCGCCGTGCCCAGTAGCCGCCGACCGCGCCGAGCACGGCTGCCGCTGCGGCGATGCCGGCTCCGCTGGAGGCAGCGCCGCGCCGACCGGTGCCTGCGCCGAGCGCCGCGCCCGCGAGCGCAGCGGAGCCGACGCGGCCCAGCAGCGCGGGAGGCGAGAGCCGCGACGGCGTCATCGGCAGCTTGTCGCCGACCAGCTCCCCGATCGCGAGCGTCAGCAGCGCCGCCTTGCCCCACGGCCGCTGCAGGAGCGGCCACGGCGGCGAGGCGCCCGCTGTGAGCGCGATCACCGCCATCGGCGTGAGCGAGCGCATGCCGCCGGCGATGCCGAGCATGAGCGACCGACGAGAGAGTGATCGGTTGGTGCGTGACATCCAGCCACCTTCGCACCGCTCAGCCATGCGCGCCAAGGCGGAATATGGTTGGCGCATGGATCTGCAGCTGACCGATCACGTCATCCTGGTCGTGGGTGGCACCGGCCTCATCGGCAGCGCCGTCGCCGCCACCGCCCGCGCAGAGGGCGCGACCGTCATCACGGCGGCGCGCGGCGAGGGCGCCGACGTGCGGATGGACGGTGGCGACGACGGCTCCGTCGCATCGGCGATCGCTCGCGTGCTCGAGCAGCACGACCGCATCGACGCGCTCGTGGTCGCCGCGGCTCCCGCGGCCCAGACCCTGGATCCGGCGCGCGCGAGCGACCCCGAGCAGGTCGGGCGGGCGATCGACGACAAGGCGCTGACCTTCCTGCGCATCGCCAATGCCGTCATCCCCCACATGCGGGAGGCCGGCTCCGGCCGCATCGTGGGGCTGAGCGGTCAGAACGCGCTCATGACCGGCAACATCACCGGCGCGGTGCGCAATGCGGCGCTCATCATCGCGGCGGAGAGCCTCGCGGATGAGCTCGCCGGCACCGGGGTCAGCGTCAACGTCGTCAACCCCGGCCCCGTCACCGAATCCGCCACCCGTGAGGTCGCGCCCGGCAAGCCCGGCGAATCGACCCCGCAGCAGGTCGCCGATCTGGTCGTCATGCTGCTCTCGCCCAGGCTCGCGGTCTCGAGCGAGTCGATCGCCAGCGGCCACCGCATCCGCGGCGCCGTCATCCTCTAGCGCCCCGTCGCCTCGTAGGTCGAGGAGCCACCGCGCCGCAGGCGCGACCCTGCCTCGTAGGTCGAGGAGCCACCGCGCCGCAGGCGCGACCCTGCCTCGTAGGTCGAGGAGCCACCGCGCCGCAGGCGCGCTGGCGTCACGAGACCGAACGCGACCGACATCCGGTCTCGTGACGCGGACGGCTCCGCCGACCGCTCCTCGACCTACGGAGTGCGGGCGCGGGGCGCCGCCGAACTGCGGGGGCGGACGCGCGAGACGGGGAGGGCGGCTCTCGCCGACCCTCCCCGTCTGCTGCGATCAGTGACGCTCAGGCGCGCTCGAGCTCGTACTCGTACGCCTCTTCGCCGTGCACGATCTGGTCGACGCCCGCGAGCTCGTCCTCGCTCGTGAGGCGGAAGCCGATCGTCTTCTCGATCGCGAGGCCGATCAGGAAGGCGACGACGAACGCGAACACCATCACGCCGAGCGATGCGATCAGCTGCACGACCAGCTGGCCGATGCCGCCGCCGAGGAAGAGGCCCGTGCCGGTGGCGAAGAAGCCGAGGTAGACGGTGCCGAGCATGCCGCCGACCAGGTGGATGCCGACCACGTCGAGCGAGTCGTCGTAGCCGAAGCGGTACTTCAGCTCGATCGCGAGTGCGCACAGCGCACCGGAGAGCGCTCCCAGCAGCAGCGCCCACCCGGGCGTCACGTTCGCGCAGGCCGGCGTGATCGCGACGAGACCGGCGACGGCACCCGACGCGGCGCCGACCGACGTGGGCTTGCCGTCCTTGAGCTTCTCGACCAGCAGCCAGGCGCAGATCGAGGCGGCGGTGGCGCCGATGGTGTTCAGCGCGATGAGTCCGGCGTTCTCGAGGCCGTTCAGCCACTCGGCTCCGACGTTGAAGCCGAACCAGCCGAACCACAGGATGCTCGCGCCGAGGATGACGAACGGCACGTTGTGGGGCTTGTGCGCGCCCTTGCTGAAGCCGATCCGCTTGCCCAGCACGAACGTCAGCGCCAGCGCCGCGGCGCCCGCGTTGATGTGCACGGCGGTGCCGCCCGCGTAGTCGATCACGGCGGGCAGGCCGAGCAGGTCACCGAGCGAGAAGACCCAGCCGCCGCCCCACACCCAGGCCGCGATCGGGAAGTAGCCGAGCGTGGCGAAGGCGCCGGCGAACAGCATCCAGGCGCCGAACTTCGCGCGGTCAGCGATGGAGCCGGAGATGAGCGCGATCGTGATGATCGCGAAGGTCGAGCCGAAGGCGACGCCGATGAGGTCGGTGTTGGCGCTCTCGCCCGCTGCCATGGCCGCGAGGCCGATGTCGGCGAACGGGTTGCCGGAGAACGCGAAGGGCGAGTCGACGGCCGACATGCTGTAGCCGTACAGGATCCAGAGCGTGCCGACCAGACCGATGGCGCCGAAGGACATCATCATCATGCTGATCACGCTCTTCGAGCGGACCAGCCCGCCGTAGAAGAAGGCGAGTCCTGGCGTCATGAACAGCACGAGTGCCGTGGCGATGACGCCGAACGACATGCTGCCTGCATCGATATCGGGCATTGGGGGTTCTCCTTGATGTGCATGAGAGGGGACGCTTCGAGCATGCTCCGCGCTCGTTTCGAGACGCGTGCCTGCCAGGTTTCGAGCCGGTTACAGATCCGCGCGGCATGTTTCGGCCGTGTTGCCCGCTGTGCGGCCGGACGCCGACCGGATGGAAAGATGGACGCATGAAGCTGTCCTGGATCCGGAACCCGCAAGTCTCGGCGATGCTGCTGCTGGCGGCCGCGGTCCTCGGTCTGGTCATCGCGAACACGGGTCTCGGCCCCGGTCTCGACGAGCTGAAGCACGCGCATCTGCCGTTCACCATCTTCGGCCTCGACCTCTCGGCGGCGCACTGGGTGACCGACGGACTCCTCGTGGTCTTCTTCTTCGTGGTCGCGATCGAGCTGCGCTACGAGTTCACGCAGGGCGATCTCAACTCGGTGTCCAAGGCCGCCGTGCCGACGATCGCTGCGCTCGGCGGCGTCGCCATCCCGGCGCTCGTCTACATCAACCTCGCCGGCGCCGACGGTGCGCAGGGCTGGCCGATCCCCACCGCCACCGACATCACCTTCGCCCTCGGCGTGCTGGCCCTGTTCGGGCGCCGGCTCCCCTCGAGCGTGCGCGCGCTGCTGCTCGCCCTGGCCGTCATCGACGACCTCATCGGCATCTTCTTCATCGCGGTCTTCTTCACCGAGTCCGTCTCCCTGCCGCACCTGGGCCTGGGCGCCCTCGGCGTCGCGCTGTTCTGGCTGCTCGGGCGCGCCTACCGGGGCAAGCGCGGCAGCTGGCCGCTGCGCATCGCGCTGCTCGCGGTCGCGCTCATCACCTGGTGGCTTATCGCGATGAGCGGCATCCACGCCACCATCGCCGGCGTGCTGCTCGGGCTCGTGCTCTCCCCCGCGCCTGCGGAATCGGCGCGAGAGCGGCTCGAGCCGTTCACCAACGGCATCGTGCTGCCGCTGTTCGCGTTCACGAGCGCATCCGTCGCGATCCCGCAGGTGCCGCTGAACGAGCTGAGCCCGGTCTTCTGGGCGATCGTCGTGGCGCTGCCGTTCGGCAAGCTCTTCGGCATCACGATCGCGGGGCTGATCGGTCAGGCGGCGCTGCGGGTGCCGAAGCCCGAGCGCGTCAAGCTCTCGGAGCTCATCGGCATCAGCCTGCTGGGCGGCATCGGCTTCACCGTCTCGATGCTGATGAACGAGCTCGCGCACCGCAGCGCCGAGGATCTCATCGTCGAGGGCACGCTCGGCGTGCTGGCCGGCTCGCTGATCGCGGTCGTGCTCGGCGCGTTCTACCTCGGCTTCCTGAGCAGAAGCTACCCGCCGGTCGACGAGGCCGCCGTCACCACCAGGGACGAGCAGGAGTACTCGCGCCGCACCGACTCGGAGGCGTGAGGCTTCAGCCCGCGTGGGCGAGCGCGAGCAGCCTCGAGATCGCCCGCAGGTACTTCTTGCGGTAGCCGCCGCCCAGCATCTCCTCGCTGAAGACCTCGGAGAGCGAGGTGCCGCTGGCGCGCAGCACGACCTGGGCGTCGTAGAGCCGGTCGACCAGCGCGACGAAGCGCAGTGCGTCGTTCTGGTCGGTCAGCGTGCGCACCTCCCGCAGGCCGAGCGCATCCACGCCCTCCACCAGCCCCACGTACCGCGACGGGTGCACTCTGGCGAGGTGCGCCACGAGCGCGTCGAAGTCGTCGACCGCTGCCGTGCCGCCGATCGTCGCGAGCGCGGACTCCAGATCGGCGGACTCCACCGTCGGCGCGCTGCCCGTGATGTCTCGCTGCCGGTAGTCGTCGCCGTCGATCCGCATGATCTGGAACCGATCGGCGATCGCCTGGATCTCGCGCAGGAAGTCGGATGCGGCGAAGCGGCCCTCGCCCAGCGCATTCGGCGGCGTGTTGCTCGTGGCCGCGAGCTTCGTGCCGCCGGCGACCAGCTCGCCCAGCAGGCGCGTCATCACCATCGTGTCGCCCGGGTCGTCGAGCTCGAACTCGTCGATGCAGATCAGGCGGGATCCCTGCAGCTGCTGCACCGCCTCCGCGTAGCCGAGCGCGCCCACGAGCGCCGTGTACTCGATGAAGGTGCCGAACCGCTTCGGGCCGGGCATCGCCTTCCACAGCGCGGCCAGCAGGTGGGTCTTCCCGACGCCGAAGCCTCCGTCGAGATAGATGCCGGGCTTGACCTCCGGCGCCTTCTTCTTGAACAGGCCGCTGCGCTTCGGCGCAGTCCACGCGGTGACGAGCTCCTGCATCCGCTCGAGCGCCTCGGCCTGCGACGGATGCGCAGGGTCGGGCCGATAGGACTCGAACGTCGCGGCGTCGAACTGCGGCGGGGGCACGAGGCTCCCCACGATCTGCTCAGCGCTCACCTGCGGGCTGCGCTCGACGAGCGAGATCGATGGCATGCGGGCTCCTTGGCTGCGCGATAGGGCCGCGCGGAAGTTTCGATGGGAGAATGGCGTTTGCCTCACAGGAGCCTACTTCAGGCCGAATCCCCACCGCCGCCGCGCAGAAGGAGCCACCGTGTCAGAGACCGAGTCCCGATTCGAGCAGTACGCCGCGCCCGAGCGCGTGGTGTCGACCGAGTGGGTTGCCGCGCACCTGCACGACCCGGATGTGGTGATCGTCGAGTCGGATGAGGATGTGCTGCTCTACGAGATGGGCCACATCCCCTCCGCGGTGAAGATCGACTGGCACACCGACCTCAACGACCCGGTGCTGCGCGACTACCTCGCACCCGCAGCGTTCGCCGAGCTGCTGGGCAGCAAGGGCATCGGCCGCGACACCACGGTGGTCTTCTACGGCGACAAGGCGAACTGGTGGGCCACCTACGCGCTGTGGGTGTTCGCGCTCTACGGCCACGACAACACCCGCATCATGGACGGCGGTCGCGATCTGTGGATCGCCGAGGGGCGCGAGCTCACGCGCGCGCCGTCGACGCGCGAGCGCGTCGAGTACCCGGTGGTGGAGCGCGACGACGCGACCCTGCGCGCGTTCCGCGAAGATGTGCTCACGCACTTCGGCAACCCGCTCATCGATGTGCGGAGCCCCGAGGAGTACTCCGGCGAGCGCACCACGGCGCCCGCCTACCCCGAGGAGGGTGCGCTGCGCGCCGGCCACATCCCCACCGCCGCGAGCGTGCCGTGGGGCACGGCGGTCCGCGAGGACGGCACCTTCCGCTCGCGCGCAGAGCTCGAGGCGATCTACCTCGACGGCGCGGGGCTGCGCGATGCCGACGAGGTGATCGCCTACTGCCGCATCGGTGAGCGCTCGAGCCACACGTGGTTCGTGCTGACGCACCTGCTGGGCCTGCCGAACGTGCGCAACTACGACGGCTCCTGGACCGAGTGGGGCTCGCTCGTGGGTGTGCCGATCACGGTCGGCACGGAGCCCGGGGAGGTGCCCGCCCGATGACGGCCACGCCCGCGCTGCAGCAGACGGCCGAGGACTTCCACGCCATGGAGGAGACGGATCGTCTGCAGCTGCTGCTGGAGTTCTCCGACGAGCTGCCAGAGCTGCCGCAGCGCTACGCCGACCACCCCGACCTGCTCGAGCGGGTCACGGAGTGCCAGTCGCCGGTCTTCCTCTTCGTCGAGGTCGACGACGGCAGGGTGCACGTGCACGCGACGGCGCCGGCGGAAGCACCGACGACCCGCGGCTTCGCATCGATCCTCGCGCAGGGCCTCGAAGGCGCGAGCGTCGAGGATGCGCTCGCGGTGCCGATCGACTTCCCGCGCGAGCTGGGCCTCGACCGGGTCGTCTCGCCGCTCCGGCTGCGCGGCATGGTGGGCATGCTCGGCCGCATCCAGCGTCAGATCCGGGAGCGCGCGCTGGAGCACTAGAGCGTCGACCCTTTCGGGTCGACGCGGCGACGCCAGCGCCGAGGCCCGTCCCGGGCCGAGGAACACCGCGCATCGGCGCCACGCTCGAAGCCGGGTCAGCCGAACGCCGTGATGCCCCGGTGATCCAGCCAGCTGCCGATCTCGTGGTCGTACCTCGCTCGATCGAGGTTCCAGAGCTTCGTGTGCCGAGCGCGGCGCCATTCGTGATACTCGACCAGGTCGGGCCGCGCCTGCGCGAGCGCGCGCGACGCGTCCGGTGGCACGTACCCGTCGTCGGCCGAGTGCAGCAGCAGGATCGGCTGCGAGAAGGCATCTGCGTGCAGCACGTTGTCGAGCTCGTCGAAGTCCAGGCTGCGGCTGCCGCTGAGCACCGAGGCTGGTGACTCCAGCAGCCCGACCGCGGTGTCGACGAGCCACGCCGGGCGCTTCGCCAGCGCCACCTGCAGCTGCAGCGTGGGACGCCAGCCGACCACGGGCGAGTCGAGCACGAGCCCGACGATGCGACGACGGTGCCGCGAGCGCCGGGCGACCTGCAGCGCGATCTGGCCCCCCATCGACCAGCCCTGCAGCACGATGCGCTCCGCACCGCGCGCGACCGCGAAGCCGATCGCGTCGTCGACGTCGCGCCATTCGTCCAGGCCCAGGCGGTACTTGTTCTGCCGGCTGGGCGGCGCCTCCGTATCGTTGCGGTACGAGACCGCCATCACGGGGATCCCGCGGCGCAGATAGATCGGCGCCGCGCGGATCGTCTCGCGTCGGGTCACGCCGCGACCGTGCACCTGCAGGCACCAGGTGGTCGCCTCCTGGTCGCCCATGATCCAGGCGGGCGCCGCACCGCACTCGGTCTGCACCTGGGCGTGCTCGACCCGCTCCGCCACCTGCTGCGGGCGCGAGAGCGCGTAGCCGGACCAGCGGGCGGAGGTCACGCCCTCGAGCAGGGCGCGCGAGCGCTCGTCGACCGTGCGCACCACCCCGGTGTCGTCCCGCGCGACAACGCCGCCCAGCACCGCGAGCTCCTCACCGATCGCCAGGGCGTAGGTCCCCGGCAGCACCGTGTCGGGTGTGAGCCCGAGGCGCACGCCCCGCGCGTCGAGTCCCAGCACGCGGATGTCGTCGATCTGGGTCCTCGGCGGGGTGACCAGCATCGAGGCGAGCACCGCGGATGCGCCCGTGACCGCCAGCGCCGCTCCCCCGACGACGACGCCGCCGGACAGCAGCGCGAGCCTGGTCAGTCGCCGCTCGGCTGCGGCGGCGCGCCTCGCTTGCAGGGTCACACCGGAATCGTAGTCTTTCCCGGTGGACACGAGCAGTGCAGCACCCGCCCCTGAGCCCGAGGCGTTCCGCGCTGCCGTCGATCAGCTGCGGCGGGCGGAGCTCCGCAGCGAGCTGTCGGTGCGCGAGATCCCGGCGCCGGGTCGCATCGCGCCGCACTCCTTCGCGATCGCGGCCGATGTCGGAGTCCCGGCGCACGGGCGCGACTCCGATCTCGGCACCGGACGCTTCATCCTCATGCACGATCCCGAGGAGCCGGAGGCCTGGGGCGGCGACTTCCGCGTCGTGAGCTTCACCCAGGCGTCGCAGGATCCAGAGATCGCGATGGACCAGTTCCTCGCTGAGGTGACCTGGACCTACCTGCTCGAGGCGCTCGACCAGCGCGGTGCCGAGTACCACTCGGAGTCGGGCACCGCCACCAAGATCCTCTCCAGCGGCTTCGGCGAGCTGGCGGCGCAGGGCGACGGCGCACAGATCGAGCTGCGCGCCTCCTGGACCCCGACAGGGCACGACTTCGGCGCCCATCTCACCGCCTGGACCGACATGCTCTGCGCGATCGCGGGGCTGCCGGTGCAACCGGGCACCACGGGTCTCGACGCACATCGGCGCGCGCGTGACTGACGCGGTCGACCCGCAGCCCGAGCTGCCGATGGCGCGCGCGGCCGGCCCGCTCGACGTGATCGCCGACGCGGACTCGCTCGCCCGCGCGGCCGAGCGCCTCTTCGATGGCCGCGGCCCGGTCGCGGTGGACGCGGAGCGCGCGAATGGCTTCCGGTACTCGGCGCGGGCCTACCTGGTGCAGCTCCACCGACGCGGGGCCGGCACGGTGCTGGTCGACCCGACCTCGATCGAGGACTTCTCGGTGCTGCAGCAGGCGATCGGCGAGGAGGAGTGGATCATCCACGCCGCGAGCCAGGATCTGCCCTGCCTGCGCGAGGTGGGCCTCGAGCCGACGAGGCTGTTCGACACCGAGCTCGGTGCGCGCCTGGCCGGCTTCGAGCGCGTCGGCCTCGCGGCGGTGACGGAGCGGCTCGTGGGCCTACGACTGCGCAAGGAGCACGGCGCCAGCGACTGGTCCGCGCGGCCGATCCCGGCGTCGTGGCTGGAGTACGCCGCGCTCGATGTCGAGGTGCTCCCGGAGGCGCGCGACCGGCTGGCCGCCGAGCTGCTCGAGCAGGGCAAGGCGGAGCTCGCCGAGCAGGAGTTCGCGTATGCGCTGGAGCGGCAGCCGAAGCCGCCGGCTGCGGAGCCATGGCGCCGCCTCTCGGGCATCCACGCGATCCGCGATCGGCGCCAGCTCGCCGTCGCCCGCGAGCTCTGGCTGGCGCGCGACGCGCTCGCCCGCGCCACCGACACCGCGCCTGGGCGGCTGGTGCCGGACCGGTCGCTGCTCGCGGCCGCGACCGCCGATGTCGAGACGAAGAGCAGGCTCGCCGCCCGCAAGGACTTCTCAGGCCGCGCGAGCCGCAGCGAGCTCGACCGCTGGTGGTCGGCCATCGAGCGCGGTCGCACGAGCGACGATCTGCCGGACCTGCGGGTGCGTTCCGACGAGCCACCGCCCCCGCGCTTCTGGAGCAACCGTCGTCCGCAGGCCGACGCTCGACTGAAGGCAGCGCGTGCCGCCGTGCAGGAGGTCGCCGATTCCCTGTCGATCCCGGCCGAGAATCTGCTCATGCCCGACACGCTGCGGCGGGTCGCCTGGGAGCCGACCGAGCCGACGCCGGACGCCGTCGCCGAGGTGCTGCGCGGGCGCGACGCGAGGCCGTGGCAGATTGCCGCGACCGCACAGAGGATTGCCGCTGCATTTGTAGAGGCTGACCAAGCCCCCACCGAGGCGTCCGACCCCGAATCGTAGGAAGCGGCAACCGCGGAGCGCCCGCTCCGCCGCGCTTCCTACACTGGTGCCGCAACCACCCCACTAGGAGGCATCGTGGCTAACGACGACGTCGTGTTCGTGGACGGCGTCCGCACCCCCTTCGGGCGTGCGGGCGAGAAGGGCATGTACTGGAGCACGCGCGCAGACGACCTTGCGGTCAAGGCGCTGACCGGACTGCTCGAGCGGAACCCGAGCCTGCCGCTCGACCGCGTCGACGAAGTGGCCATCGCGGCCACCACCCAGACCGGCGACCAGGGCCTGACGCTCGGCCGCACGGTCGGCATGCTGGCGGGCCTGCCCATCACCGTGCCCGGGTATGCACTGGACCGCATGTGCGCGGGCGCCATGACCGCGGTCACGGCCGTCGGCGGCGGCATCGCGTTCGGCGCCTATGACGTCGCCATCGCCGGCGGCGTCGAGCACATGGGCCGTCACCCCATGGGCCAGGACGCGGACCCCAACCCCCGGTTCGTCGCCGAGAAGCTCGTCTCGATGGACGCGCTCAACATGGGCAAGACGGCCGAGCGCATCCACGACCGGTTCCCGCACCTCACGAAGGAGCGCGCCGACCGCTACGCCATGCGCTCGCAGCAGAAGTATGCCGCTGCGCTCGAAGCCGGCAACATCCAGCCCGACCTCATCCCCGTGGCGACGCAGTCCGACGCGGGCTGGGGCCTGGCAACCGCCGACGAGGCGCCCCGCCCGGAGACGACGATGGAGGGGCTCGCCGGACTGAAGACGCCGTTCCGCGACCACGGCCGCGTCACCGCGGGCAACGCATCCGGACTCAACGACGGCGCGACCATGTCGATCGTGGCATCGGCGTCGGCGGCGAAGGAGCTTGGGCTGTCGACCAAGATGCGCATGGTCTCCTATGCCTTCGTCGGCGTCGAGCCGGACATCATGGGCATCGGTCCCATCACCTCGACCGAGAAGGCGCTGCGCAAGGCGGGCCTGCAGATCGACGACATCGGGCTGTTCGAGCTCAACGAGGCCTTCGCGGTGCAGGTGCTGTCGTTCACCGATCACTTCGGTCTCGACGATGACGACGCGCGCGTCAACCCCTGGGGCGGCGCCATCGCCATCGGTCACCCGCTGGCCTCCTCGGGCGTGCGGCTCATGTTGCAGCTGGCTCGCCAGTTCGAGCAGCGCCCGGACGTGCGCTACGGCGTGACCGCGCTCTGCGTCGGTCTCGGCCAGGGCGGCACCGTGATCTGGGAGAACCCGCACCACAAGCGCTACGGAAAGGGCAAGTGATGGCCATCCGCGAAGAGTTCCCGCTGCTGGCGGCAGCCGAGTTCGACGAGGTGGTCTCGCACAGCTACGTGCGCGACATCACCCTCGCCTCGGGCAAGACGCTCGCGCTCGTGACCCTCGACAACGGGCGCGACCACACGCGTCCCACGACGCTCGGACCGGCGACGCTGTTCGAGCTCGGCGACACGCTCGAGGCGCAGCGCGCCCGTGGCGCGAACGGCGAGATCGACGCCATCGCCGTGACCGGCAAGCCCTACTTCCTCGCCGCCGGCGCGGACCTGTCGAACGTCACCGCGCTCCCCGACCGCGCCACCGCCGCCGAGCTGCCGAAGCTCGGCCACCGGGTGCTCGGCCTGCTCCACAAGGCTCCGGTCCCGACGTTCGTGTTCATCAACGGCCTCGCCCTCGGCGGCGGGCTCGAGATCGGGCTCAACGCCGACTACCGCACCATCAACGCCGCGGCGCCGGCCGTCGCGCTGCCCGAGACGTTCCTCGGCCTCGTGCCCGGCTGGGGCGGGGCGACGATCCTGCCGAACCTCATCGGCATCGAGCGCGCGCTCAAGGTGGTCATCGAGAACCCGCTGAAGCAGAACCGGGTGCTGAAGCCGCAGGAGGCGTTCGAGCTCGGCATCGCCGACGCCATCTTCGGGCCCGCCAACTACCTGGAGGCCTCGCTCGCCTGGGCCGACGCGGTGCTGCATGGCAAGAAGGTCGAGCGCAAGCACGCGCCCGGCACGCTCGAGCGCACCGTCAAGTGGCCGATCGCGCTGAAGATCGCACGGGAGACGCTCGAGAAGAAGCTCGGCACCGTGCCGCTCGCGCCCTACCGCGCGCTCGACATCATGGAGCTGGCGAAGAAGAACGACCGCGAAGCGGGCTTCGCCGCAGAGGACGAGGCGCTCGCCGAGCTCATCCCCGGCGATCAGTTCGTGGCCTCGATCTATGCCTTCGACCTGGTGCAGAAGCGGGCCAAGCGGCCGGCGGGCGCGCCGGACAAGGCGCTCGCGAAGCCGGTCACCAAGGTCGGCATCATCGGTGCGGGCCTGATGGCCAGCCAGTTCGCGCTGCTGTTCGTGCGCCGCCTGCAGGTGCCGGTGATCATCACCGACCTCGACCAGGCGCGCGTCGACAAGGCGGTCGCTGGCATCCACGACGAGATCGATGCGCTCGCATCGAAGGGTCGCATCTCCGCCGACGATCGGCACCGTCTGCGTGCGCTCATCACCGGCACGGTCGACAAGGCCGACTTCGCCGACTGCGACTGGGTGATCGAGGCCGTCTTCGAGGAGCTGAGCGTCAAGCAGCAGGTCTTCGCCGAGGTCGAGCCGCACCTGTCCGAGACCGCGGTCATGGCGACGAACACCTCGAGCCTCTCGGTCGAGCAGATCGGGGCCAACCTCGCGAACCCCGAGCGGCTCGTCGGCTTCCACTTCTTCAACCCGGTCGCGGTCATGCCGCTCATCGAGGTCGTCAAGACCCCGTCGACCGACGACGCGACGCTCGCCACGGCGATGCGCGTCGCGAAGGACCTGAAGAAGAACGCCGTCATCACGCGCGACACCCCCGGCTTCGTCGTCAACCGCGTGCTGGCGAAGCTGCTCGGTGAAGCCATGCACGCGGTCGAGCAGGGGTCGTCGTTCGAGGACGTCGTCGAGGCGCAGCGCGCCTTCGGCTTCCCCATGGACCCCTTCGTGCTGCTCGACCTCGTGGGCCTCAAGGTGGGCGCGCACGTGCTGGACACCCACCACGGCGCGTTCCCGGACCGCTTCTTCGAGTCGCGGGCCCTGCACGAGCTCGCTGAGCAGGGCATCCTGCTCGAGAAGGACTCGAAGGGCGAGGTCAAGGGCATCGACAAGCGTGCGCGCAAGATCGTCGCGAAGCACACGCCGGCCGATGCCGAGCCGCTCTCCGTCGAGGAACTCCGGCTGCGCATCGAGGACGGGCTGGCGGACGAGATCAAGCGGATGCTCGACGATCAGGTCGTCGAGGCGGCCCAGGACATCGACCTGTGCATGATCCTCGGCGCCGGCTGGCCCTTCCAGATGGGTGGCATCACGCCGTTCCTCGACCGCTCGGGTGCATCGCAGCGCGCGTTCGGCGGCACGTTCCACGACCCGCAGACCGCCGGCCCGAAGGGCTGACGCTCGACACCGTCGCGCTCCGGCAGACTGGTGCGGTGCTCCACCGCGACCTGACCGACGCCCTCGCCCGTGACCTCGCAGCTGCGAGCTTCACGGACGAGGGCGTCGCTGCGCTGGTCGGCGAAGCGGCGCACGCCGCGCTCGGCCGCATGGTGGCCGAGCCCGCGCGCAGAGCGTCATTGCAGCAGCCAGGCCCGCTCTCCACGCTGCTGCGCGCGTTCTGGCTCGGGGATCCCGTGGCGCCTGAGGCGCTCGCGCACGCGCTGCCCTCGCTCGGCGTCGCCGGCGCGGCCTCGCTCGAGATCCTCGAGCATCGCGGCGCCGCGGTCGCTCCCCGAGTGGCGATCCGCCCGCACGCCTATGGCGACGATCGCGGTGCCGGCACGTGGTGGATCGCGAGCGACCTCGACGAGCTCGCCGGGGTCTGGCCGCTGCGGCCCGATCATGTGCTGGGCGTCGGCGGCGCCGCGCGCACGCTCACGGCGCTCCTGCCGCACGGCCGAGTCGCCTCCGCGCTCGATCTCGGCACCGGCTGCGGCGTCATCGCGCTGCACCTGCGCCGCATCGCCGATCGGGTGGTGGCGACCGACATCTCGCCCCGCGCGCTCTGGTTCACCGAGCTGACCGCAGCCATCAATGCCGTCGACGGCATCGAGGTGAGGCTGGGATCCCTGTTCGAGCCGGTGGCCGGTGAGCGATTCGATCTGATCGCGTCGAACCCGCCCTTCGTCATCACGCCGCGGGCTCCCCACGTGCCCGCCTACGAGTACCGCGACGGCGGCGCCGCGGGCGACGCGCTGATGGCCGCCGTGGTCGGCGGTCTTGCCGAGCACCTGCAGCCAGGCGGGCAGGCGCGCCTGCTGGGCAACTGGGAGACGCTCGACGGTCGCGCGGGCCTGGACCGGGTGCGCGGCTGGGCGAGCGACCCCGGTCTCGACGTCTGGGCCATCGAGCGCGATGCGCTCGACCCGGTGCAGTACGCGGAGCTGTGGCTGCGCGACGGCGGCATGGTGCCCCGCGACGATGAGCACGCCCGGTTGCTGGACGCCTGGTTGGACGACTTCGACGCGCGCGGCGTCGCCGCGATCGGGATGGGGTGGCTGGCGCTGCGTCGACCGGACGATGGCACACCCCACGAGCACGTCGGCGGCGCAGCTCGTCCGGAGCCCCTCCGGCGCTTCGAGCGCATCGCGCAACCGGTGCAGCTCGCCCACGTCGGCGCGCATCTCGCGTCCGCGCTCCGGCTCGCCGAGTGGGTCTCGGGCCTCGACGATGCGGCACTGGAGGATGCACACCTGCTGACGGCCGCGGACGTCACCGAGGCACGGCACCAGCTGCCCGGCGCCGCGGGGCCGAACGTGATCGAGCTGCGCCAGGGCGGCGGGCTCGCGCGCACGCTGTCGGTCGACACGGCGCTCGCCGCGCTCGTGGGCGCCTGCGACGGCGACCTGTCCGTCGGTCAGCTGATCGGCGCGATCGCGGGTCTGCTCGAGGTGGACGAGCCGGTCCTGACGGCCGACCTCCTCCCCCGCGTGCGGGAGCTGCTCGTCACCGGCTTCCTGCTGCCGGCGGACGCAGCGCTGCTCACTGATCCCTGAGCTGCGTCGCGACCGCTCGCGGCAGCTGCGCCGCCACGTCGAGGGCGGTGATGGGGCGATCGTCGGCGGCGGCGAGCGCGGCCGCCGCGCCATGCAGCTCGACCGCTTCCGTGGCCATGGAGGCGAGCGAGGCTCCGTCGGCAGCGAACGCGGCGCTGCCCGCCAGCAGCGCACCGAGCACCCCCGCGAGCACGTCGCCGGTGCCAGCGGTCGCGAGCCGGTGCGTGGTGGCCGCCACGGACCGGATCGAGCCGTCGGGAGCGACGACGTGCGTCGGCGCACCCTTCGCCACCACCACGACATCCAGCTCGGCTGCGACGCGCGCCGCTGCCTCTGCGCGACTCGGTCGCTCCGAGCCGCCCAGCAGTCGCCGAAGCTCCCCCTCGTGCGGTGTGAGCACCGTCGGGCCCGCGTGGCCACGCACCAGATCGAGCGCGCCCGCATCGACCACGCACGGCGCACCGCTGCCGAGCGCCTCGAGCAGCAGCGCACGGAGCGCCGGATCGCGCTCCCGCGCATCCTGTCCCGACCCGAGCAGCCAGGCGTCCACGCTGCCGGACGCCTCACCGAGGGCGTGGCAGACCGTCTCAGGCCTGCGTGCGAGCACCAGATCCTGCACCCGGCGGGGCGCCCACAGGCGCACGTAGCCGATGCCGGTGCGCCACGCGGCCTCGACGCCGAGCACCGCCGCGCCCGGGTAGCTCGTGGATCCGGTGACCACGCCCAGCACGCCCATCGAGCGCTTGTCATCGTCGGCACCGGGGCTGCGCAACCATGTCATGCCGCCAGCGTACGTGGCTCCAGCACGTCGACACCCTCGCGATGCGCGAGCAGCACGCCGCGCAGCGGCACCGGGACGCCGCGCGCCGCTCCGCGGATGGCGTCGTGCCACGCCCAGTCGTCGGGGCTCGGTGGCGGCGCCGCCGGGCGCTCGATCACCGCCACGATCGCCGCGTCGCCGTCCAGCACGTGCACCATGAGGCCACGCAGCGCTCCCACCGCGGCGGCATCCGGTGACACGGGGATGCCGTCGATCTGCTGCACCGCGCGCCGCAGCGTGCCATCGGCGGCGATGGTGAAGAGCCACAGGCGTGCGACGAATCCCTGCTGCACGAGCGCGGCGACCTGCTCGAGCGGGTCGGTGGGCATGTTCTGATCCATGCGCGGCAGACAACCCCATCGGGCGCCCGGTCCGTGCCGCCGCACGGCGCTGCTGTGGAGAACCTAGTCGTTGCCCTGGGAGGAGGCGGAGGGGCGCGGCGCAGAGCCGCTCGAGGCGGCGTCTCCGTCGGCGTCCGGCAGCACCAGTCGCAGCTCGTCGTCGTCCGGCAGCGAGCGCGCCACCGGCAGGCGGCCGGTGCCGACCACCTGCTGCACGATGTTGCGCGCGATCGTCTGCGCGGAGAGGCCCGCGTCCTCGAGGATCTCGCCGCGCTCGGAGTGATCGATGAACGCATCGGGCAGGCCCAGCTCGTCGACGGGCGTGTCCACCCCCGCGGCACGCAGCTCCTGGCGCACGCGCGTACCGATGCCGCCGACGCGCACACCGTCCTCGAGCGTGATCACGATGCGGTGGTCTCGCGCCAGCTCGACGATCGAGGGGGCGACCGGCACGACCCAGCGCGGGTCGACGACCGTCACGCCGATGCCCTGCGCCTGCACCCGCTGCGCGACATCCATCGCGAGCTGCGCGAAGGGGCCGATGGCGATGATCAGCACGTCGCGGTGCGGTGCCTCGAGCAGCACATCGACGCCGTCGCTCGTGCGGCGCACCGCGTCGAGCTGGTTGGGCACCGAGCCCTTCGGGTAGCGGATCACCGTGGGCGCGTCATCGACGGCGACCGCCTCGCGCAGCGCCTCCTCGAGTCGTGCGGCGTCGCGCGGAGCGGCCAGCCGGATCCCCGGCACGAACTGCAGCAGCGCGAGATCCCACATGCCGTGGTGGCTGGGGCCGTCGGGGCCGGTGACCCCGGCGCGGTCGAGCACGAACGTCACGCCCGCCTTGTGGAGCGCGACATCCATCAGCACCTGATCGAAGGCGCGGTTGATGAAGGTGGCGTAGATGGCGACCACGGGGTGCAGCCCGCCGTAGGCGAGGCCGGCGGCCGTCGTCACCGCGTGCTGCTCGGCGATGCCGACATCCAGCACGCGTGCTGGGTCCAGCGCGGCGAGGCGATCGAGTCCGGTGGGCCGCAGCATGGCGGCGGTGATGCCGACGACGTGCTCGTCCTCGCGTGCGATGCGCACCAGCTCGTCGGCGAACACCGACGTCCACGATGGGCGGCCCGCGCTCGCGATGGCCTCGCCCGTCTCCGGGTCGATCTGCCCGACGGCGTGGAACTGATCCGCCTCATCGTTGATCGCCGGGTCGAAGCCCTGACCCTTCTGCGTGATGACGTGCACGATGACGGGCGAGCCGTAGTCGCGCGCCTGCGTCAGCACCTCCTGCAGCGCCTCGAGGTCGTGCCCGTCGACCGGCCCGAGGTACTTGATGTCGAGGTTCGAGTAGAGCGCCTCGTTGTTCACGAAGCGCGACAGGAAGCCGTGCGTCGCGCCGCGCACGCCGCGGTAGACCGCCCGCCCGGGGTGGCCGAGCTTCGAGAAGACCCGCTCGGAGGTGCCGCGCAGCGTGCGATACGAGCGCTGCGTCCGCACGCCGTTCAGGAAGCGCGCCATGCCGCCGATCGTGGGTGCGTAGGAGCGGCCGTTGTCGTTGACGACGATCACCAGCCGGCGCCGGTTGTCGTCGGAGATGTTGTTGAGCGCCTCCCAGGTCATGCCACCGGTCAGCGCTCCATCGCCCACCACAGCGACCACGGAGCGGTCGTGCTGCCCGGTGATGTCGAACGCGCGGCTGATGCCGTCGGCCCACGACAGCGACGAGGAGGCGTGGCTCGACTCGACGATGTCGTGCTCGCTCTCGGAGCGCTGCGGATAGCCGGCGAGCCCGCCGCGCTGGCGCAGGCGAGAGAAGTCCTGCCGGCCGGTCAGGAGCTTGTGCACGTAGGACTGGTGACCGGTGTCGAACACGAAGGCGTCGCGCGGCGAGTCGAAGACGCGGTGCATCGCCATCGTCAGCTCGACCACGCCGAGGTTCGGGCCGAGGTGCCCGCCGGTGCGGGACACTTCGCGGATCAGGAACGAGCGGATCTCGGCAGCCAGTTGCACGAACTCGGCCTGGGTGAGCCGGTCGAGGTCCCGCGGGCCGGTGATCTGGTCGAGGATCGTCATGGTCCCACCATCGTAGTGCCGCCTCCCATGGATGCCCCGTGTGCTGTCCGCGCCGAACTTCCCCGCGACAGAAGTGTCACGTTCGGCGCGCATGCCGCTCGATTGGGAGCCGATAGCGACACATCTGCGCTGCCGCCAGCGCGGAGGGGCAGCGCGGAGGGCAGCGCGGAGGGCAGCGCGGAGGGCAGCGCGGAGGGCAGCGCGGAGGGCAGCGGCGAGGGCAGCGCGGAGGGCAGCGCGGAGGGCGCGACGCGGGCAAGCGAACGGCCCCGGCCTCACGGGGAGGTCGGGGCCGTGCGCGCGCGCCGGATCAGACCAGCGAGCGGAGGACGTACTGCAGGATGCCGCCGTTGCGGTAGTAGTCGGCCTCACCCGGGGTGTCGATGCGGACGACCGCGTCGAACTCCACCGTCTGCTTGCCCTCGGGGCTGTGCGCGGTCGGCTCGGCGACGACGTGCACCGTCTTCGGCGTGCGGCCCTCGTTGAGCTCCGTCAGGCCGGTGATCGAGATCGACTCCGTGCCGTCCAGACCCAGCGACGCCCACGACTCGCCCTCGGGGAACTGCAGCGGCACCACACCCATGCCGATGAGGTTGGAGCGGTGGATGCGCTCGAACGACTCGGTGATGACCGCCTTGACGCCCAGCAGGTTCGTGCCCTTGGCAGCCCAGTCACGGCTCGAGCCCGAGCCGTACTCCTTGCCGCCCAGCACGACGAGCGGGATGCCCTGCTCCTGGTAGTGCTCGGAGGCGTCGTAGATCGCGGCCTGCGGTGCATCCGGCTGCGTGAAGTCGCGCGTGAAGCCGCCCTCGACGCCGTCCAGCAACTGGTTCTTCAGTCGGATGTTCGCGAACGTGCCGCGGATCATCACCTCGTGGTTGCCGCGGCGCGAGCCGTAGGAGTTGAAGTCCGCCCGCGCGACGCCGTGCTCGCTCAGGTAGCGACCGGCGGGGCTGTCCGCCTTGATCGCGCCTGCCGGCGAGATGTGGTCAGTGGTGACCGAGTCGCCGAGCGCAGCCAGCACGCGTGCGTCCTGGATGTCGCTGACGGGCGTGAGCTCCATCGTCATGCCGTCGAAGTACGGGGGCTTCCGCACGTAGGTCGAGTCGGCATCCCACTCGAACACGTCGCCGTCCGGCGTCGGGAGGCTCTGCCAGCGCTCGTCGCCGTCGAACACGGCGGCGTACTGGCGGGTGAACATCTCGGTGTCGATCGACGAGTCGATGCTCGACTGGACCTCGTCGGCGGTGGGCCAGATGTCGGCGAGGAACACGTCCTGACCGTCCTTGCCCTTGCCCAGCGGCTGCGCGTCGAAGTCGAAGTCCATCGTGCCCGCGAGGGAGTACGCGATGACGAGCGGCGGCGACGCGAGGTAGTTCATCTTCACGTCGGGGTTGATGCGCCCCTCGAAGTTGCGGTTGCCGGAGAGCACCGCGGTGACCGCGAGGTCGTGCTCGTTGATCGCCTCGGAGACCTCTTCGATGAGCGGCCCGGAGTTGCCGATGCAGGTGGTGCAGCCGTAGCCGACGGTGTAGAAGCCCAGCTCGTCGAGGTCCTTCGTGAGACCCGACTTGTCGTAGTAGTCGGTGACCACCTTCGAGCCCGGAGCCAGGGTCGTCTTCACCCAGGGCTTCGCCTTCAGGCCCAGCTCGACGGCCTTGCGCGCCAGCAGGCCGGCGGCGAGCATGACGGACGGGTTCGACGTGTTGGTGCAGGAGGTGATCGCCGCGATCGTGACCGCGCCGTTGTCGAGCGTGTAGCTCTCACCGTCGGCGCTCGTCACCGTGACGGGCGACGAGAGGTCGGAGGGAAGGCCGCTGCTGATGTGCACGTCGCGCGTGTCGTCATCCTCGTCGCCGGGCGCGTTGCCCGGATCGGAGGCCGGGAACGAGTGCTTCGACTCGAGGTCGACGATGTCGTTCGAGGTGGTGGCCGAGGCGTAGTCCAGCACGTCCTTCGCGAACTGCGACTTCGCCTTCGTGAGCTCGATGCGGTCCTGCGGGCGCTTCGGCCCGGCGATCGAGGGCACCACGGTGCTGAGGTCGAGCTCGAGGTACTCCGAGAAGGAGGGCTCGACGGCCGGGTCGTGCCAGAGGCCCTGCTCCTTCGCGTACGCCTCCACGAGCGCGACCTGCTGCTCGTCGCGGCCGGTGAAGCGCAGGTAGTCGAGCGTGACGTCGTCGATCGGGAAGATCGCTGCGGTGGAGCCGAACTCCGGGCTCATGTTGCCGATCGTGGCGCGGTTCGCCAGCGGCACGGCGCCGACGCCGGTGCCGTAGAACTCGACGAACTTGCCGACCACGCCGTGCTTGCGGAGCATGTCGGTGATCGTGAGCACCACATCCGTCGCCGTCACGCCGGTGGCGATCTCGCCCGTGAGCTTGAAGCCGACCACGCGCGGGATGAGCATCGACACGGGCTGGCCGAGCATGGCGGCCTCCGCCTCGATGCCGCCGACGCCCCAGCCCAGCACACCCAGGCCGTTGACCATGGTGGTGTGCGAGTCGGTGCCGACCACGGTGTCGGGGTATGCCGTCAGCTCACCGTCGAACTCGCGGGCGTAGGTGACCTTCGCCAGGTTCTCGATGTTCACCTGGTGCACGATGCCAGTGCCCGGCGGGACGACCTTGAAGTCGTCGAACGCGGTCTGGCCCCAGCGCAGGAACTGGTAGCGCTCGCCGTTGCGCTGGTACTCGATCTCGACGTTGCGCTCGAAGGCGTCGGGCGTGCCGAAGAGGTCGGCGATGACCGAGTGGTCGATGACCAGCTCGGCGGGCGCGAGCGGGTTGATCTTGGTGGGGTCGCCGCCCAGCTCTGCGACCGCCTCGCGCATGGTGGCGAGGTCGACGATGCAGGGCACGCCGGTGAAGTCCTGCATGACCACGCGAGCGGGCGTGAACTGGATCTCGACGGTGGGGCTGGCGTCGGCATCCCAGGAGCCGAGCGCCTCGATCTGCTGCTTCGTGACGTTCGCGCCGTCCTCGGTGCGCAGCAGGTTCTCGAGCAGCACCTTCAGGCTGAACGGCAGGCGCTCGTGACCCGGGACCTTGTCGATTCGATAGAGCGTGTAGTCGGTGCCACGCACCGACAGCGAGCTCTTGCTGTCAAAGCTGTTCGGATTCGCCATCGTGACTCCTTCGGGGTCTCACGGGATGCGCTGACTGCGCCCCGAGTCTATGCCTCGAGCCGACGCGATGGGCGGGATCGAAGCGATATATCTTGACGTCAAGATATCTTACCGGATCGTCGGCCGCTCCGGATCGGCAGGCGTGTCGGCGTCGGGCTGCTGCAGCACCGTGCGCACCATCAGCCACGTCACCCACAGGGTCGCGAGATAGAGCGGCACGCCCATCACCACCTTGGTCGCCGCGAGCAGCTCGACCGCGCCGGCGACACCCTGATCGGCTGCGAGGTACATCGGCACCTGGAACGCCAGGCGGGCGCCGATGACGATCAGCCACAGCACGGTGGAGCGCCACGCCACGGCGCGCTTCGCACGCTCGGTCCGCCACGCGTGGGGCGTTCCGGTCAGCGCCCCGGCGATGACGCCGACGAGCGGTCGGCGCGCGAGCATGCTGGCGAGCAGCACGATCACGATGACGCTGTTGACGATGAAGCCCCAGAGGAAGTTGTCCTCCCCCTGGCCGGTGATCAGCGCGACGACCGCCGAGATCCCGACGCCAATCAGGCCCGCGAAGGCGAGCATCGGCTGCCCACGCTGGAGCACGCGCCACGCGACGAAGCCGAGCGAGACCGCCAGCGGCACGAGCACCGCGATCCAGACGTTTCGCGTGGCTGTGTACAGGATCAGGAAGAGGATGCCGGGCAGCAGCGACTCCACGATGCCGCGCACCCCGCCCATCGCCGCGAGCAGCGCGTGCGCCGAGGGCTTCGCGGTGGGATCGAGCTGGCCGAGCTTCGAGCCGCGGATCGCCGCGCCCACCTGCTCAGAGAACGAGGCCTCCGGCTCTGGCTGCGATTCCGCGTCCGGCTGCGATCCGGCCGGCACCATCAGACCGACTTCGGCGCGCGCAGCGGGATGAGCTCCCGCGGCGGCATCGGCTCGGCGCCGCGGCACACGACCGTGGAGCGGAACAGCTCGATCGCCGCTGCCGCCTGCTGCTCGTCGATCGCCGCCGGGCCGCCGATGAGGCCCTGCAGCATCCAGCGCGGACCGTCGACACCGACGATGCGCACGGCGCGAGGCGCGCCATCGGGGCCGACCTGCAGCCGTGCGCGCAGCTCGGGGCCGAGCGGCCCCTCCGCCTCGTCGACCGCGGCGCCCTGCCGCTCGAGCTGGGCGCGCAGCACCTCGCGCACGGGCGCCCAGATGCCCTCGCTGCGTGGCGCCGCGAACGGCTGCAGCTGCACGGTCGACCCGTCGTGCTCGAGCGTGACGGCGACGATGCGCTTGGTCTTCTCCTCGACCTCGAGCCGCATCTGCATGCCGGGGCGCGGCACGATGCGCAAGCCCCCGAGATCGACATAGGGCCGCACGGGCGCCTCTGCCTCGTCGAGCGGCCCCACGGCCGCGCGATCCTCCGGAGCGCTCTTCTCGACCAGCTCCTCGTCGTCCGGCAGCTGCTGGTCGTCGGTGGTGTCCGTCATCGTGTGATCCCCTCTGGCGCGGCGCTGAAGCCGGTGGACCCGTGCCCGCGCTCGCCTCGATCCGATCCCGGCAGCCGCTCCACCTCGATGAAGCGCACCTGCTCGACGCGCTGCACGATGAGCTGCGCGATGCGATCGCCCACCTCGATGCGGTGCGGCTCGCTGCCGGTGTTGAGCAGGTTGACCTTGATCTCGCCGCGGTAGCCGGCGTCGACGGTGCCCGGTGCGTTCACGATCGTGATGCCGTGCTTGGCGGCGAGGCCGCTGCGCGGGTGGATGAATCCGGCGAATCCGTCCGGCAGTGCGATCGCGATCCCGGTCGCGACCAGCGCGCGCTGGCCCGGCTCGAGCGTCAGCGGCTCGGCGGCATGGAGGTCGGCACCGGCGTCACCCGGGTGCGCATAGCGAGGCACCGGTGACCCGGTCATGAGGACTTCGACCTGGTTCATCGCACACGAGGCTAGCCGAGCGGGCCGTGCCCGGCGAACCGACATCGTCGGAGGCGGGATGATGGAGGCATGGATTTCGCCCCCTCGTACCGCGAGCGACTCGTGCCGCCGTGGTGGCTGCTGCTGCTCCTGCTGCTCATCGTTCCCGCATCCCTGCTGGTGTTCCTGCCGGTGAGCATCGAGATGGGGATCGCCGTGGCCGCGGTGCTCTATGGCGCGATCGCGCTCGCGCTGTGGCTCGCTGCGCCGACGATCGAGCTGCGAGACGGCTCCCTGCGCGCCGGTCGAGCGCGCATCCCGGTGTCGGAGCTCGGCACTGCCGAGGCCCTGGAGGGCGCCGACGCACAGGCCGCCATGCGCGCGGCATGGGATCCGGCCGACCACCACGTGATCTCGCCGTGGACCAAGTCGCTGGTGCGCGTGCCCGTCACCGACCCCGCGGATGCCACCCCCGCGTGGCTCGTGAGCAGCCGCCGGCCGAAGGCACTCGCGGCGGCGATCGCGGCGGCGCAGGCACGCCAGTGACGAGCGAACGGGCCCGCGTACTCGCGGGCCCGTTCGGAGCCGCTCAGTGCACTCTGCACTCTGCACACTGCGCTCTGCGCACTGCTCAGCGGCAGGGATCGATCAGGAGGCGCACTCCTGGCAGATCGGGCCGAGCTTGGTCTCGTGGTCGAACTGCAGCCGGTCCTTGACCAGGAAGCAGTTGACGCAGGTGAATTCGTGCTCCTGCGGCGGCAGCACGACGACGTCGAGCTCGACGTCGGCGAGGTCTGCGGCGGAGAGGTCGAAGCTGCCGGGGTTGTCGGCGTCGTCGTCCGTCGCGACGCTCTTCGCCGGCACGCGCTCCTTCAGCGCATCGAGCGACTCGTTCTCGTCGTCGGTCTTGCGCGGTGCGTCGTAATCGGTGGCCATCAGGGCTTCCTTGCTGGGAGGGGTTGAGCGTCGTCGGCGCACAGTCTGCACGAAAGCCCGATCTGAGGCAAATCAGATAACCACGTGCACGCACGGTGTCACCGCCCGCGTTCGCACCGGGATCGGTGCTCCGTACGGAACGCACGGCGCGCCCGGCCCATTCCCGGCCCGCGCAGCGCCTCCGTGCGATGCTGACGACGCCCGAAACCACCCGCCAGGAAGGACCGGCGAATCATGCAGCAGCTGAGCGTCATCGGCGTCGAGGACGACGTGCTCATCCTCGAGTCCGACTCCGGCGAGCGCTTCCGCGTGCCCGTCGATGCCCTGCCAGAGCACCGCAAGCCGGCAGCGGCGATCCCCCACCGGGAGCGCAAGGCCCGCCCGCGCGACATCCAGGCGCTCATCCGCGGCGGCATGACGGCCGAGGAGGTCGCCTCCTCGACCGGCGAGGAGCTCGCCTACATCGAGCGATTCGAGGGGCCCGTCGTGGCCGAGCGCAACCACGTGCTCGACTCGGCGCTGTCGATCCCGGTCGCGTCCGGCGACATCGACCCGCTCGCGGGCGAGACCACCTTCGGTGCCGCGATCGATGAGCGCCTCGACGACCTGCGCGCCTCGGATCGTTCCTGGGCCGCCTGGAAGGACGGCGAGGGCGGCGTCTGGACCGTGCGCCTGCGCTTCACCACCGAGGCGATCCAGCACGAGGCCACGTGGGGCTACGAGCCCAAGAAGGCGACGCTGACGCCGCGCGGCAAGGAGGCGACCTCGCTGAGCCAGACGGGCGATGCCTCAAGCGTGCTCGTGCCCCGACTGCGCGCCATCGACCGCCAGCAGCGTCCCGCAGGCCCGGATGCCGCCGCGACGGCGCCGACGCCCGCACCCGCCCCGGTCGAGGACGGCGGCGCGCCGCCGATCGCGCAGCGTGCTGCGACGCCGGACGCGGCGCGAACCGAGTCGGGCCGCGGCGACACGGGCCGATTCGACTCCGACGCCTTCCGCATCCAGCGCGGCGTGACCCGATCCACGCCCGCTCCGGTCGAGCCCGGCGTCGGCCTGGAGGACGCCATCGAGCCCGCCGATGCTGCCGACTCACCGCTCGGGTCCCGACCCAAGGAGCCCACGAAGGCCGACAACCCGTGGCTGCGCGTGCGCGGCGGCGAGGTCGGCAGCCAGCCGGAGAACGTGCAGGCCGCCGCGATCAACCGTCCGGCCGCGTCGTCGCAGCCCAACCACACCGCCGAGCTCCTCGACGCGCTCCGGCGCCGTCGCAGCGAGCGAGAGGCCGCCCTCCGCACCGCCGAGTCTGCACCGAGCCTCTTCGAGCCCGAAGCCGCGGCACCGCCCGCGGAGCCCGAGATCCAGGAACAGCGGAGCCAGCGAGCGACCGGCACGGGCCCGGTCGGCAATCGCAAGCGCGGCTCTCGGGCCGCGATGCCGAGCTGGGACGAGATCGTCTTCGGCTCACGCACTGACGACTGACAGCACTGCTGCACCCCGCATCGGTGTGTCGTGACGCTCCGATGCGGTAACTGAACCGATCGTCATATACCTTTCTCCCGGCACAGCCCCGTGCACCTACGAGGAGGTAGGCATGACACAGTCCGTCCACGACACGTCCAGAGACAATGACCGCAAGGGTCTCGGCAAGGTCGTCACCGCAGCAATGGCTGGGACGGTGGTCGAGTGGTACGAGTTCTTCCTGTACGCCACTGCAGCGACCATCGTCTTCAACCTGATCATGTTCCCGCAGAGCGATGATCCGTACTTCCCCATCATCAGCGCCTTCCTGACCTACGCGGTCGGGTTCGTCGCGCGTCCCCTCGGCGGCATCGTCTTCGGCCACTTCGGCGACAAGTACGGCCGCAAGAAGCTCCTGCAGGTCGCCATCATCCTGGTCGGTGTCGCCACCTTCCTGATGGGCTGCCTGCCGACCTTCGACCAGATCGGCTACTGGGCTCCCGCACTGCTCGTGCTGCTGCGCTTCGCGCAGGGCTTCGCCGTCGGCGGCGAGTGGGGCGGCGGCGTGCTGCTCGTCGCGGAGCACGCTCCGAACAAGGAGCGCGGCTTCTGGTCCTCGTTCCCGCAGGCGGCGGTGCCGGCCGGCAACCTCATTGCCACGGTCGTGCTGCTCGTGCTGCAGTGGACCCTCTCGGATGAGGCTTTCCTCAGCTGGGGCTGGCGCGTGGCCTTCTGGCTGTCGGTCGTGATCGTCGCCGTCGGCTACTACATCCGCACCCGCATCGAGGATGCACCCATCTTCCAGCAGGTCAAGGAGGAGGTCGCGGAGTCGAACGCCCAGGGCTACGGCGTGATGGAAGTCATCAAGCGCTACCCGAAGGGTGTGCTGACGGCCATGGGCCTGCGCTTCGCGGAGAACATCCTGTACTACCTGGTGGTGACGTTCTCGATCGTCTACCTGCGCACCTACCTCGAGTACGACGTCTCGCGAATCCTGGGTCTGATGGCGATCGCGCACGTCGCGCACTTCATCTTCGTGCCGATCGTGGGCCGCTTCGTCGACACCGTGGGCCGTCGGCCCATGTACATGATCGGCACCATCCTGGGCGCTTCGTGGGGCTTCATCGCCTTCCCGATGTTCGACACCGGTGTGGACGTCGTGATCCTGGGCGGCATCATCCTGGGTCTGCTCTTCCACGCGCTCATGTACGCCGGGCAGCCGGCGATCATGGCCGAGATCTTCCCGACGCGCATGCGCTACTCGGGTGTCTCGCTCGGCTACCAGGTGACCTCGATCGTGGCGGGCTCGCTCGCGCCGATCATCGCCACGGCGCTGCTCGGCCAGTTCGGCAGCCACATCCCGGTCGCGATCTACCTGGTCGTCGCCTGCGGCATCACGCTCATCGCGGTGCTCGCGCTCAAGGAGACGAAGGGCATCTCGCTGCACGACGTCGACGACGAGGATCGTCGCCGGCTGCGCGAGGAGCAGGGCACGGTCTGATCGACTGACCGGCACTGCTGACGGCGGGCGGCGAGGGTGTTCCTCGCCGCCCGCTGCCTCGTTCGCAGATATCGTGGATCGCACAACCTCGGAAGGAATCGACGATGACGTCAATCGCCTGGATCGGCCTCGGCAACATGGGCAGCCGGATGTCCGCGCACCTCGTCTCTGCTGGGCACGACGTGCAGGGCTACGACGTCGTCGACGCGCTCCTCGAGGGTGCTGCGGCGCGCGGCATCACGCCAGTCGGGTCGGTCGGCGAAGCGGTGGATGGCGCTGCCGTGGTGATCCTCAGCCTCCCCAAGGGCGAGCACGTGCGCTCGGTGCTGGCCGGCGATGACGGCGTCTTCGCGCACGCGGCCCCTGGCACGCTCATCCTCGACACCTCGACCGTGGACCTCGAGACGTCGGCCTGGTGCCACAGCGAAGCGACCGCGCGCGGATTCCGCTTCGTCGACTCCCCCGTCTCCGGCGGCATCCAGGGCGCGGAGGCCGGGAGCCTGGCGTTCATGCTCGGAGGCAGCGACGAGGATGTCGCCGCGGCGAAGGAGATCGTCGCGCCGATGGCAGGCAACGTGCTGGCGGTCGGCGAGGCGACGCACGGCATCGCCGCGAAGCTCGTCAACAACATGATGCTCGGCGTCTCGATCCTGGGGATGTCGGAGGGCGCGCAACTGGCGAAGGAGCTCGGCCTCGACGCGCAGTCCTTCTTCGAGGTGGCGCGCGTCTCCTCCGGTGACTCCTGGGCGGTGCGCACCTGGTACCCGGTGCCGGGCGTCGTGCCCGGTGCGGCCGCGAACCACAACTTCGACGCGTCCTTCTCGGCGATGCTCTGCCACAAGGACGTCACGCTGGCCGTCGACGGCGCCGAGGCAGCGGGCGTGCACGTGCCGGCCGCGACGCTCATCCGCGATCAGCTGCAGCGGCTGCTCGACGACGGCTTCGGCGGCAAGGACTGCACGCTCGTGATCCGCGAGACGAGCCCCGACGGTTCGGTCGCCGGCTGGGACGGGCGCTGATGCGCATCCGCGGTGCGGTGCTGCGGGCGATCGGCGCCGAGCGCCCCTTCTCCCAGTCGCAGCCGCTCGAGCTCGTCGAGCTCGAGCTCGATCAGCCCGGCCCCGGCGAGCTGCTCGTGCGCATCGAGGCCGCGGGCCTGTGTCACAGCGACCTCTCGGTCGTCGACGGCGCCCGGCCGCGGCCGGTGCCGATGCTGCTGGGGCACGAGGCTGCCGGCATCGTGGAGGCGATCGGCGAGGGCGTCGACGATATCGCCGTCGGCACCCGCATCGTGACGACGTTCCTGCCGCGCTGCGGCGAGTGCGCCGCGTGCGCCACCGACGGCAGACTCCCGTGCGAGCGCGGCTCCGCCTCGAACGCGGCCGGCGAGCTGCTCGGCGGCGGCCGACGGCTGCACGAGGGCGATACCGAGGTGCACCACCACCTGGGCGTATCCGCCTTCGCGACGCACGCCGTGGTCGACCGCCGCTCCGTCGTGCCGGTCGGTGACGACGTCCCGCCGCAGGTCGCCGCGGTGCTCGGCTGCGCGATGCTCACGGGCGGGGGCGCCGTGATCAACGCCGGCAAGCCCGTCGAGGGCGACGACATCGTGATCGTGGGCCTCGGCGGCGTCGGGATGGCGGCGCTGCTCGCCGCCGCATCCCTGGGCCTGGGTCGCGTGATCGGTGTGGATGGCGTGCCGTCGAAGCTCGAGACCGCGAAGCAGCTGGGCGCGGACCTCGCGCTCACGCCCGATGAGGCCCTCGAGCAGGGGCTTCGTGCCGCCGTGGTGATCGAGGCGGCCGGGCACCCGAAGGCCTTCGAGACCGCATTCGCGCTCACGGCGCCCGGCGGCACGACCGTCACGGTCGGGCTCCCCCATCCGGACGCTCGCTCCTCCCTGTCGCCGCTGACCTTCACCGCCGAGGCGCGCACGGTCATCGGCTCGTACCTGGGCTCTGCTGTGCCGACCCGGGACATCCCTCGCTACGAGCAGCTCTGGCGCGAGGGGAAGCTCGCGGTGGAGGCGCTCGTGACGAGCGAGATCGAGCTCGAGGGGCTCAACGAGGCGCTCGACACGCTCGCCGACGGCAAGGCGATCCGGCAGGTCGTGCGCTTGAGCTGAGATCCTGCGTCAGGTCGCAGCTCGCCCCCCAATCGGGCGGCACCGCGACCGGGAGCAGCGAGGGCGCGGCGCCGGCGGTGCTGGTGCCTCCCCTGGTGCGTGCGGCCGTGTGTCGAACCCGAGGTCACGCTGAAGCGAACGCGCCGAAGCGGCGCAGCGGCACGCGCAGCTCGTCGGGGGTGAGCGAGCCGTGCTGGCCGATCATGCCGCGCGCGGTGTCCGCTTCGTCCGCGTAGATGGCCCGGCGTCCGCGAGCGGCGACGAACACGTCACCGAGCCGCGGCGCGACATCAGGATGCACGTCGCCGAACCAGCCGCTCGCGATGACCTCCTGGCGCGTGGCGACCCACGCGGCGTCGCCGAGCCAGGCGCGCCAGGCCGCAGCCAGCGCATCCGCCGTGGTGCCGTCGTCCGCGTGCAGCTGCAGGCAGCGCGGCTCCCCCGCGACATGCGCGACGGGCTCCAGCAGCTCCGGCGGCACGATCAGGTGCCCGGATGCCGCGACGTCGACCATGCCGTGATCGGCGGTGGCGACGAGACCGACATCACGCGGCAGACCACCGATCAGCGCCGCGAGCTGGCCGTCGAGCTGCTCGAGTGCATCCACCCAAGCGGTGCTCTGCCATCCGTGGTCGTGGCCGAGCCGGTCGAGCTCCGGCACGTACAGGTAGACGAGTGAGCGCTCGCGCGCTGCCTGCTCGGCGATGGCGAACCGGTCGGCCATCGTGCGCCCGCCGCGGAACTCCGCGCCGCGCAGCACCGCCTGGGTGAAGCCGCTCGTCGCGTGCTTCGGCTCGCCGATCACGATCGAGGGCTCCTGCTCGAAGATCGTCGGGACTCGCTGCCACGTGGCCGGGTCCATGGCCCCGCCCCAGTCGCGCAGCTGGTTGCGCACACCCACGCCCGGCACCAGCGCGTCGTATCCGACCACGCCGTGCGCCCCCGCGAGCACGCCCGTGGTGAGGCTCGCCAGCGCCGCAGCGGTGGTCGAGGGGAACCCCGCGTCCAGGGAGCCACCCGAAGCATTGGCGAGCGTGCGCGCGTGCCCAGCGCGCTGGCCCAATTGCGCCGCGCCGAGGCCGTCGACGAGCAGCACCACGGCCCCGCGCACCGGCGGCAGGGCGAGTTCGTTGCGCTCGCCCCGCATCGCGAGCGAAGCGCCGCGCAGAACGTCGGCAAGGCTCCGAGATCCGGGCGCCCTGGTCGGTAGCATTCCCTCAGCCTATGACTGCCACACCCGCCTCCGACTCCGCCGAGCGCATCGACGACATCGACGTCGCTGCCGAGATGCAGGACTCGTTCCTCGAGTACGCCTACTCGGTGATCTACGCTCGAGCCCTGCCCGACGCCCGCGACGGGCTGAAGCCCGTGCAGCGCCGCATCCTGTTCCAGATGGCCGAGATGGGGCTGCGGCCCGAGAAGAGCCACGTCAAGAGCGCGCGCGTCGTCGGCGACGTGATGGGCAAGCTGCATCCGCACGGCGACACCGCCATCTATGACGCGCTCGTGCGCCTCGCCCAGGGCTTCAGCCTGCGGCTGCCGCTCATCGACGGGCACGGCAACTTCGGCTCGCTCGACGACGGGCCAGCCGCGGCCCGCTACACGGAGGCCCGCCTCGACGCCGCCGGGCTGTCGCTCACGGAGGGGCTCGACGAGGACGTCGTCGACTTCGTGCCGAACTACGACAACTCGTACCAGCAGCCCGACGTGCTGCCGGCCTCCTACCCAAACCTGCTCGTCAACGGCGCGAGCGGCATCGCCGTCGGCATGGCGACGAACATGGCACCGCACAACCTCGTCGAGGTCGTGCAGGCGGCCAAGCACCTGCTCGCGCACCCCGACGCATCCACCGCCGACCTCATGCGGCACGTGCCGGGTCCGGATCTGCCCGGCGGCGGCGTGATCGTGGGCCTCGACGGCATCCGGGATGCGTACGAATCCGGCCGTGGCTCGTTCAAGACGCGCGCTCGCACCTCCATCGAGCGCAGCGGGCGGAAGACCCAGATCATCGTCACCGAGCTGCCCTACCAGGTGGGCCCGGAGCGCCTGATGGAGAAGATCAAGGACGGCGTGCTGTCGAAGAAGCTGCAGGGCCTCTCCGACGTGCAGGATCTCACCGACCGCACGCACGGCCTGCGGCTCGAGATCGGCATCAAGACCGGCTTCGATCCCGAGGCGGTGCTGCAGCAGCTCTACCGCGTCACGCCGCTCGAGGACGGGTTCTCGATCAACAACGTCGCCCTCGTCGAGGGCAAGCCGCAGACGCTCGGGCTCAAGGATCTGCTGCGCGTCTACCTCGACCACCGGGTCTCGGTCGTGCGCCGCCGCAGCGAGTTCAGGCTCGGCAAGAAGCGCGACCGGCTGCACCTGGTGGAGGGGCTGCTGATCGCGATCCTCGACATCGACGAGGTCATCCAGGTCATCCGCTCCTCCGACGACGGCGAGCAGGCTCGCGGCCGACTGCAGGGCATCTTCGACCTGTCGGAGGCGCAGGCGGAGTACATCCTGGAGCTGCGGCTGCGCCGGCTGACGAAGTTCAGCCGCATCGAGCTCGAGGCCGAGCGCGACGAGCTCAAGGCGCAGATCGCCGAGCTCGAGCGCATCCTCGGCAGCGAAGCGGCACTGCACGCCGTCGTCACCGACGAGCTCGACGAGGTGGCCGAGCGCTTCGGCACGCCGCGGCGCACGCTGCTGACCGAAGGCAACGGGCAGGCCACGACCGGGAGGGCCTCCGCCGCCAAGGCTGCCGCCAACCTCGAGATCGTCGACGCACCCACCCGCGTGCTCCTCTCCGCCACCGGCCGGGTCGTGCGGGTCGACGGCGACGAGCCGATCACGCCGCCGGCGCGGCGCAACCGTCACGACGCCATCCGGTCGACGATCGAGACCACGACGCGCGGCACCTTCGGCCTCGTGACCTCAGCAGGGGTCGTGCTGCGGCTCACGCCCGTCGACCTGCCGTCGGTGCCTCCCGCTTCGATCGGGCTGACCGCGGGCATCAAGGTGAAGGAGCTCGGCGTCTTCGAGCGCGGCGAGGAGCCGGTCGGCTTCATCGACCTCGCGAGCGACGCGCCGTGGCTCATCGCCACCGCCCGCGGCACGGTCAAGCGCGTCACACCGAGCGAGCTGCGCGACCGCGACCGCGAGGCGGTGATCTCGCTGAAGCCCGGCGATCACGTCGTCGGCATCGCCCCCGCGCCCGACGATGCCTGGATCGTGCTGGTCACGAGCGACGCGCAGCTGCTGCGCTTCCCCGCCGAGCAGGTCAACCCGCAGGGGCCCGGTGCCGCGGGCATGAAGGGCATCGGCCTGAAGGCGGATGCGACGGTGCGGTTCGCCGGCGCCGTCGACGAGAGCGCAGAGGTCGTCACCGTCACCGAGGCTGCGGAGACGCTCGCGGGGCTCGACGAGCCGCGCGTGAAGGTGTCTGCGATCGCGGAGTTCCCGCCGAAGGGGCGCGGCACCGGCGGCGTGCAGGCGCACCGGCTGCTGAAGGGCGAGGTCGGGCTCTCGCTCGCGTGGGTCGGGAGCTCCCCGCTCGCGGTCGGCAGCGACGGCTCGCAGCGCACGCTGCCGCCGGGTGGCGCGGCTCGCGCCGGCTCCGGCGTCGCCATCGACGGCACGATCGGCGCGATCGGCGCGCGACTCGGCAGCTAGGCGGGCGCCGCACCGCACGCCTGCCCGCCGCACGCACGCCGGGCGGCTGCTCGCGCTGGCGAGTGGTGCGCTTGCGCCCGAGCGGTGCTGGCGCGCCGGCCCCAGTGGGGCGCAAACGCACCGTTCGGCGCCGGCTCAGGCGTCGATGCGGTCGCGGTCCACCTGGCTCGTCACGATGAGCTCGCGGCGGGGCGCGACCTCGTTGCCCATCAGCAGCTCGAAGATCTCGCTCGCGCGCTCCGCGTCGCTGATCTGCACGCGGCGCAGCGTGCGGCGGGAGCGATCCATGGTGGTCTCGGCCAGCTGATCCGCATCCATCTCGCCCAGACCCTTGTAGCGCTGCGGCGGCTCGTGCCAGGACTTGCCAGCCTTCTTCAGCCGCGTGAGCGTGCGGTGCAGCTCGGCGTCGGAGTAGGTGTAGATCGCCTCGTCGGGCTTGCCGCGGTGCTTCACGAGCACCCGGTGCAGCGGCGGCACGGCCGCGTAGACGCGCCCGTCCTCGATGAGCGGGCGCATGTAGCGGTGGATGAGGGTGAGCAGCAGCGTGCGGATGTGCGCGCCGTCGACATCGGCGTCCGAGAGCATGATGATCTTGCCGTAGCGCGCCTGGCTCAGATCGAACGAGCGGCCCGAGCCCGCGCCGATCGACTGGATGATCGCCGCGCACTCGGCGTTGCCGAGCATGTCGCCCACCGACGCCTTCTGCACGTTCAGGATCTTGCCGCGGATCGGCAGGATGGCCTGGAACTCGCTGTTGCGCGCGGGCTTCGCGGTGCCGAGCGCGCTGTCGCCCTCGACGATGAAGAGCTCGGTCTGCTCCACGTCGTTCGAGCGGCAGTCGACGAGCTTCACCGGCAGGGAGGACGATTCCAGCGCGCTCTTGCGGCGCGCGGTCTCCTTGAGCGAGCGCGCCGAGATGCGCGACTTCATCTCGCTCACGACCTTCTCGAGCAGCTGCGCCGCCTGCGCCTTCTCATCCCGCTTGTTCGACGTGAGGATGGCGCTGAGCTCGCGCTGCACGACCTGCGCGACGATCTGGCGCACGGCGGGCGTGCCGAGCACCTCCTTGGTCTGACCCTCGAACTGCGGCTCCGGCAGGCGCACCGTCACGACCGCCGACAGGCCCGCGAGCGCGTCGTCCTTCTCGATCTTGTCGTTGCCAGCCTTCAGCTTGCGCGCGTTCGCCGCCACCTGATCGCGGATGAGCTTCAGCAGCGACTGCTCGAAGCCCGCCAGGTGTGAACCGCCCTTGGGCGTCGCGATGATGTTGACGAAGGTCTGCACGACGGTGTCGTAGCCGGTACCCCACCGCAGCGCGATGTCGACCTCGCAGGTGCGGTCGACCTCGCGGGTGACCATGTGCCCGGTGGTCTCGTCGAGCACCGGGATGGTCTCCTTGAAGTCGCCGGCGCCGGTGAGCCTCCAGGTGGCGGTGAGCGCGGGGTCGGGCGCGAGGTATTCGACGAACTCGCTGATGCCGCCGTCGTAGCGGAAGTCGTGCACGACCGGCTCATCACCGCGCTCGTCGATGATCTGGATGCCGAGGCCGGGCACGAGGAACGCCGTCTGCCGAGCGCGCCGGGCGAGCTCATCCGCGAGGAACTCCGCACCCTTCGTGAAGACCTGCGGGTCCGCCCAGTAGCGCACCCGGGTGCCGGTGAGCCCCTTGGCGACCTTGCCGACCTTGCGCAGCTTGGACGCGTCGGTGAAGGGCACGAACGTGGCGCTCGGCGACGGCTCGCCGTCGTCGAGGAAGTCGCCCGGCTCGCCGCGGTGGAACGACATGGCCCAGGTGGCGCCGTCGCGGTCGACCTCGACGTCGAGTCGCTCGGAGAGCGCGTTGACCACGGATGCGCCCACGCCGTGCAGACCGCCGGAGGACTGGTAGGCGCCGCCGCCGAACTTGCCGCCGGCGTGCAGCTTCGTGAAGATCACCTCGACGCCCGTGAGACCGGTGCGGGGCTCGACGTCGATCGGCAGGCCGCGGGCGCGGTCGCGCACCTCGACGGAGCCGTCGTCATGCAGGACCACGGTGATCTCGTCGCCGTGGCCGCCGAGCGCCTCGTCGACGGAGTTGTCGATGATCTCCCACAGGCAGTGCATGAGCCCGCGCGAGTCGGTCGAGCCGATGTACATGCCGGGGCGCTTGCGCACCGCCTCGAGTCCTTCGAGCACGGTGAGGTGCCGTGCCGAGTAGTCGGATGCCGCGCGTGCCAACCGATCCCCCATCTCGTGCGTCGATGCGCCTTCCCGTCGAGACCCGTGTCGACGACCGGTGCGGGCGCGCCCGCCAGCCTATGGCCGCTCCGGGCCGCTCCCACGCAGGCTGCCCGGCTCGTCCCCGGGTTGCGCCACGGGCGAACCGCCTTCGAATTGACGGTGATCTGTCGGCGAGGCGTGCGACGATAGAGGCAACCTACGCAGTGAGGAGGGCACCGTGAACGACATTCAGACCACGACGCTCGAGGTGGACGAGGCGCACGCGCCGCTGACCGGCCTCGACCGCTGCGACAGCTGCGGCGCGCAGGCATACATCCGCGCCACCATGGAGAGCGGCACGCTGCTCTTCTGCGCGCACCACGCAGCCAAGCACCGCGAGGCGCTGCAGCCGCTCGCGCTCGTGTGGCACGACGAGTCCGAGAAGCTCAACGAGCGCTGACCCTCCGATCGACCGCTGCGGCCCGCCCCCATGCAGGGGCGGGCCGCATTGCGTTGCGGGCGCCGCATTGCGTTGCCGGGTCAGGCACCGAAGGGCCCGCGCATGCGCTGCAGGAAGCGCTTGGTGCGCTCGTGCTGCGGATCGCCGAAGATGCGCTCCGGCGACCCGTGCTCGACGACGGCGCCGTCCGCGAAGAACGACACCTCGTCGGCCACCTCCTGCGCGAAGCCGAGCTCGTGGGTCACCACGGCCATCGTCCAGCCCTCGCGGGCGAGCTCGATCATGACCGCGAGCACCTCGCCGACGAGCTCGGGGTCGAGCGACGACGTCGGCTCGTCGAACAGCAGCATGCTGGGTGCCAGCGCGAGCGCGCGCACGATCCCCACCCGCTGCTGCTGACCGCCCGAGAGCGACGATGGGTACGCATCCGCCTTCTCCCTGAGGCCCACGCGGTCGAGCAGCGCCAGCGCCTCCTCGGTCACCTCGTCGCGCGGCCGGCCCTGCACCCGGATCGGCCCGATGGTGACGTTGCCGAGCACCGTGAGGTGCGGGAAGAGCTGGTACTGCTGGAAGACCATGGCGGATGCTCGGTGCAGCGCGGCGCGCTCCCGGCGCTGCAGCGGTGCGGCGAAGTCGAGCGACAGGTCACCGATGCGGAGCGTGCCCGCATCCGGAGACTCGAGGCCGTTCAGGCAGCGCAGCACGGTGGTCTTGCCGGATCCCGACGGGCCGATCAGCGCGTGCACCGTGCCGGGCGCGACCGTGAGGTCGATGCCCCGCAGCACGTGGTTGTCGCCGAAGCGCTTGTGCAGCCCCCGCGCGGCGAGCAGCGGTCCGTCTCCCGCCAGCTCGGGCGGTGCAGCGATCTCAGACGGCATAGCGATCAAGCTTCCTCTCGAGCGCGTCCTGGCCGAGCGCCAGCACGAAGCAGATGACCCAGTAGACGGCCGCCGCGACGATGTAGATGGTGAGGAACTCGCCGCTCGGGGCCGCGATGCGCTGCGCGACCTTGAAGAGCTCGGTGACCAGGATCACCGACGCCAGCGAGGTGTCCTTGACGAGCGAGATGAACGTGTTCGACAGCGGCGGCACCGAGACGCGAGCCGCCTGCGGCAGCACGATGCGCAGCAGCGTCTGGCCGCGCGACATGCCGATCATCGCGCCCGCCTCCCACTGGCCCTTCGGGATCGACAGGATCGCCGCCCGGATGATCTCGGCCGCGTAGCCGCCCACGTTGAGCGAGAGCGCGATGATCGCGCTCGGCCAGGGATCGAGGGTGATCCCGATCTGCGGCATGCCGTAGAAGATCACGAACAGCTGCACGAGCATCGGCGTGCCGCGGATGATCGAGACGTAGACGCGGGCGATGCCCGCCAGCAGCCGGTTGCCCGAGATCCGCATCATCGCGACACCGATTGCGATCAGCAGACCCGCCGAGAACGACGCCAGGGTGAGCGGGATCGTCCCCAGCAGCCCGCCGAGCGCGATCGGACCGAGCGAGTCCAGCACCAGCTGCCAGTTCACGGCGCGAGCCCGATCCGGTCAGTCCGGAGCGGGCAGCGCGGCGCAGCGCGGCGCCGCCTCACGGGCGCGACACGTCCTCGCCGAAGTACCGGTTGGAGATCTCGGCGAGCGTGCCGTCCTCCGCGAGCGACGCGAGCGCCTCGTCGACGGCGGCGACGAGCGAGTCGCTGCCAGCGCGGAAGGCGACCGCCGTCTCGGCGACCTCCTCGGTGTCGGCGACGATCCGCAGCCCGGTCTCACCGCCCTGCGCCTGCTCGTAGTCGAGGAACGTCAGTCGGTCGTTGATCGTGGCATCCACCCGCGCCTGCCGCAGCAGCTCGGCGGCCTGCGCGAACCCCTCGACCTCGATGACCTCGGCGCCCGACTCGCGGGCCACGTCGGCCCAGTTGCTCGTGAGCGACTGCGCGCTCGACCGCCCCTCGAGCGCGTCGAAGCCGGTGATCTCGCTGTCCTCGGCGACGATCAGCACACCCGGCGAGTACGTGTAGGGGGTCGAGAAGGCATAGCGCTCGAGGCGATCCGGCGTGACGGTGACCTGGTTGGCGATGACATCGAAGCGGCCCGCATCGAGCCCGGCGAAGATGCCGTCCCACTGCGTCTCCTGGAACTCCGCCTCCACCCCGAGGCGCTCCGCGACGGCCGTGATCACGTCGACGTCGTAGCCCGTCAAGTCGCCTGCTCCCCCCTCGTGGAAGCTGAAGGGCGCGTAGGTGCCCTCGGTCCCCACCACGAGCGTGCCGCGCTCCTGCACCTGCTCCAGGGTGACGCCGTTCGCCTCGGCATCGCCGGCGCCCGGGGTGTCGGCGGACGAGCAGCCGACGAGCGCGAGGGCGCTGGCGGCGATGCCCGCCAGGAGGGCGAGACGGGTGGTGCTGCGGGCGTGAGGCATGCGTTCTCCTTTTCGGGGGTAGTACGCCATCTTAGAACGACGCGAGGCCGCCCCAGTATTCCGGGACGGCCTCGTGGCTCTGTGCAGCGCTCACGCGATGCGGATCACTCCAGGTAGTCGCGCAGCTGCTGCGACCGCGACGGGTGGCGCAGCTTCGCCATCGTCTTCGACTCGATCTGACGGATGCGCTCGCGCGTGACGCCGAACGTGTCGCCGATCTGATCCAGCGTCTTCGGCATGCCGTCGCCCAGGCCGAAGCGCATCCGGATGACACCGGCCTCGCGCTCCGAGAGCGAGTCCAGCAGCGACTCGAGCTGCCGCTGCAGCATCGTGAAGCCGACCGCATCCGCGGGCACCACGGCCTCGGTGTCCTCGATCAGGTCGCCGAACTCGCTGTCGCCGTCCTCGCCGAGGGGCGTGTGCAGCGAGATGGGCTCGCGGCCGTACTTCTGCACCTCGATGACCTTCTCGGGGGTCATGTCGAGCTCGCGCGCGAGCTCCTCGGGGCTCGGCTCGCGGCCGAGGTCCTGCAGCATCTGGCGCTGGACGCGGGCGAGCTTGTTGATGACCTCGACCATGTGCACCGGGATGCGGATGGTGCGGGCCTGGTCGGCCATCGCGCGGGTGATCGCCTGGCGGATCCACCACGTCGCGTAGGTCGAGAACTTGAAGCCCTTCGTGTAGTCGAACTTCTCGACGGCACGGATGAGGCCCAGGTTGCCCTCCTGGATGAGGTCGAGGAACTGCATGCCGCGGCCGGTGTAGCGCTTGGCGAGCGAGACGACGAGGCGCAGGTTGGCGCCCAGCAGGTGGCTCTTGGCGCGCTGGCCATCGCGGGCGATGCGCGTCAGATCGCGCTTGAGCTGCCACTCCATGCCGTCGCCCTCGAGCGAGAGCTTCTCCTCGGCGAACAGACCGGCCTCGATGCGCATGGCGAGGTCGACCTCCTGCTCGGCGTTGAGGAGCGCGACCTTGCCGATCTGCTTCAGGTAGTCCTTGACCGGGTCGGCGGTCGCACCGGTGATCTGGGTGGGCGCGGGCTCGTCATCGTCACCCGAGAGGCGCAGCGCGCCGGTGGGCAGCTTCTCGACGTGGACCTTCTCCTCGTCCTCCTCGGTCTCCGCCTCCTCGGGCGCCTCGGCGAGCGCCTCCTCCACGGGATCCGCAGCCTTCTTGCGCGTCGTGGTGCGCTTCGCGGGCGCCTTCTTGGCGGCGGGAGCCTCGGCCGACTCGCCGGCGGCTGCCTTCGCGGCTGCCGCCTTCGTCTTGGCCGCGGTGGTCTTCGCTGCCGTGGTCTTGGCGGCGGGGGTCTTCGCTGCCGTGGTCTTCGCAGCGGGGGTCTTCGCAGCGGCCGTCTTGGCGGGTGCGGCCTTCGACGCGGCCGCCTTCTTGGCGGGCGCCTTGGCGTCGGCCTTCGCAGGCGCGGCCTTCGTGGTCGCGGCCTTAGCGGGCGACTTCGCGGCAGCCGCCTGCTTCGCAGGAGCCTTGGCGGCGGCCTGCTCGGTGTCGTTCGCAGCCTTGGCAGCGCTGCGGCTTGAGGTCGTGGTCGTGTCCTTGGCTGGCATGCGGCCTCCGGTCTGTCTCGGGCGCCCAGACCCAGTGCAATCGGACTGAGGGCAGTCGAAGGACCCAAGTCAAGTCCTGCGTCTGGCGCCGGTCTCGACTGGGTCGGTCTTGACAGTATAGCGCCGGATGTGGCATAGGCATTCCCAGGCGCGCAGAGTCGCTCCTTCAGCCCCTGCGGCGGCGCATCCGGTTCGCCACCGCCTGCCAGAGCGGACCGACCTCGATGCCCTCCTCACGGAGCCTCGATCGGGTGATGCGGCGCATCCGCACGACCATCAGGAAGCCGAGCAGGAGCACGAGCAGCTGGAAGGCGAACGCGATCCGGAAGCCCTCCCAGTCGTAGAGGTCGACGGACGCGCCCGCCTGCGTGCGCAGCGTGTGCACCAGGTCGAGCACGAGGCCGACCACCGGCATGATCACGAAGCCGGCGATGAAGCCGCCGATGTTCACGATGCCGTTGGCCGAGCCGAGCAGACGCAGCGGGTTGAAGGTGCGCGCGAAGTCGAACCCCACGGTGGAGCCGGGCCCGGCGATGCCGAGCACCACCACGAGCGCGACGACCAGCCAGGTGGGCGGCTGGCCGGGCCACAGCAGCACGGTCGCCCAGGTCGCGGCGAGCATGGCGACCAGGAACAGCACGAGGGTGGAGCGGCGCAGTGGGAAGCGCGCGGTGGTGATGCCGAGGATCGGTCCGACGATCATGCCGGTGAACACGACGATCGACATGAAGCCGGCGGCCGCTCCGGGGGCGTACCCGAGCCCGTCGACCAGCATCGGGAAGCCCCACATGAGCAGGAACACGTTCGTGGTCGACAGCAGCGAGAAGTGCGTCCAGAAGCCCAGCCGGGTGCCCGGCTGCCGGAACGCGGTCTGCAGGCGCGGCCACCATCCCTCCGGCACGTCGATCGACCCGGTCGGCGGCGTGCCGCCCGGCGGGGCGTCGTACACCACGAGCAGCACGACCACCAGCGCGACGACACCCAGGGCCGCGAGCGAGCCGAACGAGAGCGTCCACCCGAGCTGCCCCAGCAGCCACACGAACGGCACGGTCGACAGGAGCTGCCCGAACTGCCCCGAGACCGCCGTCCACTGCGACATCTGGGCCAGGATCGGGCCGGAGAACCATCCGGCCTGCAGCCGGATCACCGAGATGAAAGTGGCGGCGTCGCCGATGCCGAGCAGCAGGCGCCCGACGACCGCGACCGGCAGATCCTCGGCGATCGCGACCACCGCCTGGCCCACGACCATGATCGCGGCACCGGAGGCGATGAGGATGCGCGGGCCGTACTTGTCGAGCAGCACGCCGACCGGGATCTGCATCGCCGCGTACACGCCGATCTGCACCGCACCGAGCGTCGAGAGCAGCGTGGCCTGCACCTCGAAGCGCTCGGCCGCATCAGGCCCGGCGACGCCGAGTGACGAGCGGTGCAGGACCGCGACGATGTAGGCCAGCGCGGCAACACCCCAGACGAGCCATGACCGCGCGCTGTTCATCCGAGCGGGTCCGCGCCCGGCCGACCCCGCTGCTTCAGGTAGCGCTCCAGCTCCTCAGCGATCTCGTCGGCGCTCGGCAGCGTGCCATCCTCATCCGTGAGCGGCGAGCGCACGGGCGACTGCGCCATGTAGGCGTCGTAGCGAGCCTCGAGCGTGTGCACGATGCGCTGGAGCTCTTCGTTCGTCTCCATCTGCTGAGCGACGAGCTGCTGGAACTCCCGGTCGGCCTGTCGCAGTTCCTCGGTGCGGAACGCGAGCGATGTCGCGCTCGTGACGCCCTCGAGCGCGGCCAGCGCCGGCCCCGCCGAGCCCGACTCGCCGACGTAGTGCGGCACGAGCACCGTGAACGTCGTCACCGGCGCGGCCTCCTGCAGCCGGTGCTCGATGCGATGGATCACGGAGGCGGGCACCGACGAGACGGGCCGCCATGCCGAGTACTGCTCGATCAGCTCGGCGCGGTTGCCCGACACGGTGGAGACGAGCGGACGCGTGTGCGGCACGGGCATGCCGATCGACGTCATGATCGTGGTCGTCTCGATCTCGAGTTCCTCGTGCAGCTCGAGCAGCGCATCCGTGAACCGCTCCCACATCCAGTCGGGCTCCGGTCCCGTCAGCAGCAGGAACGGCGCACCCGCGTCGTCCTCCACCTGCAGCAGCGTCAGCGAGTGCGGCAGATACTCGTCGATGCGGTCCTCGTTGAAGAGGATGCGCGGTCGGCGCGAGCGGTGATCGATGAGCAGGTCGGTGTCGAACTCGACGATCGGCCGGTACGGCAGCGTGTCGAGGATCGCGGCAGCGGCCGACTCGGCCGCCGATCCGGCGTCGACGAAGCCGTGGATGGCGATCACCAGGTCGAGGCCGTGCGGCACCGTCTCGAGATCCTCGAGGGGCAGCATCAGCTCGCGGGGTTCGAACACCCTCCCAGCCTAGTGAGCCTCCGGACGCCGCTATCCTCGTGACCCATGCCCTTCCCTGTGCTCTCCATCATCGCCCGCCGAGAAGACGCGACCGCCGAGCTGATCGTCCACGGCGTGCTCGCCGGCGACACCCCCAGCGCCGCCGGATTCGACAGCGACCTGCTCGACGCGCTCGGTGTCACCGGCAAGCGCGAGCAGGTCACGCGTGCTGTGGTCGACGGCCGCAAGATCGCCTTCGTCGGTCTCGGCGACACCGTCACCTCGGCCCGCTTGCGCGAGGCCGCGGGCGCCGCGGTGCGCGCATTGCGCACTGTGCCGTCGCTCGCGCTCGCACTGCCGGTCACGACCGGCGACGACGTCCAGGCCGTGCTCGAGGGCGCCGCGCTCGGCGCCTACCGCTACGAGCACCGCGCCGTCGACGAGTCGGAGTCGGTCGTCGTCGAGATCTCGGTCGTCGCGGGCGAGGCCGAGTGCTCCGCCTACTCCGTGCAGAGCGCCGGTGTCGCCGCGCAGGCCGTGTGGACCACGCGCGACCTCTCCAACACTCCCCCGAACCTGCTGAGCCCCGTCGACTTCGCCGATCGCGTCGTCGCGGAGGCCGCGTCCAACGGCCTGAGCGTCGTGGTGCGCGACGAGGAGCGCCTGCGCCGGGAGGGCTTCGGCGGCATCGTGGGCGTCGGTCAGGGCTCCAGCCGCCCCCCGCGCCTGGTCACCGTCGAGCACGCGCCCGAGAACGCGAGCCGTCACGTCGTGCTGGTCGGCAAGGGCATCACCTTCGACTCCGGCGGTCTCTCGCTGAAGCCCGCCGCCTCGATGCAGCACATGAAGTACGACATGACCGGCGCCGCCACCGTCTATGCCGTCACGGTCGCGGCGGCCGAGCTGCAGCTGCCGATCCGCATCACCGCGCACCTGTGCCTGGCCGAGAACCTGGTCTCGTCGACCGCGACACGCCCGGACGACGTGCTCACGATGCGCGGCGGCAAGACCGTCGAGGTCACGAACACCGACGCGGAGGGCCGCCTCGTCATGGCCGACGGCTTGGTGCTCGCGAGCGAGGCGCAGCCCGACGCGATCATCGACGTCGCAACGCTCACCGGCGCGCAGCAGATCGCGCTCGGCGACCGCGTGAGCGGGGTCATGGGCAACGACGACGCCTTCGTCGACGCGGTCATCCGCGCATCGCGCGAGGTCGGCGAGCAGCTCTGGCCCATGCCGATCCCGGAGGAGATGATCGGGATGCTCGACTCCAACGTCGCCGACCTCATGAACGCCAAGGTCGGCAATCGAGCTGGTGGGATGCTCCTCGCCGCCGCCTTCCTGAACGAGTTCATCGGAGAGCGCGACGGTGCTCCGATCCCCTGGGCGCACATCGACATCGCCGGCCCGTCGACGAACAACGGCTCGCCGTTCGGCTTCACGCCCGTCGGCTCGACCGGTGTTGCGGTGCGCGGTCTGCTGCGCACCCTGTCGAAGATGTCGCGATCGGCAGAGTGAAGCCAATTGTCAGCAGTGCCCGACTAGGCTGGTGCGGGCAGGAACTGCCGTGCACCGCTGCGCCCACCGGCGCGGCAAACGAAGACTCATAAGGAGCAAGTGCGTGTCCGATCAGAGCTTTGACATCGTCGTCCTGGGTGGAGGCAGCGCGGGTTACGCCGTGGCGCTGCGCGCCGTGCAGCTCGGCAAGACCGTCGCGATCGTCGAGAAGGACAAGCTCGGTGGCACCTGTCTGCACCGAGGCTGCGTCCCGACGAAGGCGATGCTCCACTCCGCAGAGGTCGCCGACGAGGTGCGCGACTCCGGCCACGTCGGCGTCGACGCCGAGCTCAAGGGCATCGACATCGAGCGCGTGAGCGCCTTCCGCGACGGCATCGTCTCGAAGAAGTTCAAGGGCCTGCAGGGGCTCCTCAAGGCGAAGAACATCGAAGTCATCGCCGGCGAGGGCAAGCTGACGTCGGCCACCACCGTGCAGGTCGGCGAGCAGACGCTCACGGGCAAGAACATCGTGCTGGCGACCGGCTCCTACGCGCGCACGCTGCCCGGCCTCGAGATCACCGGCAACGTCATCACGAGCGAGCAGGCACTGCAGCTCGACTGGATCCCGAAGCGCGTCGCCGTGCTCGGCGGCGGGGTCATCGGCGTCGAGTTCGCGAGCGTCTGGCGCGCCTTCGGCGCCGAGGTCACGATCATCGAGGGCCTGCCCCACCTGGTCGCGAACGAGGAGGAGTCGGTCTCGAAGCAGTTCGAGCGCGCCTACAAGAAGCGCGGCATCCAGTTCAAGCTGGGTGCGCGCTTCTCGGGCGTCACGCAGGACGACTCCGGCGTGCACGTCTCGCTCGAGACCGGCGAGACGATCGACGCAGACCTGCTGCTCGTCGCGGTCGGCCGCGGACCGAACACCACGGGCGTCGGCTACGAGGAGGTCGGCGTCGAGATGGATCGCGGCTTCGTGACCGTCAACGACCGCCTCGAGACCAGCGTGCCCGGCGTCTACGCCGTCGGCGACATCGTTCCCGGCCTGCAGCTCGCGCATCGCGGCTACCAGCAGGGCATCTTCGTCGCCGAGGAGATCGGCGGCCTCAGCCCCCGCAAGGTCGAGGACCTCAACATCCCCAAGGTCACCTACTCCGACCCCGAGGTCGCCTCGGTCGGGTACTCCGAGGCGAAGGCCAAGGAGCAGTTCGGCGAGGACAAGATCGAGACCTACGAGTACTCGCTCGGCGGCAATGCGAAGAGCGAGATCGTCGGCACGACCGGCTCGGTCAAGGCCGTGCGCGTCAAGGACGGCCCCGTGGTCGGTGTGCACATGATCGGCCGCCGCGTGAGCGAGCTCGTCGGCGAAGCACAGCTGATCGTCAACTGGGAGGCCTACCCGGAGGACGTCTCGCAGCTGATCCACGCGCACCCGACCCAGCACGAGGCGCTCGGCGAGACGATGCTGAAGCTCGCCGGCACGCCGCTGCACGCCATCTGACCAACGCCACAGGAGACAACCCATGACTGACATCAAGCTCCCAGAGCTCGGCGAGAGCGTCACCGAGGGAACGATCACCCGCTGGCTGAAGGCCGTCGGTGACGAGATCGCGGTCGACGAGCCGATCGTCGAGATCTCGACCGACAAGGTCGACACCGAGGTGCCGTCGCCGATCGCCGGCACCATCACCGAGCTGCTCGTCGGCGAGGACGACACGGTCGAGGTCGGCGCGGTCATCGCACGCGTCGGCGATGCGGGCGACGGGCCGGCAGAGGATGCTCCGGCGGAGGAGGCTCCGGCTGAGGAGGCTCCGGCTGAGGAGGCCGCTGCCGAGGAAGCTCCGGCCGAGGAGGCTGCTGCCGAGGAAGCTCCGGCTGAGGAAGCTCCGGCTGCCCAGGCATCGGCATCCGAGATCGCTGCCGACGACACGGAACCTGAGCAGGAGGCCGACGAGGAGTCGGCGGCCGAGGCGCAGGAATCCCCCTCGAAGGATGCGGACGAGCAGGCTGAGGCGGCTCCCGCGAGCGGTGGCGAGGGTCAGGACATCACTCTGCCCGAGCTCGGTGAGAGCGTCACCGAGGGCACCATCACGCGACTGCTGAAGTCCGTCGGCGACGAGATCGCCGTCGACGAGCCGATCGTCGAGATCTCCACGGACAAGGTCGACACCGAGGTGCCGTCGCCGATCGCGGGCACGATCTCGGAGATCCTCGTCAGCGAGGACGACACAATCGAGGTCGGCGCCGTCATCGCACGCGTCGGCGGGGCAGCCTCGACTGGCGCTGACGCGCCGGCATCGGATGCCGAGCAGCAGGCCGACGAGCCGACGACGGACCCCGCTGGCTCGGCCGAGGCCCAGGACGCCACTCCGGCGGAGCAGCCCAAGCCGGCGGCGCCGTCGACCGAGCAGCCCGAGGCCGCCAAGGCTCCCGAGGCTGAGGCGCCGAAGGACGAGGCGCCCAAGGATGAGGCACCGAAGGACGAGGCGCCCAAGGATGAGGCACCGAAGGACGAGCCGGCCAAGGCAGCGGCTCCCGCGGCACCGGCCGCTCCGAAGGCGCCGGCTGCTCCGTCCGCTCCCGCGGCGTCGGGCGCAGCCTCGAGCTACGTCACGCCGATCGTCCGCAAGCTCGCCAACGAGCGCGGCGTCGACCTGAGCTCGCTCACCGGCACCGGTGTCGGCGGCCGCATCCGCAAGGAGGACGTGCTGAGCGCCGCCGAGGCGGCACCGGCCGCGGCCGAGACGAACGAGTCCGGCTCCGCGCCGGCCGAGGTCGAGGTCTCGGAGCTGCGCGGCACGACCGCGCCGATGTCGCGCCTGCGCAAGGTCGTCGCCAAGCGCGCCGTCGAGTCGATGCAGACGCTCGCCCAGCTCACCACCGTCGTCGAGGTCGATGTGACGAAGGTGGCACAGCTGCGGGAGTCGAAGAAGGCGTCGTTCCAGGAGGAGACGGGCAACAAGCTGACGTTCCTCCCCTTCTTCACGCAGGCGGCCGTGCAGGCGCTCAAGTCGCACCCGCTGATCAACGCGACCGACGACGGCGAGACGATCACCTACCCCGAGACCGAGAATCTCGCGATGGCGGTCGACACCGAGCGCGGCCTGCTCACGCCCGTCATCCGGGATGCCGGTTCCAAGAGCATCAAGGAGCTCACGGCGTCGATCGCTGACCTCGCGCAGCGCACCCGCGACAACCAGTTGAAGCCCGACGAGCTCGCGGGCGGCACGTTCACGCTGACCAACACCGGTTCGCGGGGCGCGCTGTTCGACACGCCCGTGGTCTTCCAGCCGCAGCGCGCCATCCTCGGCGTCGGCACGGTCGTGAAGCGCCCCGTGGTGGTCTCGGTCGACGGCCAGGACTCGATCGCCATCCGCTCGATGGTGTTCCTCGCACTGTCCTACGACCACCGGATCATCGACGGCGCCGACGCGGCTCGCTACCTCGGCCAGGTCAAGGCGCAGCTCGAGTCGGGCCAGTTCGAGGTTTGATGCCGGAGGGCTCACGCTCGTGAGCCGGTAGGCAGCAAGGTCGAGGAGGCTCCGGCCCGCAGGGCCGCAGCCGTCACGAGACCCGGCTCAATCCGACCAGGCGTCGCGCAGAACCCAACCGGCCTCGGTGCTCATCGCGAGCACCGAGGCCGGTTCGCGTTCGGAGACCACGCGCAGCAGCCAGGCGTCGCCGAGCCGCTGCACCGGCTCGAGCCTGCCGTCCTCGGGCATCCGCCAGGGCACCGCGGCGACCAGCTGCGGGCTGTCGGGAGCATGCAGGCCGACGAGGCACGCGGCATCGCCCGCGTCGAGGCAGGCCTCGCGCTCTGCGAGCAGCGCCGCGACGGCAGTGAGCGGATCCTCTCCGTCCCCCGTCTGACCGCCGAACACTGCCGGGTCTTCCGCTGCGTCGGCCGTGGCCGTAGCGAGTGCCGCCGCGTCCACCGCGCTAGGGCTCGGCACCACCTCGCCCGTCGCGAGTTCGTCGGCACCGGTCGGCGTGGCCGGCCAGAGGGCCGCCCCTGCCAGCAGCAGCATCGCGGCACCGACGGCGGCGATCGCCCAGAAGCGCGGACGGACCGCGGCGAGCGACCGCGCGAGGCGCGCTGCGCTCGGACCGCCCCGATCGACCAGCACCTCGAGCAGCAGCGCGATGCGCGCCCAGATCGCGGCGGGGCCGTCGGCTCGGTCCCGTCGCCGCATGGGCGCCGGGGCCGGGGATGCGATCGAGGACGGCGCATCCTCTGGCGCGAGCGGCAGTGCGGGCCACGCGGCGAGCATGGCATCGGCGGCCGCAGCCAGATCGCGCTGCGCCAGCGCACGGTCGACAGCTGCCGGCACCGCGGCGCCCCCGGCCTCCAGCACCGCGACGGCGAGCAGACGCCAGCCCTCCGCGTCGTCGGCGACGCCGGTGCTGGCCTCCCGCCAGGCATCCGTGGGGCGGTCGGTCTCGATGTGCGCGCCCTCGCCCAGCAGCAGCGGTGCGCCGTCCGCGTCGAGCCGCACGGCCTGCGCTGCGCAGCCGCCTGCGCAGGCGCCACGTCGATGGAGGGCGGCCAGCGCTGCGGCGATCGGGGCCAGCGCGGTCACGGCCTCGCCCGGCGACGGCGCCTGCCGCCGCACCAGCCACTCGGCGAGACTGCGCGGCAGCAGCGGTCGCACGAGCACCACCCCCTCGTCGGTCGCGACGTCGAGGATCGGCACGATGTGCGGATGATCGGCGGCCAGCAGCGCCTCAGCCTCCCCGGCGAGCACGCCGTCAGCGCCGCCGAGGCTCCTGTGGATCTCCACGGCTCCACCGGTCTCGGTCTCCGATGCGCTCGCTGCCACCCACACCATCCGCTCGGCATCGCGCCGCAGCTCTCGCACGAGCCGGTAGCCCGCGATCTGCGCGTGTTCTTCGTCCACGAGCGCGACCATGCCAGGGCGCGCGACCGCGCGGCGGTGGCGTGAGACGAGCTGTGGAGAGCGACGGCATCCGGCCCCGGTATCCTGGTGCCATGGCACGCAACACCGAGAAGGAGCCCGGCAGGCTCAAGACGATGTGGTCGATCTTCAAGATGACCCGCGAGAACGACAAGAAGGCGCTGCCGCTGATGCTGCTGGCCTTCTTCGGCCCCATCATCGTCATCACGGTGCTGGCCATCGTCTTCCGGCAGGACACGCTCTTCCTGATCCTGTGGATCGTCTCCGGCGTGCTCATCGGCCTGATGCTCGCGATGATGACGCTCACGTGGCGTGCCGAGAAGATCGCCTTCGGCCAGATCGAGGGCCGCCCCGGCGCCGTCGGCGCCGTGCTCAAGAACGGCCTGCGCGGCAACTGGACCACGAGCGAGATGCCCACGGGCGTGAACCCCAAGACGCAGGACGCGGTCTACCGCGCGGTCGGCAAGCCGGGCGTCGTGCTGATCGCGGAGGGCCCGAAGGAACGCGTCGCTCGCATCCTCGGCGACGAGCAGCGCAAGGTGAAGCGCATCGTGCCGAACGTGCCGATCCACGTGATCGAGATCGGCCCCGACTCGCCGCTCGAGCTGCGCAAGCTCACGAAGTCGATGCGCCGCCTGAAGAAGACGCTCTCGCGAGCCGAGGTGATGGCCGTCGCGAACCGCCTCACCTCGCTCGGCCAGGCCAATCTGCCCATCCCCAAGGGCATCGATCCGCGCCGGATCCGACCCGGACGCCCTCGCTGACGTAACATCGCCGAAACATCGGCGTCACGGACGAGCAACGGCTCCCGCGTAGCGTCGAGGTCACGGCATCTGCCTACCGCCAACGCATGTCAAGGAGCACAATGTTCAAGGATTCCTCCGAGGTCCTCGCCTTCATCAAGGACGAGGGGGTGCAGTTCCTCGACATCCGCTTCACGGACCTCCCCGGCGTGCAGCAGCACTTCAACATCCCCGCGTCGACCGTGGATGAGGAGTTCTTCAGCGTCGGCCAGCTCTTCGACGGTTCGTCGATCCGCGGCTTCGCGAGCATCCACGAGTCGGACATGCAGCTGATCCCCGACGTCACCACCGCGTATCTCGACCCGTTCCGCGACGCGAAGACGCTCGTGATGATCTTCGACATCTACAACCCGCGCACGGGCGAGATCTACCACCGCGACCCGCGCCAGGTGGCGCACAAGGCCGAGCAGTACCTGTCGTCGAGCGGCATCGCGGACACCGCGTTCTTCGCGCCGGAGGCCGAGTTCTACGTCTTCGACGACGTGCGCTACAGCGTGCAGCCGCAGGGCTCGTTCTATGCGATCGACTCCGAGGAGGCGGCCTGGAACTCGGGCCGCGCCGAGGAGGGTGGCAACCTCGCCAACAAGACCCCCTTCAAGGGCGGCTACTTCCCGGTCTCCCCCGTCGACAAGCAGGCCGACCTGCGCGACGACATCGTGCTGAAGCTCGAGGAGATCGGCCTGCAGGTCGAGCGCAGCCACCACGAGGTGGGCGCCGCTGGTCAGGCGGAGATCAACTACCGCTTCAACACGATGGTCAAGGCCGCGGATGAGATCCTCGCCTTCAAGTACATCGTCAAGAACACGGCGGAGCAGTGGGGCCAGACGGTCACGTTCATGCCGAAGCCGGTCGCCGGCGACAACGGCTCCGGCATGCACACCCACCAGTCGCTGTGGCTCGACGGCAAGCCGCTGTTCTTCGACGAGAACGGCTACGGCAACCTCTCCGACACCGCGCGCTGGTACATCGGCGGCCTGCTCGCGCACGCTCCTGCGGTGCTCGCCTTCACCAACCCGTCGATCAACTCGTACCGCCGCCTGGTCAAGGGCTTCGAGGCGCCGGTCAATCTGGCCTACTCGGCCGGCAACCGCTCCGCAGCGGTCCGCATCCCGATCACGGGCTCCAACCCGAAGGCGAAGCGCATCGAGTTCCGCGTTCCTGACGCCGCCTCGAACCCGTACCTCGCGTTCGCGGCGCAGCTGATGGCGGGCCTGGACGGCATCAAGAACCGCATCGAGCCGCTGGACCCGATCGACAAGGACCTCTACGAGCTGCCGCCCGAGGAGGCCAAGAACATCCCGCAGGTGCCCGGCACGCTCGAGGAGGCGCTCGTCGCGCTCGAGAACGACCACGAGTTCCTGCTCGAGGGCAACGTCTTCACGAAGGACCTGATCGAGACCTGGATCTCCTACAAGCGCGAGAACGAGATCCTGCCGATGGCCCTGCGGCCCCACCCGTACGAGTTCGAGCTCTACTACGGCGTCTGATCGGCTGACGCTCGAGGCACCAGGCGGGGCCGGATTCCTCTGGGGATCCGGCCCCGCCCGCGTGCGGCGAACCGAGGGTCCGGGCGAGCGCCGTCAGTCGTAGAAGACGCGCTCGAACACGCGGCGCGAGCGGCGCGTCGCAGCGAGGTACTGCTCCTCGAGCGCGGCCGCGGATCCCGCGGGCAGGCCGACGAGACGAGCCACCGCCTCGAGCTCACCCCGATCCTCCGGCAGCCGGTCGATCGATCGTGCCCGGGCGAGCGCGAGCGCATTGCGGATGCGCGTGGCGAGCAGCCACGCCTCGCGCAGCACCGCGGCGTCAGCTTCGGCGAGCAGCTCGGCACGGACAGCCGCGGCGAGAGCCTCCAGCGTTGACGGGGTTCGCAGGCTCTCGTGCTGGCCCGCGTATCGCAGCTGCAGCAGCTGCACGAGCCACTCCACGTCGCTGAGCGCGCCGTCACCGAGCTTCAGATGTCGGCTGCGATCCGTGGCCTGCGGCAGCCGCTCCCCCTCGACGCGCGCCTTGATGCGGCGCACCTCACGCACGGACGACGCCGGGAACGAGTCGGGATACCGGCGCTCGTCGATGACGTCCATGAGCTCGCCTGCCAGCTGCGCGTCGCCGGCGAAGGGGCGCGCCCGCAGCAGCGCCTGCGCCTCCCACGGCTCCGACCAGCGCTCGTAGTAGGCCCGGTAGCTGTCGAGCGTGCGCACGAGCGGGCCCTGGCGCCCCTCGGGCCGCAGTCCCGCATCCATCTCGAACGGCAACGAGGGGTCGGCGAGCGTCTCCTGCACCTTGCGCACCACGACGGTCGCCGCCGCGACGGGATCGTCGCCGCCGCGAGCGACATGCATCACGTCGATGTCGCTGCCGAACCCGATCTCGCGACCGCCGGTGCGCCCCATCGTGATGATCGCGAGCTCGAGGCCGTCCGGCTTGTGCAGCGTCACCGCCGCGTCTACGAGCGCCGCCGCGATGGCGGAGAGCGCTGCGCCGACACCGGCCACGTCGATGCGCTGCAGCGCGCTCGCGGTCGCCACCCGCAGGTGCTCGCGCCGCCGCAGGTTGCGCAGCGCCCGCTGCACCGCCTCGGCGTCGCCACGATGCCGCGAGAGGATCGCGGCCGTCTCCTCCCGCAGCGCCTCCTCGGAGCGCGGTCGCAGCTGCTCGTCGCTGTCGAGCCACGAGGCCGACTCGGAGATGCGCTCCATGAGCGAGCCGATGAGACGGGAGGAGGAGAGCAGGCTGGTCAGGCGCCGAGCGGCGACCGGCGAGTCGCGCAGCATGCGCAGGAACCACGGCGTCTCCCCCAGCGACTCGCTCAGCCGCCGGAACGCCAGCAGGCCCATGTCGGGATCGGCCCCCTCGGCGAACCAGCCGAGCAGCACCGGCAGCAGCAGCCGCTGGATCTGGGACCGCCGCGAGACGCCCTCGGTGAGCTCCGCGATGTGCCCGAGCGCCCCCTTCGGGTCGACGTAGCCGGATGCTCGCAGGCGCCGCTGGGCAGCCTCGGGACTGAGCTGCACGTCGTCGCGCTCGAGCGAGGCGACCGCGCTCAGCAGCGGGCGGTAGAAGATGCGCTCGTGCAGCGTGCGCACCGCCCGGCGCACCGCCTGCCACTGCTGCGTCAGCTCCTCAGCGCTGTCCAGCCGCGCAGTGCGCGCAAGCCTGCGCAGCTCCTCCGGCTCGGTCGGCATCAGGTGCGTGCGCCGCATGCGCCAGAACTGGATCCGGTGCTCCAGCACGCGCAGGAACCGGTAGTGGTCGCTGAACTCGTCCCGGTCGGCGCGGCCGACGATGCCGCGCGCCGCCAGGGCGTCGAGCGCGTCGAGGGTGCCGCGCTGCCGCAGCGAGTCGTCGTCGGCGCCGTGCACGAGCTGCAGCAGCTGCACCGTGAACTCGATGTCGCGCAGCCCACCCGGCCCGAGCTTCAGCTGCCGGTCGACCTCGTCGGCGGGGATGTGCTCGGTGACGCGCTCGCGCATCCGCTGCACCGAGTCGACGAAGCCGTCGCGGCCGGAGGACTCCCACACGAGCGAGCGGATCGCGTCGTCGTAGGCGGCCCCCAACTCGGCGTCGCCCGCGATCGGGCGTGCCTTCAGCAGCGCCTGGAACTCCCACGACTTCGCCCAGCGGTCGTAGTAGGCGATGTGCGACGCGAGCGTCCGCGTCAGCGCGCCGTCCTTGCCCTCGGGCCGCAGGTTGGCATCCACCTCCCACAGCGGCGGCGAGCCCTGGTACGCGCCGCAGGCCGCACTCGTCTCCCGTGCCAGCAGGGTCGCGATCTGCGTTGCCCTGGCGTCGTCGAGCTCGCTGCCCGGCGTGGTGCCATGCACCCAGATCACGTCGACGTCGCTGACGTAGTTGAGCTCGCGCGCCCCGGTCTTGCCCATGCCGATCACAGCGAGCGTCACCTGGTCGACGTCGTCGCCGAACCGCTCCCGGGCCGCGCGCCGGGCGACCGCGAGCCCGGCGTCGAGCGCTGCGGAGGCGAGATCTGCGAGCGCGGCCGAGACCGTGTCGACGCGATCCTTCGGCTGCTCCAGCGCGAGGTCCCAGGCCACCAGCGCCGCGACGTGGTTGCGATAGCGATCGCGCAGCGCGGCCACGCCCTCCTGCTGCGGCAATGTCGACACGCCGTCCTCAGCGGCCACCGCATCGAGCAGGCTCTCGCGATACTGCGCGGGCCCCATCGGCGACGGCGGGTGCATGACGGTGTCGAGCTGCGTGGGGTGGCGCTCCACGTGCTCGGCCATGCCGAGCGACCCGCCCAGCACGCGCAGCAGCGAGGCGAGTCCCGATTCGTCATCGAGCGCATCCGTCAGGTCGATGCCGCCGCGCACGAAGCGCACGACCATCTGGAGCGCCTGATCGGGATCGGCGCTGCGAGCGCACGCCGCGACCAGGCTGTGCAGCTCCTCCGGCAGCTCCTGCACGTACGCTTCAGCCAGGCTCGGCTCGCGATAGCCGAGCCGCGCCAGGCGCGATCGCGGCGACGGGATGCGCATGCGCTAGAGCGAGAGCAGGTTCGACTCGAGCTCGACGCGCGTGACCTGGTCGCGGTAGCGGCGCCAGTCCTCCCGCTTGTTGCGCAGCACGAACGAGAAGACCTGCTCGCCGAGCGTCTCGGCGACCAGCTCCGACTCCTCCATCGCGCCAATGGCCGCGTCGAGGCTCGTGGGCAGCGGCGCGTAGCCGAGCGCCCTGCGCTCCTTGTCGGAGAGCTGCCAGATGTCTTCGATCGCCTCGTCGGGCAGCTCGTAGCCCTCCTCGATGCCCTTGAGTCCCGCGGCCAGCAGCACGGAGAACGCCAGGTACGGGTTCGCGGCGGAGTCCAGCCCGCGATACTCCACCCGCGCGGACTGCGCCTTGTTCGGCTTCGAGAGCGGCACGCGAACGAGCGCGGAGCGGTTGTTGTGACCCCAGCTCACGAAGCTGGGCGCCTCGTCGCCGGCCCAGAGCCGCTTGTAGGAGTTGACGAACTGATTCGTGACGGCCGTGAACTCCGGCGCGTGGTGCAGCAGTCCGGCGACGAACTGCCGCCCGACCTTCGAGAGCTGGTACTTGCCGGAGGGGTCGTGGAACGCGTTCTGGTCGCCTTCGAACAGCGACATGTGCGTGTGCATGCCGCTGCCGGGGTGGCCCTCGAAGGGCTTCGGCATGAAGGTCGCGAAGACGCCCTCCGAGATGGCGACCTCCTTCACGATCGTGCGGAAGGTCATGATGTTGTCGGCGGTCGAGAGCGCGTCGGCGTAGCGCAGGTCGATCTCGTTCTGCCCCGGACCCGCCTCGTGGTGGCTGAACTCCACCGAGATGCCGATGTCCTCGAGCATCCGCACGCTCGCGCGCCGGAAGTCATGCGCCGTGCCGCCGGGCACGTTGTCGAAGTAGCCGGCGCGGTCGACGGGCTCCGGGTTGAGCACGTCCGCCGACTTCAGCAGGTAGAACTCGCACTCGGGATGGGTGTAGAAGCTGAAGCCGCGGTCGGCGGCCTTTGCCAGCGTGCGCTTGAGCACGTGGCGCGGGTCTGCCGCGGCCGGCTCGCCGTCGGGCGTGAAGATGTCGCAGAACATGCGAGCGGTCGGGTCGACCTCGCCGCGCCACGGCAGCACCTGGAAGGTCGACGGGTCGGCCTTCGCGAGCACGTCCGCCTCGGACGACCGCGACAGCCCCTCGATCGAGGAGCCGTCGATGCCCATCCCCTCGGTGAAGGCGGCCTCGACCTCCGCCGGCGCGATCGCCACCGACTTCAGCGAGCCCAGCACGTCCGTGAACCACAGCCGAACGAACTTGACCCCGCGCTCCTCGATCGTGCGAAGCACGAAGTCCTGCTGCTTGTCCATCCCGGCCCCTCTCTCGTCTGCCTTCAGGCTAGTGGTCGCGCACTGCGGGTTAGGCTCGGGCCATGGCATTCAACGACAGCGGATCGGCCCAGACCGGCGATCCCCAGGAGGTGGCGGCGCCCTACGGCGGTGCTTCCGCAGGTCCGAAGCGGGTTCGCATCCGGCACTTCGAGCGCGCCAAGCGCGACGGGGTGAAGATCGTCGGGCTGACGAGCTACGACTACCTCTCCGCGCAGATCTTCGACGCGGCGGGCATCGACTTCCTGCTGGTCGGCGACTCCGCAGGCAACACGGTGTTCGGCTACGACACGACGCTGCCGGTCACGGTCGACGAGCTGATCCCCCTCACCCGCGCCGTGGCGCGCGCCGCGAAGCGCGCGCTCGTCGTCGCCGACATGCCCTTCGGCTCCTACGAGGTCAACGCGCGCGAGGCGCTGCACACCGCCATCCGCTTCATGAAGGAGACGGGAGCGCACGCCGTGAAGCTCGAGGGCGGCGAGCGCTCGGCCGAGCAGATCCGACGGGTCGTCGAGGCCGGCATCCCCGTCATGGGTCATGTCGGCTACACGCCGCAGTCGGAGCACGGCTTGGGCGGCCACGTCATCCAGGGCCGCGGCGACGACGGCGCCGACCAGCTGCTGCGCGACGCCCTCGCCGTGCAGGAGGCGGGCGCCTTCGCGGTCGTGCTCGAGATGGTGCCCTCGGCGGCGGCGAAGGCCGTGACCGAGGCGCTCGACATCCCGACCCTCTCGGTCGGGGCCGGACCGCACTGCGACGGCCAGCTGCTGGTGTGGAGCGACTGGGCGGGCATGACGACCGGCCGCATCCCGAAGTTCGTGAAGCAGTACGCGCAGCTCGGCAAGACGCTCGAGGCGGCCGCGACCGCGTTCCGCGAGGATGTCGCGAACGGCGTCTACCCCGCGCCCGAGCACGAGTACGAGTAGCCGGATGCGCGTTGCGCTGCTGTTGCGGGGCGTGAACGTGGGCGGCGTGACCGTGCGGTCGGCCGACCTGCGGGCGCTGCTGGGCGACGCCGGGCTGGGCGACGTCGTGACGGTGCTCGCGAGCGGCAACGCCGTGGTCACGGCTCCGGACGCGGCTGCGGCGGCAGCGGCAGCGGAGTCGGCGCTGGAAGCGCGCTACGGGAGGCGCATCCGGGTGCTCGGCATCGCGATCGAGGCGCTCGCCGCCGTCGTCGCCGACTACCCCCACGCCGAGGACGACGAGCACACGCCCTACGTGGTGTTCGAGCTGAAACCGGGCGTCGCGAGTGAGCTCGCTGCCACCGCACCGGGCGAGGGCGAGCTCACTGCCTACGGTGTCGGCGTCATCCACTGGTCGAACCCGAAGGGCACGACCCTGACGAGCCCGTTCGCGAAGGCGCTCGAGCGACGCGCGAAGGATCGCGTCACGACGCGCAACCTCCGGACGCTGCGCAAGGTGCTCGCCGCGGCGTGAGGGTCAGGCGTCATCCTTCGACGCGGAGCCCCAGCTGTCGTCGGCGGCCTCTTCGGCAGCCCACGCGCGCGACCGCTCCTTGATGATCTCGGGAGCGCGCTCCGCCTCCTCGCGAGTCGCGAACGGTCCCGCGCGGTCGTAGCCCGGCGACACCATGCCCTCCTCGACGACACCGGTCTCGAGGTTGTACCAGAAGTCTGCGCTCATGACGCCACAGTGTAGGCCGAGATCCGCAATGGTGGCCGAGATGGAGCGAGCGGTCGCAGGGATCCGCTGCTCGACGGTCGCCCGGGCGTGCCGCTCCTAGGATGGAGACCATGCCAAGAGACGCCGATGGACGCCTCATCGCGGGCCGGATCGGGCCGCCGCGCGCGGTGAGCGGCGCCATCGCGCGCCCCGAGTACGTCGGCAAGCCGGCGCCCGCCGAGCACGTCGGCGGCGACGTCTACGACGACGCGACGATCGAGCGGATCAGGGCGGCGGGCCGGATCGCCGCCGACGCGATCGCCGCGGTCGGCGCTGCCGCGCAGCCCGGCGTCACCACCGACGAGCTCGACCGCATCGGGCACGAGTTCGTCACCGGTCACGGCGCCTACCCCTCGACACTCGGCTACCGCGGCTTCCCGAAGTCGGTCTGCTCGAGCGTCAATGAGGTCGTGTGCCACGGCATCCCCGACACCACGGTGCTCGAGGCCGGCGACATCGTGAACATCGACATCACCGCCTACAAGGACCGTGTGCACGGCGACTCGAACCGCACGTTCATCGTCGGCCAGACGAGCGAAGAGGTGCGCCTGCTGGTCGAGCGCACCGAGGAGGCGCTGCGCCGCGCGATCAGGGCTGCCATGCCCGGTCGCCGCGTGAACGTCATCGGTCGCACGATCGAGATGTACGCGAAGCGCTTCGGCTACGGCGTGCTGCGCGACTTCACCGGTCACGGCGTCGGCACGTCGTTCCACTCCGGCCTGATCATCCCCCACTACGACACCGACCGCTTCGACACCGAGATCGTGCCCGGCATGGTGTTCACCATCGAGCCGATGCTGACGCTCGGCACGCACGAGTGGGAGATGTGGGATGACGACTGGACGGTCGTGACGAAGGATCGCTCCATCACCGCCCAGTTCGAGCACACGATCGTGGTGCGCGAGACGGGTGCCGAGATCCTGACGCTACCCTCGGCCTGAGCCGTCGCCGCGCTGCGGCGGCCGCGGATCGGGCGCGCGCACCCGGCAGCGGCGCGATCCATGGCAGGATCGTCGCCGTGGCGAAGACGAAGCAGCTGGCAGTCGGTGTGGACATCGGCGGGACGGGCGTGAAGGCTGCGCTCGTCGACGTCGCGGCGGGCGAGCTCCGCAGCGACCGGGTGAAGGTGCCGACCCCGGAGGGCGGCGAGCCGGATGCGATCCGCGACGCGGTGATCGACCTCGTCGAGCGCCTCGACATCGATGACGACACCCCGATCGGCGTGACCTTCCCGGCGATCGTGCGACACGGCCGCACGATGAGCGCCTCGAACGTCTCGAAGGCGTGGATCGGGCTCGAGGCCGAGCGCCTGTTCGAGGATGCGCTGGGTCGCGACATCCACTTCGTCAACGACGCGGATGCGGCGGGCTTCGCCGAGGACCACTACGGAGCGGCCAAGGACGCCTCGGGCCTCGTGATCATGACGACGCTCGGCACGGGCATCGGCGGCGCGCTCATCTACAACGGCGTGCTGATCCCGAACGCCGAGCTGGGGCACCTGGAGCTCGACGGCGTGTCCGCCGAGGTACGGGCGTCGAACAAGGCGCGCGAGCGCGAGGAGCTCAGCTGGGAGGCATGGGCCCAGAGGCTGCAGCGCTACTACAGCCACCTGGAGTTCCTGTTCTCCCCCGACCTGTTCGTCGTCGGCGGTGGCGTCTCGAAGTCGTCGGAGCTGTTCCTGCCCCTGCTCGACCTGGCAACGCCGATCGTGCCCGCGACGCTGCGCAACAACGCCGGCATCATCGGCGCCGCCGCTCTCGCCCGCGGCGTCTAGCAACCCGGCGCCGCCCCGCTCCGCCAGTCGCCTGCCGTCTCGGGCGCCGCGGGACTCATCCTGCATGCGTGCGCTGCGCACTGCAGCACCCGACACGCGCACGTCCGCATGTGCGCGTGATCGACCTTCCGTCACGGCAACCGCTCTGTGGTTTTCTTTCTTTGCTTGCGTTTGTCTTCGTTTCACCGCTACGGTGTTCGCGAGGAGGTGGCCATGCTCGCAACACAGCGCAGGGACGAGATCGCCGCGCGCATCCAGACAGAGGGCCGCGTGCTCGTTGCGGAGATCGCACGTACCCTCGGCATCACCGCCGAGACAGCGCGTCGAGATCTCGACGCACTGGAGAGCGCAGGGATCGCGCGACGCGTGCACGGCGGCGCGGTGAGCGCCAGCCGCACCAGCCTCATCGAGACTGCGGTCGCGGTGCGCGCCGACGCGAACGCCGACGGCAAGCGCCGCATCGCCCGCCTGGCTTGCGAGCGGCTGCTGGCCTCCGGCGCGACCAGCATGCTGCTCGACGCGGGGACCACCACTGCGGCGATGGCGAGCGAACTGGTCGCGACCTGGCCGCACGGAGCGGGGCCGCGGCTCATCGTGGCAACGCACTCCCCCGCGATCGCACAGCAGCTCGCCCCGCATCCGTCGATCGAGGTCCATGCGCTGGGGGGTCGTATTCGCGCCGTCACCGGCGCGGCAGTCGGCGCACAGACCGTGCTTGCCATCGCGCAGCTCCGCCCCGACGTCGTCGTGCTCGGCACGAACGGCCTCGACAGCAGCGGCGTCAGCACGCCCGACCCGGACGAAGCAGCGGTGAAGTCGGCCATCGTTGCGGCTGGGCGCAGGGTGGCGCTGGTGGCGGATTCCACGAAGCTGGGAACGGCGTCGCTGTGCCGGTTCGCAACACTGCAGCAGGTCGACGTCGTGCTCACGGACGCCTCACCCGACTCGGCGACGAGCCAAGCCCTTGCTGACGCAGGTTGCGAGGTGCTGGTCGCATGATCCTCACCCTGACGCTCAACCCGTCCATAGATCAGACCGTCGTGCTGCCCGCACCTCTCGAGCGCGGCGCAGTGCAGCGCGCATCCGCGCCAGCGAGCCAAGTGGCCGCAGGCAAAGGGGTGAATGTTGCACGCGTGCTCGCGGGTGCGGGCATCGCCGTTCGCGCGATCGTGATGGCGCGACCCGATGATCGGTTCTCGATGATGCTCGCGGCCGACGGCGTCGATGCGCTCTGCGTGCCGGTCGGTGCCGCCGTGCGCACCAACCTCGCGATCACGGAGCTCGACGGGACGACGACGAAGATCAACGAGCCTGGCGCACCGCTGGAAGCGCACGCGGTGGCGTCCATGCTCGATGCAGTTCGCGCAAGCGCTCCGCGTGCCGAATGGCTGGTCATTGCCGGCTCGCTGCCAGCGGCAACTCGACCCGACATCATCGTCGACGTCATTCGCGCGGCCCGGGAGGCGCACGCGGGGATCCGAGTCGCCGTCGACACGTCCGGGCCACCACTCGCTGCCGCGATCGCCGACGGAGGCATCGACCTCGCAAAGCCCAATGACGAGGAGCTGGAAGAACTGCTGGGACTTGCAACCGGCGCCATCGGCAGCCTCGATGAGGCCGTGGGCGCGGCGCAAGCGCTCGTCGCCCTGGGTGTTGGCACCGTGCTGCTGACCCTCGGCGGCGATGGTGCGATCAGCGCTGATGCTGGTGTGACGCTGCAAGCGGCGGCGCCGCCGACCGTCGTCCGCTCGACGGTGGGCGCCGGCGACGCGAGTCTCGCCGGATGGCTCATCGCCCAGGTGCGAGGCGACGATGCCCGCGGCCGGCTCGGCCAAGCGGTCGCCCATGGCTCTGCGGCCGCAGCGATGCCTGGCACCGGCTTTCCCACCCCTGCCGAGGCCGACGCGTCGCGCGTCGCCGTCACAACCGTCACGACCACCCACACCCACGCGGCTGCCGCCGCCGACCTACAGGAGCACTGATGCCCCACATCCTCATCCCCGAACTGGTCGTGCTCGACGCCGACCTGGGCGCCGACAAGCACGCGGTGATCCAGTCGCTCGCCGCTCGCGCAGCCGGGACCGACCGCGTCGTCAACAGCGGCGATCTCGCGCGGGCGGTGCTCGAGCGCGAAGCGCTGACCCCGACCGGCATGGGTGCGGGCATCGCCATCCCCCACTGCAAGTCGTCCGCGGTTCGCGAGCCCACCCTCGCCTTCGCCAGGCTCGATCCCCCGGTCGACTTCGGAGCTCCCGACGGCCCTGCGGATCTGGTGTTCATGATCATGGCGCCAGAAGGTGCCGCCGAGACGCATCTCGCCGTGCTGTCACGGCTAGCAGGTTCGCTCATCGATGAGGAGTTCACGGGTGCGCTGCGCGCCGCGAAGACCGAGGACGAGGTCGTCGGACTCGTCGCCGGAGTCGTGGCTGACCGGGAGGAGGTCGATGATGAGCCGGTCGCCGAGGGCACTCGCAGCATCGTTGCCGTGACCGCCTGCCCGACCGGGATCGCACACACATACATGGCGGCGGATGCGCTCAAGGCGGCCGGCGAGCGCGCGGGCGTGCGGGTCACCGTGGAGACGCAGGGCTCGAGCGGCACGAAGCGACTCGATCCTGCGCTGATCGCGGCCGCCGACGCCGTCGTGTTCGCGGTCGATGTCGATGTGCGCGAGCGCGGCCGCTTCGCTGGGAAGCCCTTCGTGCAGGTTCCGGTCAAGCGCGGCATCCACGCTGCCGACGAGCTCATCGCCGAGGCGCTCGGGCACGCGGACGACCCGCAGGGCCCGCGTCTCGCGGGCGACGCTGCGAGCGAGCCGACGCCGGAGCAGCGCTCTCGAGGGTCCCTGGGTGGCACCGTGAAGCGCGCCCTCCTCACGGGCGTGAGCTACATGATCCCGTTCGTCGCCGGTGGCGGCCTGCTCATCGCGCTGGGCTTCCTGCTCGGCGGCTTCGACATCACCGATGTGGCGGGCGACGTCATCCTGCAGAACACGCTGTGGAACCTGCCCGACGGTGGCGTCGGCGAGTATCTCGGCGCGGTGCTGTTCTCCATCGGAGCAGCCTCCATGGGGTTCCTGGTGCCTGCGCTGTCCGGATTCATCGCGTATGCCCTGGCGGATCGTCCGGGCATCGCGCCGGGCTTCGTCGCTGGTGCCGTCGCACTGCTCATGAGCGCGGGCTTCATCGGCGGCCTGGCCGGTGGCCTCCTCGCCGGCCTCGCGGCGTGGTGGATCGGCACCTGGCGGGTGCCGCAGTGGATGCGTGGACTCATGCCGGTCGTCATCATCCCCCTGCTTGCATCGATCTTCGCCTCCGGCTTGATGGTCGCACTGCTCGGCGGCCCGATCGCGGCACTCATGGCCGCACTGACCGCATGGCTCAGCTCGCTGACCGGCACCGGCGTGATCTTCCTCGGGCTGCTGCTCGGCACGATGATGGCGTTCGACCTCGGCGGCCCGATCAACAAGGTCGCCTACGGGTTCGCGGTCGCGGGCCTGAGCGCCGGAACGCCGGAGAATCCCGCGCCCTGGATGATCATGGCCGCGGTGATGGCGGCGGGCATGGTGCCGCCATTGGGCATGGCGCTCGCCACCGTGATCGATCGGAAGCTCTTCTCGCCGGCTGAGCAGCAGAATGGGAAGGCAGCCTGGCTCCTCGGTGCCTCCTTCATCTCCGAAGGCGCGATCCCGTTCGCCGCTGCCGACCCGCTGCGCGTCATCCCAGCATCGATCCTCGGTGCTGCGACGACCGGTGCGATCTCGATGGCAGCCGGAGTCACGAGCCAGGCGCCCCACGGCGGCTTCTTCGTGTTCTTCGCGATCGGCAACCTGCTGATGTTCACGATCGCGATCGTCGCTGGCGCCATCGTCACTGGCCTCGCGGTGATCGCCCTCAAGCGCTGGGCGCGACGCGCACCTGCGGCCGCCGCCGCCGAGCCCGCCCTCGCAGCAGCCTGACGGGTCCATCCGTCGAGCTTCCCGAAGTCGTGCGATGCGCGCGACGAACGCGCGAACTCGGGAAGCTCGACGGATGGGGGCGAATCGGCCGGCCGATACGCCGGGTTCTGTCGTGGACGGTCATCTCTCTACGGGATGCATTGCTGCAGCCCTCTAGCGACCTACCCGCGGATGGGACGAGCAGCCCCGTGATCCGCTGTCTGGTCTTGCTCCGGGCGAGGTTTACCTAGCCGCGACGCTCACACGCCACGCTGGTGGGCTCTTACCCCACCGTTTCACTCCTGGCCGGTCCGGATCCGAGGATCCCGACCGGTGGATCTGCTCTCTGTTGCACTTGCTCGCGGGTTGCCCCGGGTGGACGTTATCCACCGCCCTGCTCTGCGGAGCCCGGACGTTCCTCGGCACGGCTCGCCCCGACCAACAGGTCCGAGCTCACCGCGACGCGACCGCCTAGCCGACCGATTCGCTCCGACTAGGCTACCGCGCCAGGCGGATCAGATGCCGCTGTCCTCCGTGCGCACCAGGATCGCCGACGAGCCCGGATCGAGGATCACGTCGTCGTCGGCCGCCTGCCGGATCTCGTGCATCTCGGACGCGGTGAACTCGACGCCGGATGCGGTCGACGAGCGGTGCTGCAGCAGCGTCGCGCCGATGCCGTAGCGCTCACGCTGCCGGTCGTACAGGGCCAGCAGGTCGGTCGGCACGGCGGCGACGCGATCGCCGCGTTCCGCGCGCGCGTCAGCGAGCTCCCGCTCCAGCGCCTCGGCCTCGGCGTCGCGCTCGGCCGCGAGCCGCTCGCGCTCGGCGCGTGCGGTCGCCGCCTGACCTCGCGCGGCCGCCAGCGCCGCGGCGGCATCCTCCTGCTGCTGCATCGACTCGAGCTCGAGATCCTCCAGGTCGCCGCGACGGCGCTCGAGCGTGGCGATCTCGTGCTCGGTCGCCGTGGCGACCTTCGCGTCGGTGATCGACGGCAGACGATCGCGATTGCGCTTGAGGCGAGCCTCGACGGTCTGCACGTCGTTCTCGATCCTGGCGACCTCGGCGGCGATGTCGTCGTGCTCGCCGAGCCGCTCGAGCACGGCGCGGTCGAGCGCGACGAGCTCGGTGTCGAGCTCGTCGATGCGCTTCGTCTGCGGCAGCGCCTTGAGCTTGCCCTGCAGTCGCACGATGCGCGTGTCGACGTCCTGCAGCGTCAGCAGTCGTCGCTGATCCTGATTGCTGGCCTTCAGTGCCATGTCTGCTCCTCTTGTGGAACCGCGAAGTCCCACGGGTCTGTTCTGATCTCGCTCACGATGACCTCGACCCCCGGCAGGGCGCTGCGCAGCTGGTCGGCAGCGGGACGCAGCCACAGCGACTCGCTCGCCCAGTGGGAGACGTCGACGAGCGCCGGCCCCGCTCCGGCGGCGTGCCGCTCGCGCGCATCCGAGGCCGGATGGTGGCGAAGGTCGCTGGTGATGTAGACGTCGGCGCCTGCGACGGGGGGTTCACGCAGCAGCGAGTCGCCCGCGCCGCCGCAGATCGCGACGCGCCGCACCGACCGCTCGGGGTCGCCAGCGGCGCGCAATCCTCCGGCGACCGACGGGAGGAGCGCCGCGAGGTGCTCCACGAGCTCGCGCAGGGCGACGGGCTCCGGCAGCTCGCCGACGCGCCCGAGCCCCTTGTCGGGGTCCACGCGGTTCACCACGATGGGCGCGACCTCGACGAGGCCGAGCATGGTCGCGAGCTCGCCGCTCGTGCCGCGGTCGACGGCGTCGGCATTCGTGTGCGCCGCGAGCAGCGCCACACGCTCGCGCACGAGCCGGGTGATGACGCGGCCGGCGGGGTTCGTCGCCGCCACGCTCGTCGCGCCGCGCAGCAGCAGCGGGTGATGCACGAGCAGCAGATCGGCCGCTCGCTCCACGGCCTCCGCGGCGGTGGCCCCCACCGCGTCGACGGCGAGCAGGATGCGGCGCACGGGATCGGCCGGATCCCCGGCCACGAGCCCCACCGCGTCCCAATCCTCGGCGGTGGCGGCGGGCCAGAGCTGCTCCACCGCCAGCTGCACATCGGCGACGCTGGTCATGCGCTCCATCCTAGGGAAGCGCGAGGCCCCCGGTCGCCGCGGCGACCGGGGGCCGTTCGTGAGCCTGGACGGGATCGAACCGCCGACATCCTCGGTGTAAACGAGGCGCTCTGCCAGCTGAGCTACAGGCTCCGGGGTGCGGATCCACAATAAGGGCCGAGTGCCGCGAGCGCGTCACGATAGGTCGCCATGTCGCGCGACCGGGACGGGCTGACGCGGAAGTGCTGGTCGATCCGGCCGTCACGGTCGATCACGTAGGTGGCCCTGGTCGCGACGCCCCGCTCTGGCAGGAAGGCGTCATAGCTCTGCGCCACCGCGCCATGCGGCCAGAAGTCGCTCAGCAGCGGGAAAGTCAGGCCCTCCTGCGCGTGGAAGACCGCGAGCGATGCCGCGGTGTCCACCGAGATGCCGTAGACCTGCACACCGGCATCCTCGAACGCGGCGATCTCGTCGCGGATCGAGCAGAGCTCGCCGGTGCAGCGGCCCGTGAACGCCGCCGGGTAGAAGACCAGCACGACGGGTCGGCCGCGCATGGCCGAGAGCGTCACGGCCTCGCCCGTGTGATCGCGCAGGGTGAAGTCGGGGGCGAGCTCGCCGATCTCCAGGGCCACAGGCATCCTCTCGTCACGCGGACTCCCCGCGCCCGCCATCGTGCCACGACCCCCAGTGTCAGGTGTGAGCATCGGGCGGTGGCCAGGTGTGAGCATCGGGCGGTGGATAGAGTGGGGGCGCGGGCGCCATGACCCAGGCGCGCCTTCAGAACGACGTCAGGAGCTTCGGTGCTGAACGACCAGGACCCCTACTCGGGCCACACGAACGACGCAGACCCGAGCGAGACCGCTGAGTGGCAGGAATCGCTCGATCAGCTCGTCGCGGCGCACGGCCCGCAGCGCGGTCGCGAGATCATGCTCAGCCTGCTCAAGCGCTCCAAGGAGCTGCACCTCGGCGTGCCGATGGTGCCCACGACCGACTACCTCAACACCATCGCCGCCGAGGACGAGCCGAAGTTCCCCGGCGATGAGCAGCTCGAGCGCACCTACCGCCGCTGGATCCGCTGGAACGCGGCGATGATGGTGCACCGCGCGCAGGCGCCCGGCATCGGCGTCGGCGGCCACATCTCCACCTACGCCTCCTCTGCGGCGCTCTACGAGGTGGGCCTGAACCACTTCTTCCGCGGCCAGGACGCTCCCGGCGGCGGCGACCAGATCTTCTACCAGGGTCACGCCTCCCCCGGCATGTATGCCCGGGCCTTCCTCGAGGGCCGCCTCTCCGAGAACCAGATGGATGCGTTCCGGCAGGAGAAGTCGAAGGCGCCGAACGGCCTGCCCTCCTACCCGCACCCGCGGATGATGCCCGACTTCTGGCAGTTCCCGACCGTGTCGATGGGCCTGGGCCCGATCGGCGCCATCTACCAGGCGCAGGCGAACCGCTACCTGGCGAACCGCGGCATCAAGGATGTCGCCGACTCGCAGGTGTGGGCGTTCCTGGGCGACGGCGAGATGGATGAGGTGGAGTCGCGCGGCGCGCTGCAGCTCGCAGCCAACGACGGGCTCGACAACCTGAACTTCGTCATCAACGCCAACCTGCAGCGGCTCGACGGCCCGGTGCGCGGCAACGGCAAGATCATCCAGGAGCTGGAGTCGTTCTTCCGCGGCGCCGGCTGGAACGTCATCAAGGTGGTCTGGGGTCGCGAGTGGGATTCGCTGCTCGCCAATGACCACGAGGGCGCGCTCCGCGACCTCATGAACGCAACCCCCGACGGCGACTACCAGACCTACAAGGCGGAGTCCGGCCTGTTCGTGCGCGAGCACTTCTTCGGCCGCGACCCGCGCACGCTCGAGATGGTCAAGCACCTCAGCGACGACGAGATCTGGGCGCTGAAGCGCGGCGGGCACGACTACCAGAAGGTCTACGCCGCCTATAAGGCCGCCGTGGAGCACAAGGGCCAGCCGACCGTCATCATCGCGAAGACGGTCAAGGGCTATGGCCTGGGCAAGAACTTCGAGGGCCGCAACGCCACGCACCAGATGAAGAAGCTCACGCTCGACGACCTGAAGTCGTTCCGCGACGCCATGCAGCTCGACATCTCCGACAAGCAGCTCGAGGCCGACCCGTACCGCCCGCCCTACTGGAACCCGGGCGCGGACTCGCCCGAGCTGCAGTACATGGTCGAGCGTCGCCGCGAGCTCGGCGGCTTCACGCCCGAGCGGCGCGCCAAGCACACGATCATCCCGCTGCCGGACTCGAAGCTCTACGACATGCCGAAGAAGGGCTCCGGCAAGCAGGAGGTCGCCACCACCATGGCGTTCGTCCGACTGCTGAAGGACCTGCTGCGCGACAAGGGCTGGGGCAACCGCATCGTCCCGATCATCCCCGACGAGGCGCGCACCTTCGGCATCGACGCGTTCTTCCCGACCGCGAAGATCTACAATCCGCACGGCCAGAACTACACCTCGGTCGACCGCGACCTGCTGCTGAAGTATCGCGAGGCTCCTGACGGTCAGATCGTGCACGTCGGCATCAACGAAGCCGGCGCGATGGCCGCCTTCACCGCCGCGGGCACGTCCTACTCGACGCACGGCGAGCCGCTCATCCCGATCTACGTCTTCTACTCGATGTTCGGGTTCCAGCGCACCGGTGACTCGATCTGGGCGGCCGCCGATCAGATGACCCGCGGCTTCCTCATCGGCGCCACCGCCGGTCGCACGACGCTGACCGGCGAGGGCCTGCAGCACGCCGACGGCCACTCGCCGCTGATCGCGTCGACGAACCCGGCCGTGCTCGCCTACGACCCGGCCTACGGCTACGAGATCTCGCACATCATGCAGTCCAGCCTGGAGCGCATGTACGGCGAGCAGCCCGAGAACGTCATCACCTACATGACGGTGTACAACGAGCCGATGGTGCAGCCGGCCGAGCCCGAGGGCGTCGACGCCGAGGGCATCGTCCGCGGCATCCACCGCATCTCCGTGAGCGACCACCACCCGCTCAAGGTGCAGCTGCTCGGCTCGGGCGTCGCCCTGCCGTGGCTGCACGAGGCGCAGGAGCTGCTGGGCAGCGACTGGGGCATCTCAGCCGACATCTGGTCGGTCACCTCGTGGAGCGAGCTGCGCCGCGACGGTCTGGCCGCCGACGAGCACAACTTCCTGTACCCGCAGGAGCCCGCGCGGGTGCCGTATGTCGCACAGCGCCTGTCGGAGGCCGAGGGCCCGTTCGTGGCCACGACCGACTACATGCGTGCGGTGCCCGACCAGATCCGCGAGTGGGTGCCCGGCGACTACGCGACGCTGGGCGCGGACGGCTTCGGCTTCTCCGACACCCGCGCGGCCGCCCGTCGCTTCTTCACCATCGACAGCCACTCGGTGGTCGTGCGCGCGCTCGACGCGCTCTCGAAGCAGGGTAAGGTGCCGCTCGGCATGGTGATGCAGGCGATCGACAAGTACAGCCTGCACGACGTCAACGCCGGCAGCTCGGGCGTCGGCGGCGGCGACGCGTAGAGGCTCCGGCGCTGTCGGCACAGAGTGACCTGAAGGCGCAGCAGCTTGCCTGGCTGCGGCGCATCTCCGGCGACCTCTCGACGCAGGTGACGCGCGCGCTCGACGACCGGCTCCCCTGGTACGGCACCATGCCGCCGTCGCGGCGCAGCGCGGTCGGGCTGGTGGCGCAGTCGGGCATCACGTCGTTCATCGCCTGGCACGAGGATCCGGAGGCGCAGCCCTGGATCGCGGCCGACGTGTTCGCGGCCGCGCCCCGCGAGCTGCTGCGCAGCGTGAGCCTGCAGCAGACGCTGCAGCTGATCCGCACCGTGGTGTCGGTGTTCGAGGAGCGCATCGCCGACGCCGACCCGGCCATGCGCGAGCCGATCCTGCGCTACTCGCGCGAGATCGCCTTCGCGGCGGCGGACGTCTACGCGCGGGCTGCCGAGTCGCGCGGGCTCTGGGATGCGCGCCTCGAGGCGCTCGTGGTCGACTCGATCCTCACCGGCGAGCACGACGACGAGCTGCCCAGCAGATCCGCGGCGCTCGGTTGGCACGGCCGCGGTGAGTGCGCCGTGCTGGTGGGTCTGGCGCCGAAGACCCTGGATGTGGACGTCGTGCGCCGCAAGGCCAGGCATGCCGGCTGCGATGTGCTGGTCGGCGTGCAGGGCACCCGGCTGGTCGTCGTCATCGGCCGCGCCGCCGGAAACGATCTTGCCGACACCACGATCGACTTCCTGGACATCGCCGGCCAGCTCGCGGAGGGCTTCGGTGAGGGCCACCTCGTCCTCGGGCCGGCGGAGCCGAGCATCGTCGACGCGGCCCGCAGCGCCAAGGCCGCGCTCGCGGGCTTCGCGGTCGCGGACGCCTGGCGCCGCACCCCGCGCCCGGTGCGCGCCGACGATCTGCTGCCGGAGCGCGCGCTCGCGGGCGATCCGCTCGCGCGCAGCGAGCTGGTGCGCGGCATCTACGAGCCGCTGCGCGATCACTCGAGCGATCTGCTGGCCACGCTCGCGTGCTACCTCGACACCGGCCGCTCGCTGGAGGCGACCGCCCGCGAGCTCTTCGTGCACCCCAACACGGTGCGCTACCGGCTGAAGCGCATCAGCGAGATCATCGGCTGGGACGCGACCGGCGCGCGCGAGGCGCTCGCCCTGCACACCGCGATCATCCTGGGGGCGATCCACGACTCGTCGCGCGAACGGGCCCAGCGACAGGCCAGAGGTCATGCCGCACGCGGCAAGTCACCGGTGGGAGGATGACGCAGTGATCGTCATCGTGGCTCCCGGCCAGGGCTCTCAGAAGCCCGGCTTCCTCTCTCCCTGGCTCGAGCGTCCCGGCGTGCCGGAGCGCCTCCGCGCGCTCAGCGACGCCGCGGGCGTCGATCTCGTGGAGCACGGCACCGTCTCTGACGCCGACACCATCCGCGACACGCTCATCGCGCAGCCGCTCATCGTCGCCGCCGGCATCCTGACGCTCGACGCGCTCGGCGATCGCGCTGGGCTCGCCGCCGGTGTCGCCGGCCACTCCGTGGGCGAGATCACTGCGGCGGTCGCCGCCGGTGTGCTCACCGCTGAGGATGCGATGGCGCTCGTGGGCGAGCGCGCCAGGGCGATGGCGGATGCGGCTGCCGCGACCCCGACCGGCATGGCCGCGGTCATCGGCGCAGACGAGGCTGCCCTCGAAGCGCGCCTGACCGAGCTGGGGCTTCAGCCCGCGAACTACAACGGCGGCGGCCAGATCGTCGTCGCGGGCGCGCTCGATGCGCTTGCCGAGCTCGCCGAGACCCCGCCGGAGCGCGCACGCGTCATCCCGCTGCAGACCGCCGGCGCGTTCCACACCGACTACATGGCGCCCGCGGTCGAGCGCTTCCGCAGCAAGGCAGCCGAGACGGCGACGGCGGACCCCACCACGACGCTCTGGACCAACCGGGACGGCAGCGTCGTCGCATCCGGCTCGGCATTCCTCGACCTGGTCGTCGGCCAGGTCTCGACCCCGGTGCGCTGGGATCGCTGCATGGCGGCGTTCCAGGAGGCGGGCGTGACGGGCATCGTCGAGCTCGCCCCGGCCGGAGCGCTCACGGGACTCGCCAAGCGCGGGCTCCGCGGGGTGCCCTCGGCCGGCATCACCTCCCCGGACGACCTGGACGCAGCCATCGCGCTGCTCGAGAGCGGAGCGTCAGCATGAGCAAGATCAGCAGCCTTCCCACGCGCGCCGGCTCGCGCATCCTCTCGGTCGGCGCCGCGCGCGGCGACCGCCTGGTGCCGAACGACGACCTCGTCGGCCCCATCGACTCCTCGGATGAGTGGATCCGGCAGCGCACCGGCATCGTCACGCGCGCCCGCGTCTCCGACGGCAGCGAAGCGGTCGATCTGGCGGAGACCGCCGCGAGGCAGGCGATCGAGCGCGCAGGCATCGATGGCGCGCAGCTCGACGCGGTCATCGTCGCGACCATCAGCAACACCGTGCAGACGCCCTCCATGGCGTCGCTGCTCACCGAGCGCGTCGGCGCCACCCCCGCACCCGCCTTCGACATCTCGGCCGCCTGCGCGGGCTACGCCTACGGCGTCGCGCAGGCCGACGCCCTCGTGCGCAGCGGCATGGCACAGCACGTGCTCGTCGTGGGCGTGGAGAAGCTCTCGGACGTCGTCGACCCGACCGACCGCTCGATCAGCTTCCTGCTCGGCGACGGCGCGGGCGCCGTGGTGATCGGCGCCGCCGACGAACCTGGCATCAGCCCCTCGGTCTGGGGCTCGGACGGCTCCCACTGGGAGACCATCCGGATGACGAATACGCTCGGCTCCATGCGTGACGGGCAGCCGTGGCCGACGCTGCGGCAGGACGGCCCGACCGTCTTCCGCTGGGCCGTCTGGGAGATGGCGAAGAAGGCTCGCGAGGCGCTCGACGCGGCCGGCATCGAGCCCGGCGACCTCGCCGCGTTCATCCCCCACCAGGCGAACATGCGCATCATCGACGAGTTCGCCAAGCAGCTGAAGCTGCCCGACACGGTCGCGATCGCGCGCGACATCGAGAGCACCGGCAACACCTCCGCCGCCTCCATTCCGCTGGCCATGCACCGGCTGCTCGAGGAGCAGCCGGAGCTCTCCGGCGGCCTTGCACTGCAGATCGGCTTCGGCGCGGGCCTCGTATACGGGGCCCAGGTCGTGGTGCTCCCCTAGACTCGACCCGTTCAATCCATCAGAAGGAGACACCCCATGGCATTCACCAAGGACGAGGTCCTCGCCGGGCTCGCCGACCTCGTGAACGACGAGACCGGCATCGCGACCGAGAACGTGCAGCTCGAGAAGTCGTTCACCGACGACCTCGACATCGACTCGATCTCGATGATGACGATCGTCGTGAACGCCGAGGAGAAGTTCGACGTCAAGATCCCCGACGACGAGGTCAAGAACCTCAAGACCGTTCAGGACGCCGTCGACTACATCACCGGCGCGCAGGCCTGAGCATCGCCCCGGCGATCGCGTGCGGCCGGGAGACCGGCCGCACGCGGCCCATTGGAGGACACGCATGACGAACAAGAAGATCGTCATCACCGGCATCGGCGCGACGTCGCCGCTGGGCGGGACGGCGCGCGAAAGCTGGGATGCGCTGCTGGCCGGCGAATCCGGCGCCCGCAGCCTCGAGTACGACTGGGTGCAGCAGTACGACCTGCCCGTCACGTTCGCCGCTGAGGCGAAGGTGCGCCCGCAGGAGGTACTGGCGCGCCCCGTCTGGAAGCGGCTCGACCCCTCCAGCCAGTTCGCCCTCATCGCCGCGATGGAGGCGTTCGCCGACGCTGGCTCGCCCGAGCTGCCGTCCGAGCGCCTCGGCGTCGACTTCTCCACCGGCATCGGTGGGCTCTGGACGCTGCTGGATGCGTGGGACACGCTGCGCGAGAAGGGCCCCCGCCGTGTCATGCCCATGACCGTGCCGATGCTCATGCCCAACGCGCCGTCTGCGGCCGTCTCCATGCACTTCGAGGCTCGCGCCTATGCACGCACCGTGGCATCCGCGTGCGCCTCCAGCACCGAGGCGCTCGTGAACGCCTACGAGCACCTGCAGGCGGGCGTCGCCGACGTCGTCATCGCCGGCGGCAGCGAGTCGGCCATCCACCCGATCACGCTCGCGTCCTTCTCGTCGATGCAGGCGCTCTCGCGCCGCAACGACGACCCGGCCACCGCATCCCGCCCCTACGACGTGACCCGCGACGGGTTCGTCATGGGCGAGGGCGCAGCTGCGCTGGTGCTGGAGACCGAGGAGCACGCGCTCGCGCGCGGCGCCCGCATCTACGCCGAGCTCGCCGGAGGCGGCGTGACGGCGGATTCGTACCACATCACGGCACCCGAGCCGGAGGGCAAGGGCGCCAGCCGCGCGGTCGCGTTCGCGCTCGAGGCGGCCGGCGCGACGGCCGATGACGTCACCCACATCAACGCGCACGCCACGTCGACCCCGGTCGGCGACGTCGCGGAGGTGCGAGCGATGCACCGCATCTTCGGCGACCGCATCAAGGACATCCCGGTCTCCGCGACGAAGGCCGCCCACGGCCACCTGCTCGGCGGCACGGGAGCCCTGGAAGCGGTCTTCACCGTGCTGGCGCTGGCCGAGCGCACCGCGCCTCCGACGATCAACGTCACCGAGCAGGACCCGGACGCGCCGCTGCAGATCTCCGGCACGCCGATGCCGCTCGGGGACGGCCCGCAGCTGGCGATCTCGAACTCGTTCGGCTTCGGCGGCCACAACGCCGTGGTGGCGATCCGCTCGGTCTGACCGGCTCGAACGATGCCGAGGGCCCCGCTGTACGCAGCGGGGCCCTCAGCGGTCTGTGGGGTCGGCGGGCGGCTCAGCCGACGCGGTGCAGCGCGATGACCGGCGAGCCGTCGGACGCGTGCCGGTAGACCTCCAGCTCGCGATCCCAGGCGCCTCCCATGGCGTCGTCAAGCGCTCCGACGAGCGCGCGGGCATCGGTGCCGGCGGCCTCGATCGCGGCGCGGATGCGCTCCTCGGGCACCATGAGCGAACCCGAGGCGTCGATGCGCTGCGCGGTGATGCCCAGCTGCGGCGTGTGCATCCATCGCATGCCGTCGCTGCCGGGCACCGGGTCCTCGGTCACCTCGAAGCGCACGCCGCGCCAGCCCGCGAGGGCGCTCGCGATCGCTGCACCGGTGCCGACTGGGCCCGACCAGTGCACCTCGGTGCGCTCGGTGCCGGGCTCGGCGGGCTGGCCCTGCCACAGGAAGCGCAGTGCATCGCCGACGGCATGGCCGACGGCCCACTCGAGGTGGGTGCGCATGGCGCGCGGGGACGCGTGGATCCAGACGACCCCCGCGGTCGTCGCGGGACGTCGTCTGAGCGTGTGCGCAGCAGTCATCGTCTCTCCCTCGTTCGATGCGACTTCCCCATCGGTCGAACCAGTCGAGACACTCCGAGTGTGCCACATGCGCCGCAAGAACAACAAGGCTGTCGTTCGCACTCCCACCGCAGGTCGAGGAGCGCACGGCCGTCGTAGGTCGAGGAGCACGCGGCCGTCAGGCCGCGCGCGTCACGAGACCGAACGCTCACCCCTCGCAGGTCGAGGAGCACGCTCGTAGGTCGAGGAGCACGCGGCCGCTAGGCCGCGCGCGTCACGAGACCGGATTCAGCCCCGGAACACTGGCCGCTGCTCCCCCGCCCGCACCGCGATCGACAGCCGGTTGCCCGCCGGCGGCAGCGGGCAGTTGAACTGATCGCTCATCGCGCACGGCGGCACGATGGCACGGTTGAAGTCGAGCGAGACCGTGCCGTCGTGGCGCGGCCGCGCGTAGAGGAAGCGGCCCACATCGTAGGTCTCCTCACCCGTGGTCGCGTCGGCGAAGACGATCTGCAGGCTGCTGTCGCCGTCGGGCAGCGCAACGAGCTCGATCTGCTCCCCCTCGTGCTCGAAGCGGATGGTGCCGGGCGAGAACGCCTTGCGCAGTGATCCACCCCGCGACTTGCCGTACTCGAACTCGACGCCACCGTCGACCGGCTCGAACGTGCCCTGCTTGTGCCAGGCGGGATCGTGGTCGAAGCTGCTGATGCCCTCGAAACCACGCTCGTCGGCAGCCTCGGCATCCCACACGCGGAGTGCGAACCGGCCATGGTGGTCCGGCCCGATCACGGTGGCAGTCAGGCGGTCGTCGAAGCGCACCGAACTCGGCGTCATGGAGGTCTGGCTGTAGACCATCGCGTCGCCGTCAACGGCCGCGCCGTCGACGATGATCCCTGCCGCAGCATCGGCTGAGACCTGCAGGCCGTCACCGGTCGGTGCCGGTGCCCAGGTGCCGGGCACACCCTCGATGTCGGTCGCCCCAGAGACCCACGCGGTCGTCTGCAGCGCGAGCGGGCCCTGCGGGGCACGCACCCCCTGGTCGCGCTTCTGCCGGAACGCGTCGTACTGCGCGCGCTCCGTCTCGACGGGTGCGGTCACGGCGATATCGGTCATGGATTCAGCCTACCGACGCCCACCCGTGCTGGCGCCCCACGGGCGCCCCGCGTACGTTCTCCCTATGCACGCAGCACCGACGCTCGGCCTCATCCTCCCGCCCGATCAGGCGCCCGAGCGGTTCCTCGATGTCGCCCGCGCCGCCGAGACCGCCGGCGTCGACGAGCTCTGGGTGTGGGAGGACTGCTTCGGCCAGTCGGGCACCTCGACGGCCGCCGCCGTGCTCGCCGCGACCGAGCGCATCCGAGTCGGCCTCGGCCTCATGCCGGTGCCGCTGCGCAACGTCGCGCTGACGGCCATGGAGATCGCGACGATCGCGCGCATGTTCCCGGATCGCTTCCTGCCGGGCATCGGCCATGGCGTGCTGGAGTGGATGGCGCAGGCGGGCGTACGCGCAGCGTCGCCGCTCACGCTGCTGCGGGAGCAGGCGACGGCGCTCCGCACGCTGCTCTCGGGCAAGTCGCTGACGGTCGACGGGCGTTACGTGCAGCTCGACGGCGTGCAGCTGCGGTGGCCGACGCCGGAGGCTCCGCCGCTGCTCATCGGCGGCGGCGGACCGAAGACGCTCGCGCTCGCCGCCGAGCTCAGCGACGGCGTGCTCCTGGCGGGCGATATGCGCCCCAGCCACCGCGTTGACGCGACGCGGGACGCCGTCGCGACGGTGCGGGCCGCCAGAGCAGCGGCAGGGCTGCACGAGACGATCCCGATCGTGCAGTTCGCGAACGTGCCGGCGGATGCCTCGGAGCAGCAGCTCGTCGACCTCGCGACCGCGCTCGGCGAGGCCGGTGCCACGAGCGTGCCGCTGCTCGCCCTCGGCGCCGATGGCGGGCCGGAGACCGGCGACGGCATCCTGCAGCTCGCGGCGACGATCGGTCGCGCCCGCGGCTGACGGGTCTCAGTGGTTGCGGCCTCGGGCCGCGACGCTCCACCGAGCCGACGGCACCGCGTCGTCGGCACGGTCGTAGACGCAGAGCTCGTCGACCATGTTGACGGCGATGCACACATGATTCGGGACCACGCGGACGACGCTGCCGAGCGGCGGCACGGGAGAGCCCGGCGCGTGCAGCTCGACCACGGCGTGGTGCTCACTCAGCTGCACGATGCGAGCCTCGGGATGGTCGAGCAGCCTGCCGTGGCCGGTCGCCCAGGGCGCGCGATCCGGGCCCAGCACCTTCGATCCCGCATCCAGCACCACTCGCCCGCCGGCGTGCGACACGACCGTCGCGTGGCAGGTGAGTGCGATCTGGTCCCGCTCGATCGACTCCAGCTCCCACTGCTGCGCATCGCCGAAGATCGTCACGCCGGGCCGCAGCTCGGTCACCGGCGATGGCATCGCGAGCGACGCCTCGAAGCTCGGGGTCGAGCCGCCCGACACCACCTGCGGTGCGATCCCAGCCGCGCGCATCGATTCGGCAGCAATGGTGAGCGCCGCCGCCTCGTCATGCGCGGCGCGTGCTCCGGCATCCGGCGCGTAAGCGTGACCGGGGAAGGCGAACACGCCCTCCACGTCGACGCCCGCGCGCAGCGCCGCGGCCGCGACCTCCCCCGCATTCGCCGGCGTGCATCCGGAACGATGATGGCCCGCGTCGACCTCGACGCGCACCGCGATCCGACCGGCGAGCCCCGCATGCACGAGCCGCTCCACGCCGTCGACCGAGTCGACACCGATCGAGATCGCGGCGCCCCGAGCGGTCAGGGCGCTGAGCCGCGCGGCCTTGCCTGCGTCCAGCCACAGCGGGAAGGCGATGAAGAGATCGTCGAGGCCTGCGGCGGCGAAGACCTCCGCCTCCCCCACGGTCGCCACGGTCAGTCCGTGAGCGCCCGCGGCGACCTGCATGCGCCCGATCTCGATCGTCTTGTGGGTCTTCGCGTGCGGGCGAATCGCGACGCCGCGAGCGTTCGCGGCCTCCGCGACGCGACCGATGTTCGCCTGCATGCGCTCGAGGTCGACGGCGAGGAACGGCGTTGCGGGGCCCACGCTCGCGAGCGTACCCGCAGACCACTCTCGGCGCGCGCTCGGCCCGCGAGGGCGAGAGACCACCAGGCTCCGCCGAGGGCCTACGCGAGTCGCTCGGCGAGGGCCTCAAGCGTGCGCACGGTGATGTCGGGTTGCGTGAAATGACTCGGATATGTCGCGCCCCGCCGGTTCACCCACACTGTGGAGAGGCCGGCTCGGGCGGCACCGTGGATGTCCCAAGGATGCACCGCGACCAGGTAGGCCCGACCGGCTACTCGTGCTCTGGAGAGCGCCGAACGGTACGAATCCCGGGCCGGCTTCCAGAGCGAGTGTCCCTCGACTGTCAGCAGCGAGTCCATGTGGTGCAGCGCATCCGCTGACTGCAGGAGACGCTCCGCTGTGCTCGTCGGTCCGTTCGACAGGGTGAGCAGGCGATGACCGGCACCGCGCAACGACTGCAACGCGGGTGCGACATCGGCATGCAGCGACACGCTCGCGAAAGCGTCCAAGACGATGTCGACGGCCTCATCGAGGGATGTCGTCAGTTGGAGGCCGCCGAGCACTTGGCGGGCGCTGTTCGCCGCGAGCTCGGCGAATCTAGCGTCGCTTCCGGACGCTGTGAGTGCGAATCCGTCGCGGAGGACCGTGGCGAACCAGGCGTCGCTCGAGCCCGGACCGGCGCCGACGCGCTCGAACGCATCTCCTACGGTGCTGAGGTCGGAGAGGGTCTCGTTGACGTCGAAGATGATGGTCAGCGGCTGCACGGTCATCGCTGCTCCGCGTGAAGCGTGGCTGACGCGCGTCGCGCAGCTCGGCTCGATGGCGATGGTACTTCTCTCATCGGTTCGTCCTTCTGTGGTCGGCTGCGACAGCATCCTGCGTAGCAGGATCGGTGACCCACCGTAGGGCGGACGGGACTTGAACCCGTGACCGAAGGATTATGAGTCCTCTGCTCTGACCAGCTGAGCTACCGCCCCGCGGGCCTTGCGGCCCGGCACACGAGCCTAGTCGGCGATCTCGACTCGGGTGTCGGGGTCGAGGATGTCTTCGCCGCGATACAGCCGCTCGAACGCCGTGATGGTCGCGTCGATGTCGTGCGGCGCCACCATCTGCAGGCTGTGCTGCTGGTACTTGGCGTAGTCCTCGTCGCTCAGGCGCAGGATGCGCTCGAGCTTCTCTGCCAGGTCGGGCGCGTCGTCCGGCCGGAACAGCCATCCGTTGACGCCGTCGGTGACCAGGTGCGGCAGCGCGACGGCGTTGGCGGCGACGACCGGCAGCCCGGTCGCCATCGCCTCCATGGTCGCGATCGACTGCAGCTCAGCTGTCGACGGCATGGCGAAGACCTCCGCCGACCGCAGACGGTCGCGCAGCTCCTGATCGGAGACGTAGCCCGTCAGCGTGACGCGGTCGGCGATGTGGAGCTCGCGCGCGAGCTTGCCGAGCTCATCGATCTGGTCGCCGCCCCCGACGATGTCGAGATGCCACGTCACGTCCTCCGGCAGGAGCGCGACCGCGCGCACGAGCGTGTCGAGCCGCTTCTCGCTCGTGACGCGGCCGACGAAGACGATGCGACCGCGCTGCCGCTCCGGATTCGGGCTGTACTGGTCGCCGGGCAGCCCGCAGGAGATCGCGTGCACGCCACGGAGGCCGGTCTTGAGCTCGAGGTAGTCGGCGCTGCGCCGCGTGGGCGTCGTGACGACATCGCAGCGCTGCAGCACCGTCGCGGCGTCCTTCCACAGCCGCTCGACCGTCTGCTCCTGCAGGAACTTCGGCACGTTCGAGTGGTCCATCAGGTTCTCGAACATGAGGTGGTTCGTGCCGATCACCCGGATGCCGCGCTTCTTCGCCTCGGTCGAGAAGGCCCGGCCGAGGATGACGTGCGACTGGAAGTGGACGACGTCGGGCTTGAGCGCGTCGAGCAGCGACGCTGCGTTCTGAAACATCCGCCACGGCTCCGCGAAGCGCAGCCATTCGTGGCCGGGGTAGAGCATCGAGCGCAGTCGGTGCACCGAGAACCGCTGCCCCTCGTGCTCCTCGACGCGCGTGCCCTGCCGACCGCGGCCCAGCGCCGAGGCCACGACATGCACCTCGTGCCCGCGGGCCGTCAGTTGGGCCGCGAGGCGGGTGGTGAACTTCGCTGCTCCATTCACGTCGGGCGCGAAGGTGTCGGTCGCGATCAGGATGCGAAGGGGTCGATCAGTCATTCTGCTCCTCGGGCGCCAGCGGCGTGCGGATCTGTGGATGGTGCTGAGCGAGCTGGAGCACGCCCCAGACGGCCAGCGCTCCTGCAGCGGCAAAGACCATGATGGCCCACGGCGGGGTGGCTGCGGCCTCGCCGAGCACGGTCACGCCGATGAGCACCGCGACGAGCGGGTCGACGACCGTGAGCCCGGCGATCACGAGGTCGGGCGGGCCTGAGGCGTGCGCGAGCTGCACCGCGTAGCTGCCGATGAGCATGGCCACCACGAGTGCCACGCCGCAGACGATCGTCAGCCAGTCGAAGTTGCCGGAGATGATGCGGTTGATGATGATCTTCGACAGCGTGACGACGAAGCCGTAGAGCACCCCGGCCGAGACGATGTAGAAGATCGCGTTCGCCCGGGCGCGCCAGCTCCACCACACGATGCCCAACCCCACGAGTGCGACCACGAGCAGTGACAGCACCGTGAGCAGCTGGCGATCCTGGATGGGCCGCTCAATGGCGAAGATCGCGGCGACGGTGACGAACAGCCCGATGCCGACCAGGCAGGTGACGATGGCTCGGATGGTGAGGTGGTCGAGCTTGATGCCCGCCAGGCGTGAGTTGAGGATCGCGGTGACCACGAGCGCGACCGCGCCGAGCGGCTGCACGACGATGAGCGGCGCGAGCGCGAGCGCGCCGAGCTGCATCACGATTGCGAGCCCGAGCAGCAGCGTCCCAACGACCCAGGCCGGATTCTTCAGCAGCCCCACGAGAGCAGACCCGCCCAGATGCGCACCGCGCTGGTCGCCGCCCTGGAAGTGCCCAACGCCCCGATGCTGGAACTGCGTCCCGACCGAGAGGAAGACGGCGCCCACGATCGCGACCGGAATCCCGAGCGCCTGCAGAGGGGTGAGCGAGATCTCAGCCGCAAGGTCGTCGAGCGCGGTGAACAGCACCTGACGACCGTACTGCGCCAGGCGCTCGATACTGTGGAGGACATGACCGTTCTGCCCATCTGCATCACCGGCGAGCCCGTGCTCCATCAGCCCGCGGCACCGGTGGTCGACTTCGACGGCGACCTCGCCGCGCTCGTCGCCGACATGTTCACCACCATGGAGGCAGCGCCCGGCGTCGGTCTCGCAGCGCCCCAGGTCGGCATCGGCAAGCGCGTGTTCGTCTACGACTGGACGGATGCGGATGGCACGCGCACGCGCGGCGTCGCGGTCAACCCGGAGCTCTGGGTCAGCCCGCCACCGGTGGGCATCCCCGACGAGGACGACGAGGAGGGCTGCCTCTCCATCCCCGGCGAGCGCTTCGCGCTGCAGCGCAGCGCTCGGGCGCTGCTGCGGGCACAGGATGAGCGCGGCGAGCACTACGAGCTCGAGACCTCCGGGTGGCTGGCGCGCATCCTGCAGCACGAGTTCGACCACCTGGATGGCGTGCTCTACGCCGACCGGCTGGATGCCTTCGGCACGAAGGGCGTGCAGAAGGCCATCAAGCGCAACAAGTGGGGGGTGCCGGGGATCAGCTGGCTGCCGGGGGTCGACGACCTCGAGGCGTGACCGGTTTCGGTCTCGTGACGCGTCCGCCTTCGGCGGGCGCTCCTCGACCTACGGAGGGGCCTACTCGACGAAGAAGGCCCCGCGCGATGCGCGGGGCCTTGTCGCTCCCCGAGATGGACTCGAACCATCAACCTGCCGGTTAACAGCCGGCTGCTCTGCCAATTGAGCTATCGAGGATCGCTGCAGGAGCGACAGCAATCGTAGCATCACTCCCAGCCAGCGGCCACATCGGGCGGCGCCGCCCGTGTCGAGCATCTGCGCCTCACGAGGTCGCGCATCCGCACCCGCTGTGCAGTTTCGGCCGCTAGCGTGCGTCGACAGCCCATCGCCCGCTCGACCAGGAGCATCGCATGACACCGCACCGCCGAACCTCGCCGACTCCGCTGCTCCTGCTCGCTGCCGGCGCGGCCCTCTCGCTCAGCGCCTGCATCACCCCGCCGCCGCTGCCGAGCGGCGCGCCCGCCGACCCGAGCTCGCCGTCCGTCTCCGAAGAGCCAGTCGAGACCGCAGCGCCATCGCCCACGACCGATCCGTCGGGCGCACCGGCCGAAGGCATCCCCGATCTCGTCGCGATCAACACAGAGCTGCCGCCCGGCACGCTCGCGGGCTGGGAGACGAGCCTGCTCACGGCCGACGGCTTCGAGGTGCAGCCCGACTCCACGTTCCCCGCGGGTCCGACCATCAGCGTCGTGGAGACGGCCACCGGATGCACGTTCTGGGCGTTCCAGGGCAGGCAGGACTCGGATGTGTCGGACGAGGCCGAGAATTCGGCCGTGACGCTGGGCATCCTGTCGGATTCGAGCCCCGAGGAATGGGATCCCGACGTCTTCACGCTGGAGGCATCAGCGTCGCAGGGCGCCGAGGTCGAGATGCTCTCGATCATCCAGGACGCCGATGACGGCAGCGCCGAGGCGTGGTTCGCGCGCAACTTCCAGTCCGGCGGCACCACCAGCTCGATCGTCGCCGAGTGCCCGGCGGACGCCGGCGGGGTCGACCACATCGACGACGTGATCCTGGAGCACCTGCAGATCAACTTCCTGGTGCCGTAGCCGAGCCCTACTCGGAGCGCAGCGTCCGCCGCTCGCGCTCCAGGTCGACCAGCTGCTCCTGCAGCCGCTTCGCGCCCTCGGGGTCTGCGGCGCCCATGCGCTGCAGGCTGCCGAGCAGCTCGGCCTTGCGGCGCAGGATGTCGCGGTCGACGAGCGACGAGACGATGCCGCGCACGTACGCCGTCACGCCCTCCTGCGTCGACTGCGGGATCGGCGCCATCGCCAGTGCGCGCACGAGCGGCACGATCTCCGCCGGCACCGTGTGCGCGACCCGCTCCGAGAAGTCGGATGCCTCGATGGCATCGAGCGACGCCAGCACACCATCGCGCACCACGGCGAGCGACGGGTTCGAGACATATGCCGACGCGCCGCGGGCCGCGAGATCCTTGCCCAGCACGGCAGGCTGCTGCAGCAGCGCGGCGATGGCGTCGCGCTCCATGCGCGAAGCCGGGTCGCGCTCGAGCTGCTTGAGCGCGACATCGGCGGGCGGATGCTCGGGCGCCGCTCCACCGGCGCTCGGCAGCGGCCGCGGCCCCGCGTCGCGCACGGCGCGACGCACCTCGTCCGGCCCGACGCCGAGCCAGCCGGCGACGGTGCGCACGTAGCCGTCGGCGAGCGCCCGGTCGCGGATGGACTGCAGCACCGGCGCGGCCCGGCGCATCGCCGCGACGCGACCCTCGACGGTCTCGAGATCGTGCTCGGCGACCACGCGGCGCAGCATGAACTCGAACAGCGGCCGACGCTGCTGCACCAGCTTCCGCACGGCGTCGTCGCCGCGCTCCAGCCGCAGGTCGCAGGGGTCGAGTCCACCGGGCGGCACCGCCACGAACGTCTGCGCGGCGAAGCGCTGCTCCTCGGCGAAGGTGCGCGCGGCGGCCTGCTGGCCCGCCTCATCCGGGTCGAAAGTGAAGATGACGCGCCCGAGCGAGCGGGTGTCGGAGGTCGAGACGTCGCCGAGCACGCGACGGAGCACCTTGATGTGGTCGACCCCGAACGAGGTGCCGCAGGTGGCGACCGCGGTCGTCACGCCCGCGAGGTGGCACGCCATCACATCGGTGTAGCCCTCGACCACGACCGCCTCGTGCCCCTTGGCGATGTCGCGCTTGGCGAGGTCGAGGCCGTACAGCACCTGGCTCTTGCGGAAGATCGGCGTCTCGGGCGAGTTCAGATACTTCGGACCCTTGTCGTCATCGGAGAGGCGACGCGCGCCGAAGCCCACCGTGGCACCGGCGACGTCGCGGATCGGCCACACGAGGCGCCCGCGGAATCGGTCGTAGCTGCCGCGCTGGCCCTCACTCAGGAGGCCAGCGCCCAGCTGCTCGGCCTCCGTGAAGCCGAGCCCCTTGAGGTGCCGTTTCAGTGCGTCGAACGATGCCGGTGCGAACCCGATCCCGAACCGCTGGGCGGCCGCGAGGTCGAAGCCGCGCTCCCCCAGGAACTGCTGCCCGAGCCGCGCCGCGGGCGTGAGCAGCTGCGCCTGGAAGTAGGCCTCGGCGGCTCGGCTCGCCTCCAGCAGGCGCAGGCGACCGCTGGTCTCCTCCTGCGGCTTGCCGTCCTCGTAGTGCAGCGTGTAGCCGAGCTGCGATGCGAAGCGCTCGACCGTCTCGGCGAACGAGGTGTGATCCATGGCCATCACGAACTGGAAGGCGTCGCCATCCTCGCCGCAGCCGAAGCAGTGGTACCGACCGACCGCCGGCCGCACGTGGAACGAGGCCGTGCGCTCGTCGTGGAACGGGCACAGGCCCTTCATGCTGCCGACGCCCGCCGACTTCAGCGTCACGTGCTCGCCGACGACATCGACGATGGAGATGCGCGACCGCAGCTCGTCGATGTCGCTGCGCCGGATCCGGCCCGCCACCGTCTCAGTCCCCCACGAAGCGCTCGTGCCAGGTGAACGCGCCCCGGTCGGTGAGGGTGGAGACCTGGTCGACCACCACGCGGGCGCGCGCCGCCTCATCGGGTGCCGCCGCCCAATCGTCCGCGTACGCGCGATCGAGGGCGGTCGGGCCGATGCGCAGCAGCGCATCGCACAGCTCCTGCAGCACGCGGCGCTGGCTCGCATAGATGGGCTGGCGCCGCTCGGCCAGGATGAAGCTCGCCGCCGTGCCCTTCAGCACCGCGATCTCGGCGCGCACCTCGCGCGGCACCTGCACGGTGCCGCCGAAGCGCACCAGCGGGCCCTCGTGCGACTGACGCGTGCGCTCGGTCGCGGCGTTCGCGAATCGACCGATGAGCTTCGACGTGAGGTTCTTGAGCTTCGCGTGGTCGGCGCGGGAGCCGTCGAACGAGCGCAGCCAGGTCTCCAGGTCGTCGAGGCGGTCGAACGCGGCGAGCAGTTCGTCGCGGGTGAACTCCGGCCCCACCCACGACAGCATCATCGACACGAGCTCATCATGGCCGACCCGGCTCTGCAGCTTGGCGACGTCCACGTAGCCGCCCACCACCGCATCCTCGAAGTCGTGCACCGAGTAGGCGATGTCGTCGGCGAGGTCCATGACCTGCGCCTCGATGCTGGGCCGCCCCTCCGGTGCGCCCTCCCGCATCCACTCGAAGGCCTCGCGGTCGTGCTCGTAGAAGCCGAACTTGATGCGACCGGATGCGTCATGCACGTCGGTCGCGGCCGGCCACGGGTACTTGCAAGCGGCGTCGACGCTCGCGCGCGTCAGGTTCAGCCCGTATGGCTGATCGCGGATGACCTTCGGCTCCAGCCGCGTGATGACCCGCAGGGTCTGCGCGTTGCCCTCGAAGCCGCCGATGGTGAGCGCCCACTCGTTTAGGCCCTTCTCGCCGTTGTGGCCGAAGGGCGGGTGGCCGATGTCGTGGGCCAGGCAGGCGGTGTCGACGACATCCGGGTCGAGATCGAGTTCGACGGCGAGCTCCCGGCCGATCTGGGCGACCTCGAGCGAGTGCGTCAGGCGGGTGCGGGAGTCGTCGAAGCCCATCGTCGGCGAGAGCACCTGGGTCTTCTGACCCAACCGCCGGAACGCGCTCGAGTGCAGCAGCCGGGCGCGGTCGCGCGCGAAGTCGGTGCGAGCGGAGCGGTGCACCTCGGGCAGCCGACGCTCGGCGTCGTGCTCGCTGTAGCCGCGCGCGTCAACCGCCACGGGTATCGCTCTCATCCTCGATGAGCGCCTCGCGCTGCGACGGGCTGAGCTCGGGGCTGTCGAGCCAGCCGTCCGGCAGCGCGGGCTTGCGTGGGCTGCCGGCGCGGCCCCGCTGACCCTCGACGCCCTCGGCGTTGTACGGCGAGGAGCGGTCGAGCGCACCCAGCAGGTCGTCGAGCTGCGCGAGCGACTCGACGACCGCGAGGGCGCGGCGTGCGTCGCCGCCGATCGGGTACCCCTTGAAGTACCAGGCGACGTGCTTGCGGATGTCGCGGCAGGCGCGGTCCTCCTCGTCGAAGAACTCGACCAGCAACTCGGCGTGGCGCCGGAACGCATCGGCCACCTGACCGAGATCCGGCCGGTGGCGCTCGTCGCTGCCGGCGAACGCGGCAGCGAGGTCGCCGAACAGCCAGGGGCGCCCGAGGCAGCCGCGGCCGACGACCACGCCGTCGGCGCCCGTCTGCTCCAGCATCCGCAGCGCATCCTCCGCCTGCCAGATGTCGCCGTTGCCGAGCACCGGCACCGAGGTGACGCGCTGCTTGAGCTGCGCGATCGCATCCCAGTCGGCCAGCCCGGAGTAGTGCTGCGCCGCCGTGCGCCCGTGGAGGGCTACGGCGGCGACACCGGCATCCTCGGCGATGCGGCCCGCATCGAGATAGGTCAGGTGCTCGTCATCGATGCCCTTGCGCATCTTGACGGTGACGGGGATGTCGCCCGCCCGCCGCACGGCGCGCTGCACGATGGCCGCGAACAGGTCGCGCTTCCACGGCAGCGCCGAACCACCGCCGCGGCGCGTCACCTTCGGCACGGGGCAGCCGAAGTTCAGGTCGATGTGATCGGCCCGGTTCTCATCGACGAGGATCGCCACCGCCTGCTCGACCGTCTTCGGGTCGACGCCGTAGAGCTGCACGGAGCGCAGCGTCTCGGACGGGTGGTGGCTGATGAGCCGCATCGTCTCCGGGGTGCGCTCGACCAGCGCGCGCGTGGTGATCATCTCGCTCACGTAGAGCCCCGCGCCGTACTCGCGGCACAACCTCCGGAATGCCGTGTTGGTGATGCCCGCCATGGGCGCGAGCACGACCGGCGTGTCCAGGGCGATGGGCCCGATCGACAGCGCCGGCCTCGTGCTCGTCGCCATGCTCACGCTCTCCCCATTCAAGCTCCGATGAGTCCCTGCGCCAGGTGCGCCTCGAGCTCGTCGACCTTCACTCGCGTCTGCTGCATCGAGTCGCGCTCGCGCACCGTCACGGCACCGTCCTCGAGCGAGTCGAAGTCGACGGTGACGCAGTACGGCGTGCCCACCTCATCCTGGCGACGGTAGCGACGGCCGATGGCGCCGGCGTCATCGAACTCGATCGCCCAGAGCTTGCGGAGGCGGTCGGCGATGCCGCGGGCGAGCGGCGAGAGCTGCTCGTTGCGGCTCAGCGGCAGCACGGCGACCTTGACGGGCGCCAGCCGCGCATCGAGGTGGAGCACGGTGCGGGTGTCGGTGCCGCCCTTGGCGTTCGGCACCTCCTCCTCGTCGTAGGCGTCCACGAGGAAGGCCATCATGCTGCGCGTGAGGCCGAACGACGGCTCGATCACGTAGGGCGTGTACTTGGTGCCGGAGGCCTGGTCGAAGTAGACGAGGTCCTTGCCGGAGGCGCTGGAGTGCGACGAGAGGTCGAAGTCCGTGCGGTTCGCGACGCCCATGAGCTCGCCCCACTCGGAGCCCTGGAAGCCGAATCGGTACTCGAAGTCGATCGTGCCCGCCGAGTAGTGCGCGCGCTCCTCATCCGGCACGTCGAAGCGACGCATGTTGCCCTCGTCGATGCCGAGGTCGAGGAACCAGGCCCAGCACGCCTCGACCCAGGTGTCGAACCACTCACCAGCCTCGTCGGGGTGCGTGAAGAACTCGATCTCCATCTGCTCGAACTCGCGCGTCCGGAAGATGAAGTTGCCGGGCGTGATCTCGTTGCGGAACGCCTTGCCGACCTGGCCGATGCCGAACGGCGGCTTCTTGCGCGAGACCGTCACCACGTTCAGGAAGTTGGTGAAGATGCCCTGCGCGGTCTCCGGGCGCAGGTAGTGCAAGCCTGCCTCGTTGTCGACCGGGCCGAGGTTCGTCTTCATGAGGCCCGAGAACATCTGCGGCTCGGTCCACTTGCCGGTGGTGCCGCAGTCGGGGCAGGTGATGTCCTCCATCGACGCGGCGGCGCGGCCCTTCTTGGCCTCGAACGCCTCCTCCAGGTGATCCTGCCGGTGACGCTTGTGGCACTGCAGGCACTCGACCAGCGGGTCGGTGAACGTGGCGACGTGCCCGGATGCGTGCCAGACGGCCGTCGGCAGGATGATCGACGAGTCGAGGCCGACCATGTCGTCGCGACCCTGCACGAAGGTCTTCCACCACTGGCGCTTGATGTTGTCCTTCAGCGCCACGCCCAGGGGCCCGTAATCCCACGCCGACCGGGATCCTCCGTAGATCTCGCCAGCCTGGAACACGAAGCCTCGACGCTTCGCGAGGTTGATGACGGCATCAAGACGGTTCTGGACCACGGGTGCTCCTTGCGATCGGCCGTGCGCCCCTGGCTGGGGTGCGGCACGTGAACCTCGATTCTACCGAGCCGCACAGGTGCTCGCGGCCCGTCGGGATGCGGCCGTGGAGTGTGTCGACATCCGTGCCTGGGCTAGGCTCGTGGCTTGGGCGCGCGCGCCCGTCGACTCGGCAAGGAGGGCCTATGCAGACCGATGAGCATCTCGAGCTCTATGGTGCATGGGCTGAGCGCTGGCCATCGGATGCCGCGGACCTGCTGGATGGCTATTCGGGCACCTGGTGGATCGGCGGAAGCTGGGCGATCGACACCGCGCTGCGCCGCGCGCGGCCGCACGGCGACATCGATGTCGTCATCCCCCGCAGCGAGCTGAGCCTGCTGCGCGGCTGGCTGGGCGACAAGTGGCAGCTCTGGTGCGCGTTCCAGGGTGCGCTGAAGCCGTTGCTCCCCCACGACTCCGATGTGCTGCCGATCGGCACCTCCAGCATCTGGCTGCGCCGCAGCGCCTACAGCCTGTGGGAGTTCGAGGTGCTGCTGGACCCCAGCGATGCCGAGACGTGGCGCTTCCGCCGCGACACCGCGGTCACGATGCCGCTGGAGGATGCACTCATCGCCGCCGACGGCGTCCGCTTCGCGAAGCCGCAGATCGTGCTCGCGTACGCGGCTGCCGAGCACGCGGACGTCGAGTGGCTTGACGAGGCGATGCCGGCGCTCGACACCGAGGGGCGCACGTGGCTGGCCGAGCGCCTCGCCGACGACCACCCCTGGCGCAAGCGCCTCGCGACCCCGTAGGCCCCGTCGGCGTCGGGTTCCGGTCTCGTGACGGCGGCTCCGCCGCCTCCTCGACCTACGAGGTAAGCCGTAGATCGAGGAGCGGGCGTGCGCAGCGCGACCGCGTCACGAGATCGAAGGCCCCGACGGTTCCGGTCTTGTGACGGCGGCGGGCTCCGCCCGCGACCTCCTCGACCTGCGGGGGCAGCTCGACCTACGCGGAGGGGGTGGGGGCGTCGACGGCACCGCCGAAGCGGCGGTCGCGGCCCGTGTAGATGTCGAGCGCGTGCCAGAGATCCCGCCGGGTGAAATCCGGCCACAGTCGGTCGAGGAACACCATCTCAGCGTAGGCGCCCTGATAGGTCAGGAAGTTCGAGATGCGCTGCTCGCCGGACGACCGGATGAACAGGTCGACGTCCGGCACATCCGGGTTGTACATGCGGCTGCGCACGAGCTTGTCGGTGACGCCGGAGGGCTTGAGCTTCCCGGCCGCGACATCCGCGGCGATCGACCGCAGGGCATCCGTGATCTCCATCGTGCCGCCGTAGTTGACGCACATCTGCAGCGTCATCGCGGAGTTGCCTGCGGTGCGTCGCTCGGCCTCCTCGAGCTCGCGCACCACGCTCGGCCACAGCCGCGGCCGCCGGCCGGCCCAGCGCACGCGCACGCCCCAGGCGTCGAGCTGATCGCGCCGGCGCCGCAGCACATCCTTGTTGAAGCCCATGAGGAAGCGCACCTCGTCGGGGCTGCGCTTCCAGTTCTCGGTCGAGAACGCGTAGACCGAGAGGTGCTGCACGCCCGCCTGCAGGGCGCCCGCGACCACGTCGAGCAGCACCGCTTCGCCCGCGGCATGCCCCTGCGTGCGTGTGAGGCCGCGCTGGTTCGCCCAGCGCCCGTTGCCGTCCATGATGATCGCGACGTGCTTCGGCACGCTGCCGCGGCCGTACGTGGGCGGATGCTCGCCCGTCCAGTCGATCGGCTTGCGCTCGAGCTCGGTCACGGCTGGCTCCGATCGACGTGCTCGAGGCTGCGCAGTCCGCGCTCCAGATGCCACTGCACGTAGGCCGAGACAGCACCGGATGCGCGGTTCCGGACACCCTCGTGGCTCGCCTCGGCCGCGACCCAATCGCCGGTCAGCAGCGCCGAGAGCAGCGCCAGCGTGGTCTGGTCGATGCGCAGCGCTCCGGGAGGGGCGGAGTGGTCGGCGACCATGCCGCCGAGCTGCGGCACGAACGCGCGGTGCGGACCCGGCTCACCGGTGACGGCGCAGTCGCCGAACGAGGGCGCCCAGCCCGCGACCGAGAGGGCGCGCAGCAGGTAGGAGTCGAGGGTGAGCGACGGATCGTGCTCCGCGCGCGCGAGGCTCCGCAGCGCACCCACGAGCAGGAGGTACTGCTGCCGTGACCCGTCCTCATCCGTCAGCCGATCGGCGGTCTCGACCATCGCTGTGGCGGCGGTGTAGGCGCGATAGTCGGAGACGATCACCGGCGCGTAGGAGCCGAGCGTCACCGCCTGCGTGACGATGTCGAGGCTGCGACCCACGGCGAGCTGCAGGTCGGCGACCATGAAGGGCTCCAAGCGCCCCCCGAATCGCGACGAGGTGCGCCGCACGCCGCGCGCGACCGCGCGGACCTTGCCGTGCTCTCGCGTCAGCAGCGTGACGATGCGGTCGGCCTCCCCCAGCTGGTGGGTGCGGAGGACGACCCCTTCGTCGCGATAGGTGGGCACGGTCAGGCGACCGGGAGCGCCCGACGGTCGTGGATGCGCAGGCCCCGGTTCACGCCGGAGATGATCGCCTGCAGCGATGCCGACGTGGAGCTGGGGTCGAGGCCGACGCCCCATACCGTCGCGCCGTCGACATCCAGCTCGATGTAGCTCGCCGCCGTCGCGTCCGAACCCGCGCTCATCGTGTGCTCGACATAGTCGGTGAGCGTCACCTGCACGCCCTCGGCGCGCAGCATCGTCAGCATGGCGTCTATCGGGCCGTTGCCGGTCGCCGCGACCTCGCGGACGAACTCGCCATCGCGCAGCCGGGCGGTGAGCCGCGCCTCGCCCTCGTTCGACGATGTGGTCGAGAAGCCGACGAGCTCGAACCGGCCCCACTGCGTGGCGTTGTTGCGCGGCTCGCTCGGCAGGTACTCGTCGCCGAAGATGTCCCAGATCTCGTCACTCGAGACCTCGCCGCCCTCGCTGTCGGTGCGCGCCTGCACGATGTTCGAGAACTCGATCTGCAGCCTGCGCGGGAGGTCGAGGCCGTGGTCCGACTTCAGCAGGTACGCGACGCCGCCCTTGCCCGACTGCGAGTTGACGCGGATGACCGCCTCGTAACTGCGGCCGACGTCCTTCGGATCGATCGGCAGGTACGGCACCGCCCAGGTGATCTCGTCGATGCTCTTGCCCTGCGCCTCGGCGTCGGCGGCCATCCGTTCGAAGCCCTTCTTGATCGCATCCTGGTGCGAGCCCGAGAAGGCGGTGTAGACGAGGTCGCCCGCCCACGGGCTGCGCTCGTGCACCTTGAGCTGGTTGCAGTGCTCGGCGACGCGGCGCACGTGGTCGAGGTCGGAGAAGTCGATCTCGGGGTCGATGCCCTGCGTCAGCAGGTTGAGGCCGAGCGCGACCAGGTCGACGTTGCCGGTGCGCTCGCCGTTGCCGAACAGGCAGCCCTCGATGCGGTCGGCACCGGCCAGGTAGCCGAGCTCTGCGGCTGCGACGCCCGTGCCGCGGTCGTTGTGCGGGTGCAGCGAGAGGATGACCGACTCGCGGCGAGCGAGATTGCGATGCATCCACTCGATCGAGTCGGCGTAGACGTTGGGCGTCGCCATCTCGACGGTCGCCGGCAGGTTGATGATGACGGGCCGCTCGGGGCGCGCGTCGAGCGTCTCGATGACCGCGTTGCAGACCTCGACCGCGTAGTCGAGCTCGGTGCCCGTGTAGGACTCCGGGCTGTACTCGTAGAAGACCTGCGTCTGCTGCAGCATGCCCTCGAGCTCGAGGCACAGCTTCGCACCGTCGACGGCGATCTGCTTCACGCCCTCGCGGTCGGAGCGGAAGACCACATCGCGCTGCAGCACGCTCGTCGAGTTGTAGATGTGCACGATCGCCTGCTTGGCGCCGTCGATCGACTCGAAGGTGCGGCGGATGAGGTGGTCGCGGCACTGCGTCAGCACCTGGATGGTGACGTCATCGGGGATGAGCCGCTCGTCGATCAGCTTGCGCACGAAATCGAAGTCGGTCTGGCTCGCGGAGGGGAAGCCAACCTCGATCTCCTTGTAGCCCATCTGCACCAGCAGCTCGAACATCGCCAGCTTGCGGTCGGGCGTCATCGGGTCGATGAGCGCCTGGTTGCCGTCGCGCAGGTCGACGGCGCACCAGCGCGGCGCGCGCTCGATGCGCTTCGACGGCCACGTGCGATCGGGGAGGTCGACCTTGATCTGCTCGTGATACGGGGTGTAGCGGTGTGCCGGCATCCCGCTCGGCTGCTGCATGTTCTTCATCGTTGCTCCTGTCGCTCGCTCCTGAGTCCGGGCAGGACGGCCTCCGCGACGAGGAAGCCCGGGTGTTCAGGCCTCGTCGCGGCGACGAAGGAGCAGCACGTTCTGCATCGATCCAGAATACACGCACGTGCCTCGGCGCGGCTGCATGCAAAGCGGTCAGTCGGCAGCGACCGCCGCGAGCGGAGCGATGCGTGCCGCGCGCCGACCCGCGGGCCAACTGGCTGCGACGGCGACCGCGAGGCCCGCGATGAGGAGCGCGACGGGCAGCTGCCACGGGATCGTCGGTGCCGTCGAGACGACGCCGAGCACCGATCCGACAGTCGACTGCACGCCGATCCAGCCGAGCAGCACGCCGATGCCGAAACCGGTCGTGACCGCGACGAGGGTGATCGCGCCCGCCTCGGCCAGCAGCATCCGCAGGGTCTGCGCACGCCGCAGGCCGAGCATGCGCAGCAGCCCGATCTCTGGCGTGCGCCGACGCACCGACAGCAGCATCGACGCGACGAAGCCCAGCACGCCGAGCACCGCCGAGAAGGCGACGATCGCGGTGATCACTGCGGTGACGCCCGAGAAGAGCGCCGTGAGCTCCGCGCGGAACACGGGGTCGCGCTCGATCGTGGTGACTGCGGTCGTGAGCGAGGCTCCTGCGGTGACCATCATCACGACGATCGCGGTGCCCACGAAGAGGGCGAGCACGAGCGACGCCGTGCGGCCGGGATGCGTTGCGAGCGTGCCGGCCGCGACCCGCGCGGGCACGGAGCGGCCCATCGCGCGGCCGGCGAGGGCGACGAGCGGTGGTGCGGCGAGCGGTGCGATGCCGACGATGCCGATGACGAGCACGACGCCGCCTGCGAAGCCCACCAGCACGGCGAAGGGCGTGATCGCACCGAGCAGCACGGCTGCCACGAGCAGCAGCGCGCCGAGGGCGAGCGAGACGCGTGTCCCGACGCGGCGGCCGCGCGGGCCCGCCGTCTCGACGTCGACGCCGGCGCCCCGCAGCGCCTCGAGCGGTGTGACGGCGAGCACCGTGCGGGTCGCGACCCACGCCGCGATGGCGGCGGCGAGGGCGACCGCGACCGCGGGCACGAGTGCCGCGGGCATGACGGGCGGCATGCCGGTGAGCTCGAGCCCCTCCTCAGGCTGCGTGAGCAGATGCTCGATCGGGATCGCGGCGAGCACGCCGACTCCCCAGCCGAGCACTGCGCCGCCCACGCCGACCGCGGTGCAGCGGCCGAGCATCCGTCGTCGCTCGGACCGCGCTGCAGCGCCCAGCAGCCGGCGCAGCGCGATCTCGCCGCGCAGATCCTCGACCGCGCTCGTGCATGCCTGGCGCACGACGATCGCGGCGACGACGACGGAGACCCCGATGAGCAGCGTTCCCGAGAGCGCGAGCAGCAGCCTGGCGGTCTCGCTCTCGGCCACCATCCGCTCACCGTAGAGCGCGAGCGCGGCATGCTCCATCAGGGTCGACAGCGCCGTGCCGAACGCGGCGGCCAGCGCTGCGACGGCGAACGCGAGTGCGGCGCCCGTGCGGGAGGAGCGCGCGGACGCGTCGGCGCGGGTCGCGGAGGGCGCGGCCTCGGGCGCGGTGGCGGGCGTCGTGGTGGCGGTCATCGCACACCACCGCTCGTGCGCTGTGCGCGGGGTCCCGGGTCCACCGGATCCGGGCGTCGCAGCATGCGCTGCGCGATGGTCGCGGCGTCGGTCGCCACCAGGTCGTCGTCGATGCGGCCGTCGCGCAGCAGCACGACCCGCTCCGCGCGCGCGGCGACCACGGGGTCGTGCGTGACGACGACGATCGCCTGACCGGCAGCGGCCTGCGCGACGAGGATCTCCTGCACCTCGAGCGACGTCGCGCTGTCGAGCGCGCCCGTCGGCTCGTCGGCCAGCACGATGGAGGGTCGATGCGCGAGCGCGCGCGCGATCGCGAAGCGCTGCTGCTGACCGCCAGAGAGCTCGTGCGGTCGTCGCGCGCCGAGTCCGGCGACGCCGAGGTCGTCGAGCAGGTCCTGGATGCGCCGTCGCTCGGGCGCCCTGCCCGCGAGCAGCGCCGGCAGCTCGACGTTCTCGAGCGCCGTGAGGCTGGGGACGAGGTTGAACGACTGGAAGACGACGCCGACCTGCTCGCGGCGCAGCGCCGTGAGCGCGTCGTCGTCGAGCCCGACGACGGACGTGCCGCCGATGACGACGTCGCCCGAAGTGGGCGCGTCGAGGCCGGCGGCGAGGTGCAGGAGGGTCGACTTGCCGGAGCCGGACTGGCCCATGACCGCGGTGAGCGTCCCGGGCGCGATCTCGAGGTCGAGGTGATCGAGGGCGGTGACGGATGCGTCACCGAGGCCGAAGCGCTTCGTGACGGCGTGGAGCCGGAGTGCGTGCTGGTGCATGCCTCCAGTCTTCGACCGCGGGGGCGCGGCGTCGTCAGACCCCGGGCCGACCTTGCGTCATCCGAGCGGATGATCCGCCGGGTCGGCGGCGCTCGTCAGAAGCATCAGCGCACGACCGCGGTGAGCTCAGAGGCGAGGTGCGAGGCATCCGCGCGCCCACCGGTCCAGCCTCCGGTAGGCGTCCTCGCGCGGCTCCTTCCGCGAGAGGAAGACGTCGTGGAGCGCACCGTCGATGCGCTCGATCGTGACGGAGGAGCCGAGCCGCAGCGCCGCGCGCGCGATGTCATCGACGACGAGCACCGAGTCGACGTTCGTCAGGTCGGCCGACCACCGCAGCGGCGGGGCGCTGCGCGCCGAGAGCAGCACGCACACGGGTGCGTCGATGTCGAGGCCCGCAGCGACCAGGTTGTGGCCCTTGAGGATGGCGTCGAGCCAGGCGGCGCGCACCGGCCAGCTCAGCTCCGGCCGCCAATCGAGATTCACCGTGACGGGGTCGTCGGCGTCGGCGACCGTCTCGAGTGCGCGGGCGTAGTAGCCGAAGTCCAGCTGCGGGGCGGCGTCGAGAGGCCGACGCTTCGCACGCAGTTCCACGACGGGGCTGAGCGCCGCGCGGGCCGCGGCGCTGAACTGGAACTCGAGCCACGGGCTGTTCAGGATCACCGCCTGCGCCTTGCCCGGATGCCGACATGTCCACAGGCTGAGGGTGAGGCCGCCCGTCGAGTGACCGAACAGCACGAGGCGCCGGCGCGGCGCATCGCGTCGCATCTCGGTCAGCGCGGCGGCGATGTCCTCGTCGTAGGTCTCGAGGTCGGTAATGAAGCCCTCGGTCTGCCCCTCGCGCAGGCTCCTGCCGTGCTTCCGCAGGTCGAGCGCGAAGAAGCGCGCGCCCCGATCCGTCCAGAAGCGGGCAAGCGAGATCTGGAAGAAGTAGTCGGTCCAGCCGTGCACGTACAGCACGTCGACATCATGCAGCGGGCGCGGCCGCAGCCGCCACGGCGGCAGGCTCCGCACGAGGGTCGCGACGACCGGGCCCTCGTCGTCGGTGCCGAGCGGCAGCGTCAGCTGCTCGAACCCCTCACCGAGCACGTCCGGCCGCCACACTTCTGCCATGTCGCCAGCCTAGGAGCCCGCTCCTCCTGCACGCCCCACCGCCGCCTTCCGCAGGATTGTCGCTCTCTGCGCGCATCCGCGCTGCGTGTGCGCCGCTGGCGACATCTCTGCCGCGCGGGTGCCCGGGGCGGGTGCGGCGAGGGCTGGCGCTTCAGGCGCGCTCGCCTGCGAGGCCGTGCTCGTAGGCGAAGACGACGAGCTGCACGCGGTCGCGCAGGCCGAGCTTGGTGAGGATGCGCGAGATGTGCGTCTTGACCGTGGCCTCCGAGACGAACTCGTTGCGTGCGATCTCGGTGTTCGAGAGCCCCTTCGCGGCCAGTCCGAAGATCTCCCGCTCCCGCTCCGTGAGTCCCGCGAACGTGCCCGGCGCCTGACGGCGCTGGGCACCGAAGGCCTTGAACAGCGCCCTGGTCGCGCTGGCCGCGACGACCTCGTTGCCGGCGTGCACCGTGCGGATCGAGGCCAGCACGAGCTCGGGCTCGGCGTCCTTCAGGATGAAGCCGGATGCGCCAGCGCGGATGGCGCGCGCAGCCGCCTCGTCGAGGTCGAAGGTCGTGAGCACCATGACGCGGGTCTGCGGGCGCGCCGCGACGATGCGGGCGGTGGCCGAGATGCCGTCGAGCACGGGCATCCGCACGTCCATGAGCACCACATCGGGCTGCTGCTCCTCGGCCAGCCGCACCGCCTGCGCGCCGTCGGCGGCCTCGCCGACGCAGACCATGTCTGCCTGCGACTCGACGAGCATCCGGATGCCGCCGCGGAACAGCGCCTGGTCGTCGACGATGAGCACCCGGATCATCGCAGGCCCCCCGGGAAGGCCGCGCGCACGCGGAACCATCCTTGGTCGATGCCGGTCCAGGCCTCGCCGCCGGCGAGTCGGGCGCGCTCGTGCATGCCGCGCACGCCGTGGCCGGCCATGCCGGGCTCGGACAGGAGGCGGTTGTGCACGTCGACCACGATGCCATCGGGGCCGCCGGGCAGCGGTACGCCATGCAGCCGCACGAGCACCGGCTGACTTCGGTCGCCGTGGCGGAGCGCGTTCGTCAGCGCCTCCTGCAGGATCCGGTATGCGGCGATGTCGGCGGTGCGCGGCAGCGCGACGCCGGGATGCAGTCGATCGAGGCGCACGTCGAGACCGCTCTCGCGCATCCGGTCGATGAGCGCGTCGACACCGGCCATCGACGCGATCGGATCCGGCGCCTCGGTGTGCCGCAGCTGCCCGAGCAGCAGCCGCACGTCGCCGAGCGCCTCCTTCGCGGTGCCGGCGATCGACTCGAGCGAGGCGTCCTTGGCCGCGGCATCCTGCGTGTAGCGCGCGCCGTTCGCCTGCGCGATCACGACCGCGAGCGAGTGGGCGACCACGTCGTGCATGTCGCGAGCGAGGGCAGCGCGCTCCTCCTCCTGATCGGCACGCCGCAGCGAGACCTGCGCGACCGCGCTCGCGGCGGTGCTGCGATCCACGGCGGCAACGCCCCAACCGGTGAGGATCGCGAGACTGAACAGCAGCATGGGCGGGATCCACAGCAGCGACATCGCGCTGAACAGCCCCACGCCGGTCTCGACCCCGTTGAAGGAGGTCTCGACCGCGAACCAGTACGCCGCGAGCAGCGACGCGATGAACGAGAGGCCGACGCCGAGCAATCGCCCCGGCCAGCGGCTGAAGCGACCCACCGAGTAGAGCACGACGAGCACGCCGAACCACACCGGGAACAGCCACAGCTGCAGCGCGACATGCCCCGCCGCGAGCAGCGTGAGGCCGGCGAGCGCGAGCACCGGCCGCGTGCGGCGGACGAGGATCGCTCCCGCCATCGCAGCCGCGACGATCAGCGACAGCCCCCACTGGCCACCGTCGACCATCACGACCATGAGCAGCAGCGACGGGATCGCCAGCACCGCGAGCGTCACCGCGGCGAGCACCGCGTCGGCCTTCAGCGCCGAGCGGTGTATCCGAGGAGGCACCGCGGGGGTCGGCGAGGCTGGCTCGGTCTCCGTGAGCGCGGTCGTGGGCATGGAATCAGGCTACGTCGCGGCGGGGGGCGCGAGCGACGGAGCGGGTGGGAATCATCCGCTGGGCGGAGGCCGGGTGTCGCAGATCGAGGACGATCGCTCAGTAGAGGACGATGCGTCCTCTACTCGTGACGTTTCGCTGGATCGTCCTCTGCTCGGGACCGCGTCGGCGGCGTCGGCGGCGGCGTCGCCGGGGCAGCCGACCGACTGGTGCGCTTCCGCCTGAGCGGGGCTGGCGCGCCGGCACTGGTCGGGCAGGCCGGCACCGGTCGGGCGCAGCGGCACCGGTCGGGCGCAGCGGCACCGGTCGGGCGCAGCGGCACCGGTCGGGCGCAGCGGCACCGGTCGGGCGCAGCGGCACCGGTCGGGCGCAGCGGCACCGGTCGGGCGCAGCGGCACCGGTCGGGCGCAGCGGCACCGGTCGGGCAGGCCGGCGGCGCCGTCTACCGACTGGTTCGCTTCCGCCTGAGTGGGGCTGGCGCGCCGGCACCAATCGGGCGCAGCGGCACCGGTCGGCCGGATGCGCCGGCACCGGTCGGCCGGATCCGCCGGCACCGGTCGGCCGGATGCGCCGGCACCGGTCGGATGCGCGGGCACCGGTCGGGCGCGGTGGCACCGGCCGGGCGCAGCGGCACCGGTCGGGGCGAGCGTGCCGGTCGGGGCGGGCTAGAAGCCGAAGCGGCCGAGCTGCTTCGGGTCGCCCTGCCACTCCTTGGCGACCTTCACCCGCAGGTCGAGGTGCACCTGCGTGCCGAGCACGCGCTCGATCTCGGCGCGAGCATCCGCGCCCACCTGGCGCAGCCGCGAGCCGCCCTTGCCGATGATGATGCCCTTCTGGCTGTCGCGCTCCACCCAGAGGTTCGCGTAGACGTCGGTCAGCTCGCGATCCTCGCGCGCCACGATGTCGTCGATCGTCACCATGATCGAGTGCGGCAGCTCGTCGCGGACGCCCTCGAGCGCGGCCTCGCGCACGAGCTCGGCGATCCGCACGCTCAGCGATTCCTCGGTCGTGGTCTCGGCCTCGTAGAGCGGCGGGCCGTACGGCAGCAGCGCCACGAGCTGATCGACCAGCACATCGAGCTGGATGCCCGTGACCGATGAGAGCGGCACGATCGCATCCCACTCCCGCAGTTCGGAGACCGCGAGCAGCTGCTTCGCCACCGACTCCCGCGAGGCGACGTCGGTCTTGGTCACCACCGCGATCTTCTTCGCGCGCGGGAAGCCCTCGAGCTGCTGATCGATGTAGCGGTCACCGGTGCCGAGCGCCTCGTTCGCGGGGATGCACAGGCAGATGACGTCGACGTCGCCGAGCGTCGTCTTGACGACCGAGTTGAGCCGCTGGCCCAGCAGCGTGCGCGGCTTGTGCATGCCGGGCGTGTCGACGATCACGAGCTGCGCGCCCTCGCGATGCACGACCCCGCGGATCGCGTGCCGCGTGGTCTGCGGCTTCGACGAGGTGATGGCGATCTTCTCGCCCACGAGCGCGTTCATGAGCGTCGACTTGCCCGCGTTCGGGCGGCCGACGAAGGTGACGAAGCCGCTGCGGTGCGCGGCAGCGATCTGAGCCGCGCGGCCGGTGTCCTCGGGCTCTGGCCGCCCGGCCGGCGCGCGCTCTGCCTCTGCCTCGGACTCGCCGGGCTGGTTCTCGTCGGTCATGCCGCCCCCTCGGGTGCTGTCTGCTCGTCAGGTTCGGAGGTGCGCCACACGCCCATCTCCCCTGCGTTGCGCCCGCGACCGTCGATCGATCGCACCTCGATGTGCAGGCCATCGGTCTCGACGACGTCGCCGACCTCCGCAATGCGGCCGAGCTCCTTCTGCACGAGCCCGCCGACCGTGTCGACGTCCTCGTCGTCCAGGTTGAGCCCGAACAGGTCGCCGAGCTCATCGATCTGCAGGCGTGCGGAGACGTGCCAGGTGCCATCACCGGCATCGACCGCTTCGGCCCTGCCGCGGTCGTGCTCGTCGTGGATCTCGCCCACGAGCTCCTCCACCAGATCCTCCAGCGTCACGAGGCCGGCGATGCCGCCGTACTCGTCGACGACCATCGCCACGTGCATCCGCTCCGCCTGCATGAGAGCGAGGGTGTCGTCGGCCTTCTTCGACTCCGGCACGAGGATCGCCGGCCGCGCGAGATCGGCCGCGGTCTCGTCGGCGTCGGGTCGCCAGGTGTTGCTGCGCACCACATCGCGCAGATAGAGGATGCCGTCGATCTCGTCGGTCGACTCCCCCACCACGGGCATGCGCGAGAGCCCGTTGTCGAGGAACATGCGCAGCGCATCCTTCGCGGTCGTGTCGCTCTCGACCACGATCATGTCGGGCCGCGGCACCATCACCTCGCGCACGAGCGTCTCGTTGAACTCGAAGATCGAGTGGATCAGCTCGCGATCGTCGTCCTCGAGCACCGCGCTCTCGGCGGCGGCGTCGACCATCGAGAGCAGCTGCGCCTCGGTGCCGAACGCGGTCTCGCGCTGCCGCCCCGGCGTCACCTTGTCGCCCACCGTCACCACGAGCGAGGCGATCGGGCCCGTCAGCACGCGCCAGAAGCGGATGAACCCGGCGGATGCGCGCAGCAGCCCGAGCGCGTGGGCCCGGCCGACCGCACGCGGGCTGGAGCCCACCAGCACGAAGGAGATCACGATCATGGCGCCGCCGGCGATGAGCAGCGTGATCCACCACTCCACCACGAGCGAGTCGACGGCGAGCGTGATGAGCACCGCAGCGACCGTCTCGAACATGATGCGGCCGAACTGCAGCGTCATGACGTGGCCGCGCAGGTCGTCGGCGATGGCGCGCATCGCGCCGCTGCGCCTGGAGTGCTTCGCGGCGTCGTGGAGCTCGGCGCGAGAGACCACGCCGAGCGCCGCATCGCATGCCGCCAGCAGGGCGCCGAAGGCGACCAGCAGGGTCGCGACGAGGAAGAGTACGGTCGCGAACATCAGCGGATGCGGCCGGGAGCGCCGCTGTCCTGCGCATCGAACGCTGCGAGCAGCTTGTCCTGGAGCGCGAACATCTCGTCGCGCTCGCTCGGCTCGGCGTGATCGAAGCCGAGCAGGTGCAGCAAGCCGTGGGTGGTGAGCAGGCGCAGCTCTGCCATGAGATCGTGGCCGGCCTCCTTCGCCTGCTCGCGCGCGACCTCCGGGCACAGCACGATGTCGCCCAGCAGCCCGGCTGGGGTGACGCGGCCGGGCGTTCCGGGCCGCAGCTCGTCCATCGGGAACGACAGCACATCGGTCGGGCCGGCCTCGTCCATCCACTGCACGTGCAGCTGCTCCATGCTGCCCACGTCGACGAGCGCGATCGACACCTCGGCGTGCGGGTGGACGAAGAGCTCCTGCAGGTCGAATGCGACCAGCCGCAGCAGCTGCGTTTCGTCCACCGCCATGCCGGACTCGTTCAGCAGATCGATCGACATCAGCTGCGCCTTCCGCGTGCGTGGTGCTGGGATGCGCGCGCGGTGCGCGCCATCTGCCGCTGGTCGTGCTCGGTGTAGGCATCCACGATCTCGCCCACGAGCGTGTGCCGCACCACGTCGGCACTGGTCAGCGTGGCGAAGTGGATGTCGTCGAGGCGGTGCAGCACCTGCTTCGCGACCTGCAGGCCGGAGGTTCCCGCCGGCAGGTCGACCTGCGTCGCATCGCCGGTGACGACCATCTTCGAGCCGAAGCCGAGGCGCGTGAGGAACATCTTCATCTGCTCGGGGCTGGTGTTCTGCGCCTCATCGAGCACGATGAACGAGTCGTTCAGCGTGCGACCGCGCATGTAGGCCAGCGGCGCGACCTCGACGACACCCGTGGCGAGCAGCTTCGGCAGCAGCTCGGGATCCATCATCTCGTTGAGCGCGTCGAACAGCGGCCGCAGGTAGGGGTCGATCTTGTCGGTGAGCGTGCCGGGCAGGAATCCCAGCCGCTCGCCTGCCTCCACGGCCGGGCGCGTCAGGATGATGCGGCTGACCTCCTTGCGGTGCAGGGCCTGCACGGCCTTGGCCATCGCCAGGTAGGTCTTGCCGGTGCCGGCTGGCCCGATGCCGAACACGATCGTGTGCTGGTCGATCGCTTCGACGTAGTCGCGCTGGCCTTCGGTCTTGGCTCGGATCGACTTGCCCTTGGACGTGAGGATGACCTCGCCGATCGCGTCGGCGAGGCTGCGCGTGGAGTCCTGGCGCAGGATGCGCGTTCCCTCGCCCACCTCCCTGTCGGTGAGGTCGGTGCCCTGGCGCACGAGGTCGACGAGCTCCTGCACGAGTCGTGTGGCGACCTCGACCTCCTGCTCGGGGCCGGTGAGCGTGACGAGATTGCCTCGCACCGCCACCTGCACGTCGGGGTGCTCGCGCTCCAAGCGCGTCAGCAGCCGGTCCTGCGGCCCGAGCAGCCGCACCATCTCGATGCCGTCGATCTCTATCGACTGCGTGTCGTCAGGCAAGCGATCCCTCTCCGAGCGTTCCGGCGAGCACGTGCGCGTGCGCGTGGAACACGGTCTGCCCGGCGAGCTCGCCGGTGTTGAATACGAGGCGGAAGTCGCCCTGGGCGCGCTCCCGCGCGATGGCCCTCGCGACCTGGACGATCTCGGCGAGCAGATCGGGGTCGCCGGCCGCCAACTCGACCACGTCGCGGTACGCGGCGGTCTTGGGCACCACGAGCACATGCATCGGCGCCTGCGGATTGATGTCGGTGAACGCGATGATGCGATCGTTCTCGAGCACGATCTCCGCAGGGATCTCGCGCGCGACGATCTTCTCGAACACAGTTGGCTCAGCCATGCGATCAGCCTACCTTCGCGCTGCTCACCAGCGGCCGAGTCGAACCGAGAGCGCCGCGATCGCCGCGAGGCCCGCGGTCGAGGTGCGCAGCACATGGTCGCCCATGCGCACCCGCGTCGCACCGGCGGCGTCGAGCGCCTCGAGCTCGGCGGGATCGATGCCGCCCTCCGGACCCACGATCAGCAGCACGTCGCGATCGATGGTGACCTCGGCGATCGAGACGGCAGCGGTCGGATCCAGCACCACCAGCTGCCACGTGTCGGCGAGCGCCGCAAGGCCGCCGGTGTCGACGACCGGGGTGACCTCCGGCAAGTGCGGACGGATCGCCTGCTTGCCAGCTTCCCGCACCACCTTGCGCCAGCGCTCGAGCGACTTCTCGCCGCGCTCGCCCTTCCACTGCACGACGCTGCGGCGCGCCTGCCACGGCACGAGCGCGTCGACACCGAGCTCGGTCGACGCCTGCACGGCGAGCTCGGCGCGGTCGCCCTTCGCGAGCGCCTGCGCGAGCCCGATGCGCGGGCTGGGCACGGCGACGAGCGCCACGTGCTGCAGCACGACATCGACGCCGTCGCGCTCCGCGCGGTCGATCACGCCCTCGGCGAGCGCCCCTCGGCCGTCGCTGACCAGCACGCGCTCGCCGCGACGCATCCGCGAGACGACGGCCGCGTGATGCGCCTCGTCACCCGTCAGCGTCACGACATCGCCCGCCGCCGCTCCGGCGAGCGCGTCGTGCCAGTAGCAGTGGGCCATCAGAGCCGGAAGCGGTCGCGCATCTTGGCGAAGAGACCCTGCCGGAACTGCGACAGCTGCGGCCCCGGCGCCTTCGTGCGCTCGCGCAGCTCGCGCAGCAGCTCCTCGGTGCGTCGGTCGGTCTTCGTGGGTGTGAGCACCTGCACACCGAGCTTGAGGTCGCCGCGACCCGCCCCGCGCAGGCGCGTCACGCCGCGGTCCGCGATCGAGATCACGTCGCCCGACTGCGTGCCGGGGCGCACCTCGACCTCGATGGGCCCGTCGATGCCTTCCAGCGTCGCGCGCGCGCCGAGCGCGGCATCCGGCATCGAGACCTCGACCGTGCCGAGCAGGTCGTCGCCGTCGCGGCTGAAGACCTCGTGATGGCGCACGTTGATCTCGAGGTACAGCGTGCCAGCAGGCCCACCGCCCTCGCCGACCTCGCCCTGGCCGGGCATCTGGATGCGCAGGCCGGTGTCGACGCCGGCCGGGATGTCAACGGGGATCGTGCGCTCCGCGCGCACGCGGCCGTGGCCCGCGCAGGTGTGGCACGGCTGCGGGATGACGGTGCCGTAGCCCTGGCAGACGACGCAGGGCTGGCTGGTGACGACGTTGCCGAGCAGCGATCGCACCTGGCGCTGCACGTGGCCGGAGCCGCCGCACTGCATGCAGCGCTCGGGGCTCGTGCCCGGCTCGGTAGCGGCGCCCTCGCACGTCTCGCAGAGCACTGCGGTCTGCACGCGCAGCTCGCGATGCACGCCGAAGACGACGTCGGCGAGATCGAGGTCGACGCGCAGCAGGCTGTCCTGCCCGGGCTGCCGGCGCGAGCGCGGGCCGCTCGTGCGGCCACCGCCGCCGAAGAACTGCTCGAAGATGTCGCCGAAGCCGAACGAGCCCGCGCCCGCGGTCGGGCCGCGGTCGTACTCCGCGCGCGACTGGGCGTCGCCCAGCACGTCGTAGGCGTGCGTGACGTCCTTGAAGCGGTCCGACGCCTCAGCGCTCGGATTCACATCCGGATGCAGCTCGCGGGCGAGCTTGCGGTACGCCTTCTTGATCTCGTCCTGGCCGGCGTCACGCGCGACGCCGAGGGTCTCGTAGTGGTCTGTCACTCAGTCCTCGCTCAGCAGCCGCGTCAGGTAGCGCGCCACTGCGCGCACCGCGGCCATGTTTCCTGCATAGTCCATGCGGGTCGGTCCCAGCACCCCGATGTGGCCCTCGATGCCGTCGGTGCTGTAGGTGGAGGTGACCACGGAGGCCTCCCCCAGTGGGCCGGTGAGCTCGCGCCCGATGCGGGTCGCGACCTCGCCTTCGAGGCCCATCTCGTCGAACAGGCGCAGCAGCGTGACCTGCTCCTCGATGGCGTCGAACACGGGCGTCACCGTGCCCTGGAAGTCGCGCTCCTCGCGGACGAGGTGCGAGGCTCCCGCCATCACGATCCGGTCGCCACCGCCCGCCTGCAGCATCTCGCCCAGGGCCTGCGCGACCGCGCCGGTGGCGGGTCGAAGCGCCTCGGGCGCGGATGCTGCGGCGCCGGCCAGTCGCGCGATCGCCTCGGCGGGCGTGTGCTCGCCGACGGTCTCGGTCAGCGCGCGTCCGAGGGCGGTCGCCTGCTCCGGGTCGATCCGCTGCTGCGCGTCGACGACGCGCTGCTCGACTCGCCCGGAGTCCAGGATCAGCACCGCGAGCAGCCGGTGCTCCACCACTGCGACCAGCTCGACGCGGCGCACCACAGTGTGGCGGCGCAGCGGCACCTGCACGAGCGCGACCTGGTTGGTCAGCTGCGAGAGCAGCCGTGCCGTGCGGTCGAGCACATCCTCCCGATCGACGGAGTCAGCGAGGAAGCGGGTGATCGCCACGCGCTGAGCGTGCGAGAGCGGCTGCATGCGCTGGAGCCGGTCGACGAAGACCCGGTAGCCCTTGTCCGTGGGGATCCTGCCGGACGACGTGTGCGGAGCCGCGATGAGCTCCTCCTCCTCCAGCAGCGCCATGTCGTTGCGGATGGTCGCCGCCGAGACGCCGAACGCGTGCCGTTCGACGATCGATTTCGAGCCGACCGGCTCGCGCAGCGCGACGTAGTCCTGCACGATCGCGCGAAGCACATCGAGACCGCGATCCGAGACCATCCGCGCTCCTCTCCGCTCCTGGCACGGGGACGCCCCGGCCTGGCACTCTCTACTGCTGACTGCCAATCCTACCCGTCTGGAAGTTTGGCATGGGATCCTCAGGCGAGAAGGCGCACAATGGTGAGGAGCAGAGCGCTCCGGCGCCTCGCGACGACGATCGAAGAAAGGCACACCATGTCTGATCCGAACACGCCTCGAGCAGAGGGCGTCGATCCCGCCGAGCAGCCCGCTGACGGCTTCGCCGTGACCGACGAGCAGCACGCGACGCCGAGCGCTCCGGCAGCTCCCGCCGCACCCGGCGTCGGCGAGCCCGCGCAGTCCTTCTCCTCCGCGCCCGTCGCGCCCGAGCCGGCACCGGGGCAGCCCGCGTTCAGCGCCGGCGAGGGCGACCAGAGCTGGCAGCAGAACCAGCAGCCGGGCGCCGCCGACGCCGCCTCGGGCAGCGCGCCCGCGTATGGGCAGGGCGGTGCGCCCGGCTACGGTCAGCCCGGCCAGGCCCAGGGGGGTCAGGCCCAGGGCGGTCAGGCACAGGGCGGTCAGGCACCGCATGCGCAGCACGGTCAGCACGGTCAGCCCCAGCAGGGCCAGCCCGGCCAGCCCCAGTACGGCGCCGCCGGTCAGCCGCAGTACGGTCAGCCCGGCCAGCCCCAGTACGGCGCCCCCGGTCAGCCGCAGTACGGCGGCGCGTCACCGATGTCGCCAGTCGACGAGAAGAACGCGGGCATGTGGGGTCACCTGTCCGGCCTGTCGACGATCGTGACCGGCGGCTACGGCGGCTGGATCGGCCCGCTGATCGTCTTCCTCATCTACAAGGACCGCAGCGCATTCGCCCGTCAGGAGTCGAAGGAGGCGCTCAACTTCGGCATTCTGATGACGATCGCGGCCGTCGGCCTGCTCGTGCTCGGCACGATCCTCAGCATCGTCGGCATCGGCCTCATCCTGCTGGCGCTCTGGTGGATCCCGGGTCTGCTGCAGGTGATCTTCTCGATCATCGGCGCGATGCGCGTGAACGGCGGCGGCTCGTACCGCTACCCGTTCAACTGGCGCATCGTGAAGTAGCGCCGGTTCACGGCAGCAGTCGGCGCACCACGGCGTCGGCCAGGAGCCGCCCTCGCAGCGTCGGGACCACCCGGCCGGCGAGGGCGGCTCTTCCGTCTGCCAGCCCCTCGGCGACGAGCCCCGCGACGGCGACGCGCCCCTCGGGCTCGAGCAGGTCGATCGCCAGCCCCTCCGCGATGCGGGATTCGAGCAGCACGCGCTCGACGCGGCGCGTCTCGTCGTCCAGCACCTCACGAGCGAGGGCCGGTGAGGCGCCCGCGAGCAGTCGATCGCGATACGCCGCGGGATGCTTCACGTTCCACCAGCGCACGCCGCCGACGTGGCTGTGCGCGCCGGGCCCGAAGCCCCACCAGTCGTGCCCGCGCCAGTAGGCGAGGTTGTGCCGCGCGACGCGGTGCTCCTTCGCCCAGTTGGAGACCTCGTACCAGGCGTAGCCCGCGGCGGCGAGCGAGGCATCCGCTGCCTCGTACATCGCTGCCTGCAGGTCGTCGTCGGGGGTCGTGAGCTCGCCGCGACGGATCCGCCGGGCCAGCGCCGTGCCCTCCTCGACGATCAGCGCGTAGGCGGAGATGTGGTCGGGCTGCATCGCGATCGCCGCGTCGAGCGAGGCCTGCCAGTCGTCGAGCGATTCCCCAGGTGCGCCGTAGATGAGGTCGAGGCTGACCTCCAGGCCCGCCTCCCTGGCCCACTCGACCACGAGCGGCACGCGCGCCGGGTCGTGAGTGCGATCGAGCGCCGCCAGCACGTGCGACCTCGCCGACTGCATGCCGAACGACACGCGGGTGACGCCGCCATCGCGCAGCTGCCGCAGCCCGGCCGCATCGATCGAGTCCGGGTTCGCCTCGGTCGTCACCTCGGCGCCGTCGGCGAGGCCGAACGCGGCGGTCACGCCCTGCAGCATCCGCACCAGGTCACCGGCGGGCAGCAGCGTCGGCGTGCCGCCGCCGAAGAAGACGGTCTGCATCGGCCGCAGCGGTCCGAGGTCGCCGAGCACGCGCGCGGCGAGCTCGATCTCGGCGGCGACGTCTGCCGGGTAGCCGGCTCTGGTGGCGCCGCGCAGCTCGTCGGCCGTGTAGGTGTTGAAGTCGCAGTAGCCGCAGCGCACCGAGCAGAACGGCACGTGGATGTAGACGCCGAACGGCGCGTCGGCCGCGGTGCCCGCGGGCAGCGCGCCATCCGCCGGCGCCGTCTCGCCCTCGGGCAGCCGAGCCACGGTCAGCGGACGTCGATGGACCGCAGCACCGTCAGGTAGCGGTCGTGGTACTTGCTGCGCATCGCCTTGGCGACGGGAGCGCCGGCCTTCACCCACCACTTCGCGTTGCGCACGATGGCGCGGAAGTGCAGGAAGACGGTCTCATCCTCGGCGATCTCGATCGTGAAGCGCTCCTCGCCGGCCTCGGGGTGCCCGTCGAGGGTGCCGAGGATCACGCCGTGGCTCGACGGCTCCTCCTCCACGGCGATCACGCGCATGGGGGCGTGGATCTGCAGCCCCAGGAAGCGCACGCGCTGATCGACGGAGTCCCCCGGCTGCAGGAACGGCTCACCGTCGGGACCGAAGTCCTGCTGCGGCTCGATGCTCGCCGCACGCGTCGCCTCGGTGCCCTCGAAGCCGACCGGGCGGTAGGTGCTGCCGTCCTCGGTGCCGACCACGTCGACCTCGATGCCGGCGAGCCGCTGGATCTTCCAGGTGCGCAGCGCGGCGACTGCGGCGTCGTAGCGCGGCCGGCCGTGGCCGATGCGGCTGCGCAGCTGCACGACCTCGAAGCCCTTCGGCGGGAAGCGGTGGAAGTCGAAGTGCGCCGTGGCGCCCACCGAGCCGTAGTTCGTCGCGCGATCGCGGATGGGGGTGGTCATTTCGCGTCCTTCTTCGTCTCACCGCTGGAGAGGGCGGCGATGAAGGCCTCCTGGGGCACCTCGACGCGACCGACCATCTTCATGCGCTTCTTGCCCTCCTTCTGCTTCTCCAGCAGCTTGCGCTTGCGGGTGATGTCGCCGCCATAGCACTTGGCGAGCACGTCCTTGCGGATCGCGCGGATGGTCTCGCGGGCGATGATCCGCGCACCGACGGCAGCCTGGATCGGCACCTCGAACTGCTGCCGGGGGATGAGCTCGCGCAGCTTGCCGGCCATGAGCACGCCGTAGGCATAGGCCTTGTCGCGGTGCACGATGGCGCTGAACGCGTCGACCTGCTCGCCCTGCAGCAGGATGTCGACCTTGACGAGGTCGCCCTCCTCCTCGCCGTCGACCTCGTAGTCGAGCGAGGCGTAGCCCTGCGTCTTCGACTTGAGCTGGTCGAAGAAGTCGAAGACGATCTCGCCCAGCGGCAGCCGGTAGCGCAGCTCGACGCGGTCCTCCGAGAGGTACTCCATGCCGCCGAGCGTGCCGCGGCGGGACTGGCACAGCTCCATGATCGCGCCGACGTAGTCCTTGGGCGCCAGGATCGTCGCGCGCACCATCGGCTCGACGATCGAGCTGATCTTCCCGTCGGGGAACTCGCTCGGGTTCGTCACCGTGTGCACGGTGCGGTCCTCGGTCTGCACCTGGTAGACCACGCTCGGGGCCGTGGCGATCAGGTCGAGGTCGAACTCGCGGCGGAGGCGCTCCGTGATGATCTCCAGATGGAGCAGGCCGAGGAAGCCGCAGCGGAAGCCGAAGCCGAGCGCGACCGAGGTCTCCGGCTCGTAGACGAGCGCCGCATCCGAGAGCTTGAGCTTGTCGAGCGCCTCGCGCAGCACGGGATAGTCGCCGCCGTCGATCGGGTAGATGCCGGAGAAGACCATCGGCTTCGGGTCGGCATAGCCCTGCAGCGCCTGGGTCGCGGCATTGCGCGCGGTCGTGACGGTGTCACCGACCTTCGACTGCCGCACATCCTTCACGCCGGTGATGAGATAGCCCACCTCGCCGGCGGCGAGACCCTTGGAGGGCTTCGGCTCCGGGCTCGAGACGCCGATCTCGAGCAGCTCGTGCTTGGTGCCGGTGGACATCATCTGGATGTGGTCTCGGGGCGCGAGGCGGCCGTCGATGACGCGCACGTAGGTGACGACGCCGCGGTAGGTGTCGTAGACCGAGTCGAAGATCATGGCGCGCGCGGGGCCGTCGACGTCGCCGACCGGTGCGGGCACGGAGCGCACCACGCGGTCAAGCAGCTCCGCGACGCCCTCACCGGTCTTGCCGCTCACCCGCAGCACGTCGTCGGGGTCACCGCCGATGAGGCGGGCGATCTCTCCCGCATACTTCTCCGGGTCGGCGGCCGGCAGGTCGATCTTGTTGAGCACCGGGATGATCTCGAGGTCGTTCTCCATCGCCAGGTAGAGGTTGGCGAGGGTCTGCGCCTCGATGCCCTGCGCGGCGTCGACGAGCAGGATCGCGCCCTCGCAGGCGGCGAGCGAGCGCGAGACCTCGTAGGTGAAGTCGACGTGGCCGGGGGTGTCGATCATGTTGAGGGCGAAGGTCTCCCCCTCGAGCTCCCACGGCATCCGCACGGCCTGCGACTTGATGGTGATGCCGCGCTCGCGCTCGATGTCCATGCGATCGAGGTACTGCGCGCGCATGGCGCGATCCTCGACGACGCCGGTCAGCTGCAGCATGCGATCGGCCAGGGTCGACTTGCCGTGGTCGATGTGCGCGATGATGCAGAAGTTGCGAAGCTGCGCGGGGCTGGTCGCGGCTGGCTCGAGTGCCTTGGTCGCTCGGGGGCTCACGGGTCCTTCTCATTGAAACGCTCAGGGGGCCGCGGGGTGGGCGCGGTGGGGAATGCCCCATTCTTCCACAGCGGATGCCGGGCGCCGCGTTGCGAGTGGCGTCCGCACGCTGATAGCATCGTTCGTTGGCTTCCCCTTCTTCTGCGCGCTTGTCGCGCGAGAGCGGGTCGCGGCGGGCTCTGGTGAGCAGAAGCCGCCGCCAATCAACTCGTACGAACCAAGAACAGGACACCATGGCGAACATCAAGTCGCAGATCAAGCGCATTCTGACGAACCAGAAGGCGACCGACCGCAACCGCGCGCTCAAGAGCGAGCTCCGCACCGTCGTGCGCGAGGCCAAGAAGGCCATCGCCGCTGGCGACAAGGACGCCGCGCAGGAGAAGGTCACCGCTGCCACGCGCAAGCTCGACAAGGCCGTGTCGAAGGGTGTCATTCACAAGAACCAGGCCGCGAACCGCAAGTCGGCCATCGCGAAGCAGTTCGCCGCGCTCTAAGCCGCACCGCACGCTCGAAGGGGACCCCACTCGGGGTCCCCTTCGTCGTCCCCCGGCATCCGACCCTCACCGCATCCGCCACGCACCCCGCATCCCGGGCGTGCGGCGATAGCGGTACCGAACGGTCGCCTGCCGCCCGCTTGCACGACCAATTCGTACCGGTCCGCGGGCACACCCTCTACCCCGCAGGCCACCGGTACCGAATCGTCGCGCGGCGCCCTCCCAGGCGACCACTTCGTGCCGGTCCGCGGATGCGCCTCGGCGCGGCCACCCACCGGTACAGGTACCGGTAGCGGGACTGGTACCGAATCGTCGCGCCGCGCCCTCCCGGGCGACCACTTCGTGCCGGTCCGCGGGCACACCCTTCGCGCCGCAGGCCACCGGTACCGAATCGTCGCGCGGCGCCCTCCCGGGCGACCGCCTCGTACCGGTCCGCGGATGCGCGCGCGGGCACGGATGCGCGCGGGCGCGGGCGAACGTGCGCTCGCCCGGAGGCGCGCGGTCAGGCGACGCTGCGGTCGGCGATCTGGCGCACCAGGCGCTCGACCGCGTACTGCGGATCGCGCTCGGCGCCCTTCACCGCGTGGTCGGCGTGCGCGATCGCCTCGATCGCGTCGCAGAGTGTGGCGTCCGTGAAGGCACGCAGGTCGCGCCGGGCATTGTTGAGCTGCCAGTCCTGCATGCCGAGCTGCCGGGCGGCCTGCCCGCCGCCTCCGGAGATGCCCGAGACCTTCGCGAGCTGCCGGAATCGCATGGCGAAGGCCGCCACGATCGGCACCGGATCGGCACCGGTCGCGATCGCCTGGCGCAGCGTGACGAGCGCCTTCGCGGTGTCGCGCGCGACGACCTCGTCGACGACGGCGAACGCAGTCGTCTCGACCCTGCCCGCGTAGTAGGTGCGCACGACCTGCTCGGTGACGGGGCCCTCGGTGTCGAGCGCGACCTGCCGGATGGCGTTCGCGAGCTCGGCGATGTCGGAGTGGAAGGCGTCGACGAGCGCCGCGATGGCGCCGGGCGTCGCCTCGCGCTCGAGCAGCCGCAGCTCGTTGCGCGCGAAGGGCACGAGATCGCCGCGGCCAAGCGGCTGGCACAGCACCTCGATCGCGCCGGATGTCTTGCGGATCGCATCCAGCAGCTTCTTGCCGCGCACCGTCGATCCGTCGTGGCGGATCACGAGCGTGGTGCCGTCGACCGGCTGCTCGAGGTAGCGCAGCGCGTCGGCGATGAACGCATCCGTCGCCTTGACGCCGTTCTCGACCCGCACGAGGCGCGGCTCGTCGAACAGCGAGGGACTCGCGATCAGCTCGAGCGCACCGTCGGTGTAGGCGCCCGCATCGAGATCCGAGACCTCGAGCTCCGGGTCCTCCAGCAGCAGCAGCGACTTCAGCCGCTGCAGCGCGCGGTCCGCCAGGAACGACTCCTTGCCGAACACCAGCACCACGGGTGCCGGCGACACCTGCTCCCAGCCGATCTTGGGGATGCTCGCTGCCATGCCATCAGCCTACGGCGCGCCGCCGACACGCTCAGACCACACGCGCACGCCCTGTTCGTCGAGCGCCAGCGCGATCGTGCCGAGCTCGTCGGTGCGCAGGGCCGCAGTGCCGGCATCGCGCACGAGGCGCAGGGCGGCATCCGTCGGATGGCCGTAGTCGTTGGCGCCGACGCCGACGAGACCGACGGATGCTCCCACCCGGCGATACAGCGCCGGCAGCTGGTCGGCGGAGCCGTGGTGAGCGACCACCACGACCGCGGCCGAGGGCACGCCGGCGCGGAGCAGGCGCGACTGCGCCTCGGCGCCCAGGTCGCCGAGCACCAGCAGCTCGACGCCCGCACCCGGCAGGTCGACGGTCACCGCGACGCTCGCGTCGTTGCCGGGCGCCGCATCGCCGATGGGCCAGAGCGCATCGATGCGCAGCCCGCCGAGCTGCCACGCGTCGCCGCGACGAGCCTCCTGCACGGCGGCGCCTGCGGCGGCGAGCTCATCGACGACGGGCCCCGCGCGATCATCCAGCGGTCCGTGCACGACCATGGCGGTGCGTCCGGCCAGCGCTGATGCGCCGCCGACGTGATCGGCGTCGAAGTGCGTCAGCACCAGCAGATCGATGCGCTGCACCCCGAGCGTGGTGAGGCAGCGGCGCACGAGGGCGGGATCCCTGCCCGTGTCCACCAGCACGACGGCGCCGCCATGCCGCACGAGCGTGGCACTGCCCTGCCCCACGTCGCACTGGGCGATGCGCCAGTCGGCGAGCGAGCCCAGGCGGATGCTCGGCCACGCGGCCCCCGCACCAACGACGAGTCCCACGATCAGTGCGACTGCGATGCCTCGCACGAGACGACCCCTGGCATGGCCGATCGTGACGATGACGAGCATGGCGGACGCTGCCACCGCACCCCACGGCGCTGCGGGCCAGGGCGTCTGAGCGCCTGGCAGCTGCTGCGCCACCATCGCGACGCCGGCGATCCACGCGGCCGGGATCCACGCGACCCAGGCCAGGCCCACGGCCACCGCCGGGGCGAGCGGCGCGGCGAGGCAGGCGGCCAGGCCGACGACCGTGACCAGCGGCGCAGCGGGCCCGGCCAAGAGGTTCGCGAGCACCGAGACGAGGCTCACGCGGGCATCGAGCGCGACGAGCACGGGCAGGCACCACAGCTGGGCGGCGAATGGCACCGCGATGAGCGCCGCGATCGGCAGCGGCAGCCAGCGCCCGAGTGCTCGCGCGATGGGCGGCCCGTGCATGATGAGGCCGCAGGTGGCGAGCGCCGAGAGCGCGAAGCCCGCGCTCGTCGCCAGGTGCGGCTGCAGCACGAGCACGAGCAGCACCGCAAGCGACAGCACCGCTACGGCACCCGCGCGACGCCCGGTGACGATGCCGAGCAGCCCGATCGCCGCCATCGCCCCGGCGCGCACGACAGAGGGCTCCGGCGTGACGAGCACGACGAACGCCGCGAGCGCACCGACCGCGATCGCCACACGCACCGCTCGCCGCGCCCCGAGCGCTGCCGCCGACTGGAACGCGGCGCCGACGACGATGACACAGTTCGCGCCCGAGACCGCCGTGAGGTGCGAGAGGCCGGTCTCGAGCATCGCGGCGCGCAGCTGCGCACTCACTCGCCGCTCATCGCCGATCGCGAGACCGGGCAGCAGCTCTCCCCCGGCGCCCGGCAGCTGCGCTGAGGCGGCGAGCAGCCCGTCGCGCAGCGGTCCGGCCCAGGCCAGCCAGGCTACGGGTTCGGCGACCATCAGCTCGCTGCAGGTCAGCAGCCAGCGCGAGCCGTCGAGCCATGCACTGCACGCGCCGGTGGCGGTCGCACCGATCGTGAGCGGCGCATCCGGCGCTCGCAGCAGCATGGCGCTGCGCATGTCGACGAGCGCGATCGGTGCTGCGCCGTCGCAGCCGGTGACGAGCACCTCGGTCGGCGTCGCCTGCCCGAGCAGCAGCAGCGACAGCTCCCCGCACTCGTCGAAGCCGCTCGCGACCATCGCGTCGGCCGCCGCCAGCAGCGGACACGCCAGCGCGGCACCCACCGCGACGGTGCGGACCGCGTCGACGGCGATCGCCGGCAGCCGGCGAGCGAGCAGGTGCGCCGTCAGCAGGCACGCGAGAGCGGCGGATGCCGCGACGACCGCAGCGTTCGCCAGCAGCGCCGCATGCGCGCTCAGCGCCGCGAGCGCCGCCCACGCGATGCCAACGGGGAGCGCGAGCCGTACGTCGCGCATCAGAGCGTCACGAGCGGCGTCAGCGACGACAGCAGCGCGGGGCCGATGCCCGAGACGTCGTCGAGCTGCGCGATGTCGGTGAAGGGGCCGTGCGCCTCGCGGTGGGCGATGATGGCGAGCGCCAGCGTCGGGCCGACGCGGGGCAGCGTCTCGAGCGTGGTCTGGTCGGCCCGGTTGAGCGATACGAGCCCGCCAGGGCCCGCGCCGCCCCCGGAGGGACCCGCCTCGGCGGCAGCGGCCTGCTCCTCGACCGTCGGCACGATGAGCTGCTCGCCGTCGACGAGCACGCGGGCGAGGTTCAGGGCGCCTGGCGCGGCATCGTCTGCGGTGCCGTCCGCGCGCGCGATCGCATCGAGCACGCGGGCGCCCTGCGGCAGCCGATAGACCCCCGGTTCGCGCACGGCGCCCTGCACGTCGACGACGAGCTCGCCGGCGACGGTCGCGACCGGCGACGGCAGCACGGCGGCCGGCTGCGCGTCGACCACCATTCGCTGCGCGACGCCGCCCGCGACGGCGCCGAGCACGAGCAGCACCGCGGCGCCCGCGCCCAGCCGCCAGCGCGCATCCGTTCCGGACATTCCGGCACGGTAGGGCGGATGCGGGTGGGGGCGCGGGCGGCGCGGGCGCGGTTGTGGACGGTTGGGGCAGGGGCGCGTCCGGTCTCGTGACGCGCCCGCCTACGGCGGGCGCTCCTCGACCTACGGGGGTGGCGGACGCTCCTCGACCTACGGGGGTGGCGGACGCTCCTCGACCTACGGGGAGGCGGCCGCTCCTCGACCTACGGTTGGATGACGAAGTTCACGAGGCGCGGGGCTCGCACGATCGCCTTGCGGATCTCGGCGTCACCGATGGCCCGCTGCACGCCCGGCAGGTCGCGAGCGAGCTGCTCCAGCTCGGCGTCGGTGATGCCGGCCGCCACGTCGATGCGGTCGCGCACCTTGCCGTTGACCTGCACGACGGCCGTGACGCTCTCCTCCTTGGTGAGCGACAGATCGGCCTTGCGCCAGCCCGCGTTCGCGATCGACGGCTGGTGGCCGAGGTTCGCCCACATGTCCTCCGCCGTGTACGGGGAGAAGAGCGACAGGCCCAGCGCAATGGTCTCGACCGCCTCGCGCACCGCGGGGTCGCCCGCGCCGGGACCGGCGTCGACGGCCTTGCGCGTGACGTTCGTGAGCTCCATCAGCCGGGCGACGACCACGTTGAACTTCAGGCCCTCGATCAGGCCCGGCGCATCCGCCAGGAACTTGTGCGTCTCGCGCCGCAGCGCGCGGTCGCCCGGCTTCGGGTCGGTGCCGGGCTTGGCGAGCGCCTCCTTCGACAGGCGCCAGGCCCGCGCGAGGAACTTCTGCGCGCCGGTGGGGCTGACGTCCTTCCAGTCGATGTCGTCCTCGGGCGGGCCGGCGAACGACATCGTCAGGCGCACGGCATCGACGCCGAAGCGCTCCAGCTCCTCCGACAGCGTGACGAGGTTGCCCTTCGACTTCGACATCTTGGAGCCGTCGAGGATGACCATGCCCTGGTTGAGCAGCGACTCGAAGGGCTCCGTGAACGGCACGTGGCCGAGGTCGAAGAGCACCTTCGTGATGAAGCGCGCATAGAGCAGGTGCAGGATCGCGTGCTCGACGCCGCCGACATAGCGGTCCACCGGTGCCCAGCGCTCAACCTGCGCGCGGTCGAAGGCCTGGGTGTCGTCCTTCGGGCTCAGGAAGCGCAGGTAGTACCAGGACGAGTCGACGAACGTATCCATCGTGTCGGGGTCACGCTGCGCGGGGCTGCCGTCGATGGGCGACTCCACGGCCATCCACTCCTCCGCCGCGCCGAGCGGGCTCGTGCCCTTCGGCGTCAGGTCGAGGCCCGCCGAGTCGGGCAGCGTGACCGGCAGCTGCTCGAGCGGCACCGGCACCTCCTGTCCGTCCGCGGTGTGGATGATGGGGATGGGGGTGCCCCAGTAGCGCTGCCGGCTGACGAGCCAGTCGCGCAGCCGGTAGGACTTCGCCGAGCGGCCGACGCCCTTGGCATCCAGCAGCTGCACCATGCGGCCGATCGCGTGCGTCTTCGACAGCCCGTCCAGCTCGCCCGAGTTGATCAGGCGGCCGTCGCCCGTGAGCGCCTCGCCCGTCGACTTCGGGTCGAGCGCGGGAACCTCGTCGGGCCACACGGCGTTGCCGTCCTCATCGAGCGGCACGACCGGCATCACGCCGGTGACGGGTGCGTTCGTGTCGACCACGACCCTGACCGGCAGGTCGAAGGCGCGCGCGAAGTCGAGGTCGCGCTGGTCGTGGGCGGGAACGGCCATCACGGCGCCGTGGCCGTAGTCGGCGAGCACGTAGTCGGCGGCCCACACGGGCATCCGCTCGCCCGTCAGCGGGTGGATCGCGACGCGGCCCAGGTCGACGCCGGTCTTGACGCGCTCGGTGCTCTGGCGGTCGATCTCGGTCATGCGCCCGACGTCGTCGAGGTACGCCTGGAAGCGCATCCGAACCTCCGCGTCAGCACCGGCAGCCAGCTCGGCCGCCAGGTCGGAATCCGGCGCGACCACCATGAATGTCGCCCCGTAGAGCGTGTCGGGTCGGGTGGTGAAGACAGGCACGCGGCCCGGGTGGCCCTCGATCTCGAACTCGACCTCCGCGCCCTCGGAGCGGCCGATCCAGTTGCGCTGCATGCGCAGCACCTTCGACGGCCAGCGGCCCTCGAGCTGGTTCAGGTCGTCGAGCAGCCGATCGGCGTAGTCGGTGATCTTGAAGTACCACTGCGTGAGCTTCTTCTTGACCACCGGGGTGCCGCAGCGCTCGCAGCGACCGTCGACGACCTGCTCGTTGGCGAGCACCGTCTGATCCTGGGGGCACCAGTTGACGTTCGACGGCTTGCGGTAGGCGAGGCCGGCCTTGTAGAGCTCCAGGAACAGCCACTGGTTCCACTTGTAGTACTGCGGATCGCTCGTGTGCAGGATGCGGTCCCAATCGAACGCCGTGGCGTACTTGCGCATCGAGCGCTTGTGCTGCTCGATGTTCGACTCGGTCCACTGCTTCGGATCCTCGCCGCGCTTGATGGCCGCGTTCTCCGCCGGCAGACCGAAGGAGTCCCAGCCGATCGGGTGCAGCACGTTGAAGCCCTGCTGGCGCCAGTAGCGCGCGAGCACATCGCCGTAGGCGTACGACTCTGCGTGGCCCATGTGCAGGTCGCCCGACGGGTACGGGAACATGTCGAGCACGTACTTGCGCGGGCGCGTGTCCGTCTCGTCGTCCGTCGCGAACGGTCGCAGGGCTTCCCACTGGGGCAGCCAACGCTGCTCGATGCGGGCGAAGTCGTATGTCTCGTCAGTCACTGATGCTCCTGGGTGGGGCCAACCGCGGCGGCTGCGGCCGGCTGTCCAGTCTAAGCGGGCTGGCCACCGTGTGCGTCGTGCCTAGAATCGAGGGGCAACGTCGAGGAGGTGATCGGTGCCGGAGTTCGAGAATCCGCCAGCGACCGTCGACGTGCCTGCGTCGCGCGTGACGCGCATCGTCGCCGTCGACGCGCCCGTCGCCGCGGTCTGGCGGTGCCTGGTGGAGCCCGATCTGCTCGCGCAGTGGCTCGGCGACATCGCCGCCTTCCCCGATGGCGTCGTCGAGGGTGCGACGGGGCGCTTCGCGTGGACCGGCGAGGTCGTGCTGGCCGCGCGCATCCGCGAGGTCGTGACCGAGGAGCGCTTCGCGTTCGAGTGGGCGGAGGGGATCCTCTCCGGTCGGGCCTCAGCGGTGCAGATCACGCTCTCCCCCGCCGATCAGGGCACGCAGCTGCACCTGGTCGAATCGGGGTTCCCGCTCGAGGGCGACGACGCGACCCGCCGTGAGGCGCTGCGGGCGCTCGCCGCCGGCTGGACGGTCGAGCTCGACGAGCTGGTCGAGCTCGCGGAGTCGCTCCCCGCCTGAGCGCATCAGGTCGAGCTTCCCGAGATCGCGCGTGCTCGCGTGCAACCGAGCGGGTTCGGGAGGCTCGACGCCTCAGCGGGGGACGAGGGCGGCGAGCAGCGCAGCCGCCTTCACGTGCAGCTCCTCGACCTCGAAGGCGGGCTCCGAGAGCGCCGTCACGCCGCCACCGACGCCGATGAGCGTGCCGTGCTCGTCGGCGACCACGCTGCGGATCACCATCGCCAGGTGACAGGTCTCCCCCGCGACGAGTCCGAAGCATCCCGAGTAGATGCCCCGGGGCGCCCCCTCGAGCGCCTGCAGCAGCTCGACCGTGCGCCGCTTCGGCGCGCCGGTCATCGAGCCGGCCGGGAACAGCGCGCGCACCGCGTCCAGGGGCCCCGATCCCGGCAGCAGCCTGCCCTGCACCGTCGACACGAGCTGATGCACCGTCGGGTAGGTCTCGACCTCCAGCAGCCTCGTCACCTCGACCGTGCCGGGCGCGCACACCCGCTGCAGATCGTTGCGGCACAGGTCGACGATCATGACGTTCTCGGCGCGCTCCTTCTCGCTCTCGAACAGCTCGAGCGCGAGCGCCGCGTCGTCGTCGGCGCCGCGCCGCCTGGTGCCCTTGATCGGGCGTGTCACGGCCACGCCGCCCTCCACGCGCAGGAACGTCTCCGGGCTCGCGCTCGAGACCGTGACGCCCGCGATGCGCAGCAGCCCACCGTGGTGGACGGGGCTCGCCGAGCGCAGTCGCGCGTGGCTGGCGATCGGGTCGATGTGCGGTGCGTCGATCGCGGTCGTCAGGCACAGCACGTAGGAGTCGCCCTCGTGGATGTGCCCACGGCAGCGCTCGACCTTCTCGGCGTAGGCGGCGTCGTCGTCGCGCCAGCGCAGCGCCCCCGCATCGATGCCGGCCATCGACGGCAGCCGCACCGGCGCCGGCTCGAGCGACCACGGATGGCCGTCGCGCGACTGCAGCTGCGCCTCGCCGTCGGCCACCACGACCCAGCGATCGAGCAGCAGCCACGCGGCTTCGGGGAACCGTGCAGGCCCCGGGGCGTCGGCCACGGGCGTGATCCCGAGCATCCGCACCCCGGCCTCGTACCCGAACCAGCCCACCCAGGCACCCGGGAGCGCAGACCGGGCCGACTCGAGCGCAGCTACCGCATCGCCCGCGATCGGCGCACCGTCCAGCTCGGCACGGCCGTCGCGACTGAGCAGCACGTGCGCACCGATGCCCACCACGTGCGTACCCTGCGATGAGGAATCCAGCCACACGACATCGCCGCCCAGGGCCTCGAGGGCGGCGAAGGCAGCCTCGGGCGAGACGGTGACCGGCTGCGCCCAGCGCGCACCGAGGTGCGGCAGGAGCGGCGCATGGGTCGCAGGCATAGGGTCGATCCTATGAGCGGGATCGAGGGCGTGCGCGCCTGGACGCACTCGACCTTCCTCCCCGTCGAAGCGCAGGTCACGACGACCCTCGCCGCCGATTCCTGGCTCGTCGTCGACGGCCGCGTGCTCGCCTTCGAGCGCCATCGGCGACGGTTCGCGGATGCGGTGGCCGAGGCCGGTGGCGACCCGCACGAGGCGCTGGCGGCCAGTGCTGCGGCGACGCAGCTCGTGCCGCCCGCGGGCCGCTGGTCGCCGCGGCTCGATCTGACGCCCGAGGGCATCCGACTGCGGCTCCGGCCCGCCCCGGAGCCGTCGCGCAGCGTCACCGTGACGACCGCGCAGCAGGACCCGCGCTCGCTGCCGCTGCGCAAGGGACCGGACCTCGCGGCGCTGGGTCGGCTGCAGGCGGCGGAGTCGGAGCGCGTCGGTGCCAGCATCGAGCCGATCATCACGGTCGACGGCCTCGTCGCCGAGAGCGCGTGGTCTGCAGTGCTGTGGTGGCGAGGCGACGCGCTGTGCGTGCCGGATGCGCGGATCCCGCGCCTCCCCTCGGTGACGGCCGCGGTGCTGCGCGAGCTCGCACGCCGCGACGCCATCGAGCTGCAGGAGGAGTCCGCGACACCGGCAGACCTCGACGGCTGCGAGATCTGGCTCGCGAACGCCCTGCGGGGCATCCGAGCGGTGTCCGACTGGGTGGATGGGCCGCGCGTCGCGCCAGCGACTCGCGCGGCGGACTGGCAGCGCCGGCTCGAAGGCGAGCGCAATGCGGCGAGCGTGATCCCGCGGTGATCGACGACGTCATCGGCAGCTTCCTCGACGCGGTCGGCTCGGTCGATCCGCTGCTGCGCACGCTGATCGCCGGTGCCGCGATGCTGCTGGAGACCAGCGTGCTGCTCGGTCTTGTCGTGCCGGGCGACACCATCGTGATCGTCGCAGCGCTCGCGGTCGAGGTGTGGCCGTGGTGGCTGGGCCTCATCGGTGCGGTGGTGCTCGGCTCGCTCGCCGGGGAGTCGATCGGCTTCGCGATCGGGCACTGGCTGGGGCCGAAGATCGACGCCTGGCTCGCGCGCCGCTGGCCACGAGCGTCGCTGCGCTGGCGGCGCACGGAGCGCTACCTCGCTCGGCGCGGCGGCCCGGCGATCTTCCTGTCGCGCTTCCTGCCGGTCGCCCACTCGCTCGTGCCGCTCATCGTCGGAGCGTCAGCGATGCGGTACCGGAGGTTCCTGGCCTGGACGATCCCGGCGTGCGTGCTCTGGGCGACCGCCTACGCGAGCGCCGGATGGCTCGCCGGCGGCACGTACCGCGAGCTCGCGGATCGGCTGCATGGCGCGGGCTATGTGCTCGTCGCCGTGATCGGCGCCTTCATCCTGCTCGTCTGGATCGTGAAGCGCGCGCTCGGCCGCTTCGAGGCTCGGCATCTGGATGACGAGGTGCGGGAGCGCGACTGAGCGATGCGGTGGCTCGCCGGGCAGCGGCTCAGCTGTCGAAGAAGCCGCTGAGCTGGTCGTGGATGCACCGGACGCCCATGGCCAGGTAGCGCGGGTCGCCGTCGGGATCATGCAGGAAGGCGTAGGTCACCATGGCGTCGAGTCCACCGATCGCCAGCTCGAGCTGCTCGCGCTGCTCCTCTCCCGTGTCGACGCCCCAGCGCTCGTGCACGTACGCGAGCAGGTCGTCGACGAAGATCGGCACGACGGCATCGCGGTGCTGCGGCCCGAGGTCGAGGCCTTCGCCCGCGCGCAGCATGCGGAACGACGGGACCTCGCGGAACGTCTCGATCATGGCGTCGATGAGCTGCTGCAGCGTCTCCTCCCACGTCGGGTGCCCGGCGGCGAGCACGCGCCCGATCGAGAAGCGCAGGCGCTCGAGGTTGCGCTCCGCGAGCGCGACGAGCACTGCGACCCGATCCGGGAAATAGCGGTAGACGGTGCCGATCGAAGCGCCTGCGCGCTCCGCGACGAGCGCCGTGGTCAGATGCTCGATGCCGTGCTCGACCACAACCGCCGCGGCTGCGTCCAGGAGCGCCTCGACTCGGTGCGCGGCTCGGGCCTGCACCGGTTCGTGTCGCACGGTGAGCGACGGCGGCGGCGTGTTGTGATCGCTCATGCATGCCATTGTGTCGCATCTCAGCAGAAAGAGTGAGACCATCTCGCGTATGTGCGGACGCTATGTGCTGGCCTCCCCGGTGAGCGACCTCGTCGCTCTGTTCGAGATCGACGAGGCGAGCGATGCCCTGCCGGAGCCCAACTGGAACATCCCGCCCACCACGACGGTCCCGATCGTGGTCGAGCCGATGCCGCGTGACGAGAGCCCACCCATCCGCCGACTCGAGGCGGCGCGCTGGGGGCTGGTGCCCGCGTGGGCCGACGACCTCTCGGTGGGCTCACGGGCCTTCAACGCGCGCAGCGAGACCGCCGCGGAGAAGCCGATGTTCCGGGATGCCGTGCGCGAGCGTCGCGCGCTGGTGCCGGCGGACGGCTGGTACGAGTGGCAGAAGACGGGCGACGCGAAGACGCCGTTCTACATCCACGGTGACGCGCCGGTGTCGTTCGCCGGCCTCTACGCCTGGTGGAAGCAGCCCGATGGCTCGTGGCTGCTCTCGACCACGATCCTCACGACCGCGTCGGTCGGCGAGCTCGCGTCGATCCACGAGCGCATGCCGGTCGTGATCTCGCCCGAGCTGCGGGATGCCTGGCTCGATCCGACGGAGGATGGCGAGGCCGCGCTCGAGGCCGTGGTCGCCGATGCCGGCGAGGCGGTCGCCGAGCTGACCGCGCATGCGGTCGACAAGCGCGTCGGCAGCGTCCGCGAGCAGGGAGCCGAGCTGCTGAATCCCGCGTAGCCGCGAACCCGCCATCCCCAGCCAGTAGGGTCGAGGGGCGTTCACGGCTCGGGAGGTCACGCATGGAGGAGCTCGATCCACTGTCGCGCATCCCCGAGCGCATCCGCCACACCGCTGCACGCGTCGAGGACTGGATCCACGAGCACCGCGAGGCGAACGCGCTGCGGGCGGGTCGCCTGCCCGCGATCGTCACCTACCCGGGGTACGGCGGCGACGGCTGGGTGCGCGTGCTGGCGCGTGTGCTGCTGGTCGAGCCCGGCGCCGAGCGGAGCGTGCACTACGAGAATGTGCGCGGGTGGCGCTCCTTCACGTCGCTCGCGCTCAACAGCATCGACGTGACCATCGAGGCGGGCGGTGAGCGGCACGTCGTCGTCGCCGACCGCGGCGGTCTCGTCGACGCGATCGTGCCCGCGCGCCTGGAGCCGGGCTGGCGGGAGGTCACGCTGTCGGTCGCGGGTTCCGCTCCGGTCGCGGCCTCGGTGCGCATCGTCGACCCGGACACGCGCTTCGGCGTCGTCAGCGACATCGACGACACCGTGATGGTCACCTCGCTCCCCCGCCCGCTGCTGGCAGCGTGGAACGCCTTCGTGCTCGACGAGCACGGGCGCCAGCCCGTGCCGGGCATGGCTGTGCTCTACGAGCGGATCGCGAACGAGCATCCGGGCAGCCCCTTCATCTACCTCTCGACCGGCGCCTGGAATGCGGCGCCGGCGCTGAGCCGCTTCCTCTCGCGCAATCTCTACCCCGCGGGCAGCATGCTGCTGACCGACTGGGGTCCGACGCACGACCGCTTCTTCCGCTCCGGCAAGGACCACAAGCGCAGAGAGCTGCGCCGGCTCGCGCACGACTTCCCCGACATCACCTGGCTGCTGGTCGGCGACGATGGCCAGCACGACGAGGAGATCTACGGCGAGTTCGCCACCGCCCACCCCGCCTCGGTGCGCGCGGTCGCGATCCGCGAGCTCTCCGCGCAGGAGGCGGTGCTGGCCGGTGGCCGCAAGCACGCCGACACCCGGTCGATGCACCCGTGGGTGTGGTCGCCCAACGGCGGCGGGCTCGTGCAGGAGCTCGCGGCCATCCCCGAACTCGGCGTGCTGTGAGCGCGAGCCCGGCGCCGCGCCCGATCGCGATCGCGATGCTGTGGCGCGCCGACGGTGCGCTGCTGGTGACGAGCGCCGTCGAGCCCGGCACCGGTCGCACGCTCGTGCGACCGCCGGGTGGCGGCCTCGAGCGCGATGAGGCGGCGGCGGATGCGGTGGTGCGCGAGCTGCGGGAGGAGCTCGGCGTCGCGATCACCGTCGGCGACCTGCTGGGCGAGTTCGAGCACCGCGTCGCGTTCGCGGGCCGGGACCTGCATGAGGTCGTGCATGTCTTCTCGGCGACCGTCGCGGTCGGCGTCAGCCTTCCGCCGACGACCGACGCCGGGCACCCGGTGTGGTGGCTGGAGCCCGATCGCTTCGACGAGCCGGAGCTCGAGATCGTGCCCGCCGGGCTGCGACGGCTGCTGTCGGAGCGCCGCTGACCGCAGCGCGCGGGCACTCAGCGCGCCAGCACCTCGCCGGCGCGACCGGCAGCGCGCATCCAGCCGCCCGACGCCGTCACACGCACCGGTGCATCGCCGAGGAAGCGCATCGCGACGAGCGCGGCGGCCTGGCCCGCGGTGAGCCCACTCGGATCGACGCTGCTCCCCCACACCGCGCGCTCGGCGCGGCGGCGCACCGGCTCGCCGGGAGAGGCGGGCAGCGCGGCTTCGACGTCGGCGGCGGCCTGCGACGCGAGCTCGCGCACGACGGCCGGGTCGACGTCGCCCGTGTGCGTCCAGCCGCCGCGCGGCGGCGATACGGCCGCCCACGCGGGCCGGGCCAGCGCATCCGGCACCTCGATGTCGGCGCCGTCGCGCAGCGCGTCGCGCAGCGCGGCCAGCGCCACCACACCGTCGAACGTGGCGGGCTCGCGCATGCGGGCGGCGCGGGCGACGAGCACGGTCGGGCCGATCTCGAGCAGGCCGGCGGATGCGGTCATGGGCGTCGTGAGCAGCGCGACGTCGCCGTCGGCGAGCAGCCGCACGGTGCCGTCGCCGAAGACCGCCGCTCGTTCGAGCAGCAGGACGAGGTCGGCTCGGGCGCGATCGTCGAGCGAGAGTATGGCGTGCATGCACTTCTAGACTAGAACGGCCCGACCGGGCACGAGTTTCGTCGAGAGGACCGGCATGACCGAGAGCATCCGCATGCTGCTGGAGACGCTGACCCTGACCGACACCGGCGCGCGCACCAACGAGGACATCTTCACGGGCGCGAGCCATCCGATGCCTGGCGGCCGGGTCTTCGGCGGGCAGGTGATGGCGCAGGCGGTGGTGGCCGCGCAGCGCACGGTCGCGACCGACCGCGACATCCACTCGGTGCACGGCTACTTCGTGCGCCCGGGCGACGCGGAGCAGCCGATCACGCTCTCGGTGGAGCGCATCCACGACGGGCGGTCGTTCTCGACCCGGCGCGTGCAGGCCTATCAGAACGGCGTGCCCATCATGTCGATGATCTCGTCCTTCCAGGATGAGGATCCCGGCAGGAGCACGCAGCACGCCATGCCGCAGGGCCTGCCCGGTCCCGATGCGCTGCCCAGCTCTGAGGATCTGCTCGCGCCCTATCTCGGGAACCCGCACGCGCGAGCGGTGATCGCGCGCCCGTTCGACATCCGCCATGTCGAGGGACCGATCTACCTGCACGATCCGTCGCGGCCCCGCGATGGCAAGCAGCACGTGTGGATCAGGGCGAAGGATCGACTGCCGGACGACGACGCGCTGCACCGTGCCGCGCTGGCCTACCTCTCCGACTACGCGATGCTCGAGCCGATCGTGCGGGTGCACGGCGCCGCGTGGACGACGCCGGGCCTGAAGGCCGCGAGCCTCGACCACGCGCTGTGGTGGCACCGGCCCGCGCGCGTCGACGACTGGCTGCTGCTCGAGCTCGAGACGAGCTCGTCGGGCGGCGGCCGCGGGCTGGGCCACGGCTACGTCTACGCCGCGGATGGCACCCACGTCGCCACGGTGGCGCAGGAGGGCATGGTGCGCGTGCCCGAGGACGTCACGAGCACGCCGTGACGATCACGCCGATCGCCCCCGCAGAGGCGATGCGCACGCTGCGCGAAGCACTGCCAAGGCGCACCGACCGGCTGGTGCTGCGCACGCTGCGTCCCACCGACATCGACGCCGTCCGCTCCTACCGCAACGCGTCGGGGCAGCGGCGCTGGACCTACACGCGCGACCAGACCGAGGCGGAGCTGATGGCATGGACGGCCGGCGGCGCCCCGGTCTTCCTCCGCGATGGCGACGCCGTGCAGCTGGGCATCGAGCTCGACGGCCGACTGGTCGGTGACCTGATGGTGCGGATCACGAGCCTCGCGAGCCGACAGGCGGAGCTGGGATGGATGATCGCGCCCGAGGCGCAGGGTCAGGGTCTCGCGCGCGAAGCCGCCGCAGCGGCATTGGACCTCGCGTTCGCGATCGGTGCGCACCGGGTCACGGCGCAGCTGGACGAGGAGAACGTCGCCTCGCGCCGGGTCGCCGAGCGCATCGGCATGACGCTCGAGGGCCGCTTCGTGGATGACGAGATGAATCCGGCGACCGGCAGATTCGGCACGTCGCTGCACATGGCAATCCGCCGGGCCGAGCGCTGACACGCAGGCCCGGCCCGGCGGATGAGCCGGATCAGTTCTGGGGGAAGCCCAGGTTGAGCCCGCCGTGGCTGGGGTCGAGCCAGCGGCTCGTCACGACCTTCTCGCGCGTGTAGAACTCGAACGCGTGCTTGCCGTAGGCCTTGCCCTGGCCGAAGATCGAGCGCTTCCAGCCGCCGAACGAGTGATAGCCGACCGGCACTGGGATCGGCACGTTGATGCCGACCATGCCGACCTGCACCTCGTTCTGGAAGCGACGCGCAGCGCCGCCGTCGTTCGTGAAGATCGCCGTGCCGTTGCCGTAGGGGTTCGCGTTGATGAGCTCGAGACCCTCCTCGTAGGAGCCGACGCGCACGATCGACAGCACCGGCCCGAAGATCTCCTCCTTGTACGCGGTGGAGTCAGTGGGCACGTTGTCGAGCAGCGTCGGCTTCACCCAGAAGCCCTTCGGGTCACCATCGACCTCAGGGTCACGGCCATCGACCAGGACATCGGCGCCGTCGTCCGACGCGGTCTGGATGTAGCCGACCACCTTGTCGCGGTGCTGGCCCGTGATCAGCGGACCCATGTCGTTGTCGCGCGTGCCGTCGCCGGTGCGGATCGCCCCCATCTTCTCCTTGATCTTGGCGGCGAGCTCGTCGGCGATCGCGTCGACCGCGACCACGACCGAGATCGCCATGCAGCGCTCGCCCGCGGAGCCGAAGCCCGCGTTGACGGCAGCGTCGGCGGTCACGTCCAGGTCGGCGTCCGGCAGCACCAGCATGTGGTTCTTCGCACCACCCAGCGCCTGCACCCGCTTGCCGTGCTCGGAGCCCGTCTTGTAGACGTACTCCGCGATGGGCGTCGACCCGACGAAGGAGATCGCCTCCACGTCGGGATGCGTCAGGAGCGTGTCCACCGCCTCCTTGTCGCCATGCACGACCGTGAGGACGCCGTCGGGCAGGCCGGCCTCCTTGAACAGCTCGGCGATGAAGACCGATGCGGACGGGTCCTTCTCGCTGGGCTTGATGACGACGGTGTTGCCGGCGGCCAGCGCGACGGGCGCGAACCACAGGGGGATCATGGCCGGGAAGTTGAAGGGGCTGATGATGCCGACCACGCCGAGCGGCTGACGCAGCGAATAGACATCGACGCCGGTGGACGCGTTCTCGGAGTACTCGCCCTTCGTCAGCAGCGGGAAGGCGGTGGCGAGCTCGGCGACCTCGATGCCGCGCGCGATCTCGCCGAGCGCGTCGGAGTGCACCTTGCCGTGCTCACGCGTCACGATCGAAGCGAGCTCGTCCTTGCGCTGCACGATGAGCTCGCGGAAGCGGAACATGATCGACTGGCGCTTCGCGATGGAGAGGTCGCGCCATGCGGGGAACGCGGCCTTCGCGGTCGCGATCGCCTCGGCGACCTCGTCGGCGCTCGCGAGCCCGACCTCCGACACGACCCGACCGATCGCGGGGTTGTAGACCGGCGCGGTGCGGCCCGTGCCCTCACGACGTGCACCGGAGATCCAGTGCGGGATGGCGGTCGGCGCAGCCGACTGCGCAGTGGTCTCGACGACGGTGTCGGTCATGGGTGGTGCTCCTTGCTGCGGGTGCCTCGTTGCGCCCACAGCCTACCGAGCGCGACGCCTCGCGCGGCCTACGCCCCCGCCGGCTTCGCGCCGCGACGGAACGCGACGGGAGCCTCGACGTAGGGCGCCCACGCGCGACGCTCGTCGGCCGTGAGCCGCCGCGGTGCGCCCGACGCGGCATCCAGCATCACCACGGTCGTCTGGGCGCGTGCGTAGAGCTGCGAGGCGTCGGGCGAGCGCACCTCGTAGCAGACGTCCATCGACGCGCCGCCGAGGTGCCCGATCCACGTCTCCACGATGATCGGCTCGCGGTGATGCGGGATCTCCGCGAGGTACTCCGCCTCCTGCCGGGCGATCACGGTCACGCTGGTCGCATCGGCGCCCGCGTCGATGATCGCGGTGGCGGGCGAGCCGTCCGGGCCACCGGCCCAGAAGGCGCTGATTCGCGCCTCCTCGAGCAGCGTCAGCAGCGCCGCGTTGTTGACGTGGCCGTACGCGTCCAGGTCCGACCAGCGGACCCGGACGGGCACCGGCAGCCGCATCAGTCCCTCGTGAGCTTGCGGTACGCGGAGCGGTGCGGCTTCGCCGCATCCGGCCCGAGGCGCTCGATCTTGTTCTGCTCGTACGACTCGAAGTTGCCCTCGAACCAGTACCACTGCGCCGGGTCCTCGTCGGTGCCCTCGTACGCGAGGATGTGCGTCGCGATGCGGTCCAAGAACCACCGGTCGTGCGTGATGACCACGGCGCAGCCGGGGAACTCCAGCAGCGCGTTCTCCAGGCTGCCGAGCGTCTCGATGTCGAGGTCGTTGGTGGGCTCATCGAGCAGCAGCAGGTTGCCGCCCTCCTTGAGCGTCAGCGCCAGGTTCAGGCGGTTGCGCTCACCACCGGAGAGGACGCCGGCGCGCTTCTGCTGGTCGGGGCCCTTGAATCCGAACTGGCTCACGTACGCGCGCGACGGGATCTCGACATTGCCGACCTGGATGTAGTCGAGGCCATCCGAGACGACCTCCCACAGGTTCTTGTTGGGGTCGATGTTCGAGCGGCTCTGGTCGACGTAGCTGAGCTTGACCGTCTCACCGATCTTCAGGTTCCCGTCGTCGAGCGGCTCGAGGCCGACGATCGTCTTGAACAGCGTCGTCTTGCCGACGCCGTTCGGGCCGATCACGCCGACGATGCCGTTGCGCGGCAGGCTGAACGACAGGCCATCGATGAGCATGCGGCCGTCGAAGCCCTTCTCGAGATCCTTCGCCTCGAGCACCACGGAGCCCAGACGCGGACCCGGCGGGATCTGGATCTCCTCGAAGTCGAGCTTCCTGGTGCGCTCGGCTTCCGTCGCCATCTCCTCGTATCGAGCAAGACGGGCCTTGGACTTCGCCTGCCGCCCCTTCGAGTTGGAACGGACCCATTCGAGCTCGTCGGAGAGCCGCTTGGCGAGCTTCGCATCCTTCTTGCCCTGGATCTGCAGGCGCTCGGCCTTCTTCTCGAGGTAGGTGGAGTAGTTGCCCTCGTAGGGGTAGAGACGACCGCGGTCGACCTCGCAGATCCAGCCTGCGACATGGTCGAGGAAGTATCGGTCGTGAGTGACCGCCATGACGGCGCCCGGGTACTTCGCCAGGTGCTGCTCGAGCCACAGCACGCTCTCGGCGTCCAGGTGGTTCGTCGGCTCGTCGAGCAGCAGCAGATCCGGCTTCTCGAGCAGCAGCTTGCAGAGTGCGACACGGCGCCGCTCACCACCGGAGAGGTTCGTGACCGGCCAGTCGCCGGGCGGGCAGCGCAGCGCATCCATCGCCTGCTCGAGCTGGGAGTCGAGATCCCAGGCGTCGGCGGCGTCGATCTCTTCCTGCAGCGTGCCCATCTCGGCCATGAGCGCGTCGAAGTCGGCGTCGGGGTTCGCCATCTCCGCCGAGATCTCGTTGAAGCGGTCGATCTTCGCGGTGAGGTGACCGAAGGCCGCCTGCACGTTCTCGAGCACGGTCTTCGACTCGTCGAGCTCCGGCTCCTGCATGAGCATGCCGACGGAGTAGCCCGGGCTCAGCTTGGCCTCGCCGTTCGAGGTCGTCTCGAGTCCCGCGATGATCTTGAGGATCGTCGACTTGCCCGCGCCGTTCGGCCCGACCACGCCGATCTTGGCGCCGGGGATGATTGCGATCGTGACGTCGTCGAGGATCACCTTGTCGCCCACGGTCTTGCGGGCGCGGACCATCGAAAAAATGTACTCGGCCATGCCCTCAGTCTAGGGCGATCACGTCGCCGACCAGACACCGCCCGCCGCCGAGCGCCGCGGCGCGGATCGCCGCTGCCGGGCCGTCCCCGACCTGGCCGATGAGGCAGCCGTCGTCGACGCGCACCGCGATCTCGAGGAACGTCACCGGGGCGCCCAGCGAGTCGACCTCCCGGGTGCGCTCGATCGTCGATCGCGCGAACCCCGCGGTCTCGACCGCGTCGACCAGCGACTCGGGATCCAGCGGAGACTGGCCGCCCAGCGCGCTGCGGAACGCAGCCAGCTCATCGTCCGCCGACTCCGCAGCGGGCGCGGTCGCTGCCGTCGCGCTCGGCTGGGCGGACGCCGACGCAGCGGGTTCGGGCGACGGCGAGCAGCCCACGAGACTGAGGGCTGCGAGCAGCACGAGCACTGCGGACCGACGCACGCGCCCTCCTTCGCTGACTGGCGGAACGCCTCCAGCCTAGGCTCCCAGCGGCCCCGCGCCCGGCCGCGCCCACGCCGCGTCAGGCTCGGCCGTCGATGGCGATGCGGTGTGGACGCCGGGGAAGGAACCGGATTCGTCCCCCCACCCGGACGTCGGATCGTCATCGACTTCGGCGTGCTCGGGCCGCGTTGCGTCGCCAGACAGCTCGGACGCCGCGCCGGGCGCCGACGAGCGCTGCCGCAGCGCCGGCCCCACACGGAGCGAGTGGCCGATGTGCTCGGCTCGGATCTTGACGCTCGTGCCGCGCCTGTCGCCGGCTTCCCACTGATCGACCTTGAGCCTGCCCAGCACCATCACCAGGTCGCCCCTGCGCAGGGACGCGCCGACGTGGTCGGCGAACCTTCCCCAGGCCTCGATCGAGAACCAGTTGGTGTGGCCATCGACCCACGTGTCTCCCTCCTTGCGCCTGGACTTGCAGGCAAGTCGGAATTCGGCGACCCGGTCGCCGTTGACGGACTTCAGCATCGGGTCCGCGCCGAGCGACCCGATGACGGTGATTGCTTCGCTCATGCGCCGCAGGATGCCGGAGGGTGCGCGGAGCCCGCGGCGCGGCTGTGGCGGGCTGTGGAGAACGGCGAGCGGCCGGGAAGCGCACCGATGCCGTGTCCTGTGTGGGTGGTCGGACGTAGCGTCGGAGACGACGGAGAGGAGCTCACCATGGCGATCATGACCGGCACCCAGCGACGCTTGGCACCCACCGCACCGCACGTGGCCACCCGTCGGGTGCGCGACGACCTCTGGCGGGTGAGCAGCGCCTCCGGCCTCACCCTCGGGTACATCGCTCAGGTGGACGGGCGATCCGGTCGCGCGTTCGAGGCGCGGCGGCTCCTGCCCGGCGGCACGACGATGCTGCCGATCGGCACCGGCTGGGCGCTCGAGGACGCGCTCGCGTGCTTCACCGGGCCGTGACGACGCAGCCGCACGAGCCGCGATAGCGCTGCGGCAGCGCTCGATATCGTTCCGGCACAGCGCAACGGGGCCGTGGCTCCGTGCCACGACCCCGTTGCTGCTGCGTCGATCAGACGGTCGCGGGAACCTGCTTGACCGCCGAGATCTCGATTTCGACGTCGACGTCGTCCGACAGCATGACGCCGCCGGTCTCGATCGCGACGTTCCAGGTGATGTCGAAGTCGGTGCGCTTGATGCGCGTGCGTGCCGAAGCGCCCGCTCGCGTGTTGCCCCAGGTGTCCGGGCCGATGCCGCCGAACTCGACGAGCAGCGCGACGCGCTTGGTGACGCCGCGCAGCTGCAGGTCACCGTCGATGTACAGGTCGTCGCCGTCGACGCGCGCGCTGGTGGAGACGAAGGTCCACTCGGGGTGCTCGTCCGTCGCGAAGAAGTCGTTGGATCGCAGGTGCGCATCGCGGTCGGCGTTCTTGGTGTTGATCGTCGTGGGGTCGACCGTGGCCGAGATGGTCGACTGCTCGGGCTGCTCGCCGAGGACGATCGTGCCAGCGAGACCCTCGATCTCGCCGCGCACCTTGGCGACCATCATGTGTCGCACCGAGAAGGTGACGTTCGAGTGCGAGCCGTCGATGTCGTAGGTGCCGGGCTGGTAGTTGGGGAGGTCCTGCAGCATAGGTGGGTGCCTTTCTGGCGTCGGGAAGTCGTTCGGATTCGAATAACCTCCGCGCGAGCGCTTCTATTCCCGCCGCCGTGAACCGCGTTGCACGGCCGTCACTCCCCGTGCAGCAGGTGCTTCCCCTCCGCGCGGTTCAGCAGCATCCGCTTCGCCACCCACAGCCCGATCGCCAGCAGCACCGCTCCGATCACCACCCACTGCAGCGAATCCATGTAGGGCTCGATCGCGTGGTAGTTCAAGCCGAGCGTGACGCCGACCATGATGAAGATCGTGTTCCAGATCGCCGAGCCCACAGCCGTCAAGGCGAGGAACAGCGGCACCGGCATCTTCTCGATGCCTGCGGGGATCGAGATCAGGCTCCGGAAGATGGGCAGGAACCGGCCGAAGAGCACGGTCTTCCAGCCGTGCCTGGCGAACCACGCAGTGGTCTTGTCGATGTCGCTCGCGCGCACCAGGGGCATCCTGGCCGCGATGCGCGAGAGCCGCTCGTGCCCGAGCAGCCTGCCGAGCGAGTAGAGCACGAGCGCGCCCACCACCGAACCGATCGTGGTCCAGATGATCGCCTCCGCGATCGAGAACGAGCCCTGCGCCGCGGCGAAGCCAGCCAGCGGCAGGATGATCTCGCTCGGGATCGGCGGGAACAGATTCTCGGCGGCGATCGCGACGGCCGCACCCGGTGCGCCGATCGCCTCCATCAGCCCCACCGCCCAACCGGCGACACCGGTGAGCTGATCGGAGTCGACAGCGGTCTGCAGCAGGGAATCGAGCACGCAGCCAGCCTAGAGGCGCGAGCGAGGCGCGAGCCGGAACCGCCCCCATGGCGCGTGACTCGCTAGAGTCGAGTCGCCGTTCGGCACGCCCCCGTAGCTCAGCGGATAGAGCAGGAGCCTTCTAATCTCTTGGTCGCAGGTTCGATTCCTGCCGGGGGCACAGCCTGTCTGAGCGTGCTGCCGGCAACACGCCGCTGGCGCGTGTGGGCGGCTCGTCGCATGCTGGCGCCATGCTCACCGACATCGCGCCCCTCCCCGCCCCGCGTCGCGACCGCCCGCTACTGCCGGACGGGTACGGCCTCCCGGAGGACGACACCGGGCTGCTCTCGTGGGACGAGGTCGAAGCACGGCTCAGGGCATCGCAGCACTACTGGCTCGCGTCCGTGCGGCCCGATGGCCGTCCGCACTCCATCCCGCGCTGGGGCGTCTGGCTCGATGGACGATTCTGGTACGACGGATCACCCGCGACGCGGCACGCGCGGAATGCAGCGCAGAACCCCGCTGTCACCCTCACGCTCGAGGATGGCAAGGAGGCCGTGATCGTCGAGGGCGAGTCCCATGCGACGCGCGCGGAGCCAGGCGATCTCGGCGCGCGGCTTGCCGCAGCCTTCGAGAAGTACCACGACGACGGCTACGCACCGGCAGCCGACGCATGGTCGGGCGACGACGGCGGTGGGCTTCGGGTGCTCACGCCGTCGCGAGCACTGGCATGGTTCCGCTTCCCGCAGGATGCGACGCGCTTCCGCTGGTGAGTGCGGCACCGGCGCGCGCGAGGTGACAGGCTGGAGGCATGACCGCCGCACTGCTGTTCGACATGGACGGAACGCTCATCGACTCGGAGCCCATCTGGCACGAGCGGATGGGCGCATTCGCCCACGAGCATCGCATCGAGTGGACGACCGAGGACGCGCATTGGACGACCGGCAGGCCCATGATCGAGTGGGCCGAGCGGATGCGCGAGCGCGGGGTGGAGATGGAATCCGCCGCGATCATCGAGACGATCGCCGGTGCGGTCGCCGATCTGGTGCGCGAGGATGTGCCGTGGTTGCCAGGCAGCGAGGCACTGCTCGAACGCGTCGCCGAGGCAGGCGTGCCCGCTGCCCTGATCACGAACGCAGCCGCGGCGAACGCGCGCGCGATGCTCGACGCGGCTCCGGCGCGCTCGCTGCGCTTCGCCATCTCGGCCGACGACGTGGAGCGCTCGAAGCCCGACCCGGAGCCGTACGCGACCGCGATCCGCAGGCTGGGCGCCGACCCATCCGCATGCATCGCGTTCGAGGACTCCGGCAGCGGTGCGCGATCCGCGGTCGCGGCAGGCGCCCGCCTGTGGTTCCTGACCACGCAGCTCACCGAGTCGCCGGTGCCGGCAGAGCGCACGATCGGCACGCTCGCGGACATCAGCGCGGACGAGCTCTTCGCGGCCCTCGATCGCGCATAGACTCGCGAGGTGCCTGTGAGTGATCGGATCGTCTGGATCGACTGCGAGATGACGGGGCTCGACCCGCAGGTCGATGAACTCGTCGAGATCGCGGTAGTCATCACCGACTTCGAGCTCGAAGTGCTCGATCCCGGCCTGCAGATCGTGATCAAGCCCTCCGACGAAGCGCTCGAGCAGATGGACGACTTCGTGCGGAAGATGCACGCGACGAGCGGGCTCGACCGTGAGATCCCCGACGGTGCCGCGCTCGCCGAGGCAGAGCTCGAGGTGCTCGCGTACGTGCAGCGCTTCGTGCCGCTGGAGCGCTCCGCTCCGCTGGCCGGCAACACCATCGGCACCGATCGCTCGTTCCTCGCGCGCTACATGCCCGCACTCGACGGCTTCCTGCACTACCGCTCGATCGACGTGTCCAGCATCAAGGAACTCTCGCGGCGCTGGTTCCCGCGCGCCTACTTCCAGGCGCCAGAGAAGGCCGGCGGGCACCGAGCGCTCGACGACATCCGCGAGTCGATCCGCGAGCTGCGGTACTACCGCGCCGCGGTGTTCACGGATGCACCGGGGCGAACGTCGGACGAGCTGCAGCAGATCTCGGCGAAGGTGACCGAGGGCTTCGGCGCGCACCTGCCGGGCTGAGCCGTCGATTCGGCGTTCGGCGGCCGGATGTCGTACACTGTCCTAGTTGCGCCGTGAGCGCACATGGTGGGTATAGCTCAGTTGGTAGAGCGCCGCCTTGTGGTGGCGGATGTCGCGGGTTCAAGTCCCGTTACTCACCCCAGACCCTCGAGGTCCGGATCTTGGTCAGGCAGTGGCACGACCAGGGTCCGGGCCTCGTTCTCATCTGCCACGGGCATCGCCGGGCTGACGTAGCGTTGCTCCATGCCGCTCCGCACCCGCCTCTCCCGCGTCACCGCAGCGCTCATCGCCGTGCCCTTCACCGCCGCGCTCCTGCTGAGCGCGTGCACGCTGGCTGACTCGGAGCCGCCGGAGCAATCGATCGTGCGGACCACCGATCCGGATGCGGCGCTGACCGTGGTCGCGGAGCAGGGCGAGGGCGCAGCATCGCTGGCTGTCAGTCGCGCTCTGTTCGACGCGTCGCCGCTCGTCATCATCGCCGCCACGGGCGACGCGGGGGGCCAGGAGCTGAGCGCGCGAGCCGCGATCGACCTCGGCGTGCCCGTGCTGGTCGCGCCCACGGGCGACCCAGTCGGTGCTGCGAGCGCTGGACCGGCGCCCGCCTCGACGGGCGCGGACGACGCCGAAGGTGCTGCGCGCGCCGTCTCCGCTGAGCTGGAGCGCCTGGGTGCATCGAGCGCGCTCGTCGTGGGCGCCGTCGCTGCGCTCGCGGAGGAGGATGGCGGCGCGTCGATCGCCGTCGAGCGCGTCGACGCGACCGCGGATGCGATCGGCGAGGCCTCCGGGATCGCGCTGGGCGACCCGACGGCGGCCGACCCCTCAGGCTTCGCTGCCGGCGTCGCCGCCTACGGCGACGATTCCATGGGCTCCACCGGCGATGCGGACACGCAGGCGCAGGAGTCCGGATCCCTGTCGCGGCCCGAGTCGGCGGCGCCGCTCACGGACACCATCGCGCTGGCCGTCGACAGCGTCGACCGGATCGCGCCCATCGCGACCGCCCGAGCGGCGGGCGTGCCCGTGCACCTCATGCCGGAGGGCATCACGAATCCGCAGGCCACCCCATCCGCGATCGACGCCCTACACGCCTCTGCCGCGAGCAGGACGCTGGCGATCGGTGCGGCGTTCGACGCCGAGCCCGCGCTCGATTGGAAGGTGCGCGCGGCACGCAGCGGGTTCCAGCTGCCGGGCGGCGGCCAACTCGTGTTCGACCAGCACCAGTTCGTGGCGCTCTACGGCACACCGAGCACCAGCGTGCTCGGTGTGCTCGGCGAGCAGGACGTCGCGGGCTCCGTGCAGCGGGCTCGAGAGATCGCCGCGCCCTACCAAGCGCTCACGGACAGGACCGTCGTGCCGATGTTCGAGATCATCGCGACCGTCGCGGCGGGCCAAGCCGGGCCCGACGGCAACTACTCCAACGAGCTGTCCGTGGAGTCGCTCCGACCGTTGATCGACGCCGCGGCCGAGGCGGGGATCTACGTCGTCATCGACCTGCAACCGGGTCGAACCGACTTCCTCACGCAGGCCAAGCAGTACGAGGCGCTGCTCGCACTGCCGAACGTCGGTCTGGCGCTCGACCCCGAGTGGCGCCTGGAGCCCGACGAGGTGCACATGCGCCAGATCGGCTCCGTCTCCGCCGCCGAGGTGAACAGCGTCGTGACCTGGCTCGCGGATCTCACCAACGAGCGCGGCCTGCCGCAGAAGATGTTCGTGCTGCATCAGTTCCGCCTCGACATGATCACCGATCGCGACACGCTCGACGTGAGCAGGCCCGAGCTCGCGTTGCTCATCCACGTGGATGGGCTCGGCTCCCAGCCCGCGAAGCAGGCCACCTGGGAGGCACTGATGCGCGATGCCCCCGCAGGTCTCCACTGGGGGTGGAAGAACTTCTACGACGAGGATCTCCCGATGCTCACCCCGGAGCAGACCATGCGCGACGTCTCCCCCGTGCCCGATCTGGTCACGTACCAGTAGCACGACGGAGGAGGCTGTCCTGCTGTCACAGCCGCCTCGTGCTCGGAGACGGTCAGTCCGCGCGACGGATCCGAATGGGTCCGCGGGCCAGTGCGGGGTCGACCGGCTCGCCGCCCTGCGTGACGACGGCCTCGCCGCGGCCGACGAGCCGTGCTGCCGCGGCCCGCGCCTCGTCCACGCGCGGGCGCCAGGCATCCGGATCCTCGCCCGCGACCCGGCGTGCGGCATCGCTCGGGCAGATGGTGGCACCGGGTCGACGAGTGGCGAGCAGCTCGAGGATCGCTGTCTCCATCACATCAGCCATGACGACATCATGACGCGGAACGCGCGTGCGCGCATCCGCGCCGTCAGCGCTCGGGCGGCAGCACCACACCGATCGGCTCGCGCTTCTCTGCCTGGAACCGATCCTCGGTCCGGCCCTGCGCCCAGTAGCCCGAGAGCGACACCTGCGAACGCTCGAGGCCGCGGCGCGAGAAGAGCTCGTCGCGCATCGCCTTCATCGACTCGCGCTCGCCATGCACGAAGGCATGCACACGGCCCTCCGAGAACTCGAGGGCAGCCACGGTCTCGGCGAGCAGCCTCACTGTCTCCGGCCTCGGTGCACCGCGATGCAGCCAGCGCACGTCGACGCCACTCGGAGCACGGAGGTCGAGCTCCTCTGACACATCGCGCACCTCCAGGATCGCGATGCCGCTGGCAGCGGCATCGAGCGCCTCGATCGCGCGGGCGATCGCGGGCAGCGCCGACTCGTCCCCCACGAACAGGTGCCAGTCGGCGGCGGGATCCGGGGCGTAGGCGCCGCCGGGACCGGTGAGCGCGATCCGATCGCCCACCTGCGCGTGCTCGGCCCATGGCCCGGCGATGCCGACGTCGCCGTGGACAACGAAGTCGAGCGAGATGGAGTCGGAGTGCACCTCGCGCACGGTGTACGTGCGGGTGACGGGGATGTCATCCGGCGCAAGCTGCGTGCGGAGGGCCGCGAGGTCGTAGGGCGGCTGGAGGCCGAGCTCGGGCTTGACGAAGATGAGCTTCACGTAGGCATCGGTGCACTCGTTCGGGCTGAAGGTCACGAAGCCGGGCCCGCCGAGGCGGACGCGCACGAGGCTGGGCGCGATCCGCTCGCTGCCGAGCACTTCCAGCACGTGCTGCGGACGGGGCGGTCGGGGCGGGCGCTGCTCGAGGCCAGGGTTGCTCATCGGCATCGACGCTACCAGCGGGCTCAGAGCCAGCACCGTCGATAGGCTCGGTCGCAGGTGCGGAAGGGGGTGGGTCGATGGTTGAGATGCGCTTGGACGCGTTCGAAGAGCTCGTCACTGCGGTGCTCGACGAGCTGCCGGACGAGATGGTCGAGGGCCTCGACAATGTCGTCTTCCTGGTCGAGGACGAGCATCCGGATGAAGACCTGCTGGGGCTCTACGAGGGGGTCGCGATCACCGAGCGCGGCAACTACGGCTTCGGCGAGCTGCCAGACCGCATCATGATCTACCGGCTGCCGCACACCGAGACGTCGAACACGATCGAAGAGGTGCGCGCCGAGGTCCGCACGACTCTCGTGCACGAGATCGCGCACTTCTACGGCATCGACGACGAGCAGCTGCACCAGCTCGGCTGGGCCTAGCCCCCGCGAACCCCGAGGACCGCCCGCCACCCTCCGTCGGTCGACGAGCGCACCACCCCCGTAGGTCGAGGAGCGTGCGCCGCAGGCGCGCGCGTCACGAGCCCGGAACCCCGCACCTACCCCCGTAGGTCGAGGCGTGCGCCGCAGGCGCGCGCGTCACGAGACCGGAACCTCGACCAAACTTCGTAGGTCGAGGAGCGCGCGGCGTAGCCGGGCGCGTCACGAGACCGCAACCCGCGACCGGCCCCCTGTGGACAACCCGTCCCATGTCAGTGGCCCATGGTTTCCTTCGCCCATGGATACCCGGGAGATCGATGGCGAGGACTACATCGCCGCGGTCCGCGCGGGCGCGATCGACCCCTTCGGGCACACGGCGGCCGAGCTGCAGGCGTCGCTGGATGCCTACGACCGGGAGTGGGGTGAGCGGCTCGCGGCGCTGTCCGACGACGAGCTCGACGCAGTGATCGCCGGCCGCATGCCGATGCCGGAGCTGCCGGGCCCGGCGGAGTCCGACTACACGCGGCAGTTGCGGGCCGAGGCCGCGTTCGTGGGCCGGATGCGGGCGCTGGAGGCGCAGACGGCCAGGCTGGAGGCGGAGAAGCGGGAGGTCCTCGCGGGGCATCTGTCGGCGCTGCTCGCCGTCGGCGGCAATATCGACACCGCCCGCCGCGAGAGCGCGTCGGTGCTGGCGGCCGAGCTGCACCTGTCCGACCGCACGATCGAGCAGCGCATGACCGGCGCCTGGCAGCTCGTCCACGAGCTCCCGCTGGCGCACGAGGCCCATAAGGCCGGCCGCATCACGGCCGGGCACCTGCGCACCATCGACCAGGCCACCCGCGCGCTGCGCATCGACGCGCAGGTGGATGCGGCCGACAAGACCCGCGTCGAACAGGAGCTGGTCGAGCTGGCCGAGCGGACCACGCCCGGCCAGTTGCGATCGCGTGCGCCCCGGATCGTAGACCGGGTCCTCACCGCGCCGCTGCAGCAGCGGTTCGACGCCGCCCGCGAGCAGCGCGCGGTGACGCTGGCCGAGGCCGGCGACGGGATGGTGTTCCTCGGAGCGCTGGTGCCCGCCGCGCTCGGCACCGCCGCCTACGACCGGCTCACCCGATCCGCCCGCGGCAAGCCCAAGGAAGACCCGCGCACGTTCGACCAATACCGCGCCGACGCGCTCCTCGAACTGCTCCTCTGCGGGCAAGTCCCAGAGAACCTCACCGGCGTCGCCGCCATCACCGCCACCATCGCCGTCACCATCCCCGCCACGGCCTTGCTCCGCGACGATGACGGGGGTGAGCCAGGATCCGAACTGCGGTTCCCGGCCATGCTCGACGGCCGCACCCTCGTCGACGTCGACACCGTCCGCGCGCTCGCGGCCGACACGATCACCTGGGAGCGGCTCTTCCTCCACCCCGTCACCGGCATCCCCATCACCGTCGACACCTACCAGCCCACCCGCGCCATGCGCCGCTGGCTCCAAGCCCGCGACGGCCGCTGCCGCTGGCCCGGCTGCAACAACCCCGTCACCCGCGCCGACACCGACCACACCCGCGACTACGCCAAGGGCGGCACCACCATCCTCACCAACCTCGCTCACCTCTGCAGGCGCCACCACACCATGAAGCACGCCACCCACTGGACCGTCCAACAACTCGCAGGCGGCGTCCTCGAATGGACCATGAACCGTCCCCTGTTTGATGCCGGTTCCTTTCGAGTCTGGAAGGAAGATAGTCATCATGCCGAAGCAGATCCCGGAGGAGACGAAGCAGCGAGCGATCCGGCTCGTGCTCGACCATCTCGATGAGTACCCGAACCTGACGACCGCGTGCGAGACGGTCTCGAAACGGCTCGGCTTCGGGGCCGAGTCGCTGCGCCGATGGGTGCGGCAGGCTCAGATCGACGCCGGCGAACGGCAGGGCGCCTCGACGAGCGAGTCGGAGCGGGTGCGGCGGCTTGAGCGGGAGAACCGTGAGCTGCGTGAGGCGAACGCGATCCTGCGCGACGCGGCGGTTTTCTTCGCCGGGGAACTCGACCCCCGACGCCGCTGATCGTCGGCTTCATCGACGAGCAGCGAGCCAAGGGCCGCGCGGTCGAGTCGATCTGCCAGGTCCTGCGGGAGCAGGGTGTGGAGGTCGCCGCGCGAACCTACCGGGCGTGGAAGCGCGCCCAGCCCAGCAACCGCGCTGTGGATGACGCGGTGGTGATCGACGCGCTGCTGGCGACGGTCGGCACGCCGGAGGGCATGTACGGGCGGCGGAAGATGACCACGCATCTGCGACGTGCCGGCCACGACGTGTCCCAGCGGCGGGTGGACCGGCTGATGCGGGATCTCGGCCTCAACGGCCGGGTGCGCGGGCGTGGCGTGCGCACGACCGTCCCGGATCGGAACGCCGAGCGCGCACCGGATCTGCTCGAGCGGGACTTCACCGCGCCCGCGCCGAACCAGCGCTGGGTGGCGGACTTCACCTACGTGCGCACCTGGGCCGGGTTCGCGTACGTGTCGTTCGTGATCGACTGCTTCTCACGCGCGATCGTCGGCTGGCAGGCCGCGACCACGAAGACGACACCGTTGGTGACCACGGCGCTGCGGATGGGCCTGTGGCGGCGCGACCGAGCCGGCCGCCCGGCGCTCGACGGACTGGTCCATCACAGCGATGCCGGGTCTCAATTCACGTCCGTGAGCTTCGCCGAGACGCTCGCCCTGGAGGGCATCGCTGCGTCGATCGGCTCGATCGGCGACGCGTATGACAATGCTCTCGCCGAGTCGACGATCGGGCTGTTCAAGACCGAAGCGATTCGCGACGACTCGCCCTTCCGGACCGGTCCGCTCAAGCAGCTGGAGGACGTCGAATGGGTCACCGCTGAATGGGTCGACTGGTACAACGCCAGGCGCCTGCATTCCACCCTCGGCGACGTCCCTCCCGAGGAGTTCGAGGCCGCGTACTACGCTGACCTCGAAACGCCATCACACCCGGTGCTGGCACCCGCATAGGAGCGGCAGAGAACCGGGGACGGTTCACCAGCCCCCTCGGCGACACCATCCGCGACGAACCCGAAGCCCAAGGCCCACGCTTCACCACAACCCCGGCAGCCGAAGACCAGCCATGGGGCACCCACCCCCGCGGCGAACCCGAACAATCCAACGCACCACCAACGACCATGCCCTTCTGAGGGAGCGCCGCCTGGCTCAGCTGGGGGGCACGGCCTCCTGGTCGGCGAAGGTCGCCGTGTCGATCACGAAGCGGAACTTGACGTCGCCGTCGACGACGCGGTCGTAGGCCGCATCGACATCGGCGACACCGATCCGCTCGATGACAGCACCGATGCCGTGCTGCGCACAGAAGTCGAGCATCTCCTGCGTCTGCCGGATGCCGCCGATGTTGGAGCCGGCGAGCACCTTGCCGCCGCCGATCAGCGAGCCGAGCTTGAGCGACTGCGCCTCGGGCGGCAGCCCGACGTTCACCATCGCCCCGTGCGGCTTGAGCAGGCGCAGGTAGCGGTCGAGGTCGAGGTCGGCGCTGACGGTGTTGAGGATGACGTCGAAGGCGCCCCGCAGGTCAGCGTCCCAGTCCTCCTCGCCGGTGGCGATGGTGCGCGATGCGCCGAGCTCCGCCGCGAGCTCCTCCTTCGCGAGCGAGCGCGAGAGCACCGTCACATCCGCCCCCTTCGCAGCGGCGATCTGCACGCCCATGTGGCCGAGACCTCCGAGTCCGATCACCGCCACCGACTTCCCCTTGCCAACACCCCAGCGATCGATCGGCGAGTAGAGCGTGATGCCGGCGCACAGCAGCGGTGCAGCGACGTCGAGCTCGATGCCCTCCGGGATGCTGAGCACGAAGCGCTCATCGACGACGACCTGCTCGGCGTAGCCGCCCTGAGTGATCGAGCCGTCCCGATCCTTCGACGCGTACGTTCCCACGTTGCCGCGCAAGCAGTCCTGCTCCTCGTCGGCTCGGCACTGCTCGCACTCGCCGCACGAGTCGACCAGGCACCCGACGCCCACCCGGTCGCCGACCGCGTGCTTGGTCACGGCGTCACCGACTGCCTCCACGATCCCGGCGATCTCGTGGCCGACCGTCAGCGGGAAGGGCGCCTTGCCCCACTCGTCGCGGATCGTGTGGATGTCGCTGTGGCAGATGCCCGCCGCCTTGATCGCGATGACGACATCGTGCGCACGCGGGTCGCGCCGCTCGATCTCGGCGACGCGGAACGGCTGATCCGGCGCGGTCTTCTGCAGTGCCTTGGTGACGAACGGCATGGGGCCTCCTCGAAGTCTGTGGCATGCGACATGCCGGCGGTCAGCCTACGCGCACGGGCCGGGCCGAGCCTGCGCGTGCGGTGAGTGCAGCGCCCCGTGGCGGGCGGTGGCGGGCGGTGGCGGACGGCCGACTGCGCGACCCTCAGCCCGTCGGCCGCACCTCGTCAGCGAGTGCCGCTGGCGCGTTCGCTGCGATGTGCGCGTCCTCCTGCTTTCGCCACAGCTCCCACCAGGAGTCGTCCCCGTCTCGCTCCAGCGCGCGCGCGCGTCGAAGCGGCTCCGGCGCCTCCAGCCAGATGGCGTGATCAGCGTGCTGACGGCTCTCGATCGTGAGCGATCCGCAGCCTTCGATCACGAGCGGCTGCTCCGGCTCGGCGTGGTCGGCAGCGCCCCAGTCGCCCGCAGCCCAGTCCCAGCGCCGCCAGTGCGCTGGCTCGCCCTTCGCGAGCGGCAGCAGGATGCCGCGCTCGAGCAGCCGTGAGCCCGTGGCCAGGCCGTGCCAGCCGGCATAGAGATCGTCCATGTGGATGACGCGAGCCCCGAGCTCCCCCGCGAGTCGAGCCGCGAGCGCGGTCTTCCCCGAGCCGGAGCGCCCGTCGATGATCGTGATCACCATGCTCCCTCCCAGACCGGCCGGAACGAGCCGGTCGCGAGCGAGACGCCGATCGCGAGCGTCGCGACGGCGACGGTGACCACGAGCAGCACGAGGTCCGCCCTGCCCACGGTCGACTCCCTCGCCCAGGTGCGGTCCGGCCCGCCGAACCCCCGGGCCTCCATCGCTGTCGCCAGCGTGCCGCCGCGTCGCAGCGCTACGACGAGCAGCGCGAATGCCGCCTGCATCGCACGGCGCACGGCTCCCGTATCGCCGAGCCCGCGCGCCCGGCGCGCGAGCGCGATCTGCCGCCAGTCCTCCCCCAGCACGCCGAACAGGCGCACCCCTGCAAGCGCAGCGAGCACGAAGCGGTGCGGCAGGTGCGCGACCTGGGCGAGACCGTCAGCCAGGCGCGTGGGATCGATGCCCACGATGCCGACGAGCGTCGGCACACCGATGGCGAGCACCCGCAGGCTGATCGCGAGTGCGAGCTCGATCGACTGGTCACTGATGATCGCCAGCCACACCTGCGCATGGATGCGTCCACCCGGCTCCGCATACAGGAGCATGCTGACGCCCGACAGCGGTGCCGCGATCAGCAGCGGCCACGATCGACGCAGCACCGTGCGCGGGCCGATACCGACCGCCGCGAACGCGACGGACCACGCCACGAGCGCCACGCCGGCCGACACGAGATCGATCGTCAGCAGCATGGGGATGGAGTAGAGCAGCGCCGCGAGGAACGGCGTGACCGGGTTCGCCCGATCGAGGCGCGTCGTCCGAACGGCCGTCGCCGAAGTCTGAGCCGTGTCGGTCATGACGCCCCCAGCCGCAGGGTCCGGTCGCCGAGCACGCGCTCTACGTCCGCGTCATGCGTGACGGCCACGACCGCGCATCCTCGGTCGTCCACCAGGGATGCGATCAGACGCACGAGCTCCTGCCAGGTGCGACGATCCTGACCGAAGGTCGGCTCGTCGAGCACCATCACGCGCGGAGCGGGCGCGAGCACCGTCGCCACCGAGAGTCGCCGCTGCTCCCCGCCGGAGAGCGTGAACGGGTTCGCATCGGCGAGCGCATCCAATCGCAGCGCCGCGAGCAGGTCGTCGACGCGGGCGTCGATCTCGCTCCGCGACTGCCCGAGAGCGCGGAGTCCCGTCGCGATCTCGTCACGCACCCGAGTCGCGACGAACTGGTGCTCCGGCTGCTGGAAGACGGTGCCGATGCGCGTCGCCAGCTGCTTCGGCCGCCACCGCAGCGGCGCCGGCTCGCGCACGTCCGGCGCTCGCAGCGCCTTCGATGCCCGCACCGCGCCGGTCACCGGCGGCATGAGCCCCGCGAGCGTGAGCGCGAGCGTCGACTTGCCTGCGCCGTTCGGGCCGGTGATCACCAGGCACTCGCCGGCGCGGATGTCGCGGCTCACCGCGTCGTGCACGGGAACGCCTCCGCGCCCCGACTGCACCGCGTCGAGCTCCAGCAGCGGCTCACCGGATGCGCGCCTGTCACGGGCGATCTCTACGGGCATGCCGGGCACCCACACGCCATCGGCAGCCAGCTGCTCGCGGTGGGCCTCGAGCACCTGCTGCGGGGTGCCGTCGCCGACCGCGCCACCGCCGGCGGCCAGCACCACCACGCGGTCGACGACCGGCAGCCACGTCTCGACGCGGTGCTCGACCACGACGAGCGTTGCGCCCGTGGCCTCGGCGACGCGCGCCACCGCATCCCGCACCTCGAGCACGCCGACGGGATCGAGGTTCGCGGTCGGCTCGTCGAGCAGGATCAGGCCCGGCCGCATCGCGATCACGCCGGCCAGCGCGAGCCGTTGCCGCTGGCCCCCAGAGAGTGCGGCGGTGGATCGGTCGAGCGCGACGTCGAGGCCGACGGCGTCGAGTGCGAATCGAACCCGCTGCCAGATCTCGTCGCGCGGCACCGCGAGGTTCTCGCAGCCGAACGCCACGTCGTCGCCGACGCGCGACATGATCGTGTTCGCCTGCGGATCCTGCAGCACGAGACCCGCCGTGCCGCGCAGCGTCGAGGGATGGGTGCCGTCGACGCTCAGCTCGCCCGACTCGTCCCCCTCGTCCGCGCCGCCGAGCACCCCGGCGAGTGCCGACAGCAGCGTGGACTTGCCCGCTCCGGACGGCCCGAGCAGCAGCACCCGCTCGCCGGGCCGGATGTCGAGATCCAGCCCGGCGAGCGCGGGCGCGTCGCGCCCGGCGTGCCGCCAGCCCCATCCGCTCGCGCGGATGCGCGAGCCGCTCACGTGCGGCGCGACCGACCAGAGGCGAATCGATCGAGCACACCCGTGGAGGCCAGCGCCCGCGTCAGCAGCCATCCGACGAGTCCGGCAAGCAGCGCGCCCGACACGGCCAGGCATGCGAGATAGATCATGAGGAACTCCGCGCTCATCGCGAGGTTGCCGGAGGTGAACAGCTCGAGCACCCACGCGGCGACAGCGGCGCCGACGCCGGCGAGCATCGCGACGCCGAGGCCGAAGCGGCGGTAGGCGAAGAGCAGGAACACGAGCTCTGCCCCGAGCCCCTGCGCGATGCCGGCGTAGACGGTCTCGATCGCCCACTGGCTGCCCAGCAGCATCGAGACGGTCGCCGCGAGCAGCTCGACGAACAGGGCCGCTCCCGGCTTGCGGATGATGAGGCCGCCCAAGACGCCGCCGATCAGCCAGATGCCGGCGGCGAGGCCGCCGAAGCCGGGCGTGAGCGCGTCCATGGCGCTGAACCAGACGTAGCCGACGCCGTTCCAGAGCACGAACAGCAGGCCCGTGGCGACGCCGAGCACGGCGGCCACGACGATGTCGACGACGCGCCAGCGGCTCGTGCGTGCGCGTGGCGAAGCGACGGCGGTGGTGGATGTGGTGGTCATTCCAAGTGCCTTTCTCTGCGTGAGATGGCACGGGTGTTGTGTCTCCCTGCGCTGGCATGATCCAGATCAGGTATGACGGTCGAAGATTGCGATCTTCCTCTCAGCCCGGCGCACCGGACTCCCGTGTCGTCGTCCAGCCTAGCCTGCGCACCCGGGCCTAGCCTGCGCACCCGGGCCTAGCCTGCGCACCCGGGCCCGGCCTGCGCACCCGGGCCCAGCCTGCGCACCCGGGCCTAGCCTGCGCACCATCGTGGTTGCGCGCTGGCCGACGGCCGTAGGCTGGGCCGGTGGCCGACACCGTGCAGGAGATCCGATCGTTCGTCGCCGTGGGCGACAGCTTCACCGAGGGCGTCGGCGACGAGTTGCCGGACGGATCGGTGCGCGGCTGGGCCGACTTCGTCGCCGCTGGTCTCGCCACCGCGCAGGGAGCCCCGGTGCGCTATGCCAACCTGGCCATCCGCGGCCGGAAGCTCGCGGGCATCCTGCACGGGCAGCTCGATGCGGCGATCGCGATGCAGCCGGATGCGATCTCGATCAACGGCGGCGGGAACGACATCATGCGCCCGCGCGTCTCGATCGAGCACGTGGCCGAACGCCTTGCCGAGGCTGCCCATCGCATCGCCGACGCGGGCATCCGGCCCATCCTGCTCTCGGGAGGCAATCCCAGCCAGGTGATGCCGATCGGCGCCGTCATGCAGCGGCGCGGCGACGCGCTCGCCCGCGCGGTCGAGCGGCGCATCGGTGACCTGGATGCCCCCTACGTCGACAACTGGGCCGACTCCGAGCTGCGCGGTGCACGCTTCTGGTCGGTCGACCGGTTGCATCTCAACGCCGCCGGACACGCCCACGTCGCGCGCAATGTGCTGCGGGCGCTGGGACGCGAAGCCCCGGAGAGCTGGCGCGATCTCGCGGCGGCGACCACCGCGGAGGGCCGGCGGGACCTGGCGTACTACCGAGAGTTCGTGCTGCCATGGCTTGGCCGTCGCTTCACCGGCCGCTCCTCCGGCGACGGTCGGGATCCGAAGCTCGGCAGTTTCGTCGAGGTGCCGCCGCTCACCTGACCGCGGGCTGGCGCCCGCGCGCACGACGGAGGGCCGCGACGCGAACGCCGCGGCCCTCCGATCATGCATGCGTCAACTGACGTTCATGCTCAACCGGCGTCGACCAGCTGCTCCTTGAGCGAGTCGATCGCACCCGCGAGCGTCTCGACGTGCGTGCCGAGGCCCTCTGCGATGGCGTCGGCCGGCAGCTCGCCGCCCGAGATCTCCTCGAAGAAGGCGCCAGCCGTGGGACGGTAGCCGTCCAGATCCATCAGCGCCTGGTCTGCCGCAGCCTGGTCATCGGTTGCGATAGCCGTCGCGTAGTCGACGAAGTAGCCGATGTGCTCGCGCCACAGGCCGAGGAATGCCGTGCCGTTCTCCTCGCCTGCAAGCGTGCCGATGGCCTCGCTGAGTGCCACCGAGTTCGCGTCGAGCGTGGCCGCCGCGCCCTCGAAGGCCGGCGACTCGACGCCGTCCTCGGCGGTGTAGGCGGTGAAGACGGTGATGCCGGCGAGGTAGACGTGCTCCTGCAGGCCTGCGACGAGCTGCGTGCGCAGCGTCGAAGCCTCGTCGGCGACGTCACCCTCGAGGCCGGCTGCCGTGGCAAGGCCACCAGCGAGCACCTCAGAGGTGCCGACGACGTGGCTCGCAGCCTCCTGCAGCGTGTCGGTCGCGGTCGTCTCACCCGCAGCGAATGCGTCGATCGCGGCGCTCAGGGTCTCGATGTGCATCACGAGGTTCTCGCTGACGGCGTCTGCGGGCAGCTCGCCGCCCGAGACCTCCTCGAAGAACGCGCCGGCCTCCTCGGTGTAGCCGTCCAGGTTCATCAGCGCCTCTTCGGCTGCTGCATCGTCGCCGCCCTTGACAGCCACGGCGTAGTCGACGAAGTAGCCGACGTGCTCGCGCCACAGTGCCAGGAAGTCGGCACCCCGCTCCTCATCGGAGAGCGATGCGACGGCCTCGGAGAGGTCGACCGAGTTCGTGTCGAGCGCGGCCGCTGCCGCCTCGAACTGCGCCGAGTCCGGGCCCGCGTGGTAGGCGGTGGCCACGGCCATGCCGGCCAGGTAGACGTGCTCCTGCAGCAGCGCGGTCAGGTCGGCACGGAGGTTCGCAGCCTCGGAGTCGACCTCGCCCGGGATGTCGAGCGCCGCGACGAACCCGCCGGCGAGCGTCGTCGCCGTCATCGGCATGTGGCCGGCGGCGGTGCGGGCGTCGGCGAAGGGATCGCCGGTGCCGCTGGGCTCCAGCATCGAGCCCGAGTCCATCGTCTCCATGGGCGACTCGGAGGTCGCGGGTGCCTCGCTGGTGGCCGGGTCGCTCATGGGCGAGCAGGCACTGGCTCCGAGGACGACCGCGACGGCGCCGACCCCGGCGACCGCTCGGTAGAACGCTGACTTCTGCATGGTGTGACTCCTTCGTGCACGAAGCGCTGGCTGCGCCGTTTCGTTTGCGTGCACCGGGGGTTCGGCGCCCTCAGCGATCCGGATCGTTTCCCGTCGATCACTCCTGCGCAGTCACGAAATCGATGAGCTCCTCGACGCGGCCGAGCAGCTCCGGCTCGAGGTCGTTCCAGTCGCGCACGCGCGAGCGGATGCGCTGCCAAGCCCGCCCCACGTCGTCCTGACTCCCGTGCGGCATGCCGAGGCGCCGCAGGGTGCCGCGCTTCCAGTCCTCGCCCTTCGGCACATCGGGCCACGCCTGGATCCCGAGCCGCACGGGCTTGATCGACTGCCAGATGTCGATGAACGGATGCCCGACGATGCGCACGTGCGCCCCATGGGGCCCGCGGGTCACGGCCTCAGCGATCCGCGACTCCTTCGAGCCCGGCACCAGGTGGTCGAGCAGGATGCCCAGCCGCCGACTGCGGCTAGGGGCGAACTCGGCGACGATCGCCGCCAGGTCGTCGGCGCCGTGCAGCGGCTCCACGACCACGCCCTCGACACGCAGGTCCTGACCCCAGACCTGCTCGACGAGCTCGGCGTCATGCACGCCCTCCACGAGGATGCGGCTCGGCAGCGCGACCCGCGCCTGCAGGCCAGAGACCGCGCGCGAGCCGGATGCGGTGCGGGTGGGCCCGGCGGCGACAGCGGCGACCGCCGGCACCAGCTCGATCTCGACACCGTCGACGTAGAAGCCGCGCCCGAGCGGGAAGGCGCGCACCGTGCCGCGCCGATCCTCGAGGTGCACGCTGCCGGCCTCGACTCGCACGACGGCACCGACATAGCCGTCGTGGCGCTCGACCACCAGCTCGCGCTCGGCAGGCACCCGCTTCGGCGGCGCCGGCGTGCGCGCCGCCTTGGCCTCCGCGGAGAGCACGTCGCCGCCCCAGCTGTCCCAGTCCATCTGCACCGATCGATCGTACGGAGCGGTTGGCCGCGCGGAGGGGCGAAACGCCGCCCTGCAGGGGTGCTCAGCCGCGCAGCTGCGCGATCGCCCGCAGCGCGCGCACGTCGCCCTGCACGAGCATCCGCGTCACCACCGACTCCTCCCAGCGCTCGAGGCCATCGCGGATGCGCGCGGCCGGCCCCACGAGCGCGATCTCGTCGATCAGCCGCATCGGCACCGCGGCGATCGCGTCGGCCTTGCGCCCGGCGAGGTAGTGCTCCTGGATCTCCAGGCACTCCGCCTCGAAGCCGAGCCGCGCGACGGCGTCGAAGTGAAAGTTGGCGCCCTTCGCGCCCATGCCACCGACGTACAGCGCGATCATCGGACGCAGCCGATCCGCCGCGACCTCGAGGTCGTTGTCGACCACGATCGGCACCGGCACCGAGACCTCGAACGCCTCGGCGGACGGCAGCGCTGCGTCGCGCTTCGCGAAGCCCTCGGCCAGCAGGGCGCGCGCCTCCGCGTCGCGATCGGGCGAGAACAGGAACGGCAGCCAGCCATCAGCGATCTCGGCCGCGAGCGCCGTGTTGCGGGGACCCTCGGCGGCGAGATGGATCGGGATGTGCGGGCGCAGCGGATGCAGGGTCGAGATGAGCGGCTTGCCGAGCCCGGTCGTGCCCTCACCGGTGCGCGGCAGCGGCAGCTGCGGCCCGGGCGCCTCGACAAGTGCTTCGCGCGCCATGACGCTGCGCAGGATCGCCACGTATTCGCGCGTGCGCGCCAGCGGCTTCGGGAATCGCTGCCCGTACCAGCCCTCCACGACCTGCGGTCCGCTCACGCCCAGGCCCAGGATCACGCGCCCGCCGGAGAGGTGGTCGAGCGTCATCGCCGTCATCGCGGTCGACGCAGGCGTGCGAGCCGAGAGCTGCGCGATGCCGGTCGCCAGCTTGATTGTCGAGGTCTGCGCGCCCCACCACGCGAGCGGCGTGAAGGCGTCGGAGCCGTATGCCTCCGCCGTCCAGACGGAGTCGAAGCCGAGGCGCTCCGCCTCCTGCACCGCGTCCAGCGCGCCCGCGGGGGGCCCCGCCTTCCAGTAGCCGAGCATGTAGCCGTAGTCCATGCATCGATCGTGGCACCTGTCGGCTCCCGCCAGGCCTCCTTTGTGGCTCTCCGACCACCCCGACCGCGGCAGCGGCGGCTCCGTAGGCTGTCGGCATGGACTTCCGCATCTTCACCGAGCCCCAGCAGGGCGCCTCCTACGACGAGCTGCTCGCTGCCGCGCTCCGCACCGAACAGCTCGGCTTCGACGGGTTCTTCCGCTCCGACCACTACTTGCGCATGGGCGACGGCGATCCCGGCTACGGGCCGACGGATGCGTGGACGACGCTCGCGGGGCTCGCGCGCGATACCCAGCGCGTGCGCCTCGGCACGCTCGTCTCCTCCGTCACCTACCGCGTGCCGGGCATCCTCGCGGTGCAGGTGGCGAACGTCGACCAGATGTCGGGCGGGCGCGTCGAGCTCGGGCTCGGCACCGGCTGGTTCGCCGAGGAGCACGCCGCCTACGGCATCCCGTTCCCGCAGCGCCGCTTCGACCTGCTCGAGGAGCAGCTGGCGGTCGTGACCGGCATGTGGGAGACCCCGAAGGGGGCGCGCTTCTCGTTCGACGGCACGCACTACGTGATCGTCGACTCCCCCGCGCTGCCGAAGCCGACGCAGGATCGCCTGCCGGTGATCGTCGGCGGCCTCGGTGAGCGGCGCACGCCGCGACTCGCGGCGCAGTTCGCGGATGAGCACAATCTGCCGTTCCCCGCACTGGATCGCATCCGCCCGCTCTTCGCAGCGCTCGATCGCGCGATCGAGACCGAGCAGCGATCGCGACCGGTCGTGCGCTCCGTCGCGCTCGTGGCCTGTGTCGGCGAGGACGAGGCGACGGTGCGCCGTCGTGCCGAGGCGATCGGGCGAGACCCCGAGGAGCTGCGCGAGCACGGCATCGCAGGCACCCGAGCCGAGGTGGAGGATCGCCTGGCGGCACTGGCGGCCGCTGGCGTCGAGCGCGTCTACCTGCAGACGCTCGATCTGAGCGACCTCGACCACATCGACGATCTTGCGGGATTCGCGGGCATCGACCGGGTATGAGCGCACGAAGAAGGGGGCTGCCCGTGGGCAGCCCCCTCGTTCGTGCGTGGGTGAACGTCAGGCGTTCGCGCGTCCACGGTTCTTGGTGAGCAGGCCCCAGATCAGCAGCACGACGATCGAGCCACCGATGGCGAGCAGCCACGTCGACAGCGACCAGAACTCGTCGATGCCAACGTTGAAGAGCACCGAGCCGAGGAAGCCGCCGAGCAGTGCGCCGACGACGCCCAGGATGAGCGTCATGATCCAGCCGCCGCCCTGCTTGCCGGGGAGGATGAGCTTCGCGATGGCGCCGGCCACGAGGCCGAGAACGATCCAACCGAGAATTCCCATGATTGTGGTCCCTTCTCTGTGAAGACGGTGCAAGGGTGAGCTCCGCCAGTACCCCGCAGATGCGAGGTGCTGGAAACGAGGGTACCCGGATAACTGCGTGTTTCCTGGGAGCCAGCCGTCAGCCGCCTGCACGCTCCAGCACGATCTCGCGCACCCGCGCCGCGTCCGCCTGGCCGCGCATCGCCTTCATCACGGCGCCGATGACGGCTCCGGCGGCCTGCACCTTGCCGTCGCGGATCTTCTGCAGCACGTCGGGCTGTGCGGCCAGGGCCTCGTCGACGGCGGCGACCAGCGCCGACTCGTCGTTGACGACCTGCAGGCCGCGCGCCTCGGCGACGTCGGTCGGGCTCCCCTCGCCCGCCATCACGCCCTCGAGCGCCTGCCGAGCGAGGCGATCGTTGAGCGTGCCCGCGTCGACGAGCTGCTGCAGCTCGGCGACGTGCTCGGGCTCGACGAGGCTCGCCGCCTCGACACCGCGGTCGTTCGCGACTCGGGCGATCTCACCCGTCCACCACTTGCGCGCGGCCTGCGGCGAGGCGCCCGCGGCGACCGTCGCGTCGACCAGGTGCAGCATGTCGCCGTTGACGACATCCTGGAACTCCAGATCGGTGAAGCCCCACTCGGCCTTCAGCCGTCGGCGGCGAGTGACGGGCTGCTCGGGCAGCTCGGCCCGCAGCTCCTCCACCAGCTCGCGGCTCGGCGCCACCGGCAGCAGGTCGGGCTCCGGGAAGTATCGGTAGTCGTCGGCGTCCGACTTCGGGCGGCCGGGGCTCGTCGCGCCGGTGTCCTCGTGCCAGTGCCGGGTCTCCTGCGTGATCGTGCCACCGTCGGCGAGGATCGCAGCCTGCCGCTGGATCTCGTAGCGCACCGCTCGCTCGACGGAGCGCATCGAGTTGACGTTCTTCGTCTCGGTGCGCGTGCCGAGCTGCTGCGACCCGCGCGGTCGCAGCGAGACGTTGGCGTCGCAGCGCAGGTTGCCGCGCTCCATGCGCGCCTCGGAGATGCCGAGCGAGAGCACGATGTCGCGGACAGCGCGCACGTAGGCGCTGGCGATCTCGGGCGCATCGTGCTCGGCGCCGAAGATCATGTTCGTGACGATCTCTACCAGCGGCACGCCGGCTCGGTTGTAGTCGACGAGGGAGTACTCGGCGCCCTGGATCCTGCCGGTCGAGCCACCGACGTGCGTGAGCTTGCCGGCGTCCTCCTCCATGTGCGCGCGCTCGATCGGCACGGTCACCTGGCGCCCGCTCGCGAGCTCGATCTCCACCCGGCCGTCGAAGGCGATGGGCTCGTCGTACTGCGAGATCTGGTAGTTCTTCGGCGTATCGGGGTAGAAGTAGTTCTTGCGCGCGAAGCGGCAGCGCTCGGCAATCTCGCAGCCGAGCGCGAGCCCGAGCGAGATCGAGTAGCGCACCGCGAGCGCATTCGTCACCGGCAGGCTGCCAGGCAGGCCGAGGCTGAGCGGGTCGATGAGCGTGTTGGGCGCCGCATCGTGGAAGTCCGGATGCGCTGGGTTGGGCGCCGCCGAGAACATCTTGGTCCGCGTGCCCAGCTCGACATGCACCTCGAAGCCGAGGACGGGCTCGAACAGCTCGAGCGCCTTGTCGAAGTCCATCAGCTTGGCCTTCATCGTGACGCTCCTGTCAGCTCCGGTGCCTTGGTGGTGAGGATGCCGCCCCAGCGGTCCGCGAGCAGCGCCTCGATGGTCGCGCCCGCGCGATACAGCCGCACGTCCTCGAACATCGGGGCGAGCAGCTGCAGCCCGACGGGCATCCCGTCGTCCCCGAGCCCCATGGGCAGCCCCATCCCGGGGATGCCGGCGAGGTTCGCGGGAATCGTGGTGAGGTCGTTCGCGTACATCGCCAGCGGGTCGTCGATCTTCTCGCCGATCCTGAACGCCGTGGTCGGTGCAGCAGGGCTGATGAGCAGGTCGACCTGCTCGAACGCGGCCTCGAAGTCGCGCTGGATGAGCGTGCGCACCTGCTGCGCGGAGCCGTAGTAGGCGTCGTAGTAGCCGGCCGACAGCGCGTAGGTGCCGAGGATGATGCGGCGCTTGACCTCGGGACCGAATCCGGCCTCACGGCTGGCCGCCATCACGTCCTCGACGGTCTGGCCCGACTGCTCGACGCGCAGGCCGAAGCGCACGGAGTCGAACCGAGCCAGGTTCGACGAGGCCTCGGCGGGCAGGATCAGGTAGTAGGCCGCGACCGAGTACTCGAAGGACGGGCACGAGACCTCGACCACCTCGGCGCCGGCGTCCGTGAGCACCTGCACGGTCTCGCGGAAGCGCGCCTGGACGTCGGGAGCGATGCCCTCGGTGTCGAGCTCCTTCACCACGCCGACCTTCAGCCCCGTGAGGCTGGCGGTCTCGGCGCCCTGCCGGGCCGCGGCCGCGAACGACGGCCAGTCGCGCTTGAGGCTCGTCGAGTCGTGCGGGTCGAAGCCGCCGATCACGTCGTGGATGAGCGCCGAGTCGAGCACCGTGCGCGAGACGGGACCCACCTGGTCGAGGCTGGAGGCGAGCGCGATCGCGCCGTAGCGACTCACGGCGCCATAGGTGGGCTTGACGCCGACCGTTCCGGTGACCGCGGCCGGCTGACGGATCGACCCGCCGGTGTCGGAGCCGAGCGCGAAGGGCGCTTCGAAGGCGGCCACGGCGGCCGCGGAGCCGCCCCCCGACCCGCCCGGGATGCGCTCGGGGTCCCACGGGTTGCGCGTCGGACCGTAGGCGGAGTGCTCCGTCGAGGAACCCATCGCGAACTCGTCCATGTTGGTCTTGCCGAGCGCGACGAGGCCCGCGGCCTTCGCGCGGGCGACGACAGTCGCGTCGTAGGGAGGCACCCAGCCCTCGAGGATCTTCGAGCCGGATGTCGACGGCATCCCGATCGTGCACAGCACGTCCTTGATCGCGACCGGGCTGCCGGCGAGCGGGTGGAGCCGCTCCCCCGCGGCGCGACGCGCATCGATCGCCGCCGCCTGCTCGAGCGCGCCGTCGTTGACGTGCAGGAAGGCATGGATCTCACCGTCGACCGCGGCGATGCGGTCGAGGTGCGCGCGGGTGGCCTCGACGCTGGAGATGTCGCGCGAGGTCAGCAGCGCGGCGAGCTCGTGGCCCGCCATGTGAGTCAGGTCGGTCGCGGGTGACTGCGCCATCACTGCTCCTCGCCCAGGATCGCGCTCACGCGGAATCGCTCGCCGTCATGGCCGGGCGCGCCAGCGAACGCTTGCGCGTGCGTGAGCGTCTCGCCCACCGCGTCGTCGCGCAGCACGTTGTCCATCGGCACCGGGTGGCTCGTGGCAGGAACGTCGTCGCCCGCGACCTCGCGGATCGTCGCGATGGCGTCGACGATCTGCGACAGCTCGGTCGTCAGGCTCGTCACCTCGTCGTCGCTCAGCGCGATGCGAGCGAGCCCAGCCAGATGCTGGACCTCCTCGCGAGTGATCTCAGTCAATGCGTCTCCCAGTCCTCTGGTTGAGTGTGCGAGATCTCGTGACGCGTCGCGCTTCGCGCGGCGCTCCTCGATCTGGAGTCCTCCGGGCTCACGGGAGTGAGCCCGCCGGACTCCAATCCTACGGTTGCCCGAGGAGCACCCAGGCCGCGACCATCCACAGCGCGAGGGCGAGCCCCGCGCTCCACCAGCGATGCTCGGCAGCGACCGCGAGCGCCTCGCGCACCACGGCACCCGGCAGGTAGGAGCGGCGCGTCCACGCACCGATGACGACGCCATCGACGCCGACCCTCGCCAGCAGCGCCGCCGTGCGGAACGCGTGGTACTCGCTCGTCACCACCGCGAGCGGCGCCCGGCCACGTGCCGTCACGAGCGGGCGGGAGAGCTCGAGGTTCTCCCGCGTCGTGGTGGAGGCCTCCTCGAGATCGATGGCCGCCGCCGGCACGCGGAGGTGCCGGATGAGGTGCTCGGCCATCGCCGATGCCTCGGTGCGCACCTCGTCGGTGCCCTGCCCGCCGGAGACGACGATGCGCGCGTCCGGCCGAGCGGCGAGCGAGCGCCGCCACACCTCGGCGCCCCGCTCGACGCGGCGGCGCAGCAGCGGACCGACCTCCCTGCCGCGCAGCCCGGCGCCCAGGATCAGCACGCTGCCGAGCGCGGCTGGCGCACGGCCTCGCCGCAGGTGGATGACGATCGCCATCGCCAGGCACGCGCTCGCGATGCCGGCGCCCCAGAGCGGCAGCGCGAGCAGCAGCATCGCGCGGGCGACCCCCGCGTCGATCGACGCCGCGGCCACGATCGCGAGCGCGAGTGCCAGCATCGCGATGCCGAGGGCGGCGATCAGCAGGTCGACGCGACGCACGCGCACGAGCCTGGGCAGCACGACGGCATGCCAGAGCGACGCTCCCCCGAGGCCGGCGGTGGCTACCAGCGCCGACGCGACGAGCAGCGCCCATCCGCCCTGCTCGATGGGGGTGTCCAGCCACGCGGCGACGGGTCGGCGCAGCACCCTGCTCAGCAGCGCGGTGAACGCCACGACGATCGCCGTCGCCCAGAACGCCGGCCGCAGCACCCGCATCCGTCGACTCGCGCTCACGCACTGCACCCTAGCCGCGCGAGGGCACCGCTTGCGCGGAGATCGAACGTGTGTTCGAATGGATGCATGCGATGGGAAGGGCAGACGGCAACGCACGTCGACGCCGATGCGTTGCCGGGGCTGGAGGAGCGATCGAGCGTGCTGGAGCAGTGGCCGACGCCCGGCTTCGACGGCGCGTCGTTCCTCGAAGTGACCGCGAAGAGCGCGCTCAATCGGGTGCCCGGCGACGGCTTCATGGGCGGCTCCTGGACGATCAATCCCTATCGCGGCTGCCAGCACGCGTGCCGCTACTGCTTCGCCCGCAACACGCACACCTACCTCGACCTCGATGCCGGTGCCGACTTCGACTCCCGCATCGTCGTGAAGGCGAACGTCGTCGAGGTGCTCGAGCGCGAGCTCGCGGGCCCGCGGCGCGAGGTCGACGCGGTGCAGCTGGGCACCAACACCGATCCGTACCAGCGGGCAGAGGGCAGATACCGACTGATGCCCGGCATGCTGCGGGCCCTGGCTCGCCATGGCGCGTCGATCTCGATCCTCACCAAGGGCACGCTGCTGCGCCGCGACCTGCCGCTGGTCGCGGCGATCGCGCGCGACGTCCCGGTGTCGGTCGCGATGTCGATCGCGATCTTCGACGATGAGCTGCAGCAGCAGGTGGAGCCCGGCACGCCGACCACACGCTCTCGGCTGGAGACCGTGCGCGCCGTGCGCGACGCGGGCCTGGACTGCTCCGTGTTCGCGATGCCCGTGCTCCCGGGGCTCACCGACACCCGCGAGCACCTGGAGCGTGCCTTCGCGTCGATCGCCGAGGCGGGTGCGACGAGCGCGATCGCGACCTCGCTGCATCTGCGGCCCGGCGCCCGCGAGTGGTATCTGGCGTGGCTGCGGAAGGCGCATCCGCACCTCGAGCCGCTCTACGGGCGCATCTACGGCCGCGGCGCCTACGCGAGTCGCGACTACCGCGAGTGGCTGCGCGCGCGCATCCGACCGCTGCTGCGCCAGCACGGCCTGGCGCCCGTGCGCACGATCAGCGGCACGGGCCTCGCCGCTCCCCCGCCGAGGGCGCGGCAGCTGCCGTCCACGAGCGAACGCGTGCCGGTGCCCACGCTGTTCTGAGCCGAGCGGCCCTTCAGACGGATTCGACGAAGGCGCGGATGCGCTCGGAGCACGCGGGATGCTCGGTCACGCGGTGACCGTCGCCGCCCAGCACCTCGTGCTGGGCGCCGAGCTCGACGAGCGCAGCCGCGACCTCTTCGAACTCGGTGCGCCAGCCGCCGGTGAGCACGAGCATCGGCGTCTCGGCAAGGCACCCGGTGTCGATGGGATGCCGCCATGGTGCGCCGTGCAGCCGGGAGCGGCGCGACCACCGGAGCCCGTCGGGCGAGACGCGCGCTGTCGGGTCCCAATCCTCCAGCTCGTGCACCAGGCACTGCCCGAAGTCCTCGTCGGAGCGCGCAGCATCGAGGTAGAGCGGCTCGACCCGCTCGATCAGCGCTGCCGTCGCCGGCCGGCCGCGCGCGAGCTGGAAGAGCGCCGGCTCGATCAGGACGAGCGCCGCGGGCTGCTCCATGCACGCGGCCATCGCCGCGATGACCCCTCCGTAGCCGACGCCGACCACGCCGTCGGCCTCCGCGCCGCGCATCGCGAGCGACTGCGCCGCCACGGCCACGTCGCCCACGGTCGGCCCGTCGTCGCCGTACCCGGCGAGCACGGGGAACTCGGCGTCCGGGAACGCGGTGGCCTGCTGCGGGAACGCGTCGCGGCCGACCTGGCCCGAGCCGTGGGCGAAGACGAGATGCACGGCCGACTCAGCGCTCTCGAACTGCGGAGGTCGGGACGAGCGAAGCGCTCAGGTGTGCAGGCATGCGCTCCACTGTAGGAGCGGTGCGCCGGTGCGCGCGACGCCGACTTCGGCCCTGTGCTCGGCGTAGCGGCAGCGTCGCGGTGGCTCAGGGGTCTCGTCGCGGTGGCGCAGTGGCCGCGACGTGGTCGCACTGGCCGCGGTGCGGTGCGGGCACAGCGCTCGCCTCACTGCAGTGGAAAGCGCGCGTGCTCATCGAGCGTCAGGAGGTCGTGCAGGTAGCCGAGGTTGCCCTCCGGCTCGCTCTCCACGCCCTCGGTGAGGTGCCAGGTGCCCCACTCGAGCTTCATGTAGGTGAGCGCGTCGGGCCACAGCTCGCGCTCCTGGCGCGTCAGCGGGCACGCCTCGAGGTAGGCGTCGCGGAACGCCACCCACTCGTCGTTGCCGAGCGCGCTACCGCCGGAGCCCGCGTGCTCGAGCGGGAACAGCAGCACGGCGACCGCGAGATCGAGGATGCGCGGCGCGAGCGCGGCGTTCTCGAGGTCGAGCATGAGCGCGCCCTCGGCATCGAACAGCAGGTTGGCGGCCCGGTGATCGAGCGATGCGGGCAGCTGCGGCACGTCGGCAGCGCGCACGCGTTCGAGCAGCGACGCGAAGTCATCGAGCTGCGCGACCCAGTGCGACACGTCGGCGCCGGGCCAATGCTCGTCGGCCGAGTCTCGGATCGCCGAGATGTCCTCATCGATCGATGCGCGCTCAGCGCTGCCCCACTCGAAGCCGGGGAACCCGTCGATCGCGAGCGCCTCGGAGGCGACGTGCATCTGGCCCAGCAGACGTCCAGCCGCAGCCAGGTCCGCCGTGCCCGCCGCCGACACTCGACCGACCCACTCACGACCAGCGAGGCGCGGATACGCGACCCAGCACTCCGCGTCGTCGCCCTCACCCACCGTCACCGGCGGCACGAGCGGCGCCACCGTGCGGATCCCCCGGGCGACGAGCGTGCGCTGCCAGGCCTCGAGCGGCTCGGGGCTGCTCCACGTCTGCTTGACGACCGCGTGCACCTCCTCCGCCCCGCCATGCACGCGCGCCGGCCACACGTCGCTCCACGCCGAGAGCGACGCACCGCCATCGATCGTGAGCAGGTCACCGAATGCGGTCTGGACGTCCTGTCGATCAGCCATGGTGGGCACGGTACCGATCGCGGCTGAGGGCCAGGTCAGCGCTTCGGCCAGTGCCATGCGGGCTGGTCGAGCAGCCCTTCGCGACCGGCCGCGATCGTCTCACCGCCCCGCTTCGCGAGCTCGATGCGCAGGCCGTCCAAGGCATTCGCGAGCTCGCGCTGATGCGTGACCACGACCACCTGCGTGGTCTCTGCTGCGTCGCGGATGCGCGCGGCCAGCGCCGGCAGCAGGTCGGCGTGCAGGCTGCGCTCCGGCTCGTTCAGCACGATGAGCTCCGGCTTCTCGGCCGAGAGCATCGCCGCGGTCAGCAGCAGGTACTGCAGCGTGCCGTCGGAGAGCTCGGTGGCCGCAAGCGGCCGCAACATGCCCGGCTGCTCCAGCGCCACCTGCATGCGACCCTCGGTCATCGGCAGGCGCAGCCGCGAGCCCGGGAACGCATCGTCGATCGCCCGCTGCACCTCGCGATCCCCACCCGATTCGATCGCGGTCTGCAGCACCGCGGCGAGGTTGGCGCCGTCGTCGTCGAGCCGGGCGGCGCGCGTCGCGACCTGCGGCTGGCGAGCCGGCGCCGTCGCATCCGTGCGCAGCGCATCGTGGAACCGCCAGCCGCGCAGCATCCGTCGCGCGCCCGCGAGCTCCGCAGCCAGCGCGTGCCCGGCGAACTCGTCCAGCACCGACGACCAGGGGTGCATGCCGCGCGCGAGCTCGGCGAATCCCTCGTCGGTCGCGACGCGGGCGACGCCGCGCGTGCGGCCCACTAGCACACCGGCCGGCCGAGGCTCGGCGCCGACGAACACATGCTCCTGCTTGATCTCGGGGTCGAGGTCGAACGCACTCCGCTGCGCGACGGGCAGCCCGAGGTCGATCGCATAGCCGAGATGGTCGGTGGCGACCCCGAGGCGCAGCGCCACCGGCTCGCGCCGCACGGTGCCCTCGGTGCGCTGTCCGCGGGCGGTGCCCTGCTCCGGGCCCGCCCAGCGCACCGCGTCGATGCCTCCGACGCCCGCGAGCGAGCCGATGACCCTGCCCTCCCCGCAGTCGGCGAGCAGCCGGAGCGCGCGGTAGAGGCTGGACTTGCCCGAGCCGTTCGCGCCGGTCACCACCGTGAGCGGTGCCAGATCGACGACGAGCGAGCGGATCGAGCGGTAGCCGGCGATCGCGAGTCGCGAGATCACGGGCGGTGCTCGGCGGTCACGACTCCTCCACGGCGGGCAGCGCGTCCGGCCCCTCGGTCACGAGCAGTCGGAACCCCTCGGCGTCGAGGATCCGGATGCCGAGCGTCTCCGCCTTCGCGAGCTTCGAGCCCGCACCCGGGCCGGCCGCGACGAAGTCGGTCTTCTTCGACACGCTCGAGGCCGCCTTGCCGCCCGCGGCCATGATCGCCTCCTGCGCGCCCTCCCGCGTATAGCCCTCGAGCGTGCCCGTGGCGACGACCGTGATGCCGGCGAGCACGCCGCCGCGCTCCGCCGCCGCACCGGGCCCGGGGTGCTCGGGCGTCGCGAACCGCACGCCCGCATCCCGCCAGGTCTGCACGATCTCGCGGTGCCAGTCGACCGCGAGCCACTCGACCAGGGCGTCGGCGATGGTCGGGCCGACGCCCTCGACCTCCGCGAGCTGCTCCGCGGTCGCCCGCTCGATCTCCTCCAGCGAGCCGAACCAGTCGGCGAGCGCGCGTGCGGCGACCGGCCCCACGTGTCGGATGTTCAGCGAGACCAGCTGCCGCCACAGATCCTTGGTCTTCGCGCGCTCGAGCTCGGCCAGCAGCGTCTCCGCCTGCTTCGACGGCATGGGGCCCTCGTGGCCCGCCTTCCGCTCGGCCGACGTCGCCGCGCGCTGGAACGGCCGCCGGATGCTGGGGTTGCCGTCCTCGTCGAGCTTCGGCTCGCCGGTCTCGGCGTCGCGCACGACGACCTCGATGGGCACGAGCTCGTCGATCGTGAGCTGGAAGAGCCGCGCCTCGGTCACGAGCGGCGGCCCCGTCGGCACGGTCGGCTGCGTGAGGGCGGCTGCGGTCACCTCGCCGAGCGCCTCCACATCGAGCGCGCCGCGCGAGCCGATGTGCTCGACCCGTCCGCGCACCTGCGCCGGGCAGGACCGCGCGTTCGGGCAACGGAGGTCGATGTCGCCCTCCTTCATCGGGCGGAGGGGCGTGCCGCACTCGGGGCACGCCTCGGGCATCACGAACTCCCGCTCGCTGCCGTCGCGCAGCTCAACCACGGCACCGAGGACCTCGGGGATCACGTCGCCCGCCTTCCGCAGCACGACCGTGTCGCCGATGAGCACGCCCTTCGCGCGCACCACATCCTGGTTGTGGAGGGTCGCCTGCCGCACGACCGAGCCCGCCACGTGCACGGGCTCCATCATCGCGAAGGGGGTAGCACGGCCGGTGCGTCCCACCGAGACGACGATGTCGAGCAGCCGGGTGTGCACCTCCTCCGGGGGGTACTTGAAGGCGATCGCCCAGCGCGGTGCGCGCGAGGTGTGGCCGAGCTCCGCGTGCAGCGCCAGCTCATCCACCTTCACGACCACGCCGTCCAGCTGATGCTCGACCTCACCGCGGGTCGTGCGGAAGTGCTCGACGAAGTCGACGACGCCGTCGACCGTGGTCTCGACGCGCGTGTGCGGGCTGGTCGGCAGCCCCCAGCCGGCGAGCAGCTCGTAGACCTCGCTCTGCGCCGCGACCGGCGGGTCCTCCCACGCGCCCACGCCATGCACGTAGAGGGCGAGCGCCTCGATGCGCGCCTCCCCCGCCTCCAGCTCGAGCCCGCGCTTCTTCTCGAGCTGCTGCCGCAGGCCGCCGGAGGCGGCGTTCCGCGGGTTGGCGAAGGCCGGGAAGCGGTTCGTGGCGCGCTGCCGCTCGAGCTCCTCGTCGAAGTCGCCCCTGCTGCCTCGTGCCTCCCAGCGCGAGCGCGCGTCCGCCACCGCTCGATCGCGCAGCTCCTCCTGCAGACGATTGAGCCGCTCGAAGGCGGCGACCGGGATGAAGGCCTCGCCGCGCACCTCCACCAGGTCGGGATGGCCCTCTCCCTGCAGCCGCTCGGGGATGCCCGCCACCCGCAGCGCGTTCGCCGTGACGATCTCGCCGACCCGGCCGTCGCCGCGCGTCGCCGCAGAGGTGAGCACACCGCGCTCGTACCGCAGCGCTACGGCCAGCCCGTCGATCTTCAGCTCGGTCAGCCACGCCACCGTGCGCCCGGATGCCGCCTCGGCCTTCGCGCACCACTCGCGCAGCTCCTCGACCGAGAAGACGTTGTCGAGGCTCAGCATGCGCTCGGCGTGCTCGATCGTCGGCAGGCCACTCGAGGCGCCGCCCTGCACCGCCTGCGTCGGCGAGTCCTGACTCTGCAGCTCCGGGTGCTCGCGCTCGAGCGCATCCAGCTCCTGCACCATGGCGTCGTACGCCGCGTCGTCGATGATCGACGCATCGCGGTCGTAGTAGGCCGTCGCTGCCGCTTCGATCTGCGCGCGCAGGTCCTGCGCGCGGGCATTCGCCGCGCCGAGGTCGGTGGATGCGGTGGGTTCGACCGGCGTCATCGCGTCGGTGGCCTTCGTGGCCTCATGGCTCGCCATGCGCCCATCTTTCCACCGACGACCGACGCGTTGGATGTGAGCGCGGGTCGCGGCCGCGCGCGGCGGCAGTCGAGGGCTCGGGTCGACGTCCAGGTTCCCCCAATCCGTCCGACGCTACGCTCCGAACCTTGCAAGACACAGCGCGTGCCACAGCGGCACGTTGGCAATGCACAGCCACAACAGAGAGAGAAATCATGACTCAGTCCCCGAACCGTCTCGTCGCCACCATCTTCGGCGCCGTCTACCTGCTGGTGGGCGTGCTCGGCCTCTTCGTCGCGGGCGGCAACTTCGCCGGCCCCGACGGCGGTCTGCTGCTCGGCATCTTCCAGGTCAACCACCTGCACAACATCGCCCACCTCGCCATCGGCGCCGCCCTGCTGATCGCCGGTCTGCGCAGCACCCCGGCGGCGAAGGGCACGAACGTCACGGTCGGCGCCGTCTACCTGCTGCTCGGCATCGTCGGCTTCTTCCTCGTCGGCACGGCGCTCAACATCCTGGCGCTCAACACCGCCGACCACATCCTCCACCTCGCCTCGGCGATCGTGCTGCTCGGCACCGGCCTGGCGCTCGACCGCACGACGACCACGCGCCACGCGGTCTAGGACACAGCATGGCTGCGCTGCTACGGATGACAGGATCCGTCACGGCGCTCGGATCGGCGCTCATCGCACTTGCGGTGGGCGCCGGTCCCACGCTGTCGGTCGGTGCACCATGGCTGGCCGTGCCGCTGCTGGTCGCGGGAGTCGCACAGGCGATCATCTCCGTGCTCGCCCTGCGGGGCAAGCGGCTCGCCACAACGGCGGTGCTGGCGGTGTTCGCGATCCCGACGCTCGTCTGGGTCGGCACACTCGTCGCACCCATCGGGCAGATCGGCGGCCTGCCGCTCGGGCCGATGCTGGGCGAGACAGGGCTCGCGCTCGTCGCCGCCGTGCTGCTCAGCCGACAGGCGCGCACCACCGCAGAGCCGAGCGCGCTGCCCGCCGTGCTCTCGCTGCTCGCCTCGGCCGCGGTCGTGGCGGCCGTCGCCACCGCGTCACTCGCCGGCACGGAGGCCGGCCGGTTCGCGGTGCCGCACGGCGAGCATGGCGCCGTCCACGATGGCGATGCGCCCGCCAGCGACCTGCCGGTGCTCGACGAATCACTGCTCGACGAGCACGGCGACCACTGAGGCGCGGCCTCCGGGTCAGCGACCGGCGCCCGCGGGCGCGGCTGCCACGTCGGCCGAGACCGTCCGGTCGATCGTGACCTGCCCCAGCACGCGAGTGCCGACGTAGAGCACCGCAGACTGGCCGGTCGCCACGCCCGTGAGCGGTTCCGCTGCCGTGATGACGAGCTCGTCGCCGTCCATGTGGGCTCGCGCGGGCTCGGGGTCGGCGTGGGCGCGGATCTGCACCTCGACGTCGAGCCCGTCGACGAGCCCGGGATGCGGTGCGCCGGCGTACGAGATGCGGCTGCCGGCCAGCCGCGACACCGCGAGCGCCTCCTTCGGCCCGACGACCAGCTGGCGCGTCGCCGGCTTCACCTCGAGCACGAAGCGAGGGCGGCCGTCGGGCGAGGGGACGCCGAGCGACATCCCTCGGCGCTGGCCGACGGTGTAGCCGTGCACGCCCTCGTGACGGCCGACGACGGCGCCCTCGCGGTCGACGATCTCGCCGGGATCGGAACCGAGCCGCTCGGCGAGGAAGCCGCGGGTGTCGCCGTCCGGGATGAAGCAGATGTCATGGCTGTCGGGCTTCTGCGCCAGCAGGAAGCCGCGCTCGGCGGCCTCGGCGCGCACCTCGGCCTTGGTGGGCGTCGACGCGAGCGGGAACCAGCAGTGGGCGAGCTGCTCGGCCGTGAGCACGCCGAGCACGTACGACTGGTCCTTCGCCCAATCCGCGGCGCGGTGCAGCTCCGGGCCCGAGTCGGTGTGCTCGACGCGCGCGTAGTGACCCGTGACGACGCGGTCGAATCCGAGCCCGATGGCCCGGTCGAGCAGCGCCTCGAACTTGATCTTCTCGTTGCAGCGCAGGCACGGGTTCGGCGTGCGACCCGCCGCATACTCGTCGACGAAGTCCTGCACCACATCCGCGTGGAAGCGCTCCGAGAAGTCCCAGACGTAGAAGGGAATGCCGATCCTGTCGGCCACGCGGCGCGCATCCATCGCGTCCTCGACCGTGCAGCAGCCGCGGCTGCCGGTGCGAAGGGTGCCGGGCATGCGGCTGAGCGCCAGGTGCACGCCGACCACCTCGTGCCCGGCGTCGACGGCGCGCGCGGCCGCGACGGCCGAGTCGACGCCGCCCGACATGGCTGCCAGCACCTTCATGGCTCCCCCTCTCGCCCGAACCAGGGTAGCGAGCCTGCCCGCAGTCGGCGTCGCGCATGGGAAACTGCCGGGGTGAATGCTCCGCGCGCGTCCGAGCGCCTGCGCCTGTCGGTCGTCATCCCCGTGCGCGACGACGCCGTCGCGCTGCGCCGCTGCCTCGAGCACCTCGCGTCCCAGACGGTGGCACCCGACGAGCTGATCGTGGTCGACAACGGCTCCAGCGACGACTCGGCTGCGGTCGCACTGGCAGCGGGAGCGCGCGTCGTGGCGGAGTCGCAGCGCGGCATCCCGGCCGCGGCCGCACGAGGCTACGATGCCGCGACCGGCGACGTGATCGCTCGCTGCGACGCCGACACCGTGCTGCCGGTGGACTGGATCGAGCGCATCCGCAACGCGTTCGACGCCGATCCCGAGCTGGAGGGACTCACGGGTCCCGGGCGCTTCCACGACCTGCCCAGTCAGTGGTCGGGCATCGCGAGCGCCTTCTATGCGCTCGGCACCTTCGTCGGCGGCGGGGCGGCGATGGCGAACGTACCGCTGTGGGGCTCGAACATGGCGCTGCGACGCTCCGCATGGCTGCGGGTCGCGGACCGCGTCGAGCGCTCGGATCCCGGCGTGCACGACGACCTCGACCTGGCCATGCAGCTGGGACCGCGCGCCCGGCTGCGCTTCGACTCCCGGCTGCGCGTCGGCGCCGAGGGGCGCTTCTTCCACAGTCGACGCGCGGCACGCGAGCGCGTGTCGATCGCGATGCGCACCTTCCGCCGCAACTGGGCTGCCGACGGCTCGGCCGGCCACCGATGGGTGCGCCGTGCCGGCGGGCCCGATCTGCGGCGCGTGCGCTCGTGAGCGCAGCGGCACCGGAGGGCTGGCTCGCCTCGCAGGGGCGATGGATGATCGGCGACGCCCTGCGCGTCGTGGTCGCCGCATCCGTGCCGCTGGTCTGGGTGGCCGCTGGCGCGCCCGCAGCTGCGGCGATGCTGCTCGCGCTCGGCGGCGCGATGGCGCTGCGGTTCGCGCGGATGCCGGTGGCCACCGACGTCGTCGGCCAGGCCGTGCTGCTCGGTGGCGCGTGGTTCGCGGCGCTGGGCACGTTCGAGATCGTTCCCTGGCTCGATACGCTGACGCACTTTGCGAGCGGCGCGGTGCTCGCGCTGCTGACACGCGAGCTGCTGCTGCAGGCGCGGCTGCTGCCGCACGCCGATGACCGGCGCGCGGCGACGGCGCGGGCGCTGCACACGAGCACCGCGGTGCTGCTGCTCGGCTTCCTGTGGGAGCTGGGCGAGTGGGCCGGCCACGCGCTCATCACCGTCGACATCCGGGTCGGCTACGAGGACACGATGCTCGACCTCGCCGCCGATCTGGCTGGCGCGATCGTCGCCGCGACCGCCGTCGAGCTCGCCGCCCGCCGTCGCCGCTGAGCGCTCGCGCCGCCGCGTCGCGCCTGGCGCTGCGCGCGCGGTCGCATCGATCGCGTGTCAGGTTGTTGCACTGCTGAGGCCAGATCGCTGCAACAACCTGACACGCGAGCCCCGGATGGGGTGGGGCGGGCGGGGCGGGCGGGCGGGAGTGGGCGGGAGTGGGTGGGCGGGCGGGCGGGTCAGCGGGCGAGCGCGCGGGCACGTGCGATCGCCGGCGGCAGCGCGGCCAGCAGCGCTGTGACGTCGGCCTCGGTCGTCGTGCGCCCGAGTGAGAGCCGCAGCGGGGCGACGCCGTCGAAGCCGCAGGCTCGCACGACGTGCGACTCGCGCGCCACCCCCGCGGAGCACGCCGAGCCGTTCGAGACCGCGAATCCGGCATCGTCGAGCAGGAACTGCAGCGACTCCCCCTCGGCCCCCTCGACGACCAGATGCGCGATGTTCGGCAGCCGCTCCTCGGGCGCGAGCAGCCGCACGCCGGGCAGCGCGGCGACGGCGGCGAGGATGCGGTCGGTGAGCGCCGCCAGCCGCACCGACTCCGCGGCGAGCTCCGCGAGCGCCTCCTCGGCTGCCAGCGCGAACAGCGATGCTCCGAGCGCATCCTGCGTGCCCGAGCGCAGGCCGCGCTGCTGGCCGCCGCCGTGGTGCAGCGCCTGCAGCCGCGCGTCGCGCCGCACGACGAGCGCGCCGACCCCGTGCGGCCCACCGAGCTTGTGACTCGCGACGCTCATGAGCGACGCGCCCGTCTCGGCGAATCGCAGCGGCACGTGCCCGAAGGCGCCGACGGCGTCCAGGTGCAGCGGCACGCCGGCCCGCGCCGCGGCATCCGAGGCCAGGGCGATCGGCTGCATCGAGCCCACTTCGTTGCTGGCGACCAGCATGGTGGCGACCGACGCCGTGCTCGAGCCGTCGCCGCCAGCGCCGTCGAGCGCCGCCGCGAAGGCCTCGGCGTCCGTCACCGCGTGCGCGTCCACCCCGACCCAGCGCAGCTCGGCTCCCTGCCCCTCCAGCCACTCGACCGCGTCGAGCGTCGCGTGGTGCTCGGCGACCGGCACGACGATCGGGCCGGGCTTGGCCCCGCCCGCTGCGTCGGCCGCCGCCCACCAGGCGCCCTTGAGCGCGAGGTTGATGGATTCGGTGCCACCGGAGGTGAAGACGAGCTCCGTGGGGTGGGCCCCGAGCGCCGCGGCGAGCCGCTCCCGCGCATCCTCGAGCACGGCCAGTGCCCGCTGGCCCTCGCGATGCGTGGACGCCGGATTCGCCAGCGGCTCGGCTGCCGCGAGCGCGGCGCGCACCGAATCGCGCATGGGCGTGGCCGCGGCGTGATCGAAGAGGTGCACGCTCCCTTACCCTAGAGCGCATGGTGCAGCTGTTGAGTCGGGCGCGAGGCGTCGAACGCACGGCCGACGGCCATCGGCTCACCGTCTGGTCGGCGAACGCCACCTCGATGGAGCTGCGCATCTTCGATCGCGACGATCCCGACTGGCTGCTGCACCGGCTGCCCATGGATCGCGTGGGGGAAGACTTCTCGCTCGAGACCGAGCTGCTGCAGGTCGGCACGCCGTATGCGATCGGTGTCGACGGGCCGCACGGCGTCGGTCACGCCTTCGATCCGCATCGCAACGCCATCCCGCCGCATGCGCGCGGCATCGTGCGCACGCCGCACGGGCAGTACCGGGCGACCGTGATCGACCCCACGTTCGACTGGGGCGGGGTCGCCAGGCCGCATGTGCCGATCCAGCAGCAGGTCATCTACGAGGCGCACGTGAAGGGGCTCACGAAGCTCAATCCGCACCTGCCGGCCGAGCTGCGCGGCACCTACGCCGGCCTCGCGCATCCCTCCACGATCGCGTACCTGCAGGATCTCGGCGTCACGACCGTGCAGCTGCTGCCGATCCACCTCTTCGTCTCCGAGCAGCGCCTGCTGCAGCAGGGCCGCGTGAACTACTGGGGCTACAACACGCTCAACTGGTTCGCGCCCCACAGCGCCTACGCCTCGCGCCGGGCGCAGTTCGACGGCACGGGCGGCGTGCTGCGCGAGGTCAAGGGCATGGTGCGGCTGCTGCACGAGGCCGGGCTGCAGGTCTTCCTCGACGTGGTCTACAACCACACCGCCGAGGAGGGCATGGGCGGGCCGCCCTCGAGCCTGCGCCTGATCGACAACGCCTCGTACTACCGCGTCGGCGAGAGCGGCCATTACATCGACTACACCGGCTGCGGCAACACGGTCGACTTCTCGGTGCCGGCCGCGCAGGAGCTCGTGCTCGACTCGCTGCGCTACTGGCACCACGACATGCAGGTCGACGGCTTCCGCTTCGACCTGGCACCCGTGCTGGGCCGCAACGCCGACGGCGCCTACGATCCCGAGCATCCGCTGCTGCGCAGCATGCTGGATGATCCGCTGCTGCAGTCGGCGACCATGATCGCCGAGCCGTGGGACGTGGGACCCGATGGCTGGCAGACCGGTCGCTTCCCGGCCGGCTACGGCGAGTGGAACGACCGCTACCGCGACACGGTGCGCCAGTTCTGGCTGGGCGACTACCGCTCCTTCCGGCACGGCGGCGGAGGATCCACGGGGGTCGGGCCGCTCGCCCACGCCGTCTCGGGCTCCGCGGGGCTGTTCGACTCCGCCCGCGGCCCGCTCGAGAGCGTCAACTTCATCACCGCCCACGACGGCTTCACGCTCACCGACCTCACGCGCTACGACCAGAAGCACAACGACGCGAACGGCGAGGAGAACCGGGACGGCGCCGACGACAACCGCTCGTACAACCACGGCATCGAGGGGCGCAGTGAGGATGCCGCCGTGCAGCTCGACCGGCGCAAGTCGATGCGCAACGTGCTCGGCACGCTGCTCGTCTCCGCCGGCGTGCCGATGCTCACCATGGGCGACGAGTTCGGCCGCAGCCAGCGCGGCAACAACAACGCCTACTGCCAGGATTCCGCGCTGACCTGGATGCGCTGGGATCGCAGGGACTGGCAGCACACCTTCTTCGCGCAGACCAAGCGGCTGCTGCAGCTGCGCCGCGACCACCCGGCGCTGCGCCCGCTCGAGTACGGGCAATCGGATCAGCGCGTCGCCGGCTCCTCGCGCCTGGACTGGTACAACGCCGACGGCGACCGCATGACGATCGACGACTGGGATCACTCGCTCGACCGCACGCTGCAGCTGGTGGCCGAGTCGACCCCCATCGACGAGCCCTACTCGCGCGTGCTGGTCATCTTCCACGGCTCGCCGCGCGACGCGCTCATCAGGACGCCGGCCCCGGATGGGGCGACAGCGCTCGAGCTCCTGTGGGACTCCGCCGCCGACCACCACGACGATGAGCGCGTGCTGCCGGGCGACCGCGTCCCGCTCGCCGCGATGAGCATGCGCGTCTACGCCATGCACGGCGTGCCCGCGACCGGGCTGCCCGAGGCGACGGTGATGCGCCTGCGCGCACCCTCGTCGCCGCCGGCGCCGACGGATCAGCCGCTCGGCTGACCTGCTTACGCGGTCGCGTAGGTCACGAGGCCCAGCTCGGCGTCCGAGGCGAGCATGTCGTGCTGCGGCACGACCCGCACGGTGTAGCCGAAGGTCCCGGCGCTCGGCATGTCGAGCGCCAGCTCGAAGCGGTGCACCGCGCCCTCCGCGCTTACGGGTGCGAGCGGGAAGCGGCGCCGGCGGCGCAGCTCGCCTTCCTCGGTGATCGAGCCCGCGACCACCTCGACCTTGACGTCATCCGGCCGCAGCTCCCCCAGCTCGACGAAGGCGCGCACGCGCACCTCGTCGCCGACCACCGGGGGCACATCGACGCCGTCGGCCTCGACGTGCTTGACCGCGACCTGCCCGAACGCGCCACGGATGCGACGGGTCCACTCGGCGAAGGCCCGGCCCGCTCGTGCATCGTCGGCGGCGGCGAACCGCGCGGCCTTCGCCGCAGGCGCGTAGAGCCGGTCGACGTACTCGGCCAGCATGCGCTCGGCGGAGAGGCCCGGGCTGAGCGTCGCGAGCGTGTGGCGGATGGAGGCGAGCCACGCCTGCGGCAGGCCCTGCTCGTCGCGCTCGTAGAAGCGCGGCGCCACCTGGTGCTCGATCAGCTCGTAGAGGGCGTTCGCCTCCACGGCATCGCGCTGCTCGGCATCCATGTGCTCGTGCGCCGAGGGGATCGCCCAGCCGTTCTGGCCATCGAAGTACTCCTCCCACCAACCATCGAGGATGGAGAGGTTGAGCGAGCCGTTGAGCGCCGCCTTCATGCCGGAGGTGCCGCACGCCTCGAGCGGACGCAGCGGGTTGTTGAGCCACACGTCGCATCCGGGGTACAGCGACTTCGCCATCGAGATGTCGTAGTTCTCGAGGAAGACGATGCGGCCGCGCACGTCCGGCTCCTGCGAGAAGCGGACGAGCTCCTGGATGAGCGCCTTGCCCGCTTCGTCGGCCGGGTGCGACTTCCCGGCGATCACGAGCTGCACGGGCCGCTCGGGGTGCGTCAGGAGGCTCCGCAGCCGCTCGCGGTCGTGGAGCATGAGCGTGAGCCGCTTGTAGGTGGGCACGCGCCGCGCGAACCCGATCGTCAGCACATCCGGGTCGAGGATGCCGTCGATCCAGGCCGGAGCCACGCCCTCGTTCCGCTCGTGCTTGCGGCGGGTGCGCTCGCGCGCCTCTGCGACCAGCGCTGCGCGCATCTCGCGCCGCACCGACCACAGCGTCTCGTCCGAGATCGCGTCCGACGCCCAGTCGCAGCGCGTGGTGTCGAGCGTGCCGAGCTCGCGCTCCGCCAGGTGCTTGAGGATGGGCGAGGTCCAGGTGGGCGCGTGCACGCCGTTGGTGACGGAGGTGATGGGCACCTCGGCGGCGTCGAAGCCGGGCCACCGGCTCTGGAACATGCCTCGCGACACGCGGCCGTGCAGCTTCGAGACGCCGTTGGCGCGCTGCGCGAGCGAGAAGCCGAGCTGCGCCATGTTGAAGATGCCGGGGTCGTCCTCACGGCCGAGCTCGAGCACCCGCTCGACGTCGACGCCCGGGACGAGCTCGTCGGTCAGGTGGCGACGCACGAGCCCGATGTCGAAGCGGTCGATGCCCGCAGGCACGGGCGTGTGGGTCGTGAAGACCGTGCCGGCGCGCACCACCTGCAGCGCCTCGTCGAAGGACAGCCCGTCGGCGATCAGCCGCGAGATGCGCTCGATGCCGAGGAAGCCGGCGTGGCCCTCGTTGGAGTGGTAGACGGCGGGCGCCGGCGCGCCCGTGAGCTCGGCGTGCACGGCCAGCGCACGGACGCCGCCGATGCCCAGCAGCAGCTCCTGCTGCAGCCGGTGCTCGCCCCCGCCGCCATAGAGCCGGTCGGCGACGCCGCGCAGGTCGCTCTCGTTCTCGTGGATGTTCGTGTCGAGCAGCAGCAGCGGCACGCGACCGATGGTCGCCTGCCAGATGCGGGCGTGCAGCGTGCGGCCCTGCGGCAAGGCGATCGCCACGGTCGCGTGCGTGCCGTCGGGGCGACGCAGGATCGCGAGCGGCAGCCCGTCGGGATCCAGCACCGGGTAGGTCTCCTGCTGCCAGCCCTCGCGGGAGATCGCCTGCTTGAAGTATCCGGCCTGGTAGAACAGCCCAACGCCGACGATGGGCACGCCGAGGTCGCTCGCGGCCTTCAGGTGATCGCCGGCGAGGATGCCGAGACCGCCGGAGTACTGCGGCAGCGCGCTCGTGATGCCGAACTCCGGCGAGAAGTAGGCGATCGACTCCGGTGCGTCCTCCAGCGACTGGTACCAGCGCGCCTGCGACAGGTAGTCCTCCAGGTCGTCGGCGATGCGGTCGACGCGCGCGACGAACTCGTCGTCGTCGGCGAGCTCGGCGAGCCGGTCGGTGCCCACCCAGCCGAGCAGCTGCACGGGATCGTGGCCGGTCGCGCGCCACCCCTCGAGCGAGATCTCGCGGAAGAGCTCTCTGGTCGGCTCGTGCCAGGACCAGCGCAGGTTCGACGCGATCATGTTGAGCCGGAGCAGCCGCTCAGGCAGGGACGTGCGGACGGTGAACTTCCGAATCGCTCTCACACTCGATCAGCCTAGCGGCGGGCCCTGGCCGCTTGTGCATCGCGGTGAGTAGGTTTGTGGGGTGGCGACTACACCCGAGACTCAGCGCACGACCATCCTCTCCGGCCGGATCCCGGTGCTCGACCTGTATCCGCAGCAGCCCGACGACCGGTTCCCCGCGAAGGCGGTGGTCGGCGACGTCGTGCCGTTCTCTGCCGTGGCCTTCCGCGAGGGCCACGATCGCATCGGTGTCACCCTCGTGCTGCAGTCCCCCGGCGGCACGACGCAGCGCATCCCCATGGAGCCGCTGCACGACGGGCTCGACCGCCACCGCGCGCTCGCGCTCGTCGACGAGCAGGGCATGTGGAGCTGGCACGTCGAGGCATGGGCCGACGAATGGGCCACGTGGCACCACAACGCCGAGATCAAGATCGCCGCCGACATCGACGCCGAGCTCATGGCGACGATGGGCGCCCAGCTGCTCGACCGCGCGGCCGACAGCGCCACGGGCGCGGACGCGACGCTGCTGACCGGCGCCGCGGTGGCGCTCACGAATAGCGCGGTGCCGATCATGCAGCGCTGGGCAGCGGTGAACCACAAGGCGATCCTCGCCGCCGTCGACCGCCACCGGCCCCGCTCGCTCGTCAGCGAATCCGACACCCTGCGGCTGCGCGTCGAGCGCACGCGCGCCGGCGTGGGCGCCTGGTACGAGCTCTTCCCGCGCTCGGAGGGCGCCGTGCAGCGCGCCGACGGCACCTGGCAGAGCGGCACCTTCGCGACCGCGGCGAAGCGCCTGCCCGCGGTCAAGGCGATGGGCTTCGACGTGGTCTACCTGCCGCCCGTGCACCCCATCGGCGAGATCAACCGCAAGGGCCCCAACAACACGCTGACGCCGCAGCCCGGCGACCCCGGGAGCCCGTGGGCGATCGGGTCGAAGCACGGTGGCCACGACGCCATCCACCCCGACCTCGGCACGATCGACGACTTCCGCGCCTTCGTGCGGTCGGCGGCGGACGAGGGACTCGAGGTGGCGATGGACCTCGCGCTGCAGGCGGCACCGGATCACCCGTGGGTGACGGAGCACCCGGAGTGGTTCACGACGCTTCCTGACGGCACGATCGCCTTCGCCGAGAACCCGCCGAAGAAGTACCAGGACATCTATCCCGTCAACTTCGACAACGACCCGGAGGGCATCGTCGCCGAGGTGCTGCGCATCATCGACCAGTGGGTGGACTGCGGCGTGCGCATCTTCCGAGTCGACAACCCGCACACGAAGCCGCTGTGGTTCTGGGAGCTCGTGATCGGCGAGGTGAACGCGAAGCACGGCGACATCGTCTTCCTGGCAGAGGCCTTCACGAAGCCGGCGATGATGCAGGCGCTCGGCAAGGTCGGCTTCCAGCAGTCGTACACCTACTTCACGTGGCGCAACACGAAGGCGGAGCTGGAGGAGTACCTGCAGGAGGTCACCGGCACGCAGGCCGCGTGGTTCAAGCCCGCCTTCTGGGTCAACACTCCCGACATCCTCACCGAGTACCTGCAGTTCGGCGGCGTCCCCGCCTTCAAGGTGCGGGCGGCGATCGCGGCGACGGCCGTGCCCACCTGGGGCATGTACGCCGGCTACGAGCTGATCGAGGATGTGGCGCGCCCCGGCGCCGAAGAGGCGATCGACAACGAGAAGTACGAGTTCAAGCCGCGCGACTGGGACCGTGCCGAGCGCAACGGCACGACGATCGCCCCGTACATCACGAAGCTCAACGAGATCCGGGCTGCGCATCCGGCGATCCGCCAGCTGTGGGCGCTCGACGTGCACTGGTCGGATGACGACGCGGTGCTCGTCTACTCGAAGCACCTCGACGGCCGCTTCACCGACAGCGGCGAGAGCGACACCATCCTGGTGGTCGCCAACGTCGATCCGCACTCGGCGCGCGAGACCACCGTGCACCTCGACCTCACCGCGCTGGGCCTGCAGCCGGGCGAGAGCTTCGAGGCTCACGACCTCATCAGCGGTGAGACGTGGCAGTGGAGCGACCACAACTTCGTGCGCCTCGACGCGTTCGTGGAGCCAGCGCACGTGATCCGCGTGCGACGATCGGGGGCATGATGCTCGACCAGGACACCATCCAGCAGCTCGCAGCCGGCGCGCACCCCGCGCCGCACGACTGGCTCGGCGCGCACGTCGAGCCGCGCGCGGCGGCCGCGCCACCCGCGCCGGCCGCGCCTCCTGCGCCGGCTGCGCCGCCTGCGAAGGGGGCGAAGCGGCCGAAGGGCGCGAAGGGCGCGAGCGTCGCCGGAGCCACCACGTCGTCCGCTGGCGATCAGGCCGAGCCGGCCCACGTGGTCCGTGCCGTCCGGCACCTCGCGCAGGCCGTGAGCGTGCTCGTGGAGACCACGACCGGGCAGGACGAGGTGCCGATGGAGCACCTCGGGCACGGACTCTGGGAGGCACGGGTGCCCGGCGACATCCGCCCGTACCGACTGCGCACCGACTACGGCGGCGAGAGCAGCTGGGAGTCGGAGGACCCCTACCGCTTCACGCCCACGCTCGGCGAGCTCGACCTGCACCTGTGGCGCGAGGGTCGCCACGAGCAGGTGTGGCAGGTGCTCGGCTCGCGTCTGCGCGAGCACGAGGGCGTCGCCGGCGCCTCCTTCGCCGTCTGGGCGCCGAACGCTCGCGCCGTGCGGGTCATCGGCGACTTCAACGACTGGGTCGGCCGCTCGCACCCGATGCGCTCCATGGGCGCATCGGGCGTCTGGGAGCTGTTCGTGCCCGGCGACCTCGAGCACAGCGCCTACAAGTACGAGATCCTGACCGACTCCGGCTGGGTGACCAGGGCCGACCCGATGGCGCGCTACACCGAGGTGCCGCCCGCGACCGCGTCGAAGGTCGGCACGAGCCGCTTCGCCTGGAGCGACGACGACTGGATGCGCTCCCGCGCCGCGCGCGACCCGCACAACTCCCCCATGTCGGTCTACGAGCTGCACTTCGGCTCCTGGCGCCCGGGACTCGGCTACCGCGAGATGGCGGATGCGCTCATCGAGCACCTCGAGGAGACGGGCTTCACGCACGTCGAGTTCATGCCGCTCGCGGAGCACCCCTTCGGTGGCTCGTGGGGCTACCAGGTGACGGGCTACTTCGCGCCCACCAGCCGCTTCGGCCACCCGGACGATCTGCGCTACCTCATCGACCGGCTGCACCGCGCCGGCTACGGCGTGCTCATGGATTGGGTCCCCGGCCACTTCCCCAAGGACGAGTGGGCACTGGCGCGCTTCGACGGCTCCGCGATCTACGAGCACCCCGACCCGCGTCGCGGCGACCAGCCCGACTGGGGCACGCACGTGTTCGACTTCGGTCGACCGGAGGTGAAGAACTTCCTGGTCGCGAACGCCGTGTACTGGATGGAGGAGTTCCACATCGACGGGCTGCGCGTCGACGCGGTCGCCTCGATGCTCTACCTCGACTACTCGCGCAACGATGGCGAATGGCTGCCCAACGTGCACGGCGGGCGCGAGAACCTGGAGGCGATCTCGCTGCTGCAGGAGGTCAACGCCACCGTCTACCGCCGCTGCCCCGGCTCCATCATGATCGCCGAGGAGTCCACCTCCTGGCCGGGCGTGACCAAGCCGACCGATGCGGACGGCCTCGGCTTCGGCCTGAAGTGGAACATGGGCTGGATGCACGACACGCTGCAGTACATGGCGGTCGACCCGATGTACCGCTCGCACCACCACGGCGACATCACCTTCTCGTTCCTGTACGCCTTCTCCGAGCAGTTCCTGCTGCCCATCAGCCACGACGAGGTCGTGCACGGCAAGGGCTCACTGCTCAGCAAGATGCCGGGCGACCAGTGGCAGAAGCTCGCGTCGGTGCGCGCCTACCTGACCTTCATGTGGGCGCATCCCGGCAAGCAGCTGCTGTTCATGGGCCAGGAGTTCGGGCAGCCGAGCGAGTGGAGCGAGGCGCGCGGGCTCGACTGGTGGATCCTCGACCAGCCGGTGCACCGCGGGCTGATGTCGCTCGTGTCGCAGCTCAACCGCCTGTACCGCGACACCGAGGCCCTGTGGCTGCGGGACAACGAGCCGGGCGGCTTCGAGTGGATCGACGGCGGCAACTCCGCCGACAACCTCGTCGCGTTCCTCCGCTGGGGCGCCGATGGCGACCCGGTCGCGGCGATCGTGAACTTCTCGGGACGTCCCATCGAGGGCTACCGGCTGGGTCTGCCCTTCGCCGGCGAGTGGGCGGAGGCGGTGAACTCCGACGCGGTCGAGTTCGGCGGCTCGGGGCTCGGCAACCTCGGCACCGTGCACGCCGTGGCGGAGCCGTGGGGCGGCCGACCCGCATCGGCGACCATCACGGTGCCCCCGCTCGCAGGCCTGATCCTGAAGCCCCGCGCGACCGAGCCGAAGACGCGATAGTCCAATCGGCCTGCGGCCGGCGCCTCCTCAGCTCGAGGAGCGCGCGGCCGCAGGCCGCGCGCGTCACGAGACCGAAGCCGCGCCAGGTCTCGCGACGGTCGCGGCCTTCGGCCGCACCCTCCTCGACCTTGAGCGCTCCGCACGCAACGCGGCTTCGCCGCATTGCGTGCTGCGCGCTCAACTCAATACAGCAGCGTCGTCAGGCGCTTGCGCGCCGCGTTCACGCGCGGGTCGTCGACGCCGACGATCTCGAACATGTCGAGCAGTCGCAGTCGAACGTGCTGCTTCTCGTCGCCGAACAGCGACCCCATGAGCTCGAGCAGGCGCAGGAACGCATCCTCGACATGCCCTCCCGAGAGATCGAGATCGGCGACCAGCATCTGGGCCTCGACATCGCCGGGCGCGGCAGCGGCGGCCGCGCGGATCTCCTCGGCAGTCCTCCCCTGCAGCCGCGCGAGCAGGCGCACCTGGGCGAGTCCTGCGATCGCCTCGCTGTCGCGCGGATTCTGCGCGATCGCCTTCTCGAACGCGGCGACGGCAGCCGAAAAGTCGCCAGCATCGATCGCGTCGTAGGCCTCCTGGTGGAGCGGCGGCACGGGCGGTGCCGCGGGCTCCGCCGCGTCGTCGTCCTCACCCGCGGGCGCCTCGGCGGTGGGCACGGCGCCGGTGACGCCCTGCTGCCCGGCGAACTCGAGCACCTGGGCCAGCACGTCCTGCAGCTGCTCCTCGGGCAGCGAGCCCGTGAACAGCGGCGCCGGGCGTCCGCCGATGACAGCCGCGACGGTCGGCACCGATTGCGCCTGGAAGGCCTGCGTGATCTGCGGGCTGCGCTCACCCTCGACCTTCGCCAGCACGAGCTTGCCGCGCTGCGCCACCACGAGTCGCTCGAGCATGGGCAGCAGCTGCTGGCTCGGCTCGCTCCACTCGGCGACGATCGCGACGATCACCGGCACCCGGTTCGAGAGCTCGACCAGCGTGGGCAGATCGGCGTCCGTGATCGTGATCACCACGCCGGGCGCACCGCCGTCCGACGCCGTCGGTTGCGGCGCAGCCGCCTGCTCGTGCCGCGCGGCGAGCGCCGACAGGTCGACGGCCCCCGCGATCGAAGCGGGCATGGACTCTGGGATCATTCCTCGACCTCCTTGGCGTCCAGCAGCGACTGCGCATAGCCGACGATCTGGATCTGCGAGCCCTCGGGCGCATCCGCCGGCGGCACCGCGAAGAGCACCTGGATCTGGTACGTGGTCTCGATGCCGCGCCCGGAGGACTCGACGCCGGCGAGGATGCCCGCGCCATCGGCGGTGCTGATCTCCACGCCCTCCTCCGCCGGCGTGGTCCGCTGGGTCTCGTTGAACGACGTCGCGACGATGGCTCCGCCGTCATTGGTGACGAGCATGTGCGGCGGCTGGTCGTCCTCGCTCCACGACCAGTTCAGCTCCGAGAGCTCGTACTCGGGCAGCTGACGCTGCTCGTCCTTCCAGGCGCGACCGATCTGCTCGCGGAGCGCGTCGCCATCGGCCTGGAACCATGAGGCGAAGGGTGAATCGTCGCCGTTCAGCAGCACATCGGCGTATGCCGCGGTGACCTGCGTCGGTCGGTGCAGCAGCAGCGGCGTGTCGCCCGGCAGGCTCGCGGCACCGATCGTCGGGCTCGCGACTGCTGGCAGCTGCACCCCCGAGGCGAGCGTCATCTGGTAGATCAGGCGGTAGTTGCTGCGCGCATCGGTCTGCTCGAAGACCAGCGCGGCCTGCGCCTGCGCGGTGTCCTGCCATCCGACGACGGCCATCACCGTGCGCGGCCACACCTCGGTCTGCTGCGGCAGCAGCAGCTGCACCTCACCGTCGGGGATGCCCTGGATGGCGGCGAGCTCGGCGTTCTGATCACGCACCTCGTAGTTGGTGGCGCGAGCCGCGAGCGCCGGGCCGCTGACCCGCCGCTGCGCGACCTCGGCGGAGCGCTGCTCGTCGGCTTCGGCGACCACGGCGCGGGTGTCGTCGAGCACACGGGTGAACTGGTTCTCGGTGAGCGCCACCTGCGGCAGCGTCTCCTCCAGGGTCGAGGGCGTGGGCTCGACGGCACTCTCGCTCGGGTCGGCGCTGGGCCAGTACTGCGGCGCGCAGCCGGCGAGCGCGAAGGAAGCGAGCAGCGGCAGGGCGATCATTCCGAATCGGCGCGGCCGGCGCAGGGCTCGGCGTTCCGCTCTGCCCTCGCGCGGAGCCTCCCGGGGTGCCTCGTCCGCGGCGTCGATGCTGGGCGCGTCAGTGCTGGCAGCGTCGGTGCTGGGCGCGTCGGCGGCGGGCGCGTCGGCGGCGGGCGCCTCGATCGCCTCCCGGTCGGCGCCGGGCTCGAGCGCGCGCTCGGGCCGCGGCAGACCAGCGCGAGCGTCGCGCTTGAGCTGTCGCCGCTCGGCACGGGAGAGGTCTCGGTGCGAGCGTCGCTGCGGACCGCGACGGCGTCGATGGCGGCGCAGCGCCAGCAGGAACAGCAGCAGCGCGAGCGCGAGGAAGATCAGGCCAGCCGTGATGAGCGGTCCGAACAGCGGCGTCTTGGCATCGAAGGGCCATTCGACGCGCAGGTCGGCCGGTGCCGCGCTGCCCGGCTCCCCCTGGATGAGCATCGAGAAGCCGATCGGCAGGTCGATGTCGAACTGCAGGTCGTCCGCGGCCGCGTACTCCTCGATCCAGAGGTCGCTGCCAGCGATCGGCGGCAGCGCCTCGCTGTCGCCGGACTGCTCGTCGAGCACGAGCTGCGCGCTCTCATCGAGCTGCGCCACGGCGTGCGCACTCTCCCCGAGCCAGCCGAGCACATCGTGATCGCGACCGACCACGGCGGTCACCGGCCCCTCGCCTGCGATCGACACGCTCTGCCGACCGTCGTGCTCGTTCATCGTCGCGCCGGTGATGACGATGACCTGCGCATCGGTGCTCTGCTCGAGCTGCGACACGATCGATTCGGGAGGCGCCCAGATGGTGCGCTGCCCGATGCCGAGGCCGAGCAGGATGAGCGAGATCACGAGGCTCACGGCCGCGAGGATGTATCGCACGAGTCAGGGGTCCTTTCACGCTCTCCCGGGCATGCACGGATCGCAAGGAGCGGACCGCGCCCGGCAGGCAAGCCTCCAGGGTACCGGAATGGTGCCGCCGGGCGCCATCGCGGGTGCCAGCGCGCCGCTCAGGGACGCCCGCCCAGGCACCCTAGGATTCGGGTGTGAACATCAGGAACGGCTTTCTGCTCGGTCTGGTCGGCGGCCTCGGCGTGCTGCTCGCGCTCGCCATCGGCGCCGGGATCCAGCAGATCAGCACCGTGCTCCTGTGGGCGTTCGCCGGCATCTTCCTGGCGCTGGGCGTCGAGCCGCTCATCCAGCTGCTGCTCCGGCGCGGACTGCCGCGCTGGGCCGCCGTGCTCATCGTCTTCGTCCTGATCCTCGGCATCGCCGTCGGCGCCGTGTGGCTCATCGTGCCGACCATCGTGGCGCAGTTCACGCTGCTGGTGGAGTCGATCGTCGCCGAGATCGAGGGCGGAGCCTTCGAGAGCGTGCTCGACTGGGTGCGCGACACGTTCCCGCAGTTCGACGTCGACGGCACGATCGCGCAGCTGGCCGGCGCACTCTCCGACTTCGACACCTGGTCAAGCCTGCCGCCGTGGGTGGCGGAGATCGCAGCCGCCATCGTCGGCGGCGTCGGTCAGGTGGCCTTCGCGCTCGGCGGGCTGCTGATCGTCGTGGTGCTGATGCTGTACTTCACGGGCTCGCTTCCGGCGCTGAAGTCGGGCATGTACCGCCTCGTGCCGGCCTCCTCGCGGCCGAAGTTCATCGAGATCGCGGAGCAGATCATGAAGTCGGTCGGCCGCTTCGTGCTCGGCCAGGGCGCGCTCGGTCTGCTGAACGGCGTGCTCTCGTTCATCATGCTCTCGATCGTCGGCTCAGAGCTGGCCGTCGTCTACGCCTTCATCGCGCTCATCGCGTCGACGATCCCGCTCGTCGGCACCATCTCGGCATCCGTCCTCATCTCGCTGCTGGTGCTGCTGCTCGACGGCCCGCAGACGGCGCTGCCGGTGGCGATCTACTACGCGGTCTACATGCAGGTCGAGGCGTACGTCATCAGCCCGCAGATCATGAATCGGGCGGTGAAGGTGCCCGGCGTCGTCGTCGTGCTCTCCGCGCTCATCGGCGGAACGCTGCTGGGGATCCTGGGCGCGCTCGTCGCCATCCCGGTCGCCGCGGCGATCCAGCTGATCCTGAAGGAAGTCGTCATACCTCGGCAGGACGCGAGATAGCGCCCTGCTGCGCAGCCGTCAGTGCGCGCGCCAGCAGCCCGTGTGCCAGTGGCGTCGATCCTCGATGGCGCGCTCCGCGAAGATCGAGTCCGCGCGCCAGACCACCAGGTGCGCGGTGCCCTGCGTGACGGTGCCGCCGCATCCCGGGCACACGTAGTCCTTCACCGCGCTCGTCGCGGCCATCGGCTGCACGTGCCACTCGCCTGAGCTGCGGCGCTCGGTGCGCGCGGCACCATGCATCAGGCGGTCGACGTCGAGCGGCACATAGGGCTGTGCGCGGCGCTTCGGCCGCCGCCCCGGCATCAGTACCAGCCGACCGACTCGGAGTGCGCCCATGCACCGCAGGGGTTGCCGTAGCGACCGGCGATGTAGCCCAGGCCCCAGCTGATCTGCGTCACGGGGTTCGTCTGCCAGTCGCCGCCCGCGGTCGCCATCTTCGACCCCGGGAGCGCCTGCGGGATCCCGTAGGCGCCGCTCGAGGGGTTCTGCGCGTAGACGTTCCAGTTCGACTCGCGCTGCCAGAGGTTGTAGAGGCAGGAGTACTGGTCGTCGCCCCAGCCGCGGGCGCTCACCATGTCGCGGGCGATCGCCTGCGCGCTCCCGGGGTTGGGGGCGGCGACGCGCGGGATGGCGATCGACGGGGCGCTGCTGGCGCTGCTGCTCGCTTCGCTGGCGGCGGCGCTCGGCGCCGCGGCAGCGACCGGCTCGGGGGTCGGCGTGGGCGTGGGGGTCGGCGTGTGCACGATGACCTGGTCGCGCAGCAGCGCGACCTGCTCGCCGGTGACCGCGTCGAGCGCCTGCCCGGGCCGCTGCTCGCTGGGCAGCTCGACCGGGTCGGCCATCACCTGCGGACTCGGGCTCGCGGCCAGCGTCACGAGCACGAAGCCGGCGGCTGCGAGCAATGAGAGCCCGGAGAGCACGCCGCGGGTGCGCGTCGAGCGCGCGGAGGCGGTGGCAGGTCGGGTGAACACGAGGAGCGAGGTTATCACGAAACGGTAACGAAGCCGAGGGGTCTCGGTCAGCGCACCGCGAGCATCAGGCTCACGACGGTGTCGAGCAGCGCATCGACCTCGTCCTCGTCGTAGCCGCCGAACTGCGCGTCGAACTGCACCGTGCGCACCTCGCGCGCCGTCAGCTCCGGGCCGTCCTGCAGGTACTCGGCAATCCGGTCGGCGAAGCGGTCGACCTCGGCGACGCGGTACCCCCGAGAGATGCGGCTGACGCGCCGGAAGCGCTCTCCGTCCGGCCGAGTGAGCGTCGCGAGCGCAGCCTCGGCGCGCTCGCGCACCTTGGCGAACCACGCGGCCTCGCCGTGCTCGACGACGCCCCGCTCGTGCTCCCGGCGGGCGAACGCCTCCTCCAGCCGCTCGAGCGCCGCATCCACGTGGGCCGGCGAGTAGCCGCCCTTCTGCATCGTGAAGCTGGTGCGCCGGATCGCTGACGAGTCGATGGCCGTGGCAGCCCTGGCATCGGTGGCGTAGGCGCGCCGAGCGTCCTCGAGGAAGTCTTCGACCTGCTCGATGTCGTAGCCCGGCTGGGACCGCCGGGCTCTGGGGAACGTGCTCATCGTCTCCATCATGCCAGCGTGCGCCCGTGGATCACGCGTGCGTGATCTGGAACAGCGCCATCATGACGACCGCGCTCGGCAGCACGGAGTCCAGCCGGTCCAGGAATCCGCCGTGACCCGGCAGGAAGGATCCGATGTCCTTGATCCCCAGATCGCGCTTGATGATGGACTCCGCCAGGTCGCCGACGGTCGCGGTCGTCACCAGCAGCAGGGCGAGGATGATGCCGAACCACCACGGCTGCCCGAGCATCCAGATGGAGAGCGGCACGCCGGCCGCGATCGCGAACGCGGCGCCGCCGAGCAGTCCCTCCCAGGTCTTCCCGGGGCTGATGCGGGGTGCGAGCTTGTGCTTGCCGAGCCAGATGCCCACGGCGAGGGCGCCCGTGTCGATCACGGTCGTCATCGCGATCATCGCGAGCATCCACCACTCGCCGCCGTCCTGCGACGTCAGCAGCACGGCGAACGCCCCGAGCACGACTACGTAGACGATGCACAGCGCACCGGCCGCCACGTCGGCGAAGACAGCGCCGGCGCCCGTGCGGGTCGACGGGTCGGCGAGCTCGACCACGCGGACGACCGCGACGATGGCGATCGCGGCCAGCGTCGACCACCACATGCCCGCGGCGCCCAGGTACCAGGTGACCGGGACGATGGCGCAGCCGAGCAGCACGAGCGGCACGCGCGGCACATCCCGCCCGGCGAACCGCAGCGCGCTCGCGAGCTCGAACAGGGCGAACCCGATGAGCACGGTCGCGAAGACCATGAAGAGCGTCTTGACGAAGATCAGGCTCACCAGCAGCGTGCCACCCAGCACGATCGCGATGACGACCGCCGCAGCGAGGTTGCGGCCGGTGCGCTTGTTCACGCGCTCGCGGGTCGCCTCGATCTGATCCCTGGCGGCGTGGATCTGCGCCTGGATCTGCGCCTCGATCTCGGCGGCGCTCCGATGCTCCCGTCGCATGCGTCGCACTCTGCGTCCCCGATCAGACCTCGAGGAGCTCGGCTTCCTTCTTCTTCAGCGCGTCCTCGATGCCGTCGATCGTCTGCTTGGTGGCGGCCTCGAGCTCCTTCTCGGCGCGCGAGATCTCGTCGTCGCTGACATCGCCCTTGAGCTTCTCCAGATCGGTCATCGCCTGACGGCGGACGTTGCGCACGGCGACGCGCGCCTGCTCGGCCTTGTCCTTGACGATCTTCACGTAGTCCTTGCGGCGGTCCTCGGTCAGCTCGGGCATCACGATGCGCACGATGTTGCCGTCGTTCTGCGGCGAGACGCCGAGGTGCGGGGCCGCGACGATCGCGCGCTCGATCTCCTTGAGGGCGCTCTTGTCGAACGGGGTGATGACGAGCGTGCGCGCGTCGGGCTGCTGGAACGACGCCAGCTGCACGAGCGGCGTCGGCGAGCCGTAGTAGTCGGCGTTCAGTCGCTGGAACAGCGCGGCGTTCGCGCGGCCCGCACTGACGGTCGCGAAGTCGGACTTCGCGACCTCGATCGACTGGGTCATCTTCTCCTTGGCCGAAGCCAGCACATCGCTGATCACGAGGTTCCTTCCGTCGCTGTCGAGTCTATCTGCGGGTGTGCGGCTCAGGCGCGCACGAGCGTGCCGACCGGCTCGCCGAGGATCGCACGGCGCAGCTGGCCGTCGCCGTCCATCCCGAACACGCGCATGGGCATGCGGTTGTCCATGCACAGGCTGAACGCGGTCGAGTCGACGACCTTCAGGCCGCGCACGAGCGCCTCCTGGTAGGTGATCTCCTCGTAGCGCGTGGCCTCGGGATCCTGCTTCGGGTCGGCCGAGTACACGCCGTCGACGCCGTTCTTCGCCACCAGCACCTGCACGGCACCGATCTCGAGCGCCCGCTGGGCGGCGACGGTGTCGGTGGAGAAGTAGGGAAGGCCCGCGCCCGCGCCGAAGATGACCACGCGCCCCTTCTCGAGGTGGCGCTCGGCGCGGCGCGGGATGTAGGGCTCGGCGACCTGGGTCATCTGGATCGCCGACTGCACGCGCGTCTCCGCGCCCGCCTGCTCGAGGAAGTCCTGCAGCGCGAGCGCGTTCATGACGGTGCCGAGCATGCCCATGTAATCGGCGCGACCGCGCTCCATGCCGCGCTGGCTCAGCTCCGCGCCGCGGAAGAAGTTGCCGCCGCCGACGACGATCGCGACCTCGACCGATTCGGCCGCTTCAGCGATCTGCCGCGCGATCGCCTGCACGACGTCTGGGTTGACGCCGAGGCTGCCGGCGCCGAAGGATTCGCCGGAGAGCTTCAGGAGGACTCGACGGCGCGGCTGTGCTGGCATTGGTGCTCCTCCTGCGGGTGTCGGCCCGAGCGCGGACCGTGCAGAAGCCTACCGCGATCGCGGCTGCGCAAGACGCGAAGGGCCGGGGTCTCCCCCGGCCCTTCGCGTGTGATCGAGTGCTTACGCGCCGATCTTGAAGCGCGCGAAGCCCGTGACCGTCAGGCCTGCGGCCTCGAGCACCTTGGCGACCGACTGCTTGTTGTCGCGAGCGTAGTCCTGGTCCAGGAGCACCATCTGCTTGAAGAAGCCGGTCAGGCGTCCCTCGATGATCTTCGGCAGGGCAGCCTCGGGCTTGCCCTCACCGCGCGCGATCTCGGTGACGAGCTCGCGCTCCTTGTCGACCTCTGCGGTCGGGACCTCGTCGCGCGTGACGTAGCGCGGGTCGAACATCGCGATGTGCTGGGCGACCGCACGGGCGGTCTCCGCGTCGTCACCGGTGTAGGCCACCACGACGCCCACCTGCGGGGGCAGGTCCTTCGACGTGCGGTGCAGGTAGACGGCGTGCTCGGCGCCCTCCAGGCGGGTCACCTTGGTGAGCTCCACCTTCTCGCCGATGGTGGCTGCCTGCTCCTCGATGATGGAGCGCACCGTGCCGGACTCGGCCGGTGCCGCGAGGCCCGACTCGAGGTCGGTCGCGCCGGCTGCCGCGACAGCGGCGACCACGCGCTCCGACAGCGCGATGAACTTCTCGTTCTTCGCGACGAAGTCCGTCTCGCACGCGAGCGCGATCATCGTCACGGCGCCGTCGCTCTCGGCGGTGGCGACGAGGCCCTCGCTCGTGGAGCGGTCGGCACGCTTCGCGTTGCCCTTCGCGCCCTTCAGGCGCAGGATCTCGGTCGCCTTCTCGACGTCGCCGTTGGCCTCCTCGAGGGCGGCCTTGGTGTCGCTCATGCCGGTGCCGAGCTGCTCGCGCAGCATCTTGAGGTCGGCGATGCTGATGTTGGCCATGCAGCTGCTCCTTAGTTCGACGTGGACGCTGCGGCGTCCTCGGTGGTCTCTGCGAGGGTCTCCTCGGCCGCGGGTGCCTCGGCAGCCTCGTCCTTGGTCTCCTCGGCAGCAGGCGCCTCGGCCGTCTCGGCGGCGGGCTCCTCGGCAGCGGGTGCTGCAGCCTCGTCAGCGGCCGGCGCGTCCGTGGCGGGTGCTGCCGACTGCTCCTCGAGCAGCTCGCGCTCCCACTCGGCCATCGGCTCGGCAGCGGCGTCGCCGCCACCGTGGCGCTGCATGAGGCCCTCAGCCGCGGCGTCCGCCACGATCTTGGTCAGCAGCGCGACCGAGCGGATCGCGTCGTCGTTGCCCGGGATCGGGAACTGCACGTCGTCCGGGTCGCAGTTGGTGTCGAGGATCGCGATGATCGGGATGCCCAGCTTCTTCGCCTCGTCGACGGCCAGGTGCTCCTTGTTGGTGTCCACGATCCAGATCGCCGACGGCGTGCGCTGGAGGTTGCGGATGCCGCCGAGCGACTTCTGCAGCTTCGTGAGCTCGCGCTTCTTGAGCAGCAGCTCCTTCTTCGTGTAGCCCTGCGTGGTGTCGTCGAAGTCGAGCTCCTCGAGCTCCTTCATGCGGCTCAGGCGCTTCGAGACCGTGTTGAAGTTGGTCAGCAGACCACCGAGCCAACGCTGGTTGACGAAGGGCTGGCCGACGCGCGTCGCCTGCTCGGCGATGGACTCCTGCGCCTGCTTCTTGGTGCCGACGAACAGCACGCTGCCGCCGTGGGCGACGGTCTCCTTGACGAAGTCGTAGGCCTTGTCGATGTAGGCGAGCGACTGCTGCAGGTCGATGATGTAGATGCCGGAGCGCTCCGTGAAGATGAATCGCTTCATCTTGGGGTTCCAGCGTCGGGTCTGGTGCCCGAAGTGCACGCCGCTGTCGAGCAGCTGGCGAGTGGTGACGACGGCCATTGCCGCCTCCTTCTTCTGTTGCGGTTCTGTCGGCATGGCCGGTGGCCGTGCCCCTGGCGCCCTGACCCGCTCCCGCCACCTGTCGGAGCACGAGAGGCTCCGGCGGATGGACCGGTGGAAGTGGTGTCGCGACGGGCGCGCGAAGTCATCGCATAGACGATGCCCTCCTATGCTACATGCCCCGCGCCCGCCCCTGCACTCCGCGCTGTCCACCGCGGCGGCTCGCTCCAGCGCGCGCGACTGCGCGGGTGAGACACCATGCCGTCATGCATCCGCTCACGCTCCTCCTCGTCGCTACGCTCGCCGTCTGGGCCTGGCCGGTGGCGCCGCACGAGGTGGTGCGAGCCTTCGACCCGCCCGCCACGCCGTACGGGCCCGGTCACCGCGGCGTCGACATCGCGGCACCGGAGGGATCCGCGGTGCTCGCTCCGCAGCATGGCGTGGTGCGATTCGCGGGGCCTGTCGCGGGGCGGCCCGTCGTGTCGATCGATCATGCTGCTGGGCTGGTGTCGAGCTTCGAGCCCGTGGAGCCGATGGTCGCGGCGGGCGACGAGGTCGCACAGGGGCAGCAGATCGGGGTGCTGCTCGCCGATCATGTGCCGGGTTCGTCGCGCTTGCACCTGGGAGCTCGGCTCGATGGCGCCTACATCGATCCGCTCACGCTGCTGGGCGTCGAGCGCCCGGTGCTCCTGCCGCGCGCCGAGCAGAAGCTGGGCCGTCGGCCGCGGCGAGCGCTCACGCTCGCGGGTGCGCCGTCCGATACGCGTTCGCGAGCCGATCGAGGGAGACGTGCGTATAGATCTGCGTCGTGCCGAGGCTCGCGTGCCCGAGCATCTCCTGCACGGCGCGCAGGTCGGCGCCGCCGTCGAGCAGGTGCGTCGCCGCGGTGTGCCGCAGCGCATGGGGTCCGTGCGGCCCCGAGCCCGGCAGCTCGGCGAGCAGCGACGTGACCAGCTCGTGCACCCGCCGCTGCCCGAGTCGACCGCCGCGAGCGCCGAGGAAGAGTGCGGGGTGGGGCTTCGCGGGATTCGCGAGCCCAGCGCGCCCCAGGCGCATCCAATCGAGCAGCGCATCGAGTGCGGGCCGGCCGAACGGCACCACGCGTTCCTTCGAACCCTTGCCGACGACGCGCACGGTCAGCCGCTCGAGGTCGACGTCGTCGACGTCCAGGCCCACGAGCTCGCTGACGCGCAGCGCCGAGGCGTAGAGCAGCTCGACCACGGCGAGATCGCGGATCGCCGTCGGCGCTCCCTCCGCGGCCGCCGCCGCGAGACGTGTCAGCACGTCGTCCATCGCCTGCCGGGAGAGCACTCGCGGCAGCTGCCGATCCCGCTTGGGGGTGCGCAGGCGGCCCGCGACATCGGCGCCCCCCTGGGTGGCGATCCACCGGCTGAGTCCTCGCGCGGCGGCGCTTCGACGCGCGATGGTCGCCTTGCCCATCCCGGTCTCCGCGCTGGCGAAGAGCCAATCGCGCAGGGTCTCGATGTCGATCGCATCCGCGTCGTCGATGCTCGCGGCGTCGCAGTGCTCGGCCAGGCTGCGCAGATCGCCCCGATAGGCGCGCACGGTGTTCGCCGAGTAGCCGCGCTCGCGCTCCAGGTGCGCGAGATAGCCGTCGATGGCGGCGTCGAGACGCATGTCAGTCGGGCTTCCTGCTGAATCGCTCCATGCGCTCTGCCGGGTCGAGCTGCAGCACCTGCTCGACCACGTGCGCCGGCAGCGTCTCCCGCGACGGGTGGTGCAGCGCGGGCACGACCGAGTGCGACATCCCGGCAGCGTAGAGCTCGATGAGGTTGAACGACTGCGTGGCATCGATGCCGTGCATGGCGGGCGGCGGCCCGCCCAGATCGTCGGCATAGCTCGTCGCTCCGGCGAGCACCACCGGGATCTCGCAGAACGTGCCGGAGCCGTTGACGTGCAGGTGGCCGGAGAGGATGGCGCGCACATCGCCGTCGCCGAGCACCGCGGCCAGTCGTTCCTCGTCGCGGAACTCCAGCAGCCGCATGAGCCGGTTGCGGTAGGCGAGCGGCGGGTGATGCATGGTCAGCACGGTGCCGAGCGCGGGCGGCTCCGCGAGCGCCGCCGCCAGCCACTCGGCCTGCCCGGGGTCGAAGCCGCCGTGGTGCCAGCCGGGCAGGCTGGAGTCGAGCGAGACGATGCGCAGATCCCCGACCTCGACGATCGAGTCGATCGGGTCCGTCGGCTCGCCTGCCAGCCCCAGGGCTGCGCGCAGTTGCGGCCGCTCGTCGTGGTTGCCCGCCGCCCACACGATCGGGGCGCCGAGCTCGGCCGCGACCGGCTCGATGATCTCGCGCGCGAGCGCGTAGGCCTCGGCCTCGCCCCGGTCGGCGACATCGCCGGAGACGACGATGACATCCGCATCGGCAGCTGCGACGCGGACGCGCTCCATCGTGGCGCGCAGATGCGCGGCGGTGTCCACCAGCCCGGCGAGCGGTGCGCCGCCCGCGAGCAGGTGGGTGTCGCTCAGATGGGCGATCACCACCGCGGGTGCTGGATGGATGCCGAAGCTCACGCGCCCAGGCTAGTCGCGCCGCGCGACGCGCGGCGCCAGCCGCTCGGGTGCTCGACGACGCCGCCGCCGAGCTCGAGCAGCGCCAGTGATGCGCGCACGTCGCGCGGTGCCATCCCGGTGCGGGCCGCCAGGTCGTCGACCGACCGCGAGGCGCGGGTGCTCAGCGCGTCGAGCACTCGCACCTCGTCGCTCGTGACGCCGCCGAGCGGCGCGGCCTCGTCCTCGGGCCCGTCGAGCAGCTCCACCACGTGCTCGGCCCGCTCGATGACGACCGCGCCGTAGTCGCGCAGCAGCCGGTGGCAGCCGGTGCTCGAGCCGGAGGTGACGGGCCCGGGAACCGCGCCGAGCGGCCGGCCGAGCGCGGCCGCATGCCCGGCTGTGTTGATCGAGCCGGAGCGCTGACCGGCCTCGACGACGACGGTCGCGCTCGCGAGCGCCGCGATCAGGCGATTCCTCGCCAGGAACCGCCAGCGCGTCGGCGGCACCCCGCTGGGCGCCTCCGCGACCACGCACCCGGTGCTCACGACCCGGTGGAGCAGCTCGTCGTGGCCGGCCGGATAGAAGCGGTCGAGGCCGCCCGCGAGCACCGCGATGGTCGTGCCTCCGCTCGCGAGCGTCGAGCGATGCGCGGTGCCGTCGATGCCGTACGCGCCTCCCGACACGATGGCGAAGCCCCGGCCGACGAGCCCGGTCGCGAGCTGGCCGGTGACGTGCTCGCCGTAGCCGGAGGACGCCCGGGAGCCGACGAGCGCCGCCGACCGCCCGCACGAGCGCAGCGCCCCGGGGTCGCCGCGCACCCAGAGCGCGGCCGGGGCGTGCGATCCGAGGTCGTCGAGGGCGTCCGGCCATTCCTCGTCGTGCCGGGTGAGGAGCATCTGCCGGTGGGTCGCGCCCTGTGAGAAGGCACCGAGGATGCGCTCCGCGGACAGCCGCGGCAGCCAGCGCGCGAGGGCCTCCGGGACGAGCCGTGCGATCTCCGGATCGTCGAGCGCGAGCGCCCACGTCGCGGCGCCCTCGCCCTCCACGAGCAGCTCCAGCGCGCGGACGTCGCCGAGCCGCTCGCGCACGAGCCCGGCCACGCCGTCGCCGGGCTCGGGCAGCACGGTCCATGCGCCCGCGGCAAAGCGTGCGATGACGGCTGCATCGTCCTGCTCCTGCCTCCCCGGCGGCAGCGTGTGCGCGACGGCCGCTCGCACGTGCGCGAGCTCCAGGCGGAACGGCTTGGGTGCGGGCGTCATGCGGGGATCCCCTTCCTGAGTGCGAGCGCTCGACCGATGTGGGCGCGCGCGGGCGCGGCCGCGCCGTCCAGGTCGGCCATCGTCCACGCGACGCGGACCGCGCGGTCGAGCCCGCGCATCGTGAGCACGCCCGACTCGAGCGCCCGCTCCAGGGGCGCGAGCAGGGGCGCATCCAGCGGCAGATGCTTGCGCAGCCACGCACCCGGCACGTGCCCCATCGCCGTCCATGCCGTGCCCTGCAGCCGCCGCGCCGCTCGTGCGCGCGCCTCACCGACGCGCCCCGCCGCCTCGGCGGTCGAGCGCCGCTGCTCGGACGCTCCCGGGTCAGCCACGCCGACGGTCGCGCGGTCGACGCGCACCTGCAGATCGATGCGATCGAGCAGCGGGCCGGACAGCCTGCCGAAGTAGCGCCGGCGCTGCTGCGGCGCGCACGTGCACTCCCCGGTGCCGAACAGTCCGCACGGGCACGGGTTCGCCGCCAGCAGCAGCTGGAAGCATGCAGGGAACGTCGCGCTGCCTGCCGCGCGGTCGACGGTGATCGTGCCCGATTCGAGCGGCTGGCGCAGCATGTCGAGCACCGCCCTGGGGAACTCCGGCGCCTCATCGAGGAACAGCACGCCGTGCGAGGCGCGGGCCGCGGCGCCGGGCCTGATCACGCCAGAGCCGCCGCCGATGAGCGCCACCCCGGTGGCGGTGTGATGCGGATGCTCGAAGGGCGGCACGAGGTCGAGCGCTGACGGCACCGCGACCCCGCAGAGCGATCGCAGCGAGGCGACCTCCAGCGCCTGCTGCTGCGTGAGGGACGGGAGGATGCCCGGCAGCCGCATGGCGAGCATGGTCTTCCCGGCACCGGGCGGGCCCACCATCATGAGGTGGTGGGCTCCGGCCGCGGCGATCTCCAGCGCCTCCACCGCGTCGCGATTGCCCACCACGTCGGCCAGGTCCACGGTCTCGTGCGGTCGCTGCGGCACGGGATCGCCCGGAACGGGGTCGACCGGTGCAGGGTCCAGCTCGGCGCCCAGCAGCGCGGCAGCGTGCGCGAGGCTCGGCGCGCCCTGCACGCGCAGTCCACCCACGAGCGAGGCCTCGTCGACCGAAGCCGAGGGCACGACCAGCCGCGTCATGCCCGCCTCGGCGGCGGCGCGGGCGAACGGCAGGGTGCCCGCGACCGGGCGGAGGCGCCCGTCGAGCCCCAGCTCGCCGAGCAGCGCGGTGCGACCGTCGTCGGCGGGCACCACCCCGCTCGCGCGCAGCACCGCGATGGCCATCGCGAGATCGAAGTGCGTCCCCGCCTTCGGGAGCGACGCGGGCGTGAGGTTGATGACCACCCGCCCGGTGGGCGCTGTCAGGCCCATGCGGCTGATGGCGCTCCAGGTGCGATGGCGCGCCTGCTGCACGGCCGGCCCCGGCAGCCCGACGATCACCACCGCGGGGAGCCCCGATGAGGCGTGCACCTCGATCTGCACGCCGATCCCCGCGAGCCCGCGGAGCGCGACGCACTGGGCGCGCCCGAAGCCGCTCACGAGATGCCCCGCAGGTGCTCGACCCGCCAGCTCCCGGAGCGCGGAGCGATGACCGCGACCGCATCCAGTCGCACGGGCCCGCGCTCACCGCTCGCCTGCAGCCAGAGCCCGGCGAGGGCGCGGAGCCGTCGCACCTTGGCGGGCGTGATCGCCTCGAAGTGGTGGCCGAAGGCGATGTCGCGCCTGGTCTTCACCTCGACGAAGACGATGGTCTCGCCATCGACCGCGACGATGTCGAGCTCACCGTGGGCGCAGCGCCAGCGACGGTCGACGATGCGCATGCCCGCTCGTTCGAGGTGCAGGCTCGCGGCTGCCTCGCCGTCCAGGCCCAGCCGATCCTTCGCTCGCATGAGCGCAGGAAAGCCCAGGCGCACGGATGCGCGGGCGGACGCGGCGCCCGCCTGTGGAGAAGTCGGCCGGAGCCGCCCCGTCACTCCTCGATCGCGAGGTCCTTCGGCAGCTCCAGATCGCGCGAGGCGAGCTCCTCCACGTTGACGTCCTTGAAGGTGAGGATGCGCGCGGACTTGATGAAGCGGTCGGAGCGGTAGATGTCCCAGACCCAGACGTCCGTGAGCTCGAGCTCGAAGTAGAAGTCGGTGCCCGCGTCGTGGCGGGTGATCTTCACGTCGTTCGCGAGGTAGAAGCGGCGCTCGGTCTCGACCACGTGCTTGAACATGCCGACGACGTCGCGATACTCCTTGAACAGGGCGAGTTCGACCTCGCGGTCGTAGTCTTCGATGTCCTCGGGTTCCACGCCGCCATCCTATGGCCCATCGCCCCGAGGGACCGTCCGCACACGTGCCGCCGGCTCAGTGCATCCAGCGCAGTGCAGCCGGCGCAGCGCAGCCGGCTCAGTGCAGCCGGCGCAGCGCAGCCGGCTCAGTGCAGCCAGGTCTGCCGATGCAGCGCGCTCGGGCCGAGCGTCGCGATCGCCGACATGTGCGCGGCCGAGCCGTAGCCCTTGTTGGATGCCCACCCGTAGCCGGGGTGCTGGGCGTCGGCCTCGACCATCCGGTCGTCGCGCTCCACCTTCGCGACCAGTGCCGCGCCCGAGACCGAGGCGCAGTCGCGATCGGCCTTCGCCCGCAGCGTCGTGCGCAGCGGCGCGCGGAGCGCCGGGGCGAGCCAGTCGAAGGTGCCGTCGAGCAGGATGGCGGAGGACGGCACGTCGATGCCTGCGGCGTGCAGGCCGACGAGCGCCCGCCTGCCCGCGAGCCCGAGCGCCACGGTGAGCCCGAGGCGGTCGATCTCCTCGTTGGATGCGTGCCCGACCGCGCTCACGCCCCACGCTCGCACGTGCGGTGCGGTGGCGGCGCGGCGCAGCGGCGTCATGGTCTTCGAGTCGCGCAGATGCTCTGGCCACGGACCGCAATCGGCGCCGAGCGCGAGGGCGCCGACGCTCACCGGCCCCGCAAGCGCTCCCCTGCCGACCTCGTCCATGCCGATCACGCATGGCGCGTGCGCCCACAGGCCCTGCTCGACCTCGAGCTTGGGCGACACCGCCATCAGCGCGCCGCCTGCGGCGGGTGCAGCCGGCTCTCCGCCCCCTGGGGCTCGACACCGACGAACGACTGCGGATAGTCGTCGAGCCAGGTCCAGCGCTCGACCGGCCAGGAGATGACGATGGCGCGACCGACGACCGACTGCATGGGCACGAATCCGCCACCGGGCGCATCCATGTGGGCGCGCGAGTCGCCCGAGTGGTTGCGGTTGTCGCCCATCACCCACAGGTTGCCCTCGGGGACGGTGACGTCGAACGTCATCGAGCTCGCGGGCTGGCCCTGCTGGTCGAGACGCAGGTAGGGCTCGTCGATGGGCACCCCGTTGACGAGCAGCTGCCCGAAGTCGTTGCAGCACTCCACGGTGTCGCCGGGCAGCCCGATGACGCGCTTGATGAGGTAGCCGTGCTCGTCCTCGGGCGCGAGGCCCACGAACGTCAGGAACCAGTCGAGGGTTCCGGCGATGCCGGTCTCGGGCTCCTGCTGCTGCTCGGGCAGCCAGCCGCCTGGATCCTCGAACACGATCACGTCCCCGTGCTCCACCGCGACGACCGTCGGCGTCAGCAGGCTGACGATGATCCGGTCGTCGACCTGCAGCGTGTCGTTCATCGATTCCGACGGGATCCAGAACGGTCGGATGAGGAACGTCTTGACCAGGAACGAGATCAGCAGCGCGACGAGGAAGATGACGACGATGTCGCGCAGGAACAGCAGCACGCCGCGTCCACGGCGGGCAGTGCCGTCGCTGCGGCTCGCCTCGCCGGCCCCGACCGAATGCGTCATCCCCGCCCTTTCGCCGTCGCAAGTCTAGGCGCGCAGCGCGCGCCCATCGGCCGCGCTTGCCCGCGTTGCATCACGATTCGGCGTCGAACGCAGGAACGGGGCCGGCGTGATGCCGACCCCGTTCACCGCGATGCTCAGTTGAAGCGCTTCTCGCGGATCTTGGCCGCCTTGCCGCGCAGACCGCGCAGGTAGTAGAGCTTCGCACGGCGCACGTCGCCGCGGCTCACGACCTCGATCTTGTCGACCACCGGCGAGTGCACCGGGAAGGTGCGCTCGACGCCGACCTGGAAGGAGACCTTGCGGACGGTGAACGTCTCGCGCACGCCGTGACCCGAGCGGCCGATCACGACGCCCTGGAACACCTGGACTCGCGAGCGCGAGCCCTCGATGATGTTGACGTGCACCTTGACGTTGTCGCCGGGGCGGAAGTCAGGGATGTCGGACTTGAGGCTTGCTGCGTCGACCTTGTCGAGGATGTGCATGGCGATGTCGCTCTCTGCAGCCGCCACAGGCCGACCGCGTCTTGGATAGAAGTTCGAAAGGCGGTGCCTCGCGTTTGCTCCCCTGTGGCAGAGGCCGCCCCTGAAGGCGACGCCGCAAGTGGCACCGAGGGACTATCTTGCCACACGCTGACCACGCTCACCAGCGCGGCCGACGGTCTCAGCGCTGCGGATCGTCCTCGATGCGGATCACGCGGCCCTCCTGCGGGCCGTCGAGGCGCTCGAACGAGGCATCCGCCTCGCGCGGCCGCTGCTCGAGCAGCGGCGCCTGGAGGTCACTGACCACGCGCTCGACGCGGCGCCTGGTCTCGCGGCCGAGCGCCAGCGCCTGCAGCCAGAAGAGCACGATCCCGCCGAGGATCGTCGCCATGATGCCGATCGCGGTGAACGACTGCGATGCGGTCAGCCAGCCGTCGCCGAACCACGCGGTGAGCGCGCTGCCCGTCCGACCGGCGGCGGAATCGACCACGGTGAAGCCCAGCAGCGCGATGACGAGCAGCCACGGACCGACCAGGCGCAGATCGCGCCAGGTGATGGCCCTGGGCCTGCGCACCTCCTTGCGCGCGGCGGTGATGCCGACCACCAGGGCGATCGCGATCGCCAGGCCCGGCCCGAGGAAGGCCTGCAGCAGCAGCGCGTCGCCGAGCGGAGCGCCGGCAAGTGCGCGACCGAACATGATCCACGCCGGCAGCACGACGATCGACGCGGCGAACACCCAGAAGCCCGCGCGCAGCACGGGGTGCCGCCGGGGCCTGCGCTGCTGCGAGGTGCTCGTTGCCATGCGTCGAGGCTACCGAGCGAGGTCGCGTGCCGCCGCAGTGTTCGCTGAGGGCTAGCGGTCGTGGTCGTCGCGCGCGAGCAGGTCGGGCCGCACGCGCCGGGTGCGCTCCAGCGCCTGCTCGTGCCGCCACGCCGCGACGTGCGCGTGATTGCCGCTGCGCAGCACCGCGGGCACCTCGAGCCCCCGCCACACCTGCGGCTTCGTGTACGAGGGATGCTCGAGCAGCCCGGCCTCGTGGCTCTCCTCGACGAGGCTGTCGGGATTGCCGACCACGCCGGGGACGAGTCGCCCGATCGCTTCGATCATCGCCATCGCAGCGACCTCGCCGCCGTTGAGCACGTAGTCGCCGAGGCTCACCTCGAGCACGCGCGCCCGGGTCGCGGCGTAGTCGGCGACGCGGGCGTCGATGCCCTCGTAGCGGCCGCACGCGAAGACCAGGTGCGGCTCGGCCGCCAGCTCGCGCGCGAGCGCCTGCGTGAAGGGCACGCCCGCCGGGGACGGGAACACCACCACCGCATCCGCGGCCTCGTCGGCCCCGAGCAGCTCGTCGAGCGCCTCGCCCCACGGCTCCGGCTTCATCACCATGCCGGCGCCGCCGCCGTACGGCGTGTCGTCGACCGTGCGGTGCCGGTCGTGCGTCCACGCACGCAGATCGTGCACGCCGAGCTCGAGCAGCCGCTCGCGGCGGGCCTTGCCGAGCAGCGAGACGTCGAGCACCCCGAAGAACTCGGGGAAGATCGTGACGATGTCGATCCGCATGGCCTACGCCTGATCGGAGGCCGTTGCCCCGTCAGCGTCGCCGGGCGCCTCCGCGTCGGCCTCCGCCTCGGGCGACGCGTCGTCGTCGGGCTCGAGCTCCTCGAACAGCCCAGGGGGCGGCGTGACGGTGAGGCGGCCGGCTCGCAGGTCGACCTCCGGCACGATCGCCTTCACGAACGGCACCATGACCTCGGTGCCGCCGTGGTCGACGATCAGCATGTCCTGCGCGGGCATCGCGTCGACGCGCACGACGCGGCCGATGCGGCTGCCATCGCGCCAGACCTCGAGGCCGGCGAGCTGGTGCACGTACCAGGCGTCCGGCTCGACCGGGAGCTCGGTGGGATCCTGCTCGACCCACAGCACCGCCTTCACGAGGGACTCGGCCTCGGTGCGGTCGGTGACGCCCTCGAAGAAGGCGACCGGGCTGCCGTTGTAGACGCGCAGCTCGAGCAACTCGAGCGACTTGCCGTGCCACTTCGACGACGTGGGCACCTGCAGCGCGAACCGCGCGCCCGGGACGAAGCGTCGACCGGGATCGTCGGTGTAGAGCTCGACCTTGATCGCGCCCTTGAGCCCGTGGGCCCGTGCAAGCCGTCCGACGCGCAGCTGTGTGCGCGCGGGCACGGCGGGCCTAGCGATCGGTGTCCACCACGTCCACGCGGACGCGGCGTCCTCCGGGGAGCGCACCCATCACGGTGCGCAGGGCGCCGGCAGTGCGACCGCGGCGCCCGATGACGCGGCCGAGGTCCTCGGGGTGCACGCGCACCTCGAGGACCTCGCCGCGCGGTGTGTCGCGCGCGCCCACGCGCACCTCATCGGGGCGATCGACGATCCCCTTCACCAGGTGCTCGAGTGCATCGCGCAGCATGCTCAGTCCGTCTTCTCGGCCTCGCCGGCGTCAGCCGACTCGGTCTCGGAAGCCGGAGCGTCCGCGGCCTCGCTCGACGCCGCGTCGGCGGCCGGGGCCTCCGCTGCGGGGGTCTCCGCGGGCGCCTCAGCAGGCTTCTCAGCCTTGGGCTTCAGGACGGGCTTCTTCGACGCGTCGGCCTCGAAGGCCTTCTTGCCCTCCGGAGCCTTGACCTGGCTCTCGGTGGAGCCCTCGCCCGTGAAGCGACCCCAGTCGCCCGTGAGCTTCAGCAGCGCGGCGACCTGCTCGGTCGGCTGCGCGCCGACGCCGAGCCAGTACTGCGCGCGCTCGCTGTCGATCTTGATGAACGAGGGGTGCTCGGTCGGGTGGTACTGGCCGATCTCCTCGATCACGCGGCCGTCGCGCTTGGTGCGCGAGTCGGCGACGACGACGCGGTAGAAGGGCGCACGGATCTTGCCGAAGCGCTTCAAACGGATCTTGACTGCCACAGTTCTCCTGCTTTGTGTAATGGATGTTGCACCGCGGCCTGCGCATGTGGGGATGCGCGGCCCGCAAAGCTCGGTGAGCATCGCGCGCCGGATAGAGGGTCGGGCGCGTGCTCGACCCCCCATTCTGGCACATCCGCGGACGACGCGCGCGCCATTCGGCTGGCCGCCGTACGCTTCACCCATGAAGTTCGCCGCCTCTGCCCGCTCGTCGCTCGGCATCGAGTGGGAGCTCGCGCTCGTCGACCCGCGCACCGGGGAGATCGCCCCGCGTGCCAAGGAGCTGCTCGCGGCGATCGACGATCGGCGCTTCGACAAGGAGTTCCTCACCGGCATGATCGAGCTGATCACCGGTGTCCACACGACCACCGACGAGGCGATCGACGAGCTGCGGTCGATGCGCGACACCGCGTGCGCCGCCGCCGATCGGCTGGGGGTCGCCCTCGTCGGCACCGGCACCCATCCCACGAGTCGCTGGCGGGAGCAGTCGCAGGGCGACGACCCGCGCTACGCGCGCGTCGTGCAGAAGGCGGGCGACTGGGGGCGCCGGCTGATCATCTTCGGTGTCCACAACCACGTGGGCGTCGAGGACCGCGACAAGGTCGTGCCGCTCATGCGCACGATGCTCGACAAGCTGCCGCTCATCCTCGCCCTCTCCGCCTCCAGTCCGTTCTGGCAGGGGCTCGACACCGGCTTCGCCTCGCACCGCACGATGCTCTTCCAGCAGCTGCCGACCGGCGGCCTGCCGCCGATGCTCGTCGACTGGGGCGAGTACGAGCGCACGCTGCGCGACATGCTCACCGCTGGCGTGATCGACGACGTCGGCGAGCTGCGATGGGATGTGCGCCCCTCCCCCGCGATCGGCACCGTCGAGGTGCGGGTCGCCGACGGCGCGCCGTCGATCGACGACCTCGCAGCCGTGACCGCCCTCATCCACTGCCTGATCGAGGAGGCGTCGCGCTCCCTCGACGCGGGCGAGCCGCAGCGGCACCTGCCGTCGTGGCTCGTGCGCGAGAACAAGTGGCGGGCGGCGCGCGACGGTCTCGACGCGACCGCGATCATGGACGAGGAGGGCACCCTGCAGCCGGTGCGCGACGCGATCGGCGAGACGCTCGAGCGCCTCGCGCCAATCGCTCGGGATCTGGGTGCGACGCGCTCGATCGCGGCCGCCGGCAGGGTGCTCGCTCGCGGCGGTTCCGCAGCGCAGCAGCGCGCCGCCTACGCCCGCGGCGGCCACAGCGCGGTGCTGACCGAGATCCTCGAGGCCATGCGCGCCTAGCCCTAGTCGCCGAGCTTCCCGAACCCGCGCGTTCTGGCGGGAGACCGCTCCGGGTGGGGACGCTCGACGTCAGGCGTTCTTGCGGTCGCGCCAGTCGAGGAAGGGCTGCACGCGGTCGAGGGCGTAGCCGTCCGGCGTGTCGTCGCCCGAGAGCGGGATCGTCAGCAGCCGGGTGCCCGAGGCGTGGAGCGCATCGAGCCGCTCGAACGCGACGCCGCCGACGCCGTCGCGCACGCTCGCGCCGTTCGAGATCTCGATCTCAGCGATGTCGCGCCCGCGCTCCTCGCATGCGCGCCGCAATACGTCGAGCTTGTGCGGCAGCTCGTCGGGCTGGACGAAGGAGTGCCAGATGTCGGCGTGCTCGGCCACCATCGGCAGCGTCTTCCGCTCGCCCTTGCCGCCGATCAGGATCGGCATCTCCCCCATCGGCGGCGGATTCAGCTTCGCCCAGCGCTCGCGGATGCGCGGCAGCGACGCGGCCAGGTCGCGGAGGCGCGAGCCGGGCGTGCCGAACTCGTAGCCGTACTCCTCGTAGTCGCGCTCATACCAACCGCCGCCGATGCCGAAGATGAAGCGGCCGCCGGCGATGTGATCGATCGTGCGCACCGTGTCGGCCAGCAGGTCCGGGTTGCGGTAGGAGTTGCAGAACACCAGCGCACCCAGCTGCACGCGCTCGGTGGCGACCGCCCAGGCCGCGAGCTGCGCCGTGGCCTCGAAGTGCACGCCGTCGGGGTCGCCAGAGAGCGGGAAGAAGTGGTCCCAGCCGAAGACGGCGTCGACGCCCAGGTCCTCCAACCGCTTCGCCGCATCGATGGTGGCCTGCATCGTCGTGTGCTGCGGCGCGAGCTGCACGCCGATCCTCGTGGGTCGATCGATCATGCCTCGAGCCTACGGTGGACCGCTTGTGAGCCGATGGTTCTACCCTGGTGTCGTGACCCAGCTCTCCCCGATCGCCGACCGCGCGGCCGCGCCCGCGACCCTGCCAGAGATCTCCGCGGGCTCGCTCGCCTGGCGTGCCGCCACGATCGACGACGCCGCACGGCTGACGGCGCTGACCAATGCCATGGCCGAGGCTGACGGCGCGCCGTACCGCGAGACCGAGGCCGAGACGCGCGAGGAGCTCGGCGCCGCCTGGCGCGACCTCGAGCACGACACGCTGCTCGGCTTCGAAGCCGATGGCGAGCTGCGCGCCGCGGCGCTCGTGAGCACCGCGCCCGGCGACACCACGACCCTGCGCGTGTTCGCCTTCGGTGGCGTGCACCCCGCTCGACGCGGCGAGGGCATCGGCCGCGAGGTGCTCGCCTGGCAGGTGGCGCGCGCGCGGCAGATCCTGGCCGCATCCGGCAAGGAGCTGCCCGCTCGCATCGCCGTCTACGCCGAGGATGACGACCCCGCCTCGAAGCACCGCCTCTACCTGCACGCCGGCTTCGAGCCCCGCCGCTACTTCTCCGACCTCAAGCGGCCGCTGCAGGGCGACGCGCCCGCCATCCCCGAGGTCGAGCTCGCGGGCTCGCTGCGGCTCGTGCCGTTCTCGTCAGAGGTCGATGATGCGACGCGGCTCGCGCACAACGACGCGTTCCGCGATCACTGGGGCAGCCAGCCGCAGACCATGGAGCAGTGGACGAACGGGCGCAGCGAGTTCGCTCCCGAGTGGTCGTACGTCGTGGTCGACGACGCGCCCGACGTCGACGCGCTGCTGGCCGACGAGGCGACGGATGCCGATACGCGCGCGGCGCTCCAGGCCGGGCAGCCGCTCGTGGTCGCGTATGCGCTCAACAGCCGCTTCGCGGCCGATTTCGAGGTGCGCGGCTACAGCTTCGGCTACACCGAGCTGCTCGGCACGCGCCGCGCCTATCGCGGGCGGAAGGCGGCCATCGTGGCGCTCGCCGCGAGCATGCGGGCGTTCGCGGATGCGGGCATGGAGGCCGCCGTGCTCGACGTCGACACCGAGAACCCGTCGGGCGCGCACGGCATGTACGCGAGCCTCGGCTACACCAAGGAGCACGGCTCGACGATGTACTCGATCGAGCTCTAGCGAGCGCCCCGCAGCGCGAGGAGCGCGCGGGCGCAGCCCGCTCGCGTCATCCCCGCAGGTCGAGGAGCGCGCGGGCGCAGCCCGCTCGCGTCACGAGACCGACAGCGCCTCCAGCGCCTCGCCGACCTGCGTGCCCCCGGCGTTCGCGCGGATCGTGATCCCGCGCAGCTCGGGCCGCGCGACGACCTCGGCGATGAGCCGCGCGACGGTGGCGCGCGAGATCTCGGTCGCTTCCAGCGACCCCTCCGGCTCATCGATCTCGATGCCGCTCTCGTCATCGAGCGTGAGCGTCGACGGTGCCAGGATCACCCAGTCGGCACCGGAATCACGGATCGCCTCGTCGACGAGCGACTTGGCCTCCGCGTACGCGAAGAAGTCATTGTCCTCGGGCACGCCGTGGTCTCGGCTCGCGCCGAAGTAGGACACCATCAGCAGCCGCGCGCCCGAGCGGTCGGCAGCCCTCACCACCTTCAGCGCCGCGTCGTGGTCGACGGCCCACGTGCGCTCGGGGCTGCCGCCGCCGGCTCCCGCCGACCAGACGACCACGTCATACCCCTGCAGGAGGCGGTCGACGGCCGGCTGCTCGAGCGACTCGAGGTCGGCGACCACCGGCTCCGCGCCGGTGGCTTCGATGTCGCCCGCCTGCTCGGGCTTGCGGATGACGCCGTGGACGGTGTGCTCCGCGTGCGCGAGCATGCGCAGCGCGTGGAGCCCCACCTTGCCGTGGGCGCCGAGGACGATGATGCGTGCCATGGCCCCCACCGTACGCGGCTCCGCCTGCGCGCGCGCTCCGGACATCCGCCGCGCCTCCCGCCTGCGCGGTGCCGCTGGCGGGCTCAGTAGTAGACCGCGATCGGGCCGCTGGGGCCGTCGATGACCCGCACGGGAGTCTCGAACACGCGCGAGAGCACCTCGTCGGTCATGATCTGCGCCGCCGGGCCGAACTCGACCACGCGCCCGTCCTTCACGGCGCAGATGCGATCGGCGTAGTGCCCAGCGAAGTTGATGTCGTGCACCACCAGCACGATCGTGCGCCCGAGCTCCTCGGCTGCCCGGCGCAGATGGCGCATCATCTGCACGGAGTGCCGCATGTCGAGATTGTTGAGCGGCTCGTCGAGCAGCACGTACTCCGTGTCCTGTGCGAGCACCATCGCGACGTAGGCGCGCTGCCGCTGGCCACCGGAGAGCTCATCGAGATAGCGGTGCTCGAGCGCGGCGAGGTCGACGAAGTCGATCGAGCGGCTGATGAGCTCCTCGTCGTGCGCCGACAGTCGACCGCGGGAGTGCGGGAAGCGACCGAATCCGACCAGCTGCCGCACCGTGAGCCGGGTGATGAAGTGGTTCTCCTGACGCAGGATGGAGACGACCTTGGCGAGGTCCTTCGAGCGGCTGCTCGTCACATCCATGCCAGCGATCTCGATCGCGCCGTCGTCGAGCGCGAGCAGCCGCCCCATCATCGTCAGCAGCGTCGACTTCCCCGCGCCGTTCGGACCGATGAGCGCGGTGATGCCGCCCCGAGGTATCTCGATCGTGACGGGGCCGATCGCGACCTCATCGCCGTAGTCCTTGCGGACCTCGTGGAGTGTGATCACAGCCGACCCTTCCTGAGGATGACGAAGAGGAACACGCAGCCGCCGACGAGCTCGATGATGATCGAGACCACGCCCTGCGCGTAGAAGACGTGGCGCAGGATGAAGTAGGCGCCGCTGAGCACGACGAACGCGAGCAGCACGGCGACCGGCAGGATGCGTCGATGGTCGTAGGTGTCGGCCGCCTGGTAGGCGAGCGTGGCCACGAGGAACCCCAGGAACACCATGGGTCCGACGAGCGCGGTGGAGACGGCCATCAGGATCGACACCAGGAACAGCACCTGCATGGTCTCGCGGCGGTGGTGCAGGCCCATCCCCATGCTGACATCACGGCCGAGCGCCAGGACGTTGAGCCTGCTGGCACGCAACCAGAGCGCGCCCGCCGCGAGCACGCACAGCGGGATCGCGATCGGCAGGTAGGCCGGGTCGGCGTTCGAGACGTTGCCGAACAGCCTGGCGGTCAGCACGTCGAACTCGCTGGGCGTGAGCAGCCGCTGCATGAAGGCCGAGACCGATCCGAGCCCTCCGCCGACCACGATGCCGATCAGCAGCATCACGGGCAGGCTGCCGTAGCGCCCCGAGAGCAGCCAGCCGTAGAGCAGCAGCGACAGCGCCACCATGAGCACGATCTGCAGCAGGAACTGGGGCACGCCCTGCAGCGCCACGATGCCGGCGATGCCCAGGAAGTACACGGCCGAGGTCTGCACGGCCGAGTACAGCGACTCGAAGCCCATGATCGACGGCGTGATGATGCGGTTGTTCGTCACCGTCTGGAAGCTCACCGTCGCGACCGCCTGGCACAGCGCCACGACCGCCATGACGCCCACGTCGGTCGCGCGCATCTCGGCGATGCGCCAGAACCCGTCCGTGCCGACCGGCATCGGGTTGTCCCACGCGAGCAGCCCGAAGGCGAAGCCGACCGAGAGCACGATCAGCACCGTCAGCACGACGCGGTAGCGACGACCGGCGGCCGGCGTCGGGAACGCGCCAGAGCGTCCGCCTCGCTCGCTCGCCGGTATCGCCGCCGGTGGCCCGGCGCTGCGCAGGTCAACCACGAGGCCGCTGCCGCAGGATCAGGGCGATGAAGACGACGGCGCCGAGCACACCGAGGATCAGCGAGACGGGCACCTCGAAGGGCGCGATGATCGTGCGCCCGACCAGGTCGCAGACGGTGACGATCGCGACGCCCAGCAGGCACACCCACGGCAGGTTGCTCCGCAGGTCATCGCCGCGCACCATCGAGACGATGTTGGGGACGATGAGGCCCAGGAACGGCAGGCTCCCGACGATCACCGTGACGACGCCGGTCGCGACGGCGACGAGGCCGGCGCCCAGCAGCACCACGCGGTGGTAGTCGAGACCGACGTTCGTCGCGATCTCCTCGCCGAGGCCTGCGACCGTCAGGCGGTCGGCGACGACGAAGACGGCGATCGCGACCAGCGCGACGATCCAGAGGAACTCGTACTGGCCCCGGAGCACGGAGGTGAAGCTGCCGGCGAACCACACCCCGAGGCTCTGCAGCATGTCGGTCTGCAGTGCGATGAACGTCGAGACGGCCGACACGACGGCGCCCAGCATGATGCCGATGATCGGCACGATGAGCGATGCCCGCAGCGACACGCGGCGCAGGAAGAGGAAGAAGACCATGGTTCCCACGAAGGCCGCGGCGATCGCTCCCACCATGCGCGGCACGATCCCGGCGCCGGGGATCGCGATCATGACGGTGATCAGCCCGAGGCCTGCCCACTCGGTGGTGCCGGTGGTGGTGGGCTCGACGAAGCGGTTCTGCGTCAGCAGCTGCATCACCAGGCCGCTCATCGCCATCGCGGCTCCGGCGAGCACGAGTGCGACCGTCCGCGGCACACGCGTGATGGCGAACATCTCGGCGCCGTCGGCGGCGCCGACGACGTCGTACACGCCCGTGAAGAGCGACAGCACGAGCAGCGCCGCCACGACCGCGCACCCCACGAGCAGCCGCCAGTCGAGCAGCCGTCCGTCGCGCGCGACAGGCCGACTCGCTGCAGTCGTCGTCATCGCTCCCCCATCGTCGTGCCGCGTCGCGCATGCGGCGGCCGTGCACGTGCACGACCGCCGCAGCAGCCGTCAGTGCGTCAGTTCGCTGCCTCGAGGGCGTCGGCGAACGCGGTCAAGAACTCGGTGTAGGTCTGGATGCTCTCGTTCGTGTAGGTATCGGCCGGCATGTAGACGAGGTTGCCCTGCTGCACCGCGGCGACGCCGGCGAGCGCCTCGGAGTGCTCGAGGATGTCGGCGGCGGGCATGAACTCCGGGTCATCGGCGAGGATCGCCGCGTCGCGATCCATCACCAGGATCCAGTCGGGGTCGGCGTCGGCGATCGCCTCGACCGAGATGTCGTCGCCCTGGTGGTCGTCCGAGGCACCGTCGACCTCGAGCGCGGGCGTGAGCTCGAGCAGGTCGAAGATCGGCCCGAGGGTACGGCCGACCGAGGGCGCGAGGTAGCCGATCTCGCCGCCGGAGGTCGTGACGGCCATCGTCGTCTCTGCGGCGTCGTAGGCGCCGGCGGCGCGCTCGATCGCGGCGTCGAAGTCGGCGACCAGCTGCGCGGCCTCTGCCTGCTTGCCGAACACCTCGCCCAGCACCGTCACCTGGCGCCGCAGCTCCTCGTCCAGACGCTCGCCCTCACGCGGTTCCAGCTGCAGGATCGCCGCCTCGGGCACGAGCGCGGCGAGCTCGGCGTCACGGTCGGAGAAGCGCTGGCCGCTGATGACCAGATCCGGGGCCGCAGCGACGATGAGCTCGAGGTTGGGCTCGCGGTGGTTGCCGACGTCGACGATGGCGTCGTCCTGGGCGTAGGCGATCGTGTCGGGCATGAGCGCCACCGCCGCGGCGGCGAGCTCGACGCCCCAGTCGGACAGCGTCTCGAACGTGCGGTTGTCGAGCGCGACGACGGAGCCGGGATTGGCGGGCACGGTCTGCGTGCCGTGGTTGTCGTCGACGCTGATCGTGGCCGGGGCCGCCGCGGTCTCGGCGGGCGCTGCCGCCGACGTCGAGCAGCCGACGAGTGCGACGGCGGCTGCGGAGAGCAGAGCCAGGGTGGTCAGGGCGCGCTGCACGGGCATGGGTGTCTCCTTAGGAGGGCGGATCGACGACGATCGGGCGGGACGGTGACGCCGCCATCGACGTCACTTAGGCAAGCCTAACCTAACCTGGATCGCGCACGACGCGATGCGCACGCCCCCTCGCCATCAGATGGGCGAAGCGCCCGTCGTCAGCGGTTGCCGAGCATGCGCTGCAGGGTCTCCTGCTCGTCGCCGGAGAGCGCGCCGAACGCGCCCTCGGCCTTCGGCTTGCCGAAGGCGCTGCCGGCCGGAGCTGCCGGCGTGGCCGGCTCGACGCCGCGCTTCGCCGGGTTGCCGGAGCGGCGCTGCTGCTTGCCGCCCTTGGGCGCCGCCTTCTTCGACTGCCGCATGCCCGGCATCGGACCCATGCCCGGCATCTGCGGCACGCCGCCCTTGGCGACGGTCTTCATCATCTTCGCCGCCTGCTCGAAGCGGGAGATGAGCTGGTTCACATCGGTGACCGTGACGCCCGCGCCGCGCGCGATGCGCAGCCGCCGCGAGCCGTTGAGGATCTTCGACTGCTTGCGCTCCTGCGGCGTCATCGACTGGATGATCGCCTCCGTGCGCACGAGCTCGCCCTCGTCGAAGGAGTCGATCGCCTCGCGCATGCCCTTCGCTCCGGGCAGCATGCCGAGCATCTGCTTGAAGTTGCCGGCCTTGCGCAGCTGCTGCATCTGCTTGAGGAAGTCCTCGAGCGTGAAGCCGTCGGTCGCGATCGACTCGGCGAGGCGCTGCCCCTCCTCCTCGTCGAACGCCTTCTGCGCCTGCTCGATGAGCGTCAGGATGTCGCCCAGGTCGAGGATGCGGCTCGCCATGCGATCCGGGTGGAAGGGCTCGAAGTCGTCGAGCGTCTCGCCCGTCGACGCGTACATGATCGGCTTGCCGGTGATGCCGCGGATCGAGAGCGCCGCGCCGCCGCGGGCATCGCCGTCGAGCTTCGTCAGCACGACGCCGGTGAAGTCGACGCCCTCCTGGAAGGCCTTCGCCGTCGCGACCGCGTCCTGACCGATCATCGCGTCGATGACGAACAGCACCTCGTCGGGATCGACGGCCCTGCGGATGTCGGCGGCCTGGCGCATCATGTCGGCGTCGACACCGAGGCGGCCCGCCGTGTCGACGATGACGATGTCGAACTGGCGGCGCTTCGCCTCAGCCACGCCGTCGCGGGCGACCCGCACGGGATCGCCGACGCCGTTGCCGGGCTCGGGCGCGAACACCTGCACGCCCGCCTGCTCGCCCACCACCTGCAGCTGCGTGACCGCGTTCGGGCGCTGGAGGTCGCTGGCGACCAGCAGCGGCTGGTGGCCCTTGCCGCGCAGGTGCTTCGCGAGCTTGCCGGCGAGCGTCGTCTTGCCCGCGCCCTGCAGACCGGCGAGCATGATCACGGTCGGCGGCTGCTTCGCGAGCTGCAGCTGACGGCTCTCGCCGCCGAGGATGCCGACGAGCTCCTCGTTGACGATCTTGACGACCTGCTGCGCCGGGTTCAGCGCCTCCGACACCTCGTGCCCCAGCGCGCGCTCGCGCACCGCGGCCGTGAACGACTTGACGACCTCGAGCGCCACATCCGCATCGAGCAGCGCACGACGGATCTCGCGCACCGTCCCGTCGACGTCCGACGCGGAGAGCTTGCCCTTCGTGCGGAGCTTCGCGAGGGTCTCGGTGAGGCGAGTGGAGAGTGAACCGAACGCAGCCATGGTGCCGCCAGTCTACCGTCGGCCTGGCATGCTGGTTCCGTCACCGCAGAGGGGAGACCGCATGGGCCTTCGAGGCATGCCGCCGACGCACGCGCGGTCGCTCTGGAAGAGCGTGCGCGCGCACGGGTTCACGATCACGGCGCTCGCCCGGCACGCGGCCCGCGTGCACGGCGATCGACTCGGCCTGGTCGTGGACGGCTGGAGCACCACCTTCCGCGACCTGTGGCGGTCGGCGGAGGGCGTCGCCGCCGTGCTCTACATCGGCCCGCTCGAGCGCAGGCGGCTGCCCGTCGTGCTCGCGTGCGCCGGGCCGGCGATGGAGGTCGCGCTGCTGGCCGTCGCTCGCCTGGGGCTCGACGTGATGCCGATGAGCCCGCGGCTGCTCGACGACTTCCGTCGCGCCGTCCCGCGCGACGCGCTGCTCATCCACGACGGCGAAGCACCCGAGTGGCATCGCGGGCCTGCGGCATCCGCCGACCAGATCATGGAGTGGGCGTCCACCGACGGCTCGGGGCTCGGCCACACCCGCCATCGCGCACGCATCGTGCTGCCGTCGAAGACGGTCGCCGGCACCATCACGCCGCACGTGCAGGGAGCGATGGGCGTGCAGGGCCTGCGGCAGCTCGCGGGCCTGCACGACCGGCTCGGCATCGTGGGCACGGATGTGGTGCTCGCCTGCGCTCCCCCGCACCGCGGCCAGGGCCTGCAGATGCTGGGCATGGCGCTGCTGACCGGGGCCACGCTCGTGAGTGCCGCGCACACGTCGCCGGCCGATCGCATCCGCATCATCCGGGAGCGCTTCGTCTCGGTGCTCTCCGCGTCGCCGCTGCAGCTGCGCGGCATCCTCGACGAGCTCGCGCGCACGGGCGAGGAGCCACCGCGGCTGCGGCGCATCATGGTCGCCGGCGACGAGCTCGACGCCGAGCTCGTGCGACGCCTGCACACGACCTGGGGCCCGATCGTGCTCAGCGCTTACGGCTCGGTGCAGACCGGCACCGTGGCGGTCGCCACGCCGGAGGTGCTCGCCTCGCATCCGGGCACCGCCGGGCTGCGGTTGCCGGGCAGCGACTTCGGCATCGTCGGGCACGCCGGCCGCAGCGATGCCACCGGGCTGCTGTGGGTGCGCGGCGCGCACGCCACGGTGATCACGGAGGATCAGGCGCGCATCGAGGACGGCAGGCTCACGATCGTGGGTGCGCTCTCGCAGCCCGACACCGCGGACTGAGGCGGGTCTCGTGACGCGTCGGCCCGCGTCCGCCGCGCCTCGACCGACGAGCCGTCGCTAGCCGACCAGCTGCTCGACGCGAAGGTCCGGTGGACCTTCGCGCGCTCCGGGCGCTGGGGACCCGGTCAGCCGACCAGCTGCTCGACGAAGACGTGGCTCGTGAAGCCCGTCAGGTCGTCGATGCCCTCGCCCTGCCCGATGAGCTTGATCGGGATGCCGGTGCGCTCCTGCACCGCCAGGATGAAGCCGCCCTTGGCGCTGCCGTCGAGCTTCGTGATGACGAGCCCCGTGATGCCCGCCGACTCGATGAACGCCTGCGCCTGCGAGACGCCGTTCTGCCCGGTGGTCGCGTCGAGCACCAGCAGCACCTCCGAGATCGGCGCCTGCTTCTCGATCACCCGCTTGACCTTGCCGAGCTCATCCATGAGCCCGCCCTTGGTGTGCAGGCGACCGGCGGTGTCGATGATGCACATCGTGTGGCCGTGCTCGATCGCCGCCCCGACGGTCTGGAAGGCGACGGATGCCGGGTCCTGGCCCTCGCGCTCCGGCCGCACGATCGCGACGCCCGCGCGCTGCGCCCAGGTGGCGAGCTGCTCCACGGCTGCGGCACGGAACGTGTCGGCAGCACCGACGACGACCGACTGGCCGTTGACGACCAGGAAGCGCGCGAGCTTGCCGATGGTGGTGGTCTTGCCCACCCCGTTGACGCCGACGACGAGGATGACCGCGGGGCGCTCCTGCAGCGACAGCGTCGGGTCGTACTCGGCGAAGCGCTCCTCGAGCCGCTCGCGCAGCATGCGCTTGAGATCCCTCGGGTCGTCGACCATGAGCCGCTCAACGTCGGCGCGCAGCGAGTCGATCAGCTGCTCGGTGATGTCGGGGCCGAAGTCGGCGGTGATGAGCGCGGCCTCGAGGTCGTCCCAGGTCTCCTCGGTGATCGTCTCGCGCTGGAACATGCCCTTGAGGGCGCCGGAGAGAGACCACTTCGCTGCCATGCGTCCATGCTAGGCGGCTCAGCCGCTAGACTCGGCCTTCGGCGAAGGGGAGTATCCCGTCACGCCGCGATCGTCATCACGGAGCCGCAGTGCGGCACCCGGTCGCGGAGGCGCAGGTTGCGTGGGAGAGACGTTCGCGTCCATGCACGCACCCGTTTTCTTCCGAGAGGCCCTCCCCTGTGACCGCGTACCAGATCTTCGAGATCGTATCGATGGCCCTGCTCGTCGCCGTCCTCGTCTTCGACCTGCTCATCGTCGTGAAGCGACCGCACGTGCCGTCGATGAAGGAGGCCACCGCGTGGGTGGTCGTCTACGTCACGCTGGCGCTGGTGTTCGCCGGCGTGCTGCTGCTGATGGGCGATGGCGTCAAGGCCGGCGAGTTCGTCACCGGCTGGCTGCTCGAGTACTCGCTCTCGATCGACAACCTCTTCGTCTTCATCATCATCCTGAGCCGCTTCACCGTGCCCAAGGAGATGCAGCAGCGGGTGCTGATGATCGGCATCCTGATCGCCATCGTGCTGCGCGGGATCTTCATCCTCGTCGGTGTGCAGCTCATCGAGTCGTTCGCCTGGGTCTTCTACATCTTCGGCGCATACCTGGTGTACGTCGCATGGAAGCAGGCGTTCGGATCCGAGGACGACGCCGGCGAGAAGGACAACCTGGTCGTGCGCATGCTGAAGCGGCGCGTCAACCTCACCGACACCTGGAACGGCGGCAAGTCGACGGTCACGATCGACGGCACGAAGTACGTCACGCCGTTCGTGATGGTGATCCTCGCGCTCGGCACCACCGATCTGCTGTTCGCGATCGATTCCATCCCGGCGATCTTCTCGGTCACGACCGATCCGTTCCTGGTGTTCGCGTGCAACATCTTCGCGCTCATGGGGCTGCGCCAGCTCTACTTCCTGCTCGGTGGCCTACTCGACCGCCTCGTCTACCTGCACTACGGGATCGCGGCGATCCTCGGCTTCATCGGCGTCAAGCTCGTCTTCCACGCCATGGAGAAGAACGACATCGCGTGGGTGAACGGCGGCCAGCCGATCGAGTGGGTGCCGCACATCGAGACCTGGCACTCGCTCATCGTCATCCTCGTGTCGATGGTGGTCGCGACGGTTGCCTCGCTCGTCAAGCTGCGCGTCGACGCAAAGGCCACCGGCGACGCGTCGCTGCACCTCGGGCCGTCCGAGGCCGAGCTCGGCGCCGACGGGCACTACCACATCGTCGACGCCATGGGGAAGACCTTCTACCGCCCGCTGCGCGTGGAGCACAGCGAGACCGGCACGCTCCAGGTGATCGACGCGAAAGGCACCGAGGCGCCCGCCGCGGACTTCTCGGCCGACGTGCTCCGCGAGGCGGCTAGGGAGGACATGGACCCCGAGGACCTCGACGAGGTGCGCCGCCGACTGCGCGAGGGACGCGAGTTCGACGAGCGCGGCGACCGCGAGGTGTGATGCGCGCGCCGCACTGCCGCGCGCGGCACGCGTCGTCGCGCTCGTGAGCGCGCCGAGCATCCTCGCCTGGTTGCGGCCGCGTGCGGTGGCGGGTGTCGAGGTCGTCTCGCCGGAGGGCTACCGCCGGGTGCTGCCGGGGCCGCGCGTCGCCGCGGTGCGGGTGAGCGGCGCGACGGCGGCGACGACCGATCCGGACCTCGCGCGCCTGTTCGACCTCGGGGGCGCCGCTGCCCGGCGTGCGGCCGACGACCGGCTCGTGTGGGCGGCTGCTCGGCATGACGTGCCGGCGCTCGCCGCGGCCATCTCCTCGAGCCCGGCGCTGGCGCAGCCCGGCTGCTCGGATGCGCACGAGATGCTCGTGCGGGCGATCGTGGGGCAGCAGATCAGCGTCGTGGCCGCGACGCAGCAGCTGACGCTGCTCGCCGGACTCGGCGACCCGCTGCCGAGCGCACTCACGGAGGAGGGCATCCACCGGTGCTTCCCGACCATGGCGCAGGTCGTCGACGGTGCCGACGTGCTGCGCGGGCCGGCGGCGAAGACCGCGGCCGTGCGGCGCGCGGCGGAGGCCGTCGCGTCGGGCACGATCGCGCTGCCGGCTGCGGCGGCGGACGCGGTGGGGGCCGACCGCGAGCGACTGCGCGCGCAGCTGCTGGAGCTGAAGGGCATCGGGCCGTGGACGGTCGGCTACCTGTCGCTGCGGCTCGGCGACCCGGACGTGCTGCTGCTGGGCGACGTGGCGGTGCGCAAGGGTGCGCGCCACCTCGGGATCGCCGACCTGCCGGCATTCGCAGCCGCGTGCGCCGGACACCGCTCGGCGCTCATGCTGCGCTGCTGGGCCGCCGCCACCCCGCCGAGCGCCGCCTGACGCCCGAGCGCTTCGCGGCGTCCGGGCCATCCGCGGACCCTGCGCGCCGAACGCGACCCGGTGCACCCGGTCGCCGCCGGTGGCAGGGGTCGACTTCGGCGCGGCGGTCCGGCGGGTCGCGGCCGGGGTCAGCGGCGGGTGGCGGTCACCGTGAACTTCGCGTTGCGGCTCACCTGGCGCGTCTCGCCGATCCGGTCGAGCGGCGCGCGGTAGCCGAGCGGGCTGTTCCACACGCACCACAGCTCGCCGCCCGGCGCCAGCGCGCGTCCGGCATCCCGGATCAGACGCTCAGCGACGCCCGTGTGCACGGCGGCGCCGACATGGAACGGCGGGTTCAGCAGGATGAGCGGCGCGGATGCATCGGGCACGCCCTCGAGGCCATCGGCCTGTCGCGCGATCACCCGGTCGGCGACCCCGTTCGCCTCCGCGGTCGCGCGCGTGGAGGCGACGGCTGCGGCGGAGGCGTCGGTCGCGAGCACCTCGATGCCGGGCCGCGCGAGCGCCAGCGCGACACCGAGCACGCCGGTGCCGCACGCGAGGTCGATCGCGTGCGACGCATCCGGGATGTCGCCCAGATGCTGCAGCAGCGTCTGCGCGCCGATGTCGATCGAGGTGCCGGCGAACGCAGCCCCGTGCGCGACCACGGCGAGTGGCCTGCCGGCCACCTCGTGCTGCCGACTCCGGGGCCAACTGATGCCCGGTCGCAGCGGACCCTCGGCGTGCAGCACCCGTGACTTGCGACGCCCGAGCGACGCGTGCACGTGCCGGAAGGATCGGCCGAGCAGCGCGTTCATGCTCATCGACATGTGCTTGACGCGGCCTCCCGCGACGACCTGCACGCGCTCGTCGGCATGCGTTGCGACGAGCTCGGCGATCTCGTCGAGCGCGTCCAGCGAGCGCGGCAGCTGCAGCAGCACGAGCGTCGCACCCTCCACCAGGGCCGCATCCAGTCCATGGTGCTCGAAGCCCGTCATGCCGAGCTCCGCGGCGTTCGCGTCCAGGGCGCGCTCCCCCACCACGAGATCCTGATGCACCCGCACGCGGGCCGCGCCGTCGTGCAGCGCTCCCAGCGTGAGCGCACCGTAGCGGTCGCCGATCACCACGACATCGTCGAGCTCGCGCCCGAGCGCGGCCGCTTCGTCCAGGATGAGCCCGTCGGAGGCGTCGTGCGCCTGCAGCGTCGGGTCCTCGACATCGGGGCGGCGTCGCAGGCGGGAGAAGAGCGCGTCGCGATCGGTCACAGGGTCGATCCTCGCACCCGCGCGGTCTGCTGCACGACCGGAGACTGCACAGTTGGACGATCGGCGGCGCCGACGTCCGACACGTCCGGAACGTTGGGCTGTGCTTCGCGATCCCGCGCCCTAGGTTGAGGCCATGAGAAGCATCGCGCTCGGCGGCCTGGCTGCCGCCATCGTCCTCGGTGTCGCCGGCTGCGCCGGCGCCGGCCCCGCCGCCCCCGCCGCGCCCGTGCCGACCGGGCCGGAGGTGCAGGCGCAGCTCGCCGAGCTGCCCGCGCCCGCGCCCGAGTCCCCGGTGCTGGCGATCGCGACCGTGCTCGAGCAGGACGACGGCGCACTGCTCTGCCTCGGTGCGGTCGCCGAATCCGCCCCGCCGCAGTGCGATGGGCCACGGCTGCTCGGCTGGGACTGGGCGGCGTTCGAGCACTCCGAGAGCGGCGGGGTGCGCTGGGCGCAGGGCGTCGCGATCGAGGGCACATACGACCCGGCGGCACGCACCTTCACGCAGACCGGCGAGCCCATGAGTGTCGCGGCGATCACGATGCCCGCGATCGAGGTCCCGGAGGGAACCCTCGACGACGACACCATCGAGGCGATGCAGGGTGACTTCAGCGCCGTCGAGCGAGCGGATGTGCTCGGCACCTCCGGCGAGCAGGGCACGCTGGTCGTCGAGGTCGTCTACGACGACGGCACGGTGCAGGCGGCGATCGACGAGATCTACGGCCCAGGCGTCGCGTTCGTCATCTCGGCACTGCGCGGTGATGCTGCGCTGCCCACGATTCTCGAGCCGCCGATGGATACCGCCGCGCCCGTCATCACCGGTGAGACGCAGGCCCGGTTGGCGGCGCTGCCGACGCCCAGCGCGACCGAGCCGGTGCTCGCGATAGGCACGGTGCTGGACAACGGCACGCCCATGCTCTGCTCCAACGTCGCGACGTCCCTGCCGCCTCAGTGCGGCGGCCCCGAGGTGCTCGGCTGGGTCTGGTCCAGCGTGCAGCACGAGGAGATGAACGGTGTGCGGTGGACGGATGCCGTGGCGATGACGGTGACCTACGATGCCGCCGCACACGCGGTCACCGTGGTGGAGATGCTGGACCTCGCGGCACTCACCATGCCGGCACGCGAGTCGGTCAGCGGCGACCTGGACGCGGCGACGCAGCAGGCCGTGCAGGACGAGCTCTTCAGCCTGCAGCGCCCGGACGTGCTGGGCGGCGGCGGCGGGAACGGCATCGCCGAGATCGAGGTGGTCTACGACGACGGCTCGATCCAGGCTGCGCTCGACGAGATCTACGGACCGGGTGTCGTGCACGTCTGGTCGTGGCTCCGCTGACCGTCCCGAATGGAGGACGGGTGCTGAGGGGAGGACGATCCGTCCTCCCCTGGTGACCGTTCGACGATCCGTCCTCCATTCGCGACCGGGCGGCCGTGCACCGGGTCGTGGAGGTGCGGCTCGGACGGCGGCGACAGGCGCGCAGGGCTACGCGTCGACCGTCTCGCGCTTCGTGCGCTGGCCGACCACCGCCGAGACGCCGTCCTGGCGCATCGAGACGCCGTAGAGCGCATCCGCGATCTCCATCGTGCGCTTCTGGTGCGTGATGATGATCAGCTGGCTGGTCTCGCGCAGCTGCTCGAAGACCGCGAGCAGGCGCCCCAGGTTGGCGTCGTCAAGCGCCGCCTCCACCTCGTCCATGATGTAGAACGGGCTGGGCCTCGCCTTGAAGATCGCGACCATGAGCGCGACCGCCGCGAGCGATCGCTCGCCGCCGGAGAGCAGTGAGATGCGGTCGATCTTCTTGCCGGCGGGCCGCACCGTCACCTCGATGCCGGTCTCCAGCAGATTGTCGGGATCGGTGAGCGCGAGCGCTCCGGAGCCGCCGGGGAACAGCACCGGGAAGACCTCGGTGAACGCGGCCTTCGTGTCCTCGAACGCCGCCGCGAAGATCGTCTGCATGGTCTCGTCGAGGTCGGCGATGATCTGCTCGAGGTCGGTGCGGGTCCTGGCGAGGTCGGCGAGCTGCTCGGTGAGGAAGGTGTGGCGCTGCTCGAGCGCCTCGAACTCCTCGAGCGCCAGCGGGTTCACGCGGCCCAGCCGCTGCAGCTTGCGCTCGGCCTCCTGCAGCCGCGCCTGCTCGGCCTTGCGGTCCCAGCCCTCGTCGGGCTCGTACTCGGCGACCAGCACGCGCTCCTCGAGGCCCAGCTCGCTGCCGGCGCGCTCGAGCAGGTTCGACAGGTGCAGGCGCTGCTCGTAGGCCTCCATCTCGGCGACGTGCACGTGCTCGGTGAGCTCCTGCAGCCGTTCGCGCAGCCCGCCCTCGTCGCGGCGCAGCCGCGTGAGCTCCTCGCTGCGCTCGCGCCGGGCCGCCTCGCGCTCGGTGAGCACGCGGCGCGCCTCCTGCACGGAGCGCTCGGCGACCGCCAGCACGGGCGGGATGGCGGCGAGCACGCGTGATGCCTGGGTGCGCTGGCGCTCGCGCAGCACGGCGCGGCGGGCGGCCTCCTCGGCGCGGGCCCGCTGGGCCTCGACGTCGCGCGCGAGCGACTCGGCGCGGGCGAGCTCGGCGCGCACCCGCTCTCTGGCGGTCTCGAGCTCGATGCGCAGGTCGGTCTCGCCGGCGCGCGCGGCCTCGAGCTCCTGCAACAGCCCCTCGCGGGCGGACGCGTCGAGCATCGGCCGGGGCTTCGCCTCGAAGCGCTCGAGCGCCTGCTCGGCGGCCTCGACGCCGCGCTGCGCCTCGTCGATGCCGCGCTGCGCCTCGCCGAGCGCAGCCTCCGCGCGCTCGTGCTCGCCGGTGGCCGACTCCAGCCGGGCGCGCGCCCGGCTGCGCTGCTCGCCGCGGGCGGCGGATGCCGCGTCGTGGGCGCGCAGCGCGTCGAGCGCGTCGGCGGCGGCGCGCTTGGCCTGCTGGTGCGCCTGCCGAGCGTCCTCGAGCGCGCCGGACTCCCGCTCGATCGAGGTGGAGAGCTGCTCGAGCCGCTCGGTCGCCGCGTCTCGCTCGGCGATCAGCTCGAGGCGGGACTGCGCGTCGTCGCTGCCGCCCCGCAGGAGGTAGTCGCTCACGAAGTCGCCGCGCTTCGTCACGATGATCGGCGGGCCCGGAAGATCGAGCGCTGCGATGGCGGGCGCGAGCTGCTGGGCCGTCTCGAGCGAGTCGACGATGAAGGTGGCCGCGAGCACGCCCAGCACGCCGGTGGGCGCATCCACCACGGTCGGGGCGTGCACGGCGCCCGCCACGGAGCCGGGCTCGCGGCGCGCGGACTCCGCGTCGGCGACGACCGCCTCGATGCGGCCGAGGCCCTCGCGGTGCGCGTGCTCGATCGCGGCGGCTGCGGCCGCCCGCGACTCCGCCAGCACCGCCTCGCCGAGCGTGCCGAGCGCGGCAGCGATCGCGGCCTCGAAGCCCTTCTGCACCTTCACCCGCTCCGCCACCAGGCCGCCGATGCCGTCGAGCCCGGCGTCGATGAGGCCAGCGGATGCGTTGGCCTTCGACAGCGCCAGGTTCAGCGCCGAGGTGCGCGCGGCGATGGCGTCGCGCTCGCGCTCGACCGCGTGCAGCGCGTCGCGTCGCTCGTCCAGCGCCGCCGAGAGGCTCGCCTGCGCCTCATCGGCGTCCCGGTAGCCGCGCGAGAGCGACTCGGCGTCGTCCGCCTCGTGGTCGTCACCGGTCTCCTCCGCCGCCGCCCGCGCCTCCGCGAGCCGCTGCTCGGCGTTGACGAGCGCGCTCGCTCGCCGCGTGACGTCGGCCTCGCGTGCCGCGAGCGTGGATGCCGCGACCTCGACCTTCGAGCGGTGCCCCGCGGCCTCCAGGTCATGCCTCGAGACGAGCGCCGCCTGCGCGGCGATCTCCTCGTCGAGCGAGTCCAGGTTCGCGCGCGCCAGCGCGGTGGTCGAGGCCGCCCTGCCGAGGCGCGCCTCCGCATCCGCCACCCGCTCCTTGAGGCTCGCGGCCTCGTCGCGCGCGGCGTGCACCATGTCGGGCGTGATGAGCGGCGCGGCCTCGGACGCTTCCGGTGCCTCCTCAAGCAGCGCCAGCCGCTGACCTGCGAGCGCGTGCAGCGACTGCAGCCGCGAGAGCTCGCGCTCGAGCCCGTGCGCGACCGTGCGCGCCTGATCGACGTCGTCGCCGACCATCGCCGCCTCGAGGCGGCCGGCGCGCAGCTGCGCCTGCTCGAGCTGCTCCTGCAGCACGATGCGCTCCGACTTGCGCTCCGACTCGGAGCGGGCGGATGCGTCCAGCTGCGCGCGCAGGCCGATCACCTCGTGCGCCATCAGGCGGGCGCGCGCGTCGCGCACGGTCGCCTGGATGGTCGCGGCCTCCTTGGCGATCTCCGCCTGCTGGCCGAGCGGCTTCAGCTGCCGACGGATCTCGCCCGTGAGATCCTGCAGCCGCGTGAGGTTGGCCTGCATCGCGTCGAGCTTGCGGAGCGTCTTCTCCTTGCGGCGGCGGTGCTTGAGGATGCCGGCGGCCTCCTCGATGTAGCCGCGGCGATCGGCCGGAGTCGCCTGCAGCACATTGTCGAGCTGCCCCTGGCCGACGATCACGTGCATCTCGCGGCCGAGTCCCGAGTCGCTCAGCAGCTCCTGCACGTCGAGCAGCCGGCACGACTCGCCGTTGATCGCGTACTCCGAGCCGCCGTTGCGGAAGAGGGTGCGCGAGATCTGCACCTCGGCGTACTCGATCGGCAGCGCGCCATCCGCGTTGTCGATTACGAGCTCGACGTGCGCGCGGCCGAGCGGACCGGTCGTCGCGGTGCCGGCGAAGATGACGTCCTCCATCTTGCCGCCGCGCAGCGTCTTGGCGCCCTGCTCACCCATCACCCAGGCGAGCGCGTCGACGACGTTCGACTTGCCGGAGCCGTTCGGCCCCACGACGCAGGTGACACCGGGTTCGAACTGGAAGGTGGTCGCGCGCGCGAACGACTTGAAGCCCTTGACGGTCAGGGTCTTGAGGTGCATGCGGCTCCCGATTCGTGGCTTCGAACACCGTAGCCGGGCGTCTCCCCGTTGCGCGCACGGCGCGCGCGGGTCTATTCTGCAACGCTGCCCGCTCGAGCGACGCGCCGGTGGCGACCCGGAACGCCCAGGGAGGCGCCGTGATGGATTCGAGGCTCACGTGGACACCGCTGCCGGTGCCCGCCGACGACTTCGACGAGCCGGCGCTCTCGATCATCGCGCGCTACGTCCGGACCGCGAATCGGGTCAGCCAGCACTTCTGGGGCGACGAGCGGGCCGACACGTCGGTGGAGGAGATCGTCGCGAGCCTGCGCAATGCCGAGGACGAGCTCGCGCTGCGCTGGCTCGTGAGTGAGGCGGGGCGGGACGTCGGCCGGTGCATCGTGAGCATGAGCCGCGAAGCGGGAGCGACGGTCGCCTACATCTCGGTCTGGGTCGTGCCGGAGGCCCGCGGTCGAGGCATCGGACGGATGCTTCTGCAGCGGGTCGAGCGCGAAGCGCTCCAGCTGGGCGCGCGCACCCTGCAGACCTGGGCCGACCACCGGCTGCCGGTCGCCGGCGAGCCGCAGCTCACTCCGGCCAGCGAGCACGGCGCGATCGCCGCGGATGCCCCGGCGCAGCTGCTGCGCTCTGCGGGCTACCGGCTCGAGCAGATCGAGCGCGTGTCCGAGCTCGACGTGCCCGCCGCGCACGGCTCGCTCGCGGCGCACCGGGCCGCGGCGCTCGCGCACGCCGCCGATCGGTACGAGGTGCGCGCGTGGCAGGGCAGCACGCCGCGCCCGCTTCGCGAGGCGATGGCCGCACTGCACGCCCGCATGATGACGGACGCGCCGATGGCGGGTCTCGCGATCGACGCGGAGCGCTGGGATGCCGCCCGGCTGCAGCGGCTCGAGAGCGAGTGGGACGCCGCGCATCAGATCGCCCTGCAGGCGATCGCGATCGAGCGCGGCAGCGGCGAGACCGTCGCGTTCACGGTGCTGCTGCTGCCGGAGCCCGGCAGGCCCGCCGTGCAGGAGGACACCCTCGTGCGCGCCGACCATCGCGGCCATCGGCTCGGCATGCTCGTGAAGGCGGAGAACCTGCTCCAGCTGCGCCGGCTGCACCCCGACCGCACGCGCGTGCTCACCTGGAACGCTGAGGAGAACCGACCGATGCTGCGCGTCAACGAAGCGCTCGGCTTCGTCGCCGTCGGCGCGGAGGGCGGATGGCAGCGACGCGTCGATGAGGATGTCGATGAGGATCCGGCATCCACGGCCGGGCCTGCGAGCATGGAGGCATGAGCGACCAGCACGCACCACGCCGAGCAGACCCATCCGTCGACGGCATCGCCGACGAGCTGCGGCTGCAGGTGACGCAGGGGCTGACCCGCCGGCGCGCCTACCGCGAGCGGCAGCTCGACGCGCTCGTGCGCATGCTGCTGCAGAACGTGTCGCTGTGGGAGGCGGCGCTCGCCGCCGACCTCGGCAAGAGCGAGGTCGAGGCGCACCTGAGCGAGATCGCCTTCACGGTCGGTGAGGCGCAGCACGCCAGGCGGCACCTGTGGCACTGGATGCTGCCGACGCCCGTGCCGCTGCAGCTCGCGCTGCAGCCCGCGCTCGGGAAGACGGTGCCGGAGCCCTTGGGCGCGACGCTCGTGATCGCGCCCTGGAACTACCCGCTGCAGCTCGCCCTCGGGCCCGTGATCGGTGCGCTCGCCGCCGGATGCAGCGTGGTGCTGAAGCCCTCCGAGGTCGCGCCCGCCACCTCCGCGCTGCTCGCGCGCCTGGTGCCGGCCTACCTCGATGCGCGATCGGTGCGGGTGGTCGAGGGCGGCGTGCCCGAGACCACGGCGCTGCTCGAGCAGCGCTGGGATCTCATCTTCTACACCGGCAACGCGCAGGTCGCGCGCATCGTCGCGGAAGCCGCGGCGAAGCACCTGACCCCGACCGTGCTCGAGCTCGGCGGCAAGAGCCCGGTCTACGTGCACCGCTCCGCAGACATCCCGACCGCCGCACGTCGCATCGCCTGGGGCAAGTGGCTGAACGCCGGTCAGACGTGCGTCGCCCCCGACTACATCCGCGTCGACCGCGAGGTAGCGGACGAGCTGGTCGAGCAGCTGCGGCGCGCCACGGCCGAGCAGCTCGGCGATGCCCGCACCTCGCCGGACTACTCGCGCATCATCAACGGCAAGCACCTCGCGCGCCTGCGCGGGCTGCTGGGCGGCGGCACCGTCGTCTCGGGCGGCGACGTCGATGCCGACGAGCGGTACCTGGCGCCGACCATCCTGACCGACGTCGACGAGGATGCGCCGGTGATGCAGGAGGAGATCTTCGGCCCGATCCTGCCCGTGCTGCCGGTCGATGGCGTCGACGCCTTCATCGAGTCGATGCACCATCGTGCCAAGCCGCTCGCGCTCTACGTCTTCGCCCGCGACCGCGAGGTCGTGCGGCGGGTGGAGCGCGAGACGAGTTCCGGCTCGGTCGGGGTGAACGTCGTGGTGGCGCACTACGGCGCGAAGGCGCTGCCGTTCGGCGGCGTCGGCGAGAGCGGCACGGGCCGCTACCACGGGCGCTACTCGTTCGACGCCTTCAGCCATCACAAGGGCGTGCTGTCGAAGCCGACCGCGCTCGACACGCTGCGGCTGCTGTACCCGCCCTTCGGCGAGCTGCGCGCGGCGTTCGTCAAGCGCATCGTGCGCTGACCGCACCCGTCGGCCGAGGAGCGCTCGCCGCAGGCGCGTGCACCCCGTCGTCCGAGCAGCGCCCGCCGTAGGCGGGCGCACCCCCGTCGGCCGAGGAGCGCCCGCCGCAGGCGGACGCGTCACGAGGCCGGTTCAGCGCTTGGGCGCCACGTGCGCCGCCGCCCACCCCACGAGCGGCTGCAGGTCGTCGACGGTGTCGAACAGCGCGTCCAGCAGCCCCGGCCCCACCGCATCCGCCTCGCTCAGCCGACGCCTGGCGGTCATCCACTTGTAGCGCAGCAGCCCGATGCGCGGATGCGCGGGGTCGGTGCCGCGCGGCGCGGTCTTCAGCTGCTCGCCGGCGAGCTCGTAGCCGCCCGCTTCCAGATCGGCGACGACGCCCTCGAGCTCGGTGCCGGCGCCGACCGCCTCCACGGCCGCCCGGTAGGCCTTCGTGAGCGTGGCGTCGCCGAAGAAGCCGCCGCCCAGCGAGACGCCGTCGGCATCCAGGTTGACGAACCATCCGATGCCGGGCGCGCGCTGCGCGAACAGGCCCTGCCTGGTCTTGTAGGGCGTCTTGTCGTGGCTGAAGCGCACGTCGCGATACGGACGGTAGATCTTGACGGCGCTCGCGACCGGTTCGAGCTCCTCTGCCAGCGCCTCGAACGGCGCGCGCACGTGCGTGTCGTAGCGCGGCTTGTTCGCCTGCCACCAGGGCCGCTCGTTGTACACCACGAGCTCGCGGTAGAAGGCGAAGGCGTCGGGCGTGAATCCGTCGAAGGCCATCCGACGAGCCTACGTCCGCCCGCGGCCAGCGCCAATCCGGCCCGCCCCGCGCGCACCCATCCGGCCCGCGACTGGGGCAGGTGCGCCCGACCGGTGCTGGCACGCCGGCACCAGTCAGGCGCAGGAGCACCACTCGCTCAGCGGGAGGGCGCAGCTGGGCGGCGGGGCGGGATGGGGCGGCAGGAGAGCGCAGCGGGCGGCGGGGCGGCGGGGCGGGGCAGCGGGGCGGCGGTCAGGCGACCGCGAGGCCGCGCGGGCGCCGCTGGCAGCGCGGGCAGCGCGTCGAGCCGCGGTTCGCCCACGCCTCGCGCACCATGATCGTGCCGCAGCGACGGCAGGGCTGGCCGCCGCGGCCGTAGGCGTTGAGGCTGTGCTCGAAGTAGCCGGCCTGCCCGTTGACGTTCACGTACTGCGCGTCGAAGGAGGTGCCGCCCTCGGCGAGCGCCTGCGCGAGCACGTCGCGCACATCGGCGAGCAGCGCGAGCGCGCGCACCTGCGAGAGCCGCTGGCCCGGCGTCGCGTAGTGCAGCCTGCTCCGCCACAGCGCCTCGTCGGCGTAGATGTTGCCGATGCCGGAGATCAGCTGCTGGTCGAGCAGCGCCGCCTTCACGCCCTGCCGACGCTGTCGCAGCCGGCGCGCGACCGCGACCGCGTCGAAGTCGGGATGCATCGGGTCGAGCGCGATGTGGGCGGCCTGGTCGGGGATGCCGTCGCGCGTCGGGCGCACCGCGAGACCGCCGAAGAGCCGCTGATCGGCGAAGCGGATCTCGAGCGCGCCGTGCCTCGGCTGCTCGAGCAGCAGGCGGATGCGCGTGTGGCGGTCGGCTGCCGCCCCCGGTTCGCGCACCAGCAGTTGGCCGGACATGCCCAGGTGCGCCAGCAGCGCGTCCTCGCCGTCGTCCAGCGGCACCCAGAGGAACTTGCCGCGGCGAGCGGGCTCGTCGAGCGTGCGGCCGACGAGCGCCGCCTCGAACGCGGCCGCGTCGCCGTCGTGGCGCGAGATCGAGCGCGCGTCGAGCACCTCGACGCCCTCCACGCGCGCGCCGCGGACGGCGAGCGCGAGGCCGGCGCGGACGACCTCGACCTCCGGCAGCTCCGGCACGTCAGTGCTCGGCGCCGGCGGCGGTGAGCTGGCCGTGCGCGGCGAGCGCGGCCGCCATCTCGGCGACCTTCTTGCTGGTGCCCGTGCCGCTCGCGACGGCTCGATCGTCGATGTGCACCGTGGCGGTGAACGTGCGCGCGTGGTCGGGGCCGGCGGCCTCGATCTCGTAGGCGGGGGCGCCCATGCCGCGCGCGGCAGCGACCTCCTGCAGCGCGGTCTTGGGGTCGAGCGCGGCGCCGGTGCGGCCGGGATCGTCGAGCAGCGGTGCGACGAGTCGCAGCACCAGCTGCGCCGACTCGGCGTGCCCCGCGCTCAGGAACGCGGCCCCGAAGATCGCCTCCATGGTGTCGGCCAGGATCGACGCCTTGTCGGCGCCACCCGATGCGGCCTCGCCCTTGCCGAGCAGGATGTGCTCGCCGAGCCCGATGCCGCGAGCCACCTCGGCCAGGGCAACGGTGGAGACGACGCCCGCGCGTCGCTTCGCGAGCTCGCCCTCGGTGGAGTCCGGGAAGCGGCGGTACAGCTCGATCGTGATGGCCTGCCCGAGGATCGAGTCGCCGAGGAACTCGAGGCGCTCGTTGTGCGGCACGCCGCCCTGCTCGTACGCCCAGGACCGATGGGTGAGCGCCAACGCGAAGAGCTCGGGGTCGATGTCGACCCCGAGCTGTTCCAGCAGTCGGCGCTGCGCCGCCGCGGCCGTCGGGTGATCCGATCCGGTCGTGGCGGCCGTGCGCGCGTGCTCCGTCATGCGACGGCGATCCTCGTCAGAGGGATCAGACGTCGGCGACCTTGCGGCCCTTGTACTCCATGTACAGCGGGGTGCCGGCCGAGTCCTCGACCACCTTCGCGCGGTGCGGGAGGCTGTAGACGGTCTTGCCGCCCTCGACCGTCTTGACCAGCGTGGGGGCCTCGGCCTTCCACTGCGAACGGCGCGCACGGGTGTTCGACCGCGACATCTTCCTCTTGGGAACAGCCATTGCTCACTCCTTCTTCGACGCCGGGGCGTCATCATCCGACGAGTCGTCGGCTACATCTTGTGCGAAACCTTGGAGCGCAGCCCACCGAGGATCGATGGTCTCCGCCGGCACGTGATCGGTGCCCGGCTCGAGCCGCTCCCCTGTCTCCGGGTCGAGCCCAGAGCAGTCCGGTCGGTCGACCGGTTGGAACGGCAGCGCCAGCACAACCGCGTCCCGGACCACCGAAAGCATGTCGACTGTTTCGTCGACCACGAGGTAGTCGGATTCCGACGCACCATCATACGCGAAGAGCTCGAGGAAGTCGACATGGAGGTCCAGGTCGAACTCGGTGAGGCATCGCGCGCAGGTCGCGAGCGCCATGGCATCAGCGGTTCCGGTCGCCAGGATGCCCTCGTGCACGCTCTCGAGGCGCAGCACCAGCTCGACGGGCTGATCGGGCAGCACCGCCGCGAGGCCTTCGCCGACCTTCTCCCCGAAGGGTGCGGTCCGATAGACCTCGCGCATGTGCCCCGGCTGGCGCGAGATGTCGCGCACAGAGATCACGAACGGATGGGGGGTGGGCATCCCTCCATCCTACGCCACGCGCGCGCCACGCGCCGAAGGGCGGGGATCGTGCCCGCGCGCCGCACGCAGTTCCTGAGGATTCCTGCCACGAGATGTCATGATGCATCCGTGTCGACCATGCGCGCGCTGCCCCTTGCCCTGATCGGCTGGCTCGTGTTCGTCGAGCTCACGAGCGGCGTGCTGCAGGGCTACTACGTCACCCTCACCCCGGACATCGCCCGCCACATCGGCGTCACCGATGCCGACGTCAACTGGTTCGAGGCCGGGCAGCTGCTGCTCTCGGCGCTCATGGTGCCGGTGCTCGCGAAGCTCGGTGACATGCACGGCCACAAGAAGATGCTGCTGGTCTCGACCGCGATCACCGCCGGTGCGAGCTGGTGGATGGCGTTCTCCGGCGACTTCGTGAGCTACCTCGTCGCCTTCTCGCTGCAGGGCGCCTACACCGTGTGGCTGCCGCTCGAGGTGGCGCTCATCTTCGACCGCGGCCGCCGCATGGGCGCCGCCCCCTCGGCGACCCGTCGCGCCGCCGGCCTGCTGGTCATCGCGCTGGAGGCCGGCGCCATCGTCGGCGCGCTCGGCGCCGCGATGGCCTTCGGCGCCTTCGGCGAGGCGATGTCGCCGACCCTCATGCTGCCCGCCGTCATGGTCACCGTCTGCTTCTTCGCGATCCTCTGGGGCGTGCCCGAGTCGGAGCCGCTCCCCGGCCGCAGCCTCGACGCCGGCGGCTTCGTGCTGCTGGCGCTGTCGCTGCTCACGATCACCTCCGGTCTCACGTTCCTCAAGATCGGCGGCCCCGAGGCGTGGTGGGGCTGGGCCGTGATGGCGCTCGGCGTCGCGCTGCTGCTGCCGTTCGGCAGGTGGGTGCTCGGCAAGGCGGACCCGGCCATCGACCTGCGCGTCATGCGTCGGCCGGAGATGTGGCCCGTGCAGCTCACCGCCGGACTCGTGGGGGTCAGCCTGCTCGGGGCGCAGACGCCGCTGGCGACCTACGCCGGCACCGACCCCGCCCTCGGCTACGGCCTGGGACTCGACGCGAGCGGGCGCTCGATCCTCATCGGCGTCTACCTGCTGTCGCTCATCGTCGGTGCCGCCGCGCTCGCGGTGCTCTCGGCGCGCGTGCGCCCGCGACTGCTCCTGATCGTCGCTGCCACGCTCGTCGGCGTCGGCTACCTGCTGCTCGTGCCGTTCCACCTGGAGATCTGGCAGGTGTTCGCCTGCATGGCCGTCGCAGGCGTCGGCTCCGGCGCGCTCGTGGGGGCGCTCCCGGCAGCCGCTGCAGCGGCAGCGCCACGCGGCCAGACCGGTGTGGCGGCCGCGATGACGAACACGACGAAGACCATCGGCGGCTCGTTCGCCTCCTCGATCTTCGCCATCGTGCTCGCCGTCGGCGCCATCGGCACCGCGGCCAGCATCGGCGGCTACATCGTGGTGTGGATCATCTGCGGCGTCACCGCACTCGTGGCTGCCGTCGGCCTCATCACGGTGCCGAAGCTGGCCTTCGCCGACCCGGAGCCGCAGGCCGAGCAGGCCGCGCCGGTCGGTTAGGCCTTCGCCCGCAGCGGCCCCTTGAACACGCGCCACGGATGCGTCTGGGCGACCGGCTTGATGATCGTCTCGTCGATCGAGACGTGCCCGGGCAGCGCCAGGATGTCGGTCATGACCTGCGCGACGTCGTCGGCCGAGAGCGGATCCTGCACGTCCCGGTAGACCGCGTCCGCCTTCTCCTTGTCGCCCTCGAAGCGCACCAGGCTGAACTCCTCGGTCCAGACCATCCCCGGCGCGATCTCCATCACGCGGATCGGCTCCCCGTGCAGCTCCAGCCGCAGCACGTCGACGAGCTGCTTCTCGGCGGACTTCGCGGCGTTGTAGCCGGAGCCGTTCGGGTACGGCACGGTCGCGGCGATCGAGGTGACGACCATGATCTCGGCGTACGAGCCGTCGACGGTCGATGCGCGCAGCAGCGGCAGCACTGCGTCGATGACGCGCTTGGTGCCGATGACGTTCGCCTCGAACATCCAGCGCCAGTCATCGATCGAGGTCTCGGCGAGCTCGGCCGCACCCTTCGCGCCGCCCGCAACCTGCACGAGGCTCGTGGGGCTGAACGCTGCCGCCGCCCGCGCGAACGCGGCGACCGACGCCTCGTCGGTGAGGTCGGCGACGAAGGTCTCGCAGCCGATCTCGGCAGCGAGTGCCGAGAGCCGCTCCTCGCGCCGGGCGACGGCGAGCACCTGCCAGCCGCGCGCCACCGCCTGCCGCGCCACCGCCTCGCCGATGCCGCTCGATGCTCCCGTGACGATGATCCGCTTCTCGCTCATGCCGCCATGCAACCAAACGCCGACCGGTTGCGCCAATCGATGCGAGTGTTACGTCATGCGACGCCGCCGCCTCGCCAAGCGCGAGGCACCGCCGCACACTGGTGGCACGACCTCATCACCCTGGCTCCGCCCAGGCCCAGCAAGGAGACACCATGAGCGACTGGAAGTTCGAGACCCTGCAGGTGCACGCCGGCGCCCAGCCCGATCCCACCACCAAGGCGCGGATCACTCCCGTCTACCGCACCACCTCCTACGTGTTCGACAGCACCGACCACGCCGCCCGCCTGTTCGGCCTGGCCGAGTTCGGCAACATCTACTCGCGCATCCAGAACCCCACCAACGACGTCGCCGAGCAGCGCATCGCCGCGCTCGAGGGCGGCACCGCCGCGCTGCTGCTCGCCTCCGGCCAGTCGGCGACCACCTACGCGATCCTGAACATCGCCGAGTCGGGCGACCACTTCGTCGCCTCCTCCTCGATCTACGGCGGCACCTACAACCTCTTCAACTTCACGCTCCGCCGGCTCGGCATCGAGGTGACCTTCGTCGCCGATCAGGACGACCTCGACGAGTGGCGTCGCGCCATCCGGCCCAACACGAAGGCGCTGTTCGGCGAGACGATCGGCAACCCGCGCATCAACCTGCTCGACATCGCCGGCGTCGCGTCGGTCGCCCACGACGCGGGCGTGCCGCTCATCGTCGACAACACCATCGCCACCCCGTACCTGCTGCGGCCGCTCGAGCACGGCGCCGACATCGTCGTGCACTCGGCGACCAAGTTCCTGGGCGGCCACGGCTCGGTCGTCGCCGGCGCGATCGTCGACGGCGGCAGGTTCCCCTGGTCCACCTCCGACCGCTTCCCGGGCCTCACGACGCCCGACGAGTCGTACCACGGCGTGACCTACACCGAGGCGCTCGGCGACGCCCTCGCCTACATCGTGAAGGCCCGCGTGACGCTGCTGCGCGACACCGGTGCGGCCGCGAACCCGGATGCCGCCTGGCAGCTGCTGCAGGGCATCGAGACGCTCTCGCTCCGCATCGACCGCCACGTCGCGAACGCCACGAAGGTCGCGCAGTTCCTCGAGGCCCACCCGCAGATCGCGGCGGTGCACTACGCGGGTCTGCCCTCCAGCCCCTGGCATGCGCGCGGCAAGCAGATCGCCCCCAAGGGCACCGGCGCCGTGCTCTCGTTCGAGCTCGTCGGCGGCGTCGAGGCTGGCAAGGCGTTCGTCGACTCCCTCGAGCTCTTCAGCCACCTCGCCAACATCGGCGACGTGCGATCGCTCGTCATCCACCCGGCGTCGACCACGCACGCGCAGCTGAGCCCCGAGCAGCAGCTCTCCGCCGGCGTCACCCCCGGCCTCGTGCGCCTCTCGGTCGGCATCGAGCACGTCGACGACCTCATCGCCGACCTGGTGCGCGGCCTCGAGGCTGCCGCCGCGGTGTCGACGCCGGTGCCGGCGGCGACGGCCTGACGAGCGCGGCAGGCGGGCACCCGTGGACTGGCAGCTGAGCGACGACGCGCAGCCGGCCGCCAGGGTGCCCGCGTCGCGCCTCCATGACGCGGTGCTCGCCGGGCCGGGCCACGTCAGCAGCGGCACCGTGCCCGTCACGGGCGCGTGGCGCCCCGGCGACGATCCCGGCGAGCGGCGCTTCGCCCGCATCGGCGACGTCGACGTCGAGGCAGGCGGCAGGATCGCGGATGCGGTGGTCGCCTACGAGACCTGGGGTCGCCTCAACGAGGCGCGCGACAACGCCGTGCTGGTGCTGCATGCGCTCACGGGCGACAGCCACGTGCGCGGACCGGCCGGTCCCGGACACGCGACCGCCGGCTGGTGGGAGGAGGTCGTGGGCCCGGGCCTCGCGATCGACACCGACCGGCACTTCGTCGTCGCCCCCAACATGCTCGGCGGCTGCCAGGGCACCACCGGGCCCGCGTCGCTCGCGCCCGACGGCATCGAGCTGGGGTCGCGCTTCCCCCGCGTCACGGTGCGCGACCAGGTCGAGGCGCAGCGCAGGCTCGCGGACCGCCTCGGCATCGCTCGCTGGCACGCGGTCGTGGGCGGCTCGATGGGCGGCATGCACGCGCTGGAGTGGGCGATCGCCCACCCGGAGCGGGTCGGCCGGACCGCGCTGCTCGCCTCCAACGCCGCCACGAGCGCCGACCAGATCGCGCAGAACACGCTGCAGCTCGAAGCCGTCACCACGGACCCCGGCTGGCTGGGCGGCGACTTCTACGATCTTCCCGCCGGCGCGGGGCCCGCTCGGGGCCTGGCGCTCGCGCGCCGGATGGCGATGCTCGGCTACCGCTCGCAGCAGGAGCTCAACGAGCGGTTCCAGCGCGCCTGGCAGTCGAGCCTCGACCCGCTCGCCGGCGGCCGCTTCCAGGTCGAGTCCTACCTCGACGTGCACGGCAACCGCTTCACGCGTCGCTTCGACGCCGGCTCCTACGTGCGGCTGGTCGACGCCATGTCGACGCACGACGTGGGCCGCGGCCGCGGCGGTGTCGAGGCGGCGCTCGCGCGCGTCACCTCACCGACGCTCGTCGTCGGCATCTCCAGCGACCGGCTCTTCCCCGTCGCCGACCAGCAGCGCCTCGCCGCCGGCATCCCCACCTGCACCTCCGGTGCCGAGCCCATCGTGCTCGAGAGCGGCTTCGGCCACGACGCGTTCCTCATCGAGTCCGGCCGCGTGGGCGACCTGCTCGCGACGCTCATCGCCTGAGAGGGCGAAGGGCCCCCGGCGCGCCGACCGCACGAGCATCCACACGGCGCCCACCAGGATCCCCACGTGCACGAGGTTGCGCAGCGTCAGCAGCAGCACCGCGAGCGGATCGGCGACCACCAGCGCGTCGTACGTCCACGGGAACTGCAGCTGGGTCAGCACGGCCACGGTGCCGATCGCTCCGACGCCGATCCAGTGGCGGCGCGCGCCCGCCTCGGCCAGCAGCAGCGCCGGGAGCGTGAGCCAGAGCACGAACTGGGGCGAGCCGACCTTGTTCGTCACGATCATCGCCGCGACGAGCGCGACGGCGAGCCAGACGATCGCCTCACGCCCGTGCGAGCGCCGCACCGCGAGCGCCCCGAGCACGGCCAGCGCCGCGACGGTGAGCACGAGCACCGGGGTGGCGAGATCGGCGATCCGCCCGACGCCGTCGAAGTCGACCTGGAACGTGTAGAGCTGACGGTCGAAGGAGACGTGGCCGTCGCCGACCGCCGCGAGCCACATGAACGGCGTGGCCGCGACCGCCTCGATCTGCAGGCCGCGGTCGCCCTGCTGGGTGAGGAACGAGAGCGCGTGCTGCGAGCCGAGCAGCAGCGCCACCAGCAGCACCGCCGCCGACACGATCGCCCCGGCCGCGAGGATCCTGCCGCGCTGCCGGCGCGCGATGAGCAGCGCGAGGTAGAGCACGCCGGGCCACACCTTCATCCAGGCCGCGACGGTGAACGCTGCCGCCGCCCAGCCCGTCCTGCCCTGCCGCAGCACGACCAGACCGATGACGCACACCGCCACCGCCACCGTGTCGATGCGAGCGAGCGCGACCGGCCCGAGCGCGAGCTGCAGGCCGAGCCACACCCACGCGAGCACGTGGCCACGCGGCACGCGCAGCAGCATCGCGAAGGCGACCGCGTCGAGGGCGGTGACCATGAAGATCCACACCAGCGGGAGCAGCTCCGGCCCCAGCAGGTTCGCGACCAGGATCGGCGCCCAGGCCAGCAGCGGATACACCCACTCGGCATCGATGCCGAGCCGTCGACCAGCCAGGCCCTCCTCGACCCAGAAGGGGTAGACCGCGAGCACGTCGCCGTAGGCGTCCGAGACGCTCGGGATGTTCGCGATCGCGAGCAGCGCGTGCACGCCCCCGAACGCGAGCCAGAGCCATGCGCGATCGCGCGTCAGAACAGCCTCCTGGTGGCGTCTCGCACTTCACCCACGAGCTCCTCGATGATGTCCTCCAGGAACAGCAGGCCGGTCGTGTCGCCGTGCTCGTCGAAGGAGCGGGCGATGTGCGCTCCGGTCGAGCGCATGAGCGCGAGCGCATCCTCGACCTCGGCGTCCTGGTAGATCGAGGCGAGCTGCCGGATGCGCTTCGACGGCACCGGCAGGTCGGCGTCGACGTCGTCGGCACCCAGCACGTCCTTGATGTGCACGTAGCCGTTCGGCGTGCCCTCGGCGTCCGTCACGACGTAGCGCGAGAAGCCGCGCTCGCGCACCGCCGCCTCGATGTCGGTGGGGGTCGCGTTCGGCGCCAGCGTGACGATCTCGTCGAGCGGCAGCGCCACGTCGCGCACGCGGCGCTCGGTGAACTCGAACGTGCGGCTGATCGCACCGGTGGGGTCGAACAGCAGCCCCTCGCGCTTCGAGGTCTCGACGATGGTCTCCACCTCGTCGATCGTGAACGCGCTCGCGGCCTCGTCGACCGGCTGCACGCCGAAGGCCCGCAGGATGCCGTTGGCCACCGCGTTCATGATCCAGATGACGGGCTTGAAGACGCGCGAGATGAGCACGAGCGGCGGCGCGAGCAGCAGCACCGCCCGGTCGGGCACCGAGAAGGCGGCGTTCTTCGGCACCATCTCGCCGAGCACCACGTGCAGGTAGGTCACGAGCAGCAGCGCGATCACGAAGGCGACGATCGAGACCACCTCCGGCGGGATGCCCGTCCACTCCAGCGGGCCCTCGAGCAGGTGGTGGATCGCCGGCTCCGAGACGTTCAGGATCAGCAGCGAGCAGACGGTGATGCCCAACTGGCACATGGCGAGCATGAGCGAGACATGCTCCATCGCCCACAGCGCCAGCTTCGCGGCGCGGTTGCCGCGGTCGGCCAGCGGCTCGATCTGGCTGCGCTTGGCGGAGATGACGGCGAACTCCGCGCCGACGAAGAAGCCGTTGGCGGCCAGCAGGATGACCAGCCAGAGGATGCCGAGCCAGTCGCTCATCGCTCCTCCTCCTGCGCTCGCGGCCGGTCGATGTGGCGCACGCGATCGACGCGGCGGCCATCGACGCGCTCGACCCGCAGCGTGCCGCTGTCGATCTCGACGGTGTCGCCGACGGTGGGCAGCGAGCCGAGCTCACTCATGATGAATCCGCCGACGGTCTCGTAGGGCCCGTCCTTCGGGATCGTGATGCGGGCCCGCTCGGCGAGCTCGTCAGGGCGGAACTCGCCGGGGAAGCTCGTCCAGCCCGGCCCCTGGATGACGTCGACGTGCATGCGGTCGTGCTCGTCCGAGACCTCCCCGACGACCTCCTCCACCAGATCCTCCAGCGTCGCGATCCCGGCAGTGCCGCCGTACTCGTCGACCACGATCGCCAGCTGGTAGCCGCTCTCCTTCAGGTCCGACAGCAGCGCATCCAGGTGCACCGACTCCGGCACCCGGTGCGGGTCCTCGGCGATCGCCGCGACGGGCACATCGGCGCGCCGATCGCGCGGCACCGAGATCGCCTGCTTGACGTGCGCGATGCCGATCACCTCGTCGAGGTCGCCATCGATGACGGGGAAGCGCGAGAAGCCGGTGCGGTGCGCGAGCGCGACCAGATCCGCGACCGAGTCGCCGCGCTCGATCGCCTCCACCCGCGGGCGGGGCGTCATCACGTCGCCCGCCGCGAGCTCCGAGAAGCGCAGCGTGCGCGACAGCAGCGTCGCGTGGTCGAGGTCGAGCGCGCCCTCCATGGCGCTGCGGCGCACGAGGGTCGTGAGCTCCTCCGCCGTCCTGGCGCCCGAGAGCTCCTCCTTCGGCTCGATGCCGATCGAGCGCAGGATGCCGTTGGCCGAGCCGTTGAGGCCGAGCACGGCGGGCTTGAAGACGGCGGTGAACGCTCGCTGGAAGGGCGTGACGGCGATGGCGGTGCCGAGCGGCTTCGCGAGCGCGAGGTTCTTGGGCACGAGCTCGCCGATGATCATCGACAGCACGGTCGCCCCGGTCATGGCGATGACGCTCGACGCGGGGCCGGCGACCGGCTCCGCGAGCCCCCAGGAGACCAGCACGGGCGTGAGGAGGCGCGAGATGGCGGGCTCCATCGTGTAGCCGGTGAGGAGCGTGGTGAGCGTGATGCCCAGCTGCGCGCTCGAGAGGTGCGTCGAGGTCTGCTTCAGCGCCTTGATGGTGCCGACCAGCCGGAGCTCGCCGCGGTCGCGCCGGGCTTCGACATCCGAGCGGTCGAGATTCACGAGCGCAAACTCGCTCGCGACGAAGAGGCCGGTTCCGATCGTCAGGATGACGCCGATGGAGATGAGGATGAGGTCCATCAGCCGATCGGATCCGGCTTGGGACTATGACTGTTGTCGTCGTTCACGAGGAGCATCATATCGACCGCGACCCAGGGCACCACGGTGGCGGGCCGCAGCCCGACGGGCGTGGCTCACCAGCTGACCGGGAGCGCCTTGCCCTCCTCGTAGCCGGCCGCAGACTGCACGCCGACGCGCGCGCGATCCCGGAACTCCGGCACGCTCGACGCCCCGGCGTAGGTGAACGACGAGCGCACGCCGGAGGTGATCATGTCGAGCAGGTCCTCGACGCTCGGACGCTGCGGGTCGAGCAGGATCGTGGAGGTCGAGATGCCCTCGGCGAAGAGCGTCTTGCGCGCCAGCTCGTACGCGTCCAGGCCGGCGTTGCGCCCCAGCACCGCGCGCGTCGAGGCCATGCCCCACGACTCCTTGTAGAGGCGTCCGCGCTCGTCGCGCTGCAGCCGCCCGGGCGCCTCGATGGTGCCGGCGAACCACGACCCGACCATGACGCTCGACGCGCCGGCGGCGAGCGCGAGCGCGACGTCGCGCGGGTAGCGCACGCCGCCGTCGGCCCACACGCGCGCGTCGAGCTCGAGCGCGGTCGCCGCCGTGTCCAGCACCGCCGAGAACTGCGGCCGACCGACCGCCGTCATCATGCGTGTCGTGCACATGGCGCCGGGACCGACGCCGACCTTCAGGATCGACGCGCCGGCGGCGACCAGGTCGCGCACGCCGTCGGAGGAGACCACGTTGCCGGCCGCGACCGGCAGCGCGTCGCCGACCGCGGCGCGCACGGCCTCGAGCGCGCGCAGCATGCCGCCCTGGTGGCCGTGCGCGGTGTCGACGACGATGACATCCGCGCCCGCCTCCACGAGCGCCGCCGCCTTCGCGCCCGGGTCGCCGTTGATGCCGACCGCCGCGGCGACGTGCAGGCGGCCGGATGCGTCCAGCGCGGGCCGGTAGATGTCGGCGCGCAGGGCGCCCAGCCGTGAGGCGATGCCGAGGCAGCGACCGCCATCGACCACGGGCGCGACCTCGACGCCGGCGCGCTCGAGCGCGGCGAACATGGCGCGGCCGTCGGCGACGTCGGCGGGCGAGAGCTCCGGCAGGCGGGAGTGCAGCAGGTCGCCGAGCGTGGCGTCCGGCAGCGCCGAGGCCAGCCGCTCGGCCGGGATGGCGCCCAGCATCTCGCCGTCGGCGCCCTCGATCACGACGCAGTGTCCGGGGAGCGCCGGCACCCGCTCGAGCACGGCGGCGACGACGTCGCCGGGCCTCGCCGTGTGCGCCGACTCGAGGCCGATCGGCTGCGCCTTCACCCACGCGATCGAGCGGCACGTGTCCTCGATCGGCGGATCCTGCGTCAGCACGGCGAGCGCACCACGGCGCGCGAGCGTCGCGGCCATGCGCGGGCCGGTGACCGAGTTCATGTTCGACGCCACGATCGGCAGCGTCGCGCGCGTGCCGTCGTCGGGTGAGAGATCGACGCTCATGCGCGACCCGATGTCGCTGCGGCTGGGCACCAGGAAGACGTCCGAGTAGGTGAGGTCGTGCTCGGGGATGTCGTCGATGAAGCGCATACGACCAGGGTAGATGTGCGCGCCGAGCGCTCAGTCCTTCGCCTGGCTCCAGTCCTCGACGATCGCGGTCTGCACGGGGAAGTCGATCGGGAATCGTCCGAACAGCAGCCGGCCGGCCTCCGCCGCGGCCGCCCCGACCGTCTCGGCCACCTCTGCCGCGCGCTCGGCAGGCGCCTGCACGATCACCTCATCGTGCAGGAAGCAGACGAGCGCGGCGCCGTCGATGTCGCGGATGCCGCGCCGGATGCCCGCCATCCAGGCCAGCGCCCATTCGGCAGCGGTCCCCTGCACGACGAAGTTGCGCGTGAAGCGGCCCCACGCGCGCGCCTGTCGCTGCCCGCGCTGATCGTCGCCCCACGGGGCTGGCAGCGGCGAGGTGCGCCCGAGCCACGTGCGCACCCGCTCCCGACGCTCGCCGGCTCTGGCAGCCGACTCCACGACACCCATCGCCTTCGGGTACGCGCGCGCCAGCCGCGGCAGCACCACCGCCGACTCCCCCGTGGTGCCGCCGTAGAGCGCCCCCAGCATGCCGAGCTTCGCCTGCTGCCTCGTGGCGACGACGCCGCGATCGACCAGGCCCCGGTACAGATCGGTGCCGCGGCCCGCGTCGGCCAGCGCCTCGTCGCGCGCGATGGCCGCGAGCGCGCGCGGCTCGAGCTGCGCGGCGTCGGCGACCACCAGTCGCATGCCCGGCTCCGCGGCGACCGCTCCGCGGATCTGCCGGGCGATCTGCATCGCGCCGGAGCCCTCTGTCGCCCAGCGCCCCGTGACGACGCCGCCGGGCACGTACTCGATCGCGAGCCGGCAGCGGCCCTGCGCGTCGCTGCGAGCCCAGCGCTGCGCCCACGACCAGCCGTTCGCGGTGTGCAGCCGCGCGAGGTGCTTGTACTCGATGAGCGGCGCGATGACCGGATGGTCGTGCTCGCGCAGCTCCCAGCGCGCCGTCGAGGCGACGTCGACGCCGGCCCGCTTGAGCGCCTTCAGCACCTCCTGCGGCGAATCGGGGTTGAGCGACGGCGTCGCGAGCGCTGCGCGGATCTCGACCGCGAGCGCCTCCATCCTGCGCGGCCGCGAGCCGGGGCCCGTGCCCGCGTGGCGCTCCCCCAGCGCGCCGACCAGCAGCGCGTCGTGCCGGGCGCGATCGAACGGCAGGCCCTGGCGGCTGAGCTCCACCGACAGCACCCCGCCCATCGACTCGGCGGCGGCGAGCATCCGCAGCCCTGCATCGTCGCCGATCGCCGCCTCCTGCAGCGCCAGCTGCGCCGCGAGCGCATCGAGCGGCTCCGCCTCCGGGGCCAGCGAGAAGAGCCCCCCGGCGTCGGCGCGCAGCGGCCGGGCCCACCGCTCCTCCGCCTCGATGCCGCGAGCCTCGACGAGGATCCGATGCACGAGCCGCACATCCCGCACCCGCTCCAGCGCGAGCCCGGCGTCGAGCAGCGAGCCCGCGATCGCCCTGGCGTCCTGCCAGACGATGCGCGCCCCCGGCGCGGCCACTCGGGGATCGTCGGCGACCCGCGCGCTCGCGTGCACCGCGACATCCCTCGCGCGCCCGTCCGCCAGGGTCGCCACCGCGATGCGCGCCCCGCGGTCGAGCGGTGCGACGCCCACGTCGAAGCTCGCGGCGACCATGCCTGCACGCTAGTGCGCCGCGCCCACTCCCGATGTCGGCCCGGATGCGGCACGATGGACGTCGGAGACAGCGATGACTGCGCAGGTGGTGGTGCTCAACGCGACGCTCGAGCCCATCGGCGTCGCTTCGCTGCAGCGCGCGGTGGCGTTCATCGTCAAGGAGCGCGCGCAGATCATGCTGGCGGCCGATGGCGTCATCCGCTCCAACTCGCTCGAACTCCCCGTGCCGCGCGTGGTGGTCTTCAACGACTACGTGCAGATCCCGCACACGCGCCTGTATGCACCGGTGCCGTGGAGCCGACGCGGCGTGCTCGCGCGCGACGACCACCGCTGCGCGTACTGCGGCGCGCCCGGCGCGACGATCGACCACATCCATCCGGCCTCTCGCGGCGGCGCCTCGACCTGGCTCAACACGATCACCGCCTGCGTCGCGTGCAACGGCGCCAAGGGCTCGCGCACCCCGGCCGAGGCGGGCATGCGCCTGCGGTTCGAGCCTCGCGTGGTCTGGCGGCGCGAGGTGCTGCTGCTCGCTGTCGCAGCCGCCGGCGTCGACCTGCAGGAGCTCGGCCTGGCGCATTGAGCCTGCCGCGCGCGCCACTATGCTTGTCGGCAGTGTCGCCGCGGACTGCCTGCGGCATGCCCGGAGATTTCGAAAGAGGCGATCGATACCGTGTCCACCCCTGCGGACGACAACGATTTCGGAGCGAACGAGTGGCTCGTGGAGGAGCAGTACCAGCTCTTCCTCAAGGACAAGGACTCGGTCGCCCGATCGTGGTGGCCCATCCTGGAGCGCTACGCCGCCCAGCGTGACGCCGGTGGCGCCGCCACCAGCATGAGCGAGGCGCCCCCTGCGAACGCGGCGCCCAAGGCCCCCGCACCGGCACCGGCATCGGCATCGGCATCGGCATCGGACGCACCCGAGCCCAGCGCACCCGAGCCCAGTGACGCACCCGAGCCCCGCGATGCACCCGAGCAGGCCGCCGCGCCCAAGCGACCCACGCCGCCGCGGCAGCCGCAGCGAGCCGAGTCGCGCCCCGACCAGCCGGTCGACTCGGGTGAGGCGCAGCGTGCGCAGGATGCGCCGCAGGAGGAGACCGAGGGACAGGCCGAGACACCGGCGCCCGCGACCAAGGCCGACGGCGGCATCGTCGCCAAGACCACCGGCCAGGCCGCCCGGCCGATGCCGGTGCCGGCGGATGCGCCGACGGCAGTGGAGAAGAAGGCTCCCGCCGACGACGAGCCGAGCGAGGAGCCAGTCGTCACGACGCTCCGCGGCATGCCGAAGACGCTCGCCGTGAACATGGACAAGTCGCTGTCGATGCCGGTCGCCACGAGCGTCCGCACCGTGCCGGCGAAGCTCATGATCGACCAGCGCATCGTCATCAACAACCACCTGCGGCGCACCCGCGGCGGCAAGGTGTCGTTCACGCACATCATCGGCTATGCCCTCGTGCAGGCGCTCAAGGCCTTCCCGAGCCAGAACGTCTACTACGACCTGGTCGACGGCAAGCCCGCGATGATCGCGCCGCCGCACGTGAACCTCGGCATCGCCATCGACATCCCCAAGCCCGACGGCACCCGCGCGCTGCTGGTGCCGAGCATCAAGGCGTGCGAGACGATGAACTTCCAGGAGTTCGTCGCCGCCTACGAGGCGCTCGTGAAGAAGGCTCGGGCCAACAAGCTCGATGCGGGCGACTTCGCCGGCACCACCATCTCGCTCACCAACCCGGGCGGCATCGGCACCGTGCACTCGGTGCCGCGCCTGATGCCGGGGCAGGGCTGCATCATCGGCGTCGGCGCGCTCGACTACTCGGCCGAGTTCATGGGCTCGAGCACCGAGACCCTCGCCAACGCGGGCGTCGGCAAGACCGTCACCCTCACCTCCACCTACGACCACCGGGTGATCCAGGGCGCGGGCTCCGGCGAGTTCCTGAAGATCGTGCACGGCCTGATCGTGGGCGAGCAGGACTTCTACAAGGGCATCTTCGCCGACCTGCGGATCCCCTACGAGCCCATCAAGTGGGCGACGGATGTCGCGGTGCGCGAGGCCGACGAGCTCTCGAAGCAGACGCGCGTCACCCAGCTCATCAACGCGTTCCGCGTGCGCGGCCACCTGATGGCCGACATCGATCCGCTGGAGTACGTGCAGCGCACGCACCCCGACCTCGAGATCGAGCAGCACGGGCTGTCGTTCTGGGATCTCGACCGGGAGTTCGTCACCGGCGGGTTCGGCGGCAAGCGCTCGGCGCTGCTGCGCGACATCCTCGGCGTGCTGCGCGACTCGTACTGCCGCACGATCGGCGTCGAGTACATGCACATCGCCGACCCGGCGCAGCGCCAGTGGTTCCAGAGCCATCTCGAGGTGCCCTACGTCAAGCCGACCCACGACGAGCAGATGCGCATCCTGCGCAAGCTCAACGAGGCAGAGGCCTTCGAGACCTTCCTGCAGACGAAGTACGTCGGCCAGAAGCGCTTCTCGCTGGAGGGCGCGGAGTCGATGATCGCGTTCCTCGACGCGATGCTCGCCGGCGCGGCCGAGTCGGGCGTCGAGGAGGTCGCGATCGGCATGCCGCACCGCGGCCGCCTGAACGTGCTCACCTCGATCGCCGGCAAGACCTACGGCCAGGTGTTCGAGGAGTTCGAGGGCGCCGCCGTCTTCCAGGGCTCTGGCGACGTCAAGTACCACCTCGGCAATGCCGGGGAGTTCACCGCCGCCGACGGCTCGACCGTGCCGGTCTACCTCGCCGCGAACCCGTCGCACCTCGAAGCGGTCAACGGTGTGCTCGAGGGCATCGTGCGCGCGAAGCAGGATCGCCTGGCAGACGGCGACTACAACGTGCTCCCCGTGCTCGTGCACGGCGATGCCGCGAACGCCGGGCAGGGCGTGGTGTTCGAGACGCACCAGCTCTCGCAGCTGCGCGCCTACAGGACCGGCGGCACGGTGCACCTGGTCGTGAACAACCAGGTCGGCTTCACCACGCCCCCGACGGAGTCGCGCTCGTCGACCTACGCCACGGATGTGGCGAAGTCGATCCACGCGCCGATCCTGCACGTCAACGGCGACGACCCCGAGGCGGTCGTGCGCGTCGCCGAGCTGGCGTTCCAGTATCGCCAGGAGTTCAACCGCGACATCGTCATCGACCTCATCTGCTACCGGCGCCGCGGCCACAACGAGGGCGACGACCCCACGATGACCCAGCCGCTCATGTACTCGCTCATCGAGCAGAAGCGCTCCGTGCGCACCCTCTACGCCGAGAACCTCGTCGGCCGCGGTGACATCACCAAGGAGGAGTACGAGGCGGCCCAGGCCGACTTCCAGGGCAAGCTCGAGCGCGCCTTCATGGAGACGCATGCGGCCGCGACGGGATCGATGCCCGTGGTGACGCCGGAGCTGACCGAGATCGCGACCAGCGAGCCAGAGGCCACCGGGGTCGACGCCGCCGTCATCGCGGCCATCGGCGATGCGCATGGCAACCCGCCGGACGGGTTCACCGTGCACCCGAAGGTGCAGCAGGTGCTGGACAAGCGCGTCAAGGCGAGCCGCGAGGGCGGCATCGACTGGGCGTTCGGCGAGCTGCTCGCGCTCGGCACGCTGCTGCTCGAGGGCACCCCCGTGCGGATGTCCGGCCAGGACACGCGTCGCGGCACGTTCGTGCAGCGCCACGCGGTCATGCACGACCGGGACAACGGCCAGGAGTGGCTGCCGCTGGCCAACCTCGGCGAGGAGCAGGGTCGCCTGTCGATCTACGACTCGCTGCTCAGCGAGTACGCCTCGATGGCGTTCGAGTACGGCTACTCGGTCGAGCGCCCCGACGCGCTCGTGCTGTGGGAGGCGCAGTTCGGCGACTTCGCCAACGGGGCCCAGATCGTCATCGACGAGTTCATCGCCTCCGCCGAGCAGAAGTGGAACCAGCACTCCTCGCTCGTGCTGCTGCTGCCGCACGGCTACGAGGGCGCGGGTCCCGATCACTCGTCCGCCCGCATCGAGCGCTTCCTCCAGATGGCCGCCGAGAACAACATGACGATCGCGCGGCCGTCCACCCCGGCGAACCACTTCCACCTGCTGCGTCGGCAGGCGTACTCGCTGCCCCGGCGCCCACTCGTGGTCTTCACCCCGAAGGCCATGCTGCGGCTGCGGGATGCGACGAGCGCGGTCGAGGACTTCACCACCGGTCGCTTCCAGCCGGTGATCGACGACCAGCAGGTGCAGGACGCGGGAGCCGTCAAGCGGGTGCTGCTCCACTCGGGCAAGATCCACTACGACCTCAAGGCGGAGATCGCCAAGCGCGGTCGCTCCGACGTCGCACTCGTGCGGGTCGAGCAGCTCTACCCACTGCCGGTCGACGAGATCAACGCCGCCGTCGACCGCTACCCCGACGCGCAGCTCGTCTGGGTGCAGGAGGAGCCGCTCAACCAGGGCTCGTGGCCGTTCGTGCACCTGGCACTCCCCCGCCACCTGCACGGGCGCACGCTCCGGGTCGTTGGTCGCCCGCAGTCCGCGAGCCCCGCCACCGGCTCGGCCAAGCGGTCGGCGCGCGAGCTCACGACCATCCTGGAGTCGGCGCTGGGCTGATCCAGCCCCGCTGTCGAGCCCGACCCTCAGGAACGGCTCAGCAGGCACGGGTCCCCGCATGCGAAGGGTGCGGGGATCTTTGCGCGCCCGCCGTTGTTGGACCTCGCAAGTTTGCACATACTGTTACCAAACACTGTTATCGCTGACGGATGATCCTCCGGCGGCCAGCAGGGAGCGGGGGCAGACGTGCAGAGGGCAGCAACACCAGCAACAGCACGGTGGTTCGGCGGAGCTCCCGCGGCAGCCGGCGTGGGTGTCCTCCCCGGCCTGCCGCTGACCGGAGCGCAGTCGCCGAGAGCGACCCCCGCCCTGGCCCGACGACTGCAGCGCGACCGCCGCATCCGCGCGCGGCTCTCGCTCACCGACGCATCGATCATCCTCTTCGCGACCGTCACCACGACGATGGGCGTGCTCTGGGCGACACCCAGCTTCGACATCCTCTACCCAGAGCTCGTGCTCGCCACGCCCGCGCTCGCGGCCGCCGTGTGGCTGATCGCGCTGGTCGGCTTCCGCTCCCGTGAGACGGCGATGCTCGGCTCGGGCGCGCTCGAGTACCGCCGCGTCGTGCACGCGACGGCACTCGCGTTCGGCGTGCTCGCCGTGCCGTGCATCGCCTTCGACTGGCCGGCGATGCGGCTGCAGCTGCTCATCGCGCTCCCCGCCGGCCTCCTCGCGCTGCTCGTGGGCCGCTGGCAGTGGCGCCGGTGGCTCATCAGCCGCAGGCGCATCGGCGATCATGTCGCGCGCACGATCCTGGTGGGTGATCGCGACGAAGTGGCCTACGTGCTCGAGCGGCTCGGCAGCATGCGCGACCTCAACTACCACGTGCTCGGCGCCGCGATCGAGGGCGACGGAGGCCAGCCCCTCACGCTGCGCGACCGCACCATCCCCGTGCTGGGCTCCAGGTCCGCGCTGTGCGAGACGGCCGAGCGCATGGGCGCCGACACGGTGATCCTGGCGAGCAAGCCGGATGCCGATCCCGACTACCTCACGCAGCTCAGCCGGCAGCTCGAGGGCACCTGCGCAGAGCTCGTGCTCTTCAGCCGGCTCACCGATGTCGCCGGTCCGCGCATCTCCTTCCGCCCGGTCGACGGCCTGCCGCTCATCCAGGTGCAGATCCCGACCTTCGACGGCGGCAAGCACGTGCTCAAGCGCGCGACCGACATCGTCGTCGCCGGGCTCGCGCTCATCGCCGTCGCCATCATCTCGGTGCCGATCTCGATCGCGATCAAGCTCGACTCCTCGGGCCCGGTGCTGTTCCGGCAGGAGCGCGTCGGCCGCGACGGCCGCACGTTCATGATGCTGAAGTTCCGCACCATGCGGGTCGATGCCGAGCAGCAGCTCGAGGCCCTCAAGGAGCAGAACGACGGCGCCGGCCCGCTGTTCAAGCTGCGGCACGATCCCCGCGTGACGCGCGTCGGTCGCTTCCTCCGCAAGCACTCGCTCGACGAGCTGCCGCAGTTCTGGAACGCGCTCAAGGGCGAGATGAGCGTCGTCGGCCCGCGCCCTCCGCTGCCGGATGAGGCGACCAGCTACGACGGCACCGTGCTGCGCCGGCTGTACCTGAAGCCCGGCATCACGGGCCTGTGGCAGGTCAGCGGCCGCAGCGACCTCTCCTGGGATGAGAGCGTGCGGCTCGACCTCCGCTACGTCGAGAACTGGTCGGTCATGGAGGATCTCATGATCATCTTCCGCACCGCTCGCGTCGTCGTCCACCCGGCCGGCGCCTACTAGGAGCACCCATGCGCATCGCCATGCTCGGCACCAGGGGCGTGCCCGCCGCCTACGGCGGCTTCGAGACCGCAGTCGAGGAGATCGGCGCTCGGCTCGCCGCGAACGGCCACGAGGTCACCGTCTTCGGTGACCGCACCGATCCCGAGATCAGCGAGCACCGCGGCATGCGCATCGTGCACGTGCCCTCCGTGCCGCTCAAGCAGCTCGAGACGCTCAGCCGCACCGGCATCGCCACGATGCGCGCACTCGCTCGCGCGAAGCCGGATGTCGCCTTCGTGTTCAACGCCGCCAACGCGCCCTACGTCTCGCTGCTGCGAGCCGGTCGCGTGCCGGTCGCGGTGCACGTCGACGGGCTGGAGTGGCGCCGAGCCAAGTGGGGCGGGGCCGGCCGCGCCTACTACCGCTGGGCGGAGCAGCGCGCGGTGCGCACCGCCGACGCGCTGATCGCGGATGCGCCGGGCATCGCCGAGTACTACGCGACCGAGTTCGGCGCTCCGACCGAGCTGATCCGCTACGGCGCTCCGGTGCTGCAGCGCGGCGCCACCGCGCCGCTCACCGCCATCGGGCTGGAGCCGGAGCGCTTCCACCTGGCGGTCGCGCGCTTCGAGCCCGAGAACCACGTGCTCGAGATCGTGCAGGGCTACCGCGAGAGCGACGCGCAGCTGCCCCTCGCGGTCGTGGGGTCGGCGCCGTACAGCGCCGAATACACGCGGGCGGTGCACGAGGCCGCCGCGGGCGACGAGCGCATCCGCCTGCTCGGCGGCGTCTGGGATCAGGAGCTCCTCGACGCGCTCTACGCGCACGCCTACACCTACCTCCACGGCCACTCGGTCGGCGGCACGAACCCGTCGCTGCTGCGCGCCATGGGCGCTGGCACCGCGACCATCGCGTGGGACGTCGACTTCAACCGCGAGGTGCTCGACGACGACGCCTGGTGCTTCGACAGCCCGGCATCGCTCGCGGCGATCCTCGCGCAGGTGGAGGCCGACGAGCCGCAGGTGATCGCCCGCGGCCTCCGCAACCAGGATCGGGCGATCCGCGACTTCCGCTGGGACGACGTGGCGCGGGACTACGAGCGCCTCGCGCTGGACCTCGCGGCGGGCGCATCGATCCACACCACGGCGCGGCACGCCCGCCGCGGCGATCCCGAGCCCGATTCCCGCGCCTCGCCCGTGCTCGCATGAGTGGGCAGCGGCACAGCACGGCGACGGCGGAGCGCGCATCATGACCGCGGCGCCTCGCGCGCTCACCTTCGTCACGGTCGTGTTCGAGCCCGAGATCCCGCTGCTGCGCCTCCAGGCGCGATCGCTGGCGCGCTTCCTGGATGAGGCCGCCGTGGCCGAGATCATCGTGCTCGACAACTGCGCCGGCGGCATGCCCGGGCGCACGCGCCGGCGGGTGCTCGCCGAGTTCGGCCCGATCCTCGCGCCCCGCGTGACCTTCCTGCGCACCGCGGAGCTCGGCGTGCGGGGCAGCACGGCCGGCTGGCGCAGCCAGCAGGCGGCGAAGCTGCTGATCGCCCGCCGCATCGGCACCAGCCACTACGTGATCCTCGATGCCAAGAACCATCTCGTCGCGCCGGGGGCGGCCAGCGACTTCGTCGACGCGACGGGCACGGCGCGGGGCGGCACCCACCCCTACACGGAGCACCCGCTGCGCAGCGATCTCGAGCGCACGCTCCGATTCCTGGGCGCGGACGACGCAGCGGTGGCCCGCGCGATCGAGGACTTCCCCACCACCATCACGCCGTTCGTCATCGACACGGCGCTCGCCCTGCGGATGATCGACGACGTCGAGGCGACCGCGGGCGAGCCGTTCGCCACCGCGTTCGAGCGGGCGAGGCTGCTGGAGTTCTTCCTGTACTCCGGGTGGTCGATCCGGCGGGAGCAGCGCGTGCCGGTCAACGGTGCGGCGATCCGGGCGCCCATCATCTGGCCGGGCCGCGCCACGGAGCAGGGCGCGCGCGACGCGATCCGTGAGAGGGACGACGCGGATGCGCGCTGGTTCTCGGTGCACCGCCGCGTACTGGTGCGGGCGGATGCGGCGACCAGGCGACACATCATCGCGTTCTGGACCGAGCGAGAGCTGATGAGCGCCGCCGAGGCCCGCGCCTTCGTGCGCCGCTTCCGCCGCTCCTACGTGCCCGCGGTCGCGCGCGCCCGGATCGCTGAGCGGCTCTCAGTCCTCGGCGGTCGGTGAGTGCCGCGCCGCATGCGGTCGCGAGCCCCGGCGGCGACCATCGCTGGGCGCTTCGGCGTAGTAGGTGTTGCGATGGCTGGAGGCGCGCGCCTTGTTGAGCACGATGCCGAGGATGCGGCCACCGGCCGACTCGATCGAGCGCACGGTGTTCGCCAGCTGCGCGCGCCGGGTCTTCGAGGAGTCCACCACGATCACCACGCCGTCGGCGAGCGGCGCGAGCAGGTTCGAGTCGGCCACGGTGAGCACCGGCGGCGAGTCGATGATCACCGCGTCGTAGCGCTGCGACACCGTGTCGAGCATCGAGCGGAAGGCCTGCGAGGTGACGATCGCCGCCGGATTCGGCGGCACGGCGCCGGAGCTCAGCACGTCCGGGCCCCGCTCGCCCCACGACACGATCGCCTCCGACAGCTCGACATCGCCCATCAGCGCCGTCGTCATGCCGACGGAGCTGTCGTGGCCGAAGAGCTCGCCGACCCGAGGTCGGCGGAGATCCGCATCCATCACCAGGGTGCGCTCCCCGGTGTCCGCGAGCGTCAGGGCGAGATTCGTCGAGAACGTCGATTTGCCCTCGCCCGGCGAGGCGGAGGTGACGAGCAGTCGGCGGGAGCCGCCGTCCAGCGACGAGAAGGCCAGGGCGGATTGGATCCTGCGCATGTCCTCAGCCACGGGACTGTGCGGTTCGCGCGCGACGATGAGGCCCGCCAGCACGTTCCGCTTCGTGCGGGTCACGACACCCAGCACCGGGACGTCCGTGACGCGCGCGACGGCCGCCTCGTTGCGCACCCTGGTGTCGGCGATCGTCGCGATGAACGCCAGCAGCACGCCGAGCAGGAAGCCGATCGCTCCCGCGAGCATCGCGTCGCGCGTCTTGTTCGGCACTGTCTGCACCGTGGGCGGCACCGCGTCGTCGATCAGCGACGCCGTGATGTTCGCCGATCCCTCGACGCCCTCGGCGGCCACATCCTGCACGACGGCCGCCAGCTCCTGGGCGACGCTGTTCGCGATCGCGGCCGCGCGGTCGGGGTCGTTCGACGTCGCCGTGACGTCGAGGATCACCGTGTCCTGAGGGATCGCGATGGCGATGGAGCGGGCCAGCGCGCGCGGCTCGATCTCCATGTCGAGCTCAGCGATGACGGGTTCGAGCACGCGCGAGGATGTCGCGAGCCGCGCGAAGGAGAGCATCTGGTTCTGCGTGTAGGCGGAGCCCTGGTTCAGATCGGAGCCGGACGTTCCCTGGTTGAGCGCGAAGTAGAGCGAGGCGCGGGACTGGAACTGCGGCTCGATGGAGGAGGAGACGAGGTAGCCTGCGCCGGCGGCGAGGATCGTGAGCCCGACGATCAGCGCCCAGAACTTGCGCAGCGCCTCCCAGACGTGAGAGAGGTTCCAGGTCGCGGGCTCGACCATCACCATGTCGGCTCCTCGGCGGCGCGACGAGGGCGAACCTGCGCGCCGGTCTCCGAGCGCTCGTGACGACTGCTCATGGTGGAGACACTACCCGCGCAGCAACCGCACGCCCGCAACAGCGTGCCGATAGCGTGGGGTGGACGGTCTCGCACAGCAGCGGCGCCGTCTCCCCGGGACGGCTGACGTGAGGGAGGTCACGATGCGCGTGCTCGTCGCGTGGGCAGACGACTCATCGCCCAACCTCGGCGTGCGTGCGCTCGGAGAGGGGTCGGCCGACCTGCTTCGGCGGCGCTGGCCGGATGCGGAGTTCGTCTACATGAACTACCGCCGCCGCCCACCGCAGATCGCCTGGGGCACCGGCGCGCTGCTGCGCGAGCGCGTCACCGGCACGACGGGCATGATGGACTGGCTCGCCGGGTTCGATCTCGTATGGGACACCCGCTCCGGCGACAGCCTCGCCGACATCTACGGGCTGCCCAGGCACACGACCATGTCGCTCGTGCACGAGTTCGCGACGCAGGCGGGCGCGGCCGTCGTGCTCGCACCCCAGACGATCGGCCCGTTCAGCACAGCGCGCGGCCGCGCGCTGGCCCGCAGGTCGCTGCAGCGCAGCAGCCTCGTGTTCGCGCGCGATCCGCTCAGCGCCGCGTCGGCGGCTCGCATGGGCCGCAGACCCGATGCGGTGACCAGCGACCTCGTCTTCGGACTCGACCAGCCGGTCGCCGGCACGCCGCGCGACGTGCTGCTGAACGTCTCCGGGCTGCTCTGGCAGGCGGATGACCACATCGACGCGTCCTCGTACCGAGACGCGATCCATGCCATCGTCGAAGGACTCCTCGCCGAGGGCCGCGCCGTGACGCTGCTCCCCCACGTGCTCGAGTCCGGCAACCCGGACGACGACGTGCCGGTGTCGCGGGAGCTGGCGGCGACCTACGGCGACCGCGTGGACCTCCTGATCCCCGCCGATCTGGCCGAGGCGCGCTCGGCCATCGGCTCGGCGCAGCTCGTCATCGGCGCGCGCATGCACGCGTGCTTGAACGCGCTCTCGACCGGCACACCGACCGTGGCCATGGCGTACTCCCGCAAGTTCGCGCCGCTCATGGAGTCGATCGGCTGGGATCGCGTCGTGTCCATCGCCGATGCGGACGACCTGGCGGCAGCCGTGCTCCGGCATGCCAGGCAAAACACGCTGGCAGCGGATGCCGCTGCGGCGCAGCTGCGAGGGCAGCGGCTGCTCGAGCCGCTCGTCGACCGGCTGGACGCGCTGTGACGGACGGCTTCCAGCGCGCCGTCGGCGATGTCGTCGCTCGGCAGGCGTGCTCGGGATGCGGGCTGTGCACGAGGCTCGACGCGTCGCTGCGCATGGCGCTCGACGCCGACGGCTATCTCCGACCGCGGTTCGACGGCGCCTCGCGGGCGATCCCGAACGCGACCGCGATCTTCCGGCGCGGCTGCCCCGGCGTGCTCGTGCGAGCACCGTCACCGCCGGAGGATGCGACGATCCATCCGCTGCTCGGCGCCCACGTCGGCATCTGGAACGCCTGGGCGGCCGACCCCGAGCTCCGACATGCCGGCAGCAGCGGCGGCGCGCTCAGCGCGATCCACACCTGGCTGGTCGACAGCGGGCGCGCGGCGCGCGTGACCGGCGCCGCCGCAGATCCCGCGACTCCTCGGCGCTCGGTGCCCGTCACGATCACCTCCCGCGAGCACGCCCTGCGGGCAGCCGGCTCTCGGTACGCGCCGGTGGCCTCCCTCGACTCGCCCGACGTGCTCCGACCCGACTCGGCCGTCTGCGGCAAGCCCTGCGAGATCTCGGCGATCCGGCAGACCGCGAGCGACCTGATCGACGGCGAAGCGCCGCTGCTGCTGTCGTTCTTCTGCGCGGGCACGCCGAGCCAGTCGGGCACGGATGCGCTGCTGGCCGACCTGGGCATCGGTGCGAGCGACGCCGTCGACGAGCTGCGCTACCGCGGCAACGGCTGGCCCGGCCGCTTCACCGCTCGATCCGAGCAGCGCGTGGTCACCGCCGACTACGACGAGTCATGGGGGCGCCGGCTCGGGCCCACCACCCAGTGGCGGTGCAAGGTGTGCGTCGACGGCGTCGGCGAGTCCGCCGACATCGTCTCGGCCGACTCCTGGGTCTCCGACGACCGGGGCTACCCCGTCTTCACTGAGGGCGAGGGCCGGAGCGCGCTGCTCGCGCGCACACCGCGCGGACGCCAGACCATCCTCGATGCGCAGGCGGCTGGCGTGATCGTGCTCGAGCCGCTGGAGATCGCGCAGCTGGCGCGGGCGCAGCCGCTGCAGACGGGACGCCGACGCTTCCTCAGCGCCAGGCTGCTGGGCTCGCGGTTCGCGGGCCGGCGTCCGCCCGCGTACCGCGGCTACCGGCTCCTCAGGCTGTCGCTGGGCGCGCCGCGCACCGCCCTCCGCGCGCTGCGCGGCACCTTCGCGCGCGTGCGTCGCGAACAGGGAGCTCGGCGATGACGTCGTCGCTCGCGCACGACGCGGCACGCGGCGCCTTCTTCACGCTGGCGGCGCAGGCCGCGCGCATCGTCCTGCAGCTGGTCTCGGTGGTGGTGCTCGCACGGCTGCTCTCCCCGCATGACTACGGCATGCTCGCGATCGTGCTGGTCGCCGTGGGAGTCGGCGAGATCTTCCGCGACTTCGGGCTCACCTCCGCGTCGATCCAGGCCCCGCAGCTCTCCGTCGGGCAGCGCGACAACCTCTTCTGGCTCAACGCGCTCATCGGGGCCGGGCTCGCGATCGTCATGTTCGCGATCTCGTGGCCGCTCGGCGCGGTCATCGGCGAGCCGGAGATCGTCGGCATGGCGCAGTGGCTCTCGCTCGTGTTCGTATTCAACGGTCTCGCGACGCAGCATCGGGCGAACCTGATGCGCGCCGTGCGACTGCGTCCGCTGGCGATCACGGATGTCGCGGCGGCCGCCATCGCCCTCGCGGTCGCGATCGCGGCGGCGCTGCTCGGCGCCGGCTACTGGGCGCTCGTCATCCAGCAGCTGGCCAACGCCGGCATCGTGCTCGTCGGCGTCATGATCGCCGGCAGATGGGTGCCGCGCGCGTACTCGCGCGCGCACAGCGTGCGAGCGCTCGTGACGTTCGGGTGGAACCTCGTCGCCGCGAACCTCGTGCAGTACGCGGCGCGCCAGGTCGACACGGTGCTGGTCGCGATGCGCTTCGGCACCGCACCGCTCGGGCTCTACAACCGTGGCTTCCAGCTGGTGATGACGCCGCTCGGGCAGGTGCGCGGACCGCTGCAGTCGGTCGCGCTCCCGGTGCTCTCCCGCATCCAGCAGGACCAGCCGAGGTTCGACACCTACGTCACGGCGGCCCAGCTCGCGCTCGGCTACCTGCTCGGCATCCCCCTGGCGATCCTCGCCGGGCTCGCCGAGCCCGTCGTCGCGATCATGCTCGGCGACGCCTGGCTGGATGCTGCACCGCTGCTGCGCATGTTCGCGATCGCCGGCATCCTCACCACGCTCTCCTACGTGGGCTACTGGGTCTACCTCGCGCGCGGCCTTGGCGGCCCGCTGCTGCGGTACACGATGGTCACGGCATGCATCAAGATCGCGTGCGTCGTCGTCGGCTCCTTCTTCGGGCTGGTCGGCGTCGCGATCGGCTTCGCCGTGCACCCCGCGATCGCCTGGCCGATCTCGATCGCGTGGCTGTCCCGCGTGACACCGCTGCCGACCCGCAGGCTCTACGCCGGCGCCGCGCGAGTGCTCGCCATCGCCCTGCTCGCCGGCGCTGCCGCGTGGTGGGCGAGCCGGCCGCTGGAGGCGCTCGGGTCGTGGCACGAGGTGGGCGTCGGCCTGGCGGCGGGACTCGTCGTCGCCGCGATGTCGCTGCTGCTGCCGATCTACCGACGCGACGCGGCGTCGCTCATGGTCTTCGTGCGACTGATGGTGCGGCGCCGCCGCCCGGAGGCTGACGCCCAGGGACGAGCCGACTGAGCCGAGGCGTCAGCCGCCGCTCGAGCTCGTCGCGCGGGCGCGCATCCCAGGCGATGGCGAGCCCCGCGAGGAACCACAGAAACATGCCGAACTGCGTGATGAGCGCGACGGCGAGCAGCGCGGGCAGCTGCGCGGTCACGGCGATCGACGCTGGATTCGCACGGCCGCGGAGCAGCCCGGTCGCGGTCGCCACGAGCACGAGGACGACCACCAGCATCGGCACCCAGCCGAAGCGGAGCGCGATCAGCAGCAGTGTGTTGTCGACCGACTGTGCGAAGTTGCCGAGATAGACGCCGCCGACCAGGCGGTCCGCCCAGTCGCCCGCCGTGCCGAGCGGCCGCACCTCGAGCAGCAGGGTGAAGAGGTCGCCGCGGTAGTCGGCACTGCCGCCGGCCTCATCGCCCGCCTCGGCGAAGACGCTGCCGATGAACGAGACGATCAGTGCCCCGGCCGCGAGCCCTCCGGCCACGATCGTCCAGCGCACGGTTCGACGGATGCCCGGCAGCAGCAGCACGCTCAGCGCGAGCGTCAGCCCGAGCGTGATCAGGCCGATGCGGCTGAAGGTGACGACGACGGCGCCCACGAGCGCCGCGAGCGCGAGCAGCGTGACCGGCGTGCGCCAGCGAGCGGCGACCACGAAGGCCGACGACATCGCCAGCGATGCGCCCAGCGCGATCGAGTGCCCGAATGCGCCTTCGGCTCGGAGGAATGCCGCGCGCGGCTGGAGGCTGGACCACTGCGCGTAGGCGCCCTGGCCGGGCACCAGCACGAACAGGTTCGTCCGGGTCGCGAATTCGATGAGCGCGAGCAGGGCTGCGGCGACGGCGACCGCGGCAATGGTCTGCACCACGAAGCGCGCCGGCACCCGCGTCAGCACGAGCCGACCCCAGGCGTATGGCAGCACCCACTGCAGGATGGCGATGATGGATGCGGAGAGGGTCGCCAGGTTCAGGGCGTAGAGCACCAGTACGAGCAGCGTGAACACCGCCACGAACCCGTCGACCACGGTGAGGCGCAGGTCGGCGAGGTTCGCGATGATCGCGGCGATGGTGATGAGCGTCAGCGCTGCCCAGAAGAAGCCGACCGTCGCCCCGATCCAGATGGGCACGAAGAACAGCACGAGCGTCCACGTGACGAACGTCAGCCGTGGACTGGCGCGGAACAGCAGGAGCCCGACCCCTCCCGCACAGAGTGCGAGCGGGGCGAGCAGGAGCAGCGACTCGCTCATGCTCGCACCCTGCGCCGTCGCCTCACGGGCCCAATCTACTCAGGCCACGTTCGACGGCGGGCAGCGCGGATCCGTCAGCCGAGATCGGTCACGCGGAACGCGTCGACGGTGAACACGCCCGTCGTGCTCGCGGAGCCCGACCGGTTCGAATGCACGCCGACGGCACCGCTCGCATCCGGGCCTGCCGCATCGTTCGCCACCACCTGCCAGGTCGCGGGTTCCGGGGTGCCGGTGCGCCAGATGCTCGCCGAGAACGTGGTGCTCGTCGAGCCCGTGACCTCGGCGGCCAGGGTGAACGAGTCGCCCGCGGCCCGCGTCAGCCCTGGCACCGGATAGGTGCTGAGCACCGTCCTGCCGTGCTGCAGCACCAGCCAGACGGTGCCGTTGTCGCGCAGCCAGGTGCGCACCCGGTAGTCGTCACCGCCCGTGGAGCGCGCGATGACACCGAAGAAGGCAGAGCCGGTGGACGGTGCCTGGTCGAGCGAGAAGTCGACCGAGACCCGCACGTCCTGCAGGTCGGCATCGCTCAGCAGCACATTGCGCGTGGAGCCGGCACCGAGCGTGAGCACACCCGTTCCGCCCGACACCGACAGCGGCGCCGAGCTGCCGCTCTCGACGCCCCAGGCGCCGCCGACGTCTGCCGTGCCCCAGCCCTGCGCGACGGTGCGACCGAAGTCGTCCGAGGCCGCGAAGTCGCCGGGCGGTACGACCGGATCCGTCGCCTCTACGCTCCTGGTCGTGGTCGCGGTCGCGCCGTCATCGTCGGTCACGGTGAGGGTCACGGTGTAGGTGCCGGCCGCCGCATAGCTGTGGATCGCCGTGGCACCCGTGCCGGCCGTCGTGCCGTCGCCCCAGTTCCAGCTGTACGAGGTGATGGTGCCGTCGGAATCCGCCGATGCCGCAGCATCGACGGACAGATCGAGGTCGGTCATCGCTGCGGTGAAGGACGCCGTCGGCGCGGCGTTGCCCCCGGGCGCTGCGGTGACCGTCACCGGGCTGCTCGTGGTCGCGGTCGCGCCGTCGTCATCCGTCACCGTCAGCGCGACGGTGTAGGTGCCGGCCGCCGCATAGCTGTGGTTGGCCGTCTCGCCGGATCCGTTCGGCGTGCCGTCTCCCCAGCTCCAGCTGTAGGAGGCGATCGAGCCGTCGGCATCGCTGGAGGCCCCGCCGTCGACCGCGACCTGCAGGTCGGAGACGGTGGAGGTGAACGACGCGGTCGGATCGGCATTCACCGGTCCGCCACCCGTGTTCGGGTCGGTGACGCGCAGGCCGTCGAACGAGAAGGCCGCGGTCGAGGTGGCGGATCCTGCGCGATTCGCGTGCAGGCTCACCCAACCGGAGCCCTGCAGCCCCGCCGTCGAGTCCGTCGTCGACAGCTGCCAGTCGGCCGGCTCAGCGCCGCTCGCGGGCCAGGCCTTGGCCTGGATCGTGGTCGGGCTCGAACCGCTCACCTGCACGCGCAGCTGCAGCTCCTCGCCCGCGGTCCAGTTGAGGCCGAGCGGCACCGCAGACAGCACCGTGGAGCTGCCGGAGCGCTGCGCGACGAGCCAGACGGTGCCGTTGCTGCGCATCCATGCTCGCACCGTGTAGTTCTGCGATGCCGACTGCCGTGCGGCGATGCCGACGTACGAGCTGCCGGTGGCCGGCGCCTGGTCGATCGCGTACGTCACCGTGGTCGAGCTGTCGGCGACCGAGAGGCCCTGCAGCGCCATGTTGCGCGTCTGGTTGGCCGAGAGCGTCAGGATGCCGTCGCCGCCAGCGACCGTGGCCACCGCCGCCGAGCCATGCATCGGTGTCCAAGTGCCGCCGGTGTCGGCGTCACCCCAGCCCGCGCTGACCGTGCGCTCGAAGTCGTCCCTCGCGGCGAAGGCGATCTGGGAGACCGTCAGCTCCCTCGTCGTCGTCGCCGTGCCGCCGAGACTGTCCGTGACGGTCACCGTGATCGTGTAGGTGCCGCCAGCCGCGTAGGTGTGATTGGCGGTCATCCCGCTGCCGGTCGCCCCATCGCCCCAGTTCCACGCGTAGCTCAGCGTTGCGCCGTCGCTCGCCGATGACGCCGCGGCATCGACATCGACACGCAGACCGGACGCGGTCGCGGTGAAGGAAGCGGTCGGGTCGGCATGGGATGCCGTGACCTGTCGGGTCGTCGTCCCGGTCGCTCCACGGTTATCCGTGACCGTCAGCGTGATCGTGCGCTCCCCCGGTGTCGCGTACGCGTGCGATGCCGTGGTGCCGCTGCCGTCGGCCGTGCCGTCGCCCCAGTTCCACGAGTAGGAGGCGATCGAGCCGTCCGGGTCGGAGGATCCGACGCCGTTCACGGCCACGGCCATGCCATCCGCCGAGGTGGTGAAGGAGGCCGTGGGCGACTGGTTGGCGGCGAGCACCGTGACGTCGTGCGTCACCGCTCCGCTCACCCCCCTGCTGTCGGTCACCGTGAGCGTCACCGCATAGGTGCCCGCCGTCGCGTAGGTGTGCGTCGGCGCCGCACCGGATCCCGTCGGCGTGCCATCGCCGTAGTTCCAGGAGTACGACGCGATGGTGGCGCCGGTGTCCGCCGTGGAGGCGGTGCCGTCGAAGGTCGCCGTCAGGTCGTCCGTCGACGAGATGAAGGCTGCCGTGGGCGCCTCCTGGCCGAGCCCCGTCGTGTAGTGGCTCATGACCTGCCCGCTCGTGAGCGCCGTGGGGTAGACCGCGACCTCATCGATGCGTCCGTTGAAGAAGTTCGACGACGGCCGGTTGGGCCAGCCGTTCAGGTTGTCGCCGCCGATGCGCCAGTAGCCGTTGTAGGCCTGGGCCGCGACGGTCGAGGGATCACTGCCGACCAGTGCGCCGTCGACGTAGAGCCGCATGCCCTCGGCGCTCTGCGTCGCCACCGCGTGATGCCACTGTCCGTCGTTGTAGGACTGTGTCGAGTTCACCGTGCGCACGCCGCCCGGGTAGACGCCGAACGTCAGCCGGCCGTTGTTCTGCATGTAGACGTGCCGGTCGTAGCTGGCAGACGAACCCGTCTGCGAGTTGCCGAAGCCGATGATCTTGCCACCCTGGTTGGTGGACGTGCGGAACCAGGCCTCGGCGGAGAACTCGGAGGTGACGGCGCCGCTCGAGGGCGACGAGACACGACCGTTGCTGTTGCCGCCGAAGTTGGTGGCGGTCTCGCCGGTCACGCCCGCGACCGCGCCAGGGGTGATGCTGCTCGTATTGCTGCCGAACACCGGGTTTCCGCCGCCGGCGTAGTCGATGCCGATAGTGCCGAGCGGATAGTAGATGGACGCGCCGTCATCGAGCACGGTGTTGACATAGTCGGACGGGGTGCCGTTGCCGACCGTCACGGTGACCGGTTGGCTCGTGACGGCGTTGCCGTCGCCATCCACGGCACGCACCGTGTACGTGTAGGTCGCCCCCGGTGTCAGTCCGGTGTCGTTGAACAGCACGCGAGGCTGGGACTGCGGCCACCATCCGGAGCCGACGACCTGCGACTGCACGACGCCGGGCGTGCCGGTGCGGCGCAGCTCGTAGGTGAGATCACGGTCATCCCGATCCCAGTTCGAGGGCATGGAGATGCGTACCCGGCCCGCGACCGTGGACGAGGCGGTGGGCGCGCCCCACGCGGAGCTCGCGATGCGCGGTCCCTGCTTGGGCCCGCCGGGAGGGGCGGTCGAGAAGCGCACGATGCCCTCGTAGCGCTGGTTGTTCACGCCAACGAACTCACCGGCGACCGCGAGGTACTGCCCGGTGCCCGTCATGGAGAGCCCCGCCTGGTTGAGGCCGGACGTGTGGCCGATCAGGAAGTCCGGGTACCACGCGTAGGGCTGCGGCGCCGGCGTGCCGCTCCAGTCCTTGTAGATGCTGCTCACGGACGGGCTGCGCGTGAGCGTGCCCTCTGCCGTCGCGCTGAACGCCTCGACGTAGCGATAGGTGCGGGGGCTCAGCTCGGGCGCGAGACCGACGGTGTCGCACTCGTGCGTGTGGCTGGTGGCGTAGACGATCTCGCCGGTCGACCAGACGCCGTAGTGATCGCCGTGGCAGTCGGCGATCCAGCGGATCTCGCCCGTGCCCGCCTCAGCGGCGAAGACGCCCTCGAGGTTGCCCACCGTCGTGTTCGCGTACACCCAGCCGGTCCCGTAGACCCCGGAGTCGTCGACCGCGAGCGCGAAGATGCCGGCCTTGCCTGCAGCCGAGCCCGAGCTCCAGCCGTTGATGACGGTGTCGGAGGCAGCCCACTCGGTGTCGATGGCTCCCGTGATCGGGTCGAGCGCGACGAGGCCACGCTGCACCACGCCGTTGACGAGGTAGAAGCGTCCGGCTGCGATGACGTGCGCGCCACCGGGATCGATGACCATGGCGTCGCCCTGTCGATCCGTGGTCGGCGCCCACGGCCGGAGGGCGCCGTTCGTCGTGTCGAATGCGGCGAGGTTGGTGCGCGCGACGCCGTTCGCCTGCGAGAAGAGACCGGTCATGTAGACGGTGTCGCCCATAACGGCCATGGCGTAGACGCCGGAGCCGCCGATCGCCGGGTTGAAGCCGGGGACCAGCTGGCCGGTCGCGGCGTTCAGCGCCGCGAAGTTCCAGCGGGTCTCGCCGTTGACCGTGTTGAACGAGCCGCCGATGTAGATGCGCGAGCCATCGGGCGAGGCCGCGACCGCGCGGATGACGCCATTGACCTGGGGCGCGAACGGCAGCAGGTTTCCGTTGGTGATGTCGTACGCGAGGATGTTGCTGCGCGGGGTGAGGTTCGTGCCCGGCGAGGCGAGCGGCGCGCGCGCGTTCTCGAAGCCGCCCACTGCGTAGACGGTGTTGCCGATCATCGCCTGCGCCCAGACGTAGCCGTTGTCGATCTGCACCGTCGGCAGCGGATCGGCAGTGACCACCCCGTCGGTGCGCTGCTGGAGCGTCACCGGTCCCGGTGGCACGTCACCGTCTGCGGCGGAGACCGCGGTGACTCCGGTGAGCAGCATCGCACCTGCGGCGATCATTGCCGCGGTGCTGACCAGCGCTGCCCGCAGAGGGCGACGGTGAGCGGGCATGGTGTGCTCCATCTGTCAGGAGGTGGTTCCCGTGAAGACCGCGACGGGTTCGCCTGCGGCATAGTTGACCGACACGGTGATCTCGCGATCAGCTGCCGGGTCGAGCATGAAGATGTAGGTGCCGTTGACGGCGCCGCCCGGCGCGACATCCCCCGACAGCGGCGACGGGTTGCCGGCCGTTGTGCCGATCCCGAGCTCGTCGCCGGCGACGACGGTCACCAGGGCGGAGTCGACCGGTTGCGTCTCGCTCGAGGTGTTGCGAGCGGAGACGGTGACGCGGACCGCGGGCCCGTCGACCTCTCCGGGCGTCTCGGCGGTCACGGTGATCGCATCGACCGCCACGATCTCGATCACCATGCCGGTGTCGAACGACACCGCCTCGTCGATGGCGGCCGCGGTGGTCGGCAGCGGCGCGGCCATGAGCGGGCCGTCGGGCGTCGACGCGTCGACGTCCTCAGCACCGGGCGGAGGAATGCGGGCCGGGCGAGGCGATGCGCTCGGCGTCGGTGCCGCGGCGTTCGGGGCGGCGGAGGCGCTCGGCGCCGCCGACGGCGAGGCAGCGGGCTGCGGGCCGGGCGTGGTGCTGGAGGCGGGCGTCGCGGAAGAGCCTCCGCAGGCCGTGAGCCCGAGCGCGATCGCGGCAGCGAACCCCGCTGCCAGGACTGCTGTCGTCGAGCGATGCATTCGACGAGCGCGTCGTTGGGCGTCCACGTCTCTCCAGACTGTCGTGACCTGCGGCTCCCCGACCGGTTCCACATCCTTCGCAACCTCGCTTTGGGGTACCGCCTGTTCGGAGCGTAGCCATAACGCTGTTACCTATCTACGAGCCCTGGCTTAGGATGACCTCAGGAGCAGGCACACCCACCGGGGCCCCGCCTGAGGAGGTCAGATGCGAGTCCTGTTCGACGCCTACTGGTGGCAGCGTGGACCAGGCGCCAATCGGACGGTGCAGCGAGAGCTGCTGCTGGCCTGGACGAGGGCATTCCCGCACGACGAGCTGATCGTCGCGCTGCGACGGGACGCGGAGGCGGCCGGACTCCCGGATGGCGCGGGCACTGCCAGGACGAGCCTGTGGCCGCATGCGCTGTCGAATCGCTGGGAGCTGCCCCGGATCGCCTCCCGCACGAGCGCCGACATCGTCGTCTGCCACAACTACACGCCCGCGTCCGGCCCCTCGCTCGTGTTCATCCACGACGTGATGTTCCTCGAGCAGCCGCAGTGGTTCTCGCGCGCAGAGCGCGCCTACTTCGCGCCGATGCTCCCCTGGGCGCGACGGGCGTCGATCGTGGCGGTCTCCACCGAGACCGAGGCGGCCCGGGTGCTGCGGCATGCGCCGCGCCTGCGACCGCCGGTCGTCACGGGCCTCGGCGTGCCGCCGGGCCTGCAGGGCGCGATGCAGCGGCCGCCGGCGATCGCCGCCGATGCCGAGTTCGCCGTCACGGTCGGACGGCTGAACGTGCGGAAGAACCTGGAGACCGTGATGAACGCGGCTGCCCGCTCCAGGCGCATCACGCCGACCAGCCCGCTCGTCGTCGTCGGCGGCGTCGAGCACTCCGGTCGCGGATCGACCGTGCCGGAGCGCGCGCGGCCGCTGCTGCAAGACGGCAGGATCGTGATGCTCGGGCCGGTGCCCGATGAGCAGCTCGCCTGGCTCTACGCGCACGCGGCGCTGACGATCTCGCTCAGCCTCGACGAGGGCTTCGGCATGCCATCGGTCGAGGCGGCGAGCTTCGGGTCGCCCCTGCTCGTGAGTGACATCCCGGTGTTCCGAGAGACGGTCGGCGACTACGCGGCGTTCGTGCCGCCGCTCGACGAGGCGGCTGCCGCGGCGCAGCTCGACGCGACGTGGGGTGCTCGGCCGAGCGCAGCGGCACGCGAGCGCGCCATCGCCGACTACACCTGGGACGCCGCGGTGCGCAGGCTGCGCGGCGCGATCCGGTCGGCGCGGCTGGCCGACTAGCTGCCGCGCCCGCCGATGAGCTCGGCGAGCTGGTTGCCGGCGGCGAGTGCCGCACGCATCGCCGCGTGGTGGTCCCGGGCGCCGCCGCCGTGACCGTCCGGGATGTCGAGGGGGTCGGGGCCCGCCCGCCAGAAGCGGCGCCGCGCCTGCGTCGGCAGCGGACGCAGGCCGCGCATGCCGTGGATGTGCTCGCGGAAGGCCGCCACGGCGCGCGGCGCAGGCGTACTGTCGCCGCGCTCGTAGTCGTTGCCGAGCCAGAGGGCCTCGCGCAGCGTGAACACGACGCCTCGCATCTCCGGGGCGGCCGCCACGACCGAGGAGCGCTGCTCGCGCGTGGCCGTCACGACCAGCGCCGCGGCTCGGATCATCGAGGGCTCGAGCGCGCGGGCCCGGTGCTTTGACCCCATCTGGGCCCACGCGGGCTCATCGCGGAAGGCGATCACCTCCGCGCACGCCGACCGCTCCTCCGCCACGCGCACGCCGGCGCTCGCGACCGCGACACCGTCCAGCCCGGCGCGCTGCCCGAAGCCTCGTCGCAGTGCGAACTCGGCCATGGGCGAGCGGCAGACGTTCGCCGTGCAGACGACCAGGATGCCGCCATCGGGTGCGCTCATCGGACGGCCCCGCGAGTCGTGTGCGGCTGCCGGGCAGTGCGATGCTCGCGGACGAGCCGGCGCCCGTCCCGCAGCGCGCGCAGGTATGCCCGCCAGGGCCGGATCGACACCACGAGCTGGCGCCGTCCTCCCCGCAGCAGCACATCCAGCCCGACCCTCGGCGCGGTGCGCAGCCATCCACGCACGTGCTCCTCATCCAGGTGCTTCGCCGCGTAGAGCAGCCGATTCCGGATGTTGTAGTAGTAGTAGATGTCCGACTTGGCGCGGCCGGGCACCACCTCCTGCGTGCCGCCGGCATCGTGCACGACCGTCGCGTCCACGAGCGCCCAGCGCCCTCCCCGGTCGAGCACGCGATGCGAGAGATCGACGTCCTCCCAGTAGAGGAAGTACTCCTCGTCGAAGCCCCCCGTGGCATGCCAGAGCTCGAGCGAGATCGCGAAGCACGCCCCGGTGGCCCACTCGCGCCGGTCGGCGCCGGGGAAGCGCGGCCGCGCTCGGGCGCCGCGCACGGCGCCGTCCGCGAGGTACAGGTCGGCGCCGGCGAACCACGGCTCGCCGCCAGGTCCGACGATCGTCGGCGACGCGAGCAGCATGGGATCGCGCTGCACCGCCGTCACGAGCGCCCTCAGCGATGCTGCGTCGATGCGCGCATCGGGGTTCAGCGCCACGACGACTCGGGCGCCCAGCTCGTCCGCTCGTGCCACGCCGGCGTTCGTGCCGCCGCCGAAGCCGAGGTTCTCCTCCAGCAGCACCGCCGTCCAGCCGTGCTCCTCCGCGAGCTCGCGCACGCGCGCCTGCTCCCGGCTGCCGCTGAAGCAGTCGACCACGATGATCCGGCCACCGGCGGGCAGCTCGATCGACGCGGCGTGCTCCCGCAGCAGCGTGCTCGAGCCGAAGTTCACGATCACGACCGCGAACGCGGGCAGCGGCGCGGCCACCTCGCCCGTCACTGCGAGTCCCGGTCCAGCTGCTGCATCTCCGTGAACCACTTGACCGCGGCGAGCATCAGGAAGGCGGCGTTCGCGAGCGCCAGCGCGGTGTAGATCCAGAGGAAGCCGGTCGTCCATCCCCAGAGCAGGAAGACGAGGCAGAGCAGCCCGAAGTCGGTGGGGATCAGCAGCATCGAGCGGGCGAACGTGCCGCCGCCGCGGGCGTGCGTGGATCGCACGCCGGCCTTGCCCTTCAGCAGGTCGTTCAGCAGCATGCCGAAGAAGGTGACGACGCCGACGATCGAGAACACGAGCGGCACCAGCAGCCACGCTGTGTCGCGGTAGGGCGTGTGCAGCCACAGCGCGAGCAGCACCGCGAGGTGCAGCGAGGCGATCTTGAGCGCATCGACGAAGTGGTCGAGCCACTCCCCCGAGAGGCTTCCTCCCCCGCGCAGCCGCGCGAGCTGCCCGTCGGCGGAATCCCAGGCGTAGCCGAGCGCCAGCAGCACGGCGATGAGCACGCCCGACCACCACTGGGTGGGCAGCGCGAGGAGCAGGCCGATGCCGACGAAGGTGTGCAGCGCACTGAACGCGGTCGCTCCGTTGGGCGTCCAGCCCCACCGGAATGCCGCAGCGGCGAGCACTCGGCCGATGCGGCGATTGACGTAGACCGAATAGCCCGGTGCGCCCCGCGCGTGACCCTTCTGCGTGCTGGCCAGCCTGCGGTACGTGTCGGCGAACGCCTCGGTCATCCTCACACCCCCGCCTGCTTGCCAGAGCCGGACCCCGCTGCGCGCGAGGCGACTGGCGCCGAGTCTAGGCCCAGGCCCGCGCCGCGGGGCAAGGTGGCACACTGGCGCCATGCGCACCGGGAGTCGTCGGCCCATCAGGGTCATGCAGTCCTTCGGCCCGCCTCGGCCGACCTCCAACCCCTACGTGCACATGCTGGATGCCGCGCTGGCAGCCACCCCCGGGGTCGAGCACCTCCGGTTCGATCGCCGCCGCGCGCTCCTCGGTCGCTACGACGCGATCCAGTTCCATTGGCCAGACACGCTCTTCGGTGGGTCGAGCCCGGTCCGCGTCGCCGCGCGCCGCATCTTCGCTGAGGCGCTCCGGATCCGGCTCGCGCTCTCGCGCATCGCCGTGCTTCGCACCGTGCACAACCTCGAGCCGCACGCCAGCTCGACGCCGTGGGAGCGACGCTATCTCGCATGGCTCGAGCGCAGGACCGACCATCGCATCCTGCTGCACGAGCTGACCGGGATCCCCGCGGACGTGCCGTCGACGCTGATCCGTCACGGGCACTACCGCGACTGGTTCGCCGCGATGCCTGCGGCCGAGCCGTCTCGGAACCTGCTCGGATTCGTCGGCCTCGTGCGCCCCTACAAGGGGGTCGAAGAGCTGCTCGACGCCTTCGGCACCACGGCCTCGCGGCACCCGGAGCTCCGGCTGCGCATCGCCGGCAATCCTTCGTCCGAGCAGGTCGCGCGCGAGGTCCGTCGGCGCGCCGCGCTCGATGCCAGGGTCTCCCTCGACCTCCGCTATCTGTCCGAGGAGGAGTTCGTGGACGCTGTTACGCAAGTCTCGGGATTGGTGCTACCGTACCGATTCATGCTCAACTCCGGCACGGTGCTCGCGGCGCTCTCCTTGCAGCGCCCCGTCCTCGTGCCGCGCACGGAGATCAACGAGGCACTGGCGCGCGAAGTCGGGCCAGACTGGATCACGATGTTCGACGGCGCCCTCACCGGCGAGCATGTCGCGCACTTCGCTGCCTCGCTCGACGCCCCGCGCACTGCGGCGCCGGATCTCTCGCTGCGCGACTGGGACCGCGCAGGCCCGCTGCATCGCACCGCGTTCTCGCAGGCGGTCGCGCACCGCGACGCTCGGCGGCGGCCGTGAGGAGCGACGCCGCGGTGCACCGGCCGGTCTTGGTCGCCGTGCCGACGTACTGCCGTGTTCCACAGCTGCCTGCGCTCGTGCGCGCGATCCGGCAGGACGCGCAGACCGTGGAGGCCGACCTCCGGCTCCTCGTCGTGGACAACGATCCCGACCGGTCCGCTGAGCAGACGGCAGCCACGCTCGGCGTCGACTATCTCGCCGAGCCGATCCCCGGCATCGCGGCCAATCGCCAAGCAGCGCTGGATGCGGCGGCAGACGACGAACTGGTCGTCATGATCGACGACGACCTCATGCCCGAGCCCGGCTGGCTCCAGGGCCTCGTCGACGCGTGGCTGCGATATCAGCCGGCAGCCGTGATGGGCTACGTCCGCTACGTGTGGCCGGAGGGCACCGACCCCTGGATCGCGGCCGGAGGCTTCGTGCGGCGCACCGAGTTCCCGACCGGGCAGCGACTGTCGACGTTCGTGACCGGCAACGTGCTCATCGACGCAGCGAAGGTGCGCGCCCTCGGCGTCCGATTCGATGTCTCGCTCGGGCTCTCCGGCGGCTCGGACGTGCAGTTCGGGCGCGACCTGCTCGCGAGCGGCGGTGTGATCGTCGCGTCAGCCGATTCCGTGGCGCGGGACGACATCGAAGCGGCACGCACGACGCGCGCATTCGTGCGCCGACGCACGATCTGCCAGGGTCAAGTGCGAGCGCGCCTCTTCACGAGAGCCGACACCCGCGCCAGCAATCTGGCCAAGCGCGCCGGATTCCTGGTCGGCGGAATCGTCCGCCTGCCCGCGTTCGCAGTCGCCGAGCTGACCGCCAGGGCGCGTGGGGATCTGGCCGGCAGCGCTGGCTACCGGCGGCGGATCTGGTTCGCGCAGGGGCGAATCCTGGGCGCGGTCGGTCGCGACGAGTTCGAGTACGCGCGCGCCACTCCGGCACCGGCGCTGCCCTGATCGTGCCCATCCTGCATCGCGCTCGCGTCGAGCCTCCTGCTCGCACTCGCTCTTCGCGCGGCGTACGGTGATCAGCATGTCCCTGCGGAGCGCGGTGTTCAACGCGAAGGTCAGGACGGTGCGCGCCTCGTCAGGTCGCTTCCTCGACGAGCTCCTCGCCAACGAGCGCATGGCGCCCTCCGCGCTGCGAGCTGAGGAGAACCGGCTCGCCGAGTCGATCGTCGCCTTCGCGATGCGCGAGTCACCGCTCTACCGAGACCTGTACGGCGACATGGGCATCCGCGCCCAGGACATCCGCGATCCGTCCGAGTGGCAGCGCCTCCCGTTGCTCGACCGAGCCATGGTGAAGGCGCGCAGCGGCGACCTGACGACGCGCGAGGCGAGCAGGTCGACCACGCGAACCGCACTGACGGGCGGCAGCACCGGAGAACCGCTGCGGACGATGCACGATGCACGCGTGCCCACCTTGGCGCTGGCGTGGCGGATGTACTCCTGGTGGGGCGTCGGACCGCACGATGACCTGGCGCGGATCGGGAGGTGGAGCTTCGGTCGTCGCGAGGCCGTGCAGAATGCGCTCGCCTGGTGGCCCACTCGGCAGACCTACCTCGACGCCGCACACATCTCCGAGGACTCGATGGCCAGGTTCCATCGCACGATCGTCCGTCAGCGCCCGAAGCTGCTGGAGGGCTATGTCGGCGCTCTGCTCGAGTTCGCCGACTTCGTCGAGCAGCAAGGGTTGCGCATGCCTCCCCTCACCGCGGTCGCGACCACCGCGGCGCCTCTCCCTGCCCCGGCGCGCGCCCGGCTCGAGGCCGTGTTCGGCGCTCCCGTGTACGACGAGTACCGAGGCTCGGAGTTCGGTTGGCTCGCAGGAGAGTGCGCTGAGCGCGACGGGCTGCACATCTTCTCCGACGTGCATCGCATCGAAGTCGTCGGGGCCGATGGACGCAGCCTGCCCGCGGGAGAGGTCGGTGACATCGCGATCACCGATCTGCGCAACCGCGTCTTCCCGCTCATCCGCTATCGCACCGGCGACCAGGGGGCGCTCCGGGAGGGGCTGTGCCCGTGCGGGCGTGCACTGCCGCTCATGGAGCAGCCGAAGGGTCGTGACACCGACATGATCCGACTGCCGAGCGGGGTCGTGCTGGCGCACCGGCTCATGGCCATGTTCGGTGCGCACCCCGAAGCGGTGCGCCAGTTCCAGATCCACCAGCAGCGTGACGCCTCCATCGTCGTGCGCGTCGTCCAAGGCGATGGCGCCGATGCGGCCCGCCACATCGACGCCGCGCTCGCCGGCTTGCGCGACCGGGTCGCGGGCGAGGTGCCGGTGCGCCTGGAGAAGGTCACCGCACTGCCCTACACGGGCGGCAAGACGAAGTACGTCATCAGTGACGTGCCTCGGAGCTGAGGTCTCGCCGCCAGCCGCTCTCCCGCGCCTCCCGAGGATGCAGTACGCTCCGTCGTGTAACACTGTTACGCAAAGGAGGGCGCATGACACGCATCGGGTATGCAGCGGGAGGGTTCGACCTCTTCCACGTCGGCCACCTCAACCTGCTCCGCCAGGCACGCGAGCACTGCGACGAGCTCGTCGCCGGCGTCGTGAGCGACGAGATGCTGCACGAGGTCAAGGGCGTCGAGGCGGTGATCCCCACGCTGGAGCGCGTCGAGATCGTTCGCTCCATCCGCTGGGTCGATCGCGTGCACGTCGAGACGGTGCCCGACAAGCTCGACACCTGGCGAGAGGTCGGCTTCACGCACTTCTTCAAGGGCGACGACTGGCGAGGCACCGAGCGCGGGCTGCGGCTCGAGCGCGAGTTCGCCGAGGTCGGCGTCGAGATCGTCTACTTCCCCTACACGGCGCACACGTCGAGCAGCGTGCTCCGGCGCGCCCTCTCGCAGCTGGACGAGATGGCGGATGCGACGAGGCGCCGGTCTCCTCGCCGCGCTGCCGCCTTCTAGTCGCGCGCAGCCAGGAAGCTGTAGACCTCGGTCTCGTCGACGCCGGGGAACGCGCCCGGCGGCAGCGCCGCCAGCAGGTGCGAGTGCGCCCGCGCGCTCGGCCAGGCCTGGCCCGCCCACTCCTCGGCGAGGTCGGGCGGCGGCTGTCGGCAGCAGGTGGGATCCGGGCAGCGCGACACCGATCGCTCCTTGGTCGCCCGGCCCCGGAACCACTTCGCCTCCGAGAACGGCACGCCGATCGAGAGCGAGAACTCGCCGCTCTGGCTGCGCTCGGTCACCGCCGTGCACCAGAAGGTGCCGGACGGGGTCTCGGTGTACTGCTCGAACGGGTTCACCTTGTCGGCGACGTCGAAGACCTCCCGGCTCGTCCACCGCCTGCAGACCGGCTGCCCCTCGATGGCGCCGGTGTGGTCGGCGGGGAACGTCACACCGTCGTTCTCGTAGGCCTTGTAGATGATGCCCGACTCGTGCACCTTCTGGAAGTGCAGCGGTATCCCCAGGTGCACGGTCGCCAGGTTCGTCAGGCGATGCGCGGCGGCTTCGTACGAGACCGCGTACGCGTCGCGGAGATCCTCGACCGCGAGCTGCCGCTCCCGCTTCGCGTTCGCGAGGAACTCGGCAGCGGTGCGCTCGGGCATCAGCAGTGCTGCCGCGAAGTAGTTCGTCTCGATGCGCTGCCGCAGGAACGCGCCGAAATCCGCGGGCACGGAGTGCCCCAGCACGTGATGGCCGAGCGCCTGCAGCAGCACCGAACGCGGGTCGTGGCCAGTGCGCGTCGAGCGCGAGAGGTAGATGCGCTTGCGCTTGTAGTCCATCACCGAGCGCGTCGAGTGCGGCAGGTCGCCGACGTGGTGGAGCGAGAAGCCCAGCCGCTCCGTGATCGCGGCGATCAGGTGCTGCGACAGCGGCCCCGACTGGTAGCCGACCTTCGCGAGCATCGCCGCGGCCTCCGCCTCGATCTCCGGGAAGTGGTTGTCGCGCGAGCGCATCTCGCTGCGCAGCTGCGTGTTCGCTCTGCGCGCCTCCTCCGGCGTCGCCACGCGCTCCTCGGCGACCCGATCCAGCTCGTCCACGAGCGCCAGCATCGTCTCCAGCACGTCGTCGGGCGTGCGCGGACCGATGCGCATCGTCGGCAGCCGCTTCTGCTGCCACGTGGATGACTGCATGGCGCGCTCGAGGCGCAGCTCCATGGCCGCACGCTTCGACGGCGGTGCCGTGCCGGTGAGCTGCGCGAGCGTGACCCCGTAGAGCGACGCGAGCTGCTGCAGCTGCGAGAAGCGCGCCTCGCGCTTGCCGAGCTCGAAGCCCGACAGCTGCGATGGTGCGAGCCCGATGGCGTCGTGCACGCCGTCGAGCGTGAGCCCCGCCTGCTTCCGAGCGTGGCGCAGGGACTTCCCCAGCTGCAGCGCGTCGACGGGCTCGGGCTCCGGGGCCGATCGCGCGGGTCGGTTCCAGGTGCCAGTGGTCGACGATGCGCGGGTCATGCGAGCACCATACGGCAGAACTGCGCAGGGTGGCAGAAATGCAGAACTTCAATCCTGAGTCGCCACCTCGTGCTTCAGATCTGCCCACAGAGTGGTCATCACCATCCCTCGCACGAGGACCGATCCAATCCAAGGAGCGCATCATGACCGAGCAGGACCGGACACCGGACACCCGGAGCACGCTGGCGACCGAAGCCGCTGAGCTGGAGCTGGAATGGGCGGCGGACGCCCGCTGGAACGGCATCGTCCGGGACTACACCGCTGCGGACGTCGTCCGACTGCGCGGCTCCGTGACCGAGGAGCACACGCTGGCGCGCCGCGGTGCGGAGCGCCTGTTCGAGCGCCTGCACGCCGACCCCACGCCGATCCGCGCCCTGGGCGCCCTGACCGGCAACCAGGCCGTGCAGCAGGTGCGCGCCGGCCTCGAGGCGATCTACCTCTCGGGGTGGCAGGTGGCCGCGGATGCGAACCTGTCGGGCCAGACCTACCCCGACCAGTCGCTCTACCCCGCCAACTCGGTGCCCGCGGTCGTCCGCCGCATCAACAACGCGCTGCAGCGTGCCGATCAGATCGAGCGCGGCGAGGGCACCTCGACCGTCGACGACTGGTTCGCGCCCATCGTGGCCGATGCCGAAGCCGGATTCGGCGGCCCGCTCAACGCCTTCGAGCTCATGCGCAGCATGATCGTCGCCGGCGCGGCCGGCGTCCACTGGGAGGATCAGCTCGCGAGCGAGAAGAAGTGCGGCCACCTGGGCGGCAAGGTGCTCATCCCCACGCAGCAGCACGTGCGCACCCTGAACGCCGCGCGCCTCGCCTCCGACGTGGAGCGGGTGCCGAGCATCATCATCGCCCGCACCGACGCCGAGGCGGCGACGCTGCTCACGAGCGACGTCGACGAGCGCGACCGCCGCTTCCTCACCGGCGGCCGCACGAGCGAGGGCTTCTACGAGGTGGCGAACGGCATCGAGCCCTGCATCGCCCGCGGCCGGGCCTACGCCCCGTACGCCGACCTGCTCTGGATGGAGACCGGCAAGCCGGATCTGGAGATCGCGCGCGCCTTCGCCGAGGGCATCAAGAGCGAGTTCCCCGACCAGCTGCTCGCCTACAACTGCTCGCCGTCCTTCAACTGGAAGCAGCACCTCGACGACGACCAGATCTCGGCGTTCCAGCGCGAGCTGGGTGCGATGGGCTTCCGCTTCCAGTTCATCACCCTGGCTGGCTTCCACGCCCTGAACCACTCCATGTTCGACCTGGCGAAGGGCTACGCCGACAACCACATGACCGCCTACGTCGACCTGCAGGAGCGCGAGTTCGCCGCCGAGGCGCAGGGGTACACCGCGACCAAGCACCAGCGCGAGGTCGGCACGGGCTGGTTCGACCAGGTCGCCACCGCACTCAACCCCAACTCGGGAACGCTGGCGCTCGCCGGTTCCACCGAGTCCGAGCAGTTCGACTGAGCACGCACCGATCGACGCAGGAGGACGACCATCATGCATGACCGCATCCGCATCACCGCCACCGCCTCGGGCCAGGACCGAGTCCTGACCGACGATGCGCTGGAGTTCCTGCTCCAGCTGCACGACGCGTTCGAGTGCACGCGGCGCCAGCTGCTGCAGGATCGCCGCGCGCGCCGCGCCGCGTTCGCCGACGGCGACACCCCGCGCTTCCTGGCCGCGACCGCGCACATCCGCGACGACGCCGGCTGGCGGGTCGCCCCGCCGGCTCCCGGCCTGGAGGATCGCCGAGTGGAGATCACCGGCCCGATCGAGCGCAAGATGACCATCAATGCGCTGAACTCGGGCGCGAAGGTCTGGCTGGCCGACTGCGAGGATGCCTCGAGCCCGCTCTGGCGCAATGTCATCGCGAGCCAGGTCAACCTGCAGGACGCGATCCGGGGGCAGATCGAGTTCACGAGCCCCGCGGGCAAGGAGTATCGGGTCACAGCGGAGCGCACGCCGACCATCGTCGTGCGCCCCCGCGGCTGGCACCTCGACGAGCACCGGATCCTCGTCGACGGCACCCCCATGTCGGGCTCGCTGGTCGACTTCGGCCTGCACTGCTTCCACAACGCCGAGGAGCTCATCGCGAGGGGCGCAGGACCGTACTTCTACCTGCCGAAGATCGAGAACCACCGCGAGGCTCGGCTCTGGAACGAGGTCTTCGTGATGGCGCAGCAGTTGCTCGTGCTGCCGCAGGGCACGATCCGCGCGACCGTGCTGATCGAGACGATCACCGCCGCCTTCGAGATGGAGGAGATCCTCTACGAGCTGCGGGAGCACTCGGCCGGCCTGAACGCCGGACGCTGGGACTACCTGTTCTCAATCATCAAGGCGTTCCGGCTGCGGGGCGAGGCGTTCGTGCTGCCGGACCGCTCACAGCTGACGATGACGGCCCCGTTCATGCGCGCCTACACCGAGCAGCTGGTGCGCGCCTGCCACCGTCGTGGCGCGCACGCGATCGGCGGCATGGCGGCGTTCGTGCCGAGCGCCTCCGACCCGGAGGCCACCGAGCGCGCGCTGGCGGCCGTCGCGAGCGACAAGTCCCGCGAGGCCGGCGACGGCTTCGACGGCTCCTGGGTCGCGCACCCCGGGCTCGTGGCGACCTGCCGCGAGGCCTTCGACGCGGTGCTGGGAGCGCGCCCGAACCAGCTCGATCGCAGCCGCGAGGACGTGCCGGTGGATGGCGATGCGCTCATCGATCTGTCGATCACGCGCGGCGAGATCACCGACGCGGGCCTGCGCTCCAACATCGAGATCGGCATCCGCTACCTCGAGGCGTGGCTGCGCGGGCACGGCGCCGTCGCGATCCACTCGCTGATGGAGGATGCCGCGACGGCCGAGATCTCGCGCTCACAGGTGTGGCAGTGGATCTACACCGAGTCGGCCACCGACGACGGTCGCAGCATCACCACCGCCCGATGCGAGGGCATCGTCGCCGAGCTCTCACAGGACTTCGACCGTGCTCCCGGCAACCGATTCCGTGAGGCGATCGCACTCTTCCGCGAGATCGCGCTGGAACCGACCTATCCCGCCTTCCTCACGCTCGCGGGCACCGAGCGCTACCTCGCCGAGGGTGTGGAGCGCACGAGCACCGGTTCCATCCCGGTGCAGTCCGAGCCCGAAGCGGTCACTGCCGAGGCGGCCGCGTCGATGCCGCTCTCGTCGGCCGGCACGGACGACGAGGCGCGCGAGCGCGAGGCCGCCTGATCCGGCCGAAGCGCACTGCGGATGCAGGAAGGCGGGGCCCCGATCGGGCCCCGCCTTCCTGTCGTCGTCGGTCGCTCAGCCGTGCTGCGCCTGGGCAGCGCGCAGGCTCTCCAGCAGCCGCTCGCGCAGCTCTTCCGGGGCGCGGTCCTTGCATGCGCCCTGGAGCGCGCTCGTGAGGGTCTCCCCCACGTGGTGCTCCGCTGAGCACTCCTCGCACTGCTCGAGGTGCGCACGCACGTCAGCGGCGTCCTCGGCGCAGAGCTCCTTGTGGAGGTACTCCTCCAAGGCCGCGCGCGCCTCGGCGCAGTCCGTCTTCTCCTCCAGGGTGCTCACTGCTTCTTCTCCTTGTCGGTGCTCTCCGGCACTGCGATGCCCTGCTCGCGGGCGTAGTCGGCCAGCAGCCCGCGCAGCAGCCTGCGGCCGCGGTGCAGTCGGCTCATCACGGTGCCCACCGGCGTCTCCATGACCTCCGCCGTCTCGGCGTAGGTGAGGCCCTCGACGTCCACCCAGTAGACAGCCATGCGGAAGTCGGTCGGCACCTGCTGCAGCGCGTCCTTCACGATGCCGGAGGGCATCCGATGGATGGCCTCGGCCTCGGCGCTGCGCGATGTGCTGGCGGTGAAGGACTCGGCGTCGCCGATCTGCCACTCCTCCATGTCATCGAGGGCCGCTTCGAACGGCCGGCGCTGCTGCTTGCGATAGGTGTTGATGTAGGTGTTGGTCTGGATGCGGTAGAGCCACGCGCGCAGGTTCGTGCCCTGCTGGAAGGAGCCGTAGGCGGCGTATGCCTTCAGCAGCGTCTCCTGCACCAGGTCTGCCGCGTCCGCCGGATTGCGCGTCATGCGCATGGCGGCCGCATAGAGCTGGTCGGCGTACTGCATCGCCTGATCGACGAAGTCGTCGCGCTTGCTGGCTTCGGCCTGTTCGCTTGTCATCGCGGGCGAGTCTAGTGTCGCGGGCCCTGCATCGAGCGTTGCAGTCGTCACAGCTTCCTCCTCCAGACACTTGCTGACCGATAGATTGCAACCGATGAGCCACCCAGAGCATTCCCGACAGACCAGCGCGCGCCGCTGGCCCGCCCCGACCGCGTCGACGAGGATCGACGCTCGCGTGCAGCTGCCGGGCTCCAAGAGCCTCACGAACCGCGCGCTGCTGCTGGCGGCGCTGGCCGACGGGCCGTCGACCCTGCACCGGCCGCTGCGCAGCCGGGACGCGACGATCATGGCCGAGGGACTGCGGGTGCTGGGCGCGGTCATCGACGAGGTCGTCGGCGACGGCGCGTTCGGGCCCGACCTCGCGGTCACCCCGCGGCCCATCTCGGGCGGCGGCCACATCGACTGCGGGCTCGCGGGCACCGCCATGCGGTTCCTGCCGATCGTCGCAGCGCTCGGCGATGGCGCGGTCTCGTTCGACGGCGACCCGCATGCGCGCAAGCGCCCCATGGATCAGACCATCGCGGCGCTGCGCGGCCTCGGCGTGCGCGTCGACGCCGACGATGCGCGCCTGCCCTTCACCGTGCACGGCGGAGGCGGCGTCACCGGTGGCGAGCTCGAGATCGACGCGAGCGCGTCCAGCCAGTTCGTCTCGGCGCTGCTGCTCGCCGCGCCCCGCTTCGAGCGCGGGCTCACGCTGCACCACCGCGGGCACCGGCTGCCATCGCTCCCGCACATCGAGATGACCCTCGCGGCCCTGCGGCAGCGCGGTGTCAATGCGCACGCGGTGGGCGAGGCCACCTGGCGGGTCGAACCAGGATCCATCGCACCCTTCGACGAGCAGATCGAACCCGACCTCTCGAACGCGGCGCCCTTCCTCGCCGCGGTCGTCGCTGTCGGCGGGCGCGTCGTGCTCGACGGCTGGCCCGCGCACACCACGCAGGTGGGTGCCATGCTCCCGGAGCTGCTCGCCGCGTTCGGCGCCGAGAGCTCGACGTCCGACGGGTCGCTGACGGTCGAGGCCGTCGGCGGCGACATCCCAGGGGCCGCGCTCGACATGCACGCCGCGGGCGAGCTCTCCCCCACCGTGATCGCGCTCGGCGCGCTCGCGTCGGGCCCCGTCGAGGTCACCGGCATCGGCCACACCCGCGGGCACGAGACCGACCGCATCCAGGCGATGCTCGAGAACATCACGGCGCTCGGCGGCACGGTCGTGGAGCTGCCGGACGGCATCCGGGTCGAGCCGGCGCCGCTCGCGGGCGGCGAGTGGGGCGCCTTCGACGACCACCGCATCGCGACGGCCGGCGCCGTGGTCGGGCTGCGCGTGCCGGGCATCGAGGTCGACGACATCGGAGCGACGGCGAAGACGATCCCGGAGTTCCCGGAGCTGTGGGCGGCGATGCTCGCGGGGCAGGATCCCGCAGCATGAGCTGGATGCAGGAGTTCGACGATCCGTACGAGGAGTACGACGAGTCGAGCGTGCGCGAGCGCCCCAACCCGAAGGCGAATCGGCCGCGCTCGAAGCACCGGCCCGAGCACGACGACGCCGTCACCGGCATCGTCACCGGCGTCGACCGTGGCCGCTACCGGCTCGCGGTCAGGGTCGGCGAGCCCGACGAGGCGGTCGTCACGGCCGCGCGCGCTCGCGAGCTGCGCAAGCAGTCGATCGTCGCTGGCGACCGGGTCGATGTCGTGGGCGACACCTCCGGCGAGACCGGCTCGCTCGCGCGCATCGTGCGCATCCAGCCGCGCACGACCGTGCTGCGCCGCTCCGCCGACGACGCGGATCTGGTCGAGCGCGTCATCGTCGCCAACGCCGACGTCATGCTCATGGTCGTGGCATCGGCCGACCCGCCGCCCCGCGCGGGCATGGTCGATCGCTTCCTGGTCGCGGCCTTCGACGCGGGCATCGCGCCGGTGCTCGTGATGACGAAGACGGATGTCGCCGATCCCGCGCCCTTCCTGGCGAACTTCGCCGGCCTCGACATCGAGGTGTGGACGTCGTCGATCGACGACCCGCCCGCGGAGGCGCTGCGGGAGCGGCTCGCTGGGCACACCACCGTCGCGGTCGGCCACTCGGGCGTCGGCAAGTCGACGCTCGTGAACGCGATTGTGCCGAGCGCGCACCGCGCCGTCGGCCACGTCAACACGGTCACCGGGCGCGGCCGCCACACCTCCTCGTCGACGGTGTCGTTCAAGCTCGGCGACGGCTGGATCATCGACACCCCCGGCGTCCGCTCCTTCGGACTCGGCCACGTCGCCACCGCGAACGTGCTGCGCGGCTTCCCGGACCTCGCGGCGGTTGCCGAGGACTGCCCGCGCGGCTGCACGCACCTCGTCGACGAGGAGTACTGCGAGCTCGCGGTCGCGGCCGCCGACGGCCGGCTGGAGCAGCGCCGCGTCGATTCGATGCAGCGCCTGCTCGGCACCCTCGTCGCGGCGCGCGGGCTGCGGCACCAGGAGTAGGCGGGCATACCCTGGAGGCGTGACCGACTACGACGACGACCTCGCGCTCGCGCTGCGGCTCGCAGATGCCGCCGATCGCATCGCCAGCGATCGCTTCGGTGCCCGCGACCTCACGATCGACACGAAGCCCGACTCGACGTTCGTGACGGATGCCGACCGAGCCGTCGAGCAGCGCATCCGCGAAGTGCTGGCGGCCGAGCGGCCGGACGACGCGATCCTGGGCGAGGAGTTCGGCCGCGACGGCGACGCGCGGCGGCAATGGATCATCGACCCGATCGACGGCACGGCGCACTTCCTGCGCGGAGCGCCGATCTGGGCGACGCTCATCGCGCTCGCGGTGGACGGCGTGCCGGTCGTCGGTGTCGTCTCCTCCCCCGCGCTCGGCGCTCGCTGGTGGGCGGCGCAGGGGCAGGGTGCCTGGAAGCTGTCGGCCGGCGGGGGCGCGCCAGAGCGCCTGCGCGTGTCGGGCGTGGCAGCCATGTCGGACGCCGCGATCTCGTATAACTCGATCCAGGGCTGGGACGGTGCCGGCCGCGTCGACGAGCTCATCGCCTGGCAGCGCGACGTGTGGCGAGCGCGCTCCTACGGCGATGCCTGGAGCTACATGCTGCTCGCCGAAGGCAAGCTCGACGCCGTCGGCGAATTCGATCTGCAGCCCTACGACCTGGCCGCGCTCGTGCCGGTGATCGAGGAGGCCGGTGGGCGCTTCTCATCGATGGATGGGCAGCCCGGCCCGTGGCACGGCACCGCGCTGGCGACCAACGGCCTCCTGCACGACGCGCTGCTGGAGCGCTTCGCGCGCTGATCTCAGCCCGCGGAGGCCGCCGCGAGGCCCGCGACGTCGAGCTTCCGCATCCCGAGCATCGCCCGTGTCACATCGGCAGCGCGCTCGCCCTGCATGAGCTCGCCCAACTGCTTCGGGATCACCTGCCACGACGCTCCCCAGCGATCGCGGCACCAGCCGCACATCGACTCGGCGCCGCCGTCGGCGACGATCGCGTCCCAGAGCCGATCGACCTCCGCCTGACCGTCGACCGTCACCGCGATCGACACCGCCTCCGTCTGCGGAAACCGCGGGCCGCCATCCAACAGCTGATAGGGCACGCCGCCGATCGTCAGGTCGACGACGATCGCCTCGCCCGCCGCCGCCTCGCCGGGCCACGGATCGTCGCGCTCCGGGCGACGCATGACGGCCGTGACCTCCGAGTCCGGCAGCAGCGTCACGTAGAACGCAGCGGCCTCCTCGATGTGTCCGTCGAACCAGAGCACTGTGCGCACCGTCGCCATGGCCGACATCATGCTCCCCGCAGGCCCAGCCCGCTAGCCTCGGCGTATGCAGGAGATCACCCCGAACGAGGTCGCCGACCGCCCGCTCATCGACGTGCGCGAGGCGCACGAGTGGCAGCAGGGCCACGCGGTAGGTGCCATCCACATCCCCATGGGCGAGATCGTCGAGCGGCTCCCGGAGGTGCCGGACGGCGCGGCGATCGTCTGCCGGTCGGGCGCCCGCAGCGCCCGGGTCGTCGCCTTCCTGGAGCAGCAGGGTCTCAACGCGGTGAACGTCGCCGGTGGCACCATCGCCTGGGCCGCCGACGGGCGCCCCATGACGGGCACCGTCGGCTGACGGCACACCCCATCCGCACACGGCTCGGGGCCCTGCGCCCCGCGCCGTGACGACGCGGACGCAGAGCCCCGAGCTGCGGTGAGGGTGCCTTCGGATCAGCTGGAGACGATGAGCTTCTTGTTCATGAACTCCTCCATGCCGTGGGGGCCGAGCTCACGGCCGAAGCCGGAGCGCTTCGTGCCACCGAAGGGCATGTCGTAGTCCTCGGCGCCCGCGCCGTTGATCGCCACCATGCCCGCGTCGATCCGGTCGGCGACCGCGAGCGCGAGCTCGGGGTCGTTGCACCAGATGCTCGAGCCGAGGCCGAAGGGCGTGTCGTTGGCGATGTGCACCGCATCGTCGACATCCTTCGCACGGTAGACAGTGCCGACGGGGCCGAACAGCTCCTCGCGGTAGGCGTCCATGTCGCTCGTCACGCCGCCGAGCAGTGCGGGAGCGACCCGCGTGCCCTCCGACGCCGCGACATCGCCCACGAGCACCTTCGCGCCCTCGTCGACCGCCGAGGCGACCTGCTCGCGCAGTCGGTCCGCTGCTGCCTGGGAGGAGAGCGGCCCGACGAGCGCATCCTCGTCCTCGGGTCCGCCCACCTCGAGCGCCCTCATCGCGTCGCTGAGCTTCGCGGTGAACTCGTCGTAGTGCTCGTCGAGCACGATGAAGCGCTTCGAGGCGTTGCAGGCCTGACCGGAGTTGTCCATCCGGGTCGCGATCGCGGCCTCGACCACGGCGTCCATGTCGTCGGCGGAGAGCACGATGAACGGGTCGGAACCGCCCAGCTCGAGCACGACCTTCTTGAGGTGACGTCCGGCGATCTCGGCCACGGCCGCGCCCGCCCGCTCGGAGCCGGTGAGCGAGACGCCGCGCACGCGCGGGTCGGGGATGATGATCTCGCCGATCTGGTCGTTGGTCGCGAAGACGTTCTCGTACGCGCCGGCCGGGAGTCCCGCCTCTTCCAGGATCTCGGCGATGACGGTCGCCGACCACGGGCACTGCGGCGCGTGCTTGAGCACGATGGTGTTGCCGAGCACGAGGTTCGGGAACGCGAAGCGTGCGACCTGGTAGTACGGGAAGTTCCAGGGCATGATCCCGAGGATCACGCCCTGCGATGCCTTGCGCACGCGCGCGTCGACGCCGGAGTCGACCTCCAGCACCTCGTCGGCCAGGAACCGCTCGGCATTGTCCGCGTAGTAGCGGATGATGTCGCTCGAGAACTCCGCCTCGAACACACCCTGGTCGATGGGCTTGCCCATCTCGGTGCGGATGATCTCCGCCAGCTCGCGCGACCGCGCCTTGAACGCATCCGCGGCCTTGGTGATGATCGCGACACGCTCCGGCAGGGGCGTCGCCGACCAGGTGGGGTACGCGGTGTGCGCCCGCTCGATCGCGCCACGCACCTCATCATCGGTCGCCGTCGGGTACTCCTTGACGGTCTTGCCGGTGTACGGGTCAGTGACTCGGTACTCGCTCACGAACTGCCTCCTCGCAGGGGTCGGGTATGACTCCAGCGTATCGGCGTTGATGATCTGGTGGTCAACAGCGTGCGACTCGACCGATGGTGGAGATGGGGGGAATCGAACCCCCGTCCAACGCTCGGACCGTGCGGCTTCTCCGGGTGCAGCTCAGGGATGGCGTTCTGCTCGGCTCCGACCTTTGTCCTGAGCACCTAGGTCGACGAGCCCAGTCACAGTGAAAGTCCCGCGATCCCCTGTGACGCAGGATCGCAGCAAGCTCTCAAAACGACGCCAGGATCCGGGGCGAGAGCAACCCCGGTCTGACGGACTTCAGGCTCGCTTATGCAGCGAGGGCGAAGTCGGTGCGCTTTGCATTGGCACCTATTGGTTTGCAGGGGGCGTTCAAGAGATAACCCTGCGTCCTCTACCCGCTTCCCGCTCCGACTGAGGCGCTGTCGAAACCGATCATCCCCATGGAGTGGTGCGAGTCGCACGCTGTTGAGTTTCCAAAGCCGGACGCATCCGGCACGCTGGCTGGGCCAGCCCGTCATCATATCGCGCCGTCGGCATCGCGGGCAAGCGCTCGAAGCCCGTCCTCGATCGGTGCATGTGGGTGGCTCGAGCTACCTTCCTCGCGACGAGGGAGTCGGGATGCGCGGCAGCGAGCAGGCGGGAGCAACGCTCGAGTCGGCGCGCGCCCTGCTCGAGGTGTGCCGCTCGCTGGCGCTGGAGCCGAACGACGAGGTGGCCGAGCTGCTGGCGCGCACCGCAGAGCTCGCCCGCATCGTCGATGCCCAGAGCGTGCTGCTCGCGGCCGCGGTCGCCGAGCGCTCCGCCGGCCCCGTCGACGGCTCGCTCTGCCGCCGCCTGGGCCACAGAAGCGCCAAGGAGGCCCTCGCGTCGGCGTTCGGCATCCGGGGTCGACAGGCGACCGAGCTGCTGACCATGGCGGCGCGCACGACCGCCTCCGTCGGCGTCTCCGGCGGGACGGTGCCGGCCCGCTACCCGCACCTGGCCGCGGCGCTGCAGGCGGGCGAGCTCTCGCTCGCGCAGGTGCAGGCGATCGTGCAGACGCTCGACCCGGTGGCACCGCGCGCCGATCTCGAGCAGCTCGCCTGGGCGGAGCGCGCGCTGGTCGACGCGGCGACCGACCCCGCGGCACCGCTCGTGCCCGAGCTGATCCTCGTGCAGGCGCGCACCTACGCCGCGATGCTCGACCCCGACGGCGTGCTGCCGACCGCGGAGCGCCACCGCGCGATGCGCTCGCTGCGGATCGGCCAGCGCGACGACGGCATGTGGATCATCTCGATGGTCGCCACCCCCGAGGCGGGTTCCGCCATCAAGGCGCTGCTGGATGCCTACACGGGCCCGCGCGTGCACGTCGCGTTCCGCGACGATGACGACGGCGGCGACGGTCGTGCGCAGCCGGCCGACGAAGCGCAGGCGGAGGCCGAGGCGGTCGACGACCGCACCCCCGAGCAGCGGCGGCACGATGTGCTGGTCGGGCTCGTGCAGGCGCACGCGGCCTCCGGCGACGCACCCACGGTCGGCGGCGACGCGCCGGTGCTCGTGATCAGCGGCACCATCGAGGCGTGGTCCGCCTACCGTGACGGGCTCGACAACACCGACCGCACCCTGCGCATCGAGCACACCGGCGATCTGCTCCCCATCGAGGCCATCGATCGCCTGCTCTGCGACGCGCGCCTGCAGCCGGTGGTCGTCAATGACTGCCACCACGCCCTGGCGCTCGGCCGCTCGCAGCGACTCTTCTCTCGCGCGCAGCGACGAGCGCTCGCGACGCGTGACGGCGGCTGCCGCGCTCCTGGCTGCCGCATGCCGCCCGCCTGGTGCGAGGCGCACCACGTGATCTCTTGGCTCGCCGGTGGTCCCACCGACATCGCGAACGGCATGCTGCTCTGCAGCCACCATCACCACGAGGTGCATGCCGGTCGCCTTCGCATCGAGCGCAGCGGGCCGACGCCGGGCAGCTGGAGGGTCGTGTCGGTGCTGCGACCGCCCCGACGCGGCGAGGCCCGCGGGCGCAACGCGGCGACGCCGACGAGCACCGTGCACGCGACGGGGACGAGCACCGCGAGCGGCAGCTCCGGCATCGCAGCCGATGCTCCACGGCCGCTCGCCATCCCCGTACCCGCGGTCGAACTCGGGCGGTTGCGACGCCCGGGTCCCTCTGCGGCCCGCACCCGCGGCGGCGCCGCGTCGAGTGCCGTGGAGCATCGAGCCGGCGTGCGCATGCGCGCCCTCGGTCGCGAGCGCGACGCGCGGGGTCGACGCTCCACGCGACGCGGTCCGCGCGCTGTCGCCGTCGACCTTCGACTGCCAGAGCTCGTGCTGCGCAGATGATGGGCCGGTCCGCCGAGCATTCCGCCTGGCGATGGGCAGCTCGGCCGATCAGCCGAAGAGCATCTCCGCTTCGCGGTACCGGTGCGGGGGCACGCGCTTGAGATCGCCCAACGCGTCCGCCATCGGCACGCGCACGATGTCGGTGCCGCGCAGCGAGACCATCGTCCCCCATGCGCGATCGACGATGGCGTCGATGGCGGCGAGCCCGAATCGGGTCGCGAGCACGCGGTCTGCGCCGCTGGGCGCACCGCCGCGCTGGATGTGACCGAGCACCGTCGATCGTGACTCGATGCCGGTGCGCTCCTCGATCATCGGTGCCAGCAGCTCGCCGATGCCGCCCAGCCGCGGGCGGTTGAAGGCGTCCAGGCCCTTGTGCGAGTGCGCCTCCTCCATGCCCTCCAGCTTGAATCCCTCGGAGACGACCACGAGCGGCGCGCGGCGCCGGTCGTAGACCGACTGCACGTACTCGGAGATCCACTCGATGGAGCGCGGCTGCTCGGGGATCAGCGTGACGTGCGCGCCGGTCGCGATCCCGGTGTGCAGCGCGATCCAGCCCACGTGGCGGCCCATGACCTCGAGCACCATGCAGCGCATGTGGGAGTCTCCGGTGGTGCGCAGCCGATCGCCGGCCTCGGTCGCGATCTGCACCGCGGTGTCGAAGCCGAAGGTGTAGTCGGTGGCGTCGAGGTCGTTGTCGATCGTCTTGGGGACGCCGACGACGGGCAGCCCATCGTTGGCGAGGCGATTGGCCGCCGCGAGCGTGCCTTCGCCGCCGATCGCGATGACCGCGTCGATGCCGAGCCGCCCGAGCGTCTCGGCGATCTTCTCCGCGCCGCCGTTGGGTCCCTCGTACGGGTTCGTGCGGCTGGTGCCGAGGATCGTGCCGCCGATGCGGCTCGTGCCGCGCACTGCCGAGCGGTTGAGCACGCGCACGTCGCCGTCGACGAGGCCGCGATAGCCATCGCGGATGCCGACGAATTCGAGGCCGTGGTGCACCATGCCGGTGAGCACGGCTGCGCGGATGACTGCGTTGAGTCCGGGGCAGTCGCCGCCGGACGTGAGGATGCCGACTCGCATTTCACCTTCCCGTCGGAAGGCCCTGGGTGAACGCTGCCGACACTCCATCCAATCGACTGCGAGGGGGTTTGTCGAACGCCCGGAGCTAGTCGCCCATGCGGTTGCGCGTGCGCATGGCGCGATCCGCCTCGCGCTTGTCCTGCCGCTCGCGCAACGCGTGACGCTTGTCGTACTCGCGCTTGCCCTTCGCGACCGCGAGCTCGACCTTCGCGCGCCCGTCGGAGAAGTAGAGCGAGAGGGGCACGAGCGTGTAGCCGCCCTGCGAGACCTTCACCGAGAGCTTCTCGATCTCATCCCGGTGCAGCAGCAGCTTGCGCTTGCGGCGCGGCGGGTGATTGGTCCAGGTGCCCTGGCCGTACTCGGGGATGTGCACGGCGTCGAGCCATGCCTCTCCGCCGTCGATGAAGGCATAGCCGTCCACCAACGAGGCCCGACCCGCGCGCAGCGACTTGACCTCCGTGCCGCGCAGCACCAGTCCGGCCTCGACGCGGTCCTCGATCGTGTAGTCGTGGCGAGCCTTGCGGTTCTGCGCCACGACCCTGTGACCCTGTTCGCGAGGCATGGCTGACTCCTGAGTTCGGTGGCGGATCGTGGTGCCCGAATGACGGGCAGCCGTTCAGTCTAGCCCCTGTCGGCCGGCAGCGGCCGTCGACGACGGCGCGATCAGACCTTCAGGTAGCGACGGATCGCAACGGCCGCGGCGACGCCCGCGAACAGCACGCCGATGCCCAGCAGGATGGGCACCACCACGAGCGCATCATCCACCGCCACGATCGCGATCGTCTGCAGCATCGGCGCCACATAGCCCTGCAGCACGAAGTGCACCACCGCGACCATCGAGCCGGCCGCCAACACCGCACCGATGAGTGCCGCGACGACACCCTCGATGATGAAAGGGGTTTGGATGAAGCGATTCGACGCGCCCACGAGCCGCATGATGCCGAGCTCTCGCTTCCGCGAGAAGGCCGAGAGCCGAATCGTGGTCGAGATCAGCAGTACGGCCGCCACGAGCATCAGCACGGCCACGCCGATGGCGGCGAGGCTGGCGGTGTTGAGGACCTGGAAGATCGGTTCGAGCAGCGCCCGTTGATCGCGCACCTCCAGCACTCCAGGCAGCGCCGAGGTCGCCTCCCGGATCAGGTCGGCGTCGGCTGGCGTCGTGGGCCGCACCCAGAGCGCCTCGTTCATGGTCTCCGGGCTCGCAAACTCCGCGCTCGCCGTGCCCCCGAACTGCTCGATGAAGTGCTGATAAGCCAGTTCCCGATCCTCGAACTCCACGTTGCTCACGTAGGGCGCGATCGCACCGCTGTCGAGCACGTCGCGCACCGCGGCGATCTGCTCCTCGTTCGCGGCCGTCTGCGTGCAGGTCTCGGTGGCATCGACCGGTCCGCAGAAGTAGATGCCCACCTGCGCGCGGTCGTACCAGAAGCCCTTCATCTGGTTGATCTGCAGCTGCAGGAGAATCGCTGCGCCGACGAACGAGAGCGAGATGAAGGTCACCAGGACGACCGACACCACGACCGAAAGGTTGCGGCGAAGGCCGTTCCAGACTTCCTGCGCGATCAGCTGCAGCCTCATGCGAGCTCCGCCTCGTGGTCGAGGCCGAGGTCGAAGTCGGCGAGGTGCCGTCGATAGCTGCCGTGCGTCTCGTCGCGCATGATCACGCCCGCGTCGAGCTCGACGACGCGCTTCTGCAGCTCGTCGACGATCGAGGCCTCGTGCGTGGCCATCACGACCGTCGTGCCGCCCTCGTTGATGCGTGCGAGCAGCGCCATGATGCCGGCACTGGTCGAGGGATCCAGGTTGCCGGTGGGCTCATCCGCCAACAGGATCGGCGGCCGGTTCACCACCGCTCGCGCGATCGCCACGCGCTGCTGCTCACCACCCGAGAGCTCGTGCGGCAGTCGGCTGGCCTTGCCTGCGAGGCCGACGATCTTGAGCACGTCCGGCACAGCCTCGGAGATGAAGCCTCGGCTCTTGCCGATCACCTGCAGCGTGAACGCGACGTTCTCGTAGACCGTCTTGTTGTTCAGCAGCCGGAAGTCCTGGAACACCACCCCGAGGTTGCGGCGGAAGAACGGCACGCGCCGACTGGGCAACGCCTTCAGGCGCTGCCCGAGCACGTGCACCTCGCCGGCGGTTGGCGTCTCCTCGCGGAGCACCATGCGGATGAGGGTCGATTTGCCGGAGCCGGAGGCGCCGACGAGGAACACGAACTCGCCCTTGAGTATCTCCAGGGAGATGCTGTCGAGAGCGGGGCGCGCTTTGCGGGAGTAGGTCTTCGAGACCTCGTCGAAGCGAATCATGGCCTGCTGAGGCTACGGGGCGTCGGGGGCAACGGCGTGCACTGACGCGGCGGGTCATGAAGCCGACCGCAGAGACCCACGCTCATGAACCTGGGAGCGAGCCGAACGCCACGCCGGAGAAAGCCTCAGGCTTTACTGAGCGTTATCGTTCTGTTACGTTGGCTGAGTCGCGCAGCGATCGTGCCTCCCCGGCGCACGATCCGCATTCACGCTGCACACCCCGACGAGGGTCACGAGCTCGTCGCTGGGTCGCGGAATGCCTTCGATCACCGCGCGACAACCCTATCCAACGATCGGGCTTGGCGCCGCCATGCCCTCTCGCGCCCTGCGCGAGACCTCGTGACTACTCAGCAGATTGTGAGAGCGCCTTGCCCCAGCGCACATCCCTCGTCAGCATCGGCGCGGCCACCCTGACCCTTGCGGTCGCCAGCGCCACCGTGCTCGCAAACCCGAGCGTCGTCGAGGCCTATGGCCTGGAGACCGGCGGGTCCGGCACCAGCTACTACCTCAACGACCAGTTCACGCCGAAGGCGAACCACGAGTTCGAGCTCGGACGCGCGGACGACCGCGCCTACTTCGGTGACTGGAACGGCGATGGCGTCGACACCGCCATGCTGCGCCGCGGCGCGCAGTACCTCACCACATCGAACAACGACTCGCCCTCCACCGGCCAGGCCGTGACCATCGGCAGCGCTGGCGATGAGGTCTTCGTCGGCGATTGGGACGGCGACGGCCGCGACACCCTCGCGGTGCGACGCGGCTCGCAGTTCTACGTGCGCAACTCGCTCTCCGCCGGACCGGCAGAGTTCGTCGTCGCCTATGGACGTGCCGGAGACACCATCCTGGTCGGCGACTGGAACGGCGACGGCAAGGACAGCCTCGCGGTTCGACGCGGTTCGATCTACCACGTCCGCAATACGATGACCAGCGGGCGGGCCGACCGGGTGATCGGCTACGGCCGTGCCAGCGACGCCGTGCTCGTGGGTGACTGGAACGGCAATGGTCGCGACACCTTCGCCGTGCGGCGCAGCTCGACCTACTTCATCTCGAACACGATCCGTGAGGGCGCAGCCGACATCACGGTCATCTACGGCCGTCCGGGCGACACCTCGTTCGTCGGCGACTGGAACGGCGACGGCGTCGAGACCCTCGGCGTGCGGCGCGCGACCGCGGCCGCCACGCCCGCACCCGACCCCGTGCCCGCACCCGGCACCGGCGGGATGCCCGGCCCCAACAACACCGGTGTTCCGGCGGGCGTGAACCTGCGCGTGCACAACGGCAACATGGTCATCACCCGCGCCGGCACCGTCATCGACGGCCTCGACATCCGCGGCTTCGTCGATGTCCGAGCAGCGAACGTGACGATCCGCAACTCGATCATCCGCGGAGGCGCGGAGGGCGGCCAGGACTCGCTCGTCCGCAGCGCGTCCAACAGCGCGAGCCTGACCATCACCGACAGCGAGCTCGTCGCATCCGTCGCATCGCCCAAGATCGACGGCCTGCGTGGCTGGAACATCACGGCCGAGCGTCTCGACATCCACCACGTCCTCGACGGCGTGCACCTGTGGGGCTCCGGCAACGTCACGATGCGCAACTCGTGGGTGCACGACATCCTGCACTTCGAGAACGACCCGGGTTGGAACGGCGGACCGAGCCACGACGACACCGTGCAGATCCAGAGCGGCTCGAACATCACGCTCACCGGCAACCGCATCGAGGGCGCGTACAACGCGGGCATCATCCTCACGCAGGACGCCGGCCCGATCTCGAACGTGCGGATCACCGACAACTTCCTCGACGGTGGCGCCTGCACGATCAACATCTCCGAGAAGTCGCACGGCCCGCTGCGAGGCATCGTCATCGACAACAACACGTTCGGCGAGAACTCGCAGCACAACTGCCACGTCATCTACCCGCCCTCGAGCAGCATCTCGCTCGACGGCAACCGGACGGCCAACGGCGGCGCGCTGAAGTACGTCAAGCGCTGACAGCTCCACGCAGTGCACGAGGGCCCCGTCGCAATCGCGGCGGGGCCCTCGTCGTGCGCGTCAGCTGCGGCGGTGCTGGCGCGTCATGACTGCCAACCGGAGACGCGCCCCGTCGCCTTCGCGGCGGCCAGGATGCCCAGCTGCATGCGCTCCGGCTGGCCGAAGTAGCTGCGCTCATAGAGCTCGTGCCTGGCGCCGAAGCCGGTGCCGACCGCATCCCACAGCTCGCCCATGACCTCGAGCCGCTCGCGCGCATCCGCGCCGCCCGATCCGCGCAGCAGCGGCTCGATGGGCGCGACGTGCTCGCTGCCGAGGCTGTCGAGCGGCACCGGCAGATGCGCGAACGCGGAGGCGAGCATCGTCTGCAGGTTGACGCGCATGCGGCTGTAGGCATCCGGACCGTAGGCGGCGAACGCCATCGCGGCCTGCGCCCCGGGCCCGATCGAGTCGCCCGATGGCTCGCTCTGCTCGATCATCGCATCGCGCAGCGCGGCGACCGTGTCTCGGTAGGCGACGAGCTCGCCGAGCGCGGCCTGCACGCCGCGCAGCTCGCTCGTGCCCATGATCTCCGCAGCCCGCACGGCGAGCCCAGCGATGCGCTCGAGTTTCGCCTCGAGCCTGGTCGTCGCCTGGAAGACCAGCCTCGCGCTCCACCCGACCGCCCCCTGATTGAAGGCGAGCATCGTCTCCGGATCGCGGATGAAGACGTCATCCCACGGCACGAGCACATCGTCGAAGACCACGAGCGCGTCGTGCTCCGCGAAGCGATGCGCGAGCGGCTGATCATCCCGAGCGGGCGTGCCGCGCGTGTAGATGCGGACGCCGGGCGACGCGACGGGCACGGAGGCCGCGATCGCGAACGCCTCGGTCTGCACCTCGCCGCCGAAGTGCGACACGAGCAGTCGCTGCGCGGTCGCGGCGCCGGTGACGACCGCCTTCGCGCCGCGGATGACGACCCCCGCATCGGTCTCGCGCACCACGTGCAGGAAGACGTCCCCCACCTCGTCCGGCGGCAGGTCGCGATCGACGGGCGGATTGACGAGCGCCTGCGCGTAGTGGGTGACGTCGCGCTGGTCACGCGCGAGCGCGTTGCGCACCTGGCCCTCGAACCTCCCGAAGAAGGGTGCGTGCGCCGCCATCGACGTGATCACGCTGGCCATGAACTCCGGTGTGCGACCGACCCAGCCGTGCGTCTGGTGCTGCCAGGCGCGGATCGCATCGCGCTGCACGCGCAGATCGTCCCGCGACTGCGGCAGCACCCAGAACGGATGCGTCACACCGGCGCCGTCATCGGTGGGCACGAGCAGCGCATCCGACCCCTCGCCGTGCAGCGTGTCGTAGAGCGAGGCGATCGTGCGGGCGACGCCGGCGAAGGCGGGGTGGTCGGCGACGCGCTCGACCGGGATGCCGTCGTGGATGACCGCGCGCCCGTCGTCGAGGCTCTCGATGTACTCGTCGCCGGTCTGCGGCCTGCTCGGCTGGGCGGGATCCACCTCTGGCACCGTCATGCTGCTCGCCCTAGTCGTCCGTCTCCTGCTGCTGGCGCTTGCGCCAGCGGATACCGGCGGCGATGAACCCGTCGAGGTCGCCGTCGAAGACCGCCGACGGGTTGTTGACCTCGTGCAGCGTGCGCAGGTCCTTCACCATCTGGTACGGCGCGAGCACGTAGGAGCGCATCTGGTCGCCCCAGCTGGCCGAGATGTTGCCCGCGAGGTCCTTCTTGCGCGCAGCCTCCTCCTCGCGCTTGAGCAGCATGAGGCGGCTCTGCAGCACACGCATCGCGGCGGCGCGGTTCTGGATCTGGCTCTTCTCGTTCTGCATCGAGACGACGACACCCGTGGGGATGTGCGTGATGCGCACCGCCGAGTCGGTGGTGTTGACGCTCTGACCACCCGGACCGGACGAGCGGAAGACGTCGACCCGGATGTCGTTCTCGGGCACCTCGACCTGATCGACCTGCTCGAACAGCGGCACTACCTCCACCGCCGCGAACGAGGTCTGGCGCTTGCCCGCGGCGCCGAAGGGGCTCATGCGCACCAGCCGGTGCGTGCCAGCCTCGACCGCCATGTTGCCGAAGGCATAGGGGGCGTCGATCTCGAACGAGGCGGACTTGATGCCCGCCTCCTCCGCGTAGCTCGTCTCGTACACCGAGACGGGCATGCCGTGCTGCTCGGCGTACCGCAGGTACATGCGCAGCAGCATCTCGGCGAAGTCGGAGGCGTCGACGCCGCCGGCGCCGGCGCGGATCGTGACGACGGCCGGTAGCTGGTCGAACTCGCCGTCGAGCAGCGTCCGCACCTCCAGCTCGGAGATCAGCTTCTGCAGGCTCTTGAGCTCCTTCTTGGCCTCGGCCTGCGTCGCCTCGTCGGCCTCTTCGTTCGCCATCTCGACGAGCACCTCGAGGTCGTCGATGCGCGACTCGGTCTCGCTGATGCGCTTCAGGTCTGCCTGCGCGTGGCTGAGCTCGCTCGTGACCTTCTGCGCGGCATCCGGGTCGTCCCAGAGGTCGGGGGCACCGGCAGCCGCCGAGAGCCGGTCGATGTCGGCTCGCAGACGGTCGGCGTCGAGCACCGACTTGATGTCGAAGAAGGTGGAGCGCAGCTCGGCGATCTCGCCGGCGATGTCGATATCGGCCATGATCATCCAGCCTACCGACGCGAGCCCGACCGCCGGCACCGGTGACCCGCCCGACGTAGGCTCGGACGGTGAGCGGTCTCGATCAGTCCGAACGGTTTCCCTGGCGCAGGATCGCGGGCGCCGCCTACGTGCCGACCGCGGCCTTCGCGATCGGCGAGGGCGCCGTCATCCCCTACATCCCGCTCATCGCCGGCGACCTGGGCGCATCGCTCGCGGTCGCCGCCGTCGTGGCGGCCATGCTCACCGTCGGCCAGCTGGCGGGCGATGTGCCGGGCGGCAGCGTCGTCGCGCGGTTCGGCGAACGACCGACCATGATCGGCGCCGGACTGCTCGTGCTCGCCGCCGTGGCGCTCGCCTTCGTCTCGACGACGGTGTGGATGCTGGGCGCGGCGATCTTCATCCTGGGACTCGGCCACGCGGTGTTCGCGCTCGCACGGCACGCGTTCATGACCACCTACGTGCCGCTGCGCTACCGGGCCAGAGCGCTGTCGACCCTCGGCGGCATCTTCCGCATGGGCATGTTCGTCGGCCCGCTGCTCGGCTCGGCGGTGCTGGGGCTCGGCTTCGGCCTGAGCGCCGTGTGGATCGTCTGCGCGCTCGGCACGGTCATCGCGATCGTCGTGCTGTTCGTGCTGCCCGATCCCTCGTCGGTGTTCGAGCGCACGCGGCCGACGACCGGCGTGATCGAGCTGCGGCAGGAGCGGTCGGGCATCTGGACGGTCGTGCGGCAGCACGCGACGGTGCTGCTGACGGTCGGGGTCGGCGCCGCGATGCTGTCGCTCGCGCGGCAGGCCCGCAACGTGCTGCTGCCGCTGTGGGCCATCTCGATCGGCCTCGACGGCGTCACCACCGGCCTCGTCATCGGCATCGCAGGCGGCGTCGACTTCGCGCTGTTCTTCATCTCCGGCTGGGTGATGGATCGGTTCGGCCGGCTGTGGAGCGTGGTGCCGTCGCTCGCGCTCATGGCCCTGTCGTTCCTGCTGCTGGCGCTCACGCACGATGTGGACGCCGCCGTGCTGTGGTTCTGGATCGCCGCGATGGTGATGGCGCTCGGCAACGGGCTGGGCTCCGGCATCCTCATGACCCTCGGCGCCGACCTCGCCGATCCGCGCAACCCCGCCCCGTTCCTGGGTGCGTGGCGACTGACGACGGATGCCGGTGGCGCCGCCGCGCCGCTGCTGATCTCGCTGCTGATCTCGGTGGCGTCGATCGCCTGGGCCGCTGGCGGTCTGACCGCGCTGTGCGTGCTCGGCGCGGCGATGCTGCTGCGCTGGCTGCCGCGCAAGCCACGCGCGTAGCGACCCGCCGCGCGGCTGCCGTCGCGGCCGCCGATGAGGCTGGCCTGACTGAATCCTGCGTTGTCGCACCGGCCGCACGGTGGGATCATTCGGGGCAGGTCGCAGCATCGGCGCTGCGCCGTCGACGGCGTCACGGGCCAACGTGTGGAGGATCCCGTGGAACGACGTCAAGAGTCTCGGAGGGCACCCGTCATCGGGGGCGTCATCGCCGCGCTCGTCCTGAGCCTCGCGCTGCCGGCGCCCGCCACTGCGGCCGATGACGATGCCCCGTTCACGCTCGTCGTGCTGCCGGACACCCAGAACTACAGCTACGCGAACCAGGCGGTGCTGGATGCGCAGCTGACCTGGGTGCGCGACTCGATGGCCGACCTCGACGCTGCGTTCGTGATGCAAGTGGGCGATCTCGTGAGCGACTGGGACAACCCGCGGCACTGGGAGAACGTGTCGGGCGCGTTCGAGATCCTCGATGACGCCGACGTGCCGTACACCGTGCTGCCGGGCAACCACGACTTCGACGAGGCCACGGGCGATGTGAGCGTCTTCAACAGCCACTTCCCGCCGAGCCGGCACGCCGACGCCGCCTGGAACACCGCCGAGCGCCGCTACGGCGGCTACCTCGGTCAGAGCCAGTTCGGCCCCGATCCGATCGACCGCGGGAACGCCGACAACTACGCGCTCTTCACCGCGGGCGGCACCGACTTCCTGGTGCTCAACCTGGAGTGGGAGGCGCCCGGCTACGCGCTCGACTGGGCAGATCGCGTGCTCGACGCGCACCCGAATCGCACGGTCATCATGGCCACCCACAGCTTCCTCACCGTCAACGGCCTACGCATGACCACGCCGCAGCGGCCCGGCGGCACCTCGACGGCCGCGCTGTGGGAGCAGTTCGTCAGCACGCACTGCCAGATCCGCCTGGTGGTCGCCGGCCATTCGAACGTCGGCGATCTCGGCGAGGCGAATCGCACCGATCTCAACAGCTGCGGCCAGCCGGTGCAGCAGATCCTCACCGACTACCAGTCGCGCGCGAACGGCGGCAACGGCTGGCTGCGGTACTACACCTTCGACCCGGCAGCGAACACGATGCGGGCGACGACCTACTCCCCCACGCTCGATCAGTTCGAGACCGATGCGAACTCCGCGTTCACGGTCCCGTTCGAGCTCAGCGAGACGCCACCCACACCGCAGACGGCGATCGCCGCCGACGCCTTCGGCCGCTCGACGGCATCGGGCTGGGGCACGGCGGATGTCGGCGGGCCGTGGACGGTGAGCCTCGGCAGCACCGGCCCACTGTCGGTGAGCGGCGGCGTCGGCCGGATGTCGCTCATCCCCGGGCAGACGCGCATGGCGGGGCTCGACTCCATCGCCACGACCGACGCGGTCGTCGACCTTAAGGTCGCGTCGGGCTCGGCGTCGAGCGGCGGAGCCGCCCACACGACCATCATCGGCAGACAGGTCGGCAGCTCGACCTACGGGCTGAACGTGCGCTTCGAACCGGGCGGACGGCTGCGCCTCTACCTGCTGCGCGGCAACACCGCGCTGGACGTCGCGGACCAGAGCTGGACAGCCGGCGTGCCGCTGTCGATCCGGCTCTCCGTCAGCGGTACCAGCCCGACGCAGCTGGCCGCGAAGGTGTGGCCCGCCGGCGGCAGCGAGCCGACCGGCTGGCAGCTGCAGGCGACGGATGCCGCGGCGGCGCTGCAGTCCCCCGGCAGCGTCGCGATCCGCTCGTCGGTGAGCTCCTCATCCAGCGTGCCCTCGACCGTGCTGAGCTTCGACGACCTCCAGGTCGTCTCCGCAACCGCGCCGCCCCCACCGCCACCGCCGCCCGCGAACGAGCCTCCTGCTGCGGTCATCGGGACGCCGACGATCGACGACCTGACGGTCTCGCTCACCGGTGCCGCCTCATCCGACCCCGACGGCACCGTCGTCAGCCACGCCTGGCTGTTCGGCGACGGCACGGGTGCCGCGGGTCCCACCACGACGCACACCTACGGCGCCGCCGGCAGCTACACGATCACCCTCACGGTCACCGACGACGCGGGGGCGACCGCGAGCGCGACGCGCGCCGTCACGGTCAGCAGCGCGCCGCCGCCTCCCCCGCCTCCCCCACCGCCGCCCGGCGATGACGTGCTCGCGGCCGACGGCTTCGCGCGCACGGTCGGCTCCGGTTGGGGCACCGCCGATGTCGGCGGTGCGTGGACGGTCAGCGCCGGCACCAGCTCGCCGCTGTCGGTCGCCGATGGCGCGGGTCGCATGACGCTCATCCCGAGCCAGACCCGGTTCGCGAGCCTCGCGTCGGTGTCGACGACGGAGGCCGTGGTGGAGGTGCGGCTGCGCTCGGAGGTCGCCTCCAGCGGTGGCGCCGCGCACACGACGCTCATCGGCCGCCAGGTCGGCGGCTCGTCCTACGGCCTCAACGTGCGCTTCGAACCCGGCGGGCAGCTGCGCGTCTACCTGCTGCGCGACAACACGGCGCTCGGCGCCTACACCGGCACCTGGACGCCGGGCGAGGACCTCACCGCCAGGCTCTCCGTCACCGGCACGAGCCCGACGCAGCTCGCGGCGAAGATCTGGCCGACCGGCGGCACCGAGCCCGCCGACTGGCAGCTCGTCGCCACCGACAGTGCCGGCGCGCTGCAGAGCGCGGGCTCGGTCACGATCAAGGGCTCGGTGAGCTCGTCGTCCTCGGTCGCCTCCACGCGGCTCGTCTTCGACGATCTGCGCATCACCGCGCCCGCCGCCCCGTAGCTGCAGCACGGCGGGGCGAGGCGACCCGGCCGGTCGCGGGCCAGCACGCCGGTCAATCGACGAAGACTGCCCGGGCCGTCGAGGTGACATCGAGTCGGATGCCCTCCGGCAGCAGGATCGAGACCACCGGGGCGTGCCACACGCTCGAGACGCTGACGGAGGCGCTGCGGGCATCGGCGCTCGCGCCATCGACGCGGATCGCCGTGAGCTCGCCCGCGGCGCGCGCTGTCCACTCGGCTGCGGCGCGATCGACGGCGGCATCGGCGAGCGCCGGCGTCGCGGCGCCGCCGTCGAAGCGCACCTGCTCGAGCGCGAAGGCCTCGGCGGCCGCGAGCGCCGCTCCGTCGGCCACCGTGAACAGGCGTCGCCGCTCGATCAGCAGGCTCGTCGCCGCCGTCACGGCCAGGATCAGCGCGAGCGCGAGCGCCGCGAAGCCGATCGTGAGCACGAGCGTCGATCCCGCGTCCTCCCTCGCGAGTCGCCGCAGCGTGCCGCTCACGGAACGCCGCCGAAGGCAGAGACCGGGTGCATCGCACGCGCGGACACGGGCACGCCGAGGCCGGTGCCGAGCTCGAGCACCGGCGGTGCCAGCGGCAGCTGCACCGTGGTGGCGATCCGCACGGTCACAGACCCACGGCGCGTGGTGCAGTCGCTCGCCACCGGCGTGCAGGAGATCGCTACGGACACCGCGTCGCGGGCGACGCCCGCATCCGCCATCGCCACGCTGATGGCCCGATCGGCAGCGGCGATCCCGGCGCCGTGCGCGTCAGCCTGCGCGATGACGCGCGCAGCGTGCCGCGCGGCGCCTTCGACGCCCAGCACCGCGTGCTGGATCTGACCGAGCGCAAGCACGAGGTAGACGAGCGGCACCAGCAGCACCACGCCCACGGTGAGGAATTCGAGCGAGGCGGATCCGCCCTCGTCGCCAAGGCGTCGAGCCGAGCGGGCCAGCACCGTGCGCGCCTCAGCCGACCGACTCGACCGGCGCATGGCCCGTCACCTCCAGGGCGGTGGGCCCGAGCAGGCCGAACAGCGGCAACGGTGCCGCGACGCGGATCTCGATCGTCTCGAGGCCGGCGACGGTCGCGGTCGCCGCGGTGATCTGCTCCGTGTATCGCGGCCCGATCGCCGTGGTGATCAGCGCCCGGGTTCGTGCGATGCCCGCCGCCGGATCGGAACCGACCAGCGATGCGTGGCGCGCACCCTCGCGCGCCGCATCCGAGAGCGTCGCCCGCACGTGCATCGCGAGGGCCAGCTGCATGACAGCGAGCACGAGCACGACGAGCAGCCCAGCCACCATGGTGAACTCGGCGACCGCCGAGCCGCGCTCGTCGGCCAGCCGCATCAGAAGCTCGTGACGCGCGCGATCGCCTGCTCGAAGACGCCCGTGAGCGCCGGGCCCGCAACCGTCCAGATGACGATGACGAGTCCGGCCGTCATCAGGGTGACGAGCACCCACCCGGGTACGTCGCCGCGCTCTTCGTCGTGGATGCGCCCGACGAGGCGCTGGAATCGTCGGCTGATCGTCGACATGGTCTCCTCCTCCTTCAGAATCCGACCTGCAGCACGTAGACACCCGGCCACAGCGCGAACGCGACGGTGGTCGGCAGCAGGCCGAACACCAGTGGCAACAACATGGCGTTAAGGTACCTTCATGGATTGCGTCATCTACACCCGCATCAGCCTCGACCGCACCGGCGAAGGCGCTGGAGTCGAGCGGCAGGAGCAGGAGTGTCGCGAGCTGGCTGAGCGCCTCGGGCTGACGGTGACGAAGGTCTACACCGACAACGACATCAGCGCCACCAGCGGCAAGGCGCGCCCCGGCTTCGAGGCCATGCTCGACGCTCAGCCCACGGCCATCGTCGCCTGGCATCAGGACCGGCTGCTGCGCCTGACCCGTGACCTGGAGCGCGTCATCGCACTGAACGTGCCCGTGTACACCGTGACGGCAGGCACTCTCGACCTGACCACGCCAGCGGGCCGAGCCGTTGCGCGCACCGTGGCCGCGTGGAGCCAGTACGAGGGCGAACAGAAGGCCACACGACAGCGGGCAGCCAACCGGCAGCGCGCAGCCAAGGGCGAACCCTCCGGGTCGGTGGGGTACGGCTACCGTCGCGGAACGGACGGGCTGGAGGTCGTTGCAGACGAGGCTAAGACCGTGCGCGAGATCGCAGCCCGGTTGCTCGATGGCGAGTCGCTGCGCAGCATCGCCACTGACCTGAACCGTCGCGGGGTTGAGCCGCCCAGGCGCACGGCTGGCGCGGGCCTGTGGAACGGCACCACGCTGCGACAGATGATCCTGCGGGAGTCGCTTGCCGGTCTTCGTCGCTACCGTGGCCAAGTCATCGGAGAGGGCAACTGGCAGCCGATCATCAGCCGCGACGAGCACGACAGGATCGTCGCCCTGCTGAACGACCCCAGCCGCAAGCGCCAGCACGTTGGTCGAGCACCGAAGCACCTGCTGGCGGGGATCGCGCGCTGCGGGAAGTGCGGCGCGAAGATGAAGCGCGCGCCCGGCAGGCTGACGACCACCAAGACCGGCAAGAAGCGTCAGCCGCCGAGTTACTCGTGCCTTGAATGCTACGGCGTGCGTCGCAAGCAAGACCTGGTGGACGCACTGGTGGAGGGCGTCGTGGTGGGCAGACTGCAGATGCCAGATGCAGCGCAGTTGTTCACCCAGGGCGACCCGGCTGCCCTGCAAGCGGCGCGGGACTCCATCGAGGCCATCGACGCCAGGCTGGCCAACGCTGCCGACCTGTTTGCCACTGGCGACATCGACGCTGCGCAGTTGGCTCGTATCACCGAGCGATTGCGAGTGGACCGCACTCAGGCTGCTGCCGACTTGGAAGCTTCGCTGCCCGCTGCCGTGCCTGCTGAGCTGATGGGCAGCACTGCCCCCGCCACATGGGCCGCACTCAGCATGGACAGCAAGCGCGCCGTCCTTGCGACGCTGGTGACGGTGACCATCATGCCGTCAGGGTCGGGCAGGTCCTTCGATCCAGACCTGGTGCGGATCGAGTGGAAGGGCTGAGCGGTACGGAGCGACCTACGTCGCGGGTGGCCCCGAGTCAATCTCCTCGTTCGGCAGGTTCACGACGAGACCGTTCGGCCCGTGCCAACGGACCTCCCCGGACGAGAAGCGCACCTTGCCTACGAGCCGATCCCTGAGCTGCCAATCAGTGAGGTCGGGCTCGTTGGCCCCGTCCTCGGGCTTGAATCCCCAGATACGGCGGTCTTCACGGCGCACATCCGGCGCGGGAAAACTTGGGGGCACGGGGTGATCCCCACTGACCGAGTACAGGGACCGCCGAACGTACTCGATGTAGTTCCGCAGGTCACTTACGTCGCGCCACCGCAATGAATCCGAACGCTCAGGCTGTTTGGACTGGTTAAAGCGAACCATCCATACCAGGGCCTCCCATCGTTCGCGCAGCTCCGCCGGTAGAGCGTGCGCATGGCTGGACCCCGCTTGCAACAGCGCTGCGGCACGATCGTTCCTTTCTCGATGAACGTCAGGTGTCGCCATGACTCGAACGAAAGAGCCTAAGTCCTCATCGCCTCTTTCGATTGTCGTGAAATTGGCGAGCGCTGCGATCAGCTGATCGGCTGCATACGTTCGCCGCTGCTCTTCATCGACGCGTTGCGCTTCTCTTCGCTCCGTCGCAGCCAGATCCGTCTCGTGCTTCAAGACCTTGGCGGTTTGCCGCGAGCCCACCCAAGCGGAAAGGAGGCCACCAACGAGCGCACCCAGTAGCGCTGCCAGCATCTCAGTCATGCTGAGCAATCTAGTGGCGCGCACCGACACGGCTCGCTACCAGCCGCGCCGCGCGCCTAGCCCTCGCAAATGTCTGCAGTAGCAAATCCTGACGGATGGTCGGCCGCGTCATATCCCGGCGAGTAACGGTTGACGTCGTCAGATACTTCGACGCGGTTTGCCGCAGGCGCTCCATCGCCCGCTTGGTTCGCATGATCGCAGATGTAGAGCATTGCGTCCGCGGCGATCCGCTGCGCCTGCTCATTGGTCGTTTCGGTCGGCACATAGATCGTGGCCTTCCTGCCGGAGAATCGCGCACTGTCGAAGACGACGCCTGACTCGCTCAGGAAGGCCTCCAAGTCGAGTGGGGCAGTCTCGGCCGCAGGCTCGGACACGGTTGGCTCAACCGGACCCGACTGCGTCGGCTGGGCCGGCTGCGAAGGAGTGCTGTCGTCCGGCGGATTGACAACCGCACTGACACCGCCGACGACCACAAGCGCCGCGACAAGCCAGACCCACCACCTCAGGGACCAAGGCCTCTTCGGTACATCTGAAGGCTGAGGGGATCGGGTGGGCATGCGTGGCGCTCCTCTGAAATGTGACTCATAGTCCGTGGACTCATTGTCACCTTAGCGAAACGGTTGGCGGGTGCCTGCTCCATCTCACCGCGCCGCTTTCGGCACGCGCGTGCGGGAGCTCAGAAACCAGCACGGCTGGTCACAAGAGGACTTCGCCCACCGTGCGAACCTCGACCGCACCTACGTCTCCGGCATCGAGCGCGGCCGGAGGAACCCAACGCTCGACATCATCTACCGCCTCGCCGAGACGCTCGACGTGCCAGCTGCCGATCTCCTCTCGGAGCGCGCCTAGCCACACCCTGCGGCCCGCACGCGCGGTCCCCACCAGCAGCTCTCAGCGATCCGCTGGTGCCTTGGCGGCTACCGGCCTACCCCAACCACTTACCCCACACACCAACGGCCCCGGCGAACGCTGTCAGGCGCGCAAGCGCCGCTCCTAGCCCCGGTAGGCGACGCGCCGAGGGGCCGCGAGAATTAGCCAAAAGGGCGGGTTGCGGCATAATAGTGCACATGGAATCAGTCGTCAAGGTATTCTGCGAAGGCGTCGGGCACACCAGCCACGACCCCCTCACCCTGGCGCTGTTCCGCGATGACGGCGACGGCTGGGCACGCGTCCACAATGAGGGCGACTCGGACCCGATCCTGTGGGAGCCGAGCGGGGAAGTCTCCATCAGACACACTCTCGACTGCGATCGCTGTCCGTACAAGGGGTACTTCAAGCCGGAGACGCTGTACCCTCAACTTGACGCGGCACGCGCTCGCGGCTGGATGCCAGCCCCGCGCTAACGCCACGCGCTCTACAACTGCACAACACGGGTTCTCACGCCACGCCTGACGTGAATGGGGGTCTACTCAGGAGCTTCTCAACGGGAGTTCAACACCGGCACCTCGCGTGCCGTTCCGTTGAGGAGCTTTTCCGTTGTCTACATCCCAACCACTCACTCCGCATCAGGCAGTGGGCCTCGTTGCCTACAACGCACGCATCGGTGATGCCGAGGCCGAGAAGGTAGCGCGCCGCAACCTGGCCGAGGCCAAGATTGCCGATGCGATCGAGCGTGCGCTTGCCGTCGCGCCGCCGCTAACCACGTCGCAGATCAAGCGACTGTCGGGCCTGCTGCGCACGGGGGGCTCGAAGTGAACCGCCGTCGTCTGCGGGCCGATTACCCGTCCAGGACCTGGCTGTCCGAGGCCGAGGCGATGAACGTGCTGCGCCGCGGTGCCGATCCTGCGTGGTTCGAGCCTGCATATCAGCGCGCGGTCATTATCCCTCACCGGGCCGATCGTCCGTACAGGTACGGACTCATCCGCGTGTACGGCGACTCCGCCGCACCTGAGGCGTACGACGTCCAGTGGTTCTGGGATCGGGAGGGGCTGTCCTGGGCACTCGAGGCTCAGTGGAGCGGCCTCGTCCCGAACGCTCGTCAGGGTGAGCCTCGCCTACCCTACGACGTGTTCTTCTTCACCGCGGACGAGCCGCTGCGCCTGCGGTTGGTGGTTGAGGTCGGCGACTTCGACGATGACGAAGACGAGGGCGACGAGTGAGCGCCGTCGACATCGCACTCAGTCTCGCGGCGGTCGGCTGGCATGTGTTCCCGTGCACCGCAGAGGGCAAGCCGCTGGTCCGCTGGGGCGACGAGGCCACCACCGACCCGGCAACCATCAAGCGGGGGTTCCGCCGGGGCGAGCGCATCGGCATCCACTGTGGCAAGTCCGGGCTGCTGGTGGTCGACCGGGACCGCAAGGACGACCGAGACGGCTTCGCGAGTCTGAAGGCGGCGGGCATCAAGTTGCCAGCGACGATGCACTACACGAGCCGCAGTGGGCGCGGCAGGCACGACCTGTATGCGGCCCCGGCTGGCATGGACTGCACCATCGCTACCGACGTGCACGGCATGGCGGGCGTGGACATTCGCGCGGGCGTCGGCATGGTCATCTACAACGGGCCAGCGCTCACCGAGGCCCCGAGCCTCGCCCCGGCCCCGGCGTGGGCCATCGTCCACCGCAAGGAGCGCGGCTACTCGTCCACGGTGTCTCTGGAGGCATGGCTGGCCGAGGAACGCACGCCGGAGCCGAACACCAAGGCGCGCACGCTGGCCGAAGCCGTGCCGCTCGACGGCGTCAGCAACGCCAAGCTGCTGCCCCTACTAACGCCCATCGTGGACGCGCTGGTGTGGGGCCAGGGTCGGCGGCAGGCGTACGATGTCGCCCGCGAGCGCTACACGCGCAATTACCCGGACGCTGGCGAGGCGTTCGACCAAGCGTGGATTAAGGCCGTCGCTCGGGTGGAGGCCGACTGGCAGGCGGTGATGCACGCGCCGCCGACCGAGCGCATCGCGCCGACCCGCGCCGAGGCGAGGCCGCGCGCCCGCACGCTACAGCTCACGCCGGCATCGGCCATCAGGCCGCGTCCGGTGGTGTGGTTGTGGGACGGCAGGCTCGCGCTCGGCACTCTGGCACTGCTCGCAGGCCGCGAGGGTATAGGCAAGTCGACCACCGCCTACTGGATCGCCGCACGGGTCACCCGTGGCGAGTTGCCGGGCGAGTCCCTCGGCAAGCCGCGTGGTGTGCTGATCGCCGCTACGGAGGACTCCTGGGAGCACACCATCGTTCCGAGACTCATCGCTGCCAAGGCCGACCTCGACAGGGTGTTCCGCGTTGAAGTGCGCACCGCCGAGGACATCCACGTCGGGCTGTCCCTCCCCCATGACATCCACGCACTGGAGCAGGCCGCGCAACAGACCGACGCCGGGCTGCTGCTGCTGGACCCGCTCATGAGCAGGCTCGGCGAGCAGGACACGCACAAGGACTCCGACGTGCGCATCGCGCTGGAGCCGCTCGTGGCCGTGGCTGACACCACCGGCATGGCAGTGCTCGGCATCATGCACCACAACAAGTCCGGGTCGACCGACCCGCTGCAGCTGGTCATGGGGTCCAAGGCGTTCACGGCAGTCGCGCGATCTGTCCACACGGTGGTGATCGACCCCGACGACGACACCGAGCAACGCAAGCTGTTCGGCACCCCGAAGAACAACCTCGGTCGCACCGACCTGCCGACGCTCACGTTCACGATTGCCTCGACGGGTGTCCGCACTGCCGAGGGCACCGCCTGGACAGGTCGGGTCGTATGGGGCGAGGACCTGCACGAGTCCATCGGTTCGGTGATGGGCCGCACCGGTACCGAGACCGACAGGTCTGCGACAACCGAAGCCGCCGAGTGGCTACAGGACGTGCTCTCCGAGGGAATCATGGCGTCTTCCGCCGTCAAGGAGCGGGCCAAGCGGGTGGCAATCAGCGTCGACGCTCTCAAGCGGGCCTGCAAGCGGCTCGACGTCATCGTGACCTCGGCTGGCTACCCCCGGCGCACCTACTGGGACCTGCCAGTGGGCGCACAGTCGGCGCAACCGCTTAGGGGAGAGCAACTAACTACACCAACCACACCAACTAGTACCCGACTAGGGATGTCGGAAGCCACAGTCGGTGCAGTTGGTGCAGTCGGTGCGGTCGGTGGGGCACCACGCGCGCGCAAGCCCACTAGGGCCGCTGGCGGGCAGAAGCGGAAGCCTCGCGTGGGGAGGACCCCGTGAGGCCCACAAACTCGCCCGGTTGTGTGGACATGTCACTCGTACCGCCGGTGAAGGCCCCCATGACGCCCGCAGTTGCGTGGTCCGCCCTGAACGCCGCACTGGAGGACAACGCGCCGCCGTGCGACGGTCGCGCGCTGTTCACCGCTGACCGGCTGTCCGAAGAAGAGCGCGCACTGTGCGCATCCATCTGTGCGAGCTGCCCCGTACTGGACCTGTGCAATGCCTACGCGGTCGCATCCGGGCCGACGTTCGGCTTCTGGGCCGGGCACGCCTACTCCCTGGGAGGGAAGCAGTGACCCCAAGGGCAGCCCCATCAACCACCGCGCCGGGCGGTCCCCGGCAACCAATGGAAGGAACCACACCATGAGCAAGTACACCGCAAGCGGCGTCGAGAAGAGCATCCAGTCGTCGATCGCTGGCTTCAAGGCACGCGCAACCGTCACCAAGGAGGCCCACCGATCGGAGCGGCAGAGCATCCTAAACGATGTCATGACGTCCGATCTCGCCAAGCAGGAGCACCTGGAGGCTCTGGACAAGCAAACCAGGGGCAAGCTCGACGCGATCAGGGGTGAGCAGGAGGCCTACGTGTCCGGCCTGCGCACCAGCGTCGAGCGCGAGCTGCTCGGCCACCAGCCCACCGACGCCAACAGCGTGCTGCTGCGCCGTGACGCCGCCGACCGTGCTCGGCGCATCGACGACGAGGCCGAGGCGCTGGCCGTACTCGGTGACGCCGTCCGCAGCGGTGACGACAGCCTGGCGCACGCGGTCGGCTACCGTGCGCGTCAGTCGGGCTGGGTCGACGCCCTCGACGCCTACCGGCTGGCGCAGCCGCAGTCCGCGGACGCCGCTGCCGCGCTGGCCGTGGTCGAGGGCCTGGAGCGCGACACCGGCTACAACCTGGCGAACCAGATCACCTACTCGGCACCCTTCTCGGAGAGCGTCGGCGCTGCCTGAGCACCGCCCCGCCGTCGGAGGCCCCTGGCGCTGCTGGGGGCCTCTGGCGTGCGTGTGTGCAGGCTGGCCCCGTTAGGACGCCCTCGGACGTCTGAGCGCGCCTGAGCATGACTTGCGACCGGGCCACGCCCGCCCCGCGCTCCGGACCGTCAGCACCACGCGCCAGCACGCCGCGATCCATCATCACACTGTTTCATCACAGTGTTTGCCAGAAGGGGACCCTTGAGGCATAGTTGCTCGTGTTCGAACAAACGTTCGAATGCATGAGGAGGCAGCCCATGAGCACTATTACCGAAGCCGAAGCCGAAGCCCAGCGCCGGATCGACTGGCTGGCTCAGGCCAGCGCCGAGGACCTACTGAAGCAGTACCGTTCCTCGATCACCCGCATGGAGGCAGCAGTCCCGCTGTCGGATGACTACTTCGAGCACGCAGCCAACGTCACGCTCACGGAGCGCGCCATGCTCAAGCGGATGGGCGCCTGAGCCGTGGCGACCCCGAGCATCTACGAGGTACGCAAGTTCCTGGTCGAGGACAACGGCTGGACCGAGGTCGAGTTCACCGATCTGGCTGAGGCGCACGACCGCTGGATCAACGACGATGGCACCACCACCGCAACCTACGACGAGTGGGAGTACGCCGCTGCCACCTTCACTACTGCCGGAGCGCAACTGTGAGCACCGAGGCTGCCGTGGTGGACGCACGCTTCGCGGGCGGGGCGATCAGCGTCGAGCGCGACACCGAGTATCTGGACGACGGGCACCCTGTCGTCATGCTCTCGCTCCCTGGCCACACGGTCGCGCTGTTCCCGCACGAGGCCAGCGCGCTCGCGGCTACACTCGCCGCGACAGCCACCGGCGCGACACGGGCGCAGAGCCGATGAACCTCGGCGGCTACTGGGCCATGTACGACGTCACGCTTGCCCGCGTGCGCCAGGAGAAGCCCGACACCTTCGCTGCCCTCAAAGCCATCCTGGACGGCTTCCAGCCGCCAAGCGCTGCGGACGCGTTGTTCCCAGGCGGCGCGGACGATGATCTCGCCGACGCCCTGCACGACGCGGGCTGGCACATCCACTTCACCGAGGGCACCTACGTCTACACGGCCACGCATCCGGGCACTGGGGCGAAGCTTCAGCACGTCGAGGGCGACCTGTACGACCGGACGAAGAGGTCCAGCCGATGACGACCATGATCGGCTACCTGCGCGTGTCCACGGAGGAGCAGGCCAACAGCGGCCTCGGCCTGGAGGCTCAGCGCGACACCATCCAGCGCTACGCCGACGCGCACGGCTGGGAGGTGACCTGGTACGTGGACGAGGGGCTCAGCGCCAAGTCGCTCGACCGCCCGCAGTTGCAGGCCGCGCTCGCCCGGCTGCACGTCATCCCGAAGCGCCGCGACGTTGACGGCATCGTGGTGGCCAAACTCGACCGCCTGAGCCGCAGCGTGCACGACTTCTCGGGCATCCTGAAGTTGGCCGCTGCGCGCAAGTGGTCGGTCGTGGCTATCGACCTCGGCGTGGACACCAGCACGCCCACCGGCAAGCTCGTCGCCAACGTCATGATGTCGGTGGCCGAGTGGGAGCGAGAGGTAATAGGCGAGCGCACGTCTGCCGCCATGCAAGCGGCCAAGCGCCAAGGCAGGCACATGGGCCGGGTGTCCACGCTCCCCCAGCGCACCGGCGACCGCCTGCTGGCCCTGCGCGCCACGTACACCCTGACCGCCACGGCTGCCGCGCTCAACGCCGAGGGCCTCACCACGGCGACCGGCGCACCTTGGACGGTCAACACCGTGGCAAAGGTGCAGCGGCGATTGCTCGCCGTCTGAGCGGGCCACGACTGCCGCGCGGCCTCGATGTCAGACCCCGCCTCTACGATCAGCATCATGACGAACGAGACGAAGGCCGCTCTGCAGCAAGCCACCGAAGCCATGTCCGCCGCGCGCGCTAAGGCCGACAGCGCGATTCAAGCCTGCCTGGCACAGATCGCGACCGACCTGCCTGCAAGGGCCGCTGATGCCGCGAAGCGTGTCGCCGTCGATCAGCCTGAAGTGACCAAAGCACTCGGCAAGGAGGGCGTCACCGAGATGCGCTCGGCACTTGGATCCGCCGCCGAGGAACTCGGTCGAGAGTTCGTTGCAGCGACCGACGACATCGACTGGGCAACCATTGCCTACTCCAAGGTCGATAACCGGCATGTCCACAACGCGCTCTTCAAGCGCTTCTATCGCCGCACTGGAGCGCTCAGCCAAGTGCTCAGTGCCAGTGGCTACGACCTCGAAGACCGTGACCCGTTCATCCCCCAGGCGCTGTACGACGAGGCCAAGTTCACCCAGCTCAGCGAGGCATTGACCGCGCTCAACGTTGCGTCGGCCAACGTCGAGAGGGCCCGCAAGGAAGACAACGACGCAGCGGTGGACGACCTTTGGGGCGACTGACGCTTCCAGCCCTGCCGCCCGACCGCGCGCTCGACCGCACTGCGAGGATGGGCACTGTGGACACCGACCAACCCGACGAGGGCTACCGCACCTGCACGACGTGCGGCGGCGACTGCGAGCCGGAGCCGGTGGCTGAGGACGGTCAAGGCGTGCGCATCGCTTTCAGTTGCCCGGAGCACGGCGTGCAGGCGATCGTGGATCCGTTCGACGGGCTGCGCTAGCGCCACCTGTTGACCGTCGTCGCTACGGGGCGAGCAGGTCGCTCATGCGCCCCATCAGCGCGAGGAGTTCCTCAGCCGTTTGAGGGGCCATCTTCTTGGTGTGGGCCCTCAACTGCCGCTGGAGGTACTCAGCCACTTCGTCGGGGGTTGCGGTGTCGCTGTGGCGTCGCAGGAAGGTAATCCAACTGCCAACCGTGATGCCGAGCACCTCGTGCTCCTTCGAGCGGGCGAGGAACTCGTCCATCAAGGGGTGCGCTCGGGGCAGACGCCCGAAGTTGTTACCGCCGTCCTGACGAGGCTTCGCCACCACCAGGTCAGCCTTCGTCGGGTAGGGCGCAGCGCTCTCGGGGTAGTCAATGCCGACGTCCGTGGTCGACGCGCGCACGTTGCGGACGTGCTGCCAGTGGTAGTCGCGGAACTCAGCCGCGTAGCGTGCAGACTTCACCCACGGCTCGATCACCTGAGGGATGCCCGCCACGGCGTCGGACAGGTGCCAGGGCACTACGCAAACCAGGTCATGCGGCGCGCATGCCTCGGGCGTGACCTGGAACCGTAGCGACGGCTCCCCTTCCTTCGAGAGCAACCACCAGCCCTTGAGTTCGATGCCTAGAGCGATGTCGTTCGCGCCCTGATCGCGGCGCACGAGGCGCACGTCGGGGAAAGCTTGCGACGAGCGCTCGAAACGGTACCCGAGCCACTCCTCCTCCGGGTCCCACATCGACCGCAGCTTGTTCAGCGTCCGGACGACCTCCACCTCGATGCCAGCCCCGAGCAACGTATTGAGGTTGAACAGGTCGGTAGCGGCGACTCCGCTGATGGGGTTGCCGAACTCGAACTCGCCAGGCAGCGCGAGGAGGGCCGCGCGCACTCTCGTCTGAAGCGCGGTACGCGGGTCGTCCGGATCGAGCTCTGGCTCGCTGGGCGCGTCGGGGGCATCAGCGTCCACAACCTGGCCGGGGTCGATGGCTTCAGCGGCATCTTCGTCGGTGGGCACAGCGGGACCGACCTCGAACTCATCACTCATGCTGATGCCGCCCCGAAGTAGGTCACCTGCGCGTCGACGAGACGGCCCGCTGCGATGTCTTGGAAGGTCGGATTCAACTCGGCGACGTAAGCGCGCCGCCCGAGTTCGACAGCCGCCACCGACGCCGATGCGAGACCACCGAACGGCTCCCACACCACGTCGCCCGGATCGGTGACCGCCTGCACCTGGCGGCGCATGAACTCCAGCGGCTTCTGGTTCAGGTGGGCGGCAGACTGGACCGAGGGGTTGTGTACGCGCGGCGCGGAACGCTCCAGCGTCCCCTTGAAGCGCTCGGAGTCGTGCAGGGCAGGCCGCTGCCACACGTTGGTCAGACCGTGGACGTGGTTCCACTTGTAGCGGAGGGTGTCCCACTCCTCAGCCGTCACAGAGTGCTCGCCGTCGAGGGAGAAGAACGGACGTTCGTGGGCCACACCGTGCTCGTTCGCATAGGCCGCGAGGCGTGCGACCATCTCGCCGGGGGGCCAATACCAGAGCCAGTCTGCCGTCAGGTACTTGCGCGTCGCAGCGTTCTTGACTCCGCACGCCTCGTTCGACTTGTAGAGGGGCAGGCCGCTGCGCTGCCACTCATAGCGGAGCCAGGGCTTCACGTCGAGAGGGCCGTCGGGGGTGTCGATGATGAAGCGTCGCTGGTAGAGCACGGACACTTCGCTCACGACGGGGAACCGCCGGATCGTGCGACCGTTGACGTTACCGGCGATGTGCGAGACGCCCTTGTCCCAGGTGATCGTCTGCACGTACTCCCAACCGTGCTCGACTAGCAGCGGGTGCACCGTCGCCCAGCCAACCTCGGTGTTCCAGAACCAGAGCGTTGATCCGGGCTTCGCCGCGCGATCCCAGGCCGTCACGTGGGGGCGGTACCAGTCCACCAGCCCGTCAGCGCCTGTCGTGTCCCCGTGGAACCCGCGCACGCCGTATGCGCCATCACTGATGATCGTGTCGGGTGCTTCCCAGTCCTTGTAGGCACGGAGCACGTTCCCCCGGTGCAGCGTGTACGGCGGGCGGATCGGGGTGACTGGCATGCTCACAGACTAGAGGGGGCCGCAGACCTCGCGCGGGAAGGCCCAAGGGGTGTCCCTCAGCCCGAAGGGCGAGTAGTACCTTTATCCATTTGTGTTGGGCACGAGCATCGAGATCTCCTTACGGCCCGCCGCCTCGAGCAGGTCACGCTTCGCGGCCTCCCGGGCGTCGAGCGCCTGAGCCTGCAGCGTCTGCGCCAACGGCGTGCCCCGCTCCAGCGCACCGCGCATCTGGTCGACGCTGCGCGTGACGCCGGCATGGCCCAGCTCGTCGGCGAGCGTCCCGAGCGCCCGCGAGAGGCTCGTGCCCGCAGCGGCATCCGCGACCACGGCCGCGAGCTCCCGCCCGAGCGCGCTGTGGCCGGCCGCGCCGACACGCCGCAGGGCGTCCTGCAGCCCCTCGCCCGCCGCGAGGCTGAGCGACAGGAACTCGAGGATGGACGGCAGCTCGCTCGAGATCCGCGCCAGTCGGCGCTTCGCGCGCCGCTGCAGCAGCCAGTCGATCGCGAACGCACCGATGGCGGCGCCCAATGCCGCGAGGGCAGCGGGCAGCACGACCGGGCCCTGCTGCATCGCGCCAGCAACGCCGAGCGTCGCCCCGAGCGCGCCGCCCACGACGCTCCATCGCAGCTGGCGCCCGCGGAAGTCACTGAGGGTCTCGGCGGCCGACGCCTGCCGCAGGCGACGCTGGATGCTCTCGGGTGCGCCGAGGATGCCGTGGATCGCCGGCGCCGCGCGGTCGCCGACCGGCGACACCATGACACCGAGCACGCGCGCCGGATTCACTCGGCGACGGGCGACCAGGTCGCGGGCGCCGGCGGAGACGTCGAGCACGTAGGGTGCGACGCGGTGCAGCAGCAGCGGCCGCCGGAACACCGGTACGAGACTGACGAGCAGCCACAGCCCGAACCCGAGGCTTGCCCCCAGGATCAGGCTCCACCCGATCTCGGCGCTCATGCGAAGGACCGCGCCTCGGTCGGCAGCGCCCCGATGCGGAGCATCACGCGATAGGCGATGAAGGTCACGATCGCGCCCGCGGCGATGAGCGCGAAACCGCCGCCCGAGTTGTACGCCTGCGCGGCCTCCGGTCGAGTGGAGAGGATCAGCAGCACGATCCACGGCGCGGCGACCCCCAGCCGGGCTGCGCTGACCACCCAGCTCTGTCGTGCCTCGAGCTCGCCCCGGGTGGCGAGATCCGCCCGCAGGTAGGCGGCGAGCTCCCGCAGCACCGTGGTGACCTCGGTGCCGCCGACCTCTCGTGCCATGCGGAGCGTCTCGATGATGCGGTCGCCGACCGGGTCAGCCAGTCGATCCTTCAGCCGGTCGAGCGCGTAGCCGAAGGAGCCTGTCGCGCGCAGGTCTGCGGCGTAGCCGGCGAACGCCGGCCGAGTGACCGCGGGGCCGGCGTGCTCGAGCTGCGACACCGCATCGGGCAGCGCGAGGCCGCTGCGCACCGCGGAGACGAGGTGGTCGACGACGTCGGGCCACACCGCGGCCTGCGCGCGGCGACGCCGCTTCGCGCGCCAGCGGACGGCAAGCGTGGGCGACGCGCCGGCGGCCACGAGCGCGGCGCCCGCGACCGCGATGACCGGTGTCAGCGCGAGCGCGACCCCGGCGGCCAGCACCCCTGCCAGGAGGGACACGGCCAGCAGCGCCAGGGGTGGGATGCCGTCGAGTCCCGCCTGGGTCAGGCGATCGAGCAGCGCAGCCCGCGGGCGCGGATCGCCGGCAGCCTCGACCCGGGGCCAGAGCCAGGGACTGATCGCCAGCACGAGCCCCAGCCCCAGCAGCGCACCCAGCAGCCAGCTCATGCGCTGCCGCCCTGCAGGAGTGCGGTCGGGTCGATGCCTGCGGCTGCGAACTTGGTGACGCGGGCCGGGTGCGACCCGGTCGGCTCGAGCAGCCCGTCGCGCATTCCGAACAGCGTCGAGGCCTCGATGATGCCCGCCGTCGACTGCCCGGTCGGCGCCAGGATCTCGATCACCTGCCGGTTGCCGCGAGCGTCGATCGCAAGGTGCACCACGAGATCGATGCACTGCGCGACGGTCGGCACGACGAAGCCGGCGTCGATGTTGCGGCCCGCGAGCAGCGGCAGCGTCGTGAGCTTCGCGAGCGCATCGCGTGCGGAGTTGGCGTGGATCGAGCACATGCCGCTCACCCCGCAGTTGAGCGCCACGAGCAGGTCGAGTGCCTCCGCTTCGCGCACCTCCCCCACGACGAGCCGGTCGGGCCGCATCCGCAGCGACTCCTTCACGAGTCGGCGCAGCGTGATCTCGCCCGTGCCCTCCAGCGACGGCTGCCTGCACTGCAGGCCCACCAGGTCGTCGACGGGCGGGTCGAGCTCGAAGGTCTCCTCCACCGTCACCACCCGCTCGCCTGGCCTGACGCCGGCGAGCAGCGCGTTCAGCAGCGTGGTCTTGCCTGCGTGCGTGGGACCGGAGACGAGGATGTTGCACCCGGCGACGACCGCCTGTGCCAGGAACGTCGCCGCCTGCTGGCTGAGCGCGCCGCGCTCCACGAGTGCCGCAAGCGAGGAGAGGCGACGCGCGAACTTGCGAATGTTGAGGCTCATCGCACCCCGAGCGACGTCGCCGCTGGCCACGTGCAAGCGCGAGCCGTCCGGCAGCGATGCATCGACGAACGGCGTGCTCAGGTCGACCCGGCGGCCGGTGGTCGAGAGCATCCGCTCGACCAGGTCGCGCACCTCGGTCTCAGTGAGGCGCAGCGGCAGCTGCTCGCTGACGCCGCTGCGAGCGCAGAAGACGCGCGAGCCCTGGTTGATCCAGAGCTCCTCGATCTCGGGATCGTCGAGGTACGGCTGCAACGGCCCGTAGCCCGACACCGCCGCCAGCACATCGCGCTCCGCCTGCCGCTCATCGGCGAGCATCGGCTGCGTGCCGCCCAGTGAGCGTTCCGCGTAGGCGCGCACGGCGTCGCGCACGTAGCGCTCGGCAAGATCCCCGGAACCCGTCAGGTCGATGCCGTCGCGCCGCACCGTCGCCCGCACGTTCGCGGTGATCTCGGCGACGGCTTGACGCATGCGAGCCAGTGAAGCCGAACGGCACCGCCCGCCGCGGAAGTTGTCCACAGCACCGAACGACAGCTGGCAGCGCACGGTCCACTCGGAACCCACCCGGGCATCCGCCGACCCGCGCCTACGATGAGCGCATGTTCGAGCTCTGGATCGCCAGCACGTCAGCCGAGCCGGCCGGAACCGACCTGTGGGGCGTCGCGATCCCCGCGTGGGTCGGCGCGATCGGCTCGATCCTCGCGAGCGCAGTGGCCGCGTGGGCGCTGATCGGCGAGCGCAAGACCTACAAGGGCCTGCGGCAGACGGTCGCCCCCGAGCAGGAGGGCGTCCCCGCGCCGCCGATCGCACCCGAGCGAGCCACCGCGGCCTCGGCCGAGCCGGGCCCGGACGAGGAGACCCGCCGTCGCCTCTCGCAGCTGGACGGCTGGGGTGACGCGGGACGTGCCGCACCGCCCGTGGAGCCGAGCATGCGCCGCTCGGCCCTGCAGATCCGACGGAACGACCGGCGCCACTTCGAGCTCGTGAACGTGCTCGACGTCTCGATCGCCGTCCTCGAGATCCGCCAGGCGGACGCCGGTGAGGACGTCCGCCTGCCCCGAACCCTCCCGGCGGTGCTGGAACCCGGCGAAGGCCTGCCCCTCGTGGTCAAGCGCACGCTCACGAGCCCGGCCGTCATCGGCCTCGACGTCACCTACGGCACCAACGACTGGTCCAGGCGTCGACGCCTCTTCCTCGACTGATCAGGCGCTGGCGGAGTCGCGCTCCGGCAGCACCCAGCCGGGCCGCACGAAGTGGCAGGTGTAGCCGTTGGGGTTCTCCGCCAGGTAGTCCTGATGCTCGGGCTCGGCCTCCCAGAACGGACCGGCGGGCTCGATCGTGGTCACGACCTTGCCCGGCCAGAGCCCCGACGCGTCGACGTCGGCGATGGTGTCGCGGGCGACCCGCTCCTGCTCGGGCGTGAGCGGGAAGATCGCCGAGCGGTAGCTCGTGCCGATGTCGTTGCCCTGCCGATTGCGCGTGGACGGGTCGTGCACCTGGAAGAAGAACGCGAGGATGTCGCGATAGGTCGTCTGCGTGGGATCGAAGACGATCTCGACGGCCTCGGCGTGACCGGGGTGGTTGCGGTAGGTGGCGTGGTCGTTGTCGCCGCCGGTGTAGCCGGCGCGGGTGCTCAGCACGCCCGGCTGCCGACGGATGAGATCGTCGAGTCCCCAGAAGCATCCGCCCGCCAGCACGGCCGTCTCGGTGCCGGGGTCGCTGGTGATCGTGCCGGGGTCGTTGATGCCACTGGCCATGGTGGGTGCTCCTCACTCTGCTGACGGCGCGCGGTGCGACGTCTCATGATGCAACGCTGGCGGGCTCCATTCTGGTCCCGATCGGCGGAGATTCGCTGAGCGTTCAGTCCGGTCGTTCGGCCCAGCGCAGCACGCGCAGCGCCCGCAGCGTGATCCAGCGGTTCGGCTCGCCGACCGCGCCGTAGTCGTTGACGGCGTCGCCGCCGTGCTTGACGTCTAGCGGCCAGCGGCCATCCTCGTCACGCTTGGCGTGCACCAGCTCGAGCGCCTCGCCCATCCGCTCATCCGGCTCCGCGCCCACGGAGCGGAAGTGCTCGAGCGCCCGCAGCGCGTCGTACTCGTGCCGCAGCGGGAACGCGAACTGGGTTTACGTCGGCTTCGGGATCTCACCCGTCGTCCTTCGACGCAGCAGACCGCGCTGCAGCAGGTACGCCTCGCCGCTCGCCCGCGCCTCGCGCACCGCTGCCATCGACACCGACCGTGCGTCGGCCACCTGCTCGAAGGCCGCGAGCGCCTCCAGCACCGCGATGGTGGTGTCGAACGACGAGCGCACACTCCCGCGCTCCTGGTCGCAGTTCCAGCCGCCGTCGGCCATCCGCTCCCCCAGCAGCCGCTCGACGATGCGCGCGTCAACGCGATCGAAGTACATCGCGTTCGTCACGAGCGCGGCGTTGATGCACGGCTCCACCTCGCCCTCGAAGAACGGCTCGTCGTCGTACTCCCAGCGGGTCACGCGCGCCACGTCGTCGATCGCGCGCTGCACCGCGGCATCGGCCGGGTCGGCCCCGAGCAGACGGAGCTCGGTGAGCACGTGTGCCGTGGACGTCCAGGGCTGGCCCGGCAGCGTCGGCTTCGACGCGGGAAAGTTCGCGCCGCCAGCCCACTGGCCATCGGCGCCGCGCGCCGCCAGCAGCGCCGCGCCCCAGCCCTCGGCCGCGACCCGCGCTCGCTCGCGCGCCACCGCTTCCGGCGCCTCGTCGAGCAGGTCGGCCATCACCTGCCAGCGGATCGCCGGATCGCCCTGCAGCAGCCAGTCGATCGTGCTCATGCGCTCACCCAAGCACCTGCCGCCCGCTCGCGCGAGCGGCGAATCCGTCAGCGGTACTCGGGGTTCTGGAACCCGAAGCGCTCGCCGTCCTTCCACGCGCGCCGGTCGTTGCCCTCGGTGGGGATGCCGCCGCGCAGCATGCGCGCCAGGTGCAGCAGGTTCCACGCCATGATCGTGACGTTGCGCTTGGTGAAGTCGTTGTCGGCGCCCGCGCGCGAGCCGTCGTCGAGCTCGTCGCCGTAGCTGGGGCCGGGGCCCGCCTCACCCACCCAGCCGGCGTCGGCCTGCGGCGGGATCGTCATCCCCAGGTGCTGCATGGCGTAGATCACCCGCGATGCGCACGCCTTCATGCCGTCCTCGTTGCCGCCGACGAGGCATCCGCCGACCTTGCCGTAGAAGATCGACTGCCCGGCGTCGTTCAGCAGCCCCGACTCGGCATAGAGCCGCTCGATCACGCGCGTCGCGATGCTCGACGGCTGCCCCAGCCAGATCGGCGTCGCGAGCACGACGATGTCGGCGCGCTGCACCAGCTCCCACAGCGCCGGCCAGGCATCCTCGGCCGCGCCCTGCTCGGTCATGTCGGGCTGCACGCCGGGCGCGATGGCGTGATCGACCGCGCGCACGACGTCGACCTCCACGCCCTGCTTGCGCAGGATGTTCGCGCTCGCCTCGATGAGCAGCTCGGTGTGGCTCTCACCCGGCGACGGCGTGAGCGTGGTGTTGAAGTAGAGGGCGCGAATGGGTTCGGTCATGTCGCTAACGGTGCCACGGACCGGCTGGACGCGCCATGATCAGCGGTCGCGCGCCTCGATGAGTGCTGCGAGCCTGGCGGCGAACTCGGCCGGCGCATCTTCGCCCCTGGGCAGGAACCCGGCGCCCGTCTTCGCACCCAGGTCGCCGCGCTCCACACGCTCCCGCAGCATCGAGGGCGCGGCGGATGCGTCGCCGAGCGTCGGGAAGATGCCATCCGTCACGCTCGTCCACACGTCGAGGCCGCCGAGATCCATGATCTCGAATGGCCCGGCGAGCGCCCATCGCGGCCCCAGCCCGGCGGTCACGGTCGCGTCGACCTGCTCGGCGGTGGCGATGCCCAGCTCGACCAGGTGCATCGCCTCGCGGTAGAGCGCCGCCTGCAGTCGGTTGGCGATGAAGCCCTCCACCTGCTGCGCGAGCGGCACGGCGGTCTTGCCAGCGTGCTCGAGCAGCGCCACCATCCGATCCACGGTCGTCTGCGGCGTCGCCGGACCCGGCACGACCTCCACGAGCGGCACGGTGTCGGCGGGGTTGAAGAAGTGGGCGATCACGAGCCGCGCCGGATCCCGCATGCCCGCCGCGAGCGCGTCCGGCGCGATCGACGAGGTGTTCGAGGCGATCACGGCCCGGGCGTTGGCCGCCTCCACCTGGGCGATGAGCGCTCGCTTCAGCTCCAGCCGCTCGGGCGCCGCCTCGAGCACGATCGTCGCGCCGTCGACGGCCTGCTCGACCGTGTCGAAGGCGGATGCGCCCGCCGACTCCGCGGCGCTCGCCGCAGCCTCAGGCCGCGGGTCGAAGATGCGCACCTCGTGGCCGGCGCGGGCGAGCACGCGCGCGATGCCGGCCCCCATGATGCCGGCGCCGAGGACGGCGATGGTCTCGGTCACGTCTGGGGCTCCCGTTCGTCGATGCGCGCGCCCAGTCCGATGTCGGCGAACAGCCGGTCGGGCATGAGCGACAGCAGCGGCGCGACGAGCCGGTATCGCCAGTCGCTCACGACGATGCCACGGCGCGTGCGCAGCCCACGCAGGCCGTCGCGCACGACGCTGCGGGCATCCGCCCAGCCGGCGCGCGGCACTGCGTCGGGCGAGATGCCCATCCGCTCGTGGAACTCGGTGACCACGAAGCCGGGCAGCAGGGCGGTGACGGTCACGCCGTCGCGGCGGTAGCGCGCGTGCAGCGCCCGCGAGAGCGTGATCACCTGAGATTTCGCGGCCGCATAGGTGCCGCTCGGCAGGCGCCCGGCGAGGCTCGCGACGTTGAGGATGCCGCCCCGGCCGCGCGCACGCATGCCGGGCAGCGCCGCATGCGCGAGCCGCAGCGGCACCCACGAGAGCAATGCGTGCATGCGTCGCTCATCATCGATCGCGGATGCGTGGAACGGCTCAGCGACCGCGAACCCGGCGTTGTTCACGAGCACGTCGACGGCGCGGGTGTCGGCGGCGAGGCGCGCGGCCACGCGCTCGAGGCCGTCCTCCGTGAGCAGATCGGCCACCAGCACCTCGGTCTCGACGGGCAGCTCCGCCGCCAGCGCATGCAGCCGATCCTCATCCCTGGCGACGAGCACGAGCGAGAAGCCGTCTGCGGCCAGCTGCCGGGCGAACTCGGCGCCGAGTCCAGCCGAGGCACCGGTCACGAGCGCGCGCATCTCCATGAGCCAACACTGGCAGAACGTGGATGTCGGCGTGCGTTGCCGCCGGTAGCATCAGAGGACCCACGCGGGAGTGGTGGAATTGGCAGACACGCAAGGTTTAGGTCCTTGTGCCCTCGTGGCGTAGGGGTTCAAGTCCCCTCTCCCGCACTCGACGCACGACGCGAAGGAGCACGAGCGTGCATCCGCTGCCATCAGAGTTCCTCATCGACATCGAGGGCCTCATCACCGGTGCGGGCGTCTGGGCGCTCGTCGTGGTCTGCGCGATCGTGTTCGTGGAGACGGGACTGCTCGTCGGCTTCCTGCTGCCGGGCGACACGCTGCTCGTGATCGCGGGCATCCTGTCGTTCACGGGCGACATCGACCAGCCCATCTGGCTCGTGATGCTCTGCATCGCCGCGTGCGCGATTGCCGGCGATCAGCTCGGTTACTACATCGGCAAGAAGGCCGGGCCACCGATCTTCCAGCGGAAGTCCTCCGGTCTGTTCTCGCACAAGACGATCGACCGCACGAACCGCTTCTTCCTGCGGTACGGCGCCGCGGCGGTCATCATCGCCCGGTTCATCGGCATCGTGCGCACCTTCATGCCCGTCGCTGCGGGCGTCGGCAAGATGCCGTGGCCGCTGTTCTTCCGCCTCGACATCATCGGCGGCCTGCTGTGGGGCGCCGGCCTGCCGCTCTTGGGCTGGGGCGTCGCGCACATCCCGGGCGTCGCGGATGTCGTCACCCAGTACATCGATCTCGTGCTCATCGGCGTCGTGCTGATCGCCATCTCGTTCATCGTGTGGCACGCGATCCAGTCGCGCCGGGAGGTGGAGCGGGAGATCCGCGAGGGCACCGCGACGAACGAGGTGGAGACGCTCGACCTCTCCGGCACGAACGATCAGGGCATCGACCGCTGACGCGCCCGCGGCATCCGCCTGCGCCGCGCCGCGCCGCGCCCGCCCATCCGGCCCCGCGCCCGCGCGCCCGCGTGCACCCGCCGGGCAGAATTGTCGCTATCGGCTGGGAACGAGGCTGCTAGCGAGCAGTTGGCGACATTTCTGCGGCGAGCAAGGCTGCGTCGCGCGGCGGCGCAGCGCGGCGCTGCCGCACAGCAGCGCGACGGCGGAGCAGCGCGGCTACGCGGCGCGGCTACGCGGCTACGCGGCGAGCCAGACCGCCCGCGCGACATCCGGCCCCAGGTCGACCGTGCCCGTCGCGGTGCGCACCTGGATCGATCCCGAGTAGGGCTTCTGCCCCAGCACGGTGAGCTCCGCATCCAGCGCCACCCCGGCTTCGGCGAGGAACCGCAGCATGGCCGGATCATCGTCGGCGATGCGCACCACCGCGCCCTCGTGGCCGACCGCGGCCTCGGCGAGCAGCACCGCCGCGGGTCGCACGGTGGTGCCGTCGGCTGCCGGGATCGGGTCGCCGTGCGGATCCCGCACCGGATCACCGAGCGAGCGAGCGATGGAGTCGAGCAGCCGATCGCTGAGCGCGTGCTCGAGGATCTCCGCCTCGTCGTGCACCTCGTCCCAGTCGTAGCCGTGGCGCTCGACGAGCCAGGTCTCGACCACGCGGTGCCGCCGCACCTGCCGGACGGCGAGCTGCAGACCAGCGTGCGTCAGCTCGATCGCGCCGTAGGGGCGGTGGTGCACGAGACCGGCGGCCGCCAGCTTCTTCACCATCTCGGTGACGGTCGAGTTGGCGAGCCCGAGCCGCGCCGCGAGCTGCGACGGCGTGACCGGATCCGCCTGCCACTCGGTGTGATGGTAGATCGCCTTGACGTAGTCCTCAGCAGCTGTCGACTGCATGCCGCCTCGCTCTCGTCGCTCGCGCCTCGGCACCCCGAGGGGGTCCGACCTGCAACGCTAGCCCGCTTCCTGACCGAGGATGCGCTCGGCGAGCGCCGTGAAGGCGAGCCGACGGTGGCTCCTGGCGTCCTTCTCCTCGGCGCTCAGCTCGGCAGCCGCGCGGCCGCCGCCGTCGTGCGGCACGAAGATCGGGTCGTACCCGAAGCCGTCGTCACCGCGCGGCGCATCGGCCACCTCGCCGCGCCACTCGCCGCGCGCCACGAGCTCGCCGTCGGCATCCACCCACGCCGCGGCGCAGACGAACCGCGCAGCCCGGTCGGTGCGGTCTCCGAGCCGCTCGAGCAGCAGCGCGACGTTGTCGCGGTCGTCGCGCGTGCCGGCATAGCGCGCCGAGTGGATCCCGGGAGCACCATCCAGCGCCACGACCTCGATGCCGGAGTCGTCCGCCAGCGCCGGCAGGCCGGTGCGCTCGTGCGCCGCGCGCGCCTTGATGAGCGCGTTCGCCTCGAACGTGTCGCCATCCTCGACCGGCTCCGGCCCGTCGTCGGGCAGCAGCTCGACGCCCGGCAGCAGGGGCGCGAGGATGCGGCCGAGCTCCTCGACCTTGTGCGGGTTGCGGGTGGCGACCACCACCTGCAGCCCGCCGCCGACCAGGTCGAGCCCGGTCGAGCCGGTGACGCTCACGCGCCCGCTCCCAGCGCCTCGCGCTGGATCTCGGTGAGCCGCGCCGTCCCCGCGAGCGCGAGGTCGAGCAGCTGGTCGAGCTCCGAGCGGTCGAAGGGCGCGCCCTCCGCGGTGCCCTGCACCTCGATGAGCAGGCCGCGGCCGGTCGCCACGACGTTCATGTCGGTCTCGGCGCGCACATCCTCGGTGTAGGCGAGGTCGAGCATCGGCGTGCCGTCGACGATGCCGACCGAGATCGCCGCGACCGAGTCGATGAGCGGCTTCGCGCTCTTCGGCACCCGGCCCTCGCCCTGCGCCCACGTGATCGCGTCGGCGAGCGCGACGTAGGCGCCCGTGATCGCGGCCGTGCGGGTGCCGCCGTCCGCCTGCAGCACGTCGCAGTCGACCGCGATCGAGAGCTCGCCGAGCGCCCGCATGTCGACGCCCGCGCGCAGGGAGCGACCGATCAGGCGCGAGATCTCGTGCGTGCGCCCGCCGACCTTGCCGCGCACGCTCTCGCGATCCATCCGCTCGTTCGTCGAGCGCGGCAGCATCGAGTACTCCGCCGTCACCCAGCCCTTGCCCTTGCCCGCCATCCAGCGCGGCACGGTCGGCATGACGGATGCCGTGCACAGCACGCGCGTGCGGCCGAAGGAGATGAGTGCGCTGCCCTCTGCCTGCTCGCTCCAGCCGCGCTCGATCGTCACCTCGCGCAGCTCGTCGAGGCGCCTGCCGTCCTTGCGTGCCTTGTCGTTCGTCGCCATCGCGACCTCCTTCAGTCGGTGCGACCGGGCAACTGGATGACCCCGGTCTGGTGGAACTCCACGTGCGTCACCTCTGGCCCCAGGAAGCGCCGCGCGAGCCGCAGGAACGGCTCCTGCGCCTCGGTGGTCGCCTCGAAGGCGTAGACCGGCGTCGAGGTCGGCGGTGCCAGCATCTGCCGGTCGCTGAGGATGCGGTAGACGTCGGCGGCGGTCTCCTCGGCACTCGAGACGAGCCGCACGTCGGGGCCGGCGACGTAGCCGATGGCGCCCGCCAGCAGCGGGTAGTGGGTGCAGCCGAGCACGAGCGTGTCGAGATCCTCGGCGAGCAGCGGTGCGAGGTACTCGTGCGCGGCCTCGAGCACCTCGTCGCCGGTCGTCACCCCCGACTCGACGAACTCGACGAAGCGCGGCGCCGCGGCGGCGGCGATGTGGGGCACGCCCGCGTCGCCGAACGCGCGCTGGTACGCACCGGATGCGATCGTGCCCGACGTCGCGATCACGCCGATGCGCCCGGAGCGGCTCTGCGCGACCGCTGCGCGCACCGCCGGCTCGATGACGGCGACCACCGGGATGCCCATGCCCCGCTCGTAGCGCTCGACCGCGAGGTCGTGCACGGCGGCGGTCGCGGTGTTGCACGCGATCACGAGCATCTTCACACCCTGCGCCACGAGCGTGTCGAGCACGTTGAGCGCGAGGTGGCGCACCTCATCCTGCTCGCGCGGACCATACGGGCCGTTGGCGGTGTCACCGATGTAGGTGATGGACTCGGCCGGCAGCTGGTCGATGATGGCGCGGGCCACGGTGAGCCCGCCGACGCCACTGTCGAAGACTCCGATCGGGCGCTGCACGACGGCAAGCCTAGTCTGGCCAGCGTTGCGCCAGCCTCGCACGGTATCGTCGGCACCCCGGCGAGGCGAGGAGCCCCAGGTGATCGAATTCGATGCCGTGCACAAGGAGTATCCCGACGGCACCGTTGCCGTCGGCTCCTTCAGCCTGACCGTGCCCTCCCACAACGTCGTCGCGCTCGTCGGCTCCTCCGGCAGCGGCAAGACGACGCTGCTGCGCATGGTGAACCGGATGGTCGAGCCGACCAAGGGCACCGTGAGCATCGACGGCGTCGACGTGCGCTCGATGGACCGCGTGAAGCTGCGCCGCTCGATCGGCTACGTGCTGCAGGCCGGCGGCCTGCTCCCCCACCGCACGGTGGCGGACAACGTCGCCACCGTCCCCGTGCTCCAGGGCACCAGCCGCAAGCAGGCCAGGGCAGCAGCGCTCGGGCTGCTCGAGCGCGTCGGTCTCGACACGGCGCTCGCCGACCGCTACCCCGCGCAGCTCTCGGGCGGCCAGCAGCAGCGCGTCGGGGTCGCCAGGGCGCTCGCCGCCGATCCGAACATCCTGCTCATGGATGAGCCCTTCGGCGCCGTCGACCCGATCGTGCGCGACCAGCTGCAGACCGAGATGCGCTCGCTGCAGGCCGACATCGGCAAGACCATCCTCTTCATCACGCACGACATCGACGAGGCATTCGCGCTGGGCGACGAGGTGGTGGTGCTGCGCACCGGGGCAGAGATCGCGCAGCAGGGCACGCCAGCAGAGATCCTCGCTGCCCCCGCTGACGACTTCGTGGCGAGCTTCGTGGGCGCCGGCACCCCGCACCGCACCCTGCGCATCCGTCAGATCGACGGCCGCGACGTGGTGGTCGACGGCGACGACCGACCGACCGGGGTGCTCGAGCGGTGAACTGGCTGAGCCAGAACCTGCACATCGTCGGCCAGTTGCTGGCCGACCACCTCGTGCTGTCCGTGCCACCGATCCTGCTGAGCCTGATCATCTCCGTGCCGCTCGGCCGACTCGCCGCCGGCAGCCCGCGGCTGCGCACGCCGCTGCTCACCGGCACGGGGCTGCTGTACGCGATCCCGTCGCTGTCACTGTTCATCATCATCCCGCCGATCCTGGGACTCCCGCTCCGCTCGCCGGCGACCATGATCACGGCGCTCACGGTCTACGGATGCGCGCTGCTCGTGCGCGGCGCCGCCGATGCCTTCGCGTCGGTGCCGGCCGAGACACGCCTCGCGGCGACCGCCATGGGCCACTCGCGTTGGGCGCTCTTCTGGCGGGTGGAGCTGCCGCTCGCCGGCCCCGTGCTGCTCTCGTCGCTGCGCGTCGTCACCGTCTCGACGGTGAGCCTCGTCACGGTCGGCGCCGTCATCGGCATCTCCAGCCTCGGCACGCTCTTCACCGACGGCTTCCAGCGTGGCATCGACGCGTCGATCATCACCGGCATCGTGCTCACAGTGGCCGTCGCGTTCCTGCTCGACGGGCTCACCGTGCTCGCGGCCCGAATCGCGCTGCCTTGGCACCGGGTGGTGAGCCGCGCATGAACCTCTTCGTCGAAGCGATCCAGTGGATCCTCGATCCCGCCAATTGGACGGGCGCCGGCAGCATCGGCCAGCGGATCCTCGAGCACCTCGGGTTCTCGTTCTCGGTGCTGCTCGCGGCCGCCGTGATCGGCATCCCGATCGGCACGCTCATCGGCCACACCGGGCGCGGCCGCGGCTTGATCATCGCCATCACCGGCGGAGCACGCGCCTTGCCGACGCTCGGCCTGCTGACGCTGCTGGGCCTGGGGCTCGGCATCGGCCTGGAGGCGCCGTTCCTCGCGGTGCTCGTGCTGGCGCTGCCGCCGGTGCTCGCCGGCGCCTACGCCGGTGTCGAGTCGGTCGACCGCGCAACGGTCGGCGCCGCGCGCGCGATCGGCCTCACCGAGCGGCAGATCCTCACCGGCGTCGAGCTGCCGCTCGCTGCACCGGTCATCATCGGCGGACTGCGCTCGGCGGCGCTGCAGGTGATCTCGACGGCCACGCTCGCCGCCTACATCTCCGACACGGGTCTCGGCAGGCCCCTGTTCTCCGGCATCAAGACCCAGCAGTACGACGCGATGCTCGGCGCCTCCATCCTGGTCGCGCTGCTCGCTCTGGTCGTCGAGCTGCTGTTCCAGATCGTCCAATCCGCGGCATCTCGCCGCGCCGAACCCCATCGCGCGCAGGCCCCTGCGTCAGAGAGGATCACCGCATGAACATCACACGAGGCAGGGCTGCACGCACGATCGCCGCAGTCGGCGCGGCCGGAGTGCTGCTGGCCGGCTGCGCCAGCGCCGACCCGCTCGAGGAGGGTGGCGAGACCACGCCCGCGGGCGAGGGCGACGCCGGCACGCTGGTCGTCGGCTCGCAGGACTACTACTCCAACGAGATCATCGCCGAGCTCTACGCGCAGGCGCTCGAGGCCGACGGCTACACCATCGATCGGCAGCTGCGCATCGGGCAGCGCGAGGTCTACATGCCGGAGATCGAGTCGGGCTCGATCGACCTCTTCCCCGAGTACACCGGACCGCTGCTGCAGTACTGGACGGAGGAGCCGGCCGAGCGCACGAGCGACGAGGTCTACGGCGCGCTCGTCGAGGCGGCACCCGAGGGCCTCATGATCCTCGAGCAGGCGCCCGCGACCGACCAGGACTCCTACGTCGTGACCCGCGAGTTCGCCGAGGAGCACGACCTCACCACGGTCGCCGACCTCGCGAACATCGACGAGCGGCTCACCATGGGCGCCAACTCGGAGGCGGAGACGCGACCGAACGGGCCGATGGGCCTCGCCGACGTATACGGCATCGAGGTGGACTTCACGCCCATCGAGGATGGCGGCGGCCCGCTCACGATCCAGGCGCTGCAGGACGGCGACATCCAGCTCGCCATCGTCTACACGGCAGACCCGACGATCGCTCAGAACGACCTGGTCGTGCTCGAGGACCCCGAGGGCCTGTTCCTCGCCTCGAACGTCGTGCCGATCGCGAGCGACCGCGTCGACGAGGAGGCGCAGGAGACGGTGAACGAGGTGAGCGAGGCGCTGACCGCGGAGGCGCTCGTCGACCTCAACCGCCAGAGCGTCGAGCAGCAGTCGCCCGCCGCGGACATCGCGCGCGCGTGGCTGGAGGAGCAGGGCCTGCTCGAGTAGCAGCCCCTGCCATCGTCTCGTGACGCGCGCCGGGCGCAGCCCGGCTGATGCCGTTGGTCGAGGAGCGGGCCGGGCGCAGCCGGCCCGCGTCACGAGACCCCGCTGCGGGTTCTCCCGTCGGCGAGGTCTCGTCACGCGGGCGGCCTCGGCCCACGCTCCTCGACCTTGCGGCCTCCGCGCTCACCGCAGGGGTGAGCGCTCCGGCCGCAGCATGCGGTGCATGGGGATGCTTCCCCAGGTCGGGCCCGTCTCCACCTGCTCGTCGAGGTGACGGAATCCGCGCCGTTCGTAGAAGCGCGCGGCGCGGTCGTTGCCGTCGATGAGCCACAGGTAGTGCGGACGCTCGTCGACGACCGCGTCGAACAGCGCCGCGCCGAGCCCGGTGCCATGCATGTCGGCGTGCACGTAGAGCCGGTCGAGCTCGCGATCCGCGGGCGGCGGCACGAGGCCCAGCTGCTCTTCCCAGGCTGCGGGCGCGGTGATCGTCGAGGCAACGCCCACGATGCGACCCTCGTGCCATGCGATCCGCCGCACGGCGGCTCGTCGGCCCGGATCGCCGAAGGCACGCGCGAGCCCGACGATGTTGGCCTGCGCCAGGCCTCGGATCGCGAAATCGTCAGGCAGCTGTCCCGCATACGTGCGCTGCTGCTCCTCGACGAGGAACATCGCCCACGCGGGAGCGTCCTGCGGTGTCGGCTCGCGCAGCTCGACGCCGTCCGGCAGTGGGCGCGTGGTGTTGGACACGGAGTACGGCACCGGGCCACGCTACCCGGCCCGGCTGCCCCACCGCAGGCGGCCGGGCAGCCGTCCGCGCATCCGCCACCGTAGGCTGGCGGGCGTGAACGACACCGCGCTCATGACCGACCGATACGAGCTGACGATGATCGATGCCGCGATGCGCAGCGGCACGGCATTCCGGCCCTCCGTCTTCGAGGTGTTCGCCCGGCGCCTCCCCGGCGCCCGGCGCTACGGCGTCGTCGCCGGCACCGGTCGCTTCCTCGAGCGGCTCGCCGAGTTCCGCTTCGGCGACGACGAGCTGCGCTTCCTGCGCGAGAACGACGTGGTCTCGGCTGAGCTGCTCGACTGGCTGGCCGAGTACCGCTTCTCCGGCAGCATCCGCGGCTATGCCGAGGGCGAGCTCTACTTCCCCGGCTCCCCCATCCTGGTCGTCGAGGGCAGCTTCGCCGAGGCGGTCGTGCTCGAGACCGTCGCGCTCTCGGTGCTCAACTACGACTCCGCCGTCGCCAACGCGGCGACCCGCATGGCGCGCGCGGCGCAGGATCGTCCGGTCGCCGAGATGGGCTCGCGCCGCGCGAGCGAGGAGGCAGCGATCGCGGCCGCGCGCGCCGCGTACATCGCGGGCTTCTCCGCCACCTCGAACCTGGCCGCGGGCGCCCGCTGGGGCATCCCGACCATGGGCACGGCGGCGCACTCGTTCACGCTGCTGCACGACTCTGAGGCCGCGGCCTTCCTGGCGCAGATCGATACGCACGGCGTGGGCACGACGCTGCTCGTGGACACCTACGACATCGAGCAGGGCATCCGCACGGCCGTCGAGATCGCGGGCACGGAGCTCGGCGGCATCCGCCTCGACTCGGGCGATCTCGCGGAGGTCGCGGGTGAGGCGCGAGCACTGCTCGACTCGCTCGGCGCGACCGGCACGCGCATCACCGTCACGAGCGACCTCGACGAGTATGCGATCGCCGGGCTGCAGGCGAGCCCGGTGAACGCCTACGGCGTGGGCACGAGCGTGGTCACGGGTTCCGGCGCCCCCGCCGCGGGCATGGTCTACAAGCTCGTGGCTCGCCAGGGCGACGATGGCGCGTGGGTTGGCGTCGCGAAGCACTCCGAGAACAAGGCGTCGAAGGGCGGCGAGAAGGTGGCTGCGCGACGCATGCGCGATGGCGTCGCCGTCGAGGAGACGGTGCTGCTCGGCGGCGAGCGCGCGCTGGCGGATGCGAGCCTCGACGGCCGCGCACTGCAGGTGCCGCTGGTCACCGACGGCGAGATCGACGCGCGGTGGCTCGGTGCCGCCGGCGTGGAAGCCGCGCGCGAGCGCCACACCCGCTCCGTCGCGGAGCTCCCGGCCGACGCGCACCGCCTCGCCCGCGGCGAACCCGCGATCCCGACGGTCTTCCGCTGACGCATCCGCCCCGATCGTCAAGCGCCAAGACCGCCGAGCACCGAGACGCCGGCCGAGCACCGCGACGCCGGCCGGGCACCGCGACGACCGGCGAGCTTCCCGAACCGACTCGCCTCGCGTCGAAACCGCGCGATCCGGGGAAGCTCGCGCTCTGGGCGGATGTCGAGCTTCCCCAAGCGGCGCGACGCTCGTCGAGAACGCGCGATCCGGGGAAGCTCGCACTCGGGGCGGATGTCGAGCTTCCCCAAGCGGCGCGATGCTCGTCGAGAACGCGCGATTCGGGGAAGCTCGCCGCTGCATAGCGGAGGGCGGCGCTCGGCGGATGCGGGCGGCGCTCGGGTGGCGGTGAGGCGGCTCCCGGGAGCGGCGAGCGGCTCGCGGAGGCGGAAGCCGCGGGCGGGGGCGGTGCGCTGCTCGGTGCGGCAGCTACTCGGTGCGGAGCTTCTCGTAGATCTCCTTGCAGGCGGGGCAGATGGGGAACTTCTCCGGGTCGCGGCCCGGGGTCCACTTCTTGCCGCACAGCGCGCGCACGGCCTTGCCGGAGAGCGCCGACTGCAGGATCTTCTCCTTCTTCACGTAGTGAGAGAAGCGATCGTGGTCGCCGTCTTCGACAGACTCCTCGTTGAGCAGCTGCTCGAGCTCGCGATCGAGCACATCGGTGCCGCCGCCGGTGCCGATCGAGTCGGGTCCTGCGGTGTCGGGTCCTGTCGTCGTCATGGCTCCATGATCCCACGTTCAGCGCATCCCCGGGCCGGATGCGCGAGGATGCTTGCTTGAGCGCGCCGGGGTGCGCGCGCCACGACCACGAGGGGGAATCGATGGGTGAGATCGAAGAGCACGAGGATCTCGGCTGGTTGCTGAAGACGCTCGACGGCATCCTCGGCGTGCAGCGGCCGCTCGTCATCAACCACCTGCGCGCGCTCCGTCGGAAGCACCCGGAGCTGACGCCCGAGCAGGTCATCACGCGGCTCGAGAAGCAGTACCTCTCCGCCGTCTCCACCGGCGGGGCCGCCGTGGGCGCGACCGCGGTCGCTCCCGGCATCGGCACCGCCGCGGCGATCGGGCTGACGGTCGCCGAGACGGTGGGATTCCTCGAGGCCAGCGCGTTCTTCGGCCAGGCCGTCACCGAGGTGCACGGCATCGCGGTGCAGGACGAGGAGCGAGCGAAGGCGCTCGTGATGGGACTCATGCTCGGCGCCGGCGGACAGTCGCTGGTCAAGCGCGCGGCAGAGCAGGCACTCGGCCGCGGGGGCGTGCAGGGCAATACGTACTGGGGCGAGCTCATCACCTCGGCGCTGCCGAGCGGCGCGATGGGCCAGGTCGTCGACTACCTGCGCCGTGCGTTCCTGCGGCGCATGGCGCGCAACACCGGCGCGTCGATGCTCGGGCGCGCAATGCCCTTCGGCATCGGCGCGGTCATCGGCGGCGTGGGCAACAACATCCTCGGCCGGCAGGTCGTGAAGGCCGCGCGTGAGGCGTTCGGCCCCGCGCCGCTGCACTTCGACGGCAGCCTCGTGCCGCGCATCAAGGAGGCGCGACCGAGCCTGGGTGAGCGCATCAACGAGGCCCGGCAGATCGAGCGCGAGGGACTCGGCGGCGGGCTGCGTCGGCTGCGCGACCGTGCCGCGGCCAGGCGCGCCGGCAGCGCCGACGCCGCGGCCGACATCGAGCGGGCCGCCGAGACGCCGAACGGCGCGTCGCCGGCGGATGGGCCGGGCGACGCGCCGTCGGAGGATCGCGGCGCGGGCAGGGCTAGCTGAGCGCCCCCAGCGTCACCTGCACCTCGGCGGTCTCGCCGTCGCGCACATAGGTGACGGTGACGTCGCTGCCAGCGGCGTGCGAGCGCACCTGGGCGGTGGCGTCCACGGCACCCGTGACCGGCTGACCGGCGATCTCGGTCACGACATCGCCGACCCGGAGACCCGCTGCCTCGGCTGCACCGCCGTCCGAGAGCTCCTGGATCTGCGCGCCGACGGTGCCGACGGATGCATCGGTGACATCGCTCACGCTGGCGCCGAGCAGCCCGTGCGTGGCTTCGCCGGTGGCGATGATCTCCTCGACGACGCGCTGCACGAGGCTCGACTGGATCGCGAAGCCGATGCCGATCGAGCCCGCGGACTCGCCGTCCGTGGACCCCATGCTCGCGATCGCCACATTGATGCCGACGAGCTGGCCGCCGCTGTTGAGCAGCGCACCGCCGGAGTTGCCGGGGTTGATCGACGCGTCGGTCTGCACGACCGGGATGGAGATCTCCTGCTGCGCTGCCTGGGCGCCATCCGGCTGCCAGAAGCCGAACGGTGACTGGTCGGACTGCTGCTCGTCGCCGCTCTGCGGCGCGGCGCTCGATGCGATGCGGAGGCCGCGATCGACCGCCGAGACGATGCCGTCGGTGACCGAGTTCGAGAGCCCGAGCGGCGCGCCGATCGCGATCGCGCTGTCGCCGACGCGCACGTCGTCGCTGGAGGCGAAGGTGATGACGGGCAGATCGGCGTCGACCTTGATGACGGCGAGGTCGACGATCGGGTCGGTGCCCACCACCTCGGCTGCGAGCAGCCGGCCGTCGTTCGTCTCGACGGTGATCGACGCGTTCGCGGACTGGCCGCCGAGCGTGACCACGTGGTTGTTGGTCACGATGTAGCCGCCGGCAGCGACGGCGACCCCGGAGCCCTCCCCCGATCCGGCGTTCGACGACGCCTGCACGGTGACCACGGATGGGCCGGCCTGGGCGGCGACGTCGGCGATCGTGCCGGGGTTCGTGACGGGCTCGCCGGTCGCACCGCCGGTCTCCCTTGCCGACTGCGTCTGCGGCTGCTGGGCGTCCCAGAGCGCCGCGCCGCCGAAGCCCGCCGGGATGCCCACGAGCACGGCCGCGAGCAGTGTGCCGAAGACCAGCCCGGTGCGCCTGCGGGGCTTGGCCGCGACCGCGGTCTGCGCGGATGCCGACGACCCGGCAAGGGGGTAGGCGCCGTTGGAGTACACGGGGGCCGAATGCGTCGGTGCTGCGTCCGCCGGGGCGGAGTACGACGGGTGGGCGTAGCCGGAGGGCGCGGCCGGGGCGCTCGCCTGCGGCGTCGAGGGTGCCTGCCACCGCTGCCAGTCCTGCTGTCCCTGCGGCCGGAATGCCTGCTCGGGATGCGCGGGGCGCTGCTGGGGCGGCTGCTGCGGTGCCATCGGATTCGGCACGCTGTCGTACGGGTTCGTCATGGTGACCACCGTGTCACGTGAATCCATGCAGTTCCTACGCGGCGCCGATGTCGGCCGTTCGGAACCAGCGAGAACCCGATAGCGTCGGATCATGGAACAGGCACCATGGCAGCGAGCGGCCTCCGGCGCGGGCCTGTTGGGCGCAGACGGTCGGCTCGCACCGACGATCTTCGCCGAGATGACCGCGCTCGCCACGAAGACCGGCGCCCTCAACCTCGGCCAGGGCTTCCCCGACGAAGACGGCCCTCGTGCTGTGCTCGACGCCGCGAAGCACGCCATCGATCACGGTCGGAACCAGTACGGGCCCGCCCGCGGTGCACCCGAGCTGATCGAGGCGATCATCGAGCATCAGCGGCGCTTCTACGGGATCGGCCTGGGGCGTGGGGATGTGCTGGTGACCGCGGGGGCGACGGAGGCGCTGGCGGCCACGATGCTCGCCTACCTGAACCCCGGCGACGAAGTGGTCGTGTTCGAGCCGTACTACGACGCCTACGCCGCGATCGCGGCGCTCGCGGGCGCCGTGCTCGTGCCGGTGCCGCTGGCGGCGCCCGACTTCGAGCCCGACATCGATCGGCTGCAGCGGGCCACGACACCGCGCACCAAGATGATCCTCGTCAACTCCCCGCACAACCCGACCGGCTCGGTCTTCAGCGAGGAGACCATGCGGCACATCGTCCGGGTGGCCGAGCGGCGTGACGCGATCATCGTCACCGATGAGGTCTACGAGCACCTGGTCTACGACGAGCAGCACGTGCCGCTCGCCTCCTTCGACGCCGCGCGCGAGCGCCTCGTCTCCATCTCCTCGGCGGGCAAGACCTTCTCGCTCACCGGCTGGAAGGTCGGCTGGATCATGTCGACCCCGCAGCGGATCGCGCAGATCGGCGCCGTCAAGCAGTACCTGACCTTCGTCAACGGCACCCCGTTCCAGCCGGCGATCGCGGTCGGCCTGCGCCTGCCCGACGAGCACTTCGACACCACCGTCGCATCGTTCGCCCGCAAGCGCGACATCCTCACGCGCGGGCTGCGCACCGCCGGCTTCACCGTGCACGAGGCGAACGCCGGATACTTCGTGCTCGCGGATGCCGCACCGCTCGGCATCGAGGACGCGACCGCGCTCTCGAGGCGGCTGCCGGAGCTCGTCGGCGTCGTCGGCGTGCCGCTGTCGGCGTTCGCGCGGCCGTCGCGCCGAGATCTGCGCTCCACCATCCGCTTCGCGTTCTGCAAGTCGGACGACATGCTGCACGAGGCCTCGACGCGGCTCGCGGGCCTGCGCGGCGCCGAGCTGCAGCCCTCGCGGGGCTGACGGCTCAGCCGACGCGGTAGCGCCGGTTGGCCAACGAGGGATTGCGCGCGCGCGTGCGCACGATGGCGTCCGGGTCGATCGGCGCTACAGCGATGCCCTGCTCGTCGCCGAGCGCCGCGAGCGGGATCCCCATCGGGTCGACGATGAGCGAGCAGCCGACGCCCAGCGGCGGTGCCTGGTCGGCCGCCACGATGTGCACGGTCGACTCGATGGCGCGGGCAGTGACGAGCGTCGTCCAGTGCCGTTCCTTCTGCGGCCCGCGCACCCACTCGGCCGGCACCAGGATGACATCGGCGCCCGCGTCGACGAGCCGTCGCGTCATCTCGGGGAAGCGCAGGTCGTAGCAGGTCTGGATGCCGATGCGCGTGCCGAAGGCGTCGATCACGACCGCCTGCGCAGGGTCGCCGGCGGTCAGCCAGTCGGACTCCCTGGTGCCGAAGGCGTCGTACAGGTGCACCTTGCGGTAGGCCGCGAGGATCCCGGACGCGTCGACGGCGACGACGGTGTTGGCGACGCCGCCGTCGTGCTGCTCGATGAGCCCGGCGACGACGACGGCACCGCTGGCGGTGGCACGCTCGCGCAGCATCGCGACGAACGGCCCGTCGAGCGTCTCCGCCGCCTCGGCCGCGGTGGACGCGAGATCCGCCGAGCAGTGCTGCGAGTACTCCGGCAGCACGATCAGCCGCGCCCCCCGGGCAGCCGCCAGGTCGATCCACCGCGCCGCGGCGGCGCGGTTCTCGGCCACGTCCTCCCCCGGCGCCCACTGCACCGCGGCAGCCAGCAGCATCTCGTCTCCCTCTCGCATGCCACCAGCCTAGGCGGCGGCGCTCGCGCGATCGGGCACCAGGTGCCAGGATCGAGAGCGACGAAGGGAGCAGGATGCTCGTCGCATTCTCTGTAGCACCGTCCACCGCAGGCCCCGACGGCTCCGTGCACGACGCGGTCGCGGCCGCCGTGCGGGTCGTCCGCGAGAGCGGCCTGCCGCACCGCACGGACGCGATGTTCACCACCATCGAGGGCGAGTGGGACGCGGTGTTCGACGTCGTGCGGCGCGCCACCGACGCGGTGCTCGCCGTCTCGCCGCGCGCATCCCTGGTGCTGAAGGCCGACATCCGCCCCGGCTGGACGGGCGAGCTCGACGGCAAGGTCGAGCGACTCGAGCAAGCCCTGGAGGGGGACGCATGAGATCAGAGCTGTTCGCCGAGGCGAATCAAGAGCGCCAATCGGCCGATCGATGGGTGAAGCAGTCGAGCAAAATGCTGCGGATCAACGTCTCCGGCGGGCGCGACGTGCTCTCGGCCAAGGGCGCGATGGTCGCGTACCAGGGCCAGATCGAGTTCCAGCACGAGGGTGCGGGCGCCGGCCGGATGCTGAAGAAGCTCGTCACCGGTGAGGGCACGTCGCTCATGCGCATGCGCGGCGAGGGCGAGGTCTTCCTGGCCAGGGATGCGGCGAACGTGTTCACCGTGCAGCTCGAGAACGAGGGGCTGTCGGTGAACGGGAAGAGCCTGCTGGCGTTCGACCCGGAGCTGCAGTGGGACATCCGGATGATGCGCAGCGGCAACATCCTCGCCGGCGGCCTCTTCAACGTCGAGATCGGGGGCGTCGGCACCGTCGGCATCTCCTGCGAGGGTCAGCCGCTACTGCTCGACTGCTCGCAGCAGCCGACCTTCGTCGACCCGAACGCGGCCGTGTGCTGGTCGGCGGGGCTAAACCCCAGCGTGGTGAACAGCATGAACATGCGATCGATGCTGCGCGGCGGCACCGGGGAGGCCTTCCAGCTCGCCTTCCACGGTCCCGGCTTCGTCGTCGTGCAGCCGAGCGAGGGGCGGCCGGAGCTCTCCGGCTCGAACGGCGGCGCGCGCTGACGACAGCGCGACTGCGGCGCTGCCGGGCGCCGAGCGCATCCCAGGCGCAGATGCAGAAGAGGCGCCCTCTCGGGCGCCTCTTCTGTGTGCCGCAGTTCGCGGACTTCTTGTTGCGGGGACAGGATTTGAACCTGCGACCTCCGGGTTATGAGCCCGGCGAGCTACCGAGCTGCTCCACCCCGCGGCACGAGATGAAACATTACCAGGGGCAGAGCGGAACGGCAACTCGGCTAGGGCGCGGTGGTCTCCTCCGGAGCGGCGGTCTCGGCCGGCGTCTCCGGTGCGGCCGTCTCCGACGGTGCGACATCGCCCTCGATCTGCGCCGAGAGCTCGATCGCATCCGCAAGCGCAGCGGTCAGACGCTCATCCGCCTCCGCGGCCGCGACCAGATCGTTCTCGGCGTATGCGGCCTGGCGCTCCTGCAGCGCGGCCCCGGCCGCCTGGACTGCCGCGTCGAGGCGTGCCTGCAGGCTGCCCTCGGGGGCGGGCTCCTCACCGGGCTCATCGCCCGGTGCGGCCGGATCGACGCCGGAGTCGCCGGCCTCGGCTCCCGAGTCGCCGCCGAACAGGGCGTCGAGCGCCTCATCCAGCGTGTCCTCGAAGGCGATGTCATCGCCGAACGACACCAGGATCTTCCGCAGCACCGGGTATGAGGTCGCACCGGTCGACTCGAGGTACACCGGCTGCACGTAGAGCAGGCCGCCGCCGACGGGCAGCGTCAGCAGGTTGCCGTTGCGCACCTCCGAGGCTCCCTGACGCAGCAGGTTGAGCTCCCTGGAGACCTGGTCGTCGGTGTCGAACCGGTTCTGCACCTGGCCGGGGCCCGGGATCGACCGGTCCTTCGGCAGCATCTGCAGGGTCAGCTGCCCATAGGTGTCGGCGACCTCGCCGGCCGTGCCTCCGGCATCAGCGTTCACCGACAGATAGCCGTAGAGCACGTTGCGGCCGTCCTGCGGGATGAAGGTCGAGTACAGCGTGAACGCCGGATCCTGCCCGTCGACCGACATCGTCAGGTAGTAGGGCGGCTGCGTGGGAGCGGCCGCCTGCGTCGAGCCGACCGTCGGATCGGTCGGCGTCGCCCACTGGTCGTCGCCGGAGAAGAACGTGCCGGGGTTGGTGACGTGGTAGTTGCCCAGGATCGAGCGCTGCATCTTGAACATGTCGGCCGGGTAGCGCACATGGCTCATGAGCTCGCCCGACATCTCGCTGATCGGCTGGATGGTGCCCGGGTAGATCTCGTTCCATGCCTGCAGGATCGGGTCCTCCGGATCCCACGCGTAGAGCGTGACCGATCCGTCGTAGGCGTCCACGACCGCCTTGACCGAGTTGCGCACGTAGTTGATCACGTCGCCGATCGGGGGCGTGGGGTTCGTCGTGTCGGCGATCGCCTGCGCGATCGAGCGATGCGAGGAGTACGGGTAGGTCGAGGCCGTGGTCATGCCGTCGACGACCCACACCAGCCGCCCGTCGACGATCGACGGGTAGGTGTCGGTGTCGAGCGTCAGGTAGGGCGCGACCTCGGCGACGCGCTCGCGCGGGTCGCGGTCGTAGAGGATCTGCGACTCATCGGTCACCGCGTCCGAGAGGATGATCTGCTCGGACTGGAACTGCAGCGCGTAGACGAGCCGCTTGAAGAGGTTGTCGAGCTTCGGCCCGCCCTCACCGGCGAAGGTCGTCTCGGCGTTGCCGCTCTCGTCGCCGGAGCGCGGGAAGTCGAGCTCGAGCGTGCCGGGGGCGCCGACGATCGAGTAGTCGGGCATCGACTCGCCGAAGTACACCCGCGGCTCGTACTCGCCCAGCTCGCCCTCGGTCGGGATGCCGGACTGCAGGAACACCGGCTGACCCTCGGGCCCGCGCTGGTTGCCGTAGGCGGCCACGACGCCGTAGCCGTGCGTGTAGACGATGTGCCGGTTGTACCAGCTGTCGTCGTCGAGACCCGAGAGGTCGAGCTCGCGCACCGCGATGACGGTGTCCTGCGTCTGCCCCTCGACGTCGTAACGGTCGACGTCGAGCTGCTCGCCGAAGCCGTAGTAGGGGCGGTACTCCTGCAGGTTGGCGAACGCGTCGGTGACGAGCGCGGGGTCGATGATGCGGATGTTCGCGGTCGTCTCCGCGTCCTCGCGCAGCGCGCCGGGCTCCGCGTCCGTGCGCGCATCCGAGGCCGTCTCCACCATCTCGTCCACGCCCCATGCCGAGCGGGTGGCGTCGATGTTGCGCTGGATGTACTCGGCCTCGAGCGTCCTGGCGCTGGGGTCGACCTGGAAGCGCTGCATGATCGCGGGGTAGGCGACGCCCACGACCAGCGAGGCGGCGATGAGCAGCGCCGTGCCCACGATGGCGACGCGCCAGCGACCAATGATGGCCGTGATGATGAAGAAGATCGCGACCACCGCCGCGATGCCGGCGAGGATCTGGGCGGCGGGGATCGAGGCGTTCACCTCGGTCCAGCCTGCACCGGTCTCGAGGAAGCCCTGCGAGGACTGCGCGAGCGACGCGTACTGGCCGAGCCAGATCGACACGCCGAGCACGAGCATGTAGAGCGTCGCGATGACGGCGAGCTGGATGCGGGCCGAGCGCGAGATGCGGAACTCGCGACCCGTGATGCGGATGGCGCCGTAGAGGTAGGCGGTGGCCAGCGTGGCGACGCCGGCGATGAACAGGACCGCGAGCGCGAAGCCCACGACCTGCTGGTAGAACGGCAGCTCGAAGATGAAGAAGCCGACGTCGAAGCCGAACTGCGGGTCGACCTCGCCGAACGGCCGGCGGTGCAGCCACAGCTGGGCCGTCTCCCACTGCGACGCCGCGGCGACGCCCGAGAAGAGGCCGAGCGCGGCCGGCGCCGCCCACATGACCACCCTGCGCAGCGGCTCGACGAGCTCCTGGTATCGGTCGAGCTGGGAGTTGAGCTGCGCGTAGACGGGGCGCGAGCGGAAGGCGATCTGGATCGCGAGCGCGAGCGGCACGGCCATGGCGACGAAGCCGATCGCGAACATCACCGCGATCGACAGCCAGCGCGTCTGCAGCACCTGCACGAAGCCCAGCTGGTCGAACCAGAGGATGTCGGCGTAGAAGCCGGAGAAGAGCACGAAGGCCCCGATGATGGCGGCGACGATCAGGACCGTGATCAGCAGGGGCGACGGACGCTGCCTCCCGGTGGTCGCGGCGGTAGGTCGTTCGGCGTTGGCAGACACGTCGTGGGGCTCCAAAGGCTATGAGGCGGTCCTGCCAATGGTAGCCGCCGAGCCTATGAGGAAGCGCCCGTCCCGCACGTGGGCAGCGCAGACGTGTCGGCGTTCATCGCGACCGTCTCGATCGCCCTGATCGCGTCGTCGAGCGTGTCGACGGCGAAGACCGTCAGGCCGTCGGGCACGTGGCCCACCACCTCGGCGCAGTTCTCGACGGGCGCGAGGAAGTGCGTGGCGCCCGCATCCTCGGCGCCATGCAGCTTCTGCACGATGCCGCCGATGGGACCGACGTCGCCGAGCGCGGAGATCGTGCCCGTGCCCGCCCAGTCGGTGCCGGCGGTCATGGCGCCGGGCGTGAGCTCGTCGACGATGCCGAGGGCGAACATCATGCCCGCGCTCGGCCCGCCCACGTTCGGCAGCTCGATGTCGACGGTGAACGGGAAGGTGAACGCATGCGACGGGTAGATGCCGACGAGGCGCTGCTCGCCCTCCACGATGGGGGTGATCTCGAGCGTCATCGGCTGGCCATCGCGCTCGATGTCGAAGGTGGTCGGGCCATCCGCGGCGGCGATCGCGTCGCGGATGGAGAAGACGTCGTAGGCGGTCTCGCCGTTCACGCGCAGGATGCGGTCGCCCTCCTCCAGCACCCCGTCTGCCGGAGCGTCCGGGATGACGCTCGCGACTCGCACGTCGCTGACGATGTCGATCCCCTCATGCAGCAGTGCTGCCGCGACCGCTGCCTGCTGCGAGTTCTGCATGTCGATGCGGCCCGCCTCGTTCGATTCCTCGATCGAGACGTCCGGCGGGAAGGCGGCGTCCACCGGGATGATCGAATCCGCCGGGTCGAGATAGGCGCGGGCGACCTCGACCCAGCTGAGCGGTCGCTCCCGGCTCCCGTGCAACGCGATCGTCAGCAGCCGCAGCTCCCCCTCGGTGGGATAGGTCTCCACGCCGTCGATCTCGATCAGCGGGCCGGCGTCGGTCTCACCCAGGGTGTCGTAGGTCGGCCCGGCGGTCTCGACCACGTACGGCGACGGCACGAACGCGAGCGCGAGCCCGGCGGCGGCCGCTGCGGCGAGCGAGCCCCAACCGGCACGCCGAAGGCGCCTCGGCCGCAGGTCGGGAAAGCGATGCTGGACCGGCTGTTCGCGGATGGCGGAGGGCGGGATGGCGGGATTCCCGGCGGGTTCGGACATGCTGGGGATAGCGTAGTCGCATGCCTGAGGACTCCGAAGATCGTCGCCCCGAGGACGAGCTGCGCGAGATGCTGCAGCAGTTCCTCTCCGGCGCCGGACCCATCGATCCGTCGCGTCTCGCCGGGGCGGCAGGCATGCCCTCCGACCCGGCCCAGCTGCAGGCGATCATGGCGCAGCTGCAGGCGGCGCTGTCCCGCAGCGAGGACGGCATCGACTGGTCGGCCGCATCCCGCCAGGCGGCCGCGATCGTGCAGCGCGACCCGGGCTCGGTCACGAGCGCAGAGCGCGATGCCGTGCAGCAGGCCGTCGATCTCGCAGCCCTGTGGCTCAGCGAGACCACCGAGATCGGTGCGGCCACGGGACTCACGATGATGTCGCGCCAGCAGTGGGTCGATGCGACCATGCCCGTCTGGCAGGAGATGAGCGAGCCGGTGGCGAACAGCGTCGCGAATGCGCTGACGCGGGCGATGCAGGAGCACGCGCCGGAGGAGGCGCAGGAGATGCTCGCCGGTGCCGAGAAGATCCTGCGGAACGTGGGCGGCACGATGTTCGCCATGCAGCTCGGCAACGTCGTCGGCCAGTTGGCCGGCGAGACCGTCGCCGGCGGCGACTTCGGCTTCCCGCTGCTCGAGGACACGGCGGCGCTGCTGCCGGTGAACCTGCGCTCGGCGGCCGAGGGCCTCGAGATCCCCGAGGATCAGGTGCACATCTGGATGGCGGCGCGCGAGCTCGCCCACGCACGCCTGTTCCATCACGCACGCTGGCTGCGGCTGCACGTGCTCTCCTCCGTGCGCGAGTACGCCGAGGGCATCCACATCGACATCGAGCGGCTCGAGGAGCTCGCGGAGTCCTTCGACGCGACCAACACGGATGAGCTGCGGGAGGCGCTCTCGAGCGGCGCACTCATCCCCCCGAAGACCCCGGAGCAGCTCGAGGCGCTCGCACGGCTCGAGACCACGATCGCCCTCATCGACGGATGGGTGGATGCGGTCACCGAGGCCGCCACCGCCCGCCTGCCGAAGCGGGATGCGATCGCCGAGTCGGTCCGTCGGCGACGCGCCACCGGCGGCCCCGCGGAGAAGGCCTTCGGCACGCTCGTCGGACTCGAGATCCGCCCGCGCCGCCTGCGTGAGGCGGCCGCCTTCTGGCGCAGCGTCACGGACGCCGTCGGCCCAGAGCTGCGCGACTCGCTGTGGGATCAGCCCGACCTGATGCCCGGCTCCGACGACATCGACGACCCGGCTCGCGTGATCTCCCGCCTGCAGGGCGGCGGCGAGCTCGACGAGATGGATCTGGCCCTGCAGGAGCTGCTCGACGACGCCGAGCGCGCCCAGCACACCACCGCGGAGCCCGGCGCCACGGATGCCGCCTCGCCCACCGACGCCGCCGGCGAGCCGGTCGACGACGCAGGCGACGACGCGGGCGACGATTCCGGCAGCACACCGGACGACGAGCGCGGGGGCGCGCCCGGCGCCTGAGCTGTGGAGAGTCGCGGACGCGACATGCCGCGATGGCGCACCATGCGCCCATGCTTCGTCTCGATCCCCATCTCGCCGTCTTCCGCCGCACGCCGGACCGCATCGCGATCGGGGCGCAGGCGCCGGTCGCCGAGCTCGACGCCGATCCGCCGACGCTGCGCGCCATCGCAGCCCTCACCCGCGGCGTGCTGCCGCGCGAGCTCGCCCAGCTGGTCGGGGATGACGCGGCGCGGACGCTCCTGGCGACCATCGCGCCTGCGGTGCTCGACGAGCCGCCGGCCATCCCGACGCTCGTGCGGGGCCGCGTGCCGCTGGCCGAGCGGCTGCACCGCGCTGCCCGCGACTCCGGGCATCCCGCTGGCAATGACGGGGTGATCGTGCCGGTGGCGCCGTGGCGGCTGCCGGACGCCGAGGTCGCGCGCCTGCGAGGCGCCGGCACCGCCCACCTGCCGGTGATCGTCGGCGACGCCTGGCTGCAGGTCGGGCCGTTCGTGCCCGCCGGCGGCGCGTGCACGCGATGCGCGCCGAAGCAGTCACCGGTGCTGCCGGCTCATCTCACGCCCGCCGCGAGCCCGATCGCGGCAGCCCAGTGCGTGGTGACGGTGCTCGACGCGCTGCGGCGCGCGAGCGACGATGCGCTGCCCGCCGGCTGGGCCGTGCGGATCCGGCAGCGGGACGGCACGGTCAGCGCGCTGCGCCGCCGGCCCTGCCCGCACCTCGGCGCGCGCCCTGCGCGCGGGGCGGCGCGATCTCGGCCAGGAATCGCGAAGGCTGCCTGACCGAGTGCCCGGAGCTGCGCGCCCAGCTGAGCGAGAGCGTGCGCTCGGCCCGGGTGATGGCGACGTAGAGCAGCCGCCGCTCCTCGTCGATCTCGGCGAGGGTGGTGGCGTGCGAGATGGGCAGCAGGCCCTCGGCCAAGCCGCACACGTGCACGTGCTGCCACTCGAGGCCCTTGGCGGCGTGGATGGTGGCGATCGTCACCGCCGCGACCGACGGCTCGTGCTCGGTCTGCGCACGACGCTGCAGCTCCTGGGCGAACGCCGGCAGGTCGGTGCCGCCCGCTTCCTCCGCGAGCGTGACGAGCGCGTGCAGCGCATCCCACTGGGCTCGCTCCTCGCCGTGCGTCGCCGGCGGCTCGGCCCGGTACCCGAGCCCCATGACGATGTCGGTCACCGCCTGGAACACCGGTCGGCGGTCGGCGGGCGCGCTGCGCAGCATCATCACCGCGCGCTTGACGACCGGGATCTCGAAGAATCGGGCCGAGCCGCGCACCGCCGATGACAGGCCGACGCTCGCGAGCGCCTGCTCGAGCAGACCGGACTGCGCGTGGAAGCGCGTGAGGATCGCGATGCGGCTGGGGTCGGCACCCGCGTCGACCTGCGCGCGGCAGGCGGCGGCGATCGCGGCTGCCTCCGCCGAGTCGTTCGCGTGCACCGAGAGCGTCGGCTCCTTGCCCGGCTCGCCGGATGCGGCCGCGAGGGTGAGCGCGTCGCGTCCGCGCATGAGCCGGTTCGCGCAGCCGACGACCGCCGCCGTCGAGCGATAGGAGCGCTCCAGCCGCACCACCTCGGCGTCGGGATGCTCGTGCACGAAGCGGCTCAGGCTCGCCGCGTCGGCACCGGCGAACGAGTAGATCGTCTGGCTCGGGTCGCCGACGACGCACACGTCGCGTCGGTCGCCCAGCCAGGCAGCCAGCAGGCGCTGCTGCATGGGCGACACATCCTGGTACTCGTCGACGGTGAAGTGCCGGTAGCGCGCACGCACCTCGTCGGCGGCCACGGGCTCGCGCTCGAGCATGCCGGCGGTGGCCAGCAGCACGTCCTCGAAGTCGATCTGGCGGCGCTCGTCCTTCACCCGCTCGTAGGCCATGTGCAGGTCGATCATCGCCTCCGGCAGGATCCCCGTCGGCATCGGTCGGATGCGCGCCTGGATCCCGTAGTCCTCGATCGTCATCGCCTGCGACTTGCGCCACTCGATCTCGCCGGCGGCGTCACGCAGCTGCGCCGTCGGGAGCCGCATGCGCAGCTGCGCCGCGGCATCCGCGAGGGTCGCCGCCTTCTGCGGCAGCAGCGCGGGCATGCGAGCTCCGGTGATGCGCGGCCAGAAGTGGGAGAGCTGCGCGAGCGCGGCCGCGTGGAAGGTGCGCGCCTGCACAGCGCCGGCGCCCAGCCGGGCGAGGCGCGTGCGCATCTCGCCCGCGGCTCGAGAGGTGAAGGTGAGTGCGAGCGACGCGTGCTCCGCCTGCTCCCCCGTCGCGACGGCGTAGGCGATGCGGTGCGTGATGGCCCGCGTCTTGCCGGTGCCGGCACCGGCGAGGATGGCGACCGGGCCGCCCAGCGTGGTGGCGGCCAGCCGCTGCTGCTCGTCGAGGCCCGCCAGGATGCGGTCGGCGTCGGTGAGCGCGCCCGAGACATCCGTCATCGGTGCATCCGTCATCGCTCCAGCCACGCCGCGAGGATCCAGGATGCGATGGAGGAGCGTCCCGGCAGCTGCACGATGCCCGCGCGCAGCTCGTCGCGGGTGAACCATCGCACGTCGAGGATCTCGACGCCGTCGGGCACGATCCGCTGGGGCTCCGGCGCCACGCACTCGAACCCGAGCATGAGGCTGCGCGGGAACGGCCACGGCTGCGACCCCAGGTAGCGGGGCTCGACGACCTCGAGCCCGGTCTCCTCCCGCACCTCGCGGACCACGGCAGCCTCGAGCGACTCGCCCGGATCGACGAAGCCGGCGATGAGCGAGTAGCGGTCCGTCGGCCAGGCCGCGTTGTGCCCGAGCAGGATGCGCTCGTCCGCCCGATCGTGGATCGCGACGATGACGGCCGGGTCGGTGCGCGGGAAGTGCGCCGCGCCCGTGGCGGATCGTCGCACCCAGCCGGATTCCTCGAACGCCGCGGGCGTGCCGTCGATGGGGCTGTGCAGGCTCTCGCGCTGCCAGACGCCGAGCGCCACGGCCTGCACGAGCACGCCGGCGTCGGCGTCGTCGAGATCCGCACCGACCTCCCGCAGCGAGCGCCACTGGGCGCCCTCGACCTCGAAGGGCTCCCCCACCAGCTGGCTGAGGATGATGGCGCCCCCTGCACCGCCGGGCTCGGGCGCGAGCCTGCCGAGCCAGCTCGGCGGCACCGGCGGCTCGACGTGCTGCATGGTCTCCGGCAGCTCGCCCGGCGCGAACCGCACGAGCCTCCCGTCGCGCACGGGCGACCGGTCGCCCGCGATCACCACGATGCGGGTCGACGGGAGCTCGAGCGCCCGAGCCACGGCATCGGGGGCGACCCGAGACACGTGGTCGCGATCGATCGCGAAGCGCGCCAGCGGGGGCACGGAACCGAGACCTGCAGTGCTTGGCACGTCACCTCCGTCGCGTGGCGCGGCCCCGCCCGTGCGAGTTGCGGCCTAGCCTGGCATCCATGAGCCCGAACCCCCTCACTCTAGCCGCGCTCGCCACCACCGCCGTGCCCGGCCTCGACGTCGTCGGCGCGACGGAGGACGGCTCCGATGAGCACCGCTCGGTCATCGCCGCGCGGCTCTCCGACGAGTCGACGGTGCAGGTCGTGCTGCCTCGCTCGGTCGCCGCGCTGAGCAGCGCCACCGCGCACGCCGCGGCGCTGGGCGCACTCACGCTCGCGACCCGATCGCGACTGCCGTTCGAGGTGCCCGCGCTGCTCGGCACGACCCCGGCCGGCAAGTCCACGCTCTTCGTGCTCACACGGCTCGCGGGCACTCCGATGCGTCTGGCCGACATCTCCCCCGCGCGGCTCGGCCTCGCCGAGAGCGTCGGCCGGGCGATCGCCGCGATCCACGAGCTGCCGACGTCGGTCGCCACCGATGCGGGACTGCCGCACGAGAGCGCGCAATCGCTGCGCGCCCGGCTGCTCGACACCTTCGACCGAGCGGCGGCGACCGGCGCCGTGCCCGCGGCGCTGCTGCAGCGCTGGGAGTCGGCGCTCGGTGACGATCAGCTGTGGCAGTTCAAGCCCACGCTCGTGCACGGCGACCTGCAGGCGCCCGCGTTCCGCATCGACGGCTCCGAGGTCGTCGGCCTCGACGGCTGGCACTCGCTCGCCATCGGCGATCCCGCTCGTGACCTCGCGTTCCTGCTGGGCTCGAACGAGTTCGGCAGCGTCGACCAGGCCTTCGACGCGCATGCGGCCGCGCGCGGCATCGGTGACCGTCAGGTGCGCCAGCGGGCGATGCTGCACGCCGAGCTGGAGATCGCCAAGTGGCTGCTGCATGGCGTCGACCGCGCCGATGCAGCGATCGTGGACGACGCGAAGGGGATGCTCGCCGGCCTGGTCGCGCGGGTCGACGCCGATCCCGACGCGGCGATCGCCCCGCAGCATCTCGAGACGATGGACCTGACAGGGGTGCAGGCCTACCTGGGTGCGGCGAGCCCGGCCACCGGCGCCTCCGAGCACGCGACCGAGGTGATCGACGCCCCGGCCGGCAGCGCCGGCTCGGCTGGCAGCGCCGAAGCCGGCGCGCCGCCGGCCGATGCGCCGCCGGCTGCCACCGCGGCGGGCGTCGAGGCGGATCGCGCGTCGGTCGCGGACGACGACGACAGGGACGACCGGGCCTCAGCCGACCGCTGAGGCCTCGGCCACTGCCTGCTGCGCGGCGAGCCAGCGCGCCTCCAGCTCGGCGAGCGACTCGATGCGCTCCGGTCTGACGATCCGATCGTGCTCGACGAAGTAGAGCTCGGCATCGACCAGCTCAGGCTCCAGCCCCGCGTGCGCCGCGTAGGCGGCGCGGTAGAGCGCGAGCTGCAGCTGACGGGCCTCGAGGTCTGCGGCGCCTGACGGCAGGCGACCGGTCTTCCAGTCGACGACCGTTGCGCGATCGCCGTCCCGGTAGACCGCATCGATCTTGCAGACGACCGTGGTGCCCGCGAGCGGCAGGTGGATCTCGATCTCGGTCTCGGCCGGCTGGCGGTCGCCGTAGGGCGAGGCGAGGAACGTCTGCTTGAGCCGCTCGAGCCGCTCGGCGTCGATGCCGACGAGCTCCTCGTCGAGCGCTTCGTCGTCGACGGCGTCGCCGAGGCCGATCGCCCCGTCGCGGCGCTCCACCCAGCCGTGGAACAGCGTGCCGAGCCGGGTGGCAGCGAACGGCTGCTGCGGCATCGGCCGCGCGAGCTGCTTCGCGACCTCGACCGGGTCGGCAGCCCAATCCTTGAAGCCGGATGCGGCGACGCGGCTCGGGAGCGTCAGCGGCGCCGGCGCGCGGTCGGCCAGCAGCAGATCGATGACGTCGTCCCAGGGCGTCGACTGCGCCGGATCGGCGGCATCGACGAGCGCGGCGGCCCGCTCGACCTCCGGTCGGCGCCTGCCGAGCGGATCGACCGGCCACGTCACGACCGCCGAGCTGCCGGCGCGCGGGTTGCCGTCCTCCTTCGAGGCGGGATCGAGCAGCTCGGTGCCCATCGTGGCGGCGGCGAGCTCGAGCAGCCGGGTCGGCTTCGCGGGCGTCGTGCCGGTGCCGTACCACTGGGCGCCGGAGAGCCAGAGCGCTCGGCGGGCACGGGTGACGGCCACGTACGACAGCCGGTCGCCCTCGGACTCGGCGTGCGAGGCCAGGTCGGCGAGGAACTCGCCGCGCGCCGCGAGGTAGTCGTGCACCGTCGGCTGGTCGTGGTCGAGCACCGGCAGCATCTTCGCGTCGCCTCGCAGCGGGAACGGCAGCTTCCCCCAGTCGAGCCATCCGCGCGTGCTCGGATCGCGGCGAGCCTGCGCGAGCCGGGGCAGGGCGACGACGTCCCACTCGAGGCCCTTGGAGGCGTGCATCGTCAGCACCTGCACGATCCCGGGCTTCGGCTCCTCCTGCGGCGCGTCGGGCCCGCGGCCGCGATCGACCGCTTCCAGATAGGTCAGCAGGGCATCCAGCGTGCCGCGCTCGTCGGCCGAGGCGAAGGCCTGCACCTCGCGCGCGAAGGCGTCCAGCGCGGCATTCGACCGGTTCGGGTTCGCGCCCACCTCGATGTCGAGCCGGAGCGCCCGCTCGACCGCCCGCACGTAGTCGGGCAGCGGCATGCCTGCCTGACGACGGAGCTCGCGCAGCAGCGTCGCGGCCTGCCGCATCCGGGCGCCGCCCTCGTCGGTGGCGCCCTCCAGCGCCGCCCCGTCGACCAGGGCGTCGAGCGCGTCGACGATCGACGACGACGCCTCGGCGACCACCGCACCGCGGTCGCGCGCGCGCTGCTCGTCGGTGAGACCGGCCTTGGCCATGCGCTGCGCCGAGCGCTGCAGCGCCATGAGGTCGGCGACCCCGATCCTCCAGCGCGAGCCGGCGAGCAGGCGCACGAGGCTCGAGCCCTCCTCCGGCCGACCGAGCACGCGCAGGGCCGCGATCAGGTCGACCACGGCGGGATCCTCGAACAGGCCGCCGCCGCCCGAGCGCGAGACCGTCAGTCCGCGCGCCGCGAGCGCCGCGGAGAGGTCGATGGCCTGCCCGTGCGTCCGCACGAGCACCGCGGCCGTGGTGGCGCCCTGGCCGGCGCCGTGCCCGACGAGCCACGCCGTGAGCTCGTCGGCCTCATCGTCGACCGTGCGGCAGTGGCGGACGACGACCTCGCCCGGGCCGGCGCTGCCGCGAGCGCGGAGCGGCTCCACCGGCACCTCGGCCCGGATGGGCAGCTCGGCCGCGATGGCACCGGCGAGCGTGAGGATCTCGGCATCGTTGCGCCAACTGATCGAGAGGGTCGCCTTCGCCGTCGCGCCGAAGTGATCCTGGAACAGCGCGAGCGTGCCTGCACTGGCCCCGCGGAAGCCGTAGATCGCCTGGTTGGGGTCGCCCACCGCCATGACGGGTCGTTCTCGGAAGATCCTGCCCAGCAGCTCCAGCTGCAGCACCGAGGTGTCCTGGAACTCGTCGAGCAGCACGAACCGGTGGCGGTCGCGCAGCTCCTCGATCGCGCCGTCGTGCGCCAGCAGCGCGTCCAGGGCGAATCGCACCTGGTCGCTGAACTGCACCACGCCCAGGCGCCGCTTCTGCTCGTCGAAGGCGTCGACGAGCGCGCTGAGCGGGGCGAGCGCGCCGACCCGGGCGACGTCGGCCGCGAAGTCCTGCTGTGCCTTCTGCGCGAGGGCGCGCTTGGCGGAGGGGTCGGGCGGCAGCGCCGCCTTCGCCGCGAACGCGTCGGCGAAGCCCGCCCGGCGCAGCCGCTCGGTGGAGACGTGGTGGTCGCCGAGCTCGCCCGCGAGGCGCAGCACGTGCTCCGCCACCCTGGTCGCGGAGCCGATGGTCGCCAGCCGCTCATCGTCCGAGGCGCGAGCGATGCGCAGCGCCATCAGCAACGCGGCCGGGTCGGAGAGCACCTCGGAGTCCGGGTCGCGACCGATGAGCAGCGCCCACTCCTTGAACAGGCTGCCGGCGAAGGAGTTGTAGGTCTGCACGGATGGCTTCCGCGTCTGGACGACGTCGACCGGCACGAGCTGCGCGTCGGCCAGTAGCGCCAGCTGCTGGTCGAGACGATCGGCCAGCTCGCGTGCGGCCTTCCGCGTGAAGGTCAGCCCCAGGACCTCATCCGGTTGCGCGACCTCGTTCGCGACCAGCCAGAGCACGCGCTGCGCCATCGTGTGGGTCTTGCCGCTGCCCGCGCCCGCGACCACGAGCGTCGGCGCGGTCGGGGCCTCGATGACCGCGATCTGCTCCTCGGTCGGCAGCTGCGGGGGCGTGCCGGCCGCGTGCGCGAGCCGCTCGGCGAGGTCTGCGGCGCTGTAGTTCATTCGGTGACCTCCGGGAGGACGTGGATGCCGCACTGGCCGTAGGAGAAGTCGTCGAAGCAGTGCTCAGCGGGCGAGGCGGCGAAGGCGACGCCGCCCATGGTGTCGATCGCCGCTCGCAGGTGCTCGACGAAGTGCTCGCGCACCTCCTCGAACGCGGACGCCTCCACGACCTTCGTCTTGGGGGCGATGCGCGGCAGGAACAGCCGCGCCTCGGTCGGCGACTGCGCTGGCACGCGTTCGATGGCGCCGAGCGAGACCGCCAGCTGGTAGGCGCGCAGCTGCAGGTTGCCGAGCTCGGGGTGCGCGTCCGGCTTGTGCGCACCCGTCTTCAGATCGACGACGCGGACGGTGCCGTCCGTGCCGTGCTCGAGCCAGTCGATCGACCCCTTCAGCTGACTGCCGTCGTCGAACTGCACCATGAAGCGGGCTTCGTGCTCTGCCGGCTCGACGCGCCACCCTGCGCCTCGCAGCGCCAGGAAGTAGTCGGCGATCTGGGCTGCGATCGGCGGGATGTCGGCGCGCTGCCGCGCGGCTTCCCAGGTCGACTCGTGGACGAGCTCTCCCACCCGCGCTCCGATCGCGGCTTCCAGCGCCTGGGCGTCCGTGGCATCCGTCGTCTCGACCGCCTCGTGCACGATGGTGCCGAACCCCGCCGCCCGGTTCGAGGTGGAGCCCGCCAACCGGTCGATCACCCACGCCACTTCGCATTCGTCGAGCTTCTGCAGCGACGACGGCGAGGCTGCCACCGGCTCGTCGGTGTCGAGGCGCGCGTCGCTCGTGATCGGTGCGAGCCCGGCCCACTCGGATGTCGCCGCGCCCACCGCGCCGTCGTCGGCGAGGCGTCGCAGCGCTGCGGCGGCGGCAGCATCGCCCCGCGCGGTGACGCGGCTGCGCAGATGCGCGACGAGCGACCGCAGCGAGTGCCAGGCCTCGGCGTACGGCGGCGCCTTCGGTGCGCCGGCCGTGAACGGCGACGCCTGCTCCTCGTCGCTCTCGACCGCGGCGAGCACGACCGTCGTGCGCGCGGTCGAGACCGCCTTCGCGAAGGTCCGGAGCTCGTCGTGCAGCACCGCCGCGCGGGCATCGTCGGTGACGTCGCCGTCGAGCCGGTTGGCGCCCAGCAGCGATCCGCGCAGACGCAGGTTGGGCCAGACGCCCTCCTGCAGGCTGGCGATCACGACGGTGTCGAACTCGCGGCCGACGAACTGACCCGGCGTGCCGATCGCCACCCTGGCGCCCTCGGTGCGGGCCGCGAGCGAGTCGTCGTCGACGTTCGACGCCAGCCAGGAGTCGACGAAGCCGCCGGTGTCCAGGTCTGGGCGTCGCTCGATGAGCCTGGCCACCTGGTCGAACAGCGCCACGACCGCGTCCAGGCGCCGGTTCGCGAGCGCTCGCTCGACGGCGCCGCCCTCGAGCGCCGCCCGACGCCAGGCGTCCGCCACGCCCGCGGCCGCCCACACCGCCCACAGCGCCTGGTCGACCGACGCCGGCGAATCGGCCTCCACCAGCGCCCGCGCATCCGCGAGCATGCGTGCCAGCCGGCGCGCTGCCGACGCGCCCGCCCGCGCACCGCGCAGCCCCTCCAGCCGCTCGGGGTGCTCGATCGCCGCCCGCACGAGCTCGACGCCGGGCACATGCACCTCGCCGCCGTCGGCGATGATCTCGTGACGCAGCGCGCGCTTGAGACGGCGCACGGCGAGCGCGTCGAGACCCAGCAGGTCGCTGCGGAGCAGCTGCTCGGCCAGCTCGCCGGTGAGCGGCACACGGGCGGTCGCGAGCGCGAGCACGTGCACGAGGGCGTCGACCACCGGCGCCTCGCGCAGCCTGGTCGGCGCGCCCGAGGCGATGGGCACGTCGAGCGCCGCGAGCATCGAGGCGAGCTCCGAGGCGATGCGCCCCGTGCGCACGATGATGCCGATCTCGTCGTGCGTGACCCCGGTGCGGCGTCGCTCGTGGATGACGCGCGCGATCTGTCGCGCCTGCTCATCGACGGATGCCGCGACGCGCAGCTCGACCGAGTCGTCGGTGCCCCCGGCCGCGACGGCGCCGCGGTGGTCGCTCGCGCCGGCAGCGCCGATGCGCTGCGCGAGACTCGCCGCGAAGGCTCGCACGCGCTCGCCGTGCCGGTGGTCGTGCTGCAGCAGCAGGCGGTGGCCGTCCTGCTCGGCGAAGCCCAGCCGTGCGGGCAACCGGCCCAGCAGCGCCGGATCCGCACCCCGGAAGCCGCCCGTGGTCGTGTCCGGATCACCGAACGCGATCACCGTGGCGCCGCGAGCGCGGAGCGCCTCGAGCAGCACGACCGCGCCCTCCGTCAGCTCCTGCGCGTCGTCGACGAGTACCAGCTTCGGCAGCGCCACCGCGGTCAGGCCGACCTCGGCCGCCGCCCTGCGCAGCAGCGACGCGGCCGTGACCGCGTCGGCGCCGCGCCGCTCGAGCCGCTGCAGCCGATCGAACTCGGCCATGAACGCCCCCGCGGCCACCCACTCGGGCACCTCGCGCGTCGTGCCCTCGCGCGCCAGCGCCGTCGCATCCATGCCCCGCTCCGCGGCCGCGGCCATGAGCTCGCGCAGCTCGGCGCGGAACCCGGCCTGCTCGCGCACCGCTGGCCCCAGGTGCTCGGGCCACGTCGGCCCGCTCGGCGAACCGGCGGCCGCATCGTCGGCGTGGCCGGCGAGCATGGCGGCGATGATGCGATCCTGCTCGGCACCCGAGAGCAGCTGCGGCGCCGGTCGCCCCTCGGCGAGCGCGGCGGCAGTGAGCACCGCGTGCGCGAACGAGGGCATCGAGCGCGCCATCGGGCCGGGCGTGACGAGGCCCGTGCGCACCGCGAGCCGATCGCGCAGCGCCGTCGCCGCCTGGCGGGAGCCCGCCACGACCAGCAGCTCGGCCGGCTGCAGGCGTGCCGGCGGACGCCCGGTGCCGTGCGCGCTCGAGCCGAGCCGCTCGGCGGCGAGCTCGACGAGCGCCGTCGTCTTGCCCGACCCCGCGACGCCCAGCACGATGGCCGATGCGTTGTCGGGAAGGTCGAGCACGGCGCGCTGCGAGGCGTCGAGGAGCACGGGCTGGTCGGTCACAGCGCCACGGTACCGACGACCGCCGACACCACCGGACCGCCCCACCGCCGGGCCGCGTTCGCCCGGCGCGGAAGCGACGAAGGGGCACGCGCGGATCGCCTATCCTCAGGAGCATGGACATCCGCATCGGCATCAAGGACTCTGCGCGTGAGATCGCGTTCGACTCGGCACAGGCCGCCAAGGAGGTCGAGGACGCCGTGCTCGCAGCGCTCGGGTCGGGTCACCTCGTGCTCGACGACGCGAAGGGCCGCCGCTACATCGTGCCCAGCGCCGGCATCGCCTACGTCGAGATCGGCAGCGAGTCGACCCGCCAGATCGGCTTCGTCGCCTGATGCTCCCGATCCTCGTGCTCGTGCCCATGGTGATGGGCGCGACCATCGGCCTGCTGGCGCGCTACCTGCTGCCGGGCCGGGAGTGGCTGGGACTGTTCCTGCAGCCCCTCGCGGCCGCCGCCGCGTCCGGCATCGTGTGGACGATCGGCGCCGTCCTCGGCGCCGCAGCCGACAACGGCTGGCTGTGGCTGGCCAGCCTGACAGCGGCGCTCGTGGTGTCGCTGCTGATCCCGCGCGTGCTGCCCGCCCGCCGCGAAGCCGCCGACGCGGCATACCTCGCCGAGCTGCGGTCGACGAAGCGGGCCTGAGCCCCGGGCCGAGCCGAGCCTCAGGCCGTCAGGCCGAGCTCGTCCATGCGACGCGTGTGCGAGGCGACGATGTCGTTGAACGCCGGCTCCAGCCGCTTCTGGCTCGGCACCGCACGGCCGGTCTCGTCGGGCCCGTTCACCGCCAGGTACATCTGCAGCAGCGCATCCCCGACCAGCCGTCGACCCCAGACCGCCATGCGGTCGGAGAGCCGGGGATTGCCTGCGATCGACCGGCGCAGCAGGGCGACGAGCAGCGCGTGGGCGCTCTCGCCCCGCAGCGTCCGCAGCATCGCGTCCTGATCGCCCTCCGGCAGGCCCGGAGCGATGGCGACGAAGAAGTCGCCGAGCAGCCCGGAGACGACGTGGATCGCGAGCAGCTGCTCGTACCAGTCGGCGCCCTCGGTCGCGCGAGCGAAGTGGTGGATCGATTCGGCGAACGGGCCCATCGCCTGCTCGGGCTCGACGCCCTCGCGCTCGAGGATGCGCGCGAACGCTCCCGCGCGGCTGGCGTGGACGCGCACCACCTCGGCGAGCTCGCTGCGCGCCGCCAGCGTCGGTGCGTGCTCGAGCACGCGGCCGGCCTTCGCGACCAGCTCGAGCTCGAGCCCGAGCGCCTGGCCGACGAAGGGCACGAGCGCGGGGCGCACGTCGCTCAGCAGCACGCGGTCGCCGACCACCGGCACCCGGTGCTGACGGAGCAGCTGGCGCGTCACATCGCGCGGCGTCCGATCGAACCACTTCACCACGGTGAGGAGTCTACGGGCGACGCCGAACGCCGCGACGCACTCCCCCGGGTAGGATTGCGGGAGCATACGAACAGGCGGAACACTCCTTGACTTTCCAAGACCTCAACATCGACGCCGATATGGTCCAGGCCCTCGCCGACCGCGGCATCCTCGAACCCTTCCCGATCCAGCAGCAGACGATCCCGCTTGCGCTCTCGGGGCAGGACATCATCGGCCAGGCCAAGACCGGCACCGGCAAGACCTTCGCATTCGGTCTCCCCCTCTCGCAGCGGCTGGGCGAGGCGCCCGCGCCCGGCGTGCAGGCGCTCATCGTCGTGCCCACGCGCGAGCTCGCCGTGCAGGTGACCGAAGACCTGGAGCTCATCACCTCCAATCGGCCCACCACGGTCGTCTCGATCTACGGCGGCAAGGCGTACGAGGGCCAGATCGACCAGCTGCGGGCGGGTGCGCAGATCGTGGTCGGCACCCCCGGCCGCCTCCTCGACCTCGCCAACCAGCGCATCCTCGACCTGTCGAAGGTCAAGGAGATGGTGCTCGACGAGGCCGACCGCATGCTCGACCTGGGCTTCCTGCCCGACGTCGAGAAGCTCTTCTCGCTCGTGCCCGCCGTGCGCCACACGATGCTCTTCTCGGCCACCATGCCGGGCGCCATCGTCGGGCTCGCGCGCCGCTTCATGTCGCGGCCGCTGCACATCCGCGCCACCGATGTCGACGAGACCATCGCGCAGGCCAACATCGAGCACATCGTCTATCGGGCGCACGCGCTCGACAAGGACGAGGTGATCGCGCGCATCCTGCAGGCCGAGGGCCGAGGCAAGACGGTCGTGTTCACGCGCACGAAGCGTGCCGCCTCGCGCATCACCGAGGAGCTCATCGACCGCGGCTTCCAGGCCGCTGCCGTGCATGGCGACATGAGCCAGGAGGGCCGCGAGCGCGCCATGGCGCACTTCAAGGCAGGCAAGAAGGATGTGCTGATCGCGACCGACGTCGCGGCCCGCGGCATCGACGTCGACGACGTCACGCACGTCATCAACCACACCATCCCCGAGGACGAGAAGGCCTACCTGCACCGCGTCGGCCGCACCGGCCGCGCGGGCCGCACCGGCATCGCCGTGACCTTCGTCGACTGGGACGACCTGCACAAGTGGGCACTCATCGACCGCGCGCTCGAGTTCAACAAGCCGGAGCCGGTGGAGACCTACTCCTCGAGCCCGCACCTGTACACCGACCTGCGCATCCCCGAGGGCGTCAAGGGCCGTCTCACGACGACCCCGCCGCACAAGGAGGCCAAGCGCGAGGGCGTCGCGCCGCGCGCCCGCGGCGGCGAGCGGAGCGATCGTGGCGACCGCTCGCGCGAGCGCAGCAGCGACCGCACCGGCGACCGCTCAGGCGAGCGCACCGGTGAGCGCACCGAGGGCGACGGCACGCGCAGGCGGCGTCGCGGCGGCCGCGGTCGCTCGAGCGCAGGCGAGGGCCAGAGCGCCGATGCGTCGACGCAGTCGGAGCAGCCGTCGGAGCCGAAGCGCGCCGAGGGCCGCGGCACGCACGACGGCGGCGGCGTCGAGCACCACGACGGCAACGCGTCACCCACGCGCCGTCGTCGTCGCCGTCGCTCCGGCGGCGGCGGCGCGAACGCGCCCCAGGCTCCGCAGGCCTGACGCCCACCCGCGGCAGCCCACGCTGCGAACGGCCGCTCCGCACTGGCGGGGCGGCCGTTCGGCATCCCGTCGTGCCCGTCCCGCTCCGGTCAGGACATCGGCCGGACGCCGATCAGCGCGGCAGCACCGGCGGCCAGCCGGTGGCGCGCCGCACGATCTCGGCGACCACGGCGGCATCCGTCGTGTGCTCACCGAGGCGGTTGGGCTTGCCCGTGCCGTGGAAGTCGCTCGAGCCCGTCACGAGCAGGTCGAGCCGCTCGGCATGGGCGAGGAGCTGCCGACGGTCCGCCCCGTCGTTGTCGCGATGCCAGACCTCCAGCCCGTCGAGGCCCACGTCCACGAGCGCGTCGAGCACGCCCATCCGCAGCACCGGTCGCCCACGGCCCCCCGGATGCGCGAGCACCGAGACACCGCCCGCCTCGCGGATGATCGCGATCGCCTCCTCCGGCGCTGGCGCGCGGTGCGGCTGGTAGTAGCCGCCCTGCCAGTGCAGGATGCTCTCGAATGCCGCGGAGCGGTCGGGCACGATCCCGAGCGAGACGAGCGCATCGGCGATGTGCGGGCGACCGATGGTGGCGCCCGGCGCCGAGTGCTGCTCGACGTGCGTCCACGTCAGCGGATAGTCCTTGCCGATCGCATGCACCATGCGCTCGGCCCGCGTGACTCGCTCGGTGCGGATGCGCTCGCGCTCGCCCATGAAGGCCTGCGCCTCCGGGTCGAGCAGGTAGCCGAGCACGTGCACGCTCGCGGGCCCGATCTGCGACGAGAACTCCACGCCCGGCAGCAGCGCTACGCCGGCCTCCCGCGCCGCCGCGGTCGCCTCCGGCCATCCCGCGACGGTGTCGTGATCGGTGAGCGCGATGACCCCCAGGCCCGCCGCCGCGGCCGCGCGCACCACGTCCCCTGGCGCGTCCGTGCCGTCGGACTCCCGGGAGTGCGTGTGCAGATCGGCCGGTCCGAGCGCGCTCCAGTCGACGTCGGCCGTCTCGCCCCCTGCCCGATGTCGCTCCATGCCGCCAGCCTACGCGCGCCCTCCCGAAGACCCTCTGCCGATCGCCTACGCTCGCAGCATGCTCGCGATCCTCGGCTGGCTGCTCGCCATCATCGTCGCGGGCTGCCTCACCGTCGCCGCGTGGCCGCAGGCGTTCGGGCTCGAGCAGGCGCCGGTCGTGGCGCAGGTCGTCTCGATGCGCATCGGCGTGGTCGGCATCGCCATCGTCCTGCTGCTGCTGTTCCTCGCCTTCGTGGGCTGGCGGCGCGTGCGTCCCTTCGTGCTCGGGATCGTGTCACTGCTGCTCGTGTTCGTGCTGGTCTCCACCGGCATCCACCTCTCGCGCGGCCTCGACGCCAGCCAGACGCTCTCCGACGGGCTCGACGACGACCTAGTGGTGCTCACCTGGAACACGCTCGGCGACGAGCCCGGCGTCGACGAGATCGCGCGTGTCATCGACGAGACCGATGCGGATGCGGTGATGCTGCCAGAGACGACGCTCACCACCGGCGTCGCGGTCGCGGAGCTGCTGCGCGAGGCCGGCAAGCGCTTCTGGGTGCACACCACCGGCTACTCGCCCTCCTACGGGGCGCTGAACACGACGCTGCTGATCGCGGCGGAGCTCGGCGAGTACACGAGAGACCTCGAGGTGGGCGGCACGCGCACGCTGCCGACCGTGGTGGCGCGGCCCGACGACGGCGACGGGCCGGTGCTCGTGGCTGCGCACCCGGTGGCGCCGGTGCTGGGGCAGATGCGCAACTGGCGCGCCGACCTGGAGTTCGTCGCGGGGCTCTGCGATGGCTCCGACTCTGTGATCATGGCCGGCGACTTCAACTCCACCGTGGATCACTGGTGGCAGCTCCGCACCGACGGCGGCGATCTCGGCGTGTGCCGCGACGCGGCCACCGCCCTCGGCGCGGGCGCCGTCGCCACCTGGCCGACCTGGGCACCGACCTGGCTCGGAGCGAACATCGACCATGTGGTCGCGACCCCGGACTGGACGCCCATCGCCGCGCGCGTGCTCACCGGCCTCGACGGCGTCGGCACCGATCACCGCCCGGTCGTGGTGCGCCTGCGCCCCACCAGCTGAGCGGCGAGCGCCCGTCGCCGCTGCCGCGCACTGCCACAGCCGCACATCCGGGGCACGCGTGTCGGGTTGTTGCACTTCCCGCGGCCAATCTCTGCAACAACCTGACACGCGCCGCCGATGGGTGGGGGCGGCGCGGCGCGTCAGTCGCGCGCGGGCGCGGGGCGCGTGAGCGACTCGATGGCGGCGAGCACCGCGGTGGCGGCCTCGGCGGTCGCGAGCGGCCGGAAGTGCCCTTTGGCACGCAGCCGCACACCCTCGGTGCCCTCGGGGATCGCATTGCCGGGGATGTGCGGGTCGAGATCGGGCAGCACCACGCGGATGCGCGCATCGACACTGCGCTCGGCCGCGAGCGCGCGCAGGCGCTCGTTCGTCGGGTCGAACTCCCGGATTGCCGCGTTCCGCATCAGCCGCGCCCGGGACGATCCGGCGAACGGGGTCGCGAGCGCCACGAGACCCGCGGGCTGCGGCAGCTGCGGCTCCCGCGCTCGCTCCACGAGCATCCGCTTGCCCGACAGCCCGCCCTTGGAGTGGCCGACGAGCACCACCTGCGCGTGCGGATGCGCCGCCATCACCCGATCCACCGCCGCCTCCACGACCACCGCGGCCTCGTGCACGGGCATCAGGTGCCGTGCGAGCTCCGGCACGAAGTGCACGGCGTGCCCGGCATGCGCGAGCCGCTTGCCGAGCGGCTCCATGAACGGCCAGCGCTCGACAACGCCGGGGATCATCACGCAGTGCACCCGCGCGCCGGGCATCCCGATGACGTGCGGCGGGCGCGGATCGAGCGTCGACCGCAGGTGCATGCGGGCCGCGAACTGGTAGTCGAGCGCCCACACGAGCACCTCACGTGGCGTGATCGGCACCGGCGAACTCCTCAATCATGGATGCCACGGGCTCTGCGCCGGTGACCATGGCCTCGTGGCCGCGGCCCTCCGCGACGCGCAAGCGGCCATCCGGCAGTCCCGCGAGCACCTCGGCCACCCACTCGGCAGGGGCGACGCGATCCTCATCGCCGCGGATCACGAGCGTCGGCTGCTGGACCCTCGGGAGCAAGGGGCGGATGTCGTGGTCGAGCATGGTGCGGAGCTTGCGCAGGTACCAGCGCAGCCCGGTCTGCAGATAGAGGCGCGCGCCGATGGCGGCGACGATCGGCGGATCGTTCGACAGATCCTGCACCAGCCGCAGCGCCTGCTGCCATCCGCTGCGCTCGGCCGCGTTCACGGTGGGCGCGAGCAGCACGAGCCGCTCCACGAGCTCGGGGTGTCGGACGGCGAGCTCCACGACGACCTGGCTGCCCATCGAGTGGCCGACCGCGACGCAGGGCACGCTCGCGTGCGCGAGGATCGCGTTCGCCACCAGATCGGCGAGCTCGGGCATCGACAGCGACCGCGTCGGCTCGGGCGCGGAGCCGAAGCCTGGAAGGTCGAGCGTCACCACGTCGAAGGTGTGCGCGAGCTCCGCGCGGAGCAGACCGAAGTACTGCTGCCCCATGCCGATGCCGTGCACGAGCACGATGCAGGGGGCGCCGGGTCGCGGCCAGCGGCGCACGATCACCGAGTGCTCCCCCTCGGTGTGTCCTGCGCTCACCGCGTCGGAGATGCCGTCGGCGGCCGCGCGCCATCGTGCGACGCGCTCGCTGCTGAAGATCCCCATCCGGCCAGGGTACGGCCGGTGCCTGAGGACTCCGCCCGCGTCAGCGCTGCGCGTCGGGCAGCTGTCGCAGCTTCCAGAACGGCCCGATCACGACGAACAGCGTCGAGAGCACCTGACCCACGGCCCCGATCCACATCGTCGCGACGACGCCCAGCCAGGTGCCGAGACCACCCGCGAGCAGCGCCGCGATGGGCATCACGCCCCAGACGCAGAACCGCACGGATGCGTTCATGCGGCCGAGCAGGCGACTGGGGGTGATGCGCTGCCGGAAGGTGACCTGCGTGATGTTGTAGACGAGCACGGCGAAGCTGCCGACGAAGAGCTGGCCGACGAGCAGGGGGAAGGCGATGGCGGGGAAGGTGGCGGCGAGCGGCAGCAGGCACGCGGCGAGGCCGAACGCGATCGCGCTCACCGGGATCGAGCGCGCCTCGCCGATCCGGCGCACGATGTGCGGCGTCGCGATCGCGCCCGTGAGCCCGCCGGCCGAGCCGAGCGACAGGATGACGCCCATCGCCGCCGGGCTCAGGCCCAGCTCGCGCAGCAGGAAGATCGGCAGCAGCGTGAACGACACGGTGCTGAAGAAGTTCGAGATGCCGGTCGTGCCGACGATGCGGCGCAGCAGCGGATTGCCGAACACCCAGCGCAGCCCCTCCGTGATCTCCCGCGCGATCGGCGCGCGGTCGTCGGCGACTCGCGGCTCCTCGTGATCGCGCGTCAGCACCAGCGCCACGAGGGACGCGACGTACGTGCCGACCGTGGCGACGACGGCGAACGGTGCCGTGATCGCACCGATGAGCCAGCCGCCGAGCGCGGGCCCGGCCATGTTCGCCAGCTGTCCCGTTGCCTCGAGCTTGCCGTTCGCCTCGGCGATCTGGCTCGGCCGCACGAGCGAGGGGATGACGCTCTGGTACGACACGTCGAAGAAGACGGTCGCGACGCCGACGACGAGCGCGACGACCACCAGATGCCACATCTCCAGCACGCCGGCCCACCACAGCACCGGGACGACCAGCAGCGCGAGCGCCCGCACGGCATCCGCCCAGATCATCACGCGGCGCTTGCGCATGCGGTCGATCCACGCCCCCGCCGGCAGCCCGACGACGAGGAACGCCGCGACGCCGGCCGCGCCCAGCACGCCCACCTCGAACTCGGTGGCCTGCAGCAGCAGCACGGCGAGCACCGGGATCGCCAGCTCGGTCACCTGCGAGCCGACCTGCGCGAGCGCCTGCCCGGACCACAGCGTGAGGAAGTTGGGGTCTCTCCAGAGCGAGTTCTGGGCCGCGCCGGGCTCGCCGGTCAGCGAGGGCCGCTCCGATTGGGACATGCCAATCAGTATGCGACGCTGATTGAGGAGTGTCAATCGGCGTCGCTAGCATGGAGGCATGGCAGACGAGCAGCCCGAGCAGCGCACGGGCGACAGCGACGCCGAGGTGCAGGCGCGTGCGCGGGCGCTCAGCTCGCCCCTGCGCCTGCGGGTGCTGCGGCTGTGCGCGTTCGAGGCGCGCACCAACAAGGAGCTGGCAGAGCTGCTGGGCGTCAACCCCGGCACGATGCTCCACCACGTGCGCACGCTGGCGCAGACCGGCTTCCTCGCCGCCGAGGCCGAGCGCAGCGGCACCGGTGGCGCGCGCGAGGTGCCCTATCGGGCGACGGGTCGCTCCTGGAGCACCCAGGTGCCGGGCCTCTCCCCCGTGCTGCTCGAGACCTTCCTGCAGCAGATCGACGGCGTGCCGCCCGACATGATCGACATCTCCTGGATGGGCCTGAAGCTCAATGCCGAGCACCGCGAGGAGTTCCAGCAGCGGCTCTTCGAACTCATGGACGAGTTCAAGGAGCGCGGCCCCGACGGCGACGGCGAGACGATCGGCGTCTTCACGTCGGTCTACGCCGATTTCAACCCGGCGGCGCCGGAGCGCTGACGCCGCTGCCACTGCCCGCGCCGCCCCGGGAGTGGGACACTGGAGAGCATGAGCAGTGACTCCACCACGACGCAGCCCTCCACCAACCGCTCGACGACACCGACGTCGTCGGCATTCACCGAGCACATCCAGTCGGGCTGGGCAGAGCGCACCGAGACGACGCCGTCGCCGCGCGCCGCAGCCGCCTATGCGGCCGCGCGCCGCGCACGCATCTCGGCGCTCCACCCGGGCGTGCGGCTGGTGATTCCGGCCGGCGGCCTCAAGGTGCGCTCGAACGACACCGACTACCCGTTCCGCGCACACCCCGACTTCACCTACCTCACCGGCTGGGGGTCGGATGCCGAGCCCGACTCGGTGCTGGTCCTCGAGCCCGTCGCGGATGCCGCCGAGCACCGGGCGACGCTCTACTTCCGCGCGCCCGCAGGCCGCGGCACCACCGAGTTCTACGCCAATCCGGCGATCGGCGAGTTCTGGGTCGGACCGCGCCCATCGCTCGAGCACGTCGCCGCCGACCTCGGCCTCGAGGTCGCCGACCTGAGCGAGCTCAGCGCCGCGCTGGAGACCGAGGGCGAGGTGCTCGTCGTCACCGGCGCCGATCCCGCCGTCGAGGCGCAGCTCTCGGCCGCCAACCCCGACGGCGATGTGCTCGCGCGCGACCTGAGCGAGCAGCGGCTCGTGAAGGATGAGCACGAGGTCGTCGAGATCCAGGCAGCCGTGGACGCCACGGCCCGCGGCTTCGACGACGTCGTCGCCGACCTGCACTCCGCGTCGCAGCACGAGCGCGGCGAGCGGGTCGTCGAGGGCGCCTTCCACCGCCGCGCGCGCCTGGACGGCAACGCCGTCGGCTACGACACCATCGCCGCATCCGGGCACCACGCCTGCTACCTGCACTGGACCCGCAACGACGGCGCCGTGCGCGACGGCGACGTCATCCTGCTGGACGCCGGCGTCGAGGTCGACAGCCTCTACACCGCCGACATCACCCGCACGCTGCCCATCTCGGGCTCGTTCAGCGAGGTGCAGCGCCGCATCTACGACGCCGTCCTCGAAGCCGCCGATGCGGCGTTCGCGATCGTCAGGCCCGGCATCATCTTCAAGGAGGTGCATGCCGCGGCGATGGAGGTCATCGCGCGCCGCACCGCCGAGTGGGGCCTGCTGCCGGTCTCGGCGGAGGTCTCGCTGGAGCCCGACCAGCAGCTGCACCGCCGCTGGATGGTGCACGGCACGAGCCACCACCTGGGCCTCGACGTGCACGACTGCGCGCAGGCTCGCCGCGACTTCTACCACGACGGTGTCGTGCGCGAGGGGATGGTCTTCACGATCGAGCCCGGCCTGTACTTCCAGGCCGACGACCTCACCGTGCCCGAGGAGTTCCGCGGCATCGGCATCCGCATCGAGGACGACATCCTCGTCACCGCCGACGGTGCCGTCAACCTCTCGGCCGCGATCCCGCGCACCGCCGACGACGTCGAGGCGTGGATGCGCGACATCCGCGCCCGCTGACCCGCGCTGCCCCCGCCGCGCCCCCGCCGCGCCGCGTGACGTGGTGACGCGTGTCAGGTTGTTGCACTGTTCGCTTCGCAGAAGTGCAACAAGCTGACACGCGTCGGCGGATGCGCGGTGAGGCGCGGGCGGGGGATGTCGCGGCGGGCGGGCGTCAAGTGGTGACGAGCATGACGGCGATCACGAGCATCACGATCGCGATGCCGCCGTCGAGGATGCGCCAGGCGCGCTCGGTGCGCAGCAGCGGCGCGAGGTAGCGGGCGCCGTAGCCGAACCCGACGAACCAGATCGTGCTGGCCGCGATCCCGCCTGCCAGGAACCACCAGCGTGCATCGCCGTAGGTGCCCGCGACCGAGCCGAGCACGACCGTGGTCTCGACGATCGCGTGCGGGTTGAGCCAGGTGACAGCGAGGATCGTCAGGAACGCCGTCATCCGGCCCTTGCCCTTGCGCGTCGCGACGACGGGTGCGGTCGTCACCGCGCCGGTTGCCGTGCTGGCCGTCCTGCTGGCCGTCGTGCTGGCCGTCGCGGCGGCGCCCGTCGTCGCTGCTGCGGACGCGGGCTGCTCCGCGAGCGGCGGCGCCACGGCCGGCTCGTCCGGCGCGGCTTCCAGCGAGCCGCCGCCGCGGATGGCCCGACGGATGCTCAGCGCGGCGAACCCCACGATGAAGACTGCGCCCGCCCAGCGTGCAAGGCTCTCGAGCCACGGCTCGGCAGCGACGAGCGTCGCCACGCCCGCCACGCCGATGACCTGCAGGATCGCATCGCTCACGACGCACACGAGCACCACGATGCCGACGTGCTCGCGGCGCAGCCCCTGCCGCAGCACCACCGCATTCTGGGCGCCGATCGAGAGGATCAGGCCCAGGCACAGCGCGAACCCCGACAGCAGCGCAACGACACCGTGTTCCATGGCTCCGACGCTACGGCGCGGACGAGATGCAGTCCAACGAATCTTTCTGTCGTGACGTAAGCAGAACTGCATCTAGCATGGCCGCATGGAGCTGCCCCTCGATCACCTGCGCACGCTGGCCGCGGTCGTCGACGCGGGCACCCTCGAGCGGGCGGCCTCGACGCTCGGCATCACGCCGTCGGCCGTGAGTCAGCGCCTCCGGGCCATCGAGCACCGCACCGGACGCATCGTGCTGCAGCGTACGAAGCCCGTGCGCCCGACGGAGGCCGGCGAGACCCTCGTGCAGCTCGCGCGCAAGCTCGCCCTGCTCGAGCACGACGCGCTCGCTGCGCTCGGCGCCGTCGGCGGTCCGACGACCGCGCCCCGCGTGCCGCTGGCGGTGAACGCCGACTCGCTCGTCACCTGGTTCATGCCCGCCCTCACCGCCGTCACCGCACAGACGCCGGCCACCTTCGACCTGCACCGAGAGGACGAGGAGCGCACCGCGCAGCTGCTGCGATCGGGCACCGTCATGGCGGCGGTCACCGCGCAGCGCGAGCCCGTGTCCGGCTGCGTCGCGGCGCCGCTGGGCAGCATGCACTACCGGCCCGTCGCCGAGCGCGCGTTCGCCGACCGGTGGTTCGGGCAGGGGCTGACCAGGGCCGCGCTGGAGACCGCCCCCATCGTCGACTTCGACGCGAACGACACGCTGCAGGCTCGCTTCGCGAAGCGGCATGGGGCTCGCACGGCCGCGCCCCGGCACCGCATCTCCGCCTCGGCCGAGTTCGCCCAGGCGGTGCGGATGGGGCTCGGCTGGGGCATGCTGCTGCCCGGCCAGTTCGAGCGCGGCGTGGCCGACGGCTCCCTCGTGGTGCTGGCCGACGACGCGGTGGCGGTGCCGCTGTGGTGGCAGCGGTGGAACATCCAGTCGCCGCTGCTCGACCTCGTGAGCGACGCGGTCGCGGATGCTGCCCGTCAGTCGGGCGCGATCTCCTGACGCCGGCGGGGGCGTCGCGAGGAGACGGGCGGCTCGCGCCGCTCGCACGTTGCTAGGAGACGGGCGGCTCGCGCCGCTCGGGCGCCGGGTTCGAGACGGGCGTGCGCTCGCCCTTCGCCGGCTCGGGTGCGCCCGTCGGCTGCTGCGGCTGCTCCGGGCTACCGTGCGGCGGCGGCGCGCTCTGCAGCTGCGCCTCGCTCGGCGCCACGGCGCCCTCGCGCTGACCGATGACCTGCATCGCGCGGCCGGCGACGGTCTGCGGCGCGACCACGTCGTAGCGAGCGGCGAGCACCTGCTGGGTCGACGCGAAGTCGCGCTTGCGGCGGATGATCGCGTGCTGGACGACCGCGAGCAGGATGCCGAACGCCAGGCCGAGCATCGGGAACACCAGCACCGACGTGAGCGCCTCCGGCACGAACACCAGGAACATCAGCCCGAGGAATGCGCCGAAGCCGAGGCCGCGGATCGCGCCGCGCATGGCGACCTTGCCCCACGTGAGACGGCCGACGATGCGCTCGACGAGCTTCAGGTCGTTGCCGATGATGGCGAGGCCGGCGAGCTCCGTGTCGGAGCTCGAGACCTTCGCGATCGCGGCCTGCGCCTGCGCATACGTCTCGTAGGAGGCGACGACGACGCCGTTCGGCAGCTGCTGGTCGCCGGCGGTGGATCGCTGGAACATGCTCACCCGTCCAGTCTTCCACGCGCCCCCGCGTCACACGGCCCGGTTCGCTGTCGGCGTCAGGCTCGCGCGGTACGTTGGTGGCCATGAGCGCTCCCACGGTCTTCGTCGCCCGCCTCGCGGGCGCGGGCGTGTTCGATCCCGCCGGCGAGCGCATCGGCAAGGTGCGCGACGTCGTCGCCGTGCCGAGACAGGGCGGGTCGCCGCGCGTCGTGGGCCTGGTGGTCGAGGACCGCGGCCGACAGCGGGTCTTCCTCTCGATCGGCCGGGTGCTCTCGATCGGTGGCGGCCAGCTCATCGCGTCGGCCATCAGCGATCGCCGCTTCCGCCAGCGCGGCAGCGAGCGCCTGCTGCTCGCCGACGTCCTGGGCCGCACGGTCACGCTGCAGAACGGCTCCACCGCAGTGCTCGAGGATCTGTCGATCGCCGAGCAGGGGCCGGGCGAGTGGGAGGTCTTCGAGCTCTTCCTGCGCAAGCCCAAGGTGGGCCCGTTCGGCAAGGGTCCGACGACGCTCGCGCGCTGGAACGACGTGCGCCACGAGCTCGACGCCGAGCACGACACCGAGCACCTGCTCGCCTCCCTCGACGAGCTGCCCGCTGCCGACGCGGCCTCCGCGATGCTCGACCTGCCGCAGCAGCGCATGATGGAGGTCGCCGAGGATCTCTCCGACGGCCGCCTCGCCGACATCCTCGAGGAGATGCACGAGGATCGGCAGGTCGAGATCCTGGCCTCGCTCGAGGACGGGCGCGTCGCCGATGTGCTCGACCAGATGGAGCCCGACGACGCGGCCGACCTGCTCGGCCACATGACGGCCGAGCGCGGCGAGACGCTGCTGGGCCTCATGCACCCGGACGAGGCGGAAGACGTCCGCATGCTGCTGTCGTTCGACGCCGACACCGCCGGCGGCCTGATGACGACCGAGCCGATCATCCTCGCCTCCGACTCGACGGTCGCCGAGGCACTCGCCCTCATGCGTCGTCACGAGATCGCGCCGGCGCTCGCCGCGGCCGTCTGCGTCACCCTGCCGCCGTACGAGGCGCCCACGGGCCGCTTCCTCGGCATGGTGCACTTCCAGCGACTGCTGCGCTACCCGCCGAACGAGCGCGTCGGCACGCTGCTCGACGAGCAGATCGAGCCGGTGCTCGCGAGCGACTCCGCCGCGGAGGTCACGCGGCAGCTCGCCGCCTACAACCTGGTCTCGGTGCCCGTGGTCGACCCCGCCGGCCGGCTCGTCGGCGTGGTCACGATCGACGATGTGCTCGACCACATCCTGCCCGAGGACTGGCGCGCGCAGGAGGAGGCGTCGCATGGCTGAGCACAGCGAAGACTTCTCGCGCCCGAAGGAGCAGCGCCGCCGCGTCCGCCGCCGCGAGTCGAAGGATCGCTTCGGTCGCTTCACGGAGGCGTTCGCGCGCGGCATGGGCACCCCGGCATTCATCGTCGGGATGACGATCTTCTGCACCTTCTGGCTCGGCTACAACTCGCTGGTGCCGCCCGAGGCGCAGTTCGACCCGCAGTCGCAGGGCTTCCCGCTGCTGACTCTCGTGCTCAGCCTGCAGGCCTCCTACGCCGCGCCGCTGCTGCTGCTGGCGCAGAATCGGCAGGACGACCGCGACCGCGTGCAGATCGAGCAGGACCGCATGCGCGCCGAGCGCAACCTGAACGACACCGAGTACCTCGCCCGCGAGGTCGTGGCACTGCGCATGGCCATGCGCGACATGGCCACGCGCGAGTTCATCCGCGCAGAGCTGAAGTCGTTCGTCGACGATCTGGACGAGCGCCGCGACCGCGACGCCGCCCAGTGACGATCGTGCAGCGGTGACGGCCCCGTGGTGACCCCGATCGATCCAGCGCTGCAGCGCGCGCTTGCGACCGTCATCGATCCCGAGATCCGGCGCCCGCTGGTCGAGCTCGACATGATCCCGGCCGCCACGCTCGAGGCCGGCGTGGCGCGCATCCGGCTCGAGCTCACGGTGGCGGCCTGCCCGGCGGCCGACCGGATCCAGGCGGATGTGGTGCAGGCGGCATCCTCCGTGCCCGGCGTCGAGCGGGTCGAGATCGACCTGGGCGTCATGGCTCCCGAGCAGCGCCGTGCGCTCGTGGCGCGGCTGCGCGGCTCGCGCCCGCAGCAGTTCGGCCCCGACACCCTCACCCGCATCATCGCCGTCGCGAGCGGCAAGGGCGGCGTCGGCAAGTCGACCGTGACCGCCAACCTCGCGGTCGCGCTCGCGGCGCGGGGGCTCGCCGTCGGCGTCATCGATGCCGACGTGCACGGCTACTCGATCCCTGCCCTGCTCGGCACCGACGCCAAGCCAACGCGGGTCGGCGACATGATGATGCCCCCGGAGGCGCACGGCGTGCGGCTGGTGTCGATCGGGATGTTCGTCGAGGGCAACCGCTCCGTCTCTTGGCGCGGCCCGATGCTGCACCGCACGCTCGCGCAGTTCGTGACGGATGTCTGGTGGGGCGATCTGGACGTGCTGCTGATCGACATGCCGCCCGGCACCGGAGACGTCGCGATCTCGCTCGGCCAGCTGCTGCCGCACGCAGAGGTGCTCGTGGTGACGACGCCGCAGAAGGCGGCGGCCGGCGTCGCCGAGCGGGCGGCGGAGGTGGCGCGGCAGACGGGCCAGAGCGTGCTCGGCGTGGTCGAGAACATGGCGGGGCTCCCCCAGCCCGATGGCAGCATCCTCGACCTGTTCGGCTCCGGCGGCGGCGACGAGGCGGCGCGGCGGCTCGAGGTGCCGCTGCTGGCGCGGATCCCGCTGTCGGTCGCCCTGCGCGAGGGCGGCGACGCCGGTGCGCCGGTCGTGCTCGAGGCACCGGCAGAGCCGGCGGCGGCCGCCATCATCGCGCTCGCCGAGTCGCTGCGCGGCACCAGGAGCATCTCCGGCCGCAGCCTGCCGATCTCGCCTGCCTGAGCGCCGGCGCTTGCGCTAGGTCGCCTCGTCGTCGAAGCGCATCGGCCCGAGGTCGCGCCGGGGCCTCGCGGTCGTCCGCAGCACCCGCGACTTCGGCGCCTCCGTGTGGAAGTCCGCCGGCTCGTCCCGCAGCGCATCCATCACGATGCGGCGCGGGTCGTACTGCCGCGGATCGAGCTTCTTCCAGTCGACGTCGTCGAACTCCGGGCCCATCTCCTCGCGCATCCGCTCCTTCGCGCCGCCAGCGAGGTCGCGCAGGCTGCGAACGAGGGTGCCGAGCCGCTCTGCGAGCATGGGCAGGCGCTCGGGGCCGATGAGCACAGCCGCGAGGATCAGGATGATCATCAGCTTGTCGAGCGTGATGCCTGCCAGGGACACCCCACTAGGGTAGCGAGCACTGCGGCGAGCCTCGGACAGCCCCGGGCACCGCGGTCGCTACGCTCGACGTCGGAGGAACCGTGCAGACATCACCGCTCATCGCCAAGTACCTCGACGACCTCGCCTCGGAGGATGAGGCCCTCACCGGGGCCCGGGACGCCTCGCTCGAGCTCGGCGTCGCGCCCATCGCGCCCGCTGTCGGCGCGCAGCTCGCCGCGATCGCGGCGGCGACGCAGGCCTCCGCCATCCTGGAGGTCGGCACCGGCGCCGGCGTCAGCGGCCTCTGGCTGCTGCGCGGCGCGCCGACCGCGACCCTCACCTCCATCGACACCGAGCTCGACCACCAGCAGCACGCCCGCGCGGCGTTCGCCAAGGCGGGCATCCCCGTCACACGCGCGCGCCTGATCACCGGCAAGGCGCGCGACGTGCTGCCGCGCATGAACGAGGCGAGCTACGACATCGTCTTCCTCGACGCCGATGCGGCGAACCTGCTCGAGTACGTCGAGCATGCGCTCTCGCTCGTGCGCGTGGGCGGCTCGGTGCTGGTCGCGCACGCGCTCATGGGCGGGCGCGTCGCCGATCCCGCGCAGCGCAACGACGAGGTCGCCGACTTGCGTGCGCTGCTCAAGGAGCTCTCCACCTCCGACGCCGTGCGCGCCGCGGTGTCGCCGGTGGGCGACGGCCTGCTGCAGATCGTGCGACTGCCGGAGCCCGCCTCCGCCTGAACCGCTGGCCGGGCATCCCGGCACCGACGACGAGGGGCCCGATCCGCAATGGATCGGGCCCCTCGTCGTCAGCCCTCATCGGCCGATATCGGTCACGCGGTAACGACGACCCCGGCGAGCGCCTGGTGCAGCGCTGCCGCCTCTTCATCGTTCACGGAGACGACCAGGCGTCCCCCACCCTCGAGCGGGACACGCACGACGATGAGCCTGCCCTCCTTGACTGCCTCGAGCGGTCCATCACCCGTGCGTGGTTTCATGGCGGCCATGCGGCTCCCCCTTCAGTTCCTGTAGGGCCATTATCTCACGTTCCGGTGACACAGGACGCCCAGGGCGCACCCATGGCCGCCCGTGCTAGGGCACGGTCCAATCGCTGCCCACCACGTGCCAGCAGCACCAGATCCACACGGGCTGCAGCGCGACGCAGACCGCCAGCAGCGCTGCCCGCGCCCACGGATGCCGCACGCACGCAAGGATGACGGCCACGGGGAAGACGGGCATGAGCAGCCGCCAGGTCGACGACTGCGGGAACCAGACGGCCGCGAGGTAGAGCAGGTAGGCCACCACCCACAGCCTCGCCTCGATGCCGACCGTCGTCGCCCACGGCCCGGCGAGCAGCACCACCGCGAGGAGCACGATGCCGCCGAGCCAGAGCGGCCACCAGGCGCCGAACCACCACTCCAGCCCGATCGGCCAGGTCGTGAAGGGCACGAGTTCCTGCCTACCGATGTACGCGGAGCGCCAGGAGAGCTCGGTCTCGAGGTAGGCGCTCGTGCTGCCGGTCGCGATGGTGCACGCGATCAGCCAGCCGAAGCCCCAGAGCGCGCTCCAGGCGCCGAGCCCGACGAGCATCCATCGCTCCCCTGTCTCGAACGCGTCGCGCTCGCGCCACCAGCGCACCAGGAACCACAGCCCCAGCGCGAGCGCGAAGGCCAGGCCGCCTGGCCGGGTGAGCGCCATGATGGGGATGAGCACCCACAGCCACTCCCACTCGCGCAGCCGCCACGCGAGCAGCACTGCCGCGAGCAGCAGCAGGAACAGCGCCTCGGCATAGCCGAGCTGGAAGACGGGCGCGAGCGGCGAGAGCAGCACGATCGCGAGCGCGAAGCGCTCTCTGCCGGGCGCGATCTCGGCGAAGAGGCGATAGGCGACGAGCGCGAACGCCGCGGAGGCGAGCACCGACAGCAGCACCGCGGCGCCCTCCCACGGCAGGCCCGCCGCCATCAGCAGCCGCGCCAGCATCGGGTAGACGGGCATGAACGCCCAGGCGTTCTCGCCCACGTGGCCCGAGTCGTCGAGCGGCAGCTCGGTGGGATACCCGCTCATCGCGACGATGTAGTACCAGTGGGCGTCCCACATCGTGGAGTAGTCGAGCAGGTCGGGATGCGCGGGCGTCCAGGCGCTCTGCTCCTGACGCCCGGCGAACGCGCCGAGCAGCGCCGTGCTGACCAGGCGCGACACGAGCCAGAGTGCCAGCGGCCACAGCCACCAGCGCTCGCGCATGGGTGCGCGCGGAGCGGTCAGGCTCGCGAGAGCCACGCGCGCAGGCTGTGCTCAGTCGCGAGGATCTGCGCGACCGGCACCGACTCGTCATCGGCATGCGCCTTCGAGGGGTCGCCGGGCCCGAAGTTCACGGCAGGGATGCCGAGGGCCGAGAAGCGGGCGACATCCGTCCACCCGTACTTCGGCTGCGGTGTGGCCCCGACCGCCTCGATGAACTCCTGCGCGAGCGGTGCGTCGAGACCCGGCCGCGCACCGGGTGCCTCGTCGACCACACGCACGTCGAAGCCCTCGAAGAGCTCGACGAGGTGGTCGGTGGCCTCCTCGACGGAGCGCGAGGGCGCGAAGCGGTAGTTGACCTGCACGACGCACTCGTCGGGGATGACGTTGGTGGCGACGCCGCCGGAGATCAGCACCGCGTTCAGCCCCTCGCGGTAGCGCAGTCCGTCGACGTCGATCTCGCGCGGCCGGTAGGACTGCAGCACCTGCAGCACGTCGGCCGCGTCGTGGATGGCGTTGTGCCCCATCCAGGCGCGGGCCGAGTGCGCCCGCACGCCGCGCGTGCGGATCTCGGCCCGCAGCGTGCCGTTGCAGCCGCCCTCGATCTCGCCGTTGGACGGCTCGCCGAGGATCGCGAAGTCGGCCTGCATGAGCTCCGGATGGGTCAGCGCGAGTCGGCGGAGGCCGTTGTGCTCCTCGCCGACCTCCTCGTGGTCGTACCAGATCCAGGTCACGTCGAAGGCGGGGTCGACGAGCTCGACCGCGAGCTTCAGCTGCACGGCGACGCCGGCCTTCATGTCGACGGTGCCGCGGCCCCAGATGTGCTGCTCGCCGCCCACGACGACATCCCGGGTGGGGAGGTTGTCGTTGATCGGCACGGTGTCGATGTGCCCCGCGAGCACGACCCGGCGGTCGCGCCCGAGGTCGGTGCGCGCGACCACGGTGTCGCCGACGCGCGTGACCTCGAGGTGGCCGACGGTGCGCACCGCGGCCTCGATCGCGTCCGCGAGCAGCCGCTCGTTGTCGGAGACGGAGTCGATGTCGCACAGCTGCCGAGTGAGGTCGGTCGAGGATGCGGTCAGGTCGAGCGTGCGCGAGTCACGAGAGGAGTCCGTCATGGCCTCCAGCCTAGACTTGGGGCATGGCTCGCCCCGCACACGGACATGCACTCGTCACCGTCTTCCAGGGTCGGGTGCTGGACGCCTGGTACCCGGCGCCCGCGCTCGGCGCTGCCGCAGGAGACGCCCAATGGATCGGCGGCAGCGACCTGGACGGCCTCGCCGGCGCCGTGCCGGCGCGCGGCGTCGAGCTGGAGCTGCGGCACGTCGAGATCGATCTGGATGCTCCGCCCGCCTCCGCCGAGGACGCCTATCTGCGCCTGCACCTGCTCAGCCACCGACTGGTGCGGCCGAACACCATCAACCTGGAAGGCATCTTCGGCACACTGCCGGTCGTCGCCTGGACGAACGGCGGTGCCGTCGCCCCGGAGTGGGCGACCGCGCATCGCGTCGAGCTGCAGCGCGCCGGCCTGCAGGTGCAGCTCGTCGATCGCTTCCCGCGCATGACCGACTTCGTGGTCCCCGACGGCGTGCGGATCGGCGACGCCAGCCGCGTGCGCCTGGGCGCCCACCTCGCCCCCGGCACCGTGGTGATGCACGAGGGGTTCGTGAACTTCAACGCCGGCACGCTCGGCACCTCGATGGTCGAGGGGCGCGTGTCGCAGGGCGTCGTGGTCGGTGACGGCACCGACATCGGCGGAGGCGCCTCGATCATGGGCACCCTCTCCGGCGGCGGCAAGGAGCGCATCGCGCTCGGCGAGCGTGTGCTGCTGGGAGCCAACGCGGGCGTCGGCATCTCGATCGGCGACGACACGGTGGTGGAGGCGGGCCTCTATGTGACCGCGGGCACCAAGGTCACGCTCCTGCCGAGCGGCGAGCAGGTGAAGGCCGTCGAGCTCTCCGGGCGACCCGGGCTGCTCTTCCGACGCAACTCGGTCACCGGCGCCGTCGAGGTGCTCGCCCGCGACGGCGACGGGGTCGAGCTGAACGCCGCGCTGCACTGACCGAGCCCGGCGCGGCGCAGCCCCTGCGCCGCGCACGCGTGCTGCGCTGATCGATTGCTGAGCGAGCGCAGAGATGCGCGCCCAGCCGGACGCGCGATGATGGCGGCATGCCACATCCTCAGCCCGATGCCGCGCCGCCGCCCGTGCTCGCGCTGCGCGAACTGACGAAGCGCTTCGGGCCGAAGCTCGCGGTCGATCGGCTCTCGCTCGACGTTCCGGCCGGCACCATGTTCGGGCTGCTCGGGCCCAATGGCGCTGGCAAGACGACGACGCTGTCGATGGCGACGGGTCTGCTGCGGCCCGACGCCGGCACCGCGTTCATCGGCGGGGTGGATGTCTGGGCGGATCCGCCCGCGGCCAAGGCCCGCATGGGGGTGCTCCCCGACGGCGTCCGCCTGTTCGACCGCCTGACGGGGGCCGAGCTGCTGCGCTATCACGGGCTGCTGCGCGGTCTGCCGGAGGCCGACGTCGTCTCGCGCGCGGCCGAGCTGCTCGAGGCCCTCGACCTGGACGATGCGGCATCCACGCTCGTCATCGACTACTCCGCCGGCATGCGCAAGAAGATCGGGCTCGCGTGCGCGCTCATCCACGCGCCGCGACTGCTGCTGCTGGACGAGCCGTTCGAGGCGGTCGACCCGGTCTCCGGCGAGACGATCCGCGAGATCCTGCGAGGCTTCGTGGCGTCCGGGGGCACGGTCGTGCTCTCGAGCCACGTGATGGAGCTCGTGGAGTCGCTCTGCGACCGCGTCGCCATCGTCTCCGACGGCCGCCTGCTCGCCATCGGCACCCTCGACGAGGTGCGGCAGGGGCAGCCGCTGCAGCGACGATTCCTCGAGCTCGTCGGCACCCACGCGCTCGGCGCTGAGAGCCTGTCGTGGCTGCGCTCCTCCTAGGCCTGCGCCTGCGGCAGCTGGGGCGCACGCTCGCCGGCAGTCGGTGGGCGATCGTGACGTTCGTCTTCGCGGTGCTGGGCGCTGTCGGGCTGCTCGGCGCCATCGCGATGCTGCTGGCGGCGCTGCGTGTGCTGGCCCCGGAGGCGGCCCCGGATGCGGTCGTGCTGCTGGGCAGCGCACTGGTCATCGGGTGGGCGGTCGCGAGCCTGCTCCTCTCTGCCGATGACGCGCTGGCACCCGAGCGCTTCTCGATGCTCCCCGTGCCCGCCGCCCGGCTGCTGCCGGGCGTGCTGCTCGCCGGAGCGATCGGCGTCGGCGGCATCGCGACGCTGCTCGCGCTGCTGCTGACGCTCATCGGATGGAGCGTCTCGGCGCCCGCCACCGTCGCCGCGGTGCTGCTCCTGCCGCTGCAGCTCGCCACCTGCCTGCTCGCCGGCCGCGCGCTGTCCTCGATCCTCGCGCGGCAGCTGTCGAAGCGCGGCGGCCGCGACCTGATGATCGTGATCGGCAGCGTGGTCGGGATCTCGGCCGGCGTGCTGGTGCCGGTGGTCGCGGCGGGCGTGAGCTCGATCGGCACGAGCGACTCGTGGTTCGGCGCCGTCACCGACGTGCTCGCCTGGACCCCGGTGGGCGCCGCATGGGGCGTGCCGCACGCGGTCGCGGCTGGTGACGCGATGGGTGCGGCAGCGCGGCTGCTGATCGCGCTCGTCACCGCCGTGCTGCTGTGGCAGGTGTGGGCGCACGACTTCGGCGCACGCCTGACCGCGCCCCTCGCGTCCGGCGGTGGGAGCCGGACGCACTCCGGCGCGTGGCTCGACCGGCTGCTGCCGTCGACACCGGTGGGCGCGATCGCGGCGCGCGGCCTGCGCTATCGGCTCCGCGATCCGCGGCATCTCGTCAACGTCATCGGCGTGCCGCTCGTGCCGTTGCTCGTGCTCGGGATGAACCGGGTGGTGAGCGTCTCCTTCGAGTCCCCGTCGGTGGACGCCGCTCCCGACCTCGGCGCTGCCGCCGGCATCGGTGCCATGCTCATGCCGCTGTTCGGCGCCCTGGTGCTCATGACGATCGCGCAGCTCGACGCCGCCTACGACAACTCCGCGGTCGCCGCCCACGTGCTGACCGGCATCTCCGGCACGCAGGATCGCGCGGGGCGCGCCCTCGGCATGGTCGCGCTGTTCGGCCCGCTGCTGATCGCGACCGCGCTCGTCTCGACCGCGATCGCTGGGCGGTGGGATCTGCTGCCGGGATCGCTCGGCGCCACCCTCGGCACGGCCGGCGTCGTCGTGGGTGTCGGCGCTGCCATCAGTCCGTGGATGCCCGGGCAGACTCCGGCGCCGGAGGCGAGCCCGTTCGGCGCTGGCTCCTCAGGCGGCGCGCAGGCGCTGCTGGGCGCGCTGGTCATGATGGCGGCGACGCTGACGGTCGGCGCGCCCGCGATCGGCACGGCGATCGCGTCGGCGTGGATCCCGTGGCTCGGATGGCTGAGCCTCGCCCTCGGCCTCGCGGTGGGCGCACTCGCCATCTGGCTGGGCGTGCGCCTCGGCGGACGGGCGCTCGACCGACGCTGGCCCGAGCTACTGGCGGCCGTCTCGCGCGCCGCCTGACCGCCCGCCAGCCACCCGCCAGCCCGCCAGCCCGCCACCTGCCACCGACCAGCGCGCGTGCCGCCTGCTGCCTGCCGCCGCGCCACCGGCCACCGACGCGTCCGCAGCGGAGGACAGATTCGCGAGACGGCTCGACCGGAGGACAGAACGTCCTCTCCCGGGAACGCGTCCTCCGCTCGGGACGCATCCGGGGCGCCGACGCGGCTCAGGCGCCGATCATCGCCTCGATCGGTCCGCGCGCGAAGAACACCACGAACAGCACCGCGACGATCCACAGCAGCGGCGAGATCTGCTTCGCGCGGCCCGCGACCGCGTTGACGAGCACCCACGCGATGAACCCCACGCCGATGCCGTTGGCGATGTTTTAGGTCAGCGGCATCACGACGATGGTGAGGAACGCCGGGAGCGCGATGCGGAAGTCGGTGAAGTCGATCTCGGTGATCTGCGTCATCATGAGCGCCCCGACGACCACCAGCGTGGCGGCGGCGACCTCGAGCGGCACCACGGATGTCAGCGGCGTGAGGAACATCGCGGCCAGGAACAGCATCCCGGTCACCACCGAGGCGAGCCCGGTGCGGGCACCGTCACCGATGCCGGCGGCCGAGTCGATGAAGACGGTGTTCGACGAGGCGCTCGCGCCACCGCCGGCGACCGCACCGAAGCCCTCGACGACCAGCGCGCGCTTCAGGCCGGGGAACTGCCCGTCGGGCGTCGAGATGCCCGCCTGGCGAGCCAATCCCGTCATCGAGCCGATCGCGTCGAAGAAGTTCATGAACACGAGCGTGAAGATGAACATCGTGGTCGCGAGGATGCCGATGCGCTCGAACGACCCGAAGGAGACCTGGCCGATGAGCGAGAAGTCGGGCAGGGAGAAGATCGAGGTCGGCAGCGCGGGCGGGTTGAGGTTCCACGCGTTGGGGTCGGTGCCGAGCGACGGCCCGACCTTGAAGATCGCCTCCAGCACGATGGCGATGAGGGTCGCGGCGACGATGCCGATCAGCAGGCCGCCCTGCACCCGGCGCGCGAGCAGGATGCCCATGAGCGCGAGCGCGATGATGAACACGACCGTCGGCAGCGACGTGATGGAGCCGCCCTCACCGAGCTGCACGGGCGGCGCCGCGATGCCCGTGGTGCGCACGAAGCCCGCGTCCACGAAGCCGATGAAGGCGATGAAGAGGCCGATGCCGACCGTGATCGCGGCCTTGAGCGGCGCGGGCACGGCGTCGAAGATCATCCGGCGCAGGCCCGTGAGCCCCAGCACGACGATGATGATGCCGTTGATCACCACGAGGCCCATCGCCTCGGCCCAGGTGAGCTCGCCGACCAAGCCGAAGGCGAGGAACGAGTTGATGCCGAGCCCTGCGGCGAGCCCGAACGGCACGTTCGCGATCAGGCCCATGGCGAGCGTCATCACGCCGCCCACGAGCGCCGTCACGGCCGCGACCTGGTGGTTCGGCAGCCAGCCGCCCTCGACATCCACTGCCGCCTGGTCGGCGGAGAAGCCGCCAATGATGAGCGGGTTGAGCACGATGATGTAGGCCATCGCGAAGAAGGTCACGAGCCCGCCGCGCAGCTCCTGCGGCACGGTCGAGCCGCGCTCGGTGATCTTGAAGAAGCGGTCGACGGCGCTCTTCGGCGCTGCCTGCGTGGTGCTGGTCATGGATGCTCCGGGTCAGCCGCGCAGGCGGCACTCAAGGTCGTGCGGGGGGCATGCGGGCGTGGACGCCCGAGAAGGAGACGCTGCGCGTCAGATGTGGCGCTCGGTGGGCCCCACGTAGAGCTGCTGCGGGCGGCCGATCTTCGTCTGCGGGTCGAGCATCATCTCGCGCCAGTGCGCGATCCAGCCGGGCAGGCGCCCGATCGCGAAGAGCACCGTGAACATGCGCTCCGGGAAGCCCATGGCCTTATAGATGACGCCGGTGTAGAAGTCGACGTTGGGGTAGAGCTTGCGCTCCCGGAAGTAGTCGTCGGCGAGCGCGACCTGCTCGAGCTCCTGCGCGATGTCGAGCAGCGGGTCACGCACGCCGAGCTGCGCGAGCACCTCTTCTGCGGAGGACTTGACGAGCTTGGCGCGCGGGTCGTAGTTCTTGTACACGCGGTGGCCGAAGCCCATCAGCTTCACCCCCTGCTCCTTGCGCTTGACGCGCTCGACGAAGCGCTCGACGCCCTCGCCGGAATCGCGGATGCCGCGGAGCATCGTGAGCACCGCCTCGTTCGCGCCGCCGTGCAGCGGGCCGGAGAGCGCGTGGATGCCTGCCGAGACGGAGGCGAACAGGTTCGCGTCCGTCGAGCCGACCAGGCGCACGGTCGACGTCGACGCATTCTGCTCGTGGTCGGCGTGCAGGATGAGCAGGCGCTCGAGGGCACGCACCATCACGGGGTTCTGGATGTACTCCTCGGCCTCGATGCCGAAGTTGAGCTTGAGATAGTTCTCGACGAAGCTCAGGCTGTTGTCCGGGTACAGGAAGGCCTGGCCGAGCGACTTCTTGTGCGCGTACGCCGCGATCACCGGCATCTTCGCGAGCAGCCGGATGGTCTGCTTGTCGACCTTGTCCGGGTCGCGGGGATCGTGGTCGGCCTCGTAGTAGGTCGACAGCGCGCTGACCGCGCTGGAGAGCGCGCTCATCGGGTGGGCGTCACGCGGCAGCGCATCGAAGAAGCGCCGCAGATCCTCGTGCAGCAGCGTGTGGCGACGAACGCGCTGGTCGAAGGTCGCCAGCTCGTCCTCGCTCGGCAGCTCGCCGTAGATGAGCAGGTGCGCGACGTCGAGGAACGTCTTCTGCTCAGCCAGCTCCTCGATCGGGTACCCGCGGTAGCGCAGGATGCCGGCGTCGCCGTCGATGTAGGTGATGGCACTCTGGGCGCTCGCGGTGTTCACGAAGCCGTAGTCCAGCGTGGTGAGCCCGGTGTCGCGCGTCAGCCTCGACACGTCGATCGCGGAGCGCCCGTCGGCCGCCTCGAGCACACGCAGCTCGGTGGAGCCGCCGTCGTGCTGGAGCGTCACGGAACGATCCGCCTCACGGGCGGGGGTCGATGCGGTGTCGTGGGTCGTCACCAGGACACACTATCGGTCGTCAGACCAGTGCTTCTCACGCGCCGTGAGGTCAGCCCCGGAGGCGCGCCGCGGCCGCCGCGATGTCGGCATCGGAGGCGGTGAGCGCGACCCGCACGTGCGTCCCGTCGCCGTAGAACGTGCCCGGCGCGACGAGGATGCCGAGCTGCGCGAGCGCATCGACCTGCCGCAGCGCATCCGTGCCGTCGGTCGCCCAGAGGTAGAGTCCGGCGTCCGACGAGACCGCGTAGCCGCGCGCCTCGAGCGCCGGCAGGAGCAGGGCGCGGCGGGCGCGGTAGCGCTCCCGCTGCTCGGCGACATGCGGCTCGTCGCCGAGCGCGACCGCGAGCGCGTGCTGCACCGGGCTCGGGGCCATCAGACCGAGGTGCTTGCGCACGGCGAGCACCTGCTGCACGAGCTGCGGGTCGCCCGCGATGAAGGCGGCCCGGTAGCCCGCCAGGTTCGACTGCTTGCTCAGCGAGTACACCGCGATCAGTCCGCTGAGGTCACCGTCGGTGACGCGCGGATCGAGGATCGACGGCGACTCGTCGACCGTCCACGGCAGCAGCGCGTAGCACTCGTCGCTCGCGACCACGATCCCCCGTGCACGGGCCGCGTGCACGACGCGACGGAGCGCATCCACGCCCAGCACCGCACCGGTGGGGTTCGACGGCGAGTTGAGCCAGACCAGCCTGGTCGCCTCCGGCCAGTTGTCGGGGTCATCGGCGCGCACCGGCTCGGCGCCGGCGACCCGGGCGCCGATGTCGTAGGTGGGATACGCGATCGACGGATGCACCACGACGTCGCCGGCGCCCAGGCCGAGCTGCAGCGGCAGACCCGCCACGAGCTCCTTCGAGCCGACGGTCACCAGCAGGTGATCGTCGCTCAGGCCGGGCACGCCGCGCACACGGTCGAACCACTCGACGATCGCGGCGCGCGCCTCCGACGAGCCGTGATTGGTCGGGTAGGCGTGCGCGTCGGTGGCCTCGCGCAGCGCCTGCTGGATGAGCGGCGGCGTCGGATCGACGGGCGAGCCGACGCTGAGGTCGATCAGCCCCTCCGGATGCAGCGCGGCCCGAGCCTTCGCCCCGGCGAGCGTGTCCCAGGGGAACTCGGGCAGCAGCATCAGTCGTGCTGCTGCGGCGGCAGGGCAGCGACGATGGGGTGGTCGTACTTGATGACGCCCACCTTGGCGGCACCACCGGGAGACCCGATCTCGTCGAAGAAGTGCACGTTCGCCTCGTAGTACTCGGCCCACTCCTCCGGCGTATCGTCCTCGTAGAAGATCGCCTCGACGGGGCACACGGGCTCGCACGCGCCGCAGTCGACGCACTCGTCGGGGTGGATGTAGAGCATCCGGTCGCCCTCGTAGATGCAGTCCACGGGGCACTCGTCGACGCACGCACGATCCTTGAGGTCGACGCACGGGAGCGCGATCACGTAGGTCATCGGGCTGTCTCCCCTTCTGTCCTGGTCCTGCTGACCATCCTAAGCCGCCGCATCGACTCGGCGTTCGGCCACGCCAGGGCGATGAGCGACGCGAGCGCCGGCACCAGCGACCAGAGCCACCCCGCGGCGTTGGCGGGCACGAGCGAGCGCTCCGTGCCCCACGCCCCGCGCCCGAGCGGGTCGATCGCGATGATCGCGATCACTCCCACGACGCCCAGCACCGCCGCGATGGTCATCGGTCGGGAACCGCTCGCCGCGCGCACACCGGCGATGAGTCCGACGGCGGCGATGAGCGAGAGCCCCAGGCCCCAGGGCAGCTGCTGGTGCGAGAAGGTGCCGACCGTGCCGACGACGATGCCGGCGAGCAGCGCGCCGACGCGCAGCAGCCACCGCGTGCTGCGCTTCGGCCGTGCCTCGATGAGCCGGTAGTGCTCGACCCTGTCGATCGGTCGCCGTTGGCCGCCCACGTGCAGCACGTCATCGCCGTCGACGGTCAGCTGCGAGCCGTGCGCCGCGAGCGCGCCCAGCACGCGCTCGCGCACCGGCTCGAGCTCGAACGAGGCGTCGGCCGCGTGGGGCGTGCGCACGTAGAGCGGCAGGTCGTACCGGCGGGCCACGAGCACGGCGGCGTGGTGCGCAGCGACGTGATCCGGATGCCCGTATCCGCCATCGGCGTCGTAGGTCACGAGCGCGGTCGGATCGACCTCCTCGACCACGACGCTGAGCGCATCCGCGAGGTCGTCGATGTCGGCCCTGCTCATTGAGGTGGGCGGCGCGTCGGGTGCGGCGCCGGCCTTGCCGTTCGCGTGCCACGCCATGCCGGAGTCATCCCAGCCGTGGATGCGGCGGCCGCGAGCGCCGAGAGCCCGGAGGGCCGCGTCGAGCTCGGCGCGCCGCACCTCGCCGATGCCGACCTCGTGAACTGCTGCCAGGCGCTCCGCGCGCACCTCACCGCGCTCGCCGAGCGTGAACGTCACCACCACCGCATCCCCTCCGTCGGCGGCAACGGTGGCGATCGCGGCGCCGGTCGAGAGCGTCTCGTCGTCGGGGTGGGCGTGCACGAACATCACGCGCTCGAGGCGGGAATCCATCACTCTCATCCAACCACTGTCTCGACCCATCGTCGGCCGTGGCCGCCTCAGCACGAGGACCCCTGCCGCCGACGTCGACCCGGTGCACCGGGTCGCTGCTGGCAGCAGGGGTCCTGTTCGCTGCGTGCTAGCCCTGCTTCTTCAGGCGGCTCGCCTCGCGGCCACGCGTGGTGGCGTCGAGGATCACCTTGCGGATGCGCACATTGGTCGGCGTCACCTCGACGCACTCGTCGTCGCGCGCCCACTCGAGGCACTCCTCGAGCGAGAGCTGCTTGGAGGGCGTCAGTCGCTCGAGCTCGTCGGCGTTCGCCGAGCGGATGTTGTTGAGCTTCTTCTCCTTGGTGACATTGATGTCCATGTCATCGGCCCGCGAGTTCTCGCCCACGACCATGCCCTCGTAGACGTCGTCGCCGGGCTCCACGAAGAAGACGCCGCGCTCCTGCAGCGCCATCATCGCGAACGGCGTCGCGACGCCCGTGCGGTCCGACACCAGCGCGCCGTTGCTGCGGGTCACGATGGCTCCCGCCCAGGGCTGCGTGCCATGCGAGATGGCATTGGCGATGCCGGTGCCGCGCGTGATCGTCATGAACTCGGTGCGGAAGCCGATCAGGCCACGGCTCGGCACGACGAACTCCATGCGAACCCAGCCCGTGCCGTGGTTCTGCATGCCGTCCATGATGCCCTTGCGCGCTGCCAGCAGCTGGGTCACGGCGCCGAGGTGCTCCTCCGGAACGTCGACGGTCAGGTGCTCGAACGGCTCGTGCAGCACGCCGTCGATCTTGCGCGTGACGACCTGCGGCTTGCCGACGGTGAGCTCGAAGCCCTCGCGGCGCATCTGCTCGACGAGGATCGCCAGAGCCAGCTCGCCGCGGCCCTGCACCTCCCAGGCATCGGGGCGGCCGACGTCGACGACGCGCAGCGACACGTTGCCGATCAGTTCGCGATCGAGGCGGTCCTTGACCATCCGGCCGGTGAGCTTCGCGCCCTTGACCTTGCCCGCGAGCGGCGACGTGTTGGTGCCGATCGTCATCGAGATCGCGGGCTCGTCGACCGTGATGGTCGGCAGCGGGCGCACGTCGTCCGGGTCGGCGAGCGTCTCGCCGATGGTGATGTCCGGGATGCCGGCGACGGCGATGATGTCGCCGGGGCCCGCGCTCTGAGCCGGGACGCGGTCGAGCGCCTTCGTCTCCAGCAGCTCGGTGATGCGCAGGTTCTGCACCTGGCCGTCGTGGCGCACCCACGCCACCGTCTGGCCCTTGGTGATGACGCCGGCCTTGACGCGCAGCAGCGCCAGGCGCCCCAGGAACGGCGATGCGTCCAGGTTCGTCACGTGCGCCTGCAGCGGTGCCTCGTCGTCGTAGGTGGGCGCCGGGATGTGCTCGAGGATCGCGGCGAACAGCGGCTCGAGGTTCTCGCTCTCGGGAAGCGCGCCATCGGCGGGCTTGACCGTCGAGGCGCGACCGGCCTTGCCGGAGGCGTACACGACGGGCACGTCGAGCACCGCGTCGAGGTCGAGGTCGGGAACGTCATCGGCAAGGTCGGAGGCGAGGCCGAGGAGCAGATCCTGGCTCTCCTCGACGACGGCGTCGATGCGCGCGTCGCCGCGGTCGGTCTTGTTGACCAGCAGGATGACGGGCAGCTTGGCCTCGAGCGCCTTGCGGAGCACGAAACGGGTCTGCGGCAGCGGGCCCTCGGAGGCGTCCACCAGCAGCACGACGCCATCGACCATCGACAGGCCGCGCTCGACCTCTCCGCCGAAGTCGGCGTGGCCGGGGGTGTCGATGACGTTGATCGTGACGGGCTCGTCGGTGTGCTCGCCGGCGTAGCGGATGGCGGTGTTCTTCGCGAGGATGGTGATGCCCTTCTCGCGCTCGAGGTCGCCAGAATCCATCACCCGGTCGTCGACGGCCTGGTGGGCTGTGAAGGAGCCCGTCTGCCGCAGCATCGCGTCGACGAGGGTGGTCTTTCCGTGGTCCACGTGGGCGACGATCGCCACGTTGCGGAGGTCTGATCGCGATGCGATCGGCATGCAGGTGCCTTCCGATATGGGAGTGCGCGACGAACGGCCGCGATCGCCAAGTCTAGCGGGCGACCGCGGCCGTGCTCGTGCGCCAGCGGCTAGAGCTTCTCTTCCTCGTCGAGCGTCTGGTCTGCCTGCCGGTCGTGGGCGATCCGCTGAGGGTCGGCGAGCGCCGGAACGTCGCGCTCCGGCGACTCCTCCGAAGTGCGCGCGAGCACCTCGAGGCGCACGGCGCGGCGCGCGGCCTGCTTGTCGGGGTCGGGCACCGGGATGGCCGCGATCAGTCGCTGCGTGTAGGGCTCCTTGGGCGCGCGCAGGATGGCGTCGCGCTTGCCCTGCTCGACGATCTTGCCGTGGTGCATCACCGCGATGCGATCCGACATCAGGTCGACCACCGCGAGGTCGTGGCTGATGAACAGGCAGGCGAAGCCCTGCTCCTGCTGCAGCTCCCGCAGCAGCTCCAGCACGGTCGCCTGCACCGAGACGTCGAGCGCGCTCGTCGGCTCGTCGGCGACCAGCAGCTCGGGGCTCATCGACAGCGCTCTGGCGATGCCGACGCGCTGCTTCTGGCCGCCGGAGAGCTCGTGCGGGAAGCGGTTGCGGTAGGACTGCGGCAGCCGCACGGCGTCGAGCAGCTCCTCGACGCGCGTGTCGAGCGCCTTCCCGCGGTGGATCTTCGCCAGGTACATCGGCTCGCCGATCGACTCGCCGATCGGCAGCCGGGGGTTGAGCGACGACGACGGGTCCTGGAAGACGATGCCAACCTTGCGGTTGAGGCTGCGCGCGAGCTTGCGATCGATGTTGGAGATGTCGATGCCCGCGACCTCGAGCCGTCCCTCGGCGATGGGCTGCAGGCCGATCGCGGCGCGTCCGATGGTCGACTTGCCGGAGCCCGACTCGCCGACCAGGCCGAGGATCTCACCGGGACGGATCTGCAGCGAGACCCCGTCGACGGCGCGGAAGGTGCCGAGCTTGCCCTTCTTGCCGTACTCGATCGCGACGCTGTCGAGCACGAGCGCGGGCTTGCCGTCGAACACCTTCTCGCTGCGCGTGGCCTCCTCGGCTGCGCGCGCGTTGACCTCGACGCGTCGCTGGAGCTCCTCGTCGGCGACGTCGGCGTGCGTCGAGAGCGCGAGCGCGGCGGTCAGGTCGATGGCCTCCTGGTCTCCGCCTCCCTCGCCCAGCCGTGGCACGGACGACAGCAGCATCTGCGTGTAGGGCTGCTGCGGGTTGGAGAAGATCTCGCGCACCGGGCCCTGCTCGACGATGCGGCCCTGCTCCATCACGACCACCCAGTCGGCGAGGTCGGCCACGACGCCCATGTCGTGGGTGATGAGGAGCACGGCGGAACCGAGGCGATCCTTGAGGTCGCGCATGAGCTCGAGGATCTCGGCCTGCACCGTCACGTCGAGCGCCGTGGTCGGCTCATCCGCGATCAGCAGCTCGGGGTCGAGCGAGAGCGCCATGGCGATCATGGCGCGCTGGCGCTGACCGCCGGAGAGCTGGTGCGGGTAGGACTTGAACGCCTTCATGGCATCGGGCAGCTCGACCAGGTCGAGCATCTCCAGCGCGCGCTCCTGCGCTGCGCTGGGCGCCATGTTGCGGTGGATGCGCAGGGCCTCCATGATCTGGAAGCCGACCGTGAACACGGGGTTCAGCGCGGTCATCGGCTCCTGGAAGATCGCGGAGACGCGGTTGCCGCGCACCTCGCGCATCTCGGTGGGCGAGATCTCGGTGAGCTCGTCGCCGCCCAGCTTGATCGAGCCGCGCACGCGCGCGTTCTTCGGCAGCAGGTCGAGGATCGCCATGGACGAGACGCTCTTGCCGGAGCCGGATTCGCCGACCACGGCGACGACCTCGCCCCTGCCGATCTCGTAGGAGATCTCTCGTGCGGCCGGGATCCAGTAGCCGTCGACGGCGAAGTCGACGCTCAGGCCGGTGATCTGCAGTGCGGGCACATCGCTGTGCTCGCCGTGCACCGGCTCGGTGTGGGTGGAAGTCATGCCGCCTCCTCCTGCGGGGTGTCGGATTCGCCGGGCGCTGTGGCGCCTGCGACGATGAAGCTGTGAACGACGATCTGCGCACCGTGACGGTCCACTCTCGCGTCAATCGGGGCATGGCGATCGCCTCGTGGGCGCTGCTCGCCGTGCTGGGCGTGCTGATCGCGCTGGGCTCCACCCTGCAGGGCGTCGCCGCCGTCGCGCTCGGGGGCGCCTGGCTGGCCTACGCGGTGCACGTCTTCCTCTGGGCTCCGAGCCTGACGGTCGACGACGGCGGCAACGAGATCCGCAATCCGCTGCGCACCGTCAGGGTGCCCTGGGAGGCGCTGATCCACGTGGACACGCGCTTCGCGCTCACGCTGCACACGCCCGGCGCCGCATGGACCGTCTGGTGCGCGCCGCAGGCGAGCGCCCTGGTCGGCCGCGCCAAGGCACGTCGCGCTCGCGAGGATCGCGATGACCGCGATCCGCGCAATCCGCTCGACGCCGGTGTGCGCATCGGCGACCTGCGCGGCACCGAGTCGGGCGACGCCGCCGCGCTCGTGCGTCAGCGCTGGGCGGAGCACCGCTCCGACATCGACGCCGGCGACGTCGCGGTGCCCACGAGCATCCACCGGGGTCGCGCGGTCGCGCTCGTCATCGGCCCCGTGCTCGCGACCGTCGTGCCGCTGCTGCTCTGACACGGTCGTCAGCGACACCGACTCACCCATTGCGGGTGCTGCCCGAATCCTGTGGCAGCTCCTTCGTCCGACGGATCGAGAACCGCTTCTGGCGCGGGTCGAACGCGTCGCGCAGGCCGTCGCCGATGAAGTTGATCAGCAGCGCCGGGACCACGATGAAGGACGCCGGGAACCAGAACAGCCAGGGCCGGGTGGCGAACGCCGACTGGTTGTCGGAGACCAGCAGGCCCAGCGACGCCTCTGGTGAGCGGATGCCGTAGCCGAGGTAGCTGAGCGCCGTCTCGAGCAGGATCGCCGAAGCAGCGATCAGCGATGCCGCGACGATGACGACGCCGAGCGCGTTCGGCAGGATGTGCTTGAAGATGATGCGCGCATCGCTCGCGCCCGCCACGCGTGCAGCCTCCACGAACTCGCGCTCGCGCAGCGACAGGAACTCCGCTCGCACCAGACGCGCGATGCCCATCCAGGCGACGAAGCCCAGCGTGATGGCGAGGTACTGCACGCCGAGACCGCCGGTCATGCGGCCGACCACCGCGCCGACCACGATGAGCGGGATGACGATGAACACGTCGGTGATGCGCATCAGGATCGCGTCGACCCAGCCGCGGTAGTAGCCGGCGAGGGCGCCGACGACGGTGCCGAGCACGGTGGCGACACCGGCGAGCAGCACGATCACGAGGAACGAGTTCTGCACGCCGCGCATGGTCGCCGCGAAGTAGTCGACGCCGATGCGCGTCTGGCCGAACGGGTGCTCGCCGAGCGCGAAGCCCGCGCCGCCGAGCCACTCGGGGATGAGCGAGAGCGTGGGCTTGCCAGCATCCACGACCGGCACCGGCTGGTAGTAGTTGTGGTGCCACCAGCCCGGGATGGGCCCGAGGCCGATCGCCGAGATCGAGAACGCGAAGATCGCGACCAGCAGCACGAACGAGACCATGGAGGTCTTGTTGCGCACGAAGCGCTTGAAGACGAGCGTCGTCTGGCTCTCGCCGGCGGTGCCTTCGCCCGGCGTCTTGCCGTTAGCGGTGGGGTTCGTCACTTGACCCTCACTCTCGGGTCGAGGAGCGCGTAGCTCAGGTCTGCGAGGAAGTTGAACAGGATCGCGGTGATGGCGATCACGATGAAGTAGCCCATGACCGGGTTCACGTCCACTCTGCCGAGCGCCACGGTGAACAGCGCACCCATGCCACTGATCGCGAACACGCGCTCCGTGATGAGGGCGCCGCCGAGCAGCACGCCGATATCGGCGGCGACGATGGTCGTGATCGGAATGAGCATGTTGCGGAACGCGTGCCGCGTGATCACGACGCGCTCAGACAGGCCCTTCGCCCGTGCGGTGCGGATGTAGTCCTGGTTGAGCACCTCGAGCAGGCCGGCGCGCGCATAGCGCGTGTAGCCCGCGAACGAGATGAGCGTGAGCGAGATGGTCGGCAGCAGGAAGTGCGTGAACGTGTCGAGCCCCATCACCCACATGTCGCCGGAGAGCCCGACCGTCTGCTCGCCGACCGTGGCGATGGGCCGGTTGTTGATGCGCGGGTTCGACAGGTACGCGGGCCATGCCTGGAGGAAGCGGTCGGCGATGACCAGCAGCATCCCGAGGAAGCCGACGAGCATCGTCACGCGGATGACCAGGCTCCGATCCGGGCCGCCGATGACCCAGCCGACCACGAAGCAGACGGCGAGTGTGCCGAGCGCGACGATGCCGACGGTCCAGACCGTCGAGATGTCGAACAGGCCCTGGAGCGCGAAGTACGAGCCGTAGGTGAGCACGCCCGCGATGCCCGCGCCCAGCAGCGCCCGCCGGTTGGCGAAGCCCGCCAGCACCGCGACGACGCCGAAGACCGTGCCGCCGATCAGCAGCAGCAGCCCGACAGCGCCGAGCCCCGGCCGCTGGAACCAGTTCACCGCATCCAGGTACAGGAGCATCCCGAGGGTGGCAGCGGTCGCGATGGCGAAGGTGAGCACGCGTCTGCGGACCGAGCCCGCGGTGAGCGCCTGCATGATCGCGCCGATCAGCAGCGCGAAGACGATCGACGGGATGAGCCCGATGCTCGAGTCGCCGTTCGAGAGCCAGTTGTTGAAGTCGATCGCGATGAACTCCTTCAGCAGCACGGCGGCGAGGAACGACGGCAGCGAGTACAGGAAGAAGCTCACGAACGTCATGCCGAGGTCGAACGCCGAGTACTGGCGGAGGGCCGAGACGATGCCCGTGATGACGCCGAACAGGATCGCGAGGATCGTGGAGGCGGCGACCAGCCTCACCGTTGAGGCGGTGGCGTTGCCGAGCAGCGCGGTCACGGGTGTGTAGTTCAGGTCGGTGCCGAGGTCACAGGGCGTGAAGGGCGTCAAGCAGCCCGCTGCGCCTGCGAGCCAGCCGAACCAGCGGAGCGGCGGCGGCACGTCGAGGTCGAGTCGTTCGATGCGCTGGCCGATCAGCAGCTGTGCGTTCGGGGCGTTCGAGCCCTGGAGGTCTTCCAGGGGGTTCCCTGAGTTCGCCGTCAGCACGTACATGATGAACGACGCGACGAGCAGGGTGAGAATGGAGGCAAGGATGCGCCTCACGATGAAGCTGAGCACGGCTCTGGGCTCCGATCAACCGGAAGATCACGCGGGTCGCGCGTGATCGAGGACGGACACGGGTTGGCCGTGGCTGCCGGGACTTGGGTCCCGACAGCCACGGCCGAAGGACTAACTGGGAATCATTCTGTCAGGCGATCAGCCGACGAGCGACCACTCCCAGGTGTTCCAGATGACGCCCGTCTGGCCGCCGTTGTAGACGACACCGTCGACGGCACCGTTCGTTGCAACCAGACCGGGGGTCTGGAACAGCGGCAGGCCGTAGAAGTCATCGCGGGTGAGTGCGTCGATCTCGATCTGGATCTCGGTCAGACGCTCCTCGTCACCGATGGTCATCTGCGACTCGTCGACGAGAGCGTCGACCTCGGAGTTCGAGTAGCCGTTGTAGTTGCCACCACCGTTGGTCTTCCAGATCTGCGGGAGGCCGGCGTAGCCGACACCCGCGGAGATCCAACCGAAGATCGATGCGTCGTAGCTGCCCGATCCGAGCAGGCTGCCCCAGTCGGGCGAGCCGGCGTCGACGATGTTGAAGCCGGCCTCCGAAGCGCTGGCCTGGATCAGCTGGAACGCGTCGACGCGGTTCGGGTTGTTCGTGTTGTAGAGGATGCTGACCGTCGGCGTGGCGCCGGCGAGCAGCTCACGAGCGCCCTCGATGTCGGGCTCGGTGAAGTCCGAGTAGCCGTTGGCGGCCACTGCGTCCTCGTACTGCGGCTGGTTCGTGACGAACTGCTGCGAGTTGAGCACCTCGGCGTCCTCCTGCACCGGTGCCACGATCGAGTCGAGGATCGCCTGGCGCGGGATGGTCTTGAGGAAGGCCTCGCGGACGTTCGCGTCGGCGAACACCTCGGAGTTCATCGTGAGGTCGATGTGGTCGTACGACAGCTGCGAACCCTGGATCAGCGTGCCGCCGAAGCCCTCGATCGCGGCGATGGTGTCAGCCGACGGCTGCGGCTCGATGACCTGCACCTCGCCGTTCTGGAGTGCCGTGATCTGCGCGTTGGGGTCACCGATGAAGCGGATGATCAGTTCGTCGAAGCCCGGGGCCATCTCGCCGCGCCAGTTGGGGTTCGGCTCGAAGGAGATGAAGCCACCGTCGTCGGCCGTGAAGTCCTTCGGGACCCACATGCCGGCACCGACGAGGAGACCCTCGTCCGTCGGCATCGACGTGATGTTGTAGCCCGTGTTCCACAGCTCGGCGAGCGACTGGAGCTGCTCGTTCGGCTCGGCCGGAGCGTCCGGGTTGCCCTCGGGCGTCTCGGCCAGGAAGGTCGCGAGCTCCTCGGTCGAGCCGAAGCCAGCGTGCTCAGCGAACACGTGCGCCGGCTTGCCGATCAGGTTGACGAGGTTCCAGTCGACGTACGGCTCGCTGTACTCGAGCGTCAGCGTGCCGGCCTCTTCGTCGATCTCGGGGAACGACGTGGTGTCAAGACCCGAGGTGGAGCCAGCGAGCTGGAAGTAGACGTTGCCGGAAGCGACCTCGCCCGTCTCCTCGTCGTAGGTCGCGTCGTCGAACCAGCCCGAGCCGATCGCCCACTGCAGCAGCAGGTCGGTGGTCGTCATCGGCGTGCCGTCCGACCAGACAGCCTCGGGGTCGAGGGTGTACTTGACGACCAGCGGCTCGTCGGTGACGAGCTCGACCGTGCCGTTGGTCTCGTCCGGAACGATGTTGAACTCGTTGTCGACGTAGAAGAACGAACCCGGGCCGGTCGCGTTACCCATGAGGTAGTCGATCATGCCGTTGGTGTTGAGGTTGGTCTCCGGCGTGGCCGAGGACAGCGCCGTCGCAGCGTTGGTCTGCGCGATGCTGATCGAGCCACCGGCGCCCGCGCTCGGGTCGGTCTCGCCCGAGGTGCCCGGGTCGGGGGTGGTCGTGGTGCAGCCCGCGAGCGCGACCATGGCAGCGGTGCCGATGGCCATGCCTGCAAGCGTGCGGCCGCGACGCTTGTTGATGATTGTCACTGGTTATCCTCCTGTGCAAGGTGAGCGAGCGGCTTCTTGAGCCGCAGTGCTCTGAGATGAATGCCAGTCTAGGCACGGCCCCAGCGCCCACCACGCGCGGTGATGCGATCGTTACCATTTTGGTGCTTCCACGATCCTGAGGCGCTCTGCCCATAGCGTTGAGGCGTGCCTGCCATGCTGATCCGCCGACGACGCCTCGTGCTCGAGATCGCCATCGTCCTGTTCCTGTCGCTGGGGGCGAGCGCGCTCTGGTCGCTGCTGCAGTACATCGACGTCTCGACCCGCCCGACGCCCATCGGCGAGCAGCAGGTCGCGCTCAATCCGGCGCGCTCCGACCGGCCGTGGCTCGATCTCGCGTACCAGCTCACCGGCATCGTGCTCGACCTCGTGCCCGTGGCGCTCGTGATCTGGCTGCTGTGGCGCCATCGGCGACCGCACATGGGCGCGCTCGGGATCGATGGAAGCCGTCCCTGGCGGGACACGGCATCCGGCACCGCGCTGGTGCTCGTCATCGGCATCCCCGGCCTCGCGCTCTATGTGGCGGGTCGCGCGACGGGGCTCACCGTCGACGTGGTCCCGTCGCCGCTCGACGCTCACTGGTTCACCGTGCCGGTGCTGCTGCTGTCGGCCCTGCGCGCGGGGCTGACCGAAGAGGTGATCGTGATCGGCTACCTGTTCGAGCGGCTGCGACGGCTCGGATGGAGCGCGTGGCAGATCATCGTCGCGACTGCCGCGCTGCGCGGGATGTATCACCTGTACCAGGGCGTGCCGGCGCTGATCGGCAACTTCGCGATGGGGCTGCTGTTCGGCTGGCTCTATCAGCGCACCGGCAGGCTGCTGCCGCTCATCATCGCGCACACGCTCATCGACGTGGCGGTGTTCGTGGGGTATCCGTGGGCGTACGCGACGTTCCCGGGGCTGCTCGGCGGCTGACCTCGGGGTCTGCTCTCGGGGGTTGATCTCGGAGGTTGATCTCGTGACGCGCGCTGCGCGCGCTCCTCGATCAACGAACTCCCCGCAGGGCGAGGAGCGGGTGGGCGCGGCCCGGCCGCGTCACGAGACCGTCGACCGCCGCGGTGATCCGCTACGGCGCCGGCGTCGCGGCGTCGATCGACCACTCCCACGCGTTCCAGGTGAGCGCGGCAGGCCCGGGCCGCGGCGTGACGCCCCGCACGTCGGCGCGCGCGATCGTCAACCGCTCCGGCTCCACGATCGGCAGCAGCAGGGCGTCGGCGACGAGCGAGGTCTCGAGCTCGAGCAGCGTCTCCTCGAGCGCATCCTGATCGGCGGTCGCGAGCGCCTCATCGAGCAGCGCATCGCGCTCAGGGCTCGCGGCCGCTGTGATGCCGCCGCCCCGCCAGCGCTCGGAGATCTCCGCCACATCCGAGGGCACCGGCGTCATGTGCAGCACCGCATTCCAGTCGTCCTGCTCGAGGCCCGCTACGAGGTCGTCGACGCCGCAGTCGCGCACCGCCCACCCCGCCTCGGCGGCCGGGGCCCGCATCGCGGCCACGAATGCGGCCGCGAACGCCTCCGCGCGATCGAAGCGCACGCAGATCTCGGTGCCGGACGCGATCGCCATCGACTCGCGCAGCATCGCGGCCGCCTCGGGATCAGTGTCGCCGAACCTCTCGCCGAAGCCGGCGTCCTCGAGCGCATAGCCGTAGACGCGGGTGTCGGCGCGGAACAGCATCGAGTCGGTCGTCGCCGCCGCGTCCTGGCCGCCCTCCCCATGCGCGGCCTCGATCGCACCCCGACGGTCGACCGACTGCAGGAGCGACGTGCGGGCCTCGACCGACTGCAGCGGTGCGCGGTCGGCGCGCAGCGCCAGCTCCCACCGCACTCCGAAGCTGTGGCTCACGAGCGCCGCGTCGTCGCGCTCCAGGTCGCGCAGCTGCGCGCTGTCGGCATCCGTGCGCGCGATGGTCGCGACGTCGAGCTCGCCCGCGGTCAGACCGGCGAGCGCGGCGCGATCGTCGGCCACCGGCTGCAGCGCGATCCGCTCGATCGCGGCGCCCTGCGCGCCCACGTACGCGTCGTTGGCCACCAGCTCGACGCGGCCGTGCTGCATCGCCTCGACGCGGTACGGGCCGCTCGAGAGCAGCAGCTCGGCATCCGGCGCGAGCGGATCGATCGTGAGCGAGCTCCAGGCCGCCGCGACCTGCCCGAGCACGAGCGGATCGGCGCGGTCGAGGGCGTCGAGCAGCGCCTGCTTCGCCTCCATCGGGTCGGCGATGCCCAGCACCCGCTGGCCGAGCAGGTGGGCGGGCACCGCGACCTCGAGCGCGAGTCGCCACTCGGGGATCGGCTGCGAGAACTCGACATCGACCGAGCGAGCCCAGTCGTCGCGCACCGCTGCCGAGGCGTGCTGCATGCCGCCGGCGTCCGCGACGTCGAACCAGACCGCATCCTCTGGCAGGTCGAGCGCGCCATCGACGCCGCGCAGCGCGTCGATGGCGAGATCGCGCGTGGACAGCGCGTTGGATGCGGCGGCCCAGCCGAGCATGAGGTCGGCGGCGTCGACGGGCACGCCATCGGACCAGCGGACGCCGTCAGCCAGGTCGTAGCGCACGGTGAACGGCGACTCATCGATGATCGTGGCGGTGCCGAAGGTGGGATCCTCCCGCACCTCCCCGGCATCGTCGATGACCGCGAAGGCGCCGCGCGTCATCGCCGCCACGTCGCGGTTGCCGCTCGTCGCGCCCTGCGTGCTCGCTGCGTTCACGGAGGTGAGCTCGCCCGTCCATGCCACGTCGACCGCCGTTCCGGCGACGACGCGCGGGGGGTGGGCCGGGTCGGCGCAGGCGGTCAGGGCTAGGGCGAGGATCGCGGCGGTAGCGATCGCGAGGGGGCGGAGCGGTCTCGTGACGCGCGCGGCTGCGCCGCGTGCTCCTCGACCTACGGAGGGCATCAGGCGAAGGCCTCCACGGGCGGGCAGCTGCAGACGATGTTGCGGTCGCCGTAGGCCTGATCGATCCGCGACACCGGCGGCCAGTACTTGGCGCGCTCGACGCCCGGCACCGGGAAGACCGCCTGCTCGCGCGTGTACGGCCGATCCCACTCGCCGTGCACGATCGATCCCGCCGTGTGCGGCGCACGCCGCAGCGCGCTCTGCTCGAGCGGCGTCTCCCCTCGGCCGATGGCGTCGGCCTCGGCCTTGATCGCGATCATCGCGCCGATGAACCGGTCGATCTCGGCGAGGTCCTCCGACTCCGTCGGCTCGACCATGAGCGTGCCAGCCACCGGGAACGACATGGTCGGCGCGTGGAAGCCGTAGTCGACCAGCCGCTTCGCGACGTCGTCGTTCGACACTCCCGTCGCCTCCTTGAGCGGACGCAGGTCGAGGATGCACTCGTGCGCGACCAGATCGTGCTCGCCGGTGTACAGCACCGGGAAGTGCTCGCGCAGCCGCGCGGCGACGTAGTTGGCGGCGAGCACCGCGCTGGCCGTCGCCTTCGTCAGGCCCTCGAGGCCCATCATGCGCACGTATGCCCACGAGATCGGCAGGATCGAGGCGGAGCCCCACGGCGCCGCCGAGAGCGGATTGGTGCCGAGCGTGAGGCCGTCGATCTGCTGCGAGGCCACGCGCGGGTCCTGCGGCAGGAACGGCGCGAGGTGCGCCTTCGCCGCGACCGGCCCGACGCCCGGGCCGCCGCCGCCGTGCGGGATGCAGAAGGTCTTGTGCAGGTTGAGGTGCGAGACGTCGCCGCCCATGTCGCCGAAGGTCGCGTGCCCCAGCAGCGCGTTGAGGTTGGCTCCGTCGATGTAGACCTGGCCGCCCGCCTCGTGCACGAGGTCGGTCACCCGGCGGATCTCGGACTCGTAGACGCCGTGCGTCGACGGGTATGTGATCATCAGGCCGGCCAGATCGTCGGCATGGCCGGCGATCTTCGCCTCGAGATCGGCGAGGTCGACGTCGCCGTTCGCGCTCGTCGCGACCACCACGACGCGACAGCCGGCCAGCACGGCGCTGGCCGCGTTCGTGCCGTGCGCGGACGCGGGGATGAGCACCACGTCGCGGTGCTGCTCACCGCGCGACTCGTGGTACCCGCGGATCGCGAGCAGGCCGGCCAGCTCGCCCTGCGCGCCGGCATTCGGCTGCAGCGAGACCGTGTCGTAGCCGGTGATCTTCGCAAGCCAGTCGCTGAGCTGGTCGATGAGCGCCAGCGAGCCCTCGGCGTCGTCGAGCGGCGCATAGGGGTGCAGCTGCGAGAACGCCGGCCAGGTGATGGCCTCCATCTCGGCGGCCGCGTTCAGCTTCATCGTGCAGGAGCCCAGCGGGATCATGCCGCGATCGAGCGCGTAGTCGCGGTCGGCGAGCAGCTTCGCGTAGCGCATCAGCTGGGTCTCGGAGCGGTGCGCCGAGAAGACCTCGTGCGTCATGAACTCGGTCGTGCGCACGAGCGACGAGGGGATCGCCTGCGCGGCATCGTCCTCGGCGTCGGCCAGCCCGAGCGCATCGAGCAGCTTCGGCAGCGGCACGCCCGTGCCCACCTCTGCCCAGGTCTCGTCGAACGCGACGTGCAGCGTGTCGTCGTCGACGGCGTGCACGAGGATGCCCGCGTCAGCGGCCTTCGACCGCAGCTCCTGCGCGCGGCCGGGCACGCGCATCCGCACCGTGTCGAAGAACGACTCGTGCACGAGCTCGATGCCTGCGGCACGCGCGGCACCGGCGAAGCGCTTGGCGACGCCGTGCACGCCCTCGGCGATCGCCGTGATCCCCTCGGGCCCGTGGTAGACCCCGTAGAACGACGCCATGACCGCGAGCAGCACCTGCGCGGTGCAGATGTTGCTCGTGGCCTTCTCACGACGGATGTGCTGCTCGCGCGTCTGCAGCGTCAGCCGGTACGACGGGTAGCCGTCGGCATCCTGCGAGACGCCGACCAGGCGACCGGGCATCTGCCGGGTGAGCTTGTCTGCCACGGCCATGTAGCCGGCGTGCGGTCCGCCGAAGCCCATCGGCACGCCGAAGCGCTGCGAGGAGCCGACCGCGATCCGCGCGCCCTGCGTGCCGGGCGCCTCGATGAGCGCGAGCGAGAGCAGGTCGGCTGCCGCGACCGGCACCCCGCCCTGCTCGGCGGAGGCCGCGAAGATCCCGCTCGCATCCCACACGAGGCCGGACGCGCCGGGCAGCTGGGCGATGACGCCGAAGGAATCGGGCAGGTCGGCGGGCTCGAGCGTCGCGAGCGGCAACTCGACCAGCTCGATGCCCGTCGCGTGCGCGCGGTGGCGCAGCAGCGCCTTCGACTGCGGCAGCAGATCGGCGTCGACGACGAAGACCGACGACGCGGACTTCGAGGCACGCCGGGCCAGCAGCATCGCCTCGACCACGGCGGTGCCCTCGTCGAGCATCGACGCGTTCGCGATGTCGAGGCCGGTGAGGTCGGCGACCATGGTCTGGAAGTTGATGAGCGCCTCGAGGCGGCCCTGGCTGATCTCGGGCTGGTACGGCGTGTAGGCGGTGTACCAGGAGGGGTTCTCGAGGATGAGGCGCTTGATCGGCGCGGGCGTCACGGTGCCGTGGTAGCCCAGGCCGATGGCGCTGTGGCGCACCCGGTTGCGGTCGGCGAGGGCACGCAGCTCGGCGAGCGCCGCGGTCTCGGAGGCTGCTTCGCCGATGCCGGTGCCGGCCGAGCGGATGCCGGCGGGCACCGCGGCGTCCATGAGCGCCTCGAGCGAGTCGAAGCCGACGGCCTCGAGCATGACCTGCTGCGCCGCCGCATCCGTGCCGATGTGGCGGTCGACGAAGGGGCGCATCAGGCGGTGAGCTCGCGGTATGCCGCCTCGTCGAGCAGCTCCGGCTCCTCGGTGAAGCGGAGCTTGACGAGCCAGCCATCGCCCTCGGCACCGGAGTTCACGAGCGTGGGGTCGTCGGCGACCTCGTCGTTGACCTCGACTACCTCGCCGGCCGCCGGCGCGATGAGCTCGCCGACAGACTTCGTCGACTCGATCTCGCCCAGCGACTCACCGGCCGCGAAGCTGCGGCCGACGCCCGGCAGATCCACGTAGACGACGTCGCCCAGCTGCGCCTGCGCGTAGTCGGTGATGCCGACCGTCGCGACATCGCCGTCGACGCGCACCCACTCGTGGTCCTTGGTGTACTTGGTCTCGCTCATGCTCGGGCCTCTCGCTTGTAGAACGGCAGCGTGGTCACCGCGGCCGGCAGTGCCGTGCCGCGGACGTCGACGGACAGGGATTCGGACTCGCGGGAGCCGGGCTCGACGAGGGCCATCGCGATCGGGTGGCCGAGCGTCGGCGACAGGGCGCCGCTCGTGACGGCACCGACGACGCGGTCGCCGTCGAGCACCGGATAGCCGGCGCGGGGGGCGCGGCGCCCCGTGGCGGTCAGGCCGATGAGCACCGGGGCGTCCGCTGCGGGCCCTTCCTCGACGGCGCTCCGCCCGACGAAGTCGCCCTTCGTCTTGAGCGCCACCACCCGGCCGAGCCCCACCTGCACGGGCAGCACGTCGAGCGAGAGCTCGTGGCCGTAGAGCGGCATCCCGGCCTCGAGGCGCAGCGTGTCGCGCGCCGCCAGACCGCAGAGCGTCAGCCCGTGCTCCTCACCGGCGATGACCGCAGCCCGCCAGAGATCCTCTGCGGCGTGCGCGGCGATGTAGAGCTCGAAGCCGTCCTCGCCGGTGTAGCCGGTGCGCGCGATCAGCACGTCCTCGCCCTCGAAGACGCCGGGGAGCGCCCGGTAGTACGCGAGCTCGTCGAGCGACGCCGACTCGATGCCCAGCCGTGCCACGATCGCGAGCGCAGCCGGACCCTGCACGGCGATCAGCGCGGTCTGCTCGGTCTCATCCACGATCGCCGCGTCGAAGCCCGCGATGCGCGACTCGAGGGCCTCGAGCGCCGCGTGGCGGTTCGAGGCGTTGGCGACGATCAGGAACTCCGACTCGCCCGTGCGGTAGACGATCAGGTCGTCGACGATGCCGCCGTGCTCGGCGAGCAGCAGCGAGTACTTCGCCTGCCACGGCTCGATGCCCGAGAGGCGCCCGGCGAGCGCGTGGTCGAGGAAGTCGGCGGCGGCCGGGCCGCTGACGCGGAGCTCGGCCATGTGGCTCAGGTCGAACAGGCCGGCGCGCTCGCGCACCGCCTCGTGCTCGGCGAGGTCGGAGCCGTAGCGCACCGGCATCTGCCATCCGGCGAAGTCGATCAGCTGCGCGCCCGCGGCCTCGTGCACTGCCAGCAGCGGCGTCTGCCCTGCCGTCTCCGATGCGGTCATGAGTCCTCCATTGGTCTGGACTCCCCCACAGTCGTCGATCGATGAGACCTGCTCCTGTGTGGCCTTCCCGAGCGGTTCTAGGACCTGAGAGTTTGGCGGGGAGGCTTGCTCCTTCGGTGCTCCCGAAGGAGCTCTCCCGCCCGGGCGTGCAGCGGCCGGCTGTGTGATGCTCCGCTGATCCTAGCGGGTCTCGGCGTCGTCATCCCGATCCTCATCGGGTTCGTCGTCGGAGTCGGGCGTGTGGTCGTCCACCACCACGAGGTCGGAGCGGAACTGGCCGGTCCGGTACGCGGCCTTGCCCATCATCTGGGTCGCCGCCGGCGCCGTCACGAGCTGCAGGCCGGCGGCGAGCACGAGCATCGTGGTGGCTGCCGGCTCGCGCAGCACGAGCGCGAGGCCGGCGCACAGCAGCACAAATCCGAGCGACTGCGGCTTCGAGGCCGCATGCATGCGGTTCAGCACATCCGGCAGCCGCACGAGGCCGATGGCGGCGGTGAGCGCGAAGAACGCGCCGGCCAGCACCAGCGCCGAGCCGAGCACGTCGAGCATGGCTTCCAGGCTCATCGTCCGCTCCCTTCGGCATCTGCGGGCGCGTCGCCCTCGGATGGATCCGCGCCGCCGCGCGCCGGACCGTTCCCCACCACGCCGCCGCGGCCCGCGACGAAGCGCGCCATCGAGACGGTGGCCGAGAAGGCCAGCAGCGACAGCACCAGGATGACGACGATCGTGTCGCTCTCGTCGGTGATGGCGGCCTGCACGGCGAGGGCTCCCGCCACGGTCGTGATGAGCACGTCGGTGGCGACGACGCGGTCCGCGGGCCCCGGCCCGCGGACGATGCGCACGAGCGAGAGCGTCGCGGCGACGGCGAGCATGACGCCCGCGATCATCAGCACGATCGGCATCAGTCCTCCTCCAGCAGCGCGCGGTCGGCTGCGGTGCCGAAGGCGCGCAGTGCGGTCGCCTCGGTGTCGCCCGCGCTCCGCCGTGCGCGCTCGATGCGCTCGGGCGTGGATGCGTCGAACACGTGCACGAGCACCCACCGCTCCCCGGCGTCGAGCGCGATGGAGCCGGGCACGAGGGTGATGAGCTCCGCCGTGATGGCGGTGATGAACATCGAGCTGCTGCGCAGCGGCACCCGCACGATCGCGTTCTGCGTCGGGCGCCAGAAGGCGAGCACCTTCACCGCGACCAGGAAGCTCGATACCGACAGGCCCCACAGGGTCACGACCACGAGCCGCGCGAAACCGATCGGACGGAAGTAGCGCAGCTCCGGCACGTCCGGCAGCGGGAACAGCAGCTGGATCACGAGCGCGACGAGGATGCCCCAGAGGGCGGCGCCGAGCGAGAGGTCGCCCCAGAGCAGCACCCACACGATGGCGAGGCCGATCGTCGCGACGAGCGAGAAGCGGGAGCGGAGCTTGGGTCGGTTCACGGGATCGCCTCCTCGACCGCGACGTCGTAGGTGCCGCCTTGGATGTCGACGGCGGCACGGTAGGCGAAGTCGGTGAGCGGCCCGGCCAGCGCGGTGAGCGCCACCGTGATCGCCACCAGGACGGTGGCCGCCACCACCCAGACGCGGGGCAGCACGCGCAGCGAGTGCACGCGAGTGTCATCCTCGCCCTGGTCCTGCCAGAAGGCCCGCTGCCAGACGCGGATGACGGCGATGAGCGTCAGCAGGCTCGTCGCGACCCCTGCGACGACGGCGACCAGCGCCGGTGGGCTGTCGTGGAGGAGCGCCGCGTCGATCAGCGCGATCTTGCCCAGGAAGCCCGACAGCGGCGGGATGCCGCCGAGGTTCAGCGCCGGCAGCAGGTAGAGCACCGCCAGCAGCGGCACGGAGGCCAGGCCGCCCAGGCGCGCGAGGCTCGTCGATCCGCCGACACGCTCGATGAGGCCCACGACGATGAACAGCGCGGTCTGCACCAGGATGTGGTGGACGATGTAGAAGATCGCCGCCCCGAGGCCCGCCTGCGTGCCGAGCGCGACGCCCAGCAGCATGTAGCCGATGTGACTGACGAGCGTGAAGGAGAGCAGACGCTTGATCTCGCCCTGCGCGAGCGCGCCCAGGATGCCGAGCAGCATCGTCAGGGTGGCCACCACAAGCAGCAGCTCGCTCAGCGGCGAGTCGGGGAAGAGCAGCGTCTGCAGCCGGATGATGGCGTAGACACCGACCTTCGTCAGCAGGCCCGCGAAGACGGCGGTGACGCTCGCGGGGGCGGTCGGGTAGGAGTCCGGCAGCCAGGACTGCAACGGGAAGATCGCCGCCTTGATGCCGAACACCACGAGCAGCAGCAGCTGGAGCGTCAGCTGCAGCTGCGGATCGAGCGCCGCGAGCCGCTCGGGCAGCTGCGCGAAGCTCACCGTGCCGGTGGCACCGTAGACGAGCGCGATCGCCAGCAGGAAGAGCATCGACGAGAGCACGCTCACGACCACGTAGGTCGAGCCGGCGCGCACGCGCTCCCGGGTGGCGCCGAGCATGATCAGCACGTAGGAGGAGAACAGCAGGGTCTCGAAGCCGACGAAGAGGTTGAACAGGTCGCCGGCGAGGAAGGCGTTCGAGACACCGGCGGTCAGCACCAGGAACGTCGGGTGGAACACCGACACCGGAGCCCCGTCGACGCCGTCGGCGATGTCGCGGCGGGAAGGGAAGATCACGACGATCGCGACCACGATGCTCGAGACCAGCACCATGAGCGAGGACAGCCGATCGGCCACCAGCACGATGCCCAGCCCGTCGGGCCAGGCCCCCACCCAGAGCACCACCGGCCCCTGCGCATCCGCCGCCAGGCAGAGGATGAGCGCGAGCACGGCCACGAGCGCGAGCGTCGTGCCGGAGACGACCTTCTGCCACGCCGGATGCCGGGCGAGGATGAGCGTGATGCCCGCGGCCAGCAGCGGCAGCAGCACGGGCAGCGGCACGAGGTTCGACAGGTCCATCAGCGCTCCCCATGCCCGTCAGGGCGGCGGTCGCGCACGGTGCGGCCGCCGGACTCGGTGTCGTCGTCGTCGGCAGAGGACTCGATGTAGCCCTCGCTCGAGAGGTCCGCCTCAGCGCGGCGACGCACGATGGCGTCCTCGACGTCGTCGGCGACCTCGTCGTGCCCCTCCAGCTGGAACGAGCGGTAGGACATCGCGAGCAGGAACGCGCCGGTCGCGAGCGAGATGACGATGGCCGTCAGCACCATCGCCTGCGGCAGCGGATCGGCGATCAGCTCGGGGTCCTCACCGACGATCGGCGCGAGCCCTGCCGGGCCGGACGCCACGAGGAAGAGCAGGTTGATGCCGTTGGCCATGATCATCACGCCGGCGAGGATGCGCATGAGGCTGCGCTCCAGCAGCAGGTAGATCCCGGCAGCGATGAGCACACCGCCGGCGACGGCGAGAATCAGGGTGGGCGTCATCCGCGCATCCCCTCGGCCGGCAGCGAGCGGTCGGAGCGCCACTCCGGGCGCGGCGCGAGGTTCTGCTCGCTGTGCAGGTCGACGCCGGCACCGAGCGATCGCACGAAGTCGAGCATCGCCCCGATCACGATGAGCCACACGCCCACGTCGAAGAACAGCGTGGTGACCAGCTTCTGCTCCCCCAGCAGCGGCAGCACGGTCTCGAGCGCGTAGGACTCGCCGATCCGGCCCCCGATGAGCACCGGCCAGACCACGCTCAGCACGACGGTCGCCAGTCCGCCGCCCATCAGCTTGCCGGCGTCGAACGGCACCGCGTCCAGCAGCTCGTCGCTGCCTCCGGCGAGATAGCGCACCGCGAGCGCGATCCCCGCGACGAGGCCGCCCGCGAAGCCGCCGCCGGGCTCGTTGTGGCCGACCGCCAGCAGGTAGATGGAGACGAGCATCATCACCGGGAACAGCAGCCGCGTCACCACCTCGAGCACCGGCGAGGCGCGCTGCTCGTCGGTGAAGGCGCCGCGCAGCCAGGTGCGGCGACCCGCCGACGACTGCGACTGCTGCAGCACGCCGCGACCGGAGATCGGACGCCGCACGAAGATGAGGCTCGCCACTCCGGTGGCGGCAGCCAGCAGCACGGCGACCTCGCCGAGGGTGTCCCATGCGCGGATGTCGACGAGCGTGACGTTGACGATGTTCTCGCCGTGACCGAACTCGTACGCCTCTCGGTAGAAGCCGTCGGAGATCGGATCGGCCGTGCGCGATCGCAGGGTGGCGAGCGAGGCCAGTGCCGCGAAGGTGCCCACCGCGACGCCGAGCGCGGCGCGCAGGTAGCGCGCCGCGCGCAGCGGGCGGTTCGTGAAGTACTTCGGCAGTCGCCGCAGCACCAGCACGAGGATGATGAGGAAGACGGTCTCGGCGAGCACCTGCGTGAGCGCCAGGTCGGCCGCTCCGTGCAGCAGGAACAGCAGGGCGACGCCGTAGCCGACGACCGAGAGCAGCATGAACGCCTTCAGCCGGCCGCGGGTGGTGGTCGTGGCGATCGCGGCGGCACTCACGAGCACCGCTGCCGCGATCTGCCCCACGGAGTCGAACAGCCGCACGTCGGCCGTGAGCGCGCCGGAGAGCAGCAGCGCGGCGCCCGGGAAGGCCACCACGACCAGCAGGATCGTGGTCAGGTGCATCGGCAGCGAACCGGTCTGGATGCGTCCGGTCACCTCCACCGCCAGGCGGTCGAGCCCGCGCATGCCCGCGTAGTAGCCGCGCTCGAACGGGTCGATGCCCGTCGGTGCCTGACGGCGGGCGCCGTAGCGCAGATGCAGCAGCGTGCCGATCACCCAGGCGGCGACGGAGGCCACGAGCGGGATGGTGATGCCGTGCCAGAGCGCCAGGTGGGGAGCCTCCTCGCCGGTCGGCACCGCGCTGGTCTGGGCATGGAGCAGCGCCGTGGCCGTCTCGCCCGCGAAGCCGGCGAGCAGGCCGCCGATCGCGAGCGCGACGGGGGCGATGGCGAGCCACGCCGACGCCCGCTTCGGCTCGGCGCCGGGCCGCCCGAAGAAGGTGCCGATCACCAGGCGCAGCGAGTAGGCGATCGTGAGCGCTGCGCCGACCGCGATGCCGACGAAGGCCACCCAGCCGAGTGCCATCAGCTCGCCGCCGGCGTCGCTCAGCGCGGCGTCGAGCGCGGCCTCCTTGCCCAGGAAGCCGAGCGTCGGCGGGATGCCGCCCATCGATGCGGCCGCGACGATCGCGGCGCCGGCGATCCACGGCATCCGACGCGCGAGACCGCCGAGCTCGCGCAGATCGCGCGTGCCGGTCGACTTGTCGACCACGCCCACGATCATGAACAGCGCAGCCTTGAAGGCCGCGTGGGCGGCGAGCAGCGTGAGGCCGGCCTGCATCGACGCCTGCGTGCCGATGCCGAGCACCGTGACGAGCAGGCCGAGCTGGCTGACGGTGCCGTGCGCGAGCAGCACCTTGATGTCGACCTGCCGCATCGCGCGCACGGCGCCGAGCAGCATCGTGACGATGCCGAGCGTCACGAGGCTCCAGCGCCACCAGGGCAGCTCCACGAAGGCGGGCGTGAGCGCGGCGATGAGGAAGATGCCGGCCTTGACCATCGCGGCGGCGTGCAGGAACGCCGACACCGGGGTCGGCGCGGCCATCGCACCGGGGAGCCAGTACTGGAACGGCACGATGGCCGACTTCGACAGCGCGCCGACGAGCATGAGCGCCGCGGCCCACGCGACGGTGGCCGACGTCGGCGGGTCGGCGAGCGTCTCGGCGAGCGAGAAGGTGCGGGTCTCCGACGCCAGCAGCATGACGCCCGTGAGCATCGTGAGGCCGCCGATGGTGGTGACGATGAGCGCGGTCTGCGCTGCGCGCCGGTTGTTCGCCGAGCGGTGGTTGAGCCCGACCAGCAGGTAGCTGAAGATCGTCGTCAGCTCCCAGCCGGTGATGAGCACCACGAGGTCGTCCGACAGCACGAGCAGCAGCATCGACGCGGCGAAGCCCGTCAGCAGCCCCACCGTGCGGTTGGCCAGCTTCTTCGACTCGAAGTACCACGCGCAGTAGAGGAAGATGAGGCCGCCCACACCGAGTACGACCATCGCGAGCAGCCACTGCAGGGCGCCCAGCCGCAGATCGATCGCGATGCCGAGCGCCGGCATCCACTCGACCCGCTCCTGCAGCACCGCGCCCTCGGCGATCAGCGGCGCCTGCATGCCGAACCAGACGGCGGCGATCAGGCTCGCGGCAGCGGGCAGCAGGAAGATGAGCCGCCCCACCCGAGCGCTGAGCGCGCTGGCGACCACGCCGAGTGCGGCGAGCATGGTCACGGTCAGCAGCACGCGGACAGACCCTCTCGAGGTGGGGGTGGAGGCTCCCATGATCCTATCGGCGCGCGCGGCCTGCCGATGACGTCGGCGGTGGCCTCTAGCGTGGAGCCATGCGGCTGCTGCACACCTCCGACTGGCATGTCGGGCGCACGTTCCACGGCTCCGAGACCGTCGACGCGCTCGTCGAGGTGCTGCGCGAGCTCGCCCGCCTCGTGCGCGAGCATCGGATCGACGTGGTGCTGGTGGCGGGCGACGTCTACGACTCGGCGATGCCCGCGGGGCGCCACGTCGAGGCGCTCTCCGGTGCGCTCGCCGAGATCCGCGCCGCGGGGGCGGTCATCGTGCTGTCGAGCGGCAACCACGACTCCGCGGCCCGGCTGGGCGCGAACGCCGGCTTCGTCAGCGCAGGCGGTCTCCATCTGAGCACCCGGGCGCTCGAGCCGGAGTCGTGGCGCGTGCAGCTCGCCGACGAGCACGGCCCGGTGCAGCTGTTCGCGGTGCCCTACCTCGAGCCGGTGGCGCTGCGCGCGTCGCTGCCAGAGGCGGGCATCGCCAGCCAGGCAGACGCCATGCGGTGGGCGATGGATGCCGTGCGCGGCGCCCGCGCCGAGCATCCCGGCCGCGCGGTCGTGCTCGCGCACTGCTTCGCGGCGGGCATCGCCGAGCCGGAGGACGACGCGCCGCGCGACATCACCGCCGGCGGGCTGGACGTCGTGCCGCTCACGCTGCTCGACGGCGTCGACTACGTCGCCCTCGGCCACATCCACTCGCGCCAGACGCTCTCGCCGGCGGTGCGCTACTCCGGGGCCCCGCTGCACTACTCCTTCCGCGAGCGCTCCCCGGAGCGCGGCGGATGGATCGTCGAGCTGGACGCCGACGGCCTGGCATCGGTCGAGTGGCTCAGCCTGCCCGTGCCGCGGGCACTCACGACGATCCGGGGCGAGCTCGACGAGCTGCTGGCCGATGCCTCGCTCGCCGGCTCCGAGGGTGACTGGGTGCGGGCGCTGCTCACCGATCGGCTGCGGCCCGTGGACGCGATGCGGCGGCTGCAGGAGCGCTGGCCGCACGCCGCCGAGGTGCAGTGGATCGGCGGCGAGGCGGGCACGACGCCGGAGCTGCGCGCGCGGCTCGCCCGGCGCAGCGAGGCGGAGGTCGTCGACGACTTCCTGGCGCACGTCCGCGCCGGGGTCGGCGCGAATGACGCTGAGGCGGCGCTGGTGCGCGAGGCGCTCGCGCGCGCGTCGGCCGCCGAGGCGGCGCTGTGAAGCTGCTGCGACTCGAGCTCGCCGCGTTCGGACCGTTCCGCGATCGGTTCGAGATCGACTTCGCGTCATTCGATGCCGACGGGCTCTACCTGATCGCCGGGCCGACGGGCGCGGGCAAGTCGACCATCCTCGATGCCATCGCCTACGCGCTCTACGGGAGCGCACCTCGCTACGCGGGCGCGCCGCACGTGCGCAGCGATCTCGCGGGACCGGCCGAGACCACCTGGGTCGAGCTGGAGCTCGCGGTCGGCGACCGGATCCTGCGGATGCGCCGCACGCCCGAGTACGAGCGGCCGAAGCTGCGCGGCAGCGGGCTCACGAGGGAGCGCGCCACCGCGACGCTCTGGGAGCTGCGGGCCGGCGCCTGGGAGACGCTGGCGACGAGCGTCGACGACGCGAGCACGGAGATCGGCCGCATCCTCGGCCTGCGGAAGGACGAGTTCCTGCAGGTCATCCTGCTCGCGCAGGGGGGTTTTGCCGAGTTCCTGCAGGCCGACAGCAAGGCGCGCAAGGCACTGCTCGAGCGCCTCTTCGGCACCGGCAGCATGCGCCGCCTGCGCGAGCTCCTGCTGGCGGACGCGCGAGCCGTCGATGCCGAGCGCGAGCAGCTCGAGCGGATGCGCGACGACCGAGCCGCGCGCGTCCGGGAGGCCGCCGCATCCTTGTGCGCCGACGACGGCACCGCTGCCGCCGCGGACGACGAAGCGCCCGGCGCGGACGACGAGGCGCCGACGGCCGACGACGGCGGCCCACCGGCAGCGGGCGGCGAGGCGGAGCTCGCGGCGCTCGAGGCCGCCATCGCCGCGCACGTCGATCGATGCGCTGCGCGAGCGGCGACCGCCGCGGCGGCGGAGGGCACCGCCCGGTCGGCGCGCGACGCGGCCCTGGCGGTCCTGGAGCGCATCGCGCGGCGCGACGCCGCAGCGGCAGCGCTGGCCCGGCTCGCCGATGCGGCGCCATCCATCGAGGCGGATCGCGCGCGGCTCGCGGACGCCGACCGCGCCGCCGAGGTCGCCGGGGCGCTGGAGCGCTGGACGAGAGCCGACATCGAGGTCGAGACAGCAGCGGTCGCCCTGCGCGAGGCGACGGCCACCTTGCCGGAGGGCGTCGAGCCGCAGCGCGACGCGGTCGAGGTCGAGCACGATGTGGCCGCCGAGGCCGCCGCGCTGGCGGCAGAGACGAGGCGGGTCGAGCACTCCTTGCCGGAGCTCGAGCGCGCCGCGCAGGCGGCGTCATCGGCGGCGTCCGAGGCCGCGGAGGCGGTCGCCGATGCGAAGCGAGCGCGGGCGGCCGCGCCTGCGGCGCGCCAGGCGCTCATCGACGCCAGCGCCGCAGCCGGCGCGCTCGCGAGCGGCGCGGACGCCGCCGCCGTGCGCGTGGCCGCGGCGCGAGAGCGGGTCGCCGCACGCGAGGCCGCCGATGCGCTGGCCGAGCCGATCGCCGCCGCGCAGGCGTCGGCTGCCCGCACCGCGGCTGCGCAGCGGGAGGCGGCAGAGGAGGTGCACCGGCTGCAGGCCGCGCGCGTCGATGGCATGGCTGGCGAGCTGGCGAGCACCCTCGCGGACGGCGAGCCCTGCCCCGTGTGCGGCGCCGTCGAGCATCCGTCGCCGCACGCCGCGGCGCCAGAGGCAGTGACCGCGGACGACGTCGCCGCAGCGTTCGAGCGCAGCACGCTCGCGCTGGCAGCTGCGGGCGCGGCGAACGACGCGCTCGTCGACCTCGAGCGGCAGCGCGCCGGCCATCTCGGCCGCTGCGGCGACGCCGACCGCGCATCGCTCGACCATGAGCTCGACCGAGCGGCGGCCGCCCTGCGGGATGCCGAGACCGCCATCGCCGCGCGCGACGCCGCCGCGCGGGAGCTCGCCGAGCACGACGAGGAGGCGGCGCTGCTCGACCGACGCATCGCCGAGCTGGAGCGGGACGCTGAAGTGCGAGCCGGGAACGCCGCCGCCGCCGGTGCGCGGCTCGACGAGAGCCGCGCACGACTCGAGCACGGCCTGCGCGGCCATCCGGACGCGGCGTCGCTGCTGGCGGCGACATCCAGTGTGCGCGATGCGCTGCGCGGCTGGCTCGACGCGGACGCCGAGGCCGCGCGGGCGCGCGCCGAGCAGTCGGCGGCAGCCGCGGCGGGCACCGCCGCCCTCGCCGCGCACGATCTGCCCGGCCGCGACGCGACCGCGGCGATGCGGCTCGAGCGCGCCGTCCGCGCGGCGACGCGCGAGCGCGTCACCGCGCACGACGAGGCGGTCGCGGAGGCGCGAGGCGTGCTCGCACAGCCCGATCTCGCCGACCTCGGCGAGCCACCCGAGCTCGAGCCGCTCGAGGCTGCGCTCCGCGAAGCCTCGACGTCCGCCGCCCAGGCGGCGCGCGCGTCCGCAGCAGCCGAGACGACCCGTGGGCTCGCAGCCGCCGATCTCGCCGCCGCCAGGGACGCCATCGCCTCGCTCGCCGACGGCGCCGAGCACGCGGCGACGGTGCGAGCGCTCGCGCGGGCGCTCGACGGCAAGAACGAGCGCGCGCAGGACATCGAGACGTATGTGCTGGCCACCCGGCTCGCGACCATCATCGAGGCGGCGAACGCGCGGCTCGCGGCGATGACCGGCGGCAGGTTCACGCTCGTGCACGATGAGGAGCGCGCGTCGCACGGCAAGGCGAGCGGCTTGGGCATCGCGGTGGTCGACGCGCACACGGGCGTCGCACGCACGACGCGGTCGCTCTCCGGCGGCGAGACCTTCCTCGCATCCCTCTCGCTGGCGCTCGGTCTCGCCGACGTCGTGCAGGCCGAGGCGGGCGGCGTCTCGCTCGAGACGCTCTTCGTCGACGAGGGCTTCGGCTCGCTCGACCAGGACACGCTCGAGGCCGCCATGGCCACACTCGACGAGCTGCGCGTCGGCGGTCGCAGCGTCGGCGTCATCAGCCACGTGCAGCAGATGCAGGAGCGCATCCCGTCGCGCATCCGCGTCGTGCCCGTCCCCGGCGGCGGCAGTCGCATCGTCGTGACCGGCAGCGATGCGCTTGGGGATCCCCACAACGGCCGCGACCCTCGGCGGCGGGCTGGGTAGGCTCCCCCGCATGCGCGATTTCGATCAACGACCGCAGCACGGCCGGCAGCTCGACATCTCGTCGCTCGCGGCCTTCGATCACTTCGCCGGCGGGGCGACCAGCATGGATGGCTGGCGGATCCAGGATGTCGACCTGCGGGAGCGCGGCGAGGTGCTGGAGCGCCTGCACGGCGCCGGCTCGCTCTTCCTCGGTGCCGATCTGCCGAGCGACGTCAAGGAGCGACTGATCGGCGATGGCGCACTCGTCTTCGACGATGTGCCCGACACCCCCTTCAACGCCTACCGCTCCGCGCTCTACACGCCCGACGACCTCGTGCAGGGGCTGGAGCACGGCTATCAGGCGAGCTTCGACGCTCGCGTCTACGCCTGGTCGCGCACGCGCCACCACGACGTGGCCGATACGCTCGCCGCCGCGCTGCACGACCACTCGATCGACGACGCACTCGCCGACTGGGTGCAGGGCAAGCAGATCGTCGGCATCATGGGCGGGCATTCGCTCGCGCGCGACTCGGAGGCGTATCGCCAGGCCGCGCACCTCGCCCACGGGCTCGCGCGCGCCGGCAAGGTCGTCGCCACCGGAGGCGGCCCCGGCGCCATGGAGGCCGGCAACCTGGGCGCTCGCGCGGTCGCCCTCTCCCCTGACCAGCTCGACACCGCGATCGATGAGCTGGCCGCCGTGCCCTCGTTCCACGGCTCGATCCCCGCGTGGATCGCGTCCGCGCGGGCGGTGGCGAAGCGCGTCGGCAGCGGCGTCTCGCTCGGCATCCCGACCTGGCACTACGGTCACGAGCCGCCCAACTCGTTCGCCACCGCGATCGCGAAGTACTTCCAGAACTCGGTGCGCGAAGACATCCTGCTGCGGGTCGCGAATGCCGGCATCGTGGTGCTGCCCGGCGCCGGCGGCACGGTGCAGGAGGTGTTCCAGGATGCGTGCGAGAACTCCTACGCCGAGGAGGGCGCCTGGGCGCCGCTCGTGCTGCTCGGCGAGCGCTTCTGGACCGAGACCATGCCGGCGTGGCCGCTGCTGCAGGCGGTGATGCGCGGCAAGCCCGGCGAGGCCGGCATCGCACTGGTCGACAGCACCGCGGACGCGGTCGCGAAGATCGCGGCCTTCGAGCCGCTCCCCATGGAGACGGTGCTGCACGCGGCCGCGCCCGCGGATCGGCGCTGACGGGCGTCGCTACGCCTCGAGCTCGCCCGCGATGCGGCGCTCGATGTCCTGCGTGGTGGCCTCCGGCAGCGCGATGAGCCCATCGAGCTCCTTCTGAGCGCGCCGGTAAGCGCTCTGCCGCTCCGCGGGCGTCGATGCCTCGCTCTCGGCGAGCGCCATGAGCCGCTGCGCCGCCTGCAGGCGTCCCCGCTCGGCCTCGCTGAAGCCCGTCTGCGCGCGCCGCTTCGCCTCCCGCACTGCCGCTTCGAAGGCGACCTCGTAGTCGCGCACCGCCTCGCGATAGCGCTCGAGGGCCCCGTCGGGCCGCAGCGCACTCGGGTCATCCGGCCGCAGGCCGTCGGCGACGCGCTTGGCGCGGTGGAACGTCTGGGTGAGGGGCTCTCGCATGTCGGTCACGAGCGGGTAGTCGATGAGCTTCGCGACGTCGAGCTCGAAGTCGAGCCAGCGACGATCCGCCTCGTCGTGATCGGCGAGCACCCGTGCCGCCTGACGATCCCGCTCCGCCTGCTGCGCCTCGTCGTGCTGCTGCGGCGCGTGCGCCGCGCCCGCCACCGGGATGATCGGTGCGCGTCGCACGCGCTCCAGCTCGATCCGGTCGCGTCGGCGTCGCTCGTTGTACTTCGCCGCGCCGCCGATCCATCCGCCGATGGCGGGACCGATGATGAAGATCAGCCACCAGTAGTTGCCGGCGAACCGCAGGATGTCGTCCACGCTGGCAATCTATCCGCACCGCACGCGGTCAGCGTGGCTCGTCGGCGCGCTCCTGCGCGTGCGCCAGCGGCGCAGGCTGTGCCTCGTGCGCGTGCGCCAGCGGCGCAGGCTGTGCCTCGTGCGCCAGCGGCGCAGACTGCGACTCGTGCGCCAGCGGCGCAGGCTGCGCCTCTGGCGCCAGCTCAACGTGCTCGCGCTCGTCGGGCACGGTGTCGGCGGGCTTCCGCATCCAGAACGTCGCCACGATGCCGAAGATCCACAGCGCTGCTGCGCCCATGAACGCGGCCCGCGCCCCCTCCAGCAGCGCGTCGCCGCTCGCGACCCCCTCCGCGACGAGCTGCGTCTGCCGCGTGGCCATGATCGTGACGAATGCCGCGGTGCCGGCGGCGCCTGCCACCTGCTGCACCGTGCCCACGATCGCCGAGCCGTGCCCGTAGAGGTGCCTGGGCAGCGAGGCGAGCGACACCGTGAACAGCGGCGGGAAGGTGAAGGCGAAGCCGAGCATCAGGACCATCTGCATGATCAGCACCATCCACCACGGCGTGGAGCTCTGCAGGGTCGTGTAGAGCAGCAGCGCCGCCATGACGACCAAGCCGCCCGGGATCACGAGCGGCCGCGGGCCCCAGCGGTCGTACAGGTTGCCGACCACCGGGCCGAGCAGGCCGGTCAGCAGCGCTCCCGGCATGGTGATGAGCCCGACCTGCAGCGGCTCCAGACCCAGGGCGTCCTGCAGCACGAGCGGCAGCAGGATGAGGGTGCCGAACATGGCGGCCATCGCGAACGCCATGATCAGCACTGTGGTGGTGAACAGCGGATGCCGGAACGTGCGCAGGTCGAGCAGCGCGTCATCGGTGCGCTGCAGCCGACGCTGCCGCAGCACGAACGCCGTGAGGCTGACCGCGCCGACGCCGAGTGCGGCCGGCAGCTGCCACGCCGGCAGCCCCTGGGCTCCGATGAGCGACAGCCCGTAGACGAGGCCTCCGAAGCCCAGGCCCGCGAGCGGGATGGAGCGCGCGTCGAGCCGGGGACGGTGCTCCTGCGCGCCGCCGCCGAGGTTGCGAGCGCCGACGAGCAGCATCAGCAGCGCGAGCGGCGCCACGCCCAGGAAGATCCAGCGCCAGGACGCGAACTGCAGGACCGCGCCCGAGACCGTCGGGCCGAGTGCCGGCGCGACGGACATCACCATCGAAATGGTGCCCATGAATGCGCCGCGGCGTGCGGGCGGCACGAGCTCCATGACCGTGGTCATCAGCAGCGGGAAGACGATCGCGGTGCCGGACGCCTGCACGACGCGGCCGAGCAGCAGCAGCGCGAACGACGGCGAGAAGCCTGCGATGAGGCTCCCGACGACGAAGGCTCCCATCGCTGCGACGTACAGGGTGCGCTTGCTGAACCTGGCCATCAGCCAACCGGTGGCGGGGATGACGACGGCCATCGTGAGCATGAAGGCGGTGGTCAGCCACTGCGCGGCACGCTCGTCGATCGCCAGCGTCGGATCTTCGATAAGCGTCGAGATGGCGACGTTCATCGCGGTCTCGTTGAGGATGACCACGAATGCCGAGATCAGGAGCGTGGCGATGACGAGCGCGCCTCCTGCAGGGAGTCGCTGCGGCGTCGCCGCTTCGGTCGACGGCGTGGGCCGCTCGTTCTGGGTGTCGATCTGCATGGTGCTTTCGGGAAGGCGACGAGCAACCCAGCGGAGGCGTCTTCGCTGGGTCGCGTCGTCGCGTGGAAGGAGGCCGCAGGTTCAGCCCTGCGGTGCCTCCATGAAGAAGAAGTCGATGATGTGGCCGTCGAGATCCGTGAGCTGACCGCCGTACATGCCCCATTCGTTCGCCTCGACAGGCTTGGAAAGAGTACCGCCCGCGGCCGTGCCCGCAGAGGAGAACGCATCGACCTCCTCGCGGCTTCCCAAGAGCATTGCCAGCAGGTTCTCGAGCGCTCCCTCGGGAGCCCGCCGCTGATCACCGACGAGGAACTCGTCGAACCGCTCGTGCTCGAGCAGCATGATGGCGACCTGGTCGTTCACGACGATGCAACTGGTCGTCTCGTCGCTGAACTGAGGGTTCACCGCGAAGCCGAGCGCCTCGTAGAACGCAGTGGCACGCGCGACATCCCTGACTGCGTGATTGGGAAAGACCATCTGCACGGCCATGAGGACTCCTTGCGCCGATCGAGTGTGAACGGCGTTCACATTATGCCCGTCGACGGGTACCGTCAAGGGTGATGGCACGATCCGGCTACTTCCACGGCGATCTGCGTCGAGCGCTGCTCGACGCAGGCTTCGATGTCGCGCGAGCGGGCGGCCCCGACGCGGTGAGCCTGCGGGAGCTCGCGCGGATCGTCGGCGTCTCGCCGTCTGCCGTCTACCGCCACTTCGACGACCACGAGCAGCTCGTCTCCGCCCTGGCGCAGCGCGCGCAGGCGCTGGTCGCGGATGCCATGGAGGAGCGCATGGCAATGGTGGCGCCCGGCACCGCGTCGGCGGAGGATCGTCGCCGCTGGGCCGACGGCCAGCTCGCCGCCGTCGGGCTCGCCTACATGGAGTCGGCGTGGCGCGAGCCCGGCCTGTTCCGCCTCGCCTTCCGCGCCCACCGCAACCTCGATGCCGCCCATGACCCGGACGCGCGGGGGGCGTGCGGACGAACACCCTACGAGCAGCTGGAGCGGGCGCTCGACGAGCTCGAGGCTGCCGGCGAGCTCTCGGCCGCCGCCAGGCCCGGTGCCGAGGCGCTCGCGTGGTCTGCGGTGCACGGCTTCGCCACCCTGACCCTCGACGGTCCGCTGCGCTCCATCGACGCCGAGACCCGCGACCACCTGGCGTGGCGCGTGGTCGAGATGGCTCGCCGCGGCCTCGCGCAGGGCGACGCTGTGGGCTCGGCAGGCGACTAGCCACTGGCTGCCAGGAGCGCGCGCGGCGCACTGCCGGATCCCGGTGCGATGGTGCCGCGTCGCGGCATGGGCGCGCCGCTGTGCTATCAAGGGCTCATGCCCCTCATCTCGGCGCGCGACCGCGATCCGGCAGATCCCTACTTCACCCGCATCTGGACGCTGCCGAACGCGATCACGCTCGCACGGCTGCTGCTGCTCGTGCCGGTGTGCTGGCTGATCGTGGTCGGCGCGCAGGGTTCGTGGCTGCCGGTCATCATGCTCGCGATCTGGGCATCGACCGACTGGATCGACGGCGTGCTCGCTCGCGCGCTGCATCAGGAGTCTCGCTTCGGCGAGGTGATGGACCCGGTCGCCGACCGGATCGGCATCATCGGCGTCACGCTCGCGCTCGCGCTCGGCGGCGCCGTCGACTGGCCGATCCTGGGCGTGATCTTCGCCGTCGATGTCGCCACGGTCGTCTTTGCCGGCAAGGCTGCCCGAGCTGGCAGCATCCACGTCTCCTGGACGGGCAAGGCCCGCACCGCGCTGCTGCTGACCGCGATCGTGGTGCTGCTGCTCGGGCACACCGTGCTGCCCTGGGCGATGCCCGTCGGCATGACGCTCATGCTGCTGGGCGTCGGACTGCACGTCGTGGCCGGCACCGACTACATCCTGCAGGCGCGTCGCCACCGTCGGGTGCAGACTGAACGAGAGGCAGACGCTTGAGGGGGGCGCAATGACCGACTGGATGGACGACCGCGAGCGCATCGCAGGCCTGGTCGAGGACGTGATGGCGAACTGGCACGACTCGGTCGAGCGTGTCGCGGGTGAGGAAGGCGACGACGACTCGATCGTCGGGCGCGACGATGATCGCGTCTCGGCGATCCTGCTGCTCGACGAGGCGAACGTCGAGGCGATGGTCGACGCCGAGGCCGACGGCACACTCGCGCAGTGGCTGCGGGAGGAGCTCGCGGAAGACGAGGAGCGCGAGGACGATGACCTCGACGAGCGCGAGGATGTCGATCTCGAAGCGGCCGCCGACGCCTGGCTGGGCGACGAGGAGACCGAGGCCGACACGGTCACCGACGACGTGCCCGCGCCGGCCGCCGGCGCCGCGGTCGGCGACGATGCCGACGACGACTTCGATCTGGACGACTGGGACGACCCCGAGGCAGACGCGCTCATCGACGAGCTGCCCCGCTGAGCGCCGTCGCGGAATAGGCCCGGGCGGTGGGCGTTGCCCACAGCATGCAGATCGATATCTGGTCCGACGTCGCGTGCCCGTGGTGCTTCATCGGCAAGCGCCGGTTCGAGCGAGCGCTCGGCACCTGGGAGCACAGGGACGCGGTCACCGTGACCTGGCACTCCTATCAGCTCGATCCGACGCTGCCCGAGCACTACGACGGCACCGAGGTCGACTACCTCGCCAGCCGCAAGGGCATGGCGGTCGAGCAGGTGCGCCAGATGGTCGAGCACGTCAGCACGCAGGCCGCGGGCGAAGGCCTGCACTACGACTTCGACCGGCTGGTGGTGGCCAACAGCCTGCGCGCACACCAGCTGCTGCACCTCGCCAAGGCGAAGGAAGAGCAGGCGCCGGGTCGTGCGGATGCCGTGAAGGAGGCGCTGCTCTCGGCGCACTTCGAGCGTGGCATCGACATCGGCGACGTCGATGCGCTCGCCGCCATCGGCGTGCGAGCAGGCCTCGACGAGCGGGAGATCCGCACCGCGCTCGCTGACGAGCGCTACCTGTCCGCGGTGCACGACGACGTCGCGCAGGCGCGCGAGATCGGCGTGACCGGCGTGCCGTTCTTCGTCTTCGACATGCGCCTCGGGCTTTCGGGCGCACAGCCCGCCGAGGTCTTCACGCAGGCGCTGGAGCAGGCGCGCGCTGTCGCTTGAGGACGCCGCAGCGAGCTGACCCCGCCGCGGTCGCCACCGGCGCGAGCGGCCGGACGCGAATCCCCGATCCGCGCCCGGCAACTGCCGGTCGCTACGCCTGAGCGCTGCGCGCCGCGACCGCGTCGCGCAGGATGCCGGTCACAGCCTCGAGCCGCAGGTCGCCGCTCGTGGGCTCCTCGCCCGTGGCTCCGTCGATCGCGCGGCCGATCAGCCCCGCCTTGGCGTCGAGCAGCTCGGCGATGCGCGTGTCGATCGTCTGCGCGGCGAGGATGCGCCACACGGTGACGGGCATCGACTGGCCGATGCGGTGGATGCGATCGATCGCCTGCGTCTGCTCGGCGTCGGTCCATGAGAGCTCGGCGAGCACCATGTCGGCGGCTGCCTGCAGGTTCACGCCGACGCCGGCGGCCATGAGCGAGCAGACGGCCACCTGCACCGAGTCGTCGTTCGTGAAGGCGTCGATGGCGTTCTGCCGTTGCGTCGGCGTCTGGTCGCCGCGGATCGAGACCGTCTTGAGGCCGGCCTTCGCGAGCGTGCGCTCGGCCGTGTCGAGCACGTCGATGTGCTTGGCGAAGAAGACCACCTTGCCCACCGAGTGCGCGAGCTGCGCCGCGTAGTCGGCGGCCAGGTCGGCCTTCGCGCGGCCGATGCGGCGGGCGAGCGCGAAGACGTTCTCGCCGGTGCCGCCCTCCTGCGTCTCGACCTCGCTGCGAGCGATGCGGCGGATGAGGTCCTCGTCGACGACGGCATGCTGGTCGGCCGGGCGCTGCAGCAGCGCGGCGTCGTAGCGACGCAGCATCCTATCGATGAGGTCCTGCTCGGCCGCGCGGATGGATCGCACCTCCGACTCGTCGAGCTCGACCGGGATGTCGGCGATGCGACGGGCGGGGATGTCGCTGGCGACGTCGATCTTGCGACGACGCACGATGCCCATGTCGATGACGGCCTTGCGCGCTGCCGGGTAGAAGCCCCGATCCATGGGCGTCAGCCCGATCTCCTCGAGCTCATCCGTGAGCTCGGCGTTGGGCTCCTTCTGGTCGATCCAGCCGAGGAACCGCCAGATCGCACCGAAGTCCTCGATGTCGTTGATGAGGGGCGTGCCCGTCAGTGCCATCAGCAGCGGATTGCCGACGCGCTCGCGGAGCGCGGCCGCGATCTGCAGCACGTGGCGCGACCGCTTCGATCGCGTGTTCTTGATGAAGTGCGCCTCGTCGACGACCATGCCGCGGAACCCGAAGCGCTCCAGCCAGCCCATGTGTCGGTCGAGCACCTCGTAGTTCACGATCACCACGTCGGCGAACGCATCCAGGTTGTCGCCGTCGCCCTGCACCACGGCGGCGCGGCGGCCGGGCACCCAGCGCTCGGTCTCGCGGGCCCAGTTGATCTTGACCACGCTGGGGGCCACGACGAGCAGCGGGAACGCGCCCGCCGCCTGCGCTGCGAGAAGCGCCTGCGCGGTCTTGCCGAGGCCGGGCTCGTCGGCGAGCAGGAACGCACGGTGGCCCTCGCGGGCCGCCTGCACGAGCTGCGCCTGGTGGTGCATCAACTCCTTGCCTCCCGGCGCCAGGCGCTGCTTCGGCTCCGGCAGCGGCATGCAGGCGGGCTTGCCGTCGGCCGCGACCTCGAACGAGAGGTAGAGCGGCGAGAGCAGGTCGAAGCCGGCCAGTCGGTCGCGCTCAGGCTTGCGGCGCACGTGCTCGAGGTCGGGCTCGAGGAAGGGGTTCGCGAGCTGCACCCGGCGCACCGACTGCGGCACCACCTGCGGCGCCTGCGGCTCCTGCCGCTCAGGCTCCGGGGCGGAGTGCTGCTCGGGTTCGGGCTCCAGGCCCGCGTCGAGCATCATCTCGCGCTTGCGCTCCCGCACGGCGTCGCTGATCGGGGCGCCCTCGCCGAGCAGCGGCAGCAGCGTGGGCTCCCGACTGGCGGCCTTCGCGAGGATCATCGCGATGCCGTCGAGCCGCTTCAGGTCCTCGGCGCGCTGGGCGTCGGTGAGGGCGGTGTCGGCGCGCACGCGAGCCCGCTCCTCGCGGGCGAGCATCGCGACGACCTGCAGCTTGACGCGCGTCGAGCGCGAGACCGCGCCGCGCTTGACGCCCGCCTCGACCTGCCGGACGGCGCGGGCGAGCTGCGGGATGAGTGCGTCGCGATCGCGCGCGGGTGCTTCGGGGGATGCGTCCGTCTCGGGAGCATCGATGGTTGCGGCGTCGGCCACATGTCCTCCGTTCGAGGGGAGCCGATGGAATGGCTCCGGCGTTCGTGCCACGACGAGCGCCTCGAGCAAGGCGGCGGATCGTCGCGCCGGCGGCGGCGGCTGCGGTGCGAGGATGCCGCGATGCGGCACCGGCGAGAACCGGCAAGCTGACGCCTGACGCCCATGCTACCCCGTCGTGGCGCGTGCGCGCGCTACGTCCCGTGTGGAGAGTCAGCCCTCGAGCAGCCGGGCAAGCCGGTCGACCGACGCGAGCAGCTGCTCGGCCTGCGTGCTGCGGGCCTTCTTCATCCGCTGCTCGTCGTGCAGGTCGGTCCAGTCGTAGGTGTGCGTCACGCGCGCGCCGGCGCCTTCCGGCTCGACCTCCCACCGCCACAGGTGCCCGATCGGCGGCTTGCCCTCCTCAGCGGGCTTCCAGGCGATCCGGCGGCCCTCCTCGAACTCCACGATGTGGTTCTCGCGCACCGCGCCGTTGGTGAGCCGCATCGAGAAGACCTCGCCGACGGCGTGCACGCGCTGACCCTCCGGTGCCTCGGCCAGGTTGTCATTGCCGTCCCAAGCCGGCTGCTTGGCCGGATCGGCGATCTGCTCGAAGATCACGTCGGCGGGCGCCTCGATCGTGCGGCTGGCGCTGACGATGCGGGACTCGGTGCTGGTGGTGTCGCTCATGCCGCCATCGAAGCACGAGCACGCTCGGCATCACCACCGGCGATGGCCAGCGAGCGCGCGCAGTGCCCGCGGCCCGTTGCCCGCCTCACCGATCGGGAGTAGACAGGAGCCAGGCAGCTGGCCGACGGAGGGAGCTCGCCATGACCACGGAGAGTGCCAGGAAGCATCCGATCTTCCCGCCGTTCACGGAGTGGGTCGATGCGTTCGCGCTGATGGGCGGCTGGGATGGCAAGAGCCCGCTGCCGGGCATCCGCGTCGAGGAGGTCATCGAGGACGACGCGTTCGTCGTCCGAGCGGAGCTGCCGGGCTTGGATCCGGAGCGCGACATCGACGTGATGATCGAGCACGGGGTGCTGCGCATCCACGCCGAGCGGCACCGTGAGCGGCGCGAGCCGCACCGCACCGAGTTCCGCTACGGGGCGCTCGCCCGCGACATCCGACTGCCGCAGGGCGCACGTGACGACGACATCACGGCCGCCTACGAGGATGGCGTGCTCACCGTTCGCGTGGGGCTCGGGCCGGTCGGCACGAAGCTGCGTCACATCCCGATCGAGCGTCGCTGAGCGGTGTCACGAGAGCACGAGCGCACCCCCGACGGTCGGTGGATCGTCGTCGACGGTCGGCGCTGGCGGGCCGAGGATCCGGCGCTGCCCGCCGATGCGGCCGAGCGACTGCGGTCGCACCTCGGCCGCGCACGGTCGGCGGTGCGGCTCGCGAAGTCCGACCGCGACCGCGACGCGGCACGCGAGCGCGTGCAGCTCGCGAAGGAGGGCCTCGGCGAGCGCGGCGATGCCTGGTGGGATCTGACCGAGGCGGATCGGGCGGCGCGCGCCGAGGAGCGGCTCGCGACCCTCGACGAGCTCGCGCCCCCAGCGTCCTGACGCCGGAGCGTCGCGGCCGCCGCTCAGCCAGAAGCGAGGCGGCGCAGCTCGTCGAGCGCCTTCTCGAGTCTGCGCTCACGCGTCTCGGCGGCCCTGGCCTCGCGGATGCCGCGCGCCATCTCCTTCCGCCGAGAGGGAGCGAGGCCCTCGAAGGCGGTCTTCGCCGCAGGATCCTGGGCGAGCGCGGCATCGAGCTCCGGCGGCAGCTCCACCTCGCGCTCCGCATCGTCGAGCGCGATCACGGCATCGACCTCGTCGCCCGCCTCGACGCCGAGCGCCTCACGCCGCTCCTTCGACAGCCCGAGCAGGTTCTCGCCCGCTCGCTGGCCGATGCGCGTGCGCACGGTCGCGTCGCCGACCGTGAGCGTCACGGGCGCGTTCCTCGCGCCGCCCAGCGACGCGACCTGCTCGTCGTCGAGCACGATCGCCGCTGCCGGACCCCGCCGTTCGATCAGGGTGCGGATGCGCAGCTCGCCCACGTCAGGCCCGCTTCCTGAGCGCCGATTCCTTGTGCGCCGCCTTGGCGCCGCTCTTGGCCGACTCCACGATGTAGTAGGGCTCCTCGTCGGAGGCGCGGAACTGCTGGCCGTCGAACTGGAAGTCCTCGACCCGCTGCTCCTGCACCGTGCCATGGGTCTCGCCCTGACTGGTGTTCCAGCTGACCTCGTCACCCTTGCTGAACGCCATGCGCGGCTCCTCTCGATCCGTTGACGGCACTGTACGCCGACGCGGCGGGCGCGCACAGTGCGGCTCAGAGCGGACGCTTGAGCCCGACGTGGCTGTCGTCGTACCCGAGCCGGGCGTAGAAGGCGCGCGCCCGCTCGCGGGTGCGGTCGGTCGTGATCTGCGCGAGTGCGGCGCCGCGGGCGCGGCCGTGCTCGTGCGCCCACTCGAGCATCGCCGAGCCCAGGCCGTGCGAGCGCTCATGCGCCGCCACCCGAACCCCCTCGATCTGCAGCCGGGTGGTGCCGCCGCGCGAGAGCCCCGGCATGATCGACAGCTGCATCGTTCCGACCACCCGCTCGGCTTCGTCGACGACCGTGGCGAGGTAGTGCGTCGAGTCGCGGGTGACCGCGTCGAACGCCGACTCGTAGCGCGCGAGCTCCGCGCCCTCTCGCGCCCGTCCGAGGTCGTCGTCGGACAGCAGCGCCACGAGCGCCGCCACGTCGTCGCGCACGGCCCTGCGCACGCGGAAGCGACGCCCGCCAATCGTCAGGCGGTCACCGGCCGAGGTGCGCGCCTCGGTCCGCAGCCGGGCGACGAGCGCATCGAGCCATGCGCCCACGCTGTCCCTCGCCTCCGCGGTGTCCGGATATCGGCAGCGCAGGTGCAGGCCTGCCTCGTCGAGGATGAACCACAGCATCACGCCGTCGGTGCGGATGGATGCGCCCACGTACTGCGCCTGCAGGCCGGCCGCGTCGATGCGCACCGGCAGGCGTCGAAGGTCGAGCCACGAGATGGCGAACATGCCTGGAGCCTCGGGCATGCCGCCCCAGGGCTGCAGCACATCCTCGAGCGGCCACGAGCCGAGCTGCACCGCCTCCTTGACGGCCGCCGCGCTCGCGCGCGGGCTGGCATCCGCCGACTCGAGCACCGAATTGGTGATGAACCACCCCGCGGCGTCATGCCACTGCGCGTCGTAGCGGCTGTGGACGGGGAACACCGCCCGCAGCGGCGTGCCGGCGAGCTCCTGCGTCACCGCGGTCATCGCCGCGATCACGAGCGCCAGTGTCGAGACGCTCCCGTCGCGAGCCTGCGCTGAGAACGCGGCGCTGTCGTCGACGTCGAGCACGTCGCGCACCTCCACGCGCTCCGACTCCGGCGCCTCGGCCGTGCCCAGCGGCAGCGGGAACCGTGGCATCACCCCGCCGCTCGCCTCGAGCACGTCGGCCCAGCGCCGTCGCAGCGCATCCGGCGCGCGGTCGCGCCGCCGCAGCTCGCGCGTGTGGTCGGCGAAGGCGGGCGCGGGCGGCAGCGTCGGCTCGCGCCCCTCGCGCACCTCGCCCAGCGCCGTGAGCAGATCGCGCACGAGCACCAGCATCGACCACAGGTCCACGTGCGCGTGATCGGCGGCGAGCACCACCGTCGGTCCCTCGGCGGACTCGAGCACGCAGAGCCGGTGCGACGGGGAGCGATAGGGCGAGCAGGCAGCGTCGAGCACGTCGCGCAGCGCGTCGTTCACGGCTTGCCCCGCCGCGATCGGATGCTCGACCCACGCGCCCGGGCGCACCTCCACCTCGTGCAGCCGCGGTCCGTCGGCACCCTGCGTGAACGCCGTCCGCAGCGTCGCGTGCCGCGCGATGACGGCCATCCACGCGGTCGAGAGGTCGTCGAGCGCGACCGGCTCGCGCATCCGGAACGAGAGCGCCATCCAGGAGCCCGCACGCTCGCCGGCGCCGACGTGTCGCCGCTGATCGAACGACACGGGCAGCTCCACGCCGGTCGGCGTGGTCACCACGTCGAAGCCGCGCAGCCGACCGAAGGGCAGTCGCAGGTGCGCCACGTTGGTCAGCCGCATGCCGGTATCCTACGGAGCCCCTGCCTCTGCGACCCGGGAGCCGCCGTGCCGACCTTCAGCGTTCCTGGCGCCGAGCTCGACGTCGAGCTGAGCGACGAGGGCGGCCGACCCGTGGTGCAGCTGCACGGCCTGACCTCGAGCCGCCTCCGCGACCGGCTGCTGCACCTCGACCTGGGACGCGGGCTGAGCGGCACGCGGCTGCTGCGATACGACGCTCGCGGCCACGGTCGCTCGACCGGCCGCCCGGTGCCCGACGACTACCGCTGGTCGGTGCTGGCCGACGACCTGCTGCGCCTGCTGGATGCGTGGTTCCCGCACGAGCGCGTCCATGGCGTCGGGCCGTCGATGGGTACCGCGACGCTCCTGCACGCTGCGGTGCGGGAGCCGGATCGGTTCAGCGGGCTGACGCTCATGGTGCCCGCGACCGCCTGGGAGACGCGCGTGCCGCGCGCGCAGGAGTACCTGCGTGTTGCCGCGCTGGTCGAGCAGCACGGGCTCTCGAGCCTCGTCGCCGCCGAGCAGGACGCCGCCCCGCCCCCCGCGAACGCCGTCGCACCGCCGACGGAACCGGAGGTAGCGGAGGCGCTGCTGCCCTCGGTGCTGCGCGGTGCGGCGCAGAGCGACCTCCCAGCGCCCGAGCTGCTGGCGACCCTCGGGATGCCGACGACGATCCTGGCGTGGATCGGGGATCCGTCGCATCCACTCTCGACCGCCGAGCGCCTCGTGGGGCTCCTGCCCGATGCGACGCTGCACGTGGCGTCGACGCCGGCCGACGTCGCTCGGTGGCCGGGGATGCTGCTCGCCGACGTGGCGCGCGAGTCGTAGGGCTGCAGTCACCCCGCCGGGGCGACCTCCATCTGCCCCCATGGGCTGCCGTACTCCCCCAGCAGGTCGAGGAACGGCTTCGGAGGCATCGCCTCCGGCCCCAGCACGCCGCTGCCCGACCACACGCCGGTCGCAAGCAGCTCGAGCGCGATCACCGGGTTGATGGCCGTCTGCCAGACCACGCACTGGTGGCCGTACTCCTCCATCGACCAGGCGTTGTCGACCACGTGGTACAGGTAGGTGGAACGCGGCTGCCCGTCCGTGCCGATGCCTCGCACCCACACTCCCGCGCAGGTCTTGCCGGTCATCTTCGGCCCGATCGTCGCGGGATCCGGCAGGCAGGCCGCGACGACGTCGCGCGGCGAGACCTCGACGCCGCCGACCCGCACCTTCTCGGTGCTGTCGAGCCCGAGCGTGTGCAGGGTCTGTAGCACGCCGATGAACTCGCTGCCGAGCCCGTACTTGAAGGTCACGCGCTCGCAGTCGATCCAGCGCGGCATGAGCAGCACCTCCTCATGCTCGACGTTCACGCACTCCACCGGGCCGATGCCCTCGGGGAAGTCGAAGACCTCCGGCTCGCTGAACGGCTCGGTCGTGAACCAGCCGCCGTCGGCCTCGCCCTCCCGTGCGCGCTCCCAGATCACCGGCGGGTTGAGGCACTCCTCGATGGTCGTCCAGATCGAGAAGGACGGCGCGAAGATCTCGTTGCCATCGTCGTCGTGCACCGCGAGGTTCGCGCCGTCGCGCGTACCGAGCTCGGTGATGCTGCCGAAGAGCTCGTCGGCCGCGTAGCGCGCCAGCACGTTCGACATACCGGGCTCGACCCCGATGCCCACGAGCGCGAGCCGCCCCGCTGCCTCCCACTCGGCTGCCTGCGCGAACTGCTCGTCGCCGAGCTTGACCCCGACCTTGCTGTGCGGGTGGTCGGGATGCGGCTTCGACAGGCTCATCGCCATGTCGAGGTAATCGGCACCCGCGGCGAGCGCACCGTCGAAGATCGGCATCACGAAGCGAGGATCGACAGCATTCATCACGTGCGTGATCGCGTGCTCCCTGCAGAGCGCTGCCACCGACTCCGGGTCGGATGCATCGACCTGCGCGGCCGAGAACCGGGCGTCGACCGCCGCAGCATGCTGCGCACGGGCCTCGTCGTAGTCGGCGATCACGATCGCCTCGTAGAAGTCTCGCCGTGCCGCGATCGCGGCGAACGCGCCACCCACGCCTCCGGCACCCACCAGCAGGATCCGCATGCACCGCTCCTCTCGCACCGGCATCCCACCGCGCTCCGCCGCGCGGACGATGATGCTGAATGACGGCGACTCTAGTGGAAGGGCGACGGATTCAGTAGTGTCGGCGACCAACAAGTGCGGATACAGCGGTGCAGGCGAAGATGCTCCGCAGTGTCCGCCGACGCACTCCGAAGGGGCGGCCGTGACCGAGGAACGCACCAGCACCGCGGCCGAGAGCCGTCCAAGCCTCAAGGCCGACGCGATCGGCTTCTTCGACGCCCTCGTGATCGGCCTGGCGTCGACGTCGCCCGCGTACACGATCGCCGCGATCATCGGCGGACTCGTGCTCTACACGGGCGTGCACGCTCCCGGCATCATGCTTGCGAGCTTCATCCCGATGCTGCTGATCGCCTCGGCGTTCTACTACCTCAACACCGTCGACCAGGATTCTGGCACCACATTCTCCTGGGTGACGCGCGCCATGGGCCCGTGGCTCGGCTGGATCGGCGGCTGGGCCATCACCATGACCGGCGTGCTGATCGTCGGATCGCTCGCAGAGGTGGGCGTGCGCTACTCGCTGCTCACGTTCGGGCTCGAGGATCTCGCCTACGACCCGGTGCTCATCCGCATCCTCACCGTCCTGCTCATCCTGCTCATGACCGCGATCTGCGTGTGGGGCACCGAGATCTCGGCCCGGCTGCAGAACGTGCTCATCGTCTTCCAGGTGCTCTCCCTGCTGGCGTTCGCGGTGGTCGCGCTCGTGCAGGTGGCCTCCAACAGCTCGGCATTCGACTCGGTCACACCCTCGTGGGAGTGGCTGAACCCGTTCGGCGGCGGCTGGGCCGGGGTCACTCCCGCGCTGCTGCTCGGTGTCTTCGCCTACTGGGGCTGGGAGTCGGCGGTCAACCTCACCGAGGAGACCTCCAACTCGTCGCAGTCGCCGGGCAAGGCCGCGATCTGGTCGACACTCGTGCTGCTCGTCACCTACCTCTCGGTCACGATCGCCGTCGTGGCGCTGGCGGGCGACGCATTCCTGGCAGAGAACGCGGGCGAGGAAGAAGCGGTCTTCCAGGTGCTCGCGAGCGAGACCATGGGCCCCTGGTCCTGGGTCGTCATGCTGTCGGTCGCGACGTCGGCCATCGCCTCGACGCAGACCACGATCATCCCCGCCTCGCGCACCGGCCTCAGCATGGCTCGACGCGGCGCGCTGCCGAAGATGTTCGGCCGCATCCACCCGCGCTTCCGCACGCCCGATGTCTCGACCTGGTGGGTCGCCGGCATCGCGATCGCCTACTACCTGGGCGTGGGCCTGCTGAGCGAGACGGCGCTGTGGGACACGCTCACGGCGCTCGGGCTGCTCATCGCCTTCTACTACGCGCTGACGGGCATCGCCTGCGCGGTCTACTTCCGCAAGCGGCTCACGAAGAGCGTCAAGAGCTTCCTGCTCATCGGCGTCGGACCGGTGCTGGGCTCGCTGATGCTCATCTGGCTGCTGGTCGCCGCGATCATCGACTACGGGAACCCGGAGAACTCCTACTCGGGGACGGCGTGGTTCGGCCTCGGCCCGCCGCTCGTGCTCGGCATCGGGATCTTCGCCACCGGCGTCGTGCTGATGATGCTCTGGTACGTCCGCGACCGCCGGTTCTGGGATGAGCAGCCGAGCACCGCGGAGCAGGCCATCATCCGCGTGGACATGACCGACCCGAACCGCTGATCAGATCCGTCGACGAGGAGCAGCATGGCCGACAGCGAGCACCTGTGGATGCACTTCACGCGCATGGGCAGCGCCGAGCGCACGCCCACGATCGTGCGCGGCGAGGGGGCGTACGTCTGGGATGACCGCGGCAAGCGCTATCTCGACGGCCTCGCAGGGCTCTTCGTCAACCAGCTCGGCCACGGGCGCACCGACCTGGCGCAGGCTGCGGCCGAGCAGGCCAGCACGCTCGCCTACTTCCCCATCTGGTCGTACGCGCACCCGAGCGCGGTCGCGCTGGCCGACAAGCTGGCGGATCTCGCCCCCGGCGACCTCAACCGGGTGTTCTTCACCAGCGGCGGCGGCGAGGCGGTGGAGAGCGCGTGGAAGCTGGCCAAGAACTTCTTCAAGCTCACGGGCAAGCCGCTGAAGCACAAGGTGATCAGCCGCGCCATCGCCTATCACGGCACCACGCATGGTGCGCTCTCCATCACGGGGCTGCCGGACCTGAAGGCGATGTTCGAGCCGCTCGTGCCCTCCACCTTCCGGGTGCCGAACACGAACATCTACCGGGCCCCGCTGCACCGCGATGACCCAGCGGCCTTCGGCCGCTGGGCCGCCGACCAGATCGGCGTAGCCATCGAGCAGGAGGGGCCGGACACGCTGGCGGCGGTGTTCCTCGAGCCGGTGCAGAACGCCGGCGGCTGCTTCCCGCCGCCGCCGGGCTACTTCGAGCGTGTGCGGGAGATCTGCGACGAGCATGACGTGCTGCTCGTCTCGGATGAGGTGATCTGCGCCTTCGGCCGGCTCGGCACGATGTTCGGCGCGGAGCGCTACGGCTACCAGCCCGACATCATCACCTGCGCGAAGGGGCTCACCAGCGGCTACGCACCGCTCGGCGCGATGCTGGCGAGCGACCGGCTCTTCGAGCCCTTCCGCGAGCCAGGGCAGATGTTCGCGCACGGCTACACCTTCGGCGGCCATCCGGTCGCGACCGCGGTGGGCCTCAAGAACCTCGAGATCTTCGAGCAGGAGGGCGTGCTCCAGCACGTGCGGGCCAACGAGGGCGCATTCCGGGCAGCGCTCGAAGGGCTGCGCGACCTGCCGATCGTCGGCGACGTGCGCGGCGACGGCTACTTCTACGGGATCGAGCTCGTCAAGGACAGGGAGACGCGGGAGACGTTCGACGAGGCGGAGAGCGAGCGGCTGCTGCGCGGCTTCCTCTCGGACGCGCTGTTCGAGGCCGGCCTCTACTGTCGAGCGGATGACCGCGGCGACCCCGTCATTCAGCTCTCTCCCCCGCTCATCTGCGACCAGCAGCACTTCGACGAGATGGCCGAGATCCTGCGCGGGGTGCTGACCGAGGCGTGGGCCCGACTGTGACCGAGCCCGACGAGACCGACAAGGCGATCATCGCCGAGCTGCAGCACGACGGGCGCGCGGCGTACGCCGCGATCGCGGCTGCCGTGGGACTCAGCGAGACGGCCGTGCGCAACCGCGTGAAGCGGCTGACGGATGCCGGCGTCATGCAGATCGTCGCGGTCACCGATCCCACGCAGCTGGGCTTCGCGCGGCAGGCGATGATCGGCATCCGCGCCTCCGGGCGTCTCGAGCCCGTGGCCGAGGCGCTCGCGGCGCTCGACGAGGCCGTCTACGTCGTCATCACCGCCGGCACGTACGACGTGCTCGCCGAGGTGGTGTGCGAGAGCGACGCCCACCTGCTCGAGCTCGTCTCCGACCGCATCCGCGCGATCGAGGGCGTGCGCGAGACCGACACGCTCATGTACCTGAAGCTGCAGCAGCAGTCCTACGCGTGGGGCGTGCGCTGAGCGTCAGTCGCCCGGCAGCTGCATCACCGAGACGATGTTGCCCGCCGGGTCGGTCGTCCAGGCGACGTCCGGGCCCTCACCGTTCCCCGGCGCGATGCCGCGCTCGTCCTGGTCGAAGCCCTCGTACCGCTCCCACGTCGCACCGCGCGCCGTGAGCTCCTCGACCGCCGCGCTGAGGTCGTCGACGCCGAGGTGGAGCACCGTGAAGACGGCAGGCGCATGGTCTTCCTTCGGATACACGAGCACGGTCGCGCCGCCGGGCATCGCCAGCTGCAGCATGCCGTTCTCCTCCGACGCCTGCAGGCCGAGCACGTCGGTGTAGAACGCCGTGGCCGCGGCAACGTCGGGCACCGCGAATCCGCTGAATCCTTGCGTGTAGTCCATGATCTGCGCCTCCGAGCGCAGTATCGAGCGCAGGCCGCGCGTGCGCAAGGGGTCGGATGGAGCCGGGCGCTCGACTGACGGGTGCTACCGCTCGACGACCTGGCCCGCCTCGACCCGCCAGTACCGGTCGGTGCGCACGGTCTCGAGCATCCGCCGGTCGTGCGTGACGAGCAGCAGCGTGCCGTCGTAGGTCTCCAGTGCCTGCTCGAGCTGCTCGATGGCTGGCAGGTCGAGGTGGTTGGTGGGCTCGTCGAGCACCAGCAGGTTGATGCCGCGCGCCTGCAGCAGCGCCAGCGCGGCGCGGGTGCGCTCGCCCGGTGACAGCTCGTCGACGGGGCGGCCGACGTGGTCGGCGCGCAGGCCGAACTTCGCCAGCAGGGTGCGCACCTCGCCGGAGGCGAGCTCTGGCACGAGCGCTTCGAACCCTGCCGCCAGTGGCGTCGAGCCGGTCAGCAGCGACCGCGCCTGGTCGATCTCGCCGATCCGCACGCTCGCGCCGAGGCTCGCGGACCCCTCGTCCGGCTGCTGCTGACCGAGCAGGGCGCGCAGCAGCGTCGACTTGCCGGCGCCGTTCGGCCCGGTGATGCCGATGCGCTCCCCCGCGTTCACCTGCAGCGACAGCGGCCCCAGCGTGAAGGAGCCCTGGCGGAGGACGGCGGCGCTCAGCGTCGAGACCACCGTGCCCGAGCGCGGGGCCGCGCCGATGGTGAAGGCGAGCTGCCACTCCTTGCGCGGCTCCTCCACCTCGTCCAGCCGCGCGATCCGGCTCTCCATCTGGCGCACCTTCTGCGCCTGCTTCTCGCTCGACTCCGTGGCCGCTCGGCGGCGGATCTTGTCGTTGTCGGGCGCCTTCTTCATCGCGTTCCGCACGCCCTGGCTCGACCACTCCCGCTGCGTCCTGGCGCGAGCGACCAGGTCTGCCTTCTGCTCCGCGAACTCGTCGTACCGCTCCCGAGCATGCCGCCGGACGGTGGCCCGCTCCTCCAGGTAGGCGTCGTAGCCGCCGCCGTAGATGCGGTTCGAGCTCTGCGCGAGGTCGAGCTCGAGCACGCGCGTGACGCAGCGCGCGAGGAACTCACGGTCGTGGCTGACCAGCACCACGCCGCCGCGCAGTCCCTGCACGAAGGACTCCAGCCGCGCGAGCCCATCGAGGTCGAGGTCGTTCGTCGGCTCGTCGAGCAGCACGATGTCGAACCGCGACAGCAGCAGTGCCGCGAGGCCGACGCGCGCGGCCTGGCCGCCCGAGAGCGCGGTCATCATGGCGTGCTCGGCGGCGTCGCCCGGCAGCTGCAGGCCGAGCTCGGCGAGCACCACCGGGATGCGCTCGTCGAGGTCGGCGGCCCCGCTCGCCAGCCAGCGCTCGAGCGCGCTCGAGTAGGCGTCTGCCGGATCGACGCCGGCGGGCGCGAGGGTGGGGTCGCCGAGCGCCAGCGCTGCCGCATCCATGTCTGCCGTCGCCTGCGCGCATCCGGTGCGACGGCCGATGTAGTCGACGACGCTCTCCCCCGCCACGCGCTCGTGCTCCTGCGGCAGGAACCCGACGAACGCGTCGGCGGGCGCGAGCGCGACCGAACCGGCCTGCGGCTGATCGACGCCCGCCAGCAACCGCAGCAGCGTCGACTTGCCCGCGCCGTTCGCCCCGACCACGCCGACGACATCGCCGGGCGCGACGGTCACGTCGAGCGAGTCGAAGAGGGTGCGGTGGCCGTAGCCGCCGGCGAGGCCCTGGGCCACGAGGGTTGCGGTCATCCGCCCATTCTCTCAGCGCTGCGGGCTGCAACGGCGCTCAGAGCATGTCGCGTTCAAGGATGGCCCGCTCGAAGGCGCAGCACCGTTCGCGCCCATCCGCGCGCGGGACGCGTACGCTCAGGAGCCGGAGCTGCCTTTGGTTCCCGACGATGGGAGTCCCGATGTCCGGTGCCACGCCGACCTCCGTGCCAGAGCCGACCGGATTGTCGAGCGGCGGGCTGCTCGCGCTCGGCCTGCTCGCCGACTCCTCGATGGAGAACGAGCGGCGGTTGCCGATCCACCCGCTCCACCTCGACCGCATCGACGCGGACGTGCGGGAGCGCATGATCGTCGAGCGCGGCTACGGTTCCGACTTCCAGCTGGAGCCCGGCTACGTCGAGTCGCGCGTCGGTCGCGTTGCCGAGCGCGCAGAGGTGCTCGCATCGGCCGACGTGCTGCTGCTGCCGAAGCCGCAGGGGGCGGATGTCGCCGCGATGCCCGAGGGCGGCGTGCTGTGGGGCTGGCCGCACTGTGTGCAGGATGCGGCGATGACCCAGACCGCGATCGACCGTCGGCTGACGCTGATCGCCTTCGAGGCCATGAACCACTGGAACAGCCGGGGCGACTTCAGCCTGCACGTGTTCCACAAGAACAACGAGCTGGCGGGCTACAGCTCGGTGCTGCACGCGCTGCAGCTGATCGGATCGACGGGCGACTACGGGCCGCGCCGCAGCGCGGTCGTCATCGGCTTCGGCGCGACGGCGCGAGGCGCCGTGACCGCGCTCAATGCGCTCGGCATCCACGACATCCAGGTGCTCACGCAGCGTGGCGTCGCGGCGGTCGGCTCGCCGATCCACGGCGCGCACATCACCCAGCTCAACACCGACGGCGGCCCCATCCACCTCAGCGAGGTGCTGACCGACGAGGGCAGCGTGCTGCTGCCCGACTTCCTGGCCTCGCACGACATCGTCGTCAACTGCACGCTGCAGGACGTCTCGGCCCCCATGACCTACCTGCGCACCGAGGATCTCGACGGCTTCGCGGCGGGCAGCCTCATCATCGACGTCTCCTGCGACGAGGGCATGGGCTTCGAATGGGCGAAGCCGACCGGCTTCGAGGACCCGATGTTCACGGTCGGCGAGGGCGTGCACTACTACGCCGTCGACCACAGCCCGTCGTATCTGTGGAACGCGGCCACCTGGGAGATCAGCGAGGCGCTGCTGCCGTTCCTCCGCACCGTCATGGAGGGGCCGGCATCGTGGGACGCCGACCACACCATCGCGCGCGCGATCGAGATCCGTGACGGCGTGATCCAGAACCCGAGCATCCTGAGCTTCCAGAGCCGCGAGTCCGAGTATCCGCACCGCCGGATCGCGGCGCAGTAGGGAGCGCTCGTCACGTGGACGACCTGGTCGTGCCCCCGGGACCGGGAGCGCCGGACGGGCTGGTGGTGCCGGCCGACGAGCTCGTCGAGCAGTTCTCCCGCGCCTCCGGTCCCGGCGGTCAGGGCGTCAACACCACGGATTCGCGGGTGCAGCTGAGTCTCGACCTGCGCACGACCACAGCGCTCACCGACGTGCAGCGCTCGCGCGCCCTCGAGCGGCTCGCTGCGCGACTCTCGGGCACGATGCTGACCGTCACGGCGTCCGAGCACCGCGCGCAGCGGCAGAACCGCACGGCGGCGCGACAGCGGCTGGCTGCGCTCCTCCGCGAGGCCGTCGCCCCGCCGTCGATCCGCAGGGCGACGCGAGCGACGGGCGGCTCGAGGCGGCGGCGGCTCGAGGCGAAGAGCCGCCGCTCCGACGTCAAGCGCAACCGCAGACCACCGCCGACCGAATGAGCACCCGAGGTGCCGATCTGCCTGAGGTACGTTCGGGGCATCAGCGGACGACGAGGAGCGCGATGCGACCGTTCTTGGACAAGGCCATGCCCGAGTCGTGGAAGGCGGCCGAGCTCTCCTCGGTCGCGGTGCGGGATGAGGCGGCCCGGCACGGGCTGCTCCCGCAGGAGGCAGAGCTCATCAAGCTGCGCGCATCGCAGCTCAACGGCTGCGCCTTCTGCCTCGATCTGCATGCTCGACAGTCCCGGCAGTCAGGCATCCCGCAGCAGAAGCTCGATCTGCTCTCGGCATGGCGCGAGAGCGCGCTGTACTCAGAGCGCGAGGCGGCGGTGCTCGCGATCGCCGAAGCGGTGACTCGGATGCCGCTCTCCGCCGATGCCGAGTCCCAGCTCGAGGCCGCGCGCACCACCCTCGGCGATGCGACCTTCGTGGCGGCCGAGTGGGTCGCGGTCACGATCAACGCCTTCAATCGCATCTCGATCCTCAGCGAACATCCGGTGCGCCCTCGCGATGCCGAGGGCAAGGTCGTCCGAGGGGCAGCGTCTACGGGCGTGCGCATCGATGGATGACCAGCGCGCCGATGGCATCGAGCGGCGGCGCCGGGAGGCGGCCGCGGAGCTCGCCGAGGTCGACCGGCAGCTCGCGGATCTCCGACGGCTGCGCGAGACCGTGCACGACGACGATGAGCACGATCCCGACGGCGTCTCGCTGTCATCCGAGTGGTCGCGGCTCGAGGGGCTGAAGCAGACCCGCATCGACGCGCTGGCGGCGCTCGACGAGGCCGCCGCGCGTATCGAGCGCGGTGAGGGCGGGACCTGCAGCGTCTGCGGTGGTCCCATCGCGCCCGAGCGACTGCAAGCCCGCCCGCAGGCGACCACCTGCATCGATTGCGCCCAGCAGCGACGATGACGACGCCGTTCACCGACTACATCGCGCACGTCGGCGACCGCACGGCGCTGTATGCGGCGGTTGCGCGCTGCACCGACGCCCGCCGCGTGATCTACCCGGGCAGCTATCTCGATATCGCGCCGTCCTCCGTGTGGCAGGACGTCACCTACCTCGACATGGATGCTCGCGCCCGTCGCGCCTTCGCGGACGTCGAGGCGGTCGAGCGGCTCGCGCAGCGGCTCGGTGGCGCCGCGGCAGCGCCGAGCATCGCCTTCGTCGACGGCGACTACACGCGCACGCTGCGGGCGCTGCCGGAGGCCGGATGGGATCTCGCGATCTCGCTGTACGCCGGCCCCGTCTCCGAGCACGTGGCCCGGTGCGTGCGACCCGGCGGCTGGCTGCTCGTCAACAACAGCCACGCCGACGCGGGGCTCGCGTTCCTCGACCCGCGGTACGAGCTGGCGGCGGCGATCCATCGTCGGGCGCACGGCTACCGGCTGGTGACCGACGACCTGGGCCGCTACTTCCAGCCGAAGCGGCCGCCGCATCCCGACCGCGCCGGGCTGCTCGCCAGCGGCAGGGGCATCGCGTACACGCGCCCCGCCGACGTCTACCTGTTCCGACGCGTGCCCGGCCCCGCGGCCTGACCGAGGGGCGTCAGCGAAGCCTGCGCGCCACCGCCCGCGCGGCATGCTCGCCCGACACGAGCGCCCCCTGGATGGAGGCCGTCTCGCGGTGGTCGCCGGTGACGACCACGCGCTCGCCGGTCCACGCGGGGCCGCGGTCGATCGGGCCGGGCCGCTGCGCCGGCACCGCGTGCGGGATGACGTGGTGCGCCAGCACCTCCCAGCGCGACGTCGACGTGCCGTACAGCCTCGCCAGGTCGCGGCGCATCTGCGCTTCGCTCGCGCGCCCATCCGGACGATCGAGCAGCGTCGTCGCCTGCACGAGGTGCCGACCTGGCGGCGCGTACGACGGCGCGACCTCAGAGATGACGGCGGTGTTCCAGATCGGTCCGGCGGGCCCGCCGCCCGGCCGCGAGGCGTCGATGAGCAGGAAGGGGCCCGTGCGCGGCTGCCCGGTCGCGCGGAACCACCAGGTCGTCAGCCCGTGCGTCGCCGGTGCCGGGAGGCCGACCAGGTCGCCGACATGCTGCGGCCCGACGGCGACGATGGCGGCGCGCCCGCGGACGGCGCCCGCCTCGGTGGCGACCTGCACGCCGTCGGCCATCTCGCGGAGCTCGCGCGCGGCGGTCCGAAGCCGCACGCTGCCCTCCGGCGTGCCGTTCGGAGGGCACTCGAGCGATGCGGCCAGCTGCTCGGGCAGCGTTTGCATGCCGCCCCGTGGCAGGCCGGGCGCGCCCAGCGCGAACGACCGCAGCAGCAGCCGCACGTAGTTCGCCGAGGTCTCCCCCGAGCTGTCGGCGAGGACGCCGGCCAGGAACGTGTCGAGCACATCGCGGCGCAACGGCCCGGTCAGCCCCGCCGAGTCGAGCGACGCGCGCAGCGTCGTGTCGGAGGCCGCACGAGACGCGACGGTCGGGCGCAGCAGCGTCGGTGCGATCCAGCGCGCCAGCGCGGCGAGGTCGGATGCGGGCGTGCGGCCGCTGGCGAGGGTCGCGAGCAGGTGCCGCGGATGCCGCAGCGGATGCGCGAGCGTTGTCGTGGTCGCGCCGCTGCGCACGATCGCCCCGACGCCGAACGGCTGCAGCGCGAGTGCGGGCAGGTCGATCAACCGCTGCACCGCCGGGTAGGCGGGGTTCAGCAGTTGGAAGCCGCGGTCGACGCGGAATCCGTCGACGAGGTCGGTGCGCACGCGCCCGCCGACCGCATCCGCGGCCTCCAGCACCACGACCGTGAGCCCCGCCCGCTGCAGCGAGCGCGCGGCCTGCAGGCCGGCGAGCCCCGCTCCGATCACGATGACGTCGGCGTCCATGCGACTCCTCCTACAGCGACATCCGCTCGAGCGCCGCCGAGAGATACGGCGCCGTGCGGCTGGCGGTGCTGGCCGCGACCTGCTCGGGCGTGCCCTCCGCGACCACCCGTCCGCCGGCATCGCCGGAGCCGGGACCGAGATCGATCACCCAGTCGGCCTCGGCGACGATCCGCATGTCGTGCTCGACGATGATCACCGTGCTGCCGCCGTCGACGAGGTGGTGCAGGTGGGTCACGAGCCGGTCGGCGTCGGCCGGATGCAGACCGGAGGTGGGCTCGTCGAGCAGGTAGAGCGTGTCGCCGCGCTGCCCCCGCCGCAGCTCGGAGGCGAGCTTCACGCGCTGCGCCTCACCGCCGGAGAGCTGCGGCGCCGGCTGGCCGAGCGAGACGTAGCCGAGCCCGACGTCGAGCAGGGCATCGAGATGGCGCTGCACGTCGTCGTCCGTGAACCAGTCCCGGGCCTCGCTGACGCTCATGGCGAGCACGTCCGCGACCGTCCGGCCGTCGAGCTCGATCTCGAGCGTCTCCGGGTTGTAGCGGCTGCCGCCGCACGTCGCGCAGGGCGCGTGCACGGTCGGGAGGAAGAGCAGCTCGACCTCCATGGTGCCCTCGCCCTTGCAGGTCGGGCATCGGCCGGCGGGCAGGTTGAACGAGAAGCGGCTCGCGCCGTAGCGGCGACGGCGCGCCTCCGGGGTCACCGCGAATAGCGCGCGCACGCGGTCGAACAGGCCCGTGTAGGTCGCGACGTTGGAGCGCGAGGTGCGGCCGATGGGCTTCTGGCTCACCTGCACGACGCGGCGAAGCCGCCCTCGTGGTCCGTGCGCTCGACCCTCCGTCACGGCTTCGGTCGTCTGCGCGAGCGGATCGTCGGCCGACGCCGCGCGCTCGTCGTTCCCGGCCGTGTGCTCGTCGACCTCGCTCGCGAGGCTCGCCCGCAGCAGGTCGGGCAGTGCCTGCACGACGAGCGTCGACTTGCCAGAGCCGGAGACGCCCGTGACGGCGGTGAGCGCTCCGAGCGGGAACGCGACCGTCAGGTCGGTGACGTTGTGGCGTGTGACCCCCGCGAGCTCGAGCTGGCCGTCGCCCGCCCGCCGCTCGCGCGCGGCGTGCGGGGTGTCGAGCGAGTCGAAGAGGTAGCGCCGGGTCACCGACTCCGGTGCGTCGCGCAGCCCCTCGATGGGGCCCGAGTAGACGACCGTGCCGCCCTTGGAGCCGGCTGCCGGCCCGATGTCCACGATCCAGTCCGCCGCACGGATCACGTCGAGCGAGTGCTCCACGAAGTAGACGGTGTTGCCCGCCTCCTTCAGCGTGGCGAGGATGCCCAGCAGCGACTCGGTGTCGGCGGGATGCAGTCCGGCAGAGGGCTCGTCGAGCACGAACACGACGCCGAACAGCTGCGAGAGCACCTGGGTGGCCAAGCGCATGCGCTGCAGCTCCCCGGAGGAGAGCGACGCGGTGGTGCGGTCGAGCGAGAGCGACGCGAGCCCGAGGTCGATGATGGGCGTCAGGTGCGCGAGCAGGTCGGATGCGAGCCGGCGCGCGGCGAGCAGCTGCTCCGGGGCGACATCCTGCGCACCCGACGCGGAACCGTCGACGGGCTTGGGGCTCCAGTCGGGCAGCAGCACCTGCTCGAGCACTGCCGCGACCTCGTCGAGCGGCATCGCCGCGAGCTGTGTGATGTCGTAGCCCTCGAACGTGACCGCGAGCGCCTCGGGCTTCAGGCGCCTGCCGCCGCAGTTCGGGCAGACGACGCTGACCATGAACGACGCCGCCCGCTCGCGCATCTTGGCGCTCTTCGAGCCCGCGAAGGTCGACAGCACGTAGTTGCGCACGCCGAGGAAGGTGCTCATGTAGCTGGGCGCGACGCCCGCGGCGACCGCCTTCCGCACCTCCGCCGGCGGACGGTCGGTGAACACCGGCACCTGCGGCGACTCCTCGGTGTAGAGCGCCCAGTCGCGCTGCTCGCGCGGCAGCTCGCGCCACGGCACGTCGATGTCGTAGCCGAGCGAGACCAGGCTGTCGCGCAGCTGCTTCCCGTGCCAGGCCTTCGGCCAGGCGGCGAGCGCGCCGTCACGGATCGAGAGCGAAGCGTCCGGCACCATCAGCTCCTCCGGCACGTCGTGCACGCGCCCGAGCCCGTGGCAGGTCGGGCAGGCGCCCTGCACGGTGTTCATGGAGAAGTCCTCGGCGAGCAGCATCGGGGCACCCGCGGGGTAGGTGCCGACTCGGGAGTAGAGCATCCGGAGCACGTTCGCGATGGTGGTGGCGCTGCCGACCGTGGACCTCGCCGAGCCGCCGGAGCGCTGCTGCGGCAGGGCGACCGCCGGCGGGAGACCGGCGATGGAATCCACATCCGGAGTGCCGACCTGGCTCATCAGCCGGCGAGCGTAGGGCGCGACGGACTCGAAGTACCGGCGCTGCGACTCGGCGTAGATGGTGCCGAACGCGAGCGAGCTCTTGCCGGAGCCGGAGATGCCGGTGAACGCGACCAGCGCGTCGCGCGGGATGTCGAGGTCGACGTCCTTGAGGTTGTGCTCGCGGGCGCCGCGCACTCGTACGCCTTCGAGCCCGGTCTCGTGCGCTGAGCGCTCTGCTGCATCCATGTGCGCCAGTCTCTCGCGCGGCGCCTGTGCGCTCGTCGGCGGCCTGCCAGCGAGCGCGTAGCGCACGCCCTGCGCGTTCCCACGCTCGTCTGCGAGCATCGCACCATGTCTTCACCGAACCAGCAGCAGCCGCCTGGCGATGACATCGGTCCCGACGACTTCGCCATGCGCCTCGGGCGCGAGGAGATCATCATCCGGGATCGCTACGAGGCACTCAGCATCGCCAACGATGCGCTCATCGGCGTCCTCTTCCTCGCCGGCAGCATCCTCTTCCTCTGGGAGGAGACCGCGACCATCGCCGCCTGGCTGTTCATCGTTGGCAGCGCCGAGTTCGTGCTGCGGCCGGTCATCCGGCTGGCGCGCCGCACCCACCTGAAGCGCTTCGGGCCCGGCGTTGGCCGAAGCGACGACCAGAGCGACTTCTAGGACCGCTGCGCGCCGGCGCCGGCCTCGAAGGCTGCGGCCGCCATCACTGTCCGGGGATGAGCACGATCTTGCCGCTGCCGGACGACTCGCGGAACTCCCGCTGCGCGTCCCTGATCTCCGAGAGGGTGCGGGTGGCCTGGATGCGCGGGCTGACGTCGCCGCGCCGCGCCACGTCGACGAGTCGCTCGAACTGCTCCGGGGTGTGCATCGTCGATCCGATGAGCCGACGCGAGCGGAGATAGAGCTGGCGCAGGTCGAGCTCGATGACGGCACCGGCGACCGCGCCTGCGATCACCCAGCGGCCGCCTCCGGTCAGCGCCGAAAGCAGTCCTCGCGCGACGTCGCCGCCGACGACGTCAGCGACCACGTCGACCTCGCCACCGGCCGCCTCCAGCACGGCATTGGCGAGGTCGGCCTCGCCGCGGTCGACCGTCGCCGCCGCGCCGCTCGCCAGCACCGCGTCGCGGCCTCCGGCGCTGGTGACGCCGATGACGCGGGCGCCGCGCGCCGCGGCGAGCTGCACGAGCGCCGATCCCACGCCGCCGGACGCTCCGGTCACCACCACGCACTCCCCGGCGACGACCTCGGCACGGTCCAGCATGCCCATGGCCGTGCCGTAAGCGATCGGCAGGCAGGCGAGCTCGGCATCCGTGAGCGGCGAGTCCGTCACATCGTGCACGTACGCGGCATCCACGGCCACGTACTCGGCGAATCCGCCGTCGAACTCCGAGCCCATCACCTCGGCGATCTCTGCCGCTCGCCCGGTGACCGGCCGGGCCGGATCGACGAGCACGCGGCGCCCGGCCCAGCTCGCGTCGACGTCGGCGCCCACGGCGTCGACGACGCCGCAGACGTCTGCACCCTGGATGCGCGGGAACCGCAGCGGCACGCCCTTCCAGCCAGCGACCGCTCCCGGATCCTCCGGCGTGCCGTACGCGCCCTCGCGGCTCCACAGGTCGGTGTTGTTGATCGACGCTGCCGCGACCCTGACCAGCACCTCGTGCGCGAGCGGCACGGGTCGCCGTACGTCATCGCGCAGCTCGATCATGGACGTGTCGCCGTGCCCGACGGTCATCGCCGCCCGCATCGTGGTGACGGTCGCGAGGTCGCGCGACGTGTTCCGGCTGGCAGTCATGCCCCAACGTTTCCAGACAAGCGCCGCATCTCCTCCAGCCGCGCGAGCGCCTGGTCGATCCGACCTGGGTCTGTGCCCCGAACGACGATGTTGGTGCCGAAGGCGGAGCCCTCACGGAACGGGTAGGAGCCGATGCTGAGGTCGGGCATCTCGTCGGCGAGCGCGCGCAGCGCCGCGGCGATCCGGCCCTCGCCCACCTCGAAGCGCAGCTCCCGTGCCAGCACGGGTGAGCCGGCCTCCAGCCCCGGGAGGACGGCATCGAGCATGGCGACGAAGATCGCGGGCACACCGGCCATGACGTGCACATTGCCGACGGTGAACCCAGGTGCCGCACTGATCGGGTTGTCGATGAGTGCCGCGCCGTGCGGGATGCGGGCCATGCGCAGGTGCTCGTCGGTGAGCGTGCGGTCGCGACCGACCGCCTCCTGCAGCAGCGCGCGGGCGTCATCGCGCACCTCGATGCCGACTCCGAATGCATCGGCCACGGCATCCGCCGTGATGTCGTCGTGCGTCGGGCCGATGCCACCGGAGGTGAACACGTGGTCGTGCGCATCCCGCAGTGCCCGCAGGGCATCGACGATGACGGCATGGTCGTCCGGCACCACGCGGATCTCGCGCAGATCGATGCCGAGCGCGCCCAGCCGGCCGGCGAGATGGAAGGCGTTCGCCTCGCGGGTGCGGCCCGAGAGGATCTCGTCGCCGATCACGAGCATCGCGGCGGTGGGGTTCGTCATGGCTCCAGCCTGCCGTGCCGCGCTGGGCGAAGCCAGCGAGTGGGCGTCACGACAGTCGCGCCAGCGCAAGCCCGACCAGCGCGAGCACGGCTGCGATGAGCCCCATCGCGGCATACGAGCCGGTCGCCACGGCGACGACAGGGCCGAGCGCGGGCCCGACGGCCGTGACCGCGGTGATCGGCGCCGCGAACGCGCCGTTGATGGCGCCGTATTCGCGCGTGCCCCATCGGTCGGCGACCGCGGAGCCCTGCACCAGGGTCTGCGCGCCTCGCACCGCGCCCGCGGCGATGCCGATGACGATGAGCAGCCAGGGCGGCCCGGGCACCAGCGCCAGTAGCCCCAGCACGATCGCGCTCAACCCGGCGGTCAGCAGCAGCGGCAGCCGCGGCGACGCCGCGTGCGGCAGCACCACGTAGACGATGCGGCCGAGCACCTGCCCGGCACCGACGAGACCGAGCCCCCACGCCGCGAGCTCGTACGTCATGCCTCGCTCCGTGTACAGCGGGATGATCGCGAGGGCCACGCTGTAGAGCGCGGCCGCGATGGCGATCATCGACAGCTGCAGGGCCCAGAAGCGTCGCGTGCGCAGCACGGTCGAGACGGTGTGGTGCGGCTCGTCCGCTACCCGCGGCGGCCGCGGCGACCAGCCGCGCTCGAGGCTCCACCAGTGCAGCGGCGTCGTGCTCACCACCAGGCCGATCGCGAGCACGAGCATGGTCGCGCGCCAGTCGAGCACGCTCAGCATCGCGGCGGTCAACGGCGCGAACGCCGTCGACGCGAGTCCGCCCGCGAGCGTGACGACGGTCATCGAGCGACGCCGGTGCGCCGCCTCCCTGCGCGCGATGACGGTGAACGCCGCCTGGTACAGCACCGCGGACTGCCCCATCCCGGTCACGATCCAGCCCAGCACGAACACCGTCACGTCGGGCGCGGCGCTGACCAGCGCCAGGCCGAGCGCGCCGAGGAGGCTTCCGGCAGTCATGACGACGCGCGGGCTGCCTCGATCGAGCCATCGTCCGACCAGGATGCCGGCGAGCGCGGAGGTGACGAGCCCGACGGAGAAGGCGAGCATCACGGTGGCGAGCGCCCAGCCCGTGTCGGCGGCGATGACCGGCGCGGCGACGATCAGCGCGTAGTAGAGGATGCCCCAGCTGATCACCTGACCGATGGAGAGTGCCGCGAGCCGCCGCTGGCGAGTGCCCGGCGTCAGTTCGACCGCCTCGCGCCGACCGGAGGTGCGCACCGGTTCGCCCCCGTCAGAGGGCGCGCAGCGCTGCGGCCGCGGCATCGAGCGCGGGTCGCACGACGGAGTAGTAGGCCCACTTGCCCCGCTGCTCGCGCTCGACCAGCCCCGCCTCGGCGAGGATGCGCATGTGGTGCGACACCGTCCCCTGCGAGAGCCCGACAGGATCGGTCAGGTCGCAGATGCACGCCTCTCCCCGCTCCCCCGCCGCGATGAGCGAGAGCAGCCGGAGCCGCGTGGGATCGCCTAGCGCCTTGCCGATCCTGGCCAGCCGCAGTGCCTCCTGCTGCGGCAGTCCAGCCGTGGCCGGAGCGCAGCACGTGCTCGCCCTGTCGGTCGCGTGCGCTGTGGTGCCCATGGTGGGAGTCTGCCACACGCATTGACAAACATCGATGCGTTGTTGGAGGATCGTCGCATCGACAGTATTCAATGCGAGGAGCATGCAGTGCCCCACCTTCCTGTCATCGTCATCGGCGCCGGCCCGCAGGGGCTCGCAGCAGCCGCGCACCTGCTCGAGCGAGGCCTCGAGCCGATCGTGCTGGAGCGCGGATCGCGCGCCGGTACCGCCGTCATGGAGTGGGGTCACGTGCGGCTGTTCTCGGCGTGGGACGAGCTGGTCGACTCCGCGAGCCGACGACTGCTGGAAGGCGCGGGACGCACGATTCCCACCTCGGGCTATCCGAAGGGCGCAGCGTGGGTGCGGGACTACCTGGCACCGCTCGCGGAGGCGCTGGGCGACCGCGTGCGCTTCGGCGTCACGGTCACCTCGGTCACGCGGCTCGGTCGCGACAAGGTCGTGGACGGCGGCCGCGACCAGCAGCCGTTCGCGGTGCGCGTCGTCGACCGCGACGGTCGCGAGCAGCGCCTGATCGCGCGGGCCGTGCTCGACGCCTCCGGCACCTGGAGCCAGCCGGGCCCGGCGGGTGCCGACGGCACGCCGGCGCTCGGCGAGCACGCCGCGGCCGGCCGCATCGACTACCGCATCCCATCGGATGTCAGCGCGCTCGCCGGCGCCCACGTCGCCATCGTCGGCGCGGGCCACTCGGCTGTGCACGCGGTGCTGCGGCTCGCCGAGCTCGCGCAGCGACACCCTGGCACGCGCGTCACGTGGCTCGTGCGGCGGCCATCGGTGGAGGGAGCGCTCGGCGGCGGCGAGGCCGATGCGCTCCCGCAGCGCGCCTCGCTCGGCGCGCGCGCACGGCGCGCGATCGAGGAGGGCACGGTGGAGCTCGTGACGGGATTCCGTGTCGACGAGCTGCGCCCGGAGGACGACGGTGTCGTGCTCGTCGCGGAGGACGGGCGCGAGGTCGGGCCGGTCGCGCGGCTCTTCGCGCTGACCGGATTCCGCCCCGACCTGTCGCTGCTGGCGGAGGTGCGGGTTGCGATCGATCCGGCTCTCGACGCCGTCGCCGGCCTCGCTGCGGAGATTGACCCCAACGTGCACTCGTGCGGCACGGTCGCCGCGACCGGCGCGGCCGAGCTCGCGCAGCCCGAACCGGGCCTCTACATCGTCGGGGCGAAGAGCTACGGTCGCGCGCCCACGTTCCTGGCGCTCACGGGCTACGAGCAGGTGCGGAGCGTCGTCGCGGAGCTCGCCGGCGACCACGAGGCGGCAGCCCGGAACGAGCTCGTGCTGCCGGAGACCGGTGTGTGCGGCGGTGCCGGCGACTTCGGCGGCAGCGGCTGCTGCGCCGCGCCCGCGACACCCCAGCTGGCGGCCGCTGCGCGCTGAGGGCGGCGCCGCTCGGCGCGTCGAGTTGCTGCCTGCATCTAGATTCGTCAATATAGAAGCATGTCTATGCAGCATGCGCCCGTCGTCATCGTCGGCTCCGGTCCGAGCGGCTACACCGCTGCCATCTACGCGGCGCGCGCCGGACTGGCTCCGGTGGTGATCGCCGGATCGGTCACGGCTGGCGGTGCGCTCATGACCACCACCGAGGTCGAGAACTTCCCCGGCTTCGTGGAGGGGGTCCAAGGCCCCGAACTCATGGAGTCGCTCCGGGCGCAGGCCGAGCGCTTCGGCGCACGCATCGTGGTCGACGACGCCACGCAGCTCGATCTCGACGGGCCGGTCAAGCGCATCCGCACGGGTGCCGGCGACGACTACGCGGCGACCGCAGTGATCCTGGCCATGGGCTCCGCCTACCGGCAGCTCGGCCTGCCGGCCGAGGGCCGCCTCAGCGGGCATGGCGTCTCGTGGTGCGCGACCTGCGACGGGTTCTTCTTCCGCGAGCGAGAGGTCGCCGTCATCGGCGGCGGCGATTCGGCGATGGAGGAGGCGCTGTTCCTCGCCCGGTTCGCGTCGAAGGTGACGATCGTGCACCGCCGCGACGCCTTCCGCGCCTCGCGCATCATGGCCGAGCGCGCGCTCGCGCACCCGAAGATCGAAGCGGCATGGAACAGCGAGGTCGTCGATCTCGTCGGCGCAGAGCGGCTCGAGTCGATCGCGCTCCGCGACACCAAGACCGGCGCCGAGCGCGCACTCCCCGTGAGCGGCGCCTTCATCGCGATCGGCCACGACCCTCGATCCGAGCTGTTCCGCGAGCAGGTGATCACGGACGATGACGGCTACGTCGTCGTCGATCACCCGTCGACGCGCACCAGCGTCGCGGGCGTGTTCGCAGCGGGCGACCTCGTCGACCACACCTACCGGCAGGCGATCACCGCCGCCGGTACCGGATGCGCGGCCGCGCAGGACGCGCAGCACTACCTCGCGGCGCTCGAGCTCGCGGAGCCTGCCCGCGCAGTCGAGAGCCTCGTCGCGTGAGCCGCGCGACCAGCGCCGAGCAGGCGCCGATCCTGGCAGCCGCTCCCCGCCGACTGTCCCCACTCGACCGCTGGCTGCCGCTGTGGATCGCGCTGGCCATGGGCGCCGGACTGCTGCTCGGCAGCACCGTGCCCGCCGTCAGCGCGCTGCTCGCGAGGCTCGAGATCGGTGGCGTCTCGCTTCCGATCGCGCTGGGCCTGCTCGTGATGATGTACCCGGTGCTGGCGAAGGTCCGCTACGACCGGGTCGCAGCGATCACCGGCGACCGCCGCCTGCTCGTCTCGTCCCTCGTGCTCAACTGGCTCATCGGACCGGCGCTCATGTTCGCCCTGGCCTGGCTGCTGCTGCCCGACCTCCCCGAGTACCGCACCGGCCTCATCATCGTCGGCCTCGCTCGCTGCATCGCGATGGTCGTGATCTGGAACGACCTCGCCTGCGGCGACCGCGAGGCGGCGGCCGTGCTCGTCGCCATCAACTCCGTCTTCCAGGTCTTCGCCTTCGCCGTGCTCGGCTGGTTCTACCTGACCGTGCTGCCGGCATGGCTCGGCCTCGAGGCGCAGGGACTCGACATCTCGATGGGCGAGATCGCGATCAACGTGCTGATCTTCCTCGGCATCCCGCTCGCGGCGGGGTTCGCCTCCCGGTGGATCGGCGAGCGCACCAGGGGGCGGGACTGGTACGAGGGCACCTACCTTCCAGCGGTGGGGCCATGGGCGCTCTACGGCCTGCTGTTCACGATCGTGCTGCTGTTCGCCCTGCAGGGTGAGAACGTCGTGCAGCGACCGCTCGATGTCGCCCGCATCGCCCTCCCGCTGCTGGCCTACTTCGCGTTGATGTGGTCGATCGGTCTCGCCACCGGCAAGCTGCTCGGGCTCGGCTACGCCCGCTCGACGACGCTCGCGTTCACCGCCGCGGGCAACAACTTCGAGCTCGCGATCGCCGTCGCGATCGGCACCTTCGGCGCGGCATCGGGACAGGCGCTCGCCGGCGTCGTCGGCCCGCTCATCGAGGTGCCCGTGCTCGTCGGCCTCGTCTACGTCTCGCTGTGGGCTGGCCGCGTCTGGTTCCGCACCGAGCCGGCGCCTCCTGTCGTCGACGTCGTCCCGCAGCTCAGCCCGGATCGGAGCGCACCGTGAGCACCGCACCCCCAACCGCACCGTGCTCGTCCACCACGACGCACGCCATCAGTGAGCACGCCGCCACGACCATTGCGGTGACGCTGAAGTCGCTCGCCGACCCGCTGCGGCTGCGCATGCTCTCGGCCATCGCCTCCGATCCGCGCGGCGAGTCATGCGTCTGCGATCTCGCCGAGCTCGCGAACGTCTCGCAGCCCACCGTCTCGCACCACCTCAAAGTGCTCAAGGACGCCGGCGTGCTGGTCTCGGAGCGTCGCGGCACCTGGGTCTGGTACTCGATCGATGCGGGCGCTCGTCCCGCTATCACCGCGCTGCTCGAGAGCTTCGCGCCCGCAGCACTCGCGCCGCCCCACGATGCGGACGCCTACCACGGCCTCGACGACGTCGACCAGGCGCTCTCGCACCTCGCCTCCTCGCTGACGTCACGGTTTCCCCAGCTGAGTCCCGACGCCGTGACGGGCGTGGTGCGCGAGTCCTACGCCGGCCTCGCCCGAACAGCGCGGATCACCGCACACCTGGTGCCACTGACGGAGCGGTTCGCCCGGCAGCGACTCTCCGACCTGACGCGCGACCGCTCGACGGGCGTGCCGCAGGTGCTGTTCGTCTGCGTCGCCAACGCGGGCCGGTCGCAACTCGCGGCCGCGCTCGTCAACCAGGCGGCATCCGGCCGCGTCGTCGCCCGCTCCGCCGGTTCGTCGCCTGCCTCCGCCATCCACCCCAACGTGCGGCCGCTGCTCGAGTCCATCGACGGCGCCACCGAGTCCGAGGCCTATCCCAAGCCGCTCACCGACGACGCCGTCCGCGCGGCCGATGTCGTCGTCACGATGGGCTGCGGCAACGTCTGCCCGATCATCCCCGGTGTGCGGTACGAGGACTGGGCGGTCGGCGACCCGGCGCTCGCATCGGCCGCCGGCGCGGCCGCGATTCGCGACGACATCGCACAACGCGTCGAGCGGCTCCTCGCCGAGCTCGTCTGAGCCGCTGTCCATCCCCCTCACCCCGATCGTTCATCCGCACGACACCCCGAACCCCTAGAAAAGCAGCGGTGCCGGTTCCACCGGCACACGACCGAGAGAGAGTCACCATGTCCGAGAAGCCCACCGTCCTGTTCGTCTGCGTCCACAACGCCGGACGCTCCCAGATGGCCGCCGGATTCGCGTCGGCGCTCTCGGACGGCGCCGTCGAGGTGCTGTCCGCCGGCAGCGCACCGAAGGACCAGATCAACCCGGTCGCCATCGAGGCGATGGCCGAGGTCGGCATCGACATCGCCGGGAACACGCCGAAGGTGCTCACGGTCGACGCGGTCCGCGAGTCCGACGCCGTCATCACCATGGGATGCGGCGACGCCTGCCCCATCTTCCCCGGCAAGCGCTACGAGGACTGGGAGCTCGAGGACCCGGCCGGCAAGGACATCGAGACCGTGCGCCGCGTGCGTGACGACATCCGCGGTCGCGTCGAGCGCCTGCTCGCCGAGCTCGTGCCCAGCGCGAGCTGACGATGGACCAGCTCGACGTCGGCGCACGCCGCGGCCTGCCGGGGATCACCTACCCCGAGCGCTTCCTGCACGCACTCACCGACGAGCTGCGGGCCGACTTCGAGGGCATCTTCGCTGCCGAGACGATCGAGCGCTACGTCGTGGAGTCCTACACCGCCCTGCTGCGGACCTCGGCGGTGAAGGCGCACCTCGTCACGCGTGTCACCCGGTTCGCCAAGGATCGGCTGCACGCCCTCGCCGAGGCGAAGGGCGCCATCCCCCAAGACCGCCCCAGCGTGCTGTTCGTGTGTGTGCAGAACGCCGGCCGCTCGCAGATGGCGGCTGCCATCGCGGCAGAGCGCTCCGGCGGCCGACTGGTGGTGCGCTCCGCGGGTTCGATGCCGGCCACCGCCCTGAACCCTGCCGTCGTCTCGGCCATGGCCGAGGTCGGGCTCGACCTGACCGAGGAGTTCCCGAAGCCGCTGACCGACGACGTCGTGCGTGCCGCCGACGTCGTTGTGACGATGGGATGCGGCGATGCCTGCCCGATCTACCCCGGCAAGCACTACGAGGACTGGCAGCTCGACGATCCGGAGCACGCGACAGCCGAGGATGTGCGGCGCGTGCGCGACGAGATCACCGAGCACGTCGACCGGATGCTCGATCAGCTCGGCATCGCTGTCGCCTGAGACCAGCAGCGCCCGCTCGACCCGTCGCCGTGCCAGGCACACGACGTCCCGCTTCCCGGTACCAGCGGGCGCAGAAGAGCGCGACGATCACGACCTCGATCCAGCTGCCCGCGTAGTACATGAGCTGCGCCCCCGCCTGCACCTCAGCGACCGTGTACAGGCCGGGAGGATCGGCGTAGAGCACCTTGGCGAGGATGCTGTGCGATGCCATCGTGGCGAGGAGCGCGACCGCGGTGACCGGGCGAGGCGCACGATGCGGCGACGGGTCGAGGCCGATCGCCGCGGCGGTCAGCAGATAGCCGGCCAGGAGCAGGTGGGCGTGCACCACCACGTGCACCAGCGAACTGGACTGCATCCACTGGAGCAGCGGCGTGGAGTAGAGCAGCCACAGCCCGCCCGCGCTGAGGCCCGCCGCGGTGACGGGGTGCGAGAGCACGCGCAGCGGGCGGCTCCTGAGCACCCGGGACAGCCGGCGCGCCGGCTCGACCGAGAGCGCCCGCATTGCCAGAGAGATCGGTGCCGCGAGCACCAGCAGCAGCGGGGCCAGCATCCCGATGAGGAGATGCGCCCACATGTGTGCCACGAAGCTGGCGTGCGAGGCGGCTGCGAGCGGCCCAGCGACGGAGATCGTGGCCGCCGCGATGCCTGCGCACCACAGCACCAGGCGAGACCATGGCCACGGCCTGCCTTGCTGTCGCGATCGGACGACACCCATTGCATACAGGGCCACGACCGCGACGGCGCCCGCCACCACCATGGCGTCGACGGACGGAGCGCCGCTCGTGTGGCCAGCGTGACTCGCGTGACCTAGGGCGTCTGAGAGCACCGTTCGCTACCGTGCGGCGCGCGTAGCCGCAGCCGACTTCCTGGTGCGCGCAAGCAGCACGTCCCCCGCGACGACGAGCGCGATGGCCGTCACGTTCCAGACCACGTCGTACACGATCAGGTCGTCCACGTATCGGATCTGATGGATGCCCAGCAGCTTGTGCTGGATCACGCCGTCGTAGAGCTGGAACCCTCCGGCTCCCACGAGCACCCCGCCCCACCACCGTGCGGGCCAGAGGCCACCGCGTCGCCGCAGATCGGCGAGGAGGAACAGGCCGCCGATCGTGGCGAACCAACTCAAGGCGTGGAAGAACCCGTCCGACACCAGGCCGAGGTCGGGCGTTCCGAGGTCGTAGAAGTGATGCCAGTGCAGCAGCTGATGGAAGACGGTCTCGTCGATGAACGCGATCAGGCCCACCCCGAAGAGCACTCCCGACAGGGCGTTCCGCCCCGAGTCGCGGCTGCGCGCCATCCAATCGTGCGTTCGCGTCGTTCGATCTGCGGTGGGGGACGTCGCTGGCATACGGGCAATTCTGCACCGCGGGCGGGCCCTGTCTATCGGTCGATCCCCAGGTTCACCGGCCCGGTCTCTTCGGCGCGTGGACCGCGCCGAGCGCTAGACGTTGCAGCGGAGCGCCACCCTCCTCCGTGGGGACCATGAGCGACAACGTCGTCTCATGCCGAGCTAAGGCGCGCGGTGAGCTCGGCTGCAACTTCGTAGGCCGTCTGCGCTGCAGTGTCGAACTCCAAGACCTCATCGGACCACGCGGCGTAGTCAGCTCGCCGGCGCAGCACGTCCGACCACGCCGGCTCACCGACGTGGGCGAGACCGCGATCTCTTTCGCCGAGCCTTCGCTCATGCTCCTGCGCATCGGAGACCACGAGGTGCACGAAGTCGACCTGTGCGCCTGTGCGCGAGCCCGCAGTGCGCCAAGTCTGCCGAGCCTCCTCGCTGTCGTTGACAGCATCGACGACGACATTGCGTCCGAGCCGCAGATTCTGCTCTGCCATCGCACGCGTCGCTTCGTACGCAGCAACGCCGACTCGCCATCCTGGCGGTAGACCGCAGGCAAGGATCGACTCCTCGACCGCGTCGATGGAAAGGTGGACCGACCCTGTGCGTGCGGCGACGAGCTCGGCGATAGTCGTCTTTCCAACCCCCGGGAGGCCGGAGAGCACGATGAGGCGACCGGTCACGCGGCCGCCAGCGGCGCATTCGCTGCGACCATCTCGCGCAGATCTGCCGTCATTCCTCTTCCCCATCGAACCGCTCGATCCGGTCGTTCTCACTGACAGTCGACGAGCTCGACATCCTCCGCACCTCCCTCTCTCCAGATGGAGCAGAGACGTCGCTGCGGGTTGACCGGAACGCCGTGCTGCCCACGAGGGTCGCCGACCAACCGCTCCAGGCGATCGACCAGGATCGAATGAGGCACGTCGCAAACGCTAGACGTTGAAGCGGAACTCCACCACGTCACCGTCGGCCATCACGTAGTCCTTGCCCTCGATGCGCACCCGTCCTGCGGCCTTCGCCTCGGCCATCGAGCCGTGCGCGTCCAGATCCTCGAAGGAGACGACCTCAGCCTTGATGAAGCCGCGCTCGAAGTCGGTGTGGATGACGCCGGCGGCCTGCGGGGCCGTCCAGCCCTTGCGGATCGTCCAGGCGCGCGACTCCTTCGGGCCTGCCGTGAGGTAGGTCTGCAGGCCGAGCGTCTCGAAGCCGATGCGGGCGAGCTGGTCGAGGCCGGACTCCTCCTGGCCGAGCGACTGCAGCAGCTCGAGCGCCTCAGCGGGGTCGAGGTCGACGAGCTCCGACTCCACCTGCGCATCCAGGAAGACCGCCTTCGCCGGCGCAACCAGCGCGGCGAGCTCGGCCTTCCGGTCGGCATCCGAGAGCACCGCCTCGTCGACGTTGAAGACGAACAGCACCGGCTTGGCCGTGAGCAGCCCGAGCTCCCTGATCGGCGTCGTGTCGAAGCCGGCCTGCGAGAGCGTGCGGCCGGAGTTCAGGATCTCGTTCGCCTCCACCGCTGCCGCAAGCACGCCGGGCTCGATCTTCTTGCCCTTCAGCTCCTTCTCGAGCCGCGGGATCGCCTTCTCGAGCGTCTGCATGTCGGCGAGCATCAGCTCGGTGTTGATCGTCTCCATGTCGGAGGCCGGATCCACCGCGCCGTCCACGTGCACGACGTCGCTGTCGTCGAAGCCGCGCACGACCTGCGCGATCGCGTCGGCCTCGCGGATGTTCGCGAGGAACTTGTTGCCGAGCCCCTCGCCCTCGCTCGCGCCCTTGACGATGCCGGCGATGTCGACGAACGACAGCGCGGCGGGCAGGATGCGCTGCGAGCCGTGGATCTCGGCGAGCCGCGTGAGCCGCTCATCCGGCAGCTCGACCACCCCGATGTTGGGCTCGATCGTTGCGAACGGGTAGTTCGCCGCGAGCACGGTGTTCTTGGTGAGAGCGTTGAAGAGGGTCGACTTGCCCACATTGGGGAGTCCGACGATGCCGATCGTGAGTGCCACGACAGATGAGCCTACCGGCGACCCCGGGCGCAGCCCGCCGCAGCCCGGACAGGTCTCAGGCGGGCCTTGTAGCGTGCCGCGTGCCCGCGTAGCGTCGCGAGCACCTCCCGAGCGGCATCCCGCCCTCGGCATCCCAGAGAGGGCGACGACAATGGCCGCAGCGCAGCACACCGATCCGGCATACGACCCGAGCGAGCACCAGGCCCCCGCAGACAGCGGATCGGCCAGCTCGTTCGCCACCCGCGACAACGAGTTCCCGCCCGATGAGGGCCACGAGAGCGCCGCGCACGACCCGAAGACGGGCGCCCCCGTGCACGGCGACGGCACGCCCAACGCCGACCTGCCGGAGCACTGGCAGCGCGGCGACACCGAGGGCGAGGACCCCGCGGCGCAGCAGGTCCAGGAGCGCGAGCCGGAGGACGGCGAGGTCTCACACTGACCAGCGCACCAGAGCGCATCCGCCGCCGCTTCGTCGTGCACGGCAGCGTGCAGGGCGTGGGGTTCCGCATGGCCGCCTCCGCCGAGGCCAGGCGGCTCGGCGTGGTCGGCAGCGCCCGCAACCGCTTCGACCGCACCGTCGAGGTCGAGGCCGAGGGCACCAGGGATGCGGTGCAGGCCATGGCGCGCTGGCTCGAGCATGGCCCGGCGACGGCCCGCGTCGACCGCGTCGAGTCCGAAGAGGTCGAGCCGCGCGGCGACGCGGCGTTCCGCGTCGCCTGACACGGACCGGCACGCGCCGAGCGGTCGAGCTGCGCACTGCCCCGGAGCGTTCGGGGCGTGCACTGCGCACGGCGCGCAACCGGCGAGCGATCGCTTGCGCGCACCGCGCATCCGATCCAAGATCGTGGGAGCCGCGCGATCCGCGGCAGCAGCACTCAACGAGGAGAGCACCATGAGCGCCATCCCTGAGTTCTCGCACGAGCGCGTCCTGACATCGCAGGGCGCCCGCAGCGGGCTCGTCATCACCGTCGCACTGCATTCCAGCGCACTCGGCCCGGCACTGGGCGGCTGTCGAATGTGGACGTACCCGACGTGGGCCGACGGGCAGGCGGATGCGTTGCGGCTCTCCGCCGCGATGACGCTCAAGAACGCGGCCGCGGGCCTGGATGCGGGCGGCGGCAAGTCGGTGATCGCGGTTCCTATGGGTGAGCCGATCGACAGCGCGCGCCGCCGGGCGGCGCTGCTCGACCTCGGCGACCTGATCGAGGTGCTGGACGGTCGCTACCGCACCGCGGAGGATGTCGGCACGACCGAGGACGACATGGTGGTCGTGCGCGAGCGTACGGCCCACGTCGTCGGGCTGCCCGCGGAGCGGGGCGGCGCGGGCGAGCCCGCCGGGGCCACCGCGCTCGGCGTCTACTCGTCGATCGCTCCGACCCTCGAGGCTGCCTTCGGCTCCGAGCGCATCGAGGGCCGATCGTTCGTGATCTCGGGTCTCGGGCAGGTGGGCGGTCGACTGGCGCGCATGCTGGCGTGCGAGGGAGCGCGCCTGATCGTCACGGACATCGACGACCGGAAGCAGCAGCTCGCCAGCGAGCTCGGCGCTCGCTGGATCTCGCCGGAGCGCGCCCTCACCACGGAGGCCGACGTCTTCGTGCCCGCGGGCCTGGGCGGCATCCTCACCGACGATGCGATCGACGCCCTGCCGGTGCACGCCGTCGTCGGACCCGCGAACAATCCGCTCGCCGACCGCTCGGGCGCCGCGCGCCTGCAGCATCGCGGCATCGTCTACGCGCCCGACTTCGTTGTGAACGCGGGCGGCGTCATCCACCTCGAGGGCATGGCCCACGGCATGGAGTGGCCCGCGATCGCCGAGCGCCTCACACAGATCGGTGACACGCTGCGCGACGTGCTCTCGAGCGCGCGCGACCAGGGCACCACCACGCTCGAGGCTGCGGAGGCGCTCGCCTACGCGCGCATCGATGCTGCTCGCGCGCACCAGTCCGTCGGCGTCTGAGCGCGCTGCCGCCGACGCCGGTCGCCGCCCGCGCGGCCACGGCCTGCCCGACGTGCACCGGCTGCTCAGGGTGCGGGCGTAGCGTCGGCGAGCGCGGCGATCGGGCCGCTGACGAGGAGGCAATGCCATGAGCGATCAGCACCAGCAGCAGGGGCACAGCGACGCGGGTCAGGACGAGCCGGTGGGCGGCTACGGCGACTCGACCGAGGCCGAGGCGCTCACCGGCGAGCCGGAAGCCGACGAGGCGACGGTTCCCGCCGACGACGCCGACGCCGACGCCGCGCAGGAGCCGGCCGCAGACTCGGCCTAGCGCGCCCCACCCGCCGCCCCGCGCCCCGCCCGCCCGCGCGGCGGGCGCGACGCGTGTCAGCTTGTTGCTCGAAACGGCGCCGAGCACTGCAACAAGCTGACACGCGCCGCCCGGACCGGGGCGGGGCGGGCCGGGGCGGCCCGGGCGCGGGCGGGTGGCGGACGCCGAGGGGGCCATGGCGCGGCGGCGCTTGCGGCGATACGGTCGCAGCAGGCACGACGACGAGGCCGTGCCGAAGGAGGCAGGGCGATGAGCCACGAAGAGCGCAGCCACGAGCCGCAAGCGACGCATCGGCACCACAGTGCGGCGCAGGAGGCCAGCGTGATCACCGGCGGCGGCCACGGCGGGCATCACGTGCAGCAGCCCACGGTCGGCGAGGATCCCAAGGAGAACCCGGCAGAGGGCTGGGACCCGAATGCGGCCGCCGCCGATAGGCATACTCCGTAGGCCGAGAGGATGCTGGCAAGCCCGACGAGGCCGAGGCGCTGCCCCGGATGAGCGCATCGTCATTCCCCGAAGTGCATCCGGCCGCCGACGGCTCCTCTCCCGACCATCGTCCGGTGGTGCTGCTGCACGGGGGCAACGTCGCCAATTGGATGTGGGAGCCGCAGCTGCCGGCGCTCGCTGACCGACTCGCCATCACCCCGCACCTGCCCGGCTTCGGTGCGCGAACCGACGAGACCTGGCCGGGGCTGGCTGCCGCGGCCGACGACATGGCCGCGCGCATCCGCTCGCTTGCCGGCGACCGACCGGTCGACGTGGTCGGGCTCTCGCTCGGTGGCGTGCTCGCGCTGCATCTGGCGGCCCGCCACCCGGCGCTCGTGGCGTCGGTGCTCGCGAGCGGCGCCGCCGTCGAGCGCGTGGGCGGCGTCGCGCGAGCGACTTCTGCGCTGCAGCTCGCGCTCTGGCACCGGCGCTGGTTCTGGAAGGCGCAGGCCGTTGCCTTCGGGCTCCCGCCGGACTCGCACGAGCCGTACATCGATCACGGCGTCTCCGTGCGTCGCGACACCGCGCGCGCCATGCTGACCGATGTCTACGCGGGTGGGATGCCGAGCGGCATCGCGGCGTATCCCGGACGGATGCTGCTGGTCGCCGGAGAGAAGGAGCCCGCCGTCATGCGCCGGTCGCTCGAGTCGCTGCGACGGACCGTGCCCACGGCATCGACGCGCATCGCCCCCGGCATGCATCATGTCTGGAACGTCGAAGACGTCGATCGGTGGAACGCGACCATGCGCGCGTGGCTCGCGGGCGAGGTGCACGACTGGCTCCTGCCTGCCTGACGGGGTGCGCCCGGCCAGCGCGCCCGCAGTGTCAGTCGGAGTCGGGCGCGGCGGGCCAGTGCATCGCGCCGTCGGTCGCGGACGCCGTCTCGCTGAGCGGATGCGGGCGCAGGCTGCCGTCGTGCATCAGGTGCAGCACGTCGGCGCCGTGGGCCGCGACGGCGACGTCGGCGACGACCCTGCGGTGGCAGCGCCACCACACCGCCTCCGAGCACATGATGGCGGTGCGTCGCCCCGACGCATCCGCGAGCACCGACGCGAGGCCGTCGGCGAACTCGGGCGAGCGCGTCCACGCCGCGTAGGCGCGGAAGGCCGCGACGCGCCACCAGTCATCGGGTGAGGCAGCGTCCTCATCCTTCGTGAGCCGCCGGCGACCGCCCAGCCGCTCCTCCCAGCGCCAGTCGATGCCGCCGGCTGCCAGCTCGCCCTCGATCGCGTCGCGCGACGCCGCCGGATTGCTGCGGCTGCCCGGAAAGCGGCGGATGTCGACCACCAGCTCCACGCCGGCGCTCGTCAGCAGCGCACGCAGCCCCTCGCCGTCGAGACGACCGTGACCGAAGGTGAGCAGCTCGATCGCTACCGCTCCACCTGCAGACCGAGCTCGATCAGCTCGGTGATGAGATCGCGGTAGTCGATGCCGGACGCCTGCCAGACGACCGGGAACATCGAGATCGACGTGAAGCCGGGCATCGTGTTGATCTCGTTGAGCACGATGCCGTGCTCGGGCGAGACGAAGAAGTCGACGCGCGCGAGGCCCGAGCCGTCGATGGCTTCGAAGGCGTGGATGGCGGCCTGCTGCAGCGCCTGGATGGTCGCGTCGTCGAGATCGGCGGGGCACTCAGTGCGGGCGGTTGCGAGCCCGCGGTACTTGGCGTCGAAGTCGTAGAAGGTGCCCTCGTCGAGCACGATCTCGCCCGGCAGCGATGCGCGGGCGCGCATGCCGTGGTGGCCGCCGAGCACGCCCACCTCGATCTCGCGCCCGTCGACGCCCGCCTCGACCAGCGCCCGGGTGTCCTCCGCGAGCGCCAGATCCATGGCGCGGTCGAAGTCGAGCAGCGAGTCGACGCGGCTCACGCCGACCGAGGAGCCCGCGCGGGCGGGCTTGACGAAGACCGGCATCGGGAAGTCGCCGAGCCGCGCGCGCACCGCGTCCCGGTCCGCGGCCCAGTCCTGCCGCGAGACCGTGATCCACGGCGCCACCCGGATGCCGGAGTGCTCGATGACGGTCTTGGCGAAGTGCTTGTCCATGGCGACCGCGCTCGCCAGCACGCCGTTGCCGACGTAGGGCACGTCGACCAGGTCGAGCAGGCCCTGCACCGTGCCGTCCTCGCCGAACCGGCCGTGCAGGATCGGGAACAGGATGTCGACGTCACCGAGCGCCGTGACGACACCCGCGGCATCCGTCACCGTCATCTCGCGGGACGAGGCCGACTCGGGCAGCCGCACGCTGTCTCCCCCGGTGACCTCTGGCACCAGCTCGAGCGCGAGCGGCGCCGGGTCGTCGGGCTGCAGCACGAGCCGGCCGTCACGGGTGATGCCGATCGGCACGACCTCGTAGCGGTCTCGGTCGATGTGCTCGAGCACGCTGCCGGCTGTGGCGCACGAGATGGTGTGCTCGCTGGAGCGCCCGCCGAACAGCAGCGCGACGCGGGTCTTGCGGGTGGTCTCTGCGATATCGCGGTCGGCCACGGTCACTCCTCGATGGGCTCGTCGTCGGTGGTCAGATGCGGGGCGATGTCGCGCGGATCCATCCCGCCGTCGAGTACCAGCTTCACCTGCTCGAGGATCGGCATCCGCACCCCCTTGGCGGCGGCCAGCTGCGAGACGGGGTCGACGGATGCGAGGCCCTCGGCCACCTGCTCCATGCGCTCGACCACATCGGTGCGCGAGTAGCCCATGCCGAGCAGCCGCCCGGCGGTGAAGTTGCGCGACAGCGGCGACGCGCAGGTGGCGATGAGGTCGCCGAGGCCCGCGAGCCCGCGCAGGGTCTCGCGCTCGGCCCCGTGCGCGACCGCGAAGTCGGTGACCTCCGCGAGCCCGCGCGTGATGATCGACGCCTTGGTGTTCTCGCCGTAGCCGACGCCGTCGACGATGCCGATCGCGAGCGCCACCAGGTTCTTCAGCACCCCGCCGAACTCGGTGCCGATCACGTCAGTGTTGATGAACGAGTGGAAGTAGTCGTTGCGCGCCCGCTTCGCGACGGCGCGAGCGGTGTCGGCGCTGGAGGACGAGACGACGGCGGCCGTCGGATGCTCTTGGGCGATCTCGAGCGCCAGGTTCGGCCCCGAGACCACGGCGATGCGGTGCGGGTCGACCCCGAGCTCTTCGGCGATCACCTCGCTCATGCGCATGCGCGTGCCGCCCTCGACGCCCTTCATGAGGCTGACGATCGGGGCGTCCGGCTCGATCGCGTCGCCATGCTCGCGCAGCAGCTGGCGCAGCTGCTGGCTCGGCACGGCCAGGTACACCTGCGACGCGCCCTCCAGCGCCTCGCGAATGTCGCTGGTCGCGTGCAGGCTCGCCGGCAGCGTGATGCCCGGCAGGTAGCGGGTGTTGCGCCGCGCCTCGTCGATCTCGCGCGCCGCCTCCGGCCTGCGCGCCCACAGCGTGGTCGCCGCTCCCCCGTCGGCGAGCGCCTTCGCGAAGGTCGTGCCCCAGCTGCCCGCGCCCAGGACGACCGCGTCAGTCATTCCGCGGTTCCTGTGCGTCACCGGCGCGCGGCTTGCCCTGCTCGTCGATGAAGCGCCCCGTCTCGGCCTGGCCGTGGGCGCTGGGGTTGTAGCGCTGCGCCGGCGGGGTCTCGCCGCGGAGCTCGCCCAGCAGCCCGGCGATCGCGTCCATCACGCGCTCGGTCGCGAGGTTCATCGACCGCTGGTCGGTCTTGCCCGCGAACTCCGAGAGGTCCACGGGCGGGCCGAACAGGATCTCGATGTGCTTGCGCGGCACGGGACGGATGCCCTTGCCGTAGCGCGGCATGAGGTGCTGCGTGCCCCAGTGCGCGGCGGGGATGAGCGGCACGCCCGCCTCGAGCGCCATGCGCACGGCGCCGGTCTTGCCGCGCATCGGCCACAGGGCGGGGTCGCGCGTGAGCGACCCCTCCGGGTAGATGACGACGCCCAGCTCGTCGCGTACGAGCGTGCGCGCCGCATCCATGGGCTCCGACCGACTGTTCGGCCGACCGCTGCGCTCCACCGGGATCTGGCCGGCAGCCTTGAGGATGCGCCCGACGACGGGAATGCGGAACAGGCTCGCCTTCGCCATGAAGCGCGGCACCCGGCCGGCCTTCCAGATGGCCACCGCCATCACCACCGGATCGATCTCGCTGTAGTGGTTCGGCGACAGCACGAACGCACCCTCTGCGGGAATGTGCTCGTTGCCGCGGATGTGCAGCTTGGCCATCGCGGCCATCACCGGGAGGATCGCGGCCGCGAGGCCGACGTAGACGGGGCTGCGCTCTGCCTTGGGTGGATGGCCCGGCAGCGTCATCAGGCCACCACGTCGAAGTCTGCGCCCAGCGTCTCCAGCTTCTCGATGAAGCGCTCATAGCCGCGAGCGATGATGCCGACGTTGGAGATGCGGCTGGTGCCCTCGGCGGTCAGCGCCGCGACGAGGTGGCTGAAGCCGCCGCGCAGGTCGGGCACCGTGATGTCGGCGCCGTGCAGCTCGACCGGGCCGGCGATGACGGCGGAGTGCTCATAGTTGCGCTGGCCGAAGCGGCATGCGTGGCTGCCGAGGCAATCGGTGTGGATCTGGATGCGCGCACCCATCTCGACGAGCGCCTCGGTGAAGCCGAAGCGCTGCTCGTAGACCGTCTCGTGCACGATCGAGATGCCGTTCGCCTTCGCGAGCGCCACGACGAGCGGCTGCTGCCAGTCGGTCATGAACCCGGGGTGCACATCCGTCTCCACCACGACCGGCTTGAGGTCGCCGCCCGGGTGCCAGAACCGGATGCCGTCGTCCTCGATCTCGAATGCGCCCCCGGCCTTGCGGTAGACGTTCAGGAAGGTCGTCATCTCGGGCTGCCGCGCGCCCTCCAGGAACACGTCGCCGCTGGTGGCGAGCGCCGCGCACGCCCAGGAGGCGGCCTCGTTGCGGTCGAACAGCGCCGTGTGACTGTAGCCGACGAGCTTGTCGACGCCCTCGATGCGGATGGTGCGGTCGGTGTCGACCTGGATCTCGGCGCCCATCTTCTGCAGGATCGCGATGAGGTCCATGATCTCGGGCTCCACGGCGGCGCCGGTGAGCTCGGTGCGGCCCTTCGCGCGGACGGCACCGAGGAGCACCTGCTCCGTCGCGCCGACCGAGGGGTAGGGCAGGTCGATCTTGGCGCCGTGCAGGCCGTTCGGGGCCGACATGCGGATGCCGCTGGGCAGCTTCTCGACCACGGCACCGAAGTTGCGCAGCACGTCGAGGTGGAAGTCGATCGGGCGATCGCCGATGTGGCAGCCGCCCAGGTCGGGGATGAAGGCCTCACCGAGCTGGTGCAGCAGCGGGCCGCAGAACAGGATCGGGATGCGGCTGGAGCCGGCATGCGCGTTGATCGAGGTCTCATGCGCGGTGCGCACGTTCGCCGGATCGAAGCGCAGCGTGTCGCCATCCTGCTCCACGGTGACGCCGTGCAGCTCGAGCAGCCCGCGAACGACGCGCACGTCGCTGATCTGGGGCACGCTGCGCAGCTCGGAGGGGGTGTCGGCCAGCAGCGCCGCGACCATGGCCTTCGTGACCAGGTTCTTGGCACCCTTCATCTGGATGCGCCCGCGCAGCGGCTTGCCGCCGCGCACGGCGATGGTGTCGACGTTCATGCCGACGGCGGCACCGGCGTTCTTGCTGAACTCGGTCAAGTTCACTGGGTTCCTTCCCTGACGGGCTGCGTCTTCGGCATCCACGTCGGACGGTTCGCCTCGAACGCCGTGATGGCGGCTTCGTCGCGGAGGGTCAGGGCGATGTCATCCAGCCCCTCGAGCAGACGCCAGCGAGTGTAGTCGTCGATCTCGAACGAATGCGTGACGCCGGCTGCGGTCGCGGTGCGCGCCTCGAGGTCCACGGTGATCTGGGCGCCGGTGGTCTCGCGGGCCACGGCCCAGAGCGCCTCCATCGTCTCCTCGGAGATCTGGCCGATGAGCAGTCCCTGCTTGCCGGCGTTGCCGCGGAAGATCTCACCGAAGCGCGGGCCGAGCACGGCGCTGAAGCCGAAGTCGCGCAGCGCCCACACGGCATGCTCACGGCTGGATCCCGTGCCGAAGTCGTGCCCGACGACCAGGATGCCGCCGTTGCGGTAGGGCTCCTGGTTGAGCACGAAGTCGGGATCCTGGCGCCAGGAGTGGAACAGTGCGTCGTCGTAGCCGGTCTTCGTGACGCGCTTGAGGAACACCGCCGGGATGATCTGGTCGGTGTCGACGTTGGACCGCTCGAGCGGCACGATGGGGCCGGTCAGGGTGCTGATCTTCTCCATGTCAGGCCTCCTCGCCGGTCGTCGACGCATCCGTCAGCTGGCTCTGGCCGTGCTTGGGGTCGCTGTGCTGCAGATCCCACGGGCTCGAGAGCGTGCCGCGGATCGCGGTCGCGGCGGCCACCAGCGGCGACACCAGGTGGGTGCGGCCGCCCTTGCCCTGGCGTCCCTCGAAGTTGCGGTTCGACGTCGACGCGCAGCGCTCGCCGGGCGCGAGCTGATCGGGGTTCATGCCCAGGCACATCGAGCAGCCCGCGAAGCGCCACTCCGCCCCGAAGTCCTTGAACACCTTGTCGAGGCCGAGCGCCTCGGCCTCGAGCCGCACCCGGGCCGAGCCCGGCACGACCATGACCTTCACGCCATCCGCCTTCTGCCGCCCGCGGATGATGTCGGCGGCGGCGGTGAGGTCCTCGACGCGCGAGTTCGTGCAGGAGCCGATGAAGACGGTGTCGACCGGGATGTCCTTCAGCTTGGTGCCGGGGCTCAGATCCATGTACTCGAGCGCGCGCTCGGCGGCGGCACGGTCGGTCGGGTCGGTGAAGGATTCGGGCGACGGCACCTCGCCGGAGAGCGAGACGCCCTGGCCGGGGTTGGTGCCCCAGGTGACGAAGGGCTCGAGCTCGGTCGCGTCGACGAAGATCTCCTTGTCGAAGACCGCGTCGTCGTCGGTCGGCAGCGTCTTCCAGTACTCGATCGCGGCATCCCAGTCAGCGCCCTTCGGCGCGTGCGGCTTATCCTGCACGTAAGCGAAGGTGGTCTCGTCGGGCGCGACCATGCCGGCCCTGGCGCCCGCCTCGATCGACATGTTGCAGATCGTCATGCGGCCCTCGATGGAGAGGGCGCGGATAGCGCTGCCGCGGTACTCGAAGACGTAGCCGGCGCCGCCGCCGGTGCCGATCTTGGCGATGACGGCAAGGATGATGTCCTTCGCGGTCACGCCGGGGCGCAGGTCGCCCTCCACGTTGATCGCCATGGTCTTGAAGGGCTTGAGCGGGAGCGTCTGCGTGGCCATCACGTGCTCGACCTCGCTCGTGCCGATGCCGAACGCCATCGCCCCGAAGGCGCCGTGCGTGGAGGTGTGCGAGTCGCCGCACACGACCGTGACGCCCGGGAGCGTCAGGCCGAGCTGCGGGCCGACCAGGTGCACGATGCCCTGCTCCTTGTCGCCCAGCGAGTGGATGCGCACGCCGAACTCCTCGGCGTTGTGGCGCAGGGTCTCGATCTGCTTGCGGCTCGTCGGATCCTGGATGGGCTTGTCGATCTCGAGCGTTGGCGTGTTGTGGTCCTCGGTCGCGACCGTGAGGTCGGTGCGGCGCATCGGCCTGCCGGCCTGGCGCAGGCCGTCGAATGCCTGCGGGCTCGTGACCTCGTGGATGAGGTGGAGGTCGATGTAGATGAGGTCGGGAGCGCCGTCCTCGCCTCGCACCACGACGTGGTCTTCCCAGACCTTCTCGGCCAGCGTCTTGCCCATACGGTTCTCTCCCACACACGAACGGGCCCAAGGTGCCCGTCTGCCAAGTCTACGCGCGGCGGTGTGCGGCTCCTCTGCGGGCGAACACGCACCGCGCTGCGGGCGGACGCGCGCCGCGCTGGGGCGGACGCGCTCTTGCGGGATGCACGCCGCGGCGCCGCGGAGGTCTCTGGCGCGCTCGAGCGGCGGCGGGCACGATGGAACCATGCACACCGCCGCCTCCCGCTCCGCCTCGCCCGTCACGGTCGCCGTCACGGGCGGCGCAGGCCAGATCGGGTATCAGCTGCTCTTCCGCATCGCGGCCGGGGACCTGTTCGGGCCCGATCAGCCGGTGCGGCTGCGGATCCTCGAAGTGCCCCAGGCGCTGCCGACGCTCGAGGGGGTGGTGATGGAGCTGCACGATGCGGCGTTCCCCCTGCTGGCCTCGGTCGACACGTCCGCGGATGCGGCGGTGGCCTTCGAGGGCGCCGACCACGCGCTGCTCGTGGGTGCCCGGCCGCGCGGCAAGGGCATGGAGCGCGGCGACCTGCTGGCCGCCAACGGCGCCATCTTCGCCGAGCAGGGACGCGCGATCCAGGAGCACGCGAACCCGGGCATCCGCATCACCGTCACCGGCAACCCGGCGAACACCAACGCGCTGATCGCCGCGGCCGCGGCGCCCGACATCCCGCGTGAACGCTTCGCTGCGCTCACCCGCCTCGACCACAACCGCGCGATCGCGCAGCTGGCCGCGAAGACGGGTGCGGCCGTCGCCGACGTGCGGCGCATGATCGTGTGGGGCAACCACTCGGCGACGCAGGTGCCCGACGTGACGCACGCGGTCGTTGCCGGTCAGCCCGCGGTCGATCTCGTCGAGCGCTCGTGGGTGAAGGAGGAGTTCGTGCCGACGGTCGCCAATCGTGGGGCCGCGATCATCGAGGCGCGCGGCGCCTCCTCCGCGGCCTCGGCGGCGTCGGCCACCATCGACCACGTGCGCGACTGGGTGCAGGGCACACCCGCCGACGACTGGACGTCGATGTCGGTCATCTCCCGCGGCGAGTACGGCGTGCCCGAGGGGCTCGTCTCCTCGTTCCCCGTCACGACGGCCGGCGGCGACTGGTCGATCGTGGAGGGACTCTCGATAGATGCCGACGTGCGCGAGCAGCTCGAGAACTCCGTCGCTGAGCTCGCGTCGGAGCGCGACGCGGTGCGAGAGCTCGGCTACCTCGGCTGAGCCAGCCCTCCCCTCCCTGCTCCCGAGCAGAGGATCAATTCGCGGGTTGGTCCGAGCAGAGGACGAGACGTCCTCTCCTCATGACGTGTCCTCCGCTCAGAACGGTGGCGGCCGGCCGCCGGGCCGACCCTGCGACAGCACGGACGCGATGGAGGCGATGGTGCGGTCGCGGTCGTGCACCACATCCGCGTACCCGAAGCGCAGCCAGCGATCGCCCCGATCGGTGATCGCGCGATTGCGCCGCCGATCCTTCGCCGCCTGCTGCGGGTTGTCGTGCCACTCGGACCCATCGGCCTCGACGTAGAGCCAGCCGTCCACGAGCAGGTCGCTGAACCCGCCGCCAGGGGCGGGCACCTGCGACTCCACCCTCCAGCCGCGATCGCGGCAGGGCACCCGCACGAGTGACTCGAGTCCCGACTCGGCGCGCGGATCCAGCAGCCGGCGCCACGCGCTGCAGCGCCGCGGGAGCCTGCGGAAGAGCTCGTCGATCGCCGGCTCTCCCACGAGCCCCTGATGCCACGCGCTGTCGATCGACGCGATCGCATCGTCGCGCGGCACGCGCTTGCTGTGCTGCACGAGCGCATCGAGCACGGTGACGCGCCACGCCCGCGCATCCGGCTCGTACGGCTCCCAGATGCGTTCGGCGGTCGTGATGGCCTCGGTTCCCCTGCTCGGTGCGGTCGCGACTTGGAGCACGGGCACGTGCGTCACCCAGACGCCGTAGCTGCGCAGCGCCGTCGCGCCGCCGAGCACGCCTCGGGCCGTGAGCGCCTCCACGATGGTCGGATCCGCTCCGGGCAGCACCACCCAGGAGCGGCCGATGCGCCGCAGTTCGCCCGATTCGACAGCAGCGCGGATCCTGCGACTCGAATGGCCCAGCGCTCGAAGCGCGCTTCGGGTGGCGGCACCGCCGGCCGCGCGCATGTCGGTACTCAGGTCGCGCATCCGTGCAGGATGCACTGCGGCGCTCGCGCGCGTGCCCGCGAGGAGCTGAGCGGTGGACAACGCGCTCTGGACAACGCGCTGCGGTGGCCGCGCGCGGTGGTGGGCCGCGCAGGGGCGCGGCGGACGGACCGACGTGTCTCGGGCGGAGGATGCGTCGCCCAGAGAGGACGATCAGTCCTCCGCTCGTGACCGATCGTCGATGCGTCCTCTGCTCGGGACCGCGGCGCCGGCGGCGGGCGTGCGGCGGGCACCGACGTGTCTCGGGCAGAGGATGCGTCGCCCGGAGAGGACGATCGGTCCTCCGCTCGTGACCGATCGTCGATGCGTCCTCTGCTCGGGACCGCGGCGCCGGCGGCGGGCGTGCGGCGGGCGAACCGCGGGCGGCGCTTGTCAGTTCTGGGCGGCCGCCCTATGCTCGAGAGCGATAATCGAAGTGCGTGTTCATATAGAGAACAGCACCCCGCGATGACTTGCGTCGTCTCACATAGGAGTGAGGAACCACCCGTGCAGTTCCACCACCACGGATACGTGTCCACCGACCCGCGGATCCAGCCCGCCGCCGGCATCGGCCTTGATCGGCCGGAAGCGCTGCCCGACGAGGTCGACGTGCTCATCGTCGGCACGGGCCCGGCCGGCATGATCACCGCCGCGCAGCTCGCGCAGTTCGCCGATGTGAACGTGCGCATCATCGAGCGCCGCGGCGAGCGCCTGGCGATCGGCCAGGCCGACGGCATCCAGGCGCGCAGCGTCGAGACGTTCCAGGCCTTCGGCTTCGCCGAGTCGATCACCGCCGAGGCGTACTGGATCACCGAGATGGCGTTCTGGAGCCCCGACCCCGAGGACTCGTCGCGCATCATCAAGACCTCCAACCCGCTCGACGACCCGGCCGGCATCAGCGAGTTCAAGCACCTGATCGTGAACCAGGCACGCGTGCTCGACTACTTCGCCGAGGCCGCGTGCAATGCACCCGGCCGCGTCACGCCCGATTTCGGCTGGGAGTGCGAGCGGGTTGAGGTGACCGACGAGGGTGAGTACCCGGTGCTCGTGCACCTGCGCGGCACCGCGCACGAGCAGGAGGGGCAGGAGCGCACGATCCGCGCCAAGTACGTGGTCGGCGCCGATGGCGCACGCAGCAACGTGCGGCGCGCGATCGGCTGCAAGCTCGTCGGCCAGTCGGCGAACCACGCGTGGGGCGTCATGGATGTGCTCGCTGTCACCGACTTCCCCGACATCCGCACGAAGTGCGCCATCCAGTCGTCGTCGGGCGGCAACATCCTGCTGATTCCGCGCGAGGGCGGCTACCTCTTCCGCATGTACGTCGATCTCGGCGAGGTGCCCGAGGGCGGCGACGGCACGGTGCGGAGCACGCCGATCGAGGCGATCATCCAGAAGGCCAACGACATCATCGCGCCCTACACCCTCGACGTGAAGAACGTCGCCTGGAGCAGCGTCTACGAGGTCGGCCACCGCATCACCGACCGCTTCGACGACGTGCTGCCGGAGGATCGCGGCACCCGCACGCCGCGGGTGTTCATCACCGGTGACGCGTGCCACACCCACAGCGCCAAGGCCGGACAGGGCATGAATGTATCAATGCAGGATGGCTTCAACATCGGCTGGAAGCTGGGCCACGTGCTCGACGGCCGCGCCCCCGAGAGCCTGCTCGACACCTACTCCGGTGAGCGGCAGGTCGTCGCACAGAACCTCATCGACTTCGACAAGGAGTGGTCGACGCTGATGGCCAAGCCGGTCAGCGAGTTCGAGAACCCGCAGGCGGTCTCCGACTTCTACACCTCCACGGCGGAGTTCCCGGCCGGGTTCATGACCCAGTACGAGCCGTCGCAGATCGTCGGCGACGCCACCCACCAGGAGCTGGCGACCGGCTACCCGATCGGCAAGCGCTTCAAGTCGGCGCGCGTGGCGCGGGTGTGCGACACCAACCCGCTGCACCTCGGCCACCAGCACACCGCCGACGGCCGCTACCGCATCTACGTCTTCGCCGATCAGGCGAAGCCCGCAGACGCATCCGCCACGCGCGAGCTGGCCGAGTGGCTGCACGGCTCGCCCGAGTCGCCGATCGCCGTGCACACCCCCGCGGGGCGCGACACGAGCGCACTGTTCGACATCAAGGTCATCTACCAGCAGGGGCACCACGACGTCGTCATGACCGACGTGCCGGACGCGTTCAAGCCGGTCGTCGGACCGTTCGAGCTCATCAACCTCGAGAACGTCTTCGCGACGCTGGAGGACGAGGACGTGTTCGACGCGCGCGGCATCTCGCGCGACGGTGCGATCGTGGTCGTGCGCCCCGACCAGTACGTGGCGGCCGTGCTGCCGCTGACCGCCAAGGACGAGCTCGCCGCGTACTTCCGCGGCGCGCTGCTGCCCGCCGCGCGCTGAGCGCCCCGAGCACGCAAAAGAGCCCCGGTCCGTGGACCGGGGCTCTTCGTCTGTGACCCCAGCGGGATTCGAACCCGCGTTACCGCCGTGAGAGGGCGACGTACTAGGCCGCTATACGATGGGGCCGTGCTGCGCATCTTGCGTTTGCAACCTGGATAGTTTGCCACACGATTCGGCCGTGTGCCAAATCGGGTCGACCGCAGCCCGGATCAGGCGACGCGATGCACCTGCAGCGCACCCGGCATGATGCTGCAGCGCACCGGCAGTCGCCCCACGATCTCGCCGTCGGCGCAGACGATCACCGTCTCTTCGCTCGCGAGCTCCGCACTCTCGCACTCGACGATGTGCATGCGCGGGTCGGACTCGTGCCGGCCGCGGATCGCCTTGCTGAGCACCCGCAGGAACGCTGGGTACGAGAGCTCGTCCGCGAACACCGCGGTGAGCTTGCCGTCGCGCAGGTCGGCGCCGGGCGCGATGGGGATGCCGCCGCCGAAGATGCGGTTGTTGGAGATCGCGGCGATGAGCGTCCGCCAGGTGCGCTCGGCTCCCCCATCGAGCCTGACGCGGAAGGTGCGGTGCTTCGGCCGCAGCAGGGTCGCGAGGATCGCAGCCTGGTAGCGGAAGCGGCTCGGCACCTTCGCGAAGCGGAAGGAGCGCACGTTCACGTCGGCGTCGAAGCCGACCGAGACGATCCCGGCGGCGAGCGTGACGCCGTCGGGATGCTCGATGCGCACCAGGTCGATGCGATCGGGCTCGCTCGCGAGGATCGCCTCGAGTGAGTCGATGACGTGGCCGGTCGACCCCAGCTCGAGCGTCGCCGCCAGGTCGTTGCCGCTGCCGGAGGGCACGATCACCAGCCGCTTCGAGGTGCCACCCACGATGTTCGCCGCGAGATGCACCATGCCGTCCCCGCCGACCACCACGAGCACCTCGGCCTGGATCATGGCGAAGCGCGTCTGCTCCAGTTGCCCGGCGAAGTCAACGGCGACGATGTGCTGCACGTCATGGCCGAGGTCGGCGATGCGCGCCGCGACCAGCGCGCCGACAGCCTCGGAGCGGCCGAACCGCGCTGCGGGGTTCGACGCGACCACGATCTGCACGGAGCCAGCGTACGTGGCGCGTCGCCGCAGTCAGACCTCCTGGGCTCGCCGCGTCGGTGCCGCACCGCCTATCGTGGAGCACATGCGAGTGACCAAGCGAGAGCACGCCTGCATGATCCTGGCCGACGAAGGCCAGCAGCTCGTGATCGATCCGGGCAACCAGACCGGCCCCGTGTCGGCACCGGGCCTGGTCGCGATCGTCATCACGCACGAGCACCCGGACCATTGGGACGCCGAGCATCTCTCGGCGCTGCGCGCCGCGCATCCGACCGTGCCGATTTACGGCCCGGCCGGCGTCGCCGCGGCCGCCGAAGGCTTCGACGTCAAGGTCGTCGAGGCAGGCGAGCGCGTCACCGCGGGTCCCTTCCGGCTGCGCTTCTTCGGCGGTCAGCACGCCGAGATCCATCGAACGATCCCGCTCGTCGACAACCTCGGCGTGCTGGTGAACGAGCGCCTCTACTACCCGGGCGACTCCTACGCGGCCCCCGATGTGCCCGTGGAGCTGCTCGCCGCGCCGGCCGGCGCGCCGTGGCTGAAGATCGGCGACGTGATGGACTTCGTCGCAGAGGTCGCACCGCGCGGGACCTTCGCCGTGCACGATGCGCCGCTGTCGGAGATGGGCCTCGGCATGGCGCACGCACGGATCGAGGATGCGGTCACCGCGGCAGGCGGCGAGCACCACCGACTCCAGCCGGGCGACTCGATCGAGGTCTGACTTACGCCGCTTCCCCCGCCCCGGCTTCTCCATAGCTGAACGGCCTGTTCTATGCTTGAGCACAAGCATCACGACGGATGCGATGACGAGAGCGAGCGACGATGCCCGAGCATTCGGCGGCCAAGCCAGCGAGCGGCTCGCAGACGCTCTCGCGCGGCCTGACTGCCCTCTCGCTGCTCGCCGATCACGGCGGCCAGTCCATCCAGTCGCTCGCCGACCTGCTCGGCGTGCACCGATCGGTCGCCTACCGGCTCGTGCGCACCCTCGAGGAGCACCGGCTCGTCGTCCGCGACGCCGCCGGCATCCTCTCGCTCGGGCCGCAGCTGGTGGTGCTCGCGCGCGACGTGGAGCACGACCTGCAGTCGGCCTCGCTCCCCCACCTGCAGCAGCTCGCCGACGAGCTCGGCGTGACCGCCTTCCTCGCGGTGCGCGACGGCGATGACGCCGTCACGCTCGTCACCGCCGTGCCTCGCGGCGTCAACGCATCCGTCGCCCAGCACCCCGGCCATCGGCACCCCATCGCCCTCGGCGCCCCCGGCGTGGCCCTGCAGTCCATGCTGAGCGATGCCGTGTGGCGCGAGCTCGGCCACGACGAGCCGATGCACCCCGAAGTCGAGCGGGTCCGCTCGCGCGGCTTCGCCGTCAGCGCCAACGAGGTGATCCAGGGCATCACCTCGGTCGGCGCGCCGCTGCGGGCGCGGGGCACCACGGATGCGTCGGTCGCCGTGGTCACGGTCGGCGAGCCCGACGCGGACGCGCTGGGCGAAGCCGTGCAGCGCACCGCCCGCGCCATCGAGGCCGACCTGCGCTAGCGGGGTCATGGAGCTGCTCTCACTCGCCATCGCGGCCGTCGCGGTGCTCCTCGGTGCCGCCGGTCAGCGCATGATCGGCATGGGCTGGGGCCTCATCGTGACCCCGGTCGTGGCGCTCATCGCCGGCCCGCTGGCCGCGGTGCTGGTGGTGAACCTGTATGGCGCCGTCGCGTGCCTCATCATCCTGCCGCGCGTCTGGCACGACGTCGACTGGCGTCGACTGGCGTGGCTGCTCGTGCCCGCTGTGACGCTCATGGTGCCGGGGCTGCTCATCGCGCAGGCGCTCGACACCGATCTGCTGCGCGTGGTCGTCGGAGCGATCGCGGTCGCGGGCGTGATCGTCTCGGTCGGGGTGACCAGCACTGCCCGCCATCGTGACGGCCCTGGCCTGCGCCTGACGGCGGGCTCATCGATCGGCCTGCTGAACGCGAGCGTCGGCATGGGCGCGCCGATCGTCGGCCTCTACTCGCTCGTGTCGGGATGGCACGACAAGACCTTCGTCGCGACGATGCAGCCCTTCTGGACGATCGTGAGCGGCATGATCGTCGTCGTCCGGCCGTTCGTCGCACCCGAGGGCGCGCCGGACTGGCCGCTCTGGGGCTGGGTGGCGATGGTGGCGCCGGTCGCGGCCGGCGTCATCCTCGGCGACCGGCTCGCGCATCGGGTGAACCGCACGGCGGTGCGCTGGTCGATCATCGCGCTCTCGCTGCTGGGTGGCGTCTCGCTCATCATCGCCGGTTCGGTCGCGCTGCTCGGCTGAGCGCTCGGGCGCGCGATCGCGGGCATCCTGCCCCTTCCTCGCCGCCGCTAGTCTGGTGCCGGGGCCCCATTGGCGCGGCCGCTGAGGAAAGGTTGGCCGACATCTTCGACTTCCCGCCGCTCGAGGGCGAGACGCACGACATCATGAGCTGGCGCCGTGAGGTCGCGACGAACTTCGTGCCGCTCGACGTGCATCCGCTGGGTGACGACGAGTTCTGGGCGCAAGCCAGCCGCATCGACATCGGCGAGGTGTCGGTCTTCCGCATCACGCACACCGCGAGCGTCGTGGCCCGCACGCCCAAGCTCGTGCGCCGCAGCCCGAGCGACTTGATCAAGGTGAGCCTGCAGCTCGATGGCGAAGAGCTGATCGAGCAGGATGGTCGGGTCGCGCTGCTGCACCCCGGCGACCTCGCGATCTACGACACGTCGCGCCCGTACACGTTGCGCTTCGACGGCACGACCAGCCTGCTGGTCTTCACGTTCCCGATCGGCTACCTCGATCTGCCCCGCGATGAGCTCGCCGAGGTCACCGCGACCGCCTTCCCGCTCGAGTCGCCGCTGGGCCGCGTCGTCAACTCGTTCTTCGTCGACCTGGCGAAGAGCCTCGCCGAGCTGCCGGGCGAGCACGGGCAGCGCCTCGCCCGCACCGGGCTCGACCTGCTCATGACGCTCGTGTCGACGCAGCTGCAGCACGGCGTGCGGCGCGACCCGAAGCGACAGCTGCTGCACGAGCTGCTCGGCACCATCGACCGGCTGCTCGCCGATCCGTCGCTGTCGCCCGCTACGATCGCCGCGGCGCACTACATCTCGACGCGGCACCTGCACGCGGTCTTCGCTGAGCACAGCATCACCGTGGCCGGCTGGATCCGCGAGCGCCGGCTCGAGCACATCCGCCGCGACCTCGCGGACGCGCAGCTGCTCGAGCTGCCGATCGCGAGCATCGCAGCGCGCTGGGGGCTCGTGAACCCCGCCCACTTCTCCCGCCTGTTCCGCACCACCTTCGGGCAAAGCCCGAGCGAGTATCGGCTCGCCACGGCGCTCGAGCCGGCCATGGTGCCCGACGAGCGGGCGGAAGCAAGCAGCCTGCGCTGACGGGCAAGCGGGTGCCGACACCGCCCGCCTAGCGTGGAGGCCACGCTGGACGAGGAGGTCTCATGCCCGACACGACGCACACGCATGGCGCGCGCGATTCGAACCTGACCGAGGTGACGCATCCGCTGGCTCCGCTGGCGCCCACGGAGATCGAGCGGGTGCGCTCGGTGCTCGATGACGCCGGCGAGCTGCAGCCCGACACGCGGTTCCCGCTGCAGGTGCTGCTCGACCCGCCGAAGGCGCAGCTCGCGCAGTGGGGCGCAGGCGACCCGCTCGGTCGGCGCGTGCTCTCGACGCTGCTCGACACCGAGACGGGGCGCGTCCGCGAAGCCGTGGTCGCGCTCGACGACGACAGCCTGGAGTCGATCGAGACGCTGCCGACCGGCGAAGCGCCCTTCGGGCAGCCGCCCTACCTGTTCGAGGAGTACGAGCTCGTCGACGAAGTCGTGAAGGCGGATGCGGGGTGGCGCCGGGCGATGGAGGCGCGCGGCCTCGATGGCCTCGAGCGCGCGCTGGTCGTGCCGCTCGCGCCGGGCCAGTTCAACGAGCCCGACGAGGTCGGCAAGCGCATGATGCGCTCGCTCACGTTCATGCCGCCCGCCGAGGGCGACAACCCCTGGTCGTTCCCCGTCGAGGGCCTCGTGCTGCTCGTCGACGTCACCGAGCGCAAGGTCGTCAAGCTGGTCGACGAGCGCCAGGTGCCGCTGCCGCAGCTCGACGCGAACTACGACGACGCCTCGGTCGGCGAGCGCCGCACCAGCCTGAAGCCGATCGACATCACCATGCCGGAGGGTCCGAGCTTCTCGGTCGACGGCAATGCGGTGACCTGGGAGCAGTGGCGCTTCCGCATCGGCTTCTCGATGCGCGAAGGGCTTGTGCTGCACCAGCTCGGATGGCAGGACGGCGAGGAGCTGCGCCCCGTGCTGCACCGCGCGAGCGTGCCCGAGATGGTGGTGCCCTACGGCGACACGAGCGAGACGCGTCGCTGGATCAGCTACTTCGACGCCGGCGAGTACAACCTGGGCAAGAACGCCAACGCGCAGCAGCTGGGCTGCGACTGCCTCGGCGCCATCCACTACTTCGACGCCCACGTGGCGGCGGATACCGGTGAGCCGATCACGATTCCGCGCGCGGTGTGCATGCACGAGGAGGACTACGGCGTGCTCTGGAAGCACCGCGAGCTCGACGGCGAGACGACGCACGGTCGCCGCTCGCGACGGCTCGTGGTCTCCTACTGGGCGACCGTCGGCAACTACGACTACGGCTTCTTCTGGTACCTCTACCTCGACGGCTCGATCCAGTTCGAGGCGAAGGCGACCGGCATCGTCTTCTGCGGCGCCGACGAGCCGGGCGCGATCCTGCCGCACGCGACCGAGATCGCACCGGCGCTGTTCGCGCCGATCCACCAGCACATCTTCTGCGCCCGTCTCGACTTCGACATCGACGGCACCGACAACTACGTCGACCAGGTCGATCTCGTGCGCGTTCCGATGGGTGACCAGAACCCGTGGGGCAACGCGTTCGGCCACCGCCGCGACCGGCTGAGCGAGGCCGCCGGCGTGCTCGGCGACGGCGCGGTGGGACGCACCTGGCACATCGGCTCGTCGAGTCGAACGAACGCGGTGGGCAGGCCGACCGAGTTCCAGCTCATCCCGGAGGCGAAGGCGACGCTCATGGCCGACCCCGAGTCGACCGTGCACGATCGGGCGACCTTCGCATCGAAGCACCTCTGGGTGACCTCGCACCGCGACGATGACCTGTACCCCGCCGGCAGGTACCCGAACCAGCACTCGGGCGGCGCAGGCCTGCCGGAGTCGGTCGCGGCCGGCGGCGACGTCGACGGCGCCGACCTGGTCGTGTGGCACTCCTTCGGGCTCTCGCACATCCCCCGCCCCGAGGATTGGCCCATCATGCCGGTCGACTACTCCGGCTTCTGGCTGAAGCCCTACGGCTTCCTCGACCGCAACCCGGCGCTCGACGTGCCGGAGGCGGGCGGCGGCTGCGGCTGCGCGGCCGGAGCGTGCTCGTGCGACCACGGGCACTCGGCGCACGGCGAGCCCGAGCATGACTACGACGGGCACCATGGCCACCACGGCGACGACGGCGAGGACCACGTTGCTGTCCGCTGAGCGGCGCGGCCGCGGCGAGCACATCGGGAGGATGCGATGAGCGAGTTCATCTCGGTCGGCGATCTCGGTCGCGGCATGGAGGTGCATGGCGACGTGCTGCCGACGGTCGACGATCTGGCGGGTCGGACGCTCGACCTGGACGGCGAGCAGGTGTCGTTCGGCGACGACGGCACGGCCGACCTCGGCGGGGAGCGTGGCGCGGCCCACGTCACGTCGGTGCGGCCCGGGGTGCTGCTCGTGCGGCAGCTCTCGGGCCCGCGCGGCCTCGAGCTGCTCGTGCTCGCGGACGGCGGCTACACGCGGGTCTCCGCCCGGCTCCCCGACGAGGCGACGGCGCGGGAGAGCGCCTGGACGCGAGTACAGCGCGGCGAGGAGCCGACCGGGGTTGCCGCCGCCTTCCGGCACGGCCGGCTCGAACGCGGCGGGCGGCTCCACGCCCCGACCCGCGAGCTCGTCGGCATGCGCAACCGGTACACCTACTCCCTTACCGAGTCCTACGAGCACATCTACCTCTCGGAGCACCGATACACCTGGCACTGCCTCTCGGGCGTCGAGGCGGGCCTCGCCGACACCGACGCGTGCGACGCGATCAGCGTCGCCGACGGTCTCGTGCTGTTCGTCTGGCGGGAGAAGATCGTGCCGACCCTCGGGGCGGTGCTCATCGATCTGCAGCAGCTGCGGACGGACGGCGCGATCTTCGGCGACGACGCGTTCGAGCCCGGCAACGCCACGGTCTTCCCGGTTGGCAGCCGATTCGAGGTCGCGAACACCACCGCGTACCTCACTCCGGGTTCGTCCTGATGACGTGCGCGATCGTCACCGGAGGCGGCACCGGCATCGGCCGTGCCGTCGCCCTGCAGCTCGCCGCAGAGGGGTGGGACGTCGTCATCACCGGGCGCCGCGCGCAGCCGCTCGACGAGACGGCGGCGCTGGCGCCCAACCGCATCCGTGCGGTCGCGGCGGACGCCTCCGATGGGCGCGCGATGGACGAGGTCGTGCGGAGCGCGCTGGAGACCGGTCCGCTCGGCGCGCTCGTCACGAGCGCAGGCGGCCACGGATACTCCTCGGTCGCCGAGACCACCGATGACGAGTGGGCGTCGTCGCTGCAGGCGAACCTGACGACCGCGTTCGTCGCCTGCCGCGCGGCGCTGCCGGCCCTGGCCGACGGCGGCGGCTCGATCGTCATCATCTCGTCGCTCGCGGGCATCCGCGCGGCGCCGGAGACCACCGGCTACACGGTCGGCAAGCACGCGCTGCTCGGGCTGATGCGGCAGATCGCTCGCGACGGCGGCGGCAGCGGCGTGCGCGCCAACGCCGTGTGTCCCGGCTGGGTGCGCACGCCGATGGCCGACGACGAGATGCGTGTGCTCGTCGAGCAGGGGCGCGCCGCGTCGGTCGATGAGGCGTATGCGCTCGTCACGCGCGACGTGCCGCTCGGTCGCGCTGCGGAGCCTGCTGAGATCGCCACCCTCGTGAGCTTCCTCGCCAGCCCCGCGAGCTCCTACCTCACCGGCTCGACCATCCTGGTCGACGGCGGCGCGCACGTCGTCGACGTGCCGACGCTGGCCTTCGGGTAGCGACCGCCTGCGCAGACGCCCGCGACGCAACGCCGAAGCGGGCCCCGCCGAGAGGCTGGGGCCCGCTTCTTCGTCCCCGCGATCAGCCGTGGATGACCTGCGGCACACCCATCGCCTTGAGGCCGTCGACGCCGAACTCCAGGCCGTAGCCGGAGCCCTTCACGCCGCCGAACGGTGCCATCGGGTGGATCGTGCCGTGCGAGTTGATCCAGACCGAGCCGGCCTCAATGCGGGCAGCGACCTCGCGCGCGGCCGCCGGGTCGGCAGACCAGACGCTCGCGCCCAGGCCCGCCTCGCCGCGGTTCGCGCGCTCGATGGCGTCATCGACGTCGCGGTACTTGAGGATCGGCAGCGCGGGACCGAACTGCTCCTCTGACACCAGTGCCGCATCGTCGTCGAGGCCGTCGATGAGCGTCGCCGGGTAGAACCAGCCCTTCGCGTCACGGTCGGGCTCCCCGCCGAGCAGCACATTGCCGCCGCGCGACTTGGCGTCCTCCACCAGCCGGTCGACGACGTCGAACTGCTGCTCGGTCGTGAGCGGGCCGAGCACGTTCTGCTCATCCGTGCCGGCGCCCATCGGCATGGCGCCGGCGACCGCGACGAGCTCGCGCACCACGTCGTCGTAGACGTCCTCATGCACGTAGAGCCGCTTGAGCGCCGCGCACGTCTGGCCGGTGTTGATGAAGGCGCCCCAGAACAGGCCCTCGGCGATCGCCTTGGCGTCGACATCCGGCAGCACGATGCCCGGGTCGTTGCCGCCCAGCTCGAGCGTGAGGCGCGTGAGGTTGTCGGCCGACGCGCGCATGATCGCTTCGCCCGTGCTCGCCGAGCCCGTGAACGTAAGCTTGCCGAACGCGGGGTGGCTGCTGATCGCCTCGCCCAGCTCCCGATCGCCCGCGAGCACCGTGAACAGGCCCTCGGGCAGGTGCCGGTTCACGAGGTGCGCCGTGGCGAGCACGCTCAGCGGCGTGTACTCGCTGGGCTTCATGACGACGCCGTTGCCCATCCGCAGCGCGGGCGCGAACTGCCAGGTCGCGATCATCGCCGGCCAGTTCCACGGTCCGATCGCGCCGACCAGCCCGATCGGGCGGTAGTACATGGTGGCCTTCGCCTCGCCGTCATCGACGACGACCTCGGGCTCCAGCACGGTCGCGATGGTGGCGCGGAGCCACCCCACCACGGCGCCGACCTCGAAGCGCGCGCCGGGGCCGCTGAGCGGTTTGCCCTGCTCGCGCGCGATCAGCTGTGCGAGCGCCTCAGCGTTCGCCTCCACCTCGTCGGCGGCGGCAGCGAGCGCCGCGCAGCGCTCCTGGTCGGTCTTCGCCGCCCACGCCGGCTGCGCCGCCTTGGCCGCGTCGATCGCGCGCTCCAGGTCGTCGACCGTGGATCGCGGCGCGTGGGCGAAGACCTCGCCCGTTGCGGGGTCGACGACCGGCATGCCATCGGATGCGCTGACTGCGGCCAGCAGGGACTCGGTGGTCTCCATGGTTCCTCACTCTCCATCGAACAGGGTGTCGTCATCGTCGCATCGGGCTCGCGGGCACTGCCATGTTGTGCGCGCACACCGCTTGCGCAATCGTGCACGGTGCTCCGGCCCGCCTGCGGGAGCACGACGAAGGGGACCGGCCGGAGCCGATCCCCTTCGCGAATGCCCGATGCGCTCGGGCGCTCGGTTCAGCGGTTGTCGCGTGCGGCGCCGACGCCGACCTCGGTCGGCTCGCCGTCGCCCTTCTTCCAGTCCTCCCAGTGCCCGCCGTGCTCGAACTCGATGGTGAGCGGGATCTGCGAGCGGTCGCGCAGCAGCAGCGTGCCGACGACGGCGAGCACGACCATGCCGAGCAGGTAGACGACGATCGACCAGGTGGAGCCGGTCGCCTCCAGCAGCGCCTGCGCGATGGTGGGCGCGAACGCGCCACCGAACACGGCGCCGATGGCGTACGCGATCGAGACGCCGGAGAACCGCACCGAGGCCGGGAAGGACTCGGCGTACCAGGCCGCCTGCGCGCCGTAGGTGAGGCCGAGGCCGACACCCAGGATCGTCGTGGCGATCGCCACGCCCCCGACGCCCTGCGCGGTGAGCGTGAACAGCGGCACGACGCCCGCCGCGAGCGCCGCCCAGCCGATCAGGTAGAGCGGCTTGCGGCCGATGCGGTCCGAGAGCCAGCCGGCGAGGAACGTGAAGACCAGCCATGACACGGCACCCGCGAGGTTCGCTAGCTGCACGCCGACCGGGTCGAAGCCGTAGCCGCCCGCGTCGGTGGGCCGCGATGCCAGGCCCTGGATGTAGCCGCCGGTGGTCATGTAGCCGACCGCGTTGTTGCCCATGAAGACCATCGCGCAGAGCAGCACGATCGTGCCGTACTTCGTGAACACCTGCTTGATGGGCGCCGACTCCTGCTGGGCCGTCTCCTTGATCTCCAGGAAGACCGGTGACTCCTCGACCGTGCGACGCACGATGTAGCCGACGATCACGAGGATGATCGAGACGAAGAACGGGATGCGCCAGCCCCACTCGAGGAACGAGTCGCCGGGGAACAGGGCGCGGACGCCGGCGAGCACGCCGGTCGCGATGAGCATGCCCAGCGGCACGCCCGACTGCACGAACGAGCCGAACAGGCCGCGACGGTGCTTCGGGGAGTGCTCGATCGCCATCAACACGGCGCCGCCCCACTCGCCGCCGGCGGACAGGCCCTGCAGGATGCGCAGCAGCATGAGCAGGATGGGCGCGAGGATGCCGATCTGCTCGTAGGTGGGCAGCGCGCCGACCAGCGTGGTCGCCGCACCCATGAGCAACAGCGTGATCACGAGCATCGGGCGTCGGCCGAGCTTGTCGCCGAAGTGGCCGGCGAGGAAGGCGCCCAGCGGCCGGAACAGGAACGAGATGCCGATGGTGACCAGCGAGATGATCTGGCCGAGGCCCGGCCCCGCAGGCTCGAAGAAGAGCTGCGCGAAGACCAGATTCGCCATGAAGGCGTAGATGAAGAAGTCGTACCACTCGATGGTGGTACCGACCACGACGGCGGCGAGCACCTTGTTGCGCTCGCTCGAGCTCGTGTGCGTCGGGCTGTGGGACACGCTGACTCCTTCGTCAGTAGCGGGGAGCGGCCTGGGCCGAGGACTGGCAGGAACATATACGATTTCGTCCACGACCGTCAAGAGGGCATGTCGCGGCGCGCCTGGTCTCGCGAGCGGCGTGGAGGCGAACCTCCCGCGAACCTCTTGCAGACCAGATTTGTAATCGTATACGATGCCCGCATGGATGCATCGTCGCAGCCCCACCGGGGCGCCCCTCAGACCGCCGTCGACGCCTGGCAGCTGCTCGGCTCGCGACCGTCGAAGGTCTTCGCGATGCACATCGGCTACACGGCGCGCGCTGCCCAGAAGGGCCGCACACCGGAGGCCCCCGGCTACTTCCTGAAGCCCGCCACCTCGCTCTCGACGGGCGGCGAGGTCGTCGCGCCGGCCGGCACCGAGATCTTCGGCTTCGAGGGCGAGATCGCGATCGTCATCGGCACGGCGGCGCGCGCGGTGAGCGAAGCGGAGGCGTGGGGTCACGTCTCGCACGTCACCGCATCCAACGATCTGGGCGTGTTCGACCTGCGGTGGGCCGACAAGGGCGCCAACATCCGCTCCAAGGGCGGCGACGGCTTCACCCCCATCGGGCCGAGTCTGCTGGATGCCGCGCGGCTCGACCCGAACGCCATCGAGGTGCGCACCTGGCTCGACGGCGAGCTCGTGCAGGCCGACTCGACCTCGACGCTCATCTTCTCGCTCGCCCAGATCGTCAGCGATCTCTCGCAGCTCGTCACGCTCGAGCCCGGCGACGTCATCCTCACCGGCACGCCCGCGAACGCCTCCACCTTCTCCCCCGGCCAGACGGTCGAGGTGGAGGTCACGGCGACGACGCTGCACGGCGAGCAGGTCTCCACCGGCCGACTCGCGTCGACCGTGCGCGTCGGCGACCAGCGCCTGCCCGCGTACTCGGCGCAGCCGAAGCCGACGGCGGAGCAGTGGGCCGATGCATCCGGCCGCCCGATCGCCGACTTCCAGGAGTCTGCGCCGCCCGTGCTCGACGAGGAGCTTCGCGAGCAGCTCTCCACGATCGCGCTCGCGACGCTCTCGTCCGCGCTCCGCAAGCGCGGCCTCAACAACGTCTCGATCGACGGCCTGCGCTCGACGCAGCCCGGCAAGCGCATCGTCGGCACCGCGCGCACGCTGCGCTACGTGCCGAACCGGGAGGATCTGTTCAAGAGCCACGGTGGCGGGTACAACGCGCAGAAGCGCCTGTTCGACGACCTGCACCCCGGTGACGTGGTGGTGATCGAGGCGCGCGGCGACAACCGCTCCGGCACGCTCGGCGACATCCTGGCGCTGCGCGCGCGGCACCTCGGCGCGGCCGGCATCATCACCGACGGCGGCGTGCGCGACCTCGACGTGGTGACCGAGATCGGCGTGCCGACCTATCACGGTGGCGGTCATCCCGCAGTGCTCGGCCGGCTCCACGTGCCGTGGAGCTTCGACGAGACGATCGGCTGCGGCGGTGCCACCGTGCAGCCGGGCGATGTGATCGTCGCCGACGGCGACGGCGTGCTGGTGATCCCGCCGGCGCTCGTGCGCGAGCTGGTCGCAGAGTGCATCGAGGCCGAGCGCGCCGAGGAGTACATCGCCCAGCAGATGGATGCGGGCGAGCGGCTCGACGGCCTCTTCCCCATGAACGCCGAGTGGCGCGCGAAGTACGAGGCCACGCAGCACGATGCGGACGCGCGATGACGCAGCGGAGCAAGGCCGAGACGGATGCCGCGATGAGCATCCGCCTCGCACCGTCGAAGTCGCAGCGTGCCTACACGCTGCTGCACGACCGCATCGTCGACGGCACCTACTCCCCCGGCTATCGGCTGGTGCTCGACGCGCTCGGGCGGGAGCTCGACATGAGCGTGGTGCCCGTACGGGAGGCGATCCGCCGCCTCGAGGCCGAGGGGCTCGTGACCTTCGAGCGGAACATCGGCGCGCGCGTGGCCGAGATCGACGAGCTGGAGTACCACGACACCATGGAGACGCTCTCGTTCGTCGAGGGCGCCGCCATCTCGCTGGCCGCAGGGCTCTACTCCAAGACCGATGTCGACGAGGCGCGGGCGATCAACGAGCAGATGCGCCAGTCGCTCGCGGCCTTCGACCCCGTGAAGTTCACGGCGCTGAACGAGGCGTTCCATCGCCGACTGAGCGACGTGGCCCCGAACACGGTGCTCCGAGACGTCATCGACACCTGCTGGCGGCGCCTGGCTCGACTGCGCCAGTCGACGTTCTCGTTCGTGCCCGGCAGAGCGCTGCCGTCCGTCGACGAGCACGAGGCCATCCTCGCGCTCATCGAAGCCGGCGCCGACCCGCGCAGCATCGAGCTCGCGGTGCGCGAGCACCGGCTCGCGACGCCCGAGGCCTACTTCCACCGCCCCAGCAGCACCACCGACTGAGCCTCGCCGCGACCGCGCGGCATCCGCACACGTCCCCACCCGAGAGACCCGACCGAGAAGGAGCCATCATGGCCAACCAGCCCGCAGGCATCCCCGACCTGATCCCCCACTACATCGACGGCGAGCGCGTGCCGTCGGTCGATGGCGACACCTTCGGCGTGCTGAACCCGGTCACGAACGAGGACTACACCGTCGCCGCCTCCGGCAAGCAGGCCGACATCGACCTCGCTGTCGCCGCCGCCACCCGTGCCTTCGAGGAGGGCCCGTGGCCGCGCATGAAGAACCGCGAGCGCGCCCGCATCCTCAGCCGCATCGCCGACCTCGTCGAGTCGCGCGACCAGGAGCTCGCGCAGCTCGAGTCGTTCGACTCCGGCCTGCCGATCACGCAGGCACGCGGTCAGGCGCAGCGCGCCGCCGAGAACTTCCGCTTCTTCGCCGACCTCATCGTGGCTGGTCGCGACGACACCTACAAGGTGCCCGGCAGCCAGGTGAACTACGTCAACCGCAAGCCCAAGGGCGTCGCGGGCCTCATCACGCCGTGGAACACCCCGTTCATGCTCGAGTCCTGGAAGCTCGGCCCCGCACTCGCCTCCGGCTGCACCGTGGTGCTGAAGCCCGCCGAGTTCACGCCGCTCTCGGCGTCGCTGTGGGCCGGCATCTTCGAGGAGGCCGAGCTGCCCAAGGGCGTCTTCAACCTCGTCAACGGCTTCGGCGAGACCGCCGGCGACGCGCTCGTCAAGCACCCCGACGTGCCGCTCATCTCGTTCACCGGCGAGAGCAGCACCGGCAAGCTCATCTTCGGCAACGCCGCGCCCCACCTGAAGGCGCTGTCGATGGAGCTCGGCGGCAAGAGCCCCGCCGTGGTCTTCGCCGACGCCGACCTCGATGCGGCGATCGACTCGACCCTCTTCGGCGTCTTCTCGCTGAACGGCGAGCGCTGCACGGCCGGCAGCCGCATCCTGGTCGAGCGCTCGATCTACGAGGAGTTCCTCGAGCGCTACGCGGAGCGCGCCAAGAACATCGTGGTCGGCGACCCGCACGACCCGAAGACCGAGGTCGGCGCGCTCGTGCACCCCGAGCACTTCGACAAGGTCATGTCCTACGTCGAGATCGGCAAGCAGGAGGGCCGCCTGCTCGCCGGCGGTGGCCGTCCCGACGCGTTCCCGGAGGGCAACTTCGTCTCGCCGACCGTGTTCGCGGATGTCGCCCCGGATGCACGCATCTTCCAGGAGGAGATCTTCGGCCCGGTCGTCTCGATCACGCCGTTCGACTCCGACGAGGAGGCGCTCGAGCTCGCCAACAACACCCGCTACGGCCTCGCCGCCTACATCTGGACGAGCAACCTGCGCCGCGCGCACCTGTTCTCGCAGAACGTGGAGGCCGGCATGGTGTGGCTCAACAGCCACAACGTGCGCGACCTGCGCAGCCCGTTCGGCGGCGTCAAGGCCTCCGGGCTGGGGCACGAGGGCGGCTACCGCTCGCTCGACTTCTACAGCGACCAGCAGGCCGTGCACATCACGCTCGGCGACGTCCACACGGCCCGCTTCGGCGCATCCGCCTGAGCCGCCCCGTCACCGACCCCACACACTTCGAAGGAGAAGCAATCATGAGCGACAAGATCCCCACCCCCTCGGTGCCGGCCCCCGACATCGTGCGCTGCGCTGCGATGGATCTCGTGGTCACCGACCTCGAGGCCAGCCGCAAGTTCTACGTCGACCTGCTCGGCCTGCACGTGACGGAGGAGGACGACGAGGCGATCTACCTGCGGTCGTTCGAGGAGTTCATCCACCACAACATCGTGCTGCGCAAGGGTCCGGTGGCCGCGGTCGCCGCGTTCGCCTACCGGGTGCGCACGCCGGAGGACGTCGACGCGGCCGAGGCCTACTACCGGGAGCTCGGCTGCCGCACGGAGCGTCGCACGGACGGCTTCCAGAAGGGCTTCGGCGACAGCGTGCGCGTCGAGGATCCGCTCGGCTTCCCCTACGAGTTCTTCTACGCCACCGAGCACGTCGAGCGGCTCACGCAGCGCTACGACCTCTACTCGGCCGGCGAGCTCGTGCGCCTCGACCACTTCAACCAGGTGGTGCCCGACGTGCCGCGCGGCCGCGCCTACCTCGAGGATCTGGGCTTCCGCGTCTCGGAGGACATCCAGGACGACCAGGGCGTGACCTACGCCGCCTGGATGCACCGCAAGCAGACCGTGCACGACACGGCGCTCACCGGTGGCGACGGGCCGCGCATGCACCACATCGCCTTCTCGACCCACGAGAAGCACAACATCATCCAGATCTGCGACAAGATGGGCGCCCTGCGCATCAGCGACCGCATCGAGCGCGGCCCCGGCCGTCACGGCGTCTCGAACGCGTTCTACCTCTACATCCTCGATCCGGACGGCCACCGCGTCGAGATCTACACGCAGGACTACTACACCGGCGACCCCGACAATCCGACCGTGACGTGGGATGTGCACGACAACCAGCGCCGCGACTGGTGGGGAAACCCGGTCGTGCCCTCCTGGTACACCGAGGCATCGCTCGTGCTCGACCTCGACGGCAACCCGCAGCCGGTCATCGAGCGCACCGACTCGAGCGAGATGGCCGTCACCGTCGGTGCCGACGGCTTCTCGTACACCCGCGCCCCCGGCGACGCCATGCAGGGCGAACCGGCCGAAGAGGTCGGCTTCAAGATGGGCAACCAGGTTTGAGCGCCGGAGCTGTGCCGGCCGGGGCCGTTCCCGCCGGTCCGAGCCGCGGCCTCGACGACGTCACCGTGCGGCAGCTCGCCGACGAGCTCGCGGAGGCCACGCGCTCGCGCGGCATGATCGAGAAGATCTCGGCGCGCTACCCGGAGGCGACGATCGAGGACTCCTACGCGGTGCAGCGCATCTGGCGCACGCGGCGCGAGCAGGGCGGCGCCAGGCTCGTCGGGCGCAAGATCGGCCTGACGAGCAAGGCGATGCAGTTCGCCACCGGCATCACCGAGCCCGACTACGGCGTGATCTTCGCCGATCAGACCTACCGCTCCGGCGAGTCGCTCGAGCATGCGCAGTGGTCGAACGTGCGCGTCGAGGTCGAGCTGGCCTTCGTGCTCAAGGCGCCGCTCGAGGGCGAGGGCCTGACGGTCGAGCAGGTGCTCGACGCCACCGAGGTGGTGGTGCCGGCGCTCGAGATCCTCGACTCCCACATCGAGCTCTCCGGCCGCACCATCGTCGACACGATCAGCGACAACGCGGCGCTCGGCGCGGTCGTCGTCGGCGATCACGAGATCGGCCCGCGAGACCGCAACCTGTCGTGGGTCGGTGCGCTCTGCAAGGTGAACGACGAGATCGTCGAGACCGGCGTCTCCGGTGGCGTGCTGGGGCATCCTGCCCTCGGCGTCGCCTGGCTGGCCGGCAAGCTCGCGCAGCACGGCGACCGACTGGAGGCCGGCGAGCTCATCCTCGCCGGCTCGTTCACGCGGCCGGTCTGGGTGCAGCCCGGCGATGTCGTCCGCGCCGAGTTCCAGGACATGGGCACGGTCGAGGTGACGTTCCATTGAGCACCTTCCGCGACGCCCTGGCGGGCGCTGACGCTCCGCTCGTCGGCCTCTGGAACGCATCCGGCAGCGCCGTGGCGGCCGAGATCATGGCCGGCTCCGGCGCCGACCTGCTGCTCGTCGACGGCGAGCACGGCCCCATCTCGATCTCGGAGATGCTGCCGATCCTGCAGGCCGCCGCCGGCTATCCGGTCACGACCATCGTGCGGGTGCCGTGGAACGACCCGGTGCTCATCAAGCAGGTGCTCGACCTGGGCGCGCAGAACGTGCTCGTGCCGATGGTCTCGAGCGCCGACGACGCACGGGCCGCCGTGCGCGCCGCGCGCTACCCCGGCGCCGCCGGTGAGCGCGAGGGCGTGCGGGGCATCGGCTCGGCGCTGGCGCGCTCGTCGCGCTGGGGCCGCATCCCTGGCTATGTGCAGGACGCCGACCAGCACGTGTCGGTGACCGTGCAGATCGAGACGGCGGATGCGGCGGCGAACGCCGCAGCGATCGCCGCCGTCGATGGCGTGGATGCCGTCTTCATCGGGCCCGCCGACCTGGCTGGCTCGATGGGCTACCCCGGACAGGCCTCGGAGCCCGCGGTGGTCGACGCGGTCGACGCGGTGATCGACGCGGTGGTCGCGGCCGGCAAGCCGGTGGGCGTGAACACCTTCGCGCCGGCCGACGCCGACCGCTGCATCGCGCGCGGCGCCTCCTTCGTGTTCGTCGCGGCGGATGTGACGCTCATGGCGCGCGGCTCCGAGGCGGCGGTGGCGCGGCTGAAGCGCACGCGCACCGAGACCGACTCCTACTAGGCGCGCGCTCGCCAGCGCGCCGCGCGCTGCGCGAGCGGTGCTCTTCTGCCCGAGCGGTGCTGGCGTGCCCGAGCGGTGCTGGCGTGCCCGAGCGGTGCTGTCCTGCCCGCACCGCTCGGGCGCTGCCGCCCCGGTCGCTCACGTGCAGGCGGCACGGATCGCGCCGGGGTACAGTGCTGCCGCATCCGTTCCCGGGCGAGAGGACACGTCGTGTCGAGCAGAGACCCCATTGACGCCACCCTCGACGCCGCGGATGCGCCGGGGCCTGATCATGACGCGAAGCCGGATGATCCGCCCAAGCTCGCGGGATCGAGCTGGAAGTACGCGTTCAAGCGGGCGCTGAAGGAATTCGGCAGCGACCACGCCACCGACCTGGCGGCGACGCTGACGTACTACATGGTCCTCTCGCTCGCGCCGGGCCTGCTCGCGGTGTTCTCGATCATCACGCTCGTGCTCGCGAACAATGCGCAGACCGTGACGACGCTCGTCGACGACGTCGTGCGACAGGCAGTGCCGGAAGACGCCCGACCGATCGTGACGAACCTCGTCGAGACGATGTCCGAGTCCGCGACCGGCGGCGTCATTGCCCTCATCATCGGCATCGTGGCCGCAGTCTGGTCGGCATCCGCGTATGTGAAGGCCTTCTCTCGGTGCATGAACATCGTCTACGGCATCGAGGAAGGGCGCGGATTCCTCAAGCAGACCGCCACGATGCTCCTCATCACCGTGGCGCTGCTCACCGGCGTCGTGCTCATCCTCGTGTCGATCGCGCTCAACGAGGCTCTCGTCACGGGCGTGCTCGGGCCGATTGCGGAGCCGCTCGGGCTTGGCGATCTGCTCGCGTTCATGACGCAGACGTTCCTGCCGATCTGGGCCTGGGTCAAGTGGCCGGTGATCCTCGCGCTCGTCGTGCTGATGATCGCGCTGCTCTACTACCTCGCTCCCAACCTGCAGCAGCCGAAGTTCACCTGGGTGAGCATCGGCTCGATCGTCGCGATCCTCGGCATCGCGATCGCATCCGTTGCACTTTCCGTCTACTTCGCGTTGTCCTCGGGCTACAGTGCCTACGGCGCGATCGGTGGCGTCATGGCCCTGCTGTTCGTGCTGTGGATCTTCAACATCGTGCTGCTGCTCGGCGCGGAGGTCGATGCCGAGGTCGAACGCGCGCGGCAGCTGCAGGCGGGCATCGCGGCCGAAACCATGATCCAGCTGCCGCCGCGGGATACGAAGAAGGTCGAGAAGATGGCCGCAGCGCGCGACGACCTCGAGGCCGACGGTCGGGCGCTGCGCGCGCGGCATCTCGCCGCCGCGGCCGGCCACGATGGGTTCGGCGACGACGACAAGGGCGACAGCGAGAGCGGCGGCAAGAGCGGCAACGACAGCGACCGCGGAAGTGACGGCGCCGACCGCGACGGCGGCGATGATCGCTCCGGCGGCGACGGTCGCGATGTGCGCGAGGGCTCCGGCACCGCGCAGAGCTCGCGCGAATCACGACGATCGCGACGTGGTGCCGCTGGCACAAAGCGGAAGCTCTTCGGAATCATCCCCCTCGGCAGACGCCGCTGACCGCAACGTCCGCCGCTCCGCCGACCCGCCTCGGCGCTCGCACCGACCGACTGGGGCATTTCCGCGCGACTGGTGCTGGCATAGCAGCACCGCTCAGGCAGGACTGCACCGGTCGGCGGAGGGCCGTGCGGCGGCCGGGCGGCAGCGAGCGCAACGGCAGCTCGGTCGGCGGGCGACTCGGCTGGCGGGCGGCTCCGGTCAGTCGCGGGGCGCGCGCGTCGACCAGAGCGCCCAGGCGATCAGCACCGGCTGGAAGAAGAGCCGGCCGAAGCGACGCTCGTCGGTGTCGAGGCCGAACGCGTCGCGGTGGTTCAGCCACTGCGCGATGTTGCCCGGGAAGACCGCGGCGAAGAAGGCGGCTGCAGCCGACCCCACGAGCGGACGGATGCCGCGGGGCGCAAAGGCGATCGCACTGCCCAGCGCGACCTCGACCACACCCGAGGCGAGCACCACCTGATCCTCGTCGAGCGGGCCGAGCTCGACGGCGGTGTGGGGCACCTGCGCACGGAAGTCCTTGCGCGCGAACGTCAGGTGGCTGATGCCAGCGAAGATCAGCGCCCCGCCGAGGGCAAGGCGGGCAGCCCGGCGCGCGCCCCGACCCATCAGACGACCTGCCCGAGCGCGATGAGCCCGGTGACGACAGCGATGGCGGGGAAGAAGCCCTGCACGAGCGCCGGCCGCACTTTCGTCCGGTCGGAGACGACGAGGTACAGCGCGGCGGCGAGCATGATGCCCGTCGCGGTGAGCACTACGGCGATGCCGGTGAGCCGCGCCCCGGCGAGCACCGCCAGCACGCCGGCGATGGCCGCGACGCCGAGCAGCAGGTTGTAGACGCCCTGGTTGCCGGCGAGCTGCTTCGACTGTGCCGCCTGCTCGGCGCTCGTGCCGAAGATCCGCCGAGTGCCAGGAGCCTCCCACCGCAGCGTCTCCAGCACGAAGATGTAGCCGTGCACAGCGGCGGCCAGCGCAGCGGCGATGCTGGCGATCACGGCGATGTCCATGCCGCTCAGTGTAGGCGCCGATGACCGTTCCGAGAGAGACTTCGTATACCCCCTTGGGGTATACGCTTTCGCCGTGTAGAATGATCTGATGGCTACGACCGACATCACCAAGGACACCCTCGAGCAGACGATCAACGACGGCGGCATCGTGCTGCTGGACTTCTGGGCCGCATGGTGCGGCCCGTGCCGTCAGTTCGGCCCCATCTTCGAGCAGGCGTCGGAGCAGCACAGCGACATCGTGTTCGGCAAGGTCGACACCGAGGCCGAGCAGGAGCTTGCCGCCGGCTTCCAGATCACCTCGATCCCGACGCTCATGGCGTTCCGCGACGGCGTGCTGGTCTTCTCGCAGGCAGGCGCGCTGCCCGGCGCGCAGCTGGAGCAGCTGATCACCGCGGTGCGCGACCTCGACATGGACGAGGTGCACGCCAAGATCGCCGAGCAGGCCTCGGCCGAGCAGACGAACGCGGGCGAGGCGAGCGACGAGCAGGTGCACGCCGACCAGGCGAGCGACGAGCAGGTGCACGCAGACCGCGCCTGAGCATCGTCTCTACCGCCAGGGTGGCGCGTCAGTGCGGGTCGCCGCGAGAGCAGCCGCTCTCGCGGCGAGCCGCGGCTGATGGGACTCAGGTGGCCTGATGATGCGGGCGCCTCGCGACGATGCTCGCGATCGCGCTGATGCACGCGGTCCCGATGATCGCGGCAGCGAGCACGATCCACATCGCTGCATCGGCGGCTCCGAGCCCGGCAAGCAGCAGCGCGAACGGCAGCGCCGCACCGCCTGTCGAGCCCGCGGCGATGAGCGCGCTGGCGGCCCAGCGCGCTCGTGCTCCCTCCAGCGCCATACCGATGAGCAGCGAATACATCGGCCCGATCGCGACCACCGCGAGTGCCGCGGCGCCGGTGCCTGCCGCGGGCGCGACGGAGACCGTCGCAGCGGCGACCAGCAGCGCGATGGCGGCAGTCCCGCCCGCGACCGCCAGACACAATCGGGCCGTCGCGCCCGCGTGCATTGCGCTCGACGCGGCGAACCTGCCGCTCGCGAGCAGGATCCAGAACACGGTGGTGCCGACGGCCGCATGCGAAGGATCGAGATCCAGCAGCACGAACGGAACGATCGCCGAATTGCCCGCGAGCACCGACTCCGCGCCCACCGCGAGCGCGAGCGCCAGGCCTGCCGCGGCCAAGCGGATCGGCGCCCGCTCGGCGCCTCCGGCACCGCGCACCGCCCCCACGTGCAGCTCGGGTCGAGTCGACCCATGGTCGCGGGCTGTGATCGCCAGCGCGACCGCCGCCAAGCACTGGAGCACCGCGACCATCACGTAGGTCACATTGGCGATCGCCGACGGGGCGAGGATCGAGACCGAGAGCGGCAACGCGGCGGCGACGATAGCGACGGTGCCGGTCAGTGCCGTCAGCCGTCGGGCGGTCGACGCGCGATCGAGGTCGCGCACCAGCCCGGTCGCCGAAGCCTCGACGAGGCCGAACCCCACCCCGACCAGTGCGGCCAGAGCGATCATCGCGTGAGGGCCCGCAGCGATCAGGAGGCCGAGGAACGCGCCCGACTGAAGCGCGCTCCCGGCGATCGCGATGTGCACCGGAGGTCGCGCCCACCATGCGCTGAGGACGACGCCCACCAGCACGCCAGCGAAGAGCGCTGGCACCGCCGCTCCCACGATGGCCGCTGCCTCCGGCGCGTCGGCGATGGCGGCCGGCAAGGTGGCCGGGATGGCAGCAGCGGACGCACCCAGCGACCCGAATACGAGGAAGAGCGCGCCCATGCGAAGGCGCCGCTGCTGCGCCTCCTGCTCAGCCACCCGCGTGCGCCGCATCCGCAGCCTCCGCAAGCAGCTCGAGCACATGCCGGTACGACTCGCCGGTTGCTCGCGTCATGCCCAGTTCGCAGGTCCGGTTGCAGGATGCGTGCGCATCGCCGCCGATCGCCCGCACCTCGGCTGCCTCCGCCGCCGTTGCTGCCGCGGTGAGCTCAGGATGCAGCATGCCTCGGTCTCCGGCGAACCCGCAGCAGCCCCAGGCATCGGGGATCCGCACGTCGACAGCCACGGCGGCAGCGATCGCGCGAAGATCGGCGTCGAGCCCGAGCTGCAGCGACGAGCACGTGGGATGCAGCACGAGTGTCGGGATGGACCGCTCGACCCGGAGTGCCGGCAGCAGTTCCCGGGACGCGAATGCCAGGACGTCCTCGACTGGGATCGCGGCCTCTGCGAGCAGCGCCGTGAATCCCTCGGTGCAGCTGCTCGCGTCCGTCACCACCGTGAGGCCATCGGCGGCAGCGGCAGCGATCCGCTCGACCGTGCGCGCGCGATTGGCGTCGGCACCGGCGACGAAGCCCTTCGACGACCACGGCGTGCCGCAGCAGGTCGACTCGACGCCCTCGGGCACGAGCATCGCCAGCCCTGCGCGCTCGAGCAGTCGCCGGAACGCGCTCATGACGCCATCGGCGCCTTCCGCCGGCCCGAACATGCTGTTCACGCACGCCGGTACGTAGATGCCCGCGATTCGCCCGTCGGGGGCACCGACCGTGCTTCCGAGGCTGCGCCGGGAGCTGCCGCCACCGGGGAGCTCCGCCGAGTAGCGCGGCATCGTCTCGTGCCCGAGCAACGCGCGTGCGCCGTCGGTGGCGGCGCGCACGAGCGGCGCCGGGGCACGATCGGCGATCGAGAGGGCGCCAGACCCGACCCGCGTGACGGGGCCCCATGCTCGGCCGGCCGCTGCCCAGCCAGCTGCCGCGACAGGGTTCGCCGTCTCCTGCCGCAACCGCTTCACCAGTCGGCCGGTGTCGATCTGCACGGGGCAGGCGGTGCCGCACATCCCGTCGACCGCGCACGTCTGAATTCCTGCATACCCATAGTCGGCGTCCAGCTCCGCGGCCAACGCGTCGTCGCCATGCAGCCGCGCGGTCTCCGCCGCCCGGCGCACCACGATGCGCTGGCGCGGCGTGAGCGTCAGATCGCGGCTGGGGCACACCGGCTCGCAGTAGCCGCACTCCACGCATCGGTCGACCTCGGCGTCGACGGTCGGGGGCAGGGCGATGTGGCGCAGGTGCGCTCCAGGGTCATCCTCGATGAGCACTCCGGGATTCATGATCCCCGCCGGGTCGCACAGCCGCTTGAGCTCGACCATCACCCCATACAGCTCGTCGCCGTACTGGCGGCGGACGTACGGCGCCATCGCTCGGCCCGTGCCGTGCTCGGCCTTCAGGTTGCCACCAGCGTCGAGCACCAGGTCGACCATCGCGTCGGTGAACTCGTCGAAGCGCGCGAGCGCCGCGTCGCTGTCGAAGCGGTCGGTCAGCATGAAGTGGATGTTGCCGTCCTTGGCATGGCCGAAGATCACCGCGTCGCGGTAGGCGTGCCGCTCGAAGAGGGACTGCAGTCCGGCGCAGGTGTCGGCGAGCGCCCCTGGAGGGACCACGACGTCCTCGAGCAGCGCGGTCGTGCCGCTCGGCCGGGCTCCCGCGACCGACGCGTAGAGCCCCTTGCGGAGCGCCCACGCGCGCGCACGTTCGGCGGCGTCCGCGCCGAAGACTGCGGGCGCTCGGAGCTGCGCGGCGGCGAGGGCTGCCGTGCCGGCCGCGCCCGCGGCTGCGAGCGCCTCGGGCTCGGTCGCGCGATACTCGATGAGCAGGGCCGCGTGCTCATCGGGCTCGAACCCGAGGATCGACTCCGGAGCGCCCGCCAGCCGCTGCCCGACCGCGAGCGAGGTCGCGTCCATGAGCTCGATGGTCGCGGCGCCGGAGCCGACCAGCGCAGGCAGCACGCGCGTGGCGGCGTCAAGCGTCGGGAAGACGGCCAGCGCCGTGCTCGCCAGCGGCAGCACTGGCACCGTGCGGAAGGTGGCCTCCGCGACGAACGCCAGCGTGCCCTCCGATCCGATCACGAGCCGCTGCAGCAGGTCGGCGGGCGACTCCGCGTCGAGGAAGGCGTTGATGCCGTAGCCCATAGTGTTCTTCAACGCGAACTGTCGCCGGATGGCAGCGACAGAGCTCGGATCCTCGCGCACGCGGCGCCGCAGGCGCTCGAGGCCGTCCACGAGCGCTGGCTCCGCGCGGCGCAGCTGCTCGTTCGCGTCCTCCCGCCCGGTGTCGACCACAGTGCCCGATGGCAGCACCAGCACCATCGACTCGAGCGTGCGATAGGCGTTCTCGTCGACGCCGCAGGCCATGCCGCTGGAGTTGTTCGCGACCACGCCGCCGATCGTGCAGGCGGTCTCGCTCGCGGGATCCGGGCCGAGGCGATATCCGAGTCGTGTCAGGCGCGCATTCACCTGCGCCACGGTCGCGCCCGACTGCGCGCGCACGCGCCGTCCGCCGTCCAGCACCGTGATGCCGCGGAAGCGCTGCCGCACGTCGACCAGGATGCCGTCGCCGGACGCCTGGCCCGACAGGCTCGTGCCGCCGGAGCGCAGCGTGATCGCGGCGCCCGACTGCGATGCCGCGGCGAGCATGCGCGCGACCTCCTCCGCGGAGTCGGCGATCACGACCGCGGCCGGGGTCAAGAGGTAATGCGAAGCGTCGGCCGCGTACGCCGCGAGATCGATCGGACGGGTGCGGATGCGCTGCGGGTCGGCGATGGCGTCGGTCACGCCCGTCGGCACACCCGGGCGGATGATCGATGCTGGCATGATGCTCCTCGTCGTGCTCTGTGATCTTCCCGGCTCGACGAGCCGGCGTGCGGGCTGTCTAGACGAGCTCGCCTGCGCTGCGCAGGCGCTCGGGATGACGCAATCCCGCCGCCGCGGCCCGATCGACGACCACGGTGACGCGAGGGTGCAGCTGCAGCGCTGACGCCGGCATCGCCGTCGTGACCGGGCCCTCCAGCGCCGCGGCGATCGCAGGCGCCTTGTGCGGCCCGAAGGCGAGCAGCACGATGCTCCGCGCCTCCAGGATCGTGCCGATCCCCTGGGTGATGCAGCGGCGCGGCACGTCGTCGAGCGACGAGAAGAAGCGTGCGTTGTCGCGGCGCGTCTCCTCCGTGAGCCGCGCGATCCTCGTGCGCGAGTCGAACGCGGAGCCTGGCTCGTTGAAGGCGATGTGGCCGTTGCTGCCGATCCCCAGCACCTGCATGTCGATACCGCCGGCCGCCGCGAGCGCATGTTCGAAGCGCTCAGGGGCGCCCGCGTCCCGACCATCGTCACCGGGAGTGCGCACCAGTGCCGGATCGAGCCCAAGCGGGCGGACGATCTCTCGCTCCACCACGGCGCGGTATCGCTCCGGATGATCCTCGGCGATGTCGAAGTACTCGTCGAGCGCGAAGGCGCGCACGCGTGCGAGATCGAGCGCTCGCTCGGCCAGCGCCGCCCAGACGGGCTCCGGCGTGGAGCCGGTTGCGACACCGAGCACGGCGTCCTTCCGCGCGTGCAGCGCGGCCGCCACGCGGTCGGCGACGAGACGCCCGGCGCTGGCACGATCCTCGGCCAGGTGCAGCACCGACGAGCCGCCCATCATCGGCCGGTGGCCAGCGATGCGCCGGGGATCGCTGCGATCAGCTCGCGCGTGTACGCCTCGGTCGGTGCGGAGAAGAGCTGGAGCGGTGTGCCCGACTCCACGATCCGCCCGCGCTGCATGACGTGCACCTCGTGCGCGATCATGTTCACCACCGCGAGGTCATGGCTGATGAACAGATAGCTGAGCGACAACTCGCGCTGGAGGCGGACGAGCAGATCGAGGATCTGCGCCTGCACGAGCACGTCCAGCGCGGAGACCGCCTCGTCGAGGACGACGAGCTGGGGCTCGAGGGCGAGCGCGCGGGCGATCGCGACGCGCTGGCGCTGCCCTCCGGAGAGCTCGTGGGGCAGCCGCTCCGCCGCGTCCGCCGGCAGCGCCACTTGGTCGAGCAGCTCGCGCACGCGCTCCTGGCGCGATCGACGACCGCCCACGCGATGCACGCGCAGCGGCTCGGCGATCGTCGCGGCGATCGTGTATCTGGGGTCGAGCGACCCGAAGGGGTTCTGGAAGACGGGTTGCACGCGTCGTCGCATGGCGAGCACCTCGCGCCGCGAGAGGCCGGTGAAGTCCTGGCCCTCGATCGTGATTCGACCCTCGGTCGCGTCCTCCAATCCCAGCAGCATCTTCGCGGTCGTCGACTTGCCGGATCCCGACTCGCCCACGATCGCGACCGTCTGGCCGCGGGGGATGCTGAAGGACACCTCCCGCGCCGCCCAGAAGTCGGTGTGGCGGGCCGCGCCCCGCAGCCGGTAGCTGCGACCGACGCCCTCGAGCTGCGCGATCGGCGCGGGTCGATCGGCGGCCGCGACAGGCGCGACGAGCGCCGTCGTGACGAGGCTCGGCGCAGCGAGCACCAGTCGCTGCGTGTACTCGTGCTGCGGTCGCTCGAGGATCTCGCGGGCGGGGCCCGACTCGACGAGCTCGCCTCGCAGCATCACGAGCACCCGGTCTGCTCGCTCTGCCGCGAGCGCCAGGTCGTGGGTGATGAGCAGGACGGCGGTGCCGGAGCGCGCGGTGAGGTCGCCGAGCGTGTCCAGGATGCGCCGCTGCACCGTGACGTCGAGCGCGCTGGTCGGCTCGTCGGCGATGAGCAGTCGGGGCTCACACGCCAGCCCCATGGCGATGAGCGCACGCTGGCGCATGCCGCCCGAGAATTCATGCGGGTACTGGTCGAAGCGCTGCTCGGGCTCTGGGATGCCGACCATCGCGAGCAGTTCGAGCGTGCGTGCGCGCCCTCGGTCGGCACCACCCCGGCCGTGGACCTGCAGCGCCTCGGCGATCTGGGCGCCCACGGTGTGCACAGGGTTCAGGTTGGACATCGGATCCTGCGGCACCAGGCCGATGCCTGCGCCTCGCAATCCGCGCATGGTGCGCTCCGATGCGGTCGCGAGCTCCTCACCCTCGAAGCGGATGCTGCCACTCGCGATGCGACCGTTGTCGGCGAGCAGACGGTTGATCGACGACGCGATCGTCGACTTGCCGGAGCCTGACTCGCCGACTACGGCGACCGTCTCGCCCGGCGCGATGTCGAAGGTGACGCCGCGCACGGCTTCGAAGCTGCCGCTGGGCGTGCGGAACGCGACGCGCAGGTCGCGCACGGAGAGCAGGGGGGTCGTCACGGTCGTCCTCCGGTGGTGGGATGCAGGATGGTGTCTGCCTCAGCGAGCGCGGATCGCCAGAGGCGCTCCACGTCCACGAGGTGGTCGATGGTCGGGGCGGGCTGGCCGTGGAGCCGATTGCACAGCAGCGCAATGCGCAGCGCTGGATCCGGTCCGCTGGCCGCGGCGGCGCCGACGAAGGCACCGGTGAAGCCTGGATGGCCGATGAGCAGTCGATCGCGCCCGCGCCAGCGCACGCGATAGTGGCGGACGCCCTGCCCCTGTCCCGGGTCGAGCGCGATGCGGAGCCCTTGCGCGTGCCGAGGTGAGATGCCGAGCATCGCAGGGACGGCGAGCGCGCCGGCAAGGCGGAGCAGCCCGTCGACATCCCCGAACCAGCCGGCGTGCCCGGCAGCGCCGCGGAAGGCGTGGAAGGCGTTGCCGTCCGCAATCGAGCGGCGCACGGGCGAGGAGCGCCAGCCGAAGCCGGTGTCGTCGACGTCGACCGGATAAGGCCGGCCCGTGCGCACCATGGACTGCTCGATCGCGTCACCATCGGGTCCGGTCAGCGTCGGTGCTGCATCGCGGGGCGCGCCAGGCGTCACCGAGGTGATGGCGAGCGGAGCGAGCACCAGCTCGCCGACGGCATCCGCGAACGGCGCGCCCGCGACCGCCTGGACGACTGCCCCGAGCGCCTGCATGCCGAGGTCGGAGTAGCGCCGGGCGGCCCCCGGCTGCCCGGCCGGGGCAAGCGCGAGTCCGGCGGCGACCGGGTCCTCCACCGCTGTCGGATCGAGGTAGAGCGGCCACCAGGGGCGCATGCCCCCGCGGTGGCGCAGCAGGTCGTCGACGGTCGCGTCCCGGTGCTCTCCGGCCCGCGCGCCGAGCATCTCGCCGAGCGTGGACTCCATCGCGAGTTCTCCTCGGCTTGCGAGCGCCTGCACGGCGAGCGTCGTGAGCACCTTGCTCACCGAGGCGAGATCCTGCGCGTGACCGAGGCTGGCGTGCTCACCGAGCTCCAGGTCGGCGACGCCTGCGGAAGCGGCATGCACGTCGTCGCCCTCGGCGATGGCGAGCACTGCCGCGGCCGGCGCCTGACCGTCGGCGCGCCGCCGCACCACCGCGTCCGCCGCAGCCTGCAGCTGGGTGCCGCTCATGCGGCCTCCCCGAGGATGCCCAGCCCAGGATCGTCAGAGAGCAGGAGCGCATCCGCGTCGCTGCGTGCGCCCCCTTCGACCGGTGAGCGGCGCAGCCACTGCGCGGCGTCCAGGTCGTGCACCGCGGGCGGCAGCGTTGCCGCGACGTGCGCCGCCGCGCTCACGCCCACGACCGACTCGAGCATGCAGCCGATGATCACGCCCACGCCGCCCTCGGCCGCGAGAGCGGCCAGCTCGCGTGCGGCTGTGACGCCGCCGCACTTGGCCAGCTTGATGTTGACCAGATCTGCCGCGCCGCGTCGGATCAGCTCTCGCAGGTCGCGCTGGCCCCACATCGACTCGTCCGCGAGCACGGGCGTCGTGACCGCCTCGCGCACCCTGACGAGGGCGTCGACGTCGTCGGCGCGCGTCGGTTGCTCAACCAGCTCGATTCCCAGACCGTCGTCCTCCCAGCCGCGCAGTATCCGGATGGCGTCGTCCGCGCTCCATCCCTGATTCGCGTCGACGCGCAGTGCCGATTCCGACGCGGGCCCGCTGCGGAGCGCCCGCACGAGCCTGTCGTCGTGCGCCGGATCCGTGCCGACCTTGACCTTCAACGTGCGGAACCCTCGGTCGACGTGCGCGGCCGCGTCGGCCAGGGCATCCTCCAGCGGACCGATCGCGATCGTCATGTCGGTGCGCACGCTCGTCGCCGAATCGTTCGCGAGCACCTCGCGCAGCGGGAGCCCGAGCCGCTGCGCATGCAGATCCCAGAGGGCCGCGTCGAGCGCGGCGCGGGCTGCGCTGTTGCGGGCGAGCGCGCCCTGGATCGCGCGCGCCCACACCTGCGGCGCATCGATGGGCAGCCCCAGCACGGCCTCGCGCAGCGGACCCTCGAGCGCCGCCGCCGCGCCCGTCGTGCCCTCCCCCGTGACGCGCCAGCTCATCGCCACCTCGCCCCAGCCTCGGCGGCCGTCCTCATCGGCCACGGCCACGAGCAGCACGTCGAGCATCTCGGTCGAGCGCACTGCGGTCGTGAACGGTCGCCGCAGCGGCACCGTCGCGCGGTGCGTGCGCAGACTGCTGATGCGGCCGGCCATCAGTCCCCCGAGTGGAAGCGCACGGCGCTCGGCGCCGACCGAGGCTCCGGCATGCGCAGCGGGCCAGCGCCCGGCGTCAGTGCTCCCAGGATGCGCTCGCCCGCTGCGCCAGTCGCGCTCGGCACGCTCGCGGGCACGCCGTGCCAGGTCAGCCAGCCGAGCAGCGCCATGAGCACGGCCTCCTTCTCGTCGGCGCCTACGCCCAGTGCATCGGTCGTGCCCACTCGCACGCCGGGCATCGCCTCGGCGAGACCGTCCATCAGCACAGGGTTGCGAGCTCCGCCGCCGGAGACGAACACCTCGGTCACGCCCGCCCCGAGCAGCGCATCGGCCACGGTGCGGGTGGTGAGGGCGGCAAGCGTGGCGAGCAGATCCTCGGTGCCGATGCGCGTGCCGTGCGCGTCGAGCACGCGCAGCAGGTAGTCCATGTGGAAGAGCTCCTTGCCCGTGCTCTTCGGCGCCTGCAGCGCGTAGTACGGGTTGTCCAGCAGCAGCGCGAGCAGCCCGTCGTCGACCGTTCCCGCCGCCGCCAGGGCTCCATCCTGGTCGTAGCCAGCCGGATGGGCATCCCTCGCGACGATCACCGCGTCCATGAGCGCGTTCGCCGGCCCGATGTCCCACGCGAGCGTCGGCGACTCCGGGTCCACGACGGTGGCGTTCGAGATGCCTCCGAGGTTCAGCGCCGCCGGTCGGCCGGCGCGACCCGCGAGCAGCAGCGCGTCGAGGGTGGAGGCGAGCGGCGCGCCCTGGCCGCCTGCCGCGATGTCGCGTGCGCGCACGTCGGCGAGCACGGGCACGCCGGTGCGTTCGGCGATCCACGCCGGCTGGCCGATCTGCAGTGTGCCGAGCACGACTCGCCCATCGACCCAATGGAAGACCGTCTGTCCGTGCGAGACGATCAGGTCGACCGGGCCGGCGGCCTCGATCGCCGCCGCAGCCGCGTCCGCGAACGCCTGACCGATGCGCGTGTCCAGTCGAGCCACCTCGGCGAGATCGCACGGCTGCGGGGGCAGGGAAGCGAGCAGGCTCTCGCGCAGCTGCGCGCTGTACGGGGTGGAGTCGGCGTGCAGGACTCGCCCCTCCAGCGCGTGCCCCTCCGACTGGAACTCGACGACAGCGGCATCGATGCCATCGTGGGAGGTGCCCGAGATGAGGCCGAGGATGCGCATCACTGCCCGCCCTCCAGAACGCTGCGCAGCCGACCGCCCGTGGCCTCCAGCGCATTCCTGGCGCCAGCGACATCCATTCCTCGTCCGAGCATCACCGCTGCAACCTTGACGCTGTAGCCGCAGGCCTCGAGGGCCTCGACCGCGGAGCGCCGACTCGAGCCGGTGATCGTGCGCACGATCCCCACGGCACGCTCCCGCAGCTTGTCGTTGGAGGCGTGCACGTCGACCATCAGGTTGCCGTAGGTCTTGCCGAGCCGCACCATCACGATGGTGCTGAACATGTTGAGCACCAGCTTCTGGGCGCTCCCCGCCTTCAACCGCGTGGAGCCGCTGATGAACTCGGGCCCGACGACGACCTCGATGCCATGCTCGGCCACGGCGCTGAGCTCGGTGCCTTCGTTGCAGGAGAGCCCGATACCGAGCGCGCCTCGCGCTCGAGCACGGCGCACAGCGCCCACCACGAAGGGCGTGCGGCCGCTCGAGGCAATGCCGATGACGGTGTCGAGCGGCCCGACATTGGCCGCGTCGATCGCCGCGGCTCCTGCCGGTGCGTCGTCTTCCGCGCCCTCGACGGCATCCACGATCGCGGCAGGGCCCCCCGCCATGATCGCGAAGACCTGCTCCGGCGGCGACGAGAACGTCGGCGGGCACTCGGACGCGTCGAGCACGCCGATCCGACCGGGCGTTCCGGCACCGACGTAGATGAGGCGACCACCGGCCTGCATCCGTTCAGCCGCGGCCTCCAGGGCCGCGACGATCTGCGGCATCGCCGCACGCACCGCAGCCGGCACTCCGTGATCGGCGTCGTTCATGAGCGCCGCGAGCTGCGCGATCGGAAGCCGGTCGATCTGCGCGAACCGCGGGTCGGCCGACTCGGTCGTGAGCGTATCCAGCTCGAGGGGAGTTCTTGCGTTCACCGTGAGCGCCTTCCGGTCGGGTCGAGGGCGTCGCGCAGGCCATCGCCCAGCAGGTTGAGGCCGACGACGAGCATGATGAGCAGAGCGCCTGGCGCGAGCAGCGTCCATGGCGCCACCGTGACGAGGGTGCGGGCGTCGAAGATCATCGATCCCAGCGATGCGGCAGGCGGCGGTGTGCCGAGTCCCAGGAAGCTGAGCGACGCCTCGGTGAGCACGCCCCACGACAGCGACAGCGTGATCTGCACGATGAGGATGCCGGTGATGTTCGGCAGCACGTGGCGGAGCATGATGCTCGCCGCGTGCATCCCGGTGGCGCGCGCGGCAAGCACGTAGTCTGCCTCGCGCAGGCTGAGGACCGGGCCGCGCGTGACCCGCACGAAGATCGGTGTGTAGACGACGGCGATCGCGATCGCGACGGTGAACCAGGTGCGCTGCAGCACCGACGCGAGCGTCAGCGCGAGCAGCAGCGGCGGGAACGCGAAGAGCACGTTCGTCACACCGCCGATGGCGAGATCCGCCGCGCCTCGCACGAACCCTGCCACCACGCCGGCGAGCGTGCCGACCACGGCAGCGACGGTCACGGCGACGATCGCGACCAGGGCGGAGTTCGCTACACCGGAGGCGACCCGGGCGAAGATGTCGCGGCCGAACTGATCGGTGCCGAACCAGTGCACGGCGCCGGGCGCCTGCAGCCGAACCGCAGGGTCCTGCGCGGCGGGCTCGAACGGCAGCGCGCCGGTTGCCGACAGCAGCGCGAGGACGGCCAGAGTCAGCACGAAGGCGCCGCCGGTCGCGCCGCTCGGGCTGCGGAGCAGCCGCAGGGCGGTGTCGGTGCCCGCGCGCCGTGGCGAGGCGGGAACCGCGGTGGTCGTTGCACTCATGCGGCACGCACCCTCGGGTCGATGCGACGGTAGAGCAGATCCGTCAGCAGGTTGACGATCACGAACATGACGGCGATGACGAGCACGGTGCTCTGCACCACCGCATACTCGAACTGGTTGATGCCGAGCAGCACCTGGCGGCCGACACCCGGCAGCGAGAAGATCTGCTCCACGACGACCGCCCCGCCCAGCAGGTAGCCGAACTGCAGCCCGGTCATGGTGACGATGGGCACGAGCGCGTTCCGCAGCACGTGCCTCCATTGCAGCCGCCTCGGCGGCACACCCTTCGCTCGCGCCGTGCGGATGAAGTCCAGACCCCGCACCTCGAGCACCGCGGTTCGAGTCGTGCGCATGATCGGGGCCGCGATGCCGAACCCGAGCACCAGCGCTGGGAGCGCCATCTGCTGCAGGTTCAGCAGCGGGTCTTGGATGAGGGTCGCGAAGCCGCGGCCGTTGGGGTTGAAGCCGAAGCCGGATGCCGCCACCGCGAGCAGCGTCGTCGCCAGCAGGAAGGCGGGCACGCCGAGCCCGGCGAGGCCGAGCCCCTGCCCGAACCAGTCGCGCAGCGCGTTGGGCTTCGACGCGGCGAGCATTCCGACGGGAACGCCGATGGCGATGGCGACGATGATCGCCAGCACCGCGAGCTCGAGCGTCACGGGCAGGGCCGCGGCCGTCATCTCCAGGACGCTCTGCTGCGACCGCGCGGAGTAGCCGAGGTTGCCGGTCAGCACCGCACCGATCCAGGTGAAGAACTGCACGATGAGCGGCTGGTCGAGCCCGTAATACGCCTCGAGCGCCTCGCGCTGGTCGGGACTGAGCGCCGCGGCCTCTGTGCCGAACGCGGCCGTGATCTGGTCGCCGGGCAGGGCACGCAGCATGAAGAAGACTGCGACGGCCACCCCGAGCAGGGTGAGCAGGGCGCTGCCGAGCCGGCGAAGGCCTGGCGATGTGCGGATGCGTTGAATCATGGTGCTCCGTCGGTCCGGCCGGGGCTCGCGCCCCGGCCGGAGTGGATCAATCGATGGTGACGTCGCGCAGGTGCTGCAGCGAGCCGTTCGGCATCGGGACGAACCCTGCGACACCCTCGGCGGTGGCCGTGTAGTTGAAGCTCGTGAAGAGCCACACCCAGACCGCCTGCTCCTCGAGCTCGGCGGACACGTCTGCGTAGATCGCCTCGCGCTCCGCGAGGTCGCTCGTCGTGCGACCCTGCTCGAACAGTGCATCGAGCGTGTCGGAGCTGTAGCCGGCGACCGAGTTCAGGTTGCCGGTGCTCGTGAAGTAGCGGCCGTAGGCGGCATCGGGATCGGGCTGCCCGCCGTTCAGCGCGACGGCGAGCTGGAAGTCGCCCGCGACCCATCGGTCGACGTAGGCGCCGGACTCGAGCACATCGAGCTCAAGCGTGATGCCGACTTCGGCGAGCTGGGCCTGGATGTTCTCAGCCTCGGCGACCGCGGTCGAGTAGCCGCCCTGCATCACGATGGCGCGGAGCGTCAGCCCCTCGCTGACGCCTGCGGCGTCCAGGTAGTCGGCGGCAGCTGCGGGATCTGCCGTCGGGCACGGGCGTGCGTTCGGGTCGGATCGGAATGCCGGCGACGTGATGGGACCGGTCACCTCGCCCTCACCGAGCGCAGCGGTGTCCAGCACTTCCTGCCGGTCGATCGCACAGGCGATCGCCAGCCGCACGTTGACGTCCTCGAGCGCCTCATCGCGGGCGTTCAGCTGCAGCGCGTGGTAGCTGAGCTGCGCGGTCTCCGTGACCTCGACGGATCCGCCGATGGTGTCTGCGACGAGCGCGTCGTCGAAGACCGCCATCTGCACGTTGCCGGACTGGAGGGCCGAGACGATCGCGGCCTGGTCGGGGATGACCCGGAACTCGACGCCGCCGATCGCGGGTGCACCACCCCAGTAGTCGTCGTTTGCGGTGAGCGTGAGGGCCTCGTTGGGTCGACGCTCATCGAACACGAACGCTCCCGTGCCGACCGGGGTCGACTCGAGGGCGGCCAGATCGGCGTCCGATGGCAGGATCGCCGTGGTCACCGGCGCGAGCTTCGACGGCAGCGCGGCATCCGGCGCTGCGAGCGTCAGCGTCACGCTGTGCTCGTCGGTCGCCTCGATCGACGTGACACTCGCGAGGTTCGTTGCCGACACCGCGGCGGTCTCGGGGTTCTGGATCGCCTCGTACGACGCAACGACGTCCTCGGCCTCGAACGTCGATCCGTCGGAGAACAGCACGTCCTGCCGAAGGTCGAACACCACCTCGAGACCGTCGTCGGAGACGGTCCACGACTCGGCGAGGCCGGGCGTCACATTGAGCTCGGCGTCGAGCTCGGTCAGCGTGCCGTAGACGTTCTGCAGCACGTTGATGGCCTGGAACTGGGTGGCGGTCCAGGGCAGCAGGGTGTCGACATCCGTCGTGACGCCGACGACCAAGGTTGCCTGTGAGTCAGCGTCATCGCTGCCTGCGGGCTCGGCCGTGGTCGACGAGCAGCCGGCGAGGACGAGAGCGGTCGTCGCGGCAAGCCCGATGGATCCGGCGGCCAGGCGCCGGGATCGCGGGATGGTGGTCATGGGTGCCTCCGAGATGGTGGATGGGTTCCGAGCCGATGCACCGAGGTGCCGCGACGTTGCGGACGAGTCTACGGATAAAAAGTACACGAAAGATTACGAGTATGTAACTTCATTCCATGCGCTGTCCCGCGAAACTTCCATGCGGCTACAGTGGCGACGTCGAGAGGAGCGCGATGCGCGCCGCACCTACCCGCCCGGCGCCCGGAACCCTCCTTGTCGAGGTCCGGGGGCTGCTGCCGTCGCTACGCCCTGCGGAGCGGCGCATCGGCGAGGCTCTGCTGAGCGACCCGGAGGGCTTCGCTACCAGCTCGATCGCCGAGATCGCAGAGCTCGCATCGACGTCGACGACGACCGTCGTGCGCTTCACGCGCAGGGTCGGGTACGACCGGTTCAAGGATCTCCGGCACGACCTCACCGAGCAGAACCTCCGCGAACGGATGGCGGCGGACGACGCCTCCGGGTATCCGACCGACATCTCCCCCGACGACCGGATGCATGAGATCGTCGCGAAGATCGCCCGCAACGAGTCGATGTCGATCGCCGACACCGCGCAGGTGATCGACATCGCGTCGCTCGAACGGGCGGTCGCTGCAGTCGATGCAGCGGAGCGCGTCGACCTCTACGGCGTCGGGGCGAGCGCGATCGTCGCGGTCGACCTGCAGCGCAAGCTCTCGCGGATCGGCCGCATCGCACTCGAGTGGCCGGAGTCGCATGCGGCGTGGACCGCGGCGGCCGTGCTGGGTCCCACCGCGGTCGCCATCGCCGTCTCGCACTCCGGCGCGACCACCGACACGGTCGAGTACCTGCGGATCGCGCGCGCCTCCGGTGCCGTGACGATCGCGATCACCAACCACGAGCATTCACCGCTGGCCGCGGCGGCCGACGTCGTGCTGCGCACCGCGGCCCGCGAGACGCCGTTCCGATCCGGCGCCCTGGGCAGCCGAATCGCGCAACTCATGGTCGTCGACTGCCTCTTCACGGGCGTCGCCCAAGCCCGCTACGACGAGTCGATCTCGGCGCTGCGGCGCACGCGAGACGCGATCAGCCAACGTGCGGCGCGCTGAGCGATACCGCGCGCCAGGCTGCCGCGCGCGTCGGGGCGACCCTCAGGCGCGCTGATCGCTGTCGGCACCGCGACGCTGCACCACGATCGCCTGCCCGATGAAGATCGCCGCCGCGACCGCGCCGGCCACGACGATCGTCCACGGACTCGACTGCGCCTTGAGCACGATGAACGCGACGAGGATCGTGGCATCGAAGGCGATCGTCAGCGCCGGCAGCCACCAGCGGGCCTCGAGCTTCTCGCGAAGGCGCCGGATCACGCCCCACTGCACCGCGATATCCATCGTCAGATACAGGACGACGCCCATCGAGGCGATCTGGCTGAGGTCGAGGAACGCCGTAACGATGATCGCCAGACCGGCGGTGATGAGCAGCGGCTGGTGCGGCACCTTCGCCGGCAACGACGGCGCCTGCCGCATGTCCTGGAGCATCGCGTACAGCCGCGACACCGAGTAGAGGCTGGCGAGCAGGCCGGAGACCGTCGCGACCACCGCGACGGCGACCGTCAGGGCGACGCCCCATTGGCCGAAGAGCGGCTCGGCAGCCTCGGCGAGGGCGTAGTCGCGCGCCTCGACCGCGCCGTCAGGGCCGATGCTCGCGGCGACCGAGAGGGTGATGAGGAAGTACAGCACCGCGCAGATCGCCAGCGAGATGACGATCGAGCGGGCGATGTTCTGCTTCGCGTGGCGGATGTCGTCGCCCTGGTTCGTGATCGTCGTGAAGCCCTTGTACGCCAGTACGCACAGCGCAACACCCGCGAGCAGTCCCGGCGGCTCCACCGGGTCGCCGGTCGACTGAGCGAAGAAGCCCTCTCCCGAGACCGCGGCCGCCACCAGGCCCGCGATGGCGAGCGCGGCGATACCGACGATCTTCAGGATCGCGGTGGCCATCGCCGAGCGCTCGACCAGCGCGTTGCCGACGAGGTTCACGACCGCGGCGGCGGCGATCACGAGCACGCCCAGCACCGGCACCAGCACGACCGAATCCTGCATCCCGAAGGGGCGCAGGAGGTAGGTGCCGAAGGTGCGAGCCAGCAGGCTCTCGGCGACCACCATCGAGACGTACATGAACAGCGTGAAGGAGCCCGCGATCACGCCAGGGCCGTAGGCATCCTTGAGCAGCATCGCGATGCCACCGGCGGAGGGATTCACGCTCGAGTAGCGCGCGTAGGCGTACGAGCTCGCCACCGCGACCACGGCACCCGCGATGAACGCGAGCGGGAACCAATCGCCCGCGAGCTCCGCGACCTGACCAACGAGCGCGAAGATGCCCGCGCCGATCATCACCCCGGTGCCGAGCGATACCGATCCCGCGAGCGAGAGCTCCTTGTCGTCAGCGGCCACCCATGCTCCCTCTCGATGCAGCGCGCCGTTCCTGTCATAGAAACGACGAAAGCCCCCGCTTCGCGGGGGCTTTGCAGAGCTGGGGTACCTGGACTCGAACCAAGAACAAAGGTACCAGAAACCTCCGTGTTGCCAATTACACCATACCCCAATGGTCGCAAGCCGAAGCGGGCGAACCAAGAGTCGAGCATAGCAACTCGATGCGCAGAGCGCGAATCACCGCGAGCCCCGAATGGCAACCCCACTCCCCCGCGAGCGCGCTCCCGGCGCTATCGTCACGACATGGACGTCGACGCTGCGACCCAGAAGATGATCGACAACCTGCCATCGAAGACCGGCAGGAGCCTGGAGGAATGGTTCGTCGTGCTCGATGCGGCCGGCCTCGAGAAGCACGGCGAGGCCATGGCGCTCCTGAAGAGCGAGCACGGCATGACACACGGCTTCGCGAATCTCGTGTTGCATCAGCATCGCTCGAGGAACGACGGCCCCGTGACGGGCGATGACTTGATCGCCGCCCAATACTCGGGCGGGAAGGCGGCGCTCCGGCCGATCCTGGATCGCATCCTCGCTGCCGTCGCCGAGTTCGGTGACGACGTCGAGGTCGCGCCGAAGAAGACGGGCGTCTCGCTGCGTCGCTCGAAGCAGTTCGCGCTCGTGGAGGCCGCGAGCGCGCGGCGTGTGCAGCTGGGCATCAATCTCGGGGATGCGCCTGCGACCGAACGGCTGCAGCTCGCGGGCGGCATGTGCACGCATCGCGTCAACGTCGCCGCAGTCGAGGAGGTCGACGCCGAGCTCATCGACTGGCTGCGCGCCGCCTACGCGCTGGCCTGAGCGGGGGTCAGCGGTCTCGCGCGATGAGGTCTCGGTTGATCACCGAGGCCGCCACAGTGCCGGCACCGGCCGCGACCGCAAGCTGTCGGAACCCAGGGGTGATGTCGCCAGCCGCATAGACGCCCTGCACCGAGCTGCGCTGGGCACGGTCGACCACCACGAGACCGTCCTCGTCTGTCTCGAGCCCGAGCGCCGCGGCGAACTCGATCTGCGGGTGCCACCAGGGGCGCACGAACCCGCCGGTGCGCTCGTTCCGGGTGCCGTCCTCGAGCACGATCGCCTGCATGCCGTCACGACTGCCCTCGATGGCCGCGATGGGCGTGCGCACGAGCTCGACACCGTGCTCGGCGAGCCGCGCCTCTCCCGCTGCATCCACCGCATCCGACCCGTTCGTGAAGACCGCGAGGTCGTCGGTGTGGCGCCGGATCACCATGGCCCGGTCGACGAGATCGCCGGTCTCACCGATGAGCGCGAGCGGCTGGCCCCGCTTGTCGTAGCCGTCGCAGTCCATGCACGAGTGCAGGCTCGTGCCGTACCAGGGGCGCACGTGCTGCGACACCGGGAGCGTCTCGCTCAGGCCCGTCGCGATGAGCACTGCGGCCGCGCGCGTCTCGCTCTCTGCGCGCGAGCCGGGCTGCTCCGCCTGCACCGCGAACCCGCCGTCGATCGCCGCGATCTGCATCACGCGGGTGCGCTCGTGCGTGACGGTCGGATACCGCAGCACCTCGTCGCGACCGCGCGTGCGCAGCTCGAGCGGCGAGATGCCGTCTCGGGTGATGAATCCGTGCGACTGCAGGGTCGCCGCATGGCGGGGCCGGTTGGAGTCGAGCAGCGCCACCGTGCGCTGCTGGCGCGCAAGGTTCAGCGTCGCAGCGAGCCCCGCGGGTCCGGCGCCGATGACGACGACATCCGCGTCCATCAGATGCTCGAGGCCAGCCGGTCGATGCGGGCGAGCGTCGCGGCGCGGCCGAGCAGCTCCATCGACTCGAACAGCGGCGGCGACACGCGGCGCCCGGTGACCGCCACGCGCAGCGGCGTGAACGCGAAGCGCGGCTTGAGGCCGAGGCCGTCGATGAGCACCTCGCGCAGCGCCTGCTCGATTGCAGCGGTCTCGAAGGACTCGAGCTCCGCGAGCACCCGACGGGAGCCCTCCAGCACCGCGAGTGCGTCGTCGCCGAGCTTGGCGACCGCGTCGGCGTCGTGGTGGATGTCCTCGTCGTCGAGGAAGAGGAAGCCGAGCATGTCCTCGGCCTGGCCGATGAGCTGCATGCGCTCCTGCACGAGCGGCGCGGCCTGCTGCAGCAGCGCGCGCTGCGCGTCGCTCGGCTTGCCGTCGAAGATGCGGCCGAGGTACGGCTCGAGGCGCGCCGCGAAGTCGTCGGCGTCCAGCATCCGCACGTGGTCGCCGTTGATCGACTCGGCCTTCTTCGGATCGAACCGGCTCGGGTTCGGGTTGACGTCCGCGACGTCGAATGCGGCGATCAGCTCGTCGCGGGTGAAGACGTCGCGGTCGGGCGCGATCGACCAGCCCAGCAGCGACAGGTAGTTCAGCAGCCCCTCGGGGATGAAGCCGGCCTCCCGCAGCAGGAAGAGGTTCGACTGCGGGTCGCGCTTCGAGAGCTTCTTGTTGCCCTCGCCCATGACGTACGGCAGGTGTCCGAAGCGCGGGATCTCCGTCGCGATGCCGACCTCGCCGAGCGCGCGGTACAGCGCGATCTGGCGCGGGGTCGACGACAGCAGATCCTCGCCGCGCAGCACGTGCGTGACGCCCATCAGGGCGTCGTCGACGGGGTTGACGAACGTGTAAAGCGGCGCGCCGTTCGGGCGCACGACCACGAAGTCGCTGAACGAGCCGGCCGGGAAGGTGATCTCGCCGCGCACGAGGTCGTCGAACGAGAGGTCCTCGTCGGGCACGCGCAGTCGCAGGCTCGGCTGTCGCCCCTCGGCGCGGTGCGCCTGGCGCTGCTCCTCGCTGAGCTCGCGCTCGAAGTTGTCGTATCCCTGGCGCGGGTCGCGTCCCTGCGCGACGTTGCGCGCCTCGATCTCCTCGGCGGTCGCGAACGACTCGTAGAGGTGGCCGGATGCGGTGAGCCGCTCGATGATCTCGGCGTAGATCTCGCCGCGCTGCGACTGACGGTAGGGCGCGTGCGGCCCGCCGGTCTCGACGCCCTCGTCCCAGTCGATCCCGAGCCACCCCATCGCCTCGAGCAGCTGCTCGTAGGATTCCTGGCTGTCGCGTGCGGCATCGGTGTCCTCGATGCGGAACACGAGCTTGCCGCCGTGGTGACGCGCGTAGGCCCAGTTGAACAAGGCGGTGCGGATCAGCCCGACGTGCGGCGTGCCGGTGGGTGATGGGCAGAAGCGCACGACGACATCGCTGCCGGTCGCGGCCGAGAAGGGGACGCTCATGATGGCTCCATCCTAGGCGTGGGATCATGGTGGACGATGCCCGCTCCCGACCCCATCGCCGACCTCGTCGGCCGCCTCGATCGCACCGTGATCGCGAGCGCTCGTCGACGACGAGAGGTCGTGGCCGAGATCGAGGGCGACCTGCGCGAGGCGGTGGATGCGCGGACGACGGCCGGCCAGCCCGCGCCGGCTGCAGCGGCGGCGGTCGCCGCCGAGTTCGGCGACGCGCGCGATGTCGCCGCAGCGCTGTCGTTCGAGCTGCTCGCCGCCAGGGGCAGGCGCTTCACCTCGCTCACCGCCGTCGGCGTCGTCGCGCTGCTGATCGCCTGGTACGTCGGCATGACGACGATCGTCGGACTGCCTGGCTTCCGTGTGCCCGCGGAGTCCGGCTGGATGCTGCAGGTCTCGACGGCGCTCGACGTCGCGGGCCCGCTCCTGGTCGGCACCGCGGTCGCCGCGTGGTTCGCCATCCGCCGCTGGGGCTCACCCGCCGCGCTCGCGGCGGTCGCCGTGCTGCAGCTCGGGTTCGCGCTCGTGCTCGTGCTGGGGGCCATCGCGATGGCGGCCATGCTGGCGGTGCCGGCGGCGGGCACGGCAGCGCTCGTCGCACTGGTCGCCTTCACCATCGTGCTGGGGGCCGCGCTCGCGGCATCGTCCGCCAGCGTGCTGCGGCTGTGGGCGGCAGTCAGCCGCGAGCCGCGCCGAGCACGCTCGTGATCAGCGACGCGGTCTTCACCCAGTCGCTGCGCTCGGTCTCGAGCGCAGCGATGCCTGCGCTCGTCAGCCGGTAGACCCGCTTCGAACGGCCGCCGACCTCCCACTCGCCCTCGATGAGGCCGCGTCGCTCCAGTCGCTTCAGCGCCGGATAGACCGTGCCGCTCGGGAAGTCGAGCACGCCACCCGAGCGCTCCCTGATGCGCTCGACCGCACCGTAGCCGTGGACCGGTCCGGCGGACAGCACCGCGAGCAGCATTGCATCGACGTGGCCGCGAAGGGCATCGGGAGAAGCCATGTTCCCACTGTAGCGGGAGACTGCCTGCATATGCAGACAGCCTGCGGTGCAAGGTCAGCCCGCTCGCCCGACGAGACTGCGCGTCAGCGATGCTCGTCGCCTGCTCGGGACCCCGCTCAGACGGTCTGCTGCGCGACCACAGGATTGCGCAGCGTGCCGACACCCGGGATCTCGACCTCGACGGTCTGACCGGCGGCCATCGGCCCGACCCCCTCCGGTGTGCCCATCAGCACCACGTCGCCAGGCAGGAGGGTCATCGATGCCGTGATCCAGCTCAGCACGGTCGGCGCGTCGAAGATCCAGTCGGTCGAGTTGCCGTCCTGCCGCACCTCGCCGTCGAGTCTGGTCAGCACGCGCAGCGCATCCCAGTCTGGCTCCGTCTCGATCGCCGGGCCGATCGGGCAGAAGGTGTCGAAGCCCTTGGCCCTGGCCCACTGCGGCTCACGGCGCTGCAGATCGCGCGCCGTGACGTCGTTCGCGACCGTCACGCCGAAGACCGCGCCGAGCGCGTTCTGCGGCGTGAGGCGGCGGGCGACCCGCCCGATGACGAGCGCGACCTCACCCTCGAAGTGCACGTTCTCCGACTCGGGCGGCAGCACGATGGCGTCGCCGGGGCCGATCACCGAGGTGTTGGGCTTGAGGAAGACGAGCGGCTCCGTCGGCACGTCGTTGCCCATCTCGGCCGCGTGCTTCGCGTAGTTGCGACCGACCGCGACGATCTTCGAGCGCGGGATCACGGGGGCGAGCAGCCGCACCTCGCTGAGCGCGAGGCGCTGCCCTGTGGTGTCGAAGCCGTTGACGATCGGGTCGCCGACGAGCTCGACCAGCGCGTCGTCGTCGAGGACGCCGAAGCCGATCCGGTCGCCATGCGAGAAGCGGATGACGCGCATCAGCGGGCTCCGGTGAGCTGCAGCATCCAGCCGTGCTCGTCCTCGGCACGGCCGTACTGGATGTCGGTGAGCTGCTTGCGGAGCGCGGTCGCCACGGGCCCCGCCGGCGCATGCTCGTCGCCGATGGTCTCGTCGGCGCTCTTCAGCGCCGCGATGGGCGTGAGCACCGCGGCCGTGCCGCAGGCGAAGGCCTCGGTGATCGAGCCGTCCGCGGCGCCATCGCGCCACTCGGCGAGCGTGACCGGGCGCCGCTCGACGCGGTGGCCGGCATCCTGCGCGAGCTGCAGCAGCGAGTTGCGGGTGACGCCGTCGAGGATCGAGTCGGATTCGGGCGTCACGAGGGTGCCGTCGGCCTTGACGAGCACCACGTTCATGCCGCCGAGCTCCTCCAGGTCCGTGCCGCCCTCGTTGAGGAAGAGCACCTGCGCGCAGCCGTTGGCGACCGCCTGCTGGGTCGGCAGCAGGCTCGCGGCGTAGTTGCCGCCGCACTTGGCCGCTCCCGTGCCGCCTTTGCCCGCTCGATTGAACTCGCGGGAGAGCCAGATCGAGACCGGCTTGACGCCGCCGGCGAAGTAGGGGCCGGCGGGGCTGGCGATCACCATGAAGCGCACGGTCTGCGCCGCCCGCACGCCCAGGAACACCTCATTGGCGATCATGAAGGGGCGCAGGTAGAGGGAGTTCTCGCCGCCGCTGGGCACCCACGCCTCGTCGACCTCGACGAGCTGGCGCACCGCCTCGACGAAGTCGTCCTCCGGCAGCTGCGGCAGAGCGAGCCGCTCTGCCGAGCGCTGCAGGCGCCGCGCGTTCTGGTCGGGGCGGAACGTCCACACCGAGCCATCGGCGCGTCGGTAGGCCTTCATGCCCTCGAAGATCTCCTGGCCGTAGTGCAGCACCGCAGAGGCGGGGTCCATCTGCAGCGGGCCGTACGGCTCGACGCGGGCGTTCGCCCAGCCGTCCTCGAGCGTCCAATCGATCGAGACCATGTGGTCGGTGAAGAACTGCCCAAAGCCGGGGTTGGCCAGCACGTCGGCACGGACGTCGTCGTCTGCCGGCCGCGCATTGCGGGTGAGCGTGAAGTCGAGGCTCATGCGTGCTCCTTGGAAGCGGTGATGCGGTCGACGATAGCGGCGCCGATCTCGGTGGTGGTGCGTCGCGAGCCGTCGCGCGCGTCGATGTCCGCGTCGACGGCGTCGCGGATGCGCGCGCCTGCCGCTGCCTGCCCGGAGTGCTCGAGCAGCAGCGCGGCGGAGAGGATCGCGGCGGTCGGATCGGCGATGCCGCGACCGGCGATGTCGGGCGCGGAGCCGTGCACGGGCTCGAACATGCTCGGGAAGGCGCCGGAAGGATTGAGGTTGCCGGATGCCGCCAGTCCGATGCCGCCGCCGACGGCGCCGGCGAGGTCGGTGAGGATGTCGCCGAACAGGTTGTCGGTGACGATCACGTCGAAGCGGCCCGGGTTGTCGACCAGGAAGATGGTGGCCGCGTCGACGTGCAGGTAGTCGACCGCGACATCCGGGTGCTCGGCGGCGACCGCGTCGACGACGCGCTGCCACAGCCCACCGGCGTGCACGAGCACGTTCTTCTTGTGCACGAGGGTCAGCGTGTGACGACGCTGCTCGGCAAGCTCGAACGCGAAGCGCACGACCCTGTCGACGCCGAAGGCGGTATTGACGCTCGTCTCGTTCGCGATCTCATGCTCGGTGCCGGTGCGCAGCGAGCCGCCGTTGCCGACGTACGGCCCCTCGGTGCCCTCCCGCACCACGACGAAGTCGATCTCGCCCGGGTTGCGCAGCGGGCTCTCCACCTTCGGGTGCAGGCGCGTGGGGCGCAGGTTCACGTGATGGTCGAAGGCGAAGCGGAGGCGCAGCAGCAGCCCGCGCTCGATGATGCCGCCGGCGAGGCGCGGGTCGGCGGGATCGCCGCCGACCGCGCCGAGCAGGATTGCGTCGTGCTGGGCAAGCGCAGCGAGCGTGGCATCGTCGAGGATCTCGCCGGTCTCGAGGAAGTGGGCTGCACCGAGGTCGTACTCGGTCTCGACCAGCTCGACCCCGTCGAGCGCGGCGCGCATGGCGCGCCTGGCCTCCAGCGTCACCTCGGGCCCGATCCCGTCTCCTCCGATGACCGCGAGACGCAGCTGCTCCACGCTTCCTCCTTGCGGCGCTCTGCGCGCCCGTCGACTCGCGGCACTGCACCCGCGCAGGCCGCGGTGCAAGCCTAGTCGCGCGCGATTCCCACGCGGTGTTCAGGCGGGGCTGCGTTAGATTGCCTGCAGCGACGGCTTCCCGGCCGTCCCGACGAATGGAGAGCACCTTGAGCATCGGCTTCGGCATCTTTCTCATGGCCGCTGGCGCGATCGTCGCGTGGGCAGTGCCGGGACTGTGGGAGGTCGAGGGCGCCAACTGGTCGCTGATCGGCTACATCCTGCTGGGCGCGGGAGCGCTCGTGACCCTCATCGGCATCATCATGAACGCCCGCAGCGGCCGCACCTCGCAGGTGTCGCGCGCGAGCGTCGACCCGGCGACGGGCACCCGCGTCGAGCGCACCGAGCGCCGCGACGACGTGGTCTGACAGACGACTCGCTGGCCACCGGCAACGGGCAGGGGCGTCGCTTCGGCGGCGCCCCTTTCGCGTGCTCGGTCATGCAGCAGCCTGCGGCACTTAGTCTGGAGCGGTGAGTCACGGCACAGCACAGCACACGAGCACCCGCGCAGAGGATCTCGCACGTCGCGAGGCGATCGAGGCCTACCGCATCCTCGGCGAGCCGCCCGCGGCCGACCTGCAGGGTCTGGTCGAGCTGGCGTCAGCCGCCTGCGGCGTCCGGTTCGCGCTCATCAACATCATCGACGAGGGCACGCAGCACTCCGTCGCGGCGGTCGGGATCGAGGCGAGCGCGTGCTCGCGCGAGGACTCGATGTGCAACATCGTGTTCCAGCAGGCCGAACCCGTCTTCGTACCGGATGCGCAGCTCGACGAGCGGTTCCGCGACAACCCGTTCGTGAACGGTGAGATCGCGAACGTGCGGCTCTACGCGTCGAGCCCGCTCATCGCCCCTGGCGGACTGCCGATCGGCACGCTGTGCGTGTTCGACAACAATCCCGGCGACCTCAGCCCCGGCGGCACGCGCGCGCTGGATGTCCTCGCCCGCCAGATCGTCGACGTGCTGGAGCTGCGCCGCATGACGCGCGAGCTGGTGCGCTCGAACGATCAGCTCGCGCACTTCGCGGGCCAGGTGAGCCACGACCTCCGAAACCCGCTCGCCGCGCTCTTCGGCTTCCTGGAGCTCGCCGCGACGAGTCCCGAGCTGGAGGGTGCCGCGGATGCCGGCTGGGCGCTGGGCCGCGCGGAGGCTGCGGCCAAGCGGATGCTCCTGCTGGTCGACGACCTGCTCTCGTTCGCGCAGCTCGGTGCCAGCCCGCGGCGCGAGCCGGTCGATCTCGCCGCCGTGCTCGCGGCCGCGGTCGAGGACCTCGATGCGGCGGTCGTCGAGACGGGCGCGACCATCGACGTCGGCGCGCTGCCGACGATCATCGGCGATACGACGATGCTGCGGGCGCTGATGCAGAATCTGCTGTCGAACGCCATCAAGTTCGCGGCGGCGGAGGGAGCGCGCCCGCACATCGAGGTGCGCGCCACGCCCGTCAGCGCCGGCTGGCGCATCACCGTCGATGACAATGGTCCGGGGATCGCCGAAGACGCGCGAACGCGCGTGTTCGGACTGCTGGAGCGTGCCGGTCGCACCGACCTCGACGGCCACGGGATCGGACTGTCGACCTGCCGCCGCATCGTCGACGCGCACGGCGGAAGCATCGGCATCGACGACACCCACCTCGGCGGGGCAAGCGTCTGGGCACTGCTGCCCGACCACTGACGCCGCCAGCGGGATCCGTCAGGCGGAGCGCGTCACCTCATCGATGATCGCGGCCAACTCTGCCGGCTTCGACCACATCGGCCAGTGGCCAGTGGGCAGGTCGAGCATCGTCAGCGCCCGGTGCTCCAGCACGCCGGCGAGGAACGGTATGCCCTGCTCGGCGTAGGAGCGGTAGTCGTCGGCCGAGTAGGACGTGCAGACGACGGTGGCGGGCACGTCGAGGCGGCGCTCATCCATCAGCCGTGCCGCCTCGCGCACGGTGCCGCCAGGCTGCGGCACCGCACGTCGGCGGAACTCGTCGAGCTGCGCATCCGTGAGATCGCGCATCGACCCCTCCTCGAGCTCGGCATCCCAGTTCGTCTCGATCGGCAGCGCGTCGCCGGCGAAGGACGCGTCCATCGCCGCACCGTCGACGATCGGCGCCGTGTCGGCCCAGATGGAGTGGGCGATGCGCTCGACGTTGCGGTCGATCGCAACGGAGGCCGGGAATGCGGCGCCGCTGTGCGCGACGAGCACGACGGGGCCATCACCGATGGCCGCCTCGATCGCGCGAGCGTGGTCGTCGAGCGACACGTCGCCGGGCGCGTCCGCGTCTGGCTCGAGCCCAGGAAGCGTCAGTGCGGTCACGTCGTGGCCGAGCGCTCGCAATCGCTCGGCGACGTCGTCCCAGGCCCACGCACCCAGCCAGAAGCCGGGGACGAGGATGATCCGTGCAGTCGTGGTCTCCATGCGGCAGACGCTAATCGACGCCACCCACGCGCGACAGCGCTCAGTCGTCGGAGCCGCGCAGCGTCCACCACGCGACCGCCATCGCGACGAGCATGAGCACGGCGCCCGAGATGCTGGTGGCGATCACGCCGTGGTCGAATGCGGTGCGCGCGGCATCCAGCAGCCGCTCCCCCGCGGCACCCGCGCCCTCGGTCGCGGCGACCGCGCCACCGAGCGTCTCCCTGGCGGCGGCCGCCATCGACTCGTCCGTGCCAGCGGGCACGACGAGCGACGCCCGGTAGACGGCGGTGAGCAGCCCGCCCAGCAGCGTCGTGCCGAGCACGGCGCCGAACTCGTAGGCAGTCTCGGAGAGCGCCGAGGCGGCGCCCGCCTTGGCCGGCGGCACGGCGGTGAGGATCAGGTCGTTCGAGATCGTCTCCGCGGCACCGATGCCGACGCCCAGCAGGGCGAACGCGATCGCGATGCCGCCGATCGTGACCTCCTCGCCCAGCACCGCGAGCATTCCGTATGCGGCCATGGATGAGGCGAGCGCGACGACCACGACGACGCCCGGGTCGATGCGCCGAACGATGCGCACCACCAGCAGCCCGGCAACGATCATGGCGACCACGCCCGGCACGAGCACGAGCGCGGCGTCGAGCACCGGCATCGCCTCGACGAGCTGCAGGTGCTGCGTGACGAAGAACAGGAAGCCGGTGAGCGCGACCACGCTGAGCAGGTTGACCAGCAGCGCGCCGCTGAACTGCGGCAGCCGGAACAGGCCGACGTCGAGCATCGGCTGCGAGACCCGGCGCATCCGCCGCACGAACGCCCAGCCAGCCAGCACGGCGAGCAGTACCAGGCCGATGCCGAGCGGGTCGATGCCGGCGACGGCGATCTCCTTGATGCCGGCCGCGAGCCCGCCGAGCGCGAGCATCGACAGCGCGATGCCGACCGGATCGATGGGGCCGGGCGCGGGGTCGCGCGACTCGTCGACCAGCAGCGGGGCGAGCACGAGCAGCGGCAGCAGCACCGGCACCGCGATCAGGAAGATCGCGCCCCAGTGGAAGTGGGCGAGCAGCGCGCCGCCGACGATGGGGCCGGCGGCGGAGCCGACCGAGAACGCGGTCGCCCAGACCGCCACGGCGAGGCGTCGCTGCTGCCGGTCGAGGAAGATCGTGCGCAGCAGCGCTAGGGTCGCCGGCATGAGCGTGGCTCCGAAGAAGCCGATCGCGGCGCGGGCGGCGATGAGCAGCTCAGCGGTCGGCGCGAATGCAGCCAGCACCGAGAAGACGGCGAAGCCCGACGCGCCGATGAGCAGGATGCGGCGCCGGCCGATGCGGTCGCCGAGGTTGCCCATCGCAACCAGCAGCGTCGCGAGCACGAGCGAGTAGGCGTCGACGATCCACAGCTGCTGCGCCGAAGTCGGCTGCAGCGCCACCGCGATCTCGGGGAGCGCGAAGTTGAGCGCGGTGATGTCGATCGAGACGAGCAGCACCGGCAGCATGAGCACCGCCAGTGCACCCCACGCACGCGCGCCGGCGCGCGGCGTGCCGGTCGAGAGGGTGGGTGCACTGGGCTGGATCTGGCTCATCATCAGATCACTGTACCGTCTGGACGGTTTTTTGTCGAGGTATGGTGGATCCATGAGCAAGGCGGAGGACACCCGAGACCGCATCCTGGATGCGTTCGAGCAGCTGGTGCTGGAGCTCGGCGAGCGAGCTGGCACGATCGCGGCGACCGCAGAGGCCGCCGGCGTGTCGAAGGGCGGGCTGCTCTATCACTTCGGCTCGAAGGCGGCGCTCGTCGAGGGGCTCGCCGAGCGGCTGGACCGCTTCGGGCAGGCCGAGCAGGCGCGCCTCGCGCCGATGGCCGACGCCGTCAGCGTCTTCCTGCACGAGTCGGTGGCGGCCGAGCATCCCATCGACCGCACGCTGGTCGCGCTGCTGAAGCTGGGCCAGCACGACGAGCACCAGACGGCGCGCGATGCCCTCACGCGGCTCGACGAGCACTACCTGGCGGCGCTCACCGAGAGCCTCGGCGACCGCGACCTCGCCCTGCTGGTCGTGCGGCTGAGCGACGGCATCTACCTGCGCTCGGCCTTCGGCGGCGCCGAGTCGCTGCCGCCCGACTCGGTCGACCGCGTGGTCGCGCGACTCGAGCGGCTGCTCGCCGGCTGAGCCCTGGTCAGATCGGGCGGATGTCGATCTGGCGGATCGCGGTCGCCTCGATCGTCTCGCCGAGACGCTCGATGAGCGCATCCGGCGCCGTCTGGTCGATCGTGACGATGGAGAGCGCGTCTCCCCCGGCCTCCGTGCGCGCGATCTGCATGCCGGCGATGTTGATGCCGGCCTCGCCGAAGGCGGCACCGTAGGTGGCGACGATGCCGGGGCGGTCGGCGTACTCCATCACCACGAAGTGCTCGGCGAGCGGCACCTCCACCGACTGCCCGTTGACACCGACGATCTTCTCGATCTGCTTCGGCCCCGTCAGCGTGCCCTCGACGCTCACGCGTCGACCGTCGCTCGTGGCCAGCACGACCTCCACCACGTTGCGGTACTCGTCGCTACGCTCGTCGGCGGTGAGCGTGCTCGTCACGCCGCGCGACTCGGCCAGCACCGGCGCGTTCACGAAGGTCACCTGCTCGCTCACGATCGACGAGAAGAAGCCCTTGAGCGCGGCCAGCCGCAGCACCTTGACGTCGTAGGCGGCGAGCTCGCCGTGCACCGCGACATCCACGGCCTCGACCGGCCCGCCCGCGAGACCCGCCGCGAACTGCCCCAGCCGCTCCGCCAGCGGGATGCCCGGGCGCACGTACTCGTCGATGATGCCGCCGGCGACGTTCACCGCATCCGGCACCAGGTCGCCCGCGAGCGCGAGCCGCACCGAGCGGGCGACGGCAATGCCGGCCTTCTCCTGCGCCTCGTCGGTCGAGGCGCCGAGGTGCGGCGTGACCTGGATGTTCGGGGCGCTCGTGAGCGCATCGTCCTTCGGCGGCTCGGAGACGAAGACGTCGATGCCGGCGCCGGCGATGGTGCCGGCGTGCAGCGCCTCGGCGAGGGCGGCCTCATCGATGATGCCGCCGCGCGAGGCGTTCACGATGCGGAGCGAGGGCTTCGCGAGCGCGAACTGCTCGGCGCCGATCATGCCGACGGTCTCGGGGGTGCGCGGGATGTGGATGGTGATGAAGTCGCTCTCGGCCATCAGCTCGTCGAGCGTGCGCAGCTCGACGCCGAGCTGGGCGGCGCGCGCCGGGCTCACGAAGGGGTCGAAGGCGATGAGCTTGGTGCCGAAGGCCGCGAGGCGCTCGGCGACCAGCACGCCGATGCGGCCGAGGCCGACGATGCCGACCGTCTTCTCGTACAGCTCGACGCCCGTGTATGCCGACCGCTTCCACTCGCCGCGCTTGAGCGACGCATCCGCTGCCGGGATGTGCCGGGCGAGGCCCAGCAGGTGCGCGATCGCGAGCTCGGCGGCCGAGACGATGTTCGAGGTGGGCGCGTTCACGACCATGACGCCGGCCTTCGTGGCAGCCGGGATCTCGACGTTGTCGAGGCCGACGCCCGCGCGTGCCACGACCTTGAGCTGCGGCGCGTGCGAGAGCGCCTCGGCGTCGATCTTGGTGGCGCTGCGCACCAGCACGGCGGATGCGTCGGCAAGCGCCGCGAAGAGCGCCGGACGGTCGGTGCCGTCGACGTTGCGCACATCGAAGTCGGGGCCGAGGGCATCGACGGTTGCGGCCGAGAGCTCCTCGGCGATCAGGACGACGGGCTTGGACATGCGGGACTCCTCGGAGGTTTGGGCAGGCAGCACCTCGTCGTGCCAGGAATCCAGCCTAGCGACCGTCGCGTGCGGTGCCGAGCGCGGGTGTCGCGGCTGGCCTCCTGCCTTGCCGCGCATCTCTCCCGAGCGGCGCCAGCACCGGCGCCCCGGACCCCTTCCGCCCAGCTGGACCCGGTGCACCGGGTCCGCGGTGGTCGAAGGGGTCGGCGGAGCGCGGCGCGCCGCGGGTGCGGGATACTCGAAGCGATGGATCCCTTCGCAATCGCGCAACTGGTGCTGCGCATCATCCTGGCTGCCGCCTTCATCGGCATGGGCATCACGCACTTCGTGCCGCGCGTGCGCCGCACCATGGCGGCGATGATCCCAGCAGGGCTCGCCGGGCCGGAGCGCGGTTGGGCGGTGCCGCTCGTGACGATCTCCGGCATCGCCGAGATCGTCGGCGGCCTCGGGCTGCTCGCGCCGTGGTGGGGCGTGCGCTTCGCCGCAGGCCTCGCGCTCGTCGCACTGCTGATCGCCGTCTTCCCCGCGAACGCCGAGGCCGCGAAGGACCCGAAGCGCTTCGGCGCCGTCGCGATGCCGCTCGTGCCGCGCGCGATCGGTCAGGTCGCGCTGGGCGCGCTGCTGCTCGTCGCAGTGATCTAGGCAGCAGGCGCGGGAGCGGCTGCTCGATAGGTCGCGAGCGTCACGCCGCCTGGCAGCGACTCCATGCCGACAGGCAGGAACTCGCGGCAGCGGGCGACCCGCCCGAACAGCCCGATGCCGTCCCCGAGCAGCACCGGATTGACCTTCAGCTGCACCTCGTCGATCAGGTCGATGAGCTGACCAGCGATGTCCCCACCTCCGCAGAGCCAGATGTCGCCCCCGGACTGGCGCTTGAGCGCAGTGATCTGAGGCGCGAGGTCTCCCTCGATCAGCTCGATCCCGGCCGACTCGGGGAGGCCTCGGTGCGTCGCCACGATCTGGCGCAGGTGCGGGTACGCCCCTGCGACGAGGCCCGCTTGGAGCGCGGGCTCCTGCGTCCTCCGACCGAGCAGCACGGTGTCGAACCGCTTCGGTCCTGCAGTCACGCCGAATGCTTCACGCAGGTGCGCCGGGCAGGTCTCGGGATAGCGATCGAAGAGGTGCTCCAGGGTCTCCGGCACGAGTGGGAAGCACGACACATCGCCCGCGGCATCAGCGATGAAGCCATCGATCGACGCGGCGATGTAGTACACGAGCTTGCGCATCCGGCGCTCCAATCACGGGCTCTCAGCGTTGCGGCAGCAAACTACCACATCCGTTGTGGTTGCCGTAGGCTGGGATGCATGGTCTCGAACCCCGTTCGTCGAGCAGCAGTCACCGACGCGGCGCTGCTCATCCTCGGGCGCGACGGCAGCCGAGCACTCACCCACCGCGCTGTCGACACGAGCGCCGCGCTGCCCGCCGGCACATCCGCCAACTACTTCCCGAGCCGTGCATCGCTCGTGCTCGCCATGGCGCACCGCATCTTCGAGCGGCTTGCACCCACCCCCGCTCAGCTCGAGACGCTCGCGCAGGTTGCTACCGATGACGCGATACCCGAGTACGTGGGAGCCGTCGTCGAGCGCCTCCTCCTGCAGTCGCACCTCGCACGCGCGCTCATCGAGCTACGTCTCGAGGCATCCCGCGCGCCGGAGGTTGCCGAGGTGCTCACGCCCGTGCTGCGCCAGGGCCTCCGCGACGACATCGCCTTCCATGGCGCAAGGGGGCTTTCCGGCGGTGCACACCTGGTCGAGCAGCTGCACCACCTCGTGAACGGGATCGTGCTCGATCATCTGACGATCGCCCTCAACCCGGACAGCGACCCGGTCTTCGCCGCGAAGGAAGCTGCGCGGCTGCTCGCGCACGGCAGCGAGTCGACCAACGTTCCTTGAACCGCGGGGCGGCGCTATCCGCCGAGCGCACTCACAGCGATCTGGCGGGCCAGCTGCTCGGCGAACAGCGCGAGCTGCGCGCTCACGCCGAGCGCGATCAGCAGCACGCCCGCGCGCGGCACCAGCCGCATCCGACGCCCGATCCACAGCGCCGCGAGGAACAGCAGCCCGGGCAGCACGACGCCCGCGATCAGCAGCCACCACGGCACCGAGTCCTCGATGCCGCTTCCGAGGTAGAGCAGCGGCAGCTGCTGCAGGTTGGCGACCGCCTCGATCGTGTCGTAGGCGAAGCCGAGCGCGAGCAGCAGCGCGACGATCCAGGCATCGCCGGGTCGCTCCGAGCGTGCCTCGCGAGCAGCGGGGGCGGCGCTCACGTGAGCATCCCTGCAGCGAGCGGCCACGGCGCGGTCACCAGCAGACCCGCGAACCACCAGCCGGCGCGCCGGTCCAGCGGCGCGACCCGAGCGGCGGTGAACCACCACAGCAGCGGCGTGACCACGGCCAGCAGCTCTCCGAGCTGATACATGGCGAGCCCGACCAGACTGGGCTGCTGCACGGGGTTGGCGACCACGATCACCGCCCATCCGATGGTCGCCGCGACCGCGAGCGCGAGCATCAGCCAGCCGAGCGCTCCCCATGGGCGCGACGGCCGCGCGAGCTGCGTGCGCTGGTCGGCGGGGTCGGTGGCCGCTGCCCTGTCCGAAACAGCCGGGGCGTCGAGCTCATCGCCCTCCCAACGGAAGGCATCTTCATCACCGCTCATCGCGGCAATCCTACCGATTCGAACCTCACGCACGGTCGCACGACAGGGTGAGTGAGGGTAGCCTTACCTACGCCGACGACATCTGGATCGCCCGCGCCCCATCCCGAACTTCAAGGAGCTCCCTTGCCGCACGCGTTCATTCGCCCCACCCGACGCGCAGCCCTGCCCGCCTTCGCCGTGGTCGCCGCCGCCGCCCTGGCGCTGACCGGCTGCGGCGCCTCGACGCCGGACGCGGCAGACTCCTCGGAGCCGGCGTCCAACGCCGATGGTGCCTTCACGCTCTACGCGGGCCGCAGCGAGGATCTCGTCGGTCCGCTCGTCGAGGCATTCGAGGAGGAGACGGGCATCGACGCCGAGGTGCGCTACGCATCCTCCACCGAGCTCGAGGCCCTGCTGCTCGAGGAGCAGGACCGCACCCCGGCCGACGTCTTCTGGTCGCAGGATGCCGGCTCGCTCGGCGCCCTCGCCGAGGCCGGCATGCTCACCACCCTGCCGGAGGAGCTCACCGGCGCCGTGCCCGCCGAGTTCACCTCCACGGATGGCAGCTGGGTCGGCGTGACCGGCCGCGCACGGGTCATCGCCTACGACAGCGAGGATGTCGCGGCGGACGAGGTGCCGACGGCGATCGCCGAGCTCACCGACCCCTCGTACAGCGGTCGCGTCGCCTTCGCGCCCGGCAACGCATCCTTCCAGTCCTTCGTCACCGCAATGCGCGTGCTCGAGGGCGAGGAGGCAGCGGATGCGTGGGTCGCGGCGATCGCCGAGAACGACCCGATCCTGACGGAGTCGAACGGGCAGACGCTCGACCTGGTGGAGTCGGGCGAGGCCGACTTCGGCCTCATCAACCACTACTACTGGTTCGAGGATGCGCAGGAGCTCGGCGCCGACCAGATGCGCGCGCAGCTGCAGTTCCTCCCCGGCGACCCGGGCGGCATCGTGAACGTCACCGGAGCCGGCCTGCTGACGGGCGCGGCCGGCGACGAGGATGCGATGGCGTTCATCGAATACCTGCTCTCCCCCGCGGCGCAGGAGTACTTCGTCACCGAGACCCTCGAGTACCCCCTGGTCGACGGCGTCGAGCCCGCGGCCGAACTGCCGGCCATCGAGTCGCTGGCCGTCGAGGGCTTCGACCTGGCCGACCTCGCCTCGCTGTCCGAGACGCAGGCGATGCTGGCAGAGCACGGCCTGCTCTGAGGTGATCACCGCGCCGAGGAGCGCGCGCCGCCGCGCATTGCCGCGCGGCGCGCGCTTCCTCGCGCTCTTCGGCGTCATCTCGGTCGCCCTGCTCGCCGCGCCGGTGGTGTACCTCGTGGTGCGCGCGCTGGGCGGCGACCCCGCCGCAGCGCTGCCGCTCGTGCTGCGCCCGCGCACCGGGCAGCTGCTGCTGACGAGCCTCGGGCTGGCGCTCACGGTGATGCTGTCGGTCGGCGTGCTCGGCACGCTGCAGGCGACGCTGCTCGCGCGACTCCGGCTGCCCGCGTCGCGGCTGCTGCTGACGGCGGCCGCGCTGCCGCTCGCGATGCCCTCCTACGTCGCTGCGTTCGGCTGGCTCGGCGTCATGCCCTCCATGAGCGGCTTCTGGGCGGCCTGGCTGCAGTTGACGATCGTCTCGACCCCATACGTGACATTGCCCGTCTATGCCGCGCTCCGGCAGGCACCGGCCGGGCTCGAGATCGCCGCTCGCTCGCTCGGGCGCGGCCCGCTCGCCGCAATGGCACAGGTGACCTGGCCGATCGTGCGGCCGGCCGCGACCGCCGGGGCGCTGCTTGCGGGGCTCTATGCACTCGCCGACTTCGGCGTCGTCTCGCTCATGCGGGTCGAGACGCTGTCGACCGGTATCGCCCGCGCCATGGGAGCGGGCTTCGATCGCTCCTACGCCGCGCTCCTCGGGCTGGTGCTCGTGATCGCGGCCATCGCGCTCGTGCTGCTCGAGCAGCGGGTGCGGCGTGCCGTGCCCGCTGCGCGGTCGCGCTCGCGCGCACCGCTGCGGTGGAACGCCGGATGGTGGACCCCGGTCGCGATCGCCGCGGTGCTCGCGACGCCCGTCGCGGCGATCGTCGTGCCGGTGAGCGTGCTCGTCGGCCGCGTGCTGTCGGCCGACGCCGTCGCCGCGCTCGACGTGCCAGAACTGCTCGACGCGGCCGGCACCTCGATGAGCCTCGCCGTCGCGGCGGGACTGCTCGCGGTCGCCCTTGCCGCTCCCGTCGCCCTGCTCGCCACGCGCTTCCCGTCGCCGCTCAGCCGAGCGCTGGAGGGGTCCGCCACGATCGCCCACGCGCTGCCGGGCATCGTGGTCGGGCTCTCGCTCGTCTTCCTCTCGCTCTCGCTCGTGCCGTGGGCGTATCAGTCGTTCGGTTTGCTGGTCGCCGCCACCGCGCTGCTGGCCACCCCGCGCACGGTCGGGGGCGTGCGCGCCGCGCTCGAGCGGGTGCCGGAGCGCTTCGAGCAGCTGGCGCGCGGCCTGGGCCGACGCCGTGTGGACGCGCTGCTGAGCACCACGGCGCGCATCGCCTCCCCCGGCATCGCCATCGCCGCGCTGCTGGCCGCGGTGGCGGCGCTCAAGGAGCTGCCCGCGACCCTGCTGCTGCGCCCGACGGGCGTCGACACGCTCGCGACCGCGCTCTGGGCACGCACGGACATCTCGCAGTATGCCGCTGCGGCGCCCTTCGCCCTGGCGCTTATCGCGAGCGCGGCCGTGCCTGCCATGCTGGTGCTGGCGTCCACGATCGACCGCGAGCACGGCGACGCCATCACCGAGCGGAGCGGACCATGACCGAGTTGCGGGTATCGGCCGCGAGCACCGGGCATCCCGGCGGTGCCGACGCCGTGCACGCCGTCTCGCTGCATGTGCCGGCCGGCGGCGTCGACGCCGTGCTGGGCGCATCCGGCTCGGGCAAGTCGACCCTGCTGCTCGCGATCGCGGGGCTGCTGCCGCTGCGCGAGGGCGAGATCGCGATCGGCGACCGCACGGTTTCGAGCGCGACGCGCACCGTGCCGGCGGAGCGCCGCGGCGTCGGCTGGGTGCCGCAGGATGCCTCGCTGTTCCCCCACCTGACGGTTGGCCAGAACATCGCCTTCGGGTTGCCGCGTGCAGTTCGCGATCCGCGCGGCGCACGCGTGCAGGAGCTGCTCGACCTCGTCGAGCTGAGCGGCTTCGCCGATCGCCCGTCCTCGGCGCTCTCCGGCGGCCAGGCGCAGCGGGTGGCGCTCGCGCGCGCGCTCGCTCCAGAACCCGGCATCGTGCTGCTCGATGAGCCGTTCTCGGCGCTCGACGCCAGCCTGCGCGTCGGCCTGCGCCGTGAGATCGGCCGCATCCTGCGCGCGGCCGGCGCGACCGCGCTCCTCGTCACGCACGATCAGGAGGAGGCGTTCGCGTTCGCCGACCGGGTCTCGGTGCTGCGCGACGGCCGGATCGAGCAGCACGGCACGGCCGAGGAGCTCTTCGCGCGCCCCCGCTCGGCCTGGCTCGCTCGGTTCCTCGGCGAGTCGACCCTCGTGCCCGCCGAGCGCGACGGCGACGTCTGGGCGACGCCGCTCGGACCCACGCCGATCCCGCCCGGGGCGATCGCCGACGAGCGCGCGCTGCTGGTCGTGCGTCCGGAGCAGCTCAAGCCCTTCGCGGCAGGCGTGGTCATCGAGGTGCGGGACGTCGAGTACTCGGGCCACGACCGACTGGTGCTTGCCGAGGCCGCTGGTGTGCCGGGCTCCGTGCTCATGCGCATGCCCGCCGCGATGGGCATCGAGCGCGGCGCCCGCATGCCCGTGCGCGTGCACGGCATCGCCCATGCGGTGCCGCTGGACTGACGGACGGTCGGATCCGGTCTCGTGACGCGCGTCGGCTCCACCGACGTGCTCCTCGACATTGAGGATGGGGGTGGTGGTTCCGGGTCCGTGGCCTGGCCTTCTCCTCGCCCGACTCTCTCGATGTCATTCGTAGGACTTGTCGGTCACGGATCTGGGGCCGCTGCCCTTGGTTCGGTCGGGAGGCCGAGCCGGGCGGGGACGTGACCTAATAGGACTCTGTCCGACCACGACTACTCAATGTTGTGTCCGCCCGGCCCGGTGAGGTCATCCAACCGATCACGATCGATTGGAGACAGAGCCCATGCTAATCACCCACCCCGAGCAGGCGCAGCGGACAATCGTCGTCGCGGGCGTCGACACGCATAGAGACACGCACCACGTGGCCGTGCTCGACTTGGCCGGCCGCCCGCTCGCGATCGAGCAGTTCCCCGCATCACCTCCCGGCTACCGGCAGCTGCTCGCGTTCGTGGCCGCGCACGGCGTCATCGACAAGATCGGTGTCGAACTGACCGGCTCCTACGGCGCCGGCCTCACCCGCCACCTGACCGCCGCCGGGGTGACCGTGATGGAGGTGAACACCACCGACAAGGCCACCCGCGCCCGCCGCGGCAAGGACGACGCGATCGACGCCGTCGCCGCGGCGCAGAAGACACTCTCCGGCATGGCCTCGGCCACGCCCAAGGACACCACCGGCGCCACCGAAGCGATCCGCCTCCTCACCGCCGTCCGCGACCTCGCCGTCAAGCAGCGCACCCAAGCGATGAACCAGGTCCACGCGCACCTGGTCACCGCGCCCGAGCAGCTGCGAGAACCGCTCCGAGGCATGCCGCGGGCGGCGCTGCTGCGCGCCCTGCGCGGACTCCGCCCCGACCGGACACGTCTGGTCGAACCGGTCCAGGCCGCCAAGGCGGCGCTGCGCGCGCTCGCCGAACGGATCCGCGCCCTCGACGCGGAGATCACGACCGCCGACGCCGACCTGGCAGCACTCGTCACCGCGACCGCACCCACCCTGCTCGCCCGACCAGGCGTCGGCGTCCACACCGCGGCCCGCTTCCTCATCACCGCCGCGAACAACATCGACCGACTCCACAGCAGCGCCGCCTTCGCACGCCTCTGCGGCGCAGCACCCGTGCCCGTCTCCTCCGGCAAAACCCACCGCATGCGGCTCCACCGCGGCGGCGACCGGCAAGCCAACCGCGCCCTCCACATGATCATCATCGGCCGCATCAAGAACGACCCACGCACCCAGGCCTACCTCGCCAAGAAACTCGCCGAAGGACACTCCAAACGAGACGCCATCAGAGCCCTCAAGCGCTACCTCTGCCGCGAAATCCTCGCCGCCCTGAAACACGACCTCAACCCCACTTGACTTCCATAGGACTGTCCTACGGAGGCGGGCTCGGCCGCGTGACGCGCGTCGGCTCCGCCGACGTGCTCCTCGACCTGCGGAGGCGGGCTCGGCCTCGTGACACGCGTCGGCTCCGCCGACGTGCTCCTCGACCTGCGGAGGCGGGTTCGGCCTCGTGACACGCGTCGGCTCCGCCGACGTGCTCCTCGACCTACGGAGGCCGCGTGCGGAGTGGGGTGCGGCCTAGGCGCGACGCAAGGCGCGCAGCGGACAGGCGGCCGGCCCCTCGAGCCGTGCGCCATCGGGCGCGAAGCGTGAGCCGTGCGCCGTGCAATCCCACGAGCGCTCCTGCGCGTTCCATGCCACGAGCGCCCCGACGTGCGGGCAGATCGCGGAGATCTCCCGCGTGCGGCCCTCGACCGTCGATGTCGCCACCAGTCGCACGCCGCGGCGCCCGAGCCGCCCCTCGCCCTCCGGCGGCGTCGCGGCGGGCGCGAGCGCCCCGGGCACGGTGCGCAGCTCCGCCGCCGCGACCGCACCGACGGCACCGAAGGTCCTTCCCGCGGCAGCGGGGGTGATGCCGCGGCGGCGGAGCGTCCGTGCCCATGCCGGCTCGGCACCGGCGATCCGGCCCGCAAGGGCGAGCGCGGCCAGCGTGCCGCCCGTCATGCCCCACTTGTCGAAGCCCGTCGCCAGCAGCACGCGCGCGCCGGAGCCTGGTCGGCCACCGATCCAGGGCAGCCGGTCCGGCGTGCGGTAGTCCTGCGCGCTCCAGACGTGGGTGCGCTCAGCATCCGGCCAGTGCGATCGCACCCAGCCGTCCAGCTCTGCGACGAGGCGCCGAGGATCTGCGTGGCGGCCGACCGCATGGCCGGGACCGCCCGCGACGAGCACCTCGCCGTCGGCACTCGACGCCGTGCGCAGCGACCTCGACGGCGAGTCGACGCTCAGCGCCATCGACTGCGGCAACGAGCTCGCGCTGCGGTAGGCGGCCGCGTAGGAGCGGGTGGCCTCCAGCAGCGCGGAGGTCACGCGCGCGGGCACGGGCGAGCCCGTCGCGAGCACCGCGGTCTCTGCGCGCCAGGGCCCGTCATCCGTCTCCACCTCGACTCCAGGGCCTGCGCGTCGCACGCCGCGCACGGTCGCGCGCACGATCGATCCACCGTGCTCGCGCAGCTCGGCGGCGAGTGCCGCGAGCACGGTCATCGGCTGCAGCTGCGCCTGATCGGCGAGCTCGATGGCGCCGGCCGTCTCGAACGGCAGCGTCGCGGCGCCGCCTTCGGTCACGGGCAGGCCGTGGCGCTGCGCGGCCGCCAGCTCACGCTCGAGCGACTGCGCTCCCTCGAGCGTGGATGCGTAGGAGACCGCGGGCCGCAGCTCGAACGACTCGCCGCGGCGCTCGAGCATCTCGAGCAGGAAGCGCTGCCCCGCGCGCGAGCCCTCGACGAAGGCCTGCACTGCATCAGCGCGGGCGAGCCGTTCGATGCGGTGCAGGCGATCGCCCTGCAGCAGGCTCAGCTTCGCCGTCGTGTTGCCCGTCGCCACCGAGCCGATCGTGCGCGCCTCCAGCACCACGACGCTGGCGCCCTGCCGTGCGAGCAGCACGGCGGTCGCGAGGCCTGTGATGCCAGCGCCGACGACGATCGTGTGCGCGCTTCGCTGCGCCGCCTCGTCGAAGTCGATGCTCGGTCCTGTCGCGTGCCAGAGGGATGTCATGCGCTCCACTCAACGCGCGCGACGCGGGATGCACAATCGGCGAGCATCCAGGTACGGATGCGTCCTGCTCGCCCGCCGCCGCGATGCCCCGAGGGAGCCTCAGCGCGCGATGTCGTCGAGCCAGGTGATGGCGGCGCCGTGCGGGTCGGTGACCGCGAGCGGCTGCGCGTCGCGCCGCAGCACGAAGTCGCCGTCGGTCGCCCATGGCGCGGGCGGACCGATCTCGAGCGTGGCGCCCTCGTTCGCCACCCAGGTCACCGGCAGGTCGCCCATCAGGTCGGCGAAGGAGGCCCGGTCGTAGGCGGTGACGTACGCGAGCACGGCGGAGTGCCACACGACCACGGTCGGCGCATGCTGGGCGGCCTCCTCCACCACCGCGCGCGTGTCGTGCCGCAGGTCGCCACGCCGCACGTGCGCGCGCTCGCGTCGGGCGATCGCGAGCGCGGTGCGCAGCCGGTCGACGCGCACCCCGTCGACGTTGCCGTTCGCATCCGGCCACACGAGCGCCTCGAGCCAGGTCTTCGTCTCGGGCTCGTCGGGATCGAGCGGCTGCAGGTCGAGGCCGCCGCGCCAGGCGACGGTGGGCGGATGCTCGGGCAGCGGCGTCGACGGCGAGGCGACGGTCTCGAGCAGCGGCAGCGCGGCATCGCCGACGTACTTGCCGGGGCCGAAGCGGTAGCGCCAGCGGTCGGGGTAGAGGCAGAGTCCGGCGGAGGCGCCCACCTCGACGAGCGCGATGGGGCCGCGCACGTGCGCGATCGCGGGCAGCAGCGTGGCCATGCGCCGCGCCTCGTTCGTCTGGGTCATGTGGGCGAGCATGGTGGCGCGGATGCGGCTCCAGCTGCCTGCGATCATGTCGCGCACGTCGGCCCACGGCTGCAACGGCACGCCCTCGAAGCGCGCAGCGGCGAAGAGCAGATTGGGCTGACGCTTGCTCGGCTCGAGCTCAGCGATCGCGCTGCAGAGCACCGCATCGGCTGCGACGCCGCGCGCCCACTCGGCGTAGCGCGGCGAGCGCTCCTCGGCCTCGACGCGCGCCCACCGCAGGTAGGCCTCACTGACCTTGCGCTCGCCGCTGACGCTCTCCACCCGCCCACCTTGCCACGCTCACCGCGCCGCTGACAGCCGCGCGCCGCTCCGCGCAGCGACGCCAGCTCGCTGCTCGGCCCCGCCCATCCCCGGCCACCGGTACGAAACGGTCGCCTCCGAGGTCGCGACGCGACCATTCGGTACCGGTCCGCCACCCGACCCCGCGCATCCCCCGGGTACCGGTACCAAACGGTCGCCGGCGGGCGCGTCGGACGACATGTGCGTCCCGGTTGGCGGGATGCGGGTGCGGGCGGGCACGACGGAGGGCCGGGATCGTGGGATCCCGGCCCTCCTGGTCGCTGGGTCAGCGCTGGGCGCTGCCGTCGACGTAGTCCGAGTCGGGCTGCTCCCACGCGAACAGGCCGCGCAGCTTCTTGCCGGTCGCCTCGATCGGGTGTCCCTCTGCCTTGGCGCGCAGCTCCTTGAACTCGGGGCCGCCAGCATCCTGGTCACCGATGAAGCGCTCGGCGAAGGCACCCGACTGGATGTCCTTCAGCACCGCCTGCATGTTCTCCTTGACGCTCGGGTCGACGACGCGCGGGCCGGAGACGTAGTCGCCGTACTCGGCCGTGTCGCTGACCGACCAGCGCTGCTTGGCGATGCCGCCCTCCCACATGAGGTCGACGATGAGCTTCAGCTCGTGCAGCACCTCGAAGTAGGCGATCTCCGGCTGGTAGCCGGCCTCGGTGAGGGTCTCGAAGCCGTACTGCACGAGCTGCGAGACACCGCCGCAGAGCACAGCCTGCTCGCCGAACAGGTCGGTCTCGGTCTCCTCGGTGAAGGTGGTCTTGATGCCGCCGGCACGCAGGCCGCCGATCGCCTTCGAGTACGACCAAGCCGTCTCCCAGGCGGAGCCGGATGCATCCGTCTCGACGGCGACGATGACGGGCACGCCGCGGCCTGCCTCGAACTCGCGACGCACGGTGTGGCCCGGGCCCTTAGGGGCGACGAGCACGACGTCGATGCCCTCGGGCGCATCGATGTAGCCGAAGCGCACGTTGAAGCCGTGGCTGAAGACGAGGGTCTTGCCCTCGGTCATGTGCTGCGCGACCTCGTCGTTGTAGATGTGGCGCTGGTGCTGGTCGGGAGCGAGGAGCACGACGACGTCTGCCCACTCGGCGACCTGTGCGGGCGTGCCCACCTCGAAGCCGGCCTCCGTCGCCTTCGCGCGGCTCTTCGACTCCGGCTGCAGGCCGACGCGCACCTGGACACCCGAGTCGCGCAGGTTCTGCGCGTGGGCGTGGCCCTGCGAGCCGTAGCCGATGATGGCGACCTGCTTGCCCTGGATGATGCCGAGGTCGGCACCGTCGTCGTAGATGACCTCAGTCATGGTGTCTCCTTCTGTTCGTTCGAGAGTTCTGGTTGCTGTCGCGCTGCGGCAGGCGACGCGGCGTCAGCCGCGATCGACCTTGAGCGCGCGCTCGCTGATGGACTTGCCGCCGCGGCCGATGGCCAGCAGGCCGGACTGCGCGATCTCCTTGACGCCGTACGGCTCCAGCAGTCGCAGCAGCGCCTGGCACTTGGGCGAGTCGCCCGTGACCTCGATCACGAGCGCGTCGGTCGTGACGTCGACGACGCGAGCCCGGAAGAGCGTCGCCGCCTCCAGGATCTGCGAGCGCGTCGAGTTGTCGACCTTCACCTTGATCAGCAGGTGCTCGCGCTGCACCGACTGCCCCGGCTCAAGCTCGACGATCTTCACGACGTTCACGAGCTTGTTCAGCTGCTTCGTGACCTGCTCGAGCGGCAGCTGGTCGACGTCGACGACGACCGTGATGCGGCTCAGGCCAGGCACCTCGGTGCGGCCCACCGCGAGCGAGTCGATGTTGAAGCCGCGACGGGCGAAGAGCCCGGCGACGCGGGTCAGCAGACCCGGCTTGTCCTCCACCAGGAGCGACAGGACGTGGGTGCTCATCACTCCTCCTCCCAGACCGGGGCATGGTCTTTGGCGTACTGCACGAATGAGTTCGAGACGCCCTGCGGCACCATCGGCCACACCATCGAATCCTTCGAGACGACGAAGTCGATCACCACCGGGCGATCGTTGGTCTCGAGCGCGAGCTTGATGGCCGGATCGACCTCCGCCGCCGTCGTGACGCGGATGGAGAGGCATCCGTATGCATCGCCCAGCTTCACGAAGTCGGGGATCATCTTGGCGTCGTGGCCGGTCTCGAGGTCGGTGAACGAGTGGCGGCCTTCGTAGAACAGGCTCTGCCACTGCCGCACCATGCCGAGCGACGAGTTGTTGATGATCGCGACCTTGATCGGGATGTCGTTGAGCGTGCAGGTGGCGAGCTCCTGATTGGTCATCTGGAAGCATCCGTCGCCGTCGATCGCCCAGACGACGCGGTCGGGCTCCGCGACCTTGGCGCCCATCGCCGCGGGCACCGAGTAGCCCATGGTGCCCAAGCCACCCGAGTTCAGCCACGAGTTGGGGCGCTCGTACTTGATGAACTGCGCCGCCCACATCTGGTGCTGGCCGACGCCCGCTGCGTAGACCGCCTCCGGGCCCGTGAGCTCGCCGATGCGCTGGATGACGTACTGCGGCGACAGCCGGCCGTCGCTCGGCTCGGTGAAGCCGAGCGGGAAGCGCTCGAGCAGGCCGTGCAGCCGCTCCCACCAGTCGGTGAGGTCTGGGCGCCGCTCGGCCGCGAGCTCCTCGAAGGCCATGAGCAGGTCGGCGAGCACTTCGCGCACGTCACCAACGATCGGCACATCGGCCGTGCGGATCTTGGAGATCTCGGCCGGGTCGATGTCGACGTGGATGATCTTGGCGCCGGGGGCGAACTCGTTCACCTTGCCGGTGACGCGGTCGTCGAAGCGCGCGCCGAGCGCGATGACGAGGTCGCTCTCCTGGAAGGCGAGCACCGCGGGTACGGCGCCGTGCATGCCGGGCATGCCGAGGTGCTGGGGGTGCGAGTCGGGGAAGGCGCCGCGCGCCATCAGCGTCGTGGTGATCGGAGCGCCGGTGGCCTCGGCGAAGTCGAGCAGCTCCTTCGACGCCTTCGAGCGGATCACGCCGCCGCCGACGTAGAGCAGCGGTCGCTCGGCCTCGGAGAGCATGCGTGCGGCCGCGGTGATCTGCTTGCCGTGCGCCTTGGTCACCGGGCGGTAGCCGGGCAGGTCGAGCTTGTCGGGCCAGACGAACGGCGCCGACTCCTGCTGCGCGTCCTTCGTGATGTCGACGAGCACCGGGCCGGGACGGCCGGTGGATGCGATGTGGAACGCGGCCTTCAGCGCCCCCGGCACGTCGGCGGCGTCCGTGACCTGGAAGGTGTGCTTCGTGATCGGCATCACGATGCCGGTGATGTCGGCCTCCTGGAACGCATCCGAACCGATCAGGTGACTGAAGACCTGGCCGGTGATGGCGACCATGGGCAGGGAGTCCATGTAGGCGTCGGCGATGGCGGTGACGAGGTTGGTCGCGCCCGGGCCCGAGGTGGCGAGGCAGACGCCGACCCTGCCGGATGCCGAGGCGTAGCCCTCTGCCGCGTGGCCGCCGCCCTGCTCGTGGCGCACCAGGATGTGGCGGATCGCGTCCTGCTGCATCAGCTCGTCGTAGAAGGGGATGATCGCGCCGCCGGGGATGCCGAACACGTCCGTGACGCCGAGCAGCTCGAGCGACTTGAGGACGGCACCGGAGCCGGTCAAGCTCGGCGCTTCGGCGTTGCGCGGGGGCGCGGGCCGAGGTGTGATGGTCATGACTCTCCTGAGCTCGATCTACCTGCGTGCGTCAACCCGTGACTGCGCCGGTGGCGGCGGATTGCACGAGCTTGGCGTACTTGGCGAGGACGCCGCGCGTGTAGCGCGGGGGCAGCGGCTCCCAGCCCTCACGCCGGGAAGCGAGCTCTGCCTCGTCGACGATCAGGTCAAGCGAGCGAGCGGCGATGTCGACCTTGATGCGGTCTCCGTCGCGCACGAAGGCGATCGGACCGGAGTCGACCGCCTCAGGGGCGATATGGCCGATGCACAGGCCGGTTGTGCCGCCTGAGAATCTGCCGTCGGTCAACAGTAGTACATCCTTGCCGAGCCCCGCGCCCTTGATGGCCGCGGTGATCGCGAGCATCTCGCGCATCCCGGGACCGCCCTTCGGCCCCTCGTAGCGGATGACGACGACGTCGCCCGCCTGCACCTCGCCGTTGGTGAGCGCATCCATCGCGGCGCGCTCGCGGTCGAACACGCGCGCCGGGCCCTCGAACACCTCGGCGTCGAAGCCGGCGGTCTTCACGACCGCGCCTTCGGGGGCGAACGTGCCCTGCAGGATGGTGAGTCCGCCGGTGGCGTGGATCGGGTTCGACAGCTCGCGCACGACGGTGCCGTCGATCGGCTGCGGTTCGAGCGCCTCGAGGTTCTCGGCCAGCGTGCGACCGGTGACGGTGAGCACATCGCCGTGCAGCAGACCAGCGTCGAGCAGCGCCTTCATGACGACCGGCATGCCGCCGACGCGGTCGAAGTCCTGCGCGACGTAGGCGCCGAAGGGCTTGACGTCGGCCAGGTGCGGCGCCCGGGCGCCGACGCGGCGGAAGTCGTCGAGCGTCAGCTCGACCTCCGCCTCGTGCGCGATCGCCAGCAGGTGGAGCACCGAGTTGGTGGAGCCGCCGAGCACCATCGCGACCGTGATGGCGTTCTCGAACGCCTCCTTGGTGAGGATGTCGCGGGCCGTGATCCCCTTGCGCAGCAGCTCGACGACCGCCTCGCCCGACTGGCGCGCGTAGTAGTCGCGGCGACGATCGGCCGACAGCGGCGTCGACGAGCCTGGCAGGCTCATGCCGAGCGCCTCGGCGACGCAGGCCATCGTGTTGGCGGTGTACATGCCGCCGCAGGCACCCTCGCCGGGGGCGAAGCCGCACTCGATGCGGTGCAGGTCCTCTGCCGAGATCTTGCCGGCCTTGTAGGCGCCGACGGCCTCGAACGAGTCGATGATCGTCATCGACTGCGGGATGGTGCCGTCCTCGAGCTTCGCGAAGCCCGGTGCGATGGAGCCGGCGTAGACGAACACGCTCGCCACGTCGAGGCGGGCCGCGGCCATGAGCATGCCGGGCAGCGACTTGTCGCAGCCCGCCAGCAGCACGGTGCCGTCGAGGCGCTCGGCCATCACGACCGTCTCGACGCTGTCGGCGATGACCTCGCGCGAGACGAGCGAGAAGTGCATGCCCTCGTGGCCCATCGAGATGCCGTCCGAGACCGAGACGGTGCCGAACTGCAGCGGATAGCCGCCACCCGAGTGCACGCCCTCCTTCGACGACCGCGCGAGCCGATCGAGCGAGAGGTTGCACGGCGTGATCTCGTTCCACGAGCTCGCGATGCCGATCTGCGGCTTCTCCCAGTCGGCGTCGCCCATGCCGACCGCACGCAGCATCCCTCGACTGGTGGTGGCCTCAACGCCGTCGGTGACCGCGCGCGAGCGCGGTTTGATGTCGATCTCTGGCATGCATCGATCCTACGCCGGGGGTGATGTCAGATCTCGCCGGCGACCGAATCCCACGTGCCCGGCGCGCGTGGCGCTCAGTCGGAGGGTCTACCGTCGGAGACATGATCCAGGTCGGCCTCAGCACGATCTCCGTCTTCCCCAAAGGGGTCGAGGACGGCTTCCGCCTGTCGCGCGAAGCCGGCTACGACGGCGTCGAGGTCATGGTGACCACCGACTCGAAGACGCGCAATCCCGAGAAGCTGCTCGAGTTCGCCGAGCGACACGAGCAGCCGATCATGGCGATCCACGCGCCCGTGGTGCTGCTCACCAGCTTCGTCTGGGGCCGCGACCCGTTCGTGAAGCTCGACCGATCGGCGGAGCTCGCGGTCTCGGTCGGGGCGCCGACGGTGGTCGTGCATCCGCCCTTCCGCTGGCAGGGCAAGTACTCGCGCACGTTCACGGATGCGGTGCGCGCGACCGAGCAGAAGCACGGCATCGAGGTCGCGGTCGAGAACATGTTCCCGTGGGCCGCTGGCGGCATCGACCGGCAGGCCTACCTGCCGGGCATCGACCCGAGCGAGATGGATGTCGACCACGCGACGCTCGACTTCTCACACTGCGCGCTGGCCAAGCGCGACTCGATGCAGCTCGCGCTCGACCTGGGCGACCGGCTGCGCCACCTGCACCTCACCGACGGCGTCGCCGCCGAGGGCGGCCGCGTGTTCGACGAGCACCTCATCCCGGGCCACGGCAACGAGCCCGTCGCCGAGGTGCTGCAGATGCTCGCGCAGCAGCATTGGACCGGCCAGGTCATCGCCGAGATCAAGACGCGCCAGGCGCGCTCCGAGCGCGACCGGCTGCGGCTGCTCGTGGAGACGATCGAGTTCGCACGCGAGCACCTCGGTCAGCCGACCCAGCGCGCAGACGCCGACCGGACAGGAAACGCATGACGATCGCGGTCACCGCCGTGTCGGGACGGCTCGGGAGCGAGATCGTGCGTGCGCTCCAGCAGCTGCAGGCCCGCGATCCCATCGTCGGGCTGGCTCGAACCCCGCAGCGCGCCCAAGGGCTCGGCATCGAGGTGCGCCCGGGAGACTACGCAGACACCGAGCAGCTGACGAGGTCGCTCGCAGGCGTCGACACCCTGCTCCTGGTCTCGGGCAACGAGCAGCCGGAGGCACGCATCTAGCTGCATCGCAACGTGCTGGAGGCCGCCACGGCTGCCGGTGTCGGCAGGGTCGTCTACACGAGCGTCCAGGGCGCCGATACGGGCACCGCATTCTCCCCCGTGGTGCAGAGCAACCGCCAGACGGAAGCCGACGTGCGGGCGAGCGGCCTCGAGTGGGTGATCGGCCGCAACGGCATCTACATCGAGCCCGATGTCGAGAGCATCGACGACCACCGGGCGGCTGGCGAGGTCGCCAACTGCGCGGGTGACGCGCGATGCGGCTACACGACCCGGCCGGAGCTGGCCGCCGCCTACGCGCGCCTGTTGACCGAGTCGGCGCACAACGGCGCCACCTTGCGGCTGCACGGCGAGCCCCTATGCAGGCGCAGCTCGTCGACCACCTCAACCGGACGTTCGACACGCAGCTCGCCTATCGGCCCATGACCGTCGACGAATACCGCGCGGATCGCATCGCGGCCCTGGGCGACTTCATGGGGTCGGTGATCGCCGGCATCTACGAGGGCATCCGCACGGGCGTGCACGACACCCCCGGCGACTACGCAGCGGCGGCCGGTCGCCCCCATCAGTCCTGGGACGACTACTTCGCGTCGCTCCGCCCCTGAAGGGGCTCCGAGCGGGTCGCGGCCAGCGACCCGTCCGGCTCGAGGAGCGTCGCGACGAGGTCCACCAGCGCCGCCCGGTCGGGCTTGCGCATCCGGCCGCGCCTGGGCAGCGCGCCGATGGCGACCACCAGGTCCGGCAGCGCGCCATGGTCGATGAGGCCCGGCAGTGCCGCTGCGACGCGGCGGGCGAGCGGATGCGCGGGGTCGGCCGGCAGCCCCTCCGGCGCTCCGTCCGGCACGACGGCCACCACGACGCGGTCGTCGCCGATCGCATCTGGCACGCCCACCATCAGGGCGTCGGCGACCCCGGGCAGGGAGGCGATCACCGGCTCGTAGAGCCCGACGTAGATGTTCTGGGTGCCGCGCAGCAGCATGTCCTTCTTGCGGCCGAGCAGCGTGAGCCGGTCGCCGTCGATGCGGGCCAGGTCCCCAGTGCGCACCTCTCCGAGCTCGTCGGGCAGCTCGTGCACGTAGGCGCGGGCGAGTCCGGGACCGGCGAGCACCAGCTCACCCTCGTCGATGCGGGCGTCGACGCTGGAGGCGACGCGGCCGACGAAGTCGCCGTCACCCGAGGCGTGCAGCTTCTCGGCGCCATCGGCGATCGCGACCGGCAGGATCTCGCTCATGCCATAGACGCAGCGCACGCGTGCGTCGGGGAAGCGCGTGAGCGCACGCTCGATGAGCGGCGGCAGCACCGGGGCGCCCCCGAGCGCGATGAGGCGCAACGAGCCCGAAGGCGCCTGTCGCTCGTCGAGCAGTCGCAGCATCGCGTCGAGACCGGCCGGCGAGGCGAAGACGGCTTCGGCGCGCTCGAGCAGCGGCAGATACCGTCCCGGCGAGGCTCCCGGGTCGAGACCGGCGGGCGGCAGCGTCCAGTGGCTGCCGGCGATGAGCGCGGGGATGCCGATCATCAGCTGGTCTGTCAGCACGCGGAGCCCGGGTTCCAGACCTAATCCGGAGCGGATGTCGCCGAGGCCCGCGCCGAGCGACGCGAGGGTGTGCAGCACGGTCTTGGGTGTTCCGGTGGTGCCGGAGGTGAAGATGAGCAGCGCGTCGGCATCCGGGTCTGCAGGGGGCAGCTGGCCACGGCCGGCGCGGGCCAGGCGATCGAGCCGCAGCGCTCCGCGCGGCGCGCCGGGCAGCGGAGCCCCGGTGACGAGGTGCTGGGCGTCGGGCAGCAGCTCGCGATAGGCGGGCAGATCGATGCCGCGGCGACGGGCGATGCCACGCAGCCCGGGCGCGGAGACGAGATGCAGGACGGACTCTGCGGCGCTCCACCGCGGCTTCGCGAGCGCGAGCCTCGCAGCGAGCAGCTCCGGCCCGGCTCCGAGATCGACGAAGGCGATCTGCCCACCCGCGCGGCAGATCGCGAGCGCGAGCACCACGGCATCGATCGACGGGCGCACCGAGAACGCGACGCGATCGCCCGGCCGCATGCCCGCGCGCGCAAGTCCCGCAGCGACGCGCTCGACGCGGTTGCCAAGCTGGGCGAAGGTGAGCGTGCGATCGCCGAAGGTGAGCGCCGGGCGCGGGGCATGCTCGCGCGTGGCAGTCAGCACCGCCTCGAGCATGCTCATGCGGCGGCCTCCAGCGTGAGTCGTGCGTAGCCGGGCAGCAGTTGCCCCCGTGCGGGCGCTCGGTCGACGACGCGCAGCCGGCGACCGGCGGACTCGACGCGACGCAGAGCCGCGAGCGCCAGCCGGATCTCGGCCATCGCGAGCGGGGCACCGATGCAGAAGTGGGCGCCGGCCCCGAACCACAGCTGCTTGAGGCTCGCGGCCTGATCGGACGCCGGGTCGAAGCCGCCGCTCGCGCGGTCGGCGGCGTAGGTGGCGAGGATGACGCGGTCGCCGGGTTGCACAGCCACTCGGCCGATCGAGCGCGGCTCGAGCGTCGACCGGAGCATCACGGGGGTCGGCGTCGTCCATCGCAGGCCCTCGGCGATGGCACGCTCCGCGCCGTCGGCGTCGATCGACTCCTGCATCGTGCCGCTGTCGAGCAGCAGCGCCACGATGCGCGGGATCGCCGCCGCGATGGTCTCCGTGCCGGTGAGCACGAACGCGCCTACAGCGCCGAGCGCCTCGTCCTCCGAGAGCCCGAGCGCGCGCAGCCGCCCGGGCACCGTCGACTCGTCGCCCCGGTAGGCGGCAGCCGCGTGCTCGCCGAGCGCATCGAGCACGGCGCGGGCGCTGCGCACCTGCGCGGCCGTCAACGTGGGCCGCGACAGCCGCACCATGCCGGTGATGCCCGCGATCTGCCGGAAGAGCCGGTCGTCGACCGCGGCCCGATCCAGACCGACGAGCAGCGCGATGGCAGCGCTCGCCGATCGCCGCGCGTGCGCCGCCAGGTCCACCCGCTCCCCCGCCAGCAGCCGCCGCTCGATCTCGGCCGCTCCCTCGCCGAGCGCCTCCTCCACGAGCGGCTCGACGAACGACGGCGAGAAGATCGGCGCGAGCCTGCGGCGCAGGGCACGGTGATCCTCGCCATGCATGTTCACGAGCACGCGCGCACCGAGCACGGGCGTCCACAGATCGCTCGACGCGCCCCGCCCCTGCTTCGAGAAGCCGGCGCCGTCGAGCAGCACCTGTCGGACGAGGGCGGCATCCTTCACGACCACGCCCAGCCGCGGCACGCGCCGCACGGGCCCCGGCACCGCCTGCACGAGTGGGTAGGCGATCGGGTGCACGGCGCGCATGAGGCGCTCGTCGCGGCGCATCGCGAGCGCAAGCCGCTGCTGGCGGTCGCTCAACGGATGTCCACGTGGTCGGGCCGGTAGGCGTGATCCTTGTACCAGAGCAGCGTGTTCTTGAGCCCCCACGCCTGCACGCGACGCGAGGAGCCGCGCACCAGGACGTCGTTGCGGCGAGCGATGCGACCCGTGAGGCGGCGGACGGCGTTCACGAGCGCGCGGTCCTCGTGCAGATCCTCGATTGCCGTGCGCGGGAAGCCGCCGCTCGCGAGATAGGTGCTGGCGGTGATCGCGACGTTGCAGCCGGCCGCCATCACGTACGGCCCGTGGAACTCGCGCCCGTTGTTCGCCGGCCGCAGCACCCCGAACGCATCCGCGACCCGCACGGCGCCGGTGAGCGCAGTGCGCTGCACGAGTCCGAGCCCCTCGTCGTGCCGCGGCACCAGCAGGCCGGCGACGAGCTCGAGCCCGAGTCCCCCGGCGGCGGTCGGCGCGAGCGCGCGGCGGATGCGGGCCGTCCAGTCCAGCCGCGGCAGGCAGTCGGCGTCGGTGCGCGCGAGCATCGTGGCGCCGGCGGCGATGCCCGCGCGCATGCCCGTGTCGGCGGCAGCGCCGGTGCCCTTCTGTCGCTCGTCGACCACGCGCCAGCGGCGCAGTCCCCGCTCGGCCACGAACGCCTCGATCACGGCGCGGGAGCCGTCGGTGGAGCCGTTGTCGACGAAGATCGCATCGAAGTCGGCGTCTCGCTGCGCGGCGAGATGCCGGAGCGTGGGGCGGATGCCGCGCGCCTCGTTGAAGACCGGCACCACGACGGCGAGCTTGCCGACCGGCTCCTGTCCCCGGCTCACAGCCGCACCAGCGCGACGCCCAGGCTGATGCCGCCTGCCAGCCCGACGAGCAGCGCGAGGCTGCCGTCGCCGACGAGCCGGCGGTCGAGCGCCTGCCGCAGCTGGATCGGCAGCGTCGCGGAGGCGAGGTTGCCGTGCTGCGCGACGGTCGGGAGGATCTTCTCCACGTCGACGCCCAGCCGGTCGGCGATCGGACCTAGGTGCGGCTCGGCGACCTGATGCATGAGCACCAGGTCGAGGTCGGTCATCGTCGCGCCGTTGCGTGCGAGCAGGCCGGTCACGAGATCCGGCCCGAGCGCCATGAAGGCGCGCTGCAGGGCGCGGCCATCGATGTCGAAGTAGGTGGCGTCGAGGTCGCGCGGCCGCATCGAGCCGCCCATCGGCAGCGTGCCGATCGTCCAGTGGTGGCTGGCGGCGGAGAATGCCAGGTCGATGATGCCGCGCGCGCCGGCCGCTGAGCTCCCCTGCGCCCCGCTCGACCCCATCGCCTCGTTCGCCTCGAGGATGAGCGCCGCACCTGCGTCGCTCATCGTGTAGCCGGGAAAGGAGCGCACGAACTGGTGTCGGTCGGCGACCTTCCACCGCACCGCGCTCGTGGGCGTCTCGCCGCTCGCGATGAGCACGCGTCGCGCCTGGCCGGAGACGATCATCGCGTGCGCGACCTGCACGGCGTTGAGCACCGAGTTGCATGCGTTCTTCACGTCGAAGACGGGCACGCCGAGACCGAGCTTCTCGCTGACGATGTGGGAGGTCGCGGGCTCGATCAGATCCTGGCTGGCGCTCGCGAAGATCAGCAGATCGACGGGCGCGGGCGACGCCTCGATCGCCGTGCGAGCGGCGAGCACCGCCAGATCCGACGCCTGCTGCCCCTCCTCGCGCTCGTGCACCCGGTCGACGCCCGTCATGCGGCGGATGAGGCCGACCGGCAGCAGCACGCCCGGGTTCTCGTCGCGGAGCCGCCGCTCCGTCTGCTCGGTGGTGCGGATGCGCGCGGGGAGATGCGTGCCGACAGCGACGATGGCGGAGGTGAGCGGCACAAGCGCGAGCGTAGCCCGTGCGCGGTGGCCCGCCGTGCGCTCAGGCGGCGGCGAGTCCCGGTGTCGGCGCCAGCGTGTCGAGCGCGCGGATGCGCGCTCCGGTTTCGCGTTGCCTCGCGCTGCGCACCGCGAGGTACGCGGCGAGCAGGCCGACACCGGCGAAGACCACGAGCATGGCTACCGCGCCACCCGCCCCGCCGGAACCGGTCGCGATCGCCTGCAGCGCATCCACCGCATGCGTCATCGGCAGCACGGGCGCGATGATGTCGAAGCCGTCGCCCAGCACCGCGCGCGGCACGATGCCGCCGGCAGCCACCGCCTGCAGGCCCAGCAGCACGATCGACACAACGGCACCCACCGGCCCCCACCAGGCGACGAACGCCAGGTGCAGCAGCGTGGCGACGGCCGCGAACAGCAGCGCGACACCGAAGGTGGCTGGCGCGGCCGACCAGGCGACACCGCCGATCGCGTGCACGACGAGCGACGCCAGCAGCGCCTGCGCCGCGACCACCCAGGCCGAGCGCACGAGCAGGGTCGCGAGCACCCGGCCGTCGGTCTCGGCCGAGGCGAACACGCGCCGGCCGCTCCTGGCGAGCACGAGGGCAAGTGCGAGCGCGCCCAGCCACAGGCCGATCGGCACCGCGATCGTGGCGATGCGCGCCTCGCCGCTGGGCACGGCGTTCTGCTCCGCAAGATTGAAGCCGACGGGGTTGGTGGCGACCTCCGAGAGGTTCGCGAGCTCGCTGTCGCTCAGCTGCGGCAAGGCCGCGACCGCGGTGCGCAGCCCGTCGCCGAGCTCGGTCGCGCCGTCGCCGAGCTGCGATGCCCCGGTCTGCGCCGAGCGGGCGCCTGCGGCCAGCTGCACGGCGCCGGATTCGAGCTCGCCGAGGCCGTTGCCGAGCTCGCGCGTGCCCGAGGCGAGCTGCTGCGCGCCGGTCACGGACGATCCGAACCCGCGGTCGAGCTCAGCGAGACCGTTGGAAAGCCCGGAGGCGCCATCGCGCAGCGCGGGCGATGCGGCCGAGGCCTGTGCCGCACCGTCGGCGAGCTGTGATGCACCGTCGCGAAGATCCGCGCCGCCGGCGGTGACCTGCGCGGCACCGGCGCTCAGCTGATCGAGCCCTGTCGTCACCTCGCCGAGCCCGGCCGAGAGCTGCGCAGCGAGATCCTGCTGCGCGAGCTGGTCGAGGCCGCCCGCGAGCTGCTGCGCCGCCGCGAGCAGCTGCGGATCGGCATCGGGGTCGGCGGCGAGCGCGGCAGCGATCTGCGCTGCGCCCGCGCTCGATGAGGCGAGCGCGCCTTGGAGCTCGCCGATGCCGCCTGCTGCGGCGGCCTGCTCGAGCCCGTCGCTGATCTCAGCGCTCGCCTGCTGCACGCCGCCCGCGAAGGCATCCACGCCGGTCGTGTACTGATCGACGCCGTCGCTGAGGGCTGCCGCTCCGCCGGCCACCTGATCGACGCCAGCCGTGTACTGATCGACGCCATCGCTCAGCTCCGCGGCGCCGCCGGCGAGCTGCGAGATGCCCGACTGCGCGCTGCCGAGCCCAGCAGCGAGCTGGTCGCCGCCGTCTGCGAGGGCGCCCGCGCCGGCTTGCGCGCCGTCGACGCCGTCGGCGAGCTGGTCGATGCCCTCGGCGAGGTCACCGATGCCCACCGCGAGCTCCGCGCCGCCGTCGCCCAGATCACCGGCGCCGTCCGCCGCCGAGCCGAGCTCCTCGGCAAGGGTGCCGAGGCCCCCGTAGAGCCCCGAGATGAAGCCGCTCGTCACGACGTCGCCGAACGAGGCCATGATCGACTCACCGGTCTCGGTGGCGAGGCTCGTCGCGAGCCCGCTGGAGGTGGCATCGGTGACGATGCGGATGCCCGCCTGCCGAGGCTCCTCGCCCTGCAGGCTCAGCACGCGCTGCGAGAAGTCGGAAGGGATCGTCACGACCGCCTGCACCTCGCCGTCGGCGAGCGCCGCAGCGGCATCCTCGTCGTTGAGGATCAGGAACTCGAAGCCGTCGTCATCGTCTGCCACTAGGTCGGTGACCACCTGGCGGCCCGCGAACATGGTCGTCTCGGTGCCGTCCTCCGCAGTCGTCGTCAGCAGCTCGTCGAGGTTCACGACGGCTGCCGGCACGTCGTGGTCGCCGTCGGCCGCGGGCCCGAACGACCAGGCCGCGAGCGCGGCGATGGCAAACGGGGTCGCGGCGGCCGCGGTGAGCGCGATCGCCTTCTGGAACGTGCTGGTCATCGGTCTGCTCCCGTGGTCGCGAGTGCCTCGGTGGGCGTCGCGTCGGTATCGGTATCGGTGTCAGCCGCCGCGTGGGCTTCGGCCGTCGCGCGGTCCTCCGCTGCGGCATCGGCGGGTGCGAGCTCCATCGCGGCGCGGCCGTGCGCCTCGGGCGCCGGCTCGCTCGTGACGATGGTCACGTCGTCGCCGCCGATGCGGGCGGCAATCGCAGCGGCGCCGGAGGGCGCCCCGGATGCCGCGTCGATCCAGAGCACGCTCGGCGTGCGCTCCATGGCGATCGCCAGCAGCACCGCGGCGCGCTCCAGCGGCGTCAGGCGAGACAGCGGCGCCGCAGCGTCGATGGGGCCTCCCGCGGCTGCGGCCGCGCGATCGACGAGCGCGGCGGCGCGACGATCGAGCACCGGCCCGACCGCGAACGGCGAGCGCAGCGCGAGCGCCGCCCTGGCCGCCTGGTGCGCCGACTCGACGTTGCCGTCCAGGTCGACGAGCGCGATGCGGCTGCGGAGCGCGGCGATGTCGCCGGGCAGCGCGGCGCCGCCTACATGGGCGTGCCCGCTCGCACCGATGTCGCCCCGCAGCGCGTGCGCCAGCCGCTGGCGGTCGGCGAAGTCGCCGATGAGGCGCACGACCGCGCCGCGCGGCGCGGTGATCGTCCAAGAGGCAGTGCCGGGTGCGTCGTAGCCGAGCTCCGGCCGCAGCCGCTCGAGCGCGAGATGGCCGCCCGCATCCGCCGCCCACGCGAGCGCCGCCCGGTGCCGGCCGAGGCCCTCGCCCTCGACATCCATGTTGGGCAGTGCGCGGTCGAGCCACCTCGGCAGCCACCACGCACGCTCGCCCATGAGCGTCATGAGCGCGGGGATGAGCGTCATGCGCACCAGGAAGGCGTCGACGGCCACGCCGACGGCGAGACCGAGCGCGATCGACTTGATCATCGCCATGCCCTCCGGCACGAACGCGAAGAAGACGAAGAACATGATGAGCGCGGCCGCGGTGACGACGCGCGCGTTGGCCGCGAAGCCGTGCCGCACAGCGCTGACCGCACGGTCCGGGTCCGAGGCGCGCCCGTGCGCGTAGGCCTCCCGCATGCCGGAGACGAGGAACATCTGGTAGTCCATCGCCAGGCCGAACAGCACCGCCATCAGCAGCACGGGCATGAACGACAGGATCGGCCCAGCCTCGGCGTGCAGCAGCTCGATCCCCCAGCCCCACTGCATGACCGCGACGACCGTGCCGAAGGCGGCGAGCACCGAGGCGAGGAAACCGAGCGCGGCCGTGACCGGCACCAGGATCGACCGGAACACGAGCATCAGCAGCACGATCGCGAGCGACACGACGACCGCGCCGAAGGGCAGCAGCGCGGCAGAGAGGCGCTGCGACACGTCGATCTGCACCGCTGTCGAGCCGGTCACGGCGATCGGTGTGCCGTACTCGGCCGCCAGCGTCGGCGCGGCGTCCCGGATGGCGTTCACCACGTCGACAGTCGCCGGATCGGACGGCCCGGTCTCGGCGATCACCTGGATGATCGCGGTGTCGACGGTCTCATCCGGGAACGCACTGCCGATGCGGGCGACGCCGTCGATCTGCTCCAGCTCGTCGGAGAGCGCGTCGAGCGTGCCGAGAATGTTGGTCACCTGGGTGATGTCGGCCATCACCACGAGCGGTCCGACGGAGCCCTCTCCGAACCCGTCCTGCATCATGTCGTAGGCCTGGCGCTGCGTCGTGCCCTGCGCCTCGCCGCCGTTGTCGGGCAGCGCGAGCTGCAGGCTGGCGGCCGGGATCGCGACGACGCCGACGATCGCGAGCACGCCGACGATCGCGAACCACGGCCGCCGCGCGACGCCGGTCACCCACCGCATGCCGAGGGTCGGCTGCGTGTCGACGTCGCGTGCGGCCAGCCGCGCGGCACGGCTGCCGGGCTTCGGCCGCAGCCGCTCCCCCAGCAGCGACATGATCGCGGGCAGCAGCGTTGCGGCGCCGGCGACGGCGATCGCCACCGAGACGGCCGCACCGATGCCCATCACCGACAGGAACGGGATGCCGACGATGAGCAGTCCGGTCAGCGCAACGATCACCGTGAGCCCGGCGAAGACCACCGCGGTGCCCGCTGTGCCGACCGCGAGCGAGCCGGACTCGCGCACGCCCATGCCGGATGCGAGCTGCGATCGATGCTTGGAGAGGATGAAGAGCGCGTAGTCGATGCCGACCGCCAAACCGATCATGAGCGCCATGAGCGGCGCGGAGTTCGACACCGTGACGAGCGCCGAGGCGCCCAGCACCCCGCCCATGGTGATGCCGATGCCCACGAGCGCCGTGATGAGCGGCAGTCCCGCCGCGAGCAGCGACCAGAACGTGACGAACAGCACGACGCCGGCGAACACCACGCCGAGCCCCTCCACCCACGAGATCGGAACGCTCGTGGCCTGGAACGCCTGCCCGCCGAACTCGACCGTCAGCCCGGTGGCGCGCGCCGCATCCGCCGTCGCCACCAGCTCATCGATGCCGGCGGGAGTGACACCCGCGCCCTGCGGCTCGAACTGCACCTGCGCGAAGGCGTACTCGCCGTCGTCGGAGACCTGGTCGGCGGCATACTCGTCCCACGGCCCGACCGCAGTCGCCACGTCGTCGATCGCGGCGATCTCGGCGACCTGCGCCTCGATCGTGTCGCGGTAGTCCCGGATGCCCTCGCCGTCGGGCGCCTGGTAGACGACCTGCACGGCGCTGCCCGCGACCTGCGGGAAGACGCTGCCGAGGCGATCGAGGGCGACCTGCGACTCGGTGCCCGGGATCTCGAAGGATTCCTGCATGTTCGGACCGAGTGCGAGGGCACCGCCCAGCACGCCGCCCAAGAGCACGACCCAGGTGAGGATGACGAGCCAGGCGCGGCGCATGGATGCGGCGCCGACGCGGGCGAGCCAGGTGGCCATCAGGCGTCCTTCCCCTCGGCGCGCGAGCCGGCCGCGAGCTCGGCCGGCAGCGGTGGACACAGGTCGACGATCGTGTCGATCAGCACGCGACGCTGCAGCTCGCGATCGACCTGGGGCATGTTGTCCCGGTCCGCTTCGCCGATCAGGAAGGCAGCGCCCGCGAGGCCGATCGACAGTCGCATCACCTCGGGCTTCTCGGACGCCTCCGCGACCAGCCTCTGCGCGACACGCGCGACCAGCGCGTTCGCGCGCTCGACGACGGGCACCTCCACCAGGGCACCCCGTTGGCTGATGAAGATCGTGACCGCTCGTGCGTGCGCCTGCAGCAGCTCGACGAAGGCGGTGACCATCGCCTCGAGGTCGTGGCGGTCGAAGGCGAGCTGCTGCTCGCGGGTCGGCACCTGCTGCAGGAGGCCGTCGAGCGCATCGATCGCCGGGGCCAGCGCGGCCTCGAGCAGCGCCTCCTTGGCATCGAAGTGGTAGAGCACCGACGACTTCGAGGTGCCGACGTCGTCGGCGATCTGCTGGATCGAGCTGCCGAGGTAGCCGAAGCGAGCAAAGCGCTCGAGCGCGGCCCGGAGGATCGTGTCGCGGGTAGTCACGTGCACCAACACTACTGACCGATCGGTCAGCCTTCGACCGATCGGTCAGGATCCAGAGCGGATGCTGAGCGTCGCGGGCGCTGCTCAGGCGCGCGCCAGTAAGTTGGGTCGCGACGAGGAGGCGACATGCGCAAGTACCTGTTCAACGCGGGCTTCATCAGCTCGCTCACCAGCGCCATTCCGGTGGTGAAGGCAACGAAGTCCGGCCCGCGCGACTGGCGGCTTGCTTTGCTGTGGGCCAGCTGGGGCATCGGCGTCGCACTCGCCCTGGGCGCCGTCGGACAGCGCGAGGATGCGATCAAGCGCAATGAGCTCGAGCGCGAGCTGCGCAAGACCGCGAAGCGCAAGTGACCGGAGCGGCTCAGACGATGGTGCGAGCATGAGCGAGCCCGTCGCCGTCGTCGGAGACGCGCTCGTCGATGAGGTCGACGGCGCGTCGATCGTCGGCGGCGCGGCCCTCAACGTTGCCGTGGGGCTCGCTCGTCTCGGCGTGCCGGCGCGGCTCATCGCCATGGTCGGCGACGACGAGCCGGGGCGGCTCGTGCGCGAGCACTGCGCGACGCACGGCGTGGAGCTGTTGGCGACGGATGCGCCGCACGGCACCGCGGTCGCCGCCGCCGTGCGCGACGGCGGCACGATGCGGTACGAGTTCAACGCAGCGGGCCGGCAGCGCTTCGTCGACCTCGCTGGGCTCGAGGTCGTCCTGGAGACCGCCCCGCTCGTCGTCGTCTCCTGCCTCGCGCTCGAACACCCCGAGCAGATCGCGCCGCTGCTGTCGCTCTCCCGCTCGCGGCAGCGATTGCTCATCGACCCGAACGCACGGCCGGGCTACCTGGGCGCGGAGGGTGCAGGCGCGCGCTTCGCGGCCGGCCTCGACGCGCTCGCAGCGCGCGCGCTGCTCGTCAAGCTGAGCGACGAGGATGCGGAGCTGGTCTACGGCGAGCACGCCGACGACACCGCGACGCGCTGGCTCGATGCGGGCACCGGCGCCGCCGCGATCACCCTCGGCGCCGATGGCGCCGTCATCGCGACGCGCGACGGGCGTGTGCGCGCATCGGTGCCCCAGCTCGACAAGCCGATCGTGGACACGATCGGTGCTGGCGACAGCGTGCTCGCCTCGCTCACCGCATCCGTCATCGCCGGGGATCACACGAGCGGATGGGCTGCCCCGCTCGAGCGCGCGATGACGGTCGCCGCCGCCACCACGCGAAGCGCCGGCGGACTGCTGCAGCTGCCCGGGTAGCCCGGAACTGCCGCACCCCGAGCCACCTGCGCGCGAGTGGCGCTGCGAGCGCGCCTACCATGGTGCAATGGCCCTGAAGTCGCTCGATCAGTCCTCGAAGCTCAAGCACGTGCTCTACGAGATCCGCGGCCCGGTGGCCGCCGAGGCCGCGCGACTGGAGGCCGAGGGGCACCGCATCCTGAAGCTCAACATCGGCAACCCCGCGCCGTTCGGCTTCGAGACGCCCGACACGATCGTGCAGGACATGATCGCGAACCTCACGCTCGCCGAGGGCTACTCCGACTCGAAGGGCGTCCTCTCGGCCCGCCGCGCTGTGGTGACGCGATACGAGGGCGTGGCCGATTTCCCGCCGCTGACGGTCGACGACGTCTTCCTCGGCAACGGCGTCTCCGAGCTCATCACCATGACCATGCAGGCGCTGCTCGATTCGGGCGACGAGGTGCTGATCCCCGCGCCCGACTACCCGCTCTGGACGGCCATGACGTCGCTCGGCGGCGGCACGCCCATCCACTACCTGACGGATGAGGCGAACGGCTGGGTGCCCGACCTGGCCGACGTCGAGGCGAAGATCACCCCGCGCACCAAGGCGATCGTGGTGATCAACCCCAACAACCCCACCGGTGCCGTCTACACGCGCGAGTCGCTGCAGGGCATCGTCGATCTGGCGCGCAAGCACTCGCTGCTGATCCTCGCCGATGAGATCTACGACCGGATCCTCTATGACGACGCCGAGCACATCTCCATTGCGACGCTCGCGCCGGATCTGCTGACGCTCACCTACAACGGCCTCTCGAAGACCTACCGCGCGGCCGGCTTCCGCGCCGCCTGGGTCGCGATCACAGGACCCAAGGCCCATGCCGCCGGCTTCCTGGAGGGGCTGACGCTGCTCGCCTCGACGCGGCTGTGCCCGAACGTGCCCGCGCAGTACGGCATCCAGGTGGCGCTCGGCGGCCACCAGTCGATCGAGGATCTGCTGCTGCCCGGCGGCCGGCTGCTCGAGCAGCGCGACGCCGCGGTGCAGGGGCTGCAGCGGATTCCCGGCGTGAGCGTGGTGAACCCGAAGGGCGCGCTCTACGCGTTCCCGCGCCTGGAGCCCGAGGTGCACGAGATCCACGACGACCGGCAGTTCGCGCTCGACCTGCTGCGGGAGCAGAAGATCCTCGTCACCCACGGCTCGGGCTTCAACTGGCCCGATCCCGATCACTTCCGCATCGTCACGCTGCCGTGGAAGCGCGACCTCGAGGATGCCATCGAGCGGATCGGCAACTTCCTGGCGTCGTACCGGCAGTAGCCGCGCCCCGCGCACGCAGAAGGCCCGGCGCTCAGCGCCGGGCCTTCTCTTACGTACACCCCCCGGGACTCGAACCCGGAACCAATTGATTAAGAGTCAACTGCTCTGCCAATTGAGCTAGAGGTGCATGGCTCTTCAGCCGAGGATCAAGAATAGCAGACGATCTGGGCCGTCGCGCACTGCTTGGATGGAGCGGATGACGCACCTCGAGCCCGGCATGCCCGCACCCGACTTCACGCTGCCCGATCAGGATGGCCGCCCAGCGACGCTCTCGGACCTTCGCGGCAGGAAGGTCATCGTCTACTTCTACCCGCAGGCGCTCACCTCCGCCTGCCAGCAGCAGGCGTGCGACTTCCGCGACCGACTGCCCGATCTCTCCGAGCACGGCTACGCAGTGCTCGGAGTCTCACGCGATCCCGTCGAGCGGCTTGCGAAGGCACGCGAGCAGGACGGCCTGACGTTCCCGCTGCTGAGCGACGAGGACCTCGCGGTGCATCTCGCCTGGGACACCTTCGGCGAGAAGAACAGCTATGGCCGCGTGGTCGAGGGCGTGCGGCGGTCGACGTTCGTGCTCGATGAGGACGGCGTTGTCACGCACGCGTTCTACAACACGAAGGCGAAGGGGCACCTGCAGATGCTCGAGAAGCGGCTGGGCTTCGGGGCGTAGTTCCCCCGCTGGTCGAGGAGCGGGCGGCGCAGCCGCACGCGTCACGAGACCAAGGGGCTAGTCGTCGAGGTCGGGGTTCAGCCAGAGCGTGACGCTCTTGCGGAGCACGAGCGCGAAGACCGTGACGGCGAGCGCCGCCAGGACGAGGGCGATGGGCACCGGCCCCTCTCCCCCGTTGAAGGTGCCGACGGCGACGCCCAGCTGCAGCACCTGCCACACCACGGCTCCCGCACGTGACCACTGCTTGCCGTTGAGCATCGCCCTGCCGACCTGCAGCAGGAAGAACGCGGCGCCTGCCGCGAGCGCGGCGAGGAAGATGCCGCCGGCGATGTGCTCGGGAGGATCGCCGAGCGCCGTGATCATTGTCCACCCGGCCAATACGAGCATGCCGAGCGCCTCCAGCAGCAGCAGACCTCCGGCCCAATTAGCGGTGCCTGGGCGGTTGCGCGGGGTATCGCTCACAGAAGAAAACCCTTGCCTCTCCGGGGGTGCTGTGGAAGCATAGAACCTTGGCGGCACCGGTGCTGCGCCCAAAGATTTCTGCGCCGCGAGTTTCGCGAAGCGCGACCTCCCACCTCCAATGTACAAGGAGTCATGTATGGATTGGCGTGATGACGCTGCCTGCCTCACGGTAGACCCCGAGCTGTTCTTCCCGGTCGGCAACACCGGCCCAGCGCTCGAGCAGATCGAGAAGGCCAAGGCCGTCTGCGCGACGTGCCCGGTCACCGAGATGTGCCTCCAGTACGCGCTCGAGACCAACCAGGACTCGGGTGTCTGGGGCGGCCTGTCGGAGGACGAGCGGCGAGCGCTCAAGCGCCGTGCCGCTCGCGCGCGCCGCGCCAGCTGACAGCAGACGCATCGCAGCGGGGTCGCCTTCGGGCGGCCCCGCTCTTGCGTGCGCCGGGACGAGCAGCTGGCTCAGACGATCTCGTCGTCGTCTCGGATGTAGGCCAGCGGCACCTTCACGGTGACCTCCGTGCCCTCGACCGCACGGGCACCCCAGTCGATCGTGCCCGAGAGCTCGCCCGTGACCAGCGTCTTCACGATCTGCGTGCCGAGCCCCGAGCCGACGCGGCCCTGCGGCAGCCCCGCACCGTTGTCGCACACCCGCACCGTGAGCCAGCCGTCGGCGCGCTCGGCGGTGATGCGCACGAGCCCGTCCGAGCGCCCCGCCAGGCCGTGCTCGACCGCGTTCGTGACGAGCTCGGTGAGCGCGAGCGCGAGCGGCGTCGCATACCCGCTCGGCAGCGCGCCGAAGGAGCCGACCCGCTCGGTGCGCACCTGCCCGCCCTGGGTGGAGGCGACCTCGCTCGTGAGCTTGACCGCTCGGTCGAAGACCTGGTCGAAGTCGACCGACTGGCTGAGGCCCTCCGAGAGCGTGTCGTGCACCACGGCGATCGATGAGACGCGTCGCTCGGCGTTCTGCAGGGCGGCGCGCGACTCCTCGCTGCTGCTGCGTCGAGACTGGATGCGCAGCAGCGCGGCGACGGTCTGCAGGTTGTTCTTGACGCGGTGGTGGATCTCGCGGATCGTCGCGTCCTTGGTGATGAGCGTCTGCTCCTGCGCACGCATGTCGGTCACATCGCGCACGAGCACGATCGCACCCAAGCGGGCTGCGCCGCGGCGCAGCGGCAGCGCGCGCACCGACAGGGTCGCCAGTCGAGTGTCGATATCGGTGCGCCACGGTGCGCGTCCGGTGACGACCAGCGGCAGCGCCTCATCGACCTCGTGCGACTCGTCGATGAGCTCGGTGGTGATGGCCGCGAGCGACTCGCCCTCCAGCTCTCCGCGGAAGCCCAATCGGGTGAACGCCGACAGCGCGTTCGGGCTCGCGAAGGTGACGGTGCCGGCCTGGTCGAGCGTGATCAGGCCGTCGGATGCACGGGCCGCTCCCCTGCGCGGCACTGACGGGGCCGACTGGTCGGGGAAGTCGCCGTCGGCGATCATCCGGAACAGTTCGTCGGCACACGCCCTGAACGTGCGCTCCAGCCGACCTGCGCTCCGGGTGTCGGCGTGGTTGGCGTGGCGCGTGATGACGGCGATCGGACGCGGCATGAGCACGGTCGACGGCTCCGCCTCGCGGCGCCGTACGGGGAACGCGCGCACCTTCGCGTCGGACTCCACCCCCCACTCCGGCGAGTCGGCTTCGAGCGAGATGCCCTCCTCGAACGCTCGCCCGATCTGCTCCCGCCAGTTGCTGCGGGCAGGCTGGCCGACGATGTCGCGATAGAAGAGCGTCGCGGCGCCTGCCGGGCGAGCATGCTGCACCGCGATGTAGCCGTCATCGTCGCCGGTGGGCAGCCAGAGCACGATGTCGCCGATGGCGAGGTCTGCGAGCAGCTGGAAGTCGGAGCCCAGCCGGTGCAGCCAGCGCAGGTCGAGCTCGTGCAGCAGGCCGTAGCGCTCGGCGATCGACGTCAGGCTCGTCACCGGTTCAGCGTAGCGCGGGGCCAATCATGCTCAGCCCGCTGACCTGCGCACCGTCACGATGGCCGCAGCGGTCATTGCCCCTCCGCGCGGAACCAATCGAGCGCGAGCCGCACGACGGCATCGGGAGCATCATCGGGGATGAAATGCGCGGCGTCGTCGACGAAGGCGAGCTCGAAACGGTCGGCGTGCTGGTCGTGCGCGCGACAGATGTGGCGCGCGATCGGCTCGGCGAACGGGCCGTCGTGCCGCCCGAAGACGACGAGCGTTGGCGGGCGGAGGCGCATTCGCCTGTAGACCCCGCGCATGAGGCGCAGCGACATCGGCACGACCATGCCGCGATACAGGTGAGCCACCGCCATCTCGACTTCGAGCCGGGCGTGCACGCGCAGGTATGCGTCGAGCGTCGCCTCGGTCATCGGTCTCGCGGCGTAGCGGGGGCCGAAGATGGAGCGCAGCGAACGACCGGGACGATGCATGATCAGCGCCGGCATGTGACTGAACGCCGGCATGACTCTCGGGGTGAACGCCATGAAGCCCGGAGGCACGGCGAGCTGCACCATCGATCGCACCCGCTCGGGAGCGCGGTACGAGAGCTGCATGCCAGAGATCGCGCCCAGGTCGTGCGTGAGGAAGTGCGCGCGCTCGACGCCGAGCGCGTCGAGCACGGCCATGAGGTCGTCGAGGTGCGTCTCGGGGCCGAAGCGCGGGTCGTCGGCCTCGGTCCATCCGGAACCGCGGAGGTCGGGGCAGATGACCCGGTAGCCCTGATCGGCGATCGCGGGAGCGATCGCGCGCCACTCCCACCAGTGCTGGGGGAAGCCGTGCAGCAGCACGACCGGCTCCCCCACCCCCATGGACGCGACATGCGTGCGCAGACCGCGAGTCCTGACCATGGTGTGCGTGAACCCGGATGCCGCGGGCAACGGCGGCGTCCATGCGCGTCGGGCGGATCCTTGCGACGGTGTCGGTGCGTCCATGACGAGGCCTCCTGCTCAATCGGTCCTGAACGGCTCTACGCGAACGGTACTACGTTCATAGTGATCTGTCACTACGGATGTAGTGTCCTACGCTCGGAGCATGAGCAGCACTCGCAAGCAGGCCCTCGAGGCAGCGCTCGGCCTGGTCGGGTCGGAGGGCGTGCGCGCGCTCACGCACGGACGAGTGGATGCGGCGGCGGCGCTACCGCCCGGCTCGACGTCGAATCACTTCCGCACGCGTGCGGCCCTGGTCGCCGGTGTCATCGAGTGGATCGCAGCGGCGGAGCTCACCGATGCCGGAGTCCCAGAGATCACCGACGAGCAGGGGCTGGTCTCCGCGCTCACGCACATGATCGAGCTGCAGTCCGGCCCCCATGCGACTCGCACGCGAGCGCGCTATGCGCTGTTCATCGAAGCGGACGCGGATGCGAACGCTCCGCTGCTCGCGCAGCGCGCTCGCTTCGAAGCGTGGATCCGCGGCATCCTCGGCATGATCGGGGGGCGCGACGCCGCGAGAGGGACCACGTTCCTCATGGCGAGCGCCGAAGGGCTTCTGCTGCACCGGCTCACCGTTGACACGGAGGCACCGGTGGAAGCGAACGTGCGGCGCGCCGTGCGCGCCGTGCTGCAGACCGCCTGACGGCCCCAGCAGTCAGCGCGCTGCTGGCCGCCATCGGCCGCGCGGCAATCGTGCGGCGCGCAGCGAGGCGCGGCTCACCGGCGCAGTCGGCGCGGTGACCGCGTCGGCGTCGATGAGCGATAGTGCGAACTCCTGCACCCGGCGGCGCAGGCGCGACCTCCCTGCCACGTCGACGAGCGGTCTGCCCTCCAGCAGCGCCGCGTCCGCCGCGCGCCCATCGAACGGCCAGCACGCCTGCGGCGCCACCCCGGCGAGTCTGCACAGCGTCTCCTGCACCGCCGCCTCCGGCGCCATGCCGATCGCCGACGCGCGCACCTTGTTCACCACGACGCGCACGCGCGCCTGGGGAACGAGCTCCTGCAGCTCTGGCAGCGCACGCACGAGCCGCGCCACGCCGACCGTGTCGCCCCCGGCGATCGCGACGACATCGTCGGCGTGCTCGAGCGCGGCGAGGGTCGCTGCATGCCGCCGAGGCGCGAACAGGTCGCTGGAGATGGCTTCGTCGCGCTCGAGGCTGGCGGCCACGTCGACGACGGTCGTGCCCGCCCAATCCCGGCACCGCTCGAGCACCTCGGCCACCCGGTCGCCGCCCAGCTCCGGCCAGCGGCTCGAACGACCGATGCCCGTCAGCACGCGGATGATGCCGCCCATGGTCGGCACCGGCCGCGCGATGCGATCGAGCTCGTCGACGGTGAGACTGCCGGCGCGCGCCAGTCGCGCGGCGGCGGCGAAGCCCGGGGACTCGTCGAGCAGGCCGAGCGCGGGCGCTACCGCGGCGCTCGTGGTGTCTGCGTCGACCAGCGCGACCCGCCCGCCGAGCAGCGCGATCTCCGCCGCGAGCGCGATGGACGCCGTGGTGCGGCCCGGCGAGCCCGCCGGACCCCAGACCGCCACCACCCGCCCGCGGTCCGGCGGCGCAGCGCTCGCAGCATGCGCATCGAGGCCCGCCTGCGCCTCGATGCCGCTGAACCCGTCGGTCCACGCGACGGCGTGCACGCCGAGCGCATGCGCCCGCGAGCGCTCGGCAGCATCGTCTGCCAGCACCAGCAGGCGCAGGCCGCGCTCGTCGCATGCGGCGACGAGATCGCGGTTCGCATGGCGGTCGTCGGCCGCCACCAGCACCAGATCGATGCGCGGCTCCGCGTCGGCGGCACGCGCGCGCAGCCGCTCGATGAGGTCGGCCGCGGACGCCGCGCGGATGGCCACGCGGTGGCCGTGCCGAGCCGCTTCGCGGACGATCGCGTCCTCGCGCTCCAAGGGCGCCGAGACGGCGATGCCGATCACGGCAGTGACCCGACAGGCTGCGCGAGCGGCACGACCGAGAGCATGTGCTGGTTGGACATCGCTTCCAGCAGCATCGCCGTCTCGTCGCTCGGCACCAGCAGCTCGAGCTGCTGCGCGGAGGAGGCGAGAATGCCGTCGTCCTCAAGCACGCCCACGACGATGGCGCCATCGATCAGCACGGCCGGCACGCCGTAGCCGTCATCGGTCGGCGCGGCCGTCCAGACGTCGACGAGCGACCCCGAGCGCACCGCGCTGGGCAGTGCGCCGCGGACATCGATCACGAGCGCCGAGCGGTCGAGGCTCGCTGCCGCGCCGAGCGCGCGCAACGGCAGCACTTCGCCCTCCCCCACCGTCGATGCGACGAGCATGCCCGTCGGCTCCGCGGCCCCGTCCAGGTACCGATCCCGCGACTGCAGCATGCGCACCTCCACCTGCTGCACGTCGGCGGCGGCGAGCGTCTCGCCTGGCAGCAGCGTGCGGGTCGCGACCCAGGCGAGCTCGGTGCGCGCCGACTGCTGCACCACGAACCACACGCCCGCGAGCGAGGCGACCACCAGGGCGATGCCGATCACGAGCCTCGGATCCATCCAGGTGCGGCGTGCGGCCATCGCATCCTCCTCGTCGACGCGCCCAACCTGACACGGTCGCGCGACACGACGAGAAAGTTCTCCACAGCCTTCGCTCACGCCACAGCCGCCTGGCCCACAATGGGGCCATGCCGATGGAACCCCGACGCTTCCTCGCGATCGCCGACGTCGCCGATGTGCTCAGCACGACCCCCTCCGCGGTCGCCGAGCTGCTCGAAACGGGCGACCTGCGCGGCGTGCGCGTGCGCGGCGCATGGCGCGTCGCCGACGACGAGGTGCAGGCCTGGGTCGACCGCCAGCTCGAGCTCGAGCGCCGACGCGCGCTCTGGCGGCAGGCTCAGGCGGCGAGCGTCACCGACCTCTTCGGCGACCGCTGACGTCGACGCGCTAGGGCAGCCGCACCCAGTCGAAGGCCGAGAACGGCAGCATGCGCCAGGAGCGCACCGCCGACGCGCGCGGGTGATCACCCGGCTCGTGCACGGCGAGGTCGAGGTGATCGCGGCCGACCCGATCGATCGTGCCCGCCACCGGCGTTGGCCCCTCGAGGATGACGGTCGCCCGACGTCGCGCCAGGTCGCGCAGCGCGAAGGCGAAGCTCAAGCGCGCCTGCAGGTCTCCGCCGGCCGCGGCCGGGCGCACGGAAGCGGCGGCACCGTCGCCATCGAGCTCGACGCCGACGATCGCGTGCAGCGGCACGAGCGCACCCGTCTCAGCGGGGGCGCCCTCGAGCACGATGCCGTTCAGCCAATCGCGCCCGAGCGCCATGCGTCGCAGCCGCAGCCGGGCACCGGCCCGCAGCGTCAGGTCGAGCAGCCGGGGCGCAGCCGCGATGCGATCGCGCAGGTCGAGCCTGCCGATGCGGAAGCGCTCCTCCTCGGCCCGGAGGTCGCGCTGCTCGGCGCCGAGCTCAGCCTCGAGCTGGCTCTCCAGATCGTCGAACAGGTCCTCGAAGCGCACGCGGCCGAATCTACGGGCGCGAGCGACCGCCGGGCCGGAGTTCTCCACAGGGCAGCGGTGCCCTTGACGCGGACCCCCGCGAGAGGACTACGTTCGTGCCCCACGGCGGTGCCATCGCGGACTCCGGACCGCAGCTGCGGAGGCGAGGGGGCGACGTGCGTGCGACGAGACAGCGGATGACGGCGGTGGATGCGGCCGAGTTCTTCGACTTCCAGCCCTGCTCGTCGCGAGGCCTGCCCGATCCCGCGCCCCTGATCGAGAACCTGGCCACCGGCGTGATCGAGATCCTGCTCGGTGTCCGCGAGGTGCAGCAGATCGCCCGCTGGGTCACGGAGCCGGTCTACGAGCTGCTGCTCGGGCGCTCGCTCAGCGCGCGGCGGCAGCGAGCGATGCGAGCGGAGCGCGACGTCCCGGGCTTCGTCGTCGGCTCGGTGCGCACCTGCCATCCGTCCGACGGTGTCGTCGAGGGCGCCGTCGTGGTGCGCTCGGGCGGTCGCACGAGGGCCGTCGCGGTGCGACTCGAGGGCCTCGACGGCGGCTGGCGCGCGACGGCGATCCGTGTGCTCTAGGGCTCGGCGCGCGGCGGCGCGTGACCGTCGACATCGCCCGTCTCGGCGTGCTGGTTCGCCGCGTCCGCCTCGGCCTGCGCCGCCTCGCGCGTCTCGGCGACCGTCCGCTCGAGCCGCTCCTGACTCTCGGCGACCTCCGCCAGCAGGCGCTCGCGGGCGTCCGCGCGATCGTTGATGCGACGCACGCGCCGATTGAAGTCCCACATCAGCAGCATCACGACCGCGGCGACCAGCGCGATGGCTGCGAACCCGATGACGCCGGGCGTCACCTGGTTCGGGTCATAGGGCAGCTCCTCGACGAACAGCGGATGCATCAGTCCTCCTCGACGCCCGCGAACAGGTCGTCCTCATCGCCGTCGCTCTGCACGCGCGATCGCACCAGCTCATAGTCGTCGGTCGGCCACGCCTGCCGCAGCAGCTCATTGGGCCAGAAGAAGAAGCGCGACTCCGGGTCCACCTGGCTCGCGTGGGCTCGCAGCGCCAGGTCGCGGGCCTCGAAGTGGTCGGCGACGTGGATGCGGGTCGTCATCGTCTCGCCACGGTCACCCATGCGCTCGGCCCACTCGCGCATGAACGGCAAGCGCTCATCCTCGGGCGAGACGCCCTCGAGCGCGGCCAGCAGCGCGCGCAGGCGCACGCCGCTCATCGTGCGGTCGAAGTAGACCTTCTGCACCTCCCACGGCTCCCCGAGCTCTGGCAGTCCGGCGCCGGCGTGCTCAACAGCCCACATCGTGACCTCGTGGCAGCGGATGTGATCCGGATGCGGGTAGCCGCCGGTCTCGTCGTAGGTGACGACCACCTGCGGCCGCAGACGACGGATGAGCCGCACGAGCGGGCGGCCGGAGATCTCCAGCGGGATGGTTGCGAAGGAGAGCGCGCGCAGCGGCTCGCCCTCGTCGGGCAGGCCGGAGTCGAGGTAGCCCAGCCACGTGTGATCGATGCCGAGCGCCTGCTGCGCCGCCGCCATCTCGAGCCTGCGCAGGCCCGTCATGTCCCTGGCAGCGCGATGCCCGAGCTCGAAGCGCTCGTTGAGCACACTGCCGCTCTCACCGCCCGTGCAGGACACGACCGTCACCTGGGCACCCTCGGCCGCATAGCGCGCGAGCGTCGCCGCACCCTTGCTCGACTCGTCGTCCGGGTGCGCGTGCACCGCGAGCAACCGACGCATGGCTTCTCCCTCCCCAGCACAATGCCGCCCGATGGCGCAACGATAGGCTGGAACCGATCCATCCTCCCACGGACAAGGGCTCATGACCGATCTCGAAGCGCGCTACGGCCGCACGCGATCGCGCACCCGGCGCGAGAAGGCGCTCGGGATCGGCGTCGGCGTCGCGATCCTGCTGACGGCGACCCTGTGGGTGTGGTGGGTCGGCACCGATCCGGCCTCCACGCAGCTGCAGTCGCGCACGATCGGCCACACGATCGTGGACGACGCGAGCGTCGAGGTGGTCTTCGAGGTGTCGGTCGAGGCTGGCACGCCCGTGGAGTGCGCGGTGCAGGCGCTGAACCCCGCGTACGGCGTCGTGGGCTGGCTGCAGCTCGATCTGCCGGCCGCCGAGGCGTTCACGAGCACGCATGTCGTGCAGGTGCGCACGAGCGAGCTCGCGACCACGGGATTGGTCTCGGAGTGCTGGGTGCCATAGCATGCTGGTTGGACCGGCCCACTCGGGGCCGGTTCTGTGCATATCGGGAGACGACATGAACGGCACCACGGAGACCTGGCTGACCCAGGAGGCGTACGACCGCCTGCAGGGCGAGCTGGAGCACCTGCAGGGGCCCGTCCGCGCGGAGATCGCCAAGCGCATCGAAGAAGCGCGTGACGAGGGTGACCTCAAGGAGAACGGTGGCTACCACGCCGCCAAGGACGACCAGGCCCAGATCGAGGCCCGCATCGCGCAGATCACGCAGCTGCTGCGCAACGCCACCGTCGGCGAGGCGCCGGAGGCCACGGGCACCGTCGAGCCCGGCACCGTCGTCACCGCCACGATCGCGGGCGACAAGACGACCTTCCTGGTCGGCAACCGCGAGATCGCCGAGGCCGGCGACGAGCTCGATGTCTACAGCGAGGCGAGCCCGCTCGGCAGCGCCATCATGGGCCTGAAGATCGGCGCGAAGACGTCTTACGAGGCGCCGTCCGGCGCGACGATCGACGTCGAGATCACGGACGTGCAGACGTACCGGGGCTGAGCTCCGACGAGAAGAAGGGCCCCGCGGATCGCCGCGGGGCCCTGCTTCGCTCTGCGCTAGACGATCACCGGCTCGTAGCCGGCACGCCGCAGCGCCTCGAGCACCCGCTCGGCGTGCTCCGGGCCGCGGGTCGTGACCGAGATGTCGATGGAGACGTCGCTGATCGACGTCCAGGCGTCGTGCTGCGAGTGCAGCACCTCCACGACGTTCGCCTGCTCGTCCGAGACGATCTGGGCGATGATGGCGAGCTGGCCGGGGCGGTCGGGCAGCGCGATACGCACCTTTAGGAAGCGCTGCGAGGCGGCCAGGCCGCGGCCGATCACCCGCTCCATGAACAGCGGGTCGATGTTGCCACCCGAGAGCACCGCCACCACCGGGCCGTCGGATGCGACCAGACCGGTCATGATCGCGGCAGTCGCGACGGCCCCGGCGGGCTCGACCACCAGCTTCGCCCGCTCGAGCAGCATGATCATCGCTCGCGCGATGTCGTCATCGGAGACCGTGACGACCTCGTCGACGGCGTCACGGATGATCGAGAACGGCAGGGTGCCGGGACGGGCGACCGCGATGCCGTCGGCGATGGTCGGCTGCGTGACGATGGTCGTCGGCGCATCCGCCTCCAGTGACGCGACGTAGGACGCGGCACGCTCCGCCTGCACCCCGATGATGCGCACGGTGCGACCGTCGCGCGCGGCCCGCTGGCGCATGGCCGAGGCGACCCCCGCCGCGAGCCCGCCGCCACCGATCGGCACGACGACCGTCGCGACATCCGGCACCTGGTCGAAGATCTCCAGACCGAGCGTGCCCTGCCCCTCGATCACGTCGGCGTGGTCGTAGGGCGGCACGAAGGTGGCACCCGTGCGCTCGACGTGCTCGATGGCCGCGGCGAGCGCCGTCTGGAACTCGAGCCCTCGCAGCTCGACCGCTGCGCCGTAGTCACGCGTCGCCTGCAGCTTGGGCAGCGCGACGCCCACGGGCATGAAGATGGTCGCCTGCATGCCGAGCTCGCTCGCCGCGAAGGCGACGCCCTGCGCGTGGTTGCCCGCCGATGCCGCGACCACGCCGCGAGCGCGCTGCTCGTCGGTGAGCTTCGCGAGCATGTTGTAGGCGCCGCGGATCTTGTAGGCACCGGTGCGCTGCAGGTTCTCGCACTTGAGGTGCACCTCGGCGCCGAGCATGCCGCTCAGGTAGCGCGAGAGCTCCATCGGCGTCTCCTGCGCGATGCCGATCAGCCGCTCGCGCGCGCCCTCGAAGTCGGCGAGCGAGGGGCCGGGCAGGGTCGGATCGCTCATGACACCACATCCTGGATCGTCGGGTTCGGGTTCGTGCGCCACGAGCCCGTGGCGATGGTCTTCACGAAGTTGTTGAGGAAGGCGACCGTCGGCACGGCGAACAGCGCACCGGGGATGCCCGCGACCGTCGAGCCGGCGGCGACCGCGAGCACCACCGCCAGCGGGTGCACCTTCACCGCTGTGCCCATGATGAGCGGCTGCAGCACGTGGCTCTCGATCTGCTGCACCAGGAGCACGATGCCGAGCATGATGACCCCCGGCCAGACGCCGAAGGAGATGAGCGCGACCAGCACGGCGATCGCCCCGGTCACGACCGCACCGATGATCGGGATGAACGATCCCAGGAACACCAGGATCGCGATCGGGATCACGAGCGGCATCCCGCCCGGGAAGAAGAGACCGAGGATGTAGGCGCCCAAGCCGATGCCGACCGCGTCGATGAACGCGACCAGCACCTGCACGCGCACGAAGTTGCCGAGCGTCACCCAGCCGGTCTTCGCTGCACCGTCGGTGGCGGCGCGCGCCCGCTCGGGCAGCAGCCCCACGAGCCAGCGCCAGATGCCGCGCCCGTCGCCGAGCGTGAAGATGAGGGCGAAGACCGTCAGCAGCAGCCCGGCGGCGAAGTGCCCGAGCGAGGAGCCGACGGTGAGGGCGCTCGAGAGGATCGACGAGAGGTCGTCACGCAGCGTGCCGAGGATGTTGGTGCCGAAGTCGCGCACGTCCTGCTCGGAGATGTCGAACGGGAGCGAGAGCACCCACGCCTGCGTCTCGCCCCAGAAGCTGACGGCGCGCTCCTGCAGCTGGGGGTACTCGACGCGGATCTGCGCGACGGCGAGCCAACCGAGCCCGCCGACGACCAGGACGAGCGCCACGAGCGCGAGCGCCACGGCGAGGCCATGCGGCCAGCGGTGCCGCGCGAGCGCATCCACTGCCGGGCTCAGCAGCGCCGTGAGCAGGGCGGCGACGAGCAGCGGGATGACGATGATGCTGAACTGCATGATCAGCCAGACCACGATGGCCGCCGCGACCGCGATGGCGACGAAGCGCCACGCCCACGCGCCGGCGATCCGCACTCCCCGCGGCACGTCGTCGTGCGCCGCGCCGATGGCGGGTCGCTCCTGCGGACGTCTGGCGAACAGCATTGCTTGATCCTACGTCCAACGGCCCTTCGCTCCCGCCATGTGCAGGTGGCCATTGCTAGCCTCACGACTCGTGACGACTCGCAGGATCTCGGCCGCGCAGGCCCGCCGCATCGCCATCGCCGCAGGTGGCCTCGACGGTGCGCTGCCCGGTGAGCGCGGCCGTGCCGGTCGTCGCACGATCGAGCGCACGATCGCATCGCTGGGCCTCCTGCAGCTCGACTCCGTCAAAGTGTTCGAGCGCAGCCACTACCTGCCGCTGCTCGCCCGGCTCGGCCCGTACGACCGACGTGCGCTCGATCGGCTGCTGCACCACGACCACGGGCGCGGGCTGGGCGGCTACACCGAGTTCGTGGCGCACGAGGCCGCTGTCATCCCGGTCGCCGACTGGCCGCTCTGGCGCTGGAAGCGCGAGCAGCCGATGCGACCCGGCGACGAGCGTTGGGCGGCGGCGAAGGCGAGCCTCATCGATGACGTGCTGGCGGAGTTCACCGAGCGCGGTCCGATGCGCCCGAGCGAGATGGAGCACCCCGCGCACGAGCGGCTGCCGGGCGGCTGGTGGAACAAGTCCGACGCCTACTGGGCGACCACGGTGCTCTTCCGGCGTGGCGACCTCGTCACCGTCGGGCGGTCACGCTTCGAGCGTCGCTACGCGGCGGCGGACGCGGTGCTGCCGCGCGAGGCGCAGTCCGTGATCGCACGCGCGGATGCGCAGCGTGAGCTCGTGCGCCGTGCCTCCCGCGCGTTCGGCGTGGCGACGCTCGACGACCTCGCCGACTACTACCGGCTGAAGGTCGCCGATGCGCGCGCCGCCGTCGCGGATCTCGTCGACGCGGGCGAGCTCGAGCCCGTCGCAGTCGATGGCTGGGCGCGGCCCGCGTTCCTCCGCGTCGGCACCAGGATGCCGCGCCGCGTGCGCTCCACGGCGCTGCTGTCGCCGTTCGATCCGCTGGTGTGGTTCCGCCCGAGAGCCGAGCGGATGTTCGGCTTCGCGTACCGCATCTCGATCTACACCCCGGCAGCGCAGCGCGAGCACGGCTACTACGTGCTGCCGGTGCTCATCGACGACGAGCTGGTCGGGCGCGTCGACCTCAAGAGCGATCGTCGGGCGGGTGTGCTGCGCGTGCAGCACGCCACGATCGAGCCGGGGCACACGGATCGCGCCGAAGCGCTCGCCGGGCGGCTCGCTCCCGCGCTCGCCGAGGCCGCGGCGTGGCAGGGGCTCGACCGGGTGGAGGTCGCCGGGCGGGGGACGTGGGCCAAGGAGGTCGCCGAGGCGGTGGGGCGCTTCTAGGCCGTGTCGAAGAAGTCTTGCCAGGAGGAGTCCAAGCGCTTCGCGCATCTGTGACTGCACATCGGACGGGCTCATCCGCGAGCGTCGAGATGATGGCTGGTCTGCCATCATTGCTTCGTGCTCAACGCCTTGCCGACAGGTCGCACCGATCGGGCACCCGTTGCGCTTGTGACAGGCGCGGGCCGCGGAATCAGGGAGGCGATCGCGCGGGCGCTCGCCGATATGGGCTGTGTCGTCGTGGTCACAGACGCGGTCGAACGTCGTGCGCGGTCCGTGGCTTCCTCCCTCGATGCGGATGCCGCAGGTCTCGATGTCACCGACGAAGGACAGTGGAAGGCAGTCGTCGCTGCGACCGCGCGGCGCCACGGCAGTTTGGACATCCTGGTGAACAACGCAGGCCTCGGGTTCTCGGCACCTTTGGGCCGCACCTCGCGAGCACAGTGGGAGACAGTGCTGGAAACGAACCTCACTGGTCCGTTTCTCGGAAGTCGGACCGTCGCCCCCGTGATGAAGCGCGGCGGCGGTGGGGCAATCGTCAACGTATCGTCGATTGATGCCGTCCGCGGGAGAGAAGGCCTGCACGCCTACGCGGCATCGAAGGCGGGGCTGCGCGGTCTGGGCCAGTCGATGGCGGTCGAACTGGCCGCCGACGGGGTCCGCGTCAACACGGTTCTGCCGGGGCTTGTGCCGACCTCGATGACCTCGCGTGTCGATCCGAGCTCCTTCGATATTCCGCTCGGTCGTGCGGCACGTCCGGACGAGATCGCGAAGGTGGTCGCGTTCCTCGCGTCTCCGAGCGCGAGCTATGTCACTGGCGCGGAAGTTGTCGTCGACGGGGCTCTGACTGCGCGAATCCCCCGACGCGGCGTCTGACACCGATGGACGCGCGCCTGCGGCGCGCTCCTCAGCCGTGATGGCGGAGGACGGAACGCGCTGCGCGCGTTGACACGGCAGGGCTAGGCTTCGCGACGCGCGCGCCTGCGGCGTGCGCTCCTCAGCCCTGATGGCTCCGGGCTCAACGCGCTTCGCGCATTGAGCCCTGCGCCATCAGAACTGGATGCGGGGGGGCTCTGCGACCGCGTTCGAGTGGTCGACCTCGAAGAACTCGCGCGGCGCGGCGACCGAGGCCGCGAACATCGACGACGGGAAACGACGAGCCTTCGCGTTCAGCTCGCGAGCCGCCGTGTTGTAGTCGCGCCTGCGCGCCTGCGTCTCGTCGTCGAGCGCGGTGAGCGACGCGCGCGCCTCCGCCGTGGCCGAGCCGAGCGGCTGCGATCCCGCCGCCTGCATGAAGGGACGCAGCACCCGCTGCACCTCGGCCTCCGCCGCCGCCTTCGCGGAGGGTCGATCGGCAGTCTCGATCGCCACGAACGCATCCGCGACCCGCTTCCGATCCTGTTCCGGCGCTCCGGCCAGCAGCGGCTCGGTGACGGAACTCCGCTGCTCGAGCACCGCGGCGAGGGCCGCCCACCGCTCATCCACCGCGGTGCCGAGTCGACGGATCGATCCGCGCGCAGCGACGATCCACACGAGCGCGAGGAGCGCGATGACGAGCACCGCACCGATGACGATCCAGAGGGCGAGGAGGGATTCCATGGCGTCCACTCTAGGACGATCGCGCGGCGCGCTCTCAGTCGCCGAGCACCCTCCGCGTCCAGTCGCTCGCGAAGATGCGATCGGGGTCCAGCTCGTCGCGCACGGCGAGGAACTCCGCGAAGCCCGGCACGCGTTCGGCCAGCTGCGCGGCACGCAGCGAATGGTGCTTGCCCCAGTGCGGCCGGCCGTCGTGCGCGAGCAGGATCGGCTCGACGAGCTCGAACAGCGGCCGCGGATCCTCCCGCCACCAGCGATGCGCGGCGATGTATGCGGTGTCGCGACCGTTCGCGGTCGACAGCAGCGCATCGTCAGCGGCGATCGCGCGCATCTCGAACGGGAAGGTCGGCACGAGGTTCGCGTGTCGGAGCGCGCGATCGATCTCGCGCAGCGCATCGGGCAGCGCCGCGACAGGGATGCCGTACTCGAGCTCCCGGAAGCGCACGGAGCGGTCGGCGACGAAGACCTGGTGGCTGGGCTCGACGAAGCGACCGCGGGCCATGATCCGCGCGGAGAGCTCGTTGATCGCCAGCGAGGTGGCCGGAGCCAGCGCGCCGAGCGTCAGGAGTGCGCGGTGGCCGATGTCGGTGAGCAGCCGCTCGTCCACGAATCGGCCGATGGCGGAGCGCGGCGCGAGCGGCCCGTCGACGCGGCGGTTCGACTTCGTCACGGCGAGCGAGGTGCCCGCGAACCAGAAGAACTCGAAGTGATCGGAGCGCTGCAGCAGCCCCATCCAGTCGTCGAGCACGCCGTCGAGGCTCACGGGGGCCTCGATCGCCTCGAGCGCGAAGGCGGGCACGCACTGCAGCGTCACGTCGACGAGCACGCCGAGCACGCCGAGGCCGAGACGCACGGCGGGCAGCAGCTCTGGCCGCTCGGTCTCGCTCACGCGCAGCACGCCGCCGTCGGCGGTCACGAGCGTCGCGGCGACGACGGATGCGCCGATCGAGCGGTGGCGGAGGCCGGTGCCGTGGGTGCCGGTCGAGATCGCGCCCGCGATCGTCTGCCGGTCGATGTCGCCGAGGTTGTCGAGCGCGAGCCCGTGCTCGGCCAGCAGCGCGCAGAGGTCACGGATCGTCGTGCCGGCGAGCACCGTGACCCGGCCGCGCGGTCGATCGAGCTCGACCAGCCCGGAGAGCGCGTCGACCGTGAGGTGGGCGTCGTCCGGTCGTGCCGCGGCCGAGAAGGAGTGGCCGCTGCCGAGCGGCCTCACGGTGCCACGGCACTCGCGCACCCGGGCGATCGCGCGGCGCACGCCGTCCACCGTCGTCGGTGCGTGGATCCAGGTGGGCTCGGCGCGGTGCGAGCGCGCCCAGTTCGTCCATGTCACAGCAATTGCCTCCCCTCGCCACGATAGGTGGGAACGCTGCCGACCACCGCATCGCCGCGCACGAGCTGCAGCTCGCGCACGCGTTCGTTCGGCTCGCCGGACTTCGCGCTCCGCATCCAGACGCGGTCGCCCAGGCGCAGCCGATCCGCTGCCGAGCCCAGCACCGGCGTGTGCACCTCCCCCGCGCCCTCGGCGGGGTCGAGCCTGAGGTCGGGCGGCCACGCGATCACGGGGCTGCGGTCGCGGCCGTGCGGTCCGGAGGCGATCCAGCCGCCGCCGAGCAGGGTCGCGACGCCCGCGGCGGGCTTCCGTACGACCGGCAGCGCGAAGGCGAGCGCCGGCGCGGGCGAGAAGCGCCGATACCCGTCGAAGAGGTGCGCACCGAACAGCCCGCTGCCTGCGGCGATCTCCGTGACCGCGGGATCGCTCCCGGTGCTCTCGATGGATCCGGTGCCGCCGCCGTTGACGAACTCGAGCGGAGCCTCCGCGCGCACAGCGGCGACCGCGGCGCTGCGGCGTTCGAGCAGGTCGCTGACCGACAGCCGCTGCATTGCGCGCACCGCGAGCGCCGGCATCGCGCCGCGCCGGTGGCCGTTCTGCACGCCGGCGACTTGCGCTTCATAGGACATCATGCCGACCAGTCGGAAGCCAGCGCGGCCGACGACCAGGCGTGCCATGGCCCGGACCTGCTCGGGGGTCCGCAGCGGCGATCGCCGCACCCCTGCCCGCAGCGGCCCGAAGCGCAGCCCGGAGTCGAGCTCGATCGCGATCCGGATCTCTGGATGGCCCGGTGCCGCGGCGTCGATGCAGTCGAGGTGCTCGACGCTGTCGATCATGAGCGTGACGCGCTCGAGCGCGCGCTCATCGGCGGCAAGCGCGCGGATGCCGCCGCGATCGACCGTCGGATACCCCAGCAGCACGTCGTCCACCGTGGCCGACAGCCAGATGGCCTCCGAGAGGGTCGCGGCGAGCACGCCTCGCCAGCCGGGAAGGCGCAGCACCGCCTCCGTCACGGCTCGGCTCCGCACCGACTTGCTCGCAAGCCGCAGCGGCACGCCGTTCGCTCGCCGCACCATGTCGCGAGCATTGTGCGCGAGCGCCTCGTGCGAGACCGCCACCAGCGGCCCGTCGAGGTGTGCGACCGCGGCATCCAGCCGCTCCCAGTGGCCCTCGGCGACCCACGGGCGCGCATCGATGAGCTCGAGCGTCATCAGTCGGCACCGTCGTCCGCGCCAGGCTGTGCCGCGAGGCTCACCGTCGCACCGTGCCCGATCGCCGCCGCCAGCATGGGCGCGGCATCGTCGATGTAGCGCCGCGCGGCATCCGCATCCCCGGTGCGCAGCAGGTGATAGGTCACGCCGTCGCTGACGTGCAGCACGAGCGTCGCGAGCTCTTCGAGCGGCCGAGCCGACTCGACGCCGGTGCGCTCGCAGACCATCGCAAGCAGCCCCGACACCGCCTCCACGTAGCGGCGCTGCACCGTGCCCGGCAGGTGCTCCAGCTCGGGCGAGCGCCGGCAGTAGGCCATGATCTCCATGATCGCGAGCTCGTACTCGGGTCGGGCGACGAGCTGCTCGATCCATTCCTCCATCAGCGCCCGGATGACCTCGACCAGCGTCGCGTTCGCGGGCAGGCGCGGCTCCTGTGCATCCGGGTCCGGCAGCACCACGTAGGCGTAGGCCTCGCCGATCATCTCGTCGCGGGAGTGGAAGACGTAGTGGAAGGTCGCGAGCGGCACGCCGGCCTCGGCGACGATCGCGCGGACCGTCGCTCCGTGGATGCCCTCGCGCGCGATCACCCTGAGCCCCGCCTCGATGAGATCCCTGCGCCGCTCCGCTGCCGCTTTCCTCGCCACGCGAACTCCCGATGGTCCCTGCACGGTTCCTGGACGATTGTCCAAGACCAACCATACGACAGCGCCGCGCCCTGCGGTGCAGGGCGCGGCGCTGGTGGAGCAAGGCTCAGGCTTCTATGCGTCGACCTTCGGCTTCGGGCGCGATGCGAAGGTCTCGAACGCGGCACGCGGCTGCTCGCGCTCGGACAGCTCAGCGATGTCGCGGCCCAGCCAGAACTGGTTCCACCAGTCACCGAACACGCGCCACTTGCGCTCCCACATCGGCATCGCGAGGCCGTGGTAGCCGCGGTGCGCGAGCCAGGCGAGCGGTCCCTTGATGGCCAGCTTGCCCTTCTGGAACACGCCGTTCCAGAGGCCGAGCCCGGCAACGGCACCCGCGTTGGCGTGGATGTACTCGCGCGGCGCCTCGCCACGCAGCACGGCGACGATGTTCTTCGCGAGCAGCTTGGCCTGGCGCACGGCGTGCTGCGCGTTCGGCACGCAGAAGCCGCCCGGCCCCGGGGTGCTGGAGAGGTCGGGCACTGCCGAGACGTCGCCTGCGGTCCAGGCGTCCGGCACCACGTCGCCGTCCCGCGCGACCTGCAGGGTCGCGAGCGCGGTGATGCGACCGCGCTCGTCGAGCGGCAGGTCGGTGGCACGTACGACCGGGTTGGCCATGACACCGGCGGTCCAGATGATCAGGTTCGAAGCGAAGCGGTCGCCGGTGGAGAGCTCGCACACGCCGTCGACGGCGCTCTGCAGCTGCGTCTCGAGGTGCACGTGGACGCCGCGCTTACGCAGGTCCTCGACCACCCAGAGCGCGGTCTCCTCGCTCACCTCCGGCATGACCCGGCCCATAGCCTCGACGAGGTGGAACTGCACCTCGTCGAAGCTGATCTCGCGGAAGCGCGAGAGGAGGTCCGTGGCGAAGTCGCGCAGCTCGGCGATCGTCTCGATGCCGGCGTAGCCGCCACCGATGACCGCGACGGTGAGCAGCCGATCGCGCTCGGGGCCCGCGGGCAGCGCCGCTGCCTTCGCGAAGTTGGAGATGAGACGGTCGCGGACGGCCGCGGCCTCCTCGATCGTCTTCATGCCGATCGCCTCGTCGGCGACGCCCGGGATCGGGAACGTGCGCGACACCGACCCGGCGGTCATCACGATGACGTCGTAGTCGAGCGTGCGCTCGTCACCGAACTCCGGCTTGATCGTGGCGACCTTGTTCGCGTGGTCGACGTTCGTGACCTTCGCCTGCACGATCTTGCTGCGCTGCAGGTGGCTGCGCAGCGGCACCACGATGTGACGCGGCTCGATCGAGCCGGCGGCCACCTCCGGCAGGAACGGGAGGTAGGTCATGTAGGGCAGCGGGTCGACGACGGTGATCTCCGCCTCAGCGCTGCCGAGCTGACGCTCGAGCCCGCGAGCGGTGTAGAGGCCGGCGTAACCGCCGCCAACGATCAGGATCTTGTTCACAGACGCACTTCTTCCCCGGTATCAGATGTGGATTGCATCCGATTCTACCGTCCTCAGGATGCGCGCGGGACGTCCGCGGTGCCGCGGGCGTCGGGTGCGCACACGCACACCGCCGGCGACCAACCGCTCAGCTCGAGCGTGCGGTCCCCGATCGGATTGACGCCCGGCCCCGCCACGAGCGAGTGCGCCAGCACCGCGTGCAGGCACTTCACACGCGTCGGCATGCCGCCCGCGCTGATGCCCGCGATCTCCTCCACGTGCCCGTGCGCCTCGCGGTCGGCGAGATACGCGGCATGCGCCGCGGCGTACGCCTCGGCGATCGCCGGATCCGTCAGCTGCTCCTGCAGCTCGGCCATGGTGCCGTCGGCCTCCAGCCGGGATGCGGCCGCGGTGGCACCCGGATGGGTGAGGTAGTAGAAGGTCGGGAAGGGTGTGCCGTCGGGCAGCCGGGGGCTCGTCACGACCACGGTGGGCGCGCCGCACGCGCAGCGGGCGCCGACACCGAGCACCCCGCGCATCGTGCGGCCGAGCTGCGCCGCCATGATCTCGAGGTCGCGGTCGGTCGCGGGGTCGATCGAGCGGTCGGTCATTGCGGCTCCGGGACGGGGCCGACCGAGGTCGGCGCCTGGTCGGTCAGGCCAGCGAGCAGGAACGACGACGCGACCGCTGCCGGCCAGTCGCTGCTGGGGGTCTCGAGGGTGGCGGAGGGCACCTCGCCGGAGGCGGTCTCGAGCGCCGAGCGGTCATCGAGCAGGACGAAGCTCGTCTCGCCCGGGTAGACGAAGAAGAGCCGGTCACGCGCCTGCGCCTCGATGTAGGCGGGGTCGTCCCAGCGGGCCACGTCAGCCTCGAGGGTGTCGACGTGCTGCTGCTGCTCCGCCACCTGCGCCTCGAGCGCGGCGATGTCGCGACGCTGCTCCAGCAGCAGCCCGACCGTCGGCGCCAGCACGACGAATCCCGCCACGACGAGCCCGACCGCGATCAGCAGCAGCCACGACACGCGCAGCTGCCCGAGGGCGACGTCAGACGAGGAGGGCACCCGCCGATGCTACCGGCGGGTGCCCTCCTGCGACGGTCGAACCGCCTATCGCTCGCTGATGCGGCGCGCGCCTCAGCCCTGGAAGCGCGGGTAGGCGCCGGCGCCGGCGTACTCGGCGGCGTCGCCCAGGTCCTCCTCGATGCGCAGCAGCTGGTTGTACTTCGCGACGCGCTCGCTGCGGGCCGGGGCGCCGGTCTTGATCTGGCCGCAGTTCACCGCCACGGCGATGTCGGCGATCGTGGTGTCTTCGGTCTCGCCGGAGCGGTGCGAGAGCACCGAGCCGTAGCCTGCCTTGGTCGCGATGCGGATCGCGTCCAGCGTCTCGGAGAGCGTGCCGATCTGGTTGACCTTGACGAGCAGCGCGTTGGCGGCGCCGCGGTCGATGCCGTCCGTCAGCCGCTCGGGGTTCGTCACGAAGAGGTCGTCGCCGACGATCTGCACGCGGTCGCCCAGCTGGTCGGTCATCGCGCTCCAGCCGTCCCAGTCCTCCTCGTCGAGCGGGTCCTCGATGGTGACGAGCGGGTAGGCGCCGACGAGCTCGGTGTAGTAGTCGGTGAGCTCGGCGCTCGAGCGCTCCCGACCCTCGAAGCGGTAGACGCCGTTGTCGAAGAACTCGGTCGCGGCGACATCCATGCCGAGCGCGATGTCGGAGCCGGGCGTGAAGCCCGCCTTCTCGATCGCCTGCATCAGCAGGTCGAGCGCCTTGCGGTTGCTGGGCAGGTCGGGAGCGAAGCCGCCTTCGTCGCCGAGCCCGGTCGCGAGGCCCTGCTCCTTGAGGATCGACTTCAGCACGTGATAGGTCTCCGCGCCCCAGCGCAGCCCCTCGCGGAACGACTCGGCACCGATCGGCAGGATCATGAACTCCTGCACGTCGACGCCGGTGTCGGCGTGCGCGCCGCCGTTGATGACGTTCATCATCGGCACGGGCAGCAGGAAGGCGTTCGGCCCGCCGAGGTAGCGGAACAGCGGCAGGCTCGACGAGTCGGCGGCAGCCTTCGCGACCGCGAGCGAGACGCCCAGGATGGCGTTCGCGCCGAGGTTCTTCTTGTTGTCGCTGCCGTCCAGCTCGATGAGCGTCGAGTCGATGATGCGCTGATCGTCGGCGACCATGCCCTCGATCGCCTCGGCGATCTCCTCGTTCACGGCGTCGACGGCCTGCTCGACGCCCTTGCCGAGGTAGCGGGCGTCATCGGCGTCGCGCAGCTCGTAGGCCTCGAACGCGCCGGTGGAGGCTCCGGAGGGAACCGCCGCGCGGCCGACGGAGCCGTCGGAGAGCAGCACCTCGACCTCCACGGTCGGGTTGCCGCGGGAATCGAGGATCTCGCGAGCCTGCAGGGTGTCGATGAGTGCCACAAGTGCTCCTTGCTTGGGATTGACGGAGTTCAACGGTGGGCCGTGTTTCGAGCCTAGCCCTCAGCGCATCCGCCCACACGGGCCGATCGACGCTGGCCCGTCGCCCGTGCACGCACCCGCGCGGGCGCCGGGCGTCAGCCGATGGGCTTGACCTCGAGGGTGGCGGCGGAGTCGCCGGCGCGGACGACGGCGAAGTGCGTCGCACCGGACGCCGCGAGCTGCTCGAGCAGGCCGGTCACGTTCTTGGAGCGGCGCTGCATGCGCACGGTCTGGCCGGCGGCCACGAGATCGCGCTTGATCGCGACCGCGTCGGCGGGATCGACCGCCTTGTCGAGCAGCAGCGCGATCGTCTCGCCGCCGTCGTCCTGCGGCAGGCTCACGAGGTCGACGAGCCGCTCGAAGCCGAGCGAGATCCCGACCGCGGGCAGCTCACGCCCGAGGAAGCGTCCCACCATCCCGTCGTAGCGGCCGCCGCCGCCGATCGAGAACGGCAGGTCGGGGTGCGCGATCTCGAAGATGGGGCCGGTGTAGTAGCCCATGCCGCGCACGAGGGTGGGATCGAACTCCAGTCGGATCCCGGCGTTCGCGCCCAGCAGCTCCCGCACGGGCTCGAGCACCGCGGCATCGAAGCCGTCGAGCGTGCCGCCCCCATCCGTGGGCTCTCCCGCCCGGATGGCCTCCAGCGTCGCCAGCAGCCGCTGGCCGTCGACGCCGCGCTCGGCGAGCTCGGCCGTGACGCCGTCGGCGCCGATCTTGTCGAGCTTGTCGACGGTGATCAGTGCGGCCTCGTGCAGCGCTGGTGCGATGCCCGCGTGCGCGAGCGCGGCGAACAGGATGCGTCGGTCGTTGATGCGGATGAACGCATCGGGGACGCCGAGCCGCGTCAGCGCATCGCCCGTCGCCGCCAGCAGCTCGAGCTCCGCGGTGATGCCGGGATCGCCCGCGATATCGATGTCGCACTGCATGAACTGGCGGTAGCGGCCGCGCTGCGGACGCTCCGCCCGCCAGACCGGCGCGATCTGGATGGCCCGGAAGACCGGCGGCAGGCTCGACCGATGGGTCGCGATGAATCGCGCCAGCGGCACCGTGAGGTCGAAGCGCAGGCCGAGATCGGCCAGCTCGAGCGGGGCCTCTGCGGTGCGCAGATCGTCCAGCGTCAGTCCGCGGCGCATGACGGCGAAGGCGAGCTTCTCGTTGTCGCCGCCGAGACCGGCGTGCAGGCGCGCGGCATCCTCCACCACCGGCGTCTCGATCTCCTCGAAGCCGTGGTGCTCGTAGGCGCCTCGGATGACGCGGAGCACACGGTCGCGCACGCGCTTCTCGACCGGCAGGAAGTCGCGCATGCCGCGGGGCGGGTTCACCTGGGTTGCCATGGCTCCATTGTTCCGCACGCCGCGGGCCACTCGGCCCGCTCCCCGCCCCCTCTCCGCGTCTCGGTCCGGGCAGCGCGGCCAACGGACGCGCTCTTGTGGAGGCCTCCGCGGCGGCATAGCGTCGTCACCCACCCCGCCGACCCACCGAGGAGGCCGCATGCGCGCCGCTGTCGTCGATCGCTACGGCCCCCCGGCCGTGGCGCGGATCACCGAGCTCGCCGACCCGCGACCGAAGCGAGGTCAGGTGGTGGTGCGGGTCGAAGCGGCTGCCGTCACGTCGGGGGATGCGCGCATCCGGGGCGGACGCTTCCCCGCCGGCATGGGCGTGCCGGCGCGGCTCGCGCTCGGTCTGCGCGGGCCCCGCAACCGGGTGCTCGGCATGGCGGTCTCGGGCACGGTCGGCGCGGTCGGCGCGGCGGTGACCGGGTTGGCGGTGGGCGACGGGGTCGCCGGCATGACGGGCGCGCGCATGGGGGCGCATGCTGAGCTCGTCGCGATCGAGGCGCGTCGACTCGTGCGGAAGCCCGCGGCGCTCTCCCACGATGCCGCCGCCGCCGCGCTGTTCGGCGGAACGACCGCGTGGCACTTCCTGCACGACGTCGCGAAGCTGCGGGCGGGCCAGGATGTGCTCGTGATCGGTGCATCCGGGGCGGTCGGGACGAGCGCCGTGCAGCTGGCGAAGCTGGCCGGGGCGACCGTGACGGGCGTTGCGAGCGACCGCAACCGTGCGCTGCTGCAACGGCTCGGCGTCGACGAGCACGTGGACTACACCACGACCGATCCCGTCGGCCTCGGGCGTCGGTTCGACGTGATCATCGATGCTGTCGGCACGCTCACGCCGGCCAGTGCGCGTGCGCTGGTGCGAGAGGGCGGCACAGCGGTGCTCGCGGTCGCGAGCCTGGGGCAGCTGCTGCGAGCGCGAGGGCCGGTCAAGGCCGGCACCGCGCCCGGCAGCGCAGCGCTTGTGGAGCGGCTCCTGCCGCTGCTGGAGCAGGGTGTCCTCGACCCGGTGATCCAGCAGGCACTGCCTTTGGCCGACATCGCTGACGCCTACGAGATCGTCGACTCCGGCCGCAAGGTCGGCAACGTGCTCGTGCGGCCCTGACCCCGCACGGGCCGCGCCGGGCGGCTCGTGCGGGACAGCTGCGTCAGCGCGTGAAGCGGCGACGGATCATCGGGAGCGCTGCCCCGGAGCACCGGCGTGAGCACGAGCAGCGCGCGCCGTGACCGCGACGGCGGCGAGGAGCGCGCGGCGACGCCGGGCGATGACTGCGTCGATCGCCGCCGGCTGCGGCTGCGCTGCGGTGATCACGCTTCGGTTGCCCCGGGCACCGCCGACCGCGCGGCTTCCTGCACTCGCAGCTCCGCCTCGAGCTCGCGGATGGCGCCGCGCAGCGCTCGCTCCGCGTCGAGCCCGTCGGCGGCAGCGCTGCGCACCATGCTGAGCAGCGCCCGACCGAGCGCCTCCTCGGTGTCGGGCGTGAGCGCAACCGTGCCATCGTCCGCAGGGAGCAGGCCCGCGCGCCGTCCTCGACTCAGGAGCTTCGCGGCCCGGGCGAGCGACGGCAGGCTGGCGGGGATGCCGTCCAGCGCACTCTGGCGCTCGGGCTTCTCGGCGCGCTTGATGGCATCCCAGTTCGCGACCACGTCGGCGACGCCATCGACCGCCGTGTCGGCGAACACGTGCGGGTGGCGTCTGCGCAGCTTCTCGGTGAGCGTGCGGGCGACATCCTCGAGGTCGAATCGGTCATCGACGCGCGCGATGTCGGCGTGGAAGACGACCTGGAGCAGCATGTCGCCGAGCTCCTCGCGCAGGCCCGCGTCGTCGCCCGCCTCGATCGCCTCGGCGAGCTCGTGCGCCTCCTCGATCGCGAACGGCGCGAGCGATGCATGCGTCTGCTCCGCATCCCAGGGGCAGCCGCCCGGCGCGCGCAGCCGTGCCATGACCGCGACGAGATCGTCGAGCGCCGAGTCGGCGTGCATCGAGTCCGCGTGCATCGATCCAGGCTACGCCAATGGGGAGTCCTCACCATTGACCCCCGGCGGCGACGCGAGGAGCGTGAACGTTCCTTGCAACCGACACGAGAGGTCAGGTCGATGCAGACCGACAGCACACCCACCATCACCGCGCCGCCGAAGAAGCGGCGCCTTCGGCGAGCGCTCGCGCTATTGACGGCCGCCGTCGCCGTCGTCGGCGGCACGATCCTCACCGCGCCAGCGACGCCCGCGGAGGCGGACACCTGCTACACCTGGCAGCGCACGCTCAGCGCCGGTGACAGCGGCGCCGACGTGCGAGAGCTGCAGATGCGCGTCGCCGGCTGGAGCGGCTATCGCACGAACCTCGCGATCGACGGATCCTTCGGCCCGGCGACGACGACCGCGGTCAGGAACTTCCAGCAGGCGTACGGGCTCCAGGTGGACGGCATCTTCGGCCCCGCGACGCGTTCGAAGATCTACAGCCTGCAGGATGCCGACTGCAGCCCTGCCCACTTCTCCTGGAGCGAGGTGGATGCCGGCTGCGGCCAGGGCGGGTACTCCGGAGGCAGCGTCAGCGCAGCCACCGTGCGGCAGAACCTGCTGCGCGCGATATGGCGCGCAGAGGCGATCCGGCACCGCCTCGGCGACCGTCCGCTGACGGTCACGAGCGGGTTCCGCAGCAAGGCGTGCGACCGCCAGGTCGGCGGCTCTGGCTCCGGCCAGCACACCTACGGGAAGGCACTGGACCTCGTCGGCGGGGGCGGCCAGTCGCTCTGTCAGATCGCGCTCGCGGCCCGCTACACCTCGAACACGGTGATCCTCGGTCCTGGCTACCCGAACCATCACGACCACATCCACGTCGACAACGGCGGCAGCTACTGGTCAGCTCCGAGCTGCGGCATCTGACACGGTCAGTCCGACGGTGACCCTGCGGCGGGGCTGGCATCGAGAGGCGCCGGCCCCGTCTCGGTCTTCGGCGGAGGGAAGATGGCCGTCAGCAGCGCATCCACCCACGCGACCAGCTCGACGTCGGGCAGCGGCTCGGCCTGCGTGCCGGCGAGCCGGCCTCCCCCGGCGGTCGGGATCGGCACGACGAGCGTCTTGGCGGTGGGGTTGAGCTTGGCATCGGGATACATGCGTCGCAGCCGCAGCTGGACGGAGTCGGCGAGCTCTGCCGGCCCGACCCGGAGGTTCGGCCCGACCGTGATGACCTCCGACAGCTTCGCCGCCTGCGCCTTGCGCCGCAGCCGGGCGATGGCCACGAGCGCCGCCACCTGCGAGGGCGGCTCGCCGTAGCGGTCGCGCAGCTCGTCGAGCACCTGGTCGATCGCGCTGTCGTCTCGCGCGGACGCCGCCGCCGACAGCTTCTGGTAGGCCTCCAGCCGCAGCCGTTCGGAGTCCACGTAGTCCTCCGGGATCACCGCGTCCACCGGCAGCTCGAGGCGCAGCTCGCGCGGCCCCTCGTCCTCCTCGCCGCGGAACACCGCGACGGCCTCCCCCACCATCCGCAGGTAGAGGTCGAAGCCCACCCCCGCGATGTGGCCGGACTGCTCGCCGCCCAGCAGGTTGCCGGCGCCGCGGATCTCGAGATCCTTGAGCGCGACCTGCATGCCGGCGCCGAGCTCGTTGTGCACGGCTATCGTCTCGAGCCGGTCGTGCGCGGTCTCCGACAGCGGCGTCTCGCCGTCGTAGAGGAAGTAGGCGTAGGCGCGCTCGCGACCACGGCCGACACGGCCGCGCAGCTGGTGCAGCTGGCTGAGACCATAGCGCTCGGCGCGGTCGACGATGAGGGTGTTGGCGTTGGGGATGTCGAGCCCGGTCTCGACGATGGTGGTGGAGACGAGCACGTCGTACTGCTTCTCCCAGAAGTCGACGATCACGCGCTCGAGCGCGGTCTCGGCCATCTTGCCGTGCGCGACGCCGATGCGCGCCTCCGGCACGAGCTCAGCCAGCTGCGCCGCGACGCGGTTGATCGACGAGACGCGGTTGTGCACGAAGAACACCTGCCCCTCGCGCAGCAGCTCGCGACGGATCGCGGCGGCGACCTGCTGCTCGTTGTAGGCGCCGACGAAGGTCAGCACCGGGTGGCGAGCCTCCGGCGGCGTCGCGAGCGTCGACATCTCGCGGATGCCGGTCACCGCCATCTCGAGGGTGCGCGGGATGGGCGTCGCCGACATCGAGAGCACGTCGACGTTCGTCTTCAGCGACTTCAGCCGCTCCTTGTGCTCCACGCCGAAGCGCTGCTCCTCATCGACGATGACGAGGCCGAGCTCCTTGAAGTGCACGTTGTCGGACAGCAGGCGATGGGTGCCGATCACGACATCCACGGTGCCGTCGGTGATGCCGGCGATCGTCTCGCGCACCTCCTTGTCGGTCTGGAAGCGGCTGAGCGCGCGCACGTGCACGGGGAACCCGGCGAAGCGGGCGGCGAAAGTCTCGAAGTGCTGCCGCACGAGGAGCGTCGTCGGGACCAGCACGGCGACCTGCGTGCCGTCCTGCACGGCCTTGAACGCCGCGCGCACGGCGACCTCCGTCTTGCCGTAGCCGACATCGCCGGAGAGCAGGCGATCCATCGGCACCTCGCGCTCCATGTCGCGCTTGACCTCGTCGATGGTGGTCAGCTGGTCGGGGGTCTCGGCATAGGGGAAGGCATCCTCCAGCTCGCGCTGCCACGGGCTGTCGGGCCCGAACCTGCGCCCCTTCGAGGCCATGCGCTTCGAGTACAGCTGCACGAGCTCGACGGCGATCTCGCGCACCGCCTTGCGCGCCTTCGACTTCGTCTGCTGCCAGTCGCTGCCGCCCATCTTCGACAGCTGCGGCGCCTCACCGCCGACGTAGCGGTTCAGCTGGTCGAGCTGATCGGTGGGCACCGAGAGCCGGTCGCCGGGATGGCCGCGCTTCGAGGCTGCGTACTCGATGACGAGGTACTCGCGGGTGGTCTTGACGGGGTTGCGACCGCCGGACGAGACGGTGCGCTGCGTGAGCTCGACGAAGCGGCCGACGCCGTGGGTCTCGTGCACGACGTAGTCGCCGGCCTTCAGCTGCAGCGGGTCGACCACCGAGCGGCGGCGGCCCGCGAGCTTGTGCGGCTGACGAGCGTCGACCCCGACGGCGCGCCCGAAGAACTCCGCCTCGCTCACGAGCTCGATGCGCTCATCGGGCAGCGAGAAGCCGTGCTCGATGGATGCCTGCGTGACGTGCACGATGCCGGGTTCGAGGGCAGCCGGGAGCGCCTCGACGATCCGCGCTGCGACCTCGCGCTCGCCCAGCACCTGCGCCGCGCGCTCCACCAGGCCGTGGCCTGCCGCGGTCACGATGATCCGCCAGCCGGCCCTGGCCCGCTCGCGAAGGTGCGCGACGGCCCCGTCGGCGATGCCGGTGAAGCTCGGCACGGGCTCACCCTCGACCGCGGTGACCGTGTCATCGGCGGCGAGCACCGAGTAGCTCCACCAGGGGGTCTCCACTGCTGCGCGCAACTCGTCCAGGCTCAGGAACCCGCTCGAGAGGTCGACGGGTGCGCTGCCGCCGGCGGTCGCCGCGCTCCAGGCCGCCTCCAGGAACTCCTGGTTCGTGTCGTTCAGGCTCGCCACCCGGTCGCGGATGCGCTCCGGTCCCAGCACGATGGTGCCGGCACCGGGCAGGTAGTGCGTGACCGGCACCATCCGCTCGAGCAGCGCGGGCGCGAGCGACTCCATGCCTTCCACCGGGATGCCCTCGGCGATCTTCTCCAGCATCTGCTGGATGCCGGGGAACTCCGGCGCGAGCTGCTTCGCCCGCGCGCGCACCGCAGGCGTGAGCAGCAGCTCGCGGCTCGGCGGGAGCACGATGCGCTCGACCGGCGTCGGGTCGGAGCGCTGGTCGGCGACGTGGAACCAGCGCATCTGCTCGACCTCGTCGCCGAACAGCTCGACGCGCACCGGGTGATCCTCTGCGGGGCTGAAGATGTCGACGATGCCGCCGCGGACGGCGAACTCGCCACGCCGCGTCACCATGTCCACGCGCGAGTAGGCGAGATCGACGAGCTGGCGTGCCAGGGCGCTGAGGTCGATGCCGCGCGCGCCGAGCGTCAGCTCCACCGGCTCGACGTCGAGCAGGTTGTCGGCGACGGGCTGAAGCGCGGCGCGCACCGAGGCGAGGATGATCATCGGCCTGCCCGTGTCGCGCGCCGCCACCGCGCGGAGCGTGGCGCCGCGCTGGCCGACCGTCTCCGCCGACGGGCTGAGCCGCTCATGGGGCAGCGTCTCCCAGGCCGGCAGCTCGAGGATCTGCGCCTCCGGCAGCCACGCCGACAGGTCATCGCGCACGGCTTCGGCCTCGCGGCGGGTGGCGGTGATCACCAGCAGGGGCCGATCGTGCTGATGCGCGAGCGTCGCCACGACGGGCGCACGCATCGCCTCCATCCCGGTGAGCGCTCCGCCGGTCGATGCCTCGACGACGGGTGCGAGCGCCCCGCTCTCGAGCATCTCGAGGAGCGGCTGCAGGCTCACGAGGTCATGACCACTTCGCCTGCCGCGTCCTTCACCTCGAGCTGCCATCCCTGGTCGTTGGGCTCGTAGTCGGGCAGCACGAGCGCGAAGACGGCCGGGGCCTCCGCATCCAGCGAGGTGCCGGCGGTGAGCGGCAAGGTCTGGCCGTGCCAGGTGAGCTCCGCCGTCGTGGCGCCGACCGGTGCGATGACGAGCAGCGTGGATGGCGCCGCGAGGTCATCCCAGCAGATCAGCGGTGCGTCGCCGAGGCAGGAGTGCACGAAGCGGCCCTCCGGCGACTCGAGCATCAGGTCGGTCATGCCGGAGCCGTCGCTGCGGTCGTTCCAGAGCAGCGTGCCGTCGTCGAGCGTCGCGGAGAGCGTGTAGCCGTTGGGAGCCTGCGGGCCCGTCGTCGTCTCGTCGGCGGCGGCACAGCCGGCGAGCAGCAGGGACGCCGCGATGACCGCGGTCGCCCTCATGGCGATTCGGCGCACGGGCGCCCTCCTTCCGATCGGCACTCCATGCTAGCGGCGTGCACCTGCGCGCTAGGACGGCGCATGCAGGTGCTGCTGCGCAGCCAGGAACCCTTCGGCGATGATGCGCTCGACGGCATCCGCGCCGAGCTGCACCAGCAGCTCGGCCTCAGGCTGCTCGGTCTTCGCGAAGGGCTTGAGCACGAAGTCGGCGGCGTCCTGCCTGCCGGGTGGGCGGCCGATGCCGAGCCGCAGGCGCAGGAACTCCGGCCCGCGGGCGGCGATGATGTCGCGCAGCCCGTTGTGGCCTCCGTGGCCGCCGCCCTGCTTCAGCCGCAGCTCGCCGAGCGGGATGTCGAGTTCGTCGTGCAGCACGATCACGTGATCGAGGTCGACGCCGTAGTAGTCCATCAGCTTCGACACCGGTCCGCCGGAGCGGTTCATGTACGACAGCGGGAAGGCGGTGATGACCTTCGGACCGCCGATCACGCGCGACTCGGCGACCAGCGCCTCGGCCTTGCCGTGCCGCTTCGGCGTGGCGCCCGCACGCCGCTCCAGCTCGGCGGCGACCAGCTGGCCGATGTTGTGCCGCGTGCGCGCGTAGTCGGGCCCGGGATTCCCGAGCCCGACCACGAGCCACGTCTGCGCCATATCGGCGTGGGGGATGCCGGTCTACTCGGAGTCGGACTCGGAGGTCGCCTCGGCGGCCTCGGCTGCCTCGGCGGCCGCATCCTCGGCCGCAGCCGCGGTCTCGTCGTCGACCGGCGCTGCAGGCGTCATGACGCCGACGACCAGGGCCTCGGGGTCGGTGAGCAGGGTCGCGCCCTTCGGCATCGGCACCTCGCCGGCGAGGATGTGCGAGCCCTCCTCCATGCCTTCGACCGACACCGTGATCGACTCGGGGATGTGGAGCGCCTCGACCTCGATCGACAGCGCGGTCGTCTCGTGGTTCTGGATGGTGCCGGGGGCCGTCTCGCCCTCGAAGTGGACGGCCACGTCGACGACGACCTTCTCGCCGCGCTTGACGATGACGAGGTCGACGTGCTCGATGCCCTGCATGCCCTGCAGCACCGGGTTGCGCTGCACGTCCTTCACCAGCGCGAGCTGGTTCTTGTCGCCGATCTGCAGATCGATGATCGCGTTCGAGCGGCGCACCAGCAGGTAGAGCGCGTGCGCGTCGACCGTCAGGTGCTGGGGCTCGGTGCCGTGACCGTAGAGGACGCCGGGGATCTTGCCGACGGCGCGCAGCTTGCGAGCAGCGCCCTTGCCGAACGATTCGCGGATCTCGGTCTCGAGCTTGTCGTACTCGGTGCTCATGGAAGTCTCCTTGTGGGCCGCAGCCCGTCATCTTGTCGACTCGAACGCGCAAGCATGAGGACTGGGTCCTGGCTCCCACCGCGTCGATCACGGATGCTCCTGCATCCCTCGCCGAAGTTCAGCGACTGAGTCTACAGCACGGCGTCAGCCGAACAGGCCCGCGAGCAGGTAGATCGCGAACGACAGGATGAAGCCGATGATGGCCATCAGGCCCTGCGCCACCGTCCACGTCTGCAGGGTCGTCTTCACATCCATGCCGAAGAACTTGCTCACCAGCCAGAAGCCCGAGTCGTTCACGTGGCTGAACCCGACCGAGCCGGCGGCGGTCGCGAGCACGATCGCCGCGACCTCGACGGGGTTGAACCCGCCGTCGACGACCACGCCCGCCATGAGCGACGCCGCCGTGGTGAGCGCCACGGTCGCCGAGCCCTGCGCGATGCGCACGATCTGCGAGATGAGGAACGCCGCCACGATGACCGGCATGCCGATCGAGTTCAGCGAGTCGGCGATCGCGTTGCCGATGCCGGTGACGCGCAGCACGCCGCCGAACATGCCGCCGGCACCGGTGACCAGGACGACGGAGGCGATGGGGCCGAGGGCGCTGTCGGCCACCTTCTCGATCAGGGTGCCGGCCTTGCCCATCCCCCAGCCCAGCAGCCACATCGAGACGATGACCGTGATGAGCAGCGCGATGGGCGTCTCACCGAGCGCGCGCAACAGCGCGACGATCGGCTGCGCCTTGAACGCGTCGGCGTCGTCAGTCGTCGACGCATACATGTTGAGGCCGGTGTTCATCAGGATGAGCACGAGCGGCAGCAGCAGCAGCGTGAGGATCTTGCCGAAGGACGGGCGCGACTCCATCTCGCGGTTCATGTCGTCCGAGCCCTGGAGGATCGCCGGCACGGCGATGTTGTACTTGCGACCCACCCAGCCGCCGAAGAGCACACCGACGAGGTACCAGACGGGAAGCGCCACGACCAGGCCGAGGATCAGGACCAGCCCGACATCGGCGCCCAGGATGGCGGATGCGGAGACCGGGCCGGGGTGCGGCGGCACGAAGATGTGCATGGCGCTGAAGGCGATCGCGGCGGGGAAGGCGACCGTCAGCAGCGAGCCGCCCAGCCGGCGGGAGACCGCGTAGATGATCGGCAGCATCACGACGAGGCCAGCATCGAAGAAGATCGGGAAGCCCATCAGGAGGCTCGCGACACCGACGGCCATCCCGGCCCGCTGCTCGCCGAACCTGCCGACGAGCTTGTCGGTGAGCACGCGCGCGCCGCCCGAGGTCTCGATCATGCGGCCGAGCATCGCGCCGAGCGCCACCAGCAGCATGACGCTGCCGAGCGTGGGGTTGAAGCCGAACGCGAGCGCGCCCATCAGCTGGTCGAAGGGGATGCCGGCCGCGACGGCGGTCAGCAGGCTGGTGATCATCAGCGCGAGGAACGCGTGGATCTTGAACGTCATGATGAGGACGAGCAGCAGGGCGATCGCGGCAGCCGCGAGCAGCAGCAGCCCTCCCGTGCCGAGGTCCCAGTTGAGAACGAGGTCGTCCATGGCGGTGACTCCTTGGTGTGCGTGTGCGTGTGCGGTGCAGTGCGGGTGGCCGTGTGCGCGGCCGAGAGATCAGCCGGGCTGGACGTCGATCGTGCCGGTGATCGTCGCGCCCGCGGAGGGGGCGACGGGGCGGCCCGCAGCGCGGGCCATCAGCATGCGCGAGACCTCGTCGACGATCGCGACGGGGTCCTGCTCGATGGAGATGACGATGCCGCTCTCCCACGGGGCCAACGGCTCGAGCGTCTCCATCTGGCTGTCGAGGAGCGTCGTCGGCATGAACGCGTGGTCTCGGTGGGCGAGCCGGTCGGCGAGCAGCGACGCGTCACCGCTGAGGTGGACGAAGATCAGATCCGCAGCGCTCGAGCGCAGCAGCTCCCGGTACCAGCGCTTCAGCGCGGAGCACGCGACGATGACGATGCGGCCGCTCTCGCGACCGTCGGCGATCGTCTGCCCGATGATCTTGAGCCACGGCACGCGATCCTCGTCGTCGAGCGGGATGCCCGCGGCCATCTTGTCCTTGTTGGCCTTCGGGTGCAGGTCGTCGCCGTCGATGAAGTCGATGTTCAGCCGCGTCGCGAGGGCAGCTCCGATCGTCGACTTCCCCGATCCCTGCACGCCCATGATGATCATCGGCGGGTAGCGCGTATCGCTCATCGGCACATCCCTCTAGTGTCCGTCGCTGCCCGAGAATGCCAGCAGCACCTTCGAGGATACGGCCGCGTCGCGCGCGAGCTCGAGGGCGCGCAGGCCGTCGCCGATCGGCAGCTCGTGGCTGATGACCGCTGCCGCATCGAGCGAGCCGTCCGCGAGCGCCGCCAGCACGTCGTCGAGCTCGCCCGTGAAGCGGAACGAGCCCACGAGCGTCAGCTCGCGGGTGATCGTGGTCGCCATCGGCACCGAGATGTCGCCGGCACGCTGGAGGCCCAGCATGACCACCGTGCCGCCGCGGCGAGCGCCGCTGATCGCGGCAGCGAGCCCGGGCACCGTGCCCGACGACTCGATGACCACGTCGGCGTGCATGGCCGCGATCGAGTCCGCATCCGTCGCATCCATCGCCGTCGCGCCGAGGCGCTCGGCGAGGGCGCGCGGATGCTCGTGCAGGTCGGTCGCGAAGATCTCGCTCGCCCCGTGGTGCTTGGCGACGGCGATCGCGAGCGCGCCGATCGGGCCGGCGCCGATGACGAGCACGCGCTTGCCGGTCACATCGCCGGCCTGCCCGACGCCATGCCAGGCGACCGCGGCAGGCTCGGCGAGCGCCGCCAGTCGCAGCTCGAGCCCGTCCGGGATCGAGCGCAGCATGCGCGCCGGCAGCGCGACCCGCCGCGCGAAGGCGCCGTGCGTGTGCGGCATGCGGGCGGCAGAGCCGAGGTAGGTGCCCGCCGGGCTCAGGTTCGGGCGCTCCACGGGGTACGGCGCGGAGCCGTCGTCGATCTCGGTCGCGGGGTGCACGGCGACGCGCGTGCCTGCGGTGGGTCCGCTGCCGTCGGCGGCCGCGGTGAGCACCGTGCCGACGATCTCGTGGCCGAGCACCATGGGCTCGCGCAAGATGGACTGCCCGGCGGCGCCATGCAGCCAGTAGTGCAGGTCGGAGCCGCAGATGCCGCCGTAGGCGATCGCGACGACCGCCTCGTCGGCGGTCGGCACCGGTTCGGGCAGCGCCTCGACGCGCACGTCGTCCTTCGCGTGGGCGACCAGCGCCAGGTTGTCGGTCATCGTGTTCCCTCTCGCCGCGTGCCTCAGACGACCGCGGTCATGCCGCCGTCGACGTAGATGGTCTGCCCGTTGACGAAGGCGCTCGCATCGCTCGAGAGGAACACGAGCGCTCCCACGAGGTCGCGCACATCGCCCCACCTGCCCGCGGGCGTGCGCTGCGCGACCCAGGCCGAGAAGTCGGCATCGTCGACGAGCGCCTGCGTGAGCTCGGTGGCGAAGTAGCCGGGGGCGAGCGCGTTCACGCTGATGCCGTGCGGGGCGAGGTCGGCGCAGAGGCCCTTCGTGAGCATCACGATCGCCCCCTTGGTGGCGCTGTAGGGCGCGATCGAGGGTCGAGCGAGCTGCGACTGCACGGAGCCGATGGAGACGATGCGGCCGGACCCGCGCTCGATCATGCCCCTCGCCACGCGGCGCGAGAGCAGGAACGCGCTCGTGAGGTTGGTGGCGACGAGATCGTGCCAGTCCTCGTCGGTGAACTCGGCGATCGGGTTGCGACGCTGGATGCCGGCATTGTTGACCAGGATGTCTGGGGTGCCGATCCGCGCCTCGACGTCGGCGACTCCGGCGTCGACCGCCTGCGCATCCGTCACGTCGAAGAGCGCCACGTGGGTCTGCCTGCCGGTCGACTCGGCGATCTCGGCCGCGGCGCGCTCGGCCTTGGCGCGATCGCGTCCGTGCACGACGACGGTGGCGCCTGCCTCGGCGAGGCCCTGGGCGAGCGCTCGCCCGATGCCCTGGCTGGAGCCGGTGACGAGCGCGGTGCGCCCGGTGAGGTCGAACAGGGCTGCTGCGGTCGACATCAGTAGAACTCCTTCGTGCTCATGACGTTCTGCAGCGGCTGCCCGTCGAGCAGCCGCGTCGCGTTGGCGGCGAAGAGCTCGGCGATGCGGCGCGGCTCCTGCATCGACAGCGCCGCGGTGTGGGGGCTGAGCAGCACGCTCGGGTGGCGCCAGAGCCGGCTGTCGGTCGGCAGCGGCTCGACGGCCGTGACGTCGAGCGCCGCGAACCCGATGCGGCCCGCGTCGAGCGCGTCCAGCAGTGCGGGCTCATCGACCACGGTGCCGCGGCCGACGTTGACGAGGATCGTGTCGTCGCGTGCGGCGCCGAGCACGTGGGCGCCGATCAGGCCGGCCGTGTGCTCGGTGCCCGGCAGTGTGGTGATGATGGCATCCACCTGCGACGCCGCGTCCACGAGCTCGTCCATCGGCACCAGCCGATCGACGTGCTCGACCGGCGTGCCGCTGCGCGTCGTGCCCCAGACGGTGGCGCCGAGCGCGGCGAACCGCTCGGCGACGACCGCGCCGATGCCGCCCAGCCCGACGACCAGCACGGTCATCTCCCCCACGTGGCGCATCATGCGGCGGCCATCGCCCCACCGGCGGTCGGCTTGGTCGGTCTCCAGCCGGCGCAGATCCTTGGCGCCGGCGAGCACGCCGAACAGTGCCCACTCGGCAAGCGTCGACGCATGCATGCCGGCGCTCGTCGTCACGACGACGCGCTCGAGCTCCCGCTCAGTGAGCGCCGCCGCCCGCACCTGGCCGCCACCGCCGGCTGCCGTGGTGTGCACCCAGCGCAGCCGCTCGTTCGCGCGCACCGTGCGAGCCAAGGCTCGGGGCGAGACGTCCGGGATGCCGAAGAGCGCATCCGCGCTGTCGAGCATCGCCTCGAACGCGTGCTGCTGGGCGGGGGTGCGCTCCCAGGACTGGTCGCCCTCCCAGTCGCCGTGCCACTGCCAGGGCCGCGTGAGCCTCGTGTCGCGCAGCAGCTCGATGCGCGGCTCGAGCTCGCGAATGCGGTCGGCACTCTCGTCGTCGATGCTCACGGCGACGGCGACCTTCAGAGCGGATGCGGTCATGGCTGCCTCCTTCCTGGCAAGGCTATCGATGCCCGGCAGCGGCGGAGGTCTCGCCGCGACGACGCAGTCGGTCGCCGCCTACTGCTGCTGGGCCGACTGCCGCAGCCGCGGTCCGAGCTCGTCGTGGAAGAACGCCATGAACGCATCGGGGTCGGTGCTCGCATCCATGAGTGCGAAGTGGTCGAAGCCGGCGTCGCGGAACTTCGAGAACACCTCCACGTGCCGGTCGACATCCGGTCCGCACGCGAACGCCTCCTCCATGTCGTCGACACGAATCGACTGCGTGGCCTGGTCGAACGCGGTCTGGTCGGGCAGCTCGGCGAGCACCTTCCACCCGAGCGGCCCGAAGCGGAAGCGCGCGTGCGCCGCCTCCGCGCCGGCGCGGGCATCGGGTGCGAAGGCCGTCGGCACCTCGCAGTAGCGCGGGCCCTCACCGCCCGCAGCCGTCCATGCCTCGATGAGCGATGCATCCGGGTCGGTCGAGAACAGGCCGTCACCGAGCTCGGCGGCGAGCGCTGCCGCCTGCGGTCCGCCTGCGGCCACGACGATCTCGGGCAGGGTCTCCGGCAGGTCGAAGACGCGGGCGTCGTGCAGCGTCAGGAAGTCTCCGCGGTAGGAGTGCGTGCCGCCCGACCAGAGCAGCCGGATGATCTCGAGCGCCTCGCGGAACCGCGTGTGCCGGTCGCCGATCTCGGGCCAGCCCTGCCCGACGATGCGCTCGCTGAGCCGCTCCCCCGCTCCGACGCCCAGCGTGAAGCGGCCGTCCGAGATGATCTGCAGCGTCGCCGCGGCTTGCGCGATGATCGCCGGGTGGTAGCGCACCGACGGGCACGTCACGCCGGTCGCGAGCCGCAGCGTCTCGGTCTTCGCGGCGATCGCGGAGAGGATCGCCCACGCGAACGCGGAGTGCTGGTGCTCCGGCAGCCAGGGGTGGAAGTGATCGCTGATCTCGACGAAGTCGAAGCCGGCGCGCTCGGCTTCCACCGCCCGCCTGATGAGCTCCTTGGGTGCGACGTCCTCGGCGAAGAGCTTGTATCCGATCTGCATGGCTCGACGGTAGGGGCCCGACCTGGATGTCTCGTGGTGGTCATCGGTCGGCGGGCGCCGATCGCCGGGGCGGTTGCGGCGGCGCATCCGGCGCTGACTAGCCTTGGGGGCAGACCCGACCCGTCCAGGAGGACACCGTGACCCACGCCAACATCGCCGTCGTCGGCCTCGCCGTGATGGGCTCGAACCTTGCCCGCAACCTCGCATCGCGCGAGGGCAACACCGTCGCGGTCTACAACCGCACGACGTCCAAGACCGACGACCTCATCGCGGCCCATCCCGAGGCCGGCTTCGTGCGCGCCGCCACCATGCAGGAGCTCGCCGACAGCCTGCAGACGCCGCGCACCGCGATCATCATGGTGAAGGCCGGCTGGGCGACGGACGCCGTGATCGATGAGCTGGCCGCCGTCTTCGAGCCGGGCGACATCATCGTCGACGGCGGCAACGCGCTCTTCACCGACACCATCCGCCGCGAGGCGGCGGTGCGCGAGACCGGCATCCACTTCGTCGGCTGCGGCATCTCGGGCGGCGAGGAGGGCGCCCTCAACGGCCCCTCGCTCATGCCCGGCGGCACCGCGGAGTCGTACGAGACGCTCGGCCCGATCCTCACCGGCATCGCGGCGGTCGCGGACGGCGAGCCCTGCGTCACCCACATCGGCACCGACGGCGCCGGCCACTTCGTGAAGATGGTGCACAACGGCATCGAGTACGCCGACATGCAGCTGATCGCCGAGGCCTATGACCTCATCCGTCGGGGCACGGGCAAGTCGCCCGCCGAGATCGCCGAGGTCTTCGAGGAGTGGAACGGCGGCGAGCTGGAGTCCTACCTGATCGAGATCACGGCCGAGGTGCTGCGCCAGGTCGACGCGGACACCGGCCAGCCGCTGGTCGACGTGATCCTCGACGCTGCCGGCGCCAAGGGCACCGGTGCCTGGACGGTGCAGACGGCGCTCGATCTGGGCGTGCCCGTCTCCGGCATCGCCGAGGCGGTCTTCGCCCGTTCGCTCTCGTCGCGGCTCGCGCAGCGCGCGGCCGCGAGCGACCTGCCCGGCCCGGCGGATGCGTGGCAGGTGGAAGACGCGGATGCGTTCATCGAGGATGTGCGGAAGGCGCTCTTCGCCTCGAAGATGGTCGCCTACTCGCAGGGCTTCGACGAGATCGTCGCGGCCGCGGATGAGTACGGCTGGGACATCAAGAAGGGTGAGGTCGCACGCATCTGGCGGGCCGGCTGCATCATCCGTGCGCGCTTCCTGAACGACATCACCGACGCGTACGCCGCGGATCCCGAGCTGCCGGCGCTGCTGCTCGCGCCCTACTTCCGCGAGGCGCTCGCATCGACGCAGGAGGCGTGGCGACGGGTGGTCGTGGCGGCCGCGCAGGCCGGCATCCCGGCGCCCGCGTTCTCGTCGAGCCTGTCCTACTACGACGGCCTGCGCGCCGACCGGCTGCCCGCGGCGCTCGTGCAGGGGCAGCGCGACTTCTTCGGCGCCCACACCTACCGCCGCGTCGACCGCGAAGGGACCTTCCACACGCAGTGGTCGGGCGACCGCACCGAGATCGAGGCCGTCGACACCCACTAGCGCAGCGCGCTCGCAGCTTCCGCCTCGCGCGTGTCGGGTTGTTGCAGTTCTCGCGCGAGATTTCTGCAACAACCCGACACGCAGCCCTGGCGGGCGCGAGCGGTCAGCAGCGGGGCAGGGCGCGACCCAGCGGGGTAGGGCGGCTCGGCGGAGCAGGGTGACTCAGCGGCGCAGCTCGTGCTCGAGTGCTGGCGCCTGCTCGACCGCGGGAAGCGGCGCGTACTCGGCGGGCTCATCGACGGCGTCGCCGGCGTGGAGCATCGCCTCTCGGCGCGCCTCGGCGCCCGCGTCGCCGGTGAACAGGCCGCGTGGTGCGGTGCTGGTGTCCTCCGCGACGGTGCGTGCGGGCGCCTCCTGCAGCTCGACGCGCTGCCGCGGCAGCGCGTGCGGGTGCTGCTCCCGGAGCCAGCCGACCAGTCGCTCGCGCACCAGGTAGCGCAGGTCGGCCAGCTGCAGGCCGTCGGCTGCGCTGATCAGCACGCGCAGTCGCACGAAGCCGCCGACTGCATCGAAGACCTGCAGCACCTGCACCTTGCCGTCCCACGCCTCGGCGCCCTCGAGGATGCGGGCGAGCTCTGCGCGCATCTCGCCGATCGGCACCCGCCAGTCGACGTCGAGCTCGACCGCGCCCATCACCTCGCTCGAGGTGCGCGTCCAGTTCTCGAACGGCATCGTCGTGAAGTGTGTCGACGGGAGCACCAGGCGGCGGTCATCCCAGATCCGCACCACCACGTAGGTGAGCGTGATCTCCTCGATCGTGCCCCATTCGCCCTCGACCACGACGACGTCGTCGACGCGGATGGCGTCGGAAGCGACCAGCTGGATGCCCGCGAAGACGTTCCCGAGCACCGACTGCGCGGCGAGGCCCGCGACCAGCGAGGCCAGTCCGGCGGAGGCGAGCAGGCTCGTGCCTGCGACCCGCGCGGCCTCGAAGGTGAACAGCGTGATGCCGACGGCGATGACGATCACCACCGCGACGAGCACCCGGCGCAGGACCTCGACCTGCGTGCGCACTTTGCGCGCCCGCCGATCGCCGTGAGCGCTGGCGAAGCGCACGATCACGGCATCGCCAGCGACCCGCAGCAGCCGCACAGCCAGCCACGCCGCGACCGCGATGACCACGATCAGCAGCGCGTGCGACGCGACGCGACCGCCATCGCCGAGCGAGGCGACCAGGCCGTTGGCGGATGCTGCGAGGCCGAGAGCGACCACGAACGCGAGCACCGCGGCCGGCCAGCGCAGCTGTTGCCGCACTTCCGACCGCCGCTCACGGTCGCGGACGACGGCGATGGTCGAGGCCTGCAGCACGAGGCTCGCGACCACGGCGGCGACCACGGCGATGCCCACCGCGATGCCGAGCATGATCAGGATCTGGACGACGTCAGGCAACGAGGCTCCTCTCGGGTCGACCGCCCACGGTACGCGTGCCGCGGCGGCGAACGACAGCCGCGCGCGCGGATTCCGCTGCGCGCGATCATCGCGGTCGGCGGCGGCGCAGCAGCGCTCGCCCCGTCAGCCCCAGCGCGAGCCACGCGGCGGCACCCAGCACGCCCGGCCACGGGAGCGTCAGCACGACCCCCAGGCAGGCGACCATGCCGAGCCAGGGCACCCAGGCGGGGAGCCACAGCCGCACCGCGCCCGAGCCGGCCGTGCCCGAGGCGCGCATGTGCGCCCGCCTCGCGGAGCGCATCCGGATCGCCGAGACATGCGCGATGGCGTAGTAGGTGAGCACGCACGTCGAGGAGAATGCGACGAGGGTGCCTGCGGGCAGCAGCAGCACCGCGACGATCGCGGCGACCGCGGTCGCAGCCTCGGCGATCACGGGCGTGCGGGTGCGGGCCGCGATCAGCGACAGAGGTCCGGGCAGGTCGCGCTCGCGCGCCATCGCGAGACCCGTGCGGCTGAGACCCGCGAGGATGCCCATGAGCGAGCCGAGGCACGCCAGCGCTCCCGCGCCGAGCACCAGCGCGTGCAGGCCCGGCTCCGCGACGAGATCCGCCAGCGGGGTGGCCGAGGCAGGCAGCTGGTCGCCGAGCCGCGCGGATGTCGCCCAGCCGACGGCAGCGTAGAGCGCCAGCACGAGGCCGAGCCCGAGCACGATGGCGATCGGCAGCGTGCGGCGGGGGTCGCGCACCTCCTCGCCGAGCGTCGCCATCCGGGCGTAGCCGGCGAACGCGAAGAACAGCAGCCCGGCGGCCGTCAGCACCGGCACCGGCGCCTCGGCGACCGTCGGCGCCGGCACCACGGGCGTGAGCGTGGCGGCGCCGCCTGTCGCGGCCCAGCCGAGCGCGACGAGGACGGCGATCAGCACGAGCGCGACGATCCCGCTCGACACCCACGCGGTCACGCGCACGCCGAGCATGTTGAGGGCCGCGAGCACCACGATGGCGCCCGCGCCGACCCAGGCGGCGTGCTCCGGCAGCAGGTGCCTGCCCGCGATCGCGGCGATCGCGGCCGCCGAGGCGGTCTTGCCGGTGAGGAACATCCACCCGGCCGTGAAGCCGACACGCTCCCCCACCTCGGCGCGCCCGAACGCGTACGCGCCGCCCGAGACGGGATGCTCCATCGCCAGCTGCGCGGTCGAGAGCGCGTTGAGCACCGCGATGCCGGCCGCGATCGCGATCGCCGCCGGCAGCCATGGGCCGGCGATGGCGGCGGCCGGCGCCCAGACGAAGAACAGGCCGGCGCCGATCATCGCGCCGAGCCCGATCGCGATCGCACCGGGCACCCCGATGCGTCGCTCGAGCACAGTCATGCCCGCCACGCTAGCCGTGCCAGCCAAACGCCGAGTTGCCGACGCGTGTCGGGTTGTTGCAGGGAAGTCGCTGCATTGCTGCAACAACTCGACACGCGCGCTCCCGACCCGGGCGCGCGCGACCGGTGGCGCCGCCGAGACGGCGGGTCAGATGATGCGGCGGGTCAGATGATGCGGCGGCCCGCCTTCTTGGCGCGGAGCAGCTCCTGCAGGAAGCTGCGGGCGATGACGAACAGCACCCCGGCGACGATGACGGGCCAGAGCAGCACGTAGATGGTCATTGCAACGGTCATGGTCTCTCCTCGGATCGGGTTCAGTCGCGTGCGGGTGCGGCGTCGCGGTCGCGGTCGGCGTCCGCCTCGGCATCCGCCTCGGCATCGGACGGATGAGCGCGCTCGCGGCCCTCGACATCCGCGGACGCCGTCTCGGGGTCGAAGTCGCCCGTGACGTCGGCGATGGTGGCGAAGTCGAAGCGCTGACTCGAGCGGAACGACAGCAGCGAGCACACCAGGAACGACACCGCGTACGCGAGCAGCGACGCCGACAGCACCGTGTAGTCGCGCAGGAAGAACAGCGTGAACGGTGCCGCGGCCACCACCGCCAGCACGCCGACGCCCACCCCGACGCGCAGCCCGAAGAAGCCGAAGGCCATGATGCCGAGGATCACGCCGATGCCGATCGTCGCGAGGATCTCGAGCGGCAGCCCGAGGATGCCGGTGAGCGACACCCACTCGAAGCGCACCGGGATGAACACCACGAGCGCGGCGATGACCGACGCGGTGAAGGCGAGGTTCGTGACCTTCTTCCAGTAGAACGACGCGATCACCGGGAACACCAGGCAGCCCCACAGCGCGCCGACGAACACCAGCAGGTCGAGGATGTTGAACTGGCTGGTGGCGAAGAACAGCGCGGCGCCGGTGGCGACGATCATCGTCACGCGGCCCACGAGCAGCATCGTCTTCGGGTTGGCGCGCTCCTTGCCGACCGACTGCCCGTAGATGTCGGTCATCACGATCGACGACAGCGCCGAGAGATCGGAGTCGGCCGTCGACGACAGCGCCCCGATGATCATGAGGAACGCGATCGCCAGCAGGATCCACGGCAGGTACGTGCCCGCCAGCTGCGGGATCAGGTTGTTGACATCGCCGTCGATCGGCTGGATGCCGAGATAGAGCGCCATGACGCCGAGCATGCCGATGCCGATGACGGTGGCGCCGTAGCCGACCGTCGCGGTGATGAACGTCGGCCGGATGAGGTCCTCCCGCACGGCGAACAGGCGCTGCGCGATCGTCTGGTTGCCGATCGCGTAGGCGAGCACCGCGGCGATGTAGGGCGCGCCCTGGTTCATGAACGCATCCGACGAGAAGAAGCTCTGCTGCTGCGGCGTCACGGTGCCGTTCGCGACGCCGGCCTCGAACATGGCAGGGCCGCCGGCGGCGAAGAAGATGACGGGGATGACGATGACTGCGGCACCGAGCATCGCGACGACCTGCGCGAAGTCGGTCAGCACGGATGCCCGGAAGCCCGACCACAGCGTGTAGAGCAGCACGCCGCCCGCGACGATCAGGATGCCGGTGCCGAAGCTGAGCGGCGACAGCATGGCGATGAGCGCACCGCCGGCGATGAAGTTCGAGGTGAGCGAGATGAGCGAGCCGAGCACGTTCGAGCCGGCCAGCATGAGCTGCGAGGAGCGGCCGTGGCGGGCGTACATGACCTCGGCGAGCGTGTGGGCACGAGGGGCGACGGCGCGGATGCGCTTGCCGAAGGGGTAGATGAAGAGGATCATCAGCGCGCCCCAGAGCCCGTAGTGGATGGGGCCGGAGACGCCGTAGGTGTAGCCGGCGGTGGCGGACGCATACATCGATGACGCCCAGATCCAGGTCGCCGTCATGGACGCGGCCGAGATGCCGAAGCCGATGCGGTTGCCGGCGGTCATGTAGCCGTCGGCGTTCTCCTTTCGGCGGCCGATGCCGAGCGTCATCAGCAGCGTGCCGCCGTAGAACACCAGCAGCAGCACGACGACGGCGATCACTCCGAGCTGGACGACTTCTTGGGCGGGCGGCATGCGGTTCCTCTCGTCTGGGCGCAGTCGCGACCCGAGTCGGGTCCTGCGCGCGGTCGTCGGCCGGACGGCGCACCCGCGCGCGGCTTGGCGCGGGGCCCGTTCGAGCAGAACCGATGCGGCGCGTGTCGCGCGATCGAGCGGTGCGCGTGCGCATCCTGCTGGGCGCGGCACCGGTCCTCGTCGAAGGCCAGTCCTTCCACCATCGCATCCGGATCCGCGAGAAGCGAATCGACGGCCGAGCGGCGGCGCGGGTCAGCGGCGGGCGAGCTCCACGAGCACTTCCGCGTGCTCGGTGTGCGGGAACATGTCGAAGACCCGGCCCCGCACCGGCCGCAGCGAGGGCATCGCCGCGAGGTCCTTCGCGAGCGTGACGGGGTTGCAGCTGGAGTAGATGACGCGGTCGACCGCGCTCGACTCCAGGCGCGCGGCGAGCGTGCCGATGCCGCGCCTGGGCGGGTTCACCACCACGAGCTCGGGCGCGCCTACGCCCTCGAGATCCACGCCGGTCGCGTCGCCGACCGCGAACGACGCGTCGACGCCCAGCTCGGCCGCCGTCTCGCGGGCCGCGTCGATCGCCTCGGCTGTGACCTCCACGCCCTGCACGCGCCGACCCGCGCGGGCGGCGTGCAGCGCGAAGCCTCCGACGCCGCAGTACAGGTCGAGCAGGCTCGCGGGCGCGGCCTCGTCGATCCAGGCGGTGGCCTCCCGATAGAGCGCCGCGGCGACGACGGTGTTGGTCTGGAAGAAGCTGCGCGGCCGCAGCCGCAGGCCGATGTCGTTGACCCGCATCACGAGCACGCCGGAGCCGGCGAGCAGCATCTCGTCATCGCCCTCCAGCACCGCCTTGTGCTCGGGCTGCAGGTTGACCGAGACGCTCGTGAGCGGCAGCGCCGCCAGCACGTCGAGATGCTTCCGGATGCGCGGCAGCGCCTCGGTCGAGCGGAGCACGATGCGCAGCGCCAGCTCGCCGTCGGGCGATGCGGTCAGGATGAGGTGCTTGAGCTCGCCGCGCCGGCTCGGCACGTCGTAGGGCGTGAGGCGCGCCTCGCGCACGAGCGCCTCCAGCGCCGGCATCGCGGCCACAAGCGGTCGCTCGTGGAGCGGGCATGCCTGCAGGTCGATCCCGCTGCCGTCAGCGGCGAGGATCCCGAGCGTCGGCGCGGCGACGGTGCCGGCGACGGCCATCTTCGCCTTGTTGCGGAAGCCGCCGACGGCGCTCTCGACCGGCGCATCCCAGACGAGCGTCGGCAGCAGCGCCTCGATCCGCGCCTGCTGCTGGGCGAGCTGCCGCGCATACGGCGTCGCCAGCAGCGTGCAGGAGCGGCAGCGGTCGGCGTCGAAGTAGGCGCAGTCGAGCGCCACGCTCGTCGCCGTCATCGCCGCGCTGCGATCAGGCGGCGCCGTCGAACAGGCTCGTGACGGAGCCGTCCTCGAAGACCTCCGTGATGGCACGCGCCAGCAGCGGGGCGATGGAGAGCACCTCGAGTTTCTCGAAGCGCTGGTCGTCGCGCAGCGGCAGCGTGTCGGTGACCACGACCTTGTCGATCACGTCGGAGTTCAGGATCTCGGATGCCGGGTCGGAGAAGATCGCGTGCGTCGCGGCGACGACGACATTGGTGGCACCGTTGGCCTTCAGCGCCTCAGCGGCCTTCACGATCGTGCGGCCGGTGTCGATCATGTCGTCGACCAGCAGGCAGGTGCGGCCCTCCACGTTGCCGACGATCTCGTGCACCGACACCTGGTTCGGCACCAGCGGGTCGCGGCGCTTGTGGATGATCGCGAGCGGAACGCCCAGCTTGTCGCTCCAGACGTCGGCGACGCGCACGCGCCCCATGTCGGGAGAGACGACCGTCAGCGTCTCGGGGTCGAGCGTGTGCCGGAAGTGCTCCAGCAGCACCGGCATGCCGAAGAGGTGGTCGAACGGCCCGTTGAAGAATCCCTGGATCTGCGAGGCGTGGATGTCGATCGACATGATGCGGTCGGCGCCGGCGGTCTTGAAGAGGTCGGCGATCAGTCGCGCGGAGATCGGCTCGCGGCCGCGGCCCTTCTTGTCCTGCCGGGAGTAGGGGTAGTACGGCATGACGACGGTGATGCGTTTCGCCGACGCGCGCTTGAGCGCATCCACCATGATGAGCTGCTCCATGAGCCACTCGTTCACCGGCCGGCTGTACGACTGCAGGATGAACGCGTCCGAGCCGCGCACCGAGCCCTCGAAGCGGGCGTAGATCTCGCCGTTCGCGAAGGTGCGACTGTCGACATCCATCAGCTCGGTGCCGATCTCGGCGGCCACGGCGCTCGCGAGCTCCGGGTGCGAGCGTCCTGTTGCCAGGACGAGGTGCTTGCGGTTCTTCGCGACGATCGATCCCACTCGGGAGCCTCCCCTAGGCGTCAGGTGCTTGCTGCTCGGCCGCCGCTGCCGCGTCGGCCGCTGCCGTCCCAGGGCGATTCGTCTCGACCCAGCCCGTCATGTTGCGCTGCGGAGCGACCGAGATGGCCAGCGCTCCGGGCTCGACATCCTTGCGAACGACCGTGCCCGCTCCAGTGTATGCGCCGTCGGCGATCGACACGGGGGCGACGAAGACGTTGTGGCTGCCCGTGCGCACGTGCGAGCCGACCTCGGTGCGGTGCTTGGCGACGCCGTCGTAGTTGGCGGTGATGGTGCCGGCGCCGATGTTGGAGCCGTCGCCGACGGTCGTGTCGCCGATGTACGACAGGTGCGGGATCTTGCTGCCGGCGCCGATCTGCGTGTTCTTCGTCTCGACGAAGGTGCCGATCTTGCCGTCCGCGCCGACGACCGAGTTGGGCCGCAGGTAGGCCCAGGGACCGACCGATGCGCGGGCGCCGATCACCGACAGGGTCGCGTCGGTGCGCTTCACGACCGCGTCCTCTCCCACCTCCGTGTCGACGAGGGTGGTGTCGGGCCCGATGGTCGCGCCGGCGGCGACGACCGTCGCGCCGTGGAGCTGCGAGCCGGGCAGGATCGTGACGTCCTCCGCGAGCGTGACATCCGTGTCGATCCAGGTCGACGCCGGGTCGAGCACCGTGACGCCCGCGCGCTGCCAGCGGCGGATGATGCGGTCGTTCAGCTCGTGCGCCGCGGCGGCGAGCTGCACGCGGTCGTTGATGCCCCAGATCGCCCAGATGTCGGTGGCCGGCACCGCCTGGATGCGTCCGCCGCGCGCCTGGATCCGCACCGCCGCATCCGTGAGGTACATCTCGCCCTGCGCGTTGTTGCGGTCGATGGTGCCGAGCGCCTCGCGCAGTGCCGCCGCATCGAAGACGTAGATGCCGCCGTTGACCTCGTCGATGGCGCGCTCCGCCTCGCTGGCGTCCTTCTGCTCGACGATGCGCATGAACGAACCGGCGTCGTCGCGCACGATGCGACCGAGACCGGTGGGATCGGGCAGGTGCGCCGAGAGCAGCGTCATCTGGTTGCCCTCGCGCTCATGCCGCTCCACCAGCCGGCTCAGGGTGTCCGCGTCGATGAGCGGCACATCGCCCGAGAGCACGACGACGTGACCGTCGAAGTCGGCGATCGCATCGAGACCCTGCTCGACGGCGCGGCCGGTGCCGGGCACCTCGTCCTGGTCGGCGATCAGCACGTGCGGCGCGAACTCGAGCACGGCCTCGGCCATGCGATCGCGCTCGTGACGCACGACGGTGACGATGCGCTCGGGGTGCAGCTCGCCGGCGGTGCTCAGCACGTGGGCGATGAGCGGCTTGCCCGCCAGCGGGTGCAGCGGCTTGGGGGTGCGGCTCTTCATGCGGGTGCCCGCGCCGGCGGCGAGGACGATGACGGCAACCTGAGGCACGGGCTCTCCCATCGAGATACGAGCGATCGGCTCCAGGCTACTGGCGCGCGCGGGGCCTCGGCGCGCCGCGGTCGCTGCCGCTCGCACCTCGGTCCCCGTCTGGGCCCGAGGGCCGGATGCGATACTGAGGCGTGCCCGAGCAGCGTCCGACGATCGCCGCCCCGCTGCCGACTTCCGCCGCGATCCGCGCCTCCCCTCGAGCACGGCGGGCCCGCACCGCGGTCGAGGTCGCGGTCGTGCTGCTCGTCGCCGCGGTGATGGGCTTCTGGGCGCTCGACCAGGCGAACATCGCCCCGGACGAGCTCGTCTACCAGCGCGCGGGCCTCGCCTACGTGCAGGGCGACACCTCCGCCAACCCCGAGCATCCCCCGATCGCGAAGTACCTGCTGGGCGCCTGGCAGCTCGCCTTCGGCACCGGCGTGCCGAGCGCGCGGGTGCTCATGGGCTGCGTACTCGCCGCCGCGGTGCTCGTCTCCTACGCGTGGCTGCGCGCGGCCGCGGGCGGTTCCGCCGCGGTCATCGGCGCGATCATGCTCGCCGCCACGCATCGCGTGAACGGCACCGACCTCATCGACCGGCAGGTGCTGCTCGAGCCGTACAGCGTGCTGTTCGGCATGAGCGCGCTCGCGCTGCTGTGGCAGTGGACGCGGCACCGCAGGGCGCTGCTCGCGATCGGCGCGGGCACGCTAATGGCGTTGGCGATCCTGTCGAAGGCCTCGGCGGCCGTCCTGCTCGTGGCGGCGCTCGCCTGCGTCCCCTGGCGCGAACTCGGCGACCGCAGGGTCTGGCGAGCCGTGCTCGGCTTCGCGGCGACCGGCATCGCCGTCTGCTTGCTGGCGTACGTGCCGCTGGGCGGCATCCCGGCCGTGCTCGAGATGATCGAGTTCCAGGCCGAGCATGCGCAGAACGGGCACCGCATCGTCATCGCGGGTGAGACGCACCGCTTCGCGCCCTGGTACGCGCCGCTGTGGTTCGGCGGCGAGGTGGTGGGCTGGTTCGCGCTCGCCGCGATCGTGGCGTGGGCGGGCGCTGCCGTCGTGCTGCGCGGCAGGGAGCTCATCGTCAGGATGCTCGGGCTCGCTGCCATCGCGACGCTCGTCGTCATGGCGCTCTCGCCGGTCGTGCTGCCGCACTACACGGGTGCGTGGCTGTGGCCGCTGCTGCTGCTCACGGGCATCGGCGTGCCCGCGCTCTGGCAGCGCGCGCGGCGGCGCGGCGCTCGGGTGCTGGCCGCGGTGGCGACCGCCTGCCTGCTGGTCGGTCCCATCACGGGGGTCGCGCACGTGCTGACGCTGCGCCCGACCGGCGTCGCGCTCATCGATGCAGCGATGCTCGACGATCCGGCGCCCGACGGCACCGTGCTGATGGTGCAGCTGTCGCCGCACGCCACCGATCCGAACGTCGATGCACCGGTCACGACCGATCCCTACCTCGGCGACATCACCGCCGTCGCGGTCGGCGAGGACCTGCGCTTCACCGCACCGCCGGAGGTGCTCGCGGTGGTGATGGCTGCGGAGGAGCCGGCGCTGCTCGACGAGGTGCGCCTGTACCTGCTGGATGCGCCGCTGGACGAGCTGCTCGAGGACGCGGGCGTCCGCTCGCCGTAGCCTGGGCGCGGTGATCGACGCGGCTCAGCGCTCGACGTTGGCGCAGCGCTCGACCCAGCTCAGCGCCCGTCGCTCAGCGCCCGACGCGGGCGCAGCGCTCGACGCGGCTCAGCGGGTTGCCGCGGCGGGCGGCGGACCCTGCTCGCCGCGCCAGCCGTCGCGCGCTCCGCGCACCATCGCTCGCGCGTTGCGCAGGCGCGGGGCGGCGAAGGCGGTCATGCGCGCCAGCTTGAGGAGCATCCGCGGCACGTCCTGCGCCGTCCACACGCGCGGGGTGGCCGGTCGACGCCAGAGGGCGACGCGGTTGCGCGTCATCATGTACAGCCGCAGCGGCGAGTGCACGAACATCGCGCTGCCGCCCGGCAGCCGCACGAGCTCGTCCCCGATCGTGTGCCGCATGCGCGCGTCGGCGACGCCCGCGAGCTGCAGCCCGGCGGCCTTGGCGCGGAAGCACCACTCCATGTCGACGCTGTCGATGAAGAGCCCCTCGTCGAACGCGCCGGCCGCATCGATCGCGTCGACCGGGATGAGCGAGCCGGAGGAGATGAGGAAGTCGACGTCGACATCCCCGCCCGCCGGCGCGTGCAGCTTGTGGTTGAGGGGGAAGCCGAACCGCACGAAGGGCGCGCGCTCGCCCGTTCGGCCGTCGACGAAGGTGGGGCCGACGGCGCCGAGCGGACCGCGCGCCCGCCGTGCGTCCGCGTGCCGCAGCAGCGCATCCACGCAACCCTCCTCGAGCAGCGAGTCCTGGTCGAGCAGCAGCACGTAGCGCGCGCCCTGCTCGCGGGCGATCGCGACGGCGCGGTTGTAGGCGGCGCCGAGACCGATGTTGGTCGGCTCGCGCACGAGCGCCACACCTGCGGGGATCGCGACGCGCTCGCTCCAGTGCACGCCGCCGGTCGCGGGACTGTCGTTGTCGAGCACCGTGAGCGCGCCGACCTGCGCTGCGGCGCGCTCCAGCACATCCGCGATGGCGGCCTCGTCGGGCCGGTAGGTGACGGCGACGCCGAGGACGTCGGCGCGGGTGGAGACCATGCGCCCCAGTCTGGCGGATGCGCGCGGCGCCCGCGCCAGAAGCGTGACCAGCGGCTCGCATCCGCGTGCTTTGCGAGCCGCTGGTGACACATCTGCGGGTTCGGGCCGCGCGGGCGACTAGCCTGGTAGCCGCGATCCGCCATGGTGTAACGGCAGCACAGCGGCCTTTGGAGCCGTTTGTCCAGGTTCGAATCCTGGTGGCGGAGCAGACGACCCGGTGGGTCGTCTGCGACGTCGCCAGTCGCGAGCGCAGCGAGCGCGGGCGGAGCCCCGACCCAGTCGGTCGTCTGCGACGTCGCCAGTCGCGAGCGCCGCGAGCGAGGGCGGAGCCCCGACCCAGTGGGTCGTCTGCGACGTCGCCAGTCGCGAGCGCAGCGAGCGAGGGCGGAGCCCCGACCCAGTGGGTCGTCTGCGACGTCGCCAGTCGCGAGCGCAGCGAGCGAGGCGCAGCTCGTGCCACGCTTGCTCCGTGACCCAGCCTCCGGCTCTCGTGCTCGAGCGCAGCGCCGCGCACCACTACGCGGGTCCGGCTGCGCGGGTGCTCGTATGGTTCGGCATGGTCGTGATGGGCGCCCTGGCGCTCGTGGGGATCGGATGGACGCTGCTGTTCGTCGCGGTCGTCGCCCTCGCCGTGCGCAATCACCGCATGCTGCGCCGCGGCCAGTGGCGAATCGAGGCGGGCCCCGACGCCGACTTCGCGTTCGGCGCCCGTCGCGACCAGCGCATCCGACTCGCCGACCTCGGCGGGGTCATCGTCGTGCACGTGCCCGCCGCCACGAGCCGCGGCCTGCCGATCACCCGTGAGCGCGAGCAGTGGCGCTTGGTCGGGCACGACGGGTCGACCATCGGGGTCGCGGACACCGCCGGGCTGGATCCCGACCAGGTCCGGCAGCTGCGCGCGCGACTCGATGTGCCGTTCGTGCCGCTGCCGATCGCGGCGCGCGCCGACATCCTGCCGGCCGACACCCCGTGGTGGGTGCGCCATGAGGGGCGCGCGCTCGCGCTCGGCATCGTGATCGCCGTCGCGGTCATGGTCGCCGTGATCGCGGCGCCGAGCTACTGGGGCTGATGTGGCCGACTGCGTGGCTGGGATACTGGACCCATGAGCGACCTGCGCGGCGACGATGTCGACCGCATCATCGAGCAGTGGATGCGTGTGCGGCCCGACGCGGATGTCTCGCCCCTCGACGTGCTCAGCCGCATGACGCGCATCTCGCGGCAGCTGGGGCGCATCCGTGCCGAGGCCTTCCAGCTCGCCGGCCTCGAGTCCTGGCAGTGGGATGTGCTGGCGGCGCTGCGGCGAGCCGACAGCGCGCTGAGCCCCAAGGATCTCATCGCCCAGACGATGGTCACGAGCGGCACGATGACGAACCGGATCGAGAACCTGGTCGCCTCCGGGCTGATCGAGCGCGTGGAGGGGTCGACCGATCGGCGCGTGCGCCTCGTGACCCTCACCGACGAGGGCATCGACCGCGTCGACGTGGCACTCGATGCGCTGCTGGAGGCGGAGCGCCGACTGCTCCGCGACATCCCCGCCGACGACCAGTCGCGACTGGCGGAGCTGCTGCGAGTGCTCTCCGACGCGATGGTCTGATCGCCGAGCTTCCCCGAACCGCGCGCTTTCGCGGCCAACCGCGCGCCTTCGGGACGCTCGACGGGTGGCGGGTTCGAGCTTCCCCGAACCGCGCGACTTCGCGCCGAACCGCGCGACTTGGGGACGCTCGCCGCAGGGGGCGGGGGCGAACTTCCCCGGATCGGGCGGATGGGCGACCGAGCGCGCGGTTTCGGGAAGCTCGACGGGGGGGGGTCAGTAGCGGTAGAGGTCGGGCTTGTAGGGGCCCTCGATCGGGACGCCGATGTAGGCCGCCTGCTCGGGCGTGAGGGTCGTGAGGCGGGCGCCGAGCGCGTCGAGGTGGAGGCGGGCGACCTCCTCGTCGAGCGCTTTCGGCAGGCGTAAGACGCCCAGCTCGTAGTCCTTCGTCGCGAGCTCGATCTGCGCCAGCACCTGGTTGGAGAACGAGTTCGACATCACGAACGATGGATGCCCGGTGGCGTTGCCGAGGTTCATCAGGCGGCCTTCCGAGAGCACCAGGATCGCCCGCCCGGAGGGGAACCGCCACTCGTGCACCTGCGGCTTGATCTCGATGCGTTCCGCGCCCGAGCGCTCGAGCGCCGCCACATCGATCTCGTTGTCGAAGTGGCCGACATTGGCGACGATCGCGAGGTGCTTCATCGCCTGCAGGTGCTCGAGCGTGATGACGTGCTCGTTGCCGGTGGTGGTGACCCAGATGTCGGCGGTCTCGAGCGCATCCTCGACCCGGGCGACCTGGAAGCCGTCCATCGCCGCCTGCAGCGCGCAGATCGGGTCGATCTCGCTCACGATCACGCGCGCGCCCTGCCCGCGCAGCGCCTCGGCGGCACCCTTGCCGACGTCGCCGTAGCCCACCACGAAGGCGATCTTGCCGCCGATCAGCACATCGGTCGCTCGGTTGATGCCGTCGGGCAGGGAATGCCGGATGCCGTAGCGGTTGTCGAACTTCGACTTCGTCACGGAATCGTTGACGTTGATGGCGGGGAACTGCAGGCGTCCGGCAGCGAACAGCTGCTCGAGGCGATGCACGCCCGTGGTCGTCTCCTCGGTCACGCCTCGGAGCCGCTCGGCGATCGTCGTCCAGCGCTGCGGATCCTCCGCGAGCGTGCGGGCGATGAGCGCATCGATGACGCGCAGCTCGTCCGGCGCATCCGCCGGCGTGACGGGCGCCGCGCCCGCCTCCTCCGCATCGCGACCGCGGTGCACGAGCATCGTCGCGTCGCCGCCGTCGTCGAGGATCAGCGTCGCCCCGTCGGCGAAGTCGAAGATGCGATTCGTGCACGCCCAGTACTCCTCGAGCGTCTCGCCCTTCCACGCGAAGACCGGCACACCGGCGGGCGCCTCGGGCGTGCCGCTGCCGACGGCGACCGCCGCGGCCGCCTCGTCCTGCGTCGAGAAGATGTTGCAGCTCGCCCAGCGGACCTCGGCGCCGAGCGCCACCAGGGTCTCGATGAGCACCGCCGTCTGCACGGTCATGTGCAGGCTGCCGGCGATCCGCTGCCCGGCCAACGGCTGCGCATCGGCGTAGCGCCGGCGCAATGCCATGAGTCCGGGCATCTCGTGCTCGGCGAGGCGGATCTGATGCCTGCCAGCGTCGGCGAGCGTCAGGTCGCGCACGGCGAACTCGAGCGTGGGAGTGTGGTCGCCGGTCATCTCAGGAGTATCGCATTCGGGCGGCGCGATAGCATCGTGATCCATGCGCCCTGGTCCCGAGCATGCGTCGCCGACGGCGATCGCTCCTCCGGTTCCGGGGGCGACCGTGGCTCGGCACGCGTGGCCGGATGTGGCGCGCGGGATCACGGTGCTGCTGGTCGTGGCGATGCACATCCTGTTCCTGCACTCCATGCCGCTGCTGCCCGACACGCTCGCCGTGCGCGGGCACCTGCCGCTCACCAGCGCGATGACCCACCTGCGCATGCCGCTGTTCTTCCTCGTGTCGGGCTATCTCTCAGCCGCGATGGTGCAGCGCTCGTGGCGCGCCGGATTCTCGGGCCGCATCGCCCCCCGCTACTACCTCTACGTGGTCTGGCTCACCATCACCGCGCTCGCCCTGCGGACGTTCGCCGTCATCGACCAGGCTCCGTTCGACACCTCCGACTACGTCATCTCCCAGCTGCTCGAGCCGCGCGGAACCCTCTGGTACATCTGGGCGCTCGCGCTCTTCTTCCTGGTGGTCCGGGCGACCAGAGCGATCCCCGCCTGGATGCTCGCGATCCCCGCCGCGATCCTGTTCATCGTGGGCCAGATCGCATTCGACCAGCCGTGGCGCGACATCTCCGCCGGTTTCCTGCCGTTCCTGCTCGGCGCGCGCCTGCCGAAGGAGATCCGCGCCCTCACCGACCGGGTGCCGCTGCGCATCGGCGTGCCGGTGCTCGGCGCTGGCATCGCGCTGGCACTGATCGACTCCTCGCTCCGCTGGCCCCTGCCGGTCGGCTTGGCCGTCGCGGCAGTCGCCGTGCCCGGCGTGCTGATGGTGCTCCCCCACATCGCCCAGTGGCGCATCCTGCGGCCCATCCGTCACGTCGGTCGCAACACCCTGGCGATCTTCGCGATCCACCCGCTGCTGATCGTGCTCGCCAACCGGATCGCTCGCGACCAGCCGATGCTGATGGAGGTGATCGGTGCGCAGCCGGTGCTGGCGCTGCTGTGGCCGCTCGCCCTGCTCGTGGGCATCGTGCTCGTCGCCCTCGCGCTGCAGCGGCTGCTGCGAGCGATCGGGCTTCGGCACCTGTTCGAGATGCCGCGCTGGCGGGCGCTCCGCCGCGCCTTCCGGCTCAGGCGTGCGACGCGGCGGGCCCGACGAGCACAGTGATGCGCGTGCGCGCCGCGTTCAGCTGCGCCACTCGCGCCAGGTGCGCTCGATGCCCTCGCGCAGCGGCACCTGCGACACGGTGCCGAAGCGCTCAGCGAAGCGCGTGGTGTCGAGCACGATGTGGTCGACGAACGATGCCGGCACCTCGCGCTCGTCGACGGGCAGCGCCGCACCGGTCGTCGCTCGCACGAGGTCGATGATCTCCTGCACGCTCCGGCCAGCACCGCTGCCGATGTTGAGCGCGCCAGAGAACGACGGGTCGGCGATCACCGGACGCGCCTGCGCGATCACGTCGTCGACGTGCAGGTAGTCGCGCACCATGGAGCCGTCGCCGAGCCGAGTCACCCGCCCGTCCGTCGCCGCGGCGCGCAGCAGCGCGCTCACGAGCCCGAACTCGGGCAGCGTGCCGTCGGCGCGCAGCCCGTACGGGTTCGCAACGCGCAGCGACGCCGACCGCAGCCCGTGCTCGATCTCGAAGTAGCGCAGGTAGTGCTCGGTCGCGACCTTGCCGATGCCGTAGGGCGAGATCGGCATGAGCGGCGCGTCCTCCGGCACGGCGCCCTGCGCGGAGCCGTACACGGTGCCGCCGGAGGAGATGAACAGCACCCGCCCGACGCCCGTGCGCACCGCCTCACCCAGCATGTCGAGCGTGGGCACGACGTTCGCCTGCAGATCCGCCTGCGGACCTCCGAGGCTGTTCGAGGGCGTCGTCCCCGACAGCGCGTGCACGATCAGGTCATGGCCGTCGACGGCCTGCCGGATCTCGTCACCGACCGAGAAGGTGCCGCGGTGCGCACGCGCTGACGTGGAGCGGTAGCGCGGAGCGGTCGAGAAGCGATCGAAGACGTCGACCTGCCAGCCATCGGCGACGAGCGCGTCGACGAGGTGCGCGCCGAGGAACCCGTTCCCGCCGACGACGAGCGCGCGCGCCATCGCCGAGCTCACGCCTCCCGCGTGAGCGACTCGACGTACTCGTCGAGCATCGCGAACTGATCCCGCGGCGCGAAGCCCGTGGCTTCCAGGCGGCTCAGGTCGAGCGAGCTCTGCAGCGGTCGCGGCGCGATGCCGGTCTTGCCCGCGTAGTACTCCTCGGTGGTGACCGGCGTCACCCGGTCGGCCTCATGCCCGGTGCGCTCGAACACGCGCTTCGCGATGTCGGCCCAGCTCGCCGGCTCGCCGCCGTTGGAGACGTTGTAGGTGCCGTGCGGAGCCCCGACCGCGAGCAGGTGGTCGATCGCGCGGGCGATCTCTGCCGCGAAGGCGAGCCGACCGACCTGATCGCCGACCACGCTCGGTGCGATGCCCCGCTCGGCGAGCGACGCCATCGTGGCGATGAAGTTCTTGCCGTCGCCGACCACCCAGGAGGTGCGCAGCACGTAGTGGTGCGGCACGACCGAGACCGCGAGGTCGCCGGCCGCCTTCGACTGCCCGTAGACGCCGAGCGGGCTGAGCGGCTCCGCCTCATCGTGCTGCTCGCGCGAGCCGTCGAAGACGTAGTCGCTCGAGATGTGGACCAGCGTCAGCCCGTGCTGCGCGGCGAGCGCCGCCAGGCGCGCCGGGCCGGTCGCGTTCACGGCCCAGGCATCGACGCGCCCGGAGTCCGTCTCTGCGGCATCGACGGCGGTGTGCGCGGCCGCGTTCACGACCGTGTGGAACGACGACCAGCGGACGGCGTCGAGCGTCTCCGGGCGGGCGAGATCGACGACGTCTCGGCCCACGAAGTCAACGTCCGCGCGGCTCGACCACTGCTGCCGGAGGGCGCGGCCGACCTGGCCGTTGGCGCCCAGCACGAGGACCCGCCGCGGCGCCATGGGGGTGACGTCGGCCAGCTGCGGGTGCGCGCGATCCTTGTCGGACAGCTCCGCCTGCTCGAGCGGGATCGGCCAGTCGATGGCCGCGGTGGGATCGGCCAGGTTGAGGAACGTGTACTCGCTCTGCGCCTCGGCCGACCAGTGGTCGTTGACGAGGTAGGTGTAGGCGGTGTCGGGCTCGAGCGCCTGGAAGGCGTTGCCGACGCCGCGCGGCACGAACACGGCGATCGACGGGTCGATCTCGATCGTGAAGGTGGCGCCGAAGGAGTCGCCCTCGCGGAGGTCGACCCAGGCGCCGAAGACGCGTCCGGAGGCGACCGAGATGTACTTGTCCCACGGCTCCGCGTGGATGCCGCGCGTGACCCCCGGCTGCGCGTTGAACGAGATGTTGTTCTGCACCGGACCGAAGTCGGGCAGCCCGAGCGCCAGCTGCTTCTCGCGCTGCCAGTTCTCCTTGAACCATCCCCGGTTGTCGCCATGCACCGGCAGGTCGATCACCAGGAAGCCAGGGATCGGCGTCTCGCGAACGCGCAGCTCCTTGCCCGTCTCCAGCTCAGCCATCGGGATCAGTGCCCCGCCTGCGCGTACTTCGCCTCGGCTGCCGCCTTCTGCGGTCGCCACCAGGCCTCGTTCTCGCGGTACCAGTCGATCGTGGCGGCGAGGCCCGCCTCGAAGTCGGTGAAGGACGCCTCCCAGCCGAGCTCGTCGCGCAGCTTCGACGCGTCGATCGCGTAGCGCAGGTCGTGGCCGGCGCGATCGGTCACGTGGTCGAACGCGTCCGGCTCCTGCCCCATGAGCGTCAGGATCGCCTGCACGACCTCGAGGTTGTTCTTCTCACCGTCGGCGCCGATCAGGTAGGTCTCGCCGCTCCTGCCCGCCTCCAGGATCCGCAGCACTGCCGAGGAGTGGTCGTCGGCGTGGATCCAGTCGCGCACGTTCTGACCGGCGCCGTACAGGCGCGGCCGCACGCCGTCGATCACGTTCGTGATCTGGCGCGGGATGAACTTCTCCACGTGCTGCCGCGGCCCGTAGTTGTTCGAGCAGTTGGAGATCGTCGCCTCCAGCCCGAACGAGCGCACCCAGGCACGCACCAGCAGGTCCGATCCCGCCTTCGTCGACGAGTAGGGGCTCGAGGGGTTGTAGGGCGTCTCCGGCGTGAACTTCGCCGGGTCGTCGAGCTCCAGATCCCCGTACACCTCGTCGGTGGAGATGTGGTGGAAGCGCGTGCGGTGGCGACGCGCGGCCTCCAGCAGCGTGAACGTGCCGATCAGGTTCGTGTGCACGAACGGCTCGGGATCCGACAGCGAGTTGTCGTTGTGGGATTCGGCCGCGTAGTGCACCACCGCGTCGGCCTCTGCGACCAGCGCATCCACGACCTCCGGGTCGGCGATGTCGCCCACCACCAGCCGCACGCGATCCTCGGGCAGGCCGGCGAGCGTCGCGCGGTCACCCGCGTACGTCAGCTTGTCCAGCACGACCACGTCGTGCGAGGTGTTCGCGACGACGTAGTGGACGAAGTTCGATCCGATGAAGCCGGCGCCGCCGGTGACGAGGAGCTTGCTCATGGCACCAGCGTACTGGCGCGCGTCTGCCGATCGCGCTCGGCCGCCGGTGCCGCGTCAGTCCTCGAGCGTGGGGACGAACTCCCGCAGCCAGGCGCGCAGGCCGGGGCCCAGGTCCTCACGCTCGATCGCGAGCTGCACGTTCGCCTTGATGTAGTCGAGCCGGTCGCCGGTGTCGTAGCGGCGGCCGCGGAAGACCACGCCGTGCACACCGCCGTCCTCGTCGTCCTCCGCCATGGTCAGGAGCGCATCCGTGAGCTGGATCTCGCCGCTCCTGCCGGGCTGCGTCTGCTCGAGCACGGGGAAGATCTCGGGCTTGAGCACGTACCGACCGACGATCGCGAGGTTCGACGGCGCCGTGCCCGGCTCGGGCTTCTCCACCAGTCCGCGCACCCGCACGACGTCGTCCTCATCCGTCGCCTCCACGGTCGCGACCCCGTACATGTGGGCCTGCTCCGGGTCGACCTCCATGAGCGCCACCACGCACGTGTCGCGCTGGTCGTGCACCTCGAGCATCCGCTCGAGCAGGTGGTCGCGCTCGTCGATGATGTCGTCGCCCAGCAGCACCGCGAACGAGTCGCCGTTGACGTGCGCCTGCGAGCGCAGCACCGCGTGGCCGAGGCCCTTCGGGTCGCCCTGGCGCACGTAGTGCACGTTCGCGAGATCGGTCGACTCGGCGACGCGAGAGAGCTTCGCCGCGTCGCCCTTCGTGTGCAGGATCATCTCCAGCTCGGTCGCCCGATCGAAGTGGTTCTCCAGCGCGTTCTTGTTGCGACCGGTGACGAAGAGCACGTCTCGCAGGCCGGCGCGCACCGCCTCCTCCACCACGTACTGGATGGCCGGCTTGTCCACGACCGGCAGCATCTCCTTCGGGAGCGCCTTGGTCGCGGGCAGGAACCTGGTGCCGAGACCCGCCGCGGGAATCACGACCTTGGTGACGTCATGCTGCATGTGCGCAAGGCTACTTGTGCAGACTCGGCAGTGTCACTAGCGCGGCAACGGCGCAACCTCAGGCTCGGATCAGGGCGAGCACCTCGTCGCGCATCGCGACCATCATCGCCTCCGCCTCCGCCTCGGCGTTGAGCCGCAGCAGCGGCTCGGTGTTCGACGGGCGCACCGAGAACCACCAGCTGCGGTCGGGTGCTGTGACCGTGAGCCCGTCGAGCTCATCGAAGTCGCCTCGACCCGCGAATGCCTCGACGATGCGCGTGTAGGCCGCCGGCACGTCCTCAACCGTGGAGTTGATCTCGCCGGATGCCGCATATGGCGTGTAGCGCGCGGCGAGCGACGACATCGGATCGTCGGCGGTGCCGAGGGTCGCGAGCACGTGCATGGCCGCGAGCATGCCGTTGTCGGCGCCCCAGAAGTCGCGGAAGTAGTAGTGCGCCGAGTGCTCGCCGCCGAAGACCGCGCCCGTCTCGGCCATCTTGTCCTTGATGAGCGAATGGCCGACGCGAGTGCGCACCGGGGTCGCGCCGGCGGCGGTGATCACCTCGGGGACGACACGGCTCGTGATGAGGTTGTGCAGCACGACGACGTCCTGCTCGCCCTCTGCGCGCACGCGGGCGATCTCGCGCTCCGCGACGATAGCCGCGACGGCCGAGGGCGAGACCGCACCGCCGTGCTCGTCGATCACGAAGCAGCGGTCGGCGTCGCCGTCGAACGCGAGCCCGATGTCGGCGCCGTGCTCGACCACGGCGGCCTGCAGGTCGACGAGGTTCTTCGGGTCGAGCGGGTTCGCCTCGTGGTTCGGGAACGTGCCGTCGAGCTCGAAGTACATCGGCACGATCTCGATCGGCAGTGCCGGCAGGCCGGCCGCCTCGCCCAGCACGGCCGGCACCGTCATGCCGGCCATGCCGTTGGCGGCATCCACCACCACCCGGAGGGGCCGGATGCCGCCGAGGTCGACGAGCGAGCGCAGGTGCGCCGCGTAGTCGCGCAGCACGTCGCGGGTCGTGAGCGTGCCGCGCTCGGCGACCTCGCTGAGGCCCGCGTCGAGGTAGCGCTGCGCTCCGTCGCGGATGGCGGCGAGGCCCGTCTCGAGGCTCACGCCGCGTGCCCCGGCTCGCGAGAACTTGATGCCGTTGTAGGCCGCCGGGTTGTGCGAGGCGGTGAACATCATCGCGGGCGCGCCCATGGATCCGGATGCGAAGTACGTGCCGTCGGTGGAGCACAGCCCGATCAGCACCACGTCGGCGCCGCGCGCCCGCGCTCCCTCTGCCGCCGCGGCCGCGAGCGCAGGTGACGAGGTGCGCATGTCATGCCCGATCACGATCGGCGCGTCGGTGCCGACCTCGTCGGCGAAGGCTGCGCCGAGGGCCCGAACGACCGTCTCGGTCAGCTGGCCGTCGACGAGACCGCGCACGTCGTACGTCTTCACGATGTCGGTCAGCGACATGGTTCCTCTTCCATCAGGGCGCGTTCCGCGTCAGCGGCTCGCGTGCCCGGGCTCGTAGCGGACGACCTGCCAGCCCGTGGGGCCGGCGTGGCGGTCGGCGTGGGGTTCGCACAGGTCGTAGCTGCCCTCGATCGCTCCGCGCCTGGTCATGGGCTGCAGCGGACCGACGACGAGCATCTGCGCCTCGTAGTCGACCGTCACGGTGCGGTCGGCGTACCGGCGGCATCCGGGTCGCGAGCACGTCCTATCGTCCATCTGGTCCAGGCTAGCGGCGACGCCGGCTGCGGACGCCGCGACACTAGGATGACGGCATGCCTGCGCGCCAGCACTCCCGCGGATCGCGCCACGGCCGCGAGATCCGCTCGTCGATCGCCGGCCCCGTCCTCCCCTTCCTCTCGTCGCGCGAGACGCGCTTCGAGGACATTGCGGCGGACGCCGCCGACTACGTGATGGCACTGTGGCCCGCGGAGCTCGGAGACGTGCGGTTCCGCTGGGCAGACATGCCGCCGCGCGCACTGGCCGATCGGATCGACGAGGTGCCCGAATGGGCCGTCGACACCGCCCAGCGCACGATCACGCTGTATCGACTGCCGCTGCAGCGCCTGCCGCGCGTGCACATCGACGACCCCTGGCACCGGCAGGTGGCCATCGAGGGCGCGGTGTTCCGCGCCGCAGCCGAGCTCATCGGCCGAGACCCGTGGGAGGTCGCGCCCGACCGCTGGCGCCACCATTGAGCCCGCAGCGCTCACCCTTGAGCCCGTAGCGCTCACCCTTGCGGTGAGCGCGTAGGGCTCAAGGTCGAGGAGCCCGCGGCCGCAGGCCGCAGGCGTCACGAGACCTCACGCGCCCGAGCCCGAACTGACCGCCGCGCTCCGGTCTCGTGACGGCCGCGCCCCTGCGGGCCGCAGCCTCCTCGGCCTACGGGCCCTCACGAGACCCACCGTCAGTGCAAGACCCGCACACCTTCCGCGGAGGGCCCCTGCGGGCTGGCGGTGAAGCCGCCCACGCGGCTTGCGTCGCGGTAGCCGATGCCGATCACGAGGTCCTGCCCGCTCACCTCGAACGAGCCGGCCTCCACCCGCTGCTCGAGGATCCCGTTCGCGGGTAGCTGCACGCTCGTGCCGGCGACCTCGATCTCCTGGTCGGTGTCCGACGTGCTGACGATGTGCACGGTCGCATCCGGTCCGCTCGGCACGGCGATCGACGAGGTGCCGGAGCGCGCCTGGCCGCCCGCGACCCAGTCGAAGTCGAGCCCCGCGCCGGCGACCGCGACCGTCCTGGCGCCGGCGACGACCGGGACATCCGACTCGACCCTGATGGCGTGCGTGCCGACCGGGATCTCCTCCAGCGGGAAGTCGGTGACGCGACCCGCCTCGAGGGAGCCGACGGATTCGATCGTGGAGCCGTCGGATGCCTCGAAGACGACGCGCACGTCGCCGCCCGTGGGAGAGAGCAGGCGCAGCGTCGGCACGGTGTCGTCGTAGCCCTCGCGCGTCTCGAGCCCGGTCGGCTCGGTGACGGCGACCCCTGGCAGCACCGAGGAGGTGAGGGCGGTGACCGGGTCGATGATCTCGAAGCCGCCGCGCTCGAGGCCGCGCGTGGTGATCTGCTGCAGGTGCGCGGCGACCGGGGCTCCGGTGGAGGCGACGCGCACCACGGCGTCCGGCACGCCAGGGGCGATCGCCGCGAGATCGAGCACGATCGATGACCCGCCGGAGACGGCGATGCCGCTCGAGCCGACCGACTCGACCGGCCCGTCCGGCCCGAACACCGTGACGTCGACGCTGGCACTGACCTGGGAGGCGTTGGCGATCGTGAGCACCGTCTGCCGACCGGTGCGCGTGGATCCCCCCACGAGCCACTGATCGAGCCGCGTCTCGGCGCATTCGCTCGCTGCGAAGCCGCGCACGGCCTCCACGTCGAGCGCCAGCGCCTGCGCAGCGGAGAGCGTCGACTCCTCGTTGCGCTGCACGATCGACGCGCCTCCCTGCACCTCGGCGGCGCCGGTCACGCTGACCTCGCTCTGGTCGAGCTCGCCGCCCAGGCTCCCCACCTCGATCGCGGGCTCGCCGATGGTCGCGATAGCCAGCGCATCCGCGCCGTCGGCGGTGCCGACCCGGAGCGCGGGCCCGGCGCACACCCGGGACTGCAGCGGCGACGAGGGCTGCACGACGGTCTCCGGCACCGCGCCCGGCGTGCGGAGATCCTCCGGCAGCGCCTGCGCACCCAGCACGGCGCCGACGCCCAGCGCCGCGACTGCGAGTCCGCCGAGCGCCCGCGCGCTCCAGCGCACCACATCGCGGCGCTCGAAGCGCCTGCCGGCCTCCGCGGCCTCGTTCGCGGCCGCCTCGCGGTCGGTGAGCGTGACGTCGCTGGCGATATCGCCGGTCGGCTCGGCCTCCGCCTCGAGCGCGAGCTCCTCCGGCGCCGGGCGGTGGTGCCGGGTCGCCGACTCCTCGGCCATCGGCGACGGATCGTCGTACTCCTGCGAGTCGTCGAGGGGGTCGAGGTCCCTGCCGCTGTCGGTCACTGCCACTCCCCCGATCCTTCGAGCCTGCGGGTCCGCGTGCGCGCGCCGCGGCGCAGCGACGGGAGCGCAGCGACCACGGCCGCGGCGATCGCGACCAGCTGGGCGATGAGCAGTGCGCCGGCCCATCCCGGCCGCTCCGCGGGCGCAGCAGCGGGCGCGTCCGTGCGCTGCCACAGCAGACCCGCCTCGGTCTGGCCGATCGCCTGCAGGTCGCCGCGCGCGTCGAGCGAGCGCTGCGCCCGATCGTGCACGCCCGCGGCTCCCTCACGCTCCTCCTCGAGCAGCACGAACCGCACGCCTTGCGCGTCCAGCAGCGTCGCGACGTCGACGTCACCCCCGGCAGCCATGTCGACGGCGACCTGCGCCAGCACCGCATCCGCAGCTCCGGGGGCCTGACGCACCAGCTCGGCGGTGGCGACCCGATCCAGGGTCGTGCCGCTGCCGCGCTCGACATCGACCTGCAGCACGTCCTGCGCGAGCGGCAGCAGCACCAGCGTGCCGATCGTGGCATCGCCCTCGGCGGCGGCGTCGACGAAGGCGGGCATGCGACGCTCGGGCGCCGCGACCACGGTCGCCGGTGCGAGGAACGAGGTCGCGATGATCGGCAGCGCGGCGAGCAGCGCGGCGAGCGAGACGACCGCGCCGGGAACGGTGGCGCGACGATCGTCGACTTCGACCGCGACGACGGCAAGGCCCAGCAGTGCCGCGAGCGCGAGCGACGCACCGGATCCCGCCCAGACGGTGACCGGCTGGCCCTCGAACGATGTGAGCGTGAGCCGGCTGGATGCGACCGCGGTGGCGTAGCCGGCGAACAGCAGCACCACCCACGGCCACGCCCGCGAGGGCCGGAGCACCACGCCCGCCAGCGCGGCAAGCGCGAGCGGCGCCAGCAGCCCGAGCGCGAACCAACCCGGGTTGCCCTCGGGAGCGAACTGGGCGATCACGCCGTCGAGCGACGCGAAGGATCCGTCCGGCGACAGGAGCGCCGCCTGCAGCGCGGTCGGCGGGGCCGAGGGCTTCGGCACGCCCGGGTCCGCCAGCGCCGAGAGCGGCATGCCTGCCCGCCACCGCTCCGCCACGATCGGTGAGAGGAGCGCGGCCGTCGGCAGCAGCGAGGCGAGCGGACGCAGTGGCGCACGCCAGCCGATCCCTGCGGCCACCAGCACGAGCAGCAGCATGGCCGGCAGCAGCACCGGGGCGCTCGCGAGCACGATCGCCAACGGCAGGGCCGCGAAGCCGGCGGCGCGCCACGACTCCGACGCGCGCAGGACGCCGACGACGGCGACGGGCAGTGCCAGATGCGCGAGCACGGCGCCGAGCCTGCCCTCCACGATGGCCGCCAGCAGCAGCGGCGAGAGCGCCCACACCGCCGACGCGACCGCCGGCGCCCAGCGCGATGTCGTCATCCGTCGCACCGAGAAGAAGGCCGTGAGCGACGCGATGGCGGGCGCGAGGAAGAGCAGCAGCACGATCGCCGTGGAGGGCTGCCATGGCGTGAGCGAGCCGAGCAGCGCCAGCAGCAGCACGAACGGGTCGGGTGCGCCGACGACGTCGCCGAGCGAGTCGCGCGTGCCGGCGAGCGTGCTCGACCACAGCTCCGGCAGCGAGCTCGACAGCGGCAGCAGCGCGCCACCCACCGCGCTCGACGCGCCGATGAGCTGCGGCGTCAGCACCACGCCGACCACCACCGCGAGCGCGGTGACCCACAGTCCGGCCCCCTCGACGAAGCCGATGCGCTCGTCGACCGCGGTGTGCATCCGCTCGGGGTCGCCGATCGCTCGGCGCTGGGATCGCACCGTGCGCCACGAGGCGCGCAGCGGGTGCAACGACCGCCATCGCGTCGTCCGGGTGGCGGCGATGCGTCGCCGTGCGCGCGCGGTGGCCGGGAGCGCGACCAGGGTCACGAGCGTCGCGTGCCACTCGGCCAGCACGGCCGCGGGTCGCTTCGCGAGCAGGTGCACGAGGGTGCGAACGAGCCCGAGCGGCACCAGCAGCAGCCACTGCAGGATGAGCGCGAGCGGGTTCGCGTAGGCGAGGCGGCGGTGGAGCTGCGCGCGACGCGCGATCGCGACCCGCTGGGCGTCGCTGACGGATCGCGCCGCGAAGTGCTCCGGCCCACCGGCTCGTCGCGCCCTGGCGCGCGGCTCGACGGCCACGCGATGCCCGGCCAGCCGGACGCGCACGCCGAGGTCGAGACCGGCGTCGATCGAGCGCAGCGCCGGGTCGAAGCCGCCGAGCGCCTCGAACACGTCGCGCCGGATGAGCACACCGGTCTCCGCGACGCCCAGGCGGTCGCTGTCGTCGTCGTGCTGGCCCTGGTCGAGCTCCCCCTCGTGCAGCAGCAGGCTGCGGCCGAACGGGGTCATCGTCTGCCCGAACTCGGCGAAGCGGTCCGACGCGTCGGCGCGCATGATCTTCGGCCCCACCATCACCACGCTCGGGTTCGAATCGGTGTGCGCCAGCAGCGCCTGCAGGGCGCGCTCGTGCGGCGTCGCGTCGTGGGCGAGCAGCCAGAGCCAGTCATCGTGCTGCGGGTCGGGCAGCGCGGCGACGCCCCTGCCGATCAGCTCGCCGTACGGCAGCCGCGGTGCCACCACGACGCTGCGGGCGCTGGAGGCCTCGAGCAGCGCGCGCGATTCGTCCTTGGAGCCGCCGTCGACGGCGACGAGCCGCTCGGGAGCCACCGTCTGCGCGTCGATCGCGGCGAGCGTCGCCGGCAGATATGCGGCCCCGCTGCTGGCCGCGAGCACGGCGAAGACCCTCGGATGCACCCGGCAAGGCTAGGCGCGGGACGGCTCGACCGCGGGGTTGTCGTCGGTGTGCCGCGCAATCGGGGGGCGGCTCAGCTGCCGCCGAGACGACCGATCGCTCTGCGCGCGACGCCGGCGAGGCGCTGCGACGGAGAGCGCTCGAGCATCGAGACCCGAGCGTGCAGCTGCTCGATCTCGGCGTGCGCCTGGTCGAGATCGCGCTGCAGGCAGTCGGCATGCGCGCGCGTGCCCTGCAGTTGCGCGCTGAGGCTGTCGCGGTCGACCCGGAGCGCATCCGCGTCGAGCCGAGCGTTCGTCAGCTCGTCGAGCGCCAGTCGCTCGAGCGGCTCCGCGGCCGCAGCCCTGGCACGCTCGGCATGCAGGAACGCATCGTCGAAGGGCTCGTCCGCGCTGTCTTCGAGCGCCGCTGCGAGGCGATCCGGCACCACGCCGGCGAGCTGGGTGAGCGATGCGGCGAGCGACGCGTCGGCCCGGTACTCCGGGCCGTGCAGCTCATCCAGCGCGGGCATGCGCCAGGCGACGAAGGCGGTCAGCAGCCCGGCGCGCATCCTGCGCCAGTCGCGCATGCCGTGATGCCGCGGCGACGGTCGCAGCTCCGGGTTGGCGTCGTAGCCCTCGCCCATGTTGCGGGTCTTGCGCTCGATCTGCTCCATGGATCGCCACGGCAGGTGCAGCACCTCGAGCGCCAGCTCCGCGGGCGGCTCGACCCCGGCAGGCGTCGAGACGCCGTGGTTGCCCTGCACCACCTCCACGTCGGGGTCCCCGATGTGGATGGCGTTGCTCGTCGGATGCGCGATGAGCCCCGCAGCCTGCAGCTGCTCCTCGGTGCGCAGATCGCGGTGCGTGAGGCGGCGGATCCCCGACCCCTGGCGCGCGAAGGGACCCACCAGGTTGACCACCGGCACTTGGAACGACCCGACCGCTGCCGGCAGCTGCTGGAAGACCTCGGCGAGCGACAGGCCGGGATCCACCGGACGCAGGAACTCGTCCGCGTCGCCGTTGATCACCCAGTCGGCGCCGTGCTCGGTGGCGGCGAGCCGTGCCATCCGCGTCACGACCTCGGACTGCTGCTTGCGGTGCACCGGATCGTCGAACACCGTCAGGGGTGCGACCCGCGCGTAGTCCGCGAGGATCTCGCGCGTGCCATCGACGGAGCCGTTGTCGGTCACGAGGATGTGATCCACGCCATGCGCGAGGTGGTGCTCGAGCATGGCAGCGATGATGTCTGCCTCGTCGCGCACCATCAGCGTCAGCACCACGGTCACACGCTCACCCTATGCCAGGGCGCTCGACGGTCAGGCGAGCTTGCGCAGCTTCCGCCGCTCACGCTCCGAGAGGCCGCCCCAGATGCCGAAGCGCTCGTCGTTCTCGAGCGCGTAGTCCAGGCACTGCTGGCGCACCTCGCAGGTGTCGCAGATGCGCTTGGCATCGCGCGTGGAGCCGCCCTTCTCGGGGAAGAACGCCTCGGGATCGGTCTCGGCGCAGAGCGCGTCGGCCTGCCACGCCAGCGGGTGGTCGTCCACCTCGGTGCGGACACCGGGAACGCCGAGCATGATCGGGTCGACGAACCAGTCGCCGGGCACGCCGCGTCGCAGCCCGCCCTCCTCCATGCCTCGCGCTGCTGTCGTGCTGCGCTGCACTCCCTCTCGCATGGCTTCCCCCGGTTCTTGCAAGACCCCGGCCGGGCTCGCGTTGCCCCAATTACACCGGTGTAGTTCGCTCCGCGTCAAGTCGGGGATTCTAAGCGTGTCGCGCGCCGCTGGCCGGGAACTCGGTCACGGCGTGTCGAGGTCGAGCGCGAGCCACGCCTCGGCAGCGTCCACGCGGAACGGCGCGTCGGTGTCGATCCATGCCGCCTCGGATGCGGCGAGGCGTCGCCGGTCGCCATCGACGTCGACGGTCGCGGGGCTCACCGCGAGCAATAGCCCCCGTCCGGCGGCGACGGAGTGCGCGCCGTCGACGCGGCGCAGCTCGAACGGCGCCGGGGGCCGGTACGCGACCGCGCCGTCGAGCGGGCGGGACGGCAGTCGCGGATCTATCTGCGGCGTCGTGTCGACCACGGCCAGCAGCTCTGGCACGTCGACGTGCTTGGGCGTGAGTCCGCCGCGCAGCACGTTGTCGCTCGGGCCCATGAGCTCGATGCCGAGACCCTCCAGGTAGGCGTGCAGGTTGCCGGCCGGGAGGTAGAGCGCCTCCCCGGGGGCGAGGGAGAGGCGGTTGAGCAGCAGCGCCACCAGGATGCCGGGATCGCCGGGGTGCGCGAGCGCGAGGCGGCGGATGGTGTCGGCCTCGCCGGGCAGGGTCGCGGCGATGTCGTCGATCCGGTCCGCGGCCGCCCGCACGGCGGGCGCCACCTCCGGCGCGCCGGAGAGCAGCCATGCCAGCCCCCCGCCGGCCCGCACGCGCTCCGCGACCGGCGCGCATCGCGCGTCGAGGGCCGCCAGCCCGTCGAACACCCGCTCGGCGTCGTCCACCGGCCGGAATCCGCTGAGCGCCTCGAACGGGGTCACCGCCACGATGAGCTCGGGCTTCGCGAACGGATCCCGGTAGTTGCGGTGCGGCGCATCGCGCGCGACACCCGCTGCATCTTCGCGCTCGAACCCCGCGCGTGCGCGCGCCGCGTCCGGATGCACCTGCAGCGAGAGCGGCTCTGCCGCCGCCAGCACCTTGAGCAGCATGCTCGGCTGCCGTCCGCCGGCGGCCTCGATCGCGGCGCCGAGATCCATGCCGGCCTGCTCGCCCGCGGTCACGCGCGACGGGCAGCCAGGATGGGCGCCGAGCCACAGCTCGGCCTCCGGCCCACCGGAGGGCTCGCGGCCCAGGTAGTCGGCGAGCAGCGTGCGGCTGCCCCATGCGTAATCCCGCGGCTGATTGGCGATCGGCACAAACACGTCCCGGTCTCCTTCCCGCGGATTGGCACGAGCGTACCAACGGCCGGGTGGATGCCCCGGTGCCGTCGTACCCTGGCGCCAACGGCCGCCTGACGCAGGCACGCGGCCGCAGCCGCCCATCCACAGAACGAGGAGCCATGACCTTCACGCCGCTGACGAGCGATTTCTACGGGTTCGCGACGGATCTCACCGAGACCGAGCAGGCATCGCTCGCAGAGATCCGCTCGTTCATGGAGGAGCGGGTGCACCCGATCATCGACGATCACTGGCACCGCGACGCGTTCCCGATGGACCTCATCCCCGGCATCGCCGAGCTCGGCGTCATCGGCGCAGGATGGCCCGAGTCGGCGCGCTTCGAGAACTCCGCCGTGTACCGCGGCTGGGTCGCGCTCGAGATGAGCCGCATCGATGCCTCCGTCTCGACTTTCGTGGGCGTGCAGAACGGCCTGGTGGCCGGCTCGATCGGCGTCGCCGGCAGCCCGGAGCAGCGCGCCGAGTGGCTGCCGAAGCTCGCCGACTGCTCGGTGGTCGGCGCGTTCGGCCTGACCGAGCCGCTGTCGGGCTCGGACTCCTCGCAGGGACTGCGCACGGTCGCGCGCCGGGACGGCGATGCGTGGGTGATCGACGGCGCCAAGCGATGGATCGGCAATGCCACGCACGCCGACATCGTCGTCATCTGGGCGAAGGACGCCGCCGACGGCACGGTGAAGGGCTTCATCGTGCCGACCGACTCGCCCGGATTCTCCGCGACGAAGATCGAGCGCAAGATCTCGCTGCGCATGGTGCAGAACGCCGACATTGTGCTCGAGGGCGTGCGGGTGCCGGAATCGATGCGCCTGCAGGGCGCGGCGAGCTTCCGCGACACCGCTCGGGTGCTGCGGCTGACGCGCGCGGAGGTGGCCTGGAGCGCCGTCGGCATCATGATCGGTGCCTACGAGGCGGCAGTGCGGTACGCGACCGAGCGGGTGCAGTTCGGCAAGCCGATCGCCGGGCATCAGCTCGTGCAGGACATGCTCGCGAAGTCACTCGGCCACATCACCGCCTCGATCGCCCTCTGCGTGCAGGTGTCGCGGATGCTGGACGAGGGCCGGCAGGCGGACGCGCACTCCGCCCTCGCGAAATCCTTCACGACCTCGCACATGCGAGAGGTCGTCGGCTGGTGCCGGGAGATCTGCGGCGGCAACGGCATCGTCACCGACTACGACGTCGCTCGCTTCTTCGCCGACGCCGAGGCCATCTACACCTACGAGGGCACCGCCCAGATGAACGCGCTCATCGTCGGCCGCGCCATCACCGGCGAGTCAGCCTTCGTCTGACGCTGGCGACGCGGTCGACCGCCGCTGCGCAGGTGCGGCCGATCCCCCAGCCGGTCACGCTCGTCAGCGCCTCGGCGATGATCGCCCCGGTCATCTTCGAGCTGCCGAGCTCGCGCTCGCGGAACAGGATCGGCACTTCGACCACGGTCGCGCCCGCCTCGAGCGCCCGGCGCGTCATGTCGATCTGGAAGCCGTAGCCCTGGCTGCGGACCCCGTCGAGGTCGATGCGGCGCAGCAGCTCGGCGGTGTAGGCGCGGCAGCCGGCGGTCATGTCCTGGACCGATGAGCCGAGCATGAGCCGCGCGTAGACGTTGCCGAGCCGCGAGATCGCCTGCCGGTGGCGCGGCCAGTCGGCGATGCCGCCGCCCGGCACCCAGCGCGAACCGATCACGAGGTCGGCCCCGGCTTCGAGCTGCGCGAGCATCCGCGGCACGGCGTCGGCCGGATGCGAGCCGTCCGCGTCGAACTCGACCACGGCGTCCGCCCCGCGCTCCAGCGCCAGCCGCATGCCATGCAGGTACGCGCGCCCGAGTCCCTCCTTCTGCGTGCGGTGCAGCACGCTGATCCGAGCGTCGGCGTCGGCCATGGCGTCGGCGAGCTCGCCCGTGCCGTCGGGACTCGCGTCGTCGATCACCAGCACCGAGACATCGGGCGCCGCCTGCAGCAGCTGGTCCATGGTCGTCGGAAGCGCCTGCAGCTCGTTGTAGGTGGGAACGAGGACGATGGCGCGCATGGGGCTCCAAGTGAACGGTCAGCGGGGGCGAGCAATCCTCGCACAGCGAGCCGCAGGCGACTCCGAGGCGGCGAGGCCAGTCGCCACGGCAGGACATGGCACGATGGTGCCGTGCCCGGGCAGAGAAGGAGGACGATCCTCGCAACCTGGATCGTCGCGAACGCGGCCTGCGGCGACGCCGTCCGGAACGTCATCGGCTATCCCGCCTGGGGAGCGATCGTCATCGCGACCTTCGCCTGGGTCGCGGTGGAGCTCGTGCTGCTGCGCGTGCGCCTGACGCGGATGCCCGTGCCCGTCGTCGCCTTCGCCGCGATGGCCCTCGTCTCGGCGCTCTGGGCGATCGCCCCCGGCTGGTCGCTGCTCGGCTCGGTGCTGCTGCTCGGGACGATCGCGAGCGCCGTGCTCATCGCCACGCTCCCCTATCGCCTCATCCTCGACCTCACGCACTGGACGATGCAGGGCCTGCTCATCGCGTCGTTCCTGTTCGAGTCGTTCGTCGCGCTCGTGCTCCGCCGCCCGCTCTTCCCGCTGTGGGCCGACTACCCACCGGACGTCAGCGGCGAGCTGCACTGGTCGAGCGGCGCGCTGTTCGACGGCGGGCGCGTGCAGGGCATCATGGGCAACGCGAATCTGCTCGGGATGGTGGCACTCATCGCGCTCATCATCGCCGGATGCCGCGCCGCGGCCGGACTCGACCGCCGCACCTGGCCGCTGTGGGTCGCGCTGCCGATCCTCGCGCACGCCGCCACCCGCAGCGCGACGGTGCTGTTCGCAACCGCGATGGTCGCGGTGCTGACGCTGCTGGTCGTCTCCTGGGTGCGGTGGCGGGGTGCGACCTTCTACCGGATCTTCGGCATGGCCATCGCCGTCGGGCTCACCTGCATCGGCCTGATCATCGGCAACTGGGCGCACGTGACCGACTTCCTCGGCCGAGACGCCGACATGACGGGCCGCTTCGACATCTGGGGCCGGGTGATCGATCTCGGCCTCACGAGCCCGGTCGTGGGCGTCGGCTACCTCGGATACTGGCTGCCGTGGGTGCCCCCGTTCGACACCCTGGGCGAGATGCACGGCATGGTCTACCTGCAGGCGCACAACGTCTGGCTGGATGTCTTCATGCAGCTCGGCATCGTCGGGGTGCTGCTGTGGGCCGCGCTGCAGTACCGGGCGGTCGCCAATGCGCTCGGCGCCCTCTACCGCGCGCCGGTCGGCGAACGGGCGCTGAACACCATCCCGCTGCTGCTGTGGGTCGCGCTGTTCGTGCAGGGGCTCGCGGAGTCCCGCCCGTGGATCGAGTTCGGCATGATGCTCCTTGTCATCTTCGCCATCGGCCCGCTGCGGAAGCAGATCGCCCCGCGCGCGCCGCGCACGGTCGCGATCACGCAACCGATCTGATCACCGCCGGGCAGCACCTCGGTGCGATCGTTAGGCTGGCCCGGTGACTGCGAACCCAGATCCCTCACGCGACGACGAGCTCATCGAGCTGCGCCAGCAGGTCGATGAGCTGCGGGGAGCGCTGCGGGGCGCCGAGGAGCGCGCTGCTCGCACCGACCCGCTCGATCCCCGCCTGTGGGCGACCAGGGCGCAGCGGCTGGTGCGCTTCGGCGGCCGTGCGGCCCGCGCTGTCGTGCACGGCAGGCGTCGCGCAGCCCCCCTCGCCGAGGGCGACGCCGACGCGCCGTCCTCGTTCGAGCGATGGTCCTCCCGCATGGACGCCTCTCGGTTCGTCGGCTTCCCGGTCGACTGGCGATTCAGCCGAGTCCCGGTCGCAGAGCCGGCCGGCGTCGCGGTCGTGCTGCACTGCCACTTCCCCGAGCTGCTGGACGAGCTGCTCGTCGGCCTGCGCTCGATCGACGAGCCCTTCGACCTCTACGTCACCAACTCGTCCGGCACGAGCATCTCCGCGCAGCAGCTGCGCGCGGCCGGCGCCCAGCACGTCGAGGTGCTCTCGGTCGAGAACCACGGGCGCGACATCTGGCCGCTCGTGCAACTGGTCAACGCGGGCATCCTCGACCCCTACCCGGTGGTGCTCAAGGTGCACACGAAGCAGAGCGCCTGGCGCGAGGCGCACGACACGCTCGACGGCGACGGCGCCGCCTGGCGCAAGTCGCTGGTGGATGCGCTGCTCGGCTCGACCGAGAACGTCGGCGCGATCCTCGCTGCGATGCGCGCCGATCCCGAGATCGCTGTGGTGACCGCCGACGGCAGCATCGCCGGTCCCGAGCACTGGGGCGGTGACCTCGGACTCGTGCGTGGCATCTACCGCAGGCTCGGCATGCCGCTGGATCCGGATGCGCTGCGCTTCCCGGCCGGCTCGATGTACTGGATCCGCGGCTTCGTGCTGCAGGGCCTGCGGGCCTTCCGCTTCGAGCGCGACGATTTCGAGGCCGAGGCGGGCCAGATCGACGGCACGTGCGCGCACGCGATCGAGCGCATGGTCGGTCTGCTCTCCGAGGAGGCGGGCATGCGCGTCCTGACGCGCTCCGACCTGCCGGCCGAGCCGGGCGAGGCCTGCACGGCGCCGCGCGCCAGGCTCGTGCCGTTCTACCTGCCGCAGTTCCACCGCGTCGCCGAGAACGATCGCTGGTGGGGCAAGGGATTCACCGAGTGGTACAACGTGGTCAAGGCGCATCCGCTCTACCCCGGCCACGATGTGCCGCTGCGGCCGACCGAGCTCGGCTTCTACTCGCTCGAGCTCGACACGGTGCGCGAGCAGCAGCTCGAGCTCGCACGCACCCACAGCATCGCGGGCTTCATGTACTACTACTACTGGTTCGCGGGCAGGAAGCTGCTCGAGCGACCGATCGAACGCCTGCTCGAGAGCGATCTCGACCAGCCGATCTGCATCATGTGGGCGAACGAGAACTGGACCCGCCGGTGGGATGGCGGCGACACCGATGTGCTGATCGGCCAGGAGTACGAGTCGGTGCCGGCGGAGCAGTTCATCGAGGATGTCATGCCGCTGCTGCGCGACCCGCGCTACCTGCGCGCCGATGGCGCCGCAGTGCTGGCCGTCTACAAGCTCGCGCAGCTCCCCGATCCGGCGGCGACGGTCGCCCGCTGGCGGGAGCGCTGCCGCGAGGAGGGCGTCGGCGAGCTGCTGCTGCTGCAGGTCGACGTCGGCCCGGCCATGGGCAGCCTGCGCGATGCCGGTGCGATCGGCATCATCGACGGGTCGCTCGACTTCGCGCCGCACAACCTGGACTGGGTCGCGACCGAGATCCCCGCCGACCAGTGGGACGCGCGATTCGAGGGCAGGGCGATGAGCTACCGCGCCATGGTCGACGGCTACCGCCGGCGTCTCGCCGCACTGCCGGAGGACGCCTACCCGGGCGCGATGGTGACGTTCGACAACACCGCGCGCCGCCAGTGGCAGCCGGATCTGTTCACCGGCACCAATCCGTACACCTTCCGTCGGTGGCTCGCGGCGTGCGCCGCGGCGGTCGCGGATCGGGAGCCGGATCGCCGCCTCATCTTCGTCAACGCGTGGAACGAGTGGGCGGAATCCGCGGTGCTCGAGCCGACGGAGCAGTACGGCAGGTCGTTCCTGCAGGCGTGCCGCTCCGCGATGGGTGCGGGATGAGGCTGACGGCGAGCCCGCGCCGGGCGCTCGTCTGGGCGTTTCACGACGTCGACGGCGTCCTCGACGCGGCGAACGAGCACTACCTGCGGGCGCTGCTCGAGCACGTCGAGCGCGCGGTCGTGGTCGTCAACGGCGAGCTCGAGCCCGCCGGGCGCCGACGCGTCGAGGAGCTCGGCGCGACGCTGATCGTGCGCGACAACCACGGCTACGACGTCGAGGCGTTCCAGGCGGGGATCGACGCGCTCGCGCCCGCGCTCGCAGAGCTGGATGAGCTCATCGTCGCGAACTCCTCGGTCTTCGGCCCGCTGCGGCCGCTCCGGGCCATGTTCGACACCATGGCCGAGCAGGACATCGACTTCTGGGGCATCACGCGGCACGGCCCCGCCGACCCGTCCGCTGGGCGCGCGGCGCCGCGCACGGAGCGCGCGCACGTGCAGAGCTACTTCACCGTGTATCGCTCGAGCGTGCTCCGCAGCGAGGCGTTCGCGTCCTACTGGCGCGACCTGCCCGCCATCGAGGGCTACGCCGACGCGGTGCGCCTGCACGAGATGGAGCAGACCGGCTACTTCGAGGATCACGGGTTCACGTGGTCGGTCGCGGTCGACACCAGCGATCTCGAGCACCTCTCGACCAACCCGATCATCGGCCTCGCCGCGCTGCTCGTGCGGGAGCGCGGCTGCCCGGTGTTCAAGCGGCGGATGCTGTACCTGAGCAGCCACGAGCTCACGACCCACTCGGACGGCGCGGCCACCGCGGAGCTGTGGAGCCTGCTCTCGGCGATGCCCGGCGACCTCCGGCGCGAGCTGCTCGCCCACGCGATCCGCACCATGCCCGCACTCCGGCTGCGCCGCACGCTGCAGGATCCGGTGTGGCTCGACCAGGCGGGCGAGCCAGGTCAGGTCGACGCGACGGTGGTCGTGCTCGAGGGACCGATGGCAGCCTCCGCAATCTCGGAGTGGAGTCGATCGATCGGCGCCGAGCGCGTGGCCCTCATCAGCGACGCGACCGACTCGGACGCGGCGCGGGCGGCGGCGGTCGCCGGCGTGCGGGTGCTCGCTCCCGTTGCCGGCCCGGCGATGCTCGCCGCCCTCGAGCTCGCGAGCGAACGCTTCCTGCTGCTCGGCGACGACCCGCGTCCCGGCTGGGCCGAGGATGCCCGGATCGCTCGCTCGCATGCGCGCGCCTCGCTCGGCGATGGCACGATCGCGCTGCAGGCCGCGTGCGCCGCCTTCGACGACGACGACACCCTCGGCGCCATCGTGCCCCCCGCGGCGCTCGGCAGGAGGCTCGTCGGGAGCCTCACGCGCACGCCGTCCAAGCGCGGTCGCGCGGCACTGGAGGCAGCGGCGGGCGGCGGGCAGCCGCAGGCACCCGCTGCCCCTACGCCGGGCGCGTCGCTGTGGGTGCGGCGCGAGCTGCTCGAGCGCCTGGCCGAGGTCGCCGCCGGCATGTCCGCTGCGGACCGCGCGCGCCTGGCGCACCACGAGTGGGCCTCGATCATGCTGCAGGGCCTGGCGGCGCTCGGCCTGCGAGCCCGCACGGGCGTGACGAAGGCTGCGGCCATCACGCACCTGGAGATCGGCGACGCCTTCATCGCCGACGTCGCCCGCGCCGTGGGCGCCGGCGCGCACGACACGCTCGGCGACGTGCTCGCTCGCGCGGGAGGACGCCCGCTGGACGCCACCGTGTTCTTCGACACCGGCGGCGGCTACCGGCATGCCGGTGCGCCGCAGTCCGAGCATCCCAACGGCGGCCCGATGCTCGTGGAGGCAGTGGTGCCTGCGGGTGCGATCGGCATCCGCTTCGACCCTGCAGAGGGCACCGGACTGCTCGTCAGCGGCATCCGCGTCGAGACGCCCGGGTATCGCATCCGGCCCGTGAACGGGTCGCGTGCCGGTTCGCTCGACCTGTTCTCGACGCACGATCCCGCCTACGACATCACGGGGCCCCTGCGCGCCGGCGACGTGCTCAGGATCCGGATCGAGCACGCCGAGCGCATCGACGGGTCCACCGCGGCCCTCGAGCGCATCGAGCGCCGCTTCGGGCCGCTCGGCCCGCTCGGCCGCATGCGCTCGCTCGGCGTGCGGGCGACGCGGAAGGCCGTGCGCCTCGCGCGCTCTCGCATGCGCTAGCCGCGAGGCCCGGCCCGGGCGGATGCCCGCCAAGGCCGGACCTCATCGCGGTCGCGTCAACCGCAGGAGCGGTAGGACGCCACGTCGGCACCGAGCGTCGGCACGCCGCCGAGCAGGATGACCTCGCCTGGCCGCCACTCCGCGAGCCGGTCGCCCGTGGGCACCGGCACGCAGGTGCTGTGCGAGAGCAGCAGCGGGGAGCCCGCCGCGCCCGCCGCCGCGGCGCCGGGCAGCGCGTCGGCGAAGCCCTCGCCGCTCGCGACGAGCACGGAGTCGACGTCGCCGAAGAGCCTGCCGAGCTCGGCGGCGGTCTCGAATCGGTTGTCGCCGGCGAAGCGCTCGACAGTGACGCCGCCGGCCCGGACGGCCTGCTCCATGCCGGTCGAGATCGAGCTCGCGTTCCCGACCACGCCGATGTACGACGGGCGGAGCGCGGCGATCGTCGCGCGCGTCGCGGCGTCCGGCGCGGCGGCCGTGCCGTTCACCAGCAGCACGGGGCCGTTGCGGAGTGCGGCGGCCGGTCCTGCTGCCAGCGCGTCCGGGAAGCGCAGCCCGGTGGCGAGGAAGACCGCGTCGGCGTCCCGCCCGAAGGCGTGCTCCGCGACCATCCGGCTGGTCTCGAACCGGTTCGCGCCGTTGAGCCGCACGACCGTGCGGGCGACGCCGAGGCCGCGCACCTGCTGCTCGGCGGCTGCCGAGACCGAGGGCGTGCCACCGACGATGACGATCTCCTGCGGCTTCAGCCTGCGGATCTCGGCGAGCACCTCCTGCGGCACCGAGCCCGCGGGCGTGAGGAGCACCGGTCCGCCGTCGTGCGCGGCGGCGGGGCCAGCGGAGAGTCCGTCGGGGAAGCTCGTGCCGCTCGCGAGGTACACGACGGGCGCCGTGCTCGGGAAGGAGTCCTTCGACACCGCGACCGAGGTCAGGAACCGGTTCGCGCCGGAGATCCGGTCTGCGGAGGGCATCAGCGATGCGAGCGTGACCGACACCGTCCGGCAGCCGAGCGAGGTCGCCGGGTCACCACCGGTGTGATCGAGCGCCGTGACGCACACGCGGTGCTCGCCAGCCCCCAGCTGCAGCTGCACGCGGAACCCGTGCGCCGCGCCGTAGCCCGGGTAGGAGCTCGCGACGTCGGAGCGTGCCACGCTCGCGACGTACGTGCCCACGTCGCGCCCTGCGACCGAGACCCGCACGCTGCTGGAGGCCGAGGTGCTGGGGTCGACCGCCCAGCCGGTGAGGACGACGTCGCCGGTCGAGGTCCGCTCGATCGCCTCGAACGCACCGCTGGGAGGGCCGCCCCTCGGCTCCACGTCACGACAGCCGATCATCCGGTGGTCGCCGCCCTCGACGTTGATCGCGTAGGCGCAGTACGTCTCGCCCCCGACCGGCGCGGGCACCGCGATCTCGTAGCCGTGCGCCGCGCCCGCGGTCGAGACCGCCCGCTGCACGTCAGGGCGCGGCAGGTCCGCGTCGGCCGCGACCTGCGGCTTGCCCACTCCGAGCGGGCCCCCGCGATAGATGTGCACGCGGATCGGCGACTTCGAGTCGGGGTCGTGCGCCCAGCCGCGCAGGAACGCGGTGGAGCCGACCGAGTAGGTGCTGTCGATCTGCCCGATCGGCGTGCCCGCCTTCGGCGTGACCTCGACGCAGCCGATCATCGTGCTGCCGTGCACGGTCGAGTCGAGCGCGTGCACGCACAGCCGGGTCGTGCCGCTGGGCACCGTGAGCGTGCCGGAGAAGCCGAATCGGTCGCTGTTACCGGGCGTGCGCGCGGGGATGTCGGCCCGCTGCTGCTCGGCGATGAGCGTGCCGACGTTGCGGCCCTGCGGGTAGGGGTTGTTCGCGTAGACGTGCACGCGGATGGGCGAGGTGGTGTCGGGATCGAACGCCCAGCCGCTCAGGGTCGCCTGCAGCCCGTAGGTGGTCGCGCTGGCATCGACGGCGCCGATGGGCGGGCCGCTGCCAGCGCCGCGCGGGTCACCGAACCAGTCGGTGAAGATGCGCCAGAAGTTGCGGTTGCCGTAGGCCGAGCACGAGTCGCCCGTGCCGTACATGTTGGCGAGGGCCGCCTTGTTCGGCTGGTACGGCGTGTAGTTGTAGAGCCCGGCGGTGGCCTGGTTCTCGATGTTGACCGCCGACGATCCGCACGCCGCGTTGGGGTGGTAGAGCACCTGGCGCACGCCGACGCGGTGCTGGTAGTTCGAGGGGTACATCGCGTAGCGCTGGAACTGTCGCGCCGCGTTGTAGACCTGGTAGAAGAAGCCGCCGAAGGACGGGTCGCAGGGCGCCGTGTCCGGGCACGCGAAGCCCGTGGCCCGCTCGTACTGGGTGCTCGAGGGCCGGGAGGTGGTGACGAGCGACTGCTCCTTCTCGAGCAGCACCAGGAGCACTCGCTGCGAGATGTCGCACGCCTGTCCGACGCGACCGATGATCGACGACGCGCGCTCATTGCTCTGCCCCGGCATCGCATCGCAGTACTGCGTGCCGGTCATGGCGGGGGTGGCCTGCCGGTAGTCGCGCAGGCACGTGTAGCCGGTCGTGCAGCTCGGGCGCCGCTGCTCGAGGAAGGTCTGCGTCTGCGACGCGGTGAGCGCCTTGCCGTCGAAGAAGTTCGCGTCCGAGATGAGGTTGCCCGGGGTGAAGTCGGATGCGCTCACAGCCTCCGCGGGAGTCGCCGGTGTCGCGGCGACCACGCCCGACAGCATCGCGATCACGGCGACAATCGCGACCAGTGGCCGTCGTCTCAACATGTGGTTCCTCGCATCTAACCTTCAAGTTTCTGTTGAAGTGTAGCGGTCGCGGCGTACCCCGATTCAAGCGGCGCCCTCGCGGCGGCCGCGGCCCGGCTGGGATACGATGGCGCGGTTCACCTGATCGCCCCGAGAACGCACGGGCGCGCGGTCTTCCCGGAGGCAGGAGCACAGATGTCTGACGTCGCGATGACCCGCGCGCAGCGGCTCGCCGAAGAGCCGTGGGAGCACGCCGGAGCTCGTTCAAGCGGCTTCTCCGGCTTCGTCGCCGCATCGAAGGATGTGTGGCACTACCGAGAGCTGCTCGGTCGCCTCACGAAGCGCGAGCTGAAGGCCAGGTACAAGGACTCGAAGCTGGGCTTCGTGTGGAGCCTCGTGCGCCCGCTCACGATGCTGTTCGTCTACGCCGTGGTCGTCGGCGAGTTCCTCGGAGCCGCTCGTCAGATCGAGAACTTCGGCATCTACATCTTCGCCGGACTCGCGATCTACACGGTGTACCAGGAGATCGTCGGCGCGGGCACGAGTGCCATCGTCGTCAACTCGGGGCTCATCAAGAAGGTCTACCTGCCACGCGAGATCTTCCCGCTCGCGACGATCGGCCCTGCGATGTTCACGCTCGCGATCCAGCTCGCCATCCTGATCGTCGCGGCCGCCGTGACGCCCGGCGCGCTGAGTTTCGGCTCGAATCTGCTGTACGCGCCTGCAGCGATCATCCTGGCGATCATCTGGAGCGCGGCGTTCGCGCTCGCGCTCTCAGCGATCAACGTGTACCTGCGCGACATCGCCTACCTCGTCGACGTGGTCCTCGTGCTCGTCATGTGGGGATCGCCCATCCTCTACTCGATCGCGATGGTCGAGGAGCGGCTCATGGGCGGCGCCTTCGAGTGGCTGCTGCCCGTCTACGTGAACAGCCCCGTCACCCTCACCGTGCTGGGATTCCAGGAAGCCTTCTGGCAGGCGGGCGCCGCGACCGCGCACGTTCCGGCGCTGTGGCTCAACATGCTCGTGAGCGCCGGCGTCGGCCTGCTCGCCCTCTACCTCGCCCAGCGCATCTTCGCGCGCCTGCAGGGCGACTTCGCACAGGAGCTGTGATGTCCGGCGTTCCCATCGTGCGACTCGACGACGTGTCGAAGCACTTCACCGTGCGCAAAGACAAGAGCCTGAAGGAGCGGATCGTCAACGCCGCGCGCGGGCGGGCGCACGCGGAGCACTTCGAGGCGCTCAAGCACATCTCGCTCGAGATCGACAGCGGCTCCACCGTGGGCCTCATCGGCCCGAACGGCTCCGGCAAGTCGACGCTGCTGAAGACGATCGGTGGCATCATCCAGCCCTCCAGCGGCACGGTCGAGCGTCGCGGCCGGATGGCGGCGCTGCTCGAGCTCGGCGCGGGCTTCCACCCCGATCTCACCGGTCGCGAGAACGTCTACCTCAACGCCTCCATCCTCGGCCTGTCGGAGCGGCAGACGGATCAGTACTTCGACGCCATCGTCGACTTCTCCGGCATCGAGCAGTTCATCGACCAGCAGGTGAAGTTCTACTCCTCCGGCATGTACGTGCGCCTGGCCTTCGCGGTCGCGGTGCACGTCGACCCCGACCTGCTGCTGGTCGACGAGGTGCTCGCCGTCGGTGACGAGGCGTTCCAGGAGAAGTGCCTCGACAAGATCCGCTCGTTCCAGCTCGAGGGCCGCACGATCGTGCTCGTCACCCACGCGCTCAGTCAGATCACCGACCTCTGCACGCGCGCCGTCGTACTCTCGCGCGGCTCCCTGGTGTTCGACGGGCCTCCCATCGAAGGCGTCGAGGTGCTGCGCGGCGGCTTCCGCTCGCAGCGCGAGTACGAGGACGCGCGCCGGAGCGACGTCGCCGACGTGCAGCAGGCCGCGCCGATCGAGCGGGTCACGATCGACGGCATCCGCATGGTCGACGACGCCGGGCGGGAGATCACCACCACGGGTGTCGGTGCCGACGTCGCACTGGAGGTGGATCTGACCGCCCACGACCCGGTGGAGGACTGGCGGCTGGGCATCGCGCTGGCGACCGGCTTCGGCCAGCTCGCACTCTTCACGACCACCCAGCGGCTGGGCGTCGACACGGGCCGGATCAACGGCCCGGTGCGGGTGCGCATCGACATGCCCGATCTGCATCTGGGCGCGGGCGAGTACACCGTGAGCACCGCCATCGAGCACACGGAGGGGCCGGAGCTGGCACGCGCCGACGAGGCGCTGCGGATCCGCGTGGAGGGCGACGGCAGCTCCACCGGCACCGCCAGGACGACGCTGAGCGGCGCGCTGCAGGCGCGCTGACGCTGCCGCGCTATCGCCCGGCCTGCTCCACCAGCTCGATGAGCCGCGCGGCTCGCGCATCGAACGACTCCTCGGCGCCGACGCGCGCTGCGATCGAGCGCATCCGGGCGTCGTCGGGCCAGCCCTCGTCGTCGTGCAGCAGCGCACGGAGCTGCTCCGAGGACCGGTACGCGCGCACGGCACCGCCGAAGCGCTCCAGGCCCGCGATCGGGTCGGTCACGACCCGAGCACCGCTCGCGACCGCGTCGAACAGGCGGTTGGAGAGAAAGCCGTGCTCCGCCATGTCCGGCCAGTGGTCGTTGAGCACCCGCCGAGCGCTGCGGTAGGCGAGCGCCGCGCGCTCGTTCGGCAGGTGCTGCGCGCGGATGTGCCGGCGGTCGACGAACGGCTCCCAGCCGTCGCCGTACAGATCCACGTCGACACCCGCGCGCAGGGCATCGCGCACGATCGGGCGGAACACCTCCCTGGTCCTGCCGACGAACAGCACGTCGGAGGCGAGCGACGCATCCCGCGGTCCCGGATGGAACCGCGATGCGTCCGTCGCCTGCAGCAGCGTCAGCACCGGCACCGGTGCGCTCGGCGCCAGGCTGCGCGCCCACGGCTCACTCGCCGCCAGGACGAGGTCGTAGGAGCCGATCTCCTCCTCGTGCACCCAATCCGGATGGCTGATGACCCACAGGATGTTGAAGGAGGACGGATTCGTCGGCATCCGGTAGAGCCCGCGGATCGAGATCGTGACGTCGTCGATCTGATCGGAGTGCGGTCGCGCGATGGCGCCTCGACGGTCGACGAACGCCTGCTGGCCAGCGCGTTCGAGCGCCGCCGCGAGTCCAGCGGCGAACGGGGCGTCGCCCCAGCCGTCCCCCACGGGACCGGCAGGGGCTCCGATGCGGATCGCCCAGCGGCGGCGGCCGTCGGTGCGCCGCAGTGCGGGCCGCACCTGGCGCAGCCCCTCGACCAGCTCGTTGCGCTCCAGCAGCGCGTCGTACTGCGCGATGGCCGCACCGTGCCAGCCCTCGACGGCGAGGCCCGCTGATCGCAGCGCCTCGGCGGGCTCGTCGAGCGTCGTCGCGCCGAGCTGGCGAGCGGTGGGCAGTGCCGGGCCGGCCTGCTCGGCGCGCGCGCGCACCGAGGGAACGACCGCGCCGCCACCCGCAGCCGCGGTCGCGGCGCCGATCGCCGCGCCGAGCGGCTGCCCGATCCTCAGCTCGCGAGCCAGCCGACCGCGCAGCAGGACCACGGGCGCGACGATCGCGGCGACCCGGTACGGCGCGGCGGGGAGATCGACCTCGGGGTGCCCCTCCAGCATCCGCCAGGGCGGTGAGGACGGGTGCGCCACGACGCTGCCGGCGTCGAGCACGGTGCCGGCTTCCGCGCCCATCACGACGGGCTGGACCGCCTCGACGGCGCTGTGCTCGGCGGTGTCGATCAGCTCGCCGATCGCCTCGTCGCCGATCTCGACGTCGTGGCGGGCGATGAGCACCCAGGTCTCGTGCGGGAGCGCCGCGACCGCGGCCGCCGCGCCGGAGCTCCAGCGCGCCCCGCTGCGCAGGACGACGACCCCCGCGCGCTCCGAGATCGACCACTGGGGTTCGGGAGACGCCTCGGCGCCCGGGCCGGGGCGCGCGACGAGGCGCTTCGGCAGCACCGCGCGGCCCCAGGATCCGAGCGCCCGCGCGGCTCGCGCGACGACCCCGCTGGCAGGCTCCGCTCCGGTCGTCATCGCTGCCGTCGCCCGACGAGCATGTCCCCGGTGGCGGCCGTGTGCGCGCTCGATCCTCCGTGCAGGATGATGGCGCGCATCGACTCTCCGTTCATCGGCTCTGCCGCGCCGGGCGCAGCGCCGCCAGTCTAGTGCGATGCCCCCAGGGGCGGCCCGAGCACGTCGCGCAGCGTCAGTCCCACGGATCGCTCGGGTACCAGCCCGCGTAGGCGCGGAGATCGGTGCTGAACAGCCGCGCGAGCGAGGCCGCGAAGTGCTCGCCGATGTGGCTGTTGTCGACGTAGGTCACGATCCCGCCAAGGGCCGGCGTGCAGACGCCATCGGGGCAGATGTGGTCGTTGAGGTCGATGAAGACCCCGCCGGCCTCGTGGATGCTGGTCGCGTAGCCCGCCAGGCCCGGCACGGACAGGTCAGCGCTGAACGAGCAGGCTGCGCTGTCGAAGCCCTCCCGCTCGGCGCACTCGAGTGGATTGAAGTCGGTGCGCGGGTTGTCCCGCAGACCGACCACGAGCGTGCCGGTCCGCTCGTGCAGGTACTCGACCCATGCGGGGAAGCTCCCGCCGAAGAGATCCTCGGTGCCGTCGGTGTGCGTGAGCGACGCGATCGTGAAGACCATGTCGGGCGATCGATCCAGGATGTACGCGTTGGCGACCTTCCAGGTGTTGCTGCACCCGCCGACATCGTCCGGCCAGGCGTTCTCGGCGGGCCAGTGGAAGTAGCAGCCCGGCGACGTGAACGTGCGCACGTGCCAGGTCGGGTGCTGCTCGACCGTCTCCATGAGCATCGGCGACATGGCCGTCGAGTGGGAGCTGCCGACGATCACGATCGACCGCTCCGGGGACTCGAGCTGGCCCCAGTCGCGGCAGATGCCGGCGTTGTAGGGATCATCGTCGGCGCACGGCTGCCCCGGCTCCTTCGCGAACGAGGCGGTCAGCGCCTCCCCCGGGTACACCGAGGCGAACTCCCGATCGGGATCCGCATTCGCGCCCATCACCGTCAGGTCGAGTCCGGAGAGGGCACCGGCCTGAGCGTCGGCGGCACGATCGAGCTGCACGCGCACGGCGACGACCGATGCCAGCACCAGCGCGATCGAGACGACGATCGCGGCGATCTGGCGCAGCGCGACCGTGCGCCCGGTTCGCGTGAACCGAGCGACCGGATGCTCGACGAAGTGATAGATCAGCACGCTGGCGACGGCCGAGACGGCAATGATCCCGAGGCCCTGCAACGGGTTCGGCCGCTCGATGCCGGTCGCCGCGGCGAACAGCACCAGGGCGGGCCAGTGGGTGAGGTAGAGCGCGTACATGTACTTGCCGGATTGCTCCAGCACCGGATGCCGCAGCAGCGCATTGCCGTGGTCGCCGGGCTGCCGAGGGGAATCCGCGGCGACCAGCACCAGGCCGGCCGCGAGCACGGGCCAGAGCGCCGCGACGCCGGGGAAGGCGGATTCGACCGGGAGCAGCCAGCCGGTGGCGAGCACCGCCGCGAGCCCGACCCAGCCCATCCACTGCTTCACCCGGGTCGACAGCCGCAGCGACGGCGCGATGAGCGCGAAGACCGAGCCTGCCGCGAACTCCCACAGCCTCCCCCACGTGTCGAAGTACGCGAGCCGCTGGTCCTGCGCGACCGAGATGACCGACCAGGCGAAGGAGGCGAGGCCGATCACCAGGAACACGATGAGCAGGGCTTGCCGCACGCGCGCGCGGAACAGCAGCGCCACCAGCACATGCACGATCGGCCACAGGATGAACATCTGGCCCTGCACCGAGAGCGACCAGAAGTGCTGGAACACGCTCGCGGTCGATCGCGCCTGGGCCAGGTAGTCGACCGCGTTGCCCTGCAGCCAGAAGTTCATCGTGTACGTGATCGCGGCGAGGGCCTGCTGCGCGAGGTCCTCCCAGCTCCGCTGCGAGAGCACAAGCAGCGCCCCCGCCAGCGAGAGCAGCGTCGCCGCTGCCGCCGCGGGCAGCAGCCTGGCGAACTTCCGCAGGATGTACCGCACGAGCGACACACCCCTGCCCTGCTCGGCGGCGGACACCAGGGACCGCGTCAGCAGGTAGGCCGAGACGAGCAGGAAGACGTCGACGCCACCGGAGACGCGCCCGAACCAGATGTGGAACGCCGCGACCATCAGCAGCGCGACGGTGCGAAGCCCCTGGATCTCCGCGATGTAGCGCGGAGCGGCTCCTGCCCTGACCCGTTCGCGGACCGCCGTCGTCACGGGCGCTGCAGCAGGCGGACGAGGTACTCGCCGTAGCCGCTCTTGCGCAGCGGCTGCGCCAGCTGCTCGAGCTGCGCGTCGTCGATCCACCCGGCTCGCCAGGCGATCTCCTCGATGCAGCCGATCTTGAAGCCCTGCCGGTCCTCGATCACCCGCACGTACTCGCTGGCCTGCATCATCGACTCGAAGGTGCCCGTGTCGAGCCATGCGACGCCGCGATCGAGCACCTGCACCTGCAGCCTGCCCGCATCCAGGTAGCGCTCGTTGATGCTCGAGATCTCGAGCTCGCCCCTGGCGCTCGGGGTGATCGACTTGGCGATCTCGACGACGTCGTTGTCGTAGAAGTACAGTCCCGGGACGGCGTAGCTGCTCTTGGGGTGCTCGGGCTTCTCCTCGATCGACACCGCACGCATCTGCTCGTCGAACTCGACCACGCCGTAGGAGCGGGGGTTGGCGACCTGGTACGCGAACACGAGGCCGCCGTCGACCTCCGTGTGCTGGCGCAGGCTGGAGCCGAGCCCCGTGCCGTGGAAGATGTTGTCGCCCAGCACGAGCGCCGCGGGCTCGCCGTCGAGGAACTCCTCGGCGATGATGAACGCCTGCGCGAGTCCGTCCGGGCTCGCCTGCACGGCGTACTGGATGTCCATGCCGAGCGCGGATCCGTCGCCGAGCAGCGCCTGGAACTGCTCGTTGTACTCCGGCGTCGTGATGACGAGCACCTCGCGGATATCCGCCATCATGAGCGTGGAGAGCGGGTAGTAGACCATCGGCTTGTCATAGATGGGCATCAGCTGCTTCGAGATGCCCTTCGTGATCGGCCACAGGCGCGTGCCTGATCCACCGGCCAGGATGATGCCGCGCATCGACTCTCCGTTCGTCGTCTTCGCCACGCCCCGCGCAGCGGCGCCAGTCTAGTGCGAGCCGTCCTCGCCGAATGGGCGCGCGTCGCCCCGGATCCGCTCGAGCTGCTGCGCGCCGAGTGCTGCGGCGACCGCGCGGTCGTTGCCGTCGCCGAACACGTTGCCGACGTAGAGACCGCCGGTCTGCGTGCCGGGCACGAACGAGAAGTTCTCGGAGACCGTCCCGGTCTGCGCGGTGCGGAAGCCGTGGGCGACGGCGCTCGCGTGCAGCCACACGTCATCCTGATGCGGCGTCTGCTCGAGGAAGCCCTCGCCGCCGTCGCGCAGCGCGTCGAGCAGCGCGGCCGGCAGCAGCTGCCCCGACACGGACGTGCCGAAGTGCGCGAAGCTCGGGAGCGTGCTGGAGGCGGGCTGCCAGCTCAGATAGGGCCCGACGGCGTCGCCGACGCAGCGGATCTCGTGCGCGCGATGCGCGATGACGGCGCCAGGGTGCTGCTCGGCGGCATGCAGCAGCCGCTCGAGCCAGTCGGCCGGATAGAGCTGGTCGTCGTCGCTCGTCGCCATCGGCAGTCGGTGCGCCGACTCGCTGAGCACGTGCGGCCGCCACTTGGTGTGCACCCCGAGGCCCGGCGCCACCCGACGCACCTCGAGTCCGCGCGCCTGGAGGCGCTCGAGCGAGCGAGGCAGCGCGGTGAGCGCGGGATCGTCGAGCCACAGGATCAGTCGCGCGGGCCGCACGCTGCCGGCGCCGATCGACTCGAGCGCTGCCCAGACGAAGGCGATCCGGGCGGCGACCGTCGTCATCACCACGACGACGGGCGCGTCGCCGACCACCGCGTCGCGCGATGTCAGGTTGCGCAGCCGCAGACGCACGAGCCAGCGCATGGTGGCCGTGTCGGGTCGATCGTCGTAGACACCGCGGCCCACGCCGACCCCGAGTGCGCGCAGCGCTCGCGGCGCCAGGCGCGCCCTGCCGCTGCGTGCGAGTGCGCCGACGGCACGATGCGCACGCGCTGCGGCGCGCCGTACCGTTGGAAGCCCGCGCATGTCGCTACTCTACCGCCCGCCCTTGACAGGGCCTTCGCGCAGACGTCAGGATGCACTTGTCCCCCAACTGCACCGGAGTCCTGCCATGCCCTTCACACGCTCGTCCGCGCGCGCCATTGCGGACCGCGCCATCGCGGGCCTCGCGGTCGCAGCCGTCGCACTCTCGCTCTCGCTCACGCTCCTGCCCGCCGCCCCAGCGCAGGCGGCCCGGCTCGTCGACCGCATCGACGGATCCGACCGCTACGCCGCGAGCGCCGCGATCTCCGAGGAGCTGGGGACGACCTCCACGGTGTTCCTCGCCTCCGGCCAGTCGTACCCGGATGCGCTCGCCGCAGCGCCGGTGGTCGTCGCGGAGGACGCGCACATGCTGCTGACAGCGCAGCACATCATCCCCTGGACGATCGAGCGCGAGATCCGCCGGCTCGCCCCCACGCGCATCGTCATCGTCGGCGGCGAGCCCACGATCTCTGCGGATGTGCAGCGGCAGGCCGCGGCGATCGCGCCCGGCGCGCGCGTGGAGCGCATCGCCGGCGCCAACCGGGTGGAGACCTCGATGCTGCTGCTCGACCGGCTCCGCCGCAGCGTGCCGGCAGCCGACGTCTGGGTCGCCAGCGGCCGCAACTTCCCCGACGCGCTCGCGGCCGGAGCGGTGGCTGCCAGGGAGGGGCACGGACTGGTGCTCACCACCGGCGCCGACGCGTACTTCGAGCAGCAGGTCTCGGCCCGCCTCGGCGGGACGAGCCGCTTCCTCATGGTCGGCTCGTCGGTCTCGGTCGGCGACGATGTCGCGTCGATGCTGCAGCGCACGGGACGCACCGTCGAGCGCATCGCCGGCCCCGACCGCTACTCCACCGCGGTCGCGGTCAACGCCGCCTTCACGTCCACCGCCCCCACGGGCCAGCTCCTGCTCGCGAGCGGCGCGAACTTCCCCGATGCGCTCGGCGGTGCGGTGCTCTCCGGCGCGACCGGCAGCCCGCTGTACCTCACCAACCCGCCGTGCGCCTCGACGACGGCCGTGGCCGTGGACGCGCACCGGGTGGGCGCGACCGAGACGGTGGCCCTCGGCGGTCCGCCGTCGGTCAGCAGCGCGGCTGCGCAGCTGCGCACGTGCGACTCCATCCCGGCGGCCACCGCGATCGCGTCCGCCGTCAACGCCAACCGTGCCGAGCAGTCGCCGTCCGTCGGCGCGCTCGCTCGACACGGGTGCCTCGACGCGATGGCGCAGGGCTGGGCCACGCAGATGGCGGTGCGCGGGCTGAGCGGCAGCGTCCACAACCCGAACCTGACGGCGCAGGCGCGCGGCTGCGGGATGCGCTCGTGGGGCGAGAACGTCGGCCGCACGTGGGGGGCGCAGCCGAACCCCGAGGAGATCATGGAGCGGTGGCTCGCCTCATCCGGTCACACCGCGAACATCCAACGCGGATCGAGCACCCTCGTGGGCGTCGGTGTCGCTCGCGGCGCCAACGGCTACTGGTACTACGTGCTCACCTTCGGCACCGCCTGAGCGGCTCAGATGGAGGGCACCGGCACGGTGCCCACGAAGACGTCGACGATCCGGTACACGTTGTCGGTGAGGTGCTCGAACCGACCGCCGGGCTGATACCAGCCCTCCTCCGCCGACATGACGAATGCCGCCGCCCCGCCCTGCGTGGCCACCAGCAGCATCGCGATCGCCGTGCAGGCGAGCAGCGTCGGGCCCATGCGGGCGCGGCGCAGCGAGTCGGCTGCCCCGTGCATGGCGAGCGCCGTGATGGGCACGACGGCCGGGAGCAGGTAGCGGCCCTGCACCCCGAGCGGCGTGCCGAAGGCCCGCCAGTCGCCGAAGTTGTGCCAGAAGAGGATCGCCAGGTACAGCACGCTCGAGAGCACCAGCGGCAGCAGCGCACGCAGGCGCGGGGCGGTCGGCCCGACCACGGCCGCGATCGCGACGACCGAGATCACCGCGATCGGGATCGCGACGGAGACCAGGGTGGAGACGTCCGGTCCCGCGAACCAGTACCAGACGGCCTGCAGGTAGACCATCAGCCGCGGCACCCACTCGTCGAACAGGAACTGCGCCATGGCGCTGAACGACAGCGGCGTGTCGGCGAAGGCCGCATCGGCCTCGCGGTTGCGATCCCAGATGTCATAACTCGCGCAGCGCAGCTCGTTCAGCACCGCGGCGCAGTCGGGGGACGGCGAGCCGTACGCGACGATGTTGCCGATGTAGCGCTCGGCAGAGAGCGCCACGAACGCGAGCGCCACGACCGCCGCCGCGCCGAGCGCCACCCTGCTGGCGCGGCCGGTCGGCAGTGCCGGCAACGTCCGGTCGCGCAGCACGGCGAGCAGCACGAACGCGAGCAGCACCAGCACGATCGGCGCGGCGTGGAACTTCGTCAGCACGGCAGCCAGGCCGAGCGCGATCGCGCCGAGCACGCCGAACCAGGTCGTCGGCCCCGTGAACTGGCGCACCGCGACCCAGCCGCACGCGGCGACCAGCAGCAGCATCGCCGAGTCGTAGTTCACCTGTGCGGCCAGGAAGGGCGTGACCGGCAGCGCCGCATAGGCGACGGCGGCGAGGTTCGCCACCGTGCTCGAGACGCCCGCCGCACGCACGGCACCGATCATGCACAGCAGCGCGCCCACGTGCATCGCCACCGTCAGCAGCCGCAGCACGATCACGCGATCGAACTCCGCGGCGCCGGCGTCGGCCATCCACCGCTCCGGGAACGAGAGCAGGTAGTGGTAGAGGTAGGAGGAGCTGCGGCTGATCGCACCCACGCCCTGCTGCGGCGCCTCGGTCGAGAACCAGGGCAGGCCGTGCTGCGCGTGCACCGCGATCGAGGCGAGGTGCCACTCCTCGTCGAACACCATGGGCACCCTGGCGGTCAGTGCGATCCAGGCCGCGCCGAGCCCGAACCAGAGCATCACCAGCGCCGTCGTCCACCGGCTGCCCACGGCGCGAAGCGTGAGCTCTGCCGCCTGTTGCACGCGCGACCCCGCGGCGCGGAGACGGTCATCCACCGTGCGTGTGCGGAGCACAGATCACGACCTCTCAGCTCGGCGACGTGGCCCGCGTAGTCTAGCCAGTGGCAATGACCCCCGACGGTACGATCGTGTCGGTAGAGAGGGCCCCGTGAAGCTGTTCATCCAGATCCCGTGCTTGAACGAGGAGCAGACGCTCCCGCTGGTGCTCGCATCCATCCCGAAGTCCATCCCCGGCGTCGACGAGATCCACGTCCTCATCATCGACGACGGCTCGAGCGACCGCACGGTGGAGGTGGCTCGGGAGCTGGGCGTGCGCCACTTCGTGCGGCACACCCGCAACATGGGCCTCGCCCGCTCGTTCCACGACGGGATCGAGTACGCGCTCTCGCACGGCGCGGACATCGTGGTGAACACCGACGGCGACAACCAGTACCCGCAGGAGATGATCGGCGAGCTCGTGCAGCCCGTGCTGCGCGGCGAGGCAGAGATCGTGGTGGCTGACCGGCAGACCGCGAAGATCGAGCACTTCTCGCCGTTCAAGAAGCTCATGCAGCGCTTCGGCAGCTGGGTCGTGAACCAGGCGGCCGGCACCGACCTGCCGGATGCCGCGAGCGGATTCCGGGCCTACTCGAAGTACGCGCTCATCCGACTGAACATCGTGACGCGCTTCAGCTACTGCATGGAGACGATCATCCAGGCCGGCAACAAGCGGCTGGCGATCACCTCGATCCCGGTGAGCACCAACCCGAAGACGCGCGAGTCCCGGCTCTTCAAGAACATCTGGCAGCACATGCGCGAGTCGGGCCTGGCGATCCTGCGGGCCTACTTCATGTACAAGCCCTACGTGTTCTTCGCGACGCTGGGATTGCTCTTCACGATCGCGGGCGCCGTGCCGTTCGTGCGCTACCTGGTGCTCATCTGGATCGAGACGCCCGGCAGCCACGTGCAGTCGCTGCTGCTCGGCGTGCTGCTGTTCGTCGGAGCGCTCCTGTCGTTCGCGATGGGCGCGATCGCCGATCTGACGCGCATCACCAGATCGCTGCAGGAGGATTCGCTCGAGCTCGACAAGCTCGATCGCTACGGCGCGACGCGGAGCTGGGTCACGCTGCCGCCTGATCCTCGCCACGGCCAGCACCAGGGAGAGGCGACGGCGGCCTGACGCCGCTGCGCCGCAGCGCGATCCAGCCGCCGGCGGCGACGATCACGTCGCCGAGCAGCATCGCGAAGCGGCTCACGAGCGCGAGCGACAGCGCCGTGGGCAGACCGATCGCGCCCCCGAGCGCCAGCACGAGCACGCCCTCGCGCGCGCCCGCTCCCGCCGGCAGGAAGATGATGACGAAGCCGGTCACCCATGCGAAGGCGTAGGCGGCTGCCGCGAGCACGAGCGTGCCCGGCTCCGTCGCGAAGGGCACCACCAGCAGCGCGAACTGGGCGCCGAAGCACACCCACATGAGCGCGCACCAGGCGCTGGCGGCGAGCATGGGCAGCGCCCGCACCTCGACATCGCGGAGCGCATCGCGGCGCAGCACCCGGCCGGCGAGCCGCAGGAGCCGCTGCAGCAGCGGAGGCCAGAGCGCCACGCCGCACAGGAGGCTTGCGGGCACGATCCACCAGTAGGCCAGCAGCACGTCCGTGCCCGCGAGCAGCAGGCCGATGCCGCCGACCAGCATGCCCGAGAGCACGCTCACCAGCATCTGCGCGAGCGACGCCGCTGCCGTGACGGTGCGGCCGATGCCGTGCCGCGAGGCCAGGTCGGCCTGCGCGAGCACCGCCCAGACACTGCCGGGCACGTACTTGGCGAGCTGGCCGACGAAGTAGGTGCTGGAGCTCGCGCCGAGCGGCAGGTGGGCGCCCAGCGCCCGCATGCACGCGCGCCACGACAGCATGCCGGCGGTCACGCCGAGCACCGAGCTCGCCACGGCGCCTGCCAGCAGCCCCGGGTGCAGCCGCACGAGCGCCGCCGCGACATCCGGCCAGGAGACGATCACGAACCACGCGATCGAGAGCACCACGGCGATCGCGAAGGCGATCCTGATGCCGCGCATCACCCGGGCGCGTCGACTGCGCGGCGCAGCGGGTGCGCCGTCGATGGGCGCGCTGGACTCGGTCGGCACGGCTGCCAGCCTAGCCGTGGCCCATCGTGGGACGATGGTGGCGATGGATCGCTCTCACCGCCCCCGCCTGCTCGTCCTGGCGTCGACGTTCCCCGCGAACGACGCCGACGGCACTCCCGCCTTCGTGCGGGATCTGGCGATCGAGGAGGCGGCGGAGTTCGAGGTGCTCGTGCTCGTGCCCAGGGTGCCGGGCGGTGCCGCCGAGGAGACCGACGGGCCCATCCGCGTGCGGCGCTACGCGTACTTCCCCCGCCGCTGGGAGGCAGTGGCGCACGGGGCGATCCTCGAGAACCTGCGCGCGCGCCGCTCCCTCTGGCTGCAGGTGCCGCCGCTGTTCGCCGCGCAGTGGCTCGCCACTCGGCGCGCCATCCGCGAGTTCCGGCCGGATGCCATGCACGTGCACTGGATCGTGCCGCAGGGCATCGTCGCCCGCTCGCTCGCTCGCGGCATCCCGATGCTGGTCACGACGCTCGGCGGCGACCTGTATGCGCTCGATGGCGGCGTCATGCGCCGCGTGAAGCGCTGGGTGCTCCGCGCCGCGGCCGCCGTGACGGTCATGAACCAGGACATGGCGGAACGGGTCATCGCGCTCGGCGCCGCACCCGCGAGCGTCAGCGTGGAGCCGATGGGTGCGGATGCCGCCGCCATGCAGCTCGAGCGCACCACCGCCGAGGCCGGGCGATCGGTGCGCCTGCTGCTGGTGGGGCGACTGGTGGAGAAGAAGGGCGTCTCGGTGCTCCTGGCCGCGCTGCGCGCCGTGCCCCATCGCGATTGGGAGCTCACGGTCGTCGGCGACGGCCCGCTGCGAGCCGCGCTCGAGCAGCAGGCTGGCGACCTGCCCGTGCGCTTCCTCGGGCAGCAGGGCAGGACCGAGCTCGCGAAGCAGTACGCGAGCGCCGACATCGTGGTGGCGCCGTCGGTCATCGCCGCGAACGGCGACCAGGACGGTCTCCCGGTGGCGCTGATCGAGGCGATGTCCGCCGGATGCGCCGTGATCGTGAGCGACCTGCCCGGGCTGGCCGACGTCGCCGCCGACGGTGCCGGCGTGCTGATCCGATCGGGCGACGAGCACGACCTCACGATGGCGCTCACGGCGCTCATGGTCGAGCCCGACCGCATCCGGGAGCTCGGCGCACGCGCAGCGGAGCGGGCGCAGGAGTACGCCATGCCCGCCGTCGGCAGCCGGTACCGCGAGCGCATCCGGCGCGTGCTCGATGCCGCCCCGACCCATCGGTCCTGAGCAGGAGGGAGCGGCCATGTCGACCATCTCGGGCGAGCCTCGCGTGCTCGTGCTGCTCGCGACCCACAACGGTGCCCGCTACCTGCAGCAGCAGCTCGCCAGCATCCTCGACCAGCAGGGCGTCGCCGTCCGAGTCCTCGCGTCGGACGACGCGTCGACGGATGCCACCCCGGCGCTGCTCGCCGCCGCCGCGAAGGATCCCCGCGTGAGCGTGCTGCCCGCCGACCGCTTCGGCACCCCGCAGGGCAACTTCCTGCGGCTGATCCGCGACGCGCAGCTCGACAGCGCCGACGCGGTCGCGTTCGCCGATCAGGACGACATCTGGCACGCCGACAAGCTGTCCAGGCAGCTCGCCCTGCTCGACCGGCACGACGTGCACGCCACCTCCTCCAACGTGGTCGCCTTCTGGGAGCGCGCGGACGGCAGTCGCAGGCAGGAGCTCATCGACAAGGCGCAGCCGCAGCGCGAGCTCGACTTCCTGCTCGAATCCGCCGGGCCCGGCTGCACCTTCGTGCTGCGCAGCGCGGCGTTCCTGGCGGTGCGGCAGGTGCTGACGCAGCATCCGCTCGTGGACCCCTCAGTGCCCCACGACTGGCTCGTCTACGCCGTGACGCGAGCGCTCGGCCTGCGCTGGCGCATCGACCGCACCCCGACGATGGACTATCGGCAGCATGATCGCAACGCCACGGGCGCGAACTCCGGCCTCGGCGCGGCGGTCGTGCGGGCACGACGGGTGGCCTCCGGCGAGTACCGGCTGCAGGCGCTCGCGGTCGCGCGGCTCGCCGCCGCGGTCGCCGAGCCGCCGCTGCGCGCTCGGCTGGAGCGCATCGTGCCGCTGTTCGAGCGGAGCACCCTCGGCACCCGAGCCGCGCTGCGTCGCCTCGTCCCGCAGCTGCGCCGGGCACCCAGCGAGCGCCGCCTGCTCCGCGCGGCCCTGCTGCTCGGCGCCTGGTGAACCGGCTCCTAGACTGAGCAGTCGACGGCGGCGCGACATCGTGCGCCCGCGAAAGGGATGACGCGTGCAACTACTTGTGACCGGAGGAGCCGGGTTCATCGGCTCCAACCTCGTGCGGATGCTCCTCGAGGACCGGCTGCCCGGGCTCGAGGGCGCATCCGTCACCGTGCTCGACGCGCTCACCTACTCCGGCAACCTGGCGAACCTGGCACCCGTGGCCGACCACCCGCACTTCGAGTTCGTGCAGGGCGACATCCGCGACACCGGCCTGCTCGACCGCATCCTGCCGGGCGTCGACGCGATCGTGCACCTGGCTGCCGAGAGCCATGTCGACCGATCCGTGCGGGACGCCTCGGTCTTCGTCGAGACCAACGTGGTCGGCACGCAGCGGCTGCTCGACGCCGCGCTGCGGCACGGGGTGGCGCGCGTGGTCCATGTGTCGACCGACGAGGTCTACGGGTCGATCGAGACCGGCTCGTGGAGCGAGGATCGCCCGCTCGAGCCGAACAGCCCCTACTCGGCGTCGAAGGCCGGCAGCGACCTGCTCGCCCGCAGCTACCACCGCACGCACGGCCTCGATGTACGCATCACCCGCTGCTCCAACAACTACGGCCCCTTCCACTTCCCCGAGAAGCTCATCCCGCTGTTCGTCACGAACCTCATCGACGGGCTGGAGGTGCCGCTGTACGGCGACGGGCAGCACGTGCGCGACTGGCTGCACGTCGACGACCACTGCCGCGGGATCGCGCTGGTGCTCACCGACGGCCGTGCAGGCGAGGTCTACAACATCGGCGGCGGCACCGAGCTGACGAACGTCGAGCTCACCGAGCGGCTGCTCGAGGCGACGGGGCGCGACGCGTCGGCCGTTCGGCAGGTCGCCGACCGCAAGGGCCACGACCAGCGCTACTCGGTCGACATCTCCAAGATCTCCACCGAGCTCGGCTTCGCGCCGCAGGTGCCGTTCGAGCAGGGGCTCGCCGACACCGTGCAGTGGTATCGCGACAATCGCTCCTGGTGGGAACCGCTGAAGGAGCGTGCTGCGCTGTGACCGACACCGACGCGATGGACGACGAGCGACGCTTCACGGTCGTGCTGGATGAGGTGGCGGAGCGCTCCAGGACGGTGGTCGGCCGGTACTCGGCCGAGATCACGCGCGGGCTGATCGCGACGGCGCCCGACGGCTTCGGCGTCGGCGCGCTGTCGGCCAGGATCTCCGACTCGCGCGAGGCGCGGCTGCGCGAGCAGGTCCCTGGCCTCGCAGAGCTCAAGCAGACCGCCGTGCCCGCCCGCGAGCTGCGCGAGGCGTGGCTGCACACGATGACGACGATCCCGGTGCGCGGGCTCGTGCACGCCACCAGCCTGATGGCGCCGCTGGTGCGCGAGCCCGACCCGGCCGACCAGGTCACCGTCACGGTCCACGGCCTGCAGTCGTTCTCCGACCGCACCGAGCGGAAGCAGCGCTGGTTCGACCGCGCGCTCAAGCGCGCACTCGCGCGCGCCGACGGCATCGTGGTGCCGTCGAGCGCCGTCGCCGAGGATCTCGCGCTGCTCGACGACGTCGAGGGGCGCATCCGCGTGGTGCCTCCCGCGCCGTCGGCCTCGCTGCTCGCCGCCTCCACCTTGCCGCCCGCGCGCGAGCTGCAGCTGCCCGACGAGTTCGTGCTCGCGACGACGCACCCGAGCGCGCTCGGCCAGGCCGAGCGCCTCATCGAGACCATCGCGAGCTCGCAGATGCCGGATGTCCGGGTGGTGGTCGCGGGACCGGTCGAGTGGGGCGAGACGCGGCTCGCGGGCCTCGCGGTCCAGGCGGGCATCCCCGCGGGGCGGCTGGTCATGCTGGGCGAGCTGGGCGACGGCGACCTCGCGCTCGCGCATCGCCGCGCCCTGGCCCATCTGCACGTCTGGGAGCAGGACGCCCTGGGGCTGTCGCTGCTGGACGCGGCCGCGATGGGCACCGTCACCGTGCATCCCTCCACCCGGTCGCTCGACGAGATCGCCGGCGATGCCAGCGTGGCGGTGCAGGGCGGCCCGCACGAGCTCGCGGCAGCCCTCGGCGGCCTCCTCGAGGATGCTGATGCGCGCACGAGCCTCGGCCTGCATGCGCAGGACCGAGCGCAGGCCTTCACGTGGGAGGGCGCCGCGCGTCAGGTGTGGCAGCTGCACGCCGAGCTGTAGACCCGGCGCGGCGGCCTACGGCGCTGGTGTCGGGCTCTCGGCCGGCACGATCGCATCGGCCTCGGCGAGCGCCTGCTGCACCATGGCGTGGATCTGCTCGTAGTCGGGATCGCCCGTCGTCACGCCCTCATCGGGAATGAGCTCCAGGTTCGTGATCGGCAGCTGCCGGGTGCGCAGCGCGAGCTCTGACAGCGAGCCGAGCATCGACTGCGGCACGTCCGTCTGCACCAGCTCCTGGCCGGCGGCGGCCAGCTGCTGGTACTTGGTCAGCAGCACGTCGGGCGTGAACTGCGCGATGACCGCCTCCTGCACCTGGCGCTGCCGCAGCATCCGGTCGTAGTCCGAGGTGCCGGTGCGGCTGCGGGCGTACCAGAGCGCGGTCGGGCCGTCCATGCGCTGCACGCCCGGCTCGATGTAGCCGAAGGGCTCCGCGCCCTCCACGCCGAGCGCGACCCGGGTCGGCACGTCGATCTCGACGCCGCCGAGCGCCGTCACCAGGCTCTCGAAGGCGTGCATGTCGACGAGCACGAACGACTGCAGCTCGATGCCGGTGACGCCCTCCACGGCGTCGCGGGTCGCCTCGATGCCCGGGCTCGAGCCGTTGGCGGAGGCATCCGGGTAGAGCTCCGGGTTCGCCTCGCCGTAGGTGTAGGTGCCGTTCAGGAGGCAGTCGCTCGACTCGCAGTTGAAGCCCTCGGGCCAGGGGCCCCACATGGGCGACCCCTCCGAGAACGGCGCGTTGCGCAGGTTGCGCGGCACCCCGATCATGGTCGCCGCGCCCGTCTCGGCGTTGACGGTCACGACGGTCATCGAGTCGAAGCGCAGGCCGACGCGGTCCTCCCCCGCGTCACCGCCGAGCAGCAGGAAGGTGTAGCGGCCGTCGATCGGCTCCACCGGCGGACGCGCGAAGTCGAAGACGCTGGCGACCAGCCCGCGCGTGGCATCGACGAGCGTCGCGCCGTAGCCCGCGAGCGCCGCCGGAGCGACCGTCGCCAGGATCGCCACCATCGCGATCGCGGCACGCGCCCTGCCCGGCACGCGGGTGAGCCGCGCGAGCCGCAGCGTGTCGAGGCCGAGCACGAGCCACAGCACCGCGTAGGCGACGAGCAGCACTTCGAGCACCAGCAGGCCGATCGAGTTGCCGACCACCGTGAGCAGGGCGGCGCGCGCGGCGAACCACAGGATGGCAGCGAGCGCCAGCAGTGCCAGCAGCACGATGGTCGCCACGATCCCGATGCGGCCCAGGCGCCGATTGCCCGCGAGCACCTGCGCGCTGCCCGGGAGCAGGAAGCCGACGAGCACGAGCCACCACCCGCGGCGACGCATGACGTCGGGGTTGCGGTCGTCGGGCGTGCGGAGCGGAGTTCCGGCCGTCAGCAGCGTCATGCGCCCGACGCCACGCGGTCGCGCAGGGTCTGAGCCTTCTCGCCCACCTGCCGCTCGAGCTCGGCGGCGTAGTCGTCGAGGCGTGTCGCCAGCCCGGCGTCGAACGCGCCGAGTATCCGTGCTGCCAGGATGCCGGCATTCTTCGCGCCGCCGATCGAGACGGTCGCGACCGGGATGCCGGCCGGCATCTGCACGATCGACAGCAGGCTGTCGAGACCGTCGAGGGTCGCGAGCGGCACGGGCACGCCGATCACCGGCAGTCGCGTCATCGACGCGACCATGCCCGGCAGGTGCGCCGCTCCGCCGGCGCCGGCGATGATGACCTTCACGCCCCGGTCGGCCGCGCCGCGGGCGAAGTCGACCATCTTCTGCGGGGTGCGGTGCGCCGAGACCACATCGACCTCCGACGCCACGCCGAGCTCGTCGAGCACGGCCTTCGCCGCCTCCATCACCCGCCAGTCGGAGTCGGATCCCATGATGATGCTGACCTGCGCTGCCATGCCGTCCAGGGTAGGCCCGCCGCCTATGCGCGCCGACCGCGCCTCGCCGCCCCGCCCCCACCCGCCGGTCCGTCGAGCCGCGCCGCCCCGCCCCGCCCACCCGCCCGCCGGTCCCGTCGAGCTTCCCCGAATCGGTCCTTTTCCCCCGCAACCGCGCCCGCCGGGGAAGATCGCCCGGCCGGCCGGCGTCGAGCTTCCCGAAACGGCGCGGATGCCGTGCCGAACGGGCGATTCGGGGAAGCTCGCGCGCACGCGAGCGGGTTCTCCACACCGCGTCCCGCACGCGCGCGGCGGCGCCGGCCCGCGTGCGATCGTCGCGCCATGACGGACGGATGGGCACTCCCGGCATCGCTGCAGCAGCGGTGCTTCACGGCGCAGCAGGCAGCCGCAGCAGGGGTCGGCGCGCGACGGCTGCGCAGCAAGCGCGTGCAGCAGCTGCACCACGGCGTCTGGGCGGATGCGTCGGCCGAACTCGACCTCTTCGACCGGACGCGTGCCGCGCTCGCCTCGGTGAGTGCGGAGGCGTGGGCCAGCCACGCGACCGCAGCCCACCTGCACGGGCTCTGGCTGCCCCCGCGACTGCAGACCCTCGATCGCATCGATACGACCACGCCGGCGCCGGTGCACGCACCCCGCGGGCGTCGCCTCCGCGGCCGCCAGCGATCGCTCGCCACGACCGCCGTGACGCTGCTCGAGGGCATCCGCGTCACCACCCCCGCGCAGACCTTCGTCGACGGGGTCGATTACCTCGCTCCTGCCGACCTCGTCGCCCTCGGCGACGCCGTCGTGAACGAGCGCCGACCGCTCGCGACGCGCGTCGAGCTGCAGCAGGCGATCGCCGCGCACGGGCGACGGCGCGGCCATCGTCGCCTGCTGGCGTCGGCGCAGCTCGTCAGCCCGCGGTCGCGGTCTCGCTCCGAGACGCTGGCGAGACTGGAGCTGGACGTGCTCGGTGCGCCGCCGGTGTGGTGGAACGTGCCGGTCGTGCTGGACGGCGTGGAGCTCGCTCCGGATGCGGCGATCTGGCCCGCGAGAGTGCTGATCGAGGTCGAGGGCGACCAGCACCGGGTGGATCGCTCGCAGTGGCTGCGCGACATCGATCGCTACAACTTCTTCCAGCGCCTGGGGATCGAGCCCTACCGGCTGATCGTGACGACGCCGGCGGAGACGCGGGAGCGACTCCGCCCGATCCTGGACCGCGTTCGCGAGCGCTGGGACAGCGGCCGGCAACCTCCGCCGATCACGTCGTGGTTCGAGGGCTCCGCCATCGCCGGCGAGGGGTGGCTGTTTCGCGCGTAGACCACCCGCGTCACACATCCAGCACATCCGGCCTCCACGCAATCCCGCCTCGCAACCCCCTCCTCGCGGCTCCCCCTCGCGAGCTTCCCCAACAGCCGCGTTTCGGGCTCCTCACGCACGATCCGCGAAAGCTCGACCGAGCGCGCCGCGCGGGCGAGCGCGAGCGTCCCCAACAGGCGCGTTTCCGGCTCCTCACGCACGATCCGGGGAAGCTCGACCGGGTGTGCGGCGTGCGCGGGATGCGCGGGCGTGGGCGCTCGGGCGCGCGGCCGCGCGCGGGGCGAGCTTCCCGAACGGGCGCGGATCGCGGCGAAGGCGCGCGGTTCGGGGAAGCTCGACCTCTCCACCCGCCGGCGGGGTGGCGGATGCGGTCAGGCGTCGAAGCAGGCGGCTGCGGCGCGGGCGCGGTAGGCGACCTCGTCCATGTCATCGCCCGTGGCGGTGACATGGCCGACCTTGCGGCCTGGCCGGGCGGCCTTCGCGTAGGAGTGCATCTTCACGTCGGGGTGCGCCGCGAGCGCCGACGCGTAGCGATCGGTCATCGCACCGGAGGCGGGGCCGCCGATCACGTTCACCATCACGCTCGCGGGGGCCACGATCGCGGTCGATCCCAGCGGCAGGTCGAGCACCGCCCGCAGATGCTGCTCGAACTGGCTCGTCACCGAGCCGTCGATCGTCCAGTGCCCGGAGTTGTGCGGCCGCATCGCCAGTTCGTTGACGAGCACCCGACCGTCGCTGGTCTCGAACATCTCGATCGCGAGCACGCCCGTGACCCCGATCCCGGCGGCGACCATGCGCGCCACGTCGTCGACGACCGGCCGGATGTTCGCCGCGTGCGGCGCCGGCGCCAGCACCTCGACGCAGATGCCGTCGCGCTGCACCGTCTGCACGAGCGGCCACACGACCGCCTCACCCGACGGCCGCCGCGCGATCAGCTGCGCGAGCTCGCGGCGGAAGGGCACGAGCTCCTCCACCAGCAGCCGCGGGCCGCCGGCGGCTGCGCCCTCCAGCCAGTCCGCGGCATCGTCGACCGAGCGCACGACCCGCACGCCCTTGCCGTCGTAGCCGCCCGTCGCCGTCTTCAGCACCGCGACGCCGCCGTGATCGGCCAGGAATCGCACGAGATCCTCCGGCGCATCCACCGGCGCCCAATCGGGCTGCGGGGCGCCGAGCTCGGCCATCTTCGCGCGCATCTCGCGCTTGTCCTGCGCGAAGCGCAGCGCGTCCGGCCCCGGGTGCACGGCGACGCCCGCATCGATCAGGGCGCGCAGCACATCCTGCGGCACGTGCTCGTGGTCGAAGGTGATGACGTCGACGCCCTCGGCGAAGTCGAGCACGACGGAGGCGTCACGGTAGTCGCCGACGGCGGTGGCGGCGAGCGACGCCGACATGCCCTCGCTCTCGGCGAGCACGCGCAGCTCGACACCGAGCGCGACCGCGGCAGGGATCATCATGCGGGCCAGCTGCCCACCGCCGACGACGCCGACGATCATGCTGCGGGCACCGTGTCGGGGCGACCGAGGCCGATGACCTTGAAGCCGGCCGCGGCCCAGCGCTGCGCGTCGAGCGTGTTGCGGCCGTCGACGACGGTGCGCGCCCGCGTCTGGGACGCGACGACCGCCGGATCGAGGTCGCGGAAGTGCTGCCACTCGGTGCCGAGCGCCAACACATCGGCGTCGCGGATGGCCTCATCGATCGAGGCGACGATGTCGAGCGTCGGCACCGAGCGTCGAGCGGTCGCGGCCGCCTCGGGATCGAACGCCGTCACCGTGCGGCCCTGATCCTGCAGCCGCCGTGCGACATCCAGCGCCGGCGAGTCGCGCACGTCGTCGCTATTGGGCTTGAACGCCAGGCCGAGCACGGCGACGCGGTCGCCGCCGAGGGCCGCGAGCTCGCGCTCGATGAGCGCCACCATGTGGTCGCGGCGGCGCAGGTTGATCTGGTCGACCTCGCCCAGGAAGCCGAGCGTCTGCGCGTGCCCCAGCTCGGTCGCCCTGGCCCGGAAGGCACGGATGTCCTTCGGCAGGCAGCCGCCGCCGAAGCCGAGCCCGGCGTTCAGGAAGCGACGGCCGATGCGCGCATCGAGCCCGATCGCGTCGGCGAGCTGCGTCACGTCGGCGCCCACGGTCTCCGAGAGCTCCGCCATCGCGTTGATGAAGGAGATCTTCGTGGCGAGGAACGCGTTGGCGCTCACCTTCACGAGCTCTGCGGTCGCGAAGTTCATCACCAGTCGCTCGGTGCCGCGGGCGATGATCGAGGCGTACACCTCGTCGAGCCGGGCGACGGATGCGTCGTCGCCGTCGGCCACGCCGTAGACCAGGCGGTCGGGCGCGACCGTGTCCTCGACGGCGAAGCCCTCGCGCAGGAACTCCGGGTTCCACGCGAGCGCGGCGCCGGTCGGGGTCACAAGGTCGGCGAGCCGCTGCGCGGTGCCGACCGGCACGGTCGACTTGCCCGCCACGAGCGTGCCCGCGCCGATGTGCGGCAGGAGCGAGTCGATCGCGGCGTCCACGAAGGTGAGGTCGGCCGCGTCGGAGCCGGCGCGCTGCGGCGTGCCGACCGCGAGGAAGATCACGTCGCTGCCGGCGACCTCTGCGACGTCGGTCGTGAACCGCAGGGCGCCCGAGTCGATGCCGGCGGTCAGCAGCTCGGGCAGCCCTGGCTCGTAGAAGGGGGGCTCGCCACGACGCAGCTGCTCGATCTTCGCCGCATCCACGTCGACACCGACGGTGTCGTAGCCGAGCGACGCCATGGCGGCGGCGTGCACGGCACCCAGATAGCCGCATCCGATGACAGCGATCTTCATGTGCGCTCCTGTTCGCGCCCGCGGGCGCAGTCGTTGGTCATGCGGACTCGCCGCTGGGAGTTGCGACCCCGCGCGCGCCCAGCTGCTCGGACAGCATCCGCTGCACGAGTGAGGCGAGGGGCACGTCAGACAGGATGACGGCGCGGTCCCCGCCGGTCGACAGCAGCACGTCTCCGGCGCCGAACAGCGCCTGCAGCCCGCGCCGCCGCACGGTCACGTCGTGCACGCGCGAGAGCATCGTCTCGCGGCGCGTGCCGCCGAAGCCGGTGCGGATGATGACGCGCTCGGTCGTGAAGGTGAAGCCGCGCGAGAGCCAGGCGAGCGTCGGCACGACCGTCAGCAGCAGGATCACGATCGCCATGACGGTCAGCACCGCGATGTTCCAGAATGCCCAGTCGACGCGGTCAAGCAGCAGCGTCGCGAGCCCCACCCCGAGCCAGAGCACGAGGACGGGCACGACGAGGACCCGCCCATGCGGTCGCATGCGCGCGATGACTCGCTCCTCGCCGGCTGGCACCCGACGATTCTCCCCCATCAGCGCACGTGCACCACGTCACCGGCCCGCACGTCGATGATTTCGTCGCCGCTGTCGACGCGCAGCTCGCCGCCGGCGCCCAGCCCGACGGCCCGCCCGAGCAGCAGCCCGTCGGGCAGCTCGACGCGCACATCGCGGCCGATCGTGGTGAGGGACGCCTCCACCGCGGTGCGCAGGCCCTCGCTGCCGAGCGCGGGCAGGAGCGCATCGAGCGAGCGCAGCATGTGCCACAGCACGGCGTCGGCGAGCACCGGGGCCGTGCCCTCGGCGCCCTCCAGCGTCAGCGAGGTCGCCTGGGGGGTCGGCAGCTCGTCGCGCTCGAGGGTCAGGTTCACGCCGAAGCCGACCGCGACCGCGTGCTTGCGGCGCTCGCACAGCACGCCGGCGATCTTCTTGCCGTCGATGAGCACGTCGTTCGGCCACTTCAGCCCGGCGCGATCGCCGACCAGCGTGGCGAGGGCGTCCGTGAGCGCGAGACCTGCGGCGAGCGGCATCCAACCCACCGCGTCCTCGCTCATCCTCCGCGTGTGCACCAGCACCGTGGCCGCGAGGCACTTCCCGGGAGGGCTGACCCACTCCCGGCCGAGTCGGCCGCGACCGGCACGCTGATCGAGCGTCGCCCAGGTGGTCAAGTGGTGCGCGCGCTCGTCGACGGCGTCGAAGGTCGAGTCGATGCGGTCGAGCTCGAAGACCGTGGCAATGCGCGCAGCACCCGGGAACAGCATGCCTCCAGGCTAGGCCGCGGCCACGCCTCAGCAAGCACCAGATGGAGACGATCACCACCGAAACCGGCCCGGATGCTGTGGGAGTCGACAAATGGTGCGCATGCGGCGCCGTCTAGAGTGGCATCCGTGACCGACGACACCGAGGCCGCAGTTCCCCTCTCCAGCACTGCCGACCGCATCGCGGATCTGCGTGAGCGCCACCGCGAGGCGGTGACCGACAAGGAGGCGCGCGCGAAGGAGCGCCAGGGCGCCAAGGGCAAGAAGACCGCCCGCGAGCGCATCGAGCAGTTCGTCGACCAGGGCTCCTTCGTCGAGTTCGACGCCTACGTGCGCCACCGCACGACCGCCTTCGGCATGGAGACCAACCGCCCCTACGGCGACTCCGTCGTGACCGGCATCGGCACGGTGCATGGGCGCCGCGTGGCCGTCTACTCGCAGGACTTCACGACCTTCGGCGGCTCGCTCGGCGAGGTCGCGGGCGAGAAGATCACGAAGATCCAGGAGTACGCGATGAAGGTGGGCGTGCCCATCGTCGGCATGCTCGACTCCGGGGGCGCGCGCATCCAGGAAGGTGTTGTGGCGCTCGGCAAGTACGGCGAGATCTTCCGCAACAACACCGCCGCATCCGGCGTCATCCCGCAGATCTCGATCATCATGGGGCCCGCTGCCGGTGGCGCGGTCTACTCCCCCGCGCTCACCGACTTCGTGATCATGGTCGACAAGTCGAGCCACATGTTCGTCACCGGACCCGACGTCATCAAGACGGTCACCGGTGAAGAGGTGGGCTTCGAGGAGCTCGGAGGCGGTCGCGCCCACAACACCGTCTCGGGCGTCAGCCACTACCTGGCCGCCGACGAGGATGACGCGCTCGACTACGTGCGGGCGCTGCTGGCCTACCTGCCCGACAACAACCAGTCGGAGGTGCCGGCCTACGACCACACCGCCGAGCGGGTCGTCAACGACGCCGACCGGCGACTGAACACGATCATCCCCGATTCGCCCAACCAGCCCTACGACGTGCTCGCGATCATCGAGACGCTCATGGACGACCGCGAGTTCCTCGAGGTGCAGCCGCTGTACGCGCCGAACATCGTGATCGGCTTCGGCCGGCTCGAGGGTCGCACGGTGGGCGTCATCGCCAACCAGCCGAACGCGATGGCCGGCACGCTCAACATCGAGGCCGGCGAGAAGGCCGCGCGCTTCGTGCGATTCTGCGACGCGTTCTCGATCCCCATCCTGACGGTCGTCGACGTGCCCGGCTACCTGCCCGGCACCGACCAGGAGTGGTCGGGCGTCATCCGCCGCGGCGCGAAGCTGCTGTACGCCTACGCGGAGGCGACGGTGCCGATGGTGACCGTCATCACCCGCAAGGCATACGGCGGCGCCTACATCGTGATGGGGTCGAAGCAGCTCGGCGCCGACATCAACGTCGCGTGGCCGTCGGCCGAGATCGCCGTGATGGGCGGTCAGGGCGCGGTCAACATCCTCTACCGCAACGAGATCAAGCGCGCGGAGGCGGATGGCGAGGATGTCGCGGCCGTGCGCCAGCGGCTCGCGAGCGAGTACACGTACAACGTCGCCTCGCCGTTCCTGGCTGCGGAGCGAGGCGAGCTCGACGGCATCATCGAGCCCGCGCAGACGCGCGTCATGATCACGCGGGCCTTCCGATCGCTGCGGACGAAGCGCGTGCAGCGGCCGGAGCGCAAGCACGGCAACATCCCGATGTGACGGCCAGACGATGACTGCACTTTCCCCAGAGCGTCACGACGGCACCGCCGGCACCGCCGTGGAGCCGATCATGCAGGTCGTCTCGGGTGCCCCGACCGACGAGGAGCAGGCGGCCGTCGAGGCCGCGCTCCTCGGGCTCGCCGAGGAGTGGGCCGAGACCAAGCATCGTCGCGTGCTCGACAGCGAGAGCGAGTGGCAGGCGAAGTCGCGCACCCCGACCGGACGCCGCTGGAAGAGCGACTGACCGGCACCCAGGTTGCCGTCGCTAGCATCGCGGCATGGCGAGACTGCGCAGAGCGCAACCATCGAAGGACCCCGGCATCCGGCGTCGGCGAGCCGGCAGCGGCTGGTCGTTCCGGCACGACAGCGGGCGCGCCGTCTCGGCCGCCGACCGCGAGCGCGCGCGTTCGCTCGCGGTGCCCCCGGCGTGGACGGACGTGTGGATCGCGGCCGACCCGCTCGCGCACATCCAGGCGATCGGGGTCGACGATGCCGGCCGCACGCAGTACATCTACCATCCGCAGTGGCGCGAGCGACGCGACCGCGTGAAGCACGAGCGCGCGCTGGATCTCGCCGAGGCGCTGCCCGCGATGCGGCGCCGCGTCACGCTCGACCTGGCGCGCGAGGGCCTCGGCCGCGAGCGCGTGCTCGCTGCCGCCCTGCGCGTGCTCGACGCGGTGGCGATCCGCGCCGGCGGCGATGCGTACGCCGAGGAGCACGGCTCCCACGGGCTCATGACGCTGCTCGTGCGGCACGCGAGCGTCGACGGCGACACCGTGCGGCTGCGCTTCCCCGCCAAGTCCGGGCAGCGCTTCGACATCACCATCGACGATGCCGATCTCGCCGCCTGCATCGCGGAGCTGCGGGCCGGCCGCTCTGCGCGCTCGCGCCTGCTCGCGTGGCGGGACGAGCAGGGCGCGCACGCGCTGCGCGATGCCGACCTGAACCGCGCCGTGCGCGAGGCGACCGGCGGCGAGTTCACGGCGAAGGACTTCCGCACCCTGCACGGCACGATCGTCGCGGCCGACTCGCTCGCCCGAGCCCGCGACGTGGCGTCCGCGACCGAGCGCAAGCGAGCGATCCGGGAGGCGATCGTCGAGGTCTCCGAAGCGCTCGGCAACACGCCGACGGTCGCCAAGGCCAGCTACATCGACCCGGAGGTCTTCGAGCGCTTCGAAGCGGGCGCGACGATCGGCACGCGCGGCTCGCGCGAGCGCGCGCTGCTGGCACTGCTGCGATGAGCGCGCTACAAGCCGGCGGGCGCGGCGGGTAGCGTCGCAGCCATGCAGGCGATCATCTCCGGAGCCGGTGTCGCCGGCTTGGCGCTGGCTGGCCGGCTCGCGCTCGACGGCTGGACAGTCGAGATCGTCGAGCGGGCTCCGGCACCACGCGCATCCGGATACCTGATCGACTTCTTCGGCGCCGGCTTCGATGCCGCCGAGCGACTCGGGCTGCTGCCGGCGCTCCGCGCCCGCGCCGAGTCGTTCGACGAGCTGCGCAGCGTCGACGGCGAGGGCCGGGTGCGCGCGAAGCTGCCGATCTCGCTGGTCGAGCAGGCGACCGCGGGTCGATACCTCACGATCATGCGGCCTCGCATCATCGAGGCGCTCGCGGAGGCGCTGCCGGAGTCCGTGCGCATCCGCTGGGGCACGCAGCTCGAGACGGTGCATGACGACGGAACGTCGGTGCGGATGCTGCTCTCGGACGGCGATCGCGTGCAGGCCGACCTGCTGATCGGCGCCGATGGTGTCGGCTCGCGTGTGCGGCAGCTGGTGTGGGGTCCGCATCGCGACTACGTGCGCCCCGTCGGTGACCTGCTGGCGCTCGCCTGGATCGGGGATGACGCCGCGCTGCATACGGATCTCGACGGCCGGGTCGCCATGCAGCTCGAGCAGGATCGACAGCTGGTCGTCGCGCCGCTGGGCGAGACCGGCGTGACGGGATTCGCGGTGCTGCGCGGTGTCACGGCGGCGGCTGCGCGAGCGGCGATCGGCGAGCTCGGCGTGCTGGGCCGTCGGGCGGTGCGCGGGATCCACGACCCCTACATCGACGAGGTCGCGCAGACAGTGGTCGACCCCTGGGTGCGCGGACGCGTGGCGCTGCTCGGCGACGCCTGCGCGGCGGTCTCGCTGCTGGCAGGGCAGGGAGCGTCGCTCGCGATCGCCGGCGCCGAGCGGCTGGCGGAGGAGCTCGCCTTCGCCAAGCATCCCAGCGAGCTGCGCTCGGGGCTCGCCGCCTACGAACGCGACTGGCGACCGACCGTCGAGCGAGAGCAGGCGCGCGGGCGTCGGGCGCAGGCGACCTTCGCGCCGCACACGCGGCTGGAGCTCGAGGCGCAGCGCGCCATCTGGAAGGCGGCGGCGCTGCCGGGCGTCGCGCGACTGGTCGCCAGGGCGGCGGGCGGCGTCTCGAAGGCGCACTGACGCGACCATCCGGCAGCGCACCTGGGTGGTCGCGCGCGTCCCCAGGCGAGGACGTTCCGCGAGACGAGGACGATTCGTCCTCTGCTGGTGCACATCGCCGAATCCGTCCTCCCTCCGTGACCGGAGGGGCGGCGGCTCGGCTCAGTCGCGCTGCGGATCGTCGCGGACGGTGATGACGACGTTGCCGACCTTCTGGCCGGACTCGACATAGCGGTAGGCGTCGGCGATGTCGTCGAGCGGATAGCTGCGGTCGATCACCGGGCGGAAGGTACCGGCGGCGAGATGCTCGCGGATGCGCTCGAGCATCGGCAGCCCCTCGTCCGGCAGCGGGAAGACCACGCGCTGGCCCCTGCGGAGCACGAGGCCGACGAGCGAGAGCGGGATGTTCTGCCAGCCGGGGCCGAGCTCGGAGGAGACGTAGACGCCGTCGGGCTCCAGGATGCGTCGGCAGCGGCTGAAGGTGCTCTTGCCGACGGCGTCGAGCACGAGGGCGAACCGGTCGGGGCCGCGGGTGAAGTCGCCGTCCTCGAGCGCGAGCACACGCTCGGCGCCGAGACCGCGCACCAGGTCGGCGTGCTCGGCATGGCAGACGGCGGTCACGCGCGCGCCCATGGCCGCGAGCAGCTGCACCGCCGCTGAGCCGATGCCGCCGGTGGCGCCGTTGACCAGCACCCGATCACCGGCGCGCACGCCCGCCCGCCGGATCGCGGACGCCGCGTAGTGGCTGCCCTCTGTCGCGGCGGCTGCGGTGACCTGGTCGATGCCTTCTGGCACGGTCGCGACCGCCGAGCCCTGCCGCACCACGAGCAGCTCCGCGTGCGCTCCGAATCGGCCCTCGCAGTAGCCGAAGACCCGGTCGCCGACCGCGAAGCGGTCCACCGCGCCGCCGGCCTGGACGACCTCGCCGACGAACTCCGTGCCGAGCACGGTGCGACGGGGACGGCGCAGTCCCGTGAAGGCGCGCATGAAGAACGGTCTGGCGGCGCGGTACGCGCAGTCGGTGCGGTTGACGGTGGTCGCGCTGACGCGGATCAGGATCTCGTCGTCCGCGGGCACGGGCGCGGGGATGTCGCGCACCACCACCACATCCGGTGCGCCGTAGCGCGCGCTCACCGCCGCCCGCATGCCGCTCCCTCGACCCCGTCAGCGACGGAAGGCCGCGACCGCCTCGATGTGGTGGGTGTGCGGGAAGAGGTCGAAGGCCTCGAGCGAGTCGATGTTCCAGCCGCGCTCGCCCAGCAGCTTCGCGTCGCGCGCGAGCGCCACGGGGTCGCAGGCGACGTAGACGATCTGCGCGGGCTCAAGCGCGACGATCTGCTCGATCACGTCGCGGCCGGCGCCGGCGCGCGGCGGGTCGAGCACGACGAGCCCCTTCGACAGGCGCTCCCGATCCTGCCGGCTGGCTCGCGTGCTGAGCTCTCGCAGCCAGCGGTCGACGCGGCCCGTCTCGGCATTCGCGCCCAACCACTCGGCGAGGTTCTCGCTCGCGTGGTCGGTGGCGACCTCGTCGGCCTCCACGCTCGTCACGCGGGTGCGCTCCCCCAGCTGCTCGGCGATCGTGGCCGCGAACAGCCCGACGCCGCCGTAGAGGTCGAGCGACCAGCCGGCCGGATCGACGCGGTCGAGATCGATGACGCGACGCAGCGCAGACGTCAGCACCCCCGCGGCCTCGCGATGCACCTGCCAGAAGCCCGAGCGGTCGAGCTGGAACTCGCGCCCGCCGACCTTCTCGACGATCGTGTCGGTGCGGCCGCGCTCGGGCGCGCCCTCCATCGCGATCACGTCGACCTCGCCGTCGACGCCCCACTCGACGTAGTCGACCGCGGTGACGCCGCCGAGCCGCTGGTCGAGCTGCGCGGAGAGCTGGATGCCCTTGGTGGCCAGCGGCAGGCTCGTCACCGGCACGACGTCGTGGCTGCGCGGCGCGAAGGGTCCCTGGCGGCCGCGGTCGTCGACGTGCAGGCGCACGCGGGTGCGCCACCCGAGCCCGCCGCGCCGGTCGTCGCCGGGCGCGGCCTGCACGGGCACCGCGCGCGTGATGCCGCCGGTGCGCTCGAGCGCGTCCTCGAGGACCCGCTGCTTCAGCTCGCGCTGGCGAGGCAGCGCGATGTGGCCGAACTCCGCGCCGCCCGCGCGCTCGGCCGGGGATCGGTCGATCGAGGCCTCCGGCCAGACGTGCTCGACGCGGTCGGTCGATGCGACGACGACCTCGAGCGCCACGGCGACGGCGAACGACTTCTTGACCTCCACGATCTGCGCCTTGACCGTCTCGCCGGGCATGGTGTCGGGCACGAAGACCACGCGGCCCCGCTCGTGCTCCGACGCCCCGTAGCGGCCGACGAAGCGGCCGCCGTGCGCGACGTTGTCGATCGTGAGCTCGACGATCTGACCGGGACGGATCTCTGCTGCAGGCATGGGGACATCCTCCCATCCGCGCGACCGGGTCATGCGGTGCTGGCGAGGGAGGCGGCGATGGCCTCCGCGCTGCGGTGCAGCGCCCCGAGCTCATCGTCGTCCATCGGCACCTCCAGCACCCGCTCGATGCCGGCGCGGCCGACCACCGTCGGCAGCGACAGCGCGATCCCGTCGATGCCGTGCTGCCCGGAGAGCACGCTCGACACCGGCAGCACGGCGTGCTCGTCGCCCAGGATCGACTCGACGATGCGGGCAGTGGCGACTCCGATGGCGCTCGAGGTGGCGCCCTTGCCCTCGATGATCCGGTACGCGGCGTGCACGACGTCGTCAGCGATGCCATCGAGCGCGGTGCGGTCGAAGCGCAGCTGCCCTCCCTCGCGCCACTCGCTCACCAGCACCGGGCCGATCCGCGCCCGCGACCAGAGCGGGAACTCGCTGTCGCCATGCTCGCCGATCATGTGCGCGTGCACGCTGCGCGGGTGCACGCCGACGAGCTCCGAGAGCCGCCACCGCAGTCGTGACGAGTCGAGCACGGTGCCAGACGACAGCACCCGGCCGGGTGCCATCCCGCCCTCGCGCTGCGCGATCACGGTCAGCACGTCGCAGGGGTTCGTCACCAGCAGCACGATCGCATCCGGCGCATGCTCACGGATGCCGGGCATCACCTGCCGCAGGATCTCGGCGTTCCGGCCGGCGAGCGCGAGCCGTGTCTCGCCGGGGCGCTGCTTCGCGCCGGCGGTCACGACCACGATGTCGCTCTGGGCGATCACCCGGATGTCGTCGCCCCCGTGGACGCGCGTGCCGGCCAGGAACGGCAGGCCGTGCGCGAGATCGAGCACCTCCGCCTCGACTCTCGCGCGATCCAGGTCATGCAGCGCGACAGAGTCGGCAGAGCCGCGGATGAGGGCGGCGTAGGCGATGGCGACGCCGACCGATCCGGCCCCGATGACCGCGAGCTTCGTCGGACGGGCGGCAACCTGAGCATCCATGACGCCACAGTAGGCGCGACGAACGGGGCCGCGCCAGAGCACTCCGCCGGCTGCGGGTGCGAGGATCGACGCGTGCAGCTCATCCTCGCCTCCGCCTCGCCCGCCCGCCTCGCGCTGCTGCGGCAGGCGGGCATCGAGCCGATCGTGACGCCGACCGACCTCGACGAGGAGTTCCTGATCGTCGCGCACGAGGCGCAGCACGGCCCGCTCGCCCCCGCCGACTACGTGCTGCTGCTCGCGCGGGCGAAGGCCGAGGCACTGCTCGATCAGGACCCGCTGACGGGCTTCGACGGGCTCGTGCTGGGCGGCGACTCGTCGCTCGAGCTCGACGGCGAGATGCTCGGCAAGCCGCACACGCCCGAGCGCGCTCGCGAGCGCTGGCTGGCGCAGCGCGGCAGGTCGGCGACGCTGCACTCCGGGCACTGGATGCTGCGGGTGCGCGATGGCCGCATCCAAAATTCGGCGGGCACCACCACCGCGACGCACCTCGACTTCTCCCCCGACATCGATGAGGCCGAGATCGACGCGTACGTGGCCACCGGCGAGCCGCTGGAGGTGGCGGGCGCCTTCACGATCGACGGCCGCGGCGCCGCGTTCATCGATCGCATCGACGGCGACCCGTCGACGGTCGTCGGCATGAGCATCCCCGCGGTGCGACGCCTCGCGCGCGAGCTGGGCGTCGCCTGGCCGGCGCTGACGAGCTGATGCCACCGGCGGTCGTGACCCCCGCCCCGCGCGCGGCCTGGCTGTGGGTGCACGAGGCCGCCCCGCCCGACGCCGCCGCCGTGGCCGCGTTCCTCGCCGGGCAGCGCGTGCACGAGGCGTTCGTGAGCGTGCCGGGCGCGGGCCCGAGCGAGCACACCCGGGCGTGCGTGAGCGCGCTGCGCGACCGCGGCATCCGTGTGAGCGCACTCGGCGGCGACCCGTCGTGGGTCGAGGGGCGGGGCGCGCTGCGGTGGATGGAGCGCGCCACCGGCGGCCTCGTCTTCGACGGCGTGCACCTCGACATCGAGCCGTGGAGCACGCCGGACTGGGCGGGCAACGAGGATCGGCGGCTCGCGGGCCTCGAGCGCGCCGTGCGCGACGTCGCCGCGCACACCGGACTGCCGGTCGAGGTCGACCTCGCGCCCTGGTTGGCCACGACGCATCCGCCCGCCTTCACGCGCATCGCGAGTGCCGCGGACGCCCTGACCCTCCTGGCCTATCGCGACCGCGCCGATGCCATCCTCGCGATCAGCGCCGCGGCACGCGGGCTGCTGCGCCGGGCACGTGTGCCGTACCGGATCGGCGTCGAGACGCGCCCGGTGCGGCACCCCGCGCCGACCGCCGGTGAGACGTTCGCCGACGAGGGCCGGGCTGCGATGGAGGCCGCCCTCGTCGGCGTCGCCACCCGCATCGATCCGCGCGACCGCTTCGCGGGTCTCGCGGTGCACGACGTCGCCGGCTGGGTGTCGCTCGGCGCGTGAGCGAGCCGCTGGCGCCGCGCCGCCCGCTAGGTTGTCTGCTGCGCGGCGCCAGCGCCCGGCTGCGCCAGCTCGTCCTCCAGGTCGAGATCAGTCGCCGCCTCCTGGAACTGCGCGTTGAGCAGCCGCCAGTACGCCCCTCGCTGCGCGACCAGCTGATCGTGCGAGCCCTGCTCGACGATGCGCCCGGCCTCCATCACCAGGATCAGGTCGGCGTCGCGGATCGTCGAGAGCCGGTGCGCGATCACGAACGAGGTGCGATCGGTGCGCAGCGCGGCCATCGCGTGCTGCAGCAGCAGCTCGGTGCGCGTGTCGACCGACGACGTCGCCTCGTCCAGGATGAGCACGCTCGGCTGCGCCAGGAAGGCGCGCGCGATCGTCACCAGCTGCTTCTCCCCGGCCGAGAGGTTGGAGGCCTCCTCGTCGATCACGGTGTCGTAGCCGTCCGGCAGCGCATGCACGAAGCGGTCGACGTAGGTGGCCTCGGCGGCCGCGCGGATCTCCTCCTCGCTGGCGTCGGGCCTGCCGAACGCGATGTTGTCTCGGATCGAGCCTCCGAAGAGCCACGTGTCCTGCAGCACCATGCCCGTCTGGGCGCGCAGCGCATCCCGCGTCATCGAGGCGGTGTCGACCCCGTCGAGCGTGATGCGGCCCGCATCGAGCTCGTAGAAGCGCATGAGCAGGTTGACGAGCGTCGTCTTCCCTGCGCCCGTCGGCCCCACGATCGCGATCGTCTGCCCCGGCTCCACCTCGAGCGACAGATCCTCGATGAGCGGCTTGTCGGGCGAGTACGAGAATCGCACCCGCTCGAACGTGACCCGACCGGAGCCCTCCTCCGGCACGAGCCCGCCAGCATCCGACGGCTCGTCCTCGGCGTCGAGCAGCTCGAAGACGCGCTCGGCGCTCGCGACACCCGATTGCACCATCGTGATCGTCTGGCCGATCTGACCGAGGTTCTGCGAGAACTGCTGCGAGTACTGGATGAAGGCCTGCACGTCGCCCACCAGGATCTGGCCGGCCGCGACGAACAGACCACCGGCGACGGCGACCAGCACGTAGCCGATGTTGCCGACGAAGGTCATGAGCGGGAACACCAGGCCCGAGAGGAACTGCGCCTTGAACGACGCGTCGAACACCGCCTCGTTCTGCTCGGCGAAGCGGGCGCGCACGGCCTCCTCGCGACCGAAGACCTTCACGAGCGCGTGGCCGGCGAAGGCCTCCTCGACGATCGCGTTCAGCGCGCCGGTGCGCTTCCACTGCTCCTTGAACCGCCCCTGGGCCGGGCCCATCACGGCGCCGAGGATGATGCCGGTGAGCGGCACCGCGATGAGCGCGATGAGCGCCAGCCAGACGTTGATCGAGAGCATCATGACCAGCACGCCGATGACGGTGAGGAGCCCCGTGACGATCTGCGACATCGACTGGGACATCGACTGGGAGACGTTGTCGAGGTCGTTCGTCACCCGAGAGAGCAGATCGCCGCGCTGCGTGCGGTCGTAGTACGACAGCGGCAGCCGGTGGATCTTGTGCTCCACGTCCTTCCGCAGCCCCTGGACGGTGCGCTGCACGATGCGGTTCACGACGTAGCCCTGCAGCCACTGGAAGACGCTGCCGACCAGGTAGACGCCGAGCACCAGCAGCAGGATGCCGCCGAGCGCGTCGAAGTCGATGCCCTGACCGGGCTGCAGGTCGGGCATCCGCTCGATCATGTTGGCGAACTCGTCCTGCCCCGCCTGCCGCAGCCCCTCGACGACCTGTGCCTGCGTGGAGCCGGCCGGCAGCTGCTGCTGGATGAAGCCCTGCACGATGACGTTCGTGGCCTCGCCGAGGATCCTCGGCCCCAGCACCACCAGCACGACGCCGATCGTGCCGACCAGCACCACGAGCGCCAGCCACCAGCGATACGGGTGCAGCAGCGAGAGCAGCCGCCTGCCGGATGACCAGAACGACTTCGCCTTGCCAGGCGGCGGACCCCAGTCGCCGGCGCCCTGCCGCGCGGCCTCGGCGAGCTCCTCCGCGAGGCGCTCCTCCTCGGTGAGCTCGGGCTCCGGATTCGCGGATCGCGCCCTGCGTGCCGCGAGCCGCTCCTGACGCGTCTGCTTCTGCCGCTGTGACATCTCAGGCCTCCACTGCCATCTGCGAGTCGACGATCTCGCGATACGTCTCGCTGCGCTCCAGCAGCTCGGCGTGCGTGCCCGTGCCGACCACCCGGCCGGCCTCGAGCACCACGATGCGGTCCGCGTCGACGATCGTCGAGACGCGCTGTGCGACCACGACCCGGGTGATGTGCCCGACGGCCTCCGCGAGCGCCGCGCGCAGCCGCGCATCCGTCGTCAGGTCGAGCGCCGAGAACGAGTCGTCGAAGACGAGCACGTCAGGCTCGGCGACGAGCGCCCTGGCGATCGACAGGCGCTGGCGCTGCCCGCCGGAGACGTTGGTGCCGCCCTGCGCGATGCGGGCGTCGAGCTGGCCGTCGAGCTGCTGCACGAAGCCCGCCGCCTGCGCGATCTCGAGCGCGCGCCACAGCTGCTCGTCGCTCGCCTGCTCGTTGCCGTAGCGCAGGTTCGACGCCACCGTGCCCCCGAACAGGTAGGGCCGCTGCGGCACGATCGCGATGCCGCGCCACAGCGTCTCGGCATCGAGCGCCCTGACGTCGGCGCCGCCGACCAGCACCGTGCCCCCGGTGGCATCGAACAGGCGCGGGATGAGGTTGACGAGCGTCGACTTGCCGGCACCGGTCGAACCGATGATCGCGACCGTCTCGCCGGGCTCCGCGCGCAGCGACACCCCGTCGAGCACGGGTGTGTCGGCGCCCGGGTACTGGAAGACCACGTCCCGCAGCTCCACGGTGCCGGGCGTCGGCATGGGCACGCCGTTCGCGACCCGCTCGATGGTCGGCTCCGTCTCGAGCACATCGCCGATGCGCTTTGCCGAGACGGCCGCCCTCGGGATCATGATCGTCATGAAGGTCGCCATCATGACGCCCATCAGGATCTGCATGAGGTACTGCAGGAACGCCATCATCGTGCCGATCTCGAGCTCGCCCGCGTCGACCAGCCCGGCCCCGAACCAGAGCACCGAGACCGAGGAGAGCTCGACGATCAGCATGATGATCGGGAACATCAGCACGAAGATGTTGCCCGTGCGCAGCATCGCGTCGGTCACGAGGTCGTTCGCGACCGCGAAGCGCCGCTTCTCGCGCCGCTCCTGCACGAACGCCCTGATCACGCGGATGCCCGTCAGCTGCTCCCGCAGCACCTTGTTGATGGCGTCGATGCGCTCCTGCAGCTGACGGAAGATCGGCACCAGGCGGGTGACGAGGAAGACCAGCACGATCAGCATCAGCGGCACGGCGACCGCGATCAGCCAGGCCAGCGTCGCGTCGGCCCTGATGGCCATGATCACACCGCCGATCGCGAGCATCGGCGCCGACAGCAGCATCGTGCAGCTCATCAGGATGAGCATCTGCACCTGCTGCACGTCATTGGTGTTGCGGGTGATGAGGCTCGCGGCGCCGAAGCGCTGCACGTCCTGCTCGCTGTAGTCGCCGACGGTGCGGAAGATGTCCGCCCGCAGGTCGCGGCCCGCGCGCATCGCGAGACGGGCGCCGAAGAGGATCGCGAGGATGTTGGCGGTCACCTGCCCGAGGCTGAGGCCGAGCATCAGGAAGCCCAGCCGCCAGATCAGCTCGGTGTCGCCCGTGAGGACACCGTCGTTGATGATCTCGGCGTTGATCGTCGGCAGCATCAGCGACAGCACCGACTGCGTGAACTGGAACGCGACGACGAGCAGGAGGGGAAGCCAGGAGGGCTTCACGTAGCGGACGATGAGCTTCCAGAGCATGCTCAGGCCTTCCGGGTCTCGTCGGATGCCGCGGCACCGGTAGGGAGCGAGGCTGCCGGCACGAGCGTCGCATCGTCGCGGACGATGCCGTGCAGCAGCACTGCGAGGATGTCGTCGACCGATGAGACGGAGCCGTGCTCGCCCCAGCTGGAGGCGGCCGCCCAGGCGAGCGTGCGCACCACATCGGCAGCGACCACGGGCTCCACGCGCAGCTCGCCGCGGAATGGCTCGAACCGCTCGGCGAGCCGATGCTTGGAGGCCTCGAAGTCGGCGCGCGCGGACTCGGCCGCACGCTGCCCGATCGGCCCGAGCGCCATGATGAGCCGGAACACGAAGCGGGTGCGCTCGACCAGCTCGTACAACGTGCGGGTCACGACGTCCTCGAGCGTGTCGAGCGGCATCGCGGCGCTCTCGCCGACGTGCTCCATCGTGAGGTGGTACTCGGCGAGCGCCAGCAGCAGCGACTCCTTGTCGCCGAACGCCTTGAAGAGCGTCCCCTCCGCGACCCCGGCGGCCTCTGCCAGCTGCCTGGTCGTCACGGCGCTGCCGTTCGCGAGCACTGCGGGCGTCACCGCCTCGATGATCTGCGCTCGCCGGTCGTCGGTGCTGAGCCGTGGGATGGGGGTCACCAGGCGATCATAAGTGAGTGAGCACTCACTCACCAAGCGCGTGTCGGACATCGCAGACGGCATCGCTGTGGGAATCCGCAACGACATCCCCCACTTCTGTGTGCGGAGTGCACGCATCCGTCATGCGCCGACGCCTAGGCTGGGGAACCATGCCCCGCATCACGAAGGTCCTGATCGCCAACCGCGGTGAGATCGCTGTCCGCATCATCCGCGCGGCGCGCGACGCGGGGATGACCTCGGTCGCCGTGTATGCCGAGCCCGACCGCGACGCGCAGCACGCGCAGCTGGCCGACGAGGCCTACTCGCTGCACGGCTCCACGAGCGCCGACTCCTACCTGGTGATCGACAAGATCCTCTCGGTCGCGCGCCGCTCCGGCGCCGATGCCGTGCACCCGGGCTACGGCTTCCTGGCGGAGAACGCCGACTTCGCGCGCGCCGTGATCGACGCCGGCATCACCTGGATCGGGCCGAGCCCCGAGGCCATCGAGCAGCTGGGCGACAAGGTCTCCGCTCGGCACATCGCCGAGTCGGTCGGCGCGCCGCTGGCACCCGGCACCATCGAGCCGGTCTCGGGCGCGGCCGAGGTGCTGGAGTTCGTCGACGAGTTCGGGCTGCCGGTCGCGATCAAGGCCGCCTTCGGCGGCGGCGGACGCGGCCTGAAGGTCGCCTTCACGCGGGAGGAGGTCGAGCAGCAGTTCGACTCCGCCACCCGCGAGGCCGTCGCGGCGTTCGGCCGCGGCGAGTGCTTCGTCGAGAAGTACCTCGACAAGCCTCGGCACGTGGAGACGCAGTGCCTCGCCGATGCGCACGGCAACGTCGTCGTCGTCTCGACGCGCGACTGCTCGCTGCAGCGCCGCCATCAGAAGCTCGTCGAGGAGGCGCCCGCGCCCTTCGTCACCGACGCGCAGGATGCGGAGCTGCGCCGCGCGTCGAAGGAGATCCTGCGCGCCGCGAAGTACGTCGGCGCCGGCACCTGCGAGTTCCTCATCGGCGCCGACGGCACCATCTCGTTCCTCGAGGTCAACACCCGCCTGCAGGTCGAGCATCCGGTCTCCGAGGAGGTGACGGGCATCGACCTGGTGCGCGAGCAGTTCCGCATCGCGGAGGGCGAGGCGCTCGGCTACGACGACCCAGAGGTGCGCGGCCACTCCATCGAGTTCCGCATCAACGGCGAGGATGCCGGCCGCGGGTTCATGCCCCAGCCGGGTCCGGTGCGCAGCTACCGCACCCCGTCCGGCCCAGGCGTGCGCGTCGACTCCGGCGTGGTGGCCGGCGACGTCATCGGCGGCAACTTCGACTCGATGCTCGCGAAGCTCATCGTCACGGGACGCGACCGCGCGGAGGCGCTGGAGCGCTCGCGCCGTGCCCTCGCCGAGTTCGAGGTCGACGGGCTCCCGACGGTGCTACCGTTCCACCGCCGGATCGTCGACGACCCGGCGTTCGCGCCCGCCGGCGACGCGCCGTTCAGCATCTACACGTCGTGGATCGAGACCGAGTTCGAGAACGACATCCCCGCGTGGGATGGCGAGCCCGGTGAGCTGGGCGGACCGGAGGCGCGCCGCACGGTCGTCGTCGAGAGCAACGGCAAGCGCATCTCGGTGTCGATGCCGCAGCGGCTCTTCTCCGACACGAAGGACGCCAAGGGCCCCGCTCCCCGCCGTACGCGCCGCGCGCTCGAGGGCGGCGCCGGCTCCGGCTCGATCGTCTCGCCCATGCAGGCGACGGTCGTGAAGGCGGCGGTGGAGGTGGGCGACCGCGTGGTCGCCGGCGATCTGCTGCTGGTGCTCGAGGCGATGAAGATGGAGCAGCCGATCTCGGCGCCCATCGACGGCACGATCGCCGCGATCGACGCACCGGTCGGCAAGACCGTGCCCTCGGGCCACGCGCTCGTCACGATCACGCCCGACGCGGACTGACGCGCGGCGCCGTGCTGGGCGCGTCAGTCCTCGAAGCGGTGCATCGCCCGTGCAGCATCGGAGATCGACCCGGTGAGCGACGGGAAGACCGGGAAGACACGCGCGATCTGGTCGACCGTCAGGCGGTGCTCCATCGCCATCGTCACGGGGAAGATGAGCTCTGAGGCCTTCGGCGCCACGATCACGCCGCCGATGACGGTGCCGGAGCCCGTGCGCGCGAAGAGCTTCACGAAGCCGTCCTCGACGCCCATCATCTTCGCGCGCGCGTTGGTCGAGAGGTCGATCCGGTAGATCTCGCCCTGCGCGACGCCCTCCTCGATCTGCTTCTGCGACCAGCCGACGGTGGCGATCTCTGGCTGCGTGAAGATGTTCGACGCGACGGTGCGCATCGAGATCGGGTGCACCGCGTCGCCGAGCGCATGGAACATGGCGGTGCGGCCCTGCATCGACGCGACGGATGCGAGCGGCAGCGCGTCCGCGCAGTCGCCGACCGCGTAGACGTTCGGCAGGTTCGTGCGCGCGACCCGGTTCACGAGGATGTGGCCGGATTCGGCCAACTCGATCTCCGACTCCTCGAGACCGATGCCGGCGGTGTTCGGCACCGAGCCGACCGCCATCAGGCAGTGCGATCCCTCGACCGTGCGACTATCCGTCAGCGTCACGACGACGCCGGAGTCGGTGCGCTCGACCTTCTCGGCGCGAGACTTCGACAGCACCTGCATGCCCTGCCGGCGGAAGACGTCCTCGATCACCGCGGCGGCGTCGGTGTCCTCGCCGGGCAGCACCTGCTCGCGGCTGGAGACGAGGGTGACCTTCGAACCGATGTTGCTGTAGGCGCTCGCGAACTCGGCGCCGGTGACGCCCGATCCCACCACGATGAGGTGCTCGGGGACCTCGTCGAGCGTGTACAGCTGCGTCCACTCCAGGATGCGCTCGCCATCCGGCATCGCCGAGGGCAGCTGCCTGGGCGTGGCACCCACCGAGACCACGATCGTGTCGGCCTCGAACTCGTCGAAGTCGGCGCCCTGCTTGCCGGTCGAGACGACGACGCGGCCGGGGCCGTCGAGGCGTCCCTCGCCCTGCACGATGGTCACGCCGACCTTCTCCAGGTCGGCCTTCATGTCGAGCGACTGCTTCGCGGCCAGCGAGAGCAGGCGGCGGTTGACCGCGCGCAGGTTGACGGCCACGTCGGGCTTCTGCGCCCGACCGGCGTCGCCGCGCACGGAGAACTGCACGCCCAGCTGGTTCGCGTCGCGGATCGCCGCTGCCGACTCCGCGGTCGCGATCAGCGACTTGGAGGGCACGACGTCCGTGAGGATCGCGCTGCCGCCGACGCCGGTGCGCTCGATGAGCGTCACCTCCGCCCCGAGCTGCGCCCCCGCCAGGGCAGCCTCATAGCCGCCCGGTCCGCCACCGATGATCACCACGCGCTGCTTGCGCTCGAATGCACTCACGCGCTCCATCATCCCGCATCCCCCGGCCCTCGACACCCACAGCCCTCCGGCGTGCGTTCCATGCGACAGGATGGCCGGCCGCAGCGGCGAGTCGCGCGGCCGCCGCGGCGGGAGGGTCAGCCCGCTCGGCGCTCGTGGATGGTGGTCGAGAGGGCCTGGCCGTTCACGTCGAGGTAGATCACGCCCTCCGACACCGACAGCACCATGGTCGTCCGCCTCGCGATGGCCTCGGCGACCGCCTCGACGAATCCGGGGTCGAACCACACCAGCCGCACGTCCTCGGGTCGGTGGATGCGCTTGCCCGCCCATCGCGCCGCCACGCGCTCCGGGTCGCGGTGCGTGTAGACGGCGGTGCGGTCGGCCGCCATGCTGCCGCGATGCACGCGCTCCGCGTCGGGCGCCCCGACCTCGATCCACGCGACGAGCGCGCCGGTCAGGTCGCGCACCAGCACCGCCGGCTCGTCGCCGCCGGAGATCCCGTCGCCGAAGACGATGCCCTCCTCGTGCTCCAGGCAGAGCGCGAGCACCCGCGTCGCCATGAACTCCTCGGTCTCCGAGGGGTGGCGAGCGACTCGCAGCGCCAGCTCCTCGTAGACACCGCGATCGACGTCCGAGAGCTGGATGTCGAAGGTGTGCATGGTCGCGCCGATAGCCATGGTGGCCAAGCCTAGGCGAGCGCCGCCCTCCGACGGTCGCGGGCGCGCGCCCTCCAGAGGAGCGGGCGCCGCCACCCCTAGAGTGGGCGCCATGACGCACCCGCTCGACCCGCCAGCAGACCCCCGCGCCGTCGCCCAGCAGGCCGCCGACGACATCCGCCGCATCACCGGCGTCGATCGCCATGACATCGCCCTCACCCTGGGCTCCGGATGGGCGAAGGCAGCCGATCTGCTCGGCGAGACCACGCACACGATCCCGGCCACCGATGTCACCGGGTTCTCGAAGCCCGCGCTGGAGGGCCACGTGGGCACGATCCGATCCGTGCTCACCGACGACGGTCGGCGTGCGCTCGTGATCGGCGCGCGCACCCACTACTACGAGGGACACGGCGTGCGTCGGGTCGTGCACTCCGTGCGCACGGCTGCGGCGGCCGGCGCCTCGGTCATGGTGCTCACCAACGGCGCGGGCGGCATCAAGCCGCACTGGAAGCCCGGCCAGCCCGTGCTGATCAGCGACCACCTCAACCTGACGGCTGACTCGCCGCTCGAGGGCGCCACGTTCGTCGACCTCACCGACCTCTACTCGCCCCGCCTGCGCGACGTCGCGCGCACGGTCGACGGCAGTCTCGACGAGGGCGTCTACGTGCAGTTCCGCGGCCCGCACTACGAGACCCCCGCGGAGGTGCAGATGGCGAAGGCGATGGGCGGTCACATCTGCGGCATGTCGACCGCGCTCGAGGCGATCGCAGCGCGCGAGGCCGGCATGGAGGTGCTGGGGCTCAGCCTCATCACCAACCTCGCCGCCGGCATCCAGACCACGCCGCTGTCGCACGAGGAGGTCATCGAGGCCGGCCGCGAGGCAGAGGGCCGCCTGGGGCGCCTGCTCGCCGACGTGGTCGCCGCGATCGGCAACGAGGCATGAGCGCCGACGCGCTCGCCGCCGCGCGGGCCTGGGCCGCCGACGATCCCGATCCCGAGACCCGCGCGGAGCTCGAGGCCTCGATCGCCGCCGCCGAGGCTGGCGACCAGGCTGCCCTCGTCGAGGTGACGGATGCGTTCACCGGCCGACTGCAGTTCGGCACGGCCGGGCTGCGGGGTCGCATCGCGCCAGGCCCGAACCGCATGAACCGCGTCGTCGTGCAGCAGGCCTCCGCGGGTCTGGCCGACTTCCTCGTGCAGCGCGAGCCGCATCCCTCGGTCGTCATCGGCTGGGACGGCCGGCGCGGCTCCGAGCGGTTCGCGCGCGATGCCGCCGAGGTCTTCGCCGGCAGGGGTGTCCGCGCGATCCTGCTGCCGAGACTGCTGCCGACCCCCGTCACGGCGTTCGCCGTGCGGCACCTGGGCGTGAGCGCGGGCGTCATGGTGACGGCAAGCCACAACCCGCCCGCCGACAACGGCTACAAGGTCTACCTGGGCGGCGACGACGAGGGCAGCCAGATCGTGCCGCCCGTCGACGCCGAGATCGCCGGACGCATCTTGGAGGCTGCCGCGACCCCGGTGGCCGACTACCCCCGCGGCGACGTCGAGGTGGCGGGCGAGGGCGTCTGGCGCGCCTACGTCGACGCCACTGCCGCGATCGGCCAGCCCGACCAGGGCATGCCCGGCGCTTCCGGCCCGAAGGTGGTCTACACGCCCCTGCACGGCGTGGGGCTCGAGACGGTGGCGGCAGTGCTCGCGCAGGCGGGATTCCCCGCGGTCATCGCGGTGCCCGAGCAGTCGCAGCCCGACGGCACCTTCCCCACCGTCGACTTCCCGAACCCGGAGGAGCCCGGCGCGCTCGACCTCGCCATGGCGCTCGCCACCGCCGAGGGCGCAGAGCTCATCGTCGCCAACGACCCGGACGCCGACCGGCTGGCGGTCGCCGTGCCCGACGACGGCGAGACCGGCTGGCGCATGCTCACCGGCAACGAGGTCGGCCTGCTGCTCGGCTGGGATGCCGCACGATCGGCGCGGGGCCATGGCGTGCTCGCCGCCTCCATCGTCTCCTCCCCCGGCCTCGGCGTCATCGCCGAGGCGCACGGGCTCGACTTCGTGCAGACGCTCACGGGCTTCAAGTGGGTCTCGCGCGTGCCCGATCTCACCTACGGCTACGAGGAGGCTCTCGGCTACCTCGTAAACCCCGGCACGGTGCGCGACAAGGACGGCATCTCGGCGCTGGTCCGGCTGCTGACGATCGCGAGCGAGCTGCACGAGCGCGGCTCATCGCTGTCGGAGGAGCTGCTGGCGATGGCCGGCGAGTTCGGCGCCTTCGAGTCGGGCCAGGTGAGCGTGCGGGTCACCGATCTGACGCGCATCCCCGCCATCATGGCGACGCTGCGAGCTCACCCGCCGATCGCGCTGGCCGGATCGAGCGTGCTCGCCGCCGACGACCTGGCGCTGGCCGAGCACGGGTCGATCGGCGACATCCTGCGCTTCACGCTCGACGACGGCTCGCGCGTGATGGTGCGCCCGAGCGGCACCGAGCCGAAGGTGAAGGTCTACATCGACGCGACCTCGACCGACGGGGCCCCCGCGCAGCGCATCCGGGCAGCGCGAGCGCGCGTCGCGGCGCTCGCCGAGGCGGTCGCACCGCTGCTGGAGGCCTGAGCGGCGCCGGCTTCGGCGCGGGCGCGTCGAGCCGGGCCCGCGCAGCTCAGCCGCGGAGGGCCGCGATCGCCTCGTCCCGCGTGGCTGCCGACGCCAGCGCATCGGTGACGCCGGATGCATCCAGGGCGTTGGCGAGCTCTGCCAGCATGCGCAGGTGCTCGCGTGGCCCAGTCGCGGCGAGCCCGATGACGACGCGCACGGGGTCGTGGTGCGGGTGCCCGAAGGCGACCGGCTCGTCGAGCACGACGATCGAGAGCGCGTCGCGACGCACGACGGCGCTGGCCTTCGCGTGCGGCACGGCGACGCCTGGCGCGACGACGCAGTAGGGGCCCGACTGCTCGATCTGCTGCACGAGCTCTTCGACGTACGCCCGCCCCACCGCGCCCGCGGTCACCAGGTCGACCCCTGCGGCGCGCACGGCGGCCCGCCAGTCGGCGGCGTGGACTCCGGGCGCGAACGTCGCCCGATCAAGCGGCAGCGTCATCGCAGGTCGTCGTAGCCGTCGGCGATCTCGTCGGCGAGCTGCTCGCGCTCCTCGAAGGTGCAGAACGCGCTCGCTGCCGCGTTCTGCGTGACCTGCTCGAGGTCGTCGAGATCCCAGTCGAACGCGTCGACCAGCCGGCCGAGCTCGCGCGTGAGCGTGGTGCCCGACTGCAGGCGGTTGTCGGGGTTGACGGTGACGCAGAAGCCCAGCTGGTGCAGCAGGTCGATCGGGTGGTCGGCGAGCGCATCGCCCCACTGCGCGATGGTGCCGGTCTGCAGGTTGGAGGAGGGGCTCACCTCGAGCGCGATCTGGCGATCCTTCACCCACTCGGCGATCTCGCCGAGGCGCACGACGATCGCCTCGTCGGTCTCCTCCTCGACCACGATGTCCTCGGCGATGCGCGTGCCGTGGCCGAGCCGCAGCGCCCGACCGGCGAAGAGGGCATCGGCGATGGAGTCGAGGCCGGCACCCTCGCCCGCGTGCACGGTCGCCGGGAAGTGCGCGCGCGCGAGCCTGTCGAAGGCGGACTGCAGGCGCGAGGCGGGGAAGCCGTCCTCCGGGCCCGCGATGTCGAAGCCGACCGCGCCGGTGTCGCGGTGCCGCAGCGCCAGCTCGGCGATCTCATCCGCTCGGTCGAGGTGCCGCATGGCGCTCACGAGCTGCCCGACGCGGATGCGGCCGCCGTGGGTGGCGACGAGGCCGATCGCCTCCTCGATGCCGGCCTGCACGGCGTCGACCGCCTGGTCGAGCGAGAGGCCGCGCTGGAGGTGCTGCTCGGGCGCCCAGCGGATCTCGCCGTAGATCACGCCATCTTCTGCCAGGTCGAGCACGAACTCCTTCGCGACGCGATGCAGGCCGTGCTCGGTCTGCATGACCGCGGTCGTGATGTCGAAGGTCTTGAGATACTCGGGCAGCGAGCCGGAGTTCGACTGCGCTGCGAACCAGTCACCCAGCGCCGTGGCATCGGTCGCGGGCAGCTCGAAGCCGATCTCGTCGGCGAGCTCGATGATCGTCTGCGGGCGCAGGCCACCGTCGAGGTGGTCGTGGAGGCTGACCTTCGGCAAGGTCTGGATGTCGACGCCGTCGACCTCGTACCGGCTCATCGTGCCTCCGTCATCGGGTGCCTGGAGCCTCGATCGTATCCGGCCAGGGCGTCCGCCTACTACCCGCGTGACCTCGGGCCTAGACGCTCGCCGCCAGCCCGAAGGTCGCGAGGATGATGCCGCCCACCGTCACCCACAGCAGGATGCCGAGCACGAGCATCACGACCGAGAGCCAGATGCCCCAGAGCGCCATCGTGCGACCCTCGGGCTCGCGCTTGCGCGCCATGACGCCGGTGATGATGCCGGCGATCGGCACGAGGAACGTGAGGCCGAGGAACACCGAGGCGATGCCGAGGACGAGGCTCGCGATGCTCAGCATCCGGGGTGCGGGATCACCGGAGAATCCCTGGCCGGCGGGAGAGGACTGCGACGACGAGGCCGGGTTCGGGCTGTTGGTCACGACGAGCTCCTTCGGTTCGATGCCGCTAGCGAACCACACCGCGGCGCCGAGCGCACCCTGCTCGCGTGACGGCCGCGCGGCACGGCCCGCCAGGGGTCGTCTCAGGCGATGCGCTCGCGCACGATCGGCGGCGCGTCGACGACCGTGCCGGGAGCGGCGAGCTCCCACGCGCCCTCGAGCGCCTCGAGTGCGCGCGGGATGCGGGCGGCGTCGTCGGCCGAGATCGTCCAGAGCGGGTCGCCCTTGCGCACCGCGTCGCCCGGCTTCACGTGCAGGTCGATGCCCGCGGCGTGCACGACGGGATCGCTCGCCCGTGCGCGGCCGGCGCCCAGACGCCACGCGGCGATGCCGAAGGGCAGCGCCTCCTGGCGTGCGAGCACGCCGTCGGTCTCGGCGACCACGGTGTGCGTCTCGTTCGGGGTCGGCAGTGCCGCATCGGGATCGCCGTCCTGCGCGAGCACGAACCTGCGCCAGACGTCCATCGCGCGGCCGTCGGCGAGCGCGGCCTCGACGTCGGCATCGCCCTTGCCCACCGCATCCAGCATCTCTCGCGCCAGCGCGACCGTGAGCTCGACGACGTCGGCCGGTCCGCCGCCGGCCAGCACCTCGACCGACTCGCGCACCTCGTTCGCGTTGCCGATCGCGCGGCCGAGCGGCGTGTCCATCGTGGTCAGCAGCGCGCGGGTCTCGACGCCGGCGTCGCGCCCGAGCTCGACCATCGTGTGCGCGAGCTCGCGCGCCTTCTCGAACTCCCGCATGAAGGCGCCGGAGCCGAACTTCACGTCCAGCACGAGCGCGCCCGTGCCCTCGGCGATCTTCTTCGACATGATCGACGACGCGATGAGCGGGATCGCCTCCACGGTGCCGGTGATGTCGCGCAGCGCGTAGAGCCGCTTGTCTGCCGGCGCGAGACCGGCACCGGCCGCGCAGACGACGCCCCCGACCGTGCGCAGCTGCTCGAGCATCTCGTCGTTCGACAGGGCGGCGCGCCAGCCGGGGATCGACTCGAGCTTGTCGAGGGTGCCGCCGGTGTGGCCGAGACCGCGACCGGAGAGCTGCGGCACCGCGGCGCCGAAGGCGGCGACGAGCGGCATGAGCGGCAACGTGATCTTGTCGCCGACGCCGCCGGTGGAGTGCTTGTCGACCGTCGGCGCGTCGAGCGACGAGAAGTCCATCCGCTCACCCGACGCGATCATCGCCATGGTGAGGTCGTGGATCTCGCGCCGCTCCATGCCGTTGAGCAGGATCGCCATCGCGAGCGCCGCCATCTGCGGGTCGTCGACGTAGCCGCGCGTGTACGCGTCGATGAGCCAGTCGATCTGCTCGGTCGAGAGCGGCTGCTTGTCGCGCTTCGCTCGGATGATGTCGACGGCGTCGAATGCTTCTGTCACGCTTCTCGCTCCTTCTGCTCTGCGTACTCCACCAGCTCCGCCGGCCCGAACGCGTCGGGCAGCACCTCGGCCATGGTGCGGATGCCGCGCACGGTGTCGAGCAGCATGCCGGGAGCCGCGTGCTCCGACAAGAGCTGCCGGCAGCGGCCGCAGGGCATGAGCCGCTCGCCCGCACCGTTGACGCACGCGAAGGCCACGAGCTTGCCGCCGCCGCCCATCACCATCTCGCTCACGAGCGAGCACTCGGCGCACAGCGTGACGCCGTACGCGGCGTTCTCGATGTTGGCACCGGAGACGATGCGGCCGTCGTCGACGAGGGCGGCAGCCCCGACCGGGAACCCCGAGTAGGGCGCGTAGGCCTTGGCCGCGGCTGCGACGGCATGCGCGTGCAGGCCGTCCCAGTCGATGTCGTCCATGGGCGTGCTCATTGCTTGATGTACGGCTTGCCGCTCGCCGCAGGCGCCCGCGAGCGACCGATGAAGCCGGCGACGGCGAGGATGGTGATGACGTACGGGAGCATGAGCATGAACTCGCTCGGCACCGGCGAGCCGATCGCGCCGAGCGTCTGCTGCAGCGCAGAGGCGAAGCCGAACAGCAGCGCCGCGAGCGTCGCCTTGATCGGGTGCCACTGGCCGAAGATGACCGCGGCCAGGGCGATGTAGCCCAGCCCCGCCGTCATCTCCCGAGTGAAGGAGCCGTTCGAGTCAAGCGTGAAGTAGGCGCCGCCGAGGCCTGCGACCGCACCGGCGAGCGACACGTTCCAGAAGCGGAGCCGGGTGACCCTGATGCCGACCGTGTCCGCGGCCAGCGGGTGCTCGCCGATGGCACGCAGGCGCAGTCCCCAGGTGGTCCGGAACAGGCCCCAGGCGATGAGCGGCACGACGATGTACATCGCGTAGACGATGATCGACTGCTTGAACATCGCCGGTCCGATGAGCGGGATGCTCTCCAGCAGCGGGATGGGGATCTTCGGCAGGCGCGCGGGGTTGTTGAGCGCCTGGTTGTCGGTGAGCACGGAGGAGTAGAAGAAGTTCGTCAGGCCGGCGACGAGCACGTTCAGCACCACGCCCACGATCACCTGTTCGACGTAGTAGCGGATCGCGAAGACCGCGAGCACCATCGAGACCAGCACGGCGGCGAGCATCGCGGCGACGACGCCGAGCATCGTGACGCCGGTCGCCGAGGCGACCACCGCACCGGTGAACGCGCCGCCGAGCAGCTGCGCCTCGATGGCGATGTTGACGACACCCGCGCGCTCCGAGATCACGCCTCCCATGGCGCCGAAGATCAGCGGCACGGAGAGCCCGATGGTGGCGAACAGCAGACCGGGGATCGGGATCATGGCCCCGGCGCCGGCCCAGCTGAGGAAGCCGATGATGAACAGCAGGCCGAAGGCGATCGGCAGCCAGATGCCGAGTCTGCGCACCGTCGCGGTGGCCCAGAACGAGAGCGCCGTGAGACCCGCGAGCAGGATGACGACCACGATGCCGGTGGGCCGGGCGGGCATCACGGCGTCCGGCAGCGCGAACAGGTCGCCGCGCGAGGCGAGCCGCAGCGTCGCATCGCCGTCCCGGCCGATGATCACCATCAGCAGCAGCGCCACGAGGGTCACCACCGCGTAGGAGATCGGGGCCTTCCAGTGCTTGACGACCGCGCGCTCGAGCTCGATCGTCTCGGCGGGCGAGGTCGGCTGCGCGTCGACCGGCTGCTGCGTGCTCATGCCTGGCCACCCTTCTGCTCGGTCATGGTCTGCAGCGCGGCCTCGTCACGACGCTGCCTGCGAGACTTCTTGCCCCGCTGCGGCAGACCGAACATGGCCCGCACGAGCGGTGGTGCCGCGATGAACAGCACGATGAACGACTGGACCACCAGGATGATGTCGATGGGGACACCCTCTGCGGCCTGCATGCGGAAGCCGCCCGCCTTGAACGCGCCGAAGAGCAGACCGGCGAAGAACGTGCCCCACGGCGTGGAGCCGCCGAGCAGCGCGACGGTGATGGCGTCGAAGCCGATGCCCGCATCGATGCCGGAGGTGAAGCCGGTCGTGACCGAGCCCGTCACCTGCTGGGCGCCGGCGAGGCCCATGAAGCCGCCGGCGAAGACCATCGCGAGCATCGTGATGCGCTTGACGTTCATGCCAGCGTTCAGCGCCGCGTGCGGGTTGTAGCCGACGGCGCGGAACTGGAAGCCGAGGTTCGAGCGGTTGATGAGCCAGGAGCAGAAGACCACGGCGGCGACCGACAGCACGAAGCCCCAGTGCAGGGAGAAGGGTGGACCGAAGATTGACGGCAGGACGGCGGTCTCCGGCATGCGCGGCGAGATCGGGTTGTTGCTGCCCGGGTTCTGCAGCAGGCCGGGCGTGCGCAGCATCCAGGTGATGAACCACAGCGCGACGAAGTTGAGCATGATCGTCACGATCACCTCGTGCGCTCCGGTATATGCCTTGAGCATGCCGGCGATGCCGCCCCAGATCGCACCGGCGACGATGCCGACAGCGATCGCGACCAGCACGTGCAGCACGGGCGGCAGCTGGAATGAGAAGCCCACCCAGCCGGCGGCGGCGGCGGCCCACAGCATCTGACCGCGTCCACCGATGTTGAACAGCCCCACGCGGAACGCAATCGCGACGCCGAGACCGGCGGCGATGAGCGGGGTGGCGAAGTTGAGCGTGTCGGTGAGCGGCTTGATCAGCTGCGCGAAGCCCGCGTCGGCGCGCGAGAAGTTGAGGATGGAGCCCTGGAACAGGGCCGAGTAGGCACCGAAGACCGCACTCCAGATCGCGCCCAGCATGTCGCCGGGGCGCGCGAAGAAGTAGCCGCTGGTCTGCTGCACGCGCTCGTCGGTGAAGGCGATCAGGATGCCGCCCACCGCGAGCGACGTGACGATCGCCAGCAGCGCCATGACGAGGTTGCCGCCCATGATGCGCTGGAAGGCGCTGTTCCAGACGTCCCCGCCCTCGACCTGCCGGTCGTCGGTGGGCGGCGCGACGACGTGGCTGTCGACCTTTGCCTCCGTGGGGGCGTGGACGGCGCCCTGGTTCTCGCCGGAGTCGGGCGAGCCACCGTTGCGGGGCTGCTCCTCTGGCTCGATCGGGTCGTCGGCGTCGCGCGGCTGATCGTTCACGCTGCGGCTCCTTCTGCAGGCTGGGGGTGGCGTTCGCCGGCCATCATGAGGCCGAGCGTGTCGCGGCTGGTGTCTGCCGGGACGATGCCGACGATGCCGCCGCGGTACATCACCGCGATGCGATCGGCGAGCCCGACGACCTCGTCGAGCTCGGTGGAGACGACGATCACGGGGATGCCGGCGTCGCGGGTGGCGATGATCTGGCTGTGCACGAACTCGATCGAGCCGACATCGAGACCGCGCGTGGGCTGCGACGCGACGAACAGCGCCAGGGATCGGCCGAGTTCTCGCGCGAGCACCACCTTCTGCTGGTTGCCGCCCGAGAGCGTGCCGACGTGCGAGTGGATGCCCTGTGCGCGGATGTCGAAGGCGTCCAGGTTCTCGGTCGCGAACTCGTCGCGCTCACCGCGGTTCACGGTGCCCCCGGAGACGAACGGTGCGCCCCGGTAGCGGTCGAGCATCAGGTTCTCGGCGATCGAGAACTCGCCCACCAGCCCGTCGACCTTGCGATCCTCCGGCACGAAGCCGACGCCGGAGTCGAGCACCTGGCGCACCGACTTGCCGAGCAGCTCGGTGCCGTTGAGGCTGATCGAGCCCGCTGCCTTGGGCTGCAGACCGAGGATCGCTTCGGTGAGCTCGGTCTGGCCGTTGCCCTGCACCCCGGCGATGCAGAGCACCTCGCCGCCGCGGACGGTGAACGACACGTTGTTGACGACCTTCTGACCGATCGAGTCGAGCACGGTGAGGCCCGTGACCTCCAGCTGGTTGTCGGTGTGCACCGGGGGCTGCTTCTGCACGGTGAGCTCGACCGGGCGGCCGACCATCATCGACGCGAGCTCGGTGCTGGACGACTCGGGGCTGGCCTCACCGACGACCTTGCCGAGCCGGATGACGGTGATGCGGTCGGCGATCGCGCGCACCTCGCGCAGCTTGTGGGTGATGAACACGATGGCGGTGCCCTCGTCGCGCAGCTGCTGCATGATCGCCATGAGCTCGTCGGTCTCCTGCGGCGTGAGCACGGCGGTGGGCTCGTCGAAGACCAGCACCTTCGCGTCCTGCGAGAGGGCCTTGATGATCTCGACGCGCTGCTGCACGCCCACCGGCAGGTCTTCGATCTTCGCGTCGGGATCGACGTGGAAGCCGAAGCGCTCCGAGATCTCCCGCACCTTCTCCTTGGCTCCGCTCAGGCCGCCGAGCGCCTTCTCGTGCCCGAGCAGCACGTTCTCGGCCACCGTGAAGACGGGGATGAGCATGAAGTGCTGATGCACCATGCCGATGCCGGCGCGCATCGCGTCACCGGGTCCGGCGAAGTGCTGCACCTCGCCCTCGAGCAGGATCTCGCCCTCCTCGGCCCGATACAGGCCGTAGAGCACGTTCATGAGCGTGGACTTGCCGGCACCGTTCTCGCCCAGGAGGCAGTGGATCTCGCCCGCATTGACCACGAGGTCGATGTGGTCGTTCGCGGTGAGCGCTCCGAAGCGCTTCGTGATGCCACGAAGCTCGAGAGTCGAGTGCTCGAGAGTCATGTGTCCTCCTCCGACGTCGCCGACGACGTACGTGAATCTAACCGGTTCTGCAGCCTGCTCGCTCGCGCGCCGGGTGCCGCGCACGCGAGTGGGGGCCGGCTGCAGCCGACCCCCACTCGTGGATGCTGCCTGACCCTACGGGCTGGCGGGCGACTCGACCATGATGTCGCCGGCGATGATGGCGGCACGGATCTCGTCGAGCTGCGCCTGCAGCTCGCCATCGACCTCATCCTCGAAGTCGTGGAAGGGAGCGATGCCCACGCCGTCGTTCTCGAGCGTGCCGACGTACGGCTCGTTCGTGAACTCGCCGGCGGCGGCCTGCTCGACGACGGTCTCCACACCGGTCGACATGCCCTTGAGGATCGACGTGAGGAAGAGGTCGCCGTTGTCGGCCGACGTCTCGTACAGGTCGGCGTCGACACCGATCATCACGATGCCCGAGTCGTCGCCCGCGTCGCGGATCGCCTCGATCGCCGAGAGGAAGATCGGACCACCGACGGGCAGGAGCACGTCAGCGCCCTGTCCGATGAAGGTCTCGGCGATGGCCTTGGCCTCGACGCCGGCGGCGAAGCCACCCGTGAAGGAGCCCTCCTGCGTGTCGACGTCCCAGCCGAGCACCTGCACGTCCGTGCCGTTCTGCTCGTTGTAGTACTCCGCGCCCTGGACGAAGCCGTCCATGAAGATCGTGACCGGAGGGATCGCGATGCCGCCCCAGGTCGCGATCTTGCCCGACTCGGAGTGCGAGGCGGCGGCGTAGCCGGCGAGGAACGCTGCCTGTGCCGTGTCGTACAGGATCGGCTGCACGTTCGCGAGCTCGCCCTCGACCGTGCTGTCGATGATGGCGAAGTTCACGTCGGGGTTCGCCTCGGCGGCGGCACCCGTTGCCTCGGCGAGCGCGAAGCCCACGGAGACGACCATGTTGCAGCCCTGCGCGATGACGCTGTCGAGGTTCGGCGCGTAGTCCGACGGCGACGAGGACTCGACCTCGATCGGCTCGACACCGAGCGTCTCGGAAGCGGCGCGCAGGCCCTCAGCGCCGAGCTGGTTGAACGAGCGGTCGTCGAAGCCACCCTCGTCGGAGACGATGCAGGGCTGGACGTCGACGGTGGGCTCCTCGGCACCGGGCTCGGAGCCGGTCGGTGCGTCGGGAGCGGCGGAGCAGCCGACGAGCAGCAGCGCTGCGCCGATCGCGAGAGCGCCGCCACGGGCGGCGGAACGAGTGAACTTCCTCAAGGGATCCTCCAGTGCACAGGATGCTCGCCGCGACGCGGCAGAGCGCATGATGGCTTGAGCATACGGCGGCGCACCGCAGCCTTGGGTCGCTTCCCGAGCACCGCAACGCAATCGTTGCAAACTCGCTCAGCTTCCGGGGCTGGAGGGCGATTCGATCGTGATCTCGCCCGCGATGATCTGCTGGCGCAGCGCATCGAGCTCCGCCATCGTCTCCTCGCTGATGCGGGACTCGAGGTCGTGGAAGGGTGCGATGCCGACGCCGCCGTTCTCGAGCGTGCCGATGATGGGCTCTGCCGAGATCGTGCCGTCGACAGCATCCGTGACCGCGGCGACCACCGCATCCTCGGTGTTCTTCAGGATGCTCGTGAGCAGCAGCGGCCGGAACTCGGCCGGGAGGGTGTCGTAGCCGTCGTTGTCGACCCAGATCACGAGTGCACGGCCACCGGTGTCGAGCGAGGCGCGGAATGCGCCCTCCCCCACCTGGCCGGCGACCGGCAGGATCACGTCGGCGCCCTGCGCGATGAACGCCTGGGTCTGCGACTGCCCCAGGCTGACATTCTCGAAGTCGCCGGTGAAGGTGCCGTCCTGCGTGGCCGGGTCCCAGCCGAGCAGGCTCACCGAGGCTCCCTTGGCCTCGTTGTAGGCCTCGATGCCGGCGGCGAAGCCGTCCATGAAGAGGGTGACGGGCGGCTGGTTGCCCCCGCCGAAGGTGGCGACCACGCCGGTCTCGGAGACGGATGCGGCGGTGTAGCCGGCGAGGTACGCCGCCTGCGCGGTGTCGAAGACGATCGATCGCACGTTCGGGCCCTCGACGATCTCGTCGACGATGGCGAACTGCACGTCGGGGTTGGCCGCGGCCTGCTCCTCGGTCGCGGCGAACAGCTCGTAGCCGACCGTCAGCACGAAGCCGCATCCTGTGTCGACGGCCGCCTGCACGTTGGGGGCGAGGTCGCTCTCGGTGGTCGAGACGAGCACGTTCGCGGTCACGCCGAGCTCCTGCTCCGCGCGCTCCATGCCAGCCCAGCTGGTCTCGTTGAACGAGCGATCGTTGAGGCCGCCGGAGTTCGTCACCATCTGGGCGCACTCGAGCGTCTGCTCGGCCCCTGGGTCGGCTGGCTCGTCGGTGGCTGCGGGCGGCGCCGCGCTGCAGCCGGCGAGCAGGAGGAGCGCGGCGAGCGCGGGGACAGCGAGCGTGCGGGACAAGTCAGACTCCTTCGTGCGGTGGCGCCATCGTAGCCGGAGGCCTCGTGCGCGGGTCGCTGCGGCGCCTGCGGCGGCCGCCGGCTCGTCCCTGCAACCGGGCGCTCCCGCACCCCAGCGCGCCCGGGGCGCTGGCAGCGCGCTGCGCCCCGCCTTCGGCACGGTGCCGTCAGCACCGTGCCGTCAGCACCGTGCCGTCAGCACCGCGCCGACAGCACGAGCCGGCGGCACCGCCCTCGCAGGTGCGGGCGGCACCGTCCACAGGGGCTGCGATCGCCCCCGCGCACGACCGCCCGCGTGCCCCATCCTCCGCGCATGGATGCACCGCAGTTGTTCTCCGCCTCGCTCGGCGTGCTCACCACCGCGCAGCTGCGGCGGGCGGGCGTGACCAAGCGCCAGATCCGTGACGCGGTCGCTGCGGGAACCTTCACCCGCGTGCGTCGCGGCTGGTTGGCCTACCGAGGCGATCCAGCAGCAGTGGCCGCGGTGCGGGCGTGCGGCGCGGTCAGCTGCTTGAGCGCGATGGAGCATCTCGGGGCCTGGCAGCCGAGGCGCACGCTGGGGCACGTCCGCCGAGCCGACGCGCAGCGCGATCGCCGGGGGCAGCCGAAGGAGTCCCACAGGCCGCCGAGCGGAGCGGCCGCGCAGGGCGCGCGGCGTCCCGCGCGCGATCGGGCCGCGAAGGGCTGCCGCCCGTACGGCAGCAACCCGCCGGTGCTGGCGGCGATCGACGATCTGGAGACGGCGTTCCGGTGCGCGCTCCGATGCGCGGACCGCGAGCAGCTGATCACCGTCGCCGATTCGATCGTGCACCGCAAGCTGGCGACGCTCGACGAGCTGCGGCACTGGTCGGAGGATGCGCCGCTGCGCGTGCGGGCACTGCTCGAGCTCGTGGAGCCGAAGAGCGAGGCCGGCACGGAGTCGATGGTGCGGCTGCGGCTGCGACGCCTCGGCATCGTCGTGCGCGTGCAGCAGTGGATCGGGCGTCGACGCGTCGACCTGCTGATCGGCGATCGATTGATCATCGAGTGCGACTCGGCTGCGTGGCACACCGACGCGGAGGCGTTCCAGCGCGATCGACGCACCGACCGCATCCACGTGGCGCTGGGCTATCTGGTGGTGCGACTGACCTGGGAGCAGATCCACGACGAGTGGCCTCAGATCGAGCAGGACATCCTCGCCATCGTGCGACGCGGCGACCACCGTTGGCCGCCGCGGCTGCGTCCCGCCGCGCGCGCCGCGGACGGGGCGGAGCCGGGTGTCGCCGCCGGATAGCGCTGCCGTCGCGCGCCCAGCCCTGGCGAAGGGACCGACGGCCGACCGGCCGCGGTCAGAGCGCGTCGGTGTTGCCGGAGCGGCGCACCGCATCCACGACCTGCTTCACGCGCTGCGCGTTGTCGGTCGTGGTGACGAGCAGCGCATCCGGGGTGTCGACGATCACGACGTCGTGGATGCCGACCACCGAGATGATGCGCCGCGACTGCGAGACCACGATGCCGCTCGCGGAGTCGGCGAGCACGGTGCCCTCGGAGCCGAGGATCGCGAGGCGGCCCCGACGGCCGTGGTTGTGCAGCTTCGCGACAGCGGAGAAGTCGCCCACATCGTCCCAGTCGAAGTCCCCCGGCACGACGACCATGCGACCGCGCGCCGCGGCAGGCTCGGCGATCGCGTAGTCGATCGCGATCTTCTTCAGCTGCGGCCAGACGCGATCCACCGCAGGTCCGCGCTGGGCCGGCTCATCCCAGACGGCCGCAAGCTCCTCGATCTGCGCGGCGAGCACCGGCTCCTCCTTGGCGAGCTCTGCCAGCAGCACGTCGGCGCGCGCGATGAACATGCCGGCGTTCCAGAGGTAGTCGCCATCCTCGAGGTAGCGGCGGGCGACCTGCGCGGACGGCTTCTCGACGAACTGCTCGACCACTGCGGCGTGGGGGGTGCCCTCGATGCCCAGCGCGTCACCGGCGCGGATGTAGCCGAAGCCGATCGCCGGCTCCGTCGGCGTGATGCCGATGGTGGCGATGTAGCCGGCGCGCGCGGCCGCTGCGGCCTCCGTCACTGCCCGGCGGAAGGCCCGCTCGTCCTCGATCACGTGGTCGGCGGCGAAGGAGCCGATGATGACGTCGGGCTCGCGGCGACGGAGCACGGCGGCCGCAAGTGCGATCGCGACCGTCGAATCGCGCGGATCCGCCTCCAGCACGATGTTCGCGTCCTCGAGCTCGGGGATCTGCGCCTCCACCGCGGCGCGGTGGGCGCGGCCGGTGACCACGAGCGTGCGCCCCTCCCCCGTGAGCGGCGCGAGCCGATCGAAGGTGGCGCGCAGCAGCGTCTTGCCGCTGCCAGTCAGGTCGTGCAGGAACTTCGGCGCGTCCGCTCGCGAGAGCGGCCAGAGCCGCGAGCCGGCGCCGCCAGCGGGGATGATGCTGTAGAAGTCGTCGATGGTGGCCACGCCCCGAGCCTAGTGAGCGGCTAGGGGGCGACCGACGGCGGACGTTCACCCGGCGTTCACCGCCCGACCGGCGAACCCACGGGCGCGCGCTCCTACGGTGGTTACGTGAGCATCGAGCGAGTCGCGATCGTGACCGAGAGCTTCCTGCCGACCGTCAACGGGGTGACGACCTCCGTCTGTCGCGTGCTGGATCATCTGGTGGACACCGGGCGCGAGGCGATCGTGATCACCCCGCGCTGCGGCGCTCCGAAGCACTACCGCGGCGTGCCCGTGCACGAGGTGGCGTCCTTCCCGTACCGCCGGTTCCCCGTCGGCCTGCCCACTCCGCAGGTGGCGGCCATGCTCGATCGATTCGGGCCCGACGTGCTGCATGCCGCGAGCCCCTTCCTGCTCGGCGGGCAGGCGATCGCCGAGGCGGCGCGGCTCGGCGTGCCCAGCGTGGCGATCTACCAGACCGACGTGGCCGGCTTCGCCCGCAGCAACCGGCTGGGCGCCGGATCAGCGGTGGCCTGGCAGATGCTCCGCCGCATCCACAACGCGGCCGACCGCACGCTGGCGCCGTCGTCAGCAGCCATCGACGATCTCGCGGCGGCCGGCGTGCAGCGCGTGCACCGCTGGGCACGCGGCGTCGACCTGACCGGATTCCACCCCGATCGGCGCATGAGCCCGGAGGCGGCGGCACTGCGGCGACGCATCGCTCCCCGCGGCGAGACCATCGTCGGATACGTCGGTCGTGTCGCCCCCGAGAAGGGGCTCGAGCGGCTGCGGGCGCTCAAGGGCATCCGTGGCATCCGACTGGTGGTCGTCGGCGACGGGCCGGGCATGGAGCAGACCCGCAGGCAGCTCGCGAGCCTCCGGCCGGTCTTCCTCGGCCAGCTCGCCGGCGCCGCGCTGCAGAGCGCCTACGCGGCGATCGACGTCTTCGTGCACACCGGCGCGGAGGAGACCTTCGGTCAGACGCTGCAGGAGGCGGCCGCCGCCGGCCTGCCCGTGGTCGCGCCGCGCGCCGGCGGCCCGATCGATCTGGTGGAGCACGACACCACCGGATTCCTCTTCGCGCCCGACGACGCCGCCGAGCTGCGCGGCGCGGTCGAGGCACTCGCCGCCGACGCGAGCCTGCGCTCGCGCATGGGCGAGGCGGGCCGTCGACGCGTGCTCGGACGCTCGTGGCCGGTGGTCGCCGACGAGCTGATCGCGCACTACGAACAGGCGGCGCTGCGCCTCCGACGTCGATCGGAAGACCGCATCGGAGTGTGAGGCACGCGTGCAGGTTGTCCCCCCGTGCGGGCATAGGATGAGAGGACCTTGCCCGGACGAACGACGGAGGGAACGCGCGTGTCTGAGACATCGAGCAGCCTCACCCTCCCCGACCCCGCGCCTCGGAGGACCACGTTCAGCGGCACGCTGTATCGCGGCAACGAGGGCATGTGGTCGTGGGTGCTGCACCGGATCACCGGTGTGGCGATCTACTTCTTCCTGCTTGTGCACGTGCTCGACACGGCGCTCATCCGGGTGAGCCCTGAGGCGTACAACGCCGTCATGGCGACGTACAAGAACCCGATCATGGGCCTCGGCGAGGTCGTGCTGGTCGGCGCGGTCGTGCTGCACGCCATGAACGGCCTGCGCATCATCCTGGTCGACGCGTGGCCGTGGGCGACCAGGCACCAGCGCCTGCTCTTCTGGGTCGTGCTCGGATTCGTGGCCGTGCTGATGGCCTACTTCGTGCCGAATCACCTCATGAACGTCTTCGCGCCGATCGAGGGGGGCCACTGATGAGCACCACGATCGAGAGCCCGAACTACGCCTATCCGGCACGCTCGAGGGGCCGCCGCGGCCCCAACTTCGAGAAGGCCGGCTGGATCTTCATGCGCGCCTCCGGCGTCGTGCTGGTGGTGCTGATCTTCGGCCACCTCGCGTACAACCTCATCTGGACGCCGGGCGGCATCCACGCCATCGACTTCGGCTTCGTGGGCGGCAAGCTCGCGGACCCGTTCTGGCAGTGGTGGGACGTGCTGATGCTGTGGCTGGCGATCCTGCACGGCTCGAACGGCATGCGCACGATCGTCAACGATTACGTGCACAAGCCCGCCGTGCGCTCGGTCATGATCTGGGCGATCGGCGTCGCCGCCGCGATCCTCATCATCCTCGGCACGCTCATCACCTTCACGTTCGACCCCTGCCCGTCGACCGCAGACGCATCGCTGCTGCCGTCGTTCTGCGCAGAGCTCTAACCACGATTCGGAGACCCCCAGATTCATGGCTGACCAGAGTTCCGTCACGGACGGCATCCACTACCACCAGTTCGACGTCGTCATCGTGGGCGCCGGTGGTGCCGGCATGCGCGCGGCGATCGAGGCCGCGCCGAAGGCGTCGACTGCGGTCATCACGAAGCTCTACCCCACCCGCTCCCACACGGGCGCGGCACAGGGCGGCATGGCTGCGGCACTGGCGAACGTGGAGGAGGACAGCCACGAATGGCACACCTACGACACCATCAAGGGTGGCGACTACCTCGCTGACCAGGACTCGGCAGAGATCCTCACGCGCGAGGCGATCGACGCGATCTACGACCTCGAGAACATGGGTCTGCCGTTCAACCGCACGCCCGACGGCAAGATCGACCAGCGGCGCTTCGGCGGCCACACGCGCGACCACGGCAAGGCGCCCGTGCGACGCTCCTGCTACGCCGCGGACCGCACCGGCCACATGATCCTGCAGACGCTCTACCAGAACTGCGTCAAGTACGGCGTGAACTTCTTCAACGAGTTCTACGCGCTCGACCTCGTCATGGCGGAGGTGGACGGCGTCAAGCGCGTCTCCGGCATCGTCGCCTACGAGCTCGCGACCGGTGAGATCCACGTCTTCCAGGGCAAGTCGATCGTGTTCGCGACCGGCGGCTTCGGCAAGATCTACAAGACCACCTCGAACGCGCACACCCTCACGGGCGACGGCGTCGGCATCATCTGGCGCCAGGGCCTGCCGCTCGAGGACATGGAGTTCTACCAGTTCCACCCGACGGGCCTCGCGGGCCTCGGCATCCTGCTCACCGAGGGCGCCCGCGGCGAGGGCGCGATCCTGCGCAACGCCTCCGGCGAGCGCTTCATGGAGCGCTACGCCCCCACCATCAAGGACCTCGCACCGCGCGACATCGTGGCGCGCTCCATGGTGCAGGAGGTGCTCGACGGCCGCGGCGCTGGCCCGAACAAGGACTACGTCTACCTCGACTGCACCCACCTGGGCGCCGAGGTGCTCGAGACCAAGCTGCCCGACATCACCGAGTTCGCTCGCACCTACCTCGGTGTCGACCCGGTGACCGAGCGCGTCCCCGTCTATCCGACGGCGCACTACGCGATGGGCGGCATCCCGACGAACAATGACGCGCAGGTGCTCAGCGACAACGACACCGTGGTGCCCGGCCTGTACGCCGCCGGCGAGTGCGCATGCGTCTCGGTGCACGGCGCCAACCGCCTCGGCACCAACTCGCTGCTCGACATCAACGTCTTCGGCAAGCGGGCCGGCAACAACGCCGTGGCCTACGCGCAGACGGCCGACTTCGTCGATCTGCCCGCGGATGCCGCCGACGGCGTCGTGAAGCTGCTCGCGCAGCTGCGCGAGGGCAACGGCACCGAGAACGTGGCCGAGATCCGCAAGGCGCTGCAGGAGACGATGGATCGCAACGCGCAGGTGTTCCGCACCGACGAGACGCTGCAGACGGCCCTCGCCGACATCGCGGGGCTGCGCCAGCGCTACCCGAACGTGCGCATCCACGACCGCGGTCGGCGCTTCAACACCGACCTGCTCGAAGCGGTCGAGCTGGGCTTCCTGCTCGACCTGGCAGAGATCGTGGTCGTCTCGGCGATCAACCGCAAGGAGTCGCGCGGCGCGCACATGCGCGACGACTTCCCGACCCGCGATGACGAGAACTACATGCAGCACACCATGGCGTACCGCACGGCTGGCGACACAGGCGTGCCGCAGGAGATCCGGCTGGAGTGGAAGCCCGTGCGCATGACGCACTACCAGCCGCAGGAGAGGAAGTACTGATGGCCGAGAGCGAGCAGAAGAACGAGCACAGCGTCGGCAGCGAAGGCGCTTCCGAGGCCGGCGACCCGAGCGCTCAGGCCAAGGCCGCCGTCGACGCGACCACCGCTGACGCTCAGGCGGTGGACGCTGGCGAGACGACGCCTGCCCCTGCCGACTCCGCCGCGGAGGGCACGAAGCGCGAGGTCGAGCCCGTGCCGGTCGACGAGCCGCAGAGCTTCCCCGTCACGGTGATCATCCGGCGCTACGACCCCGAGGTCGACGACGAGCCGCGCTGGGTCGACTACGACGTGCAGATGTTCTCCACCGAGCGCATCCTCGACGCCCTGCACCGCATCAAGTGGGAGCAGGACCCGTCGCTGGCCTTCCGTCGCTCGTGCGCGCACGGCGTGTGCGGCTCGGATGCCATGCGCATCAACGGCAAGAACCGCCTTGCCTGCAAGGCCCTCGTGAAGGACTTCGACGTGTCGAAGCCGATCTACGTCGAGGCGATCAAGGGCCTGCCGCTGGAGAAGGATCTGATCGTCGACATGGAGCCGTTCTTCGACTCCTTCCGCGAGATCCAGCCGTTCCTCCAGGCGACCGGCAAGCCCGAGAAGGAGCGGCACCAGACGATCGCGCAGCGCGAGCGGTTCGACGACACGACCAAGTGCATCCTGTGCGCCGCGTGCACCACCTCGTGCCCGGTGTTCTGGACCGACGGCCAGTACTTCGGCCCCGCCGCGATCGTGAACGCGCACCGCTTCATCTTCGACTCGCGCGACGAGGCCGCCCAGGTGCGCCTCGACATCCTCAACGACCGCGAGGGCGTGTGGCGCTGCCGCACGACCTTCAACTGCACGGATGCGTGCCCGCGCGGCATCCAGGTCACCAAGGCCATCGCCGAGGTCAAGCAGGCCATGATGACGGGCGTCAAGCTCTAGCCGCATCACCACGACTCGAGGGCCGGCACCCGCACGGGGCCGGCCCTCGGCCGTGCGCCGCGGTGTGCGCGAACGCGCGCAGCGCCCGACCGGTACCGATGTGTCGCGCCGAGGGCGCTCCGGCGACCATTTCGTACCGGCGCCGGGCCGCATCGAGACCGGGCAGGACACCCTCGGGGCAGTGCGGCAGACTAGCCGCGTGACCGAAGCGACCATTGCCGCCCTCGACCGGCTCGACGCCCTGCGCGACGCGCTCGAGGATGTCGCGCTGCCGCTCTCGATCGCCGGGGCCGACAGCGCACGGGATGCGCGCAGGTCGGCGGTGCGCCAGATCGACGACTACATCCATCCGCGGCTCAGCAACCTCGATGCACCGCTGCTCGCGGTGGTCGGCGGCTCGACCGGAGCCGGCAAGTCGACGCTGGTGAACGCCCTCATCGGCCTGCCGGTGACCCGCACGGGCGTCATCCGCCCAACCACGCGGCAGCCCATCCTGCTGCACTCCCCCATCGACGCCGGCTGGTTCGCGTCGACCCGCATCCTGCCGGGTCTCGCGAGAGTGACGGGCGTCGTGCGCGAGGCTCCCGCCAACCGGGCGGGCGAGGAGCCCGACGCCTCTCAGCTCGGCTCGGTCGTGATCGTCGCCGACGAGCGGGTGCCGCGCGACCTCGCGATCCTCGACGCGCCCGACGTCGATTCCATTGCCGACGACAACCGCCAGCTCGCGGCGCAGCTGCTCGCCGCCGCCGACCTGTGGCTGTTCTCGACCACGGCCAACCGATACGCCGACGCCGTGCCGTGGAAGCTCCTCGATGACGCCGCGGCGCGCGACATCACGGTCGGCGTCGTGCTGAACCGCGTGCCGCCCGGGGCAGAGGCGGAGGTCGAAGCCGACCTCCGTCAGATGCTGGGCGAGCGCGGCCTCGGCAGCGCGCCCGTCTTCGTGGTGACGGAGGCGGTGCTCGACGAGCGAGGCATGCTGCCGCCGGCCGCGGTCGCCGGCATCCGCAGCTGGCTGGTCGGGATCGCGGGCGACCGCGCCGAGCGCGCCCGGGTCTCCGGCCGCACGCTGGCGGGCACCGTCGAGCGCCTCGGCGTCACCGCGCGCATCATCGCCGACGCCCGCGACGAGCAGCTGGTGGTGGCGGGCGATCTGCGCAAGAGCATCCGCTCGGTGCACGAGGACGCCGCCGAGCGCGTGAACGATGCCACCCGCGACGGCGTGCTGCTGCGCGGGGAGGTGCTCGCCCGCTGGCAGGACTTCGTCGGCACCTCCGACGTCTTCCGCACGCTGGAATCCTGGTTCTCCCGTACCCGCGACCAGGTCACGGCCTGGTTCCAGGGCAAGCCCGCGCCGGCCATCGAGGTCGAGCACGAGATCGAGTCGGGCCTGCATGCGGTGATGGTCGACGCCGCCGGCCGCGCGGCCTCGGACTCCTGGGCACGGGTGCGACAGAGCGCCGTGGGGCGCCAGCTGACCAGCGGCGCCGATCTCGCGCACGCGTCGCCCGATCTGCCGGAGCGCGCGTCGAAGCTCGTGCGCGACTGGCAGCAGGGACTCGTCGAGCTCATCACCGAGCAGGCGGCGGGCAAGCGCACCAAGGCGCGGGTCATGTCGCTGGGCCTGAACGTCATCACGGTCGCGCTCATGGTGGTCGTGTTCGCCTCCACCGGCGGCCTGACGGGCGGCGAAATCGCCATCGCCGGCGGGTCGGCCGTGGTGGGACAGAAGCTGCTCGAGACGATCTTCGGCGAGGACGCGGTGCGTCGGCTGGCAGCCGAGGCGCGGCAGGATCTCGACTCGCGCGTGCGGCTCCTGATGGCTGCGGAGGCCGATCGCTGGAACGCCCTGCTCGACCCCGTCGACGCGGGCGCCGGTGGCGATGGCCTGCGGGATGCGGCGGCCGCGCTCGAGCGCGCGATGGTCGCCGTGCACTCGCGCGTCGAGGGTATGCCGCACCGCGAGCTGCTGCCGAGCGACGTGGTCGAGGGCGAAGCCATGGACGATGCCGCCGAGGCGCCGCTCGCCGGAGAGGCCGCCGAGGTGCGCGAGCTGCCGGCAGGCACGGGGCCGCTGCCCGCCGTCGAGCGCGGCTCGCAGGAGGACGCACGGTGAGCGCGACCTCCGTCGATCAGCTGCTCGGCGCGCTCGGCGAGGCCGCAGCGCTCGGCGCCGGGCGCGTGCCCGAAGACGACCTCGAGGCCGTCCGCCGCGTCGCCGGTCGCGCCAGCGAGCGCCGCGCTCTCTCCTCCGAGCACACGGTGGTGGGCTTCTTCGGCGCGACCGGCTCCGGGAAGTCGTCGCTCATGAACGCGCTCGCGGGCGAATCGGTCGCGCGCACACACGTGCGCAGGCCCACGACCGCTGAGCCGCTCGCCGCGATCTGGAACCCACGCGGGGCATCCGCGCTGCTCGACTGGCTCCAGGTCTCGGATCGTCGCGTCATGGATCGCCCGTTCGCGACCGACCGCGACGGACGCGGACAGGAGCTCTCGCTCATCCTCATCGACCTGCCCGACTTCGACTCGGTCGCGCTCGAGCACCGCGCGATCGCCGAGCGACTTGCGGGCCAGGTGGACGTGCTCGTCTGGGTCGTCGACCCGCAGAAGTACGCCGACGCCGTCATCCATCGTGACTTCATCGCGCCGCTGGCCACGCACGCCGCGGTCACCGCCGCAGTGCTCAACCAGGTGGATCGTCTCGCTCCCGGGGAGGTCGAGTCGGTGGTCGATTCGCTGCGCGGGCTGCTCCGCGGCGACGGTCTCGACCGGGTGCAGGTGCTGCCGGTCTCCGCCACCGTCGGCACCGGCATCGACGACCTGCGCCGGCTGATCGCGCGCTTCGCACTCGAGCAGCAGGCCGCATCGCAGCGCCTCGCGGCCGACGTGCGCGCCATCGCCGGCCGGCTCGAGTCCGCCGGTGTGCCCGGCGCCGTGCAGCGCGCCGACGTGCAGGCGCTCGAGCGCGGCCTCGCGACCGCTGCCAACGTCGATGCGGTGGCGCAGGCCGTCGCGGGCTCCTACCGCAAGCGCGCGGGGCAGGTCACCGGCTGGCCGGTCACCTCCTGGCTGCTGCGGTTCGCCCCCGATCCGCTGCGCCGCCTGCACCTGTCGTTCGGCCGCGATCGCGGCCGCGACGCCGAGGTGCACCGCACCGGCATGCCGCCGATGAACGCAGCGCAGCGCGCGCAGGCAGGGATGGCCGTGCGCGCGTACGCGGATGCGGCCGCCGCGGGTCTCGGCGATGGCTGGCAGGCGGCGATCCACGAGCATGCCGCGGATGCGCTCGAGACGCTCCCCTCGGAGCTCGACCGGGCTGTCGCCAGGACCGATCTGGGCGCCCGCGGCTCGTGGTGGTGGCCGCCGCTCGCGGCACTGCAATGGCTCGCGCTCATCGTCGCCGTCGTCAGCGGGGTGTGGCTGCTGCTGCCGATCCTGCTGCCCCTCGGCGGCATGGTCGCGCCGGTCATCCCGCAGGTGGAGGGCACTCAGACGTGGCTCGACGGCTGGCCGATCCCGCTCGTCGGCCTGCTCGGCGGCGTGCTGCTCGGCATCGTGCTGGGTGTCGTGGGCGCACTCGTCGCGGGCGGCGTGGGCGCCGCACGGCGCTCGCGAGCACGCCATCGACTGCGCAAGCAGGTGACCGCGGTGGCGCGCGCGACGGTGGTGCTGCCGATCGAGGGCGAGCGCGAGCGTGCCCGCGAGTTCGCGGTCGCGCTGGCCCGCGCCTCCGGCGGGCGCTGAGCGGGAGGGTCGGCCGGCGTCGACCTCCGGTCAGGCGGAGGCAGCCTCGCGAGCCTCGGCGCCGGACGTGGCCGCCAGCGCACGCGCCGCGCGGGCCTTCGCCTCGTCGAGCGTGACGGTGAGCAGTTCGGCCCGCACGTCGGCGATCGCCGTCGCGCTCATGGACAGGCTCGTCACGCCGAGGCCAACGAGCACCACTGCGAGCGCGGGATCCGCCGCGGCCTCACCGCAGACGCCCACCGGCTTGCCCGCGGCAGCGCCTGCCTCACCGATGAGCTTCACCAAACGCAGCACGGCGGGATGCCACGGATCCTGGAGGGCCGCGACCGAGCCCAGCTGCCGGTCGGCGGCCATCGTGTACTGCGTGAGGTCGTTCGTGCCGATCGACACGAAGTCGGCCACCTCCAGCACCTGGTCGGCGACCACCGCGATCGACGGCACCTCGGCCATCGCGCCGACACGCTCGAGCCCGAGCTCCTTGCCGAGGGCGACGAAGTACGCGGCCTCCTCACGATCGGCGATCATCGGCGCCATCACGTACAGCCTGGCCTCGGTCGCCGCCTGCGCGTTCGCGAGCGCCGTGAGCTGATCGCGCAGGATCTGCTCGCTCGCCCGCAGCGCGCGGATGCCGCGCAGGCCGAGCGCCGGGTTCTCCTCGTGCGCGTCGTTGAGGAACGACAGCGGCTTGTCGGCACCGGCATCGAGCACGCGCACGACCACCTTCTTCCCCGGGAAGCCCTGCAGCACCTCGGTGTAGGCGGCTGTCTGCTCCTCGACGGTGGGCGCGGTGGTCGCACCGAGGAAGAGGAACTCGGTGCGGAACAGCCCCACGCCCTCCGCTCCGAGCTCGACCGCGCTCGGCACATCCTTGCCGGAGCCGACATTGGCGAGCAGCGGGACCGCCGTGCCGTCGGCCAGCGCGCCCGGCGTCGCCGGTGCCGAGACCGCGGCCAGGCGCGACTCGCGCTCGGCGACGGCGGCAGCGACGGCGCTCTCGTCGGGATCGAGCACGATGGTGCCGGTGCGCGCGTCGACGATCGCCAGCTGACCGTCGGAGACCGCCGCCAGCAGGCCGGTGACGCCGACGACCGCAGGCAGCGACTTCGAGCGCGCGAGGATCGCGGTGTGCGAGGTGGGTCCGCCGTCCTGCGTGACGAGTGCGACCGTCTTCGTGAGGTCGAGCGTGGCGGTGTCGGCGGGCGCGAGGTCTCGTGCCACCAGGATGAACGGCTCATCCGACTGCGGCACTCCCGGCGCCGGCACGCCGCGCAGACGGGCCACGACCCGCTGGGCGACATCGTCGAGGTCGGTGGCGCGCTCAGCCATGTAGCCGCCCATCGCCGTGAGCATGTCGCGGAACGCCGCGTACGCGTCCCAGGTGGCTCGCTCGGCGTTGGTGCCCGCGTCCAGCCGCGACCGCACGTCGTCGAGGATCGCAGGATCCTGCGCCATGAGCGCGGATGCCTCCAGCACCTCCTGCGCTTCACCGCCAGCGGCGACGGCGCGAGCGCGCAGCTCGTCCGCCACCTCCTGCAGCGCGGTCTGCACGCGCTGGTGCTCGCTGTCCGCGGCAGCGGCGAGCGGCTCGTCGCTCGGCGGCGCCAGCGGCTCCGGCATGGTCAGCACGGTCGCGACCGAGATGCCTCGGCCGACTCCGACTCCAGAGAGGTCGCTCATGCGTTCACACTACGCTGGGGAGCCGAACCGACGCCACGCGACTCGGGAGGATCGGGATGCAGCAGCTCATCGAGCGACTGAAGCGCTCGTGGCCCGCTCGAGCGTGGCAGCGCTACTCGGACGAGCGAGGGTCGGTGCTGGCGCAGGGCATGACGCTGCAGGCGTTCCTCTCGCTCTTCGCCGCGCTATTCGTGGCGTTCGCGATCTTCACCGCTGTGTTGGGCGGCAACCTCGAGCTGCGTCGCGCCGTGATCGACTCGATCTCCTCGAGCGTCCCCGGCCTGCTGGGTGAGGGCGGTGCGCTCGACGCGCAGGAGCTGTTCTCGGTCAGCATCTCCGGCTGGGCCGGCGCGGCCGGTGCCATCGCGATCATGCTCACTGCGATCGCATGGATCGCCGTGAGCCGTGAGGGCTTCCGCGCCATGTTCGAGCTCGACTCACCGCCGTCGAACTTCCTGCTGCTGAAGCTCGGCGATCTGGCGGTCGCGATCGGCATCGGTCTGCTCGTGGTGGTCTCCGCTGGCCTGCTCGTGCTCACGCAGGCCCTCGCGGAGTTCCTCGGCCTGGGCTGGACGACGCAGCTCATCGGCTTCATCTCGCAGCTGGTGCTCGACACGTCGATCGTGCTGCTGATGTTCCGCTTCGGCGGCCGGCTGCGGCTCCCCGCCAAGCGCATCGTGCCTGCCGCCATCGCGTGCGCGGTCGCGTTCGCGGGGCTGAAGGCGATCGCATCGCTGCTCTTCCGCGCGGTCGAGAACAACCCCCTGCTCGGCAGCGTCGCGGCCCCCGTGATCATCCTGATCTGGTTCGGCTTCATCATGCAGATCCTGCTGCTCGCGCTCGCGTTCGTAGCCGTGACCCCGACCGGCCGGGCGTACACCCGCCTCGTCGAGTCCGGCGGCATCGACGCGAGGCTGACCCCCGAGCAGGCGGAGGCGCTGCTGCAGCAGATGGAGGCCGGCAGGCAGCCGAGCCTCGACGCGGTCGGCGCACACAAGCGGCTCTCGAGGCGCAGCCGCTGATCCGGTCGCCGAGCATGCCAGCGCACGGCGGCACCGGTCACCATCGGTAGGCTCGAAGGCATGCTCCGCATCGCCTCCGTCAACGTCAACGGCGTGCGCGCCGCGTTCCGCAAGGGCATGGGCGACTGGCTCGAGCAGGGCGGCTTCGACATCGTCGCGCTGCAGGAGGTGCGGGCGCAGGATGAGGATCTGCTGCCGCTCGTGCCGGGCTGGCACATGCTCCACGATCCCGCCACGGCGAAGGGCCGCGCGGGTGTCGCACTGCTCTCGCGCGAGCCGTCGATCGCGCACCGCACCGACATCGGCCTGCAATCGTTCGACACCAAGGGCCGCTGGCTGGAAGCCGACTTCCTGGTGGGCGAGACCGTGCTCACGGTGGTCTCGGTCTACGTGCACTCCGGCGAGGTCGGCACCCCGAAGCAGGATGAGAAGTTCCGCTTCCTCGACTCGATGGCCAAGCGACTGCCGCAGCTGCGCCGCCACACCGAGCACGTGCTGATCATGGGCGATCTGAATGTGGGCCACACGCCGCTCGACATCAAGAACTGGCGCGCCAACCAGAAGTCCTCCGGCTTCCTGCCGGAGGAGCGCTCCTACTTCGATCGCTTCTTCGGCACCGGCATGGTGACGGGCGTCGATGGCGTGCGGGGCCGTGGTCACGGATGGGTCGACGTCGGCCGGGCCGCGCACCCGGATGTCGACGGCCCCTACACCTGGTGGTCGCAGCGCGGCAAGGCGTTCGACACCGACACCGGCTGGCGCCTGGACTACCACGTGGCCTCCCCCGCGCTCGCGGCGGTCGCCCGCGACTACCGCGTCGACCGCTATCCCTCGTACGACACCCGCTGGTCCGACCACGCCCCGGTGGTCGTCGACTACCACCTCTGATCACCCACTTGAGGAACCCATCCATGGCACACCCGCGCCTCTACTCGGGGATGCAGCCCTCCTCGGGCTCGCTCCACCTCGGCAACTACATCGGCGCCCTCCAGCAGTGGCGACGCATGCAGGAGGATCACGACGCGTTCTTCTCGATCGTCGACCTGCACGCGATCACCGTGCCGCAGGACCCGCAGGTGCTGCGCGAGCAGGTGCGCACGCTCGCGGCGCAGTACATCGCCGGCGGGATCGACCCCGACCGCTCCTGCCTGTACGTGCAGTCGCATGTGGCGGCGCACGCGCAGCTCGCGTGGCTGCTGAGCACCATCACGGGCTTCGGCGAGGCCAGTCGGATGACGCAGTTCAAGGACAAGACCGCCAAGGGCGGGCAGGAGGCGGCGTCGGTGGGGCTGTTCACCTACCCGATCCTGATGGCGGCCGACATCCTGCTCTACGACGCCGAGATCGTGCCGGTCGGCGACGACCAGAAGCAGCACGTCGAGCTCACGCGCGACCTGGGCGAACGATTCAACAAGCGCTTCGGTGCCACGTTCACCAGCCCGAAGCCGCGGATCCTCGCTGACGGCGCCCGCATCTACGACCTGCAGACGCCGCAGTCGAAGATGTCGAAGTCGGCCGACAACGACAAGGGCATCATCTGGCTGCTCGATGAGCCCGCGAAGACGGCGAAGAAGATCCGCTCGGCCGTCACCGACACCGACGGCGCGATCCGTGCCGACCGGGCGCAGAAGCCCGGCGTCACGAACCTGCTGGACATCATGAGCGCCGTGACCGGCACGAGCGTCGCGGCGCTCGAGGACCACTTCGACGGCCAGGGCTACGGCGTCTTCAAGACCGAGGTCGCCGATGCGGTCGTGGCCGAGCTCGCGCCCGTGCGCGAGCGCACCCTCGAGCTGCTCGCCGACCCGGCCGAGCTCGACCGGCTGCTCGCGGTGAACGCCGATCGCGCCACCGCCGTCGCGGACGCGACGCTCACACGGGCATTCGAGGCCATGGGCCTTCGATGACAGGACTGGCAGGCCCGACGCTGCCGTTCATGGGCGAGAAGGTGGTGCTCACGGCGCTGCGCGAGCACGACATCGACCGCGTCGTCGAGGCCTGCTCGACCGAGCAGGCGAGGCGCTGGATCGAGACCCCGTGGCCGTACACGCGCGCCGACGGGGAGAGCTTCGTGCGCGAGTTCGTGCCCGCGGGGTGGCGCGGCGAGCACGATGAGCGCGTCTGGGCGATCCGCGAATCGCTGCGGGGCGAGCTCGCGGGTGTCGTGGGGCTGCGCGCCGATGCCCGCGAGGTCGGCTTCTGGCTGCATCCGGATGCCCAGGGCCGCAGCCTGATGGCGGATGCGCTGCGCACCGTCGTCGGGCACGCCGATGGCTGCCTGACGTGGCCGGAGGTGTTCTGGAGCTGCTACGACGGCAACATCGGCTCGATGCGAGTGGCGAAGGCCGCGGGCTTCCGCTACCTCGGCACGCGTGCGGGGACGCAGCGCGGCGAGCCCATGCTGCAGCACCGTGCCGTGCGCGTCCTGGTCGGCGATCCCGTTGCCGGGCTCCCCTGGCCGAGTCTCGACTGACACCTCCCCGCGCCGCCGGGCTGGACCGGCCGGGACGCGGACGATCCACCAGCGGGAATGGGCGGGGCCGAATCCGAGTTGTAGGCTGAGAGCAACGTGCCCGGGGTCAGTGCAAGTCTGAACCGGCGGTGAGAGTCCGCGACCCGAGCATCCCGCGTCGCGACGAGCGGCGGTGATCGGCTGAGCTGGTGGAATTCCAGCACCGACGGTGAGAGTCCGGAGGAGAGGCGCACGTGGGGTCGCCATCGACCCCGCACATCCCCGCGCGCGTTCGGAGAGGATCGAATGACGGGGAACACGGCAGCGGAGCGCGCCGCGATGGCTCGCGCTCGCGAGCTCGCGGTGCATGGTCCTCGCGGCATCAACCCCCAGGTCGGCGCCGTCATCCTCGCGCCCGACGGACGCACGCTCGCCGAGGGCTATCACCGCGGCGCTGGCACCGCGCATGCCGAGATCGACGCCCTCTCGCAGCTCGCGACGGGCGCGGCGCGGGGCGCGACCGCGGTCGTGACGCTCGAGCCGTGCAACCACACCGGCCGCACCGGCCCGTGCGCGCTCGCGCTGCTCGATGCGGGCGTCGCTCGCGTCGTCTATGCGGCGTCCGACCCCGGTGAGCGCTCTCGGGGCGGCAGCGCCCGACTCACCGGCGCCGGCGTCGACGTCGCCCGGCTCGATCAGTCGGAGGGCGAGGCGCTCATCGCGGACTGGCTCTTCGTGCAGCGCACCGGGCGTCCGCGCGTGACCGTGAAGTGGGCGCAGTCGCTCGACGGCCGAGCCGCCGCAGCCGACGGCAGCAGCCGCTGGATCACCGGCCCGGAGGCGCGCGCCCACGTGCACCGCGAGCGCAGCGCCCACGACGCGATCGCCGTCGGCACCGGCACCGTGCTCGCCGACGACCCCCGGCTCACCGCCCGCGTCGAGGGCGAGGCGGATGCGCCGCAGCCCATCCCCGTGGTGTTCGGCGATCGCGCGATCCCCGCGACGGCCGCACTGCGGCAGAATCCGCGCGGCGTTCGCACCGCTGGCCACGACCTCGAGCGCGAGCTGCGCGCCCTGGCCGCCGACGGCATCCAGACCCTGTACGTCGAGGGCGGCCCCACGCTCGCGAGCGCGTTCATCCGCGCCGGGCTCGCCGACCGCCTCACCGTCTACCTCGCGCCCACCCTCCTCGGAGGACCGCGCACCGCCCTCGACGACCTCGGCGTCGGGACGATCGACGAGCAGCGCCGCCTCACGGTGTCGCGGCTCGAGCAGCTCGGCCGCGACCTCCTGGTCGAGGCCACCACAGAGAGCGAGCAGTGATGTTCACCGGCATCATCGAAGAGCTCGGCGAGGTCATCTCGTTCGAGCCCCACAGCACCGACCAGGGTGCCGCCTGGCGGCTGACCGTGCGCGGCCCGCTGGTCATCAGCGACGCATCCCACGGCGACTCCATCGCGGTCAACGGCCTGTGCCTGACGGTCGTCGATCAGACGACGGATGCGTTCACGGCCGACGTCATGCAGATCTCGGTCGACATGTCGACGCTGGGCGACCGCAAGGTCGGCGACCGCGTCAACCTCGAGCGCGCTGCGGCAGTCGGCGACCGGCTCGGCGGCCACATCGTGCAGGGCCACATCGACGGCACCGCCCGGGTGCTCTCGGTGGTCGACGCCGACGGCCAGCGCACCGTGCGCTTCTCGCTCGACCCGGCGCTCGCGCACCTGGTGGTGCGCAAGGGCTCCATCGCCGTGGACGGCATCTCGCTGACCGTCTCGGCCGTGAGCGACCCCGCCGAGCGGGATGCCTGGTTCGAGGTCTCGCTCATCCCCGAGACGCTCGAGTCGACCACGCTCGGATTCCGGGCCGCGGGCGACCGCGTCAACATCGAGACCGACATCGTCGCTCGCCACGTCGAGCGCATGCTGCAGTTGGAGGACAAGCGATGAGCATCACCACCATCGACGCCGCGATCAAGGCGCTCAGAGACAGGAAGCCGGTCATCGTCGTCGACGACGAGGGGCGCGAGAACGAGGGCGACCTGATCATGTCGGCCCAGCTCGCCACCGCCGAGTGGATCGCCTTCATGGTGCGCCACACCTCCGGCTACCTGTGCGCGCCACTCACCGCGGAGCGCGCCGACGACCTCGGTCTGCCGCTGATGGTGCTCGAGAACGAGGATCACCGGCAGACGGCGTACACGATCACGGTCGACGCCGCCGATCGCTCGACCACCGGCATCTCGGCCGACGACCGCGCCCACACGCTGCGGGTGCTCGCCGACACCGACTCCGACGCATCCAGCCTGCGCCGGCCCGGCCACATCGTGCCACTGCGCGCGGTCGAGGGCGGGGTGCGCGCCCGCGCCGGGCACACCGAGGCGGCGGTCGAGCTCATGCAGCTCGCCGGCCTCTCTCCTGTCGGTGTGATCGGCGAGCTGGTCGAGGACACCGGCGAGATGCGCCGGCTGCCCTCGCTGATCGCGTTCGGCGAGGAGCACGACCTGCCGGTGATCACGATCGCCGACCTCATCGACTACCTCGACGCGGGAGGCCTGCCCACCGCGTGCGGCGGCGAGAACGAGGAGTCGGCCAGGGTGTCGTTCGAGGTGGAGACGAACGTGCCGACACGCTTCGGCACCTTCCGCATCGCGGCCTACCGCGACCGGCAGACCGGCGCCGATCACCTGGCGATCATCTCCGGCGAGCAGCTCGGCGACGGCGCGCTCGTGCGCGTGCACTCCGAGTGCCTCACCGGCGAGGCGCTCCACTCGCTCAAGTGCGAGTGCGGACCGCAGCTCGACGATGCCATGGAGCAGATCCAGCAGGCCGGCGGCGGCATGGTGGTCTACCTGCGTGGCCAGGAGGGCCGCGGCATCGGACTCATCAACAAGCTGCGCGCCTACAAGCTGCAGGAGGACGGGCTCGACACGCTCGACGCCAACCTCGCCCTCGGCCTGCCAGCCGACGCGCGCGAGTACGGCGCGGCGGCCGCGATCATCCGGCAGCAGGGCGTCGAGTCGGTCCGACTGCTCTCGAACAACCCGCTCAAGCGCGAGGCGCTCGAGCGGCACGGTGTCGAGGTGCAGGAACTGGTGCCGCTGCTGGTGGGCGTCGGCGCCCACAACGAGCACTACCTCGAGGCCAAGCGCGACCGCATGGGTCACCGGCTGCCAGGGGTCATCACGCAGAACGACGAGCAGGGAGAGGGCTGAGCCATGGCTGGAGAAGGACGTCCCGAGGGCGCCGGGCTGGATGCGACCGGGCTGAGGATCGCGGTCGTGCACGGCCGCTGGCACGAGCAGATCGCCACGGGCCTGCTCGAGGGTTCGCGGCGCGCGCTCGCCGAGATGGGGGCGGAGGTGACCGAGCTGCCGGTGCCCGGCTCGTTCGAGCTGCCCGTCGTCGCGCAGGCGGCGCTCGAGGCTGACTTCGACGGCGCAGTGGCGCTGGGCGTCATCATCCGCGGCGGCACGCCCCACTTCGAGTACGTGTCCGAGGCCGCCACGATGGGCCTGACCGAGATCGCCATCCGCACGGGCAAACCGGTCGGCTTCGGCGTGCTCACGCTCGATGACGAGCAGCAGGGCATCGACCGCGCGGGACTGCCGGGCTCCAAGGAGGACAAGGGGCGCGAGGCCGCGGAGGCGGTCGTCGAGGCAGCCCTGGCGCTCCGCAGCCTCCGTTCGCAGGAGGGCTAGCACCGATGTCCCTCTCTGCCACCCAAGCGGCCTCGCAGCCGTCCGCGCCCGCGAACTCCCGCGGTCGCGTCCTCTTCGCCAGCCTCATCGGCACGACGATCGAGTTCTACGACTTCTACGTCTACGCGACGGCCGCCGTGCTGGTATTCCCGCACCTGTTCTTCCCCACCGGCGACGACACCACCGCGCTGCTGGCGTCCTTCGCCGCGTTCGGTGCCGCCATGGTCGCGCGCCCGATCGGCTCGGTCGTCTTCGGGCACCTGGGCGACAAGCACGGCCGCAAGCTCACGCTCGTCGGCGCGCTACTCACCATGGGCATTGCGACCTTCCTCATCGGCCTGCTGCCGACGTACGGCCAGATCGGCTGGTTCGCCGCGGCGCTGCTCGTGCTCATGCGGCTCGCACAGGGCTTCGCCCTCGGCGGCGAGTGGTCGGGTGCGGCGCTCGTCGCGACCGAGAACGCACCGGCGGGCAAGCGCGCCTGGTACGGCACGTTCCCGCAGCTCGGCGCCCCGCTCGGCTTCATCGTCGCCAACGGCCTCTTCCTGATCATCGCCGCGGTGCTGCCGAGCGATGACCCGTCGATGCCGTCCGAGGCGTTCCTCGAGTGGGGCTGGCGCATCCCCTTCCTGTTCTCGGCCGTCATGGTCATCGTCGGCCTGTGGGTGCGGCTGAAGCTCGTCGAATCGACCTCGTTCGAGAAGGCGCGCACGACCGGCGCGATCCAGCGACTGCCGCTCGCGACCGTGTTCCGCGCGCACTGGCGAGAGCTGATCCTCGGCACCTTCTTCATGCTCGCGACCTACGTGCTCTTCTACCTGATGACCGCGTTCTCACTCACGTACGGCCGCGCGCCCGTGGACGCTGCCGTGCCGGGCCTGGGCTACTCGTACACCACCTTCGTGCTGATGCTCATCGTGGGTGTGGTGTTCTTCGGGATCTTCACGCTCGTGTCGGGTCCGCTCGCGGACCGGTTCGGACGCCGACGCCTGCTGATCATCGTGACGCTCGCGATCATGCTCTTCGGCATGCTGTGGGTGCCGCTCACCGGCGGTGACACGGTCGGGGTCATGCTGTGGCTCATCATCGGCATGTCGCTCATGGGCTTCACGTTCGGACCGATGGGTGCGCTGCTGCCGGAGCTGTTCCCGACGAACGTGCGCTACACCGGCTCGGGCGTGAGCTACAACGTCTCGTCGATCCTCGGCGCCGCGCTCGCACCGTTCATCGCGGTCGCTCTCTGGACGGCGGGCGGCGGGAGCCCCTTCTGGGTCGGTGTCTACCTGGCGGGCGCGGGCGCGCTCACGCTCATCGCGCTGCTGCTCTCGAAGGAGACGAAGGACATCGACATCGAGCGCTGATCGCGAGCGGGCCGCCTCCGGAGCCCTTGGCGGGGGCGCCGGCGTCGTCGTCGGTGAGGATCCCTGACCCGCGCGCAACAAGCAGGTCAAAGCGCTCTGAGCAGCCGCGGACGGCCCGGTGAGCGCCGATGTCGCACTCCAGCCCGCATCAGCGCAGGAAGAGCGCCCGCAGCCGAACGGTCGTGAACCACAGCCCCGCGACGATCATCACCGCGAAGTAGAGCAGGTGGAGCCAGATCGAGGGCTGGATGAGGCCGGTCGTCAGCTGCCGGATCATGTCGACGCCGTGCCACAGCGGCATCGCCTGGATCACCCACTGCAGTCCCTGCGGGTACACCTCGATGGGGAAGAACGTCGCCGAGAGCAGGAACATCGGCATCATCAGGAAGAAGACGTAGTCCAGGTGCTGGAACGTCTTCATGTAGCTGGTGAGCGCCATGCCGAACGAGGCGAAGCCGAACGCGATGATCAGCGCCGCGGGAATCGCCAGCACCGCGGTCCACGACAGGTTCAGCCCCATCAGGGTGGTCACGACCATGAAGCCGCTGGCGTAGAGGAGGCCGCGGAACAGGGCCAGCAGGATCTCGCCCAGCGCCACGTCGAGCGGGCCGAGCGAGGTCGAGAGCATCTGCTGGTACAGCTTCGCGAAGTTCATCTTGAAGAAGACGTTCATCGTCGAGTCGTAGACCGCGCCGTTCATCGCGCTCACGGCCATCAGCGCCGGCGCGATGTACGCCGCATAGGCGACATCCGCGCCGTAGAACTCGACGCTGCCGACGAGCGCGCCGAGACCGACGCCCATCGAGAGCAGGTAGAAGACCGGCTCGAAGAAGCCCGTGAGCACCACCACCCAGTTGGTGCGCGCCATCACCTGCAGGCCGCGCATGACGACCGAGCGGGTGTTGCCGGCGTAGATGCCGCGCAAGGGACCGCGGATGGCCGGAGCAGGTGCCTGCATGAGCTCTGTCACTTGTCGAGCCTCCGACGGAAGGTGCGGATCGAGAGCCAGCAGGTGACGCCCGCGAGCGCGGCGAGGTAGCCGACGTGCACGAGCGCCATGGCGGGGGCGAGCTCCGCGCCGTACAGCGCAGACCTGCCGAGCTCCGCAGCGTGCCAGAGCGGCGAGATCCAGCCGATCCAGTGCAGGAACCACGGCAGCGTCTCGAGCGGGAAGTAGGTGCCGGAGAAGAGCGTCAGCGGCACGACGACGAAGCGCTCGACGAACGAGAGCTGCCCGCGATCCTCGGTCTGCGTCGACACCCACGCCATGACCGCGAAGCCGACGGCGGCGGCCAGGAGCAGGCCGATCGGCACCAGCAGCAGCGCGCCGAGCGGATCGCCGATGTCGAAGATCACCATCACGATCGAGAACGCGGCCAGCGGCAGCAGCACCCGCACGAGCACCGAGACCTGGAACCCGAGCACGATGTGGGCGGCGCCGATGGGAGTGCCGTTCATGGCGAAGAACATCGGGAACCACTTGAAGCCGCCGAAGACGCCGTAGGTGTTCTCCTGCGCGGCCGTCTGCATGGCGGTCGCCATCGACAGGGCCGGGGCGATGAAGACCAGGTACGGCACGCCATCGACGCCCTGCTCGCCCTGGTTCGCGTCGACGAGCAGGCCGAGGCCGAGCCCCAGCCCGAGCAGGAACAGGAACGGAGAGCCGACGCTGATGGCGATCCACGAGGCCACGTACGACCGCATCGCCCGAATGCGGTGCTCGGCGACGAACCACCAGCCCCAGGAGCGCGAGCGCCGCGCGACCAGCGCATGGTCGACACCCACCGCATCGAGCGTGCCGGTCGCGGTCGTGCCCCGCGGGCCGGTGGTGCTGCCGGTCATTCGATCAGCGACCTTCCCGTGAGCCGCAGGAAGACGTCCTCCAGGCTGGAGCGACGCACGAGCGACGTGATGGGGTTCAGCCCCCGCTCGTGCACGGCCGACATCGCTGCCTCGCCGTTGTCGTCGTAGACCAGCACGCGATCGGGCAGCACCTCGATGCGGGCGCCGATGCCCTCGATCGTCTTCGCCGCGGCCTCGTTGCGCGCAGAGCCGAAGCGCACCTCCAGCACCTCGCGCGTGGAGTACTGGCGGATGAGGGCTGCGGGACTCCCCTCGGCGACGATCGTGCCCTTGTCGACGACCACCAGCCGGTCGCAGAGCTGCTCCGCCTCATCCATGTAGTGCGTCGTGAGCACGAGCGTCGTGCCCTCCTCCTTCAGCCGGAAGAGCCGATCCCACAGCACATGCCGCGCCTGCGGGTCGAGGCCGGTGGTGGGCTCGTCGAGCAGCATCGCCTTCGGGCTGTTGATGAGGCCGCGCGCGATGGTCAGCCGCCGCTTCATGCCGCCGGAGAGGCCGTCGACGCGTGCCTTGCGCTTCTCGGTGAGCTGGGCGAACTCCAGCAGCTCCTCGGCGCGTCGCTGCACGTAGGGCAGCGGCAGCCCGAAGTAGCGGCCGTAGACGATCAGGTTGTCGATCACGCGCAGCTCTTCGTCGAGCTGGTCTGCCTGCGGCACGATGCCCAGCTGCGCGCGGATCTCGGGGCCATGGTCGGCCGGGTCAAAGCCCAGCACGCTGAGCTCGCCGGCGGTGCGCGTCGAGGTGGCAGCGATCATGCGCATGGTGGTCGACTTGCCGGCGCCGTTCGGCCCCAGGAACCCGAAGGCCTCCCCCGGTTGGATGGCGAAGTCGATGCCGTCGACGGCGGTGACGTCGCCGTAGCGCTTGGTGAGGCCCTTGGCCTCGATGACGGGTGCTGGCACAGTCCTCGATGCTACGACCTGCCACCGTCATCGGCACGCGGCGAGACGCGGGAGAATGGATGCGATGAGTGAGCGACGAGGGATGTTCGGCAGGCGGCGACAGGACGACGGTCCGCGCGCGAGCGTGCGCGACCTGCTCCCCTACCTGTTCCCGAAGAAGGGCCTGCTGGCCGGGGCGATCGCGCTCTCGGTGGTCGGCGCCGCGTTCGCGCTCGCGCAGCCGGCGCTGGCGCAGGAGCTCATCGCGCGCGTGGAGCAGTCGCGGCCGATGGAATGGCTGCCGTGGGTGCTCGTCGCCGTGGTGATCGTCGGCGCCGTGACCAACGGGTTCCAGCACTTCCTGCTGCAGGTGCTCGGCGAGCACGTGGTGCTGCGCACCCGCCGCACGCTTGTCGCGCGCATGCTGCATCTGCCGATCGCCGAGTTCGACCAGCGTCGCGTCGGCGACCTCGTGAGCCGCGTCGGCAGCGACACGACCCTGCTGCGCGCGGTGCTCACGCAAGGGTTGGTCGAATCGGTCGGCGGAGTGCTCACGCTCATCGGCGCGATCATCGCGATGCTCATCATCGATCCGCTGCTGCTGGGGCTGTCGGTGCTCGTGCTGGCCGTCGCGATCGCGGCGATGCTCGTGGTCATGCCGCTGCTGAGCCGCGCCTCCGGCAAGGCGCAGGAGCAGGTCGGGCACCTCACGAGCGCGCTCGAGCGCGCCATCAGCGCGGTGCGCACGGTGCGCGCCGCCGGCGCCACCGAGCGCGAGGTGCGCGAGATCGGTGCCCGCTCGGGCGACGCGTTCCACGCCGGCGTGCGCGTCGCACGCATCTCGGCGTTCGTGGTGCCGATCCTCGGAGTCGCCGTGCAGCTCGCCTTCCTCGTCGTGCTGGGCGTCGGCGGCCTCCGGGTGGCGACGGGCGAGATCGAGATCTCGCAGCTGGTCGGCTTCCTGCTCTTCCTGTTCCTCATGGTGATGCCGCTCGGGCAGCTCGCGGGCGCCATCGCGGCCGTGAGCGTCGCGCTCGGCGCGTTGGGGCGCATCCAGGAGATCGTCCGCCTCCCCGCTGAGGCCGAGACGGATGCCGACATCGCGCTCGCTCCGCAGGCGGGGGCGGCGATGGTCGCCTTCGATCGCGTCACCTTCGCCTACCCGGCCGCCGACGACGAGCGGGTGGTGCTCGCCGAGGTCTCCTTCTCGGTGCCCGCTGGCTCGCGGACCGCCCTCGTGGGCCCGTCCGGCGCCGGCAAGTCGACGACGTTCGCACTCATCGAGCGCTTCTACGACGCGACCGAGGGCCGCGTGCTCATCGGCGGCGTCGACGTGCGCGACGTCGACCGCGGCAGCCTGCGCGCGCGCATCGGCTACGTCGAGCAGGATGCGCCGGTGCTCGCCGGCACGCTGCGCGACAATCTGCGCCTCGGGGCGCCGGAGGCGACCGATGAGCAGCTGCTGGCGGCGCTCGAATCGGTGAACCTCGGCGACCTGGTGGCGCGCGCGGCGAAGGGGCTGGGCGCCGAGGTCGGCGAGGGCGGGGTGCTGCTCTCCGGCGGCGAGCGGCAGCGGCTGGCGATCGCGCGTGCGCTGCTGGCGTCGACCCCGATCCTGCTGCTCGACGAGTCGACCGCCAACCTCGATGCGCGCAACGAGGCATCGCTGAAGACGGCGCTCGACGTCGCAAGCGAGGGCCGCACGACGCTCGTCATCGCGCACCGACTCGCGACGGTCGTCGATGCCGACCAGATCGTGGTGCTCGACGGCGGTCGGGTGCTCGCCACCGGAACGCACACCGAGCTGCTCGAGTCCTCGCCGCTCTACCGAGAGCTCGCCGCGCACCAGCTGCTGGCGCCCGACGTAGCGAGCCCCCGGTGACGGCCGGACCCCTGCTGGAGAGCCGCCTTCCTCTCGCGGCCGCTCCCATGGCCGGCGGGCCGACGTCGCTCGCGCTGGCAAGGGCGGTCGTGGACGCCGGCGCGTTCGCGTTCTTGGCCGCCGGCTACAAGACCGCCGAGGCCATGGCTCAGGAAATAGCGCAGATGCGCGGCCTCGGCGCCGCGTTCGGCGTCAACCTGTTCGTGCCGACCAGCGCACGCGTCGATCACGGGGCGTTCCGCGCCTACGCCGACGAACTGCAGCCGGAGGCCGACGTCTATGGACTGCGGTTGGACCCCGAGCCGGTCGACGACGACGACGACTGGTCCGCAAAGCTCGCGTATCTGCTCGCCCACCCCGTGCCGGTGGTCTCGCTGACATTCGCGCTGCCGTCGCCGACCGAGATCGCCGCGCTGCGTCGCGTCGGCACTCGCGTGCTCGCCAGCATCACGACGCCCGAGGAGGCGCGCGCTGCGGCGGACGCCGGGGTCGACGGGCTCGTCGCGCAGGGCTTCGGCGCCGGCGGCCACTCCGCCACGCACGATCCATCGAGGCTCCCGGCTCCCGTCTCGACAGCAGCGCTCGTTCGCACCGTGCGGCAAGCCGTCGACCTGCCCGTGATCGCGACCGGAGGTGTCGACGGGCCGGTCGCCGTCACATCGCTCCTGGCGGTCGGGGCGGAGTGCGTCGCTGTCGGAACGCTGCTGCTGCGCACCGACGAGGCGGGAACCTCGAAGACGCATCGCGAGGCACTCCGTCGCGCGCAGCCGGAGCAGACGGTCGTCACCCGAGCGTTCACCGGCCGTCCCGCGCGCGCCCTGCGCAACGGGTTCATCGACCGGCACGGCGCCGACGCACCGGTCGCCTACCCTGCCGTCCATCACCTCACACGTGAGCTGCGGCGGGCTGCCGGACGGGCCGGCGACGCCGATCGCCTGCACCTCTGGGCGGGCACCGGCTACCCCAACGCCCCCGATGGCGCGGCCGCCGACGTCCTGCGGTGGCTTGCCTCGGACGGCGCTCCGACAATGCAGCGCTGACCACCCGCAGCAGCGGGCGGTCAGCGCTCGGGCCGCTATGAGGTGAAGCGGACCGAGGTCGCAGGCGATTCGTTGACGCTCAGTGTGAACACGTCCGGCCGGGCGTAGTGCCCGACGGCATCGAAGTCGAGATGCGATCGGGTCTTCGCGGTGGGGTCGAGCTCTGCGTACAGGATCGTCTCCTCGTCGAACACCGGACCGGCCAGAACGCGCCCGGATGGATCGATGATCACGCTGCCCCCACGCATCAGCGTCTCGCCACCCGGCACGTCGTACTCCACCGGGTGATCAGCCGGGAAGGCATCCCGGGTGATGACCTGGCAGCTGGAGAGCACGAAGGTGCGCCCCTCGATCGCGATGTGCTGCATGGTCGACTGCCACGAGGGCCGATCGTCGGCCGTCGGCGCGCAGTAGATCTGCACCCCCTTTGCATACATCGCCTGCCGCAGGAGCGGCATGTAGTTCTCCCAGCAGATGACGGTTCCGACCCTGCCGCCGGGCGTCTCCATGGTGTCGAGCGTTGAGCCATCACCGAAGCCCCACACCAGTCGCTCGGTGGCGGTCGGCATGAGCTTGCGGTGCTTGCCGACCACCCCCTCGCCTGGCGCGATCATGAGCGCCGTGCAGTAGAGCGTGTTGCCGAGCAGTTCGATGACACCCATCACCAGGTGCACGTCGTGCTCGGTGGACGCCTGCACGAGCCGGGCGACCTGGTCGCCCTCGAGCGTCACTGCCCCGCCCACGTAGCGCTCGTACTCGACTCGACCCGGCTCGGTGCGGGTTCCGATGGCCGTGCCGAATGACGTGCCCTTCGGGTAGCCACCGATGAACGCCTCGGGGAAGACCGCCAGCTCTGCTCCGTGCGCAGCGACCTCGGCGATGAGCGCCTCGGCTCTGCTGGTGGCTGCATCCGCGTCGAACGGGACGGACGCCGCTTGTACGACTGCGACCTTGTACATGGTGCTCCTCTGCTGCGCCCCGGTCGTCATCCTCGAGAGATGTCGCGGTCCTTGGTCTCCGGCAGCATCGGCCAGAGCACCGCGAGAGCGACGATGCCGACCGCGATCACGTAGAAGGCGGGTGAGATCAGCCAACCGGTCGCGGCCACCAGCGAGGCGGCGATGAGCGGACCCGGGCCCGCCAGCACGGCGTACGCCACGTTGTAGCCGATGGCCGAACCCGTCGCGCGGACGGAGGCGGGGAACACTTCGACGAGCAGCACGTTGTTGGTGACCGCGGTCGCGGCGACGAACAGAGCGAACGGCACCAGGCCGACGATCACGAGCCAGGGGCTGCCGGTGTTCATCAGCATGAAGGCCGGCACTGCCCAGATGATCAGGCCGATGATGCCGAAGTGGTTGACGGGCTTGCGGCCCCACCTGTCGGCGGCGACGCCCATCAGCGGGTTGAAGGCCACGTAGATCACCATGACGATGGCGGTGGCCCAGAGCGCCTCGAAGCGTTCCATGCCCACTGCGCCGGTGAGGTGGTTGTTGGCGTAGGTGACCAGGTAGTACAGCGAGACACCGAAGATGCCGGCGAACGCGAGCGTCATGACGAACGCCTTCGCTTTGTCCCCGCGCGAGGTGAACTCGATCTCGTTGGCCTTGCGCTTGCGCTCGACCTCTTCATAGACCGGGGTGTCTTCGAGCTTCCGGCGGATGTAGACGGCCACGATCGCCATCGCGAACGAGGCGATGAATGGCACGCGCCAGCCCCAGCTGGCGAGCGAGTCCGCGTCCATGCTTGCCGTCAGCACCACGGCGGTGAGCGTGCCGACGAGGAACGCCAGGCCAGCGGTGGCTGTGATCAGGCTGGCGTAGAGCCCTCGCTTGTTCGCGGGTGCGCTCTCGCCGATGTAGGCGGCGGCGCTCGTCCATTCGCCGCCGACCATCATGCCCTGCAGCAGGCGGAGCACCACGACGATGATCGGTGCGGCGATGCCGATGGTCGCGAACGACGGGACGAGTCCGATGAGCGCGGTGATGATGCCCATGCCCATCACGGTGATGATCAGCACCGTGCGCCGGCCCAGACGGTCACCCATGGGTCCGAGGAAGAGCGCACCGATCGGCCGCGAGAGGAAGCCGACCGCGAAGACGGCGAGAGCCGACAGCATCTCGGCCGTGGGGTCCCCTGACGGGAAGAACTGCGCGCCGATGATGGCAGCGAAGTAGCCGTAGATGGCGAAGTCGAACCACTCCATGAAGTTGCCGATGCCGACGGCCAGCATGCGCTTCCGTCGGTCGTCCTTCGAGAGCTGGCGCGGCTGGTGCTGGCCGACCTCCTGGTCGGCGCTGAGTGACTGCATGTGATCTCCCTCGTCCACGGTGCAAGATGGCCAGGCTACCGTCATACGGTAATACCGTCCCGTTGCATCGATGATTATCATGGGTACTATGAACACAGTCGATCTGCGTCGGGTGGATCTCAACCTCCTGGTCATCTTTCAGGTGCTCTGCCAGGAGCGTCACGTGACCCGGGCCGCGATGAAGCTCAGTCTCAGTCAGAGCGCGGTGAGCGCAGCGCTTGCTCGGTTGCGGGTGCTCTTCGACGACCCACTGTTCGAGCGCACCCGAGCGGGCATGACGCCGACGCCGAAGGCCCTGGCCATCTCATCGCGGGTTGCGCCGACGCTCTCATCGATCGTCGATCTGATCTTCGACGACGTCGCGTTCGACCCGCAACGCACGACCCGAGTGTTCCATCTCGCGATGTCCGACGACCTCGAGATGGTCTTCGCACCATGGCTCATGTCTCAGAAGCTCGCGGAGGGCTGGGCTGTCGACTTCGCGATCCATCAGACCAACAGCTCCCTCTGGCGCGAGAGCCTCGCTGACCCAAGGATCGATCTGGTCGTGTGCGGCACGCCGCCGCAGCAGCAGACCGCGAGCCATCAGGCAGAACCGCTCTTCTCCGGGGGCTATCTCTGCCTGTTCGATGCCCGAGCCGTGGGTCACTCGCGGCCGATCACGCGGCAGGAGTACCTGGAATCAGACCATGTTCGCGTGTCGTTCGACCTGCAGCGCGGCTGGGTTGACGAGCGCATGGCAGCACTGGGGTTCACCCGGCACACGCTGTGCACCATCAGCCACTTCGCCGGCCTCGGGCCACTGCTGCGCGGAACGCCAGCGATCGCGACGATCCCCGAGCATGCGGCAACCGTCATCGCGGCGACCACCGGGCTCATGACGAGTCCAGTGCCCATCGACTCACCGCGCTTCTCCGTATCGGCGATCTGGAGCACTCGCAGCGACGACTCCACGGAGAATGCCTGGCTCCGGTCCGTCCTGCTGCGCTTCGCGGAGTCGCTCTGACCGGTCGGCCGCCGCCCTCAGCGATCCAGGTCGCGCAGCGCCGAGCCGTCCCCCAGCTGCGACGCTGCGATGACCGAGATCGACCCGTTGGTCTCCAGCACGACGAGCGCGACGTCGGCGAGGTCGCCGACGCCGCTCGAGCGCACCGCCTGGCGCACCTCCGCCTCGGTCAGGCGCGCAGCACGCAGCGCGGCGCTGTCGAATTCCCCGTTGCGCAGCAGCACCTGCGGCGACGACGTGATCGCCTTCCGCAGCGGCTGCCATCTGGTCGACAGCCACGCGATCGCGAACTGCAGCCCCGCGAGCAGGCCGAGCGCGACCACACCCTCCGTCCACGAGACCTCGCTGCTGAGCAGCACCGTCGCGAGCGTGGAACCGAGCGCGACCGTGACGATGAAGTCGAAGGCGTTCAGCTGGCTGAGCGTGCGCTTGCCGGAGAGGCGCAGCACGAGGATGAGCACGGCGTACGCCGCGCCGCCGACGAGCAGCGTGCGGGCGATGTCTGACCAGGTGTCGAACCACATGCGCTCACGCTACGGGGCGGGGGCGCCGCCCCGCAGCGAGGCTCGCCTCAGGCGAACGGGTTCGGCATCAGCGTGTACTTCGTCTCGAGGTACTCGTGGATGCCCTCTGCGCCGCCTTCGCGGCCCAGGCCCGACTGCTTCACGCCGCCGAACGGACCGGCCGCATTGGAGACGACGCCCACGTTGAGGCCCATCATGCCGGTGTCGATCCGCTCGATCATCCGCTGGCCGCGCTTGGTGTCCTCGGTGAAGACGTAGCCGACCAGGCCGTACTCGGTCGCGTTCGCCAGGCGCACCGCGTCATCCTCGGTGGCGAAGCGCTGGATCGCGACGACCGGGCCGAAGATCTCCTCGATCGAGACGGCCATCGAGGCGTCGACGCCGTCGAGCACGGTCGGCTCGAAGAACGAGCCGGGACCGTCGATCGCCTTGCCGCCGGTGACGAGCGTTGCCCCGTCGCTGACGGCCGCGTCCACGAGCCGCACCGCATTGGCGACGGCCTTGTCCTCGACGAGCGGTCCGATCGTGACGCCCTCCTCGGTGCCACGGCCGATCTTCATCGCCTTGACGGCGTCGCCGACCCGCTGCGAGAACTCGTCTGCGATCGACTCGTGCACGATGAACCGGTTCGCGGCGGTGCAGGCCTGCCCGATGTTGCGGAACTTGGCCAGCAGCGCGCCCTCCACGGCCTTGTCGAGGTCGGCGTCGTCGAACACGACGAAGGGCGCGTTGCCGCCCAGCTCCATCGACGACTTCAGCACGTTGTCGGCCGCCTGCTTGAGCAGCTGCACGCCAACGGGCGTCGAGCCGGTGAACGAGACCTTCCGCAGCCGTGGGTCGGCGAGCAGGCGCTCCGAGAGCGCGCCGGTCGACTTGGTGGTGATGACGTTGACGACACCCTTCGGCAGGCCCGCCTCCTCGAGCAGCCCCACGAGCGCGAGCGTCGTGAGCGGCGTCAACGTGGCCGGCTTGATGACGGCGGTGCAGCCGGCGGCGAGCGCGGGAGCGAGCTTGCGGGTGGCCATCGCGAGCGGGAAGTTCCACGGCGTGATGAGGAAGCAGGGGCCGACGGGTCGGTGCGTGACGATCATCTGGCCGGTGCCCTCGGGCGTCATCGTGTAGCGCCCGTCGATGCGCACCGCCTCCTCCGAGAACCAGCGCAGGAACTCGCCGCCGTAGGCGACCTCGCCGCGCGCCTCGGCGAGGGGCTTGCCCATCTCGAGCGTCATCAGCAGCGCGAACTCCTCCTTGCGCTCCTGCAGCAGGTCGAAGGCCTTGCGCAGGATCTCGCCGCGCACGCGAGCGGGCGTTCGCCCCCACGACTCCTGCGCCTCGACGGCAGCATCCAGCGCGCGCACGCCGTCCTCGACCGAGCCGTCGGCGATCTGCTTGATCACGTCGCCGGTCGCGGGGTCGCGCACGTCGATCGTGCCCTGCTCACCGTCGACCCATTCGCCGGCGACGAACAGCTGGCCGTGGACGGAATCGAGCACCTGGGTCTCGGTGGTCGCGCTCATGAGCACTCCTTCAACTGGGGATGATGTAAATCGTATACGAACGTCGCCCTACCGGGCAGCGAGGATGCGAGCGATTGCGCCCTCAAGATATCCCGCGAAGCGCGCCGGATGCTCCGCGTGCGGGAAGTGGCCGAGCTCGACCATGAGCGCGAACGACGAGTTCGGGATGCGCTCGGCGAGCTCTCGCGACGCGTCGGGGGGAACACTCGTGTCGAAGGCGCCGGAGAGCACCGCGATGTGCGGGCTCTCCTCGGTCAGCAGGTGCTCGACCTCTGCCAGGTCCCAGCGCTGGTACCCCGTGATGTCGGCGTCGTATGCACCGTAGCCGCCTGCCGAGTAGCCCCACCAGACGCGATCGCGATGCTCGATCGGAGACGCAGGGTTCATCAGGCCGTAGGTCCATTCGGGCACGTGCAACGCCTGGTTCACGCTTGGCGAGCGCAGCGCCGGTGTGCTCCTGCCGCGCACGAACGGCCCCGCCTGGCAGGACACTGCGCCCGCGAAGCGACGCGGGTGCGTCGCCACAGCGCGAACAACGGCTGCGCCGGCCATCGACGGCCCGACCAGGATCGGTCGATCGAGACCCGCAGCGTCGGCGACTGCGACGATCGTCTGCGTGTAGCCCGCGGGATCGAGCCGGTACTCGACAGGGTCGACGCCGGGGACCGGCATCGACTTGCCGTGCCACGGCAGATCGATGGCGATGAGCTCGAAGCGATCCGTGAGCGCGGTCTCGGTGACAAGACCGTGGAACTGGCTCGAGTCACTGCCCGCGGTGGCGAGGCACAGCAGCTGCTGACCGCTGCCAGCCCGCTCAAGGTAGACGTCGGAGGTACCCAGCGGCCCATCGATACGGACATACTCGCCTCGCATGGAGAGCGGTCGCCGCTCGATCGGCGAGGAGGCGGGTGCGGGGAGCCGAAGGGCCTCGATCAGCCTGCGGACGATCTGCAGGTGCTGCGCGAAGGCGAGCTCGTCGCCCTCGAGCGATGCTCGTCCGTCGCGCAGCATCGGCAGCAGGTGCTGGTCACCGGCTTCGGGCGCCGCTGCGAGCAGTTGCGCCCAGGCGGCGTCGCCGAGGCGGATGGCGAACGCGGGATGCTCTCCGCGCACGATGTCGCCGTCGCGCAGGCGGATCGTCTGCGCGCTGCGATCATCAGCGAGGGTGAGCGTGACGTCCGCTCCCCGGCTCATCGCCTGCAGCCGCCGATCGTCGCGGACTGCCGCCACGATGTCGCGCGGCAGGCTCACCGTTGCCGACCGATCACGGCTGCGATTCCCGGCAGCGGCTCCCCCAGCGGCTCGAACGCTGCCAGCGTGCCCGCATCGTGGCCGGTCAGCACATGCACCGCATCCGACTGCCTGATGCGATCGAGCACGCGGTAGGACTGCGGCACGTCGGCCATGGAGACGAAGAGCATGTCGCGCTCGAGCTCCTCGACGAAGTGCGCGGCATCGCTGGCGATGAGCACGCGTCCCACGCTCGTCTCCACGAGCACCATCGCCTGGCCGGGTGTGTGCCCGCCGACTTCGATGAGTTCGACTCCGTCGGCGATGCTCGCTGTGCCGGTGAACGGCCGCAGCCGGCCCTGCGTCTCGATGCGTCGAAGCTCGTCGACCTCTGCCGGGTCGCCGAAGTGCGAGAAGAGCGGGCGCGTCGCGATCTCGCTGGTCCAGAAGTCCATCTCCGACTGCGCGATGTGCACCTCGGATGCGGTGAAGGCCGACAGGTTGCCGATGTGGTCGTAGTGCGCATGGGTGACGACGACCGGAGCGCCCGACGCCGGCTCCACACCGAGCCGTCGGAGCGCCTCGAGCGGGTCGACGAGGACCTTCCGCCCCCGGGAGGCGCCGCCCACAGCCGAGTAGCCGGTGTCGACCACGATCGCCTCGTCGCCGCGGCGCAGCACCCAGAAGAAGTAGTCGAGCGTGAAGGGCCCGTCGTCCTCGCCGTAGAACGGATAGTTGAGGAAGACCTCGCTGCGGCGAGCGTCGCGCGTGCCGTGCCGCACGATCACGACCTCCCAAGCCAGCTCGCTCGTCACTGCCGAGCCCTTATTCGCCGCCGCCAGAGCCGCCCTCGTGGACGGCGACCGTCGGTTCGATGCCGTCGGCTCCGACGACCTCGCGCCACGCCTCGAACCCGGTCTGGAACGCCACGATGCCGGCCTCGGGCAGCGAGATCTCGATCGCCTCGAGGATCTCCCTCGGCGTGAGCCCGAGGTCGAGGGCGACGCGGATGTGCGACTGGATGTGGCCCTTCGACGCACGCATGACCGTGAGCGAGACGATGAAGATGAGCTCCTTCGTCTTACGATCCAGCGTGCGCTGATCGAGGTAGGCGGCAGACACCATGTGGTTCGCGGCCTGCAGCACGGGGAAGTCCTGCTTGGCCATGACCTTGTGGTAGTCGAGCACGTAGCCGCGCTTGCGCGCCATGTCGTCGATGTAGTCCTGCGGGTCGATGGTCGTCATCGTGCGTTCCCTTCGTCGATGGTGATGCCGGTCGCCGTCGCATACACGCGGGCGATCTCGGTGTGATCAGGAGCGTCGCCGAGCTCGGCGCGCAAGCGGGTGAGCGTCTCGAATGCCGCGCCGGTGACCGGCGCGAAGCCCACCTCGTCAGCCATGCGCCGTGCAATGCCCATGTCCTTGAGCATCAGGTCGTAGGAGAACTTCGAGGCATAGGTGCCGGGCAGGATGTGCTGCGGGAACTTCACCTGCGTGGCCTGGCTCATGCCGGTCGAGGCGTTCAGCACTTCGACCATCGTGGCGGGATCGATGCCGTAGTGCTTCGCCACGGTCACCGCCTCGGTGGCCGCGGCGATGTTCGTCGCGCTGACGAGGTTGTTGAGGGCCTTCGCGGCGTGGCCGGCGGCAGCCGGGCCCACGTGCACGATGGAGGTGCCGACCGGCTGGAGGTGCGGCATCGCGCGGGCAACGGCTTCGGACCCGCCGCCGACCATGATGGTCAGCTGCCCGGTCTCAGCCTTCGAGATGCCGCCGGAGACGGGCGCGTCGACATACTCGATGTTGGCCTCGGCGGCCTCGACCGCGAGCGCCCTCGTGCTGGCGGGCTCGCTGGAACCCATGTCGATGATCAGTGCGCCTGCTGGCAGGCGCGCGAACAGTCCGTTCTCGCCCTGCAGCGCGTCTTCGACGTGCGCGCTGGTCGGAAGCATCAGGATCACGACGTCGACGCCTTCGATGCCGGCGGCGAGGTCGGTGACGGCTTCGGCCTCCGAGGCTGCCGCGACAGCGTGTGCTGCCTCCGCGAAGACGTCGTAGACGCGAGTCGGGAACGCTGCCGCGTGAAGACGCGCCATCGGCGCTCCCATCCGGCCCATCCCGAGGAACAGCGTGGTGCTCATGCAGTGGACTCCAAGTGGTCGAGAGCGATGGCGGAGGCCGCCATCACATGGGCGACGGAGAGGTCGTAGGCACGATCGGCGTCGCCCCGCACGATCGCATCGACCACGGCGCCGAGCTCGGCGCGCATTGCCGGGTGCCGGTTCGGGGCCGAGAGCGTGACGGCACGGAGCTGGCTGATGCGAGCCTGCACGTTCGCGAGCTGCTCACCGATGATGTGGTTGCGGCTGGCGTCGATGAGTGCCGAGTAGAAGCTGCTCTTGATGGCGAGGAGCTCCTCCAGCGTTGCCGGCGGCTCGTCGCCCATCAAGGAGAACGCGGCTTGGAGCGCGCGGATGTGCCGCTCATCGCCATGCCGTGCGGCCAATCTCGCAGCGGTCGCCTCCAGGGCGGCCCGTACCTCGTAGAGCTGTCGCGCCTCGTCGGCGCTGAGCTCGGCGACGACAGGGCCACTCCCGGGTTGGATGCGAATCAGCCGCTCGCTCTCCAACTGCCGTAGCGCTTCGCGGACGACCGTGCGACTGACCCCCAGTCGCTGCTCGATCGCCTTCTCGGTCACGCGCGAGCCGGGCGCCAACTCACCGCGAACGATCGAGGCGCGGATCTCGGCAACCGCCTCTTCCCGCAGCGGCGCGGCTCGTCGTGCAAGTGTCATGTCGCCCTCCTCGGCACTACGACCGTATTACCGTATTACGCTGAAGCGCAAACCCGATCGCACATTGAGGGACTCAGGGCACGGGCAACGACCGCGCGCCCACGCGCATTCGGCCTAGGCCTCGACCGGCTCCGGGCTTGGCCCCGCGGCGTGCTTCGGACCGCGGCGCTCGCGCGCGAGCTTCGACGGCCACCAGGTCTTCGGGCCGATCTCGAGGGCGAGCGCAGGCACGAGCAGCGAGCGCACGAGGGTCGTGTCGATGAGCACGCCGAGCGCGACGATGATGGCGAGCTGCAGCAGGAACAGCACGGGGATGACGCCGAGGGCTGCGAAGGTCGCGGCCAGCACGACGCCCGCCGAGGTGATCACACCGCCCGTCACCCGCAGCCCGCGCAGCACCCCGCGCCGGTGGCCGAGCGTCGCGACCTCTTCGCGCACGCGGGTCATGAGGAAGATGTTGTAGTCGACGCCGAGCGCGACCAGGAAGACGAAGGCGAACAGCGGCACGGACGGATCCATGGCGGGAACGCCGAGGGCGGTGAGGATGAGGGCACCGACGCCCAGCGCCGTGCCGTACGACAGCACGGTCGTCGCCAGCAGCAGCAGCGCGGCGATCACCGAGCGCAGCAGCAGCATCAGGATGAGCGAGATCACCACCAGCACGATGGGGATGATCAGCGCGCGGTCGCGCTGCGAGGCGTCGTTGGTGTCGATCGCAGTGGCGGTCGGCCCGCCGACGGCAGCCGCGGCGGACTCGCCCTGCACCACGGCGCGCATCTCTCGCACGACCGCCTGCGCCGCATCCGAATCCGGTGCGTCCAGGAGCGTGGCCTGCAGCAGCACCTGCCCGTCGACCACCGTGGGCGCCGCGGCCGCGAACGGCGACACGGGGTCGACCGGCAGCGGGATGGTGCCCGACGGCGAGTCCTCGCTCGCCACCGAGACGCCCTCGACGCCGTCGAGGTCGGCGACCGCCTCGGCGACCGCGTCCTGGTCGGCCTCCGGCACGACGATCTGCGTCGGACTGCCGGAGCCGCCCGGATAGTGCTCGGACAGGAGCTCCTGGCCGTCGCGCGCCTCGGACTCGCCGACGACGAAGTCGCTGGAGGGCACACCGTTCGCCTGCAGCTGCGTGAGGCCGAGCGCGCCGGCACCCAGCACCAGCGCCGTCGCGATCCAGACGGTGCGGCTGCGACGGTCGACAAGCCGTGCGACGCCGCCCCAGAAGCCCTGATCATCGGCCTTGACGCGCGGCCGCTCGGGCGTCGGCGCGAGCGGCCAGAAGGCCACGCGGCCGAACGCGAGCAGCAGCGCGGGCAGCAGCGTGAGCCCGGCGAGGATCGAGGTGGCGATGCCGATCGCCGCCACCGGGCCGAGCTGCTGGTTCGAGACCAGGTCGCTCAGCAGCAGGCAGAGGAGGCCGGCGATGACCGTGCCGCCAGAGGCGACGATCGGCTCGGTCGAGCCGCGCAGCGCCGTCAGCGTCGCCTGCCAGCGCGATGGGGTCTGCCCGAGCGCCTCGCGGAAGCGCGCGGTGTACAGCAGCGCGTAGTCGGTGGCGGCACCCACCACGAGGATGAAGAGGATGCCCTGCGTCTGCCCGCTGAGCGTGAGGATGTCGGCCTGCGCGAGGGTGAAGATGATGAGGATCGCAAGGCTGAGCGCTGCCACCGACGTGAACAGCACGAGCACCGGCAGCAGCGGCGATCGGTAGACGAGCACGAGGATGATGAAGACCGCACCGAGTGCGACGAGGAGCAGGATCCCGTCGATGCCCGCGAAGGCGGCGCCGATGTCGGCGCTGAACCCTGCCGGGCCGGTGACCGCGGCCTGCACGCCATTGCCCAGGTCGGCATCGGCGACCTCGGCGCGCAGCGCCTCGGTCGTGGCCGAGAGCTCCTCCGACGACCCGGAGCCGTCCAGCAGCGCGACGATCTGCGCCGCCTGGCCGTCATCGCTCGGCACCACAGGCGAGGCCTGGACCACGCCGTCGAGCCCTGCGATCGTCTCCTGCAGCGCGGCCACCGCGTCGAGCGCGGCTGCGCTCAAGTCGGCTTCCCCGGCGACCACCACGATCGCGGGCACCTCGTCAGCGCCGAGGAACTCCGGCAGCACCGCCTGCACCTCGGTCGACTCGGCGCTGGCCGGCAGGAAGCTCGTCTGGTCGTTGGAGACGACGGTGGAGAGCTTGCCGAAGGTCGGCCCCCCGAAGCCTGCTGCCGCGAACCACCCGAGGATGAGCACCACGGGGATGAGCACACGCAGCCAGGTCGGGACGCTCCGACGATCGCGATCGGGGGCGGTCGATGTCGAAGCCATGTAGGCAGACTACTTGTTGTCGGCTATCTGATCAAACAGCGACCGGACGCGCCGCGCGAGGCGAGTCGCGCGGGAGTCGCCGCGCGGGGCGAGTCGCGCGGGAGTCGCCTGTGGATCGTGTCGGCGCGCGGGTGCGCTGCGCGCTCAGCGCTCGCGGACGACCTCGACGCCGCCGTCACGCATCTCGTCGAGCGCGCTCGCGCGGGAGGCGTCGGTCACGGCTGAGGTCAGCGCATCGATGACGCGCACCGAGATGCCCGCGAGCGCCGCGTCGAGCGCGGAGGCCTTCACGCAGTAGTCGGTCGCGATGCCGACCACATCGAGCTCGTCGATGCCCTGCTCCTCCAGCACCTCGGCAAGGGTCTCGCCCTCATCGGTCGTCCCCTCGAAGGCCGAGTACGCGGGCTCGCCCTGCCCCTTCTTCACGTGCACGTCGATCGCGAGCACGTCGAGCGCGTGGTGGTACTCGGCTCCCTCGGTGCCGGCGACGCAGTGCACGGGCCAGGTGTCGACGAAGTCGGGCTCGCCGGCGGCGAAGTGGCCGCCGTTGTCGTTGCCGGCGTCGTGCCAGTCGCGGCTCGCCGCAACGAGGGCGTAGTCATGGGAGCGCAGATGCGCTGTGATGGCGGCCGCGACCGCGGCGCCACCGTCGGTGCCGAGCGCACCGCCCTCGGTGAAGTCGTTCTGCACGTCGACGATCAGGATGCCGCGAGTCATGCCCCCAGCGTACGCCGCGGCATCCGCTCGCCCTCCCCGACACCGGTGCCGGTACCGGTACCGAACGGTCGGGACGAGCGCCGAGAGGCGACACTTCGGTACCGCTGGAGCTGCGAGCACCGCCGCCGCGACCGGCGCGTTCAGTGGCTCCTCAGGTCGCGGCGGTTGCATGGCCGCCGACGGCAACGCGGCCGTCCAGCGGAAGGAGAAGATGATGACTCACACGATCAGTGCCATGCTCGACAGCTACCCGAAGGATCTCGGAGGCGTGGACCGCAACGCACTCGCCGAGTGCATCGAGGCGTGCTTCGCGTGCGCTCAGACGTGCTCCGCATGCGCCGACGCGTGCCTCGCAGAGGACATGGTCGCCGACCTGCGCGCGTGCATCAGCACGAACCTCGACTGCGCCGACGTCTGCGGCGCGACCGGGCAGATCCTCTCGCGCCGCACGGGCGCCGACATGTCGGTCACGAAGGCCGTGCTGGAGGCCTGCATCGCGGCCTGTCGCGCGTGCGCGGACGAGTGCGAGCAGCACGCGGACATGCACGAGCACTGCCGGCTCTGCGCCGAGGCGTGCCGCCGCTGCGAGCAGGCATGCGAGCGACTGCTCGCCACGCTCAGCTGAGACTCCGCGGGCCACGCCGCTCGCCCGCGTGGAAGACGAGCAACGGCCCCCGTGCCGGGCTTCCAGTGGAAGTCGCGATCGGGGGCCGTTCTGCGTGGTGCCGCCTCGGAGAATCGAACTCCGGACCTATTCATTACGAGTGAATCGCTCTGCCGACTGAGCTAAGGCGGCGTGCCGAGGCACGATCAACGATCATAGCGCATGGACACGGTGCAGCACGACGTCGCCCCTGTCCTCAGCAGTCGATCGGACCGGTCGGCGCTGAGCCCGTCAGGAAGTACTCGTTCACCGGCGCGTCGACGCAGGCGTTGCCGTTGTTGTACTGGCTGTGCCCCTCCGCATCGACCGAGATCAGCACGCCCGACTCGAGCATCGCCGCCAGCTCGACCGCTTGCTGATAGGAGGTCGCCGGGTCGTTCAGCCCACCGATGACGATGATCGGCTCCGCACCGGGTGCGGTGATCTCGTGCGGTGTGCGGGTCGCCTCGAACGGCCAGGCGGCGCACGTGCCGACGCCGACGAAGTCGGGCCCCAGCGTCGGTGCCGCCGTCATGATCGCCTCGGCGTTCGCTCGGATCTCGGCGAAGTCGGTGACAGCCGGCGAGTCGAGGCAGTTCACCGCGATGAGCGACTCGAGCGAGTTGTCCGCGAAGGAGCCGTCGGGGTTCAGCCCGTAGTACTGATCGGCGGCCGCGAATGCCGTCTCGCCTCTCCCCGCTCGCACATCCGCGAGGATCTCCCGCAGCCCGCTCCACTGCCAGTCGGCGTAGAGGTTCGCGGCGATCGCGATGAAGAGCGCGCTGGATCCGAGCTCGCGGCCGTCGGCCACCGGGATCGGATCGTCATCCACCTGGTCGAGCAGGTCGCGAGTCTGCGCCAGCGCATCCGCCTTCGATCCCGTGAACGGGCATTCATCGGTCGCGAGGCAGTCGTCGATGAAGTTGCCGTAGGCGAGCTCGAACCCCGCCGCCTGGAAGAGCGTGCCCTCGAAGTCGGTCGCGTCGGGTGCGACCGCAGCGTCGAGCACCATGCGGCCGACGTGCTCGGGGAAGAGGTCGGCGTAGGTCGATCCGATCAGCGTGCCGTAGGAGACGCCCAAGTAGTTGAGCTGCGACTCGCCGACCAGCGCGCGCAGCAGATCCATGTCGCTGGCCACCTGCTCGGTGCCGACGAATTCGAGCAGCGGCCCGGTGTGCTCCAGGCACGCGTCAGCGAACCACTGCGCAGACTCCAGCTGCTGCTCGAGGTCCTCGTCGCTGAGCGGCTCGGGCGCCGGCCCCTCGGGGATCTCCCACAGCCAGTCGTAGAGCTCCTGCGGGTCGTCGTAGCAGGAGATGGGCGTCGAGTCGCCGACGCCGCGTGGGTCGAAGCCGACCAGGTCGTAGTGCTCTCGCACGTCCGGGTGCAGCAGCTGGTCACCATAGCTGCGCACGTAGTCGGCACCGGATGCGCCGGGGCCGCCGGGGTTGTAGAGGATCGCACCCTGGCGCTCGCCGGTCGCGGGCGCGACCGTCACGGCGAGCTCGATGACGTTCGCGGACGGGTTGCTCCAGTCCATGGGAGCGCTCACCACGCCGCACCACACGCCGCCGCAATCGCTCCAGTCGACGTCCTGCCCGTAGAAGCTCTGCAACTCGGGCGCGACCTGCTCGCCGGTCGGCGCCCACTGCGGAGCGCCGAGCTCTTCCGGCAGCGGGGGCGGCAGGATGCATCCGGTCAACCCGAGTGCGGACGCGGCGACGACGGCGAGCGCGGCGAGGCCGCGACGGGTGCGATGCATGGTTCCAGGCTAGAGGGCACCAGCACCGTTCGATTGCGAGTCGCCCGCGTCGCGGATGCCGCGGCCCGGCCTCAGCGGCGCTGTGCCGCGCGAGCTGCGACGACCAGCATCGCCTCGAGCGCGAGCAGCGGCGGCACGTTCGCCCCGATGCGCTCGCGTGCCAGGCGGATCGCGTCGAGCACATCGATGACCGCGGCCCGCGCGAGGTAGCCCGCCGCCGCCTCCACCGTCGGCCGCATCGCGTGGTTCACGAGCTCGCGGCCGACGCCCAGCTGGGTCATGAGGATGTCGCGGTAGAGGGAGAGCAGATCGACCAGGATCCGGTCGACGCCGTCGCGCATGCCGCGCTTCGCGCGCTGCTTCTGCGCCTCCTCGAGCTCCTTGAGCTGTCGGCGGAGCTGCGGCGGCACCGTGCCGCCCGGCTCGATGCCCAGCTGATGCAGGGCCTGCGCCCGCTCCGCGTCGTCGCGCTCCGCGGAGAGCGCGACCGCGTCGGCCGTCGCGATCTCGACGAACCTCGCGGCTGCGAGCACGGCGGACGCCGCGGTCGAGACGCGCATCGCGATCTCCAGCGTCTCGGCTCGGCGGGCACGGGCATCCTCGCTGGTCGCGAGCCTGCGGGCCATGCCGATGTGGCTCTGCGCCTCGCGCGCGGCGCGCTCGGCGATCGAGGGCTCGACGCCGTCGCGCTCGACGAGCAGCCGTGCGACCTCGATCGGGTCGGGCACCTGCAGGGTCAGCGTCCGCACGCGGGAGCGGATGGTCGGCAGCAGGTCGGCCTCGCTCGGCGCGCAGAGGATCCAGACGGTCTCCGGCGGTGGCTCCTCGAGCGCCTTCAGCAGTGCGTTCGACGTGCGCTCGGCCATGCGGTCGGCATCCTCCACCACGACCACGCGGTAGCGGGCTGTCGAGGGCGCGAGCGCCGCTCGCTGCACCACCTGCCGTGCCTGCGCGATCGTGATCAGCACGCCCTCGGTCGCGAGCGTGACCAGGTCGGGATGCGTGCGCGCCTCGACCAGCGTCGCCACCTCGGGCTCGATGCCGCTGGGCGACGACAGCAGCGCCGTCGCGAACGCGTAGGCGAGGTTCGAGCGGCCGGATCCGGGCGGGCCGGTGAGCAGCCAGGCATGCGTCATGGCACCCGAGGAGTCGGGCCCGTTCCGGTCGGCCGCGGCACGCTGCAGCGTGGCGACCGCGTCGGCCTGGCCGACGATCTCGCTCCACCCGCCCGTCATGAGTGCTCCTCGGTTCTGCTGGCTCAGTGCCGCGCGTCGAGCATGGCACGCACGTGCGACACGACGCTCGCGTGCACCGTTGCCGGCGAACCGGATGCGTCGACGACGGCGAAGCGGGTGGGCTCGGCGTCGGCGAGCTCCAGGTAGGCGGCACGGACGCGCTCGGCGAAGTCGAGCCCCGTGTCCTCGAGCCGGTCGTAGGGCGCATCCGCTCGCCCCGCCATGCGCTCGCGCCCCTCGCCGGGGTCGATGTCGAGCAGGATCGTCAGCTGCGGCAGCAGTCCGTCCGTTGCCCACAGCGACAGATCGCGGATCTGCTGGCCGTCCAGCTCGCGCCCAGCGCCCTGGTACGCGACCGAGGAGTCGAGGTAGCGGTCCTGCAGCACCACCTCGCCGCGCTCGAGCGCCGGGCGCACGAGCGTCGCGATGTGCTGCGCACGATCGGCGGCGTAGAGCAGCGCCTCGGCGCGCGGTGCGATGTGACCCTCGGTGTGCTGCACGAGCCGCCGGATCTCGACGCCGAGCTGGGTGCCGCCGGGCTCGCGGGTGCGCACGACCGTGCGGCCCTGCTCCTCGAGCCAGGTCTGCAGCAGCGCCGCCTGCGTCGACTTGCCGGAGCCGTCGCCGCCCTCGAGCGTGATGAACGCGCCGGTCATGCGTCCGCGGGCGGCGTCTTCTTCGCCGCCGGCTTCTTCGCGGCCGTCGTCTTGGCCGCGGGCTTCTTCGCTGCCGGCTTCTTGGCCGCGGGCTTCTTGGCGGCGGGCTTCTTGGCGGGCGCCTTGCGCGCGGGCTTCTTCGCCGGGCCCTTGTCGCGCTTGATCTGCAGCAGCTCGACCGCCCGCTCGAACGTGACCGCCTCGACATCCTCGCCGCGCGGGATCGTGGCGTTCGTCTCGCCGTCGGTGACGTAGGGCCCGAAGCGCCCGTCGCGCAGCTTGATCGGCTTGCCGCTGACGGGATCCGCGTCGAACTCCTTCAGCGCGCTCGCCGCCTTCCGGGCGCCGTACTTGGGCTGCGCGAACTTCTCGAGCGCGCCCTCGAGCGTGATCGAGAAGATCTGCTCCTCGTCGTCGAGCGATCGGGTGTCGTCGCCCTTCGACAGGAACGGCCCGTAGCGGCCGGGCCGCGCGGTGATCTCGTTGCCCGACTCCGGGTCGATGCCGACCACGCGCGGGAGCGACAACAGCTTCAGCGCGGTCTCGAAGTCGACGCTCTCGGGCTCCATCGTCTTGAAGAGGGATGCGCGGCGCGGCTTCGGCGCGGTCTTGCCCTTGGCGGGCTTCACCGGCTTGCCCTGGTCGTCGAGCTCGACGGGCAGCGCCTCCTCGATGTACGGCCCGAAGCGGCCGTTCTTGACGACCACGTCGAGCCCCGTCTCCGGGTGCGGGCCGAGCACACGATCCTGCACGGGCTCGGCGGCGAAGAGCTCCTGCGCCTTCTCGGGCGTGAGCTGGTCGGGCGAGAGGTCCTCGGGGATGTTCGCGCGCTTGACCTCGCCGTCGGCGCCGGTGCCCTCCAGGTACGGGCCGTACTGGCCGACGCGCAGCGTGACGCCCTCGGCGACCGGGATCGAGTTGACTGCGCGCGCATCGATGTCGCCGAGGTTCTCCACGGTCGACTTCAGGCCCGGGCGGGCCTCGCTGCCGAAGTAGAAGCGCTGCAGCCACTCCTTGCGGTCGAGCTCGCCGTCGGCGATGCGGTCGAGGTCGGCGAGCATCTCGGCGGTGAAGTCGTAGTCGACGTAGTCGCCCAGGTGCTCCTCGAGCAGCTTGATGGTGGAGAAGGCGATCCAGTTCGGCACCAGCGCGCCGCCGCGCTGCGTGACGAAGCCGCGCCGCACGATCGTGTCGATGATCGACGCGTAGGTCGACGGGCGACCGATCTCCAGCTCTTCGAGCGCCTTCACGAGGCTCGCCTCGGTGTAGCGCGGCGGCGGCGTGGTGGCGTGCTCCTTGCGCTGCAGCTCGGCGAGGTCGACCGGATTGCCCTCCTTGACGTCGGGCAGCCTGGAGTCGCCAGAGGACGCATCCGCCTCGTCGGCGTAGCGCGCGACATCCTTCGACTCCTCGTAGGCCTGCAGGAAGCCGGGCTCGGTGATGACGGTGCCGGATGCGGTGAACTCGGCCACGCCGCGGCTGGTCTTGTCGCTCGCGATCGTGATGGTCGCGGTCTGCCCGGTCGCGTCGATCATCTGGCTCGCGACCGTGCGCTTCCAGATCAGCTCGTACAGGCGCTGCTCGTTCGGCGTCAGCGCGCTGCGCACTTCATCGGGCGTGCGGAACTGCTCTCCCGACGGGCGGATCGCCTCGTGCGCCTCCTGCGCCGACTTCGACTTGCCAGCGTAGTGGCGCGGCGTCTGCGGGATCGACCCGGCGCCGTAGAGCGCGGTCGCCTGCGAGCGCGCCGCCTGGATCGCCTGCTTCGAGAGCGAGGGCGAGTCGGTGCGCATATAGGTGATGTAGCCCTGCTCGTAGAGCGACTGGGCGACGGACATCGCCTGCTTCGCGGAGAGCTTCAGCTTGCGGCCGGCCTCCTGCTGCAGGGTCGAGGTGGTGAACGGCGCGGACGGCCGGCGGCGGTACGGCTTCGACTCGACGCTCGCCACCTTGAACGCGGTCTGCTCGAGCTCGGCGGCGAGCGACTCCGCTGCGGCGGCGTCGAGGATGGTGCGCACGCCCTTGATCTGGCCGCGGTCATCGAAGTCGCTGCCGGTCGCGACCCTGGCACCGTCGAGCCGCACGAGCCGCGCGCCGAAGCGGCTGCTGTCTGCTTCGAACTGCGCGGCCAGGCTCCAGTAGTCGGCGGAGACGAACGCCATCCGCTCGCGCTCGCGGTCGACGATCAGTCGCGCCGTCGGCGACTGCACGCGGCCGGCCGACAGCCCCTGCCGCACCTTCCGCCACAGCACCGGGCTGACCTCGTAGCCGTACAGGCGGTCGAGGATGCGGCGGGTCTCCTGCGCGTCGACGAGCGGCATGTTCAGCTCGCGCATCTCGTCCTTGGCCTGTTGGATCGCGTCCTCGGTGATCTCGTGGAACACCATCCGCTTGACGGGCACCTTGGGCTTCAGCACCTCGAGCAGGTGCCACGCGATGGCCTCGCCCTCGCGGTCCTCATCAGTCGCGAGGATGAGCTCGTCGGCATCCTTGAGCGCCTTCTTCAGCTCGGCGACGGTCTTCTTCTTCTCGTCGCTGACCACGTAGTACGGGGCGAATCCGTTCTCGACATCGACCGCGAACTTGCCGTACGGCCCCTTCTTGAGGTCGACGGGAAGGTCGCGCGGGCTCACGAGGTCGCGGATGTGCCCGACCGATGCCAGCACCTGGTAACCATCGCCCAGGTACCGCTCGATCGTCTTGCCCTTCGCCGGGGACTCGACGATGACGAGCTTCTTGCCCATGCTCACGCTCACTGCTTCTTGGGGTTGGTGGACCCGACTGGGTCACGAGTCGACACAATACACACGGTGTGATCGTGCGCTCACCGCCGCAGGGCCGTCGTTCGCTCGCGGCGCAGACGCGCCAGCCGTCGGCCGTGTCACCGCGGCGGGCCCGCCCGCGCTGTGCCGGATGCGCGCAGCGGACCCACCGGAACCGTCACGGCCACGGCGGCGTCGAGGCCGTCGATACGGCAGAGGCTCAGCTGCGCCCCGCTCGCGCCCGCCACCGCCTGAGCGAGCCCGCAGGGGCTGCCGTCGGCGAAGCCGGAGAGCGCATCGGCGGCCGCGAGCGCCGCCGCATCGGCCGCCGAAGCCGCTCTCGCCTGCGCGATCGCTGCCGCACCCGTTCCGACGATCAGCATCGCCAGCAGCAGCGCGGCCGTGGCGATCGCGAGCGCCAGGACGCTCCCCGCCCCGCACTCGTCGTCCCACCGGTGGCCGCCCGCTCTTCGACCGTCGAGGAGGCCGCGGCCCACCGGGCCGCAGCCGTCACGAGACGCCATCGCTCACCGCCCTCCCCCGTGGGCGCAGCTGCGAGCCGTCAGCTCCAGCGCTCCCCCGAGCGCATCCCTGCTGAGCACGGCGCAGACCAGTTCGCCCCGTTGCTCGATCCGCACGGCGGCGCCCTCGCTGTAGGGCGCCGGGTCGTCACCGCGTCCTGCCGCTCGCGCGGCAGCGCCCGCCGACTGCTCCAGGCTCACCTGCGCCGCGGTCGCGGCGACCGCCCCGACGGCGATGCCGATCGCCAGCACCGCAGCCGGCAGCGCCGCCGCGAGCTCGGCGGTCACTGCGCCGAGCTCGCTGTTGCGCCTGCCGCTGCTCCCGCGCCGCCTACTGCACCGTGAGCGCACGCTGGACCATGTCGGTGAGCATCCCGCGCACCTCGTCGCTGCGCAGGATCACCACCAGGAGTCCCGCGAAGCCAACCGCCGCAACTGTGGCACGGTTGAGGCGCATGACCAACGCGAAGCAGAATCGAAGCGGGAATCAAGCATCGATGGGCTACGTTTACCTCAGTGGTAGTTCACTAACCGTCACGAAGGCCAGCGTTGCTCATTCGCAGTGCGGCCGAGAAGAACGATTGGGGCGATGTTGAGTGGCAATGAAGATGAAGAGAACAGCCAAGGCCAAGCTGTCGAAGGCAATCAAGACGGCCCGCTCGAGCAAGACGGAGCGCGTGGTGAAGGTGTTCCCAGACACGCCGAAGACGATCCCGGCCGACTTCACGTTCTTCCTAGACGGAGAGACACAGCTAGCGCTACTCGGTCGAGAGATGGAGCGGACAGCTCCGAGGGTGGAGACGAGGTCGACGAGGCAGAGGAAGGCCTTGGAGCACATTCTGAAATAGAGCGCTCGCCGGAGGAAGTGATCGCCGAGCTCGACCCCGAGGAGCGCCTGGTCATCGGGCGCATGCTCATGGAGTCGACGTCGGGGCCGCTGCCGGACGCGGTGGAGTTGTACAAGTACACCCCGGAGCATCAAGAGCGCATATTCCGGGTCTCAGAGTCCTACACGTCGGACGAGTCGACCCGGCGATCCGAGCTCCAAGCGGCACAGATTAAGCAGAGCGAGCGTGCGCAGTGGATTACCCCCGCGCTCTTCGTTCTCTTCGGCGGTGTTGCGACGTACTTCTACTCCGTTGGAAACTCGCTCGCGGGCACGGCTTTCCTGGCTGTCCCTGTGCTGCGCTTCCTCGGCACGTTCGCGGCAGCGTACACACTGCGGCGCCAGCGCGCCGCGGACGAGGACGACGACTAGAGCTTCGCGAGGCCGCACTCTGGGCAGCGCCAGACGCCACGGCCGCCGGGCTGCATCTCCATCGGCACGAGGCACCGCGGGCAGTTGGGCGTTCCGATGCTCCAGAGGGGATCGTCGTCCATCGCTCCATGATGCAGGAATGCCGCCGAGTCCCCACGACGTCGGCGGCATTCCCTCTGGCCCGCGAGCGGCAACACCACGGAGCGCTCGCGGGAGTCTCTATCTGCGGCGGCTACGCAGGATGCGGCGCAGCTCGTCGACGATCGGGTCGCCGTTCATTGGTCGTCGGCCTGGAAGCGGGCCGCCTGGCGTGCCGAGGCGTCGCCCTCGACGGGCGCTGCGGGCCGGTAGCCGAGGCGTGCGGCCTGTCGCTCGCTGGTCGTGCCCTCGGCCTCGGTGAGTCGTTGCTGCAGCCGCTTGATGCGGCGCTCCAGTCGCTGCTGCTTGTCCTTGGTCACGGTCGGTTCTCCTTGCGTAGGTTCTTGGATCGGAGGCGGCGCTCGCGCAGCGCCGAGAGGTAGAGCGCGTCCAGCTGGCTCAGCTCGCCCGCGGCCTTGAGGTGGCGGCGCTTGCGGTTGGCCTCGCCGTCGGTCATGAGTCGGACGCGCGCCTCGACAATTTCGGCGAGCGCGAGCAGGCGGCCACCCTCGAGCGGTGGCGCTGCGCTTTCCGGGCGGGGCTGAAGCTCGCCCGCGGCGCGTCTGCGCAGCGCGCCGAGGTAGAGCCGGTCGAGCTTGCTGAGCTTGCGCGCCTTGGCGAGGCGTTTCAGGTCGCGGGTCGCCATCGCTTCGTCCACGACCTCCGCGAGCTTCTCGGCAACCGATTCGAGCGTGGGCTCGGCGCCGGCGGCACGTTCCTTCGGCTTGGATTCACGCTTCAGCGGCATCGTCGCCTCCTCGCAGGTTGAGGCCGAGGAGCCGCGAGCGCTGCGCCTCAGCGGCGAGGATGACGCGGTAGAGCGCCGTTCGCTCGCCCTGCGCCGAGGAGAGGGCGACGTCCCGGTGCGCCTTGCGGATGATGTCGTCGATGCGGTCTTCGACCTCGACGCGGAGCTCGTCCGCGGTCTGCGCGCCGAGCCGGGCGTAGGCGACGCGGCCGAGCTCCTCCGCCTCGACCGTCGTGACGCCGATGCGGGCCGCGATGTCGCCCCAGGAGTGCCCCTCGCGGCGCATGACGACGGCGCGGATCGCGGCCTCGACGGTGGCGTCGTCGCTGCGGGTGATGAGTTCACTCGTCATCGTCGTCCGCCTCGACCTCGATGTCGATGATCCGGGCAGCGGCCTCGGCCTCAGCGGCCTCGAGCGCGGCGGCCTCCGCCTCTGCCGCTGCGCGTGCCGCGGCTTCCTTCGCCGGTGCGGCGGCGAGCCGAGCCTTGCGGCGGTCGCTGATCGCCTCCGCCACCCTCGACGCGGCCGCGAGCGCGTCGGCCGTCGCGGTGACCGCCTGATCGAGCGGCAGTCCGACGCCGGGCTCGTTCGCGATGGGGTTCGGGCGCTCGTCGTAGGTGTCGAGCATGCCGAGCACGCCGAACGCGGCGAGCGCGTCCGCCTGCGCCTTCATGAGCTTCGACCGGGCGGTCGCGATGGAAGCGATCGCCTTCTCGGCGTCGCGCTCCACCGCCTCGGCCCAGCGCTCGCGATGCGTGCCGACCGTCTCGGCGACCAGAGCGTGCGCGCGATCCCATGCGACGGCCCTCGCCCGGAGCGTCAGGCGCGCGGCCTCGAGATCGTCCTCGGCGTCACGGACGGCCCGCTGCAGCTCCTTGGCGGGCACGGCGGCCCCTGACGTCGCTGCGGCGTGCGCGTCGGTTTCTGCTGCGGCCTTGGCGGCGCTGAGGGCGTTGTCGGCCGCTTGCACGGCGCGGCGTGCGTCGACGAGCGCGGCGTGCCGCTCGATCGCCGTCTCGACCTCGGCGCGGATGGCCTTCACGGGGATGGCCTCGACGTTCGGCAGCAGGATGCGCCGGCGGGACTCGGAGTTGCGGATGTCGATCATGGCTTTGCCTTTCGGTTGGTCTTGCGGTGGGTGGTGAGTTGGATGGCGGCGAGGCTGACGTCTTCGGCGAGGGTGTACATCCAGAGCGTGCCGAGCTGCTCGTCTGCCGTCGTGAGGAGCCCGAGCTGGTGCAGCACTTGGAGTTGCCGGTCGACGGTCGTGCGCGGCTTCTGCAAGCGCTTGACGACGTTCGTCGTCGTCGCGCCCGGATGCGCGGCGACGTCCTCGAGCACGGCGAGCCGCATGGGCGGCACCGAGTCGCGAGCGACGCGAAGAGCGAGCCTGAGCGCGTCCTCACGGCTGCGCCCGATCGCGACCGCGCCCCGGAGCACCTGGCCGAGCTGCTTCGCGAACCGCATGGGCGACTCCGGTGAGTGCGCGTCGACGACGTTGCCCCGGTAGTCCGTCACGACGTGCGTGCGAGCGCGGGTGACGAGGTCGGCGGCGGCGAGGATCGCTTCGGCCTCCTCGTCGGTCGGCTCGACCGGCACAAGCTCGGCACCCGCGATGACGCCGCCAGCTGCTGCGGCGAGCTCCGCGCGCATCGCAACCTCGGAGCCGGTGTTGCTCAGCGCCTTCCGGCCCGCCTCGAGGCGTCCGCGAGTGCTGTCGACCCGGAGCACGGCGAATCGGTCGCCCATCGCCGCGATGACGCCGTGGGCGTCGTCGTAGGCGTTCGTCACCGCGCCCACGACGGTGATGCGTCCAGCCCATTCGAGCACCCGGCCGCCGTCCGTTCCCACGGTGCGCGACCACTTGCCGTCGTAAATCTCGCGCAGCGCGGCGAGGATTGGCGCGCGCGTCGCGGACGGCATCGACAGGATCGTCGTGAAGTCCTTGAGCACGAGCACGCCGTCGCCAATCTCCCGCAGCAGGCCGCCCGTCGCCTCGCTCGTCCGCTCGCCCTTGGAGGTCGCGGAGAGCAGCGCGCCCTCACTGGCGATCGCCGAGACGATCCGCGCGCCGGCGCCCGAGAGGGTCTGCACGGTCTCGGTCTTCGCCGTCGAGGCTGCGGCGACGATCATCGGCCACACCGGGTCGCCGCTCCCCATCCGCTGCACGGCCGTGGCCGCGAGGCAGAGGTCGATGGCGTCCATGTCGTAGCCGAGGCCGAGCCAGTCACGGAACGTCGCGTGCGCGGCCTCGATGCTCACCGCCTCGACCTTCGGTGCCAGCTCCATCGGCGTGCCGCCGTAGGTCTGCTCCACCGGCTCGGCGGCCGCACGCTCGGCCCCGGTGCGAAGCATCCGCGCAATCTCGGCATTCGCCTTTCGGCCCGGCAGGCCCTTGGAGCCGATGAGGTACTCGCGGTGCAGCCGCTGCAGCTCGTCGAGCGCGGCGGGGACGCCGGGATGCCCCTCGAGCGCAAGCCGGATGGCCTGATACGACAGCCCGAGGAAGTCGTTGTGCCCGACGTGCTCGAGGCCGTGCATCTTCTCGACGAGCTCCTCGACCGCGGGCGACGGGTCGCCGGCGCGCGCTGCGGCGAGAATCTCGTCGAGGTCGGCGTCGGGGTCGACCCTGACCGGCCCCGACGCGAGCACCTCGCGCCACGAGTCGGGCAGAAACGGGATGTCCTCGAGCTGCGGTGGCGCGTCGAGCCGCTCGCCGTCCGGGCCGAACCAGCGGTACTGCTTGCCGGTGTCGGGGTGGACGCTCGGCCAGACGACCGAGTAGCGGTGATGCCGCTGGCAGACCTCGATGCCGTCGGCCGGGTTCGTCGCCAGCATGACGCCCGCGGGCAGGCGGTAGACGTGCTGGCGGCTCGGCGTCGACTTCCCACGCGCGGTGCTCGTGAACGTCGGCGGCAGCGGCTCGCCGGCACGCTGCTCGAGCTGCGCCAGAGACGCCGCGCCCGGCTTGTCGCCGTAGGCGTCCACGTCGATCGCGATCGTGCCGTCGTGACGGATCGCGACGTTATCCTCGGCCCGGTCACGACGCCACGCCTTCACCTTGTCGGGCGTCACGGTGCCGACGTGGCCCGTCGAGCCCTTCGGCGGCAGCGTCTTGCCCTGCACCGGAATCGGCCACAGGCCCGCCTTACGATACGCCTTCGCGTGCTCGCCGTAGATGCCGCTCATCGAACGCCTCGCAGCGAGACGGCGACGATGCTCTTCCACGGCACGACGAGCCGATCGTCGGCGCCGTCCTCGTCGAAGACCACGACGGCCGCGGTCGCGGCGACGATCGTGCCGACCATCGAGTCGCGGAAGCCGCGCACCGTGACGAGCGCCCTCTGGCCCACGAGGCCGTCGAGCACGGCGCTCACCGGTCGCCCCGGTTCATTGCCTCGATCGTCGCCTGCGCGATGGACTGGCGCATGAGCAGCAGCGCCTGGCGACGTCGCGGCTCGGTCGGCCAGTACCGTGCCTCAGGCATCGTCTCGTCGAGGTGCTCGAGCCACTCGGCGAGGTCTTCGTCGCCGATCGGGCTTGACCATGCCTTCGTCGGCTCGCGACCCTCGGCGGCGCGCTTTAGGTTTTCCTTGGCCCACCTCGCCTTCGATGCGCGGCTCATCTGCGCAGACCGTTCCTCGGGGCTCTGCCGCGAGGTCGAGGCCAGGCCACCGAGACGGCCCAGGGCCTTCATGCGGTCGCGGGTCTCGTCCGCTTCAGGGCAGCTCATCGGGCTGCATCCGACAGCAGGGCGCCGAGGCGGGCGCGAAGGTCGGGCGACGGATCGGGCGCCGCGGCGACGGCGGCAGCGTGCACGCCGTCGGGGTCGTGGAGGAGGGGGTCAGGGGTCCTGTCGACGGTCGCGTCGACGATTGCGGTGAGTGCCACGGCTGAGGGCTTTCTGCTCACTGCTGAGGGACGCCGACTCTCGTTCGGCGTGCCGAGCGGTTGCTCGGACTGTCGCTTCGTCGGATTGACTACCGATCGAGGGGCGATTTGCTCCCAGCAGTGGAAGCTGCACTCAGGTCGCGTCTAGCGCCGGTCTGTTGACCCCGGAGCCCTCGGGCTCGCTTTGATTCTACAACATCGTTCCGGTCAGCATGCATGCTGTTCGGCGTGTCGCGCACGGCGTCGAAGAAGCAGCAGCGGCGGCGTTATCTGATATCTAAGGCTGTCCGGTGATGTAAGTGAAGGTGCGGTTGCGTCGAAGCCCCTTTCCTTGGGGTAGGGGGGTTAGTGACATTCCCGGACACTCGAAATCGGTTAACGATGCCGCAAACCGAGGTCTTAGCGCGTCAGCTCGTCGCAGAGCCGGGGCTACTTACATCTCCGGACGCGTTAGGACGTCGAGCCGCGGCGACGTAGCGCGCAGCGCGCGAGGCTCAGCACTAGCGGTTGGTGGCAACGGGCGGCGAGAGGAGGGCCAGATCGGCGCGCCAGACTCGCGCCCCCGCCGCCTCCCCGAGAGCGCGCGGACAGCGCCGGGGCACGCCTTGGTCGCGACGGTGCCCGCTGTCGCACCGCGGGCGTACCCCCGCCTCAGCGACGGAAGTGAATCGAGACAGTGCGGTCGAGCGCGGCGTCGCTCATGCTGCGCCGGTTGCCCTGCCCGACGCTGTGCACCACGACGTCGACGAGAGCCTCGAGGACGGCGCGGCGGCGTGAGAGGGACAGGTCGCGCCACGTCGCCGCCACGTCCTCCGCCGCGACGACCTCGGTGAGTGCACCGTTGTCGAGGCCCGCGCGGAGCTTGGCGTCGAGCTCGTCGATCCGCGCTCGCGCTCGCTTGGTGAGGCGCACTCGCTCAGCGCGGTCGATGAGACCGTCCTGCTCGTCGTCGCCGGCCTGCCGCACGTTGGCCGCGAGCCGCTCCCGCTCGGCGCGCAGCTTGTCGACGTCGGGCCGCTCGCGCTCGACGAGGAGGTCGGCGCCACGTGCGGCGATGTACTGGACGACGCGCGCCTCGACGAAGCGGTCGAGCGGCTCGCCCTGCCGCATGAAGTGGGCCATCGTGCGGCACCGGTAGGAGTGGATGCCGCGAGCGCCGCCGCCCGCGCGGATCGGCTCGCCGCACCGCTCCTCCGCCAGCGCCAGGGCCGCCGCGGCGCGCTCCTGCGGGTCGAGCTCGGCGGCCTCGGTCTTGCCGGTCATCGCGAGCGCACGCGCCTCGATCGCGGAGTCGTCACGCTTGCCGTGCCCGCCGCACACCGCGATGCCCGAGAGCAGCCACTTCCGCTCTGGGCCGGGTGAGGTCTTGCGCTCCGGGTGAGCGAGCCGCGCCCTGGCGGTCTCCCACTGCTCGACAGTGACAAGCGCGGGCCACGCCCCCTCGCGACACGCCTCCCGAGTGATCGCGGCCTGGTCGTATCGCTCGCCGGGCTTCGGCGCTTCGAGCGGCAGGAGCCCGGCGTAGTAGGGCGACATGAGCATGCGCCGCAGCGTCGTCGGGCGGATCGGCCCGCCGTCTGGCTGCGCCTTGGTCGGCGGTGTGCGCTTCCCCTCGCGGTTCCACTCGGCCGCGACCGAGCGGAGCGGCACGCCCGCGAGGAAGTCGGCGTAGAGCCGCTGCACGTCGTCGGCGCGGCTCTCGTCGAGGTCGTAGGCGTAGTGCGCGTTCTCGGCGCCTCGCTGTGCTCGCTTGTCTCGCTCGGCTCGCGTCACCCACTTGTAGCCGTAGGGCACGCGCCCCGACGTCGGGATGCCGTCGCCTCGGCGGTTGGTGTTGGCGTTGACGCGGCGTTCGGCCTTGGTCTCGCTCTCGGCGCGCGCGACGGACGTGATGAGGTTCGCCATGAGTCGCCCGTTGGTCGTGGAGAGGTCGAGCTCGCCGTCTGCGGTGACGATGTGGACGCGCAGCGCGGTGAGGCGTTCGAGCGCGGCCAGTGATCGCCCGAGGCGGTCGACCTTGCGCACGACGAGCACGTCGAAGCGCCCCCCGCGGGCGTCCTCGAGCATCCGGTCGAACGCGGTGCCGGCGCCGCGTTCGCGGTAGCCGCTGGTCGCGTCGTCCTCGTAGACCTCGACGACCTCGTAGTCGCGCGCCGCCGCGAGGTGCGTGCAGCGCTTGATCTGCCCTTGGATGCCGTCGGGCTCGGAGACGGACTGTCGGGCGTAGATGGCGGCGCGGACTGGCGGTGTCGGGGTCATGCCTCAATTCTGCCCCGACTCGCCCACAACCGCCATCGTTGCGATGACGTACTCAGCCGTCGCTGCGCCGTCGTCCTCCTGCACCAGTCTCTCGAGCATCCTCATGCTCGCCTCCTCTCTATTTGGGCCCCAGGGTGCAGGGTCGATGCGCCGGCGCGTGCGCCGCCCAGAGCGACCTGTGGACGGCGAGCCGACCAGTCGCCTGCGCCGCCCGGCGCGTGTCAGGTTGTTGCTGTTCCGGGGCGCTGGAAGTGCAACAAGCTGACACGCGCGGCGCGGCGCCGGCGGCGGCGCGGGGCGGGGCGGCGGCAGGCGGGGCGGCGGCGGGAGGCGGCGCTACGCGAGCGGGGCGAGCGCGCCGTCGAGCATCGACAGCACCAGCGGCACGACGACCAGCAGCGAGAAGGCGGGCAGCACGCAGACGCCGAGCGGCAGCGCGAGCTGCACAGCTGCCCGCTGCGCGCGCGCCTCGCCGTCGAGGCGAGCGCGGGTGCGCGTCGCGGCCGCCTCCGCGACGAGCAGACCGCGCACCGGGACGCCGGCACGACGTGCGAGGTCCAGCGCCGCGTCGACCTCGCGCCATCCGCCCGTCTCCACGCCGGCCGCCTGCAGCGCCTGGGCCGCGACCTGCCGGGCTCGGGCGGCCGCTCCTCCGCCCGCGAGCGCCACCGCGACCAGGTCGAGCGCGAGCCCGGGGGCGGGATCGCCGCGCGTCGCCCGCCGGACGATGGCGCGCGACCACGCCGTCGCCGCGGCCAGCAGCCCCGCTCCCGCGAGCATCGACCAGGTCGCGGGCCCGCCGCCCGCCGCGGCGCCGAGCACGTCGAGCCCCAGCGCCGCACCGAACCCCAGCCCCACGATCGGCAGCACCATCACGAGGTTCGCGGTCGCCCGCGGGCCCGCGAGTGCCGCCGCAAGCGATCGCCGCTGCGCCGCCTGCTCGCGCAGCAGGGCGGCCAGCCGCTCGAGCGTCGGCGCCATCGGCGCGCCCGTCTCCCGCGCGACCGCCAGCACCGCGGTCACCAGCTCGCCGCCATCGCGCGCACCGGCAGCCGCCGCATCCGTGCCGAGCAACGACCACGCCCGCTCGATCGGCAGGCCGCCGGCGACCAGCGCCGCGAGCCGGTGCACGACGGCTGCGGTCTCGTCCTGCTCACCGCTCACGTCGCTCGCACCACCAGCCGCTCGTCCCGCAGCAGCAGCTCACCGATTGCTGCCACGCGGCGCACCTGCCCGCTCCGCTCGAGGTGCAGCACCGCGTCGATCGCGCTGACCGCCTGACGCGCGAGCGCGGCGGGGGTCAGCCGCGCGAGCGCGCCGAGCGCCTCGAGTCGCGCTGGCACGTCGTCGAGCGAATTCGCATGCAGCGTGCCCGCCCCGCCGTCGTGACCGGTGTTGAGCGCAGCCAGCAGCTCGCGCACCTCCGCCCCGCGGCATTCGCCCAGCACCAGTCGATCCGGGCGCATGCGCAGTGCTTCGCGCACGAGCTGCTCGAGGCCGATCGCGCCCGCACCCTCGGCGTTCGCCTGCCGCGCCTCGAGCGCCACCACGTGGGGGTGACGGATGCGCAGCTCGGCGACATCCTCGATCGTCACGATGCGCTCTGCCGACCCGGCCTCCGAGAGCATCGCGCCCAGCAGCGTCGTCTTCCCCGAGCCGCCGCCGCCCGTGACCAGCACGTTCGCGCGGCGCGCGACGAGCGCACGCACGCGATCGAGCGCCACGAGCGAGAACGCCCCTCCCCGATCGAGCTCGTCGAGCGACAGCGCCGCCACCCGCGGCAGCCGGATCGAGAGCTGCGTGCCAGCCACAGCCACGGGCGGCAGCACCGCGTGCACGCGGATGCCATCGTGCAGCCGCACGTCGACGCACGGCGTCGCCTCGTCGACATGCCGACCGCCGGCTGCCACCAGCGCCACTGCGAGCGAGCGGGCGCGCGCCCCGTCGAGCACGAGGGGCGCACGTTCTGGCCCCGCGCCGCGGTCGACCCAGACAGCTCCCGCCACCACGAACACGTCCGTGACCTCCGGTTCGGCGACCAGCGGTGCGAGCTCGCCGAACTCGTGCAGCGCGCCGCCGCCGATCCCCGTGCGCGCAGACGCTGCGCTGCGCGCGGCCGGCCGCGCGCCTCCGGCGACGAACGGGATGCCCGTCCCCCGCCCGAGCGCCGGCCCGGCCCGTGCAGTCATGCCTCGGACGGTAGTGCGGCGGGCGGTCGCGCGCGGCGGACCTGCATCGAGCTGTGGAGACGCGCTCGGCCGCGCGAGAAGGCGGCGCCCACCTGGGGGAGGCGGGCGCCGCCGCAGGAGAGGCGAATGGGGGATCCGCCGTGCACCTGCTCACGTCGGACTGGCCGACGGTGCCATCGTAGGCGGCGAGCAAGGCGGCAGCGAGACACAACACGGCCCGACCCGCGCGCGCCTCCCCGGTAGGCTCGCCCCCGACGACGACGACGTCTGGAGGAGCCCCCTGTGTCTGACCGCATCGACCACCTGATGAACGAGACCCGCCGCTTCGCGCCGCCGGAGGCGCTCGCGGGCGCATCCGGCACGTCCGCCGAGCTCTACGAGCGCGCGGATGCGGACCGGCTGGCGTTCTGGGCCGAGCAGGCGCGCGAGCTCCAGTGGGACACCCCCTTCACCGAGGTGCTCGACTGGCAGCCGCCGCACGCGAAGTGGTTCGCCGACGGCACGCTGAACGTCGCGGTCAACTGCCTCGACCGGCACGTCGAGGCGGGCAACGGCGATCGGGTCGCGCTGCACTGGGAGGGCGAGCCGGGCGACCGCCGTACGATCACCTACGCCGACATGACCGCCGAGGTGCAGCGGCTCGCGAACGTGCTGACGTCGCTCGGCGTGAAGGCCGGCGACCGCGTCGCCATCTACCTGCCGATGCTGCCGGAAGCGGTCGCAGCGATGCTCGCGTGCGCCCGCATCGGCGCCATCCACACCGCCGTGTTCGGCGGCTTCAGCCCGACGAACCTGCGCGGCCGCATCGACGACGCCGGCGCGACGCTCGTCATCACCACCGACGGCGCCTGGCGCAAGGGCAAGGTCTTCCCGCTCAAGCCCACCGTCGACGAGGCGCTGCGCGAGCCCGGTCACGGCGTCACGAACGTGCTCGTCGTCAAGCGCGGCGAGAACGAGATCGACTGGGTTCCCGGCCGCGACGTCTGGTACCACGAGGCGATGGCGGATGCCGAGCCCGAGCACGTGGCACAGGCATTCCCGGCCGAGCACCCGCTCTTCATCCTCTACACCTCCGGCACCACCGGTCGACCCAAGGGCATCCTGCACACCAGCGCCGGCTACCTGACGCAGACCTCCTTCACGCACCGGCACGTGTTCGACCTGAAGCCGGAGTCGGACGTCTTCTGGTGCACCGCAGACATCGGCTGGGTCACCGGCCACAGCTACGTCGTCTACGGCCCGATGGCCAACGGCACCACGCAGGTGATGCACGAGGGCACCTTCGACACCCCGACGCCGGAGCGGCCCTGGCAGATCATCGAGCGCTACGGCGTGACCATCTTCTACACGGCACCCACGGCCATCCGCACGTTCATGAAGCTGGGCCGCCAGCACACACAGTCGAGCGACCTGTCGAGCCTGCGCGTGCTCGGCACGGTCGGCGAACCCATCAACCCGGAGGCGTGGATGTGGTATCGCGACGTCGTCGGCGGCGGGCACACCCCGGTGGTCGACACGTGGTGGCAGACGGAGACCGGCGCGATCATGATCTCGGCGCTCGCGTCGGTGACGACACTGAAGCCCGGCAGCGCGCAGGTGCCCGTGCCCGGGATCGCGGTCGATGTGGTCGACGAGAGCGGCAACCCGGTCGGCAACGGCGATGGCGGCCTGCTGGTCGCGACCGAGCCGTGGCCGGCGATGCTGCGCACCATCTGGGGCGACGACGAGCGATTCCGAGAGACCTACTGGGAGAAGTTCGGCGACAAGTACTTCGCCGGCGACGGCGCCCGCAAGGACGAGGACGGCGACGTCTGGCTGCTGGGACGCGTCGACGACGTGATGAACGTCTCTGGCCACCGGCTCTCGACCGCCGAGATCGAGTCGTCGCTCGTCGCGCACGACGGGGTCGCGGAGGCCGCGGTCGTGGGGGCGACGGATGCGACCACCGGTCAGGCAGTCGTGGCGTTCGTGATCTTGAAGGAGTCGGCCTCCCGCGAGCACTCGGTCGAGGGGGCCGAGCAGATGCTGCGCCAGCACGTCGCGAAGGACATCGGTGCGATCGCCCGGCCACGCCAGGTGTTCATCGTGCCCGACCTGCCGAAGACGCGCTCGGGCAAGATCATGCGGCGACTGCTGCGCGATCTCGCGGAGGGTCGGGCGCTCGGCGACACCACGACGCTCGCCGACCAGACGGTCGTCGACGCGATCCAGTCGCAGATGCGCTGACTCGTAGCGGCCCGGTCTCGTGACGCGGCGCGCTCCGCGCACCGCTCCTCGATCTACGGATGGCGGCAGCCTCGTAGGTCGAGGAGCGGGCGTCCGCAGGACGCACGCATCACGAGACCGAACGGCCACCGGCGCCGGCACACGAACATCCGGTCTCGTGACGCGGCGCGCTCCGCGCACCGCTCCTCGACCTACGAGGGCGGGTCAGGCGTAGGCGACGATCAGCTCGACCTCGACGGGCGCGCCCAGCGGCAGCTCTGCCACGCCGACGGCGCTGCGCGCGTGGCGTCCGTCGTCACCGAAGATCTCGCCCAGCACATCGCTGGCACCGTTGACGACGCCCGGCTGGCCCCGGAAGCCCTCCGCCGACGCGACGAAGCCGACCACCTTGACGATGCGGGTGACGCGATCGAGCGAGCCGATCTCGGCCTCGATCGCGGCGAGCGCGTTCAGCGCGCACTGCCTGGCGTCAGCCTGCGCGTCCTCCGGCGAGACCTCCGCGCCGACCTTGCCGATGCGCGGCATCGCGCCGTCGACCATCGGCAGCTGACCCGAGGTGTACACGAAGCCGTTCGCGGAGACCGCTGGCACGTAGGAGGCGACCGGCGGCACGACGGCCGGCAGCGTGAGGCCGAGTTCTTCCAGGCGCTGCGCGATGCTCACGCCGCGTCGCCCGACTCGACGGGGCGCTTCAGGAACGCGACCATGCCGCCCTCGGGGCCGTTCGCGACGTGCACGAGCTCCCATCCGTCCCCGCCCCAGGTGTTCAGGATGGCGGTCTCGCGGTGGATGAGGAGTGGCGTGGTCGCGTACTCCCAGATGGTCTTCGACATCGTCTGTCGTCCCCTGCCCTCATAGGTTGTTCCCGTACCCTGACATGCTATGGCCGCCACACGACACAAGCCAGGAAGCCTGCTCGGCTCCCTGCTCGGGCTCATCGGGTTCTCCGCGATCGCCGGGATCCTCGTCTCCGCGACGCTGACCCCTGCCCTCGCCGTCGCCTCGAGCGCGGCGAACAGCGGCCTGGACCTCTTCGAGAGCCTGCCCTCCTACGCCCAGATCAACCAGCAGGCGGAGCGCAACCGCATCTACGGCCTGCGCGACGGCCAGCCGGTGGAGATCGCGCAGTTCTACGCGCAGGACCGCCAGGTGCTGCAGTGGAGCGATGTGCCGTCGACGGCCGTCAACGCCCTCGTCGCCGGCGAGGACCGCCGCTACTACCAGCACGGTGGCGTCGACGCGCCATCCGTGATCCGCGCCGGCATGTCGCAGCTCGGCTTCGGCGGGGACTCCGGCGCCTCGACCCTGACGATGCAGCTGGTGCGCCAGCAGATCGCCATGGATGCGTTCATCCGCGGCGACGAGGAGACCTACGCGCAGCAGTACCAGGAGAGCTACCAGCGCAAGCTCGCCGAGATGCGGCTCGCGATCGGTCTCGAGCAGGAGTACACGAAGAACGAGATCGTGCTCGCCTACCTCAACATCGCCAACTTCGGCGGCAACATCTACGGCATCGAGTCCGGGGCGCAGCGCATCTTCAACAAGTCGGCCTCGGATCTGTCCATCGCCGAGTCCGCGGCCCTGATCGCCACGGTGCAGAACCCCTCGATCCGCAACCTGTTCGAAGCGGACAACTGGCCGCGCAACCAGGAGCGACGCGACTTCATCATCAACCGCATGGCTGCGGAGGGCCTGATCACGGCCGATGAGCGTGACGAGGCGCTCGCCATCCCCGTGGACGAGAACTTCGTCGACATCCAGCCCGCGAACAACGGCTGCATCACCGGTTATGACTCGGCGCGCTTCTTCTGCGACTACGTCACCCGCGTGCTGCAGCGCGACCAGGTCGACGGCCACTACATCCTCGGCGCATCGCAGGCCGACAACGCCGCCGCGCTCTTCCAGGGCGGCTACCGCATCTACACGTCGATCGACCTCGACCTGAACGACGCCATCCAGAGCACGGTCGACCAGCTGGTGCCCAACGACGAGACGCGCTGGCAGTCGGGCGCCGCGGTGACGCAGCTCGAGGTCGGCACGGGCCGCGTGCTGGCGATGGTGCAGAACAAGGACTACTACAACGGCGAGGGCGCGCCACCGACCGCCACGAGCGTCAACTTCAACGCGGATGCCGAGCACGGCACCTCAACCGGCTTCCAGCCGGGCTCAGGCTTCAAGGTCTTCACGCTCGCGCAGTGGATCATCGACGGCCATTCCGTGAACGAGCAGCTCGACGCGACCCGCGAGGAGTGGCCGCTGGGCTCATTCACGGCCGAGTGCACCGGGCTCGTCTCGGAGCCCTGGGACCCGCAGAACAACGAGGGCAACGAGTACGCGCGGATGACGCCGACCGAGATCATGGTGAACTCCGTGAACACCGGCATCGCGCGCATGGCCAGCGAGCTGGATCTCTGCGACATCCACGACACCGCGGAGCGGATGGGCGTCTACCCCGCCAACGGCGAGTGGGACATCTTCGCTCCCGCCGTGATCGGCTCCGGTTCGACCGTGACGCCGATGGGCATGGCGACCGCCTTCGCGACCATCGCCAACGGCGGTGTCGCCTGCGAGCCGATCGCGATCGACCGCATCATCGCGCGCGACGGCACCGAGGTCGCGCCTCCCGGGCAGGACTGCCGCCAGGCGATCACGCCGGAGGTCGCGTCGGTGATGCAGCTCGTGCTGAACGAGGTGACCGAGCGCAACCCGATCAACAACCCCGCAGGGCCGACCCCGGTGATCTCCAAGACTGGAACCACCAACAACGTCGTCCAGACCTGGGTGAACGGGGCCAGCCCGACGGTCGCCACCTCGGTGTGGGTGGGCAACATCGTCGGCAACTACTCGCTCCAGGAGCGGTGGAACGTGCGGTCGTCCATCTTCACGGCCGCGATGGGCGAGGCCATCAACCGCTATCCCGGCGGTGAGTTCCTCTCGCCCGATCAGGACACGCTGCGCGGCAACGCCAACGAGCTGCCGAGCGTGGCCGGCCAGAGCGTCGCCGACGCCGAGGCGACCCTGACCGCGGCGGGCTTCACGGTGCAGGTCGCCGATCCGATCGAGGGCCTGCAGGACGAGGGGCTCGTCGAGTACACCGCGCCCGGCGCGGGCTCGCTCGTGACGACGCAGACGCCGATCATCATCTACCCCTCGAACGGCGGCCTGTCGCCGGATGCGGAGCCGGAGTCCACCGAGGCTCCGTCGGGATCGACCTGGCCGAATCTGGTCGGGCAGGCGCTCTCCGATGCGCGCGCGGCCCTGGGCAGCGCCGGCTTCGATGCCGAGCTCATGCAGATCACCTGGCAGGACCACGGCGAGGCCAACGTCTGCACCGTGCTCGCGCAGAACCCGCTCGCTGACGCGCCCGGCGCGCCCGGCGACCCGATCTCGGTCGTCGTCGGCACGAACGCATCCGGAGGCGACCCTGGCTGCTAGCCCGAGAGCGCTCGGCGCGCTCGTCGGCGGCACCCTCGCCGCGGGCGCCGCCGTGGCCGCCTATGCGACGGCCATCGAGCCGCGAGCGTTCCGCGTGCGCACGGAGACGCTGCATGTGCTGCCCAAGGGCGCGCGACCGATCACCGTGCTGCACCTGGCTGACATCCACCTGGCGCCGTGGCAGTCCGACAAGCTCGACTGGCTCTCCGGGCTGACCACCGTCGAGCCGGACGTGATCGTCAACACGGGCGACAGCCTCGGGCACGCCGCTGCCCTGCCCGTGCTGGCCGACGCGCTCCGGGTGTTCGAGGGTGTGCCGGGCTTCTTCGTGCACGGTTCGAACGACGTCTACGGACCCGAGTTCAAGAATCCGCTGCGCTACTTCGGCGGCCCGTCGAAGCCCAGCGGCGGCGCGTCGAAGCGACTGGACACCGAGGGGCTCGAGCGCGCGTTCAAGGAGCTCGGCTGGCTGAACCTCAACAACCTCGCGCGGGCGATCGAGGTGCGCGGCACGACCGTTGCCGCATTCGGGGTCGCCGACCCGCATCGGCACTGGGATCGTCTCGACCAGACCGAGGCCGCGATCTCACGGATGCGCAAGGCCGTCGGCGACGCGCCGCGTGTCACGCTCGGCGTCACGCACGCGCCCTACCAGCGGATCCTCAACGCGTTCGTCGACCTGGGAGCGGATGCGATCCTCGCGGGCCACACGCACGGCGGCCAGGTGCGCATCCCGGGCGGGCATGCGCTCGTCACGAACTGCGACATCCCGCGCGCGCAGGCGTCGGGGCTCAGCAGCTGGACGCATGAGGGGCGCTCGGTGCCGCTGAACGTCTCGCAGGGCATCGGCTCGTCGATCTTCGCCCCGTTCAGGCTGGGCACGCCACCGGAGGCGGTCGTCGTGTCGCTGCGGCCCCGCGACATCGGGTAGACTGGTGCGGTTGCTCTGCCGGGTCTCAGATCCGGCGACGTGACATCGGGGTGTGGCGCAGCTTGGTAGCGCGCGTCGTTCGGGACGACGAGGTCGCAGGTTCAAATCCTGTCACCCCGACCATGTGTGAAGGGCCCTCGCCGGCAGGCGGGGGCCCTTCTGCTGTCCCGGTCTCGTGACATCCGCAGGTCGAGGAGCGGGCGGCGAAGCCGCGCGCGTCACGAGACCGACTGGTCGCGTTCGGTCTCGTGACGCGCTCGGGCTGCGCCCGAGCGCTCCTCGACCTACGGGGGACCTACGGGAGGCCGACGAGCGCGGTTCAGACGCCCAGGCGGCCGCCGGACTCCTGCAGGTAGCAGGTGGCGCAGAGCGACTCGTAGGTGACCGACTCGCCATCGATGGCGACCTGGTCGCCGTCGAAGACGAACGCATCGCCGATCTTCCGGCCATTGAACATGGCCTTGCGGCCGCAGCGGCAGATCGTCTTGAGCTCCTCGAGCGAGTGGGCGAGCTCGAGCAGGCGGGCCGACCCCGGGAACGCGTGCGTCAGGAAGTCGGTGCGGATGCCGTAGGCGATGACCGGCACGCCGCGCTCGACTGCGATGCGCAGCAGCTCGTCGACCTGTCCGGGCGTCAGGAACTGCGCCTCGTCGAGCAGCAGGCACGCGACCGGCTCGTCACGCGTTGCGGCGGCAGCCTCGAACGCGGCCGCAGCGGATTCCTCCGGCCCCACGAGGAAGTCGACCTGCCGGGTGACGCCCAGGCGGGAGACGATGTCTCGCTCGCCCTTCGTGTCGGTCGACGGCTTCGCGAGCAGCACTCGCTGCCCCCGCTCCTCATAGTTGAAAGCGGCCTGCAGCAGCCCGGTCGACTTGCCGGAGTTCATCGCGCCATAGCGGAAGTAGAGCTTGGCCACGGCTAGAGGATCCCGTCCTCTTCGGCACGCGCGATCAGCTGGGCGCGCTTGCCCGCTGCCCTGTCGACCGCGGCGTACTTCGCCCGCACCCGACGGAGGAACGTCTTCGCGGTCTCATAGCCGACCCCCATCTCGGCGGCGACCTGCACGGTGGTGCGCCCCTGCACGTAGTGCGCGAGCGCACGCCGCTCGCTGCGCGAGAGCCGCGGGCGCGGGCGGACGTCGCTGTCGAGCGTGCGCTGGCCGCGTCGACCCGTCGGTCGCAGTCTGCCGATGCGGCTCACCACCGCTGCGGCCGCCTCATCGCGCGGCACGACGGCCACGCCCGCCTGCTCGAGCGCCTCCTGCTGCGCGGCGCTGACGTCGGCATGCACGATGACCAGCGCGCCCGCGGCGAGTGCCGTCTGGGCATGTGCGAAGAGCGCCGCGCCGGACGCCTCAGCGAGCAGCACGACGTCGCCGGGGAACTCCGCCTCCGTCACCAGCTCGGTGAACCGCGCAACGACGCCCGTCAGGCGCAGCGACGGATCCGCATCGACCGCTGCGCGGAGCGCCGCGGCGAGCGCGCCGTCGGCGACCACACTCACCGACCGCTCCGCGGCGATCTCGCGATCGGGAATCGACATGGCTGCGCCTACGCGGTCGAGACGTGCGCGACGCCGGTCGGGTCGGCGTCGGCGTCGGCCGCCTCGGTGAGCCGCAGGACGCGCGCGGTGCGCGCGAGCGAGTCGCGCGCCGCGGCCGCATCCTCGTTCAGCCTGGTTCCGTAGCTGGGGATGAGCTCGCGGAGCGTCTCCTGCCAGCGCGGCAGCTGCTCCGGGAAGCATCGCTCGAAGAGCGTCAGCATCACGTGCACGGCGGTCGAGGCGCCCGGGGACGCCCCCAGGAGGCCGGCGATCGTGCCGTCCGCGCCGGTGACGAGCTCGGTGCCGAACTGCAGCACGCCACCCTTCTCGGCGTCCTTCTTCATGACCTGCACCCGCTGACCGGCGGTGATGAGCCGCCAGTCCTCATCCTTCGCATCCGGCATGAACTCGCGCAGCGCGTCCAGCCGCTGCTTGCGCGACGCGAAGACCTCGCCCATCAGGTAGCCGACCAGGTCGAAGTTCGCGAGCCCGGCGCGCACCATCGGCCAGATGTTGTGGCCCTTGATGGTCTCGAACATGTCGGTGTAGCTGCCGGTCTTGAGGTACTTCGGGCTCCATCCCGCGTACGGGCCGAACAGCAGGCTGGACTCGCCGTCGACGACGCGCGTGTCGAGGTGCGGCACCGACATGGGCGGTGCGCCCACGCTCGCCTTGCCGTAGACCTTGGCCGTGTGGCGTGCCACGACATCCGGGTTGTCCGTGCGCAGGAACGCACCGGAGATCGGGAAGCCCGCGAAGCCCTTGGCCTCGGGGATGTGCGACTTCTGCAGCAGCTTCAGCGCGCCGCCGCCGGCGCCGACGAAGACGAAGCGCGCGGTGACGCTGAAGGGCGCCTGCCCGACCTCTCGCCGCATCTTGATGCGCCAGTCCCCCTCCGGGCGGCGCTTGAGGCCGGTCACGGTGACGCCGGTGCTGATCGTCGCGCCGTTCTCGGCCATCCTGCCGATCAGCATGCGCGTGAGCGCGCCGAAGTCGACATCCGTACCGTCGGTGGAGCGCGTTGCGGCGATCGGCTGCGACTTCTTGCGCCCGGGGATGAGCGTCGGGGCCCAACCGCGGATCACCTCGGCGTCCTCCGAGTACTCGATGCCCGCGAACAGCGGCTCATCCTTCAGCAGCTCCCACCGGCGGCGCAGGTAGTCGACGTTGTCCTCGCCCCAGACGAAGGTCATGTGCGGGGTGGGAGAGATGAAGCCCTTCGGATCGGGCAGCGTGCCGTCCTCGACGAACGACGACCAGAGCTGGCGGGAGAGCTGGAACTGCTCGTTGATCTCGACCGCCTTCGCGGTCGTCATCGAGCCGTCCTTGCCCTCCGGCATGTAATTGAGCTCGCACAGCGCAGCATGGCCCGTGCCCGCGTTGTTCCAGGGGTTCGAGGACTCCAGGCCGACCTCCGGAAGGCGCTCGAAGAGCGCGATCGTCCAGGACGGCTCCAGTCGCTGCAGCAGGGCACCGAGCGTTGCGCTCATGATTCCCCCGCCGATGAGGGCCACATCGATCGTCTTGGTCACGCCTTCGATCCTAGAACAATGCTCGTGGACGGTTGACCGAGTCCCAGGGATCCGCCAGCGGCGGAGCCCTAGCATGGGGCGCATTCGGCAGCGACGCTGTCGGGATCGACGAGAGGAGCCAGTCATGGGAATCCTGGACGACGCCAAGGACAAGCTGGGAGATGCGAAGGACAAGCTGGGCGACGCCGCCGACTGGGTCAAGGATCGCGCCGAGCACCTCGGGGAGCAGACGCACGACGCAGGCCAGACGATCGGCGTGAAGGCAGCCGACGCGAAGCACTGGGTCGAGCAGCGAGTCGGCACGCAGACGGCCGACGAGACCGCGTCACCGCATGCTGGCGGGGGCAGCGACGTCGCGGACGAGCGCGTCGATGCGGCTGCCGACACGGCCGCGCCGGCACCGTCTGAGCAGGATGGGGACGCTCGGGCCTGAGCAACAGCGAGGGGCGCGCCGATGCACCGGCGCGCCCCTCCCCCGACGGGGTGCTCGGGCTCAGCCGAGCCGCTGCGCGACCAGCTCCGCGAGCTGCACCGCGTTGAGGGCAGCGCCCTTGCGCAGATTGTCGTTGGCGACGAAGAGCACGAGCCCCTTGCCGGGCTCCGCGGACTGGTCGGCGCGGATGCGGCCGACCAGGGAGGCATCCGCCCCGGCAGCCTGCTGCGGCGTCGGCACGTCGACGAGCTGCACGCCGGGCGCCGCCTCCAGCAGCTCCCGAGCCTGCGCAGGACTGAGGTCCCGCTCGAACTCTGCATGGATCGCGAGCGAGTGGCCGGTGAAGACCGGCACGCGCACGCAGGTGCCAGCCACCCGCAGCTCCGGGCGCTGCAGGATCTTGCGCGACTCGTTGCGCAGCTTCTGCTCCTCGTCGGTCTCGGCGGATCCGTCGTCGACGATCGCGCCCGCCAGCGGCAGCACGTTGTGCGCGATCGTCTGGGTGTAGACCGCGGGCTCGGGGAACTCGATCGCCGAGCCGTCGTGGGTCAGCCGCTCGGGCTGCTGCCCCTGCGCGCGCTCCAACTGGCCGCGCAGCTCCTCGACACCCGCGAGACCGGAGCCTGAGACCGCCTGGTAGGTGGCCACCACCAGACGCACGAGACCGGCAGCCAGGTCGAGCGGCTTCAGCACGGGCATCGCGGCCATCGTCGTGCAGTTCGGGTTGGCGATGATGCCCTTGATGGCACCGGTGATCGCGTGCGGATTCACCTCGGAGACGACCAGCGGCACCTCCGGGTCCATCCGCCAGGCAGAGGAGTTGTCGATCACGATGACACCCGCGTCGGCGAACTTCGGCGCCAGCCGCTTCGAGGTCGACCCACCCGCGGAGAAGATCGCGATCTCGAGTCCGGACGGGTCGGCCTGGTCGGCGTCCTCGACCGTGATCGCCGTGCCCCGGAAGTCGATCGTCGTGCCTGCGGATCGCGCGGAGGCGAACAGCCGCAGCTCGTCGATCGCGAGGTCGCGCTCGGCCAGCAGGCGCAGCACCACGCTGCCCACCTGACCGGTAGCGCCGACGACGCCGATGCGCACCGCGCGCGTGGCGCCGGGCTCGGCGCTCAGCTGCCGGATCATCGGCCCGTCCCCGCGTGCACGACCGCGTCCTCGGCCGCGTCGAGGTCGAAGGCCGAATGCACGACCTTTACCGCGTCGATCAGCTGGTCGGCGCGCGTGACGACCGAGATGCGGATCTCCGAGGTCGAGATCATCTCGATGTTGATGTCCGACTCCGACAGCGCCCGGAACAGGCGGGCGGAGACGCCCGCATTGGTGCGCATGCCTGCGCCGACGAGCGCGAGCTTGCCGATCTGGTCGTCGTAGCGCAGCTGCTCGAAGCCGACGGCCTCGCGCTGCGACTCCAGCGCGTCGAGCACAGCACCAGCTTCCTCCTTCGGCAGCGTGAAGGAGATGTCGGTGCGCCCGGTCGAGGCCTCCGAGACGTTCTGCACGATCATGTCGATGTTCGCGCCCGTCTCGGCCACGATCGTGAAGATGCGGGCAGCCGTGCCCGGCACGTCAGGCGTGCCGGCGACGGTGATCTTGGCCTCTGACAGGTCGTGGGCGACGCCCACGATCATCGGCTCTTCCATTTGGGACCCCGTCCTCTCTGGGTCGTACACGATGGTGCCCTCGTCGTTCGTGAACGACGAGCGCACGTGGAGGGTGACGCCGTGACGGCGCGCGTACTCGACGCTGCGGATGTGCAGCACCTTCGCGCCGCCGGCGGCGAGCTCGAGCATCTCCTCGCTCGTGACGCGAGGGATGCGGCGAGCCTTGGGCACGACGCGCGGGTCGGCGGAGAAGACGCCGTCGACGTCGGTGTAGATCTCGCACACGTCGGCCTGCAGTGCCGCGGCTAGTGCCACCGCCGACGTGTCGGAGCCACCCCGGCCGAGGGTGGTGATGTCGCCGGTGACCTTGTTGAAACCTGCGAAGCCCTGCACGATCGCGATCCGACCCTGATCGAGCGCGTCGCGCACGCGACCGGGCGTGACGGAGACGATGCGCGCGGAGCCGTGCTTGTCGTCGGTGAGCATGCCTGCCTGGCTGCCCGTGAAGGACACGGCCTCGGCACCCTGTGACTTGATCGCGAGGGCGAGCAGCGCCATGGAGATGCGTTCGCCCGCGGTGAGCAGCATGTCGAGCTCGCGGCCGCCCTTGGGCAGGCTCGGCACGACCTGGTGTGCGAGGTCGAGCAGCTCGTCGGTCGTGTCGCCCATCGCGGAGACCACCACGACGACGTCTTCGCCGCGCCTGCGCGTCTCGACGATGCGCTTGGCGACGCGCTTGATCCCCTCGGCGTCGCCCACACTGGACCCGCCGTACTTCTGCACGATGAGGCTCACGCCGTTCCTCTCCACCCGGATCGTTCAAGTCTAGGCGGGCGTAGGTGCCGCGGATGCCGCCTGGGAGGCGGGCGCCGCAGCAGGGGCGGGGTCTTGGGACGCGGGCGGGCGGGCCGGCGGAGGTCTCGTGACGCGGGCGGCTGCGCCGCCCGCTCCTCGACCTTGAGTCCTGCGCGCTCACCGCAAGGGTGAGCGCTCCGGACTCAACGCTCGACGGTGCGGCGCCCCTCGAAGGCCCGGCCGAGCGTCATCTCGTCGGCGAACTCCAGGTCGCCGCCGACCGGGAGCCCGCTCGCGAGCCGTGACACGCGCACGCCCATCGGCAGCAGCGAGCGGATGAGGTAGGTCGCGGTCGCCTCGCCCTCGACATTGGGGTCGGTGGCGATGATGATCTCCTCGACCGACGTGTCCTGCAGCCGAGTCATGAGCGACGCGACGCGCAGCTGGTCGGGGCCGATCCCCTGCATGGGATTCAGCGCGCCGCCCAGCACGTGGTACAGCCCTCGATACTCACGGGTGCGCTCGATCGCCACCACATCCTTCGCCTCCTCGACGACGCAGATCGTCGTGGGCACGCGGCGCGGATCACGGCAGATGGCGCAGCGCTCCTCCTCGCCGATGTTGCCGCAGATGACGCAGAAGCGCACGCGCTGCCGCACCGTCTGCAGGATGCTCGCCAAGCGGTCGACGTCGAACGTCTCCGTCTGGATGATGTGGAACGCGATGCGCTGGGCCGACTTCGGCCCGACGCCAGGCAGCCTGCCGAGCTCGTCGATGAGGTCCTGGACGATGCCGTCGTACATGTCAGCGCTCCCCTCGCACCCGCGGGCGCTCCTCGATCAGCTCGGCGCCGAGCTCTTCCCGCACCACGGACTCGCCGTAGCGGGCGGCCTGCGATGCCGAGAGCGCCGGCTCGGGCGCGGGCGCGGCCTGCGCGAGCTCGTCGAGCGACGGCCCCGCGGGTGCCGACGCGGGGGCCGGCGCGGCTGCAGTCACGACCGGTGTCGGAGCGTCCGGCGCCGAGACGAACGAGAACGGGTCGGGCTCGTCAGGCAGCGGCTGCTCTGGCAGATCCTCCGGCGGCGCCTCGGCATCGCTCGGAATGGCCGCGACGGCCCAGCCCGTCACGGGCGCAGCCGACTCGGGTGCCTGCCGACCGGCGCCGCGCGAGCCCGACGCAGGCGCCGGAGTCGCCGTCGCTGCGCGCCCCGGCGTCGATGCGGGTGCCGGTGCGGCCGTCGGTGCGGGGGTCGAGGCCGACCCGGATGCTGCACCCGGCTCGGGCGCCGCAGCGGCTGCATTGCGTTGCGGGGCAATCGCGGTGACCGCGGGCGCGTCAGCGGGCGCTGCGGCTCGGTGCACATCGTTGTCAGCGGCCGACGACTGCTCCTTCGCGCCGCGCGCCGACGGCGCGAGGCGAGCGATGTACTTCACCTCGATGCCCAGGAGGCTCTTGATCGCGGTGCGCAGCAGGTCGGCGATGCTGGGCTTCGCGCCCTGCGACTCGCGGAAGCGCTGCACGTCGGCGTCGGACTGGAAGCCGAGCACCAGGACGTCGCCATCCCGGAGGTCGATCGGTGTGGTGTTCGTCACGAGCATCCAGGCGGCGCGGTGCTGATCGGCGAGCCCCTGGAGCACCTCGTCCCAGGCATCGCGCAGCTGCGCGAGCGTGATGGGAGCGGCGGGCGCCACGGCCACATCCGGTGCGATCGCTGCACCCGCAGGCGCGGGCGTGGCTTCCACCGCGGGCGGCGGCGCCTGCGGGTCTCGCGTCGACGACCCGTTGCGCCCAGCGGGACCCGGTGCACCGGGTCCGGTTCGACGGGAGGGGTCCCCCGCCTGATCGGCGTGCGCGGGAGGCTCGGCGGCGGGGGCCGCGGCAAGTGCGCCGGCGGGCACCGCAGGTGCGGCGGGGGGCGCGGCGGCAGGAGGCGCGGCGGCAGCAGGCGCGCCGGCTGGCGCTGCGCCGTCTGACGCCGCAGGCGCGGCGGAGGGCGCTGCGCCGTCGAGCCGCTGCTCGATGCGCTCCACGCGGGCCAGGGTGCCGACCTCGACGTCGCCCGTCTCGGGCACGAGCAGGCGCGCCGCCATCAGCTCGAGATGCAGGCGCGGGCTCGTCGCGCCGGCCATGTCGGTGAGCGCCCTCGCCACGATGTCGGCTGCGCGCGAGAGCTCGGCTCCCCCGAAGCCGCCGGCCTGCGCGACGAGCGTCGCCAGCTCTGCCTCCGGCACGCCGTGCAGGATCGCGGCAGGGTCGGCCGCAGCATGCGCGACGATGAGATCCCGAAGCCGCTCCAGCAGATCCTCGACGAAGCGGCGCGGATCCTGACCGGTCTGCACGACGCGGTCGATCGCCGCGAACAGGCTCGACGCATCAGCGGCCGACAGCGCCCCGATGATCTCGTCGAGCAGCTCGCCGTGGGTGAAGCCGAGCAGCGCCACGGCGCTCTCGTAGGTGACCTGCGCCTCGGAGCCGGCGATGAGCTGGTCGAGCAGGCTGAGCGTGTCGCGCGCAGAGCCTCCACCGGCGCGCACGACCAGGGGAAGCACGCCTGGCGCGACCTCGACCCCCTCCTCGCCGCAGAGCTGCTGCACGTACTCGAGCATGGGCGCCGGCGCGATGAGCCGGAACGGATAGTGGTGCGTGCGGGAGCGGATCGTGCCGATGACCTTGTCGGGCTCGGTCGTGGCGAAGATGAACTTGATGTGCTCCGGCGGCTCCTCGACGATCTTCAGCAGCGCGTTGAAGCCGCCGGAGGTCACCATGTGCGCCTCGTCGATGATGAAGACCTTGTAGCGATCGCGGCTGGGCGCGAAGGTCGCCCGCTCGCGCAGATCGCGCGCGTCATCCACACCACCGTGGCTCGCCGCGTCGATCTCGACCACGTCGAGCGACCCGCTGCCGTCGCGTCCGAGCTCGACGCACGAGTCGCACGTGCCGCACGGCTCGGGTGTCGGGCCCTCGGCGCAGTTGAGGCAGCGCGCGAGGATGCGGGCGCTGGTGGTCTTGCCGCAGCCGCGGGGACCGGAGAAGAGGTAGGCGTGGTTCACCCGGTCGGCGCGCAGGGCGGTGCGCAGCGGATCGGTGACGTGCGCCTGCCCGATGAGCTCAGAGAACGACTCCGGCCGATAGCGGCGGTAGAGGGCGGCGACCATGCGACCCAGGCTACTTGCCACCGCTGACTCGCGCGGACGCCTCCACAGTCGGCCGACCCACGTCGCCCGAAGACGAGAAGGACCCCCCGCGCACCCGCCAGAGCCCGGTTGCCCTTGCTTCGTCTCCGACCTGGGGGAGTTGGCCTGGATGGCGCCACGCGGGGAGCCGCATCCATCCTATCGAACTGTCGGCGTGCTCGCGAAGCGGGCGGCTGTAGCGTTGCCGCATGCTCTCGACCGCCGCAACGGCCAACCCCTTCGACCTGGCGTTCGGCCTGCCGCTGCACCCGCTCGCGGTGCACATCCCGGTGGTGCTCCTGCCGCTGGGCGCGATCGGCGTCATCCTGGCACTGCTCGTGCCCCGCTGGCGCCCCTCGCTGGGCTGGGCAATGGTCGCGGTGCTGGGGGTTGCCACGGCCGGAGCCCTGGTCGCCAAGCTCTCGGGTGAGGCGCTCGCCGAGCGCGTCGGGTCCCCGGGGCAGCACGAGCAGCTGGGCAACTGGGTGCTCATCATGTCGACGATCCTCCTCGGCGCGACGCTCGCCTGGTGGCTGTGGCAGGGCAAGGCCGACCGGCGCAACCGGCCGACAGGCGTGATCGGCCTCATCGTCGGCTCGGTGCTGGCCGCGATCGCCGTCGGCGCGATCATCATCAGCGTGCTCGCCGGGCACACCGGCGCCACGCGGGTATGGCAGGACCGCGTCGCTGCGCCTACTGCGTCGCCGCTGCCGATCGTGCCTGGGCCGACCGCACCTGCGGACGGGGCAGGAGCCGAGATCGGCATGTCTGAGGTCGCGCAGCACGCCGACTCGGCATCGTGCTGGGTGGCGATCGAGGGCACGGTCTACGACGTGACCGCATGGATCGCGCGGCACCCGGGCGGGCCCGATCGCATCCTCGGGATCTGCGGCACCGACGCCACCGCGGCGTTCGATACGCAGCACGGCGGCCAGTCGCTGCCGACCGAGCAGCTCAGCAGCTTCGCGATCGGTGCGCTCGCCGAGCCCTGATCATCCGACCAGCTCGGCCACCTGCCGAGCGATCTCCAGCTCCTCATTGGTCGGCACCACCCAGACCTCGATCGCCGAGCTGTCGGTCGAGATGCGGCGCTCGCCGCTGCCGGCATTCCGCTCGGGATCGAGCTCGATGCCCAGCCCCTCCATGCCTGCCAGCCCCATCTCGCGCACCTTCGCCGCATGCTCGCCGATGCCGGCGGTGAAGGCGATCGCGTCGGTGCGGCCCAGCTGCGCGAGATAGGCGCCCACGGTGCCGCGCAGCCGGTGCGCGACGATCTCGAGTGCTTCGACCGCGCGCGGGATGCCCGCCTCGGCCGCTTGCAGCACATCGCGCATGTCGCCCGTGCCCGTCATGCCGAGCAGGCCGGAGCGCTTGTTCAGCAGCGTGTCGATCTCATCGACCGACATGCCGGCCACGCGATGCAGGTGGAAGACGACGCCGGGGTCGATGTCGCCGGAGCGCGTGCCCATCACGAGGCCCGCGAGCGGCGTCATGCCCATTGACGTCTCGACGCTCTCGCCGCCGCGCACCGCCGTGGCGGAGGCGCCGTTGCCGAGGTGCAGCACGATCGAGTTGACCTCGTCGAGCGGCTTGCCGAGCAATTCGGCGAGGCGGCGCGAGACGAACTGATGACTCGTGCCGTGGAAGCCGTACTTGCGAATGCGGTGCTCTGCCGCGACCCGCTCGTCGATCGCGTAGCGATGCGCCGCCGGCGGGATCGTCATGTGGAACGCGGTGTCGAACACCGCCACGTGCGGGTGCCCGGGGAACGCGGCGCGTGCTGCCGTGATGCCCTGCAGGTTGGCGGGATTGTGCAGCGGCGCGAGCGGTGCCAGCTCCTCGATCTGCTGGGCGACGTCACCGTCGATGCGCGCGGCGCGGTCGAAGCGCGCGCCTCCCTGCACGACGCGGTGCCCGATGCCGATCAGGTCCGCGGCGTGCAGGTCGGGGCCGTGCGCGTCGAACTGCTGCAGGACCCAGCCGAAGGCATGCGCGTGGTCGGTGATCATGCGCCGCTCGATGACGTCATCCGCGCCCGGCACATGATGCTTTGCGACGCCGGTCGTCTCGCCGATGCGCTCGATGAGGCCGCTCGCGAGCGCACTGCCGGAGTCGACATCGACAAGCTGGTACTTCAGGCTCGACGACCCCGCGTTGATCACGAAGACCGAGCCGGTCACGCGGCGCCTCGCGGTGCGGCCGCGTCCTGCGCCTGGATCGCGGTGATCGCGATGGTGTTCACGATGTCGTTCACGAGCGCGCCGCGGGAGAGATCATTGACGGGCTTGTTGAGGCCCTGCAGCACCGGTCCGATCGCGAGCGCACCGGCGGAGCGCTGCACCGCCTTGTAGGTGTTGTTGCCCGTGTTGAGGTCGGGGAAGATGAACACAGTGGCCCGACCGGCGACGTCCGAGTCGGGCATCTTCTGCTTGGCGACCGCGGCATCTGCCGCCGCGTCGTACTGCAGCGGGCCCTCCACCAGCAGCTCAGGCGCTCGCTCGCGCACGAGCTCGGTGGCCGCTCGGACCCGGTCGACCTCCGCGCCCGTGCCGGATGCGCCCGTCGAGTACGAGAGCATCGCGACGCGCGGTTCGATGCCGAAGTCGCTGGCGGTCTGGGCCGAGGAGATCGCGATGTCGGCGAGCTCCTCGACGGTCGGCTCCGGGATGATGGCGCAGTCCCCGTAGACGAGCACGCGATCGGCCAACGCCATCAGGAACACGCTCGAGACGACCGAGACCCCCGGCTTCGTCTTGATGGTCTCGAACGACGGCTTGATCGTGTGCGCGGTGGTGTGCGCCGCGCCGGAGACCATGCCGTCGGCGTCGCCGGTGTGGACCATGAGCGTGCCGAAGTAGCTGACGTCGAGCAGTCGCTCCATCGCCTGCTCGATCGTGACGCCCTTGTGCGCGCGGAGCCGCTGATACTCGGCGGCGTACTTCGGCCGCAGCTCGGGATCGTCGGTGGCGACGATTCGGGCGTCCGCCAGATCCAGGCCGAGCGCAGACGCGCGCTGTCGGATTGCGGCCGCATCACCCAGGATCGTGAGCCGGGCGATGCCCCGCGCCAGCACCGTGGAGGCCGCCTGCAGGATGCGATCGTCCTCCCCCTCGGGTAGCACGATGTGCCGCACATCCGATCGAGCGCGCTCGACGAGCCCGTGCTCGAAGATCAGCGGCGTGACGACGTCGGTCGTCGCGACCTCCAGACGCTCGAGCAACGCGTCCGCGTCGACGTGCTCCTCGAAGAGCGCGAGCGCGGCGTCGCGCTTGCGCTGCGTGCCGTCGATGAGCGAGCCGCGGGTGGTGGCGATCCGCCGCGCGGTCTCGTAGGTGCCGTGCGGACTCAGCCCGATCGGCACCCCGAGGTCGAGGCCGCCGAGCAGCCGCTGCACCGCCGGGTGCAGCTCGAAGCCACCGTTGAGGATGATGCCCGCGATCAACGGGAACGTGTCGGACTGCTGCGCCAGCAGCGTGCCCACGATCACATCCGAGCGGTCGCCCGGCGTGACGAGGATGCCGCCCTCGATGAGCCGCTCGAGCACGTGCTCCATCGACATGCCGGCGACCACCGTGCCGAGCGACTCGCGCGCCAGCAGCTCCTCGTCGCCGCGCACCAGCGTCGCCTCCGCGGCGGCGAACAGCGATCCGACGCTCGGCGCGCTCAGCAGCGCATCCTCCGGGATCGACCAGATCGGCACGCCCTTCGGCACGGCGTCCGCCAGCGCCCCCGGGATCGCCGCGATCGCGTCCGGGTCTGCCCGATTGACGACCACGCCCGCGATGGAGGTGTGGGCGTGGGAGAGCTCGGCGGTGGTCACCTCGGCGAGCTGTCGGAGCTCGTCCGCCGTGCGGGGCTCGTCGGTCTCGGGATCCCGTCCGCCGAGCACCAGCAGCACCGAGGCACCGAGGTTCGCGGCGACGCGAGCATTGAAGCCGAGCTCCGTGGGGCTGCCGACGTCGGTGTAGTCGGATCCGACGATGACGATGGCGTCGAACCGCTCATCGATGCGGTGGTAGCGGTCGACGATGGTTGCGAGCGCCGCATCCGCGTCGTCGTGCACCGCGGCGTAGGTGGTGCCGATCGCCTCGTCGTAGCTCAGGTCGACGGCCTCGTGCGCCAGCAGCAGCTCGAGCACCCGGTCGCGCTGCTGCTCGGAGCGAGCGATCGGCCGGAAGACCCCGACGCGCTCGACCCGGCGGCTGAGCGCCTCCACCAATCCCAGGGCGACGATCGACTTGCCGGCGTGGCCTTCGGGTGACGCGATGACGATTCTGGACGGCACCGTCTCAGGCTAGCGGGGGTCGCAGGTCACGAAACGGTAACGCTTGTCCCCCGCCCGTATCGCCCATCAGGGCGCGCCCATAGATTCGAGCCCATCCGCCCCTCACTCTGTGTGGGGCTTCGTCACGAACGAAGGATCACCTGTGAACACCCACACCCCTCGGCGTGTGCGTCTTCGCCGTGGCCTCGCACTCACCACCGCCCTCGCGCTCAGCGCGGGGGCTTCGGTGCTCGGTGCAGCCTCGGCGAGCGCGGCGCCGATCGAGCAACAGCTCTCGATCGACACCAGCGGCTTCGACAACGGCCGCTACATCGTCGTGCTGGACGGAGACGCGCTCGCGACGTATCGCGGCGGGCTTCCGAACCTGGCACGCACCGCACCGTCCGGCACTGCAGACATCGATGTCTCCACGTCGGCGGCGGCGGCCTACACCGCGCACCTCGAGAGCGAGCAGTCGGCTGTCGCGAACGGGATCGGCGCGCAGATCGCGACCAGCATGACGGTGACGATGAACGGCTTCGTCGCCGATCTCACCGCCGACCAGGCGCTCGAGCTCGCTCGCGACGCTCGCGTCTCCCACATCTTCCCCGATGAGATCCTCCAGATCACGGCGAGCCCCGCCAACGAGTTCCTCGACCTCGAGGGCCTCTGGGCCGAGGTCGGCGGCGTCGACGAGGCCGGCGACGGCGTGGTCGTCGGTGTGCTCGACACCGGCATCGCCCCCGAGAACCCGCTGTTCGCGGGCGAGCCGCTCGGCACCACCGCTGGCGCAGAGCCCTACCGCGACGGCGCGGGCATCGTCTTCGAGAAGGGCGACGGAAACACCTTCGTCGGCTTCTGCGAGACCGGACCCCAGTTCACCGCTGACGACTGCTCGACGAAGATCATCGGCGCGCGCTACTACGTCGACGGCTTCGGCGCCGACCGCATCGGCGGCGCTGCCGAGGGCGAGTACGAGTCGCCGCGCGATGGCGACGGCCACGGCTCGCACACCGCATCCACTGCGGCCGGCAACGCCGAGGTGGCGATCGAGACCGCTGGCGGCCAGGACATCGGCACCATGTCTGGTGTCGCGCCCGAGGCCCGCATCGCGGCCTACAAGGTCTGCTGGTCGGGCCCCGACCCCGACTCGCAGGATGACGACGGCTGCGCGACCAGCGACCTGGTGCAGGCGATCGACGACGCAGTGATCGACGGCGTCGACGTGATCAACTACTCGATCGGCGGTGGCGCTGCCACCTCCGTCGCCACGCCCACGGACATCTCGTTCCTCGGTGCTGCGGCTGCTGGCGTGTTCGTGTCGGCCTCGGCAGGCAACTCCGGTCCCGACGCGTCGACGCTCGATCACGCGGCTCCCTGGTACACCACCGTCGCCGCGTCGAGCATCCCGAACTACGAGGCGACCGTCATCCTCGACGACGGCAGCAAGCTGCCGGGCGCCTCGGTGACCGTGCCCATGGGTGAGGACGCCGATCCGGTCACGGGTCCGTTCGTCTACGCAGGCGACATCCCCGCCGTCGGAGCAACTCCCGCTGACGCGGCGCTCTGCCTCGAGGACACGCTCAACCCGCTGCTCGCCGACGGTGCGGTCGTGCTCTGCGACCGCGGTGTCATCGCGCGCGTCGACAAGTCCGCGGAGGTCGCTGCCGCAGGCGGCATCGCCACGGTGCTCGTGAACGTGACGCCCGGGTCGCTCGACCTGGACGACCACGTCATCCCGACCGTGCACCTGGACGCGGAGTACCGCGACCAGCTGCTCGCTGCCGCGCGGATGCCCGGTGCTGAGGTGACGCTCGAGTCCGGCAACTCGTCCGGCATCGAGACCGTCGCACCGATCGTCGCCGGCTTCTCGTCGCGCGGCCCGGCCCTCGCTGAGGGCTCCGACGTCATCAAGCCCGACGTCGCGGCTCCCGGAGTCGGCATCATCGCGGCCGGCCCCAACCCGGCCGATGGCGAGCCGACCTTCCGGTTCCTCTCGGGCACGTCGATGGCCGCCCCGCATGTCGCGGGCCTCGCAGCCATCTACCTCGGTGCGCACCCCAACGCCACGCCCGCGGAGGTCAAGTCGGCCATGATGACGACCGCGACCGACACGCTGAACGCCGACGGCTCGCCGTCGACCGACGTGTGGGCGCACGGCGCAGGCCACGTGAACACGCAGTCGATGCTGGACGCCGGTCTGATCTACCAGAACGGCACCACTGACTGGTTCGGCTACCTCCGCGGCCTCGGCTACGGTCTGCCGGACGAGTGGGTCGGCAGCGCGATCGACCCGAGCGACGTGAACATCGCGTCGATCGCGGTCGGCTCGCTCGCGGGCACCCAGACGGTGACCCGCACCGTGACCGCGCTCGAAGCAGGCTCGTACTCCGTCTCGACCTCCGGCGTGCCGGGCGTCGATGTCGAGGTCTCGCCTGCCACGCTCTCGTTCGGCGCCGCCGGAGAGACGGCCACCTACGAGGTGACGTTCACGACGACCGACGCGGCCCTGGGCTCGTGGTCGACGGGCTCGCTCACCTGGACGAGCGCCGAGCACACGGTGCGCTCGCCGCTCGCGGTCCGACCGGTGGCCATCGCGGTGCCGACCTGGGTCGAGGGCATGGGCACGTCGGGCGAGACGCCGATCTCGGGCGTCTCGGGCATCGAGGGCAACATCGCCTTCGACGCCAACGGCCTGGCTCCGTTCGTGGAGCTCGGGGCTGACGCCGGTGCCACCGGCGAGGTGTTCATCTACCCGTTCAGCATCCCGGCCGGCGAGCTCGCTCGCTACATCTCGCTCGACGCAGCCGACAACACCGCCGACCTCGACGTCTACCTGCAGCGACTGCAGGGCGGCGTCCCGGTGCAGCAGTGGAGCGGTGCGACCGGTTCAGCTGACGAGACGATCCTGCTCGAGAACCCGACGGCCGGTCAGTACCGAGTCATCGTGGACCTCTACGCCGCAGGAGAGTCGGGCGAGCCGATGGAGTTCGCCGTCGACACGGTGGGCGTCGGCGACGGCCAGCAGGAGGGCGCATTCGCTGCCGACCCGGCATCCGTGATGGGTTCGATCGGCGAGTCGTTCAGCTTCGCAGCTGAGTGGCGCGGCCTCGACCTGGACGCCGAGTACCTCGGCGTCATGGGCTACAGCGGCGCTGACGAGCGGACCTACGTCCACGTCACGACCGGTGAGGTCGCACTGCCCGCTCCCGACCGCCTCGCGGGCGGGAACCGGTTCGAGACCTCGGTCGCGATCTCGCAGCAGGGCTACCCGGACGGCGCTGACGTCGTCTACGTCGCCAGCGGGCTCACGTTCCCGGACGGGCTCACGGCGGCTCCCGCTGCCGCGAGCGACGACGCTCCGCTGCTGCTCACGATGCCGGACGCCGTGCCGTCCTCGGTGATGGAGGAGATCGAGCGCCTGTCGCCCGACCTCATCGTGATCGTGGGCGGTGAGCCCTCGGTCTCGGCCGCGGTCGCTGCCGACCTCGGGGACATCGCAGGGGACGTGGTCCGCCTCGGCGGCGCCAACCGCTACGAGACCAGCCGTCTGGTCGCGCAGTATGCGTTCGCTGAGGGTGCCGACAGCGCATTCCTCGCAACCGGCCGCAACTTCCCCGACGCACTGTCGGCGGGCGCTGCGGCGGGCAAGGTCGGCGCGCCGATCCTGCTGGTGGACGGGCGCGCGGACGGCGCGGACGACGCGACGCTCGCAGAGCTCGACCGCCTGGGAGCGATGAACGCGTACCTCCAGGGAGACCAGCACTCGATGTCGAACGGCATCGAGCTGGATCTCGACAACGAGGGGCTTGCGGTGCACCGCTTCGCTGGCTCGAACCGTTTCCAGACGGCCGTGCTCGTGAACCAGGCGTTCTTCTCCGGCCCCGTGCCGGCGATGTACATCGCCAGCGGCCTCAAGTTCCCGGATGCTCTGAGCGCCTCGGCGCTCGCAGCCGCCGAGGGATCGCCGCTGTACCTCACGCGCCCGACCTGCATCGACTCGTCCATCGTGTCGGAGAGCCTGCGGCTCGACCAGCCGCCGGTGTTCCTGCTCGGTGACGAGGCGACGCTGTCGGCCTCGGTTGCGGAGTACGAGATCTGCGGCTGAATCACCTCTGCATGACGGGGGCGGGGACTTCGGTTCCCGCCCCCGTTCTTCGTAGGGCTAGAATCGCAGGGTTGACCTTTTGAGGTCGGCACGGAGGATTCGCCTAGTGGCCTATGGCGCACGCTTGGAAAGCGTGTTGGGTGCAAGCCCTCAGGGGTTCGAATCCCCTATCCTCCGCCAGCGGCAAGATGGGCCATGCACGGTGTAGCCTGGCGTCACACCGCAGACTCGTCACGTCGGAGCACGCATGCGCCCAAGCCGTCCGCCGTCCCGCACCGCGCGTGCAACGGCCACGCCGTGAGCGCCCGTGTTCTGGTGGTCGACGACGACCGCGACATCCGCGATCTCGTCGCGATCAAATTGGAGGCCGCCGGCCTCGAGGTAGTCACGCGCGCGGACGGCGCGCAGGCGCTCGATGCGATCCGCGAAGGCGGCTGGTCGGTGATCGTGCTCGACGTCATGATGCCCGGAATGTCGGGCGTGGATGTGCTGCGTGTCATCCGGGACGACGGCGACCGCACCCCTGTCATCCTGCTCACCGCTCGGGGCCAGGAGAAGGACATCGAGGCGGGCTTCGCAGCCGGCGCCGACGACTACGTCACCAAGCCGTTCAGCCCCCGCGCGCTCCTGGCCCGCATCTCTGCCGCCGTCGGATGACGCCGCTGCCGCCCGCCGTGATGCTGGCGATCGCACTGACCACGGCGGCCGTGGTCGTCGGCATGCTGATCTCACTGCTCGTGCAGCGCGCCGTGCGGCATCGAAGCCAGCGTCGGCGCGAGCGGCTCGATCGGCGACTCCGGCCGCTCGTCCTGCTCGGAACCGTCGCGGAGGACGACGAGATCGAATCCTTGCTCGCGCGCGTGCGGGCGCTCGGCGACGACGAGCAGCGCCACGTCCGCCGCACGGTCTTCCACATGCTGCGCGATGTCACGGGCGAGGCGGCCGATCGCCTGCGGCTGATCGGTGACGCCGCCGGGATCACCGAGCGAGTGTTCGCGGCGAGCCGCGACCGCAGCGTGTCGCTGCGCGCCGACGCCGCCGAGGGGCTCGGGCTGCTTCGGCCTCCGGGTGCGCTCGAGTTGCTGTGTCGGCTCGCGGGCGACCGGTCGCCGGTCGTGCGCACCGTGGCGGTGCGAGCGCTCGGCGCGTACACCGATACCGTCGCCGTCGACATCGCCGTCAGCGCCCTCGCGGCCGGCAGCGAAGTGCCGAACAGCGTCGCGGCCTCCGCCCTGCTGGACCAGGGCCTCGCCGCGAGCGATCGCGTGCGGGAGGCGCTCACCGACGAGGACGCCGGTGTGCGCCACGGTGCCGCGCGCGTCGCCGGCCTGCTGCAGGTGCCTGGCTCCAGTGACACGCTCGCGCGTCTCATCCACGACCCGCACCCTTCGGTCCGGCTTGCAGCCGTCCGCTCCCTGCGTCGTCTGCCCGCCAGGTCGGCGGTTCCCGGGCTGCTGTCGCTGGCGCTCGCCGACGCGGGCGAAGGCGAGGCCGCGGCACGCACACTGGCGGCAATGCCCGCGGCGTGGACCGCGGATGCTATGGCGCGGCTTGACAGCGACGGCTCGCCCGCGGTGCGGCGCGCGGCAGAACTCCCCCGACGGGAGACGACAGCATGACCTGGTTGCACGACACCCTCGAGGCGATCTTCGCCGTGCTCGCGTGGCCCGCCGCGATCTACTTCCTGCTCGCGAACACCGCGATGCTGCTGCTCGTGCTGCTCGCCGCCCGGCATTTCGCCCGCTACCTCCGCACCCGGCATCACCGAGGCGACGACGCGATGGCGGCATCGCCCCTGAGCCAGGGCGTGACCGTGCTCATGCCGGCCTACAACGAAGCAGCCGTCATCGGGACGAGCGTGCGGTCGGTGCTCGACCTGCGCTACCCCGATCACGAGGTCATCGTGATCAATGACGGCAGCTCCGACGACACCATGCGGGTGCTGCGCGAGACCTACGACCTGGTGCCCGACGATCGCGACCTTCCCGGCCGACTGCCGATCCGCGGCACGGTGCGCGGCGTGTGGCGCGCGCGCGGCGGTGTGGTGCCGCTCGTCGTGGTCGACAAGGAGAACTCCGGTCGATCCGACTCCATCAACGTTGGGCTCGACGTGGCGAGCAAGGATCTCGTCGTGATGGTGGATGCCGATTCGATCCTCGAGCCGGATGCGCTGCTGTCGGTGTCGAAGCCCTTCGCCGATGACCCCGACCGGGTGGTGGCCACAGGCGGCGTCGTGCGCATCGTCAACAACAGCCGCGTCTCCGGTGGCCGCATCGTCGAGATGCGGATGCCGAAGCAGCTCATCGCCCGGATCCAGGTCGTCGAGTACCTGCGCGCTTTCCTGCTCGGCCGCACCGCTTGGTCGGATCTGCGCGCGCTCGTGCTGATCTCCGGCGCCTTCGGGATGTTCCGCCGCGATGTGCTGCTCGAGCTCGGCGGACTCGACCCCGACGCGATCGGCGAGGACTTCGAGCTCGTGATGCGCATCCAGCGCTGGATCCGTGATGGTCGACGCGATGCGCGCGTGGCGTTCGTCGCCGAGCCCGTCAGCTGGACGGAGGCGCCTTCGACCCTGGCCGTGCTCGCGCGCCAGCGACGACGCTGGCATCGCGGCCTGTGGGAGGTGCTGTGGAAGTACCGCAGCATGCTCTGCAATCCCCGCTACGGCCGCATCGGGTGGCTCGCCCTCCCCTACTACTGGCTGTTCGAGCTGCTCGCGCCGCTCTTCGAGCTCGTCGGCCTCGTGCTCGTGGTGCTCGGATTGGCGGTCGGCGCGGTCGACCCGACAATGGCGCTCCTGCTGCTGCTGGCCTCCTACGGCTATGGCACGCTCGTGACGCTCGCCGCCGTGATCGTGGAAGAGGCGAGCTTCCACCGCTACGAGCGCTGGCGCGACCTGGGCGCCACCCTCACCGCTATCGTCGCCGAGAGTCTGGGTTACCGCCAGCTGACCGCCGTGTGGCGGCTCCAGGGCTGGTGGTCCGGCGTGACGGGACAGCGGCAGGTGTGGGGTGAGATGACGCGCACCGGATTCGCCGGCGCGGACGATGTGTCAGGCGCTGGCGGGCAGGCGGAACGAAGCGGTTGAACCGGCTCCCAGCTCGCTCTCGAACGCGATCGAGCCGTCGTGCGCGTCCATGATCATGCGACAGATCCACAGCCCCAGTCCGGCTCCCGGCACCCCCGAGGAGCGCGCGCTCGTCGAGCGGTAGAAGCGCTCGAACACCCGCAGCGCCTCCGCCTGCGGCACACCCTGGCCGTCGTCGATGACACGCACGCGCCACTGCTCGCCTTCGCCGTCGATCCGCACGTCGACCGAGCCGCCCTCAGGCGTGTATTTGATGGCGTTCGAGATCAGGTTCTCGATCACCTGCGTGATGCGCCGCGGATCCGCCTCGACCACCGCCGGCGGGCCGTCCTCGAGGTGCAGCCGCAGCCCGTGCCGGCGGGCGCGGTGGTTGAGCGTGTGCACCGCCTCCGCAGCGAGCACGCGCAGGTCGACGCGCGAGCGCTCCAGCCGCACCTCGCCCCGGCTCATCTCCCCGACGATCAGCAGATCCTCGACCAGCGCGCGGAGGCGATCGCCGTTGCGCTGCACGATCATCAACCACGACCGCAGCGACTCCGGCAGCTCTTCGTCGAGCACCAGTTCGAGGAACCCGGCGATCGAGGTCAGCGGTGTGCGCAGCTCGTGGGAGACGAGAGCGACGAAGTCGTCGCGGTCCTCCAGCATGCGCATGTAGGTCGTGACGTCGTCGATCGAGGCGATGGAGCCGCGGAACTCCCCGTCGATCGTGATCGGGCGCGACGATACCGTCACGGCCGACATCTCGTCGCCGCGATCCGAGCGCGCGACCCAGAACGCGACGTTGTCGAAGGCCTCGCCTCTGGCTGCTCGGACGAACGGCGATGCGTACCGCGGGATCTCCTTGCGGGATTCGAGCTCGAGGATGCGCGCGTGGCGCAGCAGGTCGGACATCGAGCTGCCGGCCAGCAGCGGGTGCTGCGCGAGGGTCGAGTTGAGGCGCTTGACGTTGCCGTCCGCGTCCAGCAGCAGCAGGCCCACCCGGGCCGTCTCGAAGATCGCGTCGAGCAGGCCGGCGTCGGCGGCGCGCTCCTTCGCAAGCGCCGTCTTCTCGCGCTCGCGCTGCATGATCGCCAGCTGCTGCCGCTCGATCGTCCGGGAATAGTTGTATGCGAACCAGGCCGTCGCGATGAGGGCGATCGGCACGAGCACCGCCCCCACGACGTTGGCGGTGAGCGACACCCCGGTGGCATTGAAGGCCCGCAGGATCATCACCGACGCCAGCAGCGCGCTGGCGACCGCGACGATCGCGATGCCGCGCTTGCCGGCGGTGACGCCGAGCCAGAACGCCGGCATCACCATCATGATCGCGACGTTTCGCGGCACCTCGGGCTCCGCGAACAGCGTGCCGAACGCCAGCAGGTCGAGCATGGGCACGACCAGCGCCATGGTCGCGCCGGAGATCTGCTTGGCGAACAGCGACAGCACGGTCGCGATGGCCATGAGCAGCGCAGCGGTCCACACCCACGGGAGCGCCCAGTTGCCGGGGTTGACGATGAAGAACGCGATGAGCACGATCGCGAGGATGCTCGCGACGATCAGCTGCACGCGCTTCAGGCGCAGTGCGCCGATGACGCGCGGGCGGACGTCCCGGGACGTGTAGGCGGTGGCGCTCACCGGCGTCGGTTGCCGAAGATGCCGCGCACGACGTCGCGGATCATCGCCTGACCAGAGCGCGAGCCGAGGAAGTCGGTGATCACGTTGCCGCCGCTCGACGACGACGTGGAGGAGGGCTTCGGGCGGTTGCGCTTGGCCTCCGCCTCCAGGCGTTTGGCCTCCTCGTCCGCGGCATCGCGCGCCGCCGCATCCTGCTCCGCCTTCTGCGCCGCCTGCAGCTTCGCCTGCAGGATCTCGTAGGCCGACTGCCGGTCGACGGCCTCGCCGTACTTCGACAGCAGCGCGGAGGACTGCACGGCGCGCTCGATGTCGGCCTCGGGCGTCGGATCCATCGAGCCCTCGGGAGCGCGCAGCCGCGTCCACGCCACGGGCGTCGGCGCGCCCTTCTCATTCATCACGGTCACGATCGCCTCGCCTATGCCGAGGCTCGTGAGCACCTCCTCGAGGTCGTACGCGCTCTTCGGGTAGGTGCGCACGGTCGCGCGCAGCGCCTTCTCCGCGTCCGGCGTATGGGCTCGCAGCTGGTGCTGCACCCGGGATCCGAGCTGGGCGAGCACGTCGCTCGGCACATCCTTGGGAGTCTGGGTGACGAAGAAGATGCCGACGCCCTTCGAACGGATGAGGCGCACCGTCTGCACGATGGCCGCGAGGAAATCCTTGGAGGCGTCCTTGAACAGCAGATGCGCCTCGTCGAAGAAGAAGACGAGCTTCGGTCGGTCGATGTCCCCGACCTCCGGCAGATCCTCGAAGAGGTCGGCCAGCAGCCACATGAGGAAGGTCGAGAAGAGCGCCGGCTGGTCGGCAACGCCGGGCACCTCCAGCAGGCTCACGACGCCGCGTCCCTCGGGGGTCACGCGCAGGAACTCGCGCGTGTCGATCTCTGGCTCGCCGAAGAAGACATCCGCACCCTGCGCGCTGAAGGCGGTGAGCTCTCGCAGGATCACCCCGGCGGTCTGCGACGAGATGCCGCCCAGCTGCCGCAGCTCCTCCTTGCCCTCATCGCCGGTGAGGAACAGCAGCAGCTCGCGCAGATCCTTCAGGTCGATGAGCGGCAGCTTCGCCTGATCGGCGTAGCCGAAGATGAGCCCGAGGCTGGACTCCTGCGTGTCGTTCAAACCCAGCACCTTCGACAGCAGAGTCGGCCCGAAGTCGAGCACGGTCGCGCGAACGGGCACGCCGTGGCCGACGCCGCCGAGCGCGAAGTACTCCACGGGGGCGGCCTTCGGCACCCACGTCTGGCCGATGCCGGCTGTGCGGGCCAGCAGCTTGTCGCTCGATGTGCCGGGTGTGGCGATGCCGGAGAGGTCACCCTTGATGTCGGCGGCGAAGACCGGAACGCCGGCAGCCGAGAGCTGCTCCGTGAGCACCTGCAGCGTCTTGGTCTTGCCGGTGCCGGTGGCACCGGCGATCAGCCCGTGGCGGTTGACCATCTGCAGCGGGATGCGGACCTGGGTCTCGGCGTCGGCTTCGCCATTGACGAGCGCGCCCATCTCCAGCGCCGCACCGGCGAACGCGTAGCCCGAGCGGATCTCGGCGACGGCCTCCGCGTCGAGCGGCCCGCCGTCCTCGCGCTGCGCATCCGACGGCGCCGCTGCGGGCGCCGCGGTCTGGGACTGCGTGGCAGACGTGTCGTCGCGCGCACGTTCCTCGCTCTGCTGCAGCTCCGCGAGCCGAGCCTCGGCCTCGCGCTGCGCCTGCCTGGCTGCCTCGATCTCTGCTTGGACCCTCGCGAGCTCGTCAGTCATGACGACATCCTATGGCCGCGCGGCACCCCGCTCAGGCGATGGCGGGCACGCTGCGCGGCCGCACGATGAACCAGAGCGAGCATGTGGCGAGCACACCGCAGAGGAGCATGATGACGCCCATGGGGATGGCGTCCTCGATCTCGAAGAGACCCACGATCGGGCTGACGGCGCCCGCGATCGACATGTTGAGTGCGCCGAGCAGCGACGCCGCGGTGCCCGCCTCGTTCTGGTGGCCCGCGAGGGCGAGCGTCTGCACGCACGGCATCGAGAGTCCGAACGCGAAGGTGAAGAGCACGAGCGGCGGCACCAGCCCGACGATGCCGAGCCCCGCGACGTCCAGCGTCACCACCAGCGCCGCAGCCACGACCAGCAGCGCCGTGGAGACAGCGAGCACCCACTGCGGCCCGAAGCGGTTCGCTGCTCGGCCCGCGACCTGGGTGCCGATGAGCACACCGATCGAGCACAGCGCGAAGACGGTCCCGAACTCGGCCGGAGAGAAGCCGTAGACCTCCTGCAGCAGCAGCGACGACGTCGAGATGTAGGCGAACATGCCGCCGAAGATGCTCGCGCCGATGACGGCGACGCCGATGAAGACGCGATCGGTGAGCACCGCCCGGTAGCGCTGCCGGAGCGTGGAGTGCCCGGGCGCGTGCCGCAGCCAGGCAGGCAATGTCTCGCGCAGGAAGAGCAGCTGCAGCACGATCACGAGCGCGGCGTACGCCGCGAGCACCCAGAACAGTCCGCGCCAGTGCATGATGCCGACCAGCCAGGAGCCGACCACCGGAGCCGCGATCGGAGCGATGCCGATCACCAGCGCGAGCCGCGAGAGCGCCGTCGTGAGCTGCTTGCCGCCGAACAGGTCGCGCACCATCGCCATCGCCACGACCGTGCCGGCGGCGGCGCCGAAGCCCTGCACGATGCGCATGAGCGAGAGCGTGAGGAGGTCGGGCGCCATCGCGACCGCGACGCTCGCGAGCACGTGCACACTGGTCGCGATCAGCAGCGGCTTGCGCCGCCCGATGCGGTCGGACAGCGGTCCGACCACCAGCTGCCCGAACGCGAACCCGAGCGTGGTAGCCGAGAGCGTCAGCTGCACGGCCGCATCCGTGGTCGAGAAGTCGTCCTTCACTGCCGGGAACGCCGGCAGGTAGAGGTCGATCGTGAACGGCCCGAGCCCGGCGAGCAGCCCGAGCACGATGAGCGTGATGACGCGGTGGCGCCTGCTGAACGCGACGCCGGTCTCGACCGTCACTCCTGCATCAGCCGGAGCGGCACCTCGTGTCGGGAAGCGATGCGCTCCTCGCCGGTGCTGGCGTCGTGCTCGAAGACCACACGGCCATCGATCAGCACGGTGCGCGGACGAGCCATCGGATCCATCCAGTCGCCGCTCCACACCACGATGTCAGCGCGCTTGCCGACCGCGAGCGAGCCGACCTCTGCGGCGACGCCGAGCACCTTCGCGGGGTTGATGGTGATGGACCGCAGCGCCGTCTGGCGGTCGAGGCCCTCGCGCACGGCCAGCGACGCCTGGTGCACGAGGAAGGAGATGGGGATCACGGGGTGGTCGGTGATGATCGAGATCTCGACGCCGGCTGCGGCGAGCTTGCCCGGGTTCGCGATCGAGCGACCGCGAAGCTCCATCTTCGACTTGGTGGTGAACAGCGGGCCGATGAGCACCGGGACGCCGCGCTCGGCCAGCAGATCGGCGACCACGTGCGCCTCGGTGCCGTGGTCGATCACGAGGTCGTAGCCGAACTCGGCCTGCAGCCGCAGCGCGGTGACGATGTCGTCGGCGCGGTGCGCGTGCTGGCGCCACGGCATCTCACGGCGCAGCACCTTGCTGAGCGCCTCCATCGTGAGGTCGACATCATGGCGCTCGTCGTTCTCGGGATCGGCGTGCCGGCGCTGGTAGTTCTGAGCCGCTACGAAGGCGTCGCGGATGATCTTCGCCGTGCCGAGTCGGGTCGAGGGAGTGACCTTCTTCTCGCCGTACACCCGCTTCGGGTTCTCACCCAGCGCGCTCTTCACCCCCGCAGGCTCTCGCAGCACCATGTGATCGACGATGCGTCCGTGGGTGTGCAGCGTGGTCGCCTGCCCGCCGATGGGGTTGCCGGAGCCGGGGTTGACGTTGACGGTCGTCACCCCGCCCGCGAGTGCGAGATCGAAGCCCTCGTCGAAGGGGTCGATCGCATCGACGGTGCGCACCCCCGCAGTGTTGGGGTTGGTCATCTCGTTGGTGTCGCTGGCGGCGCTGCCGTCGCCCTCGGGATGCACACCGAGGTGCACGTGGGCGTCGACGAGCCCGGGCGTCACCTGCGCTCCCGCGACGTCCAGCACGGTCGCGCCGTCAGGCACGACGATGTCGGTCCCGAGCGCACCGATGCGCCCATCCTCGACCAGGATCGTGCCCTGGAACTCGTCTCCTTCGACGGGCACGACCCGAGCGTTCACGATCGCGAGCAGCATGCTTCCCTCTTCCTGTCAGATAGCGAGTACCAGCCTACGTCTCGTTAGGCCGACGAACGACCGTGTCGTCGTGATCCGCTGCCTGACCGGACGCCGACTATCCCGGGAGCTGCGGAGACTGGCCGTAGACGTGCTGATAGCGCTGGAAGAGCCGATCGATCGCTTCGGGTGCGAGGGCGACGGGATCGCCCAGCTGGCGTGCGATGTGGACCGTGCGCGCGACGTCCTCGCACATCACGGCCGCCTTGACGGCATCCCTCGCGTCACTGCCGATCGTGAACGGGCCGTGGTTCTGCATCAGCACCGCGCGTGAGCGGTGCCCGGTCAGGGTCGCCACGATGCCGCGGCCGATCGAGTCGTCGCCGATGATGGCGAACGGGCCGACCGGGATCTCGCCGCCGAACTCATCTGCCATCGCCGTGATCACGCACGGGATCGGCTCGGCGCGGGCCGCCCACGCGGTGGCGTAGGTGGAGTGCGTGTGCACGACGCCGCCGACATGCGGCATGTGGCGATAGACGTAGGCGTGCGCTGCGGTGTCGCTCGAGGGTGAGCGCTCCGAGCCTTCGCTCCCCGGGATCGGCTGGCCGTCGAGGTCGCAGACGATCATGGACTCCGGCGTGAGCTCGTCGTAGGAGACGCCGCTCGGCTTGATGACGAACAGCTCCTGGCCCGGCACCCGGCCGGAGACGTTCCCGCCGGTCCAGACGACGAGCCCCGCCCGCACGAGCTCGGCGTGCAGCGCGGCGACCTGCTCGCGCGTGCTCCGAATCGCGGCCTCGCTGCTCATGCGGTCGCCTGCAGCGCGTCGCGCCTGATGGCCTTCAGCCGGCGCATCACGTCGTTGCCGTCGCGGCCGAAGTGGTCGTGCAGCGCGCGGTACTCGGCGAAGAGCGCATCGTAGGCGTCCGCTGCCGCCGCGTCGGGCACGTAGGCGTCCTCGTCCGCGGCGCCCATCGCGTCGCCAGCGGTGATCGTGTCGGCGTAGGCGCCGGCGGCGACCGCCGCGTGGATCGCCGCACCGAGCGCCGGGCCCTGGGCGCTCGCGATGACGGAGATCGGCATGCGCAGCACGTCGGCATAGGTCTGCATCAGGCGGCGATTGCGCAGCAGGCCTCCGGCGGCGACGAAGCGCTCGACCGGGACGCCGGAGGCGTTGAACGCCTCGACGATGACGCGGGTGCCGAACGCGGTCGCTTCGACGAGCGCCCGGTAGATCTGTTCGGGACGGGTGGCGAGGGTCGTGCCCAGCACGAGCCCGGACAGGCTGGTGTCGACGAGCACCGACCGGTTGCCGCTGTGCCAGTCGAGCGCGACGAGGCCGTGGGCGCCGACGGGCTCCTGCCATGCGAGCTCGGTGAGGTGCTCGTGCACGCTGCGGCCGGCCGCGCTCGCGGCCTCCTGGATCGCGGGCGGCACCTGGTTGTCGACATACCAGCCGAGGATGTCGCCGACACCGGACTGCCCCGCCTCGTAGCCCCACAGGCCGTCGACGATGCCGCCGTCGACCACGCCGCACATGCCCGGCACCTCGGCGAGCGTCTCGCTCGACATGACGTGGCAGGTGCTGGTGCCCATGATCGCGAGCATGCTGCCAGGGGCGGTGGCCTTCGCCGCCGGTGCCGTGACGTGCGCATCGATGTTGCCCACCGCGACCGCGATGCCGACGGGCAGCCCCGTGAGGGCTGCGGCCTCGGCGGTCAGCCGTCCCGCGCTGGCCCCGAGCGCGCCGATCTCCGCGTCGAGCTTGTCGGCGAAGTCGGCGAAGTCGGGGTTGAGCGCGGCGAGATAGTCCTTGGACGGGTATGCGCCGTCCTGCAGGATGCCCTTGTACCCGGCCGTGCACGCGTTGCGCACGTAGCGGCCCGCGAGCTGCCAGACGATCCAGTCGGCCGCCTCGACCCAGCGATCGATGCGCCCGTAGATCTCGGCATCCTCCTCCAGGATCTGCAGCGCCTTCGCGAACTCCCACTCGCTGGAGATGGCGCCGCCGTAGCGCGGCAGCCATGGCTCGTCGCGCTCGGCCGCGAGCGCGGTGATGCGGTCGGCCTGCGTCTGTGCGGCATGGTGCTTCCAGAGCTTCGGGTACGCGTGCGGCCGCTGCGCCAGGCCATCGACGCGGCACAGCGGGGTGCCGTCATGCGTCACGGGCATCGGGGTCGAGGCGGTGAAGTCGGTGCCGACGCCGATGATCGTCGCGGGATCGATGCCGGCGGCGGCGACGGCCGCGGGGACCGCCCGTCGCAGCACCTCGAGCCAATCGTTCGGCTCCTGCAGGGCCCATTCGGGCGGGAGGCGCTCGCCGGAGGCCGGCAGCCGCTCGTCGATCACCGCGTTGGCGTACTCGTGCACGGCCGCGCCGAGCTCCGCGCCGTCGCCGACCCGGACAACGATGGCCCGCCCGCTCAGGGTGCCGAAGTCGATTCCGACCACGTGCTGCGCGTGGTCGGCATCGGCGGTCGCGCTAGACGCTGCACTCATCGGAGACTCCATCATCGTGGTGATGCGCTCGGCGTGCGGTGTCCGCCGAGCGGCAGTGGTGACACTGGTACGACCGTACCCGTGCGCGGATTCCGACCGATCGCGCCCGCGGCTGTGGTCAGTCGAGCAGCTCCTCGAGCCGCGTGAGGGTGTCCTGCCAGCCATCGCGCAGATCGTCCAGCTCGTCCAGGGGCGCGGTCTGGGTGACGCGCACCATCGTGCCGTCGCCGAGCTCCGTGAAGTCGATGATCACGAGCTGCTCCTCGCCCTGCAGCTCCTCGCCGCCGCCGAGCCAGTCCCAGCTCTGCACGATGCGCTTGGTGTCGTCGAGCTGCAGGTAGCGACCCTGCACGCCGAAGCCACCGGTGGCGGTGCGGAATCGGTACCAGCCGCCCTCCTGCACGTCGAGCTCGTAGCGGGTGTCGTCGAACATCGGCCACCACCAGCGCTCCAGCCCTTCCGTGGTGGTCCAGAGCTCCCAGACAGCATCCGCCGAGGCCGCGACGAACGCGTCGATCTCGATGCGCTCGACGCCGTCGGGAACCTCGATGCGCTCGCTCATGCGGCAACGCTATCCGTGCGAGCCCTCAGCCGCACTATCGTGGTGCCGTCCTGCGATCAGCGCAGCGTGCCCCTGGCGCCCCCGACGAGAGGCCTCCGCATGACCGCTCCCCACGCCCACGACCAGTCCCGGTCGGAGCGGCTCGACCGCCTGCCCTTCACCCGCAAGCACGGACGGCTGCTCGGCACCGCGGGCATCGGCTGGGCGCTCGACGCCATGGACGTGGGGCTGATCTCGTTCGTGATCGCGGCGCTCGCGCAGCAGTGGGCGCTCACCAGGGTCGAGGTCAGCTGGGTCGCGTCGATCGGCTTCGTGGGCATGGCGATCGGTGCGACCGTGGGCGGGCTGCTGGCCGACCGCATCGGGCGCCGGAGCGTGTTCGCGCTGACGCTGCTCGTCTACGGCATCGCCACGGGCGCCTCCGCCCTCGTCGGGTCGCTCGCGGCCCTGCTGGCACTGCGCTTCGTGGTCGGCCTCGGCCTCGGCGCCGAGCTGCCGGTGGCGTCGACGCTCATCAGCGAGTTCGCCCCGAAGAAGATCCGCGGCCGCGTCGTCGTCTGGCTCGAGGCCTTCTGGGCGGTGGGGTGGATCGCCGCGGCGACCATCGGCACCTTCGTCGTCGGCACCTCGGACGACGGCTGGCGGTGGGGCCTCGCGATCGGCATGGCGCCAGCGGTCTTCTCGATCGTGGTGCGCTGGGGCATGCCGGAGTCGGTGCGCTTCCTGATGTCGAAGGGCCGCGTCTCGGAGGCGGAGCGCACCGTCCGGGCGTTCGAGGAGGCCGCTGGCGTGCCGGCGCCGACGCGAGCGGACCCCGAGACACCGGATCGGGTACCGAGCGCGGCCGCCGAGCCGACCCCGTCGATCTGGTCGCCTGCCCTCCGGCGTCGCACGATCGCACTCTGGACCGTCTGGTTCTGCATCAACTTCTCCTACTACGGCGCGTTCATCTGGATCCCCTCGCTGCTCGTCGATCAGGGCTTCTCGCTCGTGCGATCGTTCGAGTTCACGCTCATCATCACGATCGCGCAGCTGCCGGGCTACGCCGCGGCCGCGTTCCTCATCGAGAAGTGGGGCCGCAGGCCAACGCTCACATTGTTCCTGGTGGGTTCGGCGTGCGCCGCCGCTTGGTACGGCACCGCGTCGACGGAGGCGATGATCATCGCCGCGGGATGCACCCTGTCGTTCTTCAACCTCGGCGCATGGGGCGCGCTCTACGCCATCGGCCCGGAGCTCTACCCGACCAGTGTGCGCGGCACGGGCACGGGTGCTGCGGCGGGCTTCGGGCGGATCGCGTCGATCCTGGCGCCGTTGGCCGTGCCGTTCCTGCTCGGCGCGGGAGGGCCGCTGGTGCTGTTCGGCGCATTCGCGCTGGCGTTCGCGATCGCGGCCGCCGCCGCCTGGACGCTCCCGGAGCAGCGCGGCAAGCCGCTGCTGTAGTTCGCGTGCGCCGCGCAACGACCTAGCCGAGCGCCTGCTGGAGATCCTCTATCAGGTCGGTTGCCTCCTCGAGCCCCACGGAGAGCCGCACCAGGTCATCCGGCACGGCGAGCTCGGTGCCCCGCACCGAGGCGTGGGTCATCTCCGTCGGGTAGCACACGAGGCTCTCGACGCCGCCGAGCGACTCCGCCAGCTGGAACAGCCGTGTACGACCGACGAGCTCGTGCACCGCTGATGCGCCGCCCGCGAGCTGGATCGAGACCATGCCGCCGAAGCCGCGCATCTGGCGCCGCGCCAGCTCGTGCTGCGGGTGCTCGGCGAGCCCCGGATAGTGCACCGCGGCGATCGCCGCGTGCCCGACGAGCGACTCTGCCACCGCCTGCGCGCTGCGGCAGTGGCGATCGATGCGCACCGCGAGCGTCTTCAGCGATCGGCTCGTGAGCCATGCGTCGAAGGGGCTGTTCACGGCGCCCACCGCGAACTGCTGGAAGCCCACGCGGTCGGCGAGCGACGCATCCGCCGTGATGACGGCGCCGCCGACCAGGTCGGAGTGGCCGCCGATGTACTTCGTCGTCGAGTGCACGACCGCATCGGCGCCGAGCGCGAGCGGCTGCTGCAGGGCCGGTGTGGCGAAGGTGTTGTCGGCGACCACGATGGCGCCGGCGGCGTGGCCGATCTCGACCAGCCCTGCGATGTCGGCGACCTTCATGAGCGGGTTCGACGGCGTCTCGACCCACAGCACCTTGGTGTTCGGGCGCAGGGCTGCGCGCACCGCGTCGAGGTCGCTGGCGTCGGCGGTGGAGATCTCGATCCCCCACTGCCCGTGGATCTGCGAGACGAGCCGGTGGGTGCCGCCATAGACGTCGTTGCCCATGAGCACGTGGTCGCCGGGCCGCAGCACTGCCCGCAGCAGCGCATCCTCCGCGGCCAGCCCGGAGCCGAAGGTGAAGGCATGGGTGCCGAGCTCGAGGCTGGCCAGCTGCTGCTGCAGGGCATCACGGCTGGGGTTGCCGCCGCGGGAGTACTCGTAGCCGTCGCGGAAGCCGCCGACGCCGTCCTGCACGAAGGTCGACGTCATGAAGATCGGGGGGATCACCGCGCCGGTGCGCGGGTCGAAGGACTGCCCGTCGTGGATCGCGCGGGTGGCGAAGCCCCTGGTCGCGTCGTCGTGCGCGGATGCGCGGGTGGGATCGGTCACGTCATGCCTCCTTCGAGAGGTGGGTCAGCAGGTCGTTGCGGGTGAGCATGCCGAGCGGCTTGGCATCCTGGAGCACGAGCACCGCGTCGTGGACGGCGAGCGCTGCAGCGAGCGCGTCGACCGAGTCTCGGCTGCCGACCTGCGGCAGGCGCTCCCCCAGGTGCCGGGCGATGGGGTCGGTCGGTGCCGCTCGTCCGGCAACGACCGCGTCGAGCAGCGTGTGCTCGTCGACCGCCCCGGCGACCTCGCCCACCACCACCGGGGGCTCCGCGGTGAGCACGGGCAGCTGCCGGACGCCGTGCTCGCGCATGATGGTGATCGCTTCGCGCACCGTGTGGGCCGGCCGCACGTGCGCGAGTCGCGTCGGGTCGTCGCCGGCGGGCGCTCGCCCGCCCGCGCTCGTGAGCACGTCGCGCACGGTCGGCGCACCGACCGGCGGCTCGCCGGGGGCCATGAAGCCGTAGGAGCGCATCCAGGTGTCGGAGTAGAGCTTCTGCAGGTAGCCTCGACCGGAATCCGGCAGCAGCACCACCATGACGGCGCCTGCCGGCAGCTCGCGCGCCACCCGCAGTGCGGCGACGACGGCCATGCCGCTCGACCCGCCCGCCAGGAGTCCCTCTTCCCGCGCGAGCCTGCGGGCCATCGCGAACGACTCGGCATCGTCGACGGCGATGACGCGGTCGACGACGCTCGGGTCGTAGTTGCCTGGCCACATGTCCTCGCCGACCCCCTCGACGAGATACGGGCGGCCGGTGCCGCCGGAGTAGATCGAGCCCTCCGGGTCGGCGCCGATGACGGTGACGCCGCCGCCGGAGGCGCGCCGCAGGAAGCGAGCGGTGCCCGTGATCGTGCCGCCGGTGCCGATGCCGGCGACGAAGTGGGTGAGGCGGCCGTCGGTGTCGCGCCACAGCTCCGGGCCGGTCGTGGTCTCATGCGCCGCGGGCGCCGCCGGGTTGAAGAACTGATTGGGCTGGTAGGCGCCCTCGATCTCATCCGTGAGCCGGTCCGCCACCCCGTAGTAGCTCTCGGGACTGTCGGGCGCGACGGCGGTCGGCGTCACCACGACCTCTGCGCCGTAGGCGCGCAGCGTCGCGAGCTTGTCCTCGGCGACCTTGTCGGGGCAGACGAAGACGCAGCGGTAGCCTCGCTGCTGCGCCACGAGCGCCAGGCCGACGCCCGTGTTGCCGCTGGTCGGCTCCACGATGGTGCCGCCGGGAGCGAGCAGCCCCCTCGCCTCGGCATCGTCGATCATGGCGGCCGCGATGCGATCCTTCACGGAGCCGCCCGGGTTCATGTACTCGACCTTGGCGAGCACCGTCGCCGCGATCCCCTCGGTCACCTTCGACAGCCGCACGAGCGGGGTGTTGCCGATCGCATCGAGGATCGATGCCGCGTAGTGCATGGGACCACCTGCCATGCCGCCCGAGCCTACTGTCCGCTCGCGCCTCGTGCCCCGCACTGCCTCCCACCCAGCGATGCACGGCCGGCGGGCTTGCGCCGTGCACGACGGTCGGGGCTCGGGTGCAGGATGGAGGCGTGGATGCACGCCGGGAGCTCGTGATCGAGCGCGTGCTGCGCTGCGTCGAGCTGGTGCCGGAGGGGCGCGTCGCCGCGTACGGCGTGATCGCCGGCATCTGCGGCATCGGCCCGCGCCAGGTCGGCTCGATCCTGCGTCACTACGGCAGCGACGTCACCTGGTGGCGCATCACGAGCCACGCGGGCGACTTCCCGGGCGACGTGCTGGAGCGGGCATTGCCGCACTGGCGCGCCGAGGGCATCGCCGTGAAGCCGAATGGGCTCGGCTGCCGCTACGCCGACTACGCCGTCGATGTCGGCGAGCTGGCGGCACACTGGCAGGCAGCGGTGGCCGACCTGCCCGATCCGGAGTCGCTCGGCTCCGAAGGCTCCGGCTGACCGACGGCGGCCGCACGCCAAAGGCGGACGGGCGGCCTCCTTGGCCCGCCCGTCCGCCCGGATCCCGCTGCTACTCGGTGAGCGGCGCGAGGTTCTCGTTGTCGGCGTACGCCTCGGCGGCGTTCGCCTGCGTCACGATGACCGGCTCGAGCAGGTTCGCGGGCACCTCGATGGCGCCGTTGTCGGAGGTTCCCGTCGTCGTGGGCTCCTCGCCTGCCTGCAGCGCCTGCGCCATCTCGATCGACGCGGCGACGAGCGCCCGCGTGTCCTTGTAGATGGTGGAGTACTGGTCGCCGGCGACGATCGACTGCACCGACTCGACCTCCGAGTCCTGACCCGTCACGACCGGCACATCGCGCCCATCGTTCTGCACGGAGGTGAGGATGGCCCGTGCGAGGTTGTCGTTCGGGGCCAGCACGCCGTGCAGGTCCTCACCCTGGTAGGAGCTCTGCAGGATCGTGTCCATGCGGTTCTGCGCGTTCTCCGCCGCCCAGTCCTCGGTGGCCGTCTGCTGCACCGTGGTCTGGCCGGAGACGACCGTCAGCGTGCCGTCATCGATCTTCGGCTGCAGCACGCTCATGGCGCCGTCGAAGAAGACCGCCGAGTTGGAGTCGTCCGCCGAGCCCGAGAAGAGCTCGATGTTCCAGGCGTCGAGGTCGCCCTTGCGCTCCTCGAGGCCGTCGAGCAGCGACTGCGCCTGCAGTTCGCCGACGTGGTAGTTGTCGAAGGCGACGTAGTAGTCGACGAGCTCGCTGTTCTGGATCAGGCGGTCGTAGGCGATGACGGTGATGCCCGCGGCCTCGGCGGTCTCGAGCTGCGTCGCGAGCTGGTTGGTGTCGGCGGCGCCGACGATGATGACCTCGGCACCGGCCGCGATCATGCTCTGGATCTGCTGCTGCTGGTCGCCGACCGAGTTCGACGAGCCGGCGTACTGCACGTTGCCGGTGAAGCCGGCCTCTTCGAGGCCGTCCGTGAACAGGTCACCGGCGAGCACCCAGTTCTCGCTCGTGCGGTCGGGCAGGGCGACGCCGATGACGGCGTCAGCGGCGAAGCCACCGGACGTCTCGCCGTCGGTCCCCGCGCTGGCTCCGGGCTCGGCGCCCGTGTCGCCGCGGCCGCAACCGGTCAGTGCGATGCTGACGGCAGCGATGCCTGCCAGCGCCACGATCGTGGTCTTCTTCATCAATGCTCCTGGTGTTCGATGGTGGGTTGGTGGATGGAGTGATCAGGACGAAGCGGTGACGCCATCGCGGTCGCGACCACGAGTGAGACCGCGCTGCAGCAGCGCGATGATCGAGAAGCGCCCCTGGCGCTTGTTGAGCACGTCGATCGCGACGGCGATCAGCAGCACGAGGCCCTTGATCACCTGGATCCAGTCGGAGCCGGTGCCGACAGCGAAGAGGCCGTTGGAGAGCACCGCCATGACCAGACCGCCGATGATGCTGCCGGCGACGGTGCCGATGCCGCCTGCGACGGCAGCGCCGCCGATGAAGACGGCGGCGATCGCATCGAGCTCCCAGCCGGTGCCGTCGGCGGGGCCGGCGGCCTGCGAGCGAGCGATCCACATCATGCCGGCGACCGAGGCGAGCACCGACATGTTGGCCATGACGAAGAAGTCGATCCAGCGAGAGCGCACCCCCGAGAGCTGCGCCGCCCGACGGTTGCCGCCGACGGCATATACGTGCCGTCCGAGCGTCGTGCGCTGGGTGAGGAAGCCATAGGCGAGCACGAAGACCACCAGCAGCATGCCGGAGAGCGGGAAGCTCGTGCCCGGGCGGCCACTCGCGAACAGCAGCGCGGTGGCGACGATGACGGCCGAGACCAGCACGAGCCTCGTGACCAGCACCCAGATCGGCGGGATCTCGGCGCCCATGCGCGCACGGCGGGCGCGGCCGCGCAGCTCGAAGACCACGACCGCGACGATCGCGGCGAGGCCCAGCAGCAGCGTGAGGTTGTTGTATCCGGTGTTCGGCCCCACCTCCGGCAGGTAGCCCGCGAGCACGTCGACGAAGCCACGATCGACGCCGATGCCGCGCGACTGACCGACGAGCTGGTTGAGGCCGCGGAACATGAGCATGCCCGCGAGCGTGACGATGAAGGCAGGAACGCCGACGAAGGCCACCCAGAATCCCTGCCAGGCACCGATCAGCAGGCCCAGCCCGAGTCCGATCAGGATGCTCACGCCCCAGGGCAGCCCCCAGTCGTTCATGGAGATCGCCACGACCACACTGGTGAAGGCGGCGACCGAGCCGACCGAGAGGTCGATGTGCCCGGCGATGATCACCATCACCATGCCGATCGCGAGGATCAGGATGTAGGACTGCGACTGCACCAGGTTGATGACGTTGCCCGGCGCCAGCGTTGTGCCGCTCGTGGCGACCTGGAAGGCCAGCACGATGACGATGAGCGCCCCGAGGATGCCGAACTCCTTGAGCGACCCCTTCTTCCCGAAGAGCATGCTGAACTCCGCCATGAAGCCGCGGCGCTGGGCCACTCGTTCGGTCATGCGTCATCACCCTTCGTCGGCGCCATGCGGCGCATGAGCATCTCCTGGTCGGCATCGGCGGCTCGCAGCTCGCCCGTGATGCGTCCCTCGAAGATGGTGTAGATCCGGTCGGCCAGTCCCAGCAGCTCCGGCAGCTCGGAGGAGATGAGGATGACGCCCTTGCCGGCGTCGGCCAGCTCGCGCACGATCTGATAGATCTCGCTCTTGGCGCCCACGTCGATGCCTCTCGTGGGCTCGTCGAGGATCAGCAGATCGGGGTCGGTGAACATCCACTTCGCCAGCACGACCTTCTGCTGGTTGCCGCCCGAAAGGGTGTCAACGCCCTGCTCGACGCTCGGCGCCTTGATGCGCAGCGACTGCCGGAACTCCTCCGAGACGCTCGTCTCCTGCAGCGCGTCGACCACGCCCGCCGGCGCGATCTTCGAGAGCTTGGCGGAGACGATCGAGCGCTTGATGGTGTCGAGCAGGTTGAGGCCGAGCGCCTTGCGGTCCTCGCTCACGTAGGCGATGCCGTGCGCGATCGCCTCCGGCACGGAGCGCACCTTGATCTCCTTGCCCTCCTTGAGGATCGTGCCGCCGAGCCACGTGCCGTACTGGCGGCCGAAGATGCTCATGGCGAGCTCTGTGCGGCCCGCTCCCATGAGGCCGGCGAAGCCGACGATCTCGCCGCGGCGCACGGTGAAGCTCGACCCTTTCGCGACCAGGCGCTCGGCCGAGAGCGGATGCTGCACCGTCCAGTCGCGCACCTCGAAGAAGGTCTCCCCGGTCTGGTGGGATCGCTCGGGGAAGCGCTGGCCCAGTGTGCGGCCCACCATGCCGCGGATGATGCGGTCCTCGTCGACGGCGCCCTCGGCGATGTCGAGCGTCTCGATCATCTTGCCGTCGCGGATGATCGTGATGGCGTCGGAGATCTGCTCGATCTCGTTGAGCTTGTGGGAGATCATGATCGACGTCACGCCCTTGCCCTTGAGCCCCCGGATGAGGTCGAGCAGGTGCTGCGAGTCCGACTCGTTGAGCGCGGCGGTCGGCTCGTCGAGGATGAGCAGCTTGACGTCCTTCTCGAGCGCCTTGGCGATCTCGACCAGCTGCTGCTTGCCGACGCCGAGGTGCTTGATGGGCGTGTCTGGATCCTCCGAGAGGCCGACGCGTGCGAGCAGCTCCGTGGCGCGGATGCGGACCGTGTCCCAGTCGATCGCGAGCCCGTGGCGGGGCTCGTTGCCGAGGAAGATGTTCTCGGCGATCGAGAGCTCGGGCACCAGTGCGAGCTCCTGGTGGATGATCACGATGCCCGCGCGCTCGGATTCGTTGATGCTCGAGAAGGCGACCGGCTGGTTCTGGTACACGATCTGACCGTCGAAGGTGCCGTGAGGATAGACACCCGAGAGCACTTTCATCAGCGTCGACTTGCCGGCGCCGTTCTCGCCGCAGATGGCGTGGATGGTGCCCTTGCGCACGTGGATGCTCACGTCGTCGAGGGCGCGCACGCCGGGGAACTCCTTCGTGATGCCCTGCATCGACAGGATCACCGGCTCAGCCACCCTTGGCTCCCTTCACCACCGTCGGCATCGACGGATCGCCGATCAACCTACGCGCGCGAAACCTTCACGTCAAGCGATGAACGCAGAACCCGTGAGCGCGATCGTCAGATGAACGCGTTGGCGAGCGCCGTCTGCCGCGCGAGCGTCACCGCTCCGAGCACCTCGGCCCGCGCGCCGAGCGATGAGCCGACGATCTTCGTCGATGTCACGAGGGCATGCAGCGCGAAGCGGCTGAAGCCGTCGCGCACGGGCTCCAGGAGCAGCTCGCCGACCTCGGCCAGCGGCCCTCCCACGACGATGACGGCGGGTGCCAGCAGGTTCGAGAGGTTCGCGATCGAGTGGCCGATCGCGCCGCCCGACTCGGCGACGACGCGCCGGGTGGCCAGGTCGCCGGCGAGCGCCTGCCGCACGATGTCGCCCGTCGCGATCGGTCGGCCGAACGCCTCCGACAGCGACTGCGCCATCACGCGCACCGAGGCGAGCGTCTCCAGGCAGCCCCTGCTGCCGCAGATGCAGAGGGTGCCGCCGGGCTCGACCTGCACGTGCCCGAGTTCGCCCGCGATGCCGAACGCGCCGCGGTGCAGCCGCCCGCCCAGCACCAGGCCGCATCCGATGCCGGTGCCGATCTTCACGAAGACGAGGTCGTCCACATCGGCGTAGGGCCCGAACGTCCGCTCCGCGATCGCGCCGAGGTCGGCGTCATTGGCGACCTCCACGGGCATGCCGAACGCCTCCCCGATGCGGTCGCGGGTCACCCCGTCCCACTCGGGCAGGATCGTGTGCCCGAGGATGGCTCCGGTCCGCAGGTCGACAGGGCACGGCACGCCGACGCAGATCGCAGCGACGTCGTCGCGCCCCAGCCCGGCCCCCTGCAGCAGCCCATCGAGCCGCGCGGCCGCGATCGCGAGGCTGTCATCGGCCTGGTGCCCCACGGGCAGCACCACCTCGTCCTCGATCAGCACCACGGGGTCGTCGGCCGCGACGGCGATGCGCACGTGCTGTCGGCCGAAGTCGACGCCGACCACCGTGGGACCCTCGGCACGCTCGAGCGTGACGAGGCTCGCGCGGCGGCCCTGATGCACGGTCGGTGCCGTCGAGACCGCGCCGCGCTCGCGGAGCTCACGCACGATGTTCGAGACAGTCGCGTGCGCGAGCCCCGTGCGCTCGGCGAGCTCCGACTGCGTGACGGGCGACCCGCGCAGCGCCTGGACGACGCGAGCCCGATTGGCGGCACGCAGCGCTGCCTGCGATCCGGGGCTGCGTCGCTGTGCCATCCGGCAATGATGTCCAGCCGCCGAGTTGTTGTCAAGAAATGAAGACAAGGCGACCTTGCCGTGTGTTGCCGTGCCTCGTCAGGCGAGGCACAGTGCCGCCGCAGTCAGCGCGCAGCCTGCTGCGCGAAGAGCGCCGCGTACGTGCCACCACGGGCGAGCAGTTCGTGGTGCGTGCCGCGCTCGACGATGCACCCGGCGTCGATGACGAAGATCACGTCCGCGTCGCGGATCGTCGAGAGTCGGTGCGCGATTGCGAGCGTCGTGCGACCGCGCGCGGCTTCGTCGAGCGCGCCCTGCACGACCCGCTCCGAGACCGTGTCCAGGGCGCTGGTCGCCTCGTCGAGCACGAGCACCGCGGGATCCTTGAGTAGCACGCGCGCGATGGCGATGCGCTGCTTCTCGCCGCCGGAGAGCCGGTAGCCGCGCTCACCGACGACGGTGTCGTAGCCGTCTGGGAAGCGATGGATGGTGTCGTAGATGCTCGCCGCGCGCGTCGCCGCGTCGAGCTCAGCGTCGGTCGCATCCGGCTTGGCGTAGCGCAGGTTCTCGGCGATCGTCGCGTGGAAGAGGTAGGGCTCCTGGCTCACGATGCCGATGTGGTCGGTCAGCGCCGACGGGTCGATCTCCCGCACGTCGACGCCGGCGAACCGCACCGCTCCCCCGGTCACCTCGTGGAGGCGCGGGAGCAGATAGCCGATCGTCGTCTTGCCGGCGCCGGAGGGTCCGACGAACGCGGCGAAGGTGCCGGGCTCGAGCGTGAACGAGACGCCATCGAGCGTGTTCGCCTCGCTCTCGCGCGCATCCGGGTAGCGGAATTCGACATCGTCGAACTCCACCTCTCCGAGACGATCCATGACCGGCGGCACGGGGTCGGCCGCGGGCACGATCGTGGGGGTGAGGTCGAGGTACTCGAAGATGCGGGCGAACAGTGCGGAGGAGGTCTGCAGGTCGAGCGCGACGCGCAGCAGGCCCATGAGCGGCATGAGCAGTCGCGACTGCACGGTGGTGAATGCGACGAGCGTGCCCGCGGTGACCCCGACATCCCCGCCCGTGATCAAGTAGCCGGCGATGACGTAGATCACCGCGGGCAGGATGGAGATGAAGATCGAGACGATCGCGAAGAAGGTCTGGCCGCTCATCGTCAGCCGCACCTGCAGGCCGATCTGGCGATCGTTCTCGGCGCGGTAGCGGCGCGACTCGTCGGTCTGGCGACCGAAGGCCTTCGCCAGCAGGATGCCGGAGACCGACAGTGACTCCTGCGTGATGGCGGTCATCTCACTGAGCGACTCCTGGGTCTGCGTGGCGATGCGCGCGCGCACCTGGCCGACCCTGCGCTGCAGCACGATGAGCAGCGGCGTCAGCAGCACCGCCGCGATGGTGAGCTGCCACGACAGGATCAGCATCGTCACGAGGCTGGCCAGCACGGTGACGGTGTTGCCGACCACCGAGGAGATGGTGTTCGAGAGCACGTTGGCGACGCCGCCGACGTCGTTCTGCAGCCGCGACTGGATGACGCCGGTCTTGGTGCGGGTGAAGAACGCCAGCTCCATGCCCTGCAGCCGGTCGAAGAGGCTGTTGCGCAGTTCGCCCATGACCCGGTTGCCGACCCGCGACGTGAGCCAGGTCTGCCAGATCCCGAGCAGGCTGGCCGCGACCCAGAGCGCCACCATGGTGCCGACGAGCGTCCACAGCAGGCTCAGGTCGGTGCGACCGTCGGGAGGGAAGAGCGCCTCGTCGAAGACACGCTTGGTCAGGAGCGGCGGGAAGACCGCGATCGTCGCGACCACCAGCACCAGCACCATTGTGAGGATGATCGGGCCGCGGTGCGGCGCGAACAGGCCGAGGATGCGCTTGCCGAGATCGGGCACACGGGGCGCGGTGGCGTTCGCCTGCCGCTGCGCCGACTCGTCTCGCATCGCTACTCGACCGCGTCCGCCCATGCCCATGCTCACGTGCCAACCGTAGCGCCGCGCACCGGTCGCACTCCGCCACCCCGGGCTCGCAGCCTTCCATCGCCCGGTGCTCGAGTGCATGGGTGAGCCCGCGCCCGGCAGATTCGGGGCGCTCCGCCGGTTCAGCTGGACTATCCGCCTACGTGGCCTGAGCGGCACGGATCTGCCGGTGGTCTCCGGCCACCGGCAGCCCGCACATGGCGGGGTCTCCGGGCGAAGCCGCCTCGCGAGTCACCCAACCTGACCTGCCTGCCTGCCTGCCTCGACCAGCGCACGGTGAGGCACCATGCTCGTGGCCACGTCCCGCGGCCGGGAGGGCCTCCGCTCCGGCGTGCACCGCACTTCACGGAGCGAGGTCCTTGCCCTGCTGCTCAAGCGCCCCACGCAGGATGCGAATCGCGCGCGGGCCCACCCCGTGCAGCGCGAGCAGCTCAGCCTCAGTCATCGCTGCGACCTGAACGAGCGTCGTGACGCCGATAGCCAGCAGCGCCTGGGTCGCCGGGCGGCCGATCGTGGGCAGGTCGCCGATCTGATCCGCGGTCTCTCGCCTCGACATGCCAGCCGGCCTGCCACGGGTGCTGACGATCCTGCAGTATCCGGGCTGCTCAGCTGGTACAGCTGGATTATCCGGTCACGTGGCCTGAGCGGCACGAATCCGCGGCAGCCTCCGACCGTCGCAGCCTGCGCATGACGAAGGGCCGCACCCGAGATGGATGCGGCCCTTCGAGGTGTTGCGGGGTGACTACTTGACGGTCACCGTCGCGCCGGCCTCTTCGAGGTCAGCCTTTGCCTTGTCAGCGTCTTCCTTCTTCGCGCCCTCGAGCACGTTGGCGGGAGCGCCATCGACGAGTGCCTTCGCCTCGCCGAGACCAAGCGACGTGAGCGAACGCACGACCTTGATGACCTGGATCTTCGCCGAGCCGGCAGCCTCGAGGACGACGTCGAACTCCGTCTGCTCCTCAGCCTCCTCAGCAGCAGCGCCACCAGCAGCCGGGGCTGCAGCAGCGGCGACCGGGGCCGCGGCGGTGACCTCGAAGGTCTCCTCGAATGCCTTCACGAACTCGCTGAGCTCGATGAGCGTGAGCTCCTTGAACTGCTCGAGCAGCTCGTCAGTCGACAGCTTTGCCATCGTCTTCTCCTTGTTTCTGGTACCGACCGCGCCTTACTCGGCCGCGGACTCCTGCTTCGCACGCAGCGCGTCGACCGTGCGAACGGCCTGCGCGAGCGGTGCGTTGAACATGTATGCAGCTCCGAACAGCGAGGCCTTGAAGGCGCCTGCGAGCTTGCCCAGCAGCACCTCCCGAGACTCGAGGTCCGCGAGCTTGTTGACGTCGTCGGCCGTGAGCGGGTTCCCGTCGAAGAAACCGTTCTTGACCACCAGCGCCGGGTTCGCCTTGGCGAAGGCACGCATCTCCTTCGCGACGGCGACAGGGTCGCCGTGCACGAATGCGATCGCAGACGGGCCGACAAGCGACTCGTCGAACGCCGTGATGCCGGCGTTGTTGGCTGCGATCTTGGTGAGCGTGTTCTTCACCACGGCGTACGTCGCGTGCTCACTGATCGCACGGCGCAGCGTCTTCAGCTGGCCGACGGTGAGACCGCGGTACTCGGTCAGCAGAACGGCGTTCGAGGTCTCGAAGAGATTCGAGAGCTCGGCGACCGCAGCTTCCTTGTTCGCCATGGTGCTCCTAGCTTCGTTGCTGGCTTCCCTGGCTCACACATGAAAATGAGCTCCGGCAGCAGCGCACGGAGCTCGGTCCTCGACGGGACATTCGCACCTGCGCGGGCCGACGCTCTCATGAGCAAGCCTTCGGTTGTCGTACGCCTTTCGAGCACACGCCAACGACCAGCGGTCTTGGGTATGGAATGACTCTACGGCACGACGGATGCGTGGCGCAAGCCGGGCTGGGCGCCGGGGTGGCGACTACTCGCGGGCCGAAGCGGCATCCGTGCCGACGGGCGCGTCCTCGGGCGACGCCGACCGCCAGAGCGGCAGCCGCACGCTGAACGCGGTGCGACCGGGTGCACTCTCGAGCCTGATCGAGCCGTGGTGGGCATCGACCAGGGCCTGCACGATCGCGAGGCCGAGGCCCGACGAGCCCGTCGCGCGCGAGCGGCTCGTGTCGCCCCGGGCGAAGCGCTGGAACACGGTCTGCTGCAGCGGCTCCGGGATGCCCGGGCCGGCGTCGATGACGTCTATGACGGCATCGCCCGCGTCGGCGCGCAGGTGCACATCGATCGCGGTGCCGGCGGGCGTGTGCACACGGGCGTTGGCGAGCAGGTTGGCGACCACCTGCTGCAGGCGCAGCGGATCGCCGCCGACCACCACCGGCTCCTCGGGCAGCTCCAGGGAGATCGGATGCCCGTCCCCCGCCGCCTGCGCGTCGGCGACCGCCTCGACGACCAGCAGCGACAGGTCGACCTCACCCCGCTCGATCTCGCGCCCCTCGTCGAGCCGGGCGAGCAGCAGGAGGTCGTCGACGAGCGCCTGCATGCGGTGCGCGGCGGCCTCGATGCGCTCGAGCGATGCGCGCGAGTCGTCGCTCAGGTTCGCCTCGTGCTTCTGCGTGATCTCGGCGTAGCCGCGCACCGCGGCGAGCGGTGTGCGCAGCTCGTGCGAGGCATCCGCGACGAACTGCCGCACGCGCCGCTCACTGACGGCACGGGCCTCGAACGCCTCCTCGATGTGCGTCAGCATGCGATTCATCGACTCCTGCACGCGCCCCACCTCGCTCGCGGGCTCCTCGATGCGCACGCGGTTCGTCAGCTGCGCGTCGCCGGATGCCAGCGGCAGCTGCGAGATGCGCTCCGTGGTCGCGATGACCGACGTGAGCGGGCGCAGGGCGCGGCGGATGATCAGATCACCCATCAGCAGCACGATCGTGACGGCCGCGATCGCGGCGACCGCGATCACGAACGCGAGCGCGGCAAGCGTCTGGTTCGTGTCGGAGAGCGACATGCCGACGACTACCCGCGCCTCGCCAACGTCGATCGCCAGCACGCGGTACGTGCCGTAGCCCGGGAGTACGGCGTTGACCGGCACGCCAACCGGCGCATCGACCACGGCTTCGACGTCTGCGGTGGAGAGTGCCTGTCGGGTGCCCGTGCGCGTGAAGATGAAGTTGTCGAGCAGGTCGCCGTCGTGCTCGACCACCACGAGCGCACCGGACATGCGCGGGTCGAGCGGCTGCGTCACGCCGGTCGCGAGCGCCCGCTCCACCGCCACCGAGGTGCGGTCGGAGAGGTCGCTCAGCTGCTCGTCGACGCGTGACTCCAGCACCACACGCATCGTCATGACGCTGGCGATCGCGACCGCCGCGGTGAGCACCGCGAACAGCAGCGCGACCACCACGAGCAGCCGTCGCCGCAGCGACCACGACGACGGGTTCTGGATGCGCCTGCCCAACTGGGCTGCGGATGCCGCGGCCTGGGTCACGCTGCGGGGCTCCCGCCGATCACTCGGCTGCGCGCAGCTGGTAGCCGACGCCGCGAACCGTGTGGATCATGGGCGGGCCGAGCGTGTCGATCTTCTTGCGCAGGTAGGAGATGTAGAGCTCGACGACGCTCGCGCGCCCGCCGAAGTCGTAGGACCACACGCGGTCGAGGATCTGCGCCTTCGAGAGCACACGACGCGGGTTGCGCATGAGGTAGCGCAGCAGCTCGAACTCGGTCGCGGTGAGGTCGACCTGCTGGCCTCCGCGGCGCACCTCGTAGGAGTCCTCGTCCATCATCAGGTCGCCCACCCAGAGCACGCTCGACTCCTCGGCGGCGGCGGCCGTGCGGCGGATCAGGCCGCGCAGCCTCGCCACGACCTCCTCGAGCCCGAACGGCTTCGTGACGTAGTCGTCGCCGCCGGCGGTGAGTCCCGCGACGCGATCGTCGAGCGAGTCCTTCGCGGTCAGGAACAGCACGGGCACGTCGAAGCCGGCCGAGCGCAGGCGCTGCAGCACGGTGAGCCCGTCGATGTCGGGAAGCATGATGTCGAGCACGACGGCGTCGGGGCGGAACTCGCGCACGGCCTGCAGCGCCTGCTGGCCGTTGGCGGCGGTCTTCACCTCCCACCCCTCGTACTTGAGGCCCATGGCGACCAGGTCGGCGAGGCTCTGCTCGTCATCGACGACGACGACGCGGATGGGCGAGCCGTCCTGGCGGGTGAGGCGGGGCTGGGCACGCAGCTGCTGCTGAGCGGTATCGGTCATGCGTTCCATTTCGCCAGAGCCTCCTATGGATCGATGTGCGCCTATTCTATGCCCCTCCTGTGCGTATCCTTTTCGCGCCGGCCTCCGCGGTGCGTGGACGCCTCCGCGGTGGCGAGCCGGGTCCGCGGCCACGCCTCGCCGTGGGACGATGAGGGGATGGACCTGCAGCTCGACATCTTCGGCGATCTCGCCGAGACGTGCGAGCCGGCAGCCGCGAGCGAGACGCTGCTCGTCGCCGCTCCCGCGCCCGCCCCGGCGGCTGCGGCGGTCGCGTCCTCGACCGCTCCCCGCGTCGTCATCTCCGGCCACGTGCAGCGCATCGTCGCGCGGTCGAGCGACCGCATCGCCTGGCTGCGCGCCCGGTCGCAGGGCGTGACGGCGACCGACGCCGCGAAGCTCAGCTCGATGCGGTCGATCGAGAACGTCGCGCGCGACAAGTTCAGCCTGCGCGGCTTCACCGGCAACGCGTTCACCGAGCACGGCCGCGCGCGCGAGCCGCACATCGCGAACTGGGTGCACGATCACTTCTCCCTCTCGCCGTCCGACGCGCTCTTCCACTCGGTGCCGGATCGCCGTCATCTCGCCACGCCCGACTGCATCAGCGACGACGGCACGGTGCTCGCCGAGATCAAGACCACCTGCAAGCCCTTCGACCGCATCCCGAAGTCCTACCTGCGCCAGATCTGGTGGCAGCAGTACGTGCTGGGCGCCGAGCGCACGCTCTTCGTCTGGGAGGAGCACTTCGAGTTCGTGCCGGTCGGCCGACCCAAGCACCAGTGGGTGGAGCGCGACGAGGATGAGATCGCCGCGCTCGTCAACCGCGCCGACCTGCTGCTCGAGCTCCTGCGCCGCTGATGCTGCTGGCGCTCCACGGGCTCGGCTCCGACTCGAGCGCGCTGCGCGACTACCTCGCCGGGGCGGTGCCGGCCGGGGTGCGGGTCTTCGCCCCTGACCTGCGCGCGCACGGCGCTGACGAGCGGCTCGGCGGACCGGAGGACTTCGCGCTGGAGGCGATGGCCGATGACGTCGCGGGTGCGTTGATCCGGGTCGGCGACGGCTCGCCGGTCTCGATCGTGGGCGTCTCGCTCGGCGCCGCGCTCGCAACCATCATCGCCCGATCGGGTCGATTCCCGCTCGATCGCGTCGCGCTCGTGCGACCCGCGTTCACGCATGAGTCGCTGCCGCCCAACCTCGCGGTCTTCCCGCTCATCGGTCGCCTGCTGGGCGAGCACAAGCCGCAGCGCGCCCTCGCCCACCTGCGATCCTCCGGCGCGTGGCGCGCGATCGCGCACGAGTCGCTCGCGCACGCTCGGTATCTCGAGACCCAGGTCACGCAGCCGGGCGCGGCCGCGCGCCGCATCCGCCTCACCGAGATCCCGCGGAACGCGCTCGCACCATCGATCGAGCCGCGCATCCCGGCCCCGACGGTCGTGCTCGCGAGCCCGCGCGACCCGGTGCATCCGCTGCACGTCGCCCAGCACTGGGCCGACGAGCTGGGTGCGCGGATGCTCGTCTCACCCGCGCGGGACGATGGCGAGGACGCGATGATGCGGTGGTTCCAGCAGCAGCTGGGGAGCTTCCTGACGGGGATCCGCTAGCCGAGCCGCGGCGCTCCGGATCGCACGTCGGTCGCGAGCGCCGCTTCCGACGGCCGGGGAGCAGGGGCGGGGGCGGCTCGCTGAGGCAGCGCATGCACGATGGCCATGGCGAGCAGCCACACGATCCCGATGCCCGCCGCGATGTACTCGAGCGTCGAGCCGATGTCGGTGTTGCCGCGAGCGAGCGAGATGATGCCGCCGGTGGCGGCGATGCTGCCGACCGCGACGCCTCCGACGATGGAGAGGCGGGCCACCCATCGATCGCTCGCCGTGGCGAACTGCAGCATCGCGAGGCAGCCCGCCGCGAAGCCGAGCACCGCGGCGGCGATGTGCACCCAGTCGCGCCACTGCGCGCCGTCGGTGAGCAGCGACGGGCAGCCCAAGGAGCAGGGCACGGCGGCCGCGATGAGGAAGAGCCCGCCGGCGGCCACGAGCGCGCCAGCCGGCGCCCATCGGCGCAGCACCGGCAGGCGGGTGCGGACGTCGCGCAGCACGACGGCGACGAGCAGGATGCCCGCGATCACGAGGAGGAAGCCGATCTGAAAGCGCGCGGCCGTCGGCATCGTGAGCGCACCCAGCTCGGAGATGTAGAGGAAGCGCCCCGCCGCTGCTCGGGCGCCGCCGATCACGACAGCACCGGCGATGAGCGATGCGGTCGCGAGCACCGCGAGGAGCGCGTCGACCTGGTGGGGGCGCTGGAGCACATCAGCACTGTAGCCGCGAGCGCCGTGGCGTCATAGGCCGTCACACGCCCGACGGCCCGTCGGGGGGTTGCGATAGCGTCGAACCGACGCAGGAGGAGACGCGATGCGAGCAGTGCTGGTGAGGACATTCGGCCCGACCGACCAGGTGGAGATCGGGGAGATCGAGGCTCCCATCAAGCTCGGCACCGAGGTGATCGTCGACGTCCACGCGGCCGGCATGAACCCGATCGACTACAAGACCGTGATCGGGAAGGGCGCGGCGAAGGCGGTCGAGCCGCTGCTGCCGTGGATCCCCGGCGGCGACGTCGCAGGGATCGTGGCGGAGGCCCCCTACGAGGCGCACGACGTGCAGCCTGGCGACGCCGTCTTCGGCGCGGTCAACCACTGGCGCACGCGCGGTGGCTACGCCGAGCAGGCGGTGGTGCCCAGCCTCGCGCTCGCCCCGAAGCCGGAGTCGCTCTCGTTCGCGGAGGCCGCAGCGGTGCCGTGCGCAGCGCTCACCGCCTGGGACGCCGTGGTGCGCGTCGCGAAGGCGCGGGCGGGGCAGCGCATCCTCATCCACGCCGGCGCGGGAGGCGTCGGGCACTTCGCGGTGCAGTTCGCGAAGTACTTCGGTGCGCACGTCGCCACGACCGTCTCGGAGCGCAACATCGACTTCGTTCGCGGCCTGGGCGCCGATGAGGTCGTCGACTACCGTAAGGATCGCTTCGAGGATGTGCTGCAGAAGGTCGATGTGGTCGTCGACCTGGTCGGGAACGTGAGCGACGACACCGGCTCGCGGTCGCTCGACGTGCTGAAGAACGGCGGGCTCTACCTCAACGTGCCGACCGGCTCGTGGCCGGACTACGCCGCCGCGACCGCCGCGCGCGGCATGCGCGCATCGTCGGTGAAGGTGGAGTCCGACGGCTCGAACCTCGGCATCATCGGTCGCCTCATCGATGCCGGCGACGTGCAGGTGGAGGTGCAGCGGATCTATCCGCTCGACCAGGTGCGGGAGGCATTCGCCGCGCTGCAGGGCGGGCACGTGCGCGGCAAGCTCGTGCTCTCGGTGCGCTGAGTCAGCAGAAACGCCAGCGACAGGGCAGGATGGTCGCCATGAGCGACGCACCGAAGCCTCTGCTGGAAGTCTCGGGTCTCAAGGTCGAGTTCACCACGCAGGACGGTGTGGTGACCGCGGTCCACGAGGCCAACCTGTCGATCGCCGCCGGCGAGACGCTGGCGATCGTGGGCGAGTCGGGCTCCGGCAAGTCGACGACCGCGATGGCCGTGATCGGCCTGCTGCCCGGCAACGGCCGCGTGACCGCCGGCAGCATCCGCCTCGACGGCGAACAGCTGGTGGGCGCGAACGAGGCCAAGATGCGACCCATTCGCGGTCGCCGCATCGGATTGGTGCCGCAGGACCCGATGTCGAACCTGAACCCGGTCGCCAAGATCGGCACGCAGGTCGCCGAGACGCTGCTGGCGCACGGACTCGCGACGCGCAAGGACGTGACCGAGAAGGTCGTCGAGACGCTGGAGGCGGCCGGCCTGCCCGACGCGGCAGCGCGGGCGAAGCAGTACCCGCACGAGTTCTCCGGCGGCATGCGGCAGCGCGCGCTGATCGCCATCGGCCTCGCCTGCCGCCCGCAGCTGCTGATCGCCGATGAGCCCACGAGCGCGCTCGACGTCACCGTGCAGCGCACGATCCTCGACCAGCTCGACACGATGACGCGCGAGCTCGGCACCTCGGTGCTGCTCATCACGCATGACCTCGGGCTCGCCGCGGAGCGTGCCAAGCAGGTGGTCGTGATGCATCGCGGGCGCGTCGTCGAGCAGGGTCCGGCACGGCAGATCCTCGAGGACCCGCAGCATCCGTACACGAAGTCGCTCGTCCAGGCGGCGCCGTCGGTCGCGATGGCGCGGCTGCGCCCGGCCGACTTCGCCACGAAGGACAGGGATGCCGCGGCCCCGACCGCGGCCGCCGAGACCCCGCGCGAGACCATCGTCGAGTTCGAGAACGTCACGAAGGAGTTCCCGGTGCGGGGCAGCCGCGAGCCGTTCAAGGCCGTGGACGATGTCTCGCTCTCGCTGCCGCGCGGCACGACCGTGTCGATCGTGGGCGAGTCCGGCTCCGGCAAGACCACCACTGCACGGATGCTGCTGAAGGCCTTCGAGCCCACCAGCGGCACGATCCGCTTCGAGGGCAAGGACGTCTTCGGGCTCTCGCGCGCGGAGCAGAAGGAGTTCCGCCAGCGGGTGCAGCCGGTCTTCCAGGATCCGTACTCGTCGCTCAACCCGATGTTCACGATCGAGAAGATCATCGAGGAGCCGCTGTCGTTCTACAAGAAGGGGTCGCGCTCCGAGCGAGAGCGTCGCGTGCGCGAGCTGCTCGACCAGGTGGCCCTGCCGAGCGACATGGCGCGGCGCTACCCCTCCGAGCTCTCGGGCGGCCAGCGCCAGCGCGTCGCGATCGCCCGAGCACTCGCGCTGAACCCGGACGTCATCGTCTGCGATGAGCCGGTCTCGGCGCTCGACGTGCTCGTGCAGGATCAGATCCTGCGCCTGCTGGGCGATCTGCAGCGTGAGCTCGGCCTCAGCTACCTGTTCATCTCGCACGACCTCGCGGTCGTCCGCCTCATCAGCGACTACGTGGCGGTGATGCAGAACGGCAAGCTCGTGGAGGCCGCGACCTCTGAGGAGATCTTCACGAATCCGCGCGATCCGTACACGCGCACGCTGCTCGCGTCGATCCCCGGCAACGAGCTCAAGATCGCCAGCTGAGCGGCTGGGGCGCGGGGCGCGGCGTCTCGTGACGCGCGAGTGCTGCGCACGCGTGCTCCTCGACCGACGGGGCTGTCGGTGACGTCGGTTCGACCGACGGGACTGTCGGTGCCGCCGTTCGAGAGCTAGCGCTTGCGGGTGCGCGGGTCCATCGCCTCGCGCAGCGACTCCCCCAGCAGGGTGAAGCCGAGCGCGGTGATCATGATGCAGATACCGGGCAGGAACGCGAGCGAGGGCGCGATCGCCAGCTCGTTCTGCGCGTAGGTGAGCATCCGGCCCCACTCCGCCGTCTCCGGCCGCCCGCCGCCGAGGCCGAGGAACGAGAGCGCTGCGGCGTCGATGACGGCGGTCGCGAGCGTGAGGGTTGCCTGGACGATCACCGGTCCGACCGAGTTGGGCAGCAGGTGCGTCATCGTGATGCGACCGGTGCCGAGCCCGAGCGTGCGCGCGGCGAGCACGTAGTCGGCGCCTCGCTGGCCGAGCATCGACGACCGCAGCAGGCGGGCGAAGATCGGCACCTGCGCGACGCCGATGGCGATCATGATCGCGAGTGGCGTGCGACCGAGGACCGCGGCGATCGAGACGGCGAGCAGCAGGTGCGGCACCGAGAGCAGGATGTCGACCAGTCGCATGATGACGCTGTCGACCCAGCCGCCGAAGGCGCCGGCGAGGGCGCCGAGCACCATGCCGCCGAGCAGCCCGAAGAACGTCGAGACCACGCCGATGATGAGCGATGCCTGCGCGCCCCAGATCAGCTTCGACAGCACGTCGCCGCCGAAGCGGTCGATGCCGAGCGGGAAGTCCGGGACGTCCCCGATGCCGGGCAGCGAGGTCGGCCGCAGGTACTCGCGGCCGGGCGTCGCGAGCTCCGGATAGGGCGCGAGCAGCGGCGCGAGGATCGAGACGAGGATGAACAGCAGCACGATGACGGCGCCGACCCAGGCCGCGGGGTTGCGGCGCACGCGCCGCAACACGTCGCCCCAGAAGCTGCCGCTGCGGCGCGGTGCGCCCGCATCGGCATTGGGCTCGGATGCCGGCGGGAGGACGTCTGCGGCGCTCACTGGATCCTCACTCTCGGGTCGATGAAGCTGTAGGAGATGTCGACGAGCAGGTTGATGAGCGCGTAGGCGATGGCGATGAACAGCACGAAGCCCTGCAGCACGGGGAAGTCGCGCGCGAAGATCGCATTCGCGAGGAACGCGCCGATCCCCGGGAAGGCGAACACCGTCTCGGTCAGCACCGCCCCCGAGATGAGCAGGCCCGCCTGCAGGCCGATGGTGGTGACCACCGGCAGCATCGCGTTCCGCAGCACGAAGCGATTGCGGATGAGCGGCTGCGAGACGCCCTTCGCGCGCCCGGTGCGCACGTAGTCGGCGTTCACTACCTCGAGCACGGAGGCGCGGGTGATGCGCACGATGATCGCGAGCGGGATGGTGGCGAGCGCGAGCGCGGGCAGCAGCAGGTGGATGAAGGCGTTCCAGCTGGCGTCGAACTCTCCGGTCAGGAAGCCGTCGAGCACGTAGAAGCCGGTCACATGCGTGGCATCGACGCCCCGATCCTGACGGCCGGTGGTCGGGAGCCAGCCGAGCTGCACCGCGAACAGCCACTTGAGCATGAATGCGAGGAAGAAGACCGGGATGGTGATGCCGAGCAGGCTCAGGCCGACGGAGAGGTGGTCGAAGAGACGGCCGTGGTGGCGCGCCGCCCAGTAGCCGAGCGGGATGCCGATGCCGACCGCGAGGATGAGCGCGAGCACCGACAGCTCGAGGGTGGCGGGGAAGCGGTTCGCGAACTCGTCGAGCACCGGCCGACGCGTCTCGATGGAGTTGCCGAAGTCGCCCTGCACGAGTCGGCCGAGCCAGGTGAGGTACTGCTCAGGCAGCGGTCGGTTGAAGCCGTAGGCCTCGTTGATCCGCTCGATCGCCTCGGGCGTCGCGCGCTCACCGAGCAGGGCGGCTGCGGGCCCGCCCGGCAGTGCCCGCACCCAGAAGAACAGCAGGACGGTCAGACCGAACAGGGTAGGGATCAGCAGCAGCAGGCGTCTGCCGATGGTTCGCAGCACGTCGTCTCTCCGTCAGTGGGTTCGGGGGTGACCGGCCGGGGCCGGTCGCAGCGGATGCCGTGGGACGGGTCGCCCCACGGCATCCGCATGACCGATCGAGACTACTCGCTCAGCTCGATCATGTTGTACACCTCGTCGTTGACGGGGCTTGCGGGGTAGGAGGTCACGCGCGGGTTGAACGCCAGCGACGGCGCCGGGTGCGCGAGCGGCACGCCGGGCTGGAACTGCGCGATCTGCTCGTTGATCTCCTGGTAGCGGGCACCGGCCTCGTCGAGGTCGGGGATCTGCCGTGCCTCTTCGAGCGCCTGGAACAGCTCGGGGTTGTCGAAGCCCCACTCGTTGCCCTGCTTGCCGAAGAAGACGCCGACGAAGTTGTCGGTGTCGTTGTAGTCGCCCGTCCAGCCGAGCAGGTGGATGCCGTGATCGTCGGTGCCCTGGATCTTGTCGAGGTAGTCGACCCACTCATCGGCGACGGGGGTGACCGTGATGCCGACCTGCTCGAGCTGGCCCGACAGCGCCACGAAGATCTCCTCCGGGTTCGGCATGTAGGGGCGCGAGATGTTCACCGGGTAGTTGAACATGAGCTCGAGGCCGTCCTCGTAGCCCGCCTCTGCGAGCAGCTCCTCGGCGCGCGCCGGGTCGTACTCGTAGATCGTCACGTCCTCGTTGTAGCCGTTCACGACCGGCGGGATGAACTGCGTCGCCGGCTCGGTGCCCTCCGGGAGCACCTGCGTGACCAGTGCATCGCGGTCGATCGCGTGGGCGATCGCCTCGCGCACGAGCGGGTCCTGCAGCTCCTCGACCTGCTGGTTGAAGGCGAGGTAGAGGATCGTGAACGGGTCACGCTGCATGACGTTGAAGCCGGCCTCCTCGAGCGCGGCGGTGTCGGAGGGCGCGACCAGGTCGTAGCCGTCCACGTCACCTGCCTCGAGCGCCTGTCGGCGTGCCGTCGGGTCGTCGATCACGCGGAAGATGATCTCCTGCACCTGACCCTGCTCGCCCCAGTAGTCGGGGAACGCCTGCAGCACGACCTCGGAACCGGGGTTCCAGGAGTCGAACACGAACGGGCCCGTGCCGGTCGGGTGCGCCTCGGCGTACTCGCTGTACTCCGGCGCCTCTGCCGAGCCGCCGACGTCGTCGGCGCCGTACTCCTCCATGGCCGTGGGGCTCTGCATCGCGAACGACGGCAGCGACAGCGCGGGGATGAAGCCGGAGAAGGGGCGCGTGAGGTTCACGGTCGCCGTGAGCTCGTCGTCGGCGGAGCACGACTCGTAGAGCGCGTTCTCGTCACCGGCGAACCCGCCGAAGAGCGAGCCGTAGTAGTAGGAGAGGCTCTCGGTCGCGGCGATGCCGGTCCAGTTGTACCAGCGCTCGAAGTTCGTGCAGACAGCCTCGGCGTTGAACTCGGTGCCGTCGTGGAACAGCACGTCGGACTTCAGGTTGAAGGTCGTCGACAGGCCGTCATCCGACGTCGTCCAGTCCTCGGCGAGCAGCGGCTCGGGGTCGGCCGTGCCGGGCGTGACGCCGATGAGGCCCTCGAAGATGTTGCGCGAGATGCGGAACGACTCGCCGTCGTTGGCGAAGGCCGGGTCCAGCCCCGAGGGGTCCGACGAGCCGGCGAAGATGAAGGTGGAGTTGACGTCGCTGTCAGTGGCGCTGCCGCCGCCGTCGCTGTCGTCGTCGCGCTGGCTCTGCACGCAGCCGGTGAGCACGAGCGTCATGGCTGCGCCTCCGGCGATGCCTGCGAGCAGACGCCGCTGTACGGGTGAGATCACGGTGCTGGACCTTTCCTTGTGGGACCGTTCGCGCGCACCGCGGCTCCGCGGCGAGCGTGCGTTGGCTCCAACCTACTCTTCGGATCGCGCAAGCACCGTGCGTCGACCGTCACAATCGCGCAACGCTCTCCCCCCGCACGATTGCGGCGTTTGCCGGACCCTTTCCGCCGAACGCGACCCGGTGCGCCAGGTCGGCTGCGGTGGAAGGGGTCGAGATCACTGGGCGGGTCCGTTGCACGGCAGGGCCCGCGTGAGACGACGAAGGCCCCGCCGGAGCGGGGCCTTCGTGCGAGACGGGTCTCAGATGGTGGTGACGTCCACCGGGATGCCCGGGCCGAAGGTCGTCGAGACCGTGGCCTTGGTGACGTAGCGGCCCTTCGACGACGACGGCTTGAGGCGCACGATCTCCTCGAGCGCTGCCTGGATGTTGTCGGTGAGCTGCTCGGCCGTGAACGAGGCCTTGCCGACGATGAAGTGCACGTTCGAGTGCTTGTCGACGCGGAACTCGATGCGGCCGCCCTTGATGTCCGTCACGGCCTGCGCGACGTTCGGGGTGACGGTGCCCGTCTTCGGGTTCGGCATCAGGCCGCGCGGGCCGAGCACCTTGCCGAGACGACCGACCTTGCCCATGAGCTCGGGGCTCGCGACGGCTGCGTCGAAGTTGGTCCAGCCGGCTGCGACCTTCTCGATCAGCTCGTCGGAGCCGACCTCGTCGGCGCCGGCGGCGATGGCGGCCTCAGCGGCCGGGCCCTGCGCGAAGACGATGACGCGAGCGGTCTTGCCGGTGCCGTGAGGAAGAGAAACGGTACCGCGGACCATCTGGTCAGCCTTGCGGGGGTCGACGCCGAGCTTCAGCGCAACCTCGACGGTCGAGTCGGTCTTGGCCGAACCCGTCTCGCGAGCCAGCGTGACGGCGTCGGCGGCCGTGTAGGACTTGTCAGCGTCGATCTTCGCCGCTGCGGCCTTGTAGGCCTTGGACTTCTGTGCCATGTGATGCTCCTGTTCAGAGTTCGCGGTGCGCGCCTGGCCGGCGCTCCCACTGGATGAGCCGTGCGGCTCGGATGTCGAGGGGTCAGCCCTCGACGGTGATGCCCATGGAACGAGCGGTGCCGGCGACGATCTTCTTCGCGCCTTCGATGTCGTTCGCGTTGAGGTCGGGCATCTTCTGCTGCGCGATCTCCTCGACCTGCGCCTGCGTCAGCTTGCCGACCTTCGTGGTGTGCGGAACGCCGGAGCCCTTCTTGACGCCTGCGGCCTTCTTGATGAGCTCTGCAGCCGGCGGGGTCTTGAGCACGAAGTCGAACGAGCGGTCCTCGTAGACAGTGATCTCGACCGGGATGACGTTGCCGCGCTGGTTCTCAGTCGCAGCGTTGTACGCCTTGCAGAACTCCATGATGTTGACGCCGTGCTGACCGAGCGCCGGACCGACGGGCGGTGCGGGGTTCGCGGCGCCGGCCTGGATCTGCAGCTTGATCAGACCCGTGACCTTCTTCTTGGGTGCCATGTCTCTTCCTTCTTGGTGTGTTGCGGACGCGGGCTCGCCTGTGGAGCACTGGACCGCATCCAGCCCACTCGGGGGCTAGAGCTTGCTGACCTGGCCGAAACCGAGCTCGACAGGAGTCTCGCGCTCGAACAGGCTGACGAGCACGGTGAGCTTGCGGCTCGCCGGCTGGATCTCGGAGATCGTGCCCGGGAAGCCCGCGAACGAGCCCTCGGTGATCGTGATGGTCTCGCCGACCTCGAAGTCGACCTCGACCGTGAGCTGTGCGGGCTTGTGGTCCGGCGTCGACTTCTGCTGCTCGGCGAGCTCCTCGTCGGCGATGGGCTTCAGCATCGTGAAGGCCTCGTCGAAGCGCAGCGGCGCCGGGTTGTGGGCGTTGCCCACGAAGCCGGTGACTCCGGGGGTGTGGCGGACGATCGACCAGGTGTCCTCGTTGAGGTCCATGCGCACGAGCACGTAGCCGGGGATCCGCACGCGGTTGACGCGCTTGGCCTGACCGTTCTTCGTCTCCAGCACGTCCTCGGTCGGAACCTGGATCTCGTAGACGCCGTCGATCTGCATGTTCTCGGCACGCGAGGCGATGTTCGCCTTGACCTTCTTCTCGTAGCCCGCGTACGAGTGGATCACGTACCAGCGACCCGGCTTCATGCGCAGCTCGCGCTTGAAGTCCTCGTAGGGGTCGGTCGCCGGCTCTGCCGACTGCTCGTCAGCGGGGACGAGGTCGTCCAGAGCCTTGTTCAGCTCGATGTCGAGGTCGTTGACGTCAGACACGTATCCACCTTCTCCTTCACGTCTCGAATCGGGCTCAGGCCAGGCCGAACAGCGGCAGGTCGCCGAACATCCAGCCGACGAACGCACCGAACACCAGGTCGAGACCGGACACGATGAGCATCATGAAGACCACGAACACGAGCACGACGAGCGTGTAGCGGATCAGCTCCCTGCGCGTCGGCGTGACGACCTTGCGAAGCTCGATCAGCACTTCCTTGAGGAAGGCGACGAGGCGTGCGAACGGGTTGCGAGAGGCAGCCTCGCGTGAGCGGGGTGCTTCCTCGATCGCGTTCTCAGCCACAGTGACCCTTCGTCTGTTCGGCCCGGCGAGTGCCGGAGCCCGTCAGGCTCCCTTGCTGGAGCCTCGAGCAGGGCGGACAGGACTCGAACCTGCAACCTGCGGTTTTGGAGACCGCTGCTCTACCAATTGAGCCACCGCCCTGGGCTGGTGGCATTCCATGCTCTCGTGCACCCCTGGGCACGCGACAGCATGGCAGTCGTCAACCACCAAGGGAACAGCATACTTCGAGTCGCACGCGCCTGTCCACTTCACCGCGCGTCGCCGGTCGGGACGGCGGTCCTGTGCCACGCACGCGCCGCGCTCTAGGCTGTTGGCGTGAACCGCATCGCCGCGCGCATCGCCGCCATCAACGAGTCCGCAACCCTCAAGGTCGACGCCAAGGCCAAGGCCCTGAAGGCCGCCGGCCGCGACGTGATCTCCTACGCCGCGGGCGAGCCCGACTTCGCCACGCCGCCCAACATCGTGGAGGCCGCCGAGCGCGCGCTCGCCGATCCGAAGAACTACCGCTACACGCCGGCGGCCGGCCTGCCCGCACTCCGGGAGGCGGTCGTCGCGAAGACGCTGCGCGACTCCGGCCTGCAGGTCGAGGCCAGCCAGGTGCTCGTCACCAATGGCGGCAAGCAGTCGGTCTACCAGGCGTTCCAGACGATCCTCGACCCGGGCGACGAGGTGCTCGTGCCGACGCCGTACTGGACCACCTACCCCGAGGCGATCGCGCTGACCGGCGCGACCCAGGTCGACGTCTTCGCCGGCGCCGACCAGGACTACCTCGTCACGGTCGAGCAGCTCGAAGCCGCGCGCACCGACCGCACCAAGGCGCTGCTCATGGTGAGCCCCTCGAACCCGACGGGCGCGGTGTACACGGCCGAGCAGGTGCGCGCGATCGCGGAGTGGGCGGAGGCCAACGGCCTCTGGGTGATCAGCGACGAGATCTACCAGAACCTCACGTACGACGGCGTGCGGGCCGTGTCGATCGTCGAGGCGCTGCCGGCGCTCGCCGACCGCGCGATCCTGGTCAACGGCGTCGCCAAGACCTACGCGATGACCGGGTGGCGCGTGGGCTGGATGGTCGGGCCGGCCGACGTCATCAAGGCCGCCGCGAACCTGCAGTCGCACCTGACGAGCAACGTGAACAACGTCGCCCAGCTGGGAGCGGTCGAGGCGCTGAACGGCCCGCAGGACGCCGTCGCCGAGATGCTCCAGGCCTTCGACCGTCGGCGCCACACGATCGTCGACGAGCTGTCGCGGATTCCCGGCTTCTCGGTGCCGACGCCCAAGGGAGCGTTCTACGTCTACGCGGATGTGTCAGGGCTGCTCGGCCAGGAGTGGGGCGGGGTCACACCGACCTCGAGCCTCGAGCTGGCCGACCTCATGCTCGAGCAGGCCGACGTGGCCGCGGTGCCCGGCGAGGCATTCGGACCCTCTGGCTACCTGCGCTTCTCGTACGCGCTGGGCGACGAGGCGCTGCTCGAGGGCGTGCAGCGGCTGCAGCGGCTGTTCGGCGCGTCCTAGGCGCGCCGCAGGGCGCGCGCCCGGAACCCGCTGAGGCGCGGCGCGCTAGATGTGCTGCGCGTATGCCTTGAAGCGCGCGAGCAGCATCGGCCAGTCGGCGTGCTTGCCGCGCGCCTCGCGGTTCGAGTCGTTCCAGCCGCTGTGCGACAGGCGCACCTCGGTGCCGCCGTGCGGCAGATCCTCGAGCTCGATGGCGATGGTGGTCGGGTCGCCGTGCTCGGTGAGCTGGAACGTGTGCGCGAAGCGCTCGCCCGGCGTTGCCTCCAGCACCTCGCCCCAGACGCGCTCGCGTCCGTCGCGCGCATGCTCGACGATGCGGCCGCCCTCATGCGGCTCGACCTCGATGTGCTCGAGCCTGGCGCTGTAGCCCGTGAGCCCGGGACGCCACCACTCGGTCATGCCGTGCACGTAGGCGTCCCACGCCCGGTCACTGCTGACGGCGACGACGATCGAGCTCTCGATCGGCGACGTCAGATCATCGCCTTCCGGCTGGTCAACTTCGTGCTGATCCATCACACCCCCAAGCCTCGACTCTCCCACGCGCGTCGCTGTGGATCAACCGTCCGCGGCGGCCGCGCCCCCGACGAACGTCTCCTGGCCGTCGAGTTCCTGGAAGATCGTGAGCTGCAGCTGCGCCGGAGCGTCCAGGCGCGCATTCAGCGACCGCCAGGGCGTCTCGATCGGCGCTGCCACGAGCGTCGCGCCCGCGCCCTCCAGCCGCCGCGTGACGCCTGCGGCATCCTCCACCTCGAAGGCGACGCGGATGCGCGGGCTCGGCTGGCCGCCCGCCTCCACCCGATCGATCATGCGCTTCTGCGCCGGGTTCGCGAGCTCGAGGGTTGCGCGCCCCGCGTCGAGGATCGCGACTCTGGCGTCGCCGTCACCCTGGAACGCCGCGACTTCCGGCAGCCCGAGCGCGTCTCGGTAGAACGCGAGGGCCGCGTCGATGTCGTCGACCTCGACGACGAGCCGCAGCTGCTTCGGTGCCTGTGCCATGCCGACCTACAGCGGCAGGTTCACGAGCACCGGTTCTGGCACGAGGTGCACGCCGAACTGGTTCTCGACGCGCGCCTGCACGAAGCGGGCCAGCTCTGCCACCTGCTCGCCCGTCGCTCCCCCGCGGTTCGTGAGCGCGAGCGTGTGCTTCGACGAGATCGCTGCGCGGGAACCCGGCAGCGCGAAGCCGCGCTCGATGCCGGCGTGCTCGATCAGCCATGCCGCCGAGAGCTTCACCTGCGGCACGGGCCGGTCGAGCGACGGCAGCGCGTCGATCGCCGGCGTGTCGGCGTCCAGCGGCAGCACCGTCGCTGAGGGGCGCGGCGCGACCGACCAGCGGGGCGCGTCGGAAGGCAGCTCGTTGGCGAACCTGGCGGAGACGATGGGGTTGGTGAAGAACGAGCCCGCGCTCACCGAATCCGGGTCGTCGGAGAGCACCATGCCCTTCGACCGCCGCAGCTCCAGCACCGTCGTCCGCACGTCCTCCAGTGGCACGCGGGTGCCGAGGTCGACGCCCAGGGCGGTCGCCAACTGCTGGTAGGCCACCGGCTGGCTGCGACCGTCCGGCGCGCGGTGCAGGCGCAGGTCGACCGACAGCACGATGCCGGAGAGCAGCCCCTGCTTCATGGCCGAGTCGCGATAGCCCAGTCGCAGCTCCGACGCGGGCACGTGCCGGACCTCCAGCGTCTCGCGCTCCAGCAGCTCGATGCTCACCAGGGTCGAGGCGACCTCCTGCCCGTAGGCACCAATGTTCTGGATGGGTGCCGCACCGACAGAGCCGGGAATGCCGCTCAGCGCTTCCAGGCCAGCGAGACCATCGGCGACCGTGTGCGCGACCAGTCCCTCCCACGACTCCCCCGCTTCGACGCGCAGCACCACGGAGTCATCGTCGGGCGGCTCCTCGCCCGTCGGGCGATGGGGCGGTTCCGCGGCGGCCTGCGTGCGGATGCCGCGGGTCGCGACCTGCAGCACGGTGCCGTCGAAGTGCTCCGACGCCGCCACCGTGTTGGAGCCGCCGCCGAGCACCAGCAGCGGCGTCGCATCGTCGTCCAGTGCGTCGGCGTACGCGGCTGCGATGGCCTCGCGCGTGGTCGCCACCACCCAGTCCTCGACCTCGCCGCCGACGCGCATGGTGGTGGCGTCCGCGAGCTTGCGAGAGACGGGCGCGGTCTCGGGAGTCGGAGCGCTCATGGGGTCCGTCATCGATCCGTGGCGACGACGACCTGTGCCTTGCCGAGCACGGTCTTCTCGTCGAAGGTGACGATCAGGTCGATGCGTGCGGTGCCCTCGCCGAGCTGCGCGACGGTCGCGACCACGAAGAGGCGCGCACCGGCATCCGCATCGACGACCACCGGACGCGTGAAGCGCACCTGGTAGTCGAGGATGCGCGCGGGGCCGGCCCAGTCGACGACCGGCTGCACGGCTGCACCCATCGTGAGCATGCCGTGGGCGAGCACGCCCGGCAGCCCGACGGCGACGGCGACGTCATCGCGGTAGTGGATCGCGTTGAAGTCGCCGGAGGCACCGGCGTAGCGCACCAGGGTCTCGCGCGTCAGCAGCAGCTCGCGCTCGGCCACCACCTGGCCGACCTCGAGCTGTCCGAGCTCGTTCGACGTCGCGCCCATCACGCCGCCCCCGCCACCACGAGCGACGACGTCGCCGTCACCACGTGGCTGCCGGCCGCATCCGTGACCTCGGTCTCGCAGGTCACCATGTCGTTGCCGCCCAGCGATCGCACGCGCGTGACCGTCAGCTGCGCCGTGAGCTCATCACCGGCGACGATCGGTCGCGTAGCGGTGAAGCGCTGGTCGCCGTGGACGATGCGCTCGAGCACGATGCCCGCGGCGGGGTCGTCGAGGAGCTGGTTCCAGGTGAGCTGCTGGATGACGATCGGGAACGTCGGGGGCGCGACGACATCGGGGTGCCCGGCCGCGCGTGCGGCGTCGACGTCGTGGTGCTGGGGGTGCGTCGCGAGCACCGCGCGGGCGAACTCGCGCACCTTCTCGCGCCCGACCAGATAGGGGGCCGTGGGCGGGTACTGCCTGCCCTGGATTTCGGGGTTCACTGCCACTCGCCCAGCCTAGCGACGGGCAGCGTAGCGACGGGCGGTCCAGTGACGGGCAGCGTAGCGACGGGCGCGCACGTCACCAGAGACGAAGAAGGGCCCGGCCTGCGGCCGAGCCCTTCCTGGCGGTAGCGAGGGCGGGGTTCGAACCCGCGACCTCACGATTATGAGTCGTGCGCTCTCACCAACTGAGCTACCCCGCCAGAACGCCCACCCAAGCACGAAGCATCAAGCGAACGCGAGCCCCGAGCGAGGATCGAACTCGCGACCCCTTCCTTACCATGGAAGTGCTCTACCGCTGAGCTATCGGGGCGCTGCCGTGCAGGCAACCGAACGATCATAGCATCGGCGGAAGCGTGCTCGCACACTCGCGGCGGCGGGGTCTCGTGACGGGGCCGCCGGCCCCTCCTCGATTCGCGGAAGGCGGCGCAGGGCGGCGCTACTCGTCGAGGGTGTCCTTGCTCCAGGCGGCGGTGAGCGTCGGCGCGGCAGCCTCGCCGTGGGCGAGCGCGGCGTCCTGCGCCGCATTCTCGTCCAGCATGTCTCGCTGCGCCTGCTCGTCGTCACCGTCGGTATGCGGCAGCACGACGCCCGGCAGCCCCCAGGCCGCGAACGCGGGACCGGAGCCGGTCAGGCGCACGCCGCCGTCGCCGAAGATGCTGACGCCGCCGTCGCCGAACAGCCGCGTCGGCTCCCCGGCGAGGCCCACGTCGCCCTCGTCGATGACCACGTCATAGAAGCCTCGAGCGGCAACGCACAGCACGCTGGAGTCGCGCGTCTCGCGGATCCACACGAGTGCCTCCTCACCCACGTGCAGCCACCGCATCCCGCCCCCGCGGAGCGCGGGCTGCTGGCTGCGAAGCGCGAGCAGCGCCCGGTAGAGGTCGATGGATTCGGCATGCTCATCGATGGTGTCCCACGGCATGGGCGTGCGGGAATCCTCGCCGTTGGCGCCCGTGAGCCCCAGCTCGTCGCCCGACCAGACCACCGGGATGCCCGGCAGCGCCACGGCCATGCCGAGCGCGACGGGCACGGCGCCGGGCAGCGCGTTGGTGGCGAAGCGCGGGGTGTCGTGCGTGTCGAGCGCGTTCATGTTGTGGAGCCTCGTGCGCCACGGGATGCCCGCGACGAAGCGCTGGTGCTGCGCGTGCACGTCGACACCGGAGTAGGAGGGGATGACCGACCGCGCCATGCCGAGGCCGCCGAACGCCGCCGAGCCCGGCACCGACAGCCAGCCCCACACGGGGCGCGTGAAGTTCGCGTAGGTCATCGCGCCATGCCAGGCATCGCCCTGGAAATCATCCGTCGCGTCGTTGGTCGACTCCCCCAGCAGCAGCGTGTCCGGGTTGATGTCGATCATGGTCTTGCGGATGATCTGCCGCACCTCGGCGTTCAGGTCGTCCGACTCGTAGCGGCCGGTCATGTTGGCGACGTCGATGCGCCAGCCGTCGAACGAGTACGGCGGCCGCAGCCACTTGCCGACCACCGAGTCGGGGCCCTCGATGAACCGGTCGCGCAGCTCCTGCGAGTTCCAGTTCAGCTTGGGCAGCGACCCGTGCCCCAGCCACGAGGCGTAGGTGCCGCCGTCGTGGAAGTAGTAGAACGCGCGCTCCGGGGCATCCTCGTCGGCCTGGGCGGCCTGGAACCAGGCATGCGTGTCGCCCGTGTGGTTGCTCGTCAGATCCCCCATCACCTTGAGACCGCGCGCGTGCGCCGCCTCGACGAGCGAGACGAGCGCCTCGTCGCCGCCGAGCAGCGGATCGACGACGTCGAAGGTGGAGGCGTTGTAGCGGTGGTTCGAGTCGCCGGGGAAGACTGGAGTCAGGTACAGCACCGTGGCTCCCAGCTCGACCAGGTGATCGAGGTGCTCCTCGACGCCGGGCAGGTCGCCGCCGTAGAGCTGGGTGGAGACTCCGGGGCCCGTGCCGATCACCGGCTCGTCCCATGACGCCGCCTGCGCCCACTCCGGGGTCGCGTGCTGCTCGGCCTGCTGCGAGCGCGCGAACCGGTCGGGGAACACCTGGTAGAGCACCGCATCCGTCGCCCAGGACGGCGGCGACGGGTATGCCACCAGCGCGAAGTCCGCGTCGTCGCGGGTCTCGATCGGGTGCACGCCCTCCTGGTTGATCCACTCGGTGTGACCAGAGGCGTAGTGCACGAGCCATCGGTAGCGGTGCACGGGATTCACCACCCGGATCTCGGCTTCCCACCAGTCGTAGGCGCCGGCGGTGCCGACGTGCAGGGCCTTGTTGAAGAAGGGCTCGCGATCAGGGTTGGAGCGCACGAGCACCTCGAGCGGGGTGTCGTGCGAGACGGGCACGCGCAGGCGCACCCGGACGATCTCGCCCATGGTGGGCGTCAGCGTCGAGACGTGGAGGGATGAACCGTCGTGGTGAGGCTGGAGCACTCGACCACGCTAGGTCATCCTGGTCACAGGTCTCGCATCGAGTCCCCGGGCTCAGGGCCCTTGAAACGGATGATGTTCACGATCGCGGCGGTGAGGCCGCCCCACAGGACGACGATGCTGATCGTCATCATCACGATGGCTCCGATGGTCATCGGATCACCTCCTCGTCATGCTCCGGCGCCTCGAGCGGCGTCGCGGACTTCCACTTCGGGATCGAGAGCAGGATCGCCGCGACGAGCGCGGCGCCCGCGGCGCCCCAGCCGAACACGCCGAGCATCCAGGCCGGATAGCCGCCGTAGGGCTCCGCGATCGCGGCGCCGACCTCGAGCACGAGCATGATCGCGATCGCGATCGGGGTGATGACCATCACGAGCGCGACCCACCAGCGCCCGAGCTTCACCGACCCATAGCGGTTCATGTGCTGCGCGAGCGATGGCACGCGGCGCACGCCCCACGCGATGGACAGCATCGCGATGAGCGCGACGAGCAGGATGCCGAAGCGGTTGATGAAGTAGTCGGCGATGTCGAGCACGAGCACGCCGCTCGTGGTCGAGAACAGCACGATGCTCACGGCCGCCATGGGCACCGTGACGATGAGCGCTGCCTGCACGCGGCCGAGCTCGAGCTTGTCGCGGACCGCAGAGATGACGACCTCGAGGACGCTGATGAGTGACGTGAAGCCCGCCAGCACCAGCGAGGTGAAGAACAGCACGCCGAGCAGCGCTCCCAGGGGCGCCTGGGAGATGATCGCCGGGAAGGCGACGAAGGCGAGTCCGATACCTGCGGTCACGACCTCGGAGACGGCGAGGCCGGACGACTGCGCCAGGAAGCCGAGCGCGCTGAACACGCCGATGCCGGCGAGCAGCTCGAAGCCCGAGTTGGCGAAGCCGACGACGAAGCCGGATCCGGTCATGTCGGTCTTCCTGCCGACGTAGGACGAGTAGGTGATCATGATGCCGAAGCCGACGGACAGCGAGAAGAAGATCTGGCCGAAGGCGCTCGCCCACACGGCCGGTTGGAGCAGCGCCGCCCAGTTGGGCGCGAAGAGGGTCTGCAGCCCGTCGAACGCACCGGGCAGCGACAGCGCCTGCACCACCAGCGCGCCGAAGGTGATCAGCAGCACCGGGATGAACAGCACTGCGGTGGCTCCGATGCCCTTCTGCACGCCGAGCGCCATGATGATGATCGTGAGCGCCCAGATGACCACCATCGGGATCAGCACGGCCGGCACGAACTGCAGGGTCACCTCGTTGTCGGCCGCCTGCAGGAAGTCGCCGAACAGGAATCCCTCTGGGTCGTCGCCCCACGCCTGGGTGAACGAGAAGCCGACGTACTGCGCCGACCAGGCGAGGATCGCTGCGTAGTACACGGCGATGACGACGCAGATCGCCACCTGCCACCAGCCGATGAACTCGAGCCTGCGGGACAGCCGGGCGAAGGCCAGCGGCGCGGAGCCGCGCTGCGAGTGGCCGATCGCGTAGTCGAGCAGCAGCAGCGGGATGCCGGCCACCAGCAACGCGATGAGGTACGGCAGGATGAACGCGCCGCCGCCGCCCTCGTAGGCGACGTAGGGGAAGCGCCAGATGTTGCCGAGGCCGACTGCCGAGCCGATGGCGGCCAGGATGAAGACGGTCTTGTTGGAGAACCGACCGCGGTCGATGGGGGCCTTGGTGACGGGCATGGCGGCTTCCTCCCGGGCGGCGGTGCAGACGGTGACGGCCTCACCTTGCCACAGCCGGGGCGACGGCGGGAATCGGCTACTTCACCGCGCCCGCCGTGAGACCGCTCACGATGTACTTCTGCAGCCAGAGGAACAGGGCCATGACGGGGATCGCGGCGAGCACCGCGCCGGCGGCGAAGACGGGGTAGTTGGTGTTCGTCTCCTCGGACACGTAGCGGAACAGGCCCACCGCCAGCGTGAGCTTGTCGGGGCTGTTCAGGATCACGGAGGCGATCAGGAAGTCGTTCGTGGTGCCGATGAACGACAGCAGCCCGATGACGGCGAGGATGGGTGCCACCAGCGGCAGGATGATCGTGAAGAAGATGCGCGCGTGACCCGCGCCGTCGATCTTCGCCGCCTCGTCGATCGATGCGGGCACGGTGTTGAAGAATCCGTACATCAGGTACGTGTTCACGCCCAGCGCGCCGCCCAGGTAGATCATGATGAGGCCGACCAGGGTGTCGAGGCCGATGGCGGGGAAGACCTGGCTGATGCCGCGCATGAGCGCGTAGATCGCGACCACCGCGAGCAGCTGCGGGAACATCTGCACGAGGATCAGCCCGAACAGCCCCTGGCGCCTGCCGGTGAAGCGCATCCGTGAGAACGCGTAGGCGGCGAGCGCACCCAGCAGCACGGTGCCGAGCGATGTGACGATGCCGACGATGAGCGTGTTCGTGAACCAGATCGCGTAGGGACGCCGGGTGTCGGTCAGCAGCTGCACGTAGTTGTCGACCGACAGCGAGCGGAAGAGCTGGTTCGAGCCGGTCAGCGTGCCGCTCGGGTTGAACGAGGCGCTCAGCACGTAGACGAGCGGGAACGTGGCGAAGATCACGATCGCGATGCCGACCAGGTGGCGCCAGCCGAGGGTGCGGAGCCACTTGCCTGCCGACATCCGCGGTCGGGCCACGGGGCGGGGGCGCGCCGTCTGGGCGGCGCCGGGGTCGAGTTCTGTGCTCATCAGTTGAGCTCCTCCAGCGCCTTGGTGCGCGAGAACGCGATCAGCGAGATGGTCGCGACGATCAGGAAGATGATGATCGACAGCGCGGATGCGAGGCCGTAGTCGCGCGTTCCGGCCTCGAAGGCGGTCTTGTAGACCAGCGTGATCAGCAGGTCGGTGTGCCCGACGTTCTCATCCACTCCCGCCATGCGCGGCCCGCCGCGCGTCAGCAGGTAGATGGTGTTGAAGTTGTTGAAGTTGAACGCGAACGACGAGATGAGCAGCGGTGCCGTCGACACGAGCAGCAGCGGGAACTTGATGCTGCTGAAGACCTGCCAGGGGCTCGCACCGTCGACGGTGGCCGCCTCGGTGAGCTCCTCGGGGATGGACTGCAGCGCGCCCATGCAGATGAGGAACATGTAGGGGAAGCCGAGCCAGATGTTGACCAGCAGCACCGAGAACTTCGCCAGCCAGGGATCGGTGAGCCAGGGGATGTTGGCGGAGCCGAACAGCACCTCGTTGATGAAGCCGAACTCGGTGTTCAGCAGGCCGAGCCAGACCAGGGCCGACAGGAACGACGGGAAGGCGTACGGCAGGATCGACAGCACCCGGTAGACCTTGCGCGAGCGCATGCGCGGATCGTTCAGCGTCAGCGCCAGGAACAGGCCGAGCACGAACGTCAGCCCGACTGACAGCAGCGCGAAGCCGAAGGTCCAGACCGTCACGGAGAACAGCGCCTCGCCGTACTTCTGGTTCTGGAACGGGTAGAGGAAGTTCTCGAAGCCGACCAGGATCTGCCAGCCGGTGCCGAGCACCTCGCCCGCCTCGGTCTCGAACTGGCCGTTGCCGAGATCGCGGTAGACGGTGCCGGATGCGGAGTCGGTCAGGGTGTCGGCGTCCGCGTCGTAGACGAAGTTCGACTGGAAGACGAACGCCTGCACGGCATTGGAGGTGCGCAGGAAGCCGCCTTCGAGCTCCTCGTCGAGCGGCACCTGCAGGCTCGTGATCTCCTGCTGGCGCTGCAGCACGTCCTGCATCGACAGGCTGGTCCAGCCCTCGACCGCCGTGGCGCGCGAACCATCCAGCGTCACCGCGGCCGGGTCGACCGGGGCGAGCGCGTCGTCTGCCGTGCCGACGAGCACGGCGCCGTCGGGTGCCGTGGCGAGCAGGCCCAGGCCGGTGAGGTTCTCGACGACCTGCACCTGGTAGACGGGCGACCCCTCGATGCGCTGCGTGTTCTGCGACACGAGCGCGGCGATCGCGTCCTCTTTCGTGGAGTTGTGCCCGTCGCCGTAGTTCGTGAAGGCGATGTAGCAGGAGTACAGCACGACGAAGATCTGGAAGATGGCCAGGAAGACGAGCCCCGGCGTGAGGTACTTCGCCGGCAGCAGCCCGGGCGAGAGGTAGACGATGTTGACCAGCAGCGTCGCGAGCACGAGCACCGCGAGCACCGTCCAGCTCTCCTGGAAGAAGAGGATCGTCATCGCGAACACGGCGATCGCATCGACGATCGCGAGCATCGCGATCTTCACGATCATGGTGCGCAGGCTGGGCGGCTGGTGCATGATGCCCCGCTTCGGGGCACTCGTGCGTGCGGATTCGGACGTCGTCGTCACTCGGGCTCCTCGCCGACGGGCATGGCTGCCTGCGGTGCAGGACAGCGGTGGTGCGATGCAGAGGCTACAGCGGCCGGCCCCCGCAGGAGCCGGCCGCCGCAGCGTCGAGGCGGATCAGTCGAGCGAACCCTGGATCTTGTCGGCCATAGCCGTCCAGAGCGCTGCCGGGTCGCCGTCGCCGGCGATGATCTGCGCCTCGGTGGTGCCCCAGTCGGCCCAGAGCGCGTCCATCTCGGGGATGTTCGGCATCGGCACGCCCTCGGCGCCGACGGCGCCGTAGGCGGCGACGTCCTCGTTCGACTGCGCGGCCTCGAACGCCGACGACAGCGCGGGAGCGCGCTGGCCGGACTCGAAGATGGCGGTCTGCGCGGCGTCACCGGCGATGTAGTCGGTCAGGAACTGCGCCGCCACGATCGGGTTGTTCGCGTACTGCGACACCATGAAGCCCTGCACGCCCACGAACGGCGTCGCGGCCTGGCCGCCGGCCGACGGGATCTCGCTGATCGCGTAGTCGACGCCTGCTTCCTGGAACGTCGAGAGGTTCCAGGGGCCCGTGATCGTGTACGGCGAGGCGCCGCTGGCGAACTGCTCCTTGGCGATGTCCTGCGAGATGTTGAGGTTGACGATGCCGTCGGCGCCCCACTGCGCGAGCGCGGACGCGAACTCGACGTTGCCCTCGTTGCCGAGCTGCAGGTCCTCCGAGTTGTAGGAGCCGTCCTCGTTCATGCCGAAGACCGGGCCGCCGAAGGAGGCCTGCATCGGGTACAGGTGGTACGGGTCGGCGTTGTTCGGGTCGATGCCGACCAGCAGCGGGAACTCCGCCTCGCCGGACTCCACCGCTGCCTGACCGGTCGAGACGAGCTCGTCCCAGCTGGCGGGCGCGTCGGGTGCGAGCGCCGTGTTGCGCACGAGCGCGATGTTCTCGATCGAGACGGGAACGCCGTAGACGGAGCCGTCGTAGGTCATGGCCTGGATCGAGACGTCCTCGAAGTCGCCGGCCAGATCGCCGAGCTCGACCGGCGCGATGACGCCGTTCTGCACGAGCTTGCCGATCCAGTCGTGCGCGCCGACGACCACGTCGGGGCCCTCACCGGAGGGTGCCTGCGTGGTCAGGTCGTCACGGATCGATCCGAAGTCCTTCACGACCACCTCGACGGTCGTGCCGGTCTCCTCCTCGAAGGTCGCGATGACGCCCTCGAGTGCGGTCGCGCGGTTCTCGTCCATCCAGATGACGAGGTCGCCGCCGCCTTCCGGGGCCGGGCTTGCGTCGGTGCTCGACGGGGCGGGCGTGCCGCCGCCCGAGCAGGCGGCGAGCGTCAGCGCGAGTGCGCCTGCTCCTGCCACCTTCATGAGGCTGCTCTGCTTCATGGTGCCTTCCTTCAGCTGTGAGGGCGCATCCCCCGACGGGTGCCGGGGGCAGGGCCCGGCTAATGCTGTCGGCACGTCCCCCGATCTGCAACACGACGCGGCCCTCGGTGACCAATCGTTGGCAAGTCGTGACCATTCGGCCGCGATCGTGCCTGCGGAGCGCGTTGGCACCGCCGTCTCGGCCCGCCGATCATGCGCAACACCGCGCATCCGCATAGCCTTGACGCATGACTGATCTCTCGACGCAGCCCGTCGCCCCCCAGGACTCCAGCACTGCCGGTGCCGAGTGGTGGCGATCCGCCGTGATCTACCAGATCTATCCGCGTTCGTTCGCGGACGCCTCGGGCGACGGCGTCGGTGATCTGCAGGGCATCGCCGCGCGGCTTCCGCAGGTCGCGGAGCTCGGCGTCGACGCCATCTGGCTCAGCCCGTTCTACCGCTCGCCGCAGAAGGATGCCGGCTACGACGTCGCCGACTATCGCGACGTCGACCCGATCTTCGGCACGCTCGACGACTTCGACCGGATGCTCGAGACGGCGCACGACCTGGGGCTGCGAGTGATCGTCGACCTGGTGCCCAACCACTCCTCGAGCGAGCACGTGTGGTTCCAGGAGGCGCTTGCCGCCGGGCCCGGCAGCGAGGCGCGCTCCCGCTACATCTTCCGCGATGGCAAGGGCGAGGACGGCGCACTGCCGCCGAACAACTGGCAGAGCGTGTTCGGTGGCCCCGCATGGACGCGCGTGCCGGACGGCCAGTGGTACCTGCACCTGTTCGACTCCTCGCAGCCCGACTTCGACTGGGATCACCCGGAGGTCGGCGACATGTTCGTCGACGTGCTGCGCTTCTGGCTCGACCGCGGTGTCGACGGCTTCCGCGTCGACGTGGCGCACGGCAACGCGAAGGCGCCGGGCCTGCCGGATGTCGACGAGGAGCTGCTGGCAGCCGGGTCGATGGAGTCGCCCTACTTCGGCCAGGAGCACGTGCACGAGATCTACCGCCGCTGGCACCGGGTGCTGGAGGAGTACGACGGCGACCGTGTGCTCTGCGCCGAGGCCTGGGTGCAGCCGCTGGAGAAGATGGCCCGCTTCGTGCGGCCCGACGAGATGCACCAGGCGTTCAACTTCGTCTACCTCGAGACGCCCTGGGACGCGCAGCGCCTCCGGACGGTGATCGACGACTCGATCAAGGCGTTCGGCGCGGTCGGCGCTCCCCCGACCTGGGTGCTGTCGAACCACGACACCATCCGGCACCGCACGCGGCTCGCGCTCGTCCCACCGCCGCCCCACGGCGCGGGGATCGGCCCGACCTCGATCTCGAAGGCGGATCCGACCGTGTCGTTGCGCCGCGGCCGTGCCGCGACAGCGCTCATGCTCGCGCTCCCCGGCAGCGCATACGTCTACCAGGGCGAAGAGCTCGGCCTGCCGGAGGTCACGGCGATCGAGCCGCACCAGCGGCAGGACCCGACCTTCGCCCGCACGCAGGGCGAGCTGTGGGGTCGCGACGGATGCCGCGTGCCGATCCCGTGGGAGGCCGCCGCGCCCGCCTACGGCTTCAACGCCACGGGCGAGAGCTGGCTGCCGCAGCCGCCGGAGTGGGCGGCGCTCGCTCACGACGCGCAGAACGGGGTGGCGGGCTCGACGCTCGAGCTGTATCGCCGCGCGCTGCGGCTGCGCCGGGAGTTCTCGTTGGCCACGGGCACGCTCGAATGGATCGACGTGGGCCCGACCGCGCTGTCGTTCAGGATCGGCGCTGTCACGGTCGTGGCCAATCTCGGGCATGACGCGGTCGATGTGCCGCGCGGCGAGATCCTGCTGACGTCGTCGCCGCTGGACTCGGCATCGCTCGCGGCGGACGAGGTCGTCTGGGTGCGGACGGGCGCATAGTCGCGCGCCGCCGTGGTGCGGCGCCGGGCCGACCGGCCCGCGCTGCGGCGAGTGCCTAGCGGGACTCCAGGTTCATCTCGCGCGTCTGCAGCCAGAGCATGGGGTCGAACGAGACGTAGTCCGAGTTCTTGAGCTCGAGGTGCAGGTGCGGACCGGTCGAGCGGCCGGAGTTGCCGACCTGACCGACGACGTCGGTGATGTCGACCACCTGGCCGACCTCCACATTGATCGTGCCCGGCATCATGTGCGCGTACCAGGACTGCACGAACTGGCCGTCGATGTTGTGGTCGATGAAGACCGCGTAGCCGCCGCCGCCCGGGTTATTCCCCTGCCAGACCGCCGACACGACGCCGTTCGCGATCGGGCGGATCTCGGTGCCGAGGCCGGGCGTCAGGTCGCTGCCGCCGTGGTAGCCGCCGACGCGGTAGCCGAACTGGCTCGAGACCGGCACCTGGTCCATGGTGGGGAAGGGTGTCTGCACGAACCCGGTCTCGAGCATGCTCCAGACCTGCGGGAACGCGGGGTCGCCCGTGTACGAGCGACCGACTGGCTCGCTGTCGGCGACTGCCTGGTAGGCGGCGCGCTCGCCAGCGGACATCCGCGCGACGGCCATCTGGTCGTTGACCGTCACGTCGTCGCGCGCGAAGTAGGTAGTGGTCTCGGTAGAGACACTGTCGAGCGTCTGCACGTCGTCGTGGATCTGCGCCACTTCCGGGTCGATGCCGGCCGCGGGCTGCACGGCCTGCGCCGGCAGGGAGGTCACGACCACGAGCGAGCCGATGAACAGCAGCGCACCGCCGGCGGAGAGCTTCTGCGCGATGCGTCGGGTGCGCTCGCCCTTGCGCTGCGGCGGCGGCGCGATCGGCGCGCGTCGGACCACGCGCGGCGCGAGTGGCCGCGGAGGCCGAACGGCCGGGAGCGCCTCGCCGCCATTGCCGAGCGACGGCGCAGCGACGGTGATCATCGGAGCCGTGTAGGTCGCCTCGGCGATCGTGACCGGGAGATCCTGCGCGACGCGCGTCGCGGCCTCGCGGAGTGCTCGCCGGCTCGTGTACAGCGGCGCCGCGCCCTCGGCGACGAACACGCGCTCGAGCGCGCGCGCCTCGCTCGCGGTCATCGCGATCGCCGCTGCGGCGCGCTCCTGCTCGCGCAGCGCACGTCGGGTGGGCTGCTCCCCCTCGGCTCGCGCAGCGTCCACAGCAGACGAGCGAAGAGCTCGTCGGGTGGGATACGTCACGCTGGGGCCGTCCTCAGGTCGGGGTCAGTGTCGGATCGCGCTCGCGCGCAGATCCAGGGACCTGTCGGCACCGATCGTCGCATGGACCGGTGCAAGGGTGCAACGGCATGCCGAGTGCACGCGCATTGCCCTGTCCAACCACCAAATATAACGGATCGATAACGGTGTGGCAAGGGTCACACGTCGGCTGGGCGCAGTGGGGCCAGGAGCGCCATGAGCTCGTCGGCCAGCGCCGGTGACGCGGCGAGCAGGAAGTCGCTGCTCGCCGGTGCACCATCCCACCCCCGCACCACGCCGCCTGCTTCCTCCACGATCAGCGCGCCTGCGGCCATGTCCCAGGGCTGCAGACCGCGCTCGAAGTAGGCGTTGAGGCTGCCGCTCGCCACCGACGCGAGGTCTAGGGAAGCCGCACCGATGCGGCGGATGTCGCGTACGGATCCGATCAGGCCCTGCACCACGGCGGCCTGCCGAACCCGACGCTCGCCGTCGTACCCGAAGCCGGTGCCGACGAGCGCGATCTCGGCGGGCACCGCATCCGCCACCGTGATCGGGCGGCCATCCCGCCGCGCTCCGCCGCCGCGTTGCGCCTCGAAGACGGTGCCGGTTGCCGCGTTGACGACCGCGGCGGAGAGCGCACGCCAGGTCGTCGGGTCGGGCGCGCCCTCCACGAGCGCGATCGAGACCGCGTAGGCGGGGATGTCGTAGAGGTAGTTGACCGTGCCGTCGATCGGGTCGATGACCCACGTGAGGCCGGAGGCGCCGACGATGCTCGTGCCCTCCTCGCCGAGGATCCCGTCTTCGGGCCTGGCGGCGCGGATGCGATCGACGATCAGCCGCTCCACCTCGCGGTCGGCGTCCGTCACGATGTCCTCGAGGCTCGACTTGCTCGCGGCGATCGTGACGCCTTCGGCTCGGCGCTGCCGCGCCAGGGTCGCGGCCTCGACGGCGATGCCGACCAGCAGGTCATGGAGCTCGTGCATCCGTCGAATCTATCCGGCACAGCGAGCGCCTGCCGAGGTCGTCGCCCGGCGGTGTCGCCATGTATGCTGGACGGCGGCCGTGATCGGCCACGGCGAGTTACCCAAGCGGCCAAAGGGATCTGACTGTAAATCAGACTGCTCAGCATTCGGGGGTTCGAATCCCTCACTCGCCACTCCAGAAGCCCCGTCCTTGCGACGGGGCTTCGTCGTTGGCCTCAGTCATGAGAGTTGCTGCCCGGGCCGGATCGCCGTTTTGCCTCGCGGAAGGCGACCCTCGGGCTTGCGTTGTGCGGCTGCGCGGAGCGGAACGATGCGTAGGATCGGGGCATGGCAGATTCCTCGTTCGATGTGGTCAGCAAGGTCGACAAGATGGAGGCGGAGAACGCCGTCAACCAGGCGCGCAAGGAGGTCGAGCAGCGCTACGACTTCAAGGGCGTCGGCGCCGACGTCGCCTGGAGCGGCGACAAGGTGCTCCTGAAGGCGACCTCCGAGGAGCGCGTGAAGGCCGTGCTCGACGTCGTGCAGTCGAAGTTCATCAAGCGCGGCATCGAGCTCAAGATGCTCGAACAGGGCGACCCGTACCCCTCCGGCAAGGAGTTCCGCATCGAGATCGCCCTGAAGGACGGCATCTCGACCGAGAACGCGAAGAAGGTCACGAAGCTCCTCCGCGAGGAAGGGCCGAAGTCGGTCAAGGCGCAGATCCAGGGCGACGAGGTGCGCGTGAGCTCCAAGAGCCGCGACGACCTGCAGGCGGCGATCAAGCTGCTCAAGGGCGGCGACTTCGAGATCGACCTCCAGTTCCTCAACTTCCGCTAGCCCGAGCAGTGCCGGTGACCTGCGTGAAGCAGATGCAGTGGAGCTGACGCTCACCCAGGCCCTCACGTGGCTGTACGTGGTGGTCGACGTCGGCCTGCGGCTGCTGGCCATCGTCACGGTGCCGTACAACCGCAAGCCCGCCTCGGCGATCGCGTGGCTGCTCATCATCATGATCCAGCCGATCGCGGGCTGGATCATCTTCGCCCTGCTCGGCAACAACCGCCTGCCCAAGAGCCGCCGCAACAAGATGGCGGCGATCCAGAAGCTCATCGGCGAGACGACGCTCGAGGTCGCTGACGCGGAGGCCTTCCCCGGCCGCCCCAGCTGGCTCGCCGGCGTCGTGGAGCTCAACCGCGAGCTCTCCTCGATGCCGCATGTCGGCCCCGTCACGGGGGTCGTCTGGGGAGAGTTCGACGCGCAGCTCGAGGCCATGGCACGGCACATCGATGAGGCCGAGCAGTTCGTGCACATCGAGTTCTACCTGCTGGTCGCGTCCGAGCGCACCGAGGTCTTCTTCGCCGCGCTCGAGCGGGCCAGGGCACGCGGCGTCATCGTCCGCGTGCTCGTCGACCACCTCACGAGTGTGCGGTATCCGCGCCGCAAGGAGACGCTCGCCCGACTCCGGGGCATGGGTGCGGAAGTGCGCGACATGCTGCCGCTGCGGCCGTGGCGCAAGCAGTGGCAGCGACCCGACCTGCGCAACCACCGCAAGCTCGTCGTCATCGACGGCACGGTCGGCTTCACGGGCTCGCTCAACCTCATCGATCCCTCCTACCTGCTGCGCAGGAACATCCGCCGCGGGCTGCAGTGGCGAGATGCCTGGATCGAGCTCGCCGGCCCCACGGTGGTCGCCCTCGATGCGCTGTTCTGGTCGGACTGGTGGGCCGAGACGAACGAGCTCGTCGAGCTCGCGAGCGAGACCGAGACGCCCAGTGGTGATCTGAACGCATCCGTGATCCCGTCGGGCCCCGGTTTCGAGGGTGAAGTGAACCTGCGCATCTTCCTCGAGCTCGTGCATGCCGCCGAGCAGCGGATCACGATCGTGAGCCCCTACTTCGTGCCCGACGAGGCGATGCGGTACGCGATCACCTCGGCGGCCATGCGCGGCATCGAGGTCGAGCTGTTTGCGAGCGAGGTCGGGGACCAGTTCTGGACCTATCACGCGCAGCGCTCCTACTACGAGGAGCTGCTGCGCGCGGGCGTCAAGATCATCCTGTTCGCCAAGCCGACGGTGCTGCACTCGAAGTTCATGACCTTCGACGACCGGGTCTCGGTGATCGGCTCCTCAAACATCGACATGCGCTCGTTCGGGTTGAACTTCGAGGTGTCGATGCTGCTGGAGGGCACCTCGATGGTCGCGCAGCTGCAGGGCATCGCGGATGCCTACCGGCAGCAGTCGACGGAGCTCACGCTGCCGGCGTGGATGGCCAGGCCGCGGGTCGCGCAGGCCTTCGACAGCATTGCGCGGCTGAGCTCGGCGTTGCAGTAGCGGGGGGGCACGTCCGGTCTCGTGACGCGCCCTGCGGGCGCTCCTCGACCTGCGGGGGGCGGGCGCGTCGGTCTCGTGACGCGCCCTGCGGGGGTGGGGGCTACTCGGGGCGGGAGACGGCGATCATCTCGTCGCGCGGCACGACCTTGATGCGCGCGCGGCCGTGCGGCTCACCGAGCGCCTGCTCGTGCTCGTCGAGACGGATCCAGCCCGCGATGTCCGTCCACGCGACCTCGCGCTCGGCCAGCAGCGCCGGCACGGCATCCGCATCGTAGGCCTGCGGCTTCCACCAGGAGTGCTCATCCGAGAGCAGCTGCTCGATGGTCTCCTTCGCATCCGACTTCGTGTGGCCGATGAGGCCGACCGGGCCGCGCTTGATCCAGCCGGTGGCGTACATGCCCGGCATCGGGCGCGAGCCGTCGTGCACGCGGCCGGCGATGTTCGGGATCACGCCGCGCAGATCGTCGAAGGGCACGTCCGGCAGCGGCGACGAGAAGTAGCCCACCGCCCGGTAGACCGCCTGCACCGGGATGTCGCGGAACTCACCCGTGGCCTCGAGCCCGTGCTCGGCGGGCCGGGTGCGCTCGACGCGCAGCGCCTCGACGTGCTCGTCGCCGAGCACCGCATCCGGCTTCGACCAGAAGTGCAGGTGCAGCCGGCGGCTCGCCGTGCCGGTCGCTCGCTGCCGCCACTGGTCGAGCACGCGCGAGATCACCAGGATCTGCTTGTTCTGCTTCAGCGTCTCCTCATCGGGATCGACGCCGAAGTCCTCGTCGTGGAGGATCATGTCGACGTCGCGCAGCTCGCCCAGCTCGCGCAGCTCGAGCGGCGTGAACTTCACGTGCAGCGGGCCGCGGCGACCGAAGACGTGCACATCCGTGACCGGGGACGCGCGGAGTCCCTCGACGACGTTGTCGGGCACCTCGGTCGGCAGCAGATCCTCGGGGTGCTTGACGAGCATGCGAGCCACGTCGAGTGCGACGTTGCCGTTGCCGATGACCGCGATCTCCTTGGCCTCCAGCGGCCACTCGCGCGGCACATCGGGGTGGCCGTCGTACCAGGAGACGAAGTCGGCGGCGCCGTAGGAGCCCTCCAGGTCGATGCCGGGGATCTCGAGCGGTGCGTCCTTCGTCGCGCCCGTGGCGAAGATCACCCCGTGGTAGTGCTGCTCGAGGTCGTCGAGGGTCACATCCTCGCCGAAGCGCACGTTGCCGAACAGGCGCACGACGCCCGATTCGAGCACTTCGCGGAGCGCCGCGATGATGCCCTTGATGCGCGGATGATCGGGGGCGACGCCGTAGCGGACCAGCCCGTAGGGCGCGGGCAGCTGCTCGAACAGGTCGATGAAGACGTCGCGGCCGTGCTCGGCAGCCGACTTCTTCAGGATGTCGGCGGCGTAGATGCCGGCCGGGCCTGCGCCGACCACGGCGATGCGGAGCGGTTCGCTCACGGTTCTCCTTCAGCGTGCGGGGCGGCTGCGCCGCCGGGGTTCAACGGTCGCGCGAGACGACGTGTCGAGCAAAAGCCTCGAGGCCGCGTCGGACGGTGCCGGAGGGCAGCGCCTGCAGCGCGTCGAGCGCCTGTCGTTGGAAGCGCTCGGCCTCCGCGATCGACTCCTGCACGACCGGGTGCCCGGCGAGCTCGGCGATCGCGGCGGCGAGGTCGGTGTCATCGGCCGGCGACGCGAGCCGCGCGCGGAGCGCGACCGAGGCGGCGTCGTCGCGCCTGGCGAGCAGCAGCACCGGCAGGGTGTCGACACCCGCGCGCACGTCGTTGCCCTGATCCTTGCCGGTGGCCGGGTTCGACGAGAGGTCGATGACGTCGTCGATCAGCTGGAACGCAACACCGATGCGCTCGCCGAACTCGCGCAGCGGTGCGCGGTAGGCCTGGTCGGCATCGCTCATGATGATGCCGAGCTCGGCGGCGGCGGCGATGAGCGAGCCGGTCTTGTCGCTCAGCACCTGCAGGTAGTGCTCGACCGGGTCGGCGTCGCCGGGTCCGAGCGTCTCGTGCAGCTGCCCGAGGCAGAGGCGCTCGAAGGTGCGCGCCTGCAGCTTGGCGACCTCGCTGCCGAGCGGCGCAGAGACGGCGCCCGCGCGGGCGAACAGCAGATCGCCGGCGAGGATCGCGACCGAGTTGCTCCAGACGACGTGCGCGGCGGGCACGCCCCGTCGGGTGTCCGCCTCGTCCATGACGTCGTCGTGGTAGAGGCTCGCGAGGTGGGTGATCTCCACCACCTGGGCGGCCGCGAGCACCTCGTCGTCGATGCCTCGCCCCAGATGGGCGGCGAGCAGCAGCAGCAGCGGCCGCGCGCGCTTGCCGCCGGCCTCGTTGAGGTAGCGGGCCACGGCATCCGCGACCGGGTCGGCGATTCGCAGGTGCTCGTCGAGCAGCAGCTCCAGCCGCGCGAGCCCGGTCTCGACCGCGTCGATGACCCGTCTGTCGGCGGGCGTCGCGAAGCGCGGCCCGCGCAGCCCGAAGGCCGAGGTGACCGCCATCAGACGTCCTGCTCCTCCGGCTGGGCGTGGCGTGCGAGGCGCATCGCGCTCGTGATCTCCGTCGGCTTCCGACCGCGGTGCAGCGCCACGACGCCCATGGTGAGGTTGCGGTGGGCGACGCGCGTGAAGCCGGCCGTGCGGATCCACTGCGAGAGCACCTCCTGCTCGGGCCACGCCCTGATCGACTCGACCAGGTAGCGGTACGACTCGGGGTTGCTGCTGGCCGCGCGTGCCATGCCGGGCAGCAGCGTGCGCAGGTACAGCTCGTAGCTGCGGCGCACCACGTTCACGGGAGGCTGCGAGAACTCGCAGATGACCACGCGCCCGCCGGGCTTGAGCACGCGCAGGAACTCGCTCAGCGCGGCCCGGGGATTCTGCACGTTGCGCAGGCCGAACGAGATCGTGACGGCGTCGAAGGTGTCGTCCTCGAACGGCAGCTCCTCGGCGGTGCCGTGCACGAACTCGATGTCGGGGTGGCGCTTGCGGCCCTCCTCGATCATCCCCTGGCTCAGGTCCAGCGCCGTGACGAGGGCGCCCGCCTTCGCCATCGGCGCCGCGGATGCGCCGGTGCCCGCTGCGACGTCGAGGATCCGCTCGCCCGGCTTCGGCCGCACGGCGCGCTGCATGTGGATGCGCCAGAGCTTGTCGTTGCCGCCGGAGAGCAGCGAGTTGAGCAGGTCGTAGCGCTTTGCCGTCGCGTCGAACATGCCCGCAACCTCGTTCGGGTCCTTCTGCATGTCGGCTCGGCTCACGCCTCCATCCTAGGCTCCCTCGCGCGCGCGTTCCCCGACGAGCGTCCAGGCTCCGCGGGCAGCGCGCGTAGGCTGGCTGCATGCCAGGCCTGCGGGTGCGCACCGAGCGCGCGGAGCTCGGGCGCCTACTGGAGCATGCGGACCCGCGGTTCCCGCTGGCCGTCCGGCGCGGAGCCGACGGCATCGTCGGCCGCGGCGAGGCGCTGCGCCTCGAATTCCGCGGCGCGGCGCGCTTCACCGATGCGGCGGATGCGTGGCGTGCGATCGCCCGCGAGGCCGTCGTCGACGACGCGGTCGGCGTGCCGGGCACGGGGCTCATCGCCTTCGGCGCGTTCGCCTTCGACGATGCCTCCGCGGCGACGAGCGTGCTGATCGTGCCGCAGGTCGTGGTGGGGCGCCGGGGCGACGACGAGTGGGTGACCTGGATCGGCGACGAGGGCCGACTGCATCCGACCGCGGTCGATGAGGTGCGCGTCGAGCTCGTCGACGGCGCGATCGACCCGCCGCGATACCGAGCGATCGTCGCCGAGGCGACCGAGCGGATCAGGTCGGGCGACGCGGAGAAGGTCGTGGTCGCGCGCGATCGCGTCGGGCAGCTGCCCGAGGGCGGTGACGTGCGCTCGGTCGCGGTCGGTCTCGTGCAGCGCTATCCGGACGCCGTCACCTACGCCGTCGACGGCTTGATCGGCGCGAGTCCGGAGACGCTCATCGCCGCCGATCGGGGCCACTTCTTCTCGCGCGTGCTCGCCGGCACCGCCGCGCGGGGCGCGACCCCTGGCCTCGACGCCGAGATCGCCGAGATGCTCGCCTCCGGCGACAAGGATCTCCGAGAGCACCGCTTCGCCGCCGAATCCGCCATGGAGGTGCTGCGCACGCTCGCGCCGGACGCGCGCGCATCGGAGCCGTTCCCGCTGCGGCTGCCGAACCTGTGGCATCTGGCGACCGACATCACGGGCACGCTCAGCGGCGGCTCCACACTCGACGTGCTCGCGCTGCTCCATCCGACCGCCGCGGTCGCCGGTACGCCGCGCGCCGCATCGCTCGCCATCATCCGCGAGCTCGAGGGCGTCGACCGCGGCCGCTACGCCGGCCCGGTCGGCTGGATCGATGGCGAGGGCGGAGGCGAATGGGTGATCGCGCTGCGCGGTGCAGACATCGCCGGCGACGGCTCGATCCGGGCGTTCGCCGGAGCCGGCATCGTGGCTGGCTCGGTCGCCGACGAGGAGCTCGCGGAGACCGCAGTGAAGCTGCGACCGATCACCGACGCGCTCGCCGACCCGCTCCCCTAGCGTGGGCTGCGCGACGACTCACTCGTCCCGTGCAGCCTGCGTGTCGGCCTTCTTCTCGGCCTTCTCCGCCTTCTCCGCCTTCTCCATCGCCTGCTTGGCCTTCTTCTTGGCCTTCTTCGACTTCTTCTTCGGCTTCTCGGCGCGCTCGGAGGACTCCTCCTCCGGCGTGGGCACGCCGCCCAACGCGAGCAGGCGCTCGCGCTCCGCCGCCACGTCATAGTCAGCGAGCGGCCACTGCGGATCGACATCCTCGAGCGCCTCGAGCAGCAGCTCGCGCACCGCGAGCCGCGCGTACCACTTGCGGTCGGCCGGCACGACGTGCCATGGCGCATCCGCTCGAGCGGTGCGGTTGATGGCGACCTGGTACGCCTCCATGTAGGCGTCCCAGTGCTCCCGCTCGTCGACGTCGCCGGGGTTGTACTTCCAGTGCTTGTCGGGGCGGTCCAGCCGCTCCAGGAGGCGTGCGCCCTGCTCCTCGAAGGAGATGTGCAGCATCACCTTGACGAGCCGGATGCCCCGCGCGGCGATCTCGCGCTCGAACTCGACGATCTTGCCGTAGCGCTCCTGGATCTCCTCCGCGGGCGAGAGCTCGTGCACGCGGTGGATCAGCACGTCCTCGTAGTGCGATCGGTCGAAGACGCCGATGCTGCCCGGCTTCGGCAGCGCTCGCTCGATCCGCCAGAGGAAGTCGTGCTTCCGCTCGGCAGCCGTCGGTGCCTTGAACGCCGTGATGTCGACTCCCTGCGGATCGATCAGGCCGACGACGTGGCGCATGATGCCGCCCTTGCCCGAGGTGTCCATGCCCTGCACCATCAGCAGCACCGAGCGCTCGCCGCCCTCCTTGCTGGCGGCGAACAGGCGCTCCTGCAGATCGGCGAGCCGGTCGGCTCCCGCCTCCAGCGCCTCGCGACCGTCGGCCTTCTTGCCGTCGAACCCGGGCGTGGACCGGGGGTCGACCTCTGCGAGCTGGACGGAGCGGGTGATGCGGAGAGCGTCAGTGATCTCGGTCATGCGCTGAGACTACTGGGACGACCGGCCGCCGCCCTGGACGGCGGAATCGCTCGCGCGACCCGTGAAGCCGTCCATGCCCTCGTTGACGCCCAGCGCATCCGCCAGCCAGTCGCCGATCGCGGTCGGCAGCACCTTGATGGCGGGCACGAATCGCACCAGCGGCGGCAGCGCGAGCAGCGATGCGCGCGACTCGATCGCGCCCATGATCTGGGTGGCGACGGAGGCCTGCGACAGGATCGGCAGCAGCGCCGGCACCTTGGTCGTGACGCCCTCGAACATGCCGGTGTCGATGTAGAAGGGCGCGACCGTGAGTGCGGTGATCGGCGAGCCGGTCTTGCGCAGCTCCGCGCGGAGCGACTCCATGAAGCCGACTGCGGCGAACTTGCTGGCGGCGTAGTCGGTCTGCCCGGCGACCCCGATGAAGCCCGCGGCACTGGCGACGGTCACGATGCGCCCGCGTCCCGCGTCGCGCATCGCGGGCAGGAACGCGCGGGTGACCAGCAGCGGTGCGATCGCGTTGACCCGTATGGTGCGATCGATCTGCGCTGCCGTCAGCTCGGTCAACGGCTTGCCAGAGACGACACCCGCGTTGTTGACGAGCACGTCGACCGGGCCCAGCATGAGCGTCTCGGCCGCGGCCAGCTCGATCGCATCGGCGTCCGCCAGGTCGACGACGACGACCGAGCCGCTTCCGCCCGCCGCGTCCGCCTCTGCCGCGACCCGCCGCGCGCTCGGCTCGTCGCGATCCCAGAGCACGACGTGCGCGCCCTTGCGTGCGGCGGCGAGCGCGACGAGTCGGCCGATGCCGCTGCCGCCTCCGGTGATGACGAGCGTGGTCTGCGGGCCGATCCGCATCGCGCTCCGGTCAGAGCTGCTGCGCATCCGACGCTCCTCCTAGCACTGCCTCGATGATGCCCGGCCGGGACTGCGAGAGCGCTCTCCGCAGGCCCGCGCGATCGGTGACGCGCTCGTACGGCCAGCCGTAGGCGGCCGCGAGGTGCTCGAGGTCGACGTCGTGCGGTGTGCGCTGCACCCGCGCGAAGTCGCCCGCATCGGCGCTGCCGGCGACCTCGAGCAGCTCGAAGAGGCTGCCGCCGCGGTCGTTGCCGACCACGATCTGCAGGTGCGGGCGCGTCTCGCCGGGCGGCACGTGCAGCCCACCGGCATCGTGCAGCAGGGCGAGATCGCCGATCAGCAGCCGGGTCAGGCCGGGCTCGCCCGATCGCGCATGGGCGATCGCGACGCCGGACGCGGTGCCGACGGTGCCGTCGATGCCGGCAAGCCCACGATTGGCGCGCGCGGTCACCGCCTTGGGCCCGGCCCAGGTGTCGAGCTCGCGGATCAGGCGGGATGCCGCGACCACCAGCCGGTCGTGCGGCCAGGTGCGATCCCACACCTGCGTGACGAGGTCGCGGCGCGTGATCGGCGCGCGAGCGTCGGTCAGCTCGGACCGCGCGTAGTCCGCACGCGTGAGATCGGAATCGGGCGCGGCATCGGCATCGCGCTCGGCGGCGAGCGCTCGTCCCGCGCGCACCCATCGCTCGATCCACGCCTGCCCCATGCTCTCGGTCTCCGCCTCCAGCTCCTCGACCTGGATGCGTCCGGCGAGCACCGTCGTGCTGCCGGTGCCACGCACGTTGTCCTGCGCGACCCGTCCGAGCACGACGACCTCGACATCCGGCCGGCGGATGAGCCCGGTCACCGCACGGGACAGCGTCGGGTGGCCGATGACGACGACGCGGCGCACCAGGTCGCCGAGCTGCGCGAGCACGTCGCGAGCGTGCGGCACGAGCGCGGGCCCGAACCGCGCGCCGGAGGTGGGCTCGGCGATCAGCGGCGCACCGATCGCCTCGGCGACATCGACCGCGACCGGGCCGGCGTCGGCGCCGGCGATCACGACCGTCGACGCGGCTGCCCGCAGCACCGAGGTGGGGGTCGGCGGCCGCCCGACGGCGTCGACCGCTGGCCCTGACGCTGGCGCGCCGCCAGAGAGCGGCTCGCGGAAGGCGACGTTCAGCTGCACCGGGCCCGGCTCGGTGTGGCCGGCGTCGTCGGCACCGGGGTGCCGCCAGCCGAGCGATGCCTGCACCGCGCGCACCGCGTCGCCCTCTGGGTCGTCCAGCGCATCCGCACCGACATCGAGCACGACCCGCGCTGCGGCTCCGAACAGCCCCGGCTGGACGGTCGTCTGGTTGGCCCGGATGCCCTGCAGCTCGGCCGGCCGGTCGGCGGTGATCGCGATCAGCGGCACGTCGCTGTGGTGCGCCTCGAGCATCGCAGGATGCAGGTTCGCGAGCGCGGTGCCGCTCGTGACCACGATCGCGACGGGGCCGCCCGTCTCGCGCGCGATCCCGAGCGCGAGGAATGCCGCGGAGCGCTCGTCGATGCGCACGTGCAGGTCGAGCAGCCCCTCGCGGTCGGCGCGGGCCGCGGCGAGCGCGATCGCCTGCGACCGCGAGCCGGGGCAGACGACGAGGTCAGTGACTCCGGCGGCGGCGAGCGCGACGACCAGGCGATCGGCGTAGGCGGCGGCCGGGGAGGCGTCAGGCACGCGCGGCGTCGCCGTCGTCAGGGGCGCGATGCTCCTGACCGTCGGCGTCGTCTGCGGGCTTCTGCTTCGGCGACTTCGACTTCGGCGGCGCAGGCTGCGACGGCGCAGGCTTCGACGGCGCAGGCTTCGGCTCCGCCTCGGCAGCAGGCGGAGCGGCGGGCGCCTGCGTGGAGGTCTCCTCCGGCTTCGGCTGCGGCGTGTCCGCGGCATCCGAGGGCTCCGGCTTCGCGTCCGCGCGGGGGTCTTCCTCGTCCAGCGCGGCCAGCTGCGCCTCGATCTCGGCGATGCGGCGGTCGGTCTCGCTGATGCTCACTGCGGAGGGGCGCGAGAACGACGGGTCGTCGTCGGGCGCCATGGGCGGGGCCGTGGCACGCGGGCCCTTGCCCCAGGTCAGCCAGCCGATCGCGCCGACGAGCGGCAGCACCACGATGAGCACGACCCACAGCACGCGGTTGAGGCGGCGGATGCGGCGATCGTCGGTCACCGTGAGGTCGACGAGCGCATAGACCGTGACCACCAGGGCCAGGATCCCTCCGATGATGAGCCAGCGCATCCCCCCAGGGTAGGCCCCATCGCTATGGGTCGCTCATAGACTTGTTCTCATGTCCCCCTCGATGCGCTACCTGATCGTGCGCGCGCTGCTGTTCATCGCACCGTTCACCCTGCTCATGGTCGCCAAGGTCCCGTGGCTGCTGTCGGCGCTCGTCTCGGTGGCGTTCGCCTTCGCGGCGTCGATCGTGTTCTTCCCGAAGCTGCGGAACGAGGCGGCATCCGATCTGCAGCGGATGCGCGAGGGCCGCAAGCGCGACGGCGCGGAGCCCGACGACGCAGAGATCGAGGACTCGCTGGTCGAGCAGCCGCGCGCCGACGACGCCGCGGACTCCGCCGATCCCGCGGACCCCGCCGATCCCGCGCATCCCGTCGACCCTGCGCACCCCACGGACCCCGCACATCCCACCGACCCCGACGCATCCGCTCGCCCCTGACGCTGCCCGCATCGCAACCGCCCGGAGCGCAGAGTTGTCGCATGCGGCGCTCATCCGCCCCGGTTGGGAGCCGTTAGCGACACATCTGCGCAGTCGCAGCGGACGCAGCGGGGCGAGCCCGCTCGGATGCGCGGGTCGCGCTGGGCGAGCCGCTGCGTGCCGTCGCGTCAGCCGACGGTGACGAAGCCGGCCGGGCCGCCCCAGATCGCGATCGCGAGGCCGACGCCGTACAGCAGCGCGGTCAGGCCGGTGAGACCGAGCGCCGTGATGAGGTCGCGCGGCGTGCGCGCCATCAGCACGATGACCATCGCGGGCACCGCCAGGAGCAGCACGGTGAACACCGCGATGCCGTAGGCGAGCGCGAAGGAGAAGACCCAGAGGATGCCGAACGGCACGAGCATCAGCGTCACGTAGAGCAGCTTGGCTGCGCGCCGGCCGATGAGCGTCGCAAGGCTCCGCTTGCCGGCAGCGCGGTCGGTCTCGATGTCGCGCAGGTTGTTGCACAGCATCAATGCCGCGGAGATGGCGCCGATGGCGATGCCGAGCGCGACCGAGTCCTCGGTGATGCGGCCAATGATGGCGTAGGTCGTGCCGACGACCGCGACCGGGCCGAAGAACAGGAACGCCATGAGCTCGCCGAGGGCGTAGTAGCCGTACGGCCGCTTGCCTCCGGTGTAGCCCCACGCGGCGACGATGCAGACGACGCCGACGAGCAGCAGCCACCAGCGACCCGACAGCAGCACGACCAGCAGGCCAGCCACGGCGCTCGCGGCGAGGAAGCCGATCGCGACGTTCCGCACCGTGCGCGGCTCGGCCTTGCCCGCGCCGACGAGGCGGCCGGGGCCGACGCGCACGGCATCCGTGCCCTTGACCCCGTCGGAGTAGTCGTTGGCGAAGTTCACGCCGATCTGCAGGAACACCGCGAGCGCCAGGCACGCGAGCGCGATGCCCAGGTGGTAGCCCTCGGCATTGAAGGCCGCGGCGGTGCCGAGCGCGACGGGGGCGATCGCCATGCCGAGCGTGCGGGGCCGGGACGCGGCGATCCAGTCGCGGGTGGTCGCGGGGCTGGGTGCGGTGCCGGCGATCTGTGCGCGTTTCGCGGGGTTGCCGGAGCGAGGGGAAGCCATCCCCTCGATGCTAGCCGCGCCGCGCCGCGCCGTGCGCCGTGCCTGCGGCGTCAGCCGAAGAAGCCGCGGCGCCGACGCTCCTGCGTGCGGCTGGCGACCAGCCGCCCGAGCCGCTTGCGGTCGGGCTTGCCGGATGCCGTGGTCGGCATCACCGACACCGTCACCAGGTGATTGGGCCGGGCGGGCTTCCCGAGCGCGTTCGCGACCGCCGCGCGGATCTCTGCCAGCGACGGCTTGAGCGTCGTCACCACCGCCGGCACCTCACCCCACTCGGGGTGCGGCGCCGCGACCACCACGGCATCCGGCGCGAAGACCTGCACGACGTGCTCGATGGCGGCGAGCGAGATCTTGATGCCGCCGGAGTTGATGACGTCGTCGATGCGGCCGGAGACCTGGAGCGTGCCTGCCTGCAGCGAGCCGGCATCGCCGGTCTTGTACCAGCGATTGCCGGTGCCGTCGGTGTGGAAGCGCTGCTCGGTGAGCGCAGCATCCTCGTAGCCGTCGGCGAGCTGCGGCCCGGAGATCTCGATCTGGTCGGTGAGTCGCACCTTCACGTCACGCAGCGGGATACCGTCCCAGACGCATCCGCCGACCGTCTCGGTCGCGCCGTACGTGCGCGTGATGCGCCAGCCGAGGCGCGCCGCACGCTCGATCAGGCCGAACGGCGCGCGCTGGCCGCCCAGCAGGATGCGGTCGAGTCGCGCGATGGGGCCGATGAACGAGCGGTCGAGCGCCGCCGCATCGACCAGCCTGGCGAGCTGCGTCGGCACGAGCGACGTGTACTTGCGCTCGTGCTCGAGGCTCTGCACGGCCTCGACGAAGGCCTCAGCGGTGAAGGCACCGGCGGTCCGCACCAGCGGTGCGCCGCTGACCTCGTTGCGCCAGATCACGTTGCGGCCGGCGATGTAGTGGTCGGGCAGGGCGAGCACCCACTGCCCGGGGGCGCCGAGCCGCTCAATCGCGGCATCGGTCGAGGCTGCGATCGCCTCATCCGAGATGATGACGCGCTTGGGCACGCCGCTGGATCCGCTCGTCTCGACGACGACTCCCACGGTGCACCTCCTTGCGCTTGCTGCTCTCGATCCGGTCCCGGTCAGTAGTGGTACGGGAAGGCCGACCAGTCGGGATCGCGCTTCTCCAGGAACGAGTCGCGCCCCTCCACGGCCTCATCCGTGCCGTAGGCGAGCCGCGTCGCCTCGCCCGCGAAGATCTGCTGCCCCACCAGTCCGTCGTCGACCGCGTTGAACGCGAACTTCAGCATACGGATCGCGGTCGGGCTCTTCCCGAGGATCTCGCGCGCCCACTCGACGGCGGTCGACTCGAGCTCGGCGTGCGGCACGGATGCGTTGATCGCGCCCGACTGCAGCGCCCGGTCCGCGCTGTACTCGCGGGCCAGGAAGAAGACCTCGCGCGCGAACTTCTGCCCGGTCTGCCGCGCCATGTACGCCGAGCCGTAGCCGGCGTCGAAGGAGCCGACATCCGCGTCGGTCTGCTTGAACTTCGCGTGCTCGCGGCTGGCGATCGTCAGGTCGCAGACGACGTGCAGCGAGTGTCCGCCGCCGGCCGCCCAGCCGGGCACGACGGCGATCACGACCTTGGGCATGAAGCGGATGAGGCGCTGCACCTCGAGGATGTGCAGGCGGCCGCTGCGGGCGGGGTCGATGCTGCTGGCCGTCGCGCCGTCGGCGTAGCGGTAGCCGTCGCGGCCGCGGATGCGCTGGTCGCCGCCGGAGCAGAAGGCCCAGCCGCCATCCTTCTCGCTGGGACCGTTGCCGGTCAGCAGCACGACGCCGACGCGACTGTCCTGCCGCGCGTCGTCGAGCGCTCGGTAGAGCTCATCGACGGTGTGCGGGCGGAACGCGTTGCGCACCTCCGGCCGGTCGAACGCGATCCTCGCGATGCGTCCATCGCGCGAGCGGTGCACCGTGATGTCGTCGTAGCCGGGCTCGGCGTCCGCCCACTCGGCGGGGTCGAAGAGGGGCGAGATGGTCACCCGGCCAGCCTAGCGATCGGGCGGTGCATGCGCGGGGTCGCGACCGGTCACTCGATGGCCGGGCACGGCTCCGCATCCTCAAGGCCGTAGGCGTCCGGCTCGCTGCAGCGCCACGCGGCCGCGCCACCGGCGGCATCCCGCTCGATCTGCACCATCACCTGGTGCGTCTGCCCCATCGTGGACGTGGAGTTCGTCAGGTGCACGATCACGTCCACCGCCTGCGGCGAGCTCGCCACCACCCACGCGTCGTGGTCGACGCGCAGTGCGCCCTCCTGCGGGAGGTAACAGGTGTCTGCCTGCCTGCAGCGCTCGCCGGCCGCGACCGCGAGCGCCTCCGCATGCGCCGCGACTTCTGGCCGCAGCGTCGTCTCGATGAATGGCTCCGAGGCGGTCGCCGGATCGCCGTCGACGGAGAACGCGTCGGACCGCGCGATGATGATCGGATCGTCGAGCACCGGGTCGAACCTGTAGATGCCGGGATACATGACCATCGGTCGATCCAGGCTGATCTCGAAGTTCGCGATCCGGGCGCCCGCGGTGCCGCTGTACTGGTGGAACGGCACCGCCTCCGTCAAGGGACGGGTGAGCTGCCACGAGCCGTCGACCCGTTCGGCCTCGAGCGTCCGCGAGATGCTCGCCCCATCGAGCGTGTACTCCACTTCAACCGCGGCGGCGTCGCCGTCGATGTGCACGAGGCGCACCCCTGCGTCCGTGATGCGCCTGGCCGACTGCAGCACCGCATCCGGCACCATCGCCGCGGGCTGGACCGGGAGCATCGCCGTGGCATCGCTCGCCCGCCCCTCTGCGATCGCGGTCAGGTACTCCATGGCCACATCGCGCAGGTTGGACTGGTCGCCGCTGACGGCTGCGCGCTCGGCGACCTGGATGCCGCCAGGGATCACCGCGCCCGCGAGCACGCCGACCACGCCCGCGACCAGGACGTGCCGCCAGTTGATGCCGCGTCGCCCATCTCGCATGGCCCGACCGAAGGACGCAGGCTCTGCCGTATGGGCCGGCGGCGGCTCGCTGTGCGCGATCGCCGAATCCGCAGTGGGGCGGGCGGGCTCTGGCACGCCCGCCGGCATCTCGAACTCTGGCATCGACGGCGACACGGATCCATCATGGCGCGAATGCCGGCGATCCGGCCGCACCGCCACAGGCCGTCGCGCCGCGGGCCCCGTCGACCGCTCAGAGCGCGCAACTCGAGAGCGTCTCGCTCTCCCCCGGCTCGCCGCAGCGCCACTCGCTCGGCACGCCATCGTCGTCGAGGATCGCGCGCAGCCGCACGTCGAACCACTGACTATCGGCGCCATCCATCGCCATGATCGGCACCGACAGGTCGATGACGCCGCGCTCCATGTCGACATCCACCGGGTAGGGCTCACCGAGCGGCAGCAGCCGCAGCCCGAACGCGACCGGGCAGCGAGCGCGCATCTGGCAGTCGGCGACGGTGTCGAGTGCGAGCTCGGTGGCATAGTCGCGGATGCGGGGGGCGACACCGGCGGTCACGTACGGCACGGTCGGCGTGCCGAGATCGCCGTCGACGACGAAGCGATCGCCGCCCGAGAGGAAGAACGGCCCTGAGACGGCGTCGATCGTGTAGCTGCCCGGGTAGAGCAGCACGGGCGTGGGGCCGTCCAACGGGACATCGGCGACCTGCACGCGCACGATCGGATCGCTGAAGCGCACGTCGGCGACCTCGGCGAGCGTCGTCCGCAACCGCCACTCGCCCTCGACCCGCTCCGCCGTGAGCGCGCGGAACACCTCGGTGCCGCCGACGCGGTAGCGCACGTCCGCCGACCCGGCGGTGCCGTCGACCTGCACCAGCTGCACCGAGTAGTCGGTGATCGGCTCTGCCGACTGCAGCACCGCATCCGGCGCCACGCGACCGCCGCCGTCGACCGGCACCATCTCGGTCGCCACGCCGGCGCGGCCGGTCGCGATCGCCGTGAGGTACTCGAGCGCCACCGAGCGCAGGCTCTCGACCTCCACCGACGCCGCCGCGCCGTCGAGCGATCGCAGTGTCGCCGGGATGCCACCGCCGACGACCACACCGACCAGCCCCGCGATCAGCAGCTGTCGCCAGCCGAAGCGGCGCCGCAGCCCAACCGCGGGGTTCGGATGGAGAGGAGGATCGTCGGGATGCTCCGCGCTCGTCGCACCGGCTTCAGGTGCGGTGGCGTCAGCGGCTTCTGGCCGAGGAGCACTCTCCGCCCGGGGCGGCATCTCGAACTCCGGCATCGCCGTCGACACGGCGCCATTCTCCCGCGGCGCCGGGATCGGCGGAAGAGACGACTTCGTCGTCGGCGCCGGTCGGGCAGGGACCGGCGAGGAAAGGGCTCAGACCGGGGTCGAGAGCGCCTCGAGGAAGCCCCAGCCGAACGAGGTCGCGGCGGCGAACAGCACGAGGAAGGCGATGCCGAGGGCCGCACCGAATGCGCCCGTGCGGCGCCCATCCGGCGTGGTGGCGCCGACGATGCCGCTGGCGACGCCGGCGAGGCCCACGAGCACGGTGATGCCAATGACGGCGATCAGCCAAGCGAGCTCGCCCGGCTTCGGCGCGAAGAGATAGCTGAACTGCTGCGCGAGCGAGACCACCTGTAGCACCACCGCGAGCGCCAGCAGCGCCAGCGAGATCGGGCCGAAGCGAGCGCGGCGGCGGGAGGCGGCGGAGCGCCTCGGTGCGGGCCGGGCCGGCGCCTCGCCGACGAGCTGCAGGTCTTCGATCATCGGGCGATCGTATGGACCGCACCGGCCGCGCGCGCGGAGGCGCGCCACCGCATCCGCTACTGCAGGATGCCGAGCGCGAGCGTGAGGATGAGGAACACCACAGGGTTGGAGATCACGAGCACGCCGCCGGCGATGGCTGCCATCGTGACGTTCGCGGTGCCGCGCTTGACGAGTGCGGTGATCGCGAACGCCAGCGCGAGCAGCGTGATGACACCCCAGATCGGCAGCCCCCAGACCACGAGCCCGTCGAATTCGGCCCACGCGACGCCCATCGCGATGAGGAAGCTCGCCGCGCAGAGGCCGGCGCCGACGAGTGCGAGCACGCCCCAGACGGGGTTGCGACGCCGGGTCACCGCGCGCGTCTCGATCACCCATGGCAGCTCAGTCACCCGTCGATTCTGCCAGTCGTGCGAGCATGAGCGCGTGGACCTCGACTTCGAACGGCTCGCTGACCGCATGCAGATTGTCTCGCTGCCGCTCGCCACGCGGTTCCGCGGCGTCGAGCACCGCGAGGTCGCGCTCTTCTCCGGCGTCGCCGGCTGGGGCGAGTGGAGCCCGTTCCTGGAGTACGGGCCCGAGGAGGCCGCGCGCTGGCTGCGTGCGGCGCTCGAGGACGCCGACCTGGAGCGGCCACCGCTGGTGCGTGACCGGATCCCTGTGAATGCCACGCTGCCCGCGGTCGATCCCGAAGCGGTCGCGGGCGTGCTGGCGCGCTACGACGGCTGCCGCACTGTGAAGGTGAAGGTGGCCGAGCGGGGTCAGACGCTCGCGGATGACGTCGCCCGCGTCGCCGAAGTGCGCGCGCTGCTGCCCGATGTCCGCATCCGCGTCGATGCGAACGGCGGCTGGAACCTCGATGAGGCGGAGACCGCCGTGCGCGCGCTCGAGCGCTTCGACCTCGAGTACGTCGAGCAGCCGTGCGCGAGCGTGCCCGAGCTCGCCGAACTGCGGGACCGGCTGCACCGGCTCGCGATCCCGATCGCGGCGGACGAGTCGGTGCGCAAGGCCGAGGACCCGCTGCTGGTTGCCCGAGCGGGCGCCGCCGATGTGCTGGTCATCAAGGCGCAGCCGCTCGGCGGGATCCGCGCCGCGCTGGCGATCGTGGCGGAGGCAGGACTGCCCGCGGTGGTCTCGAGTGCGCTCGACTCGTCGGTCGGGCTCTCGCTCGGTGCCGCGCTGGCCGGGGCGATGCCGACGCTCCCCTACGACTGCGGCCTCGGCACCGGCGCGCTGCTGGCCGCCGACGTCACGACCGAGCCGCTCGTGCCCACCGACGGCTCGATCTCCGCTGCTCGCGTCGCGCCCGACCCCGCGCTGCTCGCCGAGCATGCGGCATCCGCCGAGCGCACGGCACACTGGCGCGCCCGGCTCGCCGCGACGCTCCCCCACCTCTGACGCCCCGCCTCAGTCGTCCGCCGCACCAGGCCCGTCAACCGGTTGCTTGGTTTCGCGCGCGGAAATATCGGGTGCCAGACCACCGGCCCGGTCGACGAACGCGACCCCGCAAGCGATTGTTGGGCGACTACCCGAGCGCGGCCATCCACAGCCGCCGCTGTCGCCTCCCCGCCGCGACGGCTCGGGGGCGCACTATGCGCGGCATGGAATTCCTCGAATGGCTCGGTGCCATGGGCGGCGTCTGCACCACTGCCGCCGCTCACGAACAAGTCTCTAGGCCAACGCTGCGCAGGCTCCGTGACAGCGGTGCGCTCTGGGTACCGCTCCGCGGCTGGGTCGCCCTCGGCGATCTGCGCAACGATGCCACCCGCGCTCTTGAGCTCGGCGGAGTCGTGACCTGCGTCTCTGCGCTGCGCTTGCGCGGACTGTGGGTGCCGCACGGCGACACCGACTTGCACGTGCGCCCGAACCGCGAGACTCACAGTGACCGTGTCAGCCGCGCGGAGCAGACGCGCGGCGTCAAGCTGCACCGGCAGCACCGACGGCTGGCCGATCTGCGGCCCTGGAACGGCGTGGACGGCGCGCTGACAGCGCTCGCGACCGCGGCCGCTTGCGCCCCGAAGGACGACGTGACCGCCGCGGCCGCGAGCGCACTCGCGAACGGGGTCCTGCAGCGGGAAGACCTGACCGCGCTCGGTCTGCAGTTGCCGCGACGACGGCGCGAGCTGCTCGAACGAGCGACCGAGCGCTCTGGATCGGGAACCGAGGCGATGTTCGTGGCGATGCTGCGTCGAGCACGGATCGCCTTCGTGCAGCAGCCCGAGCTGTTGCCGGGTGAGTTCTTCGACTTCCTCGTCGGCAGGTCTCTGGTGATCGAGATCGACTCGCTCGAGTGGCACGGCTCGCGAGCACAGATGGCGAAAGACCGCAGTCGCGACGCACGCCTGACGGCGCTCGGCTATCGCATACTGCGGTTCACCTACGAGCAGGTGCTGTTCGACGCCGATGGCGTGATGCGCACGGTGCTCGACCTCGTCCGCCGCGACGTGCATCAGCGCGCGCTGCTGCGTCCGCGCCCGTGACGGCCGCCGCTCGGCCCGCGCTCGACCCGCGCGCACCGCGCGTCGGTCAACCGACCTGGTGGTGCGGCGGGCAGATTACTCGGCTGCCGCGCCACAGAGCCGGTTGACGTGCAGCGGCGCAGGTTGTGGGGGCCACGCGGCCGCCGTCGGTCAACCGAGCTGGTGGTGCGGCGGGCGGATTACTCGGCTGCCGCGCCACAGGGCCGGTTGACGTGCAGCGGCGCAGGTTGTGGGGGCCACGCGGCCGCCGTCGGTCAACCGAGCTGGTGGTGCGGCGGGCGGATTACTCGGCTGCCGCGCCACAGGGCCGGTTGACGTGCAGCTGGGCGGCCGGGGCGGCGGCGGTTAGAGGCCGGAGTAGGCGTGGAGGCCGGCGAAGAACTGGTTGACGATCGTGAAGTTGAACACGATGGCCGTGAAGCCGATGATCTGCAGCCACGCCGAGCGGGAGCCGCGCCAGCCGCGGGTGGCGCGCGCGTGCACGTACCCGGCGTAGATCACCCAGATCACGAAGGTCCAGACCTCCTTGGTGTCCCAGCCCCAGTAGCGACCCCAGGCGTGCTCTGCCCAGATCGCGCCCGCCATGAGCGTGAACGTCCACATGATGAAGCCGATGACGCCCACGCGGTAGGCGGTGTCCTCGAGCGTCACCGCCGACGGCAGCGAGCGCAGGAAGCCGTTGTCGCGCTTCTCCTTCACGAGCTGCAGCACGCTCAGCGCGGTGCCGAGCCCCAGGAAGCCCGTCGCGAGCGACGCCACGAAGACGTGGATGACGAGCCAGTACGACTGCAGCGCCGGCGGCAGAGGCGTCGGCGCGACGTAGTAGTTGAGGGTCGCGACACCGAGGAAGACGACGGCAAGGCCGGAGAAGAAGACGCCGAGGAAGTTGAGGTCCTTCCACAGTCGCGAGAGCACGAACACGCCCACGATGACGGCGACGGCGGTGAGCGCGAACTCATACATGTTCGACCAGGGCACCCGGCCGGCCGCCAGCCCGCGCAGCACGGTGCCGCCCAGGTGCAGCGCCCAGGCGAGCATGGTCAGCGTGAAGCCGATGCGGGCCGCGCGGCCCGGCATTGCCGTGACGATGTCGCCACGCCCCGCGTCGCCCGCGGTAACGCCGGCGGCCGAGGCGCCGGCGGCCGGAACACCGGCGCCGACCAGCTCGCGCACCTCGGCGGCCGCGGGCTTCGCGGCGGAGCGACGTGCGACATCCCACGCGTAGGCGATGAACGCCAGCGTGTAGACCGCCATCGCTGAGTAGACGAGCAGCAGCGAGACGGAGTCGAGTTCTGGCGAGGTCACGAATCGATTGTACTCTCGCGGTCACGGTCGAACTCCGGCGTCGCGTTGTCGGCGACGCGCTTCGCGAGGTCGTCCACGGCGCGCTCGAGCGTCGGATCCTCGCCGCGCGCGAGCCCGGCGATCTCGAGTCCCTCGGCGGTCGCCTTCACCCACATGCGGCGGCGCGGGATGAGCAGCGAGCCGAGCAGCGAGATGAGGATCGTCATGGCGATCCAGAAGACCGGCGTCTGCGTGTGGTCGACATGCACCTCGATGACGCCGTAGCGGCGCACATCCTCGAATGTGATGGTGCCGAGCCCGCCGGGGATCTCGGCGGTCTCACCCGGCGCCAGCGTGAGCGCGTCGGTGCCGGAGTCGCCGCCGGCGACCTGCTGCATCGCATCGGTGTCGAGCGCGTACACGGAGCGCGGGATGCCCCCATCCAGCCCCAGGTCGCCCGTGAAGGCCTGCAGCGACAGCACCGGGTTCGCCAGATCGGGGTAGGCGGAGGCGAGTGCGCCGGTGTCCAGCGCGACCGCGGTCGGATAGAAGAAGCCGCGCAGCCCCAACTGCTCCTCGAGCCCGTCGGCAACCTTGATGACGCCGAGGCTCGTCATCAGGTCGTCCTGCGCGAGGAAGGGCGTGTACTCGTCGTAGACGAGGTTCCCCTCGGCATCGCGCACCGAGATCCTGGGCGCATACCCGTTCGAGATCAGGTAGAGATCGGCACCTGCGACGTCCAGCGGCTCGTTCACCTTGATCTGCGCGTCGCGCTGGGTGCCGTCCTCGGTCACCGTCACGAACGCCGTGAAGTCGAGCGGCGCACCGATCGCATTCGGGTTCTCGGTCTCGTAGACGACGTCCAGATCGTCGAGCTGCAGCGCGAACGGCTCCAGCGCCGCGTCGTCGAACCACTGCCCCTCGGTGAAGGAGTCGTAGCTCGACAGCGTGTTCGCGAACCCGCGCCCCTCGACCACGAGCCGCTGACCGTTGTAGCCGAAGCCGGAACCGATGCCCACCACCAGGATCATCGCCAGCAGCGCGATGTGGAACAGCAGGTTGCCCGTCTCGCGCAGGTAGCCGCGCTCGGCGGAGATCGAGTCGCCGTAACGCGTCGTGCGGTAGCCGAGCCGCTTGAGCACGCCCTCCGCCCGATCCAGGTCGCCCGCGCCGCCGGGCACGACCTGAAAGCCCACCAGCCGCGACAGCCGCGCGGGGGTGCGCGGCGGCAGCGATCGCATGGCTCGCCAGTGGTGGATGAGGCGCGGGATCACGCAGCCGATGAGGGAGACGAACAGCAGGATGTAGATCGCCGAGAACCACGGGCTGGCGTAGACGTCGTGGAGCGACAGCGCGTCGTACAGCCAGACGAGGTCGGGGTTCTGGTCGCGAACCTGGATGACGCCGTTCGGGTCGCTGGAGCGCTGCGGCACCAGGCTGCCGGGGATCGCGGCGACCGCGAGCAGCAGCAGCAGCACGATCGCGGTGCGCATCGAGGTGAGCTGCCGCCACAGGAAGCGCAGCCAGCCGGCCGCATCCAAGCGCGGCCCCGCCGACGACGGCTCGGGCTCCGCCGCGTCGATGTGGTCGCCCGGGCGCAGCGGGTCGGCGCTCGTATTCGCGCTGCTAGAGGATCGTGACATAGGAGGCGATCCATCCCTGCATCTCGTTCATGACGGCGTCCCAGACGCCCGTGAGCATCAGCACCCCGATGACCATCAGGGTCACGCCCCCGCCGATGTTGATCGCGCGCACGTGGCGACGCATCCATGCCATCGTCGAGCCCATCCAACCGAGACCCACTGCAAGCAGCAGGAACGGGATCCCGAGCCCAAGCGCGTACGCGAAGCCGAGGAGCGCACCTTGCCAGGCGCTGCCCGTCGTGACGGTGAGCGCACTGATCGCCGCGAGCGTCGGCCCCGAGCACGGGGTCCAGCCGAGCGCGAAGATGATGCCCACGACCGGAGCCGCCCACATGCCTCCGGCCTTGATCTGCCTCGGCTTCCAGACGCGCTGCAGCACGCGCACCTGCCCGACGAACACTAGGCCGAGCAGGATCAGCAGCACCCCGAGGATGCGCACGAGCAGACCCGACCACGCGAGCAGGAACGAGCTCACCGCACCCACGAGAGCCGTGCCGAGCACGAACACGGCGGTGAAGCCGAGGACGAAGAGCGCCACGCCGGTGATGAGCCTCGCTCGGCCGCCCTCTTCTCCGACCAGGGACCCCATGAGCCCGAGGTAGCCCGGCACGAGCGGGAGGATGCACGGGCTCGCGAACGACACGATGCCCGCGAGCAGCGCGATGGGCATGGAGATCAGCAGTTGACCGCTGAGCACCGCACTGCCTGGATCCAGGGCGACGCTCTGTACGAGCAGCACGCTCATCGCTCGAGCTCCTCCTGCAGCAGCGTCGAGAGGATGCTGGTGTCGGTGACGGCGCCGGAGACCCGCGCGGCGACCCGGCCGTCCGCGTCCAGGATGATCGTCGACGGCACCGCGTTCGGCGCGACGATTCCGGTGAAGGCGAGCTGCGCCTGCGCCGACTCGTCGTCGAGGATCGACGGGTAGTCGATGGCGAACTGCTGCTCGAACGATGCCGCCTGCGCTGCCCCGTCGCGCACGTTGACGCCGATGAAGTCGACGCGATCGCCGAACTCGGCATGCAGGTCCGCGAGCACCGGCGCCTCGACGCGGCACGGCGGGCAGGCGGCGTACCAGAAGTTGACGAGCGCGACGCCGTCGAGCTCGGCGGAGTCGAACGTGCCCCCGTCGGCGAGCGGGCCGCCGAAGGCGTTCGGCGCGGCACGCTCCTCGGGCGCGAACTCCGTCACGAAGCCGTCGCCGGCGATATAGCCCGCGTCGCCGACCTGGCCGGCGACGCCATCGGAGGAGGCGCAGCTCGCGAGCAGGAGCACAGCGGTGGCGGTCGCGGCGAGCGAGCCGGTGACCCGCCGCATCCGACGGCGCGTCACACCGCCCCCGTGTCGATGGCCGCGACCGAGGCGGCCGGCTCGACGTAGTCGATCTCGGTGAAGCGGCCGTCGACGACCGCGAAGCTCGTGATGGAGGACAGCTGGCAGCGGCGCTTGCGGGGGTCGTGCCAGAGGCGGCGCCCGGCGATGTCGAGGTGCGCCATCCAGATGGGCGACTGGTGGCTGACCATGACGATGTCGCCGTCGTCCTCGGACTCGTCGAGCTCGCCCCACGCATCCTCCATCGCGGCGCGCACACGCTGCGCGATCGCCTTGTAGGGCTCGCCCCACGAGGGGCGGTAGGGGTTGCGCAGCATCGGCCACGACGAGGGGTGGCGCAGCGCACCGCTGGCCTCGAAGGTCTTCCCCTCGAACCAGTTCGTCGGCTCGATGATGCGGTGCTCTGTGCGGATGTCGAGGTCGAAGGCGTCCGCCCACGGCTGCGCCGACTGCTGCGCGCGCTCGAGCGGGCTCGCCGCGAGCCGCACGACGGGACGGGCGGTCGCGCCGGTCGACAGGTGCTCGGCCGCGAGCGCCGCCATGCGGTGACCGCGCTCGGAGAGCAGAAAGCCGGGAATGCGCCCGTAGAGCACGCCATCCGGGTTGTGCACCTCGCCGTGGCGCACGAGATGGAGGCGACGAGCAGGCATGGGGACCATCGTACCGGCGCAATCTATGAACACGGGGCCGACAGAATGGCCTCGTGCCTCTGCTCCTGCCGCTGATCCTCGCGCTGCTCGTCGTGCTCGCCGCCACGATGCTGTGGGTGTGGGCGGGCTCGATCGCCCACTTGCGCGACGGCGGGCTGGTCGCGCTCGCGATCGCGCTGCTGGCGGCCGTCGGCATGGTGCTGCTGGTGACCGACCCGTCGCTCGAGTGGGCGGGCTGGAGCCTGCTGGCACTCTCGGTCGTGGCGCTCGTGACCGGCTGGATCGGGCTGGCGCGCTGGGGCAGGCCCGCGCGTCGGTAGGATCGTCGCGTGACTCACCGGACTCTCATCAAGGACCTCGCATCGCTCCCCGACGGCCCCGTGAAGGTGGCGGGATGGGTAGAGACGGTGCGCGACCAGAAGCGCGTGCAGTTCGTGATCCTGCGCGACGAGTCGGGCTCAGCCCAGCTCGTGAACCCCGTGAACGACGAGACGGCGGAGACGGCGGAGCAGATCTCCGCCCTCATGCACGGCTCGTTCATCACCGTCGAGGGAGACCTCAAGGCCGATGAGCGCGTCAAGCTCGGCGGACTGGAGGTGAAGGTGCGATCGCTCACGGTCGAGTCGGTCGCGAAGGATTCGCCCATCGCCGACGACTCCTCGATCGACAAGCGCCTCGACTGGCGCTTCCTCGACCTGCGCCGCCCGGAGGCGCAGCTCATCTTCCGCGTGCAGACCACGATCGAGCACGCGCTGCGCCAGCACTGGGTCGATGAGGGCTTCATCGAGCTGCACACGCCGAAGCTCATGGCGACCGCGTCGGAGTCGCGCGCCGAGCTCTTCGAGGTGCCCTACTTCGAGACCACCGCCTACCTGGCGCAGTCGCCTCAGCTGTTCAAGCAGATGGCGCAGTCGGCGGGCTTCGGCAAGATCTTCGAGATCGCTCCCGCCTTCCGCGCCGACCCCTCCTTCACCAGCCGCCACGCGACCGAGTTCACCTCGGTCGACAGCGAGATCTCCTGGATCGACTCGCACGAGGACGTCATGCAGCTGCACGAGACGCTGCTGACCAAGGCGGTGACGGCGGTCGTCGAGAAGCACGGCGCCGAGATCAGGCAGCACTTCGACGTCGATCTGCAGGTGCCGACCGTGCCGTTCCCGCGCATCACGCACGCCGAGGTCAAGGCGATCGTCGAGGCCCGCGGCCACACGATCGAGCGCACCGACGGTGACCTCGATCCCGAGGCCGAGCGGCAGATCTCGCAGCGCGTGAAGGAGGAGATGGGTCACGACTTCGTGTTCGTGACGGAGTACCCCTCGAGCGTGCGCCCGTTCTACCACCTGCGCCCGGAGGGCGACGGCTCGGTCACGAACTCCTACGACCTCATCTACAACGGCGTCGAGATCTCCACCGGCGCGCAGCGCGAGCACCGCGTCGATGTGCTCGAGGCGCAGATCGTCGAGAAGGGGATGGACCCGTCGGAGCTCGAGGAGTACCTCGACTTCTTCCGCTACGGCGTTCCCCCGCACGGCGGCTTCGGCATGGGCCTGGCTCGCGTCGTGATGCTCATGCTGGGGCTCGGCTCGATTCGCGAGACGACGTTCCTCTTCCGCGGCCCGACGCGCCTCACGCCCTGACGGCCTCCGCCGCCTGACGCACTGCCGGCTCAGCCGGCGGTCGCGTCCAGGCGCGCGCGGATGCGCTCGGTCAGCTTCGCTGCGTCGACGCGCCAGGCCGAGTGGGGCCGTCCGTCGATGAGCACGACCGGGATGTCGTCGCTCCAGCGCTCCTCGAGCGCCGGGTCGTCGAGGATCGACAGCTCGGTCAGCGAGACGTCGTCGAACCCGGCGACGACGCGCTCGACGATGGGGCGCGCCTCGTCGCAGAGGTGACACCCGGGCTTGGAGATGAGCGTGATCTCGACCATCCCATCAGCCTAGACATGCGAAAGCCGGGAGCCTGCAGATGCAGGTCCCGGCTCACGATGCGAAGCAAGCGGCCCGAGACGGGCCCCTACGCTGCGCTACTTGCGGTTGCGACGCTGGTGGCGCGTCTTGCGAAGCAGCTTGCGGTGCTTCTTCTTCGACATGCGCTTGCGGCGCTTCTTGACCACAGAACCCATTGAGGTTCCTCACTTCCGTTAGAGATTGCTCGTCGACGCTGCACGATCGCCAACGCCAGAAGGCGAATCGACATCAGCGCAGGGAAAACGCTCCCGACAGCGTACCGGAATCCGGCTTGCCGCCGCATATCGGTGCGCGGCGCCTCAATCGAGCTTGGCGTCGTCGCCCGTGCGCGCGGGCGCATCGTCGTCGCCGGGGTCGTCGCCGTCGACCTCGTCCTGGCTGCGGATCCTGCCCCGCACGCCGTCGATCCGCTGCGCCGCCCGCGACTGCATCTCGTGCAGACGATCCTGCACCTCGTAGATGCGGTCGCGTGCCTCCTGCACTCGATCCTGCAGGTCGTGCACGCTCTCCGCGGCTCTGCGGCCAAGCGAATTGCCCACCGGCGCTGGGTGCTCGACGCGATCGGTGACGCGGGCGAGTGCCGCCTCGGTGGCGATCCGCGCCTGCTCGGCCGCCTGGCGCGCCTGGTCGGCGGCAGCTCGCAGCGGAGCCTGCACGTTGACGCCGGCCCAGGCGGCGAAGGCGGCAGCGCCGAGGTTCGCCTCCTCATGGTCGCTGTCGGCGAAGATGAACGGCATCAGCCAGTCGTCGAGCGCGTCGAACGGCGCCAGCACGATGGCGTAGAAGCGGTGCTGGCCGTCCTCGCGCACGGTGACGAGGCCGGCATCGCGGAGCGTGCGCAGATGCTTCGAGACCGTCGGCTGCGGCACGCCCAGGGTGTCGACGATCTGGCTCACGCTGGCCTCGCCCGTGGTGCCGCGACGATCCAGGAGCACGCTGAGGATGTCGCGTCGCGTGCTGTCCGCGATCACGCTGAAGATGTCGGCCATGCGGAAAGCATGCCAGCGCCGCGCGGGTGCGACAAACCGCCCTGGCCAGAGACAGCCTCGCGGAAGGACTACGCTGGGCGCGTTCTGCGCCGAGATGCGGCGCTCAGATCTGCGGAAGGCGCGGCACGTGGCAGAGCGAGGGATCGTCGAAGCGGGATCGATCCTCACGCGCCTCCGCGAGCGTCTCGAGTCGTTCACCACCTCGTACCCGGCGCGCTTCGCGATCTTCGTCTTCGCGTCGCTCAACCTGCTCTTCATGCTGCTGTTCATGACGCCGCTCGCGGCCGCCGACGGGCAGGCGACACCCGCGGTCGACGCGTTCTTCCAGGCAGTCAGCGTCGTCTGTGTGACCGGTCTGACGGTGGTCGACATGGCGACGCACTGGAGCCCGTTCGGCAACGCGCTCGTGCTGGTCGGCGTCGAGGTCGGCGGCATCGGCGTCCTGACGCTCGCGTCGCTGCTCGGCATGACGGTCGCCAGGCGGCTGGGCCTGCGCCAGCGCCTCATGGCCGCGAGTGACTCGAACCCCTCCCGCGTGCGCAAGGGCGTCGTCAAGGAGGGCCAGGCAATCCGCCTGGGAGAGGTCGGCGGGCTGCTGCGCACCGTCGCGCTCTCGGTGCTGGTGTTCGAGGCGATGCTGATCGTGCTGCTGTTCCCTCGCCTGCTGCTGGCGGGCAAGGAGCCGCTCGCGGCGCTGTACGAGGCGACCTACTGGTCGTTCATGGCGTTCACGAACTCCGGCTTCATCCCCACGGTCGAGGGACTGGAGCCCTTCTCCACCGACCCGTGGTTCCTGATCGTGCTGATGCTCGGCGTCTTCATCGGCTCGCTCGGCTTCCCCGTCTACTTCGTGCTGCTGCGGCACCTCGGCACGCCGCGCCACTGGTCGCTGCACGTGAAGATGACGATCTCGGTGTCGATCATGCTGTTCCTGGCGGGTGGATTGGTCTACCTGGTGCTGGAGTGGGGCAACGCCGACTCGTGGGGCACGGCGGAGTTCGGGCAGCAGATTCTGCACGCGTTCTTCCTCTCGTCGATGGCGCGCTCGGGCGGCTTCGCCATCGACGATCTCGGCCTGCTCCACAACTCGAGCCTGCTCGTGACCGACATGCTGATGTTCGTCGGCGGCGGCTCCGCATCCACGGCGGGCGGCATCAAGGTCACGACGCTCGCGATCCTGTTCCTCGCCGCGGTCGCGGAGGCGCGGGGGCGCAAGTCGATGGAGGCGTTCGACCGCCGCATCCCCTCCGACGTGCTGCGCCTGGCGGTGTCGGTCACGCTCTGGAGTGCGACGATCATCGCGACGGTGACGGTGGTGCTGCTGGAGATCACCGGCGCCCCGCTGTCGTTCGTGCTGTTCGACGTGATCAGCGCGTTCGGCACCGTCGGACTGTCGACGGGCTTCACCCATGCGGGTCTGGAGGACAGCGCGAAGGTCATCTTGGCACTGGCGATGTTCGCCGGGCGCATTGGTAGTGTGACGCTCGCCGCCGCCCTGGCAGCGAGCCAGAGCACGCGGCTGTTCACGCGCCCCGAGGAGAGGCCGATCGTTGGTTGACAGGATTCCGCACGACGCCCCCGTGCTCGTGATCGGGCTGGGGCGCTTCGGCGCCGCCACCGCCGGCCAGCTGGCGCGCCTCGACCGCGAGGTGCTCGCGATCGACGACGACATCAATCTGGTGCAGAAGTGGTCGGAGCGCCTGACGCACACGGTGCAGGCGGATGCGCGCTCGATCGATGCGCTCAAGCAGCTCGGTGCGCGCGACTTCTCGATCGCGGTCTGCGCCGTCGGCTCCTCGATCGAGGCGTCGGTGCTGATCGTCGCGAACCTCGTCGACCTCGGCATCCCGCAGATCTGGGCGAAGGCGATCAGCCAGTCGCACGGCAAGATCCTCAGCCGCATCGGCGCGAACCACGTCATCTACCCAGAGGCCGAAGCGGGCGAACGCGTCGCGCACCTGGTCTCGGGCCGCATGCTCGACTACATCCAGTTCGACGACCACTTCGCGATCGTGAAGATGTACCCGCCGAAGCACATCCGCGGCGTCACGCTCGCCGAGTCGAAGATCCGCTCGAAGTATCACCTGACTGTGGTGGGCGTGAAGAGCCCCGGTGGCGAGTTCACCTATGCCACGCCCGAGACCATCGTCTCGAACCACGACCTCATCATCATCTCGGGCAACCAGCGGGACATCGAGCGCTTCGCCGGCCTCGGCTCGTGATCGACGACGCCCGCCGCTGCCCCTGCGGCACCGGGCTCCCGTTCGGCGAGTGCTGCGGGCCGATCCTTCGCGGGGATCGCCAGGCGGCGACCGCCGAGGCGCTCATGCGCTCGCGCTTCACCGCATTCGCGGTCGGGGATGTGGACTGGCTGCTCAGCTCCTGGCACACCTCCACCCGACCGCGCTCGCTCGAACTCGACGCCGAGATCCGCTGGCTGCGCCTCGACGTGCTCGGCACGACCGGCGGCGGCCCGTTCGACCGTGAAGGGACCGTGTCGTTCGAGTCGCACTGGGTCGCCGACGGCACCCGCGGCTCGATGCGCGAGCTCAGCCGGTTCCGCCGCGACCGCGGCTGGCAGTACGTCGACGGCGACAGCCTCTGACGCCACGCTGGCGCGTCAGCCTGCGGCGAGCTCCTGCGCGCGCGCGAGCGCCGCAGCGGTCGCACGATCGAAGATGCTGCCCAGGTCGGCCTCCTGGAGCACGCCGATCGCCTGCTCGGTCGTGCCCTTCGGGCTCGTCACGCGGCGGCGCAGCTCCGCCGGCGCGGCAGCAGTGCCCGCGGCGTCGTCCGCCGCGAGCAGCTCGCTGGCACCGCGGAACGTGCCCTGCGCCATCGTGGCCGCCTGCTCGGGCGTGAACCCCATCCGCTCTGCCGCCTTCGTCAGCTCCTCGATGAGCAGGAACACGTAGGCGGGGCCGGAGCCCGAGATCGTCGAGAGCGCGTCGATCTGCGATTCGTCGAGCACGATCACCTCGCCGACCGCCTCGAACATGCGAGCCACGAGCGCCACGTCGTCGTCGCTCGCCCGGCTGCCGCCAGCGACGCCGGTGACGCCCAGGCCAACCGTCGAGGGCGTGTTCGGCATCGCGCGCACGACAGCGACGGATGCCGGCAGCGCGGCCTCGATGGCTGCGGTCGTCGTGCCCGCCGCGATCGAGACGACCACGGCGCCGGGTGCCAGGTGCGGCGCGATCTCGCCCGCCAGGTCGACGATCCCGACCGGCTTGACGCCCAGCACCACGAGCTTCGCGCCGTCGACGGCGCGCGCGTTGCCGTCCGGCTCCTCGGCGAGGGCGATCGACTCGACGCCCGGAAGCTCGATCGCGGCCGCCTTCTCGGGCGTCCGGTTCGTCACGATGATGCGCTCGGCGCCGTGCCGCACGAGCCCCTGCAGGATCGCGCCGCCCATCGATCCGACACCGAGCATGGCAATGGGAGGGAGGAGGTCAGTCATGGCGGCAAGGCTACCGGCGTGCTCAGAGCGGAGGGTCATCGCTCGCGTAGACTCCCGGGGGTGAGCGCATCCCACGGTACAAAGGCGGTCGTCGCGGCATTCTTGGCCAACTCCGGCATCGCCGTCACGAAGTTCGTCGCATGGTTCTTCTCGGGCTCCGCGTCGATGCTGGCGGAGGCCATCCACTCCGTCGCCGACGCGGGCAACCAGCTGCTGCTGCTGCTCGGCGGCCGGCTGGCGAGGAAGAACGCGAGCCGCGAGCACCCCTTCGGCTACGGCCGGGAGCGCTACGTGTGGGCATTCGTGGTGGCGCTGGTGCTCTTCTCGGTCGGCGGACTGTTCTCGATCTCCGAGGGCATCAGCAAGATCCAGGAGCCGCACGAGCTCACGATGTGGTGGCTGCCGCTGCTGGTGCTGGCGATCGCGATCGTGCTGGAGAGCCTCTCGTTCCGCACCGCGATCATCGAGGCGAACAAGGTGCGCGGCGCGTCAGGATGGTGGGAGTTCGTCCGCAAGGCGAAGAGCCCGGAACTGCCGGTGATCCTGCTCGAGGATCTCGCGGCGCTCACCGGCCTCGTGCTCGCGTTCGGTGCGGTCGGCCTCACGGCGCTCACCGGCAACCCGCTCTTCGACGCGATCGGCACGCTCGCCATCGGCGTGCTGCTCATCGCGGTCGCCGCGATCCTCGCGGTGGAGATGAAGTCGCTCCTGATCGGCGAGGGCGCGACGAGGGAGGATCACGCGAAGATCGCGCGGGTGCTGAACGGCAACCCTGGCGTCGAGTCGGTCATCCACATGAAGACGCTCTACCTCGGCCCGGATGAGCTCATGGTCGCCGCGAAGATCGCGTTCCCGCCGCAGACCGACATCGAGCACATCGCCACGACGATCGACGATCTCGAGAAGACGCTGCGCGCCGAGGTGCCGCACGCCCGCGTCATCTACATCGAGCCCGACCTCTACATCGAGCGGCCCGACATCGCTCCGTCGACCGACCACATCGTCATCCAGTCGGGGAACTGACTTCCCGAGCCTGGTTGTGTAGGCTGGCTACATGGACTTCCTGCACTCGCTTCTCGTCGCAACGCACCTCATCGGTGCGTCGCTGCTGATCGGTACCTTCTTCGTGCAGATGCGCGCGAAGGCCGGCTTCAACTTCACGATCCTGCTCGTGGGTGCCTCGCTCCAGCTGCTCTCGGGCGTTGCGCTCTACGGCCTCGCGATGGCGGGCGATGGCGACGTCAACCACATGAAGCTCGGCATCAAGGGGCTCATCGCGCTGATCGTCTTCGCCACTGCCCTGATCGGCTTCCTGCGCCAGAAGGCGATCCGCAAGGAGAAGGCGGGCCTCACCACCGGCGGCGCCGTCTCGGTCGGCAACCTGGAGCTCGAGCGCAAGCTGCTGCCGTTCTTCCACACCACCGGGGCGCTGGCCCTGATCAACCTGCTCATCGCCGTCTTCTGGTGATGTGTGCGGTGCTCCGGAGGCAGTGAGCGCCGGAGCACCGACCGCGGCCTCGGCGAGGCGTCAGCGCCTGCGCGCGAAGAAGTCGCGCAGCTGCGTCTCCGCCTCATCCGCGAGCACGCCCGAGACCACCTCGACCCGGTGCGGCAGCCGACGCTCCCGCAGCACGTCGACGACGCTGCCGGCAGCCCCGGCCTTCTCGTCCCACGCCCCGAAGACCACCCGGTCGATGCGGCTCGCGAGGATCGCGCCAGCGCACATCACGCAGGGCTCGAGCGTGACCACCAGCGCGCAGCCATCGAGCCGCCACGAGCCGAGATGCGCGGCCGCCTGACGGAGCGCCACGACCTCCGCGTGCGCCGTCGGATCGTGCCGCGCCTCGCGCTCGTTCCGCCCCGCGCCGATCACGGTGCCGGATGCGTCCACCACCACCGCGCCGACCGGCACGTCGTCGGTGCGCTTCGCGGCAGCCGCCTCCGCGAGCGCCGCCCGCATGAGCATCTCGTCGCGCGCACCTGGCCGCATCCGAACTCCTCGCGCTGCTGTCTTCGCGCGGGCACGGTGCCGCGCCCACTACCCTGAACCCTATGCGAGTCCACGTCGCCGACCACCCGCTCGTCACCCACAAGCTGACGGTGCTGCGGGATGCGGCCACCCCCTCCCCCACGTTCCGCGCCCTGGTGGGCGAGCTGATGACGCTGCTCGCCTACGAGGCCACCCGCAATGTGCGGGTCGCGCCCAAGGAGATCCAGACTCCGGTCACGACGACCACCGGTGTCTCGATCGCCGAACCGCGTCCGCTCGTCGTGCCGATCCTGCGCGCGGGCCTCGGCATGCTCGAGGGCATGACCGCGCTCGTGCCGACGGCTGAGGTGGGCTTCCTCGGCATGGCGCGCAACGAGGAGACGCTCGAGCCCTACACGTACGCGGAGCGGCTGCCGGACGACCTCTCCGACCGCCAGTGCTTCGTGCTCGATCCGATGCTCGCGACCGGTGGCTCGCTGTCGGCCGCGATGCAGTTCCTGTTCGACCGCGGCGCCGTCGACGTGACCGCCATCTGCCTGCTGGGCACGCCCGAGGGCCTGGAGCGCGTCGAGCGCGACATGGACGGCCAGGATGTGACGATCGTGCTCGGCGCACTCGACGAGGGCCTGGATGAGCGCGGCTTCATCGTTCCCGGGCTCGGCGACGCCGGGGACCGCCTGTACGGCACCGTCGGCGACTGACCGCTCCCCGGGCCGCGTCGCGCGGCCGCTGCGCCGGATGCGCGCGGTCGCGCGTCCACCGACGGCAACGCAAGACTTCGTCATAGTTCGTCACATTGTTGCGATATTTGACACCGCGCACGGGTGGCGACGATACTGGCGAGCATGACGACCACCATCCGCCCACTGTCCGTCCTTGCGACGAACGGGCTGAACGGCATGATGATGCCGATGGTCGCCACCCGTCGAATGTGTGCTTGAGCACAGCTCGCACCGTCCGACCGCTCCATGAGGAGTCGCTGACGCATTCGCGTCGTGCCTCCCGGGCCTGAGCAGCCCACGAGCGGTCCCCGAACCGACATCGGTTCGCGCACCAGACATCGACATCTCGCGTCGACGGTCGCGCATCCGCCCAGACGCGGGCACGGATGCCGCCGCCGACCGCACGCCGGAAGGCCCACCATGACCATCCTCACCGCTCCTCAGCCCACTCGCCCCCGCCGCGCGGCGTCGCCGTTCGCGACCGCCCACGGTTCGTCCGCACTCGCGCCGCGCACGAACGACACGCGGTCGTCGACGCCTCGCCCGGCGGCACCCAGCCCCATCCGCGCCGTCCCCGAGGGCGCCGAGGTGCGCGGCTTCGCGCTCTACGTCGGCCTCGGCGATGGCGCGACATCCGCCGATCAGGCCGAGCTCACGCGGCTCGTCGGCGAGCTGCGCGCACTGACCTCGCGCCTCGCGCCCAGCGCACAGACCCACGCCGCCGTGGCGCTCGCGCCGGCCGGATCCGGTGGCCGGGATGTCGACGTGGTGCGGCGAGCGCTCGGCGATCCGGCCGTGCAGCAGCCGGCGCCGGTGGCGGACCACGGGATCGTCATCGACCTCACCCGCAAGCGCGTCGCGCTCGGTGATGACATCGCACCGCTCACCTACCGCGAGTTCGAGCTGCTGCAGCACATCGTGCTGCGCGAGGGGTCGACGGTCGGGCGCTGCGCCATCATCGACGCGCTGTGGCACGCCGACGCCGACGACCGGCCGAACGAGCGCACCATCGACGTGCACGTGCGGCGGCTGCGCTCGAAGCTGGGCGCCTACGCGCCGATCATCCGCACGGTGCGCGGCGAGGGGTACCGCTTCGACCGGCATGCCGACGTGACGGTGCTCGCGAGCGGCCCCAGCCCGGATCGATTCTGAACCACAGCGAAATCACAGCCAGATCTGGGCGCGCGCGTGCACCGCGCCCACTACGTTCGAGTCACGTTGATCGTTGTGCTGTGGCGATCGGCGGAAGCGATGGCCAACCGCCTCGCTTGGTGCAAGGGACTGGGGCCGACTGAGAGAACTCAGTCGGCCCTGCACCTTGTCGGCGCCCGCCTGCTTGGCTGCCTCCCGCTCGACTGCTACCGATCGGAGAGGAACGCGGAGGCCGCCCGGCGGAAGTGACCGGAGGTCGGCGCGTTCACGTGGTTGCGCCCCGGGATCACCTCGAAGCGGCCGTTCGGCAGCAGCGGCAGCAGCGACTCGGTGTCGCGCGCTCGCCGATCCTTCTCCCCGGTCATCAGCAGCGTCGGCATCTGCGGCGGCGACTCCTCCGGGTCGAAGAGTGTGCGGGAGACCTCGCCCGCGAGCGTCACGAGCGTCGCCGGGTCGTGCTCGGGGAAGACTTGCGCCAGCTCGACGATGAACGACTCCATCGGGCCCGGCTCCGCGTCTCCGTCCAGCGCGCGCAGCGCGAGCTGCAGGTCGAACTGCTGGAACGGGTCACCGGCGGGCAGTCCCCCGAGCACCAGCGACCGGAATGCGTGGGGCCGCGTGCCTGCATGCCGCCAGAGCAGCCGAGCGCCCATCGAGTAGCCGATCGCGCCCGGCGCCTCGGGGAGGGCGAGCTGCCGCAGCACGGCGTCGAGATCATCGACGAACCGCTGCACCTCGTAGCCGGTGCTCGGGTGATCGCTGTCGCCGTGCCCGCGCAGATCCATGGCGATCCCGCGCAGCCCGGCAGCAGTCAGTGACTCACCCCAGCCGCTGTCGATCCAGTTGCGCCGGGCGTTCGAGGAGAAGCCGTGGATCAGCACGACCGGTCGACCATCGGGGTCGCCGAGCTCGTGCAGGGCGATCCGCACGCCGTCGGGCGCCATCGCGTAGACCGTCACTCGGCCGCCGCCTCGGGGAGGATTCGAAGTGCTCGCATGCGCCATAGGCTAGCTCGCAAAGAGAGAGGGCCTCCGTTGCCGCGTTCCGTCCTGTTCATCAAGCACATCGAGTATGAGACGGGCGGGCATGCCACGACGCTGCTGTCGCATCTGCCCACGCGCGAGGCCGTCTTCCCGACCTCCCTGCCGTCGCTCGACGAGCTCGCGGGCGTCGTCATCCTCGGGGGTCAGATGAGCGCCGCAGACGTGGCCGAATACCCCTCGCTCGCACGCACCGCCGACCTGGCGCTGCGTGCCATCGATGCCGAGATCCCGGTGCTCGGCATCTGCCTCGGTCACCAGATCATCGGCCGCGCCCTCGGCGGCGTGCATCGCGAGGGCGCCGTCGACGCCGTCGGCATCCTCGACATCGATCTCATCGAGCCCGACCCGTGGCTCGGCGACCACGTCGGCACGATCGGCGCCATGCGCTGGAACAGCGACGTCGTCTCCCTGCCGCCCGGCGCGACCCTGCTCGCCCGGAGCGCCACGGTCGACAACGACGCCTTCCGCTACGGATCGGCGCTCGGGATGCAGTTCCACCTCGAGGCCGACGACCGCGTCATGCGGCTGTGGGACTCGATCACGAGCCCCACGCTCAGCGAGCTGCGGGACGCGCAGTCAGTGGCCGACTGGCGCGAGCACATCGCGAGCGATCCGGCACTCCTCGACGTCACCGAGCGCGGCTTCGGCGCCTTCGCGGAGGCGTGCGCGGCGCGACTCTAGCCACGCTGCGACCACGAGCGGAACGGGCCTTGTCCGTGCAGCCGTATCGCGGCACGATCAAGCCATGACCCGTCTCCGTCAGCGTGCCCCGTGAAGTTCCTGCTCACCTCCATGGGGATCAGCAACGCGAGCATCGAGGGCGCACTCGTGGGCCTGCTCGGCAAGCCCATCGCCGAGTCCACGGCGCTCATCATCCCCACGGCCGCCTATCCGTTCCCCGTCGGCGCCAGCATGGCGTGGGAGGCGATCTCCGGCAACGCCCCGGGCCCCATGGCCGAGCTCGGCTGGAAGTGGCTGGGGGTCTTGGAGCTCACCGCGCTGCCGACCATCCGCGAGGAGCACTGGGTGCCCGTCGTGCGGAGCGTCGATGCGCTGCTCGTCTGGGGCGGCGACGTGCTCTACCTGTGCCATTGGATGCGGCAGTCGGGCCTCGCCGATCTGCTCGATGCGATGCCCGACACCGTCTACGTGGGCGTCAGCGCTGGCAGCATCGCCGTCACATCGTTCAACCCGGACGCGGCGTTCAACCTCGCGTTCGTGCCCGACGGCAGCGACATGGCGCTGGAGGCAGACAGGACCCTCGGGCTGGTCGACTTCGCCCTCTACCCGCACCTCGATCAGGACGACATGGAGGACGCCTCGCTGGCGAGCATCACCCAGTGGGCATCCGGAATCCCGGCGCCCACCTATGCCATCGACGACGCGACCGCCATCACGGTCGTCGACGGCGAGGTCGAGGTCGTCTCCGAGGGCAGCTGGCAGCTGCTGCCGCGCCCCTGATCGCGCTAGATCGCGACGCGGAGGCGACCAACCGGCTCGTCGGCACTCATCTGCAGCAGGCCGAGCGGCTCGGCGAGCCGCTCGAGCGTGCCAGCGGGGATCGCGCCCGCGCGCTCGAGCAGCGCAAGGGCGACGGGCGCACCGGCGCGCCGGGCGCCGTCAGCCGTCTTCACGACCGCCGTCGTGCCGTCTGGGGCGACCATCGCCTGCGTGCCCTCGGCCCCGAACTTGGTCGTGCATCCCGTCTCGGCGATGACGACGGCGTCGGGCTTGCCGGTGCCGTCGACCAGTGTCGGATGCGCGCGCATGGCCTCGCCGATGAGCCGGTGCGCTCCTGTGCCGTCCGGGGCCAGACGCCGGAAGCCGCGCGCAAGGCCGACCGCCGTGGTCGGGAACACCAGGGCGCCGCAGCCATCGTGCGCGAACTGCCGAATCGGCTCGTCCGCCGCAGCAGCGACACCGTCGCGCAGCACCCTGGCGAGCGGGTGGTCGTCGGCCCAGTAGTCGGCGCTCGCGCCCATGGTGCGCGCGGCAGCCGCGAGCGCGATGTGCTTGCCCACGCACATGTGGGCGAAGCGACGCTGCGTGCCATCGGGCGCCGTCATCGGCAGGCAGCGCAGGGCAGCCTCGTCGACGCCGTGCGCGGTCGCCATGCCTGCGGCAGTGTCGACATGCTGCTGCTCGGCGAAGTGGCTGGCGCTCGCGAGCGCCGCGTGGGCGGGCTCGAGTGCGATCAGGCCGGCGTCGATGAGCGCGGCGGCATAGAGCGGCTTGAGGCTGCTGCGCGAGAGGAACGCCTTGGTGCTGTCGCCGTGCGACTCGATGACGGCGCCGCCGGGATCGATCGCGACGGCGACGCCGTGGTGCTCGGACTCGAGGAAGCCGTCACGCTCGATGACAGCCAGCAGTGCAGTGGAGGGCATGACCACCACGGTAGTCGCGAGTGCCACTGACAGCTCGCGCGCCGGGCGTCGCTGCTAGGTCGCTGCCGCCTCGACGCCGAGCAGCGCGCGCTTCGCCTCGACGCCACCGGCGTACTGGCCGAGCTGGCCGTCGCTGCGCACCACTCGATGGCACGGGATCGCGATCGGCAAGGGGTTCCTGCGGCAGGCCGTGCCGACCGCGCGCACGGCGCGTGGGGAACCCACCGCGTGCGCGACCTGCGCATAGCTGCGCGTCTCGCCGTAGGGGATCTGGCGCAGCTGCTCCACGACCTGTCGGCCGAAGCCGCGCGCGAGCGTCAGGTCGAGCGCGCCCTCGAAGCTGCGATTGCGGCCCGCGATGAGCCGCTCGAGGTCGCGTGCGGCATCGTCGAGTCGGCTCGGCGCCTCCAGCACGCGCGGGCTGATCGCTACCGCGAGACGATCGAGTGTGGCGTCGGGGTGGTCGCCGTCGAATGTCACGGAGACGAGCCCGGCGGGCGTTGCGGCCAGCAGCAGCGACCCCAGCTCGGTGTCGAGCCTGCGGTAGGCGACGTCGAGCAGGCCGTTCGCGGCGGCGCGCTCGGCCAACGTCGCCCGCAGCGCCGTCAGCGGCGCGTCCGGCATCCCCTCCAGCGGCTCAGCCACGGTCGCTGTCCATCAGCTCGCGCAGGCGGCGCATGCCGTCGGCGGACGCGCGACGCGCGGCCTCGGCCGAGCTGCCCACTGCGGTGGCGACCTCGGTGAATGGGAGTCCGCCGAGGTGGTGCAGCACGACGGTCTCGCGCTGCCGCTGCGGCAGCTGCGCGAGCGCTCGTGCGAGATCGAGGTCGCGGCCGCGCGGCGGGGCGGGACGGTCGGGCACGTCGCCGACCACGAGCTTGGCGCGGCGCCGGAGCACATCGATGGCTTTGCGGTGGGCGATGGTCACGAGCCAGCCCTCGATGCGGGTGTCATGCGCGAGATGCGGGTATGCCTCGAGCGCGGCGAGGAACGTCTCGCTCCACGCGTCGTCGGCGTCGGGCTGATCGAGGAGCGCCCGGCACACCCGCCACACGCGCGGACCGTGCTGCGCGACGATCGAGTCGAACGGGGCACGGGTCACGCGACCGAATCTAGACCGCTGGCGCCGTCGAGCGCCGTGCCGGCCTCGTGGTCGAGCAGGAATCGCTTCCGCTCCACGCCGCCGCCATAGCCGGTCAGGGCGCCGGTCGAGCCGACCACGCGATGGCACGGCACGACGATCGAGAGCGGGTTGCGGCCGTTCGCGAGCCCGACCGCGCGCACCGCCGTCGGCTGCCCGAACTGCGCGGCGATCCAGCCGTAGGTGCGGGTCTCGCCATAGGGAATCGTCCGCAACGCCTGCCAGACTCGCAGCTGGAACGGCGTGCCCGCGGGCGCGAGCGTGAGGTCGAAGCTCTTGCGCTCCCCCGCCCAGTACTCGCCGAGCTGTTCCACGGCATCCGCGAACGCATCGTCGTCGCGTGCGCCGAAGGTCGCGGGCTTCGGCGCCGGCTTGTGGTCGGGCATGAAGAGGCCCGTCAGCCCCTGCTGGTCGCGGACCAACGTGAGCGAGCCGATGGGGCTGTCGATGATCGTGTAACTCATGGTCGTATTCCTCTCATACTCTGCCAACGCGCGGCGGAGCCGGAATGTGAGCCTGTGGATGACGAGTCGGTTTCCCGCCGTAGGCTCGGGGTATGGAGATCGCGCTCGTTCGGCACGGCCAGACCGACTACAACCGTGCCGGCCAATTGCAGGGCAGCAGCGACATCGCCCTCAACGCGACGGGTCTGGAGCAGGCGCGCACCGCCGCCCGGCTGCTCGCCGACGATAGCTGGGACGCGGTGGTCTCGTCGCCGCTGCGACGCGCCGCCGTCACCGCCGACATCATCGCGGAGGCCCTCGGGATCACGGTGCTCGGTCGCTATCCGGGCCTCGCCGAGCGCGATTACGGCGCCGCCGAGGGGCTCACGAAGGAGCAGGCCATCGGCGCGTTCGGCAACGTCTGGCCTGGCCAGGAGTCGTTCTCCGACCTGCAGCGGCGCGGCGTTGCCGCGATCGAGGAGATCGCTGCCGAGCATCCCCTGCCGGGGCTCGTGATCGTCGCCCACGGCACGCTCATCCGCGCATTCATCGACCACGTCACCGGCATCGAGAGCGACACCCCAGACAACGCGCACTCGGTGCGCCTCTCGGGCGAGCCCGGTGCCTGGAAGGTCGTGGACGGGCTGCTGCTGCGATGAGCCTCGACTTCCTGCGCGCCGCGCTGCCGGCGCACGTCGTCGTCACCGATGCCTCGGCGCTGGACGCCGCGCGGGCCGACAAGTCCGGCCACCGCTCCGTCTCTGCGCCGCTCGCGATCGTCGAGGCCGAGCGCGTCGAGCACGTGCAGGCGGCGATGCGCTGGGCGTACGAGCACAGCGTGCCGGTCGTGCCTCGCGCCGCGGGCACCGGGCTCGCCGGCGGAGCGATCGCCGGCGCGGGCGAGCTGGTGCTCTCGGTCGATCGCATGCGGCGGGTGCTCGACGTCTCCGTCATCGACCAGTCCTGCGTCGTCGAGCCGGGCATCCGCAATGCCGAGCTCAACGAGCTCCTCGCGACCCACGGGCTCTGGTGGCCGCCCGACCCTGCCAGCCGCGCCATCTCCACCGTCGGCGGCAACATCGCCACCAACGCCGGCGGGCTGCTGTGCGCGAAGTACGGCGTCACCCGCGAATGGGTGCTGGCGCTCGACGTGGTGCTCGCCGACGGCAGCCGCATCTCGACCGGCCACCGCACCGTGAAGGGCGTCACGGGCCTCGACCTCACCGCGCTGCTGATCGGCTCGGAGGGCACGCTCGGCATCATCGTCGGCGCGACGCTCAAGCTGCGTCCGCTCGTGGAGGGCGCGGTCTGGACGGTGGGCGCGTTCTTCGAGGACGAGGCCGCCGCGGCTGCCGCCTGCACCGCCGTGACCGCCGCGCGCATCCGGCCGGCGATCATGGAGCTCGTCGGCCGCGATGCGGTCATGATGCTCGCCGCCTACACCGGCCGCGCGATGTCGGGCGCGTTCGTGCTGGTGCAGACCGACGACCTCGGTGCCGATGCCACCTCGGAGACGGTCGCGCAGATCCTCGCAGCGCACGGCGGTCGGGTCGAGCGCACGGACGACCTGACGGAGTCGGATGCCCTGGTGCAGGTGCGCAGGCAGGTGCACTTCGCGCTCGAGTCGTTCGGCTCGGTGCTGGTGGAGGATGTCTCGGTGCCCCGCTCGCGGCTGGCGGACATGTTCCGCGCCTGCCACGAAGCGGCAGAGCGGCATGGGGTGCGGCTTGCGACGACCGCGCACGCGGGCGACGGCAACCTGCACCCGACCTTCGTCTTCGACGGCCCCGAGCCGAGCGAGGCGATCTGGGCCTGCGCGAACGACGTGTTCGCCGCGGGCATCGCACTCGGCGGCACGCTCACCGGCGAGCACGGCGTCGGCATCCTCAAGCGTCGCTGGCTCGTCGACGAGCTGGGCGAGCGGCAGCTCTCGCTGCAGCACGCCGTGAAGGCCGCGTTCGATCCCACCGGCATCCTCAACCCCGGCAGGGCCCTCTAGACCGCGCCACCCCCGACGCCGAACCGGCCCTGTGGTCTGGCGAGGCGCTGCACGCGCCGCCAGACCACAGGGCCGGTTGAAGAACGGCTGTTGCTACTTGACTGCGACCAGGTCGCAGACGAAGATCAGCGTCTCGTTCGGGCCGATCACGCCGCCCGCGCCGCGCTCGCCGTAGGCCAGGTGCGGCGGGATGACGAGCTTGCGGCGTCCGCCGACGCGCATGCCCTCGATGCCCTGCTCCCAGCCCTTGATGACCATGCCCACCCCGAGCGGGAACTCCAGGGGTGCGCCACGGCCGTAGGAGGCGTCGAACTCCTCGCCCCCGGAGTGCGTCACGCCCACGTAGTGGACGCTGACCTGCTTGCCGGTCACCGCCTCCTCGCCGTCGCCGACGGTGATGTCGGTGATCTCCAGGTCGGTGGGTGCGGGACCCTCGGGTGCGTCGATCTCAGGCTTCTCAGTCATGCGTCAATCTTCGCACGGCGCACGTCATCGCGGTCTCCCTGTCCTTTCAGATTCGACCGCTCTAGCCTGAGGAGGTCGAGCCGATCCGGGCGTCGACGCGATTCAAGGAGGAACCATGGCCATCACGTCGAACGGCAGCGCAACCTGGAGCGGAGACCTCGCCACTGGCAGCGGAACCGCCACCCTCGGCGCCGGCACCAGCTTCGACATGTCGTGGAAGGCCCGCGCGGAGTCGCAGGGCGGCACCACACCGGAGGAGCTCATCGCCGGCGCGCACGCATCGTGCTTCTCGATGGCGCTGTCGAACATCCTCTCGGAGGCAGGCCACACCGCCGAGTCGCTCTCGACGAGCGCCAAGGTGACGTTCGTCGCGGGCACCGGCATCACCAAGAGCGTGCTGAGCGTGAGCGGGCGCGTGCCGGGCATCGACCAGGAGCAGTTCACCGAGTTCGCCGGTCAGGCCGAGCAGGGATGCCCCGTCTCGCAGGCGCTCGCAGGAGTGGAGATCTCGCTCGAATCCGCGACGCTAGAGAACTGACTGCCGATGTGGCAAAGTTTCCACTAGACGTCCTTGCTGCTACCGGCTATAAACGGAAGTAGCGGGGATCCCTGCACGGCGACTGGAGAGCAATGAAGCGATACGAGCAACTTCCCACCCACCTGCTGGTCACGCTCGGCGGCGATGACGACATCATCATGTCGATCATCACCGGCGATGACGACATCATTATGTAACGACCTGCACGAACCCGCGGCCGCGGTACCGACTCCCGAGTCGGCACCGCGGCTTCGGCTTTTCTCGGGCGCGCACGCGGTCGAATCCGGCGCCGAACTGCGAGAGGATTGACGGGGAGGGAGATCTCGATGAGTGAGGCCGACGACTCGGACAGCGAGCGCGCTTTCGCGGTCCTGGAGCAGTACGTGCAGCGAGCCGAGCGCATCGGTCGTCTCGCCGCCATCGAGCACACCCCGCACGAGGAAGCACACCGCATCGCTGCAGCCACTGCCGTGCTCGCCTCGACCGACTTCGGTCGCGAGGCGGCGCGAGCGCGACTGCGACGCGCCCCGCTCATCCACCTGGTGCTCGCGCTCGTCATCCTGCTGCAGCTCACCGCCGTGCTGAACCCCGAGGGGCAGGGCTTCACGCTCTTCTCACTCATCACCATCCTGTACGTCGCCGTGCATGCCGCAGAGCTCACCGTCGGCAACCCGCTGCATCGCGCGGCCGCCCGCCTCCCGGGGCCCGTGCAGCGACTGATCTCCCCACACTTCTTCGTCTTCGAGCACGCCGTGCTGAGCGCCTACTCCGAGGAGTGCCGGAGCATCGGGCACCCCGGCTGCGAGTGCGTCACGTCGACCGAAGGCGCCTGAGCCCACTCGGACTTGCCTGCTGGTGCTCTGCGGTCAGCGGCGCTTATTCGGCACATAGCGCCAGATCCGGTAGATCGCGTCGCTGGGGTCGATCACGAGTTCACCCTGCCCAGCGTCATCGATCGCGTTGAGGCTCTTGCTGTCGAGAGGGTCGAACTCCACGACTCCCGACACGAAGCACATCTCCATCGGGCGCAGCTGCATCATCATCACGATCGTGACGGTGTCACCGGCGACCGGATGGATCACGACGTCACCGTCGTAGACGCCGCCGGCCGTCAACCACTCGTCTCTGCGCTGCAGCACGGCGCAATCCTGGCATAGCGCCACGGGTGGGGACGACGGTCGGGTGCGGAAACCAAGAAGGCCACCTGCTCTCGCAAGTGGCCTTCCGACTGTCTCAACACAGTGCGCGCCCGGAGGGATTCGAACCCCCAACCTTCTGATCCGTAGTCAGATGCTCTATCCGTTGAGCTACGGGCGCCCGGCCAAACGGCCAGCGATCAGATTACATGATCACTGGCCGTGAGGCGAATCGTGTCACGCCGCATGCGGCGCGACGAGACTCACAGGGGGCGGATGTCCGCTGCCTGCGGGCCCTTGGTGCCCTCAACGATCTCGAACTCGACTGCCTGAGCCTCTTCGAGGGTCTTGAAGCCGTTGGACTGGATCTGGCTGTAGTGAGCGAACAGATCCTTGCCGCCGTCGTCCGGAGCGATGAAGCCGAAGCCCTTGCCGGAGTCGAACCACTTGACGGTGCCGGTTGCCATATTTCCTTCAATCAATGCAATGCAGCCGAAGCTGCGTTCAAAAGCGCAGAACAAGATCCGTCCTGCACCTCAACAACACTAGCGGTAGAAGGGTGCGCTCCGCTGACAATCTTTTCTAGTGCCGCTCGGCCGCGTGCTCAGGCGCAGCGCACGAGGTCGGCCACCGTGTCGCGGAGCGTGGCCGTGCCGCCCAGGACCACCAGGGTCTCTGGCAGGTATTCGTCGTGGATGACCGCGACAGTCTCGCGCGGGACGCAGTCGGTGCGAGCCAGCAGCAACGGGCCCGCATTCGAGGCGACCGCGGCGCCCGCGAGCGCATCGGGGAAGTTCAGACCGGATGCCAGCAGCACCTCGACCTGCACGCCGCTGTTCGCCGTCGCAGCCAACTCAAGATTGGTCTCGAAGCGGTTGGCGCCGGCGATGCGCTGCGGTACGAAGCCGAGCTGCGCCTCGAGCTGGCTCGCGACTCCAGCGGAGACGCTCGGCGTGCCGCCCGCGATGATCAGCTCGCGCAGGCTGCTGTTCGCGACGTAGTCCTGCACGACCTGCGGCAGCTGCGCTGCGGGGGTGAGGATGACCGGCGCGTTGCGCCCCGCCGCGACCGGCGCGGCCGAGAGCGCGTCGGGGAAGACCTGCCCGGAGGCGACGTACGCGAGGGTTGCCGCGGGGAAGGCGTGGTCGGCGATCATGACCGAGGTCTCGTAGCGGTTCGCGCCGGCGAGTCGAGCGATCTCCGCATACGGCAGCGCGGCCGCGACCTGCTCGGCGACGCGGGCAGAGACCGAGTGCTCGCTGCCGACGATGACGACCGTCTCCGGCGCCAGCCGGCGCAGCTCGGCGGCCACCGACGCCGCCAGCTCCGCGCGCGGAGTCAGCAGCAGGGCGTTGCCCGGCTGCGCCGCTGCCGGCGCCAGCGACAGCGCATCCGGGTACTTCTCCCCGGTGGCGAGGTAGACGGTGCTCACCTCCGCCGGGTCGTTGTAGCGGGTCGAGATGGCGACCGCGGTCGTGTAGCGATTCGCGCCGGCCACTCGCTCGCTGGGAATCTCCGGGTCCGGCATCGGCACGAGAACGCTCTTGCAGCCGAGGTTGCGGTGCTGACCCGGCCCGAAGCTGTTCTGCGCGACCGCACAGACCTCATGCCGCGCGCCCGGGTCTGCGGCGACGGTCCAGCGGAAGTCATGACCCAGCCGCCACTCCCCGGCACCCCACGGCTCGATCGTGCGGTCGGCTGTCACCGTGGCGCTGCTGCGCCCATCGAGCGTCAGCCGGACCGTGGAGGAGCGATTGCGAGACGAGAAGTCGAGCGCCCATCCGCTGACGGTGATGGTGCCGTCGGACGCGGCAGTGGCGCTCGTGACGTCGCCGACGACGTCGTCGCGTGCTGTGGTGCCGCCGGCCGCGATCCACGCGTCGATCGAGTTGTACATCGGGATCTCGCCGGCGTCGTACCTGCCGAAGTTCACGGTGCCGTACATGAAGTACTTGGCGACGTCGTCGGTGTCCAACGCGATGCCGGGGGCCATCACGGTCGCGTCGGACACCATGATCGCCTCGTGGCCAGAGGAGTTGATCCACTGGCGCACGAGCGCCGCGGTGTCAGCATTGCTGCGCGCCGCGATGATCTCGCCGGCGCGATCCCATCCCGCTGGGTAGAGCTTCCAGTGCAGCTTCCGGTGCTCGAAGCGATCGGTGGTGACCAGCTGGTCGCTCCAGCTCTGGGCGATCTCGAACAGGTCGGGTGCGAACCGGAGCGCTCCGAGTCGCTTGCTGGCGCGGTAGTCGTTGATGGCATCGAAGGTGTCGCGCACCATGTCGAGGTGCTCGACCATGACGACGGATCCGTTGGGCAGCTGCACCGCATCGCTGGCGTCCGCCCGCGATGCTGGGGCGGTGAGCGCGCCCGTGAGGGCGACCACGACGGCAGCGGTGGCGGCGAGGACTCTGCGAAGCATTCGGCATCCAAGGTGAGGGCGATCGAGGAGGCTGCAGCGGCGCAGCGTCCAACGCATCGTAGCCAGTGCCGTATGTGGTGGCCGCCGCGGTGCGCACCGGGCTCGCCTTGGAGGTCGGCAGCGCCGCAGCGGATACGACGAAGGCCCCGCTCGATGAGTGGGGCCTTCGAGTGCGTGGAGACGGAGGGATTTGAACCCTCGGTCCCCTATTGGGGACTCCACCTTAGCAGGGTGGTGCACTCGGCCGGACTATGCGACGTCTCCTCGGCCCGCCAGGAAACGGGCCAGCGGCAACTCTACCAAACAGATGAGAGAGGGATGCGCGGGCTGGGTGGCGGGGGCGAATTCGGTCTCGTGACGCGCGCGGCTGCGCCGCGTGCTCCTCGACCTACGAGGGGGTGAGTCAGCCGCCGAAGGGGACGACGCACGACTCCTGCGACGCATCCTGACCGACCACGCCGTCGAGCTCGTCGGTCGGCGTCGGCGTCGGATCGGCGTCGCCCCCGGGCGTCTCGGTCGGCAGCGGCGTCTCGGTCGCCGCGGGCGACTCCGCCCCCGGCGCGCCCGGCGTCGGTGTGGGGCTCGGCGTCTCAGAGGTCGATCCGATGCCCAGCGAATCCTCGCCGAGCTCGATCGGCAGGTCGAGACGGATGCGCCGCATCAGCTCGTCGGCTGCCTGCTCGTCCGGGTAGACGCGGTTGCCCTCCAGCACGTTCGGATAGAGGACGAACTGCATGGTCTCGAGCGGAATGTCCGCGAGCACGCGAGCCATCGAGACCATGGTGCCGACGTTCGCGAGGCCCGACGAGAGCGTCATGTTGTCGAGCGCCACCTGCGAGATCGCGTAGAGGCGCGTGAAGTCGGTGAGCACCGCATCCGACTGCAGGGTGCGCACGAGCGACGACAGGAAGACCTGCTGCGAGGAGATGCGCGCGAGGTCGGACCCGTCGCCCACGCCGTGGCGCGAGCGGAGGAACTGCAGCGCCTGCTCCCCCTCGAGCTCATAGGTGCCCGCCTCGGGGATCTGCAGGCCGGTGTAGGTGTCATCGATCTCGCCCGCGAAACACACGGGCACGCCGCCGACCGCCGTCGACATGCTGATGACGCCCTGGAACGTGATCATCGCCGCGTACGGCACGTCGATGCCGGTCAGCTCGGTGACCATCTCGGCCACGCACGAGAGACCCCCGCGCTCGAGCCCCTGATTGAACTGCACGTTCGAGGCGGCCGGCGTGACCTCGCCGGTCTCGGGATCCTCGCAGGCCGGGTAGTCGACGACGAGGTCGCGCGGGAAGGAGACGACGCGCGCCAGCTGGTGATCGTCGCTGACGTGCAGGAGCATCGTCACGTCGTTCAGGCGGCCTTCGCCGTAGGCGTCCTCGCCGAAGTCGGAGCCCTGGCCCGTCCGCTGGTCGGAGCCCACCAGCAGGATCGTGAATCCGCCCGCGTAGGGGGCGAAGCCAGCCTGCGCGGGCGGCACGTCGCCGCCGAGGTCGACGGTGGCGATGCCGGTCGACAGGCGGAGTACCGAGACGCCCACCACCCCGACCGCTGCCACGAGCACGACCGCCAGCCCGAGGGCGAGCCAGCGGAACAGGTGCGCGACCCCGGATTGGCGGTGCAGCCGGCCGTGGCGGGGCACCATCGACGAGGTGTCCACGACGCTCGATGCGCGCTCACCACTCATCCGGCACCCCTTCCGCTCGGCTCGGCACTGCGGCGGAGGGCGTGGGATTCGAACCCACGAGGCATTGCTGCCCACCGGTTTTCAAGACCGGCTCCATCGGCCGCTCGGACAGCCCTCCATCGGCCGCTCATGCATGCATGAGGTGACCTCCGCACGATTCTACGGTGCACGCGGATGCGTCGCCCACGACCGTTCCGCCAGGAGCCTGCGGAGGTCTGGCGACGTCGCCGGCCTCAGCTGCGGACGAGCAGGCCCTCGAGCAGCACCGCGAGGCCGTCGTCCTCCACCGTGGTCGTCACCTCGCCCGCAGCCGCCTTCACCTCGTCGGGCGCCTGCCCCATCGCGACGGCACGACCGTTGCCGGCGACCACCCACTGGAACATGTCGATGTCGTTGCGGCCGTCGCCGACGACGAGCATGCGATCGCGGGTGAAGCCCAGCAGGCGCGCGACCCGCTCCAGCCCCGTCGCCTTGTTGACGCCGTCGGGTGCGATGTCGAGCCAGGACGAGTAGCCGATCGCGTAGGAGACCTTGTGCAGGCCCATCGACTCGACGATCTCGAGGAAGTCGTCGACGTGGTGGTCGGGGCTCATCACGACCACGCGCATGGCGGGGATGTGCAGCAGCTCCTCGAACTCGACCTGCTCGGCGCTGTCCAGATCCCAGTCGATCATGCCGTTGGTGAAGCGCCGGTGGCCCGCCGCATCCTCGACCATGAACGAGCCGGTCGGCAGCCCCTGCGCGATCGTGCGCAGCGCGGGGGCGGGATCGAAGGTCTCGACGTGGATGGTCGCGTACTGCTCGCCGCGCAGCTCGAGCACCTGTGCGCCGTTGGCCGCCACCAGGTGGGTCGGCTGGATGCCGAGGCGCTCGGCGGTGGTCACCGTGGAGGGCTTCGAGCGGCCGGTCGCCAGCACCACCTCGTGGCCCGCGTCGACCACGGCGCGCACCGCATCCGCCACCCGTGGGGAGAGCGAGTCGTCCTCGAGCACGATGGTGCCGTCGATGTCGAGCCCGATCAGCAGGCGCTCCATCAGGCCACCGGCTCGATCGTCGCGATGCCGCCCAGGTAGGGCCGCAGCGCTTCGGGCACGCGCACCGAGCCGTCGGCCTGCTGATGCGTCTCGAGCAGCGCGACGATCCAGCGCGTCGTGGCCGCGGTGCCATTGAGCGTTGCTGCGGGAGCCGTCTTGCCGCTCTCCGTGCGGTAGCGGGTGGCAAGGCGACGGGCCTGGAACGTGGTGCAGTTCGAGGTGGAGGTGAGCTCGCGGTAGGTCTGCTGCGAAGGGATCCACGCCTCGATGTCGAACTTGCGCGCCGCTGACGAGCCGAGGTCGCCGGCGGCGACGTCGATCACGCGGTAGTCGAGCTCGCACGCCTGCAGCATCCGCTCCTGCAGCGCCCGCATGCGATCGTGCTCGGCCTCCGCATCCTCGGGCTTCACGTAGGAGAACATCTCGAGCTTGTTGAACTGGTGCACGCGCAGGATGCCGCGGGTGTCGCGGCCAGCGGAGCCCGCCTCTCGGCGGTAGCAGGTGGACCAGCCGGCGTAGCGCAGCGGCTGCTCGAGGTCGACGATCTCGTCGGCGTGGAAGCCCGCGAGCGCCACCTCCGACGTGCCCGTCAGGTACAGGTCGTCGGCGGGCAGGTGGTAGACCTCCGCGGCGTGCTCGCCCAGGAAGCCGGTGCCCTGCATGATCTCGGGTCGCACCAGGGTCGGCGTCATGAGCGGGGTGAAGCCGTCGGCCAGCACCTGGTCGAGCCCCATGAGCATGATCGCGAGCTCGAGCCGCATCCCGATACCGGTGAGGTAGTAGAAGCGGGTGCCCGCCACCTTGGCGCCGCGGGCGATGTCGAACGCCCTGAGACCCTCGCCCAGCTCCACGTGGTCGCGCGCGTCGAAGTCGAGTGTGCGCTCGGTGCCGTGCGTGGTGAGCGTGACGAAGTTCTCCTCCGCGCCCGCGGGCACGTCCGGGTGCACGATGTTGCCGAGCTTCGTCACGGCTGCGTCGAAGGCGGCCTCTGCCTCTGTCACGCGCGCCTGCGCATCCTTGACGCGGGCGGCCAGCGACTTGCCCTGCTCGATGAGCGCCGGCCGATCCTCCTTGGCTGCCTTGCCGACCAGCTTCGAGTGCGCGTTCTGCTCGGCCCGCAGGCCCTCGTACTCGGTGATGGCGGCGCGCCGGGCGCTCTCGGCGAGCAGCGCCTCGTCGACGTAGGCCACGGGGTCGCCTCGGCGCTCCTGACTTGCCTTGACGAGGTCGGGCTGGTCGCGCAGCAGCTGGGGATCGATCACCCCTCCAGTCTATGAGCGCGCGGATCGACCCCGCCGCACGTCGCAGGGAGTCTGCTGAAGCCCGGGGTACGCTTCGACCATGCGCGCAGGAATCGTCTACAACCCGGTCAAGATGGACCGCGATCGCCTCGCCTCCGCGGTCGAGTCGGTGCAGCCGATCGAGTGGTCGGAGCCGGTGTGGTTCGAGACCGATGCCGATGACGCGGGCAAGGCCGCGGTCGAGGCGGCGCTTGCCGCCGACATCGATCTGCTGCTGGTCGCCGGTGGCGACGGCACGGTGCGCGTCGCGGCCGATGCCATCACCAGCACGGATGTGATCCTCGCGATCATCCCCGCCGGCACCGGCAACCTGCTCGCGCGCAACCTCGGCATCGACGTCACGAACCTGCGCACCGCGGTGCGCACCGCGTTCGAGGGCGATGAGCGCGAGATCGACCTGGGCGAGCTCGAGATCGAGGCCCCGGATGGCACCCGCTCGCAGCACGCGTTCGCGGTCATGGTCGGCTTCGGGCTCGACGCCGAGATGATCGACAAGACCGATGAGGATCTGAAGAAGCGGGTCGGCTGGCTCGCGTACGCCGACGCCGCGGGCCGCGTGATCTCCGGTCTCGACAAGGTGCGCGTGCAGGTGCGCATGGATGGCGGTCGCGTCGTGCGCTCGACCGTGAACACCATGCTGATCGGCAACTGCGGCACGGTCACGAACGGCATCGTCGTGCTGCCGGATGCGGTCGTCGACGATCAGAAGCTGGATATCGCCCTCATCCGCCCGCAGGGTGCGCGCGGCTGGATGCAGGTGCTCGGCTACATGGCGCGCAACAACCTGATCGTCACGAAGCTGCTGCGCCGCACGGGGCACCTCGGTCGGCAGCGCACCGGCGCCGCGCTCGGCTACGGCCAGGCGAAGGAGACGCACGCTCGCCTCGAGGAGCCGCGGGCCGTGCAGGTCGACGGCGATGTCGTGGGCGAGGCGATCGCGCTGCGGGCCGTCGTGCGCGAGGACGCGCTCGTGGTGCGCGTGCCGCACCGCCGGGCGCACCAGGGCGTCGCGGTCTAGCCTGCGCGCAGCGAGGCCGCACGGGTGCGGCGGACCGCGACGATGCGCGGCCGGTCAGGCCTCGGGCTCGCCCGCGAGCAGACCCCGCAGCCAGTCGCGCGCGTCCTCGAACGACCGGTCCGTGAAGCGGCGCTCGACATCCGCCCGGTGGCCGTCCGCTCGCGCGTAGGAGCCGAGGAACGTCACGTGCGGCGAGAAGCGCTTGAGACCGAGCAGCGCATCCGCCACGCGCTCGTCGCGGATGTGACCGTCGGCATCCATGACGAAGCGATAGCGGCCGAGCCGGTCGCCGATCGGGCGCGACTGGATGAGGGAGAGGTTGACGCCGCGGGTCGCGAACTGCTCGAGCATGTCGAGCAGCACGCCGGGCTCATCGCTCGGCAGCTCGACGACGAGGCTGGTCTTGTCGGCCCCGGTCGGCTCCCCCGGTGCAGCCGCACGACCGACGAAGAGGAAGCGCGTCACGGCGTCGGGGTTGTCGCCGATGCGGTCGGCGAGCACCTCCAGCCCATCGACCCAGTGGCCGACGGTGGGCGTCGAGAGCGCCGCCTGGGCGGGCCCGGCGCCGAGCTCGGCCGCGGCCGTGACGTTGGAGGCGGCGGGCAGGTGCGCTCGGCCCGGCAGCTCGCGCTGCAGCCACGCGGTGCACTGCGCCCAGGCGACCGGGTGCGCGGCGATGACGCGGATGTCATCCAGCCGCGTGCCCGCGGGCGCGACCAGCGAGAAGTTCACGCTCACGACGTGCTCGGAGATGATGCGGAGCCCCGGCGTTGCCGCGAGCGCGTCCTGGGCCGCGGTCACGCCGCCCTCGATCGAGTTCTCGATCGCGATCATCGCCGCGTCGGATCGGCCCTCGGCCACCGCCGCGAGCGCCTCTCCCACATTGGCGACCGGCATCCGCTCGGCCCCGTCGAGGCCTTCGACCTGCTCGAGCGCGGCCTCGGTGAAGGTGCCGCGAGGGCCGAGGAACGTGACGACGCGCGGCTGACTCATGCGCCCAGCCTAGGGTCGCGGCCGTGTCGCTGCTGCCTACCGGTCAGGCCGCGGCGAGCGATCGGATGGCGGCGAGCGTCCGCTCGATGTCGTCCGGCGTCGTCACCCACGACGACATCGCGCACCGCAGCACCGCACGTCCGCGCCACTCGGCGCCCGTGACCACCGCGGTGCCCTCAGCGAGCACGGCGGCCCCCAGCGCTCGCGTCGCTTCGTCGGTCGCGAGCCGGAACATCACCTGGGTGTAGACCACGTCGTTGACGATTTCCACACCGTCGATCGCGGCGAGGCCCTCGGCCATCGTGCGCGCGTTCGCGTGCAGCCGATCGATGAGTGCGGCGACGCCGGAGCGGCCGAGGCTGCGCAGCGCCGCCCACGCCGGCACGCCTCGGGCGCGGCGGGAGAGCTCCGGCGTCACGTCCCAGGGGTCGAGGCCGGTGTAGACGAGGTAGTCGCCGCCGGTGCGGAAGGCCGCGATCGAGTCGGCGGGGTTGCGCACGATGGCCATGCCGCAGTCGTAGGGCACGTTGAGGGTCTTGTGCGCATCCGTGGCCCACGAGTCGGCGGCCGCGGCGCCGGCGGCCAGGTGCGCCAGCCGCGGGCTCGCCGCCGCCCAGAGGCCGAACGCGCCGTCGACGTGCACCCATCCGCCGTTGCGGTGGGCTATCGGGATGAGCGCGCTCAGGTCGTCGAAGGCTCCTGTGTGCACTTCGCCGGCCTGCAGGCAGACGATGAGCGGGCCCTCGCCGTGCTCCAGGGTGCGCTCGAGCGACACCGGGTCCATCCGCCCCTGGTCATCGGCGTCGACCACGATGATCTCTGCGCGCCCGATGCCGAGGAAGCGCGCCGCACGGTCGATCGTGCCGTGCCGGTCGGCGCCCACGACGAAGCGCACCGGCGGTGAGTCGCGCAGGCCGCGATCGGCGAGATCCCAGCCCGCCCGAGCCAGCACCGCGTGCCGCGCGGCGGCCAGACAGGTGAAGTTCGACAGCTGCCCACCGGTGACGAAGCCGACGCTCGCGGTCTCCGGCAGGTCGAGCAGCTCCAGCATCCACCGCCCTGCGATGCGCTCGAGTGCCACGGTGGTGGGGGTGAGCATCGCGGAGCCGCTGTTCTGATCCCATGCCGCGACCAGCCAGTCGGCCGCGAGCGCCGCCGGCAGCGTGCCGCCGATCACGAAGCCGAAGAAGCGGCCGCCGGGGATGCCGACCAGGCCCGGGCCGGCATCGGCCGCGAGCTGCTCGACGACCGTCGCGGCATCGAGGCCCTCCTCCGGCACCGGTCCTCCGAAGGTCGCGAGCATGTCGTCGAGCGTCGCTCGTGGCCAGACCGGTCGATCCTCGAGCGTGGCGAGGAATGCCGTCGCGCCGCGGTGCGCGGCCTCCAGCGCCCTGCTGCGCTCGTCCATGTGTCGCATGGTCGCACGCGCACGGGAGCGCGGCAATGGGGCACTTCCTCACCGCTGGGGCTGTCGAGAGCCGGACCTCGCCGTCACAGGGGCTCGGTGCTTGGATGGGGTCATGAGCAGAGCAGGCACGGTAGCCCAGCCCCAGGACCTCATCGACGTGCGTGCCCTCGAGCGCGCCTACTTCGATCTCGTCCCCGACGTGACGAACCCGGATCAGGCGGTGGCGTTCGGCACCAGCGGCCACCGCGGCAGCGCGTTCGATACGGCGTTCAACGAGGCCCACATCCTCGCGATCACGCAGGCGATTGTCGAGTACCGCGCCGAGCAGGGCATCACCGGCCCGCTCTTCATCGGCCGCGACACCCACGCGCTCTCGCTGCCCGCCGAGCGCACCGCGCTCGAGGTGCTGGTGGCCAACGGCGTGCGCGTGATGGCGGATGCGCGCGGCTCGGTCACGCCGACGCCGGCCGTCTCGCGCGCGATCCTCGACTACAACCAGCACGCATCCGAAGGTGACAGCGCGGACGGCATCGTCGTGACGCCCTCGCACAACCCGCCCCGCGACGGCGGCTTCAAGTACAACCCGCCGCACGGCGGCCCCGCCGATTCCGACGCCACCGGCTGGATCGCGAAGCGGGCGAACGAACTCATCGCGGGCGGTCTGACCGACGTCAAGCGCGCGTCCGTCGAGGGGTCGAGCGACAACCGCATCGAGCTCTACGACTTCCGCGACGAGTACGTGCAGGCGCTCGGTCGCGTGATCGACTTCGAGGCGATCAAGGCGTCGGGCATCAGGATCGGCGCGGACCCGCTCGGCGGCGCCTCGGTGGAGTACTACGGCGCGATCGCCGAGCACTACGGCATCGACCTGACGGTCACCAACCCGCTGGTCGACGCGACCTGGGCGTTCATGACGCTGGACTGGGACGAGAAGATCCGCATGGACTGCTCGAGCCCCAACGCGATGGCCTCGGTGCTGGCGCGCAAGGATGAGTTCGACATCCTCACCGGCAACGACGCCGACGCCGACCGGCACGGGATCGTCACGCCCGACGGCGGGCTGATGAACCCCAACCACTTCCTCGCGGTGGCGATCGAGTACCTCTACGCCCACCGCCCCGACTGGCGCGCGGACGCCGCCATCGGCAAGACGCTCGTGTCGTCGTCGATGGTCGACCGGGTCGCCGATGCGCTGGGGCGCCGGCTCTGGGAGGTGCCGGTGGGGTTCAAGTGGTTCGTGCCGGGCCTCGTCGACGGCTCGGTCGGCTTCGGCGGCGAGGAGAGCGCGGGCGCCTCGTTCCTGCAGCGGGACGGCACCGTCTGGACGACCGACAAGGACGGGATCCTGCTGTGCCTGCTCGCGTCGGAGATCCGGGCCGTGACCGGCAAGTCGCCATCGCAGCTCTATGCCGAGCTGACCGAGCGCTTCGGCTCGCCCGTGTACGAGCGCGTGGATGCGCCGGCGACGCGCGAGCAGAAGGCACGGCTCGGCAAGCTCTCGGGCGACGCGGTCGAGGCGACCGAGCTGGCGGGAGACCCGATCATCGCGAAGCTCACCGAGGCTCCGGGCAACGGCGCCGCGATCGGCGGGCTGAAGGTCGTCACCGAGCGAGCCTGGTTCGCCGCCCGCCCCTCAGGCACGGAGGACGTCTACAAGATCTACGCGGAGTCGTTCGTCGACGCCGACCACCTGCGTCAGGTGCAGTCGGAGGCGAAGGCGATCGTCGACGCTGCACTCGGCGCCTGACCGCGTCGGTCAACCGGCTCCCTGGCGCGGCGAGCCGGAAACCCGGCCGCCAGACCACCTGACCGGTTGACGGACGGGATCAGGGGGCGAAGGAGTCGCTGATGATGCGCACGTCGGGGCCGAGCGCGTCCGTGACCAGCTGGAGGCCCGACTCGACGGTCAGCTCGTTGCGCCAGGCCGACCGCGTGATCGGCTCGGCGGCGTCGACGAGCGGGTGCAGCTGCAGGTTGCGACGGTTCACCCACTGACGATTGACGAACTGCGACGGCGTCAGGTCGAAGTGCATGTAGATCGGGACAGCGGCGGGGTCGACGACCTCCACCTCGCCGCCGGGCTCCCCCACCAGGTCGAACTGCGCGACCGCGCTCACCACCCGCGGGATCGCCATCTGCGTCGACACCGCGTTGCCGAGCGAGTAGTAGACGAACGCGCGCGAGCCGTCGGCGCGCTCGAGCCACTCGGCCTCCTGCAGCACGTGCGGGTGGGTGCCGAGGATCACGTCAGCGCCCAGCTCGGCCAATCGCTGCGCCTGCTCGCGCTGCCTGGCGTTGACGGTGCCGGAGTACTCGTCGCCCCAGTGCACGGCGACGATGGTGGCGTCGGCGGTCTCGGCCGCCTCCCCCAGCTGCTGCTCGACCAGCGGATCGTCCAGCCACGTCACCGCGTACTCGTTCGTGGGGTTGTTGGAGAGGTCGATGAAGTTCAGGAACGCGACCGTCAGCGACGCTCCGCCCTCGCCGGCGACCTCGGTCGTCGGCACTGCCGCCTGCTCGTTCTCAGAGCGGAACGCGCCGTGGATGAGCAGCGGATCGAGCTCGTCCCACACGGCCAGCGTGCGATCGATGCCCTCCTGGCCGCGGTCGAAGGTGTGGTTGTTGCCGAGCCCGATGGTGTTGCAGCCCGCGTCAGCGATGCCCTCGGCGAACTCGACCGGTGCGTTGAAGGCCGGGAAGTAGGTGAGTCCGAGCTCGACGCCCGCACTGGGCGCCTCCTGATTGCAGTAGACGAGATCGCTGTCGGCCCAGATCGGCCGCGCCGCATCGAAGAACTGCCCGTAGTCGTAGGAGCCGTCGGGCTGGAGCGCATCCGCCGTGACAGAGTCGTGCGGCAGGATGTCGCCCATCGCGCTCACCGAGACGGTGACCGGCTCCGGCGTGGGCGTCGGCGTTGCCGATGCGGCGGGCTCGGTCGTGGCGGAGGGCGACGGGTCGAGCGAGCCCTGCTGGCAGCCGGTGAGCAGCAGCGCGCTGGCCAGGGCCGCAGTCAGCAGGCGCCGCATCATGCCCCCAGCGCGATCAATGCGTAGACGACGACGATGATCACGATCGCCCACAGTGCGCTCGTCCAGTCCCCGCCGGTTCGCGGGGCGCCGCTGCCGCGCGAGGAGTGACGGGCGCCCGTGCCTGACCAGCTCCAACCGCTCGAGCGACGCGAACCGGTGCTGCGGGTGCCGCCGCGCGAGCTGCCGAAGGAGCCACCGCCGCCGGAGCGCGAGCCGCCGCCGAAGAAGCTGCGGGAGCTCGTGCTGCGGCGGAACCCACCGCCGCCGCCGCGGAACCCGCCGCGCTTGGACCCTCCGCCACCGACCTTTGCCATGCTCGCAGGGTACGACCTCTTGCCCGCCGCTGCTCGGTGCATCTGCGCGGTCCACGTGCTCGGTGCACCTGCGCGGTCAGCGGTCGACGAGCGTGACCTCCGGGCCGAGCGTGTCGGCAATTACGGCGCGCTGCGCCTCCGGCGTCGTCTCCCAGGCGGAGCGGGTGAGCGGTTCGGCAGCGTCCTCCAGCAGGTAGAGGCGCGGATTCGAGCGGGTCGCGAGGTTGCCGGCACGCCGATCGGCCACGGTCCAGTCGAAGTGCATGTAGATCGGGATCGCGCGGGGGTCGCGGATCTCGATGCCGTCGGCGCCCCGCACGATGTCAAAGCGGCCGATCGCGCTGAACACCCGCGGCACGTCGATCTGCGACGACAGCCCGTTGCCGAGCGAGTACCAGACCAGCGTGCGCCCGGCGGCGCTCTCGACCCACTCGACGGGCTCGAGCACGTGCGGGTGCGCGCCCAGGATGACGTCGGCGCCGAGCGACGACAGCCACTCGGCCGTCGAGCGCTGCGACGCGTGCACCGTCGGCGCGTACTCGACCCCCCAGTGCGCAGCGACGATCACGACGTCTGCCTCCGCGGTCGCCGTCGCCATCAGCTGCTCGACGACCGCGCGATCCGACAGCATCGTGAGGCTCGTCGCGGGGCCGGCGACGTTCGTCAGCGCCGTCGCCGAGACGAACGCGATGCGGATGCCGTCGACCTCCGTGATCGCCGGCTGCAGCTGCTCCGCAGCCGAGCGCGCGGTGCCGTGCCAGGTCACCGGCAGCGCGTCGAGCACGTCGGCGGTGATCTCCAGCCCGCGCATGCCGGCGTCGAGCGCGTGATTGTTCGCGGTGCTGAAGGCGGTGCATCCGGATGCCGCGAGGTCGGCGGCGAACGCCGCCGGCGCGTTGAACGCCGGGTAGGCGCTGACGCCCAGCTCGTCGCCGGCGACCGGCGCCTCGAGGTTGCACGCCACCATGCCGGATGAGGCGAGCACCGGCGTGATGTCGTCGAAGTAGCGCGTGAAGTCCCAGCCCTCGGCGGTCTGCGCGCCGTCGAGGATCGTCTGGTGCGGGAGCATGTCGCCGAGTGCGGACACCTCAACGACCGTCTCGTCGCTCGACGGCGTCGGCTCGGGCGGCGCGGGCGTGGATGACGCAGGCACGGAAGGCTCGGCCGGCGCGGATGCTCCGGGCTCGGTCGATGGCACCGGCTCCGCTGCGGGGCCGGTGCAGCCGGCGATCGCGACGAGAGCCGCCGCCGCGATCGCCGCCGCACGCAGGCGAGGGATGCGGTCGCGGCTCACGAGGCGTACTCCGGCGCGGGCGCCAGCCCGAAGAACTCCTCGAGCGTGACCGTGCCGTGCTCGTGCATCGCGGTCGTCACGTCGGTGCCGACGAAGCGCAGGTGCCATGGCTCCCAGGCGTAGCCGGTCACCGCATCCGCCCCCGGTGGATACCGCAGCACGAACCCGAACTCCCACGCGTGCTGCGCGATCCAGCGCCCCGCCTCGGTCTCGCCGAAGCAGTGGTCGAGGCGGCACTCGCGCGAGGTCGACTGCAGGTCGATCGCGAGTCCGGTCTGGTGCTCGGAGTGACCCGGGCGCGCGCTCGTCGTGTCTGCCGCCTGCTGCCCGTAGCGGTCGATCGCGTTCTGGTAGTACTGCGCCTGCAACCCGTAGGAGCGGTAGGACGAGGTGACGAAGGTGCCCTCGCCGATCGCTGCGCGCATGGCGGCATCCATCTCGGTCAGGGCGGCATCGAGCTCGGGTCGCACGACTTCTGCGCCGTCCTCGTTCTCGGTCGACACCGGCACGAGCTGGGGCGCGAAGTCGGCCGGGTCCATAGGCCGCAGCTTGTTCACGATGACCTGCAGGCTGGCTGCCGAGTCGACGTCCCACCGCGCTGTCGGCTCGGGCGTGGGCTCGGCGGTCGCTGCGGGCGTCGGGCTCGGTGCCGCCGACGCCGGCTCGGCCGCCCGAGCGGACGCGGTCGGGGACTCGGACGCGTCGACTGTCGCACCCGGGGTCTCGGCCTGGCCGCAGCCGCTCACCAGGAGCGCCGCGAGCACCATCGTCAGCACCTTCCGCACGGCTCCATGGTCGCACGATGCGCGCGCCGGGCCGGGAGCGTGGGATACTGTTTGCGCCCTAGACCGTTCGTCGGGCTAACGACTTCGTCAGAACAGGACCTCCCATGCCTCAGCGCGACACGCGCTCGGGTGACGCCGCCGCGGCGCCTACCCCCTTGATGACCCAGCGCCAGATCACCCTCGTGCTCATCGGCCTCATGATCGCGATGTTCCTCTCGTCGATCTCGCAGACGGTGGTCGGCACGTCGATGCGCACCATCGCAGACGACCTCCAGGGGCTCGAGCTGCAGGTGTGGGTGGTGACCGCGTTCCTCATCGTGTCGACCATCGTCACACCCATCTACGGCAAGCTGAGCGACATCTTCGGCCGACGGCCGCTCTTCCTGGTCGCCATCGCGCTGTTCCTGGTCGGATCGATCGCCTCGTCGTTCGCGCAGGACATGGTGCAGCTCGCGGCCTTCCGCGCGCTGCAGGGCCTGGGCGCCGGCGGCCTCATGTCCCTGCCGCTGACGATCATGGCCGACGTGCTCAATCCCCGCGAGCGCGCCAAGTACCAGGGCTACTTCCTCGCCGTCTTCGGCGTCTCGTCCATCCTCGGCCCGCTCATCGGCGGCGTGCTGGCCGGCACCGAGGAGATCCTCTTCCTGGAGGGCTGGCGCTGGGTCTTCCTGTTCAACCTGCCGATCGGCATTGCCGCACTCTGGATGGTCTTCCGCTACCTCCACCTGCCTGCCCACCACGAGCGGGTCAAGATCGACTGGTGGGGCGCCGCACTGCTCGTGATGGGCGTCGTGCCGCTGCTGCTGGTGGCAGAGCAGGGTCGCGAATGGGGCTGGGCGTCCACGGCCGCGATCGCCTGCTACCTCATCGGCGCGATCGGCATCGTCCTGTTCGTCGTGGTCGAGACCCGCATGGGCGACACCGCGCTCATCCCGCTCCACCTGTTCCGCAACAGCACGTTCTCGATGGCCACGCTGCTGGGCGTCTTCACCGGCTTCGCGATGTTCGCCGCGATGATGATGATCCCGTTCGTGCTGCAGATCGTGCACGGCATGAATCCCACCGAGGCCGGCTTCGCGACCCTGCCGATGATCCTCGGCCTCATGATCGCCTCCATCGCCTCCGGACAGATCATCGGGCGCACCGGTCGCTACCGGCTGTTCCCGGTCGTGGGCCTCGGCGTCATGGCCGTCGGGTACGGCGTGCTCGTGACGCTGCAGTTCAACAGCCCGCTGTGGATGCTGCTGCTGGCTCAGCTCTTCATCGGGCTCGGGCTCGGCCAGCTGCTGCAGACGCTGACGATCGCGTCGCAGAACGCGGTGCGCCCGAAGGACATGGGAGTCGCGACGAGCGCCTCGACGTTCTTCCGACAGCTGGGTGGCACCACCGGCGTCGCCGTCGCCTTCTCGCTGCTCTACACACGGCTGCCGGACGCGCTCGCAGAGGCGTTCGCCCGCCCCGACCTGCGCGCCCAGCTGGCGCAGGCGGCGCAGGAGCCCGACGTGCTCGCAGACCCCGGCAACGCGCGCATCCTCGACGTGCTGCAGCAGCCTGAGCAGCTCGGCAGCGCGCTCGACAACGACTCCTCATTCCTGAACACCGCCGACCCGCGTCTCGCCGCACCGTTCCTGGACGGCTTCAGCAACGCCACCACAGGGCCGTTCTGGGTCGGGCTCGCGGTCGTGGCCGCCGCGTTCCTGCTCGCGATCTTCTTCAAGGCGCCGCCGCTGCGACAGAAGTCGGCGATGGAGGAGGCGCTCGACGAGCGCGCTCGCACGGCGCAGCTCGAGGCCGATGGCTCCGGGCCGGGCTCCTACGCACCGCCCGTCACTACCTCGCCGATCCCGGTCGTCGACGCCGGCGGCCGGCAGCGATCGCGCGACGCGGAGGATTGAGGCGGTTCCCAGGCTGCCCTCCTAGGTTGGATCGCGGAGCAATCGCTCCCAACGATCAAGGAGGTTCGTATGGGTCTCGATGACAAGATCTCGAACGCAGCCAAGGAAGGCGTCGGCAAGGCCAAGGAAGGCCTCGGCGACGCGACCGACAACGAGAGCATGGAGGCGCAGGGCCACACGGACCAGGCCGTCGCCAATGCGAATCAGGCGGGCGAGCACGTCAAGGACGCCGGCAACGACGTCAAGGACACGTTCAACCACTGATCCTTCACAATGATGGCGGGGCGCTCCGGCGCCCCGCCATCATCGCGTCCGTCAGTAGTTCAGGCTCTCCAGCGTGGCCTCATCGGCCTCGATGCCGAAGTCGCGGGCCTGGGTCTGGATCTTCTGGGCGCGCGCCAGGCGCGGGAGGTCGCTGCCGTCGGTGATCTTGCCGCCCGACTCCTCGAACGCGCGCACGAAGGCGTGTGCCCACGCGACCTCTTCCTCACTCGGCGCCAGCCCGGCGTTGATGGTCGCCGCCTGCGTGTGCGTGAGGCACAGCTTGCCCGACATGCCCATCTCCTTCGACAGGCGCGTGCCCTCGACCAGCGCCTCCGCCGACAGGGTGGGGCCATCGATCGGCGCCGGCAGCCGTGCTGCCCGCGACGCGATCACGAGCTGCGAGCGTGCATAGGCCAGCGCGATCGGGTCGTCGCCGGTCGCGGTGTCGCGCTTGAAGTCGCCGGTGCCGAACGCGAGCCGGAAGGTGGCGGGCGCGGATGCGATCCGCTCGACGTGCAACACGCCGCGAGCGGTCTCCACCAGCGCCAGGATCGGCATGCCCTCAGGGAGCCGGTCGGCGGTGTCGTCCACGTGGCTGGCCGACTCGGTCTTCGCGAGCATCACGCCCTCGAGGCCGGGCGCATCCTTCAGGTCGGCCAGGTCGGTGCTCCAGAACTCGCTCGCGGCGTCGTTGATGCGCACCCAGGCCCGATGCCCGCTGGAGAGCCACGCGACGGTGTCCGCCCGCGCCTGCACCTTGTCCTTGGCCGCGACCGCGTCCTCGATGTCGATGATGATCGCGTCGGCGTCGCTCTCCTGCGCGATCTCGAACAACTCCGGCTTGGAGGCGGGCACGAGCAGCCAGGAGCGGGCGATCAGCGGGGAGACAGCGGTACGAGGCACGCCTGCCAGCCTACCGGCGCTGCCGGATGCTCCCACCGTGCGCTCGGCAACGATGGCTAGTCTCCCGGCATGGACTTCATCGAGGGGTACGGACAGGGAGCGAGCATCTGGCTCGCGGCACTGGGCCTTGGCGTGATCGCTGCGGCCATCATGCTGCTGCGCCTCGGCGCGAAGCGGCGACGCAGCACGGAGTCGGGCCAGCCGCAGCTCATGCTCGGCATGGGCGCGCTCGTGCTCGGCACGGTGCTCTTCGTGCCGGGCATCATCTGGTTCGTCATGGCCCTCAGCGACGGCTGAGGACCATCACTCCGCCTCGCGCCCGCGCAGTCGATCGATCTCTCGCCGCTCGCGGCTCGTCGGGCGACCGGCACCCTTGGGCCGGAACGGGATCTGCGCCGCTTCGACCGCCGTGGGCCGTGGCGGCGAGCGGTCCTCGATCGCCTCCGCGGCCGCCGGCGCTCCCACTCGCTTCTTCAGCAGCTGCTTGACGATCACGACGCGGTCGAAGCCGTGGATGCGCACGCGCACCTCGTCGCCGATGCGCACCTGCTGCGAGGCCTTCGCGGGCTGACCGCCGACCTTCACGTGCCCGCCGCGGCATGCCTCGGTCGCGCCGGCGCGCGTCTTCACGAGCCGCACCGCCCAGATCCAGACGTCGAGCCGCACGCGATCGCTCATGTGCTCGCCAGCACCTCCAGCACCGACTCGCCGTAGCGCTCGAGCTTCGACTCGCCGACGCCGGAGATGGTCGAGAGCTCGACCATCGTCGCGGGCTTGCGCTCGGCGATCGCCGCGAGCGTCTTGTCGTTGAACACGACGTACGCGGGCACCGACTGCTCCTTCGCGGTGCTCGCTCGCCACGAGCGGAGCGCCTGGAAGATGCCCTGCTGCGCGTCGTCGAGCTGCAGCGTCGAGGCGGAGCGCCTCGTGGCCTTCGCGGGTGCCTTCGTCTCATGCCGCAGCCGCACCTCGCGCTGACCGGCGAGCACCGTCGTCGACGCCTCCGTCATCGCCAGCACGCCGTACTCGCCCTGCACCTGCACGAGGCCCTGCGCGAGCAGCTGCCGCACGATCCCCCGCCACTGCGTGGCCGGCAGGTCGGCGCCGATGCCGTAGGTGGCGAGCTGATCATGGCCGAAGCGGCGGCTGCGCTCGGTGTCGGCGCCCGTGAGGATGTCGACCAGGTGCCCGGCGCCGTACGCCTGCCGCCGCTCGCGCTGCAGCCGCACGATCGTGGAGAGCAGCTTCTGCGCCGGCACCGTGCCGTCGTACGAGTCGGGCGGCGTGAGGCACGTGTCGCAGTTGCCGCACGGCGAGCTCGGCTCGCCGAAGTAGGCGAGCAGCTGCACGCGCCGGCACTCGACCGTCTCGCACAGCGCAAGCATCGCGTCGAGGTGCATCGTCTGGTTGCGCTTGCGCTGCGCATCACCGACGCCCTCGGAGATCATGCGGCGCTGCTGCACCACATCCTGCAGGCCGTACGCGAGCCAGGCTGTGGATGGCTCACCGTCGCGGCCGGCGCGACCGGTCTCCTGGTAGTAGCCCTCGATCGACTTCGGCAGGTCGAGGTGCGCCACGAAACGCACGTCCGGCTTGTCGATGCCCATGCCGAAGGCGATCGTCGCGACCATGACGACGCCGTCCTCGCGCAGGAAGCGCTGCTGGTTCGCGCCGCGCACCGCGGCGTCGAGACCCGCGTGGTACGGCAGCGCGTCGATGCCCTGGGCGCGCAGCCACTCGGCGGTCGACTCGACCGACTTGCGCGAGAGGCAGTAGACGATGCCGGTGGCGCCCGGGTGCTCGTCGCGGATGATGCGCTGCAGCTGCGCCTTCGCGTCCTGCTTGGGTGCGATGCGGTACTGGATGTTGGGCCGGTCGAAGCTCGACACATACACCTGTGCGTCGCGCAGACCGAGGCGCTCGACGATCTCGGCTCGCGTCTCGACGGTGGCGGTCGCGGTGAGCGCGACGCGTGGCACCTCCGGCCAGCGCTCGCCGAGCACCGACAGCTGCAGGTAGTCGGGGCGGAAGTCGTGGCCCCACTGGCTGACGCAGTGCGCCTCATCGATCGCGAACAGCGCGATCGGTGCGGCGTCGAGCAGGCTCTGCGCGACCGGCAGCCGCTCGGGCGCGAGGTAGAGCATGTCGAGCTCGCCCGCGAGCAGGCGCCGCTCGACGTCGCGGCGCTCGTCGATCGACTGGGTCGAGTTCAGGTAGGCCGCACGCACGCCGAGCTGCTCGAGCGCATCGACCTGGTCGTGCATGAGGGCGATGAGCGGGCTGATGACGACGCCGGTGCCCTCGCGCACGAGCGACGGGATCTGGTAGCAGAGGCTCTTGCCGCCGCCGGTGGGCATGAGCACGACGGCATCGCGGCCGGCGACCACGTCGTCGATGATCGCCGCCTGCTGGTCGCGGAACGCGTCATAGCCCCACACGCGGGTCAGTGCCTCGAGCGGGGTCGCCGCCTTCGCGGATGCGGCCACTCCGGGTGCTCGCACGGGCGCCGAGCGCGGGCCCGATCGGGCCGCTCCTGTCGTGCTCGCGGAAGCAGCGTGCGGCGCGTCAAGGTCGGTCGGCGGCAGCCATCCGTCGTCCGGCGCATCCCAGGAGTCCCAGGGCTCGGGTGCGTCGGCGTCGCTGGGCGGCGCCCACTCGTCGTGCTTCGCGTCCGTCACGAATCCCCCTTCGCGGCCGTCAACCATCCAGCCTAGGCGGCACCGGTGACGCGCCGAGCCGCGGGCGGCGGCGCTGTGGGTGCGATCCGTCAGGCGCGGGCCAGCACGAGCTCCCGCGTGAACGGATGCTGCGGCGCAGCGAGCAGCTGCTCGGTCGCGCCCTCTTCGACCACGGCGCCATCGCGCATCACGGCGATGCGGTCGCTGACCTGTCGGATGACGGCGAGATCATGCGAGATGAACACGATCGCGACCCCTCGGGACTGCAGCTCGAGCAGCAGCTCGAGGATGCCCGCCTGCGTCGTCACGTCGAGCGCCGACACCGGCTCGTCGCACACCAGCACGTGCGGCCGGGCAGCGAGCGCCCGCGCGATCGACACGCGCTGGCGCTGACCGCCGGACAGCTGCGCGGGTCGCCGGTCGAGCACCGACGGCGCCAGGTGCACCTGCTCGAGCAGCTCGGCGGGCGATCGTGCCCCCGAATGGCGGAGAATCTTCTCCACCGTCAGGCGCGGATCGAACGAGCCGAGCGGATCCTGCGGCACGAACCGCACTCGAGCGCCGTGCTCGCGATGCACCCGTCCCCCGTCTGGACGCTCGGCGCCCACGAGCATCCGCGCCAGCGTCGTCTTGCCCGAGCCCGATGCGCCGACGACCCCGAGCACCTCGCCCGCCCGCACGGCCACGTCGACGTCGTCGAGTGCCGTCACCGTGGGCGCGCCGCGGCCGGCGTAGCGCTTGCGCAGCCCGGACGCGCTGATGAGCACCTCGCCGGGCGTCGCATCCGAGCGTGCCTTCGCCCCGCGCGGCACAGCCGCGATCAGCGCGCGCGTCACCGGATGCTGCGGATGCTGCAGGACGCGCGCCGTCGATCCCTGCTCGATGACGCGCCCGCGGTCGAGGACGACGACGCGATCGGCGAGGCGCGCGACGGCGTCGAGATCGTGCGTGACGAGCACGAGCGCTGCCCCCGCATCGCGCGTGCGACCCAGCAGCTCGAGCACGCGGAGCCCGACCGTGGCGTCGAGCGCGGTCGTGGGCTCGTCGGCGACGACCAGGCGGGCCCCGCCGACGAGCGCGGAGGCGATGAGCGCACGCTGGCGCATGCCGCCGGAGAGCTGGCCGGAACGCTGTCGGAGTCGCTCGGCAGCCCGCGGCAGCCCGGCATGCTCCAGCGCGGCCACGATGCGCTGGCGCCGCTCGCGACGGGGAGTCCGGCGCACGGCGAGGGCCTCGCCCACCTCGGCCTCGATGGTGCGCAGCGGGTCGAGCGACTGCATCGCGTCCTGCAGCACCAGCGAGACCTCGCGCCCGCGGATCGCGCGCCAGGTGCGTGCGCTCGCGTGCCGCACATCCCGACCGGCGAACGTGAAGCGGGCCGCCTCGACGTGCGCGGTCGGACCCGCGAGCGCCAGGATGGTGCGGGCGAGCACCGACTTGCCGGCGCCGGATCCGCCCACGACGGCGACGCACTCGCCGAACGAGACCCGCAGATCGACATCGTGCAGCACCTCGCCGACCCGCGGGAACCGCACGTGCAGCGCTTCGACGTCGAGCGCCTCGGCGCGCTGGTCCTCGGCGCGCTGCTCGCCCCCGCTCATCGTTCCTCCGAGGCGGCGAGGCGCCGTCCGACGAGCGTCAGCGCGGTGGCCGTCGCGACGATCGCGAGCCCGGGGAAGACCGTCATCCACCATGCGGTGGCGATGTAAACGCGACCCGCGTTGAGCATCGCCCCCCACTCGGGCGACGGCGGCACCGCCCCGAGCCCGAGGAAGCTCAGCGACGAGACCCAGACGATCGCCTGGCCGATGCCGAGCGTGGCGACCGCGGCCAGCGGCCACAGCGAGTTCGGCGCGGTGTGACGCAGGAACGTGCGCACGCGACCGGTGCCCTCGAGGCGCGCGTACTCGACATAGCCGCTGCGCGCGACGCCGCGCACGCGGGCGCGCAGGATGCGGGCGTAGCCGGGGGCGGTGGCAGCACCGATCGCGATGATCGATGCGGTGGAGCCCGGTCCGATCACCGCGACCAGCAGCAGTGCGAGGACGAGCGTCGGCAGGGCGAAGAGCACCTCGATGACGCGGCCGAGCGCCGCATCGAGCCAGCGCGGGCCGAGCCCCGACGCGAAGCCGAGCACGAGGCCGATGCCGATGCCGATCGCCGTGGCGGCCATCCCGATGCCGGCCGACGGCGCGGCACCGTGGACGACGCGAGTGAAGAGGTCTCGGCCCGATTCGTCGGTGCCGAACGGGTGCGAGAGTGAGGGCGGCTGGAATCCATCGGCCGGTGCCACGGCGAGCGGATCCCCCGGGGCGATGAGCCACGGCGCGACGACCGCGACGACGAGCAGGACGAGCGCGACGAGCGCGGCGATGCCGGACACGCCCCAGGTGCGCGCGAGCAGCGCGAGCCGCGTGGAGCGGTGCTCGGTCGCGACGCTCATCCGCCCACCGTCAGATCGGCCGCGGTCGCGGACGTGCGCGGCTCGACCAGCCGCGGGTCGAGGAGCAGCTCGACCACGTCGCTCAGGATCACGATCGCGACGTAGATGACGGCGACGGCGACGACGGCACCGATCACGAGCGGCACGTCCCGAGCGTTGGCGGCATCGAGCAGCAGGCGGCCGAGGCCGGGCCGGGCGAAGAGCGATTCCACCACGACGGCGCCGCTGAGGAGGCTGCCGTACGCCCATCCCGACAGCGCGACGGCGGGGATGCTCGCGTGCCGCAGCGTGTGCCGCCACAGCACCCATGCCTCCGAGGCACCGCGCGCGCGGGCGCTCGTCGCGAACGGCGCACGGTCGGCATCGTCGAGCTGTGCCTGCATGACCTGGCCGAGGAAGCCCGCGATCGGGACCGCGAGCGTGACCACCGGCAGCACGAGCCCGGCCGGGTCCGTGCCTGCGCTCGTGGCCGGCAGCAGCCCGAGTCCCACGACGAAGACCAGGATGAGCACGGCGCCGAGCCAGAACTGCGGGGTGACGGTGGCGACCACCTCGATGCCGCGCAGCACGCGCGAGACCGCGCGCCCGAACCGGCCGCGCCCGTGCACGGCGATGGTCGCGCCCGTGATCGCGAGCAGCCAGGCGAGGATCAGCGCGAGCGTCGCCAGCAGCAGCGTCGGGGCGAGCTGCTCGCCGATGAGCTCGGCCACCGGCTGCTTGCGGGCGAACGAGTCGCCCAGCTGCAGCGTCCCGATGCGCGCGAGCTGCACGAGGTACTGCACGAGCAGGGGCTGATCGAGCCCGTACTCGGCGCGCGCCGCCGCGACCGCCTCGGGACTCGCCTGCGAGCCGGGCCCGCCCAGGATGGCCTCGAGCGGATCGCCGGAGACCCGCAGCGCGAAGAAGACGAGCGTCGCCACGACCCAGACGACGAGCAGTGCCGCGCCGAGCTTGCCGAGCGCCCAGCGCAGCCCCCGCACGTGCCGCTCAGTCCGTGAGGCGCGCGTCGATGAAGGTCGGCGTCGCGACCGTGCCGAGCACGCGCACGCCCTCGGCGCCGCTCACCAGGAAGTGGTTCTGCTGGTCGTAGAGCGGCAGCACCGTGAAGCTCTCGAGGATCATCTGCTGCGCCTGGGTGTAGAGGTCGGCCCGGTCGGCCTCGTCGACGGTGGCCGCGGCCTCGTCGAGCAGCGCATCCAGCGCCGGGTCGCTCAGCTGCGCGTGATTGGCGAAGTAGCCGCTGGGTGCCGGGACGATGCCGCTCGAGTGGTAGAGAATCCGCAGCACGTCGGGTCCGACCTTCGTGTAGGGCGCGCTGACGGCTTCGTAGGCGTTCTCGCCGAGCGCGCCGTACCAGGCGCTGAGATCGAGCGGCGCCAGCTGCACGTCGAAGCCGACCCCGGCGGCATTGGCCTGGATCTGCTCGAACAGCGACTGCTCCGCCGCGACGGACTGGTTCGTGCTGACGGGGAATCGCACCGTCAGCCGCTCGCCGTCTCGCATGCGGACGCCGTCGGTGTCGCGCTCCGTCCAGCCTGCGTCATCGAGCAGATCGTTCGCCGCATCGACATCCGTCGTGAACAGCGTCGGGTCCTCGTGCGCGAGCGGCTCCGTGCTCGCCAGCGGCGAGTACGACCGGGTCGCGGTGCCGCGGTAGAGGTTCTCGATGCCGGGATTCGGGTCGGCCGCGCGGATGAACGCCTCGCGCACGCGCACGTCGTCGAACGGCGCCTGCCCGCTGTTGAGCTCGATGCGGTTCACGGAACCGGGACGCGGGGCGTCGATGTGCTCGATCGTCGTGCCATCGGCGGCCGCGATCGCATCCGGCTGCGGGTTGTCGATCACGTGCACCTCACCCGACTGCAGGGCTGCGTAGCGCGTGGCGGCATCGGGGATGAAGCGCCAGATGAGCTCGTCCAGGTGCGCGACTGCCGTGTTCTCGGCCTCGGGGCCGGGCGTGCTGTAGTCGTCGTTGCGCACGAGCGTGACCTGCTGCTGCGGCGTCCACTCGTCGACGATGAACGGCCCGGTGCCGATGGGCGCGGCGCAGTTCGCATCCATCCCCCGTGCGATGCCCGCCGGCGACTGGATCGCGGTCCACTGCTGGCTCAGCGACTCGAGCAGCGCCGAATCGGGCGCGCTCAGGTGGAAGCGCGCGTGCGTGGGCTCGACCGCCTCGACCTCGGCGACCTTGGCCATCGCGAGGTAGCCGGTCGAGGACTGCGTCTCCGGGTCCTGCACGTGCTCCACGTTGGCCCGCACGGCCTCCGCGTCGAAGGGGGTGCCATCGGTGAAGGTGACGTCGTCGCGCAGCGTGAAGTCCCACGTGAGCCCGTCGTCGCTCACCTCCCACTCGGTGGCGAGCCACGGCTGGATCACGCCCTCGGCGTCCCGGCCGACGAGCGGCTCCAGGTACTGCGTGCTGAGCAGCGCCTGCGGGTAGTTGCCGCCCACGTGCGGATCGAGGCAGGTCGGCTCCGCGTCGCCGGTCGCGTAGACGAGCGTGCCACCCTCGACGGCCGGAGGGGCCTCCGTCTCACCCGGGGCGGCGGTGCAGGCAGCGAGCACGAGCGCTGTCGCCGCGACGGTCGCGAGCAGGGGGATGCTGTGGGCGGGGCGCATGCGCATGGAGGACCTCTGCTGTCGGGCGATGCCGCGCCGGAATCGGGCGTCCGCGGCGCGTGCCGCCGCCGTCCGGCGAGTTGTTGTATCGAGTCTAACATCGCGAGAAAGGCCGGAGCACGGCATGGATCAGCGTCGGCGCGAGAGCCACTCCTCGAACGTGATCGAGCCCTTGTGCTGCTCGGTGAAGTTGGAGCCGGAGCGCAGGTAGTCGAGCATCGACGGCGGGAACGGTCCGTTGACGATCACGCCCCTGGCGCCCGTCGCCGCCTGCCACGCCTTCGCCAGGTCGCGGGAGAGCCGCACCTGCGGGCCGGCGATCTCGACGAAGCGCTTCCCGCTCGGCTCGAGCGCCTCGTCAGCGCACAGCTCAGCCACCTCGCTGACCGCCACCGGCTGCATCCGCCCGCCCAGCACGACCGGGATCGCGCCGAGGGCGGACCCCGCCTCGAACTGGTCGACCGACCACTCGTGGAACTGCGCGGCGCGCACGACCGATGTCTCGAGTGCCGAGTTCAGGTAGGTGAGCTCCTGCTCGTGCTTGCGGCGGTGGTACGAGAGCTTGGAGCGGTCGACGCCCAGGATCGAGAGCACCACTGCGCGCTGCACGCCGGCCGCTTCGGCGGCGCGCACGATGTTGCGCGCCCCGATGGTGAAGGGCTTCGGATCGATCGGGTTGCGCGAGTTGCACGCGTCGACGATCACTTCGGCACCCTCGAGCGCCGCATCGAGCCCCTCGCCGGAGACGATGTCGGCCTTCACGCCGGGCGCACCGGCGATGGCCTTGCCGGAGCGCGACAGCGGATGCACGTCCGCGCCCCTTCTCGCGAGCGCTCGCACGATGGCCGAGCCCGAGTTCCCTGTTCCGCCGATCACGACGATGCGCATGCTCCAACGCTACGCCAGCCTCGGCACAACGCAAGCCTAAGCACGAAGCAAGCCCGGCCGCAACGCAAGCCTGCCGAAGCCGCGGCGCCAGCGACGGCCCGGATCGCTGGGATTCGGGCCGTCTCGGGCTGGCGGCTGGCGGCCGCGCTGCTAGTGCGCGCCGGTGCCGGCCAGGGCCGGCTCGGAGCTCGCCGCTGGCGGCGCCGTGAGCGTGTCGAGCAGGTCGTCGCCCGGGCGCACCGGAATCATCGGCGCCTCGATCTCGGCACGGTCCAGCAGCTGCTGGGTGCGCTTGCGACGGGCCGGGGCGATCACGGTGACGACGCGACCGTCGTTGCCCGCGCGGCCGGTGCGGCCGGCGCGGTGCATGTAGGTCTTGTACTCGTCCGGCGGGTCGGCCTGCACGACGAGCGCGATGTCGTCGATGTGGATGCCGCGCGCGGCGACATCCGTCGCGACCAGCACGTCGACCTTGCCGCGCTTGAACTTCTCGAGCGAGCGGGTGCGCTTGGCCTGGGTGAGGTCACCGTGCAGGCTGACCGATGCGATGCCGGTGTCGCCGAACTGCTCGGCGAGCCGCTCGGCATAGGCGCGGGTCCGGGTGAAGACGATGATGCGACCGGGGTTGCGCACGATCTGCTCCAGCACCGCATCCTTGTCGTAGCGGTCGGTGACGAGCACCTGGTGGTCGATCGTCGAGGTCGACTGCTCCTCGCCCGCCACCTCGTGCACGGCCGGCTTCGGCAGGAACTCGTTGACGATGGTCTGCACCTCCGCATCCAGCGTCGCCGAGAAGAGCAGCTTCTGGCTGCCCGGCTTGGTGCGACGGAGGATGCGCTGCACGGGCTCGAGGAACCCGAGCTCGCACATGTGGTCGGCCTCATCCACGACCGCGATCTCGACCGCGCCCAGGTTGAGCCTGCGCTGCTCGACGAGATCCTCGATGCGACCGGGCGTGCCGATCACGATGTCGACGCCGCGCCGCAGCGCCTCGACCTGGCGGTCCTGCTTCACGCCGCCGACGATGACGGTCGTGAACACGCCCACCTCGCGGCCGAGCGTCATGATCGTGTGGTTGAGCTGCTGGGCGAGCTCCCTCGTGGGAGCCAGCACCAGGGCGCGCGGTGCACGGCCGAGCTCGCGACGCTCGGAGCGGCCGCGCAGCAGCATCTCGACGATCGGAGCGCCGAACGCGATGCTCTTGCCGGAGCCGGTGCGGCCGCGGCCGAGCACGTCGCGGCCTGCCATGACATCGGGGATCGTGGCGGCCTGGATCGGGAACGGGGAGATCGCGCCCATCCCGGTCAGCGCGCGGGAGATGCTGTCGCCGATGCCGAGATCTGCGAACGAGACCCCCTCGACGTCCTCGGCGCGGATCGAGGTCGCCTCGAGGCGGTCGAGCACGACGTCGTCCTTCGGCTGGAAGGGGTTCGACTCCTTCGACGGGTAGTAGGTGCCGTCGCGGCGCGGCTGCTCGTCGAAGCGGTCCCGGCGGGGGGCGCGGTCGTCGCGGCGGTCGTCGCGACGCGGAGCGCGGTCGTCGAAGCGACGCTCGCCCTGCTCACGGCGGTCGCCGAAACTGCGGTCGTCACGGCGGGGCGCGCGGTCGTCGCGGCGGTCATCGCGACGCGGAGCGCGGTCGTCGGAGCGACGCTGACCCTGCTCGCGACGGTCGCCGAAGCTGCGGTCGCGGTCGTCGCGGCGCGGGCGCTCGTCGAAGCGGCGCTCGCCGCGGTCATCGCGGCGGGGCGCACGGTCATCGCGGCGGGGCGCACGGTCATCGCGACGGGGAGCGCGGTCGTCGAAGCGACGCTCCCCCTGCTCACGGCGGTCGCCGAAACCGCGGTCGTCGCGGCGGGGCGCGCGGTCGTCGCGGCGCGGTGCGCGGTCGTCGAAGCGACGCTGCCCCTGCTCACGGCGGTCGCCGAAGCCGCGGTCATCGCGGCGGGGCGCGCGGTCATCGCGGCTCGGGGCACGGTCGTCGCGACGCGGGGCACGGTCATCGAAGCGGCGGGCGCCGCGATCCGAGGCACCAGCGCCGCGTCCGCCATGCTCATCGCGAGCGCGATCGAAGCCGCGGGGACGCTCGCCGCGGTGCAGGCGGTCGTCGCCCTGGTGGTCGCGGCCGCCCTGGGCGCCTCCGCGGGTGCGGAACGACGGACCGCCACGGTTGGTGTCGCGGTTGCGCTCCTCCGGCGGCGTCCAGTTGGGTCGCCCCGTGCCGGGTCGTCCGCCTGAGCGCTGCGAGGCGCCGTCGCGGCGGTCGCGGTCGTCGCGGTTCCAGCGGCCCTTCGAAGGCTGCTGCTCGCGGAATCCGCGGTGGCCCTTGCTGCGAGAGCCGGGTCGGTTGTCGTCTCGGTCGTTCGGTCGGCGTGCGCCCGTGGGGCGTGAGTCGTTCCGTGCCATTGCTTGTCTTCTCTGTGCGCGCGGGAGTGAACATCGCGCAGGTAGTGCCGCAGTCATCGCGGTGATCGTGGTCAACCGCGAGAGTGCCCGCGGGAATCCGGCCGCGGTGACACTCCATTGCAACGCACATGCGTTCGTCCCGAGCCGACCTGCCTACTGTACGGCACGCGCGTCGTGGCCGACAGGGGCAATTCGGCGATCAGCCCGGCTGGTCGGTGCCGCGGACGCCGCCGCGCATGACCGACGCGGTCCACTGCCGCCCGTCGAACCAGCGGGCGTCGGCCCGTCGGAACGGATCCGGGTACCAGTTCGGCTGCGGCTGCGACGCGTTGGCGGCCAGCCCGATCGGGCGCGGCGCGCCGTCGCCGAGCGGCGGAGCCTGCCGTGCGTGCTGCGACTGCTGCGCCTGCCAGGCGTCGTGGACGCGGCGCTGCGACTCGGCCGCCTCCTGCTCCAGCTGGTGGAACGCAGCCGGCGTCGGGATCGAGGCGGGCAGGTGGTCGTCGAGCGTGTGCTCCCGGCCGTAGATGTCTCGCTCGGAGCGCCCAGAGTGCTCGGAGCGCGCAGCGCCATCAGCGGGCGCAGGGCCATCAGAGGGCGCAGGGCGCTCAGCGCGATCCGCGCGCTGACCGAATGAGGGAGCTCGGGAGGGCTGCGCTGCCTGTCGCGACGACGGCGCCGACGACGACGACTGCACCGGGTCGACGCGCGAGCCCTGCTCGTGGCCGAACGACGACGATGTATGCAGCGGCACCGCCCCGGTCGACCCCGGCGTCGGACCGATGGGCGGCGAGGGCGACTCGACGTGCCCCAGCGAAGGACTGATGACGCGGACGCCGCCGGTGTGCGGATCGTGCTGCGGCTGCGCGTCGTCGCCGTGCTGCGGCGGCACCTCATCCACCTGCTCCGGCTGCACTTCGTCCAGGTGCGGCGCCTGCACGTGCGCCTGCGCCTGCTGCGGCGGCTGCGGGTGCAGCGATGGCGGTGACTGCTCTCGACCCGCCCACGGCATCGGCTGCGTCGGCTGCTGCAGCGCACGAGCGTCACGAGCCGCGTAGTAGTGCATGGTCGCGTCGGCCGACCACTGCCCGTCGATCCGCAGCAGCGAGCGACCACCCGGCTGCAGCGGCGGCACGAAGGTCAGCCGCGTGCCCGTCCCCGCGGGAGCGCGCACCGTGATCGTGGCGCCCTCCACCTGACCGTTCGTGCGCGTCACGTAGACGGTCACGGGAAGGTCGCCCGCCGGCACGTGCAGGGTGATGTCTCCCCAGTCGAGTGGCGCACGCAAGCCGGCGATGTCCAGGGTCGGCGGCTGTCGATACGCGCTCAGCTCGCCGTCGTGCAGACCGGAGTGGATGATCAAGAAGCTCGGCAACGGCAGCCCCTCTCCATCATCCGCGAACCCTGCCATGAGGTGCCCGATCTGCGAGCAGCCCCGAATCTAGGTCATTCAACCAATGCCAGCCAGGGGATCGGCTGGGAACGCGGTCAGCGTCCGCCTGCCGCGGCGAGCTCGCTGCGCCGCTCGGCGCGGGTCCCGGTGCCGCGGCGCACTCGTCGGCGCTCGATGCCGCCCTCGACGAGCAGGTAGAGCACGGGCAGCACGATGAGCGTCAGCAGCGTCGACGAGATGAGTCCGCCGATCACCACGATCGCGAGCGGCTGCGAGATGAAGCCCCCCTGGCCGGTGACGCCAGCAGCCAGCGGGATGAGCGCGAAGATCGTCGCTGCCGCCGTCATGAGGATGGGCCGCAGGCGCCGTTCGGCACCCTCGAGCAGCGCATCGCGCACCGAGCGACCCCGGTCGCGATACTGGTTCACCAGATCGATGAGCACGATGGCATTGGTCACCACGATGCCGATCAGCATCAGCACGCCGACCATTGATGCAACGCCGAGCGGCACGCCGGTGATGATCTGCATCGCGATCGCGCCGGTCGCGGCCAGCGGGACCGAGACAAGCAGCAGGAAGGGCTGCAGCAGGCTCTTGAACGTGGCGACCATGACGACGTAGACGAGCAGGATCGCGACGAGCGCCGCGATGCCGAGCTGCGTGAACGCCTCCGTGATCTGGGTGGCGGCACCGCCGATCTCAGCGGTCGCGCCCTCGTCGAGCGCGAGCGCGTCGAGCTGTGCCTGCACGCGGGCGGAGAGGCCGCCGACATCGGCGGCGTCGGGCGTGACGGTGACGGTCGCGGTGCGGCTGCCGTCGCTGGTCGAGATCGCGACGGGGCCGTTGATCTCGGTCACCTCCGCGACATCCGAGAGCGGCAGCGGCCCGGTCGGCGTCGGCAGCTCGAGCTCACGCAGCTCGTCCAGCGTCGCCGCCGGGGCAATGGCGTCGAGGTAGATGCGCACGAGCGAGCCGTCGAGCTGGATGTCGCCGATGGGCGTCGGCTGCATCGCCTGGGCCACGAGCCCCGAGACCGCCGCCTCGCTCAGGCCGAGGCTGGCGGTGAGCTCGCGGTCGACGGCGACCTGGATGAGCGGCTGGGCGCCGGCGAGCGAGTCCGTCACCTGCGCGACGCCGTCGATGCCCTGCATGGCGTCGGAGACGGATGCGGTGGCTGCCTCGACGGCGTCGGGCGTCGGCCCCTGCACCTCGACGGTGATGTCGCTGCCCCCGAAGCCACCGGAGCCGCCGATCGTGACCTCGCCGGGCGCGGCATCGGCGAGCTCGAGGATGCGCGCGCGCAGCGACTCCATGTCGGTGCCGTCGGCGGCGATGACGCCGTAGCGCACCGAGCTGCCGCCGCCACCACCACCGGTGAAGGCCGCGAACGGGCTGCTGCCGGAGACGGTCGCCGAGACGGTGTCGATGCCGTCGAGCTGCTGCAGCTCGGCAGAGAGCTCCTCCGCGGCCTCGAGCTGGGTCTCGAGCGAGGCGCCGGGCTCCAGCTCCTGCGAGAGCTGCACGGTCGTCTGCCCGTCATCGCCCAGGAAGTTGATGGCCATGAGCGGCACGGCTGCCGCGCTCGCTCCGAGCACCACGGCGGCGCCTGCCAGCACAAGCCACGGCTTGCGCAGCGTCGCCAGCAGCACCGGCCGGTAGGCGCGGCGCAGCCGATCCGTCCGCTCCTCCTGCGGCACGGGTCCGCCAGCCGGCGCAGCGTCGCCGGGCCGCGCCGCGGGACGTGCCTGACGGCGGCGGAGGAGACCGCGGCGCGGTCGCGCGCTCGCCACGACCTGCTGCTCGGTCTCGAGGCGTGCTGCCGCATCCGCTTCCGCCTCTGCCAGCTCCTTCGGCTGCTTGAGCAGCCAGGAGGCCAGCACCGGCACGATGGTGAGCGCGATCACGAGCGAGGAGAGCAGCGCGATCGTCACCGTGAGCGCGAAGGGTCGGAACAGCTCGCCCGTGATGTCGCTCACGAAGGCCAGCGGCAGGAAGACGATGACGGTGGAGATGGTCGATGCCGTGATGGCACCGGCGACCTCGCGCACGCCGTCCACGATCGCCTTCGCCTTCGAGGGCTCGAAGGACAGGTGCCGCTTGATGTTCTCGATCACCACGATGGAGTCGTCGACGACGCGCCCGATCGAGATCGTGAGCGCACCGAGCGTGAGCACGTTGAGCGAGAAGCCGGAGCCCCACATGCCGATGAAGGTCATGAGCACCGACAAGGGAATGGAGATGGCCGTGACGATCGTCGGCCGGAGCGCCCAGAGGAAGACGAGGATGACGAGCACGGCGAACGCGAGACCGAGCGCGCCCTCGACCGCGAGCGCCTCGATCGACCGCTCGATGTAGGGCGCCTGATCGAGGATCGTCGTGATCGTCACGTCGTCGCCCAGCTCTGCCTGGAGCGCGGGCAGCAACTCCTGCACCGCGTGGGAGACGTCGACCGTGTTCGCGGCCTGCGTCTTCGTGATCGAGAGGATGATCGCCGGCTCGCCGTCGACGAGCGCGATCGACGACACCGGGTCCTCGGCCAGCGCCACGTCGGCCACGTCGGCGATCGTGGTGGTGACGTCCGTGCTGCCGCCGGTGAGCGGCAGCGAGGCGACATCCTCGACCGAGGCGAGGCGCGCGCCGATCTGCACGCTGAGCGTCTGGCCGTCATCGTCGACGGTGCCGCCGGGCAGCAGCTGGCCATGCTGGTCGATCGCATCCGAGATGCTCGCGCGAGACAGGCCCAGCGCCGTGAGCGCTGCGTCATCCGGGCTGATGGTGATGCGCTGTCCGGGCGCGCCCTGCAGCTGCACCGCGCGCACGCCGTCGGTGCGCTCGAGCTGCGGCACCGCGACCGTCTCGATGCGGTCGACGAGCGCTGCGGCGTCACCGCCGCCCGTGATGGCGATCTGCAGCACCGGGAAGTCGGCGATCGAGCCGGTGAGCACGGTGGGCTCCGCGCCCTCCGGCAGCTGGCTGCTGATGCGGTTGACGGCCTGCTGCACCCGCTGCTCGGTGGTCGCCATGTTCGCGCCGTACTCGAACTCGGCGACCACGAGGCTCACGCCGGTCGACGACGTGCCCGTGGTGCCCTCGAGCGCCGGCACCGACTGCACGGCCGCCTCGATCGGCCCTGTGATGTCGTCGCTCACGATCTCGGGGCTGGCACCGGGCATCGTGGTCGTGACGACCACCGCGGGCAGCTCGAGCTCGGGCGTGAGCTCGGTCTTCAGGCTCGCGAGCGCGACGCCGCCGAAGATCGCGATGCAGACGGTGACGAGCGCGACGAGCGCCTTGTTCTTCATGCTGGCGAGCGAGAGCAGATGCACCCGACCATCCAAGCACCCCCGAAGCGCGGGGCGGATGGGGGCAATCCCCCGCATCCGCCCCGGTCGCGTCGGCTACCGGCGCCGCCTCGCGACGTACGCCCGCATGGCGTCGCGAACGAATGCCGCACCTTCGCTGCCGCCGTAGTTGGCGGCGAAGCGCTCATCGGCCACGTACATGTCGCCGAGCCCGGCGAACATGTCGAGCTCCGGCTCGCTCTGCCAGCTCGCCCCCACCCAGCGGTAGTGGCGCTCGACGAGCGCCTGCACGGCTGCCCCGTCGACGGGCTCGCCGGCAGCCCGCGCCGTCGCGTATCCGGCGGCGATGTCGAGGTGCTCCTGCTGGAAGCCGCGGCGGTCGTCCTCCGACATCCGCTGCCACCATCCCTGGCCGCGCTGCCACGCCTCCGCGCCCCATCGCTCTGTTACTTCCTGCTCGAACCGACCCTGGTCGAATCCGTCGAGCGCTTCCTCTGCCGTCATGGCAGCTCCTCTCTCTCGTGCCCGCAGCGTCTGCTGGACGGCGCGGATCTGTCGCTGGATGCGCCTCGCCTCCCGCTCGAGGTCGACGAGGTGGGCCGCGAGCGCCTCTTCGTCGGATGCGCGCGCGAGGCTGTCGGCGATCGCCGGGATCCCCACGCCCAGACCGCGCAGCAGCAGGATGCGCTGCAGGCGGGCGAGGGATGCCCCGTCGTACCAGCGCATGCCGCTCGCGTCGGTGCGCGCGGGAGGCAGGATGCCGACGGCGCCGTAGTGCCGCAGCGTGCGGCTCGAGACTCCCGCCAGCTTCGCGATGCGCTGGATGGACCACTCCATGTCACACGACGCTAGAGGTTGACGTTGCGTCAATGTCAAGCCGGATGCGCGCGACACCGCCCCTACGCTGATCGCATGCTGCTCCGCTCCGTGCTCGCCGTGCTCGCGGGCGGCACGCTCGGCACCGCGGCACGCGCGCTGCTGCAGGCGTCGATCCCCGACTGGTGGCTGCTGCTCGCCATCAACGCGGTGGGCTCGCTGCTGCTGGGCGTCTCGGTCGCGGCGCTCGCCGACGCGCCGGCCTGGCTGCGGCACGGGCTGGGAGCGGGCGTGCTCGGCGGCTTCACGACCTTCAGCGCCGTCGCGGTCGCGAGCGTCGCAGCGGATGCGAGCACCGGGGGCATCACGGCCGTCGGGCTGGCGCTGCCCGGCATCCTCGAGGCGCTCGCCATGCTGGCAGCCTCGCTGCTGGGCGCGTGGGGCGGCCTCGTGCTCGGGCGCCGGCTGGTGATGGGAGACGCCGCGTGACCGCGCTCGAGGTGGTGGCCGTCGCCATCGCCGGTGGCCTCGGTGCCGTGCTGCGCTTCCTGGCCGGCGCCGTCGCCCGTGACCGTCCCGTGCGCGCGACCATCGCGGTCAACCTGATCGCCAGCTTCGTCGCGGGGTGCGTGCTGAGCCTGGTCTCGATCGATCCCGCCTGGCGAGCGATCCTGGTGACCGGCTTCTGCGGCGGACTCTCCACGTATTCCGCGTTCGCGACGCAGGCGGTGGAGCAGCTGGAGCGACGCCGCCGGGGCCACGCGCTCGCCACCGTGTCGCTGACGCTGCTCGGCGGCGCGCTCGCCGCATCCGCCGGCATCATGCTCGGCGGCATGCTCACCGCGGTGCAGGCCGGCTGACGGAATCCGAACGCTGTCCCCATCCCGGGCTGAGGCACAGCCGATCGACAGTCTCGGTGATACGATGGAGGTTGGACTTGAAATCGGAAGTTCTCCCACCGTTCGACGGTCACAGTGAGCCGTCGCCAGTAGCAAGGGGGTCCAGCATGGGTCGTGGTCGCCAGAAGGCAAAGCACACGAAGATCGCACGTGAGCTGAAGTCGTTCAGCCCGGACATCAACTACAACGCTCTGCAGGCAGAGCTGGCTGGCTCGGCAGGTGAGGGCGAGATCGACAGGTGGGCCGACTACGCGGACTATGACCGCGCGGCCGACGACTACGCTGACGAGTACCAGACGGGCCGCAGCGCCTGAGCTGACACAATCGGCTCCAGGCGCCCACCAGCGAAGGAGCTGATCGTGACGTCGCACGCCATCACCAACGGCAGAGCACAGGAGCCGACCGAGGTCGGCACACATGCCACCGCGACCGCACCGGTCTTCGAGTCGCTGTCGGTGCTCGATCTGTTCAAGATCGGCATCGGGCCGTCGTCATCGCACACGGTCGGACCCATGCGCGCCGCGCTCGACTTCGTCGAGCAGCTGGATGCGAGCGGCAGGTTCGCCGACACCGCGAGGCTGCGCGTCGACCTGCTCGGATCGCTCGGCGCGACCGGCTCCGGCCACGGCACGGACACGGCGATCATGCTCGGTCTCTCCGGCCTGGCGCCGGACACCGTCGAGACGCCGCAGATCACCGCGACGCTCGAGGACATCCGCGGCTCCGGCGAGCTCTCGCTCGGCGGCCGCCTCACAGTGCCGTTCGACGAGGCGAAGGTGTTCGTGTTCCGCCCGCTGACCGTGCGGAGGGAGCACCCGAACGCGCTGCGCATCACCGCCTACGACGCCGCCGACGACACCATCGCGACGGCGGGCTACTACTCGATCGGCGGCGGCTTCGTCATGCGCCACGACGAGGGCGATGTGCTCTCCCCCGTGCCCGCGCCCGCCACCCAGCTGCACGCCGTGCCGCATCCGTTCACCATGGGTGACGAACTGGTCGCGCTCTGCCGCGAGACCGGGCTCTCGGTGCCAGAGCTCATGCTCGAGAACGAATCCGCCTGGCGCTCCCGCGAGGAGACGATCGCGCAGCTCGAGCGCATCTGGGTCGTGATGCGGGAGTGCGTGACCAGCGGCATCCAGACACCCGGCATCCTGCCGGGCGGCCTCGACGTCAAGCGCCGTTCGCTGGAGTGGCACTCGAAGCTGGTCGAGCGCGACGCGGCACCCAAGCAGGGGCGCCCCGACCTCCTCGAGGGCATGGAGTGGGTGAACCTCTACGCCCTCGCCGTCAACGAGGAGAACGCGGCCGGCGCCCGCGTCGTGACCGCGCCCACGAACGGCGCCGCCGGGATCATCCCCGCCGTCATGCACTACGCCGACCGCTTCGCCAACTGCGTCGAGGACGAGCTGTCGTGGCAGGTGCGGTTCCTGCTGGTCGCGGGCGCGATCGGCATCATCATCAAGTCGAACGCCTCGATCTCGGGCGCCGAGGTCGGCTGTCAGGGCGAGGTCGGCTCCGCGTGCGCGATGGCCGCGGCCGGGTTCGCGTCGGTGCTGGGCGCGACGCCGGAGCAGATCGAGAACGCGGCCGAGATCGGCATCGAGCACAACCTCGGGCTCACCTGCGACCCGATCAAGGGCCTGGTGCAGATTCCCTGCATCGAGCGCAACGCGATGGCCAGCGTGAAGGCGATCAATGCCGCACGCATGGCGCAGCAGGGCGACGGCACGCACTACGTATCGCTCGACACCGCGGTCGAGACGATGCGCCGCACGGGCGCCGACATGAGCGACAAGTACAAGGAGACGGCGCTCGGCGGTCTCGCGGTGGCCTACATCGAGTGCTGACGGCGGCGCGCTCGGCCGCGCGGCAGACGACGAAGGGCCCGCCGTTCGGCGGGCCCTTCTCGCATGATGACCTGGCTCAGTAGCCGTACTCCGCCGAGAACGCGGCGGCGAAGATCAGGGTGATCACCAGCGGCCAGAAGATGAAGGCCCAGATGAAGCCCAGCACCGACGTGACGAGGCCCCAGATGGCCATCGTCTTGCCCTGCGGCTCCTTGGCGAGGCCGATGCCCGAGAGCACGGCGCCGGCGATGGCGTTGATCCAGATCGGGATGATGATGCTGGAGATGCCGAGGATGAGGCCCCACATCGAGAGCTTCTTCGACGTGGAGGTGTTCGCGGCGTAGTTGCCGTAGGTCTGGTCGGCGCCCTGGTACGGCTGGTAGCCGGCGGGCTGGTAGCCGGACTGGCCGGGCTGCTGAGCGGGCTGCTCGGGAGGCGTGTAGGTCATGGGTTTCCTCGGGTCATCGGTGCGTGCGCGTGCGTGCGCGTGCCGTTGCTCCCGAGCCTACGCGCCGCAGCGCACGAACGCGCGCCGCCGCGACCCGCGCGCGTCAGGACGGGCGCGCAGTCAGTACAGACGACCCAGCAGCAGCGCGGAGAAGAACGCCCCGAAGGGCAGCACGTAGAACACCAGCACCCACACCAGGCCGAGCGCCGAGGTGATGAGGCCCGCCGCCGCAATGGACCGGCCGGCGGGCTCGCGGCTGAGCGCGATCAGGCCGAAGACGATCCCGATGATCGGCACGACGATGAGCGTCCAGGCGAAGACGAAGGAGCAGAGGCCGAGCACGAGCGCGGTGATGGAGAGTGCCCGCGCCGGCTGCGGCGGCGGACCGTAGGTAGGCGCACGATACACGGGCACTCCGTAGGCCACGGCACTCGACGCTTGGGCCGCCGCCGGGTGGATCAGCGGTGCATCTCGCCCGTCGAAGGCGTGCCGCTCACCCTGGAAGCCCGGTCGCGGCGCGAACGGGGCGGAGGCGTGGGGCGCAGAGCCGTAGGGCGCAGACCTGTGGGGCGCAGAGCCGTGCGACGCGGACGCCGGTGGCGTGGGCGGCGACTGCTCCGATACGGTGCGCTGCTCGCGCGGCCGGAATCGATCAGCATCCTGCGTCATCCGGCACCTCCCCAGGCCCTGCATGCTCGGCATGCGCGGTACGGCCGAGCGAGTGCGACCCTACGCCGCCCGCATGCGAGGAACCTGGACGCTTGCCCCACATTGACGAACTCGATTCACGACGGGCCGACCGGGTCAGCGGTAGCTGCCGGCCAGGCGCACCGCGCCACCGTCCACGCCCTTCGCGCCCTGCACCCAGCCGGAGACGTCGGCGGGCAGCGCCTGCACATCACCGACGGTCCATGCGGGGATGCCGGCGCGCTCGCTCTGGGCGATGACGCTCGCGGCATCGGCGGCGTCGGTGACGACGAGCATGCCGAGGCCCAGGTTCCAGGTGCCCTCCGCCTCGGTGAGCGGGAAGCCGCCCAGCTGCGCGAGCGCGCCGAAGACCTGCGGCACCTGCCATCCGCTGCGGTCGATCTCGACCGCAGCCTGCTGCGGCAGCACGCGCGCAAGGTTCGCGGCGATGCCGCCGCCGGTGACGTGGGAGATGGACCGGATGCCGAGGCCGGCCTCCAGCATGCCGAGCAGCGGCAGCGTGTAGAGCCGGGTGGGCTCGAGCAGCTGCTCGGCGGCGACGCCGCCCAGCTCGTCGACGCGGTCGGTGAGCGCGATCTGGCGCTTCGCGAGGATGTGCCGCACGAGCGAGAAGCCGTTGGAGTGGAGGCCGGAGGAGGCCATGGCGACCACGACGTCGCCGGTCTGCACGCGGTCGGCGCCCAGCACCGCATCCGCCTCCACGACGCCGACGGCGGCGCCCGCCACGTCGTAGTCGTCAGGATCCATCACGCCGGGGTGCTCTGCCGTCTCGCCGCCGACCAGTGCGGTGCCGGTGGCCTCGCAGGCCTCGGCGATGCCGCGCACGATGTCGGCGATGCGTTCGGGCACGAGCCTGCCGGTGGCGATGTAGTCGGTCATGAACAGGGGCTTCGCGCCCACCACGACGATGTCGTCCACCACCATGCCGACCAGGTCCTGCCCGATCGTGTCGTGCTTGTCGATCGCCTGCGCGAGCGCGATCTTCGTGCCGACGCCGTCGGTCGAGGTCGCGAGCAGCGGATGCGCGTAGGCGCCGACCGCGGAGAGGTCGAACAGGCCGGCGAAGCCGCCGACGCCGCCCAGCACGCCGGGGCCGTGGGTGCGCGCGACCGCGGCCTTCATGAGCTCCACCGCGCGGTCGCCCGCTTCGGTGTCGACGCCGGCGGAGGCATACGGATCGGTCATGCTCCCAGGGTACCGAGCGCCACGAGCGCAGATGGCAGGATGGGCCTCGGCACACCCGCCCCGTCGATGGAGACCTTCATGCATGCACTCGTGACCCGAGGCACGCCAGGACTCGAGCTGGTTGAGATCCCTGAGCCCGAGACGCCGCCCGGCCATGTGAAGGTGCGGGTGCTGCGCGCCGGCATCTGCGGCACCGACCTGCACATCGACGCGTGGGATGCGTGGGCGCAGTCGGCCGTGCGCCCCGGGCTCACGGTCGGGCACGAGTTCTGCGGCGAGATCGTGGAGGTCGGCGACGCCGTCACCGACTATGCGGTCGGGCAGCTGATGAGCGGCGAGGGCCACGTCGTGTGCGGTCATTGCCGCAACTGCCGGGCCGGCCGTCGCCACCTCTGCATCCGCACCTCGAACCTGGGTGTGCAGCGCGACGGCTGCTTCGCCGAGTACGTGGTGATCCCGTCATCGAACGTGTGGGTGCACCCCGGCGTCACCGCCGACAGCGCCACCGAGCTGCAGCTCGATGTGTTCGGCATCTACGACCCCTTCGGCAACGCCGTGCACACGGCGCTGAAGTTCCCCGTCGTCGGCGAGGACGTGCTGGTCACCGGAGCGGGCCCCATCGGGCTGATGGCGGCGATGGTCGCCCGGCACGCTGGCGCGCGCCACATCGTGGTCACGGATCTGTCCGAGGCGCGACTGCAGCTGGCAGCCTCGCTCGGCTTTCTGGCGCTCGATCCGCGCGAGCGGGAGATCAAGGACATGCAGCGCGAGCTCGGCATGACCGAGGGCTTCGATGTGGCGCTCGAGATGTCGGGCGCTCCCGCGGCACTCGTCGGCATCATCGAGAACCTGAACTTCGGCGGCCGCATGGCGATGCTGGGGCTCCCATCGGCCCCGATCGAGCTCGACTTCGGCAAGGTCGTCTCGCACATGCTGACCATCCAGGGCATCTACGGCCGCGAGATGTACGAGACCTGGTACGCCATGAGCGCCATGGCGCAGACCGGCCTCGACGTCTCCCCCGTCATCACCGACCGCTTCGCCTTCGCCGACTGGGAGGGCGCGTTCGAGCGCGCCCGATCCGGTGCCGCCGGCAAGGTCATCCTCGACTTCACCCAAGGAGCCTGATCGTGTTCTCCATCCGCGCATCCATCGCCGACGAGCTCGCCGAGATCGAGGCCGCCGGCCTCACCAAGCGCGAGCGCGCCATCGACTCACCGCAGGCCGCCACCGTGACCGCGAACGGGCGGGAGGTGCTGAACTTCTGCGCCAACAACTACCTCGGCCTCGCCGACCACCCGGCGATCGTCCAGGCGGCGAAGACCGCGCTCGACGACTGGGGCTTCGGCATGGCGTCGGTGCGCTTCATCTGCGGCACCCAGACGCAGCACCTGGAGCTCGAGCAGCGACTGTCGTCGTTCCTCGGCCAGGAGGCGTGCATCCTCTACTCCTCCTGCTACGACGCCAACGGCGGGCTGTTCGAGACGCTGCTGGGCGCCGACGACGCGGTGATCTCGGATGCGCTCAACCACGCGTCGATCATCGACGGCATCCGCCTGTCGAAAGCCGCCCGCTACCGCTACGCGAACCGCGACATGGCGGAGCTCGAGTCGCGCCTGCAGGAGGCCGCCGGCGCCCGCCGCCGACTCATCGTCACCGACGGCGTGTTCTCGATGGACGGCTACCTGGCGCCGCTGGAGGCGATCTGCAACCTGGCGGAGCGCTACGACGCCATGGTGATGGTCGACGACTCGCATGCGGTCGGCTTCACCGGCCCCACGGGCGCCGGCACACCGGAGCATGCGGGCGTGCAGGATCGCGTCGACATCATTTCCGGCACGCTCGGCAAGGCGCTCGGCGGCGCCTCCGGCGGCTACATCGCTGCGCGCGCGGAGATCGTCGACCTGCTGCGGCAGCGCTCGCGGCCCTACCTCTTCTCGAACGCGCTCGCCCCGTCGGTGGTGGCAGGCTCGATCGCGGCGCTCGACCTGGTCGAGAGCGCGGGTGAGCTGCGCGAGCAGCTGCAGCGCAACACGGTGCGGTTCCGCGAGGGCATGGAGGCGGCGGGCTTCGAGCTGCTGCCCGGCGAGCATCCGATCACCGCCGTGATGTTCCACGATGCGCGCCTGGCGGCCGACGTCGCGGATGCGATGCTGACCGAGGGCGTCTACGTGACCGCCTTCTCGTTCCCGGTGGTGCCGCGCGGCGAGGCACGCATCCGCGTGCAGCTGTCGGCCGCGCACACCGACGCGGAGGTCGACCGCGCGATCGCGGCGTTCAGCGCCGCGCGCGAGCGCGTCGCCGCCTGACGCGCGCGAGCACGTCGCCGCCTGACGCGCGCGAGCACGCGACCCCTGCCGCCCAACCGGACCCGGTGCACCGGGTCGAGTCGTGCGGAAGGGGTCGGCGGGCGACAGGTCGCCGCTCAGCGCCGCTCGAGCGCCGCGCAGATGTCGGTGAACAGCTCGGCGTGCGCGCGGTTCCAGGCGATGGTGATCGGCACGGGCAGCGACGACACCTTCGCGATCACGGTCTCGGTCGGCGGGTCGATCCAGACGTACTGGCCGTGGATGCCGGAGGCGTAGACGTTGCCGCGCTCGTTGCCGGTGACCCACCACTGCTGCGAGTAGCGGCCGGCAGGGTGCACCTGCTGGTAGGCGCTGCCCGCGGCGGCGTCGGCGTCGCCGCCGGTGACCGTCCGGTCGATCCACGCCGCCGAGACGATCCGCTCGCCGTGGATGACGCCACCGCCGAGCACGAGCTCGCCGACGCGGGCGAGATCGCGGACCGTGCACGAGATGCCGCCGTTCGCGAAGGCGAAGCCGCCCCGGTCGACCGTGACGAGCGCGTCGCGGTCGGCGCCGAGCCCTGACCAGAGGCGGTCCGCGACGGCGTCCGCGTAGCGCTGCCCCGTGACCGTCTCGACGATCCACGCGAGCACGTCGGTGCCGGCGGAGAGGTAGCGCCAGCGCGAGCCGTGCTCCTGCGTGCCCGCGAGGCCGCTCAGGAACGCGTAGGTGTCGAGCGGGTCGCCGGGCCGCGCGGAGAGCCAGCCGGCGACGCGATCCTGCACGCGCACCTCGGAGTCCTGGTCGTCGTAGTCCTCGGCGTAGTCGACGTCGGCGGTCATGTCGAGCACCTGCTGCACTGTCGCCGAGCCGTACGCGGAGCCCACGAGATCGGGCACGATGCTGTCGACCCGCTGGTCGGTGCGCAGCAGGCCGTCGTCGACGAGGGTGCCGACCACCAGGCCGCAGAGCGACTTCGAGACGCTCATCAGCAGATGCCGGTCGGAGCGGCGACGGCCGGGCGCGAAGTGCTCTGCGACGACCCGACCCCTGTGCACCACGACGAGCGCATCCGTGCACGAGTCGGTGAGGCGCTCGAGGACGGCCGGCACCCCGGACAGGTGGTCGAGGCCCATCGACGGCGCCTCCTCCTCCGGCCGCTGCCGGCTGATCGGCATCGTCGGGACGAGCTGCTCGACGTGGGAGAAGGCCCAGCGGTTGTGCGGAGCCTCCTGCCAGCTGTCGAGCGTCAGCGCCCCCGGCTGCTCGCCGGGATAGCGCGGCGGACGAGCGAGATGGGCTGCGGCACCCGGGATCGTCTCGGTCATGTGACGGTGCTCCTGTCTGCCGCGGGATGCGCTGCCGCGCGCCGCGCGGCTGCGGGCGCTGCGGGCATCGACGCCAGCAACTGCTGGGTGTACTCGTGCTGCGGGTGCACGAGCACGGTGGAGGCGGGCCCGTGCTCGACGATCCGCCCGTGGCGCATCACCGCGGCCTCGTCGCTCATGTGGCGCACGACGTCGAGGTCGTGGGAGATGAGCAGGTACGCCAGCGCGTGCTCGGCGCGAAGCCGGTGCAGCAGGTTCAGCACCTGCGCCTGCACGGAGACGTCGAGCGCGCTGGTGGGTTCGTCGAGCACGAGCAGCTGGGGCGTGGTCGCGAGCGCGCGGGCGATGCCGACGCGCTGCGCCTGACCGCCGGAGAGCTGGTGCGGCAGCCTGCCGGCCTGCGCGCTCGCCAGGCCCACCTCGTCGAGCAGCTCGTGCACGCGGCGGCGCAGCGCGGTGCCGCGCAGTCGCGTATGCGTGCGCAGCGGCTCGGCGATCGACGCCTCGACGCTCGAGCGCGGGTCGAGCGCGGCGATGGGGTTCTGGAACACCACGCCCGTGCGGGCGCGGAGCCGGCGCAGCTCGCGAGCGCCGAGCCCGTCGAGCCGGACGCCGTCGACGGCGCTGCTGCCGCTGCTGGGCTCGATCAGGCGCAGCGCGCAGCGCGCGACGGTGCTCTTGCCGGAGCCCGACTCCCCCACGAGTCCCAGCGTCTCGCCGGGCGCAATCGAGAACGAGACATCGTCGACGGCGCGCACCTCCCGGCGGCGCACGCGGAACACCTTGGTGATGTGGTCGACGGAGAGCACGGGCGTCGCGACGCCGACGGAGGTCGCGGTCTCGGGCGCGGCGCTCATGCGTGCACCCCGATCCGGATGCAGGCGGCCGTGTGCTGTTCGCCCGCGGGCATCAGCGGCGGGTCGGTGGCGGTGCACGCGTCGATCGCGATCGGGCATCGCGCGGCGAACGCGCAGCCCGAGATGGCCAGCAGGTTGCCCGGAACCGAGCCGGGGATCGCGACGAGCAGCTCACCAGGCTCGCGCCCGGCCGGCAGCGCGGCCAGCAGCCCGCGGGAGTAGGGATGCGCGGGCTCGGTGAGCACCGCATCCGCCTGCCCGTGCTCCACGACCCGCCCGGCGTACAGCACTGCGACCGAGTCGCACGCCTCGTGCACCACGGCGAGGTTGTGCGTGATGAGCAGCGCGCCGAAGCCGAAGCGGTCGCGCAGCCTGCGCACCAGGTCGAGGATCTGCTTGGCGACGGTGACGTCGAGCGCCGTGGTCGGCTCGTCGAGGATGAGCAGCTTCGGCTCGCACAGGAGCGCCATCGCGATCATCGCGCGCTGCAGCATGCCGCCGGAGAGCTCGTGCGGGTAGGCCGCCATGACGCGCTCGGGGTCGGGGAGCCCGACCTCGCCCAGCATCTCGAGGATGCGCGATCGCTCGCTCTCGCGAGGCACGCGTCGGCGCCTGAGCACATCCCGCATCTGGCGGCCGAGCGTGAAGACCGGGTTGAACGCGGTGCCGGGGTTCTGGAAGACGATCGAGATGACGTCGCCGCCGAGCGTGCCGGGTCGGGAGAGATCCTGCTCGACGCCATCGACGACGATCCGGCCGCTGGCTCTGGCTCCGCGCGGCAGCCGACCGAGCACCGCGAGCCCGGTGAGGGTCTTGCCGCTGCCGGTCTCCCCGACCAGGCCGAGGATCTCTCCGGGCGCGACCGACAGCGAGATGCCCCGCAGCGGGCGGTTCGTGGCGGTGCCCCTGTCGACGAACTCGATCTGGAGCGCTTCGACCTGCAGCAGCGCGCTCATCGCTGCACCCGCCTCGGGTCGAGGAGATCGCGGAACGCGTCGCCGAGCAGGTTGAAGCCGAGCACCGTGACGAAGATCGCCAGGCCGGGGAAGGTCGAGACCCACCAGGAGGTGAAGATCTGGCCGCGGCCCTCGGAGACCATCAGTCCCCAGTCGGGCGATGGCGCCTGCGCGCCGAGACCGATGAAGGCGAGCGACCCGGCGGCGAGGACGACAGCACCGATGTCGACCGTCGCCTGCACGAGCACGGGCGTGAGGGAGTTGCGCAGGATGTGCCGGGGCACGATCTGCCAGGCCGGCACGCCGATCGCCCGGGCCGCCTCGACGAACGGCCGGTCGCGCAGGGAGCGAGCCTCGGCGCGCACGAGCCGCGCGTACCAGGGCCACCAGGAGATCGCGAGCGCGATGCCTGCGTTGAGCAGGCTCGGTCCGAGCAGCGCGACCGTGATCATCGCCAGCAGCAGCGGCGGGAACGCCTGGAAGATCTCGGTGACGCGCATCAGCAGGCCGTCGAGCCAGCCTCCGCGGTAGCCGGCGATCGCGCCGATCGGGATCCCGATGAGGGCTGCGGCCGCCACGACCGCGAGCGAGATGGACAGCGCGGGGCTCGCGCCCATGATGATGCGGCTGAGCACGTCGCGGCCCAGCTGGTCGGTGCCGAGCCAGTGCGCGGCGCTGGGCGCGAGCAGGCGGTCCGACGCGTTCGTGACACCGGCGCCCTGCTCCGGGTAGGGGGCGAGCAGCGGGCCGGCGACCGCGAGCACGAGCATCAGCAGCACGATCGCAAGGCCGAGCGCCGCGAGCGGGTCGGTGCGCAGCACGCGCGCGAGCTTGCGCAGCGGCGGGTCACCGACGGGGATGAGGGTCGGCATGGGCACGGCGGTCGAGGTCATGCGATGGCCACCCTCGGATCGAGCTTGGCCTGCACCACGTCGACGAGGAAGTTCGCCAGCAGGTAGGCGCCGGCGCCCAGCATGGTGATCGCCATGATCGACGGGTAGTCGACCGCGAGCATCGCGTTGGTCGCGAACTGGCCGATGCCCGGCCAGTTGAAGACGACCTCGACGAAGAAGGTGCTGGTGAGGCCGTAGGCGGCGGCGAGGCCGACGATGGTCATCGTGGGCGGCAGCGCGTTCTTCAGCGCGAGCCGCCACCGGATCAGGCCGTCGCGCAGGCCGTAGGCGTTGGCCGTGAAGATGTAGTCCTGGCTGAGGACTTCGAGCATGGATGCGCGGGTCATGCGAGCGATCAGTCCCGTCGGGTAGGCGGCGAGGGTGATGGCGGGCAGCACGAGGTGCTGGAGCCCGTCGAGCCAGGCCGTCATGTTGCCGGTGATGAGCGCGTCGAAGAGCGCGAAGCCGGTCACCGGCGTGATCGGGCTGATGTAGTCGATCTCCCGCGAGAACTGCCCGGTGGCCGGCAGCAGGCCGAGGCCGCCGACGACCAGCACCTGCAGCAGCAGTCCGAGCCAGAAGTGCGGCATCGAGACGCCGCCGATGGACAGGAAGCGCACCGTGCCGTCGAGCACGCCACCGGGCTTGCGAGCCGCGACGACGCCCAGCACGACCCCCACGACGAGCGCGAGCAGCATCGCGGTGCCGAGCAGCTCGAGCGTCGCGGGCAGCCGCGACGCGAGCTCATCGAGCACGGGTCGCTTGGTCGTCAGCGAGTCGCCCCACTGGCCGGTGACGAGTCCGAGCAGGTAGTTGAGGTACTGCAGCGGCAAGGGGTCGTCCAGGCCGAGCTGCTCGCGCACGCGAGCGAGCTCCTCGGGCCTGGCCCTGATGCCCGCGTACACGGCGGCGGGATTCGAGGGGATCACGCGAGCGAGCACGAAGACCACCAGGCTGAGCACGAGCAGCACGCCGACGGCGCTGCCGAGCCTGACAGCTGCGAAGCGGAACATGGATCGCCTCCCGGCGGGTCGCGGCGGGGGCCGGACGGCCCCCGCCGATGGCTCACTCGGTGGGGCGGATGTTCGCGAAGAACGTCGTGAACGGGTAGTTCTCGTTGAACGGCGCCACCTGCAGGTCGGCCGGCACCACGGTCACCACCTGGGCGTCGTAGAGGAAGGCGCCAGGAGCCTGGTCGACCAGCAGCTGCATCGCGTCGACGTACATCGCCTGCGCCGCATCCCGGTCGGTGCCGGTCAGCGTGCCAGCCTCGTCGACGAGCGCGTCGTACTCGGCGTTGCTCCAGTAGGAGAGGTTGAAGAACGGCTCGTCGCTCGAGTGGAACAGCGAGTAGAGGTTGTCGGAGCCGGCATCCGAGTAGGTGGGCCAGTAGTAGACGACGAAGATGTCCTGCGCGCTGGCGGGGTCAGCCTTGGCGGCCTCCCACTGCTGGGTGAACAGCTCGCCGCGCACCTCCAGCTCGACGCCGATCTGCGCGAAGGAGTCGGCGATGAGCGGCACGAAGCGTGCCTCCGCCGCGTTCTCGGATGCGTAGGTCAGCGACAGGCTGAAACCATCGGCGTTCCCGGCCTCGGCCAGCAGCTCGCGGGCCCGGTCGAGGTCGTAGGTGTACTGGTCGACGTCCTCGGAGAAGGGGAAGATGCCCTGCGGCACCGGACCGAACGACTGCGTGCCGTAGCCGTGCGCGCCGACGTCGATGAGGTCCTGGTAGGGGATGGCGTAGCTCAGCGCCTGGCGCACGAGCGGGTCGTTCAGCGGTTCGCGCGTGGTGTTGAAGTAGGCGAGGAAGCTGAACGGCGACGGCGTGGCCCGCACCTCCGCGTCGATCTGCTCGGCGACCTGGTCGACGTTCTCGAGCGGCAGCGTGGTGGCGAACTGCACCTCACCGCTCGTGAGCATCTGCTGCGCGGTGACGGCGTCGGGCGTGATCGAGACGTCCACGATCTCGTAGTGCGACGCTGCATCGGCGTTCCAGTAGCCGTCGAAGGCCTCCAGCACGACGCGCTCGCCGGGAGCGTAGTCGCGGAGCGTGTAGGGGCCGGTGCCCGCCTCGATGCCCGCTTCGAAGTAGGTCTCGTCGGCGCTCACGGCGTCGAGTGCCGCGGGCGAGACGATCCAGGCACCGTAGGTCGACGCGACGATGAGATCGAGCGGCGCCGCGTAGGCGAGCGTGAAGACCACCGTGCGCTCATCCGTCGCCTCGACGCTCTCGACCGGCGCCCAGATGAACGATGCGCCGCCGCGCTCCTTGGCAGCCTCGACGCTCTGCACGACCGCGTCTGCGTTCAGCGGCTCGCCGTCGTGGAAGCTGACGCCCTCGCGCAGCGTGAACGTCCAGCTGAGGCCGTCGTCGCTGGTCTCGTAGGACTCGGCGAGCAGGTTGGTGTAGTCGTCGTCGGAGCCGACCGGGTTGCGCTGCAGCAGGGTCTCGTAGAGGTTGCCCATGTAGAGGGCCTCGGTCGAGAACGATGCGATCGGATCCCAGGTGGTGACGGCCGCGGAGGCGGCGACGGCCAGCACGTCGGTGCCCCCGTCAGAGGGCGCCTCGCTGCCGCTGGGCGTGCTGCCGGCGGCGCAGCCCGTGAGGGCGAGCGCGACGGCGGCGAGGACCGCGGTGGTGCGGATCGGGCTTCGTGCCATGGGAGGACCTCCATCGGCCGTCCTCCATCGGACGGATCCCTGCCAGGCTAGGCGGCGGAGCCATAACGCGCCAATACTTGCATTGCCCTAAGGTGATGCCTCGGAGGTATCAATGGAGATCCGCGTCGTCAGATATTTCTTGACCATCTGCGAGTTGGGCACGATGCACGCCGCCGCCGACGAGCTCCACGTCGCGCAGCCATCGCTCAGCCGGCAGATCCGCAGGCTCGAGGCCGAGCTCGGATTCACGCTGTTCGAACGAGCCGCGAGGGGGCTCACCCTCACGCCCGCGGGGCACACGTTCCGACCCGTCGCGGCGGAGCTGGTGCAGCGCGCCGACCACGCCGCCACCACTGCGCGCGCCATCGCCCGCGGCTCCTCCGGCGGCCTCACGCTCGCCGCGGCACCGACCACGGTGACCGACATCGTGGCGCCGTTCGTCGCGACCGAGCCCGGCGGGGCCGCCGTGATCGACGTGGTCGAGTCGGCGACCGAGGGCCTCTACGCGCTCGTCGAGCGCGGCGAGGCGGACGTCGCGATCGGCACTCGCGTGCCGCCGAGCACGATGGAGTCGGTCGTGATCGGGTCTGCGTTCCTCTGGGCACAGGTGCCGATCGAGCACGAGTTGAGCGGCTCGCAGGGCGTGCCGCTGCCGCGGCTGCTGCAGGAGCCGCTCATCGTGATGGCGGAGGGGCACGCCGTGCGCCGCATGTTCGAGGCGGCGCTCACCCGCGCGGGACTGACATACTCCCCCGCCTTCGAGACCGGCTCTCCCGCGACCGCCCAGGCTCTCGCCGCATCCGGCCGCGGTGTCTGCATCCTCTCCGACGACCCGCGCTTCGAGCTCGCCGCGGTGCCGATCCTCGATCACCGCCGCACCATGACGATCACCCTCTACGGCGTCTGGCAGCACGGGCACTTCGCTGCCGACGAGATCCGGGAGGTGGTCTCGGGGGTGGGCGACTTCGTCGCGCGGCTCTACCCGCAGGCGGCGCAGCCGCCCGCCCCCTGACCTGCTAGAAGACGGGCTTGCCTCCGGTCACGCCGAGCACCGTGCCCGAGACGTAGCTGGCCTCGTCGCTCGCCAGGTAGACGAAGGCGGTGGCCACCTCGATCGGCTGCCCGGGTCGGCCGAGCGGCGCATCCATGCCGAAGTCCTCGACGGACGGCTTGGTGGCCGGCTGCAGCGGGGTCCAGATCGGGCCGGGCGCGACGGCGTTCACGCGGATGCCGCGCTCGCCCACCTGCGCCGCGAGGTTGACCGTGAAGTTGTTGATCGCTGCCTTGGTCGACGCGTAGTCGAGCAGCGTCTCCGACGGCTCGAACGCCTGGATCGAGGAGCAGTTGATGATGCTCCCGCCGTCGCGCAAGTGCGGCAGCAGCGCGCGCGTCAGGTTGAACATCGCGAAGATGTTCGTCTCGTACGTCTGCCGCAGCTGCTCGTCGGAGATGTCATCGAGCGACTCCTGCGCCATCTGGTAGCCGCGTTGTTGACGAGCACCTCGAGCCCGCCGAGCTCGCGGATGACCGTATCGGCCAGGTCGCGGTTGGCCTGCTCGGTGCGCTGGTCGCAGGGCACCAGCACGCAGCGGCGGCCGGCGGCCTCGACCTGGCGACCGGTCTCCTCGGCGTCGGCCTGCTCCTGCGGCAAGTAGGCGATGGCGACATCCGCGCCCTCCTTGGCGAAGGCGATCGCGGTGGCGCGGCCGATGCCGGAGTCGCCGCCGGTGATGAGCGCGCGCTTGCCCTCGAGGCGGCCGCGCCCGGTGTAGCTCGTCTCGCCGTGATCGGGCACGGGCTGCAGCTCGTCGGTGCGCCCTGGCCACTCCTGCGTCTGCTGCGGGAGGTGCTTGATGGATTCGGTGTCGGGTTGCATGACGCCCACTGTGCCGAGGCCGCCTGGACGTGCGGTGGATGCCCGCCGAGCGTCAGATCTGCGCAACCATCGCGTCGGTGAGCACGGGTCGCTCGATAGGCTTGATCGTCATCCCCGCGACAGAAGGAGCTCGCCTGTGTGCGGCATCGTCGGCATCGTCTCCGACTCGAGCGTGAACCAGCAGGTCTACGACGCCTTGGCGCTCCTGCAGCACCGAGGCCAGGACTCCACCGGTATCGCGACCGCCGAGGGTCGCTCGATCCACGTCAAGAAGGCCAAGGGGCAGGTGCGCGAGGCGTTCCGCACGCGCGACATGCGCGCGCTGCTGGGCGAGCTCGGGCTCGGGCACGTGCGCTACGCGACCCGCGGCGAGGCCGAGAACGAGCTCGAGGCGCAGCCCTTCTACGTCAACGCGCCCTACGGCATCGTGCTCGTGCACAACGGCAACCTGACGAACTCGCGGGAGCTCGAGCGTGAGCTCGCGACCGTCGACTACCGCCACGTCAACACCGGCAGCGACACCGAGATGCTCGTGAACGTGCTCGGTTCCGAGCTGCAGACGCTCGTCGCGAGCGGGGCGCTCGACGCCGACCGGGTCTTCACCGCCGTGCGCCGCGTGCACGAGCGCATCCGCGGCTCGTACGGCGTGATCGCCCTCATCGCGGGGCACGGCATGCTCGCGTTCCGCGACCCCTTCGGCATCCGCCCGCTGGTGCTGGGATCGCGCACGAGCCCCGCCGGGCGCACGGAGTGGATGGTCGCGAGCGAATCGGTGGCGCTCACCGGCTCCGGCTTCCAGCTCGAGCGCGATGTGCGACCGGGCGAGGCGATCTTCATCACGCCCGACGGCGAGCTCATGAGCGAGATGACGCACGACAGCCCGGTGCTGGTGCCGTGCTCGTTCGAGTACGTCTACCTCGCCCGGCCCGACTCGGTGATGAACGGCATCAACGTCTACGAGTCGCGGCTGCGGATGGGTGAACGGCTTGCCGACACCATCGAGAAGTACACGCCGTCCGGTGCGATCGACGTGGTGATGCCGATTCCCGACTCGTCGCGCCCCGCCGCGATGGAGGTGGCGCGCCGATTGGGCATCGAGTACCGCGAGGGGTTCTACAAGAACCGCTACGTCGGTCGCACCTTCATCATGCCCGGTCAGGCCACCCGCAAGAAGTCGGTGCGGCAGAAGCTCAACGCGCTCGAGAGCGAGTTCCGCGGCAAGAACGTGCTCGTGGTCGACGACTCGATCGTGCGCGGCACGACCAGTCGCGAGATCGTCGAGATGATGCACTCGGTCGGCACCAAGACCGTGACGTTCACGTCGGCCGCGCCGCCCGTGCGCTACCCGCACGTGTATGGCATCAACATGCCCTCCCGCGACGAGCTGATCGCCTCCGGTCGGAGCATCCCCGAGATCAACGAGCAGCTGCGCAGCGACTTCCTCGTCTACCAGGAGGTCGACGACCTGCAGCGGGCGATCATCGGCGACGCCGACATCTCGGGCCTCGACATGTCGTGCTTCACCGGCGAGTACGTCACCGGCGACGTCACACCCGAGTATCTCGAGTGGGTCGAGCAAACGCAGCTGAGCTGACCACTCGGCCGCTGGGCGCGCGAAGCCCCGTCAGCTGACGCGCTCGCGGGCGCCGACGCCCGGCGCCCACATGCCGACGCCCGCCACGAGGCAGGTCAAGGCAGCGCCCAGCACGACATCGGGGAGCGGCACGGCGCTGAGCAGCAGGCCGCCGATCCCTGCGCCCGCGGCTGCGGCCAGCACCAGGAGGGCGGTTGCGCCGGTGGCGAGACGCCGCTCGGCGCGGCGCGCAAGCTCGGCCAGTGCGACCGCGGCCGCGAGCGCGACGCCGAGGACGACCGCGACCACCAGGTCGAGCACGCCGGGTCGAGCGATCGGAGCGATGAGCGCAGCGCCCCCGCCGATCACGGCGAGCGTTGCGGCGCCCGCGGCGCTGGCCCCGGCCCCGGCCTCGGGGCGATCGGCCAGCATGGCGAGCGGCGGCCCGAGCAACGCGCCGATCGCGAGCGTGATCGCGATGGCGCCGGCCGGCGCCGGATCGTCGACGCCGACCGCCGAGAGCCCGGGGCGCAGCGCCGCGAGCGCGCCGACGCCGGCCGCGGCGATCGCCAGCAGCGCCAGGAGCGGCGGTGCAATCGGTGCCCGGCCTGGAGCGGCGGCACGACCGCCAGGGGCGACTGCGCTGCTGGACGCCTCCGCCGCGACGGGAGCGGATTCGCGAGCGGCGGCGAGCACGACCACGAGCAGCTGCAGGCCGGCGGCGCCGATGAGCGCGCTCGCCGAGCCGTGCGCGGGCAGCACGGCGGCCAGCGCCGCCAAGGCTGCGCCGAGCGCCGCGGCCAGCAGCGTGGGGGCGAGGCGCACGCGGGGCGCGAGCGATGCGTCGGCAGCGGCAGCGATCCTCATCGCCGAGACGTGCACGCCAGCGGCGAGCCCGAGCGCCACGGCGACGGCGAGCTGCGCGGGCAGCTGCAGCAGCGCCAGCGAACCGGCCGCGGCGCTCGCGAGCAGCGCTAGCGAGCTGGCCGCGAGCAGCCGTGCCCGCGGCGCGACGGCGGCTGGCACCAGCAGGCCGAGCGCGGCACCGGCGGCCGCGCCCGTCGCGCCGAGCGCGACTGCCAGCGACCCGCCGTCGCGGCCGAGCGCATCCGCCGTCAGCGTCGTCGCCGCCAGGGAGAAGCCGACCCAGGCGAGCGCGTTCGTGAGGCCGAGCCGCGCGCGCCGAGTCGCCACCCTCAGGCCGCGCTGCCCGGCGCGTCGTGCTCGCCGCGCGCCTCGATGTCGGTCTGCTCGGCGACGAGCGTGGATGCGCGCTTCGACAGTCTGCGGTCGATGATCACGGCCACGAGGCCGCCGAGCCCGGCGCCGATCGCGAAGCCGAGCACGACCGCCAGGCCGACCACCGGGAGCGTGTCGACCTGCTGACCCGCCTCGTCGACGGCGCGCGGCATGAGCAGCCCGATGATCCACATCGCGAGCGCTCCGAGCAGCGCGCCGACCGCCATGAAGGCGCCGTACCTCGGGGAGCGACGCACGCGCACCTCCACCTCGCGGCGCTGCGCATCCGCCGCTGGCGCGGCGGGCGGGGTCGAGCTCGCGTCGTCGGGCTGCGATCCTGGGGTCGGCTCCATGCCTCCATGATCCCACGCGCGCATCCGAGACGACGCGCACGCGGCCTCGCGTCGCGCGCACCGCGCACGCTGCCCCACCCCTCGGCTCCCACCGGTACCGAATGGTCGCCCCGCGTCCCCCGGGCCGACAATCTCGTACCGGTCCGCGGCCGGTCGCGCGCGCCTGCGTCGAGCGTCGCGTCGCACCCGTACCGATTGGCCGCCTCGCGGGCGCCGGGGCGACGACTCGGTACCGGTCCCCTGGCGCTCGCGCGCGCCTGCGTCGAGCGTCGCGTCGCACCGGTACCGATTGGTCGCCTCGCGGGCGCCGGGGCGACGATTCGGTACCGGATCGCGGGCGGCCGAGGCCACGCGGATGCGGGTGCGGGCGTGAGGGCCACGGCGGGCGGGGTGCGGGCGTGAGGGCCACGGCGGGCGGGGTGCGGGCGTGCGGGCCACGGCGCGCGGGCGTGCGGGCGCGCGGGGCATCGCGGGCGGGCGTGCGGGGGCAGCGCGGGCCGGCGGTGCGACGGTGTCAGCGGTGGCGGAACAGCGAATTCGTGCGCAGCGACGTCTTCGAGAGCGCGCCGGTCGTCAGCGAGGAGCGCACGAGCGTCGAGCCCTGGCGGCGGATGCGCTCGGCGTCGACGAGATCCAGCTGACCGACGAGCGCTGCGGTGGCCTGGTCGAGCTGCTGCGGCAGGCCCTGCTGCGCGCGCTCGGCTGCCATGGCCGCCGCCCGGCGAGCCTGCTCCGCGGCCTGCCGAGCGGCCTGCTGCGGCGCTCGGAGCGCCTCCTGCTCCCGCGCGTCGACGCGCTGACGCAGCTCGTCGATGCGCCGAAGCCGTTCCCCGCCAGGCTGCTGCTGCCGCTGTGGGCTCGGCTGCTGCATCCACTGGCCCTGGCCCTGCTGCTGGCCCTGGCCCTGCTGCCGCCCCTGGCCGAGGTAGGGCTCGCCCGCTTGCTGCGCCTGCCCCTGCCGGTGGTCCTGCCCGTGCTGCTGCGCCTGCCCGTGCGCGACGCTCTGCCGCTGCTGCTGCGGAGCGCTACCGGCGCGCGCCGCGCGCTCCTGCTCGACCGCCGATGCCGCCGCGGCAATGCGCTCGCGCCACGACTGCGGCACCCGATTGACCAAGTGCTCTGCCTGCGAGGAGAGCTCGCCCGAGCGCTGCGACACCTCGCGACGCACCTGCTGCACGCCCGTGCGGGCCTGCTCGGTCGCTCGCGCGGAAGCGCCGCGCGCCACCTGGCGCAGCGCACCGAATCCGCCACGCATCATCAGGAAGCCGATGAACGTTGCCGCGCCCGCGAGCATCAGCGGCACCAGCGCGGTCTCGAGCGCGCTGTCGACGCCGACGATCAGGGAGGACTGCACGATCCACGGCAACCACTGGATGAGCGCCGGCACGCCGTTGAGCAGCAGGATGATGCCGACCACCATCGTGACCAGCGGGCCGATCCAGCCCTTGGGACTCACCACCTGCGCCATGTGCTCAGTATGGCCCGCCGCGCTGGGCTCGCCTAGGCCGACAGGCGGACGAGCGGCAGCCAGGCAGACACGTCGGCGCGCACGCCCGAGGCGTGGACCGCACCGCGCTCGAGCGCCGCTGCCCACGTCTCGGTGCCGGTCGCGAGCGCCAACCACGTCGCGACGTCGAGCTCGATCACGTTCGGCGGGGTGCCGCGAGTGTGGCCAGGGCCCGCGACCGCCTGCACCGCGCCGAACGGCGGCACGCGCACTTCGACGCTCTTGCCGGGCGCTCGCTCGGCCAGGCACTGCAGCGTGTAGCGCACCGCGAGGGCACGCTCGGCCCGCTCGGCGTCGGGCGCGAGGGCCGCGTGCACCGCGTCCATGCCAGCGGGATCGGGGATGCGCTTCGCCACGATCCGAGGCTAGTCGGGGGCGCTGTCATGCGAATTCATGGCCAACGCAGGCCGGACGCAGCGACGATCCATCCACCGATCGACGCGCGGTGCGCCCAAACTTCGTAGAATGGCCAGGTGCGGATCCTGGTTCTCGGCAGCGGCGCGCGCGAGCACGCCATCATCTCGGCGCTCCTGGCGGAGGGTGGTCACGAGATCACCGCGGCCCCCGGCAACGCCGGCATCAAGCGCGATGTGGAGACCGTGCGCATCGACATCAAGTCGCCAGAGCTCGTCACCGAGTTCGCGAGCGACGGCGGCTTCGACCTAGTCGTGATCGGTCCGGAGGCGCCGCTCGTCGCGGGCGTGGCGGATGCCCTGCAGCGGGCAGGCGTGCCGGTCTTCGGCCCGACCAAGGCGGCCGCGCGCATCGAGGGCTCGAAGTCGTTCGCGAAGGACGTCATGGCGCGGGCCGGCGTCCCCACCGGGGTCGACACCACCGCGACGACCATGGACGAGGTGCGAGCGGCGCTCGACGCATCCCGCCCCCCGTACGTGCTGAAGGCCGACGGGCTCGCCGCCGGCAAGGGCGTCATCGTCACCGAGGATCGTGCAGCCGCGGAAGCCCACGCCGAGCAGTTCCTCCCCGATGGCCCAGTCCTGATCGAGGAGTTCCTCGCTGGCCCCGAGGTGAGCTTGTTCGTGCTCACGGATGGCGTCTCGGTCGTGCCGCTGGCTCCCGCGCAGGATTACAAGCGTCTCGGCGAGGGTGACCAGGGACCGAACACGGGTGGCATGGGCGCCTACTCGCCGCTGGCCTGGCTCGCCGAGCGCTTCGGCAGCGAGCAGGCGTTCGTCGATGAGGTCGTCGAGCGCGTTGCACTGCCCACCATCCGCGCCATGGCCGACGCCGGCACGCCCTTCTCCGGCCTGCTCTACTGCGGCCTCATCGTGACGCAGTCGGGCGTGAAGGTGATCGAGTTCAACGCGCGCTTCGGCGACCCCGAGACCCAGGTCGTGCTGCCCCGCATCGAGTCGGGGCTCGCGGATGCGCTGCTCGCGGCCGCGAACGGCACCCTCGGCTCCTCCGCACCGCTCGTCTGGCGCGACTCGGCCGCGGTGACCGTCGTGCTCGCGAGCGAGGGCTACCCGGGCGACCCGACGACGGGTCGGGTGATCACCGGCGTCGATGAGGCGGCGGCGATCGAGGGCGTGCACGTGCTGCACGCCGCGACCGGCGAGGGCGAGCACGGCCTGACGGCGACGGGCGGCCGGGTGCTCAACGTGGTCGGCACCGGCGCGACGCTCGCCGAGGCGCGCGACCGCGCGTACGACGCGCTCTCGCGGATCGAGCTGCAGGGCGGGCAGTCGCGCGGCGACATCGCCGCTGACGCATGACCGAGGTCGCGGGCGAGCAGTTGCGCGGCTGGAGCCTCGCCTACAGCGGCAAGGTGCGCGACCTCTACGTCGCCGAGGGCGAGACGCTCGAGACGGCCGCTGAGATGCTCATGGTCGCCACCGACCGGGTGTCGGCGTTCGATCAGGTGCTGGAGCCGGCGATCCCCGGCAAGGGCGAGCTGCTCACGTCGCTCACCCTGTGGTGGACGGAGCGGCTGGGTCTGCCGACGCAGCTCGCGACCGACGCGGAGGCTCGCACGCCAGCGGCGGTGCGCGGTCGCGCGATGCTGGTGCGCACGCTCGACATGCTGCCGGTCGAGTGCGTGGTGCGAGGACGTGTCACGGGCTCCGGCCTGAAGGAGTATCAGCAGAGCGGGTCGATCTCCGGGGTCGAGCTGCCCGCTGGCCTGGCGGACGGCGACGCGCTGCCAGAGCCGATCTACACGCCTGCGTGGAAGGCTCCGCAGGGCGAGCACGACGAGAACGTCTCCTTCGAGCGCACGGTCGAGCTCGTCGGCCGAGACGAAGCGGAGGCGATCCGGGAGCTGAGCCTGTCGGTCTTCGCGCGAGCCGCGGCGGTAGCCGACGAGGCCGGGCTCGTGCTGGCTGACACGAAGTTCGAGTTCGGGCGCGATCGCGTCACGGGCGCGCTGCTGCTCGCGGATGAGGTGCTCACCTCGGACTCGTCGCGCTACTGGGACGCGGCCGCGCTCGAGGCCGGCCGCGTCGAGTCGTTCGACAAGCAGATCGTGCGCGACTGGCTCGCCGCCAACTGGGACGGCGCGGGAGCGGCTCCCGGGCTGCCGGCCGAGATCGTCGAGCGCACCGCGGCGCGGTATCGCGAGCTCATCGAGCGGCTGACAGCGCGCAGCGCGTAGCCCACGTAGGTCGAGGAGCGTGCGATCGACAGATCGCTCGCGTCACGAGACCGGTAGCCAAGCTCGCGACCCTCTGGTCTCGTGACGCGCGCCGGCTGCGCCGGCACGCTCCTCGACCGACGGGCGGGGCGGGCTAGACCTCGGGGGCGTTCCAGGTGTCGCAGGCGCCGACGCCGCCGTTGTAGCCGTTCATCAGCCACGCCTGGCGCTGCTCGCTCGAGCCGTGCGTCCACCCCTCGGGGTTGACGCCGCCACCGCTCATCTCCTGCAGGCTGTCGTCGCCGATGACCTGCGCCGCGTTCAGCGCATCCGTCATCTCCTGCTCGGTCGGCTGCTCCAGCACCGGTGCACTGCCGTCGTTGTCGTTCGTCTGCGAAGCCCCCGCGATCCAGGCCCCCGCGTAGCAGTCGGCCTGCAGCTCGCTGCGCACCGCGGTGGACTGCGGACCGCTGTCGCCCTGCTGCACGCGTCCGAGCTGGCCCGTGAGGTGCTGGATGTGGTGGCCCCACTCGTGCGCCAGCACGTAGAGCTGCGCAAGGCTGCCGCCCGACGCCCCGAACTGCTGCTGCATCTGCTGGAAGAACGTGGTGTCGATGTAGATGCGCTGATCCGGCGGGCAGTAGAACGGGCCCACCGCGCTCGACGCGGCACCGCATCCGGTCGACACCTGGCGGTCGAAGAGCTGCACCGACGGGTCGGCGTAGTCGATGTTGTTGGCGGCCATGGTCGTGGTCCAGAACTGCGACATCGAGTCGGCACCGCCCTCCATTCGGCAGGTGACGTTCGCGGGATCGTTGGCATCCTCGCCCGTGCAGCCGGTGACCTCTTCGCTGCCCTGCGACTGCGACTGCGGGCTGATCGGGTCGCTCGGCGCGAGGCCCGTGAGGTCGACGCCGAAGATCATCGACAGCACCACCAGGATCACGGTGACGATGCCACCGCCGCCGACGGCGATCGCGCCGCCGCTCGGACCACCGCCGCCGCCGCCCCGGCTCACGGTCGTGGTGTCGAAGTTCGCGTTGCCCCTGAAGGTCATGCGTGCACCCTAGCCCGACCCGCCGCAGATCCCCTGGCGAGACCGGGAGCGCCCCCGCGGGCTGCGCGCGTCGCGCCCGCACGCCGCCATGGTTCGCGCTCTTCCGTAGACTGGGAGCACACCCCCTTTCCACTACCGCAGGGAGCAGCCCATGGCCCTCATCGTCGTCGACGTCATGCCGAAGGCAGAGATCCTCGACCCGCAGGGCAAGGCCGTCACGCGTGCCCTCGCCCGCCTCGGCCACGAGGCTGTCGGCGATGTGCGCGTCGGCAAGCGCTTCGAACTGCGCGTGGACGGCGAGGCGACGGATGCCCTGCTCGAGCAGGTGCGCGACGTCGCCGGCCAGGTGCTCGCGAACACGGTGATCGAGGATGTCGTGGGCGTCAGCGTCGTCGAGGACGCGGCCAAGTGAGGGTCGGCGTCATCACCTTCCCCGGCACGCTCGATGACCGGGATGCGCAGCGTGCCGTGCGGCTCGCCGGCCACGAGCCCGTCGCCCTCTGGCACGGCGAGCACGACCTGCATGGCGTAGACGCCCTGGTGCTGCCCGGCGGGTTCTCCTACGGCGACTACCTGCGCTGCGGCGCGATCGCGGCGCTGTCGCCGATCATGACCGAGGTCGTCGAGGCAGCGAACAAGGGGATGCCGGTGCTCGGCATCTGCAACGGCTTCCAGATGCTCGCGGAGGCGCGCCTGCTGCCCGGTGGCCTGGCGCGCAACGAGACCGGCCTGTTCGTGCGCCGCGACCAGCGGCTGCGCGTCGAGCGCACCTCCACGGCTTGGACGAACCGCTTCGACGAGGGGCAGGAGATCGTCATCCCGCTGAAGAACGGCGAGGGTCGCTTCGTCGCGACGCCCGAGGAGGTCGCGCGCATCGAGGGCGAAGGCCTCGTGGCCTTCCGCTACCTGGGCGAGAATCCCAACGGCTCGATCGACGAGATCGCGGGCCTGACGAACGCCGCGGGCAACGTGGTCGGCCTCATGCCGCATCCCGAGCACGCGGTCGAGCTGGGCTTCGGCCCGACCACAACGCGCATGAAGGCGGGCCTCGACGGGCTGGAGATCTTCAAGTCGGCGCTCGAGGCGGTCGCCGCGTAGGCAACCGAACGCAGGGGGTCCGTTGCTGTAGGCTGTCTACATGACGGACGCGAAACGCACGACCTCCACCGGGTTCACGCCCAAGCGCCTCTACCGCTTCCTCGCCGTCGCCGAGACGATCACCTGGACGCTGCTGATCATCGGCATGATCGGCAAGTACGGCTTCGACTTCGACGGCCTGCTCTTCCCGTTCGGCCTCACGCACGGCACGGTGTTCGTCGCCTACGGCGCCACCCAGATCCTGGTCGGGCTCAACCAGCGCTGGTCGGCGGGGCGCATCCTGCTCGGCATCGTCACCGCGATCGTGCCCTACGCGACCATCCCGTGGGAGCGCTCGCTCGAGCGCAAGCAGGCACTCGACGGCCGCTGGCGCACTGAGGCGAGCGACGACCCGCGCGATGCGCGGCCGCTCGACCGCCTCTTCCGCTGGGCGATCGGCCACCCGGTCCTGCTCGGCGTCATCGTCATCGTCGCTGTCGGCGCCGTCGTGGCGGTGCTGCTGCAGCTCGGCCCGCCCACCGAGTGGATCGACTGAGCGGTCGCCCTGGCCGCGCCGCCGACGCATCCGTCACCTCGATAGGATTGATGCACCGCCGAGCAGAGCCCTTCGAGGGATCTACGCCGAGGAGAGCCGTGACCGCAGCATCCCGCACCACCCCCCGTGACACCGTCGAGGTGGCCGCATCGACCCCGGAGCGCGAGCAGCCGTTCGCCGCACTGGGGCTGAAGTCCGACGAGTACGAGCAGATCCGCTCGATCCTCGGTCGGCGACCCACGAGCGCCGAGCTGGCGATGTACTCGGTGATGTGGAGCGAGCACTGCTCCTACAAGTCGTCGAAGACGCACCTGCGCCGCTTCGGCGAGAAGGTCACGCCCGAGATGCGTGAGCGCCTCATGGTGGGCATGGGTCAGAACGCGGGCGTCCTCGACGTCGGCGAGGGCTGGGCCGTCACCTTCAAGATCGAGTCGCACAACCATCCGTCGTTCGTCGAGCCGTTCCAGGGCGCAGCCACCGGCGTCGGCGGCATCGTGCGCGACATCATCTCGATGGGCGCGCGCCCCGTCGCCGTCATGGATGCGCTGCGCTTCGGGCGCATCGACCACCCCGACACGGCGCGCGTCGTGCACGGCGTCGTCGGCGGCATCTCCTTCTACGGCAACTGCCTCGGCCTGCCGAACATCGGCGGCGAGACCGTCTTCGACGCCGTCTACCAGGGCAACCCGCTCGTGAACGCGCTCGCCGTGGGCGTGCTGCGCCACGAGGATCTGCACCTCGCGAACGCCACCGGCGTCGGCAACAAGGTCGTGCTGTTCGGCGCCCGCACCGGCGGTGACGGCATCGGCGGCGCGTCGATCCTTGCCTCCGAGTCCTTCGACGACGAGGGCCCCGCGAAGCGCCCGGCCGTGCAGGTCGGCGACCCGTTCGCCGAGAAGGTGCTCATCGAGTGCTGCCTCGAGCTCTACGCCGCGGGCGTGGTCGAGGGCATCCAGGATCTCGGCGCCGCAGGCATCTCCTGCGCCACAAGCGAGCTGGCCGCCAACGGCGAGTCGGGCATGCGGGTCGAGCTCGACCACGTGCTGCTGCGCGATCCCACGCTCACGGCGGAGGAGATCCTCATGTCGGAGTCGCAGGAGCGCATGATGGCGGTCGTCGACCCGGCAAAGCTCGACGAGTTCCTTGCCATCACCGGCAAGTGGGATGTCGAGACGAGCGTGCTGGGCGAGGTCACCGGCGACGGCCGTCTGGTCATCACCCACACGGGCGAGACGATCGTCGACGTCGACCCGAAGACGGTCGCGATCGACTCCCCCGTCTACGAGCGCCCGATGGAGCGCCCGATCTGGCAGGACGCCCTGCAGGCCGACTCCGCGTCGGCGCTGCCACGCGTCACGGGCGCCGCGCTCGGCGACCAGCTGCGAGCGCTCACCGGCAGCCCCAACCTGGCCGACGCATCCTGGATCACCGACCAGTACGACGACTACGTGCTGGGCAACACGGCGCTCTCCACCCCCGACGACGCCGGCATGGTGCGCATCGACGAGGAGTCCGGGCTCGGCTTCGCCGTCTCGGTCGACGCCAATGGCCGCTACTGCCAGCTCGACCCGCGCGAGGGCGCCAAGGCCGCGCTCGCCGAGTCGTACCGCAACGTGGCCGTCTCCGGTGCGACGCCGGTGGGCGTGAGCGACTGCCTGAACTTCGGCAACCCCGAGATCCCCGCCGTCATGTGGCAGTTCTCCGAGGCCGTTGACGGCATCGCCGACGGCTGCGCCGAGCTCGGCATCCCGGTCACGGGCGGCAACGTCTCGTTCTACAACCAGACCGGCGAGACGCAGATCCACCCGACGCCGGTCGTCGGCGTGCTCGGCATCATCGATGACGTCGACCGCCGCCTGCCCTCGGGCTGGCAGGACGACGGCCAGGCGCTGTTCCTGCTCGGCACCACGCGCGATGAGCTCGACGGCTCCGCCTGGGCCGGCGTCGTCCACGATCACCTCGGCGGCCTGCCCCCGAAGGTCGACCTGGCTGCCGAGAAGCAGCTCGGTGGCCTGATGCAGGGCATCGCCTTCGAGGGCCTCGCGACCGCCGCCCATGACCTCTCCGAGGGCGGGCTCGCGATGGCCGTCGTCGAGGGCTCGCTGCGCTTCGGCATCGGCGCGCGCATCTGGCTCTCGGGCCTCACCGAGCGCGACGGCCTCGACGACACGGCTGCGCTGTTCTCGGAGTCGGGCGCCCGCGCGCTCGTCGCCGTCGCCCGCGAGGACGAGGTGAAGTTCACCGGCATGTGCGAGGCGCGCGGCGTGCCCGTGCTCCGCATCGGCGTCACCGACGCCACGAGCGGCACGATCGAGATCCAGGATGTCGCGACGCTCTCGCTCGACGAGCTGCGCGCCGCCAACGAGGCACCGCTGCGCCGCTTCGCCTGACCGGGACCGCCGGCGCTGCGCCGCCGCCCGTCGTTCAACCGGGCCTGTGGTCTGGCGAGCCGATTTCCGGCCCGTCGCGCCACTGAACCGGTTGAGGAGCGGCGTCGACGGTGGGGCCTGCGCCGCCTAGGCTTCAGCTATGGAACTCACCGTGCCCGCCATCAACATCTGGGCTGTGCTGCTCGCGACAGTCGCTGCCATGGTCGTCGGCTTCATCTACTACCACCCGAAGGTGCTCGGCACCGCGTGGATGAAGGCCATCGGCCACACCAGCGAGTCGATGGCGAAGGGGCCGAAGCCCTGGGTGTACCCGCTGCTGATCGTGTGCGCATTCGTCACTGCCTGGGTGCTCGCAGGCGCGACCTGGATCTCGTTCGACTTCTACGGCGGCAGCTTCCTGGTGAACGCGCTCGTCACCGGCTGGATCCTCTTCATCGGCTTCACGCTCTCGCGCGTAATCGTGCACGACGCGTTCGATCCGCGCGGCTTCCGCGTGACCCCGCACACCGGTTTCAACGAGCTGCTCACGATCACGGCGATGGCCCTCATCATCGGCGTTTGGCCGCCCGCATGAGCGACATGGCGCTGACGCTGGAGCGCTCGATCGACGCCCCCACGGATGCCGTCTGGCGCGTGCTCACCGATCTGGAGGGCTCGGAGGCGGTGCTGTCGGGCGTCACGCGCATCGAGCGGCTGGCGGGCGTCGGCTACTCCATCGGCACGCGCTGGCGCGAGACCCGCACGATGTTCGGGCGCGCGGCGACCGAGGAGATGGAGGTCGTCGGCATCGATGAGGGCCGCTCCACGATGATCGCCGCAGAGGCGAGCGGCATGGCCTATCGCACCGAGTTCACGCTGGAACCTGTCGAGCAGTCCGACGGTGGACCGCAGACGCTGCTGCGGATGCGCTTCAGCGGCTCGTACCTGAGCCCGTCCTGGCTGCAGCGGGTGATGGCGACGCTGACCGCCAAGCTCGGGATGGCGACGATGCGCAAGGTCATGCAGCAGGACCTCGACGACATCGCCGCGGCCGCCGAGCGCGCCTGACCGCCGCGGTCTCGCGCAGCGGGCACCAGCGCTGCCCTCCCGCTGTGCCCCGCCTGATGCGGCCACGTACCGAGAGGCCGAGCAGTCACTGCCCGCCGTCTCGTAGGCTGATCGCATGTCTGCTCCGTCGACTCCCGGCTGGCACGACGATCCCGACGGTCGCCGGCGCTGGTGGGACGGGCAGCGGTGGGGCGCCTATGCCCCGTGGGACGACCACGGCAGTCCCGAGCGCCCGACCGCATCGCAACGACCACGCCTCGACCCGTCGCTGACCTTCGACCCCACGGCCGCCGGACGCGCTGAGCGCGCGCAGCGATCCAACGGACGCACGCCGAGCCCGCGTCCGCCCGAGCGGCGTTCCCTGCCCGCGCGACCGCCGCATCCACGGGCCCCCAGGGGAGACAGGCGGATGAGGATCGCGTACGCGCTGGTCCTGGTGCTCGGCCTGCTCGGCGCGCACCGCTTCTACCTCGACCGAGTCCGCTCGGGCACGGCGCAGATGCTGCTGTCGTTCGCGGCGGCCGCAGCTGCTGTGGTGCTGGTCGGCGACCCATCCGCACTGGCGCTCGCCGCGGTGCCGATCGCGGCCGTGGGCTGGTGGCTCATCGACCTGTTCCGGACCGCCGGGATGGTGCGCGAGCGCAACCGCCGAGAGCCCGAGCACTCGGATGCGCCGGGCTACGAGCGAGGCTGGCCGCGGCCCTGACCTCGCGGGCCGCTACTCGGTGCCGGCGATCCGCTCGTGGTGGTGGATGACCTCCGCGATCACGAACGTGATGAACTTCTCGGCGAACTCCGGGTCGAGCTCCGCGTCCTCCGCGAGCTGCCGAAGGCGCGCGATCTGCTCGCGCTCCCGGCTCGGGTCGCTCGGCGGCATCCCATGGTCCGCCTTGAGCACGCCGACTGCCTGCGTCAGCTTGAATCGCTCAGCGAGCGTGTGGATGAGGATGGCGTCGACGTTGTCGATCGAGCGTCGGCAACGCTGCAGCTGCTCCTCGGGCGTAGTCATGCCTCCACTCTATTGAGCGCACGCGCCCGGCCTCGTCCCGCGTCCCGAAACTCGGCGTCCCGCCCGCCGACCCCGCCTGCCGCAACGGACCCGCTGCACGGGGTCCGCTGCGGCGGAAGGGGTCCGCGAGACGTGGACCTGGTGGGGCGGGCGGCCCGGTGCGACGATGCATGCGTGACGGTCGATTTCGGCATGGCGGCGAGCGAGTTCTGTGCGCTGGTCGAGCGCGTGCCGCACGAGGCGCTCGACGGTCCCGGCCTCGGCGAGTGGAGCCTGCGGGAGCTCATCGGCCACACGTCACGAGCGATCAGCACCGTCAGCGAGTATCTCGCCGCCCCCTCGCCCGCCGTGAGCACCGTGCACTCAGCGAGCGAATACCTCGAGGTGGTGCTGCGGCAGCAGGGCGACGATCGTGCGATCGCCGAGCGCGGCCGCGCCGCAGCCGCGCAACTCGGCGACGATGCTGCAGGTGCCATCGCGGCGCTCGCGGCCGACGCGATCCGCGCCGTCGGGGCCGCCGCCCCCGACCGGCTGCTCACCGTCGGATCGGATGGCAGCGTCGCGATGCCTCTGCAGGAGTACGTGCGCACGCGCGTGTTCGAGCTGACCGTGCACGGCATCGACATCGCCGACGCCGCGCGCCTCACCTGGACGCCGCCGGCGGCGCATCTCATCGACGCCCTGCACCTGGCGGCCGCGAACGCGACCGCCCGCGACGCGGGTGTCGAAGCGCTGCGCCTGCTCACCGGCAGGCGGCCGGACGCCGGCCTCGACGGCGTGCTCGCGGCCGGCCGGTAGGGCAGCAGCACGCGCCCGGCCGGCGTCTCGGCCCGCGATAGTGTCGGAGGGTTGTCTGACACCGACGAGGAGCCCTCTCTTGACGCAACTCCACCCCCAGCTCGTGCCCGTCTTCGACGATGTGCTGCACAGGAACCCCGGCGAGGCCGAGTTCCACCAGGCTGTCTTCGAGGTGCTCGAGAGCCTGGGCCCCGTGGTCACGAAGCGCCCCGACTACGTCGACGCGCAGATCCTCAGCCGCATCGTCGAGCCGGAGCGACAGATCATCTTTCGGGTGCCGTGGATCGACGATCAGAACACGGTGCAGATCAACCGCGGATTCCGGGTGCAGTTCAACTCCGCGCTCGGTCCGTTCAAGGGCGGCCTGCGCTTCCACCCGAGTGTCTACCTCGGCATCGTGAAGTTCCTCGGCTTCGAGCAGATCTTCAAGAACTCGCTCACCGGACTGCCGATCGGCGGCGGCAAGGGCGGCAGCGACTTCGACCCGAAGGGCAAGTCCGACGGCGAGATCATGCGCTTCTGCCAGTCGTTCATGACCGAGCTCTCGAGCCACATCGGGCAGTACACGGATGTGCCGGCTGGCGACATGGGCGTCGGTGGGCGTGAGCTTGGCTACATGTTCGGCCAGTGGAAGCGGCTGACGAACAGTTACGAGTCCGGCGTGCTGACGGGCAAGGGCCTCACATGGGGCGGCTCACAGGTGCGCAGGGAGGCGACCGGCTACGGCGCGGTCTACTTCCTCGACGAGGTGCTGAAGTCGCGCGGCGACTCCTTCGACGGCAAGCGGGTCGTCGTGTCGGGCTCTGGCAACGTCGCGATCTACGCGATCGAGAAGGTGCAGCAGCTCGGCGGCACCGTGATCGCCACGAGCGACTCCTCCGGCTTCATCGTGGACGAGCAGGGTGTCGACCTGGAGCTGCTGAAGGAGATCAAGGAGGTGCGGCGCGGCCGCATCGCCGAATACGTCCAAGCGCGTCCGCACGCATCGTTCTCGTCGAATGGCCACACGATCTGGACGGTGCCGTGCGACATCGCGATCCCGTGCGCGACGCAGAACGAGCTCGATGAGGCCGACGCGGCGACCCTCGCGGCCAACGGCTGCACGCTCGTCGGCGAGGGCGCCAACATGCCCACGACGCAGGCAGCGGCCCGGGTCTTCGCCGACGCCGGCGTCACGTTCGCGCCGGGGAAGGCGGTCAATGCCGGCGGCGTCGCGACCAGCGCGCTCGAGATGCAGCAGAACGCATCCCGCGACTCGTGGACGTTCGAGCACACCGACGAGCGGCTCGCCGAGATCATGCGCGGTGTGCACGACCTGTGCGCGGAGACCGCAGAGGAATACGGCCGTCCCGGCGACTACGTGAAGGGCGCGAACATCGCGGGCTTCAATCGCGTCGCCGACGCCATGCTCGCGCTCGGCGTGATCTAGCCGCAGGCACCATCGCGCTTGGCGTGATCTCTCCGCAGGCACCATCGCGCTTGGCGTGATCTCGCCGTCGGCAGCATCGCGCGGCACGATTGGCGGCTCACGTCGCCGACCCTTGCGCATCTATGTGGACGGCGTTAACATCGCCGGATGCTGCGCATCGATGCGGCCGCAGCCGCCGCAGCGCACCCGTCGGACGAAAGGCTCGACCATGACAGCGATGTCGATCTACCTCTGGATGCCCGGCACCGCGCGCGAGGCGCTCACCTTCTATCGAGACGTCTTCGGCGGCGACCTCGAGATGCACACCCTGGCCGAGATGGGCCGCTCGGACGGCCCGGCGGATGCGATCGGCCACGGCGCGCTCTCGGGCCCCGTGAGCCTGTTCGCGACGGACGCGGTGGGCGACGAGGAGCCGCTCGCGATGCATGGCGCCGCCGTGGCGCTGCTGGGCACCGCCGATGGACCGACGCTGACGCGCTGGTACGAGGCGCTCGCTCAGGGCGGCACCGTGCTCGACGCGCTGCAGGAGCGACCGTGGGATGCCACCGATGGGCAGGTGCGCGACCGCTTCGGCGTGCGCTGGCTGATCGGCTTCGAGCACGCCGCAGCCTGAGCCCGCCCGGAACCCGCGCGGCGCTCGCCCGGCGCTCGCCCGGCACCGTTTCGCTGACTCACGCCCGTTCGTCAACCGAGCCTGTGGTCCGGCGGGCCGAATATCGGCGCGCCAGACCAGGTGACCGGTTGACGGACGAGGGGCGGCGGGCCCGGGCTGGCTAGTCGATGAGGTCGTGCACCTGGATGATGGCCTCGCGGTCGGCGCCGACGCCGATCGCCGAGATGCGCGACCCGGAGCGCTCCTCCAGGAAGCGCACGTAGGCCTGCGCGTTCGCCGGCAGGTCGGAGAAGGCGCGGGCGCCCGTGATGTCCTCGGTCCAGCCCGGCAGCGACTCGTAGATGGGCTTCGCGTGGTGGAAGTCGGACTGCGAGATGGGCATCTCGTCGAAGCGCTCCCCGTCCACGTCGTACGCGACGCAGACCGGGATCTGCTCGATGCCGGTGAGCACGTCGAGCTTGGTCAGCACGATGTCGGTGAGGCCGTTGATGCGCGAGGCGTAGCGCGTGATGACGGTGTCGTTCCAGCCGCAGCGGCGCGGGCGCCCGGTGGTGGTGCCGAACTCGAAGCCGTTCTTGCGCAGCAGCTCGCCCCACTCGTCGAACAGCTCGGTGGGGAACGGGCCGGCGCCGACGCGGGTCGTGTAGGCCTTGACGATGCCGATCGAGCGATCGAGGCGATTCGGGGCGACACCCGAGCCCGATGCGGCGCCGGCGGTGGTGGCAGTCGACGAGGTGACGAACGGGTAGGTGCCGTGGTCGATGTCGAGCATCGTCGCCTGGCCGGCCTCGAACACGACCGTCTGGCCGGCGTCGAGCGCGCGCGACAGCTCGAGGCCCGTGTCGGCGACCATCGGGCGGAGCCGCTCCACGTAGGACGTCAGGTCGTCGAAGATCTCGTCGCAGGTCACCGAGCGGCGGTTGTAGACCTTGGAGAGCATGTGGTTCTTGGCGTCGAGCGCGCCCTCGATCTTCTGCCGCAGGATCGACTCGTCGAACAGGTCCTGCACGCGGATGCCGACGCGGTTGATCTTGTCGGCATAGGCGGGGCCGATGCCGCGCCCGGTGGTGCCGATCGAGCGCTTGCCGAGGAAGCGCTCCGTGACCTTGTCGAGCGTGCGGTGGTAGTCGGTGATGATGTGGGCGTTCGCCGACACGCGCAGCTTCGAGACGTCGACCCCGCGCGCCGACAGCGCCTCGAGCTCATCGAAGAGCACCTCGAGGTCGATGACCACGCCGTTGCCGATCACCGGGGTCACACCCTCGGTGAGGATGCCGGACGGCAGCAGGTGCAGCGCGTACTTCTCGTCGCCGACCACAACCGTGTGACCGGCGTTGTTGCCGCCGTTGAACTTGACGACGTAGTCGGTGCGGCTGCCGAGCAGGTCGGTGGCCTTGCCCTTGCCCTCATCGCCCCACTGGGCGCCGACGATGACGATTCCTGGCATGGGAGCTTCCCTTCGACGGGTTCGCGTACACCCAAGCCTATCGAGCCGAGCGCCCGCGCCCGCACGGGCCGCCAGCGCGTATTTCGGATGCCCCATCACTATGATTTCGGCCTACCGAAATATGGGGCTAGCATCGTCGCATGCCCGCCACTTCCCTGCCGTCGCGAACCCGCCCGCGCTCCCGCACCGGCCTGCTGCTGCTCGGCCCCGCGCTCGTGGCGGGCGTCGCCTATCTCGACCCTGGCAACGTCGCCGCCAACGTCACCTCTGGCGCGCGCTACGGCTACCTGCTCATCTGGGTCGTCGTGTGCGCGAACCTCGTCGCCTGGCTGATCCAGTACCTCTCGGCGAAGCTCGGCATCGTGACGGGCAAGAGCCTGCCGGAGCTGCTGGGCGAGCGCTTCGGCTCGCGCGCCGGCCGCATCGCCTACTGGCTGCAGGCGGAGGGCGTCGCGATGGCGACCGATCTCGCCGAGGTGATCGGCGGCGCGGTCGCGCTCTGGCTGCTGTTCGACGTGCCGCTGCTGGCCGGCGGCCTCATCACCGGCGCCGTCTCGATGGTGCTGCTCGCGGTGCAGTCGCGCCGCGGCCCGCGCGCCTTCGAGTTCGTCATCGTCGGCCTGCTCGCGATCATCGTGCTCGGGTTCACCTGGGGCGTCGTCGTCGCGCCGCCGGAGCCGGCCGGCGTGATCGGCGGCCTCGTGCCCCGCTTCGAGGGCACCGACTCGGTGCTCCTGGCCGTCAGCGTGCTCGGCGCGACGATCATGCCGCACGCCATCTACGCCCACTCGAGCCTGGCGCGCGACCGCTTCCGCGACCGTGCGGGCCTGACGACCCCGCGACTGCTCCGCGCCACCCGCGTCGATGTGACGGTCGCGATGGTGATCGCCGGCGGCGTCAACCTCGCGATGATGCTGCTGGCGGCGGCGAACCTCGCGGGCGTCGAGGGCACGGACACGCTCGAGGGTGCGCACGCCGCGCTCGGTGCGGCTCTCGGACCGGTGGTCGCCACGATGTTCGCGATCGGCCTGCTCGCCTCCGGCCTCGCCTCCACGTCGGTGGGCGCCTACGCTGGCGCCGAGATCATGCACGGGCTGCTGCACACGCGCATCCCGCTCCTCATCCGCCGGCTCGTGACGCTCGTGCCGGCGCTGATCATCCTCGGCTTCGGCGTCGACCCGACCCTCGCGCTCGTGCTCAGTCAGGTGGTGCTGTCGTTCGGCATCCCGTTCGCGCTCATCCCGCTCGTGCGCCTGACGGCCGACCGCGCCGTCATGGGCGACCACGTCAACGGCCGGTGGACGACGATCGCCGGCGCTGCAGCCGCCATCGCGCTCAGCGCGCTCAACGCCGTGCTGCTGTGGCTGGTGCTGACCGGCGCATAGCCTCCGCGGCCCACCCCGACGAGGCACGGCACCGGGCGCGGTGCGGGCCCTCGCTCGCTAGCGACCGGCCTCGCGCTGTCGGCCGAGCTGGTGCCGCAGCGCATCCTCGAGCCGCGGCCTGCGGAACCGGTGACCGAGCGCGCTGAGCGCCTCGGGCACGACATGCTGGTTCGCGAGCGCCAGCTCCTGCATGCCCTGCTGACCGAGCAGCATGCGCGGCCCGATCGACGGCGTGGGCATCACGGCAGGGCGATGCAGCACGCCCGCGAGCTCGGCCGCGAACTCCTCCTGCCGCACCGCCTCGGGGCTGACCGCGTTCACCGGCCCGGTGACCCGCTCGTCGACGAGCGCGCGGGCGTAGATGTCGACCAGATCATCGAGGTCGATCCAGGATTGCCAGTGCCGACCGCCCGCGAGCGGGCCGCCGAGGCCCGCCTGGTAGATCGGGCGCAGCACCTGCAGCATCCCTCCCCGGCCGCTGAGCACGAGGCCGGTGCGCACCTGCACGCTGCGCACGCCGCGCTCGACGCCCGCCCTCGCCTCGGCCTCCCAGTCGGCGACCACGTCGGCGAGGAAGCCGCCGCCCGCGCCGCTCGTCTCGGCGAGCGAGCTCTCGCCACGATCGTTGCCGTACCAGCCGATGGCGGATGCGCTCACGAACGCGCGCACGCCGCTCTCGGCCGCGCGCTCGGCGAGCAGCCTGGTCGGCCCGATGCGGCTGCTGCGGACGCGGTGGCGGTGCTCGTCGTCGAAGCGTCCGAAGATCGAGGCGCCAGCGAGGTGCACCACGGCATCGACGCCCTCGAGCAGATCCGCGGCGGGCGCCGCGGGATCCCACCGGCGCTCGCCCCCGGCCGCGTCGCGGCGCACGAGGCGGATGACGCGGTGGCCGCCGGTGGTGAGGAACGCGGTCAGCGCGGTGCCCACGAGACCGCTGCCGCCCGTGATGGCGACGGTCATGGGAGCCGCTGCAAGCTCCCTGTGGCGCTGGATGTCGTCGGCGAGCTGTCGGTGGCGATAGACGAACATCGGGCGCAGCAGGTGGGAGCCGACGAGCGTCTCGACGCTGTCGTGCAGCCGCGTGGCGGCATCGCCCGACGTGGACTCGACCGGCTCGAAGCGATGCTCGTGATGCCAGCGCACGGCCGTGAGCGCGGCCGATCGCACCCCGTCATCGACGCGATCGTCGACGAACGAGCGCCCTTCGACGTAGCCGTCGGGGTCGTGCTGGCTGACCCAGATCAGGCCTCCCGGCAGCGCGAGCTCGGCTCGACCGTCCGCGAGCGATCCGGCCTCCCGCCGCACGCGTCCCGGCATCCAGGGGGGCAGCATCCGCTGGAACGCTCCGGGCCTCGTGTGCCAGGCCCAGACCTCGTCGATGCCGGCCGCGATCGTGCTCCAGTGCTGGATACCCATGGAACGACGCTACGCCCCGACCCTGGGCGCCCTCGATGAGGGCAGGGTCGGGGCGCAGCGTCGTGGTGGCTCTGCTCAGCGGGATTCGCTGAGGTCAGCGACGGATCGCGTCAGTTCCCGGTGCTGTCGGTGGAACGCTCGATGTCGCCATCCCAGCCCGACTCGGCCGCGCTCGTCGACGGCTCTGCCTCGGCGAGCTCCTTGAAGCGCTTGAGGTCCTTGCCGATCTGCAGGTCGTCGACCTGCAGCAGCGCGCCGACCGCCTCGACGACGCCCTGCGGCTTCCAGTCGATCTGCACGTTGACGCGCGTGGTCGCGTCGTCGATGCGGTGGAAGGTCACGACACCGGCATGCGTCTCACCGTCGATGCTGCGCCATGCGACGCGCTCGTCCTGGTGCTGCTCGGTGATCTCTGCGTCGAACTCGCGGTCGACGCCCGCGATCGAGACCTCCCAGTGGAGGCGGTCGTCGGACTGCTGCGTGATGGATTCGACGCCGCCCATGAACTTCGGGAAGTCCTCGAACTGGGTCCAGAGCGCGTACACGGCGCTGATCGGTGCCTTGACGTCGATGCTGTCGGTCATCTGGGGCATGATGCTCCTCGTTGTCGTCGTACTCGGATCGTGTTGCGCCAGACGGCGCTGGGTCTGCGAGACGCTACGCCGCGCGGCTGAGCGGTTGCTCCGCGCACGCCCTGAATCGCTGCAGATCGCAACGGATGGTGCGCTCGTCGAGGTCGTGCAGGTCGGGGCCGCTCGGCCCGTCGCCCCTGGGCGACCAGGTGACGCGCAGCGTCACGCGGGTGCGGTCGTCATCGACGGCGTCCAGATCGATCCACCACCCCATGGTGGTCTGATCGACGCTCATCCACGCGATGCGCTCGTCGGGCCGGCACTCCGTGACGACGGCGTAGAAGGTGCGCTCCACGCCCGCGATCGACACGCGCCAGCGCATCCGCTCCTTCGTCTCGGCGTACACCGAGTCGACGCCCGTCATGAACTCCGGAAACCGCTCGAACTCCGTCCATGCGCGGAACACCTCGCTGCGAGGCGCCGCGACTTCGAATTGATCATCGACCTGCAGCATGCTCATCCCCTAAAACCGTGACCGCGGTACCGACTTCGCCGTCGTGTACCCCGTTACGGGATCGTGACATCCGAACCTGAACGCGACAAGGGACGGGTCTGAGAGTTCCCTCACACGGGCGCGGCGCGGGGTGCGGCGCGCGGAACGTAGAATCGAGGCATGTCCAAGGTCCTCTCCTCCCTGCCCGTCGGCGAGCGCGTCGGCATCGCCTTCTCCGGCGGCCTCGACACCTCGTGCGCCGTCGCATGGATGCGCCACAACGGCGCCGTGCCGTTCACCTACACCGCCGACATCGGGCAGTACGACGAGCCCGACATCGATGCGGTGCCCGGGCGCGCGACGGAGTACGGCGCGGAGGGCTCGCGCCTGGTGGACGCGAAGTCCGCGCTCGTGGAGGAGGGGCTCGTCGCCCTCGCGACCGGTGCGTTCCACATCCGCTCCGGCGGCCGCACCTACTTCAACACCACGCCGCTGGGGCGCGCCGTCACCGGCATGCTGCTGGTGCGCGCCATGAAGGAGGACGACGTCGAGATCTGGGGCGACGGCTCGACCTACAAGGGCAACGACATCGAGCGCTTCTACCGCTACGGCCTGATGGCGAACCCGGGGCTGCGCATCTACAAGCCGTGGCTCGACGCCCGCTTCGTGGCAGAGCTCGGGGGCCGCAAGGAGATGTCGGAGTGGCTCGTCGAGCACGGCTACCCCTACCGCGACGCGACCGAGAAGGCCTACTCGACGGACGCGAACATCTGGGGCGCGACGCACGAGGCGAAGACGCTCGAGCACCTGGATGAGTCGATGGAAGTCGTCGAGCCCATCATGGGCGTGAAGTTCTGGGACGAGTCGGTGGCGATCGGCACCGAGGATGTCGCGATCCGCTTCGAGGCGGGGCGTCCCGTCGCGATCAACGGCGTGGAGTTCCCGGATGCGGTGGCGCTCGTCATGGAGGCGAACACCATCGGCGGTCGGCACGGCCTCGGCATGAGCGACCAGATCGAGAACCGCATCATCGAGGCGAAGAGCCGCGGCATCTACGAAGCACCCGGCATGGCGCTGCTGCACATCGCCTACGAGCGGCTGCTGAACGCGATCCACAACGAGGACACCATCGCGACCTACCACGAGCAGGGTCGTCGCCTCGGCCGGCTCATGTACGAGGGCCGCTGGCTCGATCCGCAGTCGCTCATGCTGCGCGAGTCGATCCAGCGCTGGGTCGGCTCGTCGGTGAGCGGCGAGGTGGTGCTGCGCCTGCGACGCGGCGAGGACTACACCGTGCTCGACACCCGCGGCGAGGGCTTCTCGTACCACCCCGACAAGCTCTCGATGGAGCGCGTCGGCGACGCCGCGTTCGGCCCCGAGGACCGCATCGGGCAGCTCACGATGCGCAACCTCGACATCGCCGACTCCCGCTCGCGGCTGGAGGGCTACGCGGCCGCCGGTCTCGTCGAGGGCGAGACGGCCAAGCTGCTCGGTGCGCTGGAGGCGGGTCGCGCGAACGAGATCATGGTCTCGCCCGACGACGACCCCGAGGCGCTCGAGCAATGGAACGACCGCGCCGCGATGGACCTCGGCACCGACTGACACACCCGCATCCGAAGGGCGGGCGCTGCGAGAGCTGCGCCCGCCCTTCGTCGTTGCAGCGTCAGGCGCTACTCGAGCTGCGGCGAGTGCTCTTGCAGCGCCGAGAGGTAGCTCGCGAAGCCGCCCTCGACGCGGCTGCGCGTGCGGCCGGACGTGCGCACCGGCGGGCGGCGCCGGTCGTCGACGACGGCGCCCGCCGCGTGCAGCCGCGCCACCAGGTCGACATCCTCGTGCAGCCGCATCGGCGCGACGCCGCCGATGCGCTCGAGCACGGTCGCCCGGACCCCGAGATTGGCGCCATGCACGGCGGCCCCCGCCGGCAGCGGGTCGTGCGCGGCGTGCCAGGCGGCGAGCGCGGCCGGCGGCAGCACGGCGGCATCGGGCTCCACGCGCCCGACGTGCAGATCGGCGCCGCGGTAGGCGGCCTGCAGCTGATCGAGCAGCCACGAGCGCGGCACGGTGCTGTCGGCATCCGTCATCGCCACCCAGGCGCGATCGAGCTCGCCCGCCTCTTTCCACTCGGCGAGGCCGTGCTCGATCCCCGCCCGCCGCGCGGCGCCGACCGAGGCGGCGTCGATCTCGACCACCGCGGCGCCCGCCGCTCGCGCGATCGCCGCGGAGTCGTCCACGCACGCGTCGGCGACCACCACGAGCCTGGTCTCCACGTCTGGCATGCGCTCGGCGAGTGCTCGCGCGGCGGCGATGCTCTCGAGGCAGGCGCCGAGCGTGGCCGCCTCGTCGCGCGCCGGCACGACGACCAGCACACGCGTGATCGCAGTCGCGCTCATGCGGGCACCAGCACATCGAGCAGGAAGGCCTCATCGCGGTGCTCGACGATGCGACGCAGGCCGTCGATGCCGGCCGCGAGCGCGTGCACCTCGTCGGCCGATGCGAGCATGTCGTCGCTGTCGCCTCGCCAGTGGCAGAGCACGACGTGCGCACCGGCGTCCCGAGCCTCGCGCAGCAGCGCGCGCAGAGCATTCGCGTCGAGGTAGGAGCCGAGCTCGCTGAGCACCACCAGATCGACGTCGGCTACCGGGAGGCCGTCGCGCGCAGCGCGGTGCTCGACCCAGGCATTGGGGATCCCTTCGAGCGTGCGCCGCGCCTCGACGAGCGCCGGCAGCGAGGCATCGAGCCCCAGCGCCGACTCGCAGCGCCCGGCGAGCTCGGCCGTGAGCGTCGCGGTGCCGCAGCCCACCTCGACTGCCATTCGATAGCGCTCCTGCGGCAGCGATGCGAGCACGAGCGCACGCTTGCGACGCTCGTACCAGGCGGACCGGGTCGCCCACGGATCAGACTCCTGCGCGTAGCGCTCGTCGAACGCGGTGCGGGCGGCGGGCGGGGCGAGCAGCAGCCACTCGTCGCCCGCGAACCGCGCGAGCATGTCGGGCGTCAGCACCACGCGGTCGTCGTCGTGGGGCGACAGCGGCGCGACCTGCGACCGATGGGCCGCTATCGCGCGCGCCTTGGCGTCGCGAGCCTCGGCATCCAGCGGCACGCGGCGCAGCGCCGCGTCATCGAACAGGCCCGGCTCGCCCCACAGCCATGCCCAGATCGGAGCCCACGCGCAGTCGCGACCGGCCTCGCGCGCGACGGCGGCCACGGCATCCCCCACCGCCTCGTGATCCGGATGGCCGTCGTGCGCCCACGGTGCCAGCACCAGCGCGTCGTCGGGCAGGCCGGCGATGAGCGGCACGATGGCGCGCACCAGCTCGCTGCGATGCGCGCGCACGGCGCCATCCGGGAGCCCCAGGCGGACGATGCGCGCGCCGATGTCGCCGAGCGCCGCCTCCTGCTCGCGGCGGCGCTGCGCGGCGAGCGCCTGCGGCGAGAGCGTCGGCGAGCCAGGGTGCGAGCCTTCGCCGTCGGTCGCGACGACGACGGTGACGGGGATGCCGCGGCGTGCAGCGTCGAGCATCGACCCGAAGGCGCCCAGCACCTCGTCATCAGGATGGGCCGCCACCACCAGCAGCTCGCCGGGGGCCGCGCGCAGCACGGGCGCGTCGCGGAGCGCGGCGCTCTGCAGCCACGCAGCGATCGGCGTGCCGGCGTCGTCGCCCCGGAAGCGCGGCTGGGTGGGCATCACCATGGCGTCGACCCGTCTGCTGCCCGAGTCTGGATCTCGGTGCCGAGCGAGGCCTGGTCGCGCTCGGCGTGATGCTGCCGCGCGTAGAGCTGCAGGTCGGCGACCCGGCGGGCATGCTGGGCCTCGAGCGCGAGCGGGGCAGGACCGAGCGCGTGGGCGACGCGAGTGAGGGTCTCCTCCACCGCGCGTGCGACGATCCCTCGGGTGCGCAGCGCGAGCAGGCCGGGCGCGACGGAGTCGTCCCCGGCGTCGATGCGACGGCCGGCGTCGGCGAGCGCCAGCCGCGACGCGCTGAGGGCCTCGTCGATGGCGCCCAGGTGCGCGAGCCGCAGCGGCGCGTCGCCCGCGGCGCCCAGCAGCCTGCGCGCGACCGCCACCGCGCCGCCATGCCAGCAGGCGGCGACGCCGATGCCGCCCCACGCGAATCCGGGGCGTCGCAGGTACCAGCCCGGCTCCCCCACCGGCTCTGCCGGCACGGCATCGAACCGCACGGGACCGGAAGGGATGCCCGCCAGACCCCGGGCATGCCAGGCGCCCGGCACGGCCTGCACGCCCGGCTGCCGCAGGTCGACATCGACGAGCACGCGCTCCTCGCCCTGCCAGGCGGAGACGAGCGCCCGATCGAGGCGATCGGCGAGCGAGCACCAGGGCTTCTCCCCCGCAAGGCTGCCGTCGCGCAGCTCGAGCCTCGCGCCCGGGCCCTCGGCCGCGAAGACGCCATAGGCGCCGGCGCCGGGTTCGAGTCCCGCCTCGGCGAGGATCGCGACCGCGTCCAGGTGCGGCTCGATCGCCCGCGCGACCTCGAGGTCGTGCGCGCCGAGCGTCGCGAGCGCCTCGAGCCGCTCGACCGTGCGTCCGGCGCCGGGCAGCGGCACCGCCGCGGCGAGCGCGGGCGCGGCGGCGAGCGCCTCGGCAACGGTCGTCGGCAGCGCGCCGAGCGCCGAGCGCAGCGTCTCGCCGCCGGCGCCGCGCTCCAGCGTCACGGCGGACTGCACCGCAGCGGTCATCGGCGATCCACCAAGACGGGTCGGCGACGAGCGAGGGGTGACAGCAGCGCGGGCATGCCCCCATTCTCCCGCGACGCACCCCCGAGAGCGCTGTGATGCGGGCGGTCACGCGGCGCGCGCGGGGTGCCCGAGCACGGGCCGCGCTGCCACTGTCCGTCACCCGGGCACCGCAGTACGCTCGGCGTGTGATGCGCGCATGAGGCTGCTGCTGGTCACCGCGGGCACGCGCGGGGACGTCGAACCCTTCGTCGCGCTCGCTCGCCGAGCACTCGCGCGCGGTCACGAGGTGGTGCTCGCCGCCCCCGACGGCTCCGGCGCCGATCTCGACGGCATCGACGTGCGCAGCCTCGGCGTCGACTACAGCAGGCTCATCGCCGAGCAGGGCACGTCGGTCGTCGCTGCGGCCAGGAGCTTCCGCACCGTCGTGCGACCGCTCATGCACGCGGTGCTCGTCGAGTCCGCTCGTATCGGCCTCGAGGTCGCACCCGATGTGGTGGTGCATCACCCCAAGATCCTGTCTGCGCCCATGCTCGCCTCCCGCGTCGGCGCCGCCTCCGTGCTGGCCGAGCTCGTGCCCACCGTCACGCCGACGAGAGCGTTCCCCGCCGCCGGCACGGCCCCCGGCAGCCTCGGGCCGTTCAACCGGCTCACCTATGCGGCCGCTGCCGGCGCCGCCGCCATGTTCCGCGGCGAGCTCCGTGCCGCGGCCGCGGTGCTGGGCTCCGACGAGGTGGCACCGACCGCAGCCACCCTCGTGCCGGTGAGCCCGAGCATCCTCGCCCGCCCAGCCGACTGGCCAGCCGACGTGCACCTGACGGGCGCGTGGATGAGCGAGGCGGATCCGAAGCCGCTCGATCCGACGGTCGATGCCTTCCTCAACCGCGGAGCGAGCGCGGTGATCGGATTCGGCTCGATGGCCGGAGGCGATGCGCTCACTCGCGGCCGCGCCCTCGTGGGTGCCGCCAGGAGCCGCGGGCTGCAGTCGCTCGTGATGCGCGGATGGGGCGGCGTCGACGTGCCGCCGGACGCGCTCGGCGACGACGTGCTGGTCGTCGATCAGGCGCCGCATGCGCTCGTGCTGCCGCGGGCTGCTGTGGCGGTGCACCACGGGGGCGCCGGCACCGTGCATGCGGCGGTGCGCGCCGGCGCGCCCTCCATCGTGGTGCCGTTCCTCGCCGACCAGCCGTTCTGGGCGCGGATCCTGCACCGCAGCAGACTCGCAGCCGCGCCGCTGCGCCGCCGCGGTCTCAGCGAGCGCGCCGCCGGGCGGGCGATCGACGAGGCGCTGGGGCTCCGTGAGCACGTGCGGCGCGCGGCCGCCGCGATGGAGCGAGAGGATGGCACCGGCAGCGCGATGGAGATCATCGAGCGGCTGCGATGACGGGCGCCGCTATGCATCCGACACTCGGATTCGCTGTGCTGTACTGAGCGGGTGAGCGACGCGCTCGAGCAGTTCTCCCCCGCCACCCGCGCGTGGTTCGCGGGTGCCTTCCCGGCGCCCACCCCCGCGCAGGCGCAGGCGTGGGCCGCGATCGCCCGGCGTGAGCACACGCTCGTGGTCGCGCCGACCGGCTCCGGCAAGACGCTCGCGGCGTTCCTGTGGGCGATCGACCGGCTGCAGCGCGAGGATGCTGCGCCGCACGCCGAGCGCGAGCCGGGCGTGCGCGTGCTCTACGTCTCGCCGCTGAAGGCGCTCGCCGTCGATGTCGACCGCAACCTGCGCGCACCGCTCGCGGGCATCGCCGCGCGTGGTCGCAGCGACGGCTCGGAGCCGCCTGCCATCCGCATCGGGCTACGCACCGGCGATACACCGCAGGAGGAGCGGCGGGCGCAGGCGAAGCATCCGCCCGACATCCTCATCACCACCCCCGAGTCGCTGTTCCTGCTGCTGACGAGCAAGGCGCGCGAGAGCCTGCGCACGGTGGAGACGATCATCGTCGACGAGGTGCACGCCGTCGTGCCGACCAAGCGCGGTTCGCACCTGGCGCTGAGCCTCGAGCGGCTCGATGCGCAGCTCGCGAAGCCCGCGCAGCGCATCGGCCTGTCGGCGACCGTGCGCCCCATCGACGAGGTCGCGGGGTTCCTCGGCGGGCAGGCACCCGTCACGGTCGTCGCACCGCCCAGCGAGAAGAAGATCGAGCTGACCATCACGGTGCCGGTCGACGACATGACCGATCTGCGCGCGCCGCAGCAGCGTGAGCAGGCCGATGCGGGCGCGACCGGCAGCGCCTTCGGCGCCACCGAGCCGCAGCAGCCGTCGATCTGGCCTCACATCGAACGCGAGATCCTCGAGCTCGTCGACCGGCACCGATCCACCATCGTGTTCGTGAACGCTCGCCGCGCGGCGGAGCGGCTGACCGCGAGCCTGAACGAGCTCGACGCGCAGCGGCTCGACGAGGCGGAAGCTGCGAGCGCTCGGGGGTCTCGTGACGCGACCGACGGGGGTGGCGCGACCGAGGGGGCTGGCAAGGGCGTGGTGCTGCGCGACGTGAGCGAGCACATCCGGCTGCGCCTCGCCGAGCGTGCCGCCGCCCGCGAGGCCGCCGGTGATGAGGCGGATGCGCCGCCGCTCGCGCGCGCCCACCACGGCTCGGTGTCGAAGGAGCAGCGCGCCGAGATCGAGGATCAGCTGAAGTCGGGGCGGCTCCGCTGCGTCGTCGCGACCTCGAGCCTGGAGCTCGGCATCGACATGGGCGATGTCGACCTGGTCGTGCAGGTCGAGGCGCCGCCGAGCACCGCGAGCGGACTGCAGCGCGTGGGGCGCGCCGGCCACTCCGTGGGCGACGCGTCGCGCGGCGTCATCATCCCGAAGCACCGTGCCGACCTGCTGCATGCGACGGTGGTCGCCGACCGGATGGCGCGCGGCGAGCTCGAGCCCATCCGCATGCCGAGGCATCCGCTCGACGTGCTGGCGCAGCAGACGGTCGCAGCGGCGGCGATGGATGAGCTGGGCGTCGACGACTGGTTCCAGACGGTGCGCCGCGCGTCGGGATTCGCCGGGCTGCCGCGGGCCGCCTTCGACGCCACGCTCGACCTGATCTCCGGCGTCTACCCGAGCGACGAGTTCGCCGAGCTGCGCCCGCGCGTGCTGTGGGATCGCGAGGCGAACACCATCGCCGGCCGCCCGAGCGCGCAGCGCATCGCCGTCTCCAGCGGCGGCACCATCCCCGACCGCGGCCTGTTCGGCGTGTTCCTCGCCGGTCAGGAGGGCAAGCCCGGAGCGCGCGTCGGCGAGCTCGACGAGGAGATGGTCTACGAGTCGCGCACCGGCGACGTCTTCGCGCTCGGCGCCACGAGCTGGCGGGTGGTCGACATCACGCACGACCGCGTGCTGGTCGTGCCCGCCTTCGGCGAGCCGGGCAAGCTGCCCTTCTGGCACGGGGACAACGAGGGCCGCCCCGCCGACCTCGGCGGCTCGATCGGGCGCGCCACCGCCGCCCTGGCCGCCGGCACCGGCATCGACCTGCCGCACTCCGACGAGCGTGCCATCCGCAACCTCGACGCCTACGTGCGCGACCAGGTGGCGGCGACCGGCGCCGTGCCCACCGATGCGCAGATCGTCGTCGAGCGCTCCCGCGACGAGCTCGGCGACTGGCGCCTCATCGTCCACTCCCCGTGGGGGCGGCGCGTGCACGCGCCGTGGGCGCTCGCCATCAGCCAGCGGCTGCGCGAGGACCGCGACGTGGGCGCGGCGGCGATGGCCTCCGACGACGGCATCGTGATCCGCATCCCCGACTCCGACGCCGACCCGCCCGGCGCCGACCTGATCCGCTTCGAGCCCGAGGAGCTTGAGCGCATCGTCGAGGTGGAGGCGGGCGGCACGGCGCTGTTCGCCAGCCGCTTCCGCGAGTGCGCCGCTCGCGCCCTGCTGCTGCCCAAGCGCGACCCCGCCAAGCGGGCCCCGCTCTGGCAGCAGCGCCAGCGCGCGTCCCAGCTGCTCGACGTTGCCAAGCGCTACCCCGACTTCCCGATCGTGCTCGAGGCGCTGCGCGAGGTGCTGCAGGATGCCTACGACCTGCCAGCGCTGCGCTCCATCACCGAGCGGCTGCAGCACGGCGACATCCGCGTCGTCGAGGTCGAGACGCCGAGCCCCTCCCCCTTCGCGCACCACCTGCTGTTCGGCTACGTCGGCGCGTTCCTCTACGAGGGCGACGCGCCGCTGGCCGAGCGCCGCGCGGCCGCGCTCACCCTCGATCCGGCACTGCTCGCGCAGGTGCTCGGCACCACGGCGCTGCGCGAGCTGCTCGACCCGGAGGTGGTCGAGCGCACCGAGCTCGAGCTGCAGCGGCTCGCCCCCGACCGGCGCGCCCGCGGCGTCGAGGGCGCGGCCGATCTGCTGCGGCTGCTGGGGCCGCTGCGCGTCGACGAGCTCGCCGCCCGGCTCTCGGGCGAGGGCGATGCGGCCCTCGAGGTCGACGCCGCTGGCGCGATCGCGACCGAGCTCGTCGATGCCCGGCGCGCGGTGCGCGTGCGGGTGGGCGACGAGGAGCGCGTGGCGGCGATCGAGGATGTCGCGCGGCTGCGCGATGCGCTCGGCGTGCCGCCGCCGCCCGGCGTGCCGTCGGCGCTGCTGGAGACGGTCGCCGACCCGATCGGCGACGTCGTCGGGCGGCACGCGCGCACGCACGGGCCGTTCACGGTCGAGGAGGTCGGGCAGCGCTTGACGCTCGCCCCCGCCGTGGTGCGCTCGGCGCTGCGCGCGCTGGAGGCGCAGGGCCGCGTGGTATCCGGCGCCTACCGCCCCGGCGGCAGCGGCGAGGAGTGGATCGACACGCAGGTGCTGGCGCGACTCAAGCGCCGCAGCCTGCAGGCGCTGCGCAGCGACGTCGAACCGGTCGACCACGCCGTGTTCGCCGACCACCTGCTCTCGCATCAGCGCATCACCCGGCCGCTGACGGGCACCGACGGCGTGCTCGAGGCGATCGACCGGCTCGACGGCGTGCCGCTGCCGCTCAGCGCGCTCGAGACGCTCATCCTGCCCTCCCGAGTGCGCGACTACCGGCCGTCGATGCTCGACGAGCTCACCGCATCCGGGCTCATCACGTGGACCGGCGCCGGGGCGCTCACCGGCAAGGACGGCCGCATCGTGCTGCGGCCCTCCGACACGGTCGAGCAGCGCACCAGCGCCCAGCACGACGACCCGGATGCGGCCGCGCTGCTCGAGGCGCTCTCGGGCGGCGGCGCGCTGTTCGCGAAGCAGCTGAGCGACATCCTCGCCTTCGACCTCGCGAAGCTCGCCGACGTGCTGTGGCCGCTCGTGTGGGCTGGGCGCGTCACCAACGACACGATCGCGCCGCTGCGCGCACACCTGCTGGGCGCTCGCGCCCGCAGCGCGCCGGCAGCCAGCCGCCGTGCCGCGCCCGTCAGCCGGCGCAGGCTCGCGACCGCGAGGCCCATCCGCTCTGACGCCCTGCCGACGCTCGCCGGCCGCTGGCTGATGGCCTCGGCGCCCGCGGGCTCGCAGACCGAGCGGGCGGCGCAGGTCGCCGATGCGTTGCTGGCGCGCTACGGCGTCGTCACGCGCGGCAGCGTGGTGGCCGAGGACGTGCCGGGCGGCTTCCACGGCGTCTACCAGGTGCTGAAGGCCTTCGAGGAGGCCGGCCACACCCGCCGCGGCTACTTCGTCGACGGGCTGGGCGCGGCGCAGTTCGCCGACACCCCGGTCGTCGACGCGCTGCGGGCGCGGCAGTCGAGCGGCCCGCGCGACACGGTCGCCACGGTGCCGACCGTCGACCCCGCGAACCCATTCGGCGCCTCCCTGCCGTGGCCGGAGGCGCGCGGCGACCATCGCCCTGCGCGCCGCGTCGGCGCGCTGACGACGATCGCGGCTGGCCGCTGCATCCTGCACCTGGAGCGCGGCGGGCGCTCGCTGCTGACCTTCACCGACGATGAGGAGCTGCTCGTGCGTGGCATCGAGAGCCTGGCGGATGCGGTGGTGCGGCAGGCCGGACGGCGGCGCGTGCTCGAGGAGGTCGACGGGCGCTCGTCGCTCGACAGCGAGGTCGCGGCGCTGCTGGAGCGGGGCGGCCTGCGGCGCACGCCGCGCGGCTTCCGGATCGGTCACTGATGCCCGAGGGCGACACGATCCACCGGGCCGCGGTGCGGCTCGGCCGGGTGCTGGGGGGTCGGGTGCTCGAGCGCAGCGACTTCCGCGTGCCGGCGCTCGCGACCGCCGACCTCGCGGGCGAGCGCATCGACGAGGTGCGCAGCGTCGGGAAGCATCTGCTGATGCGCGGCGAGCGCTGGACCATCCACTCGCACGCCGGCATGGATGGCCTCTGGCACGTGCTCGAGCCCGGTCGGCGCGCGCCCGTCGCGACCCACACCATCCGCGTGGTGCTGACGACCGCCGAGCACGAGATCGTCGGCTCGAGCCTGCCGGTGCTGGAGCTGCTGCCCCGTGAGCGCGACCTGGAGGCGGTGGCGCACCTCGGGCCCGACCTGCTCGATCCTGCGTGGGATGCCGCGATGGCCGCGGAGGCCGTGCGCCGGCTGCGGGCGACGGACGACCCCGTGGGGGTGGCGCTGCTCGACCAGCGCGCCGTCGCGGGGCTCGGCAACGTCTTCCGCGGCGAGCTGTGCTTCCTGCGCGGCCTGCACCCGGTGACGCCGGTGGCGGAGGTCGAGCTGGAGCCGCTCGTCGCGCTCGCGCGCCGCCTCATGGTCGCGAACCGCGACCGCACGGAGCGCACGTTCACGGGCGATACCCGCAGCGGTCGCCGCACCTGGGTCTACGGGCGGGGCGGGCGGCCCTGCCTGCGCTGCGGCACGAAGATCCGGGATGCGATGCTCGGCAAGGAGGACGGCATGCTCCGGCAGGTGCAGTGGTGCCCGCGCTGCCAGCCAGAGCCGCCCTCGGCACCGACGAACCGCGTGGATGCCTCACCGAGAGCCACAAGGTGACGTTCTATGGGGCAGAAGCGGTGCTACTGTCTCCGTTATGACTGTCGAAGCCTCCACCCTGCTCGCCCGCGAGACCGCGCCCGGCGGATGGCTCTCGTTTCCGAACCCGGTGAACGAGAAGGCCGCGCGCGCCGTCGCAGCGCTCGTCGTCGTCTCGACGCTCGCGATCCTCGCGACCGGGACCGGCTGGGCCGCCTGGCTGCTCGCGCTCGGCTTCGCCCTCCGGGTCGCCGGCGGACCCCGCTACTCCCCGTTCGGCCTGCTGGCGACGCGCGTGATCGCGCCGCGGCTCGGCCGGCCGCGGCTGGTGGCCGGCCCGCCCAAGCGCTTCGCCCAGGGCATCGGGCTCGCCGTCTCGCTCGCCGCCGCCCTGGCCTGGACGCTCGCAGCGCCGATGACCGCCTGGGTGCTGCTCGGCGTGCTCGTCGTCGCGGCAGGACTCGAGGCGGTGCTCGGCTTCTGCCTCGGCTGCTGGATCTTCGGCCGGCTGCAGCGCGCCGGCGCGATCCCCGAGTCGGTGTGCCTCGCGTGCGCCGACATCAGCAGCACCCGCGCCTGAGGCCCTCGCGCGGCTCGCCGCCGCACTACCCGGCACGCGTCGCGGGCGCGTGCTCCCGCACCCACTCGTGCATCACGATCGCGGCGGCCGCCGCGGCGTTGATCGAGCGCGTGGAGCCGAACTGCCGGATCGCCACGTGCGCGTCGGCAGCGGCGAGCGCCTCGTCGGTGAGCCCTGGGCCCTCCTGGCCGAACAGCAGCACGCAGCGCTCGGGCAGCGCGGCGGCGTCCACGGGCACGCTGCCGTCGGTGTTGTCGACGGCCACGACCCGGAGGCCGGCGTCGCGCGCCCACGAGGTGAACGCATCCGTCGTCTCGTGGTGGCGGATGTGCTGGTAGCGGTCGGTGACCATGGCGCCGCGCCGGTTCCAGCGGCGCTTGCCGATGATGTGCACGGCGGCGGCGCCGAAGGCGTTGGCGGTGCGGACGATCGAGCCGATGTTCAGGTCGTGCTGCCAGTTCTCGATCGCGACGTGGAAGCCGTGGCGGTGCAGGTCGAGGTCGGCGACGATCGCCTCGAGTCGCCAGTAGCGGTAGCGGTCGACGACGTTGCGGCGGTCGCCGTGCTCGAGCAGCTCGGGGTCGAAGTGCGCGTCGTCCGGCCAGGGACCCTGCCATGGCCCGACGCCGACCGGCAGCTGGGGCTCGTCGGCGTCAGCAGGCATGGCTCCAGGCTAGGCGTCAGACGATGATGGTGGGTGCGGTGGCAAGCATCGTCACCGGTTCATGGGGCGCGGCCGGAACTGTGCGAACCGTCGACGTGGCGGTGCGGTACGCGGCCGCGAAGGCGAAGCCCAGCGCGAGGCCGACGGCCCACCACGGCGGCCCGGGGATGTCGGGCATCTGCACTGCGGCGCTGTCGGCCGCCGGGGTCGGGATGCGCTCGCCCGTGACGATGATGCGGTGGCTGTTGACGCCCAGCGGCGTGCAGGTCACCAGGCTCACGAGGTCGCGCCCGGATGCGGGCGTGAGGATGTCGGTGTCGCCGGGCTCGATCACCTGCACGTCGCGCACCTCGTAGGTGAGCACCTCACCGTAGACGTCGAGCTCGAAGAGATCGCCGACCACGACCTGGTCGAGATCGCTGAAGAGCACCGACTCCGGCAGGCCGCGATGGCCGGTGAGCACGCTGTGCGATCCCGAGCCGCCCACCGGCATCGCTGAGCCGAGCAGGTGGCCGATGCCCTTGCGCAACGTCGTCTCGTCGGTGCCGTGATAGATCGGCAGGTCGACGGCGATCGAGGGGATGCGGATGCGCGCCATGACGTCGGCAGGACCGAGGTTCAGCTGCTCCTCGTAGGCGGCGACGATGGCCCGCTGGTCGGAGAGCGGGGTGCGGCCGTACTGGTCGATGAGGGCGCCGCCGGACAGCGTCTGGTTGTACGCGGCGGCCTCGGCGAGCTCCTGCTCACGGCCTTCTGGACCGAGATCGGTCATCACCTCGGCGTAGGCGTCGACGCGCTGCGACTGCTCGAGTTGGCTGAACCAGCCGGCGGCCGAGGGGTAGAGCAGGATGCTCACGCCGACGACGATCATGACGGCGATGATGAACGAGGAGACGGTGCCGCGGCGTCTGCCGGCCCGCGCGGCGGGCAGGGCAGCGGGGCGATCCAGTGCGGTCGCGACCAGTGCGCTCACGGTGGCTCCTCGTTGGTCTGGGAAGGGGAAGCCCCGCGACAGAGGAGGGATGAGCCTCTGCCGCGGGGCGGTCAATGCGGCTTAGGTGTCTGCCTGAGCCTTGCGGCGGCGGATGAGCATGAAGCCCAGCGCGCCGAGGAGGAGGCCCGCGCCACCGATCATGAACGCGGCCTGGCCGCTGCCACCGGTGACGGGGAGCGCGTAGGCCGGCACCTGCGAGTTCGCCACCCGGACGTCGACCGTCGTCGCCTCGACGTCACCCGCGGTGACCGTGTAGGCGGGGATGGGCGTGGGCGAGACCTCGTAGCCGACCGGCGCCTTGATCTCGACGATCCAGTACTCCACGTCGGCGCGGAGGCCGGGCACGAAGGCGATGCCGTTCTCTCCGGAGGTGAAGGTGTCCTCGCCGTCGACCTCGATCGGGTTGGTGAGCGCGAGCGCCTCCGCCTCGGAGGCGAACACCTGGAACTCTGCGCCCTGCAGCACGCCGGTCATGTCGTCGCTGTCCTCGCGAGCCTCGTACTTGAGGATGGCGATGGTGCCCCACTCGGTGCTCACGACCGAGGAGTCGAAGCTGCCGCCGTTGACCGCCAGGTTCGCCGTGTTGTTGATGATGCCGCTCTCGAGGCCGTCGACGGCCGTGACGATCTCGTCCACCGTGGTGACGATCTCGACCGTGATCGATGCTGCGTTCGCGGCTGCGAGCTTCGCGAGACCCGCCGGGGTGAACGTGACGGTCACGTCCTGGCCGTCCTGCACCAGCGTGTAGTCAGCGGGCACGAGCGTGACCCCGGTGCCGGTGACCGTTGCGCTGACGTAGCCAAGGCGTGCGTCGAGCGAGTCGGAGATGACGAACGACGCAAGGTCGGCGGCGGTGGCCACCTCCGGCACATCGGCCGTGATGGTCCAGGAGACCTCGTCGCCCAAGCCGTAGGCGCTGCTGTCGTCGACGGTCTTGTCGATCGAGGTGATCGAGTTCTTCGGGTAGACGTTGACGTCGTACAGCCACGTGTTGTTCAGCGGCAGCGGCACGCTGACGAGGAACGGCGCCGCCTTGACAGCGATCTGGTTCGGGCCGGTCGCGGTCTCGGTGACGAGGTAGACGCCGATCGGCAGGTCTTCGAACTCGGCGACGCCAGCTGCGTTCGTCTCAACCGCGCCGACGAGCGCGAGGTTCGCGGCGGTGGTGGTCGCGGGCGTCAGTGCCTCCGCTGCCATCCAGCCGGCGGTCGTGGAGAGGTCGATGTTGGTCACGCGCTCAACCGTGAACTCGACGCCCTCGAGCGCTGTGAGTCCCGTGGTGTCGACGACACTGCCGTCGTTCGCGAGACCGGTCGCGACCGCGGGCTCGACGAACTTGTGCACGGTGATCGAGCCGAGCTCGTCAATCTTGATGTTGTCGGGTGCTGCGGACGCGGGGAGCGCTCCGCCGAGCACGGCGAACGTCGCGATCGCGGCGGCGCCGAAGCCGGCGACGATGCGAGCGGTCAGGCTCTTCTTGGTGGATGCCATGACGGCACTTCCTTTCTGGATGAATGCAGAGGGATTGGTGTTCTGGGGTCTGGGGATGTGCATGGAGGGAAGCGTGCGGCTGGGGCCGAGCCTCGTGCGGAGGAGGGGGAATGCGGCGACGAGCAGCCCGAGCAGGAGGAGACCGGCGCCACCGAAGAGGTAGGTGTCGGCGCCGATGCCGCCGGTGAGCGGAAGGGACAGTGCGGGTGCGTCGTCGTTCACGAAGCGGTAGATGGCGCGCTGCCCCGCGGGCACAGTGACCGCAGCCGCCTGTGCCGCAGTGAGCGTCTGCCAGTTGGCGTCTGCTGCCAGCTCGGATGCCGAGGCGGTCGACGGCCCGGTGTAGCGCTGGATCGACTGGCCGAGGTAGGCGTAGTCGCCCATGTCCTCGCTCAGCGCGTAGGCGTGACCGGGACGCACCTCGAACGTGTTGGCGCGCAGGACGGTGCTCGCACCCTCGACGGTGGTGGCGGTCAGGCCGGTGAACGGCGAGGGGGTCGCGGTGAGATCGAACCCGTCGGCCTCGATGGTGCCGCCGTTGTCGTTCACGACCACCTTGAGCAGCGTGAGCATCGCGGTCTGGTTCGTCACGGTGCACGTCACCCGCGCGCCCGTCCGGGTCACGGTCACGTCGGCCGCCGAGCTGACGGCGACGGTGGCGCCGAGCTCGTCCGTGCACACCCAGCTGCCCGTCTGCACGTAGGTTGCGGGTCCGCCGCTCTCCGTCAGACGATAGGCGACGCCCGGCGTGATCTCCGCGGTCGTCAACGATGCGCCCGCGGGCCCGGGGCGGGCGCCCTGCGGACCGGTCGCGAGCAGCCGCCACGACGTCGGGTCAGCGCTGCCGAAGGCAACGCTCTTCGCCAGCGTGAGGGTGGTCGGCAGCACCCGGTTCACGATCGTGCAGTCCACGCTCGAGCCGGGGGCGATGCCGGTGAGCGTCGTGCCCTGCGCGTTCGGGAGCGCGATCTCAGAGGTCGCTCCGGCGATCGTCGTGACGATGCACGACCCCTGGACGAATGCGTGGCCTGCCTGCTGGGTCTCGGAGACCGCGATGCTCGCCACGGAGGTCGTGCTGCCGAAGCGCAGCAGCCAGCTCGCCTCGCCAGCGGCGTCGGTCGTCTGCGTCGCTGCGCCGGGTACCGACGTCACCGAACCGCTGGTCGCTCGGGCATCTGCGGTGACGCTCCAGCCGACCCCCGGATCCTCACCCGTGCCATCCGTGCCCTGCACCACCTTGCGCACCACGACGCTCGAGACGAGCGGTGCGTTGCGGAATGTGCACACGACGCTCGCGCCGCTGCGATCCGGGATGGTGACGGAGCCCGATCGGGCGGAGCCGGATGCGATGGTCGCGCCCGTGGAGTCGACGCACGTGTAGCTCGAGGTGTAGCTACCCGCGTTGGCGGAGATCGTCTCCTGGATCGTGTAGGTCTGGCCGGCGAGCGCTGTGAGCGGCCCGAGCTGCGTCGGCTGCATGCCGTCGGCAGTGCCGCTCGTCGTCACGCTGCCGAGCGCGAGCGAGCCGCGCAGCGCCGAGAGCGTGAACTGGTCGCTGGCCGCGACGCGGCCGACCACGTTCTTGCGGACGGTGAGCGTCGCCGGCGCGAGGCAGCTCGCGAGGTCACCGCTGCCCGACAGCGCGGTGGTGATCGATCCTGAGCGCAGCGAGTTGGTCGACGGGTCGTAGATGCGCACCGTGTCGGAGCTGCCGAGGTAGATCGACCCGTCGCCTTCGAACGCCATGCCGTTCGTGCGGGCCATGCCTGCGAACTGCGGCGAGGCGGTGAAGGGCATCGTGCCGCCCGCGGCGAGCGCGGCTGCCGACACGGTGTAGATCCGCGAGGTGCCGCTGTCGAAGCTCTGCACGACGAAGAGGTTGCCCTGCAGGTCGAAGGCCATATCGCCGTTGCTGGTGCCGCTCATCGCCGTCGTGAAGCTGCCGCGCGACGTGACCGAGGAGGTCGCGGGATCGAACGCGAAGAGGCGGAACGTCGTCGAGCTGCCGGATGTCGTGTACCCGCCGAAGTAGTAGCGCCCGTCGGCCAGGTTCACCGCGCCGAGGACAGCGCCGGTGTTGACGGCGGTGCCGGTGTAGGGGATGCGCTGCCAGCCGGCGGTCGCGGTGTATCGGTGCACTGCTGCGATGGAGCTGGCGCTGCCGCTCGGTCGCTCCACGGCGTAGATCGCCGTGCCGCCGAGTGCGATGCCGAGCGCGTTCATCTGGGCGTTGCTGTCGGCGATCCCCGTGAACTGCCCGAACCGGGTGACTGCGGCGCTGGAGCCGCCGACCTGATTGACGACACCGTTGGTCGAGAGCGAGTAGAAGGTGCCACCGGTGCAGACCGCGGCGGCGTTGGCCCCGGTCGAGAACACGCCGACGTCACCGATGCCGTTGGGGCGGTTCGACCGGTCCGAGAGTCGCCACTCGGTCGACTCCCAGAACGTTCCCGCAGGCGCCTGTGCGGGGCGCACCTGGTACTCGTAGCGGATGCTGCTGGTGTCCTGCGGGATGCGGTGGGACGGACCCGCGTGCGTGATCTGGAACTCGCCGGGGTCGGGATCGAGGTCACCGGTGGACGTGCACTGCCCGACGGCGACGCAGTCGGTGATGGTCGTCGTGCCGGTCCAGCTCGACGCCTCCCAGTAGTAGCCGAACCACCAGCTTCGCGTGACCGTGCGCCGCTCGATCTCGAACGTGGCGCCCGATTGTGCGGGTGAGACGCGCCAGAACAGGTATGGCGGCTCGACCTGGGGCTCGGCGGCATTCACGGCCATCGTGCCGACCGTCGGTGCGGTGTCGCGGGTCGCCGCAGTGGGCGTGGGCGTGGGCGTCGCGGTGGGTGCAGGCGCAGCCGTCGCGGTCGGCGCGGGCGTGGCGGTCGGCGTAGGTGCAGCCGGCGGAGCGGGCGTGGGCACCGGCGCAGGCGTCGGGGACGGCGCGGGGGTGGGACTCGTCGGCGTCGCGGTCGGCGCAGGCGTCGCGATCGGCGTGGGCGCCGCGGTCGGCGTCGGTGTCGCGGTCGGCGTGGGTGTCGGCGTCGGGGCGGGCGTGGGCGCTGCCGTCTGCGATGCGCCGCCGACGTGTGCGGCTCCGACCGGCGCGGCGGCGGCTGCGGCTGCGGCATCGACCACGGGCGTGAGCGGCAGCCCGATGGACACGGCCAGCACGAGCGCACCGATCGACGCGCTCAGCGAGCGTCGGCGTGCGAATGTGCGCGTGAACATGGAGGATCCATCCCTGGAGCAGTGAGAGCCGAGCGACTGCGTCTGCCCGAGCGGGCGAACGATGCGTGCCCTGAGGGGCGTGTCGCTTCGTCACCGAACCTATTGAGCGAACCTCAGGATGGCGGGCTGTAGCCCCCAGCGCGCGCTCAGGAACTCGAAAGTGATTCAAAACTGAATGACCCGAAACATTGTTCGTCTAGAGGTTTCCTCAATTTTGCTTGAGATTTGCTCAAGACGGCCGATGGTCGCCCGTATCGCGCCTGAAACATGCCCCGCGTACCCTGGCCCCATGACCATTCCCCGAACGCGCGCCGACATCGAAAGCTGGCTCACCGACATGGACGGCGTGCTCGTCCACGAGGAGCACCCGCTGCCGGGCGCGAAGGAGCTGCTGCAGCAGTGGCAGGACGAGGGCACCGAATTCTTGGTGCTCACCAACAACTCGATCTACACGCCCCGGGATCTCGCCGCGCGTCTGCGCGCATCCGGCCTCATCGTGCCGGAGGAGCGCATCTGGACGAGTGCGCTCGCCACCGCCGACTTCCTCAAGGATCAGATGCCTGGCGGCTCCGCGTACGTGATCGGCGAAGCGGGCATCATCACCGCGCTGCACGAGATCGGCTTCACGATGACCGACAGCAAGCCGGATTTCGTGGTGATCGGCGAGACGCGCTCCTACTCCTTCGAGGCGATCACGAAGGCGATTCGGCTCATCGCCGGCGGCGCCCGCTTCATCTCCACCAACCCCGATGCGACCGGGCCCAGCACCGACGGGATCCTGCCGGCGACCGGTGCCATCAACGCGCTCATCACGAAGGCCACCGGCCGCGTGCCCTACATCGTCGGCAAGCCGAACCCGATGATGTTCCGGTCTGCGCTGAACAAGATCGGTGCGCACAGCGAGAACACCGGCATGATCGGCGACCGCATGGACACCGACATCATCGCCGGCATGGAGGCGGGCCTGCACACGGTGCTGGTCATGACCGGCATCTCGGATCCCTCGGTGCTGGAGACCTATCCGTTCCGGCCCGACGAGATGCTCGACGGCGTGCACCAGTTGGTGAAGGAGAAGCCGGTCGAATCCGAGCTCGACGAGCCGCACACCGACGTGTAGGCGGCGGATGCGCGCGGTCGCGCCGGTCAGCCCTCGGCGAGCAGGCGGACGACGTGACCGCCGAAGGCGCCGCCAGCGATCGCGGCGGCGACCGCTGCGCCCGGGATGACGATCCGATCGATCGGCCGATGGGCGACTTCGCGGGCATCGAGCCCGTCGAGCCGGATCCAGCCGGTCCGCGCCGCTGTGCCGCGACCGGCGGCGAGCACCGCGAGCGTGATCGCGAGCGCGCCCGCGACCAGCGCCAGCAGCAGCCAGCCGAACCCGATGGCCGCCCCGTCCGCGGCGTTGAACGGAGCGAAGGCGAGTGCGGCGAGCACGATCGGCAGCACCCACCAGGTGACAGGAGGCCCGAAGCCTCGCGCCATCAGGATCCACATCGCGGTGCCGCCGACGAGCGCGACGAGGCCCAGCATGAGCCCGCCCCAGCCCGCCACCTGGCAGATGCGCGCCGAGTTCGCGCCGCACGCGCCGTCGTCGAACGAGATGAGCAGGCCGGCGGCACGGGATGCGGCGACGGCTCCGAAGCCCACAGCAACCCATCCGGTCAGGAGTCCGAGCCAGGCCGTGAAGCGATCGCCGCTGACGATGAGCGGCGGGCGCCGGAAGAGGCGCGGAGTCCAGCGCATGCCTCCACGGTACGCCGTGCGCGGCACGGAAGCGGCCCCGCTACCCCGGCTGCAGCACCCAGGCGATGACGAGCATGACCGGCAGCGACAGCAGCGTCGTCAGCAGCACGATGTCGCGGGTGATCACGGTCGCGCGGTCGTAGCGCAGCGCGTACTGATACATGTTCTGCGCGCTCGGGAGCGCCGCCATCACGGTGCAGGCGTAGACCAGCTGCGCATCCATCGCGAAGACGAACTTGGCCAGCAGCAGCGCCGCGACGGGCATGACGACGTTCTTGAGCGCCACCGCCAGCCAGACCTCGCGGCGGCCGCTACCGGGCTGCAGCGGGCGCTCGCCGGCGAGCGAGATGCCGAAGGCCAGCAGCATGAGCGGCACGGCGGCGCCGCCCAGGATCTCGAGCGGCGCGAGCACGGGCGCGGGCAGTTCGATGTCGAGCGCCGCCACCACCGCTCCGAGCGTGGCGCCGATGAGCATGGGGTTGCGCAGCGGCTGAGTGACGATGCCGACGAAGGATGCGCGGCCGGCGGTGAGGATGTCGAGGGTGGCGAGCAGCACGGGCGCGAGCAGCAGCAGCTGCAGCAGCAGCATGGGGCCGATGAAGCTCGCGTCGCCGATGACGTAGATCGCCACGGGCAGGCCGATGTTGTTGACGTTGCTGTAGCCGGATGCGGTCGCGGCGAGGGCGATCCGGCTCGGGTCCTTCGTGAGCCAGATGCGCGCCACCACGGCGTAGAGCAGCGCGACCGCGACGAACGAGACGAGCGCGACGGCCAGCACGCCGGAGAAGAGCAGACCGACGTCGGCCTGCGCCAGGACGGTGAACAGCAGCGCCGGACTGGCCGCGAAGAACGACGTGCGGTTGAGGACCAGGCGGCCCTCCTGCGACACGATGCCGAGGCGGGCGAGCAGCCAGCCGACCAGGATGACGAAGCCGATGATGGCGAAACCGATCAGCACGCCGCCCATGGCACCTCCTGCATCCGCCGCCTGTCAGATATCAGTGTGGCAGTCGCCGCGGGGTCTCGTGACGCGTGCGGCTGCGCCGCGCGCTCCTCGACCGACGGGGCTGCCGCGCCACCTGCGCCGCCCGCTCCGCGACCGACGACGCTCTACTGGGGGGCGAGGCCGAGGTCGTCGAGCGTGATCGCCGCGCGATACTCGACGCCCGCCGCTTCGATCGCCGCCTGCGCCCCGGTTGCCCGATCGACGATCACGGCGACTGCCACCACCTCGGCGCCGACCTTGCGCAGCGCCTCGATCGCCGCGATCGGGCTGCCGCCGGTGGTGGAGGTGTCCTCCAGCACGACGACCCGCTTGCCCGCGAGCTCTGGCCCCTCGACCTGGCGGCCGCGGCCGTGATCCTTGGGCTCCTTGCGCACCACGAATGCGTCGACCGCGAGGCCGCGCGCGAGGCCACGGTGCAGCACGGCGGTGGCGAGCGGGTCCGCGCCCATCGTGAGGCCGCCGACCGCCGCGACATCCGGGATGTCGGCGATCAGGTCGAGCAGCACGTCGCCGATCAGCGGTGCGGCGCGGTGGTCGAGCGAGAGCTTCCGCAGATCGACGTAGTAGGTCGCCGGCTTGCCGCTGGTGAGGACGAAGTCGCCGTGGAAGACGGCTTCATCACGGATGAGCTGGATCAGCTGGTCGCGCGCGGTCACGGCTCCAGGGTACTTTGCGTGCGACGGCACGCGTGCCGGCGGGAGCCGCCGGCCTCAGGCTGCGCCCGACGCCGTCGGCATCGCGGATGCCGCTGCCGCCGACGACGGCGTGGCGGGGTGCTCACGCATCGGCACGAAGCTGACGCGCGGCTGCCGTCCGGTCCAGGCGGCGAACCGTTCGGACGGGGTCGCGTCGGCAGGCGGCTCGATCGCGGGTTCGAAGATGCCCGGGCGGCGAATCGCGGACTCGTCGGCGCGCTCCCGGTAGTGCTCCATCCACGCGAGCAGCTCGACCGGGAACTCGAGGTTGGCGGCCAGGCCGATCCGCACGGCGCCCCACCGGATGTCCCAGGCATGCAGCGCCATGTCGAGGGTGGCGAGCGGCAGCGAGTCGAACGCCTCCTCCGCGGCGTCGTGCGCGGCGGTGCGCAGCTGTGCCGCGAGCTCCTCCCATGCCTCGACCGAATCCCAATCGGTGGATGCCGCCATCACCGACTGGTGATCGGTGACCGTCTCGTGCGCCGCACGCTCGCGCCCGAGCAGGGCGGCGCCGGCGTGGTCGGCCTGCACGCCGGTGACGTGCCGGATGACGTCGGCGATCGACCATTCGCTGCACGACGTCGGCAGGCCCAGCCGGTCGGCGGCGGTTCGAGCCTCGGCCGAGAAGAGGTCGAGAGCCTGGAGGTAGCGTTCGCGCGCAATGCCCATCGTCCTATCTTGCACCCCGCTCATCGACCCCGTGGCTGGCACGCTGCGAAGCGGCCAGTCGGCCGCCCGCCGCGGCCACCCGGCCGGGCGGCCGCGGCGGGAGCCGTAGGCTCGATGCATGCGCATCGCCACCTGGAACGTCAACTCCGTTCGCGCCCGAGCGGCTCGCATCGTCGACTGGCTCGAGCGCAGCGACGTCGACGTGCTCGCCATGCAGGAGATCAAGTGCAAGACCGAGCAGTTCCCCTATGCCGCGTTCGAGGCGGCGGGATATGAGGTGCAGGCGCACGGCCTGAACCAGTGGAACGGCGTCGCCATCGCATCCAGGCTGCCGATGACGGAGGTCGAGCGCGACTTCACCGGGCAGCCCGGCTACGCCAACGCCGGCGACCCGGTGGTGGAGGCGCGCGCGATGGCCGCCACCGTCGAGGGCGTGCGGATGTGGAGCCTCTACGTGCCGAACGGGCGCGAGCTCGCGCATGCGCACTACGACTACAAGCTCGAGTGGCTGCGTGCGCTCACGGATCTCTCCGGCGGCTGGCGCGGTCGACCGTTCGCGCTGATGGGCGACTTCAACATCGCGCCGCTCGACACCGACGTGTGGGACATCGACGTCTTCGAGGGCAGCACGCACGTGTCGCAGCCCGAGCGCGATGCCTTCCAGTCGCTGCTCGACGCCGGACTCGTCGATGTCGTGCGCGACCGCGCCCCGGGCTACACCTACTGGGACTACAAGGCGGGCCGCTGGAACAAGAACGAGGGCATGCGCATCGACTTCGTGCTGGGCAGCCCTGAGTTCGCCGACCTCGTCGGGCGAGCATCCATCCACCGCGACGAGCGCACCGGGGACGCCCCGAGCGACCACGTGCCCGTGGTCGTCGATCTCGACCTCGAGACCGAGCTCGACGACGACCGGCCGATGATCTTCTGATGGCGGCATCATGACCGGCGAGGAGTGGGAGGAGCTCGAGCCGCAGCGGGAGTGGACCGCCGCGGATCGCTGGCGGCTGGCCACGTGGGTGCTCATCTTCGGCAACCTGGTGCTGGTGCTGCTGGCGGCTCCCATCGGCGATGCGGGTCTCGCGCGCGCGGCAGAGGCCGCGGGCTCGGACGACGGGCTGGCGCGGCTGACGTACTGGATCACGCTGCTCGCGAGCACCATTGTCGGCAATGCGATCGGTGCCGCGGCCGCCGCCACGAAGCAGCGTTGGGCGATCGCGGGGCCGCTGGCTGCGGCCGCCGGCTGCTGGATCGGCTTCTTCGTCGCGCAGTCGCTGATCTAGCTCAGATCCGGCTGGACCGCCGCGGTTCCTCGCCGACTGTCGATGCCGGCTCCGACGCCGTCTCGTCGGCGTCGATGGGGCGATCCACCTGCCGTCCGAGCGCGATCAGCAGGATTGCCATCGCCATCGCGCAGGCGAGCAGCAACCAGGAGGAGTAGAGCAGCGCCGAAGGCACGCCGCGCAGGTAGGCGGGTGTGACGACGAGGAAGAACGAGAACAGGAACGAGAGCACGGCGATGACGCCGGCCGAGGCTCCGAGCCAGAACGCGGAGGCCTGCCGCCACACGATCGCGCGAGCGAGCACGAGCAGCGCCCAGGCGCTGGAGGGTCCGAGCACCGTCAGGAACCAGTAGGGAACCAGATCCGGCACGTCGGGCTTCGTCGCCGCGATCAGCGCCGTGCTGATGGAGGCGTGCAGCACCACGGTGACCGCGACCGGCACTGCGGTGGCGAGCACCGCATTCATCCGGCTGGGTTCAGACTCCTGCACGATTGCTCCAATGGCTGAGCGTATGCCTGTCGTGCCGCGGGCACCACCCCGGCTTTGCTCGCCGCATCCTCTCGCGCTGCTTGCGCGCGCCCCGGCGAGCGCAAGGCGTGCTCGCGCAATTCCGTTGCGGGCGACGGCGACGTCCGTCGCCACGCTCAGAACTGGCAGGAAAGGCGAGGCTGGGCGCAAGATACGCGCGTGAGTCGCCCCTTACGCTGGAAACACGCACCGATCGAGCGTCCTCGCCTCGATCTCCTTGGCCCTCGAACCTCACCAGGAGGCTCCCGTGACGATGACCCAGACCACTGCCGCAGACCTGCGTCAGCACGCCGCATGGCTCCAGATCAAGGCGGCCGCCACCGCACTGCAGCCGATGCAGTCGAAGAACGGTGCCATCGAGGATCCGGCCGACCACGACGCGGCCCGCACGCACGTCGCCGAGCTCGCCCAGGGCATCCGCGACATCGCCCCCGAGTTCCCCCACGATGCCGCCTACCTCGCGCAGGCGGCGAACGACTTCGAGCGCTGGGAGGCCGAGGGCTTCGGCGAGCCCGACTTCTTCGACTCGCTCATGCAGTTCCAGCCGCAGCAGCACCGAGTCGACGGGCTGGCGCACCTGGTCGTCTTCCCGATGTACACGCAGAACGGCTCCACGAAGCGCCTCGTTGAGGCCGTGCTGGTGGAGGTCATCTGGCCCGAGTTCATCGCCGATCTCGAGGCCGGCGACTACTCCAACAAGCTCTTCGTGCCGCTGCGCTTCATCGACTTCACGGCCGGCTACGACACCAACTCGGCCGTGCTCTTCCCCGAGACCGTGGCGATGCGCGAGATCCCCTCGTTCACCTGGGGAGCGATCTTCCAGGATCGGGAGGCGGCCCGCTTCCGCCGCGTGGTCGATGCCGCGTGCGATGTCACCAAGCTGCAGCTGCCGGCGGATGCGGCCGAGCTGCTGCACGACCAGCGGCTGACGGAGGAGACCTTCGTCATGTGGGACCTCATCCACGACCGCACCCACATGCGCGGCGACCTGCCGTTCGACCCGTTCATGATCAAGCAGCGCATGCCGTTCTTCCTTTACTCGCTCGAGGAGCTGCGCTGCGACCTCACCGCCTTCCGCGAGTCGGTCGCGATCGAGCGCCGCATCGCCGCCGACGACCAGGCGACGGATGCCGACCGCGAGCTCGCGAAGCACGCGAAGCGCGTGCAGTACGCCGTGATCTTCGACCGCATCTTCCGCTTCGCGATCACGGGCTCGCGCACCCGCAACTACGACGGCCTCGGCGGCCAGCTGCTCTTCGCGTGGCTGCACCAGCACCGCGTGCTGCACTGGACCGACACGCAGCTCGCCTTCGACTGGGACGAGGTGCCGGACGTGGTGAACAAGCTCGGCGAGGCGATCGAGCAGCTCTACTGGAGGTCGATCGACCGCCCGAAGGTCGCGCACTGGCTGGCCGCGTACGAGCTGGTCTCGTCGGTCGTGGAGCCGCACCCGGCATCCAAGTGGAAGGCGGGCGAGCTGCCGCTCGATGGCGCGCCCCGCCAGCTGACCGACCTGGTCATGGACGACGAGTTCCCGCTGTCGATGTTCTACGAGGCGTTCGAGAAGAAGATGCGCGACGTCATCGCCTCGACCGAGGGCATCACCGCCTGACGCGGCAGGACGGCCCGAGGGAGGCGACTGCGCCGGGCGCCTCCCCCGGGTCGCCGGGCCTCACTCCTTGTGCAGCTTGTCCTGCACCTCGCCAGCGAGCTTCTCGGCGGTGTTCGACTTCGGCGTCGTGCCGTACCAGCGCGCATCCGGCGTCGTCGGCGGCGGCATCGGCACGCCTGCCTCCGGCTCGGCGCGATACGAGAACTCGCCATGGCCGTCGGGCGTCGGGCCGCTCGCCCAGCTGCCCTCGCTGGCGGCCGCGCCGTCGCTGAAGTTGATGTACTCGTACGACACTGCGGTGTGCTCCTTGCGCTGCGGGAAGTTGCTCGGCACCGGCAGGTCCTCGTGGCCCTCCTCGCGCAACTCGGCCGCGGCGGCGATCCACTGGTTCTGGTGCATGGTGTCGCGCGCAAGCAAGAACTTGAGGAGATCGCGCACGCCGTGGTCGTCCGTCATGTGGTACAGCCGCGCAACCTGAGTTCGGCCCTGCATCTCGGCATTGGCGTTCGCCGTGAAATCGGCGAGCAGGTTGCCGCTCGCGGTGATGTAGCTGCCCTGCCAGGGGTTGCCCATCGAGTCGACCGGGCGAGCGCCCGCGCCCGCGACGATCCCCTGCTGGATGTCGGTGCCGCCGACGACCGCGGCGACGGTCGGGTCGGCCTGCACGGCCTCGTCGGTGATGCCGAGCGGAGCCTTCTCGAGCAGCTGCGCGATCATCACGGCGAGCATCTCGACGTGCCCCATCTCCTCGGCCCCGATGCCGAAGACGAGGTCGCGGTACTTGCCCGGCATGTGCATGTTCCAGGCCTGGAACTGATACTGCATGGCAACGCTGATCTCGCCGTATTGGCCACCCAGCACCTCCTGCAGCTTGCGGGCGTAGACGGCATCCGGCTTCTCGGGCGTTGCCGTGTGCTGCAGTTCCTGCTTGTGGAAGTACATCGCAATCCTCCGCTTCTCGGTGACGCGGTCCGGACGGCCCGGGCCGTGGTGTGGCGTGAACGCTACGGAGGCCTGTTGGGGTACGTCAATGAGATTGCCGCGACCATCTCCTGTGAGTTCGGTGCATGGATGCCAGCGCGCGCAGCAGGATGCCTGCGCCGCTCGAGGCAGGCCGTGCATCGCCCTGTCAGCCTCCAGGGTCATCTGCGATAGTGCTGGCATGAGCATCCAATGGACCCCTGATTACGGCGAGCTCCTCAAGCGCGGGCTCACCATTCCGCTGGACGGCAGCGAGGACGATGCGGTGGAAGCCGTGCAGCAGCAGCTCGACGCCGGCGGCGCGGTACCGGCCGAGCCCGAGCTGCGGCAGCTCGTGCAGGACGCACGCAAGGGTGCGAAGCAGCAGGACTGACGCGGCAGACTGGGCGACATGCGCATCCTCATCGCTGGCGCCACGAGCGCGCTCGGCCACGCCACTGCATCCGCCCTGCTTGAGGCGGGCCATCACGTCATCGCCGTCGGCTCTGACGCCGACAGGTTGGGGCTCGTCGACGCGAGCGAGCACTTCGCGTGCGACCTCGCCGACCTCGACGCCGTCGAGGCGCTCGCGGAGCAGGTGGGTGAACTCGACGGACTCGTGCATCTGGTCGGCGGCTGGCGCGGTGGTGGCGGGCTGCCCGGCCAGACCGACGAGGACTGGGCGTGGCTCGAGGCGCGCGTCGTCGGCACGCTGCGCAACACCACGCGCGCGTTCGCCGAAGCGATCGGCCGGTCGGGGGCCGGCGTCATCGCGATCATCTCGACCACGGGTCTCGATCGCCCCACCGCGGGCAACGCGAACTACGTGGCGCTGAAGGCGGCGGCCGAGACGTGGCTGGCCGCGGTCGGTCACGCCCTGCGCGCGACACCCGTGCGCACGGTCGTGAAGCGCGTCAAGGCGCTCGTCTCGGACGCCGATCGCGCCGCGCAGCCGGAGAAGGACTTCAGCGGCTCGACCGACGTCGCGGAGCTCGCCGCCGAGCTGGCTGCGGAGTTCCAGCCCTCCCCCGCCGCCTGACGACGCCGTCGCCGCTGGCCGCCCGCGCCCACGCCGTCCGTCAACCGGGCTGGTGGCCTGGCAAGCCGAAATGCAGGTTGCCAGACCAAGCGACCGGTTGAGGGCGGCGCGTCAGTCGGGCTTGCGCTCCAGCACGAAGACGGGGATCAGCCGGTCGGTGCTCTCCTGGTAATCGGCGTACGGCGGGTAGGCAGCCACCGACCGCTCCCACCATGCGTCGCGCTCCGCGCCGGAGACCTCGCGGGCGATGTAGTCGTGGCGTTCGCCGAGATCCTGCAGCTCGACGTGCGGGTGCGCCTTCAGGTTGTAGTACCAGACCGGATGCTTCGGGGCGCCGCCCATCGAGGCCACGACGGCGTAGTCGCCCTCGTGCTCCACGCGCATGAGCGCCGTCTTGCGCAGCTTGCCGCTCTTCGCGCCGACGCTGGTGAGCAGGATGATCGGCATGCCGCGCATCGTGTTCGCCTCGGCGCCGTTCGACGCCTCGAACTGCTCGGCCTGCTTGCGTGCCCATTCGGAGGTGCTGGGTGCGTACTCGCCCTGCAGCGGCATAGGTGCTCCTTCAATCGTCTCGTAGATGCGGTCGCGGTTGCGTTGCCCAATGCAACGGCACGGCTGGCGGCGCCATTCCGCGGCGTTCAACCGGGCAGGTGGTCTGGCACCAGGATATTTGCGTCGCGAGACCACTGGGCCGGTTGACGGACGGCGAAGCGGCGGCGAAGCGGCGGCGAAGCGGCGGCGGAGCAGCGGCCGAGGCGCGGCGGGTGGATCAGAGGCGGCCGACGCGGGTGACCTGCACGACCGCGACGCCTGCCTCCGCTGACGCCTCGAGGTCGATCGTCGCCCAGATGCGCCAGTCGTGGTCGCCGGCCGGGTCGGCGAGGATCTGCTGCGCCTCCCAGACGGTGTGCCCCTCGTCGATGACGAGCATGCGCGAGCTGCGCGCGTCGGCACCGGTGCCGATGGTCTCGTGCTCGTCGTAGTAGGCGTCGAGCGCGTCGCCCCAGGCAGCCGAGCCGAAGCCCGGGTCGAGCTCGCCGAGCTCCTCGTGTTTGTCGAGCGCGGCGAGCTGCACGCGCCGGAACAGCTCGTTTCGCACCAGCGTCCTGAACGCCCGCGGGTTCGCGACCACGCTCGGCGGCGGCGGCGCGATGGGCGTCTCACCGGGTGCGGTGGGATGCATGAGCTCCTCCCACTCGTCGAGCAGACTTGAATCGACCTGCCGCACGACCTCGCCGAGCCATTCGATGATGTCGAGCAGATCCTCGCTCTTCGCCTCGTCGGGCACCGTCTGCCGCACCGCGCGGAAGGCGTCCGAGAGGTAGCGCAGCACGAGCCCCTCGCTGCGTGCCAGGCCATAGTGCTGCGTGTAGTCGGCGAAGGTCATCGCCCGCTCCCACATGTCGCGCACCACCGACTTCGGCGACAGCGCGAAGTCACTCACCCACGGCTGCGACGATGCGAAGACCGCGAGCGCCTCGGTCAGCAGCTCCTCCAGCGGCTTCGGGTGCGTGACCTCCTCGAGCAGCTCCATCCGCTCCTCGTACTCGATGCCTTCTGCCTTCATCGCCGCGACGGCCTCGCCGCGCGCGAGGAACTGCTGCTGCGACAGGATCGGGCGCGGGTCGTCGAGCGTCGACTCGATCACCGAGATGACGTCGAGCGGATGGGTCGGGTCGGCGGGGTCGAGCACGTCGATGACCTCGAGCGCGAAGGGCGAGAGCGGCTGGTTGAGCGCGAAGTTCGGCTGCAGGTCGACCGTCAGGCGGATGAGCGGCGGGCCGTCGGGGTTGGTCGGGTCGACGTGCTGCTCGACCACGCCCGCGGTGCGGAGCGTGCGGTAGATCGCGAGCGCGCGCCGCTCGAGCGCGAGCTTCGACCGCCACGGCTCGTGCGACGACTCGATCAGGTCGCGCACCTCGCTGAAGGCGTCGCCGCCGCGCCCGATGACGTTCAGCAGCATCGAGTGGCTGATCTGCATGCTGGAGGTGAGCGGCTCCGGCTCGGCCTCGATGAGCTTCTCGAACGAGGGCTTGCCCCACGAGACGAAGCCCTCGGGCGCCTTCTTCCGCACGAGCTTGCGCCGCTGTTTCGCGTCGTCGCCGGCCTTCGCGAGCATCTTGGCGTTCTCTGCCTCGTGCTCGGGCGCCTGCACCACGACCGTGCCGGCGGTGTCGTAGCCGGCCCGGCCGGCTCGGCCGGCGATCTGGTGGAATTCGCGGGCGGTGAGCTGCCGCATCCGCTGCCCGTCGAACTTCGTCAGGCCGGTCATGAGCACCGTGCGGATGGGCACGTTGATGCCGACGCCGAGCGTGTCGGTGCCGCAGATGACCCGCAGCAGGCCCTGCTGGGCGAGCTGCTCGACGAGCCGTCGGTACTTCGGGAGCATGCCCGCGTGATGCACGCCGATGCCGGAGCGCACGAGCCGCGACAGCGTCTTGCCGAACGTGGTGGTGAAGCGGAACTCGCCGATCGCGGCGGCGATCTGGTCGCGCTGCTCGCGGGTGATGATCTTCGTCGACGAGAGTGCCTGCGCGCGCTCGAGCGCGGCCGCCTGGGCGAAGTGCACGATGTAGACGGGAGCCTGGTTGGTGGCGAGCAGCTCCTCGACCGTCTCGTGCACGGGCGTCATGGCATACGAGTACGACAGCGGCACCGGGCGCTCGACGCCGGTGACGGATGCCGTCTCGCGGCCCGTGCGGCGGCTCAGGTCGTCGGCGATCGCGGTCGTGTCGCCCAGGGTCGCCGACATGAGGATGAACTGCACGTGCGGCAGCGTCAGCAGCGGCACCTGCCAGGCCCAGCCGCGCTGCGGATCGGCGTAGTAGTGGAACTCATCCATCACCACCTGCCCCACCTCGGTCTGCCCGCCGTTGCGCAGCGCTAGGTTCGCGAGGATCTCGGCGGTGCAGCAGATGATCGGCGCATCGCCGTTGACGGCTGAGTCGCCCGTGACCATGCCGACATTCTCGGCGCCGAAGACCTCGACCAGGGCAAAGAACTTCTCGCTCACGAGCGCCTTGATGGGCGCGGTGTAGAAGGAGCGCTGCCCCTGCGCGATGGCGGCGAAGTGCGCACCCATCGCCACGAGCGACTTGCCGGTGCCGGTGGGCGTCGAGAGGATCACGTTGGAGCCCGTGACGATCTCGAGCAGCGCCTCCTCCTGCGCCGGGTAGAGCGTCAGCCCGCGCTCCAGCGCCCAAGACTCGAAGGCGTCGAAGGCGGCATCCGGATCCCAGTCCGCTGGGGCGTGCTCGAGGAGTGTCATCGTCTCGAGTCTGGCGCACCGCGCTGGCTTCGCGGCGCGCAGGCAGCCCGCGCTCGACACGGGAGCAAGTGGGCTATACCATTTCGCACACACCTTCACCCCAAGGACGGGAGCAGCCGTGGGCGTCTTCGAAGACATCGTCACCCTCATCACCGACAACTTCCTCAGCCAGGTCGCGCTGCTGATCGGTCTGATCGCGCTCGTCGGCCTCGCGCTGCAGCGCAAGCCGATCGAGCAGGTGGTCGCCGGCGGCCTGCGGGCCACGATCGGCGTGGTGATCCTCAACATCGGCGTCGAGATCTTCGTGGGCGGCCTCGTGGCCTTCCAGGCGATCGTCTCGAGCGCCATGGGGCTCGAGCCGCCGACCGCGACCTCGACGCTGACCGACTTCAACGCCGGTGCGGGCTCGGTCGTGCCGCTCATCATCGCGGGCGGCTTCGTCGTCCACCTCGCGCTCGTGCGCATCTTCCGTGCCGCCCGCTACGTCTACCTCACGGGTCACCTCATGTACTGGATGAGCGTCGTCATCGCGGCCACGCTCGTCGAGGCGTTCGGCGACGTCGACCGCTGGCTGCTCGCGGGCGTCGGCAGCGTGCTGATCGGCTGCTACTGGGTGCTGCAGCCGCTGTGGACGGCACCGCTCATGCGCCGCGTGATGGCCGATGGCGGCGAGGTCGGCCTGGCCCACACCACGTCGACGCTCGCGATCGCCACCGGCTACGGCGCCAAGTGGCTGCGGCTCGGCGACCCGGCCAAGCACGACAGCGAAGCGCTGAAGCTGCCGAAGGGCCTGTCGTTCTTCAAGGACGTCAACGTCTCGACCGCGTTCATCATCGGCGTCATCATGCTCGTCGCGATCGTGTTCGCGGATGGCGGCGTGGTCGAGGAGCAGATGGCCGGCGCCACCGTCATGCCGTGGGTCTGGGGCCTGCTGCAGGCGCTGCGCTTCGCGGCCGGTATCGCGATCCTGCTCTTCGGCGTGCGGATGTTCCTGGCCGAGATCGTGCCCGCGTTCCGCGGGCTGAGCGAGAAGGCCCTGCCGGGCACGCACCCGGCCCTCGACATCCCCGTGACCTTCACGAAGGCGCCGACGGCTGTCATGCTCGGCTTCCTCACCTCGGTCGTGGTCTTCCTCATCCTCATGGGCGTCTTCGCGGCCGGCGGCTGGTTCGTGCTGGTGCCGCCCATGATCATGCTCTTCTTCGGCGGCGGCGCGGGCGGCGTGTTCGGCAACGCCGTCGCCGGCTGGCGCGGCGCGGTCTTCGGCGGCCTCCTCAACGGCGTCATCCTCGCCTTCGGCCAGTGGATCTCGTGGGGCCTCTACTCCGACACCGCACCGGAGCTGGCCACGCTCGCCGACCCCGACTGGTTCGCCGTGGGCTGGCTGCTGATGGGCGCATCGACCGTGCTGGCGCCGCTGGGCGCCTGGTCGGCCTGGGTGGTCGCGGGCTTGGTGCTCGCCATCACGGTGGCCGTGCTCGTGCTGCTCGGGCGCCGACCCGCGCCGCCGATCGACCAGCACTCGGCCGATGCGACGGCCGAGCCCGTGCCGGTCGGCGCGCAGCGCGCCGCGGTGGACGCCGCCGAGCACGATCCCGCCGAGCAGGCGACGGCGAGCGCCTCACGCGCCGGAGCCTCCGCGGCCGCAGCGGCACGCCCGACCCCGCTGCGCGTGCTCGCAGTGTGCGGCGCGGGCATGGGCTCGAGCCTCATCCTCCGTCGCACGGCCGAGCAGGCCCTCGAGCGCCTCGGCGTCCAGGCCGAGCTCGAGCACACCGACGTCGGCTCGGCCCGCGGCACGCGAGCGGATGTCGTCATCGGGCAGCCGACCTACCTGGACGAGCTCGGCGATGGCGACGCGCTGTCGGTGCCGGTCGTGAGCTTCGTCGACGTCCGGGAGACCGAGGCGCGCCTGCGCGCGGCGCTCGAGGAGCGGGGCTGGCTGTGACCACGTTCGGCGCCTTCGTGGACCAGGTGATCGACGCCAACACCGAGCCGCTCGAGCGTGCCGCGCACGCGGTGCTCGCGACGCTGCGCGCCGATGGGCTCGTGCGCACCGCCGGCGCCGGGCACTCGCTCGCCGCGGTGATGGAGTCGTTCTACCGCGCCGGTGGCCTCGCGCAGGTGCGGCCGCTGTGGCATCCGTCGCTGCTGCCGCTCGGCGACGCGGCCGGCTCGACGCGCGGTGAGCGGCAGCCGGGGCTGGGTCTGGATGTCGTCGCGCGCGCTGGCGTGGAGGCGCGCGACACCGTCGTGGTCTTCTCGAGCTCCGGCATCAACCACTTCCCCGTCGAGGTGGCGCACGCGGCCGCGAGCGCGGGTGCGACCGTGATCGCGGTGACCTCGGTCGGCGCGAGCCGCGCCGCCGAGCCGCGGGCGGGCGCTCGCCTGTTCGAGCTCGCGAGCATCGTGCTCGACACCAGGGCGCCGGTGGGCGACGTGTCGCGGCCGTCCGCGGATCCGATCACGGCTCCTGTGTCGAGCCTCGCCACCAATGCGCTGTGGTCTGCCCTGCTCGAGCGCGTCGTGCTGCTCGAGCCGGATGCGCCGCTGTGGCGGAGCGCGAACGTGGCGGGCAACGACGACGCGAACGCCGCGCTCATCGCCCGGCTGTCGGCGCGGATCCCGGAGCTCGGGTCGGCGTGATCGCTGCCGAGAGCGCGAAGCGGTCGGCCGGATAGATCGACACGGTGCGCTCGAGCACCGTGCCTGCGGCCGTCGAGGTGCGCACGAATTCGAGCGCGGGTGAGCCCGGCTCGGCGTCGAGGAGCGCGGCGTCGTCGGCGTCGATGAGGCCGGCATGGATCACCTGCGTGCCGGCGTCGAATCGCACGCCGTATCGGTGCTCGAGCACGTCGTAGAGCGATGCGGTGGAGAAGTCGGCGGCCTCGAGCAGGCCCGGCGCCGCGGTGGCGAGCAGCGACGCTCGCTCGAGCGCCATCGGTCGCCCGTCGGCGAGTCGCACGCGCGTGAGTCGCACGAGCGGCTCGTCTGGCGCGACGGCGAACGTCGCCGCCAGCTCTCCCGCCGGCGCGGTCGTGGCCTCGACGACCTGCGCCGAGGGGACCATGCCCCACTGCAGCATGCTCTCGGTGAAGCTCGTGAGCGTGAGCGGCACGCTCAGCGCGGGGCGCGCGACGAAGCTGCCCCTGCCGACCTCGCGCGTCACCCGGCCCTCTGCGACCAGCATCTCGATCGCCTTGCGCGCGGTCATGCGCGAGACGCCCTCCTCGATCGCGAGATCCCGCTCGCTGGGCACCGGCGTGCCGACCGCCTGTCGCGCGACCTGCTCGCGCAGGCGCGCGGCGAGCTCGACGTACTTCGGAACGGGGCCGGGCATGCCCCGATTCTGCCATCCGAGTTGCTTCGGCAACGTTGATGCGACGCTGAGCGAAGGTGAGGAGGTCACCGCCGGTGGCAGGGTTAGCGTCGACGCATGCTCATCAAGGGAAAGCCGCAGGCAGAGACGCCACACGCAGCATTCGTCCCTGCGAGCGTCGCCGCGGCCATGGCCGCAGGTGCCGCCGTGCTTCTGCAGCTGTCTGCCCTGGCTTCGGCCGGGCCAGCCGGCGTCACCGAGGCGCTCTGGGTGCTCGGCTGGGCGATCGCCTTCTGGTCCGTACTCTCGATGGCCACGGCGATCGTGCTGCTCGCGCGGCCCCGCGAGCGGCCCGCGAGCTCTACCGGCGCGAGTGCCGCGCTCGTCGGCGCTGCCGCACTTCTGCTCGTGGTCTCCGCGTGGCTGCATCCGTTCGTCGGCAGCGGCTGGGGCATCGCCTGACGTGTAGCCGCTAGGAGGCGGGCGATAGAATCGCCTGTGCTCCCCCACCATTCGGATCCCTCTGGCGTGCCCGCTGCCGCGGCCGCGGACGCCGCCGCGGCACTCGACGCCGAGCGCGCGACCATCGATGCGGCCGACGTCGCGACGACCCTCCGCGTCCTGGCGACCCTGCACGAGATGGATCGCGACGACCCGCACTACGTCGCCGTGCGGCAGGCCACCGCGAACATGTTCAAGGAGGTCAAGCTCGCGAGCCGCAAGGCGAAGCACGCGCGCATCCAGGCCGCCGACCGCGCGGTGATCGCCGCGACCGCGACGGGCGCACCCGACCGCATCGACGACGAGACGCGCGGCATCCCGCTGGCGACCAGGGCCGCCGCACCGACCGTCGGCGAGCTGCTGCGATCGCGCGGCTGCTACATCTGCAAGCAGCAGTACACGCTGGTCGACGCCTTCTACCACCAGCTCTGCCCCGACTGCGCTCGCCTCAGCCACGCGAAGCGCGACGCCCGCACCGACCTCACGGGCAAGCGCGCGCTGCTCACCGGCGGCCGCGCGAAGATCGGCATGCACATCGCGCTGCGGCTGCTGCGCGATGGCGCCCACACCACCATCACGACGCGGTTCCCGCGGGATGCGGTGCGCAGGTTCGCGTCGCTGGAGGACTCCGCGGAGTGGCTCGACCGGCTGAAGGTCGTCGGCATCGACCTGCGCGACCCGGCCCAGGTGGTCGCGCTCGCCGAGGATGTCGCGGCCGCCGGGCCGCTCGACATCCTGATCAACAACGCGGCGCAGACGGTGCGCCGCTCCCCCGGTGCCTATGCGCCGCTCGTCGAGGCGGAGTCGTCGCCGCTGCCGGAGCTCTCGCCGCACGGCGGCCCGATGCCGGAGCTCGTGACCTTCGGGCACACGAACGACGCGCATCCGCTCGCCCTCGCGGCCTCGGTCGCGAGCCACCCGATCCTCGCGAGCGCGGCGTCGACGGCCGACGAGCTGACCGCGCAGGCGATGGCCGCGGGTTCGAGCTCGCTCGAGCGGCTGGCGGCCGGCACCGCGATCGACGCCGGCGGCCTGCTGCCGGACGAGGAGCACGTCAACTCCTGGACGCAGCACGTCGACCAGGTCGAGCCGCTCGAGATGCTCGAGGTGCAGCTGGCGAACATGACCGCGCCGTTCCTGCTGGTGTCGAAGCTGCGACCGGCGATGGCCGCGTCGGGCGCGCACCGCAAGTACATCGTGAACGTGTCGGCGATGGAGGGCGTGTTCGGCCGCGGCTACAAGGGCCCCGGTCACCCGCACACGAACATGGCGAAGGCCGCGCTCAACATGCTCACGCGCACGAGCGCCCGCGAGATGTTCGAGAGCGACCGCATCCTCATGACCGCCGTCGACACCGGCTGGATCACCGATGAGCGCCCCCACTTCACGAAGGTGCGGCTGGCCGAGGAGGGCTTCCACGCGCCGCTCGACCTGGTCGACGGTGCCGCGCGTGTCTACGACCCGATCGTGCGCGGCGAGGCGGGCGAGGATCTGTTCGGCATCTTCCTGAAGGACTACGACAAGGGCGCCTGGTGACCGCACCCGGCTCCGCCCGTCGAGGAGCGGCCGCAGGCCGCGTCACCGGCGCGGGTCGCCCCACCCCCGTTGGTCGAGGAGCGGCCGCAGGCCGCGGCACCCCCGCTGGTCGAGGAGCGGCCGCAGGCCGCGTCACGAGACCATGACCCCCGCCCAGCTGCGCGCCCTGCCGCTGGGCACCCGCCTCGTCGTCCGCTACCGCCTGCACGGCCAGCAGCACGGGGCGACGGACGCGCTCGGCGAGCTGGTCGCGGTCGATGCGGCCTCCTGCAGCATCGCCACGCGCCGCGGCGAGGTCACGATCGCGATCGCCGACATCATCGCCGCGAAGGAAGTGCCGCCGCCGCCAGCACCCCGACCGCGGCCGCAGCAGTCCTGACGACATCCGGCCCACATCCGGGCTTCCGGACTACGCTCGGCTTCACGCAGAGTCCCGCGCTGACCGCACCGAGCAAGGAGAGCATCGCCATGAACACGGATCCCACCTCGGACGACCGCCCGCTGCACGACGGCTCCGACCGCACCGCCGCAGATCGCTCGGCGGGCGTGCCCCCGCGCACCCAGGCTTCGAGCACCGAGCGCACGACCTCGAGCCCGACCGAGGCGCAGCGCGAGGACCGCCCCCGCGTGGTCGTCACCGACCCCTCGCTCGACCAGCACCAGGGCCAGGGCATCACGGGCGGCACCTGGATCGCGCTGATCCTCGGCACGCTCATCCTGATCCTGCTGCTCATCTTCATCCTCCAGAACAACGTCGAGGCGTCGTTCGCCTACTTCGGCTGGCAGTTCACGCTGCCGCTCGGCGTCGCCATGCTGTTCGCGGCGATCGCCGGCGTGCTCGTGGCGGGGCTGCTGGGCTCGGTGCGCCTGTTCAAGCTGAGCCGTCGCGTGCGCAGGCTCGAGGAGGAGCGCGCGAACATCAAGCGCGCCCTGCGCTGAACCGCCTCAAGCCCGGCTCACGGCTTCGGTAAGAAAGCCAGCCGACGCCGAGATCGCGCCTAGGCTCCTGGCAACCGGTCAGGGGGCTCCATGCGCGCACGGCGACTGCTCGCGATGGCGACGGCGCTCGGCGCGCCGTTGGGACTAGCGGCGGCGCTCCTGATCGGCGCCGTGCCCGCGCACGGTGCTGCAACGCCGCTGCACGCTGCGACGCCACAGCACGCTGCGACGCCACTGGCCGTGCGGGCATCCGCGCCGACACTGGCGAGCACCGCATCCGACCCGCTCAGCTGCGACGTGCTCGGCGGCGGGCAGGTCGCTGACGTCGTCGACCCGACACTGACCGCCATCGACGACACCGTCACGCTCGTCGAGGACTTCAGCGGTTTCGACGCGGCGCGCTTCACGGATCTCGGCGGCACCGCCTGCACCTGGAGCGTCGGCCAGGCCGTGGCGAACGTGACCTTCGCGTACGCGCCCATCGACGACGAGCAGGCGGCGGCCGCGATCGGCGACCTGGAGGCGGCCGGGCTGGTGCGTGTCGACACCTCCGCAGGCGTGCGGCTCTCGTCGAGCGGGTTCGACCAAGCCGGACCGCTCGACGGCGAGCACCTGATCGCCGACGACTACTGGGTGACGGTGCGACAGCTCAGCATCGGCAGCGGCGGCTACTTCATCGTGCCATCTGCGCCCGCGGATGCGGAGGCGCTGCGCGATCGCGTGCTGCTCGCACTGCCGCCGGCGCCGTCGCCGACTGCGACGCCGACGTCGGCAGCGCAGGCTCCACCGTCCGCTCCCGCCGAGGAAGCGGAGCCCGTGCTGGCCGCCGACGAGGCGAGCGTGCTCAGCGGCCTCACGCCTGCCGGCGCCGCACCCGTCACCGTCGCGAGCGTCGCCTCGACCGCAGGCACCGCCGTCGTGCTCGCGGCACTGCTCGCGATCCCCAACCGCCTCGTCGACATGACTGCTGGCGCGCTCGCCGATCGAGCGCGCCGCCGCTCGGCCGCCGGCGCCACCAGCATCGCCGACCGCATCCGGCACCTGATGCGGCGCGTCGAGCGCGCGCTGCACCCGGTCGCGGGCATCGCGATCGGGCTGGTCGCGGCCGGTGCCCTGACGGCGCTCATCGATCCCCGTGCGGGCGCGACGATCGGCACGCTGCGCCTGGCCGCATCCGCCACCCTGGGTTACGCGATCGAGGGACTGCTCGGCCTGCTGCTGGTGGCATGGATGCTGCGGCGGGATGGCGCCAGCGTCGGGGTGCGGTTCCGCCCGGTGTCGCTGCTCATCGTGCTCGGCGCGATCGTGGTCTCGCGCATCGTCGGCTTCGAGCCGGGCTTCGTGTTCGGCATCGTGCTGGCGCTGATCTTCCTGCGACCGTCTCCCACGCACGAGCAGCGCGCGGCCCTGCTCGAGCTCGGCTACCTCGCGGCGCTCGGTGTAGCCGCGTGGATGGTGTACAGCGTGATCCAGGTGAACGCGCCACCGACCGGCCCGCTCGGGTTGCTCGGGGTTGAGACGCTCGCGGGCCTCACGATCGGCTGCCTGATGGCGCTGCCGCTGCTGCTGAGCCCCGTCGGCGCACTCCCCGGCCGTGCCCTCTGGCGACGCAGCCGGATGCTGTGGGCGGGCATGATCACCGCGGCCATGGCGCTGGTGATCTGGGTGGTCATGCCGTTCCCTGCCGCGTGGGATGCGGTGCACACGCCGGTCGTCGCGTGGGTTGTGCTGCTCGCGGTGTACTCGGTCGTCGCCGCGGCACTGTGGGCGACAGTGACGCGTCCCTGGGATCGAGCGGATGCTTCGGCGGCGCCGACGGCGCCGCGGCAGCCTCCCGCGATCGACCCGGAGGCCCTGGACGCGCCGGTATCGCCGCCGCAGCCGCGCACCGGCGACGCGGATGCTGCAGCCGTCGCGGCACCGGCGGCCCCGACCTCGGCGTCCAACGACCCGACCGCCGCCGCAGCCGCTCCGGGACCCCGACCCTCACTCGACTGACCTGCACGCGAGTCACCCCTCGACGCCTGCCGCGCGCCCTGCTTGGCTTGCTGGCATGGAGCACGCGAGTTCAGCCGATGGCACGCAGATCGCCGTGCATCGCATCGGCACCGGGCGGCCGGTCGTGATCGTCGGCGGCGCGTTCTCGACCGCGGACGCCGCAGGCGCGCTCGTCGAGGCAGTCGCCGCCGAGGGTTTCGAAGGAGTCAGCTTCGACCGCAGGGGGCGCGGCGACAGCGGCGACGCGACCGAGGGGCAGCGCATCGCGCCCTTCTCGCCCGAGCGCGAGGCTGAGGACATCGCGGCCGTCATCGACGCCGTCGGCGGGCGCGCGATCGTGCTCGGGCACTCCTCCGGCGCGCTGGTCGCGCTCCTGGCCGCCGGGCACGGCGTGCCGATCGATCACCTGTTCCTTTCCGAGCCGCCGCTGCGGTTCGGCACGGGAGAGCCGCCCGCGAATCTTCCGCAGCGCCTGCAGGCACTCGTCGACGCTGGCCGAGGCGGGGAGGCGGTCGTGCTGTTCCAGCGCGAGGGGATCGGCCTGCCCGAGCCGATGATCGAGCAGCTCCGGTCGTCGCCGCTGTTCGAGCACCTGACCTCACTGGCGCAGTCGACCGTCTACGACGCGATGATCGCCGCGGCGACATCCGACCCGAGTGCGCAGCTGCTGTCGATCACGGTCCCGACCACCGTGCTGGTGGGCGTCGAGACGATGCCGCTGCTCGCGCGCGCGGCGCCGATGCTGGTCGAGCGGATGCCGGCGGCCGAGCTCGTGCAGGTGCCCGAGTCGATGCACCATGTCATCGATCCGCCAGCGACGGCTGCGATCATCGCCGCTCGCGCAGCATCCCCCTGACGCGCGTCGCCGCTGCCGCCGCCTGCGCCGTCGGCGCTGCCTGCGCCGCCTGCGCCGCCAGCGACGCCTGCGCCGCTCCTCCGCACCGGTACGTTTCTGTCGTCTGACGCGGCCCGGCGCGACGGTTTCGTACCGCTACCCGCAGGGCCCCACGCGCCACCGGTACGTTTCGGTCGCCTCACGCGGCTCGGCGCGACCGTTTCGTACCGCTCGGGTCGGGCGGGGCTGCGCGGGTCGGGGCGGGTCGGGGCGGGACGGCGTGGGATGGGGCGGGGCTGGGCTGCGCGGGACGGCGCGGCGCTGGCCCGGATGGGGCAGGGCGTGGCTGCACGGGGCGCCGCTGCAGACGCCGACGGCCGGCACCATGCGCGAACGCGGTGCCGGCCGTCAGCGAGGGAGTGCCGTCAGGAGGCGGCGCTCCGCACGATCTCCTTGTCGCGCACCCGCAGGCGCTCGCCGAAGAAGCCGCCAGCTGCGGTGATGAGTGCCACGATCGCGAGGATCACCACGGCGGGCCACGACACGGCCTCGCCGCTGAGGCTGATCATCCAGGTCGCGAGGAACGGCAGGAAGCCCGAGAGCGCGCCGGCGATGTTGTAGCCCAGCGAGACGCCGCTGTAGCGCAGCTCCGGCGGGAACAGCTCGGTCAGCAGCGCGCCGGTCACGGCGTACGTGATCGTCAACAGCGAGATGCCCGCGGTGACCGCGAGCGTGATCGCCCACGGCGAGCCCGTGTCGATGAGCCAGAACAGCGGCGCGGCTGCAGCGGCCGTCAGCAGACCGCCCCAGAACGTCACGCGTCCCGGTCCGATCTTCTCGGCCAGGCGGCCGCACAGCAGGATGACGACGATCTGCGCGACCGCTGCGATGAGCGTCGCGTTCACGGCGATGCTGCGGTCGAGGCCCAGCGTGTTCGCGGCGTAGCTGACCACGAACGTGTTCATGACGTAGAAGCCACCGACGCCCAGGAAGGCCGCCATGACGGCGACGATGAGCCGGCCCCATGCCTTCGTGAAGACCTGCAGCGCGGGCACCTTGGCGCGCTGGTCGAGGCGCACGAGGTCCTCAAAGATCGGCGACTCCTCGACCTTGAGCCGGATCCAGAGCGCGATGCCGAGCAGCGGGAAGGCCGCGAGGAACGGCAGGCGCCATGCCCAGGCGTCGAACTCGGCGGGCGGGAAGAGCAGCACGAGCGCGATCGCGCCCGACGACATGAGCGTGCCGACCGGGGATCCGACCTGCACGAGCGCCGCGTAGCGGGCGCGCTGCTTCACGGGAGCGTGCTCGATCGCGATGGTGGTCGCGCCACCCCACTCGCCGCCGACGGCGAGACCCTGCAGCAGGCGCAGCGTGACGAGCAGCGCCGGTGCGAGCAGGCCCACGTCGGCATAGGTCGGCAGCAGGCCGATGATGCCGGTCGCGAGACCGATCAGCACGATCGTCAGGATGAGCGTGGGGCGTCGGCCGATGCGGTCGCCGAGCACGCCGAAGATGAATGCGCCGATGGGGCGTGCCGCGAAGCCGACACCGAACGTGGCGAGCGACGCGAGCACCGCGGCGCTCGGGTCGAGCTCGGTGAAGAACAGCCGGTTGAACACCAGCGCGGCGGCGGTGCCGAACAGGAAGTAGTCGTACCACTCGAGCGCGGTGCCGACGAAGGCGGCGCCAGCGATGCGGCGCACGTCACGGGGACTGACGACGATCTCGTCGTCCGGCGCCTGCTCGGCGCTCTGTGCTTGGGACATGGTGCTCTCCTCATTGAGACCGACGACCGGAGCTGGTCGCGGTGTCGGTGTGCGGGGGTCTGGGGGTGCCGGCGTGCTGTGAGCCAGCGCACGCGAGCAGTCGGGATGCATCCACTGGCGTCCAGCCATCGTCCCGGAGTCGTTTGCACATGCTCAATGGCGGTGTGACGCGCATTCGCGCGCTCGGATTGTGCACACGCCCAGTTCCCTCACGCGCCGGAGCGCTCCGCCGGGGCGAGCGCCGTGGTCGCGAGCAGCACGTGAGCGAGCGCCGCCTCCACGGGCACCTGCACGTCGAGGCCGGTGCGGTCGCGGAACGCGGCGAGTCGGTTGAGCACGGTGTTGCGATGGCAGAAGACGCGCTTGGACGTGACGTGCACGGAGCCTGCGACGAGGTAGGTGCGCACGGTCGTGAGAATCGCCTCGCGCTGATAGTCGGTGAGGTCGTCGAGCGGCGCGAGGCGGCCCGCCGCGAACCCGGGCACGAGCTCGTCCAGGCGAGCGGCCGCGACCGCCGGCCACAGCTCGTCGACGCCGGTGAGCCCGTCGAGCGTCGGCGCCGTCGCCAGGAGCGCGAGTGCGGTGCGGGCTCCGGTCGCAACGGCGGGCAGCCCCGGCAGCCGCTGCAGCAGCACGCCCGACACCTGCACGAGCTCGTCCGGCACCCGCCCATCCGTCCCCCGCACCCAGAACAGGCAGTAGGCGTCGCCGTGGCTGTGCCCGAAGATGCTGCCGGCCGCCAGCCGCGCGTCGGCGGCATGCTGCGCCTCCTCGATGCGATCCACCGGCACCGCGAGCAGGTCGAACTGCGCATCGGCGGCGACCCCGAGGCCCTGCGCGATGGCATCGATCGCGCTCGGCCGGGGCGCGTCGCCGCTCAGCAGGCGGGCGAGGTGGCGCTCGGTGGCCAAGCGCACGTCGCGCTGCATCGCGGCCGTCTCGCGCAGGAACGACTGCTGCACCTCGTCGACGTACTGCTCCACGACCGTCAGCACCCACTCGACCTGCTCGACGAGCGCCGCGCGCTGCTCGTCGCCGGCCAAGCGCTGCAGCCAGCGCCACAGCACCCGGAAGTCGAGTCGCACAGCCTCGAGCAGCGCGTCGAGCTGCACGCCCTGCCGCGCGCGCCGCACCCCGAGCGAAGCCGCGAGCGTCGCATCCTCGGCCGTCGGCGTCCCCCCTGCCATGCGCGCGACGAGCATGCGCAGCGTGTCCTCGGCGGTGTCACGCAGATCCTGCTCGCCGACGGCGTCGCGGTCGTACCTGCCGCGCTCGCTGAACTCGCGCACGAAGTCGTCGACGATCGCGGGCATCTCGGCATCGAGCCGCTCCACGAGCTCGCGCCATGCGCGCGACCTCGGCGCCTGCACCTCTGCCATGGTCGCTCCTCACATCGCCCAACGCACCCGCGGGCTCGCGACCAGCAGGGGCTGTGCTGTTGCACACTCTACCGATCGGTTCCGGTGCCCAGGCCCCATTGCCGCTGTCACCATGCCCAGATTGAATGAGGGTTCTGCAGCAGAGTGGAGGCTCGCGAATGCGCATCGACGCCATCATCGAGAACGCCAGGGTGCTCACCGGCGACCCGTCACGCCCGGTCGCGACGCGCATCGGCATGTGGTCGGGCCGGATCATCGGCCTGGACGACGAGCTCGACGGCGCCCGGCCCGACCGCCGCATCGATGCCGGCGGCGGCGTCATCCTCCCGGGCTTCAACGACGCGCATGCGCACAGCGTCTGGTTCGGGCAGTCGCTCGCCGAGCTCGACCTTGCCGGCGCCGCCACGCCCGACGACATCTACCGCCTGGTCGCCGAGCGAGCATCCGCCACTGACGCCGACGAGTGGCTCGTCGCCTCCGGCTTCAACCCGCTCGGGCTCACCGGCGCCGTCGACCGGGATGCGCTCGACCGGGCCGCCGACGGGCGTCCCGTCTGGATCAAGCACGCATCCGGGCATGCCGCGACCATGAGCGGCGAGGGCCTGCGCCGCATCGGCATCGGCGACGAGCCGCGACCCGATCCGGAGGGCGGTGTCATCGCGCGCGACGATCGCGGCCGCCCCACGGGCCTGCTCGAGGAGAACGCGATGCGCATCGTGCAGGACGTGCTGCTGCCCGATCCGCTCACCGCGATCGAGGATGCGCTGGGCCGCGCGACGGCGCAGTACGCGCGGGAGGGCCTCACCTCGGTCACCGACGCGGGCATCGCCGGCGGCTGGATCGGCCACAGCCCGCGCGAGTTCGCCGCCTACCAGCGCGCCCGTGAGCGCGGCCTGCTGCGCACGCGGATGCAGACCATGGTCACGCTCGACGCGCTCGTCGACCTGCCCGGCCACGCCGACGACCCGAGCGCGATCGGGCTGACGGCGGGCGTGCGCAGCGGCGCCGGCGACGACCGGCTGCAGCTCGGCCCCGTCAAGGTCTTCACCGACGGCTCGCTGCTGGGCTCGACGGCCGCCATGAGCGAGGACTACGCGCACGACCACGGCAACCACGGCTACCTGCAGGGCGACCCAGAGCAGATGCGACGGCGCGTGCTCGCGGCGGCCGCGGGCGACTGGGCCCTCGCGCTGCACGCGATCGGCGACGCGGCGGTCGACTTCGCACTCGACCTCATCGATGAGGCGCAGCGCCTGCACGGCCCTGGACCGATGCCGAGCCGCATCGAGCACGGCGGTGTCGTGCGGCCCGAGCAGCTCGAGCGCATGGCAGCGCTCGGCGTGAGCCTGGTGCCGCAGCCGCGATTCATCACGGAGTTCGGCGACGGCATGGCCGAGCTGCTGGGCGCGGAGCGCACGGCTCGCTCGTACCCGGCCGCGAGCGTGCTGCGCGCGGGCGCGGTGCTCGCCGGCAGTTCAGACCGGCCGGTGGCCCCCGGCGAGCCGCTGCGCGTCGTCCAGGCGTTCGTCGAGCGGACGACCGAGAGCGGCGCGCTGTACGGCCCCGACGAGCGGCTGACCGTCACCGAGGCGCTGCGGGCCTGCACGGCCGGCGCGGCGCAGGCGACCGGATGGGGCGAGCGCAAGGGCACCATCGCGCGCGGCATGCTCGCCGACCTCGTGGTGCTGGCGGACGATCCGCATGCCGTGCCGACCGACCGCATCGGCGCGATCGACGTGGTGGCGACCATCGTGGGCGGCGAGACCGTGCACGGCACGCTCGCCGAATCATGAGCGAGCGGCTCCCTACAACCCATGACGAACTGCCGCATCGAGGCGGCACGAGCGAAGGAGTGACCATGCACGACGAGGCTGCGACAGGCGGATTCCTGCAGGACTTCACGACCATGTCCGGCTACGGGGCGACGCCCGGAGGCGGCGTCGAGCGCCAGGCGGGTACGCAGGCCGATCACGAGGTGCGGGCGTGGTTCGCCGGCTGGCTCGAGCGGGCGGGCTTCGAGGTGCGTCATGATGCGATCTCGAATCAGTACGGCCTCATCGAGCTGGTGCCCGGCGCGCCCTACGTGCTGGTCGGCTCGCACCTCGACTCGCAGCCGCTCGCGGGCCGCTTCGACGGCGCCTACGGCGTGCTCGCCGCCGCCCACGCCGCCCGCGAGGTCGCGCGCCGCGTGCAGGAGGGGTCGCTGCAGCCTGCATGCAACCTCGCGGTCGTCAACTGGTTCAACGAGGAGGGCAGCCGCTTCACGCCCAGCATGATGGGCAGCTCGGTGCTCACGGGGAAGCTGCCGCTCGAGACCGCGCTCGCCGCGACCGATCGATCCGGGACGACGGTCGCCGAGGCGATCGCCGAGCCCGGCGACCGGCTCGACGGCGCGGTCCCGCCCGTCGCCGCCTACGCCGAGATCCACATCGAGCAGGGTCGCGGACTCGAGGAGTCGGGCACCACCATCGGGCTCGTCGACCGCACCTGGGCGGCCAGCAAGTATCGGATCGTCGTGCACGGCGAGCAGAGCCACACCGGCTCGACCGTCATGGCTGACCGCCGCGACGCGCTGTACGGCGCCGCGCTCGTGATCGTCGCCGCCCGCGAGCTCACCGAGGAGCTGCCGGAGGGAACGCTGCACTCGTCGGTGTCGGAGCTCGAGCTGGCGCCGAACTCGCCCGTGACCGTCGCCCGCCTGGTCGAGATCAACCTCGACCTCCGCTCCCCCGACGAGTCGGTGCTCGAGCGCGCCAACGCACTGCTCGAGGAGCGCCTCGCCGCGATCGAGGAGCGCGCTCGCGTGCGCATCGAGCGTCGCCTCACGCACCAGTGGGGACTGCTGTCGTACCAGAGCGAGGGGGTCGAGCTGGCCCGCTCGGCCGCGGAGGGACTGGGCCTCTCGCATGCGCCGACCATGACGGTCGCCGGTCACGACTCGACCAACATGAAGGATGTCGCGCCGACCGTGATGCTGTTCGTGCCGAGCATCCAGGGCATCTCCCACAACGAGGGCGAGCGCACGAGCGACGAGGACAGCCTCGCGGGCGTCGCGCTGCTCACCGAGGTGACGGCGCGACTGGTGGCGGGCGAGCTCGGCGCCACCGCCGCGTTCACGCCCGGCGCCTGACCGCGACCGGGCGAGCAGCCCGGGTGCGCCCGGTGCGACAGCGCCGGAGCACCCGGCACCCGTGCCCCTCCGGAAGGTGTGCGTTCAACCGGTTCCCTGGTCTGGCGAGCCGAATACCCGCTTCTCAGACCAGGGGGCCGGTTGAACGGAGCGCTGCTGCGCTGCGGGAGACCCGGCGAGCCGCCCGGATAGGCTCGAAGCCCGTCCTCTGGAGGTCTTTGCCGTGCCCACCGCCCCGTTCGCCCACGCCGACGATCTCGCCGCGTTCATCGAGGCCTCCCCGTCGAGCTATCACGCCGCCGCGGAGGTCGCCCGCCGACTGGCCGACGCGGGATTCGCTGCGCTCGACGAGGCGGATGCATGGCCCACCACGCCGGGCAAGCACCTGGTGGTGCGCGAGGGCGCCGTGATCGCCTGGATCGTGCCACCGTCGGCGACCGGCACGACCCCGGTGCGCATCTTCGGCGCGCACAGCGACTCCCCCGGCTTCAAGCTCAAGCCGCAGCCGACCACCGGCAGGCTCGGGTGGCTGCAGGCGGGCGTCGAGATCTACGGCGGCCCGCTGCTGAACTCGTGGCTCGACCGCGAGCTGCGCCTGGCCGGCCGACTCGTGCTCGACGACGGCACCCAGGTGCTGGCCGACTCCGGCCCGCTGCTGCGGCTGCCGCAGCTCGCGATCCACCTCGACCGCGAGGCGAACGACGGGCTCGCGCTCAACAAGCAGTCGCACACGCAGCCGGTGTGGGGCCTGGGCGCCGCCGAGTCGGCCGACCTGCTCGCCGAGGTCGCGGCATCCGCCACCGTCGACGGCGACCCCGTCGACCCTGGCCGCATCCGCGGCTACGACCTGGTCACCGCGGATGCCGCCCGCGGGGCCGTCTTCGGCCACGACGATGTCTTCTTCGCCGCCGGCCGCCTGGACGACCTCGCAAGCGTGCATGCCGGCGCGGTCGCGCTCGCGGCGGGGGCGGACGACTTCGACGGCGACCACATCCCGGTGCTGGCCGTCTTCGACCACGAGGAGATCGGCTCGGCGACCCGCTCGGGCGCCGCGGGCCCCTTCCTCGCCGACGTGCTGGAGCGTATCGGGCTCGGCCTCGGCGCCGACCGGGAAGAGCGGATGCGTGCGCTCGCCGCGTCCTGGTGCGTCTCGAGCGACGTCGGCCACTCCGTGCACCCGAACTTCGCCGACAAGCACGATCCGCTCGTGCGACCGGTGCTCGGATCGGGGCCGATCCTGAAGATCAACGCCAACCAGCGCTACGCGACCGACGGCGTCGGAGCAGCGGCTTGGCACAGCTGGTGTGCGCAGGGAGGCGTGACGAGCCAGGAGTTCGTCTCGAACAACACCGTGCCGTGCGGCTCGACGATCGGGCCGATCACCGCCACGCGCCTCGGCATCCGCACCGTCGACGTCGGCATCCCGATCCTGTCGATGCACTCGGCGCGCGAGCTCGCGGGCGTCAGCGACCTCTTCGACCTGACGCGCGTGGCGGAGGCCTTCTTCCGCGCCTGAGCGCGTCCCGCCACGCGACCGGTACCGAATGGTGGCATCCGACGCGCCGCGGCGACAGTTTCGTGCCAGTGCCGCAAGGGTCACCTCGCAGAGTTGTCGCTATCGGTCGCTATGGATGCGGCTGAGCGACCGCTTGCGACACTTCTGGTGCGCGGGCGGCGAGGGCAGCCCGAGCGAACGGGCCGGCCCTCGCCGTGTGCACCGCTCGATCAGCTCTTGCGGGCGGGCGCGAGGCGCGACACGAGCATGGCCACGCCCGCGAGCATCAGCAGCAAGGCCGCGAGCACCCACGAGAGCACCGCTCCCGCGTCCGCCCCGGTCACCGGCAGCTCGTCCGAGCCGTTGTCGCCGCCGGGCTGCTCGGCACCCGGCGCGCTCGGGTCAGGCTGCGCACCGCCGTCCTCCCCGCCAGACTCGCCGCCAGGCTCCCCTGTGCCGGGGTCCGGCTCGCCATCGCCCGGGTCGCCCGCGCCCGGGTCGCCCGTACCCGGCGCGCCAGTACTCGGGTCGCCCGTACCCGGCTCGCCCGTGCCCGGGTCGGGCGTCGGGGTCGTCGCGTCGACGACAGTGAACCTGGCGATCGGTGAGCGATCGGTGGCGCCGAAGACATCCTCGCTGAAGACGTACCAGCCGTACTCGCCGGGCTCCGTGAGCGACCACTTCGCGCTCAGCGGCGTGCCGCTGGCCACGTCCTCGAACGATGCGATGACCTCCGAGCTGAGGATCTCCGCCGAGAACGCATCCGTGCCCAAGGTGCGCACGGTCGGGGTGAGCCGCAGCTCGTCGTAGGTGAGCTCGAACGACTGCATCGCGTCATCGATGCCCTCGTGCTCGGCGTCGTAGTCGTGCAGCGACGGCGAGTAGGTGCGCACCATCATGCGCTCGCCCTCGTTGTCGAAGTGCAGCAGGCGGAGGCAGCCGAGACCACCTTCCGGCAGGCCCTGGTAGTCGAACAGCATCGAGTAGACGGTGCGGTCACTCACGCCGTCCCCGTCGTCGTCGAAGTCATCGGTGCGGGTCTCGGCGTCGTGGTAGTGGCCGGAGAAGACCATGCGCACGTTCGGGTTGGTCGCCACGACCTCGTCCATCACGCGCTGCGGGATCTCGCCGAGGCCGCCGGTGGTGAGGATGAACTCGTGCTGCGCGATGATCGCCGCACGATCGGGGTACTGCGCCAGCACCTCGTTCATCCACGCGATGCTCTCGTCAGCCGGCAGCCAGCCGGTGTACAGCATGATGAAGTCGATGCCGCCTGCCGACAGCAGGTCGTAGTGGCCCTCGTTGTCCTGGTAGCTGCCGCCATGCCAGGGGTTCCCGGCGAAGCGATCCTCCCCGAAGTAGCGGCTGAAGTAGGTGTAGTCCTCCAGGTGCGCACCGACATCGTGGTTGCCGGCGAGCACGCCGTAGGGCAGTCCTGCGTCGTCGAGACGCGAGTACTCCGCCTCGGCGTTCTCCCACTGGTAGATCTGGTCGAAGTCGTCCACGATGTCGCCGGTGTGGAACAGGTACTGCAGGTTCAGATCCTCGCGCTGGTCGAGCAGGTATGTGTGGATCGCCTGCTGGTGGCGGTACGGCTCACCCTCCTTGGTGTTCTCGTTGTAGTACTGCGTGTCCGACTCCCACGCGAAGGTGAAGTCGTACTCCGAGCGGTCGACGTCCTCCGGATGGTGCTGCTCCACCGCAGTGCCCCGGTCGCTGAGGTCCTCGCCCGCGAAGCCCTCGGAGTGCTGCACGAGCAGGCGCACGGCACCGTCGGCGCGGTACCGCGCGGCCTCGACGACGCCCTCGAGCGTGAACGCCTCGCCGCTGTCGGCGACGTGACGGTCGACCTCGTCCCAGCCCGAGCCGTCGGCGCGGAGCGCGTAGAGCATCACGCTGGCGCCCTCGTTCGCACGACCAGACCAGGTCGCACGCACCTGCGCGTCCGCCTCCGCCTCGCTCACCTCGATGTCGAAGAGCTGGTACGGGAACGCCGCAGCCGAGGACAGCTCAGCGAGCCCGTCCACCGCGGTGATGCTGCGCAGCTGCTCGGCCGAGAGCGGCTCCGCGCCGTCCCGCTCCGTGGTCAGCGCGTCACCCACGGTGCCGCCCTGGGCTCGCACACCGGCGTCGCCGAGGTCGACGCGGCGCCCCTCGCGGAACTCGACACGCGCCAGGTCGTCGCCGTTCGGGTCGGCGACGACCGCCGAGAGTGTCACGTCGCCGGCCTCGACCTGGTCGCCGTCGGCGGGCGAGAGCTCGCCGATCACGCCGGGCTGCTCGTCGACGGTCGTGAAGGTCTCGGTCTCGGTCACGGTGTTGCCGAGGCCGTCGGTGGCAGTCACCTCCAGCGTGTGCTCGCCGGGTGTCAGGTCGATCGACGAGGTCGTGTGGGGCAGCGCGCGCAGCCGCACACCGTCGAAGGTCGCGACCGTCGTGATCGCACCGACGCCCGCATCCTCGATCTGCGGATCCATGACGATCTCGCCCTGGAAGGTCGTGCCGTCGACGGATTCGGCGGTCACGAGCCCCGTGATCGTCGGCGCCGTGTTGTCGACGACCACGGTGCGCTCGACGGCGCGTTCACCGTCAGTCGCCGAGATCTCGACCGGGCCGTCGACCACCGCGGTCGTGTCCCATTCCGCCGCACGCGCGCTGAAGGCGTCGTCCGGCAGCGCGAAGCGCGCATCGTAGAAGTCGAGCTTGCCGGTCGCGCCACCGCTCGCGTTCACGCTGTCGCCCATGGCCAGCCGCAGTGCGGGGTCGTCGTAGCCGATCGGGCGCAGCGTGCGCCCGTCGGGCAGGATGAGGCGCAGATCCCAGACGGTGAAGTCGTCGTTGTTCTCGGCGAGATCGATCTCGGGTGCCTTCTTGGTGCCAGCCCAGACGCTCACGACGAGCTCCTCCCCCTGCCGGACATGCTCGAGCGGCACCGGCGTGGCGATCGTGCCACTGCCGGTGTAGATGCCGACGTCGAAGACGCGCAGCACCTCCTCTCCGACACGCACACCGTTCTTGAAGTAGTAGTCGACCCCGGTCGCCTCGAAGGCGAACATCGGCGCATGCTCCAGGTTTGCGGCCGTGTCGACCGGCGCGCCATCGATCGAGAGCTCGATCGACTCGGCGCGCTGCTCGCTCGTGGCCGCGACCGCGGCGGTGCCGCCGACGTACTGCCCCTCGTCGAGGTTGATGCGCAGCGGCTCGGAGCTCGCGCCCGCGACGGTGACGCGGCGGGTGTCCATGACGGTGTGGTTCGTGCCGTCGGAGGCGCGGACGGTGTACTCGTACCAGCGCTTGCCGGTCATGTCGGCGTAGTCGATGTGAGCGCCGAAGATGGCGTCCCCGGTGTCGACGAGATTGAGCGAGGTCGGCTCGGCGTCAACGTCGTTGCGCACGGTCACGCTGACCGTCCGCACCTGCACATCGTCGGTCACGCGGAACTCCAACGGGAAGTCGACGGTCGGATCGATCTCCGCGCCGGTCAGGTCATCGACCGCCGGCGCTGCCGTGTCGGCCGGCACGATGATGAGGCCGCTCGGCACCTGATCGCGCTGCACCGCGCCAGGGGTCGCCGGCTGCAGGTCGAGCAGCTGCTGCTTCGCGACGTCGCCCGTGCTCGTGACATAGCGGATGCCCTGATCGGGGTGCACGTCGTCGACGGCGGCATCCATGTTGAAGAACGCGCTGCTGACGACATAGCCCGTGTTCGTGATCAGTTCGATGCCGCGTGGGCCGCTGTTGGCCATGCCGCCGGAGGAGATCTCGGCGAGGTCCTCGCCGAGCGTCAGCGACGTGCCGAACTCCTCGTTGAACGCGGAGGCGTCCAGCTCGCCGTTGCCGCCGTTCTTGATCCAGAGCACGAGCGTGCCGCCAGCGGGGATGACGATGTCGCCAGGCGTCGCCGGCCACAGCGTCTCGCCCCCGGTAGCGGGATAGACGTAGTTGATGGCGTAGTCGGCGAAGTCGATGGGCTCGCTCGACGCGTTGTACAGCTCGATGAACTCGAAGCCGTCCGAGCCGTTGAGGTTGGTCGCGGCGTCGGGCAGGATCTCGGTGATCTGCAGCGGCGCGCCGACGGCCGCCGGGTCGGGCTGCGGCGCGAAGGCGGGGTCTGCGAGCGCCTCCGGCGCGACGACGCCGGGCGATGCCTCGGCGGCACCGGCGAGCAGCTCCATGGTGACGGACCCGGATGCGGAAGGCAGCCGGAAGTGCGCGGTCTGGCCCGCCGTGGTCGAGCCTGCGGAGTACATCGAGGCGCTCACCACCGTCTCCCCGCCCACGAGACGGATGCCGCGGTTGCCGCCGTTGGCCATGCCTGCCTGGCCGGTGGCGCGCTGCAGGCGGAAGTCGGTGCCTGCCGCGTTCCAGGCCGCTCGGAAGTCGTCGTCGGTCTTCGAGAAGGAGTCGACGTTGCCGCTGGCGTAGCTCAGCCACAGGACGACGGTCTCACCGGGAGCGATCGTGGTCTCACCCTCAACCGTCAGCGGGACGGCGGGCGTGTCGCTGGCGTAGAAGTACTCGAGCCGCATGCTGGCCAGGTCGAGCGCGGTCGCGGTGGGGTTGTAGACCTCGACGTACTCGAAGTCGTCGTAGCCGGTGGAGTCCGGTGCGATCTCGGTGATGATGAGCGGCCATCCGGCGGCGACGCCAGTTCCGGGCGACGGCAGCGGGGTGGGCTCGGGCTCGGGCGTGGGCTGCGCGGGCTCGGCCGGCACCAAAGTCTCGGCCTCGAGACGGCCCGGTGAGGGGTCCGCGTGCTGCGCCAGCACAGCCAAGGCCGTCGCTGCGGGGTCGGCGGGAAGCCGGAAGTGGACCGAGCGCGCCGGCGCCATCGATCCCGCCGGGTAGTACGAGCGCGTCAGGTACGCGCCATCCCGCTCGATCCGGATGCCTCGGTTGCCGGAGTTCGCCAGCCCCGGCTGCCCGGAGGAGCGCACGACCTGCGTCTGGGCGTCGACCGCGTGCTCGGAGCGGAACTCCTCGAACGTGTGCGCATACGAGTCCACGGCCCCGTCGGCGCTGGCGTAGCTGAGCCACACCAGGGCCGTCTCGCCTGCCGCGAGCACGAGCGGCTCCTCGAGCACGAGGTCGACGCCGGTCGAGGTGTCGTCGCTGTCGCTCGACGCGTAGCTGAACGTGAGCTGCTCGGCGTCGAGGTCGAGCACGGCGTCGGTGGTGTTGTGCACCTCGAAGTACTCGAAGTGGTCGTCGCCGACGTTGTCGGCCTGCACCTCGGTGACGATCAGCGGCGGCATCGATGCGGCCGCGACCGCCGGCGGCGGAGCGGTCGCCGGCAGCGGCGCCGCGGTCGCTGACGCCGGCGGCAGCAGCAGGGCAGTCGTGAGGAGCGCTGCGGTCGCGGTGGAGAGGAGCGGTCTGAGAGAGGGCACGGCACATCACCTTCGAGTCGGGATGCGGCCGACGCTACGGATCGCGGGTCGCAGTTCGATGAACCGCAGTTGGCGCGCAGATGACGGGGAGGCGACTCGCGTCGTCACCCGGGCGTGCTACACGCGCCGCCGGTACCGAATGGTCGCCCCGAGTGCGCGGAGGCGACGATTCGGTACCGGTCGCGGCGAGCGAGACGTACAGCCAGATCGGCAACAATCGGAGCATGAGCGCTTTCGCCGATCGCCCGTGGCTGTCCTCCTACGCGGATGGGGTGCCTGCCGACATCCCGGAGGTCACCGAGACGCTCGTCGACATGATCGCCACCTCCGTTGAGGAGCACCGGCAGGCGGTCGCGCTCGACTTCTTCGGCGAGACGCTGACGTATGCGGAGCTGGGCGAGGCGATCGACCGCGCGGCCGGCGGCCTGTCGAAGCTCGGCGTCGGCGCGGGCGACCGCGTTGCGATCGTGCTGCCGAACTGCCCGCAGAACGTCATCGCCTTCTATGCGGTGCTGCGCCTCGGCGCGATCGTCGTCGAGCACAATCCGCTCTACACCGAGCGCGAGCTGCGACACCAGTTCGAGGACCACGGCGCCACCGTCGCGATCGTGTGGGACAAGGTGGCGCCCACGGTGCTCGACATGCCGAGCGACCTGGGCGTCAGGCATGTCGTGTCCGTGGACATGACGCGCGCCATGCCCTGGCGCACGCGCACCGCGCTGCGCCTCCCGATGGCGAAGGCGCGCGAAGCGCGGGCGGCGCTCACGACCGGCGAGCTCGCCCCCGGCGCGGTCGACTGGGCTCGCGTGGCGGGGGCGGATCGCATCTCGCCGACGCATCCGCGTCCCGCGGTCGACGACATCGCCGCGCTGCAGTACACGAGCGGCACCACGGGACGGCCGAAGGGCGCGACCCTTACGCACGGCAACCTGCGTGCGAACGCGGCGCAGGGGCGCGCCTGGGTGCCGGGGCTCACGCCCGGCCGCGAGGTCATCTACGCCGTGCTGCCGATGTTCCACGCCTACGGCCTCACGCTGTGCACCACCTTCGCCCTGAGCATCGGCGCACGCCTGGTGCTCTTCCCCAAGTTCGATCCGTCGCTCGTGCTGAAGGCGATGCGCACCGCCCCGGCGACCTTCCTGCCTGCTGTTCCGCCCATCTACGAGCGGCTGGCGAAGGCCGCTGGCGAGCGGAAGGTGAGCCTGCGCAGCATCCGCTTCGCGATCTCGGGCGCGATGAGCCTCCCGGTGTCGACCGTCGAGCTGTGGGAGCGGGCGACCGGCGGGCTGCTGATCGAGGGCTACGGCATGACCGAGACCTCGCCGGTCGCGATCGGGAACCCGATGGGACCGACACGACGGCCCGGCGCCGTGGGCGTGCCCTTCCCGAGCACCGAGATGCGGGTGATCGATCCCGACGATACGAGCATCGACCGCGGGCCCGACGAGGAGGGCGAGCTGCTGCTGCGCGGGCCGCAGGTGTTCTCTGGCTACTGGAACCGGCCCGACGAGACGCGCGAGACGCTGCTGCCGGATGGCTGGCTGCGCACGGGCGATCTGGTGCGGGCCGACGCCGGGGGCTTCGTGACGATCGTCGATCGGCGCAAGGAGCTCATCATCACCGGCGGGTTCAACGTTGCTCCCTCGGAGGTCGAGGAGGCGCTCGTGTCGCATCCGTCGGTCGACGACGCGGCCGTGGTGGGTCTGCCGAGCCCCAGCGGGGGCGAGTCGGTGGCGGCCGCCGTGGTGCTCGCAGCGGGAGCGGATTCTGACGCGGAGGCGATCCGCCAGCACGCGCGGCAGCGGCTGGCGGCATACAAGGTGCCGCGGCGCATCGTCGTCGTCGACGACCTGCCCCGCTCGCTCATCGGCAAGGTGCTGCGCCGCGAGGTGCGCGAGCGCCTGCTGGCGGAGGAGTAGCGCGCGCCGCCACCGCGACCGCCACCGCCTTCACCACCCCGCCACCGCCCCGCCCCCGCCACCGCCACCGCGCGAGCGGTACCAAACGGTCGCCTCCAGCGCGCCAGCGCGACCGTTTGGTACCGGCGCCGCACCCGCCCGGCGCAGAGTTGTCGCGAAGTGTCGCTATCGGGGCACCGAAGCGACCGCTTGCGACACTTCTGGCGCGCGAGTCGCGCGGGGCAGCGCGCGAGTAGCGCGAGTTGCGCGGGGCACTGCGCGGGGCGGAGGCTCCCGGCGCGGTCAGCGGGCGGGGGCCTCCTGGCGCCGCACCATCTCGGCGATCCAGGCCGGCGCGAAGGGCGAGGTGCAGTTCGGGGGCGTCGGGTAGTCGCGCAGCACCCCGAGGCGCTCGCCGATCGCGAGCGCGCGCGATCGATGCTCCGGATGCTCGATGCCGATGTGCGCGAGGCATTCGTTCATCGCCCACTGCAGCCGCTCGGGCGCATCCTGCATCTCGGCCTCGATCGTGTCGAGCAGGCCGGGCAGGTCGAGACCCGCAGCCGACTTCCGCACCCGCTCGCTCGTCAGCGCCCATCCCGCGCTCGCGACCGCGGCATCCGCGTCGTCGAGCCAGCCGAGCCGCAGCTGCTCGACGTGCTGCGACTTCTTCACCACGTAGTTCACGAGCCAGTCGCGCACCTTGCTCGCCCGAGCCTCGCGCAGCATCGCATCGAGCTCGGCGGCGGCGAACGCCTTCGGCCGGCACACGAGCAGCGCGAGCAGCCGCGCGGCGGTGTCGCCCGTCGCCCAGAGCTCGAGCGCCAGCTCCTGCTGCGTCTTCAGCCGCTTCGCGATCGCGCGCAGCTTCGTGAGGTTGACCCCGTGGTCGTCGCCGTGGCGCTCGTTGACCTCGCGCATGCGCGGATCCTCCAGCGCGGCGAGCTCAGCCCGCAGCTCGGTCACTGTCGATGTCATGAGAGCCTCCGCACCCGTCTCCGCTCAGCCTACGAGCGAGAGGAGGTGCGCGCGACGGCGCTCACGGCCCAGTCAGCTGTTGCGCTCCGACTGGCGGTTGCGGTCGGGCCCGCCGACCTCCTCCGGCAGCTCGTCGATGGGCACGATCACGACATCCGCCACCTTCCAGTCCAGCGCGATGCAGCCGTCCCTGGCCTCCAGCAGCTCCTCCAGCGACGGCATCCGCCCCTCCCTCGACACCACGAACGCCTCGACGTGGAAGACATGCCCCTGGTCGCGCACCCGGGAGCCCGCCTTCGCCACCCACGGCAGCGACCGCAGGTAGTCATCGACCTGCGCGGCGTCCGGATGTGCGTCGTCGTCATCAACGTTGGTGGCGCCTCGGTCGATCAGGTCGGTGATGGCGGCCCGCATGTTCTTGAAGCCGTCGGAGAGGATGCTGCCGGCGATGAAGAGCGCCGCGGCGGCATCCGCCCACCAGAAGCCGAGACCGATGCCCGCGACGCCGACGATCGAGCCGACCGCCGTCATCCAGTCGGCCTTGTTCATGTCGGCGTCAGCGAAGAGCACCTTGTCGTGCAGCTCCTTCGCGAGCCGCATCTTGACGCGGCCGAAGTAGATCGGCAGCGGGATGGTGAGCGCCATCACGCCCATCATCAGCCAGCCGAGCCAGATCGTCTGCCCGAAGAGCTCGACCGAGCCGATCGGGGGATGCTCGGCCTTCAGCAGCCCGGATCCGGAGTCGATGACGAGGAAGACACCCATTGCGAGCAGGGCGACACCGGCGACCAGATGCGCCACGCCGACCGAGCGGTGGTAGCCGTAGGGGTAGCGGCGGTTGGGACGCTTGTTGACGATCCGCACCGCGAGCAGGAAGGCGATCGGTGGGGCGAGCGAGAGCAGATCCTCGAGCCACGCCGCCTTCATCGCCTGCGAGTTGCCGAGCACGAGGTAGATGAGCGTGATCGCCACCGCCAGGAACGCGAGCGTGTACCACTCGAACCGGATCGCCTTCCGTAGCGCCTTTGCTTGCCGGTCGGGCAGCTCCGTGTGGCCGAAGCTGCGTCGCCGGCCGCGCTTCGAGAACACGCTCATCGCCCCGGCTCCTCGTCGAGGAACGTCTCGAGCGCGACGAGGAACGCGTTCTCGCCCATGGGCGTCAGCATCACGTGCCGCTCGGTGCCCCACGGCGCCTCGACCTCGGCGTAGGGCCGCGTGGCCGCACCGACCTCCACCCACGGGGTGTCGTCGAGCAGCCCGCCGATCACCAGGTCGAGCTCGCCTGCCTCGAGCGCGGCCGCGAGGCGCGACTCGCTGCCGTCGGTCCACTCGACCTCGGCGCCGAGCTCGTCGGCGAACGCGACGACGAGCTCGGGCTCTGTGCCCGCGGGCTCTCCCGCGTCCGACAGCTCCACCCATGGCGGATTCTCGGTGACGCCGACGCGCAGCGTGCCACCGCGCACCCGCTCGAGCGTGCCGTCCGGATCCGCGGGGATGCTCGAGCAGCCTGCGAGCAGCGTCGCCGCCGCCACGACCGCGATCAACCCCTTCAGCGCCCTTCGCATGCGCCTGACGCTAGTGGAATCCGCTGAACACCCGGGCCGCGTCGCCGACATCCCTCCACGCTCAGCTGGTCGATGCGCAGTGCACACCCTTTGGGAGTCAAGCATGTTTGACAGTCAAGCGTGCTTGACAGTACAGTCGGTGCGCTCGCTCCTTCCCGACGAAAGGCACCCCGTGACAGCCACCGCCCGCACGACAGCTCGCTTCGGTCGCGCCCGCTTCGGCGGCGGCAGCGTCGTACTGCTCCTGGCATCGGCGGCGGTGGGTGCCGTCCTCGCAGCGGGTCTCGGCCTGCTCTTCGCTTGGCTCGGCGAGCCAGGCGGAGCGGGGCTGCGCTTCACCGTCATGACGGCGGTCACGCTGCCGGTCGCCGCAGCCCTCGCGTGGGCCGCGCTGATCGATCGTGCGAGCTTGCCCGAGGCGACGGAGCGACCCGAGGACTCCGTCGAAGCAGCCTGGTACGACCGCGCGGCGCGAGGAGCCTTCCTCGACGCGTTCGTCACGATCAGCCTGGCCGCTGCCGCATTCTCGATCACCGGCCTCGAGGTCGACACGGGGATGCTGCTGCTGGTCGTCTCGTCGCTCATGGTCGCCGACTTCGCCGGGCGCTTCTTGCTGGCGAAGCGCACCAGCAGCTGATGCGGAACAGCCTCCAGGAGCGCCGCCAGGCACGCGGCTGGTCGCAGCAGCGGCTCGCCGACGAGCTCGGCGTCTCGCGTCAGACCGTGATCTCGATCGAGAAGGGCAGGTTCGATCCCTCACTGCCCGTCGCGTTCCGACTCGCCGCAGCGTTCGAGTGCCACATCGAGGATCTCTTCTCGCCCGAGTGACGCCGCAGGCCGCGGCCGACGAGCGCCGACGGCCTGCGGTCAGCGCGGGGCGACCTGCCGGTGGTGGAGGCGCCCCGCCGACCTCCTACCGCAGCGCGAACGTGCGCTCATCCGCGTCACCCGACGGCAGGTCGCCGAAGGCATCCGCGACCCCGGCGTGCACGATGCGTCCCGCTCGCGTGTTGACGCCGAGCGCGAGCGCCGGGTCGGCCGTGATCGCCGCCTCCACCCCGCGCTGCGCGATGCGCCGGATGTACGGCAGCGTCGCGTTCGTGAGCGCCCGCGTCGCGGTCTGCGGCACGCCGCCGGGCATGTTCGCGACGCAGTAGTGGCGGATGCCGTCCACGTCGAACGTCGGCGACTCATAGGTGGTGGGGCGCGACGTCTCGAAGGCGCCGCCCTGGTCGATCGCGACATCGATGAGCAGCGCGTGCGGCCGCAGCAGCGCCAGCTGCGCGCGCGTGACCACCTTGGGGGCGGCGCGGCCGGGCACGAGCACGGCGCCGATGACGACATCGGCCTGGGCGAGCTCGGCCTCGACGGTTGCGACATCCGACTGCAGCACGCGGGCGCGCCCGTCGAGCAGCACGTCGAGCTGGCGCACGCGCGTCGGCGACATGTCGAGCACCGTCACCTCCGCCTGCATGCCGAGCGCCAGGGTCGCCGCCTGCGTGCCGACGGCGCCGCCGCCGATCACGAGCACGCGGCAGGGCGCGACGCCGGGCGAGCCGCCCAGCAGCACGCCCGGGCCGCCGCTGTGCAGCATCAGGTGGGATGCCGCGGCATGTGCGGCGAGGCGGCCGGCGATCTCGCTCATCGGCGCCAGCAGCGGCAGGCCGGTGCTGTCGGCGACCGTCTCGTACGCGATGCCGAGCGTGCCGGCGGCCAGCAGCGCCTCGGTGAGCGGCCGGTCGGCGGCGAGGTGCAGGTAGGTGAAGACGGTGAGGTCGTCGCGCAGGAACCGGTACTCGTCGGCGATCGGCTCCTTCACCTTCACCAGCAGCTCCGCCTGCTCCCACGCCTGCTCGCGCGTGACGAGCTCGGCTCCGGCCGCGAGGTAGAGCTCGTCCGGGAACCCGGCCCGCTCCCCCGCGCCCCGCTCCACCAGCACGGTGCTGCCCGAGCGCACCAGGTCTTCCGCGCCGGCAGGCGTCAGGCCCACGCGGGCCTCCTGCGGCTTGATCTCCTTGACGACAGCGATCCGCATGTCTGTTCCGTTCTCGTTCAGCTCGTCGCCCGACGAGCGATGTTGTAGAAGCGCACCGACTGGTACTCCTCGAGCCCTTCGGCGCTGCCCTCGCGGCCCATGCCCGACTGCTTCACGCCGCCGAAGGGAGCTGCGACGTTGGATGGCACGCCCTGGTTGATGCCGACCACGCCCGTCTCGAGGCTGTCGGCGACGTTCATGGCCCGATCCATCGACTCGGTGAAGACGTAGCCGGCGAGGCCGTAGTCGGTCTCGTTGGCGCGCTCGATGGCCTCCTCCTGCGTGGCGAAGCGCTGCACGGCGGCGATGGGGCCGAAGATCTCGGTGCCGGCGATCGTGGCGTCGGCGGGCACCCGGTCGAGCAGCGTGGGCGCGAAGAAGTGCCCGGCGCTGTCGTAGCCGTGCCCGCCGAGGCGCAGCTCGGCGCCGCGCTCCAGCGCCTCCTCGGTGAGCGAGCGCATGTTCGTGACCGCGCGGTCGTCGATGAGCGGCCCCATGGTGACGCCGTCGCCGAAGCCGTTGCCGACGGTCGCCGCGCCGAGTCGCTCGGCGAGCCCGGCGACGAACTCGTCGGCGATGCCCTCCTGCACGAAGTAGCGGTTGGCGGCGATGCACGACTGTCCGCCGTTGCGCAGCTTGGCCATGGCGGCGCCCTCGATGGCGCGCTCCAGGTCGGCGTCGTCGAAGACGATCAGCGGTGCGTTGCCGCCCAGCTCCATCGAGCTGCGCAGCACGCGGTCGGAGGCGATCCCCATGAGCGTGCGACCCACGCCGGTGGAGCCGGTGAACGACACCTTCCGCACGCGCTCGTCACGCAGCACGGCCTCGCTGAAGCTCGAGGCGCTGCCGGTCGTCACGACCTGCACGAGCGCCTCCGGCACGCCCGCCTCGTAGGCGAGCTGCACGGCATAGATGGTGGTGAGGGGCGTGAGCGTGGCGGGCTTCACGACGGCGCCGCAGCCGGCGGCGAGCGCCGGGGCGATCTTGCGCGTGGCCATCGCGAGCGGGAAGTTCCAGGGCGTGATGAGCACCGCGAGCCCGACGGGAGCACGACGGGTGAGGATGCTCGCGCCGCCGTCCGGCGCGTCGCGGAAGCTGCCGGCCGGCCGCACGGCCTCCTCGGCGTACCAGCGCACGTAGTCGCTGCCGTACTTCACCTCGCCGCGCGCCTCGGCGAGCGTCTTGCCCATCTCGCGCGTCATGAGGTGCGCGAGCTCCTCGGTGTGCTCGACGAGCAGCTCCCACCAGCGGTGCAGCACGGTGGCGCGCTCGCGCGGGGTGGTGCGTGCCCAGGCGCGACCGGCGGCATCCGCCGTGTCGACCGCCCGCAGGGCGGCGCCGATGTCGGCGTCGGCGACGTGGGCGATGCGCTCGCCGGTGGCGGGGTCGGAGACCGCGAGGCCGTCGCTCGGCAGGCCGAGCCCGGCGATCACGCGGTCAGCGCGCTCGATCGCGGATGCGTCGGCGGCGACGAGCGCTTCGGCGCCGCGGGTCTCGGTCGAGGTCGTCATGGTCATCGTGCTGCCTCCTCGGTGATGGCCTGCTCGATCGCCGCCACGTAGTCGGCGACCTCCTGGTCGCTGACGATGAACGGCGGGCTCAGCTGCAGGGTGTTGCCGCGCAGCGCGCGGGTGATGAAGCCGAGCTCGACGGCCCGGTCGCAGACGCGAGCGTTGTCGAGTCGCTCGTCGAGGCTGATGCCGCCGAGGAAGCCGGCGACGCGCACGTCGACGACCGCGTCGCTGCGCTGCAGCAGGCCGTCGAGCTGCGTGCGCAGCGCCTGCTCGAGCTCGCGCACTCGCGGCACCAGGCCATCGCGCTCGATCACGTCGAGGTTGGCGATCGCGACCGCCGCGGCGGTGGCGTGGCCGGCGTAGGTGGCGCCGTGCCGGAAGATCGGCGTCTCGGCCGAGTCGGCGTAGAACGGCTCCCAGAGCCGGGGCGCGACGAGCACGCCGCCGAGCGGCGCGTAGCCGGAGGTGACGCCCTTGGCGAAGGTCACCATGTCGGGCTCGAGGCCGTAGCGCTGCGAGGCGAACCACTCGCCGGTGCGGCCGAATCCGGTGATGACCTCATCGACGACGAGCAGGATGTCGTGCTCGGTGCAGAGCCGCTGCAGGCCCTCGAGGTAGCCGGGGGCGGGCGGGTTGACGCCGCCGGTGCCCTGGATGGCCTCGGTGACGATGGCCGCGATGTTGTCGGCTCCGATCCGGGCGATGGTCGCCTCGACCTGCTCGATGTCGTCGAAGGAGACGCGCGCGGTCTCGGGCACGAGCGAGTCGGTGCCCATGCCCTCGCGATTGAAGTCGAGGCCGGCGATCGACGTGCCGTAGGCGTGCAGCCCGTGGTAGCTGTGCTCGCGGCTGAGGATGATCTGCTTCGAGCCGCGGCCCTCGCGCTGCCAGTGCCGGCGGGCGAGCTTGCAGGCGACGTCGATCGCGTCGGAGCCGCCGGAGTTGAGGATCGCCTTCGCGCGCTCGATGGGCGAGATGGCGGCGAGCCGCTCGCCCAGCTCGATGGCGCGATCGTTCGCATAGCGCTGGAACACGTGATAGGTCTCGAGCTTCAGCATCTGGTCATAGGCGGCCTGCGCGAGCTCGGGGTGCGAGTGGCCGATGTTCGCGTGCCAGAGGCCCGCGGTGCCGTCGAAGAGGCGCTGGCCGTCGGCGGTGAAGACGTAGGAGCCCTCGCCGCGGTCGATCACGAGCTGGCGGCCGAGCACCGACGGCATGTGCGCCTGCGCCGACCAGAGCGCGGGCCCGTCGACGACTGCCGCGGCCTGCATCGCGTCGATGCCGGGATCTGTGAGCGTCATCGCTCCTCCTCAGTGATTGGAGTGCGGACCACGGGATGCGTGGCCCTCCGCTCACCGTACGAGTCCGCACGCGTTAGGTATAGCGACGGTTGCTTACCGGTTTTCGTCGGCGCTGCTTACATATTTCGAGAGCGCCGCTGCCACCGCCGTGTGGACCGCCTGGAACGCCGGATGCCCGGCCGCGCCGGTGCGCGTGAGCAGCATGATGCGGCGGCCCGGCTCGGTCGGCAGCAGCGGGCTGGGCGTGACGCGGCTGCGCGCCTCGCGCACCACGAGATCGGGCAGGAACGCGGCAGCGAGGCCAGCCTCGACCATCCGTAGGTGGAAGAGCATGTCGGACGACTCGTAGACGACGCGCGGCTCGAACCCCGCCTCGCGGCAGACGCGCATCGCCCACTGGGTGGAGGGGGCATCCGCCGGTTCCATCACCCAGGGCAGCTCGCTCAGCTGCTCGCGCGTGCCCGCGGCGTGGAACTCCGGCAGGTAGCCGCGCACCGGGTCGCGCCCGATCTCGGCCGCGTCGATGACTCCCGGCGGTGCGAGCTGCGTGCCGGCGAAGGTGTCGACGATCACGGCGTCGACCCGGCGGGCCGCCAGCTGCAGCACGGCCTCCTGCGGATCGAGCCGGCGCAGCCGCACCTCCAGCCCGGGCTGCTCGTGCATGAGCGTGCGCAGCGCCGCCGGCATCACGAGCCGCGCGAACGATGAGAAGACGGCGACCGTGAGGATGCCGCGAGGCTGGTGGTGCGATGCGGCCAGCTCGGTCTCGGCGTGCTCCATCGCGGCGAGCACCGCCTCGGTGTTGCGCACCAGCTCGAGGCCGACGGGCGTGAGCCTGGCGGTGCGGCCGACCTTCTCGAGCAGCGCCGTGCCGGTCTCGCGCTCGAGCAGTGACAGCTGCTGCGAGATCGCCGAGTGCGTGTAGGCGAGCTCGCGCGCCGCGGCGCTGATGCTGCCGTGCATCGCGACCGCGCGCAGCATCACCAGGCGGTTGAGGTCGAGCACAGCCGTAGCCTACGGCGGGCTGCGCTACGGCAGCACGAAGCCCGGACCGGCCAGGCAGGTTAGGCCATGTCAGCGAAGGCCAAGCCGGTCCGGGCTCCTGTCGGCCTCAGCTCTCGACGACGTCGACGCCGCGCGCGAAGGCGACGTAGCCGGAGAAGTCGGATCCGACGCGGTCGAACGCGCTCTTGTGGGGCGTCGGGTAGCTCCAGGCGCCGTCGGCGAGCTGCTGCTCGCCCGCGTGCACGTCGAAGTACTGCGCGTCGCCCTTCCACGGGCAGGTGTAGGCCGTGTCGTTCTCGGTCAGCGCGCCCTCACGGATGGATGCGGGCGGGAAGTACCAGTTGCCCTCGATCCGCACCAGGTCGTCCTTGTTCGCCTCGGCGATGGTCTGTCCGTCGATCTCTGCTCGCATGTCTGCGCTCCTTTCGAACTGCGTCGACCGGCGGCGGCTGCCGACGCGGTCGTTCCTTCGGTCCTGCGTGCGTCGCTAGACGGCCGTGTAGCCGCCGTCGACCAGCACGTAGGCACCGGTCATGAAGCTGGCCTTGTCGGAGAGCAGGAAGGTGGTCAGGTTGGCGACCTCCTCCGGCTGCCCCAGGCGGCCCAGCGGGTGCTTTGCCTCCAGGCCCTCGAGCACCTCCTTCGGTGCGGCGGCGAGCAGCGGCGTCTCGATGTAGCCGGGGCCGATCGCGTTGATGCGCAGCCCCTGCGCGCCGTACTCGGCCGCGGCGTTCTTCGTCATGCCCACGACGCCGTGCTTGGCAGCGGTGTAGGCGGCGTTGCCGGGCGCAGCGACGCTGCCGTGGATCGACGCCATGTTCACGATGGCGCCCTCCGCGGCGCCCGCTTCGAGGATCGCGGGCACCTGGTAGCGCATGCCGTAAAGCACACCGCTGAGGTTGATGGCGATGACCTTGTCCCAGTCGTCGACGTCGAGCTCGCCGACCGGGGCGCTCGCGCCTGCGATGCCGGCGTTGTTGACGGCGTAGTTGAGCGCGCCGTAGTTCTCCACGGCGAAGTCGACGGCCTTCCTGTTGTCATCGGCGACGGCCGTGTCGGCCTGGAACGGCACCGCGGTGCCACCCTCTGCGGTGATCTCATCGGCGACGCGCGTGGCGCCATCGAGGCTGATGTCTGCGACGACCACCTTGACGCCGTGCTTCGCGAGGTCCTTGCTGATCGCCTCGCCGAGCCCTGATCCGCCGCCGGTGACCAGCGCGGTCTTGCCTTCGAAGTTGCTCATCGTTCCTCCTCGTCGTCGGGGTGCTGCCGCGTTGCTCTGCGGCGAACGTCGTTCGTCCGTCCCCCGAATACAGCGCCCTCCTCGCGCGAATATTCCGTTCGCGCCGGTCATCCGAGCGATTCACTCCTCCGGCCACAGCGGCACGACCTGCTGCGCGAGGGCCAGGATGCGGTCGCCGTCGAGCATGACGCGCACTTCGCCGATGCCCAACGCGGGCCACTGCATGACGAGCTCCATCGGGCCGCTCGGCGGCAGCGGCCACAGCCACAGCGTCTCGCTCCCCGAGTAGAACCGGTCGCTGCCGCCCGAGCCGCCGCCCGTCCGCACGAGCACGTGGCGCGTCGGCATCACCGTCGGATCCGTCCCCTGGCCGAACGGGTGCGAGTCGAGCACCTGCTCACCGTCGCCCAGCACGACGCCGAAGCGCAACCGGGCCGCCGGATCCTCCAGTTCCCCGAACATCCCGTGCTCGGAGAACTCGGTCATCAGTCGCTGCCACTCCCGCGCTGGCAGGTCGCCGCGCCGCAGGCGTCGCTCGACGCGGAAGGCGACGCCATCGCTGTGCACCAAGGCCCAGACGAGCGCGACCGACGCCTGCTCGGTCGTGCCGAGCACCTCGCGCACCGGCAGCAGCGCCGCCAGCTCGTCTTCCGGCAGCCCCCACCAGCGCGGCTGCTCTTGCTCGGGAGGTGCCGACTGCTCTGGCGGCTCTGGGTCTGCGGAGAAGAAGGTCACATGGTCAGAGCACCAGAGGTCGGTGCCCGGCGTCAAGGCCACAAGCGCTCCGCCTCACGGTCGTCAGCATGGAGCGTCACCCCGTTCTGCCAGCGATGCCGCCGCATGGCCAGTTCGTCGACTCACCGACTGGGCTCGGGCCTGCGCTTCGCGAGGATGGCGAGCCCATTGAGGTCGAGCAGGGTGATGCGGCCGCGGGCCTGCCGGATGAGCGAGCGCGATGCGAGATCGGCCATGGCCTTGCTGGTCGACTCCCGCGTCGCCGCCAGCAGCCCGGCCAACTGGTCATGCGTGAGCCGGATCGTGACGAAGCCCTGCCTGGAGCGTCGCTCGGTTGCAGCGAGCCGCACGAGTGTGCTCGCCAGCCGCGTCTCGAGCGGGCGCACCGCGAGATCCATGAGCCGCTCCTCGAGCACCGCGACCTGCTCCCCGAGGTGCCGGGCGACACGGATGGCGATGCGCGGGTCGGCGAGCAGATAGCGCTCGACCTCGCGCGCCTCGAGGCGGCAGATCACGACATCCTCGATCGCCTCGGCGTAGTTGTCGTACATGCGCTGGCCAATCAGCAGCATCTCGCCGAAGACCGCCCCGGGCTCGAGGATCGCCATGGTGAGCGCCTTGCCGTCCTCGGCGAGACGGAAGATGCGCACGCGGCCCGACTTCAGGATGAACAGCGCCGTCGTCGGCTGGCTCTGGCTGTAGATCAGTTCGCCAGCCGAGAGCCTGCGGCTGGGCGCCAGCTCGTCGATCCGCGCGACTTCGTCGGCGGTGAGATCGGCGAACAGATCGACCGAGCTCAGGCAGCTGAACGGCTGCTCAACCGCGGGGCGCACAGCGTCGACCTCCTGCCCATCGGATGACCATGGCGGCACCCGGAGCAGCGAGGTCGAGACTGCGGCGGCGCATGCCTCCATCATCGCCGCTGGCGCAGCAGGCGTACAGCGACGACTCCGAGGATGCCGCCATAGATGAGGTGTCCGACGAGCGACGGCAGGCTGCCCGCGTCGAACATGAACGGAGCCATGCCCATCATGAGCGGCATCAGCAGCAGCGGCCCAAGCACCCACCAGATGGCGCCGTAAACGAGACCGATCAGGAGTCCCCGCGGGTAGCTGCTGAGCAGCTGCGCGAAGAGCACGGTGAGCCCGAGGCCGATGCCGATGCCGACCGAGATGACCATGTGGATGCCGAAGCCGACGGCGGCGCTCGTCGAGCCGACGAGCGAGGCGATCATCGGCAGCATGCCCATCATCGCCATGAGCGCACCGAATGCGAGGCCGCCGGCGATGCCGCCGACCGCACCCGCGAGCGCTCGTCTGCCTAGCCTTGTCGCGGTCGGTGCCTCTGCACTGCGTGTTGCGGTGTCCATGATGCGTCCTTCCATCGAGGTGGATGCATGCACGGTACGAGCGCGGTCGACGCCGGGTCTGCGACCTGGGACACACTTCGGTCTCCCGCGGCCTCGATAGGCTCCCGACCACATCGACCCTGAGCGCAAGGAGACAGCGATGGCTGACGACTACGACCTCGTCGTGATCGGCGCGGGGATGGCGGGTATGGCCGCCGCGAACAAGTGCGCGCGGGCCGGATGGCGCGTGGCGATCGCCGATCCGCTGCCGTACGGCGGCACCTGCGCCCTGCGCGGCTGCGACCCGAAGAAGATCCTGCGGCGAGGGGCCGAAGTCGTCGACGACGCCTGGCTCATGCGCGACAAGGGCATCGACGACGCCGACATCGCGATCGATTGGGCGCAGCTCATGGCGCACAAGCGCGGCTTCACCGACGCGATGCCCGCGAAGGTCGAGCAGGGGCTCAGCGACAGCGGCGTCGAGCTGTTCCACGCCGCCGCCCGCTTCACGGGTCCAGCCGAGGTCGAGATCGACGGCACGCGATACACATCGAAGCGCTTCCTGATCGCGACCGGTGCGACACCGCGCCCGCTCGAGTTCTCCGGCCACGAACACGTCATCGACAGCACCGGGTTCCTCGACCTCGCCGAGCTGCCGGAGCGCATCCTGTTCGTCGGCGGCGGCTACATCTCGTTCGAGTTCGCGCACATCGCCGCGCGGGCGGGCGCCGACTGCAGCATCCTCGACCGGCACGACCGACCGCTGCGCGGCTTCGACGGCGAGCTCGTCGAGCGGCTCGTGGATCGCTCGGAAGAGGCGGGCATCCGCCTGCGCCGCAACGCCGACGTGGTGGCGATCGAGCGGGCGGACGGCGGCGCCATGGCGGTCACGATCGAGCAGGACGGCGAGCGGATGACCGTGGAGGTCGATCTGGTCGTGCACGGCGCCGGCCGCGTGGCGAACCTCGCGTCGCTGGATCTCGATGCAGCAGGAGTGGAGTGGAGCTCGAAGGGCGTGCAGGTCGAGCCGCACCTGCAGAGCACGTCGAATCCGCGGGTGTTCGCCGCCGGCGACTCGGCCGACACCGAGGGCAAGCCGCTGACGCCGGTCGCGACGGCGGAAGGATCGGTGGCCGCCTCCAACATGCTGAAGGGCAATACTCGTGTGCCCGACTACACCGGCGAGCCCTCCATCGTGTTCACGGTGCCGGAGCTCTGCCGCGTCGGAATGCTCGAGGACGAGGCTCGCGATGCCGGGCACGACGTCGTCGTGCGCTCGCTCGACACGACCGACTGGTTCTCGAACTACCGGCTCGGCGAGACCACGGCCGCCGTGAAGGTGCTGATCGACCGCGAGAGCGACCGCATCCTCGGCGCCCACCTGCTGGGGCCCGGGTACGCCGAGCTCGTCAACGTGTTCGCGCTCGCCATCCAGCTGGGCCTCACGACCCGGCAGCTTCGGTCGGCGCGGATGGGCTACCCGACGGTCGGCTCCGATCTAGGCTCGATGCTGTAGCCACCCGCACCGCGGCAATGGCATATACTGCCAATCGAGGTGATCGCCGTGGCCACGAGGAACGTCGTTCTCAGCCAGCACCAGCATGAGCTCGTCGAGTCGCTGGTGAAATCTGGGCGCTATCAGAACGCCAGCGAGGTGCTGCGCGACGGGCTTCGGCTGCTGGAGCGCGAGAACGCTGAAGAGCAGGCCAAGATCGCCGTTCTTCGTCGAGCCGCTCAGCACGGCTGGTCGGATCTCTCCGCGGGGCGCTTCGACGACGTCGAGGACGACACTCTCGACGACTTCGTGCGGCAGCTCGGCAGTCGCGCGGCAGAGGCTCAGTCAGCCGACTGATGGCGAAGTATCGGCTCACCCACGCAGCCCAGTCCGACATCGTCTCGATTCTCGCTTGGTCGCACGCCGAGTTCGGTGCAGAAGCGCGCTTTCGATACGAGGCGTTGATCACCGCGGCGATCCGAGACGTGGCCTCGCATGTAGACGGGGTCGGGCGAACGATGCGCCCTGAACTCGGGGATGGCGTGTTCTCGTGGCATCTGGCGCAGAGCAACAGGCACTCGGCAGGTGGAAGGGTGCACCGCCCGCGTCACTTCCTGATCTGCCGATACGACGGCGAGACGCTGGTGGTCGGTCGAATACTCCGCGACGCGATGGAACTCCGCAGACACATCGCTTCACCCCAGTCTTGGGAGTAGCCGGCGGCAACGAGCGCGACGACGCCCCCAGGCGTCAGCCGACGATGCCGGCGACCGTCACGATGTGGCCGCCGCGCAGCGTGCGGCGCACGAGCCGGCTGCCGTCGCGCTCGAGCATCCGCCAGGGGCGCGCCTCAAGGTCGGAGCCACCGGCGGCTGCGGCCAGATGCGCGACCGGCGACAGGAACCGGGCCGCGCCCGTCGGCGGCTGCATGTCGACGATGCAGGCGCGGCCGCCCGGCCGCAGCGCCGAGCGCGCGTTGCGCCACGCGGCATCTGCGTCCGGGAACACGCTCAGGGCGTAGGTCGCGAGCACGGCGTCCACCGGTCCATCGGCGAGATCCCGTGGGCCAAAGTCGGTGGCGTCCGCGTGCACGAGCGTCACATTCGCCCAGCCGTGCCGCTCGGCGCGGCGCTCGGCCACCGCAAGCATGTCGGCGCTGCGGTCGAGTCCGACGATGCGACCCGTGGCGCCGACGCGCTTGACGAGCTCCGGCAGGTTGAGGCCCGTGCCGCACCCCAGATCCAGCACGGCGTCGCCCTCGCGCAGCCCCAGCAGCTCGATGCCTGCCACTCGACCGGCGCGGTACACGAACTCGCCCGAGAGCGCGTCGTACCAGCGCGCGCCTCGCCCATAGACGTGCTCTCGATTCATGCCGTGGTGCCCTCCGCGACGACAGCCTCGCGCTCCAGCCGCCGATCGACCCGGATCATCACCGCGACCGAAGCCATGCCGACCACGGCGAACAGGATTGTCAGGAGCGCGAGCCTGTCGAAGGCCAGCCAGGCGGCGAAGACGCCGCCGAGCACGTTGCCGAGCAGGTAGCCGAGGCCGAGCACCACCGAGTAGACGCCCATGATCAAGCCGCGGTCGGCGGTTTGCTCGCCAGAGATATCGGCGAGGTGCATGAGCGCGGCGGGGGTGAAGCCGGCCTCGAGGAAGATGCCGACGCCCACGATCACGGCCGCGATGGGCAGCGGCAGGCCGTGGTTGGCCAGGATCAGGCCGACGGAGGCGAGCACGGCGCCGCCGATCGTGACGAGCAGCGTCGCCTTCGTGGGCACTCGGCCGGCGATGAAGACCCAGGCGGCGACGCAGGCGCTGAAGAACAGCACGTAGCCGCCGAGGATTGCCGAGAGCCAGCCGTCCTGGCCGGCAAGCGATCCGGTGAAGAGCTGTCCTTCGATCTGGCGGTCTCCCGCGAGCACGTAGGTGATCTGCGCCGTGACCCAGGTGCCGAGGATGGCGTTGACGGCGATCCAGGCGGGCAGGAACGCGAGCAGGCGGCGGTTGCCGAACACCGCGATCTGGGCGCGGAGGCCGACCGAGTGCGACCGGGCGACGCTCGGCCCGTCGCGCACGAAGAGCAGTACCAGCAAGGCGGCGAGCAGGTAGATGCCGGCGAGCACGGCGAAGGCGCCGAGACCGGTGATGGCGTAGAGGATCGGGCCGAGCGCGGCGCCGACCGCGATGCCGCCCGCGGATGCCAGTTCGTACAGGCTCGCGAGGCGGCCGCGCCGCATCCGGTCGCCGTCGGTCGCGTCGGCGAGCAGGCCGAGCGTGGCGGGTGCCGCGAGCGCACCGCCGGCACCCCCGATGACCTGGGCGGTGCCGACGGCGGCGACGACCAGGATGAGCGCGGGTGCCGCGTCGCCCAGCGATGCGCCGGGCGTCAGGAGCACGCCCAGCGCGGCGAGCACGGGCGCGATGACGAGGAAGATCCGTCGTCCGCGCCGGTCGCTCGCGGCACCGGCGATGGGGGCGATGATGAGCTCGGCTAGGTAGGCGAGGCCGGAGAGCACGCCCAGCAGCACCGCCCCGACAGGCACGCCCTCCCTCGACAGGTCGACGAAGTAGCTGCCGATCACGAGAGCGGCAGCGGCCGAGGCGATGCGCAGCAGCAGCTGCGAGGTGATGACGGCGCCGAGGCCGCGCGGGCCGGATGTCGCCGGCGCGCTCGTCGCAGGAGCCGCTGCGGCCGCGGATGCCGAGGTCATCGCCGGCGCCGCGCGGTGAGGCTGCGCAGCACGCCGATCGCCGTGCCGGTCGCGCCCTGACCGGCGCGCCAGCGGTAGTCCTTGATCGCGGCATTCCAGAGCGCGTCGTTGTAGGTGGGGTAGGGATGCGTCGCGCCCGCCACATCCTGCGTCGTCAGCCCCGCGTGCACGGCGAGCGAGAGCTCGCCCATGGTCTCCCCCGCCCGCGGGCCGACGATGGTGCCGCCCACGATGCGCCCGCGGCCGTCCACGACGATCGCCGTGTAGCCGCTCGAGTCGCCGTCGGCGATCGCGGGGTCGGCATGCTCGTGCTGCCATTCGACAACGCGGTGGCGGCGCCGGTCGGCGCGATCGGGCAGCACGCCGATGGAGGCGACTTCCGGCGCGGTGAAGGTGACTCTGGGTGTGCGATCGCGGTCGAAGGTGCGTCGCAGCCCGAGGATCGCGTTGATCGCGACCTGGTTGCCGGTGACGCCGGCGATGTGCGTCAGCTGCGGCAGCCCCGCGGTCTCCCCGGCGGCCCAGATGCGCGAGGCGCTGGTGCGCATGGTCGCATCCACCTCGACGAATCCGTCGGCGTCGACGCGCACGCCCGCGGCGTCGAAGCCGAGGTCGGTCGCGTGGGCCTCGCGGCCGGTGGCGGCCAGCAGCACGTCGAAGGGCAGCACCTCGCCGTCATCGAGCGTCAGCTCGCCGGCGACGCCGTCCTCGGAGCGCACCGACACCGCTGCGGTGCCCGTGCGCACGTCGATGCCGTCCGCCCGCAGTGCCGTCTCGATAATGGCGCTGGCGGCCGCGTCCTCCTTGGCGAGCAGGCGAGTGCCGCGCTGCACGATCGTCACATGCGCGCCGAGCCGCGCCATCGCCTGGCCGATTTCGCAGCCGATCGGTCCGCCGCCGAGGATGACGAGCCGCTCGGGCAGTCGCTCGAGCTGCCAGATGTCGCCGCTGGTGCGGATGTGCACGGTGTCGGCGCCCTCGATGCGCGGCACGCGCGGCTTGGTGCCGGTGGCGATGACGGCCTGGGCGAATCCGATCCGGTCGCCGTCCACGACGAGCGCGCGCTCGGAGGTGAAGCGCGCCTCGCCGAAGCGCACCGCAACCCCTGCCGCCTCAAGCGACTCCTGCGAGTCGCTCGGCGCGACGGCAGCGATCGCGGCGTGCACGCCGGCCGTCGCCGCGGCGAAGGTCTGCTGCTGTGTCCGACCCGTCGCCGGCGCATCCTGCTCGGCGCTGTGCCGAGCGGCCGCGATGAGAGCCTTCGACGGCACGCAGCCGGTCCAGAGGCAGTCGCCGCCGAGGCGATCGCGCTCGATGAGCAGCACGCGCGCGCCGAAGCCGGCCGCACTCCTGGCCGCGGTCAGCCCCGCGCTGCCCCCGCCGATGACGACGAGATCCCACTGGTCGGGCTCAGCCATGCGCACCTCCTCATGCTCGCGCTCACTGGTCTCCCAGTCTCACGCTCGAGGTCGGCGACGCACGGTGCGCCGGCGTACAGACAGCGCGCCTTGGAGACGAGGCGCGGTCATACGGACCCGAAGGTCATCCTGCCGCAGTGCGGCCGTGAATCAGCCCTCGCCGCCGAGCTGCCCCGTCATCCGCTCGCGCATCCGCACGCTCGACGCGTTCAGCCCGTGCAGCTCGACCCGCTTGCCGAGCCGCTCGTACTTCGTCTCGATCGCGTCGAGCGCGGCCACCGTGGATGCATCCCAGATGTGCGAGCGCGACAGGTCGATCACGATGTGGTCGGGATCCTCCGTGTACTCGAACAGCGTCGTCAGGTCGTTGGAGGAGGCGAAGAACAGCTCGCCCTCGACCGTGTAGTGCGCAGCCGTGCCGCCATCCGACTCGCGCAGCTCGCGCGAGACATTGGCGAAGTGCGCCACCCGGCGTGCGAAGGCCACCATGGCGGCGATCACGCCGACGATCACGCCGAGCGCCAGGTTGTGGGTGATGACGACGACCGTGACGGTGACGAGCATGACGAGCGTCTCGCTGATCGGCAGCCGCTTGAGGGTCGCGGGCTGGATCGAGTGCCAGTCGAAGGTGCCGACGGAGACCATGATCATGACGGCGACGAGCGCGGCCATCGGGATGAGGCCGACGATGCCGCCGAGGGCGACGATGAGCACGAGCAGGAACGCACCGGCGAGGAACGTTGAGATGCGCGAGCGAGCGCCCGACGCCTTCACGTTGATCATTGTCTGGCCGATCATGGCGCAGCCGCCCATGCCGCCGAAGAGGCCCGAGAGCACGTTGGCGACGCCCTGCGCCCACGACTCGCGCGTCTTGTCGGAGTGGGTGTCGGTGATGTCGTCGACGAGCTTCGCCGTCATGAGCGACTCCATCAGGCCCACGAGCGCCATGGCGATCGCGGTCGGGCCGATGATCGAGAGCGTCTCGAGGTTGAACGGCACGTCGGGGAAGAACAGTGCGGGCAGGCTGGTGGGCAGCTCTCCCTGGTCGCCGACGTTCGGCACGCTCCATCCGAAGGCCAGCACGACACCGGTGATGAGGATGATCGCGAACAGCGGCGCCGGCACCACCTTGGTGATGCGCGGCATGAGCACGAGGATCACGAGGCCGCCGGCGACGAGCGGGTAGACGAGCCACGGCACGCCCACCAGCTGTGGGATCTGCGCCATGAAGATGAGGATCGCGAGCGCGTTGACGAAACCGACCATGACGCTGCGGGGGATGAAGCGCATGAGCTTCGCCACCCCCAGCAGGCCGAGCACCACCTGCAGCACGCCCGCGAGCAGCACGGTCGCAATGAAGTAGTCGAAGCCGTACTCGCGCATGATCGGCGCGATGACGAGCGCGATGGCACCGGTCGCGGCGGTGATCATGGCGGGGCGGCCGCCCAGGAACGCGATCGACATGGCCATCACGGCCGACGAGAAGAGGCCGACCGCCGGGTCGACGCCGGCGATGATCGAGAACGAGATCGCCTCGGGAATGAGCGCGAGCGACACGACCAGGCCGGCGAGCGCCTCGCGGGTGAGCAGGCGCGGGTTGCGCAGGACGGTCATGACGGATGGGTTGTCGCGGTACCGCGCGCGGCGGTCGACGGGGGTGCTGGTAGCCAAGGTGCTCCTCGGTTGGCTCGCGCGGGCGTGCCGCACGACGGGTGAAGTGTGTGGTGCGCGTCATCACGCGGGGCCGTCCAGCCGAACGGGCGAGCCGCAGAACGGGGCCAGAATGGACAGCGAGGTCGCCTGAGCGACCCGGGACACTCTACCCTAACGTGACGGTAGAGTTGAAGAGGGAATCAGATGACCGACCGCACGGCCCCCGCCGAGGATGCACCTCGCGATGACTCCGCCGCCACCATGCACATCGGCGAGCTCGCGGAGCGCACCGGGCTCTCGCTGCGCTCGCTGCGGCATTGGGACGAGGTCGGACTCGTGCAGGCGTCGGGCCGCACCGAGGGCGGCTTCCGTCTCTACACGGCGGCGGATGAGCGCCGCATCCGCCTCATCATGAGCATGAAGCCCTTCGGCTTCACCCTCGAGGAGCTCGCCGAGCTGGCCACCGCCATCGAGTCCTCCCCCACCGACCCGCTCGCCGTCCTGCCCGCCGACCGCGCCACCTTCTTCGCCACCGAGATGCGCACCCGCCGCGACAAGCTGGCAGCCCAGCTCCAGAACGCAGACGCCCTGCTGTCCCGCGTCTCCGCGAATCCGTAGGTCGAGGAGCGGCCAGCCGAAGGCTGCCCGCGTCACGAGACCGGTCGCCCCTCCCCTACGCAGGTCGAGGAGCACGCGGCCTCCGGCCGCGCGCGTCACGAGACCGGATGCCTACTCCCGCACATCCCACCCGTGATCAACCGCAAACGCCTCGAAGACCTCCTCCGCCCCATCCCCGGTGCGCAGGAACTGCGAGCGCAGCGTCGCCGCCAGGTCATCGAGCGCCACCGCCAGCTGCCGCACACTCAGCTGCACCTCGGCCTCCTCGCGCTCCAGCGCCGCATCGCGCAGCCGCAGCGCCACCGGGAGCTGCCGAGCGAGCGACAGCTGCGCCTCGTTCTCGGCGAAGTAGAAGCCCTCGCTGTGCTGCAGGAAGTCGACCCGAACGCTCGCCACATCGTTGGCGACGGTGTCGAGCATCCGCGAGAGCGTGACCGGGTCGAGTGCGGCGATCCGCTCGACTCCCTCAGATTCCACGAACCCGTGCAGCCGCAGCGCAAGCGCGCGACGGCGCGTGAGGGGCGGGTAGATCTGCGTGAACCAGGTCAGCGCCGACGTCAGCAGCGCGAAGCCCGTGAGCGCCTCGAGCGGTGTGGCGTGACGCATCCACGGGTCGATGACCGCGACATCGCCGAACCCGACCGTAGTGAAGGTGACGAACGAGAAGTAGAGCGCTTCTGCGAAGTCGGAGTAGGCGGCCGGGTTGACGCCCGGCGAATAGGTGAAGGCTTCGGGCACCCCCGGCAGATAGATGAGCGCCCAGCCGACGACCTGCAGTGCGACCCAGATGCCGATCACGACCACCATGCCGGCGGGCCCGACGATGGGCCCAAAGCGGTGACCGGTCGCGCGTGAGAGCCGCCAGGCGACTGACAGCACCACCGAGCTGATGCCGCCGCTGCCGGCGGGATGCAGCAGCGTGTGGAACATGTCGCGCAGCGCGACCAGGATGATCGCGATCCCCAGAACGGTCAGCACGACGTCCATCAGAGGCCACCCGCCCGCGGGTCAAGGCCCGCGTAGCCTCGTAGGTCGAGAAGCGAGTGGCCGCAGGCCGCACCCCACCGCAGGTCGAGGAGCACGCGGCCGGAGGCCGCGCGCGTCACGAGACCGACCCGTCTTTCCCGAAGTGCTTCCGAATCCGATCCGCCTGCTCCGGCGTCAGATGCCACTCGGTCCCGATCTCATGCCCCTCGAACGGTCCTCCGCCGTCGGCGGGGTTCCGCAGGAAGCCGCGAATCTGCCGACCTTTGCGGTCCATGCCCAGCTCGCGTGACAGCTCTACCGGTGTGATCGTCTCGTTCATGCTTCGACGCTACTGCCACTTTCGAAGCGGCGCCGCGCTCGGAATGACGCGGTCGGCACTGGTGACCACGCTGGACCAGGCTTCCGCGCGATGGACTTCAGCGGCTCGCAGCAGAAGTCGTCGGGCGGCTGTTTCGCCGATCGCTCAAGAACGACGCCCGGCCAGAGTATCTAGTGAGCCTGACAATCCGGTCCACCGGCTTGAACAGGCCGTCATGGCCGGCGAGCAGTATCGGCTCTCATTCTCGACCGCTGAACACGGCTTCCAGAAGCACACAATCGCGAAGCGGGAGGGGGCTGCTGAGGGCTACTCCCTCAGAATCCTCGCTGAGCAGGTTGTGCCGCACGATTAGCAACAGAGCTGCCCAACACATCGACGGGATCGAGCGCGTCACCACCTGTGCGCCACTGCAAGGGGCGCCGGTCATGATGTTAACGATGCTGATCGCCGCAACCACCACCACTACACGGACGGCAGGTACGCGAGCAAAATTCGATGCTGTCTTAGTGCTCCCCCAGCCATCTGCGGCTCGGGCGTGATGTGACCAGCCAGACCACATTATCGGGACGCTCGCTCTCGTCCGGAAACTCGGGCATACTCAAGGCCACGAGCAAGCCAGATGAATGAGGTTTCGATGCGCGTCGACGGGGTAGAAGTACTGCTGCTTTGCGCAGTTCCAGTTGAATGGGACTCACTCAAAACGCTCGTGAGCGACCCTGTCGAAGATCCTGTTCTCAACGATCCAGCGATACGTGGCCGCCTGGAGTTTGAGGGGAGGAGCCTTTCTGTTGCGCTCGTTGAAGTTGGCGTCGGGTCCACCAAGTCGGGAATGTCTACGCTCAGCGCAATCGAGAAGTACCAGCCGCGTCTCGTCCTGTTCATCGGAGTTGCTGGAGGAATCAAGGACGTTGCAATCGGTGACGTCGTAGTGGCCGACAAGGTTTACTATTACGAATCAGGCAAACTTGTCGACGGCGCTTTTCAGGCGAGATCTGACACAAGAACGGTGCCAGCGACTCTTGCCGGTATCGCGCGAAGAATCCGGGCACAGCCAAATTTGGCGTCATTCCAGATCTTCGTTGGCGCGCTGGCCAGCGGCGAGAAGGTAATCGCGGACGTCAAGTCCGACGAGCTCGCGCGAATTCACGCGCACAGTGGCGACGCTCTGGCTCTTGAGATGGAGGGCAACGCGGTGCTAGCGGCAATCGACCGCGCGGAAATTACACCTGACTTCTTCATAGTGCGTGGGGTGTCAGATCTGATTGCAGCGAAATCGGAAAGCGACGCGGGTGGTAGTCAGAAGGAAGCGACAGAAAACGCGCGGACAGTAGCACTTCGCCTCATCGCTGCTTGGGACAGCAAGCTTGGACTTAGTGTGCCACTCGCGCAGGCGAGCGGAGACGTCCTGGCCGCGGGACTCCCCTTACCGGGGGCGTCGGAGTGCTTCGTCCTAGTCGCCCCCGTCGGCTCCCCGCGAGCCGAAGCAGCGATCATGGGAGGCCTGCCGTTCGCCATGGTAGTCGACCTTGACCCGGCGACCGATGCAGATGGGCTTCTCTCCAAAGTTAGGGCGGAGATCGTCGCGCGGCAGCCTGTGCATCTCGGCTCCCCGACTAACCCTCCTCCGCTCGGGCGAAGTGCCACAGCTTGGCTGAGCGTCCGAGGATTCGACTCGGCAGCCGAACTGACAACGGAGTGGACACGTACGCTGCGCAAGCCTTGGCGTGCCTTGCTTGGCAACTTCTCGGCGACCTTCGGCGGTCGACGGATTACCGTGCTCATTGCTGATGATGCAGGCAGCGAGTGGAGTCCCTGGCTCTCCGCGATAGTCGATGACCTCCTCACGGAATTTGGCGAGCGCGCGTATATCGGCACGCTAGGGGCAGGCCGCGCGCTTGAGCCGGATTTCCGGATTGCGCTCTCTCCGTCTGGTTTGATGGATGCGCTGAGTCCGCTGTCTCCAGCATTAGAATCTCCGTCTCAACGCATAGTGCCGGGGCCGGAAGGGTCGGTCGAGATCTCGCGGGAAGACGCGGCTTGGATCGCCGAGGATGGCACTATCTACTGGGCGGCAGATCCCGACACCTCCACCGCAGACGCTGACGCTCTCGACTTCCTACGTGGCGGAGAACTAACGCCTGCGGCTCTCGCTCGAGACGCTGACGTGACTCGCACCGAGACTGCGAGCCTGCAGCGGCAATTGCTCGGCATGCTCGGTAAGCGCAGAACGGTCCGTCAGAATCTGTTCCACGCTCCTGGCGCCGGCGGAACAACGGTCGCCAGACGTCTTGGGTTCAACATCAGGACGAGATTCCCCGTGGTCTTCCTCCATCGCTTCCGCGAAGGAGAAACGGCCAAGCGTATCGATGCCGTGGTGAGGCAGAGCAAGAACGCCGTCCTGGTGGTGTGCGACTCGCCACACCTTCGGGAAGACCAAATCGCGGCTCTAACCAATGATTTGCACGCGCTTTCAGTTCCTGCTGTGGTTCTGGCCGTGTCGCGTCGTTACTCGCCGCCGTCGACGCAGTCGTCCTCGCCATATCTGCCTGAGGTGCTAGCCGACAACGAAGCCGCCGCGTTCGTCGACGCCTACGCTGCACGCGCCTACACAGCTAAGCGAAATCTCGAAGCGATCGCATCGTATTCAGACCATCGACGAAATGCGTTCTATTTCGGGCTCGTCGCCTTCGAAGAAGAATTTCACGGCCTCGAGTCGTTCGTGTCGGGCAGGCTGATCGGGATTGAAGGCGTCCAGCGGGAGGCCATACTAGTCTGCAGTTTCGCGCACTTTTTCGGCCAGTCCGCAGTTCCCGAGTATGCGCTGGCGCGACTGGTAGGGCTGCCACCCTCACGAGCGGGGGGCTTCGCACGTACTTTGGCGCCTGAATTGCGCGGGTTGCTGTGGAGATCCAGTGATGGCGAATGGAGGACTACCCATGCGCTGATTGCGGAGGAGGTTCTCAGGCAGCTTGGCGGGGGCGACGATGTGCAATGGAAACACGCGCTTGCGAGATGGGGCATGACATTTGCTGATTTCTGTCTTGCCGGTGGCGAGGACGACGCGATGCAGCAGCTCATCGAGAGCGTCTTCACCGACCGCGGGGACGGCGCCGGAGCCTCCGGAGGTGACAGCGCTCGGGAGACGTTCGCCAGGCTAATCGAGCGAATCCCTTCGCGTGACGGTGCCGCGGAGCTCCTGACATATGTCGCTAATCGACGGCCCAACGACGCCCACCTCTGGGCCCACACGGCCCGCTACTTCGCTTTCCGGCTGAACAATTTCGTCAAAGCTGAACACTTCGCGCGGCACGCAAGCAGCCTGGCGCCGGACAACGCCACGCTTCATCACATACTCGGCATGGTCCACCGAGCGCGCGTCTACGACGGCATCGGCCGCCGGATCCCACTGGACGAACTCGCTCCATGGGTCAACGATTCCGCAGAGGAGTTCTCGGTCTCTCGCGAGAAGGGGTCGGGATCAAAGGACTATGGCTTCGTGAGCGAAATTCAGATGCGTATTCGCGTGGTTGAATACGGCACACGTGGCGCGACACTTGCAAAGTATCTCGCTAGTGCCCCACACCCGCTTGTGGTGGCGTGCGTCGAAAAGGCCGAAGACCTGATCTCTACGCTGCGCTACCGCGGCGACCCGCGCCAGCAAAGCGGCTTCGAACAAACAGAAAGAGCGAAGCTCAACCGCTTGTACGGCGACTACGAGCGGTCCTTGCAACTTCTCGATGGCATGCTCACCAAGGGTCCTGTGCCGCCTCCTATAGTTAGGCGCCAGATAGTTTGGACTTACCTTGCCCGCGCGGGCCGAGACTGGCGCTCTTTGACGCCCCGTGAGGTGGTGCGCGTCATATCGCTGCTAGACGAGAACCTTACCCAGGCAGGCTACGCGTCTGCCGACGCGCTGGCATGGTGGAGGGCGGTTCGCCTAAAGAACCCGGCAGTCTCGCACGAACGAGTCAAAGAAATCCTGGCGTACTGGCGTGCGTCCAATCCGTGCCTCGATGCCGAATATTGCTCGGCCGTCGCTTACGCTCTAGACGTCTTGGAAGACCTTCCGAGTTCTCTGCCTGACGCTGTCAAACACGCTAGAAGGAGTGCGGATATCGCACGCAACGAAGGGACGAGAACCCGGTCGTTGGATTGGTACGGCGATGGGGACGGTATTGCTTCGCTCGTACATCACTCTGAACTGGGCCAATGGGACCCCGCTCTGGACTTCTGGGCGGATACCACGCGACTACGAACTGTTCAGGCGCGGGTGAGCCAGATCCGCGGACCGCAAGCCGGCACCGCAGACGTGAAAGGCATGCCGGCTTTTTTCGTTCCGCAGCGAGCTGGCGTCATCAAGGGCCGCCATGACAATGAGCGAATCGAGGGCTATCTGGCGTTCACCCATGACGGCTTACGCCTATGGGAGCCCCGACTCCTCGACCAAGGCTCGTAAAGCTCTTGCAGATCTTCACTCACGCCGGGTCGCCTGCGACGTCGGCGAACTGGATGGTGCGGCCCCTGCACCGGGCTAGAATGGCTCGCCCGGGTACGCAATGGTCCGCGGCGGAGCCCTGTCGCTAGGCCTCTCAGTTGGCGGCTTGTCCCTCGAAGTGCGACGGATCACAGAAGAGGCTGGTCGGCCAGGCGAATGAGCCGGTCGGTGCGCGAAGCGCCCTCGGCGCGAGAGTGCATCCTGCAGAGCGCCTTCCCGTTGCTGAACACCCATGGGCCCGCCCTTCGACCGCGGCATGATGATCAGTCCCACGCGGGGATCAGCGGTGATTCGCAGCTCCAAGCTGCGCGCTCCATGTGGCCGGCCGCCTTCCGAGCATCGGGATTCGAAAGATCAAGATGTCCATCGGCAGCGGAACCAGCCACCAGAGTTGCGACTGGGGCGTCGAGTACGTGGGCGCGAGCATCTACACGAGAATGTTCATCGACTGCTCAGCCGCCTCGACTATTGCGGCCGGCTTCAACCACAGCTGCATCTGATGATCGGCCCGCGACCGGCAGGACCTCGATCGAACGGCTGGGTTTGGTCGATCCGCTCGATACGCTCCATGCATTGCTTCAATGCGGCCCGCGGTCACGCGCCCTCGATCGCCCTCCGGCGAAGCAACAGTCTTCGAGTCGCTGCGCGACCACCCCGGCACCGAGTGCTGGCTCGTCTGGCACGGCCTGTCCATCCGTCACCACGACACTGATGTGGACCGCGACACCGACTTCGTCACCACGGTGCCGGGCGAGGGCATCCTCGTGGTCGAGGTGAAGTTGCACGCGGGCATCAGCGTCGACGACGAAGGATGGCGCTTCGGCGGCGCTGAGCCCACGACGCGCTCCCCGTATTACCGGGCCTGGACACCAGTCGCAGCATCCGGAATTAGATCAAGCGAAAGGGGCGCGTCCCGGGGTACCCGATCTGACAGGCGGTCTGATTCGCGAACATCGGGGGCAAGCTGACGAGGCGGCTTGAGCACCGCACCATCGTGCCGCAGAGCGCCACGCTCACCCGTGCCAATCTCGATCCGAGCCGACTGGTGACGAGAGTCGCGGCGATCCTGCGGCACGGCGCCCACGAACTCGAGCGCCGCGTGCCGCCATATGCCGCGTACCGGCCTGACGAGAGGACATCGAGGAAGCCAGGGACACGCTGATGCCGACCGTGCGGTGGGAGCGCGAGACCACCGAGAGCCGGGCAGCCCGCGCGCGACCTGCACCAGGCGACCGAGCGGCAATTGTTCTCGTGGGGACGCGCGGGGCAGAAAGCTAGCGGCCCCGCGGCTCACACCCTGGCCAGCCAGTCCACAGCCCCGTCACGTCGCGGCGTTGTCCCCTCGCGACAGAGGTAGACTGGCGCGAGCGCTTGTGAGCGATAAGCGCTAGCCGTGAAAACCTGCCACCAACTGAGCCATCGAGGCTCATGCTGCGTCGTGGAGGTCGACGCGCGTTGATCCAGCTTCGCGGGAGGGCAAACAAGGTGTCAACTCCTCTGATCTCGCTTTACTCCGGGACCGGCGGACTAGATCTTGGATTCGTGCGCGCGGGATTTTCCCCCATTTTTGCAAATGATGTCGATCGGTTCGCAGCCTTCAACTACTCTGCGTTGATGGCCAGTGCGGGGATAGTTCTGCCCTCTCGCCATTTCCGCTTAGGTGACATAAGCGATGACTACTCAGTGATCGGTCGCCATGAGGATGCTGTTCTTGTCGGCGGCCCACCGTGTCAGGGTTTCTCGCGAGCCGGCCGCATGGACCCCGAGGACCCGAGATCGCAACACGTCAGACGCTTCCTCGACGCCGTCGCCGCCGTTAGGCCGCGAGCATTTGTGATGGAGAACGTGCGATCTCTGGCACTAGATGCCAAGTGGCGACTCGTCCGCGACGATATACTGCGTCGCGCGGATAACCTCGGTTACGCGTCGAAGATCCTTGTCATGAATGCTGCGGACCACGGGGTGCCACAGACTCGTCACCGCATGTTTCTGGTCGGGATCACGGCGAACGAAGCGTCCGAGGGTACAATGCAAGCATTGGATGACGCTCCGCTAATCACGCCCAGGACAATACGATCAGCGCTGTCCTCAATTTCGCATTTTGAAGAGCAGGAGGTCTGGCAACACTGTCGGGCGCGTATTGTTCCGGCAAGCAATCCGGTCACTCGCGCTTCGCCGTTCGCTGGAATGCTCTTCAATGGTCAAGGACGCCCACTCAACCTGGAGTCTGTCGCCCCAACACTTAGCGCATCTCTAGGCGGGAATCACACGCCCATCATTGACCAGGCATGGCTTGACGACCCCAGTGAAGCCGGTACATCGATTATTGAGTACCACCGTTCGGTGCTCGACGGCGGACACCCCGCTGTTCCCGAAGCGTGGCGCCGACTGTCGGTGACAGAGGCGGCTGTGCTGCAAACGTTCCCGGCTGCTGTCTCCTGGCACAGAACAGTCTCGGCAACCTTGCGCAATATCGGCAACGCCGTCCCGCCCCTGCTGGCCCAGGCGGTCGCAGATACGCTCAGGACTGCGCTAGCCGGTGGAACCACCGAGCGTCAAGACCGCACTCTCGCTGCCTAGTATTCCAGCTGTGCCGAGCGCAACCAGGTCAATGCTTCAACTTCTCCTACCGACACCGGCCCGAGCTTTCCTACTAGGCGCAGTCGATCGACGATAGTCGCCCCGGGCGCGAGAAGATAACGGAAGTGATCGTCCTCCACGTGGTATGGAACGGCGAGCATAGAGATCGGGTTCACTGCCTCTAGTAGATAGTTTGCCCAGTGATGCGCCTTCGGCTCAGCGATTTTTCTTTCCCACTGTGCACTCTCAGTCATTGTCGCCTGAGCAATCAGAATCAGCTGCCCGGGCCGCCGATCTCCCCAGTGTAAAACGGCAATCGCATCCACGCCGGCATCCTTCGCGAAAACCTTCGCTGGCTTCGGCACCGGCGCAGAGAATAGGCCGACTGCCGCGGCCGACTCCTGAAGTTGAAGCGGAAAAGCCTTGCCCTTAGAGGTGGCGGTCCCCATCCCGACAGAGCGAAGCCCCGCTGAGCCGAGGGAGGCGACGACAACAAGCTCGAAGGTCTCGCGTGGATCATTCTCGAGCGGCGCAGAGTGCACGTGCGCGAGGGTCAACGCCAAGAGCCGCGAATATTCTGAGCTTGCAGAATCTGATCGCGCTTCGATTCCGTCACTCAGGACCCGGAAAGGGTACGAGGTTCCGAGCACGTCCAGCCGCTGCCGAATCAACGCCATTGCCCATTGCGGCCAATCCGCATCCCCCGGATCCTCGGTCCCGTCTTCGCCTTCGAGTTCTTCGACCTGGTCGAGCTCGAAGTCCGGATCCACTGTGAACAGGCCGCGTCTGACGCGATGCCAGTTGTCCCGCTCGAGGCTTAGCTGAAGGTCAGTCTGTAGCGCGGAGCCCCTGCGGAGAGCGATCAACTCCAGAAAGTCAGCGAGCAAGCTCGCGCGCGCATATTTTCCGTAGCCGTCGACGGAGATGGAGATCGCCGCAGCGCTCCCGCTCATGCGTCAGCGTCCGCGTCCGCGAACGCCGCCACCGCCGCCTTCAACAGGCGAACGCTCGCGAGCAGGCGATCGGCCAATGATTGGGATTGCCCCGTCATCGCTGCGCCGTCCGAAACCGACTGAACAAGAATGTCCACCCGGTCGACCATCTCTTGTATTTGAGCGTCGACTTCTGGTCGGTTGGCTACCGCGGCTGCCAGATCAAGATTGCCGCTCGCGCGAAGCACCGCCAGTGCCGCTTCGTCGCCGATCGCATCCGAGTAGTCCGTGACTTGTCGGCTGTCTCGGAGCACGGCCTCCGATCTCCCTGGCCGCGGGTGCAAGTCGCTAAGCACTGACTCAAGGCGGCGCTTTGAGACTCGAGAGATCGCTGCATCCACCTCTGTCCGTGTCGTGGCCGATGTGTCCAGCTCGATGAAACTCGCGATGTTCCGGGTGCCCAAGAGACGCGTCCACACTCCGAATCGCTCTGAGAGGACGAAGTCAATGAGACTATCCGCGATCCCCGCACCTCGGCCGAACTCGAGTAGCTCATACGCAATGTACGCGCTTCGCACTCCCCGGGCGTTGCTCCCGACCTGGCGGCCTACAAGGTAGAAGGCCTCCTCAGGCTGAGCAGATTCGGTCACGCGGGACCACAAGTACGCCGCCTTTTCACCCGCCCCCCACATGCGTAGTCCACTGATGTGGCGGAAGCCGAGATACGCCTCAAACTCGTCCGGGTCGTCTACCTCGACTGCCGGGACCGCAGTTGCGTCGTGGGTAACTGCTTGCCCGTCTACTCTGAAGACAAGATCGCCGGCTGTCGCGCGCGGGTCCTGAGCAAGGATGAGCAACGTCGCAAGTCTCCGGTTGCCTTCCAGGACCGTTCGTTTGCCAGATGCGTCGGCTCCCGAAACGATCAACGGCTCACTCGAGAAGTAGCCGTTCGAGTAGATAGATTCTGCAAGCTCTTGCAGAGCCGCGCGGCGATAGAGGTGGACTAGCATCGCCTGTTGAGAGCGATCATCGAGTCCACGCGGCAGTCGAGGATTGTCTGAGTCGAGTAAGAGGTCGGACAGAGCGACATCAGGAATGGTTCGCACGAGGCTCCAATGGTTGCGCTGCACGCCAGAGTAGTTGGTCGTGGACGGCCCCGCGCGCCACTCCTCGGCGGGCGTAGTACGCTGCAAAGCGACGCCGGGTCCTCTCCAGCGCTTTCGTCACGCGGCCGATCGCGAACCGAGCTGACCCCTGGAGTCGGTTGCCAACCCCGGATGACCATTCCTATCTAGTGCAGCGGCGCAGATCCGGCAGTCGTGCGTCACAGACGTCTCGTGCCAAGATTCGTTCACCATGTCACTAGAGAGAGAACTCACATCAGCAACGGCGGCCTTCTCCGCTGTTACGAACGACGATCTCCGACGTTTCGTCGACCCCTCAGACGAGGAGCTTGCGAAAATGTGGCGGCAAGTGCTCGCCCGCGAGGGCCGTGCTGCGCGGGCGGACTTCCTCCCGGTCGAGACGATGCTCTGCTTCGCCCTCGGACTCGCAACGGACCCTTCTCCCAGTGGTTTCGTGAACGTGAAGAAGGCGTCGCCCGTGACGAAGCAGATAGCTGTTCTGCTCGGCCGGCCGCCCGGGAGCCTGCAAAGCAAGCATTCTAACCTCGAAGCGCGACCTGGTCGTGATGGCGGCCGCTTCTCCGACCCAGCAGTCGGCCAGTTCTTCGCCTCAGACCTCGATCGTTTCGCCTCCTACTACGCGCGCGCGATTGACGCTGCTCGCGCAGAAGGGATCAGCGATGACCGCCTCAGTGATTTTCTCGGGAACGGCTCCGGCCAATTGCGTGCGGTCATCGACGCCAGCCGAATCAGCGACGACCAGCTGTGGGAATCAATCGAAGCGAGCTCGACATCGGGCGATGGCGCCCTTACAACAGTGCAGCGCGTCGTATCCGTTCGATTGTCTCAACAGCGTTTCGCAAGGGCTGTTCTGGAACGGTCCAACTTCTGCTGCGTGTTCTGCGGACTGAGCACGCGCCGAGTTGGACTGCCGTCTGCGCGAATGCTGGTTGCTGGCCACATTAAGCCTTGGCGACATTCCTCCAGGACAGAGCGAAACTCTTCGAGCAACGGCTTCGCCGCTTGCCCCACGCACGATGCCGCGTTCGAGGCTCATCTCTTGACGGTGCAATCAGACGGCAGAATTGAAGTGTCTCGACCTCTCGAGCGGGCCATATCTCGTGACGCCTCTTGGCAGGCGGCTTTCTCGCACGTGAGCTCACACGTCTTGCTTCCCGCCTCTGCCATTGCCGCAAGTGCCCCGTGGGTCGAATGGCATCGGTCTGCAGCGCAATCAGCCATTGAGTCTCAGCTGCTGCTGCGTTCGACGCCCCTACGTTCTGGGGGAGAAGCCGTAGGCCTCGACTAGAGCTGGCCGGCTTCCGTGGCCACTTCTTCGATCGGGGCGCTGAGAGTTAGGTCGCTGCACCACGGGCGTCACGCAACGTCACATGCTCGCGCCGTCACCGCATCCGCGAGACAATGTCTGATAGCTCGCCGTCGACGATGAGCTCACCCACCACTTTCTCAGGGCGCTGACCGCGCCCCCGCTTGGAGTTCCATGATCTCGATCGAGCACGTCAGCCGCCGCTTCGGCGACGGCCCCGACGCCGTCGTCGCGCTCGACGACGTCTCCATCGAGGTGGCGAAGGGGCAGATCTTCGGGGTCGTCGGGCAGTCGGGCGCCGGCAAGTCGACTCTGCTGCGCACCGTCAATGCGCTCGAGCGGCCCGACAGCGGCCGCGTCGTCGTCGGCGGCGTCGACGTCACCGCGCTGAGCGGCAAGGCGCTGCTCAAGGAGCGCCACCAGATCGGCATGGTCTTCCAGCACTTCAATCTGGTCGGCAACCGCACCGTGGCGCAGAACGTCGAGTTCGCGCTCGAAGCGGTCGGCACGCCGGGCAAGGATCGCCGCCCGAAGGCGCTCGAGATGCTCGACCTCGTCGGCCTCGCCCACCGCGCCGACGACCGCCCCGGCCAGCTCTCCGGCGGTCAGCGGCAGCGCGTCGGCATCGCCCGTGCCCTCGCCTCCGGCCCCGACGTGCTGCTCAGCGACGAGGCCACCAGCGCCCTCGACCCCGAGACCACCCGCTCGATCCTCGAGCTCATCCGTCGCCTCAGCCGCGAGCTCGGCCTCACCGTGCTGCTCATCACGCACGAGATGGAAGTCGTCAAGCGCATCTGCGACGCCGCCGCACTCATGGAGACCGGCCGCGTCATCGAGCAGGGGCAGCTCGATGACCTAATTCGCACGCCCGGCTCCCGCATCGCCGCCGAGCTCTTCCCCGTCGGCGAGGCGCACTACATGCCCGGCCACCGCGTCATCGACGTCACCTACACGGGCCTCAGCGCCGACCGGCCGGTCATTGCGCAGCTGAGCCGCGACTTCGGTCTCGACGTCTCGATCCTCGGCGCCGCCCTCGAGACCATCGGCGGCCAGCAGGCCGGCCGCACTCGCCTCGCCGTGCCCGGTGACGCATCCGTCGCCCTCAAGGTGATCGACTCGCTCACCGCGCAGGGCGTCACCGCCTGGGAGGTGCACCCGTGATCGACGTCAACGCGCCCGACTTCTGGCAGAAGCTCATCGAGGTGCTGCTCGAGGGCACTTGGGAGACCGTCTACATGACGGGCATCGCCATGGCGATCACCTTCGCCGTGGGCCTGCCGCTCGGCATCATCCTGGTCGGCACCGAGCGCGGGCGCTTCCTGGAGGCGCCGCTCGGCCAGCGCTGGCTCGGCACCACCATCAACCGGCTGCTCGGCTTCATCGTGAACCTCGGCCGCTCGGTGCCGTTCATCGTGCTGATGATCGCGCTCATCCCGCTCACCCGCTGGCTGCTCGGCTCGTTCATCGGCACCGGGCCCGCGATCGTGCCGCTCACGCTCGTCGCCATCCCCTTCTTCGTGCGCGTGGTCGAGATCGCCGTGCGCGAAGTCGACCCTGGCCTGTTCGAGGCGGCCGAGTCGCTCGGCGCCTCGCGCTGGCTGCTCGTCAAGCGCGTGCTGCTGCCGCAGGCATGGCCGGCGATCCTGCTCGGCACCGCCACCACCATCACCTCGATCATCAACTTCTCGGCGATGGTCGGCGTGGTCGGCGGCGGCGGCCTCGGCAACGTCGCCCTCACCTACGGCATGCAGCGCTACAGCGTGCTCCACATCGTCGGCGTCGTCATCATCCTGTTCGTGCTCGTGCAGGCCATCCAGTGGGCGCTGACCGTGCTCGCCAAGCGCCTCGGCGCCGTCCCCAATCGCCGCGGCCCCAAGAAGGACGCGACGACGGATGCGCAGGCGCACCTGGATGCCGACGTCGCAGTCCCCACCACCCGAGCCCAGACGCGCCCGTCTGGCTCCGACTTCTAAGGAAGCCCCATGCAGTTCACCCTCAAGCGTCGCATCGCGACGACCATCGCCGCCGGCCTCACGGTCGCGACCCTCGCCGCCTGCTCGGCGAGCGCCCCCGCCGAGGCCCCCGAGGACGGCTCGCTCGGCACCATCCGCGTCGGCGCCCTGCCGGTGCCGGCCGGCGACATGCTCACCTGGGTCGACGAGAACCTCGCAGCAGAAGCCGGTCTCGACATCGAGTGGGTCGAGTTCACCGACTACAACACCCCCAACCCGGCCCTGACGGATGGCTCCACCGAGGCCAACCTGTTCCAGAACTCCACCTTCATGGAGACCTACAACTCGCAGGCGGGCGGCGAGCTGGTCGCGGTCGGCGAGGTCTACCTGCCGGCTGCCGCCTTCTACTCGGAGTCGCTCTCGTCGCTCGACGAGCTCGAGGACGGCGCCACCATCGCCATCCCGAACGACCCGACCAACGAAGCGCGCGCGCTGGAGATCCTCGCGGCCGAGGGGCTGATCGAGATCGCCGAGGGCACCACCAACCTCGACGGCGTCACCGCCAACCCGAAGGACTTCCAGTTCACCGAGGTCGAGAACGCCACGCTGCCGCTGGCGATCCCCGACAACGACGCCGTCTTCGTCACCGCCTCCTTCGCGCTGCCGGCCGGGCTCACGCAGGAGCAGGCGATCCTCACCGAAGGCACCGACTCCAACTACTTCAACTCGCTCGTCACCACGCCCGAGCTGCAGGACGACCCGCGCGTGACCGCGCTGTATGACCTGCTCACGAGCGACGAGACGAAGGCGTACATCCTGGAGACGTGGGGCGGCCTGATCGTCCCCATCGCCGAGTGACCCGCACCGGCCAGTCGACGAGCCCGCCCAGCGCGCAGCGCTCGGCGGGGTCCGTCGGCGGGCCCCGGCAGCTCGCCGCCTCCGTGCCGATCCGCACGGCGGCCTCCGGCGCGCAGATCGCCATCCCGATCCTGGCGGTGCAGGAGTTCGGCGACGTCGGGCTCGGCGCGATGCTCGTCGCCCTCGCGCTCGTTCCCGGCATCGTCGCGGCACCGCTCGTGGGAGCGCTGCTGGATGGCGCCCACCGGCCTCGCGCGATGATGATGACGGCCGCGGCCGGCACCGCCGCCGCCTACGCCATCGCCGCCTCGATCGGGCCGGTGCCGGTGTGGGCGGTCGCGATCGCGCTCGTGATCAGCGGGCTGCTGACGCCCTTCGGCTTCGGCGGCCTGTCGAGCTTCATCGCCCCGCCAGGCTCCAACGCCCGGCAGGCGTATGCGCTCGACTCGCTCAGCTACAACGTCAGCGGCGTCGCCGGCCCCGCGGCCGTTGCCGTGCTCGCCCCGACGCTCGGGGCACGGGCGGCGCTGCTGCTGATGGCGGCCGTGGCGCTGGCAGCTGTCGCCGCCTACGCGCTGCTGCGCGTGCAGCCGCGCGAGACGGAGCGCAAGGGACTGCTGCGCTCGATGAGCGCGGGCATCGTCACGCTCACCACGCATCGGCCGCTCGCCGTCGTCACCACCTCCGGCACGCTCGCCGAGCTCGGCCGCGGCATCATGCCGATCGCCGCGATCGGCATCGCCGTGGTCGCCGCCGGTGACGCCGCGATGAGCGCGCTCATCGTCGCCGCATTCGCGGTCGGGGCGCTCGTCGGCGCGGTGATCGAGCCGTTGCGCCGCCAGCGCATCTCCCCGCAATTGACGATGGCGATCGGCTACGGCCTGACCGGCCTCGCGACCCTCGCTGCCGCGCTCGACATCGGCCTCGGCTGGACCATCGCGCTCGTCGGCCTCTCGGGCCTCTGCACGGCGGCGCCTACCGCCGCGATGCTCCTGCTGCGCCGCACGGAGAGCCCGGATGACGTGGTCGCGCAGGTGTTCACGGTCGGATCGGCGCTGCGCACGGCCGCGGCCGCGGCGGGCACCGCGATCGCCGGGGCGCTCGCAGGGGTCGAGCCGCTGCTGCTGCTCGCCGGGTCGGGCGGCGTCTGGCTGGTCAGCGCCGCCGTCATGCTCGCCTTCCCGGGTCGCGCGGCAACGGGCTCACTCAAGCTGCCAGGCCAGCCCGCGTAGACGCGGCGACCGAACGCCCGTTCAAGCTGCTCCGAGCGCCGCGCGGGACCAGCCCTCATCGACGGCGCACTCCGCGCACCAGTCGCGGTCCTGACGCGCGTCGAGCTTGTCGATCAGCAGGCCGAAGTGGCCTCAGGGCAAATGTCCCACATGCTGCGGGACGATTGAGAATCCGTAGGGCCGCGCTTCTGCGAAACTGCGCATGTACAGCAATTTCGAGCGCGACAGACCGGCCATCGCCCGGAACTCACTCCGCAGCTCCTGGGCAAGCTGCTGCACGACCTTCCCTCCGCAGCCAGCGACGCGCTGCTGCTCGAGGATGGTGTGGCCGATGTGCCACTTCGGTCCGATGTCCGGCGCCGCTCCTGGGTCCCACACCGGGCACCGATCAGCCGATCGGCACCAGCACCACCGCGTCGCCGCCCGTGATCTCGACGACGCCGCGATCGTCGACGGCCAGGATGCGGTCGTCGCCGACGACTCCGAACGCACCCGCGCCGTCCACCGAGCCGAGCCGCTCCCAGCCCTCGGCCGTCTGCAGCTGCACGACACCACTGGTGTCGACGCCAACGAGTGAGCCGTCGCCGAGCACCTCGATCGTGTACAGCAGCGGTGCACCGTCGAGCAGCGTGAAGCTCGCGCCCCCGTCGTCGCTGCTCTGCACGCCCTGCTCGGTGGCGGCAAACAGGCGGTCATCGGTGGCGGCCAGGTCGACCGCCGCGAGCTCCGTGCCTGCCACCCACCTGGCGCCCTCGTCGGCGCTCGAGAGCAGCTCCGGCGCTCGCGTCGCGATGCCGTGGAGCCTGCCGTCGGGGCTGGCCGTCAGCACGTGGAAGTCGGCCTCAGAGGAGAGCGCGACCGGCGACCACGACTGGCCGCCGTCGTCGCTGCGGATGATGCCGAGGCTGGGGCTGCCGAGCTCAGCCGGCGTCTGCGAACCGGGGTGACCGGACGCGAACAGCGTGCTGCCGACCACGGTGAAGCCCATGCCGTCGAAGTCGTCGCCGCCGATCGGCCCGGCGAGCGTGCCGGCGTCGTCGAGCCGGTAGAGGCCGCTGTGGCTGGCGAGCAGGATCTCGCCGTCAGCTGTGCTGTCGATGGCATGGATGTGGCCGAGCTGCTCCAGGCTGGCCTCGCCCGCGCTGGACTGCGCCGGAGCGTCGGACTGGGCCGTGTTGCTGGGCGGCGCGGCGTCAGATGCCGGGGCGGGGGTCGCGGGCGGGTTGCCAGCGCTGCAGCCGGCGAGCCCGATGACGAGGGCCGCCGCGGCGACGGTGATGGATGGGGTGAGTCTCATAGTGGGCCTTCCGGCGAGGGTGCGATCGATGGAGCGGCGGCAGCGATGGCCACCAGCCGCACGCGGATGGGGTTGCGCCCGAGCGCGTCTCGGCTCGGGCGCAACCTGATGCATCCGTCAGATCTCGGTGAGCAGTTGCCGCATCGTCAGGATCTCGGCCGACTGGTCGTCGTTCATCTGCTGTGCGAGTTCGAGCACATCCGGGTCCTGCCCGTTCTCGAGCTGCATGTCGGTCATCAGCACGGCGCCCTCATGGTGCACGATCATCTGCTCGAGGAAGAGCCGGCTCGCCTCATCGCCGGTCGCCTCCTCCAGCTCGGTCATGTCCGCTTCCGACATCATGCCCTCGCCGGCTCCGTCGCCCATGCCGTGATCGTCGTCGGGCGAGTAGGGCACGCCCCACTCCTCCAGCCAGCCGAGCATCAGCTCGATCTCGGGGGCCTGTGCGGCACGGATCTGCTCGGCGAGCGCGAGCACGTCAGCATCGGCATCCGTCTTCGTGAGCATGAGATCGGCCATCTCAACGGCCTGCTGGTGGTGGGGGATCATCATCGTGACGAACATCTCGTCGACCTGATTGGCCGACGACGATGCCGTCGCTGCGGGGGCGCTCGTCTCGGCGGGCGCCTGGGTGGTAGCGCTGCAGCCGGTGAGGACGAGCGCGAGGGTGAGGGCGCTGGCTGCCAGCGCGCGGCGGTACTGCTTCATGGTGGTGGTCCTGTTCTCGATCGGATGTGTCGGTCTGGCGGCCTCCGCGAATGCGGTGGCCGCGCGGCCTGGCCGGGGGCCAGGCAGACCGATCAGGTCCGACTGATCGAGAGCTGGATGAGCGAGGGAGGCGGCGGCCCGATCTGCGTCGAGCCGACGCTGAGCGCGCCGAGCGCCGGCATCGCCGGCATCCAGCCGCGGGCGAGCACACGCGGCGGCGTCAGCAGGAGGAGTCCCGCGAGCAGCGCGAGCACGCAGGCGACGGCGATGTGCTCGTGGCCGAGCGGGGTGCCGGCGCAGGTCTCTGCACACTGCAGATCCTTGTGCGAGGCGGCGCCAACAGCCGCATCCGCATGAGCGGAGGTGTGGGCATGCTGCAGCGCGACCGCGGGCGGCGAGCCGGCCTCGACATGGTGCGCACCGGTCGCCGCGACCGAGGTGTCGGCATGAGCGGCACCACTCTGCACGGCACCGGCTCCGGTGTGCCCGCCCGTCGAGCCGGCCAGCGCGTGCATCCCCAGCAGTCCCACGATGAGGAGCACGACGGTCGTGCCCATCAGCAGCAGCGCGCGCAACGGCAGGCCGCGTGAGACGACGCGGGCCCGCTCCGGCTGCCAGGTTCCCATCGGCTCCAGTCTACGCCGCCGCCGCTCCGCATCAGGCGGGGGCGGAAATGGCGCAATGCGCGCTACGGTTCCGGCATGCCTGTGGATGTCCGCACGTCGGTCGAGATCGCCCGGCCGCGTTCCGTTGTCGCCGCGTACGTCGCCGACCCGGACAACGCGACCGAGTGGTACGAGAACATCCGCTCGGTCGAATGGGAGACGGAGCCGCCCCTGGGCGTCGGCAGCCGCGTCGCGTTCGTTGCGCGCTTCCTCGGTCGACGCCTCGCCTACACGTATGAGGTGCGGGAGCACGTGCCCGATGAGCGCCTCGTGATGAGCACCGCGCAGGGGCCGTTCCCGATGACGACGATCTACGAGTGGTCCGATGCCCCGGGCGGCACGCAGATGATGCTGCGCAACAGCGGCGAGCCGGCAGGCTTCTCGCGGCTGGCGGCACCACTGCTCGCTGGGGCGATGCGGCGGGCGAACCAGCAGGACCTGCAGCGGCTGCGGTCGATCCTGGAGGGCTGAGCCGGAGCGGCTGCGCCGCCCTCCCCCGCGCGACGGAGCCGACCCGCCGCGTCCGCCCGCCAGTGGAGGGAGGCACGCCGCCTGCCCCACGCCTAGGCTCGAACGCATGCCCGTGCGCCCCGCCCCCGACGCTCGCTCGCTGCGGAGCGATGTGGTGCTCGCCGGCGCGCTCGCGCTCGTCGGCTGCGTCATGGTCGCGCTCAGCGCCATGACCGGGCTGCAGTTCGTCGACGTGCCGATCTGGCAACCGTTGCTCGCCGCCGCGCTACTCGCGGCACCGCTGGTGCTGCGCCGGCGGCATCCGGTGGCCGTGTCGATCTCGCAGGCCGTCGTCTACATCACCGCGGGCGAGCTTGGGGTCGTCGAGCTCTATGCCTCGCAGGTCGCGCTCTTCATGGGCTTCTACTCGATCGGCGCGTGGGACCCGAACCGCAAGCGGGCCCACTGGGTGCGCCTGGTGATCGTGATCGCGATGGCCGCGTGGCTCGCGTCGTCGGCCGTGCGCGGCTTCTTCGACCCGGAGACCGGCGAGCGCGGCGTCTCCGCGTTCTTCGCGCTGCTGATGATCCAGGTCGTCATCAATGTCGCCTACTTCGGCGGCGCGTGGCTCTTCGGCAACCGCGCCTGGGCGAGCGCGCTCGAGCAGGAGCGCCTCGCGGCCGCGCATGCCGAGATCCAGGCGCAGCAGGCGCAGCTCGCAGAGCAGGCGGTCTCGCTCGAGCGGCTGCGCATCGCGCGTGAGCTGCATGACGTCGTCGCGCACCACGTCTCGGCGATGGGCGTGCAGGCCGGTGCCGCGCGCCGGATGCTCACGGTCGACGCGGACAAGACGGCGGATGCGCTGCGGCACGTCGAGCAGTCGGCCCGCGACGCGATCGGTGAATTGCGGTCGCTCGTCGTGACGCTGCGCTCCGAGGACGACGACGCCTCGTCGGCGCCGGGACTCGACGCCCTGGCCTCGCTCGTCGAAGCCGCGAAGACGAGCGGCCAGCACGTGACGCTCACCGAGATCGGCACGCCCCGGGCGGTCTCGCCGATGGCCGGCCTGACGGCCTTTCGCACCGTGCAGGAGGCGCTCACCAACGCGCGCAAGCACGCCGGCCCCGTGGCGCAGGTCGACGTGCGCGTGCGCTACCTCGCCGACGAGCTCGAGGTGGAGATCGCCGACAACGGCCACGGCGCGGGCTCCGGCCCGCACGGGGCAGGCGCCGGCCTGGTGGGCATGCGCGAGCGCGTCGGCGCGATGGGCGGCTCGCTCGAGGCCGGTCCGCGCTCCCGCGGGGGCTGGCTCGTGCGGGCGAGGATGCCTGCCCCCGACCTCAGCGGCAGCTGACGTACTGGGCGCTCGCCGTGCTGATCGTCGGTGGGCCGCCGAGCACGACCACCTCGTCGGGCATGGATCGGATGAGCGCGGTGCGCGTCTCCGCAGGCATGCACCACTTGCTCGTCAGCAGCAGCGGTGCGCCTCGCACCCCGGCAGCGGCCGCCCCGGCCAGCGCGTCTGCGAAGCCCTGGCCGCTCGCGAGGTAGGCGGTGTCGACATCGCCGAAGTCCGCGGCGAGCGCCACGGCCGTCTCGAACCGGTTGCTGCCGGCGTAGCGGACGACCTGGGCGCCGGTGGCACCGATGCCTGTGGCCATCCCCGCCTGCACCGAGGCCGTGTCGCCGACGACCCCGACCCAGCGCACGCCCAGGCGCTGCAACGTGGCACGGGTTGCCGCATCCAGCGACTGCTGCCTGCCGTCGACGAGCAGCACCGGACCATCGCGGCGGGCTGCCGCGGGGCCGGCGGAGAGCGCATCCGGGAAGCGCAGCCCCGTGGCGACGAACGCCGAGGCGGCCCCATCGAAGGCATGCTCGGCGATCAGCCGGCTGGTCGCGTAGCGGTTCGCGCCGCCGAGCCGCAGCACGCCGGAGGTGGAGGCATCCGGCTGCGCTGCGGATGCGACTTGGGCGTCCTCCGGCGCTCGCTCGGTGAGCGAGGGCGTCGGCGTCGACGTCGGGGACGGCTCGAGCGCAGCATCGGTGGAAGCAGGCGCGGGCTCGAGCGCTTCGTCGGTAGGCTCGGGCGTCGGCTCGAGCGGCTCGTCGGTAGGCGCCGGCGTCGGCTCGAGTGCCGCATCGGTCGGCTCCGGCGATGGTGTCACTGTCGGCTCCGGCGACGGCGACGCTGTCGGCTCGGGCGACGGTGTGGCGGTCGGTTCGGGCGTGGGCGTCGACGAACTCGGTAGCGCCTCCTGCTCCGTCACCGCCGCGCGAGTGCCGGAGCCCGGGACGAGCGCTCGGACCGCGGCCTCAACACTCACCGAGATCGACTGCGTATCGCCGACGATGACCACCTGGCGCGGTCGCAGCCGCACGATCTCATCGCGCACGCTCTGCGGCAGCGAGTCGCGCGATGTCAGCAGCACCGGGCCGCCCTGGTGCGCGGCGGCGGCGCTGGCCGAGAGCCCGTCGGGGAACTTCTCGCCGCTCGCGAGGTAGACCACCGGCACCCCGGGCGCGAAGGCACTGCGGGAGACCGCCGCGGCCGTCTCGTAGCGATTGGCTCCAGCCAGGCGCTTGGCGCTGGGCAGCGTCACGGTCGGGTCACCGAACCAGTCGGTCCACATGCGCCAGAAGTTGCGGTTGCCGTAGGCGGAGCAGGCGTCACCGGTGCCGTAGAGGTTCGCGAGCGCCGCCGCGTTCGGACGGTACGGCGTGTAGTTGTAGAGGCCCGCGGTGGCGGCATTGCGGATGAAGATGGAACTGCGGCCGCAGGCCGTGTTCGGATGCCACCAGACCCAGTTCTGCACGCCCGCCCGGTGCGCCCAGCGCTCGGGATGCGCCGCGTACCGCTGGAACTGCCTGGCCCCGTAGTAGATCTGGTAGAAGAAGCCGGCGACGCTCGAGTCGCAGGGCGCGGTGTCGGGGCAGCCGAATCCGGTCGCTGCCGTGTAGGCCCGAGCACTGGGAGCTCGGCTCGTGACGAGCCCCTGCTCCTTCTGCAGGATCACCAGCAGCGCGCGCTGCGAGATGTCGCAGGCCGCTCCCACGCGCGCGATGATGCTCGCCGCCGACTCGTTCGACCTGCCGGTGAAGGCGTCGCAGTAGGCGTCCGCGGCAATCGACGGTGTCGCCTGCGCGTAGGTGTCGAGGCAGGTGTAGCCCGCGGAGCAGCCGGGGTGCACCGAGTCAATGAATGCCTGCACCTGGCTGGCGGTCATCACGCTGCCGTCGTAGAACTGCTGGTCGGAGACCAGGAAGCCGGGGTCGAAGTCGGCGGCGGACGCCGCGACCGCCTCACCGTCGGGGCCAGCGGTGGGGACGACGGTCAGCAGAGCGCCCAGCAGCGCGGTGACGACGGCGGCAACGATCAGACGAGGGCGTGAGCGCATCCTGCAACCATTCGGGTTGGGCAAAGGTTGTGCTCAGGTTAGCGTCAGGATTGCCGCAACGCACAGAAGAATCTCTCGAGTCTGGCGGCCGCTAGCGTGGAAGCGTGACGCGGATTCTGCTGGTGGACGATCAGGCGCTCGTGCGCGCCGGATTCGAGACGATCCTGACCAGCGAGCCCGGCTTCGATGTCGTGGGGCAGGCGAAGGATGGCGCGGAGGGCGTGCGGCTGGCAGCGGCGCTCACGCCGGACGTGATCTGCATGGACGTGCAGATGCCGGTCATGGACGGGCTGGAGGCCACGCTGCAGATCACCCAGGGCTCGGCGCACCCGGCCGTGCTCATGCTCACGACCTTCGACCGCGAGGACTTCCTGTTCGACGCGCTCGCGGCCGGCGCGAGCGGATTCCTGCTGAAGACCGCCGAGCCCGAGCATCTGATCGATGCCGTGCATGCCCTCGCCCGCGGCGACGCGCTGCTCTCTCCGGCCGTGACGCGGCGGGTGATCGAGCGCTTCGCGGCGACGCCCCCGTCGGCGCCGGCGGCCGGCGGCGCCGAGCCCGACGCATCCGCCACCGCCCCCGAGCTCGAGCAGCTCACGGACCGCGAGCGCGAGACGCTGCTGCTGCTCGCCCGCGGCCGCTCGAACGCCGAGATCGCACGCGAGCTCTTCGTCGGCGAGGCGACCGTGAAGACCCACGTGTCGAACGTGCTGCTGAAGCTCGGCATCCGCGACCGCATCCACGCGGTCATCTGGGCCTACGAGCACGGCGTGGTCGCGCCGCAGGGCTGACGCCCACCGACCGGGTGCTGGTGGTCGCGGCGGCCGCGGCGATCTTCATGCTCGTCGAAGGGGCGCGGCTCGGCGGCTCGGCGGCTCGGCGGAGCCTTGACGGCTCGCTCCCCCGCTCGGCGGAGCCGGAACTCCAGCCGTCAGGGGGAGGCCCGCCCGCGGGCGCGATCGTAGGTTTGACGCATGCTCTCCATCCGATCCATCTCCCGCTCGTTCAGCGGGCACCAAGCACTCAAGGACGTCAGCTTCGACGTGCGCGACGGCCTCATGACCGGCTTCGTCGGCGCGAACGGTGCCGGCAAGACCACGGCCATGCGCATCATCCTCGGCGTGCTCGACCCCGACTCCGGCTCGGTGCAGGTGGATGGCCGGCCGGTCACCGCCGATGACCGCGCCCAGTTCGGCTACATGCCGGAGGAGCGGGGCCTGTACCCGAAGATGAAGGTGCACGAGCAGCTCGTCTACCTCGGGCGCCTGCACGGCATGTCGGCGAAGCATGCGGCCGCCCGCGCCGCGACGCTGCTCGAGCAGCTGGGCCTCGGCGAGCGCCAGCACGACGCCCTCGAGTCGCTCAGTCTCGGCAACCAGCAGCGCGCGCAGATCGCCGCGGCGCTGGTGCACGAGCCCACCGCGCTCGTGCTCGACGAGCCGTTCTCCGGCCTCGACCCGATGGCCGTCGAGACGACGCTCGGCGTGCTCCGCGAGGTCGCCCGCTCCGGCGCGCCCGTGCTCTTCTCGAGCCACCAGCTCGACCTCGTCGAGCGCCTCTGCGACTCGCTCGTCATCCTCGCCCACGGCGAGGTGCGCGCCGCTGGCACGCGCGAGGAGATCCGCGCCGCCCACGCCCGCCCCGAGTGGATCCTCGAGACCGACGACGCCGGCTTCGTGCGCGGCATCCCCGGCATCGAGGTGATCGAGTACGACGGCGGCCACGTGCGCTTCGCCGCGCCCACCGAGGCCGACGCCGACCGCGTGCTGCGCGAGGCGATCGAGCGCGGATCCGTGCGCAGCTTCTCCCCCACCGTCCGCCCGCTGACCGAGATCTTCCAGGAGGTCGTCCGATGAGCACCACCACCGCATCCGCCCCGAACCGCGGCGCCGACCAGCGTGGACGCACGGGCTTCTGGCAGGCGACGGGCATCGTCGCCCAGCGCGAGATCCTGACGAAGGTGCGCTCGAAGAGCTACATCATCTCGACCGCGATCCTGCTCGCGCTCGTGTTCGCCGCCGTCATCCTCTCCTCCGTCGGCCCCGAACTCTTCGACGAGGACACCAGCGTCGCGACGACCTCGGAGCTCTCGCCGACGCTGCAGTCGATCGACGGCGTCGCCGTCGAGACGCTCGACGATGCGGATGCGGTGCGGCAGGCGGTGCTCGACGGCACCGCAGAGGCCGGGGTCGTGGCGGGCGATGGCCCCTCCGGCCTGCTCGTCATCGGCGACCGCGAGGCGCCCTCGTCGCTGCTGCAGATGCTCAGCGTCGCGCCGGATCTCGAGCTGCTCGACCCGAACGCGCCCGACCCGATGCTCACGTACCTCATCGGACTGGCGTTCGGCATCGTGTTCCTGATGTCGGCGACGACCTACGGCCAGACCATCGCGCAGTCGGTGGTCGAGGAGAAGCAGTCGCGCATCGTCGAGATCATGCTCGCGACCGTCTCGGCGCGGGCGATCCTGGCCGGCAAAGTGCTCGGCAACTCGGTGCTCGCGTTCGCGCAGATCGTGCTGATCGCGGCCTTCGTGCTGCTGGGCGGCGCGGTCACGGGGTCGCAGCTGCTGCTCGACGGGCTCGGCATGCCGATCGTGTGGTTCGTGGTGCTGTTCACCGTGGGCTTCGTGATGCTCGCCGCGCTCTACTCGGCAGCGGCCGCGCTCGTCTCGCGCTCGGAGGACATCGCGACCGCCACGAGCCCGCTGCTGCTGTTCGTGATGATCCCGTACTTCCTCGTGATCATCTTCAACAACAACCCGGTGGCGCTGCAGGCCATGTCGTACGTGCCCTTCTCGGCCCCCGTGGCGGTGCCGATGCGGGTCTACCTGGGCACGATGGAGTGGTGGGAGCCGTACCTGTCGCTCGCGATCCTCATCGCCTTCACGGTGCTGGTGATCGGCTTCGCCGCCAGGATCTACGAGCGGTCGCTGCTGAAGACCGGCGCGATGGTGAAGTGGAAGGACGCACTGAAGGGTTGACCGCTCTTCCTCGCGTTGTGTCCGGAGCGTCCGGGCAGGCGGCTATCGCCCGGTGGCCGGGTCGGTCGTCGGCTCGGCCTGCCGGGCGAGCACCTCGATGAGGAGCCGCTCGGTGAACGCGGTCGGCAGCTGCTCGATCAGCGCCATGAGCGGCGCCATCCGCGTCGGCAGTGTGGCGCCGGCGCCCCGCCGGCCGACACCGAAGCGTCGCAGGAGCGCCTGCGCCCGATCCGCGGTCAGCTCGCGTCGGAAGGCGCCCGTCAGCCGCAGCGCCCGCACCGCCAGTCGCGGATCAGCCGGCGCCCTGCCGCGCACGTCGTCGGCAGCGCGGGTCAGGGCCTCGGTGAGCTCCGGCAGCCGCTGCTCGGTCACCGGGGTGATCGTCAGGTGCGTGGTGCGGGGCAGGCGGGTGCCGTCCGGCTGCGCGAAGCCCGGCTGCAGCTGCAGCGTGAAGCCGAGCTGCGCGACGCGATCGGCCCAGTGATGCGGGTCGACGCGGGCGCGCTTCGGTTCCGCGGGGTCGGCGGCGACCGCCAGCAGCGGCCCGGTGGGATCGCCCACCACCCGCAGCCCGGCGAGCCCATCGATGTGCGCGTGCAGCTGCTCGGTCGCACGGCGGCACGAGGCGACGAGCTCGGCGAAGCCGTCATCGCCGAGCTGCTGCACGATCGCCCACGCGGCGGCGAGCGCGGTGGCCGACTTCGATCCCAGCAGCGTCGGGTTCACGATCGGGTAGCCGGGCCAGCCGGCGGAGGCGAAGAACTGGCGGCGCTGCCGGTCGCGACCGCGCTGCAGCAGCACCGAGGCGCCCTTGGGCGCGTAGCCGTACTTGTGCAGGTCGGCGGAGATGCTGGTCACCCCGGGCACCGCGAGATCCCACGCCGGCAGGTCGCCCCACCACGGCAGCGCGAAGCCGCCGATGCACGCGTCGACGTGGCACGGGATGCCGGCGCTCGCCGCGGCTGCCGCGACCTCGGCGATCGGATCGAGCACGCCGAACGGGTAGCCCGGTGCCGAGACCACCACGAGGGCGACGTCGGGGCCGAAGCGGGCGGCGATGTCGTCGGTCGCCACCACGCCGCCGGCATCCACCGGCACGAGGTCGAGCTCGAGGCCGAAGTACGCGGCGGCCTTGTGGAAGGCGGCGTGCACGGTGACGGGTGCGATGATCCGCGCCCGTGATCCCGGCGGCCGCTCGGACCGCGCCGCCCAGACCTCCCGTGCCGTCTTGACCGCCAGCATGCAGCTCTCGGTGCCGCCGCTGGTGACCGTGCCGACCGTGGTCTCGTCGCCGTGCAGCATTTGCCTGGCGAAGCCGACCAGCTCTCGCTCGAGTGCCGCAACCGAGGGGAAGACGGTCGGGTCGAGCCCGTTCACCGGCTGCATCAGCCGCATCGCCTGCGCAGCCAGCTCGTCGAGCTCGGCGAGGCCGGGGTCGTACACGTACGAGAGCACCCGACCGCCGTGGGTGGCGGCATCGGCCTCGCGCAGCTGCCGCAGCCGCTCGATGATGGCGGCCGATCGCTCGCTCAGCTGCGCCATCTCAGGCGCCTGCCTGTGCGGTGTCCGTCGACCCGGTGCCTGCCTGGTCGATGTCTGCCCTACGCAGCCGGTAGCGGCGCAGCGTGCCGAGGCTCAGCAGCATCGCGGCGGCTGGCACGACGCTGAAGCTCAGCACGATGCCGACGATCGCGGCGCCGGATTGCTCGACGACCGCGGCACCGACCGATTCGCGATAGCCCGTGATGGCGAGCACCACGGTTAGCGCGGTCGCGCCAAAGGCCATCCCGGCGGTCTCTCCCGCCGTCCACACGCCGCCGAACATGCCGGCCTGGCCCTCGCCGTGTCGCGTGGCGTCGTCCGTGATCACATCCGGCAGCATCGCCAGCGGCAGCGACTGCATCCCGGCGTAGGCCGCACCGGCGACCGCGACGGGCAGGTAGGCCCAGGGGCCCGGGGCCCACAGCAGCAGCACGAGCGAGGCGGTCGCGGCAAGGAAGATCGCGCTGGCGATGCGGAACCCGCGCTCCTTGCCGACCCGTCTCGCGACCATGCCCCAGACCGGCGCCAGCAGCAGCGCGGGTGCGATGAGCGCGACGAACAGCAGCGTCACCGCGGTCTGATCGCGCAGCACCCAGGTGGCGACGTACTGGGCGCCGGCGAGCATCATGCCGGTCGCGAGTCCCTGCAGCATGTAGGTCGCCAGCAGCGCGCGGAGCGGCTGGCTGCGCTGCAGCACCCGGATGCCGCTGCGGTAGTGCTGTGCGAGCGCGACCCGCGGCGCGGCGGCGGTCGCAGCCGGGCCCCGGGGCGCGACCGTCGACGACAGCAGCAGGGCGACGGCGAGCACCGCTGCCGCGACGATCGCCATCACGAGATAGCCCCGGTGCGGGTCAGCCGGGAAGAGGTCGCGCACGAGCGGTCCGCCGGCGCCGAACAGCAGGATCGCCACCGCCAGCACGACCACGCGCCAGGTGAGCAGCCGCGTGCGCTCGTCGTAGCGGGCCGTGAGCTCGGCGGGCAGCGCGATGTAGGGCACCTGGAACAGGCTGAATGCGGTGGCGCTGAGGATGAAGGCGAGCCCGACCCAGGTCGCGGACGCCGCCGGGCCGATGTCCGGCACGACCGAGAAGGTCAGCACGAAGCACAGCGGCAGCGCAACGCTGCCGATCAGCATGAAGCGCCGGCGCGTGCCGTCGCGCGCGAGGCCACGATCGCTGAACCCGCCGATCACCGGGTCGACCACGACATCCCAGACCTTCGCGATCGTGAGGATCAGACCGGCGATCAGCGCCGAGACGCCGAGGGTATCGGTGAGGTAGTAGACGAGCACGAGACCGGGGAGCGTCGAGAAGCCGCCTGTGCCCAGCGACCCGATGCCGTAGCGCCAGATCGTCGATCGCGGCAGCCGCGCGGCCGCCGTGGCGCGGCCGACCGCATCGCTCGGTGCGCTCATCGATCGAGCCCGGTGGGATCGGTGCCCGCCACGTCGAGCCCGGCAACCGCCCGCAGCCACATCACTGCCATGGCCCGATCCTATGCGGATGCGCGACACGCCCTTGACAGGTTGGCGGGTGCCGTGGTTCATTAGTGGAGTAACGAACCAACGGGGTGAGATGCGCAGCTCGTCCCAGACCATCAGGAGGCAGACATGCTCGATGAGAGCAAGCCGATCTTCCAATCGGTAGCCGAGCAGATCGAGGACGGGATCCTCGACGGCACCTACCCGGAAGACAGCCAGGTCCCCTCGACCAACGAGCTGGCCGCCTTCCTCCGCATCAACCCCGCAACCGCCGGCAAGGGCCTCGGGCTCCTCGTCGACGCGGATGTGCTCACCAAGAGGAGAGGGATCGGCATGTTCGTCGCTCCAGGCGCTCGCGAAGCGCTCCGGCAACGTCGGAAGTTCGCGTTCCAAGACCAGTACATCGCACCGCTGCTCCGCGAAGCGGCTCAGCTCGGCATCACGCCGGAAGAGCTCGCGGGCATGATCACCAAGGAGGTCGCACGATGAGCGCCATCGTCACCACCGACATCGTCAAGCGCTACCCGGAGGTCGTCGCCCTCGACGGCGTCTCGCTCCGACTCGAGGAGCACCGCATCCACGGCCTGCTGGGCCGCAACGGCGCAGGCAAGACCACCCTCATGCAGCTGCTCACCGGCCAGGTCTTCGCGACCTCCGGTGAGATGCAGGTGCTGGGCGAGACGCCGGTCGAGAACGTCAGCGTGCTCTCGCAGACCGTGTTCATCCAGGAGAGCCAGAAGTACCCGGACACGTTCCGTGCCATCGACGTGCTGCGCATCGCCGCCGGCGCCTACCCGAACTGGGATCAGGCCTACGCCGACGCCCTGATCGAGCGGTATCGCCTGCCGGTGAAGCGCCGCATCAAGAAGCTCTCGCGCGGCCAGCTCTCGGCGATCGGCATCATCGTCGGGCTCGCCTCCCGCGCGCGGCTGACCTTCTTCGACGAGCCCTACCTCGGCCTCGATGCGGTCGCCCGGCAGATGTTCTTCGACGACCTGCTGGCCGACTTCACCGAGCATCCACGCACGGTCGTGCTGTCGACCCACCACATCGACGAGGTCGCGAACCTGCTCGAGCACGTCGTGATCCTCGACGAGGGCAGGGTGCTGCTCGACGTCGACACCGACGACCTGCACGGCGCGGCCATCACCGTCTCGGGCAGGGCGGGCGCAGTGGATGCGTTCCTGGCGGGCCGCGAGGTGCTCGAGCACAAGACGCTCGGCTCGCTCGCCACCGCCACCTTCACGCCCCGGAACGGCGACGAGCTCGCCGCTCGCGAGGCCGGCCTGGAGATCGGCCAGGTTTCCCTGCAGGCGCTCTTCGTGCACCTGACCACCGCCAACGCGGCCTCGGCCGCCGAGCGCGCGGGCGACCGCGCGACTGTCTGAGAGGAGTCGTCATGCGCATCCGCAACGTCATCCAGCTCCACACCGTCAACAAGCTGCAGGCCTTCGGCTGGCCGCTCCTGATCATGTGCTTCTCGCTCATCATCGTGCTCATCATCGGCGCGCTGGTGATCAGCGTGGGCGGGCCCGAGGCCCGCGCCGGCATGAACATGGGCATGCAGTACAACGGCGCGATCTTCGCGCTGCTCGGGCCCATGATCGGCTTCGGCTTCACCGCGATGGGGCAGTACTTCCCGCTTGCCCTCGGGCTCGGGCTCACCCGCCGCGAGTTCGCGGTCGGCACCACCGCCGTGTTCCTCGGCAACGCTGTCTTCTACGCCGTCCTCATCACGATCGGCAAGGTGATCGAGGTCGCGACCGGCGGCTTCGGGCTCAGCATCCGCTTCTTCGACGTCGCGTTCACGGGACTCGGGCCGTGGTGGCACACGCTGATCCAGACCTTCCTGCTGATCTTCGGTGTCGCCCTCGTCGGCGCCGCGATCACCACGGCGTTCCAGCGCTGGGGCCAGTCGTTCCTGTGGATCTTCTGGCTCTCGCTCGCCGTCGTCGTGCTCGCCATCGGGGCAGGCATGTTCGTCTCAGAGGGCTTCCGCACCACCGCACTGGAAATCGCCGGCATGGGCTGGGGCGGATGGATGGTCGTGACCGCGGTCTGGGGCGCCATCGGCGGTGCCATCTGGCTGACGCTCGTGCGGCGGGCCCAGGCCCGGTAGCGGTCGGGGGCCGGCGGCCAGCACTGCCGGCCCCCGCATCCCAACCGCTCAGCGAAGGCGCTTGGCCCACTCCAGTCGGGCAAGCGCCTCTTCGCGTTCCGCCTTGTGGTCGAGGATGCGCTCCGGGTACCCCTGCGCGAGCGCGCCGTCGACCTTCCACGGCTCGTGCACCGCGGCACCGGGCACGTGCCGCAGCTCGGGGATCCAGCGGCGCACGTAGTCGCCCTGCGGATCGAACCGCTGGCCCTGCAGCACCGGGTTGAAGACCCGGAAGTACGGGGATGCATCCGTGCCGGTGCCCGCCGTCCACTGCCAGCCGTGGTTGTTGGAGGCGAGGTCGCCGTCGGCGAGGTGCCGCAGGAAGTGCCGGGCGCCGATCGGCCACCACACGTGCAGATCCTTGGTCAGGAAGCTCGCCGTCACCATCCGCACGCGATTGTGCATCCACCCCTCCGCGAGCAGCTGCCGCATGCCGGCGTCGACGAAGGGGAAGCCGGTGCGGCCGGCGCACCACGCGTCGAAGCCGTCGCCCGGCTCGTCGTAGGGCATCCCCTGCAGTTGCTCGCCGTAGTCGTGCCAGGCGGAGCGCGGATGGTGGAAGAGCACATCGGCATAGAACTCCCGCCAGGCGAGCTCGGTCTGGAAGCGCTTGAGGGAGCGTTGCGCCGCCTTGCTCCTGCCGGGGGCGACGCGATCGAGGTCGGCCAGCAGCGTGCGCGGATGCACGGCGCCGAGCTTCAGCGCGATCGACAGCCGGGAGGTGCCGTCGAGGTCGGCACGGTCGCGCTGCTCGTCGTAGTCGTCGATGTCGTCCTCGAGGAAGGCGTGCCAGCGCTCGAGCGCGCCCTCCTCGCTCGCCCACGTCAGGTCGGCGGATACCGCTGGCGGCTGCGGCAGCGGCTCGCTCTCGATGTGCCGCACCCAGCGGTGCCCGGCGGGCAGCTCGGCGGGCGCGCGCCAGCCGTGCTCGAGCCAGGCGCGCGAGAAGGGCGTGAAGACGCGGAAGGGGTCACCGTCGGCCTTGCGCACCCTGCCGGGCGAGACGGCGTAGGGCGTGCCGGTGGCGATCAGCGGCACGTCGAGGGCGGCCTCCACGCGACGGTCGCGGCGCCGCCCGAGCGGCGTGGTCTCGCCCGAGACGTGCACGGCGGCCGCGGCCGCTTCGCGCACGAGCGCGGGCAACACCCGCTCGGGTGGGCCGGAGCGCACGACGAGCGCGCCGTCGGTCGCCGCGTGCAGGGCCGCGAGCGCCGTGCGCAGCGCCGCGGTGCGAGCGGCTCCTGCGGCGTCGAACGCCGGATCGACGATGAACACGGGCAGCACGTCGCCCGCTGCCGACGCGGCGGCGAGCGCGGGTTGGTCGCCCACCCGGAGGTCGCGGCGGAACCAGACGATCTGCGTGGTCATGGCCGGAGGCTACCGAGCCGGGCTCCACGACGCCGAGCGAGCGCCGTCGCGGCGCCCGCTCGGTCGTGGAGCGCGCTCAGTCCTTGTGCTCGTGGTGCTCGTGCTCGTGGTGCTCGTGGTGCTCGGTGTGCTCGGTGTGACCGCCACCGCCGGCGCCAGTGCCGTGCTCGGGCGACTCGGCATCCTGCACGTGCGAGGTGCCGCCCACCGCCGGGCTGCCGAGGCCGTCGGCAGGCGACTCCGCCTCCTGCACGGGCGAACCGGTGCCGGTCGCCGAGCCGCCGAGGCCCTCGGAGGGCGAATCCGCGTCCTGCACGGGCGAACCGGTGCCGGTGGTCGACGGCCCGAGGCCCTGCGATGGCGAGTCCTGGTCGGACGTCGACTCGTGCGCCTCGGCCGTCACATCGTGCTCGGCATCGTGCCCGTGGCCGTGCTCGCCCTCATGGTCATGGTGGCCCGGCTGCGTGGTGTCGTGCATCTGCATCTCCGATCGTCTGGCGGTGACGCTCGTGAGCGTCGCCGACTCCGCGGGGTCTCCCCCGGGCTCATTGTGACGCGCGAGCCTGAGTTCTGACAGAGCCTTGGTTGGGGCAGTGCGCATCCGGTCTGGAAAGATCATCGGGTGCAGATCCTCCACGACACCGACCGCCGCGGCTTCGCATCCGACAACTACTCCGGCGTGCACCCCGACGTGCTCGCCGCGATCGCCGACGCGAACGGCGGCCACCAAACCGCCTATGGCGCCGACGACTACACCGCCCGGCTGCAGCAGGTCGTGCGCGGCCACTTCGGCGAGAGCGCCGAGGCGTTCCCCGTCTTCAACGGCACCGGCGCCAACGTCATCGCCCTGCAGTCGCTGCTGCCCCGCTGGGGGGCCGTGATCTCGGCGAAGAGCGCCCACATCAACGTCGACGAGGGCGGCGCGCCCGAGCGGGTCGGCGGCATGAAGCTGCTCACCGTGCCGACCCCCGACGGCAAGCTGACACCCGAGCTGATCGACCAGGAGGCGTGGGGCTGGGGCGACGAGCACCGCGCGCAGCCGCTCGCGGTCTCGATCACGCAGTCGAGCGAACTCGGCACCCTCTACACCGCCGACGAGATCCGCGCGATCGCCGACCACGCGCACGCGAAGGGCATGCTGCTGCACGTCGACGGCGCGCGGCTGTCGAACGCGGCGGTGTCGCTGGGCGTGCCGTTCCGCGAGTTCACGACGGATGCCGGCGTCGACATCCTCTCGCTCGGCGGCACGAAGAACGGCGCGATGGGCGCCGAGGCGGTCGTCGTGCTGTCGGAGCGCGCAGGTGAGGGCCTCGTCTTCCTGCGCAAGCTCAACATGCAGCTGGCGTCGAAGATGCGCTTCATCTCGGCGCAGCTGATCGCGCTCTTCGAGGGCGACCTGTGGGAGCAGAACGCCGCGCACGCGAACGCGATGGCCGCGCGCCTGCGCGCCGCGGTCGAGCAGCTGCCGGGTGTGGAGTTCGCCTACCCGACGCAGTCGAACGGCGTGTTCGCGCGGCTGCCGGAGGGTGTGGCCGACGCGGTGCGCGACGCGTTCTTCTTCTACGACTGGGATGCAGCGGCACGCGAGGTGCGCTGGATGTGCACGTGGGACACGACCGAGGCCGATGTCGATGCGTTCGCCGCGGCGGTGCGGAGCGCCGTCTCCTAGCCGCGCGTCGGTGGCCGGTGGCATGCTGATGCGCATGGCAGGGCAGCCCGGCACCCCCGGTGGCAGCGACGAGCGGCCGGCGGTGTTCTTCCGCGATGCGGCGGAGTTCCGTGCCTGGCTCGAGGCCAATCACGAGACGAGCACCGAGCTCTGGATGGGCCTTCGCTCGAAGCACGTCGAGCCGCGCGGGCTCACCTGGGCGGAGGCCGTGCCGGAAGCGCTCTGCTTCGGCTGGATCGATTCGCTGTCGCAGCGCATCGACGACGACGCGCGCAGGCAGCGCTGGACGCCGCGCAAGGCGACGTCCGTCTGGTCTGCGGTGAATGTCGCGCATGTCGAGCGACTGCAGGCAGCAGGGCGGATGCATCCGGCGGGCCTCCGCGTGTTCGAGGCGCGGCGCGGCGAGAACATCGTCGGCTACTCCTCCGAGACGCGTGCTCGTGAGCTGCCGCCTGAGCTACAGCAACACATCGATGCCTCCCCTGCCGCGCTGGCCTTCCTCGCCGAGGCGACCGCGACGTACCGCAAGGCGGCGATCTCCTGGGTGCTCACCGCAAAGCGCGAGGCGACGCGGGAGCAGCGGGCCCGGCAACTGGCCGACGACTCCGCCGCTGGCCGCCTGATCCCGCCGCAGCGCTACGGCGAGACGCCGAAGTGGGTGGAGCGGGCAGCCGCGGCGGCGGCCGCCAGCGGTCAGCGCTCCAGGTAGCGCGCCAGGTTCGCCAGCGACGATCCCAGCCCCAGCTCGTGGTCCGACTGCGAGATCCCGGCCGGCACATCCGCGGCTGACACGGTCACGCGGGTGCCGGCAGCCACCGGCTCCAGCTGCCACCGCAGCAGCATCTCGCCGCCGAACCGCTCCTGGCTCGACTCGAACGCGACGCTCTGCACCACCCGTTGCCCTGGCACCAGCTCCATGAACCGCACCAGCGAGGCATCCGAATCCGGCGTCGTCTTCGGGTCGACCGGGTCGGCGAAGCGCAGCACGAGCCGGAAGCCGCCACCCACTCGGGCATCCATCTGCTCGATCTCGCCCGTGGCGCCCACGGGCGGCAGCCAGATCGCGAGCGCGAGCGGATCGAGGAGCGCCCGGTAGATCGTGGCGGCGTCGGCGGCGATGACGGTGGATGCGCGGTCGATGCGACCCAGCTCCCGCGTCGATGTCGAGGCATCCGGGTGCGCTCGGCCCGCGGCGATCGCGCGCACCGCAGCCGCCAGGCCCAGCGCGAGGTCGTCGAAGGTGAGCGCCCGGCCGGCGTGGGTGAGCACGGGTGCGCCGACGGCGCTGCCCGGGTCGGTCTCGGCACCGACGGTGGCGACGCCGTGCGACCGCACGGCTGGCACGTGCACGAAGCCGCCGGGCACCTCGAGCCCCGCCACGAGGTAGGCGACGTGGTTGCAGAGGAAGCGGCCCGCGTCGTCGCTGGCATCCGCAGGGAGGCCGACCTGCAGGATCGCGCTCACGAGCGCATCGGCGTCGAAGCCGGATGCGCGTCGCGCGGGCCCGTCCGGATCGATCGCGGTGCCGCGCGGCTGGTCGCCCGCGTTGTCGGGGATGCGCGCGTCGTCCTCGTTCACGGCCCAGCGCTCGGGGGTGATGGCGGTGCGTCCCCCGGCCTCGCCGACGGCGAGCACCGCATCCGGCGCGTGCTGCGCGACGAGCGCCTCGAGCGCGGGCCCCGCGGTGGCGAACACCACCGGCAGCGTGCCCGTGACGAGGTCGATGCCGGGCTGCAAGTCGGCCGCCCACGCATCGGCGAGCAGCTGCACCGCCGCGCGGCTGGCGTTCTCGGCGTCGCCGCCGAAGGGCTCGAACCCGGTCAGGAGGATCTTCACGACTCCCATCCTGCACCCGCGGTCGACGACGCGCCCTCGGTGTCGGCACCATCCGCTGTCGCGTGCTCCCACTGCCGCCCGCGTCGGTGCACCGCACCCCGCCCCAGCTCGACGGCGAGCGGCAGGTGGTCGGAGAGCGGCGGCCTGGCGAGCCGGATCTGCCGCACCGGCGGCAGCGGATCGGGGCTGAGGATGTGGTCGATCTGCACCATGGGCTGCATCACCGGGAAGGTCGCCCCGTGCGCCAGCGCATGCGCTCGCGTCAGCCGGCGCACGACGGTGTGCGGCAGGTTGAGGTCGCCCATGAGGATGCGCGGGCCCGGCAGGCCATGCATCCAGCGCATGACGCGGCGCAGCTGGCGGATGTTCGAGCCCGGCACGAAGCTCAGGTGCGTGCATACGATGGTGAAGACGCCGAGCGGTGAGCGGATGGTCGCGGCGACGGCCGCGCGCGGCTCCTCGCTCAGCCTGTGTGCCATGCCGGTCTCCGGATCCACCGGCGGCATCCGCCGCGCGCCGCCCGGCGCCAGTCGCAGCACGTGCCAGCGCTGCACCGGATACCGCGAGAGCAGCGCGATGCCGTAGCCGTCGGCGACCGCGTCCAGATCACGGTTGTCGGCCGGTCGCCACGAGCGCGCCGGGTCGCCGATGAGCGTCGGCACGAAGCACGCGCTCGCGCCGCCCATGGCCTCGGCCGCGAGCGCCGTGAGGTCGATCGAGTCGGAGCGCGGCTGCCCGCGATCGACCTCCTGCAGCGCGAGCACGTCGGCATCGAGCGCGCGCACGGCATCTGCGAAGCGGTCGGCGTCGACGTGGGCGTCGCCCATGGTCCTGCCGTGCAGCACGTTCCAGGTCACCAGGCGCATGCGGCCCATCCTGCCGGGTAGCGCGCGGATTCGGCGGCGCCGTGCGGCAGGATGAGGTTGTGACAGTCGCAGGCCTCGACGTGGGCGGAACCAAGATCGCGGGCGTTGCGCTCGCCGTACCGGCCGAGGGCCGTGACGCCGCTCGCCCCTGGACGCTCGACGACGTGCTCGCGCGCAGCCACCGGGCGCACAGCATCCACGGTCCGGTGTCGCTCGTGGACGCCCTCGCGGCGGCCGTGCATGAACTCGACGCGCAGCTCGCCGCCGAGGGCCAGCCGCGGATCACCGCCGTCGGCCTCGCCATCGCCGCCTGGATGACGCGCGACCGCGAGACCGTCATCTGGGCCGCGCACCTGGGCGTGCGCGACTTCGGGCTGCGGGCGGCGCTCGCCGACCGGCTCGGCCTGCCGGTGACGATCGACAACGATGCGAACGGCTACCTGGTGGGCGAGGCGGCGATGGGTGCGGCGTCGGATGCGTCGTCGTCGATCCTGCTCGCCCTCGGCACCGGCGTCGGCGGGGCGTTTGTCGCCGACGGGCGGCCGCTGATCGGGGCCCACGGACTGGGCGCCGAGCTCGGTCACGTGACGATCCACGAGGACGGGCCGCTGTGCTCCTGCTCGGGGCACGGCTGCCTCGAGGCGTATGCGGGCGGCAACGCGCTGCGGCGTGAGGCGGCGGGCGTGCCTGCCGCGGTGGCGCTGTCGCCTGGGGGCGTTCCGACGGCCGAGCACCTCGCCAACGCAGCGCGAGCCGGCGATCCCGCCGCGATCGCGGCGATGGACGATGCCGCCAAGGCGGTCGCCGCGGGGCTGCGCCGACTGCTGCCCGCGTTCGATCCGGAGGTGGTGGTGCTCGGCGGCACGGTCATGCTCACGTGCGCCGACCTGCTGCTGCCCGTGATCGAGCGCGAGCTCGACGAGCGCCCGACGCTGCCCGGCGTGCCGCAGCCGCGGCGCCTCGCGCTCGCGCAGCTCGGCGGCCACGCGGCCGCCATCGGCGCCGCGGTCCTGGCCGCGTAGCCCGCGCCGCCCGCGCACCGCCGCGCATCCCGCTCTGCGCATCTCGCTCCGCCTGCCCCGCCTGCCCGCGTGCGGTACCAAAACTTCGCGCGGCGAGGCTCGAAGCGACCATTCGGTACCGCTCGGCCGCGCAGCCAGCGGGCGCCCACCCGCCCGAGCCGCGTTGCGGTACCAAAGCGTCGCGCCGCGGGGCTTGAGGCGACCATTCGGTACCGGTCGGCCGCGCGGCCAGCGGATGCGGGTCACCCCGAGCCCCGAGCGGTACCAAAGCGTCGCGCGGCACGGCTCGAGGCGACCATTCGGTACCGCTCGGCGGCGCGGCCAGCGGATGCGGGCCATCCCAGCCGCGAGCGGTACCAAAACGTCGCGCGGCGGGGCTCGAGGCGACCATTCGGTACCGCTCTACAGCGCGGCCAGCGGATGCGGGTCACCCCGAGCCGCGAGCGGTACCAAAGCGACGCGCGGCGGGGCAGGAGGCGACCATTCGGTACCGGTCGGGCGCGCGGCCAGCGGATGCGGGTCACCCCGAGCCGCGAGCGGTACCAAAGCGTCGCGCCGCGGCGCTCGGGGCGACCGTTTCGTACCGGGGACGCAGAAGCGCCCCTCCGCGTGGAAGGGGCGCTTCGATGCGAGCGGGCTCAGGCCGCGAAGGGGTCAGCCCTGCGCACGACGCGGGGCGCGGCGCTCGCCGCCCGAGCGGCCACCGGAGCGACCGCCCGAGTCGCCACCCTGCAGCGAGCCGCCGCCGGTCGACGACCAAGCGACAGCCGAGCCGCCGCGGGGAGCCGCACCGCGACCGCCGCGAGCGGGCTGGCCGCTGCGCTGGCCACGTGCGGGCTGGCCCTGGCGGCCGCCCTGTGCTCCCTGGCCACCGCGGCTACCAGCTGCGCCGCCGCCCGTGTCCGGGCGACCCGAGCGGTCGCGACGGGGACGGTCGGCACGAGCCGCGCCACCGTCGGCGCCGTGCGCACCCGAGCCGGCGACACCGTCGCGCGAGGCACGCTTGCGGCGCGCGTTGGCGCCCTGTGAGGAGCCGCCGCCGCGCTGCTGCGGCAGCTCGTTGCCCGAGCCGGGGCCACCGGGGGCCGGTGCCACGTGGGGCGCGTACGGCCCGACGAGCGTGTCGACCGCATCCGAGGAGGCGGTGACGATCTGCGGCTGCACCTTGATGTCAGCCTTGCGCAGCAGCGTCATGGTGTCGCGGCGCTGCGCGGGCAGCATGACCGTGGCGACGTCGCCCTGCGAGCCGGCGCGAGCCGTGCGGCCCGAGCGGTGCAGGTAGGCCTTGTGCTCCATGGGCGGGTCGACGTGCACGACGAGCTCGACGTTGTCGACGTGGACGCCGCGGGCAGCGACATCCGTCGCCACCAGCACGCGCACGGTGCCGTCGGAGAACTGCGCCAGGTTGCGGTCGCGAGCGTTCTGCGACAGGTTGCCGTGCAGGTCGACGGCGGGGATGCCGGATGCGGTCAGGGTCTTCGCGAGCTTCTTCGCCTGGTGCTTCGTGCGGGTGAAGAGGATGCGGCGACCCTCGCCCGACGCAAGCCGGCGCACGAGCAGGTTCTTGTCGTCGGGGGCGACCTCGAAGACGTGGTGCGTCATCGCGGCGACCGGCGAGTTGGCCTCGTCGACGGAGTGCATGATCTCGTTGGTGAGGAAGCGCTTGACGAGCTTGTCCACACCGTTATCGAGCGTGGCCGAGAACAGCAGGCGCTGGCCCGACTGCGGGGTCTTGTCGAGGATCTTCGTGACGACCGGCAGGAAGCCGAGGTCGGCCATGTGGTCGGCCTCGTCGATGACGGTCATCTCGATCGCCTGCAGCGAGGCGACGCCCTGCTTCATGAGGTCCTCGAGGCGGCCCGGGCAGGCGACGATGATGTCGACGCCGTTGCGCAGCGCGGTCTCCTGCGGGCGCTGCGAGACGCCGCCGAAGATGGTGGTGACGGTCAGGCCGGCGGCCTTCGCGAGCGGCGCCATCTCGGTGGCGATCTGGGTTGCCAGCTCACGCGTCGGTGCGAGCACCAGGCCGAGCGGCAGGCCCTTGCGGCGGCCGCCGCCGGCGAGGTCGCCGGAGAGGCGGGCGATCAGCGGGATGGAGAACGCGAGCGTCTTGCCCGAGCCGGTCTTGCCGCGGCCGAGCACATCGCGGCCTGCGAGCGTGTCGGGCAGCGTGTCGGCCTGGATCGGGAACGGGTGCTCGCGGTCCATCGACTGCAGTGCGGTGACGAGCCTGGCGGGCACGCCCAGCTCGGCGAAGGTCGTGGCGACCACGGGGGTCGTGATGGTGTCAGTCAAGGTTGCTCTTTCTGTGAGCATGCGCGCGCACCCTGCCGTCTGCACGCAGGTGCAGGCGTTCTTCTTGGGTGGATGCGTCGACGCAATTCGGCGAGCGCGGCGGAGGCCGCGATCGTTCGCCGTGGAAGTTCATCGACGTCCGGAGAACCCGGACGGAGAGAGGAGCGTTCAACGACGCAGGCGAGCCGGCAGCGATGCCCTGCTCGCGCAGTGATCCCACCATAGCAGGTGGGGTCTGACATCGCCGAGCGGTCGCGCTCGAGACCGCTCCTCGCTCGGCGACCGGTCAGGGCGCGTCCGCTAGCGTCGGCCGCGACGGAAGGACGAACCCATGGCGACCGCTTCGACCTCTGACGGCCACGCACCGCTGCGCGACGACACGCTCGCCTTCCTCGCGAAGGGATACGGCTTCGGTCGCCACGTCTGGCGCCGCGCCCACAGCGCGAGCGCCCGCGCCGTGCCGCTGCGGCTGCTGGGCAGGGATTCGCTGCTGGTGCGAGGCGCCGAGGGCGTCGAGCTCTTCTACGACGAGGGCCGCATGCGTCGCCACGGCGCGATGCCCGCGTTCGTCCAGGAGACGCTCTTCGGCCACGGATCGGTGCACTCGCTGGACGGGGCAGCGCACCGCCATCGCAAGGCCACCTTCCTCGACCTCGCCTACGAGGACGAGCAGGTGGCACGGCTGCTGCCCCACCTGGAGCGCGAGTGGCAGGCGGAGCTCGACGCCTGGGTCGCCGGAGGCGAGCGCTCCGCCTACGACGCGGCCGTCGGGGCGCTCGGCCGCGCGATCATGCGCTGGGCAGGGCTGCCAGGCACGGCAGACGCCAAGACGCGCTGGGCCGCTCGAGAGGCGCAGATCGTCGATGGGTTCGGGGTGCCCTACTCGCCCGAGTTCCTGCTCGCGGGCCTCAACCGGCTCTGGAGCGACCGGCATGCGAAGGCGCTGATCGAAGCCGTGCGGGCCGGCACGCTCGAGGCCGCCGAGGGCACCGCCCTGCATGCCTGGGCGTGGCATCGGGATCCCGGCGGAGCGCTGCTCGAGCCGAAGCTCGCAGGCGTCGAGCTGCAGAACGTCCTGCGGCCGACCATCGCGGTCGCACGCTTCGTCGCCTTCGCCGCCAAGCACCTGCACGACCGGCCGGAGTGGCGCGAACGCATCGCCGCGGAGACCGCCGAGCGGCGCTCCCTCGTCGAGGGGCCGCTCGCGACGGCCTTCGCGCAGGAGCTGCGGCGCACCGCGCCGTTCGTGCCGATGCTGCCCGCGCAGGCGACCGTCGACATCGAGCTGGACGGGGAGCGCGTGCAGGCCGGCGATCGCGTGCTGCTCGACATCCTCGGCACGAACACCGACGTCGAGTCGTGGGAGCGCGCACACGAGTTCGAGCCCGAGCGCTTCGTCGGTCGCGATGACTGGGAGTCGATCGCGGCCTTCATCCCGCACGGCGGCGGCGACCCGACCAGCGGCCACCGCTGCCCGGGCGAGAAGGTCGCCATCGCCGGCCTCGCCGCCGCCATCGCGGCTCTGAGCGATCCGCGCGTGACGATCCTCGGCGACGGCCTGGCGGTGAACCGGCGCCGCCTGCCGACCAAGCCCGCGTCCGGCGGCCTCGTGCGTGCCGCATCCGCGCCCGCCGCTGCCCCGCGGTGTCCCTTCCACTGAAGCCGCGCCATCGCGTACGGTCGGAGCACGACGAGGGGGTCGCCATGGATACCGAGCAGCAGCGCAGCGGGCGGCAGCACACGCCGATCAGGCACCGCACCGCGCCCGAGGCGGCGCCGATGGTGGCGGGCCGCGCCACCGGCTGGGGCACCAAGCGACGCACCAGCGTCGGCATCGCCATGCTGGTCGTCGGCCTCGGCCTGACGGCCGCCGCGCTGATCGCGCTCGGCGCCCGGGTGTTCCCGGCGTTCGACGCTGCGCGCGACAGCGGCGTCGACCCCGCCGCGTACTACTTCATGGGCACGAGCGGCTCCGTGCTCGAGCTCGTGCTCGTGATCGGCCTGATCGCGCTCCTGCCGGTCGGCATCGTGCTCGGCTGGCTCGGCTATCGGCAGCTCGTCGACGACGGCCCATCGCTCGCGGGCGTGCACCAATCGAACTCGCCCAACGCCATCATCAATCTCGGCGCCGAATCCGTCTGATCAGTCGCGCTGCGTCTTCGGCAGCGTCAGGATCTCTGCGCCATCGGCCGTGATCGCGATGGTGTGCTCGGAGTGCGCCGTGCGGCACCCGGTCTTGCTGCGCAGCGTCCAGCCGTCGGCATCCGTCACCAGCACGTCGGTGTCGGCCATCACCCACGGCTCCACCGCGAGCATCATGCCGGGGCGCAGCGGGAAGCCGCGGCCGGGGCGGCCGTCGTTCGGGATGTGCGGATCCTGGTGCATCGTGGTGCCGATGCCGTGGCCGCCGAAGTCGGTGTTGATCGCATAGCCGGCCTCGCGCAGCACCGTGCCGATCGCGTGCGAGATGTCGCCGGTGCGGGCGCCCGGCGCAGCCGCCGCGATGCCGGCGGCCAGCGCGCGCTCGGTCACCTCGATCAGCGCACGGCTCTCGTCGTCGCCCGTGCCGCCGATGACGAAGCTGATCGCGGCATCCGCCGCCACGCCGTCGAGCAGCACCGCGAGGTCGAGCGTCAGCAGGTCGCCGTCGGCGAGCCGGTAGTCGTGGGGCTTGCCGTGCAGCACCGCGTCGTTCACGCCGGTGCAGATGTAGTGCCCGAAGGGGCCGCGGCCGAAGGACGGCGCGTAGTCGACGTAGCAGGACTGCGCGCCCGCGGCCTCGATCATCGCCTTCGCCCAGCGGTCGATCTCGAGCAGGTTCGTGCCTGCCTTCGCGCGCGCCTTGAGGCCATGCAGGATGTCGCCGACGAGCGCACCCGTCCGCTTGCCGCGCTCGACTTCTGTCGGGCTCAGGATCTCGATCATGCTTCCATCCTGGCAGTCGCCGGCCGGTGGCCGATGCCCGACGGCCGGCCGCGCGCGGTCACTGCCGCGCGTACGCGCTGCCGGAGGTGATGTCGGCCTCGAGCCCCTCGAGCGTGCGACCGCGCGTCTCCGGCACCTGCGTCGCGACGAACAGCACCGCGAGCGCGCCGACGGCCGCGAAGAGGAAGAAGGTGCCGGTGATGCCGGTCGCCTCGACAAGCGTGGGGAACCAGAGCGCCAGCGTGCCGTTTATGACCCAGTTGGCCGACGCCGCGATGCCGATGCCGAGCCCGCGCATGCGCAGCGGGAAGATCTCCGACAGGTAGACCCAGGTCGCGACGTTGAGGAACGTCTGGATCGAGCCCACGAACGCGACGACGAGCACGAGGATCACGAACGGCCGGATGGGGTTGCCCGGCTCGAGCAGCACGGATGCGATGCCGATCAGCAGGTGGAAGACGGTGGTGAGCCCGAACCCGAGCAGGAACGTCGTGCGGCGGTCGACCCTGTCCATCATCCAGAGCGCGATGAAGCCGCCGATGACACCGATGACGCCCGGGGCGATGTTGGCCACGAGCGCGGCCTGCTCGGAGAAGCCCGACTCCACCAGCACCGTCTGCCCGTAGTACATGATCGAGTTGATGCCCGAGAGCTGCTGGGCGACGCCGATGCCGATGCCGACCAGCAGGATGCGCCGCGGGCCGCGGCTGCGCAGCACATCGAGGAGCCCGGCCTTCGCGAGGCCATCGCCGTCGGCGACGAGCGCGATCTGCTCGAGCTCGGCCACGGCCCGATCCTCCGATCGCACGGTGCGCAGCACGGCGAGCGCCTCGTCGCGCCTGCCCCGTCGCGCGAGCCAGCGCGGCGACTCCGGCATGCGGAGCATGCCCGCGAACAGCGCGATCGCGGGCAGGGCGCAAACGGCGAACATGATGCGCCAGACGCCGTCGAGGTGGCCGAGGGTGATGCCGATCAGGGCGTTGACGATGAAGGCCGCGAGCTGCCCGATCACGATCGCGACCTCGTTGCGGCCGGAGATCGAGCCGCGGATCTCGTACGGCGCCATCTCGGCCAGGTAGACGGGCACGACGGTCGAGGCGCCCCCGACAGCCAGGCCGAGCAGCACGCGGCCGAGCACCAGCACGGCGAAGCCGGGCGCTGCCACCAGCACGACGGTGCCCACGAAGAAGAGCACGGCCAGGGCGATGAGCATCGTGCGGCGACCGAACGCATCCGACAGCCGGCCGGCGATGAGCGCGCCGATCGCGGCGGCGAACACGAGCGAGCTCGTGACGATGCCCTCGGTGAACGCCTCGAGGCCGAGCTCGGCGCTCAGTGGCCGGAGCGCGCCGTTGATGACGCCCGTGTCGTAGCCGAACAGCAGGCCGCCGAAGCAGGCGACGATCGAGATGACGCCGAGCCGGGCGCGGTGCGGGCCGGGCGTCAATGGGGGCAGCGCAATCAATGGACCCCCCCGTGGTGCCCACGCACCTGCCGTCGTCTTCGCGTTCGGCAGCGCCGACATCCCTCCAGCCTACGAGGTGGCGCGGCTCACAGGTCGTCGAGCGGCTCGCCCTCGATCACCTCTGGCTCGCCGTCGCCGGCATCGAACGACCAGCGAGCGGGACGCTCGGCGCCAGCGGGGCCGAGCCACAGCTCGCCGCCACCGGGCGCCACATCGACGACGACGGTGTCGCCGTCGCGCACCTCGCCCGCCAGCAGCGCGCGCGCCAGCCGGTCGTCGATCTCGCGCTGCATGAGCCTGCGCAGCGGCCGGGCGCCGTACAGCGGGTCGTAGCCGCGCTCCCCCAGCCACTGCGTCGCCGCATCCGACACCTCGACCGTGAGCCGACGCTCGCGCAGCCGCCGATCGAGCCCGCCGATCTGGATCTCGACGATGGAGCCGAGCTCCTCGGGCGAGAGTGCGTCGAAGATGACGATGTCGTCGAGCCGGTTCACGAACTCGGGCTTGAACGCCGCTCGCACCGCGCCCATCACCTGTTCGCGACCCTGCGCGTGCGGGATCGTCGGGTCGGTGAGGAACACCGAGCCGAGGTTGGAGGTGAGGATGAGGATGGTGTTGCGGAAGTCGACCGTGCGGCCCTGGCCGTCGGTGAGGCGGCCGTCGTCAAGCACCTGCAGCAGCAGGTCGAAGACCTCCGGGTGGGCCTTCTCGACCTCATCCATGAGGATCACCGAGTAGGGGCGGCGGCGCACGGCCTCGGTCATCTGCCCGCCCTGCTCGTAGCCGATGTAGCCGGGAGGGGCACCGACGAGCCGCGCGACCGAGTGCTTCTCGCCGTACTCCGACATGTCGATGCGCACGAGCGCCTTCTCGTCGTCGAAGAGCAGCTCGGCGAGCGCCTTCGCCAGCTCGGTCTTGCCGACGCCGGTGGGGCCCAGGAACAGGAACGAGCCGGTGGGCTTGTCGGGGTCGGAGACCCCCGCGCGAGTGCGTCGCACGGCATCCGCGACCGCACCGACGGCCTGCCGCTGCCCGACCACGCGGCGCCCCAGCTCGTCCTCGAGCGCGAGCAGCTTCTCTGTCTCACCCTGCAGCAGGCGGCCGACGGGGATGCCCGTCCAGGCTGCCACCACCGAGGCGATGTCGTCGCTCGTGACCTGGTCGCCGACCATGCGCGCGCCCGACTCGGCAGCGCTCGCCTCGGCCTCGTGCAGCTGCTTCTCGATCTTGGGGATCTCGCCGTACAGCAGGCGGCTCGCGCGCTCGAGGTCGCCCTCGCGCTGCGCCCGCTCGGCACGACCGCGCAGCTCATCGAGCGACTCGCGCAGCCCGCCGATGCGGTTGAGGCTCGCGCGCTCGGCCTGCCAGCGCTCGTCGAGCTCGCCCAGCTGCGCTCGCAGTTCCGCGAGGCTCGCCTCGAGGGCGGCCAGGCGCTCCTTCGAGGCGTCGTCGCGTTCGCGCTTGAGCGCGAGCCGCTCGATCTCCATGCGGTCGACGGTGCGCCGCAGCTGGTCGATCTCGGTCGGCGCCGAGTCGATCTCCATGCGCAGCCGGCTGGCCGCCTCGTCGATCAGGTCGATCGCCTTGTCCGGCAGCTGACGCGCGGTGATATAGCGGTTGGAGAGGGATGCCGCGGCGACCAGCGCGCTGTCGGCGATCGTGACCTTGTGGTGCGCCTCGTACCGCTCCTTGAGCCCGCGCAGGATCGCGACGGTGTCCTCGACGCTCGGCTCTCCCACGTACACCTGCTGGAAGCGGCGCTCCATCGCCGCATCCTTCTCGATGAACTCGCGGTACTCGTCGAGCGTGGTCGCGCCGATCAGGCGCAGCTCGCCGCGCGCGAGCATGGGCTTGAGCATGTTGGACGCGCCCTGGCTGCCCTCCGCGGCGCCGGCGCCCATGATGATGTGCAGCTCGTCGATGAATGTGACGATCTCGCCGCCCGCCTTGGCGATCTCGGCGAGCACGTTCTTCATGCGCTCCTCGAAGTCGCCGCGGTACTTGCTGCCGGCGATCATCGCGTTGACGTCGAGCGCCACGAGCCGCTTGCCCTTGAGGCTCTCGGGCACGTCGCCCGTGACGATGCGCTGCGCGAGGCCCTCGACCACGGCGGTCTTGCCGACGCCGGGCTCGCCGATGAGCACCGGGTTGTTCTTCGTGCGCCGCGAGAGCACCTGGCTGATGCGCCGGATCTCGCTGTCGCGCCCGATGACGGGATCGAGCTTGCCCGCCCGCGCGATCGCGGTGAGGTCGGTGCCGAACTGCTCCAGCGCCGACTTCTGATCGTCCTGGTCCGGCGACATGCCGCCCATCCGAGCCATTGGTTCCCCCTGATCTGCGGCCTGGCCTCCCCCGGCCGACCGCTGCTCTCAAACTTGAGTGGTGTTGACTCAAGTTTACTCCCATTCAGCGCGAATGGGTAGATGGGATGCACCTCGGCTCGCGGCGAGTTGTAGCTTCTCAATTTCGATGTCGCATTCTCAATTTCGTGGCGCCGTCGTGGCGCAGCGTTCTCAATTTCGTGCCGTAACGCATGCTCGAGATATGAGCAGCGGCCAGCTGCTTGATACCGACGCGACGGCGGCCGGTACGCTTGGCGCATGCCTGAGAGTTGGTGGGAGAACGGAGCTTCTCGCTCATCCCGACGATCGTGCTCGGGCTCATCTTCTGGATGGTGCTGCGCATGATCATCCGCGGCGACCGCACCGCCCGCCGCGAGTACGACCGCATCGAGGCTGAAGAGCGCGCCTCTTCGAGGTACTGGCCTGATGTCGACGACTGACAGCAGCTCGCCAAGCCCCTCGGCGGCACAGGCAGTCGTCGCGGGGAGCGAAGCCACTCCACACACGAGACCTCGACTGCGGAGGGTGGCCCTGCTCGGCTACGCCACCGCGCTCGCCGCCATGGCGATCGATCAACTCAGCAAGGTCTGGGCAGAGGCGACCCTCGCTATCGGCGAGCGTCATCCGGTGCTGGGCGACATGCTCGCGATGCAACTGGCCTACAACCCCGGCGCGGCATTCTCGCTCGGCGCCAGCGCGACGCCGTTCATCACCGTACTCGCCGCCGCAGGCACGATGTTCGCCGCTTGGCTCACCTGGAGAACCACGTCTTGGCCCAGGGGCGCCCGCATCTGCTGCTACCGCCACCTGCGCCCGCACCGGCCGCGACTGCCGCAGAGCGATGACAGCGGGCGATCGGTGGGCTGGTGAGGGTGCGCCGAGGGAGTGCTGCGGCAACGCGCGGCCATCGAACCAGGGATGGAACAATGTCGCAGTTGTGGCGGGCGTCGTGAGCCGCCCACGATCCATCCCGCACCAGCGCCGAGCAGCGTGTGATCGCTGGGCCGTCGCACCGGATCGCGAGCTTCGGCGATGAGCGGCTCCGACACCGTCGGTCCACTGTTGCCCCCAAGCTTCGACCAGTTCCTGCTCCCGGGCTCTCCGGCCGCGCCGGTGCTGCCGGCGGTCGCGGTGATCCTCGCCATCGCGTATCTGGCGGGTGTCGTGCGTTTGCGGCGCCGCGGGCAGCGTTGGCCGTGGTTGCGCACCGCCTGCTTCCTGCTCGCCTGCCTGCTGATGGCGGTGGTCACCGGTGCAGGAGTCGACGCCTATGGCCAGCTGATGTTTTCCATATTCATGTTCCAGCAGCTCGCGTTGATGGTGGTGATCGCCCCGTTGCTCGCTCTCGGATCTCCGGGAACCCTGCTCCTGCGCGCCATGCCGCATCGTGGGCTTGGCAACACGGTGCTCCGAGTCGCACTGTGTGGGCTGCGCTCGAGAGCGGCCCGATTCGCGCTGCATCCGGCGCTGGTCATCCCGTTGATGCTGCTGTCGTTCTTCGGGCTCTACGCCGGTGGCGTCGCGGATTTGGTTCTGCGAACCCGGAACGGCCACGTCCTCCTTGAAGTCGTGTTCCTCATCGTGGGGATCCTGATCACCGCGCCGCTAGTGTCGTCGGATCTGCTCCCGCGCCGACCCTCGTATCCGAGCCGGATGTTTGACGTGTTTCTCGAGATGCAGGTGCATGCCGCCTTCGGGCTCGTGATGCTCTTCTCGTCCATTGCGGTCGTACCCTACTTCGCGACCTCAACGCCGGAATCCTGGGATGTTGACCCGGTTCGTGACCAGGGGATAGCTGGGATTCTGGCGTGGACGTTCGGGGAGCTGCCATTGCTGGCGATGCTGATCGTCACGCTCGCACGCTGGCGACGCCAAGACACGAGGCAAGCGGGGCGGAACCAGCGCCGCGCCGATGAAGACACGGAGGCGTACAACGAGTACCTGCTGCATCTGCAGCAGCGCGCGCGGGACAGCGACGCGGAACAGCGGAACTGAACAGCCCCCGTCGACCCGGGAGCGATCGCCGACCTACTGCCGCCAAGACTGCGGCCGGGCGGCGAGCCAGTGCTTGACCGCTTTCTTGGAGCGGCCTCGACCGTGTCCATCAACCGCGTCGGCCCGTGTCGTTACGCATCGACGTCGACGGTCACGTAGCGATCACCGCGATGCGCATGACGCCAACCGTGCTCGTCCACGCCGAGCATCGCGAACCCGTCGAAACCTGCCGGTCCGTCGAGCCGGCGACGCCCAGCCCTGCCGCGAACCGGACGACGGTGAGGTGGCCGAGCACCAGCGACTGCAGCACCCACCACAGTCCCGTACGGAGATTCGCCTGTGGCTCTGCCGACGCGACTGTGAGCGGACGCATCCATACGGCCACCGTTAGCGGAGCCGGACACCGCGCGCGTTCAGGAACGATTCAGGGTTGGTCAGTGTGCCGGCGACGCGGAGTTGGAAGTGCAGGTGGCAGCCGGTCGAGTACCCCGTCGAGCCCTCGTAAGCCACGATCTGACCGGCGCTGACGCGCTGCCCGGGGTAGACGTTCGCGGGGCGGATCATGTGGAAGTACTCGCTCTGCACGCCGCCGCCGTGATCGATGTAGAGCATGTTCGCACCGTAGGTGTCGCGCGAGCGCAGCGTGACGGTGCCGTCGGCGACGGCGTAGATCGGGGTGCCGCAGCCGGCGGCGATATCCATGCCGGCGTGCAGCTTGCGGCCCAGCTGCCCGAGGGGGTCGTTGCGCCAGCCGTACGCAGACGTGAAGCGGCCGTAGTGCGGCGTGACCCAGCCGCTGCTGCTCGGATCCGTCACCGGCACGGAGCCGCCACCACCGGTGCCTCCACCGTTCTGGGCGGCCTGCTCGGCGAGCCGTCGCTGCTCCTCGAGCGCGCGTTGGCGCGCCTCCTCGCGCTCACGCGCCTCGCGTTCGCGCCGCAGCCGCTCCTGCTCGGCCAGCCACGCGCGGTGGCGCTGACCTGCCTGGTAGTCGTCCTCGGTCGCCGCACGGTTCTCGACCAGCACTTCGAGCTGCGCCGCGAGCTCGACGCGGCGTTCCTGCTGGGCCACGACAGCCTCTTGCGCCGCGATCGCCGCGGCCTGTGCCGCCGCGTAGGCCTCGTCAGCGGTGACCTTGAGTGCCTGGAGCTCGTCACGGGCGACGGCGGCCTGGTCCTGCAGCGCCTGCGCGGTATTGGCATCTTGCTGTGCCTGCTCGTAGAGCGTGTCTGCGGTGCCGGCGGCACGATCCATCATGTCGAGGCGGTGGAGCCAGGAGTCGGCGGAACCGGGGTTCGCGAAGAGCTCGGCGCTCATGTCGCCGGTGCCGCCCGAGCGCGCGAGCTGCGCGGCGAGCTGGCCGGCGGCGAGCTGCGAATCCTCGGCGCTCGCCGTGGCCCCGTCGGCCTGCTCCTGCAGCCGCTCGGCGACCGCGACGGCCTCGTCGTAGACGCGCTGCGCCTCGATCGCCTCGGCAGCGCGCTGGTCGGAGAGGGCCTGCGCGTTGACCGCGTCGGTCTCCAATTGCGAGATGAGGGCGCGGATCTCGCTGATTTGCTGGTTCTTGGCGCTGACGTTGCCGCGTGCGGCCTCGACCTCCGCCCAGGTGGGGAAGCCGTACTCGTCGACAGCATCGGCCTGCGGCACGCCCGGCACGATCAGCGTCGAGACTATGGCGCCGGCGGCGACAGTCGCAGCGGCGCCGAATCGGAGGCGGCGCCAGCGCGAGCGCGCTCGTTCGGCGCGTGCCGACCAGTCAGGCTGGGCCATCTCTCCCCGTCTCGCAGCGTCAGACCGCTGCATTGTCCGCTGTCGGCACCCGGTTCAGAACAGACGTCACAACCTAAGCCTGAACAAGGTACCAACTTTCATCTTCCACCTGAGAGTCGAGCCTCATGGATCGCAGACAGGCGTGTCCCGAATCGGCACTCCCGCCGTTGCATGCATCACGCCGCGACTAGCTTGCTCATCCGTTACCATTCCGTTACCTTGGTAAGGATCGCGCGATTGACACAGGCTGCTCGCACGGTGACGGCATGAGGGTGAGCACCCATTTCATGCTGTGTCTCGAATTAGATACCTGATCGTTCCACCCCGAGGACCAAGTTTCGCGTGACGCCAGAACCCGACCAGTCACCGGGCGCGCCGCTCGAAAGTACATTCCCGTCGGATACACACTTCCTGACTCGGAAGGCCGCGCGAGAGCATGAGCGCGCCTCTGCGAAGATCGCGCGGACCGCGGCGGAGGCTCGTGCTGGCGCGAGGGCCACTGTCGCTGAGGGCTCCCCGCCGATCTACACGAGCCGGCGCGCAATGCGCGAAGCCGCCACCCGCGCGGCGCACGCTCTCCCGGTCCAGATTGCCGAGCCGACCCACACGGTTCCGCGCATCGTCGTCGACGCACCTTCGCTCGGCACCGGTGGCGAACATGTGCCGTCCGCCCGGGTCGCGCGCCGGATGGTGCCCCGACCCGCGCTCCACTCACCGTCTTCGCGACCGTCCACCACCGTGCGGCGGGCTCGCAGGGTTGTGCAGAAGGTCACCGCTGGCGCGGCCCTGCTGTTCATCGGCTCGCTCGTCGTGGTGACTTCCCTACCTGCCCAGGCGGTGCAGTCGCCGAGCGAAATCGCCCCCGAGGTCGCACAGCTCGAACCGGCAGTGCAGTCACTGGGTCCCGTCACCGGGGATGCGACGACCCTCTTCACCCGCGACGAGATCGGCGTCAACGACCCGCTCGAGACCGCGATGATGTCGCCGGGCGAGCTCGCTGCATTCCAGGCGGTCGCCGATTCCGAGCGAGGCGGCTCTTACTACGGCGGCGACCCGGCCTTCCCCAGCACGTGGGCGATGCTCGAGACCGACTACGTGCAGACGCCGTTCCCGGAGATCGCGCAGCTGCCGGTCTCGAGCGGCTTCGGGTACCGGCCCGGCGGCTTCCACGGCGGCACCGACCTCCCGTTGCCCCCGGGGCAGGAGGTCCGGCCGATCGCGAACGGTGTCGTTTCGGCAGTCTGGCAGGGCAACAACCCCGGTGGCGGCGGCTACGCGGTCTTCGTCGACCACAACATCGATGGCCGATTCGTCCAGTCCTGGTACCCGCACATGCAAGCGGGATCAATCCGAGTCGAGGTCGGTCAAGTCGTCGACGTCTCGACCGTTGTCGGCCAGGTGGGCAGCACCGGCCGGGTCACGGGACCGCACCTGCACCTCGAGATGAAGAACAGCGACTACGTCTCCTTCGACCCCCTCCTCTGGCTGCAGACCCGCGAGACACGCCTCGAGACCGGCTAGCGCGAATCAGCTCAGCTCGGCCTCACCAGCCCGACGGTTCGAGCGTCGACTGAGCGCGAATACGATCCCGGCCGCCAAAGCCAGCAGCGCGGCTACTCCCCCGCCGATGAGCAGCGGCAAGCTTGAGCCCTCCGTCGGCTCACCCGCGGCACCCGCATCGGCCGACGCTGACGGCTGCGGCTCGCTGGACGGTGCGCTGTCCGTGGCCTCAGCGGGAGCGGGCGCCGCCGAAGCCGCAACGCTTTCGCCGCACACCGGTGCCGTGTTGCTACCCAGCGCAGCCTCAACACCCGATGCCGGCTCGAAGGCGAACTCGACCGTGCTGTCGACCGCATGGCCATCCGCGGACACGAGCTGATAGGTCAGGGTGTAGTCGCTGGCGGTCCCGAGCTCGGCGTCGAGCGCGATAGTGTCCCCATCGACGGTGGTGCAGCCATCGCCGTAGAACAGCCCGGCGGCGTCCGTCAGCTGCATCACGTTTGCGCCGCTCGCCCCCTCGATCGCGAGGATTTCCTCGTTCATCACGACACTGAACGTGCCCGGCTGCTCCACCACCACGTCTCCGCTGCCCGGGGTCGAGCCGACAACGGATGCATGGGACGGCAGGAGGATGACGGCCGCTGCAAGGGCGGAGATGAGCAGCATACGACCACCCTAGGTCGACGGCGCCGTCGACCGATCCTCTGACGCCTCCAACCCCACTTCCACTGACCGATGGACCCGTATCCTGGTGAAGCCGTAGGCCGCCTCGACCACCTATGGGTGCCTGACAGCACTGGCCTCCTGTTCGCTGATCTGCGCTGTCTCGATCTGGAAGGTCGAATGGGGCACGGCGATGCGGAAGTGCCCCGCGACGCAGCGCTGAATGTCTTCGAGTACTTCTGCGGCGTGCCCATCGGTGAAGCACCCGTCGCCGACCACCACGTGCGCGCTGATCGTCGGCAGCCCTGTCGCGACGGTGGAGGCGTGCAGATCATGAACATCCTGGACGTGCTCGAGCTCGAGGATGTGGCGACGAACGTCGTCGAGGTCGAGTTCCTTCGGTGTGAACTCCATGAGTACACCGGCGGTCTCCTTCATCAGGATGAACGCTCGCGGCGCGATCAGCGCTGCGATGAAGAGGCCTGCGATCGCGTCGGCCTGCTGGAAGCCGGTCGTCCAGATGATGATCGCCGCAGCGATGACGCCGAGAGAACCGAGCGCGTCGTTCAGCACCTCGAGGAACGCGGCACGCATGTTGAAGTTCGCGCCACGACTCGTCGAGAGCACCACGATCGCGATGATGTTCACGACGAGTCCGACCACGCCGAACACGAGTAGTTCGGATGCTGGGATCTCGGGAGGCTCGAAGAGCCGACGAATCCCTTCGACGGCCGCATACACGCCGACGGCGAGCAGCAGCGTGGCTTGGCCCAATGCGGCGATCACCTCGATGCGGCGGAACCCCCATGTTCGCTTGGATGTTGACGGCTTCCGCATGAGTGTCGCCGCGATCAGCGCGACCAACAGCCCTGAGGCATCAGTAATGGCGTGCGCCGTGTCGGTGAGAAGGGCGAGACTCCCCGTCACGATGGAACCGATCAGCTGGGCAACAACGATCGTGACCGTGAGCCCGAAAGCGATGCCGAGCCGGACTCGGAAGTCGCCCGTCTCCCCAGTGCCGCCAGTCGACCCGTGGCTATGCGTCGTTCCCATGCACATGCTCCTCCCGTGAAGTGCGCTCGACACTGCGCGCGGCGTCGGTGAGATGGGCGCAGAGCGCATACCGCGAGCCGGTAGCCTCAAGCAGCCGCTCTGCAGCGACGATCAGTGCACCGAGCGCCACCGGCTCCGTCAACGCATACCAGGTTGACCGCCCATCGAGCCGCGCATCGACCAAGCCACACTCGACAAGAAACGCGATGTGCTTGCTGACCGTGGATTGTGCGAGGTCCAGGTGATCCACTAGGTCGCGCACGCGGTGTTCGCCCAAGGAGAGATGCTGAAGCAGGCTCAGCCGAGACCGATCAGCCATCGCCTGAAATAGATGGGCGAACGCGTCTGTGGCTTCAATATCCAAGACGGCGCTTTGCCGCTTACTGATCGTCATGCAGCGATGTTAACACCGATAGACGATCTAGGTTTGGCCGCCAGCACCAGAGCCACGCGATCGTACTCCGGCGCTGGGCTCGCGACTCACGACCTTCTGCGTGCGCGCCCTTCTGCTCGTGGCTCGCGTCGAACGCCTGGCGGCGCCCGGCCGAGTCGGCCAATGCGACTGCTGGATGCGAACGCGCCGGATCCTGCGGAATCTCGCGGAACTCGCGTCGCGGCACGCTGGATCTGAGGATTGCGACACGAACGTGAGAATTGCCGGCGCCCAACCGCCTTCCGGCTTCCCCGGAAATGCGCGGATCTCGTGCGACGCGGAGCGTGAGAACCTACACGAGTCGCCAGTGAACGACCGCAGGACTTCCTCAAGGCTCGAGCAACCCTCACGAGTCTGCCTAGGCTGGAGGAGTGACTGTCACCGAAGACCTGCACATTGCCACCGACCGTCGGCGTCGCTGGCTGCTCGTCGGACGCGCCTCGATCGCGGCCCTGATCCTCGCCGCGGTGGTCGGTCAGATGGTGACGAGCCTGGTCTTCTGGCATGCGCAGGGCGCGCACGATCTCGCGCAGAACGTCGCCAACTACCTGTCGTTCTTCACGGTCGAGTCGAACATCCTCTCGCTCGTGCTGCTCGGCATCCTCGTCGCCGCGCAGCTCGGCGGACCCCGACTCGGGCGGCGCTTCGACGTGCTGCTGCTGGGCGCGACGAGCTACATGGTGGTCACTGCCATCGTCTACAACGCGCTGATGCGCGGCATCGAGCTGCCGCCGGCCGCCACGCTCGACTGGGCCAACGAGGTGCTGCACCTGATCGCGCCGCTGTGGATGGTGATCGACCGCATCGCGAGCACGCGCGAGAGCGAGTTGCAGTGGCGCGACGTCGGCACGGTCACGCTCTTCCCCGCGGCATGGCTGGCCTTCACGCTGCTGCGGGCGCCGAAGACGCCCGAGGAGGCGGTGGAGAACCCGTACTGGTACCCGCATCTGGACCCGTCGACCTACGACGACGGCTACTTCGGCGTGGCCACGACGTGCCTCGCGGTGACCGCGCTGCTGGTGCTGGCAGCCGCCGCGCAGGTCGCATATGTGCGCTGGCGGCAGCTTTCGCGCAACTAGGCTGGGCCGCGACGGGGCGCTCGCCCCGAGCACGAGCCGAATCCCCAGGAGCGACCATGTCGACCGCCCCGCAGCCCGCGCCCACCACTCACGCCCCCGCTGCGCCACAGCCGTCGATCGTGCGCCGCGTACTGCTCGTCGGCCGCGCCCTCATCGCGTTGCTGATCCTGGCTGCGGTGATCGGCCAGCTCATCACGAGCGTCACGTTCTGGACTGCGCGCGGCGACGAGTCGATCCCGCTCAACGTGCTCAACTTCTTCTCGTTCTTCACTATCGAGTCGAACGTGCTGGCCATGGTGGTGCTCGGCGTGCTCGTGGCGGCGCAGCTCGGGCGCCCGAGGATCGGCCGCCGCTTCGACGTGCTGCTGCTGAGCGTGACCTCCTACATGGTCATCACCGGCATCGTCTACAACATCCTCCTGCGCGGCATCGAGCTGCCGCAGGGCGCGACGCTGGGATGGTCGAACGAGATCCTGCACCTCGTCGCGCCGCTGTGGATGCTGGCCGACTGGCTGCTCAGCTCCGGCAAGCGCGATGTGCGGTTCCGCGATCTCGGCATCGTGATCGTCTTCCCGATCGTGTGGCTCGCCTACACGCTGCTGCGCGGACCCTTCACGATGGATCAGGCGACCGGTCGCGACTGGTGGTACCCGTACCCGTTCCTCGACCCGGCCTCGCACGCGAACGGCTACGGCGGCGTGGCCATCATGAGCGTCATCATCGCCGTGACGGTGGTGCTCGTGGCCGCCGGCCTCATCGCCTACGCGCGCTGGCGCCGGCGCACATCCGGCGCCGAGGCCGTCGTCGCCTGACACGCCCCACCGACCCCCTCGGTAGCGTGGGGGCATGACCGGCGCGCTCCACACCACGCAGCTCGGTGAGCACGGCTCCCGGGTCACCTTCTGCCACGGCCTCTTCGGGCAGGGCAAGAACTGGACCCAGATCGGCAAGGCGCTCAGCCCCCGGCACCGCGTCACGCTCGTCGACATGCCAAACCACGGCCAGTCCGACTGGACGGAGCGGCTCGACTACGTCGAGATGGCGGATGCGGTGGCGGGCCTGCTCGACGAGCCGGGCGCGCTCATCGGCCACTCGATGGGCGGCAAGGCGGCGATGCTCACGGCGCTGCGGCATCCAGAGCTCGTCGAGCGGCTCGTGGTCGTCGACGTCTCGCCGGTGCAGTATCGCTCGACCGACGAGTTCCGCGGCTTCATCGACGGCATGCTCGCCATCGACCTCGCGCAGGTCGAGTCGCGCGCCGACGCCGATGCGGCGCTCAGCGAAGCCGTGCCCGACCGGGGCATCCGCGGGTTCCTGCTGCAGAGCCTGCGCCGCGACGAGGACGGCTGGCGCTGGCTGCCGAACCTCGAGGTGCTGCGCCGCGATCTCGACGTGCTGCGCGGCTTCCCGGAGACCGACGCCGTCTACGAGGGCCCGGTGCTGTGGATCGGCGGGGCGGAGTCCGGCTACGTGCGCGACGAGTTCGCCGACGCCATGGAGGCGCGCTTCCCGCGCGTGCGACGCGTGACCATCAAGGAGGCGGGGCACTGGGTGCACGCCGAGCAGCCGAAGGTGTTCACCGAGGTGCTCTCGCGCTTCCTCACCGACGACTGACGCGGCGGCCGGCGGCGCACCCGGGGCCGCCGCGCATCCGGCAGAATTGTCCCCATGCCTGCGCCCTCCGAGCCCCTCGCGACGCTCGTCCTCATCGGAGGCGCATCGGGATCCGGCAAGTCGCGCATCGCGAAGCACTCCGGGCTGCCCGTGCTGCGGCTCGATGACTTCTACCGCGAGGGCGACGACCCGGCGCTGCCCCGCCTGGAGTCGGGGGAGGTCGACTGGGATCATCCCGGCAGCTGGCACCGCGACCGCGCCATCCGCGCGCTCGACGAGCTCGCGCGCACCGGCCGCACGACCGCGCCGATCTACGACATCTCGCGCAGCGCATCCGTCGGCGACCACGAGGTGACGCTCGACGGCGCCACCCGATTCGTCGCCGAGGGCATCTTCGTGAGCGAGGTCGTGGCAGAAGCCGATCGCCTCGGCATCCTGCACGACGCCATCGTGGTGCACCGCTCGCGCTGGGCGACGATGGGCCTGCGGTTCGCGCGCGACCTGCGCGAGCACCGCAAGAGTGTCGCGTTCCTCGTCAAGCGCGGCATCATGCTCGCGCAGCGCGAGCCGGTGATCGTGCGGCGGCTCACGGATGCCGGGTGTCGGCCCGTGCGGGTGCGCGCGGCGACGCGGATGCTCGCCCCCGAGCGCTGACGCTGCTGCGAGCGCGAGCGCGCAGCTCGCAGCTCGCAGCCCGCAGTTCGCAGCCCGCAGTTCGCAGCTCGCAGCTCGCAGCTCGCAGCTCGCAGCTCGCAGTTCGCAGAATTGTCATGATCGGCTGCTTCGGCGCCGCGTTGCGCGCCGTTCGTGACACATCTGGCGCGCATCCATGAGCATCTCCGCAGACGACTTTTAGCACTCTCATAGAGAGAGTGCTAACAATGGAGATGGCCCGAGAAGGGCCGCGACAGACACCGGGTCGTCGCGCAGGGCGACGACCTCAGACAAGGAGGAGGTTGTCATGGCGCTGACCTTTGATCCCTTCCGCGAGATGGACCGCATGGCCGCCCGCCTGCTGACGAGCGGCGGCACGCAGCGCTCGGCGAGCTGGATGCCGATGGACCTGTACCGCGCCGACGATCACTACGTGGTGAACGTCGACCTGCCAGGCGTCGACCCCGGCTCGATCGATCTCGACGTCGATGCGAACACGCTCACCATCCAGGCAGAGCGCACGATCGGCGCCGCCGAGGGCGCGCAGTGGCTCGCGCAGGAGCGGCCGGCCGGCCGCTACATCCGCCAGCTCGGGCTGGGGAACGACGTCGACCTGGAGAAGATCCAGGCCAACTACGAGCACGGCGTGCTGATGCTCACGATCCCGATCGCCGAGCGCGCGAAGCCGCGCAAGATCACGATCGAGCACAGCGGTGGGCAGACGGCGATCGACGCCGGAGGCCAGGAGGGCGAGTTCAGCTCGGCGAAGGCCGAGAGCAGCTCATCGGCCTAGCGCTTCGCCGAGCAGCATTCGCGACCGGGCGGCAGCTGCCGCCCGGTCGCACTGCGCGTGCCGCCGGGTCGCAGGTCTCGGTGTGTTGCGGTGCGGTGCGGTGCGCTACACCGGCTCGGAGCCCGCCCGCCGTGCCTCGCGGCGGGCGATCGCGAGCCAGGTGCGAGGGCCCGCGAGCCAGCCGATGAGCGTCGAGATGATGATCGACAGCACCACCCAGATCGACGCGATGATCCAGAAGCCGACGACGCCGGTGAGCAGCACCAGCAGCCCGAGCAGCCAGCTCGACAGCGTCGACAGCACCGCCTGCAGGCCGGTGCCGATCGCCGCACCTTGGAAGGTGACGGCCGTCGCACCGACCACGCCTGCCGCGAGCATCCGCCGCGTGCTCAGCCAGCTGCCGAGCGCGATCGCCCCGACGGCGAGCACGACCAGGCCGAGCACGAGCGGCGTCAGCCAGCCGGGCTGCAGCTGCTCGATCCAATCGACGACGCCCAGCCCCCACTCGACGTCGTCGAACAGGTCGATGATGGCGGCCCGCAGGATCACGAGCACGAGCGCCGCCACCAGCAGACCCCAGAGCAGGCTGGCGCCGGCCGCGACGAACGCGAGGCCGACGGCGCCCGCGGACTGCACCGCTGCCCTCTGCTCCGGACGCAGCGGATCTGGCCGCTCGGGTCGGCGGGTGCGCTTGCGACTCATCGCGGCGCCCGGCCCGGCTCGGCGGCGCCGCCCCCGCGCCTCGACGGCTCGCCGCGCAGCCGCACCCCGGTGAGCTCGGCCTCGTCTGCGGCCCGCGCGGCTGCTTCCGCAGCCTCCGCGATCGCCCGGTAGTCGACGCGTAGACGCGCCTGCGACCAGAAGAGCCAGCCGTACAGCAGGCCGACGCCGCCGGTCAGCACGACCGCGACGGCCAGCTCAACGAACAGCACCTCCCACATCGTGCCGGTGGTGAGCGATGCCTGGTCGTTCGCGAGCACGAGCACGAACCCGCCGATGAGTGCCGCCGGCCAGACCAGCAGCCCGATCAGGCCGGTCGAGGCGGTGGTGCAGAGCCAGGCGAGCCAGGTCGACCGATGTGGCTTGGCAAGACCCGCGGCCCTGCCCCACATCGCCTGCAGCAGCCAGCCGGCCGCCAGGATGCCCCCACCGACCAGCAGCCCGATGAGCGCCGTCGCCCAGACTCGATCGACCATGGTCCAGCGCGCGATGATCGCGGTGAACGAGTCGGCTTCGACGTCGCTCGAGTCGCCCGAGCCGTGCAGCAGGAGCGCAAGGGCGACGATGAGGAAGAAGGCGGCGAGCAGGTGGGTGGCGAGCGCCATCACCGTCTGCCCGAGCCAAGCGCTCAGCAGCGCCGTGCGGCGCTGCGCGCGGGTCCAGGGCACACGCGGGGGTGGTGGCGGCGCCATGGGGGCGTACTGCGGTGCTCGGTGCTGCATCGCGGCGTGCGGCATCGCGGCGTACTGCATCGCGGCGTGCGGCATCGCGGCGTACGGTGCCGCGGCGTACGGCAGCTGCTGCGCGTAGGCGGGGCTCGGCGGCGGAACCTGCCGCACGACCGGCGCACCGCCGAAGGGCATGCCCGCGGTGGGTTTCTGCACCTGCCACTCGGCAGGTACGAAGCGCGTCGGCATCGACTCGGCGACGGCAGGTGCGAAGCCAGGCGGCAGCAGCCGGCCCGGCATGCCCACACCGGGGTTCGCGACCTGCGGCACCGAGGCACCGGCTACCGAGGCGACCCCGAGCCGTGCCCGGCGAGCCTGCTCGCGATCGCGCGCGCGGTTCTCGATCGCGGTCGATGGCACGAGCTCGTCTCGACCGGGTGCGGCCTGCGCCGCGCGCCGCTTCGCTCGGCCGGCGGCCGCCGCCCGCGCACCCGCATCCGCCGGCACGGGGCTGTCAGCACCCGGCGGCGGTGGCGCGCCCGGCACCCCGGCAGTCTCTTCCACGGCCACATTGTGGCACTGCGCCGCGACGTCGCGCGGCGGAAGCCGGCAGCGCTGTGGCCCACGCGCGACGAACACTCATCGCGGTCTGGCAGCCCGCTGCGGCAGTCCGCAGCGGCAGTCAGTGGCGGTGCGGCCGCCAGAGCACCATCTGCCCGGGCTTCGCCGGCCGCACACCGGCGCGCAGCGCGGTGATGCCCGTGTGGCCGACCGCGAACACGCGCCGGCCCGACTGCTGCATCACCGCATCCGCGAGCGCCGCCTCGAGCTCGCGCACGCGCGCACGCAGGTCGCGATTCTCATCGCTCATCTCGAGGATGCGGCGGATGCCCTCGAGCGAGACTCCCTCGCCCGAGAGCAGCTGCACCTGCTTGAGCCGCCCGACGTCGCGCATCGAGTAGCGGCGCGTGTTGCCCGCGGTGCGGGCTGGCTCGACGAGGCCGAGCCGGTCGTACTGGCGGAGGGTCTGGGCGTGCAGGCCCGCGAGCTCGGCGGCCGCCGCGATCGAGAAGATCGGCGACGACTCGTCGAGGCCCTCGGGCACGCCCAGCATCAGGAGGCCTTCGCCTTGGTGAGCAGATCCTCACGCGGCGACTCGGCAGGGCCGGCCTGCACGAACGCCTCGAGGTGGGAGACCTGCTCCTTGGTGAGGTGACCCGGCACCGCCACCTGGATGGTGGCGAGCAGATCGCCCGTGCCCTTCTTGCCGGCGACGCCGCGACCCTTGACGCGCAGCACGCGGCCGGACGGGGTGCCGGGCGCGACCTTGAGCCGCACCGGGCTGCCGCCGAGCGTCGGCACCTCGATCGTCGCGCCGAGCGTGGCCTCCGCGAACGTGACCGGCACGTCGACGCGCAGGTTGAGCCCATCCATCGTGAAGACCGGATGCGGCCGCACCTGCACCGTGAGGATCAGGTCGCCGGGCTCACCGCCGGCGGGCGACGCGTCGCCCTTGCCGGCCAGCTTGATCTTCTGCCCGTCGTGCACCCCCGCGGGGATCTTGACGGTCATCGTCTTGCCGCCGACCGTGAGCTTGAGCGTGTCACCCTGCACCGCCGAGGTGAAGTCGAGTGCCGCACGCGCGCTGATGTCGCGGCCCCTGGGCGGCCGGCGCTGGCCGAAGCCACCACCGAAGCCCGCGCCCCCGCCGCCGAACATGCCGCCCAGCAGATCGTCGAAGTCGCCCTGCGAGTACTGCACGCGCGGGCCGCCGCCGAAGCCGCCGAAGACGTCCTCGAACCCGCCGGAGCCGCCGGGCGCGAAGCGCGGACGGCCGCCAGCCATCGCGCGCACCGCGTCGTACTCCTGACGCTGCTTGGGATCCGCGAGCACCGCATGGGCCTCGGAGATCTCCTTGAAGCGCGCTTCGGCTGCCGCGTCGCCCGGATTGGAGTCCGGGTGGAACTGCCGCGCGAGCTTGCGGTACTGCTTCTTCAGATCGGCTGCCGAGACATCCTTCGCGACGCCCAGCACTGCATAGAAGTCCTTGTCGAACCAGTCATTGCTCGCCATGCGTCACCTCCTCATGTCTCGTGCGGCCGCTCCACATCCTGCCCGGCTCACTCTGCCGGGGCGAACACCGCGACCTTGGCGGCGCGCAGCACTCGCTCGCCCACGCGGTAGCCGGACTGGATCACGTCGGCGACGACCGTCTCGGTCACCTCCGGGTTCGGCAGCTGTGCAACAGCCTCGTGCTTGTCGATGTCGAAGACCTCACCGACCTCACCGAGCCGTTCGACGCCGAGCGCGGCGAAGGAGCCGCGCAGCTTCTCCGCCACGATCGCGAGCGGTCCCTCGGCCAGATCGCCGTGCTTGTCGGCGAGGTCGAGGTCGTCGAGCGCCGGCAGCAGCGACGTGAGGACGGATGCGGTGGTCGCCTCGCGGTCGCCCGCCCGCTCGCGCTCGACGCGGTTGCGGTAGTTGACGTACTCGGCGCGCAGCCGCTGCAGCTCGTCGAGCTGCGCTGCGGACTTCGCCTCGAGCGCCGCGCGCTCGGCGTCGACCGCGGCGGCCTCGCCCTCGAGCAGGGCGCGATCCTCGGCGCTCAGCTCGTCGCCGGCCTCCGGGCTCTCGCCGCTGGCGGCGTCGCCCTCGTCCGTGGCGGGCGCCGGCGCATCCGTCGCCGCCGTCTGGTCCGCGGCGTCGCCGCCGGCCTCGCCCGCCGACGGGGCGGCCCCGGAGCCGGCCTCAGCCGACTCGCGGGGCTCACCCGTCACGGGGTCGATGCGACGCTTGTCATTGACGCGCGGCTCCTCGAACTCCTCGTGATTCGTCATCGCTACTTGCTCTCATCCTCGTCGTCCACGACCTCGGCGTCGACGACGTCGTCGTCAGCGCTCGAGTCGGCCTGCGGCTCCTCGCCGCCCTCGGCGGGCTGCTCGGCCTGGGCCTGCTGGTAGATCGCCTCGCCGAGCTTCGACTGCGACTGCTGCAGCTGCTCGACCGACGACTTCACCGCCTCGTCGTCGTCGCCGGCGAGCGCGGCCTTGACCGCATCCACGTCGGCCTGCACCTCGGACTTGACGTCCTCCGGCAGCTGCTCGCCGTTCTCGGTCAGCACCTTCTCGACCGAGTACACGAGGGTCTCGCCGGTGTTGCGCATCTCTGCGGCCTCGCGGCGGGCGTGGTCGGCGGCCGCGTTCTCCTCGGCCTCCTTCACCATGCGGTCGATGTCCTCCTTGGAGAGGCTCGAGCCGCCGGTGATCGTCATCGACTGCTCCTTGCCGGTGCCCTTGTCCTTCGCGGACACGTGCACGATGCCGTTCGCGTCGATGTCGAAGGTGACCTCGACCTGCGGGATGCCGCGCGGTGCCGGCGCGATGCCGGTGAGCTCGAAGGTGCCGAGCGGCTTGTTGTCGCGCGTGAAGTCACGCTCGCCCTGGAAGACCTGGATGGCGACCGAGGGCTGGTTGTCCTCCGCGGTCGTGAAGGTCTCGGAGCGCTTCGTGGGGATCGCCGTGTTGCGGTCGATGAGCTTCGTCATCATGCCGCCCTTGGTCTCGATGCCGAGCGACAGCGGGGTGACGTCGATGAGCAGCACGTCCTTGCGCTCACCCTTCAGCACGCCGGCCTGCAGCGCGGCGCCGACGGCGACGACCTCATCCGGGTTCACCGACTTGTTCGGCTCCTTGCCGCCGGTGAGCTCCTTGACGAGGTTCGTGACCGAGGGCATGCGGGTCGAACCGCCGACGAGCACGACGTGCGCGATCTCGCCGACCGTGATGCCGGCCTCGCGGATGACGTCCTCGAACGGCTTGCGGGTGCGCTCCAGCAGGTCCTTCGTCATGTTCTCGAACTGGGCACGCGTGAGCGTCTCCTCGAGGTTGGCGGGGCCGTTCTCGGTGAGCGAGAAGTAGGGCAGCTGGATGCTGGTGCTCGACGAGGCCGAGAGCTCCTTCTTGGCCTGCTCGGCTGCCTCCTTCAGGCGGCGCATCGCGATCTTGTCGTTCGAGACGTCGACGCCCGACTGCTCCTTGAAGCGGGTCTTGAGCCACTCGACGATGCGGTCGTCCCAGTCGTCGCCGCCGAGGCGGTTGTCGCCGGCGGTCGAGCGCACCTGGATGGTGGAGAAGTCGTCGTCCTTGCCCACCTCGAGCAGCGAGACGTCGAACGTGCCGCCACCGAGGTCGAAGACGAGGATGAGCTCGTCCTCCTTGCCCTTGTCGAGGCCGTAGGCGAGTGCGGCCGCGGTCGGCTCGTTGATGATGCGGAGCACGTTGAGACCGGAGATCTCGCCGGCCTCCTTCGTGGCCTGGCGCTCGGCGTCGTTGAAGTAGGCCGGCACAGTGATGACCGCGTCCGTGACGGGCTCGCCGAGGTAGGTCTCGGCATCCCGCTTCAGCTTGCCGAGGATGCGCGCCGAGATCTCCTGCGGCGTGAGCTGCTTGCCGTCGACCTCCTGCTTCCAGTCGGTGCCCATGTGGCGCTTCACCGACGAGATGGTGCGCTCGACGTTCGTGACGGCCTGGCGCTTGGCCGGCTCGCCGACGAGCGTCTCGCCGTCCTTGACGAATGCGACGACCGACGGGGTCGTGCGGAAGCCCTCCGCGTTCGCGATGACGGTGGGCTCGCCGCCGTCGAGGAACGCGACGACGGAGTTGGTGGTGCCGAGGTCGATACCGACTGCTCGTGCCATGGTGTTGCCTCCTGTTCGCAGCGGTGCTGCGGTGATGGTGGTGTGCGTCTCTGCCTGATTCCGGCGGAGGAGACCACCGACATCCCCCAACCGCATCCAGTGGATGCGCTGGCGGTGGGCTCGTCCCCCGGAACCGCAGTCGCGACCAGCGCCCGAGCGGACGCCGACTTGAGTCGCGATGGCTCAAGTTTTCCACCTTGAGTCGTGTGGTGTCAAGTTTGGCGGCCATGGGTTTGCCATGGGCCTCAGCCCCGGCGGCGGGGGCGCGCCGTGGCTCGCGCTACGTGCCGACGCGGCGCAGCGACGGCACGATGAAGCGCGCGAGCAGCGGCCCACCGATGGCGGTGATGAGCACGTAGCAGGCGGCGAGCGCACCGATCTCGGGGTACCCGGCGCCCACCGCGAGTGCGGCGATCACGATCGAGAACTCCCCGCGCGGCACGAGCGCGGCGCCCGCACGCAGCCGGCCGCGCCACTGCACGCCGTCGCGACGCGCCGCGATCCAGCCGGTGGCGAGCTTCGTCGCCGTGGTGAGCACCGCCAGCATGAAGGCCGCCGGCAGCACGGGCACGAGCTCGATGGGCACGATCGGCAGCCCGAACGAGAAGAAGAAGATCGCGGCGAACAGATCGCGCAGCGGACTGAGGATGACGCGCGCGCGCACCGCGAGCGACGGCGGCACGGCGATGCCGACGAGGAACGCGCCGACCGCCGCCGATGCGCCGAGCAGCTGCGTGAGCCCCGCGACGAGCAGCATGATGCCGAGCAGACGCAGCAGCACCTGCTCGTCGCTCGGGTGGCTCAGCAGGCGCCCCAGCCGCGCAGAGGCCCTCCGCGAGGCGATCAGGATCGACAGCACGGCGCCGAGCGCGAGCGCGACCGCAGCGAGCGCCTGCCACCACGCTGCTCCGGTCAGCACGGCGATGAGCACGGGCAGGAAGATCGCCATCGCGATGTCTTCGATCACGAGGATCGACAGCACGGCGGGCGTCTCGCGGTTGCCGATGCGGCCCAGGTCGCTCAGCAGCCGCGACACGATGCCCGACGACGAGACCCAGGTGATGCCCGCGAGCGCCAGGCACGCGGGCAGCGGCAGGCCGAGCAGCACGCCCATCAGGTAGCCGGTGCCGGCGTTGAGCACCATGTCGAGCAGTCCCGAGGCGCTGTGGCGCTTGAGCGAGTGCATGAGCTCTTCGGAGGTGAACTCCAAGCCCAGCATCAGCAGCAGCAGCAGCACGCCAATCTCGGCAGCGGGACCGATGAAGGGCTCCGCATGCGAGACGTCGATGAAACCGCCAGCGCCCAGGCCGACGCCGGCGAGCAGCATCAGCGGCACGGGCGAGATGCCGAAGCGGTGCGCGATCAGCCCCAGCAGCGACACCCCGAGCACGACGGCCCCCAGCTCGAGCAGGAGAGGGGCGACGTCGTGCATGAGCTAGGCCGACTGCAGTCTTGCTCGCAGCTGATCGATGCCGGTCGCCGATCCCGTGACCACGAGCACGTCGCCCGCCGCGAGCGGCTGATCCGGGCCGGGTGCGGCGATCACGTCGTCGCCGCGCACGATCGCGACGATCGAGCAGCCCGTGAGCGTGCGCGCCTTGGTGCTGCTGAGCGTCTCGCCGTCGAACGGCGAGCCGGGCTCGATGGCCAGCCGCGCCGAGTCCAGGCCGGGGATCTCGCGGGTCACGTCGAGCATGCCCTCGGCGATCCGCGCGGCGCCCAGCAGCTCTGCCAGCGCATCCACCTCGCGCTCGTTGAGCGACAGCGAGAAGCGCACCTCGTCCGGATCCTCGGCGCCGAGCACGAACACGTCGGCGTGGCCGTCCCTGTGCACGACGAGCGAGAGCGGCACGCCCTTGACCGTCGTCATGTCGTAGCGCATCCCGACCCCGGGGAGCATTGTCTGTGTGATCTCCACGGGGGCATTCTCGCACCGCAGCGTGCCGCCGACGCTTGCCGTTCGCTCGCGTTGCGCCCGGATTTCACTCACGCCCCCTACGCTCAAGCCATGAGCGTCCCTCAGCAGCCGCCTGCCGCCGACGGCACCCCATCGCCCGCAGTCGGCGCGCCCGACGGCCTCGTGCAGCCGTCGCAGATCGGCGTCGAGCCCGTCACGCAGCGCGAGCTGCGGCGCCGCGCCACCGCCTGGGCGATGTGGGATTGGGGCTCGGCCTCGTTCAACGCCGTCGTGACGACCTTCGTGTTCAGCCGGTACATCGCATCCGACCTCTTCGTCGACGCCGAGATCGTGGATGCCGGCGGCGACGGCCTCACGCGTGCACTCGCCGGCAACGCCTCGGTGGTCGCGTGGGCGGTCGCGATCGCGGGGCTGCTCGTCGCGCTGCTCGCGCCCATCATCGGCCAGCGGTCGGATGGCGGCGGTCGCCGCAAGCTGTGGGTCGCGGTGAACACGGGGCTGACGATCGTCGCGATGGTCGGCATGTTCTTCGTCACGCCGGTACCCGAGTACCTCTGGCTGGGCGCGGCGCTGCTGGCCGCCGGCAACCTCTTCTTCGAGTTCGCCTCCGTCAACTACAACGCGATGCTGCACCAGGTCTCCACGAAGGCATCGCTCGGCCGCACCTCCGGCTACGGCTGGGGCATGGGCTACGTGGGTGGCATCGTGCTGCTGGGGCTGCTGCTCGTGCTGTTCATCTTCCCCATCGCCTCCCCCGACGCGGGCGGGGTGCTCGCGGTGCCGAACGGGCTGGCTGGCGGTGCGCTCGACGTGCGCCTGGCGGTGCTGGCTTCCGCCGCGTGGTTCCTGATCTTCGCGCTGCCGCTGCTGCTCAAGGTGCCCGAGCTGCCGCCGACCGGCGCGGTGCCGCCGCGCATCGGCCTGGCCGAGTCGTACCGCATCCTCTTCCGCACCATCGCCCGCATCGGCCGCACGGCGCCGAAGACACTGCTGTTCCTCGCGGCATCCGCCATCTTCCGGGATGGGCTCTCTGGCGTGTTCACCTTCGGCGCCATCATCGCCTCGTCGGTGTTCGGCTTCACCGCGACCGAGGTCATCCTCTTCGCCATCGCCGCGAACGTGACCGCGGGCGCTGGCACCTTCATCGGCGGCTGGGCGGATGACCGCTTCGGGCCGAAGATCGTCATCATCGTCTCGCTCATCGTGCTGTCGCTGTCGGGCCTCGCGGTGCTGTTCGTCGAGGGCAAGTCGATGTTCTGGGTGTTCGGCCTCGCCCTGTCGACGTTCGTCGGGCCGGTGCAGTCGGCGTCGCGCTCGTTCATGGCGCGCATCACGCCGGAGGGCCGCGAGGGCGAGATGTTCGGCCTCTACGCGACGACCGGGCGCGCGGTGTCGTTCCTGGCGCCGACGCTGTTCGGCATCTTCGTCTCGGTGACCGGCGACACCCGCTTCGGCATCCTCGGCATCGTGCTCGTGCTGCTCGCGGGCCTCGCGCTCGTGCTGCCCGTGCACCCGAAGCCGACGGTGATCAGCGACGACCGCACCGGTACCGAAGCGTCGCCTCCCCGTCCCTGACGCGACACTTCGGTACCGCAACCGCCGCGGGCCGCGGGCGACTCCGCGGGCCTGGCGCCGTACCGGTACCGAATCGTCGCGTCCGCATCCCGCGCGCGACACTTTGGTACCGCCCCGCCGCGCGCCGGGGGCGACTCCGCGGGCCTGGCGCCGCACCGGTACCGAATCGTCGCGTCCGCATCCCGCGCGCGACACTTTGGTACCGCAATCGCGCGAGCCGGCGCGCGCGGCGAGGCAAGGCTCCGAGGGGCGACGCGAGGCTCGGCGGGGCGCCTCTCTCCACAGGGCGCGGCGATCGCGCGACGCGCGCCGCTGCCAGCGCCGCACACTGCGCGACATGGTCCGCCACGCTCCGCTGCCCGAACCGCTCGCGAGCGGCCCCTTCTCGGTCGTGCGCGCTCGCGAGGCGGGCGTGACGCCCCGACGCCTCCGCGGCACCGACCTCACCGCGCCGTTCCACGGCGTGCGAGCTGCGTCGCCCGCTGCCGGCGTCCACGAGCTCGCCGAGGCCTACCGACAGCGGATGCGTCCCGGCCACGTGTTCGCAGGCGTGACCGCTGCGCGGCTGTGGGGGCTGCCGGAGACCACCCGATGGCGGCCCGCCGAGCCGCTGGTCATCGGCATCCCCGCCGGGACGACGAGAACGCGCGCCCGCGGGGTGGTCACGCGCGAGTTCGACACCGAGCGGCTAGCGGTGTGCGAGCTCGACGGCCTGCCGATCCTCGATCCGCTGGGCACGGCGATGCTGCTCGCCCGCGAGACGACGAGCGACGACCTCGTGGTGCTCATGGATGCGCTCGTCACGCCGTCGGAGATCTACCGGGGCCTGCGCTTGCCGATGCGGCCGTACTCCAGCATCCCCGCGCTGCATGCGTTCGCGGAGCACTGCCGTGGGCTGCGTGGCGCAGCCGCGCTGCGTGCCGCGCTCGATCGCGTGCGCGCCGGAGCGGATTCGCCCCAGGAGTCGCGCTCGCGGCTTGCGATCGTTGCCGCAGGGCTGCCGGAGGCCGTGGTGCAGTTCGAGGTGTGGCTCGAGGGCATCCTGCAAGCGGTGATCGACCTCGCCTACCCCGAGTGGATGATCGCGATCGAGTACGAGGGCGAGCACCATCTGCTCGACCCGGCGCAGTGGGCGCGGGACATCCGGCGGCAGGAGCTGCTCGAGTCGCTCGGCTGGATCGTCATCCGCGTCACGAAGGCTGACCTGTACGACGGCGCGCGCGGTCTGCTGCGGCGAGTGCGCTCGGCGCTCGCGCGGCGAGGCGTGACCGCGTGAGCGGCGCGCGAACGCCGTCTTCAGCGGTACCAACGTGTCGGCTCCGGCACGCACAGGCGGCCATTCGGTACCGGAGTGTCGGATCCGGCAGGCCCAGGCGGCCGTCCGGTACCGAAGTGTCGGCTCCGGCAGGCGCGAGCGGCCGTCCGGTACCGAAGTGTCGGCTCCGGCAGGCACAGCCGGCAATTCCGTACCGGAGCAGGGCGAAGGCGCCGGCTCGATGCGCGAGCATGGTGCCATGGCTCCCGAGACGAGCGGCATCACCAGCATCGAGCTGCTGCTCGACGACGACGCCGAGGCGCGGATTCGCGCCGAGTGGGAGGCGCTCGCAGCCGCCGGGATGTCGAGCATGGCCGGTCACGAAGCGGCGAGCAATCGACCGCACGTGACGTTGCTCGCGCGGTCGCTGCCGGTGCCGCATCCGCTCCGCGTCGGAGGGGTCAGCCTGCCGCTGCCGATCGTGCTCGGCGCTCCGCTGCTGTTCGGCGAGGGCGATCGACGGGTGCTCGCGCGCTCGGTCGTGCCATCGTCGGGTCTGCTCGGTCTCCAGCGCGCGGTGCTCACCGCGGCTGGAAATGGGGATGGCAGCGGCGGCCCTGACGACGGGCCCGGGCTTGCGCGTGGGGATTGGAGCGCGCACGAGCACGGGCTCGGGCACGGCCACGCAAGCGGGAACGGGAACGACGGCCAGTTCTTCGCGCCGGGACGCTGGACGCCGCACGTGACGCTCGCCCGGCGCATCCGCCTCGTCGACCTGCCGGCCGCGCTCCGGCTGCTCGGGCCGGAGATCGAAGCGCACGGCGTCGCGCTGCGCCGCTGGGATGCGGCGTCGGCCACCGTCTCGAGCGTCGACATCCGCTGACGCGCTCCCCGCGCCGCCCGCGGCACTTGCGGTACCGAACTGTCGGCTACGGCGACCGATCGCGACCGTTCGGTACCGGATCTGCGGTACCGGGCGAGGTTGCGGTACGGAATCGTCGCGCCGGAACGCAAGAGGCGGCACTTCGGTACCGGAAGCGGCGCAGTCGCCGGGTGACGACGGCGAGGGATGGGGCGGGGCCGGGCGAGGGATGGGGCGAGGCCGGGCGAGGGAGGAGGCGGGGCCGGGCAAGGGAAGGAGCGGGGCCGGGCGAGGGGTGGGCGCAGGGGCGCGGCGCGCGTCAGACGATCGGATCGGTGGGGCGCACGCGCTCGGCCTCGATGCCGGGATGACCCAATAGGCGCCCGATCAGGTGGCCGCTGCCGCCGACGTGCGTGATGTCGAGATCCATGTCGGTGGCGACGAACCAGGCGGGGGCTCCGGCGGGCTCGACGGGCCAGAGCGCGTTGGGCGTGCGGCCCTGATACGGCCAGTCCGCGCGCCAGCCCAGGCCCGCTTCGCGCTCCCACGCAGGGTTGCAGAACACCTCGAGCTGCGCGCGGAGCAGCACGTGTCCGCGAGCCTGCTGCGGTCGCGGCAGCCCCAGCACCTGCTGTCGTCGCATCGCGGCGGCGACCTCCGGGTCGACCGCGCTGATGAGCTCCTCGCGATGCCGCCGCTGCGCCGTGCGCTCCAGCTCCTGCCGCTCGGCCGCCGTCATCTGCTCGTCGTCGCTCACCATGAAGAAGAGGCTGGAGCCGGTCGGGTCGAGGCCGCTCCCCTCCCAGACGCCCGCGAGCACCTCGACGTCGCCGTGCTCGTCGCGCAGCACTGCGGCAAGCTCAGCGAGCAGCCCGATCGGGATGTCGCCGAGGTGCGGCGCCAGCACACGTCGGCCGTCGCGCAGCGCGTGCTGGTCGTCGCCGAAGCGCTGCTGCCAGGCGGTCCACCGCTGTCCTCCCGACCGGTCGTCGATGAGCTCGGCGGCGTCGGCCCACGAGATCGCACGCCCGGCGTACTCCGGCACGCTCCACTCGTTCACCTCGCCCGTCGGCGTCTCGAGCGTGGCGGGGTGCAGGATGCGTGCGTAGGCATCGAAGATCGGCGGCACGAGCGTGGCGACCGTGCCGTCCTCGTGCAGCGCCTCCTGCACCCAGCGCGCGCTCGACACATCGGGCTCGACGCGCAGCGGGCCCGCCATTACTCGCTCTCGGCGGCGGGGATGTCGGCGGCAGGAATGGCCGTGCGGTGGAAGTTCTGGAACGAGCGCGACGCCGTCGGCCCGCGCTGGCCCTGGTAGCGGTTGAGATTCGGACCCTGGCCATACGGGTGCTCTGAGGGGCTCGACAGCTGGAAGTAGCAGACCTGCCCGATCTTCATGCCCGGCCACAGCTTGATCGGCAGCGTCGAGACGTTCGAGAGCTCGAGCGTGACGTGACCCGAGAAGCCCGGATCGATGAAGCCGGCCGTCGAGTGCGTGAGGAGGCCGAGGCGCCCCAGCGACGACTTGCCCTCCAGCCGCGCGGCGACGTCGTCGGGCAGCGAGATCCGCTCGTACGTCGCGCCGAGCACGAACTCCCCGGGGTGCAGGATGAACGCCTCATCGTTCGCGACCTCGACCAGCCGCGTCAGCTCGGGCTGATCCTCCGCCGGGTCGATGAACGGGTACTTGTGGTTGTCGAACAGCCGGAACCCGCGGTCAAGGCGCACGTCGACGCTGGAGGGCTGGAGCATCGACAGCTCGAGCGGGTCGAGGCCGAGGGAGCCGGAGTCGAGCCGGGCACGGATGTCGCGATCGCTGAGCAGCACGAGTGCGAGCGTATCGCCCGTCACCTGCCGTCGGCGGACTCGCCCGGCAGGCGAATCCCACGGCTGGCCGATCGGCTAGCGCAGTTCATAGCGGAACAGAGGACGATGGTCTGCATAGGAGGTGCATGATGGATCGCAATCGCAATCGCCGACTCGAGGACTGGGTCGAGCTCGCCGCTGCCGCCGTCGAGCGCTCCCGCAGGTCGATCGGCGCCGACGAGGTGGCTCGCCGCGTCGAGGCATCGGTCTCCGACGAGGACTACGACACGGTCGTGCGCGTGCTGCGCACCATGGGGCGCGATCTGCAGTCCACCGGCGCCGACCTCACGGCGCTCGACGAGCGGCTGCGCGCCTCCGCCCATGTGGAGCACCACCCGCATGTGCCGGAGACGCCTGAGGACGCCGCGACGCATGACCAGCTCGTGGCAGACGTCCCCGAGCAGAACCCCGAGCAGAGCGTCGAGCAGAACCCCGAGCCGACGCTGCGCGACCTGCCGGGCCAGCAGCGCTCCAAGCTGACTCCCGCGCAGCTCGCCCTCCAGCTTGCACGGCTGCGCAACCCGATCCTGCCGCACCCCGGACGCGGTCGCCGCGCCTGAGCGCCACCGCTCTTGCGGTGGGCGTCAGCGATTCCAGAGACCGCGCGCCAAGCAGTACACGCCGTAGATCATCAGGCCGAGCGCGACCGCGATCAGCGCGAACACACCTCCCGGCACCGTCGTGAGCGACTGCAGCGCGCCGTCGAGCCCGGCCGCCTGGTCGGCGTCGTGCGTGAACGCGGCGATCACGAACAGGGCGCCGACGATGAAGATCGCGACCCCCTTCGCCGGATAGCCGACCATGCCGAGCAGCTCGACGGCGTGGCGGAAGCGGGCGGGCGGCGCGACGTCCTCGAGGAACTTCTTCTGCACGCCCTTGATCACGAAGTACACGCCGACCGCGGCGGTGGCGACGCCCACCGCACCGACCAGGAACAGCCCGAACGGCTGCTCCATGAGCGCCGCCGAGAGCGACTTCGCATCGGAATCACCGCTGCCTGAACTGCCGAGCGCTGCCGTGAGGGCGGTCACGCCGACTGCCGCGTAGGCGATGCCGCGGCCCGCGCTCTTCAGCGCATCCGTCCGATCGCGCCGCGAATCGGCGACCGCGGACACGAACGCGTGCAGCGCGAGCGCGAGCATCGCGATCGCGACCGCCCAGATCGCCACGCCCCCGAGCGGCGTCTGCTCGATTGCGCGCATCGCGCCCTGCTGGTCGGCCGAGCCACCGTCGCCGAAGGCGATGCCGAGCGCGATCGCACCGATGATGAAGTGCACCAAGCCGTTGGCGATCTGGCCGGCGGCCGTCACCCAATCGGCCGCGGGGTGGTTCTCGGCGCTCGCCGCCGCGGACTGCGCCTTGTCGGTCGCGTCATCAGCCGACGACTTCGCCTTGGATGCCGCGGAGCCGTGTCCGCCGTTGCTTGCCATGCGCACACGCTAGTCCGTGCGGCTGGGATCAGCGTCCTGCAGGTTCGCGACCGTCGCCGACCCAGGCCACACCGGGGAACGCAAAGGGTTCGCTCGTTACAGTCGCATATGGCCATCTCCATCCGCTCCATCGAGACCGCGGTGCCCGCCACGGAGCTGCGGCAGGACGAGATCCGCGACCTGTTCGCGGGCCAGCCCGACCTCAGCCGCCTGGGCGGCCGCCTCGTGCATGCCGCGTTCGACGCCTCCGGGATCGACACCAGGTACACGGTCATCGACGAGCTCGGCACCGAGCACGGCCGCCGGGTGGTCGACGCGGCGGACGCGGATGCCGAGCGCGCGACGTTCTACGACGCGGCGTCGGGCGCGATCCTCTCCCCCGCCACGGGCAAGCGCAACGACGTCTACACCGACACCTCACCCGCGCTGTTCCTCGGCGCGGCACGCGCCGCGCTCGACGCGGTGCCGGATCTCGACGCCGCCGACGTCACCCACGTGATCACGGTGTCGTGCACGGGATTCTTCGCGCCCGGCCCCGACTTCGCGATCGTGCAGGACCTGGGCCTCGCGCCCTCCACGCAGCGCTACCACCTGGGCTTCATGGGCTGCTACGCCGCCTTCCCGGCCCTGCGCGCGGCCCACGCGTTCTGCCTCGCGGACCCCGATGCCGTGGTGCTCGTCGTCTCCGTCGAGCTGTGCTCGCTGCACCTGGCCTCCTCCGACGACCCCGACACGATCGTCGCATCCTCGGTCTTCGCCGACGGCGCGGCAGCCGCGGTCGTCACCGCGCGCCCCGCACCGGCCGGCGCTGCGGTGCTCGACCTCGACGCGTTCGAGACGGTCATCACCCCGATCGGCGAGGCGGACATGGCCTGGACAATCGGCGACCACGGCTTCGAGATGGTGCTCAGCCGCTACGTCCCCTCCATCATCGAGGAGCACATCGTCAGCGCGCTGACGCCGCTGCTCGAGACGGTCCCGGATGTGGCGGAGCAGCCGCACGCCGCGATCCCCCGGTGGGCGATCCACCCCGGTGGCCGGAGCATCCTCGACAAGGTGCAGGCCACGCTCGGCCTCTCCGACGCGCAGCTCGAGCCGTCGCGCGAGACGCTGCGCACGGTCGGCAACATCTCGAGCGCGACGGTGCTGTTCGTGCTGCGCCGCATCCTGCACGGCGACCGTCAGCACGAGGAAGGTGACCTGGTCTGCGCAATGGCATTCGGCCCCGGCCTCACGGTCGAGACCGCCCTGCTCACCCATCGCGTCGCCGGCATCGGCGAGCCGGCGGCGTGACGCCCCCTCCCGCGTCTGCAGGCGATGGGAACGCGATCCCCCGCCCGCCGCGCTGGCCCGATCTCACCACCCGCGAGCGCCGCGAGCGTGAGCTCATGGACGACCCCGACTGCGATCCCGTCGCCCTGCGCACCACCTACGCGCTCTTCCGGCCGATCAACCGGCTGGTCTCCGGCTGGCGCCGCATCTACCTCCGCCAGCTCCGCCCGGCGTTCTCGCCGACCCGCGCGACCACGCTGCTCGACATCGGCTCCGGCGGCGGCGACGTGCCGCGCGCGCTGGCCGCATGGGCCGCACGCGACGGCCTGCTGCTCGACGTCACCGCCATCGACCCCGACGAGCGCGCGCACGAGTTCGCGAGCGGGCTCGACCCGGTGGCGAACGTGCGGTTCCGTCGGATGCTGAGCGCCGACCTCGTCGCCGCCCACGAGCGGTTCGACATCGTCACGTCGAACCACCTCCTGCACCACCTCGACCAGGCGGGCCTCGCCGCCCTGCTCGCCGACAGCGAGCGGCTCGCCAGGCGGCTCGTCGTCCACAACGACATCGCCCGCGGCAACCTGGCCTACGCCGTGTACCGAGCGGCGACCGTGCCGCTGGCGCGCGGCTCGTTCGTGCACTTCGACGGCTCGCTCTCCATCCGGCGCAGCTACCGCGCACCCGAGCTGCGCAGCACGCTGCGCGACATCGGTGCCGACGACGGATGGCACGTCGACACCTCCGTGCCCTTCCGCATGATCCTGCGGTGGACGCCGCCTCGGGACGGGCAGTCGCGTGCGTGATGTCCTCATCATCGGCGGCGGCCCCGTCGGCCTGCTGCTCGCGACGCTGCTGGCCGATGCCGGCCTCGACGCCGCGGTGTGGGAGCGCCGGGAGTCGGTCGCGCCGCTGTCGCGCGCCATCGGCATCCACCCGCCGTCGCTCGTCGCGCTCGAGCGGGCCGGGGTCGCCGACGCCGTGCTCGCCGAGGCGCTGCCGATCCGGCGCGGCATCGCGAGCTCGGGCGGCAGCGTGCTCGGTCAGGTCGCGTTCGACCGTGCCCATCCGCGCTTCCCGTTCGTCGCGGCGCTGCCGCAATCCCGCACGGAGACGCTGCTCGCGGCGCGCCTCGAGCGGCTCGCGCCCGGGGCGCTGCGCCGCGGCGTCGCGCTGGAGTCGCTGCACCCGACCGACGGCGACGTGCGGGCGGCCGGTCGCGCGACGCGGACGGATGTCGAGCACCGGGCGCCCGTCGAGGAGCGCGCGCGCTTCGTGATCGGCGCCGACGGTGCGCGCAGCGCCGTGCGCGACCTGCTCGGGATCGCCGCGCCCGTGCACGACTACCCCGACACCTACGTCATGGGCGACTTCGCCGACAGCTGGCGCGCGCCCGACGCCTTCGTGCACCTGGAGGCGGGCGGCGTGGTCGAGGCGTTCCCGTTGCCGGGCGGCATGCGCCGATACGTCGCGCACACCCCGCACCCCGCCGAGCCGACGCCGGCCTGGCTCGCCGAGCTCGTCGCCGCGCGCACGGGCGTCGACCTCGATCCGGCGACCGCGACCATGCTGAGCGCGTTCGGCGTGCGACGACGGCTCGCCGCCCGGATGGTCGCGGGGCGCGTGGTGCTCATCGGCGATGCGGCGCACGAGATCAGCCCGATCGGCGGCCAGGGCATGAATCTGGGCTGGCTGGATGCCGCCGCGCTCGCGCCGATCCTGGTGGCGAGCGTGCGTGCCGGCAGACCGGATGCGGCGGCGCTCCGCACGTTCGAGGCGCGTCGCACGACGAGCGCGCGCCGGGCGGCGCGCCAGGCGGAGCTGAACATGGCGCTCGGCCGACCGGTGCGCGGCGCTCGGCTCGCGGCACGGAACGCCGGGCTGCGCATCGCGCTCCGCAGCCCCGCGAGCAGGCTGCTGGCGTCGGTCTACGCCATGCGCTGGTCCTGACGCGCCCCGCCGCTCTGCGTCAGGAGATGAGACGGGTGCCGCTGAGGCCCAGCTGCACCGCGATCAGCAGCGACGCGACGATGATGAGCCGGAACAGCAGTCGGCTCGGCGGCCGACTCGCGACGAGCACGATGCCCCACGCGGCGATCCCGAGCGATGCCACGAGCCCGCCGATCGCGACCGGCGACGGCGTCGCAGCCGCGCCCGCGACGCCGCTCGACACCCACGGCCCGACGAGCACGAGCAGCGCGGCGACGGCGAGTGCGAGGAACGCGACGACTCCCGACACCACACGGCCCAGCCGGTGCGGCAGCCCGACGACGCCGGTGCGTGCATCGTCGGCGAGGTCGGGCAGCACGTTCGTGAAGTGGATCGAGATGCCGAACACCGCGCCGACGGCGATCGCCCACGGTGCCGCGACGGCCGGCTCCGGCAGCGCGAGCGTGACGACGGTCGGCAGCAGGCCGAAGCTCACGATGAACGGCACCACCGACCAGGCCGTGCGCTTGAGACCCGCGTTGTACGCCCATCCGGATGCCACGAGCACCAGGTGCGCCACCCCCGCCCAGAGGCCGAGCGCGAAGGAGACCGCCATCGCCACCGCAACAGCGACGAACGCCGCCGTGCGCACGGTGCCGACGGTCACGAGCCCCTGCGCGACCGGCTTGTCGCTGCGGCCGACCGCCCGGTCGCGCTCAGCGTCGATCCAGTCGTTCGACCAGCCGATCGAGAGCTGTCCCGCGACGATCGCGAGCGCCAGCGCGGCCACGCGCAGCGGCGACATCCCGATGGCTGCCGCGAGGACGGCGGAGAGCGCGGTCACCGCCACCGTCGGACCCGGGTGGGAGGAGAGCGCGAGAGCCGTTGCCCGGGCGAACATCCCGTCAGCCTAGGGGAACGACCCGGAACGCCGACTACCCTCTGACGCGATGCGACGCGGCACGGCCGCGTGCGACAGGACGGAGCCGTCCGGCTCCCCGAGCGAGGAGGCAGCATGAGCGAGACGACCGGAGCGAGCGCGCAGGCAGCGACGAGCTGGCACGGCACCGCCGGTGACCCGGTGGTGGTGCTGGCGCACGACTGGAACGGCAGACTGCCGTGGATCGAGGAGCTCGCCGAGACGCTCGCGGGCGAGGGATTCCGCGTCGCGGTCCCGGACTTCTTCGAGGGCCGCACCACGACTGACGATGACGAGGCCGGCGCGCTCCTCGCCGAGCGGTACGACGATCTCGACGGCGCGTACCGCATCCTCAGCGAGGCGATCGGCGAGGCCCGTGCGGAGGGCAGCGAGCGCGCGGCCGTCGTCGGCTTCTCGATGGGCTCGACGCTCGCGCTCGGCTACGCGGCGCACGGTGCGCTGGAGGCGGTCGTGGCCTACTACGGCGCCGCGATGCCCGGCACGCAGACGGGGCCGCGCACGCCGGTGCTCTTCCAGCTCGCCGAGACCGACGACTGGAGCGGCCGCGAGGCGCCGGAGGACTACCGAGCGCGGCTGAGCGGCGAGGGCTACGACGACGTCGAGCTGCGGCACTACGCGGGCTCGGTGCACGGGTTCCAGAACGCGCAGATCGCGAAGCGCTACAACGCGGATGCCTCGGCCGAGGCCTGGGAGTCGACGGTGGCCTTCCTGCGCGAGCACCTGCTGGGCTGATCCGCGCCGGCGTCAGGCCACGAAGGCGGCGCGCAGCAGCCGCGCGAGCGCGGCAGGCCCCTCCGAGAGCGCGGCGCGCTGCCGGGCGGCGCCGTTGCCGTCGGCGCGCGCGCGCTCGACCAGCGCAGCGACCCGCGGCAGGTCACCCACCGCGGCCAGCGCGGGCCCGACCGCATCGAGCATCCGCTCGATCACGACCCACGCGGGGGCGAGCGTGGCAGTGACGGGGTCGACGAGCGTCTCCTCGAGCCCGTGCCGGGCCGCATGCCAGACCGCCGAGTCGACGAACTCGTGGTGCTCCGCAGCCGCCGCGTGCGGCAGGTCGCCCGCCGCTGCGGTCTCGACGAGCGCGCGGGTGAGCAGCGCCGCGGCGACCGTCTCGTCGGCCGTCAGCTGCGCGTCGAACACCCGCAGCTCAAGCGTCGGATAGCGCTCGGGAAGCCGCATCATCCACGCGATCGAGGCGATATCGAATGTCGTGCCGATGCCCAGCAGCCCGCGGATGCGCCGCCGATAGTCCTCTCCGTCGGCGAACGCGGGCGGCACCGACGCGGTCGCGAAGCGGCGCCCGACGATGGTGCGCCAGCTCGCGAAGCCGGTGTCGGCACCCGAGAAGCAGGGGGAGTTCGCCGTCAGGGCGATGAGCGGCGCGAGCCACGGCCGCAGCGCGTTCATCACCGCCACGCCCTCGTCGGCCGAGGCGACCGCCACGTGCACGTGCTGGCCCTGGATGCGGTGGTCGGGATGGATCGCCCCGAGCGTGCGGACGAAGCGCGCGTACCGCTCCCCCGTGCCCACCGACGAGTGGCCGCCGCCGAAGGTGGTGCCGACGCTCGCGACCAGCAGCCCGCGGCGCTCGGCAGCACGCTGGAGGGTGTCGCGGAACTGCCGCACGACGCGGTCGGCGGTGTCGCCGTTGGTGAGCAGCGGCGACGAGAACTCCACCTGCGCCTTGAGGTACTCCGCGCTCACCCAGTCGGACACGGCGTGCCCGTCGCAGACCTCGGCGATCACCTCGTCGGCCACGTCCACCGGGTCGAGCGTGTCCGGGGTCAGCAGGATGACCTCCTCCTCGATGCCGAACGTGCGGGGCGAGGCTGAGATCGGCGCGGTGACCGTCATGTCCGGGATTGTCCCCCTGCTGGCTGAGCGCCCGGTGACAGCATCCAGCCGCGCGTTTCCTGGGAGATGCCCCCTAGCGGCGCTCAGATCGGTGGTGGACAGTGAGAGCATGCGAGCGATCTGGAAGGGCTCGATCACGTTCGGGCTCGTGAACGTACCGGTCAAGCTGTATTCGGCGACCGAGGAGCACGACCTTGAGCTGCATCAGGTGCACGACGCCGACGGCGGCAGGATCCGCTATCAGCGGCGCTGCGAGGTGTGCGGCAAGAAGGTGGCGTACGAGCACATCGACAAGGCCTATGACGATGGCGAGCAGACGGTGGTGCTCACCGACGAGGACTTCGAGGCGCTGCCGGTCGAGCGCAGCCGCGACATCGAGGTGCTGGAGTTCGTACCGAACGAGCAGATCGATCCGATCCTGTACGAGCGCAGCTACTACCTGGAGCCCGACTCGAAGAGCTCGAAGGCCTACGTGCTGCTCCGACGCGTGCTGGAGGACACCGAGCGCACCGCGATCGTGAAGCTGTCGCTGCGGCAGCGCACCCGGCTCGCCTCGCTGCGGGTGCGCGATGGCGTGCTGATGGTGCAGACGATGCGGTGGGCCGACGAGGTGCGCGAGGCCTCGTTCGAGAGCCTCGAGGAGGATGTGCGGATCGGCAAGCGCGAGATGGAGCTGGCCCGCTCGATCGTGAGCGACCTGGAGGCCGACTTCGAGCCCGAGCAGTATGTCGACGAGTACCAGGAGCAGCTGCGCACCCTGGTGGAGGCGAAGCTCGACCAGGGCGAGGCGCTCGACACCGCCGCGACCTTCGGCGAGCAGGAGGACGGCGAGGGCGGCGAGGTCATCGACCTGCTCGAGGCGCTGCAGGCATCGGTCGAGCGCAAGCGCGGGTCGGGTTCGACGGCGAAGGATGGCGACGCCTCGGCCAAGCGCTCCAGCGGCACGTCGAAGGCCGCGAAGCAGCCGGCGGCGAAGAAGGCCGCTGCGAAGAAGCCGGCCGCGAAGAAGAAGTCCGCCTGACGTGGCCGCGGCCGAGCGCATCACCGTCGGCGGCAGGACCCTGCGGCTGACGAACGCCGACAAGGTGCTCTACCCGTCGACCGGCACGACGAAGCGCGACGTGCTCGAGTACGTGCTGCGGGCATCCGACGCCCTGATCGCGCACTCGGCGCTGCGACCGGTGACCCGCAAGCGCTGGCCGGACGGGGTGGGCACGGCGCGCAAGCCCGGGAAGCTCTTCTTCCAGAAGGGACTCGAGCGGGGTGCGCCGGAGTGGGTCGAGACCGTCGAGCAGCAGCACAGCACCGGCAAGAAGCAGTACCCGGTGCTGAGCGAGCCCGCGACGCTCGCCTGGATGGCGCAGATGGGTGCGCTCGAGCTGCATGTGCCGCAGTGGCGGATGGTCGACGGCGAACGGGCGAACCCCGACCGGCTGGTGCTCGACCTCGACCCCGGCGACGGGGCCGACCTCGACGACTGCGCGCGCGTGGCGCTGCAGGTGCGGGAGCTGCTGGTCGACATCGGGCTCGATCCGGTGCCGCTGACGAGCGGCAGCAAGGGCATCCACCTGTATGCGCGGCTCGACGGCACGGTCACCAGCGAGCAGGCGAGCGAGGTCGCGCGACAGCTGGCGCGGTCGCTCGAGCAGATGCATCCTGACGAGATCGTCAGCGACATGAAGAAGGCGCTGCGCCACGGCAAGGTGCTCATCGACTGGAGTCAGAACTCCGCGTCGAAGACGACCATCGCGCCGTACTCGCTGCGCGGCAGGCTGCGACCCACCGTCGCGGCGCCGCGCACCTGGGAGGAGATCGAGGCCGGCGGGCTCGAGCAGCTCGAATACCCGGAGGTGCTCGAGCGCCTGGAGCGCGACGGCGACCTGATCGCGGCGCTCGATCCGCCCCCTGACCGCCTGGAGAAGTATCGGGGGATGCGCTCGGCCGAACGCACGCCGGAGCCCGTGCCGGCCGAGCCCGCCGTGCCCGGCGAGGGGCGCTCGTGGGTGGTGCAGCGGCATCAGGCGCGCCGGCTGCACTACGACTTCCGGCTGGAGCAGGAGGGCGTGCTCGTCTCGTGGGCGGTGCCGAAGGGCCTGCCGACGACGCCGGCGCAGAATCGGCTCGCGGTGCAGACCGAGGATCATCCGCTCGAGTACGGCTCGTTCGAGGGCACGATCCCCAAGGGCGAGTACGGGGCCGGCACGGTCGAGATCTGGGATGCGGGCGAGTTCGAGCTCGAGAAGTGGCGCGACGACGAGGTGATCGTGGTGCTGCAGGGGCGCGCCGACGGCGGCCTCTCGGGCACGCCGACGCGGTTCGCGCTCATCCGCACCGACGCGAAGAAGCGGCAGTGGCTGGTGAAGCGGATGAAGGCGCAGCCCGGCGACGACTCGGCGCACGCCGACGAGCAGGGCGGCACCGAGGCGCGCGCGCGCTCGCGGCGCGGCGCGCGCACCGAGGGCGTGCCCGCGCGGCGCTCGCTGACGCTGCGCTCGGGCGCGAAGCGCCGCGCCCTGCCCACGACCGAGCTGCGACCGATGCTCGCGACGCTGGGCGACGCATCCGACCTCGAGGACGAGCACGAGTGGTCGTTCGAGGTGAAGTGGGATGGGTGGCGCGCCATCGTGCAGCGCGCCGGCGACGCGGTGCGGCTCGTCAGCAGGAACGGGAAGGATCTGGCGGAGGCGTTCCCCGAGCTGGTGGAGGCGCTCCCGGCCGCCATCGGGGCGGAGCAGGCGGTGCTCGACGGCGAAATCGTGATGCTGCGCAAGGGCGTCGCGAAGTTCGAGGCGCTGCAGGAGCGCGCCGGGCTCTCGGGCCGGCCTGCCGCGCGGGCGGCGGCGCAGTCGCCGGCGACGCTCATGCTGTTCGACGCGCTGGAGATCGATGGCGAGCGGATCGTCGGCGAACCGCTCGACGAGCGGCAGTCGCGACTCGATCAGCTCGTGCACGAGAGCGCACGCGTGAAGGTGTCGAAGCCGCTGCGCGGCCGGCTTGCCCGCATCCTCGAGGCGACCGCCGATCGGGGCGTGGAGGGCGTGATCGCCAAGCGGCACGACAGTCGCTACAAGCCGGGCAGGCGATCGGCGGACTGGCTGAAGCTCAAGCACGTGCTGGCCCGCGAAGTGGTCGTGGTGGGATGGCTGGAGGGCAACGGGTCGCTGGCCGGCACGGTCGGCGCGCTCGTGCTGGCGCTGCCGGGTGAGGACGGGCGGCTGCGCTACGCGGGCAGGGTCGGCACCGGCTTCTCGCACGCCGAGCGAGATCGGCTGCGAGACCGGCTGCAGCCCCGGAAGACGACGCCCACTGTCGACGACCTGCCGGCGGATGTGGCGCGCAAGGCACGCTGGGTGCGCGCGGCCGTCGCCGAGGTCGAGCACACCGAGCAGACCGCCTCGGGTGCGCTGCGGCATCCGGTGTGGCGGGGCCTGCGTCCCGACAAGTCGCTGGCCGACCTGCACGCGGAGTAGCGCGCCCGCCCTCGATCTCGTGACGCCCACGGCCTCCGGCCGCGGCCTCCTCGATCAGCGGGCTCTCCTCCGCGGGTCGAGGAGCGGGCTCTCCGCCGCAGGGCCCCACCCCCGTAGGTCGAGGAGCGGGCGGCGCAGGCGCCCGCGTCACGAGACCGGGACCGCCCTGCGCCGCCCGCGCTCCGCGCCCGATCCGCCATGCTGGAGCCATGACCGATGACGCGCGCGACGACGCGCCACTGGCAGGCATCCTCGTCGCCGACCTGTCGCGCGTGCTCGCCGGCCCGCTCGTCGGCGCGACGCTCGCCGACCTCGGCGCCCGCGTGATCAAGGTCGAGCAGCCCGGCACCGGCGACGGCACCCGCTCCTGGTCCCCGCCCGCATCCGCCACCGGCTCCACCTACTTCGACAGCGCCAATCGCGGCAAGGAGTCCGTGCTGCTCGACCTCGCCGAGTCCGGCGATCTCGAGCTCGCCCGCGAGCTCATCGCCCGCGCCGACGTGGTGATCGAGAACTTCCGGCCCGGCGGCGGCGCCCGCCTCGGCCTCGATCGCGATGCGCTGCTGGCAGAGCATCCGGGTCTCGTGTGGTGCTCCATCACCGGCTACGGCTCGCAGCCCGGTGGCGCCGATCGTGCCGGCTACGACTTCGTGCTGCAGGCCGCGAGCGGCCTCATGCACATCACCGGCGACGCCGACGGCCCGCCGACGAAGGCGGGCGTCGCGCTCGTCGACGTGCTGACCGCGAAGGACGCGCTGGCCGGCATCCTCGCCGCGCTGCTGCGCCGCGGACGCACCGGTCGCGGGGGCCTGGTCGAGGTGGCCCTGCTGTCGAGCATCCAGGCGGCGCTCGTGAACCAGCTGCAGGCGGTGCTGGGCCCGATCGGCGACGGCGCCGACCCGGATGCCGCGAGCTCGACGCCGGCGCAGGAGCCGCGCCGCGCCGGCAGCGGGCATCCGTCGATCGTGCCCTACCAGCTGCTCGAGACCGGCGACGGCCCGCTCGCGGTCGCCGTCGGCACCGACGGGCAGTTCCGCGCCTTCGCGGCGCTGCTCGGCGAGCCCGCCCTCGCCGACGACCCGCGCTTCGCGACCAACCCGCAGCGCGTCGCGCACCGCGACGAGCTCGTGCCGCTGCTGGAGGGCGCACTTGCATCCGCCGGCGCCGAGGCCTGGGAGGCGCGGATGCTCGCCGCCGGCCTCGTCGCCAGCCGGGTGCGCACGATCAGCGAGGGGCTGCAGCTGGCCGTCGATGTCGGGCTCGACCCCATCCGTGCCGTGCACGGCGCTGCCGGCCCCGGGCGGCAGCTCGCGTCGCCGATTCGCCTCGATCGCGTGGCGCGCACCGCGAGCGCCGCGCCGCCGCTGCTCGGCGAGCACGACGCGGCCGTGCGAGCCTGGCTCTCGCAGCCGCATTCGCCTGCTCTCTACCCGTCTGCATCCGACAGAGGAGCGCCATGACCACCGACCTGCTCGACATCGAGTCGCTGCTCACCGACGAGGAGCGCGCCGTGCGCGCGCGGGTGCGGGGGCTCGTCGACCGCGAGATCAAGCCGCACATCGCCGACTGGTTCGAGCGCGCGCACTTCCCGCGCGAGCTCATCCCCGCGCTCGCCGCCGAGGGGCTGCTCGGCATGCACATCTCGGGCTATGGATGCGCAGGCGCGTCCTCGGTCGAGTACGGCATCGTGATGCAGGAGCTCGAGGCGGGCGACAGCGGCATCCGCACGTTCGTGTCGGTGCAGGGATCGCTCGCGATGTCGGCGATCGCGAAGCACGGTTCCGAGGAGCAGAAGCAGCAGTGGCTGCCGCGCATGGCCGCCGGCGAGGCGATCGGATGCTTCGGGCTCACCGAGCCGAACGCCGGCAGCGACCCCGGCGCGATGCAGACCTTCGCGCGCCGCGACGGCGACGACTGGGTGATCGACGGCGCGAAGCGCTGGATCGGGCTCGCCTCGATCGCCGACGTGGCGGTCATCTGGGCGCAGACCGACGAGGGCGTGCGCGGCTTCCTGGTGGAGACATCAACCGACGGTGTGCCGACCGCGGGCTTCACGGCGACGCCGATCGAGCCGAAGCTGTCGATGCGCGCGTCGATCCAGTGCGACATCGAGCTCGACGGGGTGCGGGTGCCCGAGTCGATGCGGCTGCCGGAGGCGCGCGGGCTGCGGGCGCCGTTCGAGTGCCTCAACGAGGCGCGCTTCGGCATCGCCTGGGGCGCGCTGGGCGCCGGGCGCGACGCGCTCGAGGTCGCGCTGGCCTATGCCGGGGAGCGCGAGATCTTCGGGCGACCGCTCGCGGGCATGCAGCTGACGCAGGCACGGCTGGCCGAGATGGTGCTGTCGCTGCAGCAGGCGCAGCTGCTGGCGCTGCACCTCGGGCGGCGGAAGGACGCGGGCCTGCTGCGGCCGCACGAGATCTCGATGGGCAAGCTCGCCTCCTGCCGCACCGCGATCGACATCTGCCGTGAGGCGCGCGCGATCCTGGGCGGCAACGGCGTCTCGCTCGAGCACTCGCCGATGCGGCACGCGGCCAACCTCGAGAGCGTCCGCACCTACGAGGGCACCGACGAGGTGCACACGCTCGTGATCGGGCAGGCGCTGACGGGGCTGGCGGCCTTCCGCGGGTAGGCCGTCGCGCCGACCGGGACGCGGCCCGCGGAGCGTCAAGCCAGCAGTCGCTCCAGCACCTGCACGACGCCGTGCTGGTCGTTGCCGGGCGCGCGGTAGCGGGCGGTCGAGTGCACCTCGGGATGCGCGTTCTCCATCGCGAAGGTCCACTCGGCGTCGGCGAGCATGCCGAGGTCGTTGAGGTAGTCGCCGAAGACGACCGTCTGCCCGGCCGTCACGCCGAGCTCGCGCTGCAGCGCCTCCACACCCAGCCGCTTGTCGACGCTGTCGCGCGTCACGTCCACCCAGCGCGGCGACCCGATCGTGATGCGATGCCCGTCGTGCACCGGCTCGAGCCAGCGCGCGGCGTCGGCGGAGGATGTGCCGTTCGCGTGCACCGCGAGCTTCAGCACGTCGTCGGTGTGCTCGAGGAGATCCGCCACCGACTCGAGCGCCACGTGGTACTTGTGCGCCTGCTCGACGAATGTGGCCTCCCGCGACTCGATGGAGGCGATCTCGCGGCGGCTCACGACGAGGCCCAGCTGCCCGTCGGTCTCGCGCACGCGATGCACGACCTGCCGCACGGCATCCGCTGTCACCGTGGTGGTGCCGATCACCTCGCCGCCGTGCGTGACGATGGCGCCGTTCTCGGCGATGCTCGAGAGCCGACCGGCGCGCTCGAAGAGGTGCTCGAGCGTCGCGAGCTGGCGACCGCTCGCGGGCACGAAGGCGATGCCCGCATCGTGCATGCGCTCGAGCAGCGGCCAGAACGAGTCGGGCACGCGCCCGTGGGCGTCGAGCAGCGTGCCGTCCATGTCGGCGACGACGAGACGGATGTCGAGATCCCCAGGCAGCTCGCGCCAGTCGGCAGCCACTCAGTCGGCCCAGCGCACGTCGACGACGTGATGCTCGAGGTCGTGCAGCGCGTAGACGAGCAGCGTCTCGACCGTGAACATCGAGCCGTTCGAGCGCCGGCCGCTGCGGGCCCACGCGTCGTCGGGCACGGCATCCGCCGCGTTCGCGAGCGATGCCGCCGCCAGGTCGAGCTGGGCCGCCACGTGCTCGGGGTCGAGGCTCGGGTAGCGGCCGTCGAGCGCCGCCCGATCCTGATCCCAGTTGGCGAACTCGGGGTCGTCCTGCTCGAGCATCTGGCGCAGCCGCGTCAGCATCACGCCGCACACATCGCGCACGTGCGCGCCGTACTCGAGCGGCGACCAGGTCGCGTCGTCGGGCCGCTTCGTCACGGCCTCGCCATGCAGCCGTTCATGCATCGCCGCCGCCGCGTGCCGGATCCGGCGGCCCAGGTCGTCGCGCTCCACCTCCAGCGGGTCGAACCCGCACTCGGGGCAGCGCTCGTGCAGCACCCAGGTCCAGTCCTTGGTGTCGGGTTCGATCGGCATGCTCCGAGCATCCCACCCGCGCGGATCATCCGGAAGGATGACCGTCGCTGACCGGCAGGCGGATGCGCCCGGCCACGCCCCTTTCCTAGCGTCGAACACACGGCGACGCCGCACACGAAAGGGGCCTGTCATGGACATGTTCGACCTGCTCGGGACGATCGCGAACGTTGCGCTCGCAGCGCTGGCGCTCGCGACGGCGACCATCGTCGTGGTCGGCAGCGCCGTCATCGCCGGCGCGTGGGCGCTCGGCGCACTCGCCGGCCGCGACCGCCACGCCTGACCCGCCTGACCCGCCCGACCCGCCGTCCCTGGCGCGCCCGACCCGCCTGAGCCGCCGCCCCCCCGTCCGTCAACCGGCTCCCTGGTCCCGCAGCACGAAAATCCGCTTCCCGAACCACCAGCTCGGTCGGCCGACGGGCCGCTCGCTTGCACGCGCCTCCGCGGGGGCATACTGTATTCCTGAACGATCGGTCACTAATTCGGGTGCGGCTCGAGCCGGCCCGGTGATCGTCAGTGACGACGGAGTCAGGAGTCCCATGCCCGAGGCCCTTCTCGTCGGCGGCGCACGCACGCCGGTCGGCCGCTACGGCGGCGCGCTCGCCGGCGTCCGCCCCGACGACCTCGCAGCGCTCGTGATCGGCGAGGCCGTGCGCCGCGCCGGCATCGAACCGGCCACGATCGACGAGGTCATCTTCGGCGCCGCCAATCAGGCCGGCGAGGACAACCGCAACGTCGCCCGCATGGCGACCCTGCTCGCGGGCCTGCCCGACGAGGTGCCCGGCATCACGGTCAACCGGCTCTGCTCCTCCGGCATGTCGGCGATGATCATGGCTTCGCAGATGATCCGCGCTGGCGATGCCGACATCGTGGTCGCCGGCGGCGTCGAGTCGATGACCCGCGCCCCCTGGGTGCAGGCCAAGCCCGAGCGCCCGTGGGCGAAGCCCGGCGAGGCGTTCGACACCTCGATCGGCTGGCGCTTCGTCAACCCGCGCATGACTGCGCGCGACAAGGCCACCTTCTCGATGCCGGAGACCGCCGAGGAGGTCGCGCGCGTCGACGGCATCACCCGCGAGGAGGCGGACGCCTTCGCGCTGCGCTCGCAGGAGCGCGCCATCGCCGCGATCGACGCCGGCCGGTTCGACGACGAGATCGTCGCCGTGCCGACGAAGGCGGGCGACGTGACGGTCGACGAGGGGCCGCGCCGTGAGACGACGATGGAGGCGCTGGCGCGCCTGCGCCCCGTCGTCACCGGAGGATCCGTGGTCACCGCTGGCAACGCATCCAGCCTCAACGACGGCGCATCGGCGATCGTGGTCGCGAGCGACGCCGCCGTCGAGCGGTTCGGGCTCACCGCCAGGGCGCGCGTGGTCGGCGGCACCAGCGTCGGCCTCGCGCCCGAGATCATGGGGCTCGGCCCCGTGCCGGCCACCGAGAAGCTGCTGGCCCGGACTGGGCTGCAGGTGGAGGATCTCGGCGCGATCGAGCTGAACGAGGCGTTCGCGACGCAGTCGATCGGCACCATCCGTCGGCTCGGCCTCGACGACAGCCTCGTGAACGCCGACGGCGGCGCGATCGCCCTCGGGCATCCGCTCGGCTCCTCCGGCTCGCGGCTGGTCGTGACGCTGCTCGGCCGCATGGAGCGGGAGGGCGCCGACCGCGGCCTCGCGACCATGTGCATCGGCGTCGGCCAGGGCACGGCGATCATCCTGGAGCGCGTGTGAGCGAGACGCTGCGCATCGAGGAGCACGCCACGCACGTGCTCGCCACCCTCGACCGGCCCGAGAAGCGCAACGCGATCGACCAGGAGCTCGTCGACGCGCTGCACGCGCTCTGCGCCCGGCTCGAGGTCGAGCACCGCACGCTCGTGCTCACCGGGGCCGGCGGCTCGTTCGCCGCGGGCGCCGACATCGCCCAGCTCCGCGAGCGTCGCGCCGCCGACGCGCTCGAGGGCATCAACACGCGCTGCTTCCAGCGCATCCGTGCCCTCCCCATGCCGGTGATCGCGGTGCTGGACGGCTACGCCCTGGGCGGCGGTGCCGAGCTGGCCTATGCCGCCGACATCCGCATCGGCACTCCGAGCCTCAAGATCGGCAACCCGGAGACCGGCCTCGGCATCATCGCCGCCGCCGGCGCCACCTGGCGGCTGCCGCAGATCGTCGGCGACGCGCGTGCCGCCGAGATGCTGCTCACCGGCCGGATCCTGAACGCCGACGAGGCGCTCGCTGCGGGCCTGGTGAGCGCAGTGCTGGAGCCCGACGCCGCCCTCGCGCACGCGACCGAGCTCGCCGAGCGCATCGCGAAGCTCGACCCGGCGGCGACGCAGGCGACCAAGCGCGCGCTCCTCGCGCCGGCGAGCGCCCACCCCGAGATGGAGCTGCAGGAGCAGTCGGTGCTGTTCGAGAGCGACGAGAAGATGCGACGCATGACCGACTTCCTCGAGAGGCGCAAGCGATGAACGACCAGACGGATGCTGTGCTCGGTGCCGGCGCCCCCGAGCGCGTCGGTGTGCTCGGCGGCGGACGCATGGGCGCCGGGATCGCGCACGCCTTCGTGCTCGCGGGCAGCCAGGTGGTGGTCGTCGAGCGGGACGCGGCCGCGGCCGACGCCGCTCGCGAGCGCGTCACCGCGAGCCTGCGCAAGAGCGTCGAGCGCGGCTGGTCGGAGTCGCTCGTCGAGCTCGAGGGCCGCATCGCGGTCGCGCTCGACGTCAGCGCGTTCGACGAGAGCGACCTCGTGGTCGAGGCGGTGCCCGAGGACGAGGATCTGAAGGCGGATGCGCTGGCCCGCGTCGAGGCCGTCCTCGGCTCCCATGCGGCGCTCGCGAGCAACACCTCCTCCATCTCCATCGATCGCTTGGCGACTCGCCTCGACCGCCCCGAGCGGTTCCTGGGCCTGCACTTCTTCAACCCGGTCCCCGCATCCGCCCTGGTCGAGATCGTGCTGGGCGACGCGACCGAGCCGCGGCTCGCGAACGACGCCCGCGCATGGGTCGAGGCGATCGGCAAGACGCCCGTGACCGTGCATGACGCGCCCGGCTTCGCGAGCTCGAGGCTCGGTGTCGCGATCGGACTGGAGGCCATCCGCATGGTCGAGGAGGGCGTCGCGAGCCCCGGCGACATCGACGCGGCGATGGAGCTCGGCTACAAGCACCCGGTGGGGCCGCTGCGCACCACCGACATCGTCGGCCTGGATGTGCGGCTCGGCATCGCCGAGCAGCTGCACCGCGACCTGGGCGACCGCTTCGCGCCGCCGCAGCTGCTGCGCGACATGGTCGCCGACGGCCGCCTCGGCAAGAAGTCCGGCCGCGGCTTCTACGACTGGCACGACGCGTGACGCCCCCAACCGTCGAGCTTCCCGAAACGGCGCGGTTCCACCCCGAACCGCTCGATTCGGGGACGCTCGCCCCCGCACCCACCGCCGAGCTTCCCGAGACGGAGCGGTTCCGCACCGAACCGCTCGATTCGGGGACGCTCGACGACGACGAGACGAAGGATCGACGATGACTCGACTGCTGCCCAGCTACATCCAGGACGCATGGTGGGAGCCCACCGACGCGAGCGACGCGACCGTCGTGCGCGACGCGAGCACCGGCGAGGAGGTCGTGCGCGTGAGCGCGAACGGCCTCGACACCGTCGCCGCCCTCGACCACGCGCGCACGATCGGCCAGCACAGCCTCGCGCCCCTCACCTTCCACCAGCGCGCCATCCTGCTGAAGCAGTTCGCGATCGCGCTGACCGAGCGCAAGCAGGAGCTCTACGACCTCAGCTATCAGTCGGGTGCCACGAAGGCGGATTCGTGGGTCGACATCGACGGCGGCATCGGCGTGCTCTTCACGTACTCGTCGAAGGGCCGCCGCGAGATGCCGCAGTCGACCGTCTACCTCGACGGCGCGGTCGAGCCGCTGTCGAAGGACGGCTCGTTCCTCGCCCGCCACATCTGCACGACCCTGCCGGGCGTCGCGGTGCAGATCAACGCCTTCAACTTCCCCGTCTGGGGCTCGCTCGAGAAGCTCGCGCCGGCCTTCCTCGCCGGCATGCCGACCGTCATCAAGCCCGCCACCCCGACGGGCTTCGTCGCCGAGCACATGGTGCGCATCCTGGCCGAGTCGGGCCTCCTCCCCGCCGGCGCCGTCCAGATCGTCAACGGCTCCGCCCGCGATCTGCTCGACCACCTGCAGCTCGGCGACACCGTCGGCTTCACGGGCAGCGCCTCGACCGCCGACGCACTGCGCCGCCACGACGCGGTGCAGGCCCGCGGCGTGCGCTTCACGGCAGAGACCGACTCGATCAACGCCTCCGTGCTCGGCCCGGATGCCGTCGAGGGCACGCCCGAGTTCGACGCCTTCGTGCGCGGCCTCGTCACCGAGATGACGTCGAAGGCCGGGCAGAAGTGCACGGCCATCCGTCGGGCGATCGTGCCGACGGGCATGACCGATGCGGTGGCTGCCGCGGTCGAGGCGCGCATCGCCGCGAAGGTGGTGCTCGGCGACCCGCGCGGCGAGGGCGTCACCATGGGCCCGCTCGCCTCCGTCGAGCAGCGCGACGAGGTGCTGCAGCAGGTCATGAAGCTGCGCGAGGGCGGCGGCCGCGTCGTGGTCGGCGGCGACGCCGCCTCGGTGCGGCTGGCCGACGGCTCGATGGGAGCCGCAGAGGAGGGCGCCTTCGTCGCGCCGACGCTGCTCGCCTTCACCGACGCGGAGGCCGAGGCACTGCACTCGGTCGAGGCCTTCGGCCCGGTGTCATCGCTGGTCGAGTACGGCAGCCCCGAGCAGGCAGCAGAGCTCGTCGCCCGCGGCGGCGGCTCGCTCGTCACCTCGGTCGCAAGCTACGACGGCGCGTTCGTCGGCGAGCTCACGCGGCGCATCGCGGCGCACAACGGCCGCATCCTGCTGCTCGATCGCGACGACGCGCGCGCCTCCACGGGGCACGGCTCGCCGCTGCCGATGCTCGTGCACGGCGGCCCGGGTCGCGCCGGCGGCGGTGAGGAGCTGGGCGGCATCCGCTCGGTGCTCCACCACATGCAGCGCACGGCCATCCAGGGCTCCCCCGCCATGCTGACCGCGGTCACGGGCGTGTGGCACTCGGGTGCCCCGGCCTCGACCGAGCCCCCGCACCCGTTCCGGAAGTCGCTGGCGGAGCTCGAGATCGGCGACCGGGTCGTGTCGGAGCGGCGCGAGATCACGCTCGACGACATCGAGCACTTCGCCGAGTTCACGGGCGACACGTTCTATGCCCACATGAACCAGGAGGCCGCCGAGGCGAACCCGTTCTTCCCGGGTCGCGTCGCGCACGGCTACCTGCTGCTGTCGTTCGCTGCCGGGCTCTTCGTCGAGCCCGCGCCCGGCCCCGTGCTCGCGAACACCGGTCTCGACAACCTGCGCTTCATGACGCCGGTCTCCCCCGGCGACACCCTGCGCGTCACCCTGACCGCGAAGCAGATCACGCCGCGCGAGACCGACGAGTACGGCGAGGTGCGCTGGGATGCGGTGCTGACCAACCAGGACGACGAGGTCGTCGCGCAGTACGACCTGCTCACCTACGTCGCGAAGACGCAGCCGCAGGCCTGACCTGCGCGCCGGCCGGCTCCCGCTGCGGGGTCGGCCGGTCGCGCGGCATCGGTACCGAAGTGTCGCCTCCGCCCACGCCACGCGACACTTCGGTACCGGAGCGCGGAGCCGGGAGGCAAGGCGTGCCGCGACCGGTACGGATGTGTCGCGCGGTCAGGCGCGAGGCGACCGTTTGGTACCGGAACCCGGCAGGGCGAGGCAGCGCCGGGCGCGAGACGACGAAAGCGGGGGTCCCGAAGGACCCCCGCCTCGCGTTTGCCGCGCTACTCAGCGGGGAGGATGAGCTCCGCACCGGCCATGATGAGGTCGGGGTTCGAGAGCGTGTCCTGGTTCACGGCGTAGATGCCGAGCCAGCCGCTGTCGACCTCGAGCGACTCGGCGATCTCGAAGAGCGTGTCGCCGGGCTCGATCGTGTAGCGCTCGTCACCCGGCTCGACGTCGGGCAGCTGCAGCGCGGGAGCCTGCGCGGCAGGCGCCTGCTGGGCTGCAGGAGCGGCCTGGGCCGGCGCAGCCTGCGCGGGTGCGGCGGCCTGGCTGCTCGAGCTCGCCGCGGGAGCGGCCTGCTGCGTCTGCTGCACCGGCGTGCTGCTCGGCTCAGCCGAGCCCGAGGCGCCGATCTGCACCGAGCACGACGGCCATGCACCCCAGCCCTGGCCTGCGAGCGTGTTCTCGGCGACGCGGATCTGCTCCGCGCGCGAGGCGTCGGCCGGGTTGCCCGTGCCGCCGTAGGCCTGCCACGTCGACAGCGAGAACTGCAGGCCGCCGTAGTAGCCGTTGCCGGTGTTGATCGACCAGTTGCCGCCGGACTCGCACTGCGCGAGCGCGTCCCAGGTCGACTCGGATGCTGCGTTCGCGGTGGTCGGCACGAGCACGACGCCCGCGACAGTCGCGATGCCCGTCGCGACGATGCCGCCGAGGACTCGCTTCGAGCGACGTGCACCGGTGGTGTTGTTCTGCTTGATCAAAATGAACTCCACAGCCCCGTCTCGCACGCGCGCTGCGCCTGCGACCGCCCGACCGGAAGGTTTCGATTCCATGGAACGAAGGACTCTCGGGGCGGATGCGACGGCCGTCCTTCGTGGTTCAAGGTCACGACTCTACCGCAAGGTCACGATTTGGTAACAATATTGCTAGGCTCGCAGGAGTGCGCGCGGCGCGGGTCGGCGCCCCCGTCGCCATGGCGGCGGGGGCGCGAGCAGCGCCTCGGCGGGACGGCTCAGCGCGCGATGAGCCCCGCATCGACGTAGGCGAGCACGGCATCCGCGAGCTCGTCGGGCGTGGTGCGGCCCTCGGGGCGGTACCACTCGACGGTGGAGTTGACCATGCCGAACGTGAGGCGCTCGGCGACGCGGGGATCGATGTCGGCGCGCAGCGTTCCCTCGTCGCGCGCGAGCTCGAAGAGCGCCCGCATCTTCGCGTCGATGGCGCGTCGACGCTCGACCGCCGCCCGCTCAACCGCGGTGTTGCCGCGCAGGCGCAGCAGCAGCGTCACGTAGGGCTTGCGCTCGGCGAGCACGAGCACCGCGCCGCGGACGACGTAGCGGATGCGGTCCTGCACCGGCCCGGTCGTCGCCTCCGGCGCGTCGAAGACGTCGTCGAGCGCGTCGAGCGCCTTGCCGAGCACGACCTCGAGCATCTGCTCCTTGGAGTCGAAGTGGTGGTAGATCGCTGACTTCGACAGTCCGAGCCGCTCGGCGAGCACGCCGAGCGAGGTGGCGTCATAGCCGCGCTCGTTGAAGGCCTCGACGACGACCTCGAGCATCGAGTCGCGGTCGTAGCCGGGGCGGCCGCGGCGGGCGACGGGCTCGGTGGCGGTCATCGGACCATCTTGTCAGCGTCGGCGGACCGGTCTCGTGACGCGCGCGGCGATGCCGCGCGCTCCGCGACCTGCGGGAGCGGACTCACTTGTCGCGCAGGTCGTAGACGCGCTTGTACTTGCCCTCCGAGCGCGGCAGCGAGCCGCTCGGCACGACCTCCACGTCGACCGTCGTGCCGATGCGCTCCTTCACTCGCAGCTTCAGCACCTCGGCTGCCGCGGTCGACACGACCGGCTTCAGGCCCGGCGTGCACTCGATCTTCACGACCAGGCCATCCATGCGGCCGCGGTTGACGAGCTCGAGGATGAAGTGCGGCGTCAGGTGCTCGATCTCGAGCACGATCTCCTCGATCTGGGTCGGGAAGATGTTGACGCCGCGCACGATGAGCATGTCGTCGTTGCGGCCGGTGATCTTCTCGATGCGCCGCATCGTCGGCTGCGCACTGCCGGGCAGCAGCCGCGTCAGGTCGCGCGTGCGGTAGCGGATCACCGGGAACGCCTGCTTCGTCAGCGAGGTGAACACGAGCTCGCCCATCTCGCCATCGCCGAGCTGCGCTCCGGTCTCGCCGTCGATGATCTCCGGCAGGAAGTGGTCCTCCCAGATCGTCGGACCATCCTTGGTGGAGGCGAACTCGCTGCCGACACCCGGCCCCATGACCTCCGAGAGCCCGTAGATGTCGACGGCATCGATGCCCATGCGCCGCTCGAGCTCGAGCCGCATCTCGTTGGTCCACGGCTCTGCGCCGCAGATGGCGACCTTGATCGACGTCTCGCGCGGGTCCAGCCCGGCATCCTCGAACGCATCCGCGATCGTCAGCAGGTACGAGGGCGTGCACATGATCGCGTCAGGCTCGAAGTCGCGGATCAGCTGCACCTGCCGCGCCGTCTGGCCGCCGGAGACGGGGATCACCGTCGCACCGAGGCGCTCGATGCCCGCGTGTGCACCCTGCCCACCGGTGAAGAGGCCGTAGCCGTAGGCGTTGTGCACCTTCATGCCCGGGCGCACGCCCGAGGCGCGCAGCGAGCGCGCGACGACCTCGGCCCACACGTCGAGGTCATCCTTCGTGTAGCCGACGACGGTCGGGCGGCCGGTGGTGCCGGAGGAGGCGTGGATGCGCGCCACCTGCGCCATCGGTACCGCGAACATGCCGAAGGGGTACGACTGGCGCAGATCCTCCTTGGTCGTGAACGGCAGCCGCTGCAGGTCGGAGAGTTCCCGGATGTCATCCGGATGCACGCCGGCCTCGTCGAGCTTGCGCGTGTAGGTCGGCACGTTCGCGTACGCGTGCCGCACGGTCTCCTGCAGGCGGGTCAGCTGCAGCGCGCGCAGCTCGTCGAGCGAGAGGCGCTCGCCCTCGTCGCGCAGATCCTCCGCGGCGAGAAGGTGGTCGGACGCGGTGGGCTCGGTGGGCATCGTTGCTCCTGTCGTTCGAGATCAGGCAGGGCCGCCGGCGCCCTCGGGCGCCGCGGGTGCCGTGCGGTTCGTGGTGAAGGAGCGGCCGCGGAACTCGGCGACCGTCTCGCCCGTCTCATCGACGATGGTCACGTCGTAGATGCCGTTGCGGCCGCTCTTCCAGCGGCGCTCGGCGGTGGCGGTGAGCGTCTGCCCGGCGTGCGTCGCCTTCGCGAAGGTGATGTCGGCGCCGGAGGCGACCGTCACGTGCGCATCCTCGTTGCAGGCGTAGGCGAAGGCGGTGTCGGCCAGCGTGAAGACCAAGCCGCCGTGCGTGATGCCGAAGCCGTTCACCATCGATTCGGCGATCGGCATCGTCAGGACCGCGCGGCCCCGCTCGAGCTCGGCGATCTCGATCCCGAAGGCGACCTTCGCGCGGTCGGTCTCGGCCATGATCGTGGCCAGCCAGGTCTCGTCCCTGGTCGTCTGCAGTGGCATGCACGCTCCATTGCGTTCGGTGTCATCCGGGCCCGTTGCAGGTCCGCACCCCGCGAGTATATACTTACTGAACGTTCGGTCACTAATTCGTGTCCGGGCGCAACGAGGGAGGAGTCGACGATGACGCTGACGGCACCAGATGCATCCGCTCGCCAAGGCGAGCAGGAGATGACCGACGCGGAACGCGCCGAGGCGCAGGCCCGATTCGACGCGATCATCGAGGCAGACCAGCGCATCGAGCCGCGCGACTGGATGCCCGATGCCTACCGGAAGACGCTCGTGCGGCAGATCTCGCAGCACGCGCACTCCGAGATCATCGGGATGCAGCCGGAGGGCAACTGGATCTCGCGCGCGCCCAGCCTCAAGCGCAAGGCCATCCTGATGGCCAAGGTGCAGGACGAGGCCGGCCACGGGCTCTACCTCTACTCTGCCGCGCAGACGCTCGGCATCAGCCGCGACGAGATGACCGAGCAGCTGATCGAGTCGCGCGCCCGCTACTCGTCGATCTTCAACTACCCCACGCCCACCTGGGCAGACATGGGGGCGATCGGATGGCTCGTCGACGGCGCCGCGATCTGCAACCAGGTGCCGCTGTGCCGCGCCTCCTACGGACCCTACGGGCGCGCGATGGTGCGCATCTGCAAGGAGGAGTCGTTCCACCAGCGGCAGGGATTCGAGATCCTGCTCGAGCTCAGTCAGGGCACGCCCGCGCAGCACCAGATGGCGCAGGACGCCGTGAACCGCTGGTACTGGCCGAGCCTGATGATGTTCGGCCCGCCCGACGACGAGTCGCCGAACTCGGCGCAGTCGATGGCGTGGAAGATCAAGCGATTCTCGAACGACGAGCTGCGTCAGCGCTTCGTCGGCATGTGCGTGCCGCAGGCCGAGGTGCTGGGGCTGACGCTGCCGGATCCGAACCTGCGCTGGAACGAGGAGCGCGGCGAGTGGGACATGTCGGAGATCGACTGGACCGAGTTCAACGAGGTGCTCGCCGGCCGCGGCCCCGCCAACGCGCAGCGCATCCAGCACCGCCGCGACGCGCACGAGGACGGCGCGTGGGTGCGCGAGGCCGCCGCCGCCTACGCCGAGAAGCAGGCAGCGCGGGAGCGCATCGCCGCCTGACCGGATTGTCGAGCTTCCCCGAACGGCGCTTCGCGGACGGAAACCGCACCGCTTCGGGAAGCTCGCCGAGAGACACACGATCGAGCTTCCCCAAGGAGCGCCGTTCGAGCGGGAACCGCACCGGTTCGGGAAGCTCGAGCGAGACACACGGATTCGAGGAGATTGAGATGGCAACACCCGGCAACGTCGCTGGCGAAGGCTGGCCGCTGTATGAGGTGTTCGTGCGCGCTAATCGTGGCCTGAGCCACGTGCACGTCGGCTCGCTGCATGCGCCCGACGACGAGATGGCGCTGCGCAACGCGCGCGACCTGTACACCAGGCGCAACGAGGGCGTCTCGGTGTGGGTGGCGCGCTCCACCGCGATCACCACGAGCGACCCCGACCAGAAGGGCGCCTTCTTCGAGAGCCCCGCCGGCAAGAACTACCGGCACGCCAAGTACTACGAGAAGAGCGCGGAGGTCCCCCACCTGTGAACGCGCAGCTCAACGACGCCGAGCTCGCCGCCGATCCGCAGCCCGACGACCCGCGCGAGAGCGCACAGCCCAAGCAGCGCGACGCCGCCGCGGTCAACGCCGAGTACGAGGCCGAAGCGGCCGATGTGCACGGCGATGTCACCGTCGACGAGCTCGACCTGGCAGCCGAGCTCTCGGGCGTGCCCTCCGCGAAGGCGACCGACGACGTGGCGGAGTTCGCGCTGCGGCTCGGCGACGACGCCCTGATCCTCTCCCAGCGGCTCGGCTGGTGGATCTCGCGAGCGCCAGAGCTCGAGGAGGACATGGCGCTCGGCAACATCGCCCTCGACCTGCTCGGCCACGCGCGGAGCCTCCTGCACTACGCGGGCACCGCATCCGGCCGCTCCGAGGACGACCTCGCCTACTTCCGCGACGAGCCGGAGTTCCGCAGCGCGTGGCTCTTCGAGCAGCCCAACGGCGACTTCGCGCACACCATCGCGCGCGGCCTCATCGCCGCGATCTGGATGCAGGAGCTCTACACCGCGATGGCGCAGTCGACGGATGCGTCGCTCGCGGCCATCGCGGCGAAGTCGGTCAAGGAGGTGGCCTACCACCGCGACCACGCCGTGCAGTGGACGCTGCGCCTGGCCGGCGGCACCGAGCTCTCGCGCGAGCGGATGCTCGTGGCGCTCACCGACCTGTGGCCGTACACCGAAGAGCTGTTCCGCGACGACGAGCTGCACGACCGCCTGGAGGGGATCGCGCCGCGTCCGTCGACGCTCCGCGCGGGCTTCGACGAGGTCTGGAACGCGGTGCTGGCCGAGGCGGAGATCACCGAAGCCGACTTCACCAACAAGAAGATCGGGCAGTCCTCCGGTGGCGGCCGCTTCGGCACGCACTCGACGCACCTCGGCCCGCTGCTGGCCGAGATGCAGGTGCTCGCCCGCTCGCATCCGGGGGCATCGTGGTGACCCGCCACGCGCACGCCGCCGCCCAGCAGACCCCGCAGGTCGAGGAGCACGCGGCCGCAGGCGCGCGCCATTCGCAGGTCGAGGAGCACGCGGCCGCAGACCGCGCGCGTCACGAGACCGACACGACCCGGCAGCAGGAGGCCTGGCAGATCGCCGCCGCCGTCGTCGACCCCGAGGTGCCGGTGCTGACGATCGAGGATCTCGGCGTGCTGCGCGCGGTCGAGACGCACGGCGATGACGTGCGCGTCACGCTCACCCCCACTTACTCGGGCTGCCCCGCGATCGACCAGATGCGCGACGACGTGCTGCTCGCGCTCACCGCCGCGGGCTTCCGCGACGTCACGGTCGACTTCACGCTCTCCCCCGCCTGGACCACCGACTGGATGAGTGAGGCCGGCAAGGCCAAGCTCGAGGCGTACGGCATCGCGCCGCCCACGCATCAGGCAGGCGCCCGCTCCGGCCCCATCCCGGTCTCCATCGGCGTCAAGTGCCCGCGCTGCGGATCGCTCCGCACCCGCGAGGTCTCGCGCTTCGGCTCGACCGCCTGCAAGAGCCACTTCGAGTGCCTCGCGTGCCTCGAGCCCTTCGACCACTTCAAGGTGCACTGAGGTGGCCGCGCTGAATCTGGGTTCGACCGGACTGGGCGTCGGATCGTCGCGCAAGCGGGGGCAGTTCCACTCGCTCGAGGTCGCCGAGGTGCGCCCGCTCACCGCCGAGTCGGTCGAGGTCACCTTCGCTGTGCCCGAGGAGCTGCACGATGCCTTTGGCTACGTCGCCGGCCAGCACCTGGCGCTGCGCGCCACGATCGACGGCCACGAGATGCGCCGCTCCTACTCGATCTGCCGCCCACCGACCCCCGGGGCGATCTCGGTCGCGATCAAACGCGACCTCGGCGGCCGCTTCTCCACCTGGGCGAACAGCGAGCTGCAGGCGGGCGACCGCATCGACGTGATGAGCCCGCAGGGCACGTTCACGTCGGCACTCGACGACGTCGACGGCGCCCACGTCGTGGGCATCGCCGCCGGCAGCGGCATCACGCCCATGATGGCGCTCGCCCACCAGGTGCTCTCGCGCTCCGAGACCTCCACGTTCTCGCTGCTGTTCTCGAACCGCTCCACGCTCGACGTGATGTTCATCGAGGAGCTCGCCGACCTGAAGGACCGCTACCCATCGCGGCTCGCCCTGCACCACGTGCTCTCGCGCGAGCAGCGTGCGGCGCCGCTGATGTCGGGCCGTCTCGACCAGGAGCGCCTCGACCGCATCCTGGCCGAGCTGATCCGCCCGGAGAGCGTCGACGAGTGGTTCCTGTGCGGGCCGTTCGAGCTCGTGCAGCTCTGCCGCGACGTGCTCGACGAGGTCGGCGTCGAGGCTGATCACGTGCGCTACGAGCTGTTCACCACCGGCAAGCCCGTCGATGCCGGCGGCGACCGCGGCCGACCGGTGCAGGTCGAAGCCGGCGAGGACACCTGGGCGCTCGACTTCACCCTCGACGGCCAGTCGTCGCAGGTCGAGAGCCCCGTCTCGGCGCGCGAGTCGATCCTGAACGCCGCGCTGCGCGTGCGCCCCGACGTGCCCTTCGCGTGCGCCGGCGGCGTCTGCGGCACCTGCCGAGCGAAGGTCGTCTCCGGCAGCGTGAGCATGTCCGAGAACTACGCGCTCGAGCCCGACGAGATCGAGCGCGGCTACGTGCTCACCTGCCAGTCGCATCCGAAGGACGGCAGCGAGAAGGTCGTCGTCGACTACGACGTCTGACCCTGCCGGCCGCGGCATGCCCGCCCACGGCCGCTCCCGACCATCCGCTGTGCAACGAAGGAGTTCCCATGATCGAGCTGACCATCGATGCGGATGTCGCCGAGGTGGTGCTCACCGCACCCGAAAAGCGCAACGCGGTCGACGCATCCGCCCTGAAGGAGCTCGCGAATGCGTACACCGAGGCCGAGCGCGCCGGCGTGCGCGCGCTCGTGCTGCGCGGCGAGGGCAAGGCGTTCTGCGCCGGCCGCGACATCTCGCAGGTGGATCCGCGCACCGATGATGCCGCCAGCTTCCTGCGCGCCTCGCTGCAGCCGGTGCTGGAGCAGATGGCCGCCTTCCCGGCGCCCACCTTCGCCGTCGCGCACGGCGCCTGCCTCGGCATCGGGCTGGGCCTGCTGATCGCCACCGACGTCGTCTACGTGGCGGAGTCGGCCAAGCTCGGCAGCCCGTTCGCGGCGCTCGGCGCGACCCTCGACTCCGGTGGCCACGCGCTCTTCTTCGAGCGGCTCGGCGCGCATCGCACCTTCGACCTCATCTACTCGGGCAAGCTGCTGTCGGGCGCCGAGGCCGTCGCCGCTGGCCTGTTCTCGCAGTCATTCCCGGATGCCGAGGTGCTGGAGGCCACGCGCGCGGCAGCCGCGCAAGCCGCGCAGGGCCCGACGCTCGCGTTCCGCGCGTCGAAGGAGATCATCCGGGGCCTGCGCGACGAGCGGCAGGGCCTGTGGCGCTCGGTCGAAGCGGAGAACGCGGCGCAGATCGAGCTGGGGCAGACGGCCGACTTCCGCGAAGGCTTCGCGGCCTTCCAGCAGAAGCGCAAGCCGACGTTCACCGGGCGAGACTGAGCGGTCGACCGGGCGGCACGGCGTAGCCTGCCCCCATGGATCACCTGCGAGCGCTGGCAACGCACCAAGCGCAGTTCCTCCAGACCACTCGCAGCGTCGACCCTGCCACGCCCATCCCCTGGCTGGGCGAATGGACGATCGAGCAGCTCGTCGTCCACCTCGCGCGCATCTATCACTGGGCCGACGGGAAGGCGCGGCGGCAGGCCTCCGCGTCGCTCGGTCGCGGCCCCTTCGACCTGCCGCGGCTCTATGCCGACACGGCGAGCGGGGTGCTGGCGACGCTGAGCGAGCTCGACCCGGATGCGCCCGCGTGGGCGCTCATCGACGACGGGGTGCCCGCAGAGGCGCAGACCGGCACGGTGCGCTTCTGGCATCGCCGACTGGCCAACGAGACCCTCGTGCACCTGTGGGACCTGCACACTGCGGTCGGCGAGGCGGTCGAGGCGCCTGCGGGGGCCTGGCTCGACTGCCTCGACGAGGTCGTCACGGTCATGCACCCGCGCCAGCTGCGACTCGAGCGCGGCAGCCCGCCGTCGGCGCGCGTCGTCTTCCGCCCGACGGACGTCGCGGCGTCGCTCGCGGTGAGCGGCGCACCGGACGAGGCGCCCCGGATCGTCATCGCCGGGCCCGTTCGCGCGCTCGCACTGCTCGCGTGGGGCCGTGGCGCACCGAGCGACGACCCGCTCGGCGCCGACGGCATCGACGTGGTCGAGGGCGACCCCGCGCATGCGACGTCGATCCTGCGCGCCGGACTGACCCCGTAGCCGCGCGCCGGCGGGCAGCTGTGCCTCCGGCGCGGGCAGGTATGCCTCCGGAACGGTCGGAGCGCGGCTACGGATGGGGGACAATAGAGGCATGAGTTCATCGACCATCGCGCCCGTCGGACAGCCGCTGCACGGCACCTCGTTCGGCCAGGCCGTCGCGCGCTTCTTCCGCGGCTACGTGCAGTTTTCGGGGCGCGCCAGTCGCAGCGAGTTCTGGTGGGCGATGCTGTTCACGACGCTCGTCTCACTCGCGGTGCAGATCCCGTTCTGGATCATCTGGGCCGTGTTCATGACGCGCGTGGTCGCGAGCGCCGCCACGACGGGCGGCAACCCGACCGGGGTCACCGGCATGCCACAGGACCTCGCGGGCATCATGGGCGGGATGCTGCTGGCGGGCGGCGTGCTGGTGCTGGTCTCGCTCGCCCTCACGCTGCCGTCTCTGGCAGTCATGTGGCGACGGCTGCAGGACGCGAACTTCCACGGGGCGTTCGCGCTGCTGTCGTTGGTCAGCTTGGGGATCGTGCCGCTCATCCTGTGCTTCTTCGAGTCGAACCCCGAGGGCATCCGATTCGACCCGCGCTTCGCGGGGAGGGGTCTCGCTGGCTACGAGCAGCCGCCGCAGTACCCGAATCCGGTTGCGCTGCACTACGGGGAACCCGCGCAGGCGTATGCGCAGCAGTCGTACGGAGAGCAGCCGTACCCGGAGCCGTACGGGCAGCAGCCGTACCCGGAGCAGCCCGACGGCCAGCCGTACGACCAGCCCTACAGCGCGCCCTACGGCCAGTCGACCGAGGAGTCGACCGGCGACCGCCCCTACAGCCAGGGCTATCCGCAGTCCTGACCCGCGCGCCGTGACGGGGTCACTCAGCGCGCGATGACCGGTCGGTCGCCGCTGCCGGAGGCTTCTGCACCTCGGGTGCAGGGGCATCGAACGCGGGGCGGATCCGCAGGCTCGACAGCAGACCGATGACGAGGGCCGCCACGGCGATCCACGCCGCGAGCGAGGTGCCATCGGTCATCGCCGCGCGCGCGGCGTCGGCGACCACGGCCGTCTGCGGATCGGCCGCGAGCGCCCCGATCGTGCCGCCGGAGCTCGCCGTGACCGAGTCGACGACGCGCTGCAGCTCGGGGTTGGCCGCCACGGCGTCGACGAGCCGATTCTCCGTGCCGAAGCGCAGCGTGCTGAAGAAGGCGGTGCCGAGCACCGCGATCCCGAGCGCGGAGCCCGTCTGTCGCGCCGTGCTCTGCGTCGCCGAGCCCTGCCCGCTGCGCTCGACCGGCACATCCGCCAGCACGACGCTCGTGAGCTGCGCGGTCGCGAGCCCCACCCCCATGCCGTAGACGAACAGTGCGGGAGAGGTGAGCCAGGCGGTGCTCTCGGGGCGGATGAGCAGCGCGAGCGTTGCGATCGCGAGGATCTCGAGGCCGAGCCCGATGCGCACGACCACCACCGCGGAGAGCCTGCGCGAGAGCTGCGCGACGGCGCCACTGGCGAGGAATGAGCCGGCGGCGAGCGGCACGAGCGCGAGGCCGGCCTGGAACGCCGTGAAGCCGAGCACGTTCTGGAACCACAGCGGCAGCGACAGGATGAGCCCAAACTCGCCGAAGCTGACGATGAGCGCGGTGACGTTGCCGTTGGCGAACGAGGGGATGCGGAACAGTGACAAGTCGAGGATCACGCTCTTGCCTGCAGCGGTGCGCGCGCGCTCCAGGAACACGAATGCGGTGAGCGCGACGATCGCGATGAGGAACGCGAATGGCACGGGCGAGAGCTCGCCGATGCGGAACGGTGCGGCCTCCTCCGCGAGCCACCAGCCGTAGCTGCGGCCCTCGATGAGCGCGAACACGAGCGCGCCGAAGCCGATGATGGTCAGCAGGGCGCCGCCGAGGTCGAGCCGCCCCTTGGCACTCGCAGCCTCCTTCGACTCCGCGACGAACAGCAGCACGCCGGCGACGATGAGCACGCCGACCGGCACGTTGATGCCGAACGCCCAGCGCCAGCTGGCGTACTCGATGAGCCAGCCGCCGGCGAGCGGGCCGATGGCGGCCATGCCGCCGATGGTGGAGCCCCAGACGGCGAACGCGATGCCCCGCTCGCGGCCGTGGAAGTTGGCGTTCAGCAGCGCGAGCGTGGTCGGCAGCACCATCGAGCCGCCAAGGCCCTGGAGCGCGCGGCCCGCGATCAGCAGCGAGCCATTCTCGGCCAGCGCGCACAGCACGCTGGCGATGACGAAGACGACGATGCCGAGCAGCATCATGCGGCGGCGCCCGACGCTGTCGGCGAGACGCCCCCAGGTCAGCAGGAGGGCGGCGAAGATCAGCGTGTAGATCTCCTGCACCCATTGGATCTCGGTGCTCGAGATGCCCAGGTCGTCGACGATGGCCGGCACGGCAACCGACACGATCGTCGAGTCCATGATGATGATCGCGACGCCGAGGCTGATCGCGAGCAGCCCCCACCAGCGGTAGCGCACGTGGCGGTCCGCCTGCTGGGTGCCGATGGCAGCGGCGTGACGCATGGGGCTCCTTCGGACGCGAGCGCAACAGCGACACTGTACGCCTGCCGACCGTGCCTCGAGCCTTGACGACGAGCGCGGTCGACCGACGCGCTCGCGCTCACGCGAGCAGCGCCACCACCCGCTCCGCCGTGCCCCAGGACAGCGTCATGCCCGAACCGCCGTGCCCGTACGCTGCGATGACGCGCGGCCCCCGGCCGGGTACCTCCTCGATGCGCAGCTTCTCTCGGCCCGGCCGGAGCCCGACGGCGCGCGAGAGGACGCGAGCGCCGGCGAGGGCCGGTACGAGCGCCGTGCAGCGCTCGATGATCGCGGCCTCGACGGCCGGGTCCGGCTCGACATCCGTCTCGCCCGGTTCGTTGGTGCCCCCCAGGACGACGCAGTCGCGGCGCGGGAGCACGTAGACGAGCCCTGCAGGGTTCGCATCGTCGAGCACGAACTCCGCCATGCCGCGGCGCTCGACGCGCACGACCTGACCGCGGATCGGCACGACGCTCTCGTCGTCGCCCAGCAGCGTGCCGCCGCGTGCGCCCGCGGCGACGATCACGGTGTCGAACTCCCCGGTCAGCGCGTCCACATCGTCGACGACGCGACGCTCGAAGCGCACGCCCCGCTCCTCGCACTGCGCGCGCAGCCACGGCAGGTACTCGGTCATGGTCGCCAGCGGCACGATCGTGCGCAGCCCGGTGGCCCCGGCCGGCAGCTCGGATGCGTCGACCTCGGCCGCCTGCAGCTGCGCGGTCCACGCGCGGTCCGGTTGCGGCGAGCGCTCGATGACGATGCCGCTGCGCAGGTCGACGCCGGCATCCGCGTGCTCTGCCGCGATGGCGATGAAGCGCTGCAGCGATGCGCTGAGCATCGCGTCGACCGTCGCCGACGACTCGGCTGCGTAGGGGAACCACAGGGCGCCCGCGACCGCGGAGGTGGTCTCGAGCGGGTCCTGGTCGTGCAGCACGGTGACGTCGCGATCGCCAAGCTCGTGCGCGATCGACATGCCGATCACGCCCGCCCCGATCACTGCGATCCGCTCGCCCATGCCAGCTCCCTCGTTCACCGACCCTGTGGTCGCTCACGCCGATTATGCCGGTGCCACGCCACCTGCACGGTTGAACGCCGGGTGCCCGCGGCCCTCGGCCAAGGGCAGCCGGGTCGAACCGCGGCCCTCGGCCGAGGGCAGCCGGGTCGAACCGCCGCCCTCGGCCGAGGAACGCCGGGGCGAACCGGCGACTACTGTGCGGTGGCCGCGGCCGGCGCCTCGCTCGCGGTCACCGACAGCGCATCGCCCTCGACGTCGACGCGCACGGTGCCGTGCTCGAGCCCGCCGACGATGAGGTCGGCGACCCGATCCTCGACCTCGCGCTGGATGAGCCTGCGCAGCGGCCGCGCGCCGAACTCGGGCTCGTACCCGTGCTCCGCCAGCCAGGTGAGCGCAGCATCGGTCACCTCGAGCTCGAGATCCTGCGCGTGCAGGCGGTCGCGCACGCGGTCGAGCAGCAGCGCGACGATTCGGCGCAGCTCCCCGGCTTCGAGCTTCTGGAACAGCACGATCTCGTCGATGCGGTTGATGAGCTCGGGGCGCATCTGCTCGCGCAGCTTGCCCATCACCTTCGCGCGCAGCTCCGCGGCGCTGCCCGAGCCGTCGCCGGCGTGGAACCCGACCGGGCCCGACTTCGAGGCGAGGAACTCGCCGCCCAGGTTGCTGGTCATGATGACCACGGTGTTGCGGAAGTCGACGGTGCGTCCCTGCCCGTCGGTGAGGCGGCCGTCCTCCAGCACCTGCAGCAGCAGGTTGAAGACATCCGGGTGCGCCTTCTCGATCTCGTCGAGCAGCACCACCGCATAGGGCTGCCGGCGGATGCGCTCGGTCAGCTGGCCCGCCTCGTTGTAGCCGACGTAGCCGGGAGGGGCGCCGATGAGGCGCGCGACCGTGTGCCGCTCGCCGAACTCCGACATGTCGAACCGAACGAGCGCGCCCTCCGAGCCGAACAGGCTGTCGGCGAGCGACTTCGCCAGCTCGGTCTTGCCGACGCCGGTGGGGCCGAGGAATAGGAACGAGCCGATGGGTCGACCCTGATCGCCCAGGCCCGACCGCGAACGCCGCACTGCCTTGGCGACGGCCTCGACGGCGTCATCCTGTCCGACGACGCGGTGGTGCAGCTCATCCTCGAGGACGGCCAGCCGCTGCCGGTCGCCCTCGGTGAGGCGCGATGCTGGGATGCCCGTGGCGCGCGCCACGACCTCGGCGATCTCCTCCTCGTCGACCACGCCGTCCTCACCGGAGCCGGAATCGATCGCGGCCTCGATGGCCGCGATGCGGTCGCGCAGCCGCATCGCCTCCTCGAACTCCTCGGCCTCGACCGCTTGCTGCTTCTCGTCGATGAGGTGGTCGCGCTCCTTCGTCAGCGCATCAACGTCGACCTTCGCGCCGAGGCGCAGGCGCAGGCGCGCGCCAGCCTGATCGATCAGGTCGATGGCCTTGTCGGGCAGGAAGCGGTCGGAGATGTAGCGGTGCGAGAGCTCGACGGCGGCGCGGACCGCGTCGTCGGTGTAGCTCACGCGGTGGTGCTCCTCGTAGGCGCCCTTGAGCCCGTCGAGGATGGCCACGGCGTCCTCGACCGAGGGCTCGGCGACCATGACGGGCTGGAAGCGGCGCGTGAGCGCGGCATCCTTCTCGATGCGGCGGAACTCCGCCAGCGTGGTCGCCCCGATCATGTGCAGCTCGCCGCGCGCCAGGCGCGGCTTGAGGATGTTCGCCGCGTCCATGCCGCCGTCACCGCCGCCACCCGCGCCCAGGATCGAGTGCAGCTCATCGATGAAGACGATCAGCTCGTCCCTGTGCTCGGTGATCTCATCCATCGCCTTCGTGATGCGCTCCTCGAAGTCGCCGCGGTAGCGCGTGCCCGCCACCATCGCGGTGAGGTCGAGCCCGACCACACGCTTGCCCTTCAGCGACTTGGGCACACCGCCCTCGACGATCGCGCGGGCGAGCCCCTCGACGATCGCGGTCTTGCCGACGCCGGCCTCGCCGATCAGCACGGGGTTGTTCTTCGAGCGGCGGGAGAGGATCTCGATCGTCTGCTCGATCTCGTCGGCGCGGCCGATCACCGGGTCGAGCTTCCCGTCGCGAGCGCGCTGCGTGAGGTCGATGCCGAACTCGTCGAGCGTCGGCGTCGTGGAGTTCACATCGACCGCCTTCGACGGCTGCTGGCCCTGCTGCCCCTCGATGGCGTGCTGCCTCGCCTCCGTCGCCGCGCGCTGCAGCGACTCCTGCGAGATGCCCGCCTCCTGCAGCAGCGCGCCGACGGCGCTGTCGCCCGCCATGAGGAAGGCGAAGAAGAGGTGCTCGGGGTCGATGTAGCTCGAGCCGTTGGCGCGCGCGATCTGGTACGCGTCGCGGAGGGCGCGCTGGGCGGATGCGGTCAGTGACGGCGGGCCCTGCGTCTCGCGCTCGCCGTCGGCCGGCATCCGATCCTCGATGCTCGTGCGCAGCGCGTCGACGTCGGCGCGCGCCCCCGCTGCGGCGGCGGCGACCTGCGGCAGCTCAAGCAGGGCGTGCAGGAGGTGCAGCGCGTCGACCTCCGCGTGCTTGTGCTCGCGGGCGTACTCGATCGCGGTGGCGATCACGGAGCTCATCCGCCTCGACACCAAGCGCGTGAGGTCGACGGACCGCTGCGCGGGCAGGCGCTGCCCCTGCAGCATCCGGGCGATGAAATCCTCGTAGGAGCCGTCGCCGATGGGTCCGTAGATCGCTGCCATGTGCATCCTCCCGAAGTCGTGGCGTCGAACTTGAGCGTGCTCGACTCAAGTTACAACACCGCGCGGTGGGATGCATTCCCAGCGGTCGGACTCAGCTCACCGCCTTGGTGACGAGCGCGGCGATGCGCTTGCGCACGTCCGGCGTATCCGCCACGACGGCGAAGGCGGTCGCCCACATGTCGCCGTCGTCCAGGTTCGCGATCGTCTGGAAGCCGAGTGTCGAGTAGCGCTCGTCGAACTTGGACGCCTGCTGGAAGAACACCAGCACCTTGCCGTCGCGCGCGTAGGACGGGAAGCCGTACCAGGTCTTCGGATCCAGGTCGGGAGCGACCTCCGAGACCACCTCGTGCACCATCTGTGCGAGCGCCTTGTCGGGCTCGGGCAGACCCTCGATCGCGTCGAGCACATCCTGCAGCTCGCGCTCCTTCTTGTTGCCGCCCTTGCGGCCGGACTGCTTGCGCAGCTCCGCCGTGCGCTCCTTGAGGGCCTTCCGCTCAGCGGCGGAGAGCGTGCTGTCGTCGTCGACCATCGGTGCCGTTCCTCTCGTCGGGTCCCCGCGCCGCCGCTGTCGGCCGCGGCGCGGCATGCTTCGGCGCTGCACTGCCTCCGATCATGCCCCTCCGATGGCGCCAGGGCGACCCCTGCTGCCTCCGCGGACCCGGCGCACCGGGTCGACTCGGCGCAAAGGGTCGCCGAACGCGCGTGCCGCAACGGCACGCGGACCCCAGATCGGCAGGCGGACCCAAGATCTGGGGTCCGCCTGCCAACGTGGGGTCCGGGGTCGGATGCGCCGGGTCGCGCGGGGCGACCCGGCACCCGTCAGACGGCGGGCACGGGCTCGCGCCGCGAGTCCGGGTTCCCAGCGTCGGCGGCGCCGTCCGTGCCGGCCTCGAGCTCGTCGTCGGCGTCGTCGATGAACGGACCGTCGCCGCGGTCGGCGTGGTACAGCTCCACATCGAGGATGCCCTCGCGCTTGGCGACGATCGTCGGCACGAGTGCCTGGCCGGCGACGTTGACCGCGGTGCGACCCATGTCGAGGATCGGGTCGACGGCCAGCAGCAGGCCGACGCCCTCGAGCGGCAGGCCGAGCGTTGACAGCGTGAGCGTGAGCATCACCGTCGCGCCGGTCGTGCCGGCCGTCGCTGCAGAGCCGACGATCGAGACGAACGCGATCAGCACGTACTGGATGAGCGTGAGCTCGATGCCGAAGAACTGGGCGACGAAGATCGCGGCGATCGCCGGGTAGATCGCAGCGCAGCCATCCATCTTCGTGGTGGAGCCGAACGGCACGGCGAACGACGCGTACTCACGCGGCACGCCGAGGTTGCGCTCGGTGACCCGCTGCGTGAGCGGCAGCGTGCCCATCGATGAGCGGCTCACGAAGCCGAGCTGCACCGCGGGCCACACGCCCGAGAAGTACTTGCGCACCGAGAGGCCGTGCGTCTTGATGAGCACCGGGTAGACGACGAACAGCACGATCGCGAGGCCGAGGTAGACGGCGGCGACGAACCAGGCGAGGGTGCCGAGCTTCTCCCAGCCGTACTGCACGACCGCGTTGCCGAGCAGGCCGACGGTGCCGATGGGGGCGATGCGGATGATCCACCACAGCACCTTCTGGATGACCTTCAGCGCCGACTGCGTGAAGTCGAGGAACGGCTCCGCCCGCTTGCCGAGCTTGAGCGCGGCGATGCCGATCGCGGCCGCGATCACGATCACCTGCAGCACGTTGAAGCCGACGCTCGAGGAGACGTCGCCGGTGTCGGAGACGCGCGTCGAGACGGTCAGGCCGAGGAAGTTCTGCGGCACGAGGCCGGCCAGGAAGTCCCACCAGCCGCCGACCCGGCTGGGCTCCGCGGTCTCGAGGGCGCCGGTGTCGATGCGGGATCCCGGCTGCAGCGTGGTACCGAGCGTGATGCCGATGGAGACGGCGATGGCGGCGGTGATCGCGAACCAGAGCAGGGTCTGGCCGGCGAGCCGCGCGGCGTTCTGCACCTTCCGCAGCTGCGCGATCGAGGCGATGATCGCGGTGAGGATGAGCGGCACGACCGCGGTCTTCAGCAGCGCAACGTAGCTGGAGCCGATGGTGGCTAGGGTCGCCGCGAGCGCGTTGGGAGCCTCATCGGCGCCGGGTCCGAGCTGCCGGGCGACGAGCCCGAGCAGCACGCCGAGCACGAGCGCGGCGGTGATCTGGAAGCCGAATGAGCCGAGCAGTGCGCGGCTTCGGCTCTTGGGTGCGCGCGGTGACGCAGTCTGGGTGGTCGCGGACACAGGGCTCCTCAGGGATGCGATGGGTGGGGGTGTCCAGGCGACGTCGCCCGGGTGCAGATTCAGTTATAGCATCCATTACGTGACCTTGCATCTTCATGTGCGTCGTGAGGATGGAATGCGCGCGACGCGCGGCCGGTTCGAGTGAGCATGCGCAAACGCATCGGCTTCCTCTCGTTCGGGCACTATCGCGACGTGCCCGGCTCCCGCGTGCCCACGGCCGGAGATTCGCTGCGCATGCACGTCGACCTCGCTGTGGCGGCCGAGGAGGCCGGAGTCGACGGCGCCTGGGTGCGCGTGCACCACTTCGACCAGTCGCTCGCCGCGCCGTACCCGCTGCTTGCCGCGATGGGCGCGCGCACGTCGACGCTCGAGCTCGGCACCGGGGTGATCGACATGCGCTACGAACAGCCGCTGGCGATGACCGAGCTCGCGAGCGCCGCCGACCTCATCACGAACGGCCGGCTGCAACTGGGCATCTCGCGCGGCTCACCCGAGCGCGCGGTCGACGGCCAAGAGCGCTTCGGCCTCGGGCTTGGCGACGCGGGCGACTGGTCGACCGAGGCCCGCACCCGCGCCGCCCGCCTGCGGCGCGCCCTCCGCGGCGAGCCGCAGGCGCACTCGGCGCGCGCGGCCGAGCTCGGCCAAGGACCAGACCTGCCGGTCGAGCCGCACTCCCCCGGGCTGGCCGATCGCCTCTGGTGGGGCGCCGGCAACCACACCTCAGGGCTGTGGGCGGCCGAGCACGGCTACCGCCTGCTCTCCTCCACCCTGCTGCTGCAGGACGACGGCCGCCCCTTCCATGTGCAGCAGGCCGACCAGGTGCGCGCCTATCGCGACGCCTACGCCGTGGGCGGTCACGCACGGCAGCCGCGCACCGCCGTCACACGCAGCGCGTTCCCGATCGCGAGCGACGACGACCGCCGCTACTTCGGCCTCGCCGACCAGCGCGCGGACGGTGTCGGGCACCTCGACGGCAGCGCGGCGCGCAGCGGCCCGACCTACGCGGGCGACCCTGAGCACGTCGCCCAGCGGCTGCTCGCCGACGACGCCGTGCAGGAGGCCGACACCGTGCTCTTCGCGCTGCCGAGCCAGCTCGGCTACGACGTCAACGCGCGACTGCTCGCCTCACTCGGCGAGCTCGCCAGAGAGCTCGGCTGGCACGAGGGCTGAGCCGCGCACGCACTGCACGGTGCTGCGGTCGACAGGGACGCAGTGGGAGTCGATGGCGGCGTGGCCCCCATGACGGGGGTTGCGCCCGAGCTCGGCCGGGAGGATTCTCGCTGACAATTGCGGAGGCATACCGATGGATGCGCAGCGAAGCCACGAGGTCATCACCGACGACGGGGTCGCGATCCGCGCGACCGTGCTGGGTCAAGGACCGCCGTTGGTGCTGCTGCAGGGGGTGATGGGCGACGGTGACGTCGACTGGCGAGCACTCGCGCCGCTCCTTGCGACGCGGTTCACGTGTCACATGCCGAGCATGCGCGGTCGGGGTCGCAGCGACGATCACCCGAACGTGCAGCTCGACCGGATCAGTGCGGACTACGCCGCCTACATCGAGAGCCTCGGGGAACCGACGGCGCTCGTCGGATGGTCCGCCGGCGCCGGTCACGCCCTCGGTTTGGCGTCGCGCTTGGATGCGGTCGCTGCGACAGCCTCATACGAGCCGGTCGCGAGCATGCTGATGAACGAGGATGACCGCGCGGCACTGATCGGCAGCCTCGGTCGCGGCCGCGAGCTGGTCGAGCAGGGTGACCTGCCGGGAGCGATGCGCGCGATCGCCGCGTTCCCCTTCACCCCCGACGACATCGCAGCCGCGGACGACGCGGGCTACTTCGAGGCCACGGCCCGCTACACACCCCACCTCCTGGAGGTCTTCGCGCAGCTCGCGGACTACCGCGGCCGCATGCCGGAGGAACCGGAGGTGCTCGGCGCCATCCGTGCGCCCGTGCTCGTGCTGCATGGCTCGCAAACGGGGACGTTCATGCAGGCCAGCGCGCAGCACGTGATCGATCACGTGCGCGACGCGCGTGCAGTCACGATCCCCGGCGCTGGCCATACGGGCCCGTTGACGCATCCCGAGGCGATCGCTGAGCAGCTCTTCCGGTTCTTCGAGCCCGTCTTCGCCGACGGCTGACGTGCGAGCGTCGCGGTCAGTCCCCAACCTCGATCACTGCACCGCGCTGCGGTGCGCCACCACCTCGCGGTAGTAGTCGGCGAGCTCGAGCTCGGCAGCGGCGGCCTCGTCGAGGTACACCGTGACGTTCGGATGCAGCTGCAGCGCCGTGCAGGGCCAGCGTGCCGAGATCGAGCCCTCGACCATCTCGCGCACGGCGGCGGCCTTGGCCGACCCGGTTGCGATCAGCACCGCCTGCCGGGATTCGAGGATCGTCCCGAGCCCCTGCGTGAGACAGTGCCGCGGCACGGCGTCGATGTCGCCATCGAAGAAGCGGGCGTTGTCGCGCCGCGTCTGGGCGGTGAGCGTCTTCACGCGCGTGCGCGAGGCCAACGACGAGGAGGGCTCGTTGAACGCGATGTGGCCGGTCGTGCCGACGCCGAGGATCTGCAGATCGATGCCCCCGGCCCCGGCGATGCGTCGCTCGTAGTCGACGCAGGCGGCGTCGAGGTCGGCGGCGGTGCCGTCGGGGCCGCGCACCGCCCCCGGGGCGAAGTCGACACGGGAGACGAGTTCCTCGTCGATGACCGCGCGATACGAGCGAGGATCGCCCTCGGGCAGCCCGACGTACTCGTCGAGCGTGAAGCCGCGAGCGCGGGCGAACGAGAGCGAGCCCGCGTCCACGCGCGCGGCGAGCTCGTCGTAGACCCGCAGCGGGCTGGATCCGGTCGCCAGCCCGAGCACCGCGTCGGCCTTGCGCTCAAGCAGCGCCTGCACCTCGTCGGCGACGAGCGCGCCGATCGCATCGGCATCGGTGATCACAACTTCCATCGAGCGCTCCGTCCCGCGTCCTCTGCACCAACCGCCGATGCTAGCCCGGCCATGCCGCGAGTGCCGACACGCACACCGCTCGCGGATGGCGCCCGCGGCACGTGCCGTCGAGCGCCATCCGCGCAGCGGTCGCCATCAGCCTGCGTGCACGCCCTCCGCGAACTCCTCCAGGATCTTCGCGTTGAACGCCGGCAGGTCATCCGGCGTGCGGCTCGACACGAGCCCCTGATCCGTCACGACCTCCTGGTCGACCCAGGTGGCGCCGGCGTTCTGCAGATCGGTCTTGAGGCTCGGGTAGCTGGTGATGGTGCGACCGTCGACCGCGCCGGCCTCGATGAGGATCCAGGAGCCGTGGCAGATCACGCCGATCGGCTTGCCCGCTTCGACGAAGCCGCGCACCAGCGCGACGGCGTCCTCATCCATCCGCAGGTGATCGGCGTTCACGACGCCACCCGGCAGCACCAGGGCGTCGAAGTCGGATGCCGCGACATCTGCAACGACCGCGTCGACCGACTGCGTGTGGCCCTTCTTGCCCTCCACCTCGCCAGCCTCGGGCGCGATCAGCGTCGCCGATCCTCCCGCGCCCTGCACCGCATCCCACGGGCTGGTGAGCTCGGAATCCTCGAACCCGTTCGTGAGCACGAACGCGACCTTCTTGCCGGTGATGTCTGCCATCGATGTCTCCTTCTCGTGTGTGATCGGGGTACGTGCGGGACCGTACGCCGCAATGCTGAGTGACGCTTGTGCACCGGTGATCCGCGTGCGAGCCTGCCGTCATGCCGAGTGCACGAGCCTCCGTCACCGCGGATGAGCTCCTGGGGATGTGCGTGCGCTGGCGACCGAGGAGCAGCGGGCCGCGCTCGAGCGCGCACTCGTCGATCGCACGGAGACCGTGATTCTCGGCGCGCGGATGGGCGACGTGTTCGCTCGCCGATCGGCACCTCGACCTGTCGCTCGACGTCGTGCGCGAACTGTTGCGGCCACCGAGCGGCTGGCGTTCACCGAGCGACAGCGGCTGCGCGCGCTCCACGGCAGCGATCGGCGATCAGGTGGCGGCGCCGCCCAGGTAGGCGGCGCGCACCTCCGGCATCTCGACGAGCTCGGCGGGCGTGCCCTGCACCACGACGCGGCCGCGCTGCATGACGACGGCGCGGTCGGCGATGCCGAACGAGGCGCGCACGTTCTGCTCGACGAGCAGCACCGCCATGCCCCTGCCCCGCAGCTTGGTGAGCACCTGCATGATCTCGGCCACAACCTTGGGCGCGAGGCCGATGGAGGGCTCGTCCAGCATGATCACCTTCGGCGCTGCCATGAGTCCACGGCCGATCGCGACCATCTGCTGCTCGCCGCCCGAGAGCGTGCCGGCGGCCTGCCCCATCCGGGGCTGCAGGCGCGGGAAGAGCTCCAGCACGGCATCGACGTCGCCCTTGCCGCGGTTGCTCCACGCGCCGAGCATCAGGTTGTCGCGCACCGACAGCGTCGGGAAGCAGAGCCGGTTCTCCGGCACGTGCGTCATGCCGAGCGCGGCCATCTTCTCGGTCGCCTTCCCGGCCACCTGGACGCCGTCGACCTTCACCGATCCCGCCGTGGGCGCGATGATGCCGTTGATGGCGCGCAGCAGCGTGGTCTTGCCGGCGCCGTTGGAGCCGACGACGGAGACGATCTCGCCCGCGGCGACCGCGATGTCGATCTCGTGGAGGATCGGCAGGCGGCCGTAGCCGGCGTCGAGCCCCGTGACCTCGAGCATCATGCGTTCCCCCCCAGCTGTCCGAGCTCCTGCTCGGCGTCTTCCACATCCGTGCCGAGGTAGGCGCTGATCACCTTCGGATCGTTGCGCACCTCCTCCGGCACGCCGAGCGCGATGAGCTCGCCGTCGTCGAGCACGGCGACGTGGTCGGCGAGCGACATGACCTGCGCCACGTCGTGCTCGACCAGCACGATCGTGAGACCGGCGTCGCGCAGCGAGCGGAGCAGCTCGGCGAGCACCTCGCGCTCACGGCCGGAGAGCCCCGCCATCGGCTCGTCCAGCAGCAGCAGGGCCGGCTCGAGCGCGAGCGCCCGGCAGACCTCCATCATGCGCTGGCGACCGAAGGGCAGGTCGGCCGCGGGGGTCGTGGCGACGTCACCGAGTCGGAGGGCGTCGAGGATCGACCGCGCGGTCTCCTCGTGGCGCCGCTGCTCGGCGCCCTGCAGGCCGAGCATGCCGCGGATGATGCCCGCACGTCCCAGCCGGTAGCGGCCCATGTAGACGTTGCCGAGGACGTCGCTGGAGGCGAACACCTGCAGGTTCTGGAACGTGCGAGTGAGACCCTCCTCCGCGGCGACGTGCGGCTTCTTGCCCTGGATCTCCCGACCCAGGAAGGTCACGGTGCCGCTCGTGGGTGCGATGGCGCCGGAGATCATGTTGAAGCACGTGGTCTTGCCGGCGCCGTTCGGCCCGATGAGGCCCGTGATGCGTCCCGCCGGGATCTCGAGCGTGACGTCGTCGACCGCGACCACGCCGCCGTAGCGCTTCGTCAGGCCCTCGAGCCGCAGGATAGTCTCGCCCGCGGGCACGGGCGTCGACATGGGCGGCAGCGCCGTCGCGGCCTCGTCGACCTCCGCGTCGATCTCGGCAGCCTCCTCGCTCGGCAGCTGCGCGCTGAACGCCCGCGTGGGCGGTGCCGCCTCGCCGCTCGGCTCGACCGGCTTCGTCGCGGCGCCGCGCCGCGGCTTCAGCCGCTGCGTGAGCTGCTTGACGGCACCGACGAGCCCGCCCGGCAGCACCAGGATGACGAGGATGAGCACGGCGCCGTAGCCGATCAGCTGCACCTGGCCGCTCGCGCCGGGGATGAGCGCGGGGATGAGCGCGCGCAGGCCCTCGGAGAGCAGCTCGACGATGAATGCGCCGAAGAGCGCGCCCCACACCGAGCCGAGGCCACCGAGCACGACCATCAGCAGGAACTCGACCGAGAGGTGGAACTCCGCCACCTGCGGCGAGACGACGCGCACCTGGTAGGCGTAGAAGACGCCACCGAGGCCCGCGAAGGCCGCCGAGAGCACGAAGACCTTCAGGCGCAGGATGTAGGTGTTGACGCCCAGCGACTCGGCCGCCAGCTCGGAGTCGTTCACCGACGACAGCGCGCGCCCCGCGCGTGAGCGGGTGAGGTTGAGCGCCAGGATCATCGCGATCACGACGAAGGGTGCGACGAAGAGGAAGAAGTAGCCGTTGTTGTCGATCGAGATGCCGAAGACGGTGGGGCGGTCGAAGCCGTAGATGCCGGTCGTGCGACCCGTGAAGTCGGACTCGCGCGCGACGATCATGACGATGAAGCCGAGGCCGAGCGTCGCCAGCGCCAGGAAGTGGCCGCGCAGCCGCAGCAGCGGCAGCCCCACGAGCAGCGCGACGAGCATCGCGAGCGCGATCGCGGCGATCGCGGCGACCAGATCGGGCACCTCGTAGCGCTCGATCAGGATCGCGTGCGTGTACGCGGCGATCGCGAAGAACGCTGCCTGGCCGAGACTCACCTGGCCGGCGAGGCCCATGAGCAGCGACAGGCCGATCGCCGGCAGCGCGAAGATGGCCGCGAACACGGCGATCGAGAGCATCTGCGACGACGACACGAACGGGATCGCCACGAGCGCGAGCACAAGGGCGATGATGCCGAGCCACATGACTCGCTGGCCGGAGAAGAATCCGGCCTTGGCGGGGGTGAGAGGAGCGGTCATGGTCACACCCTCGAGTGGACTGGGCGCAGCACGAGGCCGGCCGGGCGGATGATGAGCACCAGGATGAGCACGAGGAAGGCGACGCCGTCGCGGAGCCCCGAGTCGAGGTAACCGGCGACGTACGACTCGAGCATGCCGAGCAGCAGGCCGCCGATGATTGCCGCACGGAAGGAGACGAGACCGCCGAGCACTGCCGCGACGAAGCCCTTGAGGCCCAGCAGCAGGCCAGCGGACCAGAGCGACAGGTGCAGCGGTGAGGAGGCCAGGCCGGCGCTCGCGCCCGCCAGCCCGGCGATGCCGAAGGCGACCATCGAGGCGACCGCCGGCGAGATGCCGACGATGCGGGCGGCCACCGGCTGCTCGGCGACGGCGCGGAGCGCCTTGCCGAACCGGGTCTTCTCATAGAAGAGCAGGATGCCGCCGCCGACGACGACGAGCGCGGCGAGCATCCACAGCTCCTGCGAGCGGATGCTGACACCGCCGAGCGTGATGTCCGAGCCGGGGAACGGCGTGAGTCGACGCCCCTCGGCGCCCCACGCGAGCAGCATGCATGCCTGCAGCAGCGTGGAGACGCCGAGGGTGAGGATCATCGAGACGAGGGTCGTCAGATTCTTGACCCTCGCGATGATGAGTCGCTCGATGAGCACCGATGCGAGCGTGACCGTCGCGAGCGCCAGCACCACCGCCAGGAGCAGTGGGACTCCCGCCGCCACCATCGAGATCGCGCTGAGCCCCGCGAGCGTTGCGAAGTCTCCCTGCGCGATGTTGATGACGTGTCGCACGGTGTACGTCGCGATGAGCCCCACGGCGAGCAGCGCGTAGACGCTGCCCTGTGAGAGACCGGCGACGGTCAGCTGCAGGAAATCGGTGAGCACCGAGCGCCTCTCCTACTGGCCGTCTGCGAGGTTCCAGCGACCGTCGCGCGCCTCAGCGAGGATCAGCGCGTCAGCCTCAAGACCCGAGTGGTTCTCGGGGGTCATCGTGAAGATGCCCGAGATGCCGACGAACTCGGAGGTGCCCTCGATCGCGTCGCGCAGCGCGGCGGGATCCGTGCCGGCCTCCTCAAGCGCCGCGACGCCGATCATCCAGGCGTCGTACGCGTGCCCGGCGAAGGACGACGGGGCCTCGCCGTACGCCTCGGTGTAGTCGGCGATGAACGCGTCGATGACCTCGAGCTGCGGGTCGTCCGAGGGCAGCTGGTCGGAGACGAGCAGGCGGCCCATGGGGGCGAGCACGCCCTCGGCGGAGTCGCCGGCCGCCTCGAAGAACGCCGAGTTCGCGACACCGTGCGACTGGTAGACGGGCGCCTCGATGCCGAGCTGGGTGTAGGCGGCTTGCGCGAGGCCGGCCGACGGCGTGATGCCCCAGATGATGTTGGCGTCGGCGCCAGCGTTGCGGATGTTCGTGAACTGCGCGGTGTAGTCGGTCGCGCTCGGCTCGAACGCCTCGGTGGCGACGAGCTCGATGCCGCGCTCGGCGCCGAGCTCGGTGATCATCTCGGAGATGCCCTCACCGAAGCCGGTCGCGTCGCGGGCGAGGGCGACGGTCTCGTAGCCCTTCGACTCCATGTCGTCGAGGATGTTCTCGATCACGACGACGTCATTCTGCGCGGTCTTGAAGATCCACTCGGAGCCCTCGACGATCGCGGCGTTCGCGGCGATGGAGATGGTCGGGATCTGCGCCTGCTCCACGATCGGGCGCATCGCCAGGCTGGGGCCCGTGCGGCTCGCGCCGATGATGAGGTGCGCGCCCTCGTTCTCGATCAGCTCGGTGGTCGCACGTGCGGCGCCGTCCTCGGTCGACTGGTTGTCGAGCACGATGAGCTCGACCTCGCGGCCGTCGATGCCGCCATCCTCGTTGAGCTGGTCGGCGAGCATGTTGAGCGTGTTCTGCTCGGGCACGCCGAGGTTCGCGCCGACGCCGGTGATGTCGAGCACGGCGCCGATCACGATCGGGCCCTGCTCGGCGCCCGGGTCAGCCTCGCCGGAGGTGCCAGGGTCGGCGCTGCCGCCGAAGTTCGAGCCTCCGCAGCCGGTGAGCGCCACGAGGGCGCCGGCCGAGAGGGCGGTGATGGTCAGCAGACGACTGCGACGTCGGATCATGGAACTCTCCCTTGAGCTCTGGGGGCGCTTGCACAGCATCGAACGATTAACTGACTGAACGTTCGGTCGTTTAATCATGCCGCATGATCCGTGCTCCTGCGGACACGGTTCGGGCTCCGTGATCGTTTCGTGACCTTTGGGTCCGGATCGACGGCCCGCGAGCGTGTCAGTGGCCGGTCGTAGCGTTGCCTCATCGAGGCCCTGAGCCGGCCAGGATCGGGGCCGATCCGATCGCGAGGAGGCAGGCATGCACCCAGGTGAATCACATCGGTGTGACTCTCGCCCCGCGTGTCGCGAGCTCGGTTCTGCGCGTTCTGCACAGGTGGGCGCACTCGCTCTCCACAGGCTTTCTCGCGTCATGCCGCGGCGGGAATGACACCTGTGGACTGTTTGTTGAAACAGGTGTGGAGAAACACACCATCTAGTGCCCTTGATCGCGGCAAGACACCACATATAGTGGGAGCCCGGCCCAGGCCACACACCATCTCCAGCACAGCAAGACCCGTTCACGAAAGCAGGTCGACATGACCGTCACCGTCTACTCCAAGCCCGCATGCGTCCAGTGCACGATGACCACCCGCGCGCTCGACGCGCAGGGCATCGACTACGAGATCTTCGACGTCACCGCCGACGACAAGGCACTGCAGACGGTTCGGGACCTCGGCTACATGCAGGCCCCCGTCGTGATCGCCGACGAGGACCACTGGTCGGGCTTCCAGCCGGATCGCATCAAGGCGATCATCGCGGCCTGACCGGCATGCCCTCGGTGGCGCTGGAGGCCCCCGTGGTCGACCTGGTCTACTTCTCGAGCGTCTCGGGCAACACTGCCCGATTCGTCGAGAAGCTCGACCGGCCGGCAGCGCGGATCCCGCTCTACCCGAAGGATCCGCCGCTCAAGCAGCGGGAGCCCTACGTGCTCATCGTGCCGACCTACGGCAGCGGCAACGGCGAGGGCGCCGTGCCGAAGCAGGTCATCCGGTTCCTCAACGACGAGGAGAACCGCAAGCATCTGCGCGGGGTGATCGCGGCCGGCAACACCAACTTCGGTGCGGGCTACGGGCTCGCGGGCGACATCATCGCCCGCAAGTGCGGGGTGCCGCACCTCTATCGATTCGAACTGTTCGGAACTGCAGACGACGTGCGCGTCGTCAATGAAGGATTGGAAGCACTATGGCAACGGTGACGCCCGAGATGACGACGGGCAAGACGGCAGCGATGGATTACCACTCGCTGAACGCGATGCTCAACCTGTATGGACCGAACGGCGAGATCCAGTTCGAGAAGGACCGCGAGGCTGCGAACCAGTACTTCCTGCAGCACGTCAACCAGAACACGGTCTTCTTCCACTCGCTGAAGGAGAAGCTCGACTACCTGGTCGAGAACGAGTACTACGAGAAGGAGGTGCTCGACCAGTACTCCTTCGACTTCATCAAGTCGCTCATGAAGCGCGCCTACGGCTACAAGTTCCGCTTCCCGACCTTCCTCGGCGCGTTCAAGTACTACACCTCGTACACGCTGAAGACGTTCGACGGCAAGCGCTACCTGGAGCGCTACGAGGATCGCGTCGTGAACGTCGCGCTCGCCCTCGCGGCCGGCAACGAGACGCTCGCCGAGCAGATCGTCGACGAGGTCGTGAACGGCCGCTTCCAGCCGGCCACCCCCACCTTCCTCAACGCCGGCAAGAAGCAGCGCGGCGAGCTCGTCTCCTGCTTCCTGCTCCGCATCGAGGACAACATGGAGTCGATCGGTCGCTCGATCAACTCGGCGCTGCAGCTCTCCAAGCGCGGCGGCGGCGTGGCCTTCAACCTCACGAACATCCGCGAGTACGGCGCGCCGATCAAGCAGATCCAGAACCAGTCCTCCGGCGTCATCCCCGTGATGAAGCTGTTCGAAGACAGCTTCTCCTACGCGAACCAGCTGGGTGCCCGTCAGGGCGCGGGCGCGGTGTACCTGCAGGCGCACCACCCCGACATCATGCGGTTCCTCGACACCAAGCGCGAGAACGCCGACGAGAAGATCCGCATCAAGACGCTCTCGCTGGGCGTCGTGGTGCCGGACATCACGTTCGAGCTGGCGAAGAAGGGCGAGGACATGTACCTCTTCTCGCCCTACGACGTCGAGCGCGTCTACGGCGTGCCCTTCAGCGACATCTCGGTGACCGAGAAGTACCACGAGATGGTCGACGACGCTCGCATCACCAAGACGAAGATCAACGCCCGCGAGTTCTTCCAGACGCTGGCCGAGATCCAGTTCGAGTCGGGCTACCCCTACGTGATGTTCGAGGACACCGTCAACCGGGCCAACCCGATCGACGGCCGCATCAACATGTCGAACCTCTGCAGCGAGATCCTCCAGGTCAACACCCCGTCGACCTACGACGACAACCTCGACTACGAGTCGGTCGGCAAGGACATCTCCTGCAACCTCGGTTCGATGAACATCGCGCTGGCGATGGACGCGCCTGACTTCGGCCGCACGGTCGAGACGGCGATCCGCGCCCTGACCGCGGTGTCGGACCAGTCGAACATCGGCTCCGTGCCGTCGATCGCCCGAGGCAACGACATGAGCCACGCCATCGGCCTCGGCCAGATGAACCTGCACGGCTACCTCGGTCGCGAGCGCATCCACTACGGCTCCGAGGAGGGGATCGACTTCACGAACATCTACTTCTACACGGTGCTGTTCCACGCCCTGCGGGCGTCGAACCTCATCGCGCAGGAGACCGGCACGACGTTCGACGGCTTCGAGCGGTCGAAGTACGCCTCCGGCGAGTTCTTCGAGAAGTACACCCAGCAGCAGTGGAAGCCGGCGACCGCCCGCGTGCAGGAACTGTTCGACACCGCAGAGGTGGCGATCCCGACGCAGGACGACTGGCGCGCGCTGCAGGCGCTCGTGCAGCAGCACGGCATCTACAACCAGAACCTGCAGGCGGTGCCGCCGACCGGCTCGATCTCCTACATCAACAACTCGACGTCGTCGATCCACCCGATCGCGTCGAAGATCGAGATCCGCAAGGAGGGCAAGCTCGGTCGCGTCTACTACCCGGCGCCGTTCATGACGAACGACAACCTGGAGTTCTTCCAGGACGCGTACGAGATCGGCCCGGAGAAGATCATCGACACCTACGCCGCGGCAACGCAGCACGTCGACCAGGGCCTGTCGCTGACGCTGTTCTTCAAGGACACCGCCACGACGCGCGACATCAACAAGGCCCAGATCTCCGCATGGCGCAAGGGCATCAAGACGATCTACTACGTGCGACTGCGCCAGCTGGCGCTCGAGGGCACGGAAGTGGACGGCTGCGTCAGCTGCATGCTGTGACGCCGGCGAGACGATGAAGGATACGAACATGGACACCCAGGACACCGCAGCGAGCGCGTTCGAGGAGATCGCGGACGCACCCGTGGATGCCGACGCGCACGAGGCCATCGAGGCCGAGCGCGCCGAGACCCAGCAGGCGCTCGCCGAGGGCGCCGCGCAGACCGAGGCGCAGCAGCGTCAGCACCGCCACAACCGGCTGGTGCAGGCGATCAACTGGAACCGCATCGAGGACGACAAGGATCTCGAGGTCTGGAACCGCCTCGTGAACAACTTCTGGCTGCCCGAGAAGGTGCCGCTGTCGAACGACGTGCAGTCCTGGGGCACGCTCACCGAGGCCGAGAAGCTGCTCACGATGCGCGTCTTCACCGGGCTGACCCTGCTCGACACCATCCAGGGCACGGTCGGCGCCGTCTCGCTCATCCCCGATGCGATCACCCCGCACGAGGAGGCCGTCTACACGAACATCGCGTTCATGGAGTCGGTGCACGCGAAGTCGTACTCGTCGATCTTCTCGACGCTCGCGTCGACGAAGGAGATCGATGAGGCCTTCCGCTGGTCGCAGGAGAACCCCTACCTGCAGCGCAAGGCCGAGATCATCGTCGACTACTACGAGGGCGACGACCCGCTGAAGCGCAAGGTCGCCTCGACGCTGCTCGAGTCGTTCCTGTTCTACTCGGGCTTCTACCTGCCGATGCACTGGTCGAGCCGGGCGAAGCTGACGAACACGGCCGACCTCATCCGCCTCATCATCCGTGACGAGGCCGTGCACGGCTACTACATCGGCTACAAGTTCCAGAAGGGCTACGAGAAGCTCTCGAAGCAGGAGCAGGACGAGCTCAAGGACTACACGTACTCGCTGCTCTACGAGCTCTACGAGAACGAGTCGAAGTACACGGCCGACCTGTACGACAGCGTCGGCCTGACCGAGGACGTCAAGAAGTTCCTGCACTACAACGCGAACAAGGCGCTCATGAACCTCGGCTTCGAGCCGCTGTTCCCGTCGACGGTCGCCGACGTGTCGCCGGCGATCCTCTCGGCCCTGTCGCCGAACGCCGACGAGAACCACGACTTCTTCTCGGGCTCCGGCTCCTCCTACGTCATCGGCAAGGCCGAGGCCACCGAGGACGACGACTGGGACTTCTGACCGCCCGATCCTGACTCCGGCCGGAAACGGCTGGCGAGAGGCCCTGATTCGCAGGATGCTGCGGATTGGGGCCTCTCTTGCGCGTGCTCTCGACTGACAGACGAGCACTCGTGAGCGCCAACGCGCCCCGGATGAGGATTCCCGGTGTCGGTTCGAGTGCCACCTCAGCGCGGGTGAGTGTCGTCGTATGCCTTCCGAGCGATCTCGATGCGCGGGTGATTGTCGATCGCCCAATCGGCGAGCGCCATCGCGAGGGTGATGAGCGTGCCGCCAAGCTCGGTGAGCTCGTACTCGACGCGGGGAGGCACTTCGGCGTACACGGTCCGGGTGACCAGCCCGTCTCGTTCGAGCTGACGGAGGGTGAGGGTGAGCATGCGCTGGGAGATCCCCGGAATATGGCGCTGCAGCGCGGTGAACCGGTGTCGCTCCTGTCGCAACGTGGCGATGACCAGGAGGGACCACTTGTCGCCGATGCGATCGAGGACCTCGCGGATCGCGCGTCCGTGCTCAGTGCCGCCTGGGCCACCCTCGCAGGACCGTTCATAGCCGGTGGGGGCCGGTGGGGCCGGATCGCTGGAGAGCATGCGCGCCATCCCGTGTCACCTGCTTACATCCATGTGCCTTTTGCACGCTCGATCACCATCACCCATGATGAGGTTGCTTACGAACAGTAACAGACCGCACCTCTTCACCCTGGAGTGTCATGATCATCGCCCTGTGGATCCTCAACGCCCTGCTCGCCCTGGCTTTCATCGCCGCCGGAGCGATGAAGCTCCTGCGGCCCAAGCCGGCGCTGGTCGCGAATGGCCTGGCGTGGGCGGACGACTACCGCGACTCGACGGTCAAGCTCATCGGCGCCGCCGAACTGGTCGGCGGCCTCGGCCTGATCCTGCCCCTGCTCACGAACATCGCACCGGTTCTGACACCGATCGCTGCCGTCGCACTGGCCATCGTCATGATCGGCGCGATCGCGGTGCACGCCCGCCGCAAGGAGAGTGCAACACCGTCGATCGTTCTCGGCGCACTCGCCGCTGCGAGCGCAGTGCTCGGGTTTCTCGTCGTGCTCTGACAATTGACGTCGGAAACATCGACGACGACGAACGCGAGCAACTGCGGGAGTCGTTCAACCACGACTGCTCCTCGGGCTCCGGCTCCTCCTGCGTCATCGGCAAGGCCGAGGCCGCCGAGGACGATGACTGGGACTTCTCGACCCAGAGCACGCAACCGGGCCAACGCGAAGCGAGCCCCGAATCTGCAGCCAGCTGCAGGCTCGGGGCTCTTGCCGTGCGTCGTTGCTAGCCGACGGCGGCGCTGGTTCCGCGCCGCTCGATGCCGTCGAGGACGAGGTCAAGCCCGACCTCGAACGAGTCTCCGAAGCTGTATCCGGGTTGCATGACGTGCTCGGTGGTGAAGCGCACGAGCGCCGGATATCGCTCCGCTGACAGAGGCGCGACGATCCCGTCGCTCGCCTCGCTGAGGTCGCCGTCGCGATCGCCGAACGGGAGCGCCGCCTCCTGCAGGACGAATCCGTAGACGAACGCGTCCACGATCGCCAGTCCGTGCGCGATCTGCGGCAGCGGGAAGCCCGTGCTGAGCCAGGTCGTCAGCAATGCCTCGTGATGGTCGAGGATGTCGGGGCCCGGGGTGCGCCGCGACTCCATGATGGGGATCGCCCACGGGTGGCGTCGCAGCGCTGCCCGGAGCGACAGTGCGCGCGCGCGGATCGCTTCCTTCCACGGGGCGCCCGGGAGCGGGCGCTCGACCTCGTCGAAGACGCGGCCGACCATCCCCGTGACGATGTCGTCCTTGCCGCTCACGTAGTGGTACAGCGTCATCGGTCGCGCACCCAGATGCTCCGCCAGGCGTCGGATGGTGAGCGGCTCAAGACCGATCTCGTCCGCGAGCTCGACGGCGCCGACGATGATGCTGTTGCGATCGAGCGATGCTCGCGCGCGGGCCTGCGTCTCTGCCATGCACCTACCGCCTTCCTGGGTCTTGACCATCGTACTAAGTACTACTACAGTTCCCCTAATCCCGTACTTAGTACGATGACTCGAGGAGCAGAGTGATGACCCAGAAGATCGACACCGGCGCCGCGTCAGCCGCACACGCCGTCCCGCGCACCATGACTGCGGTGATGCAGCGGGGCTACGGGGGTGCGGAGGTGCTCCGACTGGAAGACGTGCCGGTGCCGCAGCCGACTCCAAAGCAAGTGCTGATCCGCGTGGCCGCCGCGGGCCTCGATCGAGGGGTCTGGCACATCATGGCGGGCTTGCCCTACCTGGTTCGCCCGATGTTCGGCATGCGCGCGCCTCGACAGCCGATCCCGGGGTCGGATGTCGCAGGCACCGTCGTCGCTCTCGGTACGGAGACGACCGGGTTTGCCGTGGGCGAGCGCGTGTTCGGCACCGCGGCCGGAAGCTTCGCGGAGTACGCGGTTGCCGACGCCAGCACGGTCACGCGCATCCCAGCGGGCGTGAGCTTCAACGACGCGGCCGCGATCCCGGTCTCGGGGCTGACGGCGCTCGAGGCGGTGCACACGCACGGCAAGGTGCAATCGGGCCATCGCGTGCTGGTCACCGGTGCCTCGGGCGGCGTCGGCGGGTACGCCGTGCAGCTCGCAGCAGCGGCTGGAGCAGCGGTGGTCGGTGTGTCGAGCGGCGCCAAGGCCGACCTTGTTCGCTCGCTCGGGGCCGACCGAGTGATCGACTATGCAACTACCGACGTCACGACGCTGCCCGAGCGCTACGACGTCATCATCGACGTGAACGGTCGACTCCCCGTCGGCAGACTGATGCGCATCCTGACGCCAACCGGCGCACTCGTCATCGTCGGCGGCGAGGGCGGCGGGCGATGGACCGGCGGGCTGCAACGACAGTTCGGCGCCCGGCTGCGCTCGGTGTTCAGCCGCCGCCGACTCGGCTTCTTCATCGCATCGGTGTCGGGCGCAGGGCTCCTCGAGCTGAGCCGGCTCGTGGAGACGGGCGCGCTGCGGTCCACGGCGTCGACCGTCAGGCCGCTGACCGCCGTGCGGGAGACCATCGACGACCTCACCGCCGGCCGCATTCGCGGCAAGGCCGTCTTCCGCGTCGCCGACTGAGGCAGGGACATGCTCATGCGCCCACTGCTCATCGCCGGGCTGCTGCTCGGCGTCGTCACATCGCCGCTCGCCGAGGCAGAGGCGACCGTGGAACGGGTCATCGATCAGGAGATGGCGGCGTCCGGCGTACCCGGTCTCGCCTACGCGATCGTCGACGACGGAGCGGTGCGGTCCGTCGGCGCGCGTGGCGTCGTCGAGGCAGGAACCGAGGTCGCCGTCACGCCAGACACGCCGTTCGTCATCGGCTCGATCTCGAAGAGCTTCACGGCGCTCGCCGTCATGCAGCTCGTCGAAGCCGAAGCGCTCGGCCTGGAGGACGAGATCTCCGCTCACCTCGACGTCTTCGAGGGAAGCCCCGCCGCCACCGTCACCATCCGCCAACTGCTCGACCACACGAGCGGCTACTCCACGCTGCAGGGCAACCCATCGCGCGCCCCCGGCGTCGGCGCGGACGCGCTCGCACGCCGCGTGCAGTGGGACGCGGATCGAAGTCCAGCCTATCCGCCTGGAGAGCGATGGGAGTACTCGAACACGAACTACGAGATCCTCGGTCACCTGATCGAAGAAGCGAGCGGGCAGTCGTACGGGTCCTACATCGAGGAGCACATCCTGCGACCGATCGGCATGGAGCACAGCTTCGTCTCCGACGGCGCCGTCCACAAGGAGATGGCCGTCGGGCACACGCCGTGGTTCTGGGCGAAGCTGCCCGTGCGGGATCGGTCGACGTCGCCCGCAACAGCACCGCAAGGCGGGATCGTCGCGAGTGCCTCCGATCTTGCCCGCTACCTGAATCTGCTGATGAACGGGGAGGACGACATCCTCAGCGCCGAGGGGAAGACGCTGCTGATGCGCCCCTCCGGCGGAGCATCGTCGTTCTACGGCCTGGGCTGGTTCATCGACGCGGCGAACGGCACCGTCTCGCACTCCGGATCAACGCCCGGTGTCGAGACGCTCGCGACGATGGTGCCCGCCCAGCGGACGGGCGCCGTGGTGCTGGTCAACGGGGGCAGCGGCATGGGGTTCGGGGAGACCGCGCGATTGCGCGAGGGCATCATCGCTGCCGCGCTCGGCGTCGAGCCGCCCGGCAGCGGGTCGCGGTGGTCGCAGCAGTTGCTCTTCGTCGGGCTGGTCGCGCTGCCGATCGCCTACGCCGCGAGCGCGATCTGGGCTTGGCGCCACCGCGCCGCGCTGCGCGCCAAGCGGCAGGCCGCGCCAGGCGCCGGCGCGCGAGCGTTCGGTCTCTTCAGCCTCTGGTTCCCGCTCGCGACCACGGTGGCAGCGGCCTGGGTGATGCTGCAGCTCGTGCCGACACTCTTCGGCGCACCGATCAGCGTCCTGCTGCGATTCCAGCCCGACGTCGGCGCGGCGATGATCGCTGCGGCCGTCACCGGTGTGCTGTGGGCCAGCTTCAGGCTCGCCGTCGCCTACGGCGACGCGCGGGCCGCGCCTGTCCCGCATGTGCGCGATCGGCCCACGCTCTCCCACGTGCCTGGGTAAGGGCGCGATGCGCGAGCGCGGCGCGACGCCTCAAGATGCGGTCTGTCGTGACGCGGGCAGCAGTGCCATGCTCGAACCGTCCCGACGCACGAGCCCACGGGGACCCGCGCGGATCGGGGCACCGACCTCCGACAGGAGTGGTCGCGATGAGCACGAGCGACCCGGCATCCCCCCGCATCGACGACGACGAACTCGAGCAGCTGCTCGCGTCGATGGATCGCACCGCCATGCCGCGGCGTGCGGGCATCCGATCGGCAGCGGGGCCGCCGGTCGACGAGCAGCTGCACGACGGGCGCACCGTGCCGCTGCACGTCGCCGAGCACCTGGACCGCTTCCGCGACCGTGTGAATCCGGCCCTTCGCCTCGACCTGCACGCCGTCATCGTGCACTCGGTCGTGGACGGGCTCGACCTCACGATCGGCGGATGGCTGCGGCCGAAGCCGCCCCCGGAGGCGCGCGACCTGCTGCACGTCTACGGGCCGGACCGCGAAGGCACCGGCGAGCGGCGCTTCTATCGCTTCGCGTGGCTCGACCACAGCCAGTACGGCAGCCCGTTCACCACCGCCGGCCCCGCCATCATCCGCTCCGGTCGGCTGGGTGGCGCATGCGGCGTCTACTGGGGCCAGTGGGCGTTCTCGGTCGGGGGTGCCGGCATGCTCTTCGTCGCCGAGCACGGCCCTGCCCGCGTGTCCGTGCGACCGCACATCCCCTGGCTCGCGCTCACCTCGTTCAACCGCTACACGATCGGTGCCTCGGTGCGCTGCTCGCTCGGCATCCTGGTCTAAAGCTGGAAGCCCGGGGTCGCCGACAGCTTCTTCCAGGAGCGCGACCACTGGGTCGATGTGGTGCGGCGCTCGAGCGCCGAGGGCCACCTGCTCGACAGCGGCACGAGCGGCACCGCCGGCGTCGGCACCGGCGTCACGACCGACTTCGTGGCGGTGCCGGGCCGCCGCTATGCGATCTACGTCTACGCCTGGCTGGAGGTCGACGGCGGCAAGGTCGGCGGCGGCGGCCCGATCGGATACAGCCGCATCGAGCTCGACGCCTCCGTGCCGTTCGTGGTGGCCGAGGAGACCCTGCTCTGATTCCGGACCGGGCCGACCGGCTCAGTCGTCGAGCACGTCCGGGTCCTGCATGTCGGCCGAGGCTGGGACGATGGGTGCATGCACTTGAGAGCACGGCGCATCGCGGGGGGCGTCCTGCTGGTCGCCACGGCGCAATACTTCGTCGCCGAGGTCGTCACCGCGGCAGCGTGGGTGCGCGCGCCCTACAGCTTCGTGCGTCACTACGTCTCCGACCTCGGAATCCCCGAGTGCCTGACGTCGGTCGACCCGGTGATCTGCTCGCCCGCCCACGCCGTCATGAACACCGGGTTCGTGCTGCAGGGCGTGCTCGTGGCGTCCGCAACCTGGTTGCTCATGGGCGAGCTGCGCCGGGGCTGGCGCTGGCCCGTCGGGATCCTCGGGCACGTCTTCGCCGTCGGCGTCATCATGGTGGGCCTGTTGCCGGGCTCTGTCGATGCTGGGGTCGGGAGCGAGAGCGCACGCAACGCCCTGCACGTCATCGGAGCAACACTGGCGATCGGCGGCGGGATGCTGCTGGTGGGCGCCGTGGCCGGAGCGTTGCTGCACGCCGGCCAGCGAAGGTTGAGCGCCGCCATCGGCGCGCTGGCCCTCCTCGACGGGATCGGTGTCGTGCTCTTCACCATCGGCCACGAAGCCACCATCGGAGCCACCGAGCGCCTGGCCGTCTGGCCCACCACGCTCGCCTTCGTCACGCTGGGCGTCGCGGCACTCCACGGAGCACGGCGTGCGTATCGATCCCCCAGCAGCCCGTCCGGATCCTGATTCTGGACCGGCCTCGCTGTGCTCGACTCGCGAGACGTGGTTGCATCGGGTGCGTGGAGGCGACGATGCGCGACGGTGACGGGCACGCGACCCGCAGGGAGTCGCAGGCGATCGTCGCCGCCTGGACCTCGTTCGGCGTCGGCGTGCTCTTCGGCCTGGTCGCGCTGGCGGGCGAGCCGCGGCCGATCGCGGGCGCGGGGTCGGTCGCGCAGCCTGCCGCCGGCATCGCGGCGCTCGTGGCGGCTGCAGCGTTCGTGGCCAGCACGCTGCTGCATCGCCGCGGCGAGACCGCCCCGATGCCGCCTTGGCAGCGCACCGTGGCGCGCGTCTCGGCCGTTGCGCTCACCATCGCGTTCGCCGCGGTCGCCTACATGGGCGTCATCACCGGTGGCGAGATCCTGGCGCTGGGTCTGCAGGGCCTGGAGGCTCCCGTCATCGGCGGCGCGCTCCTCACCGGCGTCGCGAGCGCCGCCAGCGGCTGGCTCGCCTTCCAGGCGGGCGTCGAGCTCAGCACGCACGACCTGGCGACGCTGCTGTTCAGCTACCTGACGATCGGCACGCTGTTCGCGATGATCACCGCGGCGGATCCCCGCTGGTGGGAGCGGCACTTCTCCGAGCTCGGCACGGGCGACGGCGCATGGGCCTTCAACGGCACCCTCGTCGTCGCGGGCCTGCTGGTGGCGACGATCGGTGCCTATCTGGGCCGTGACCTGCACCGGTGGCTCGGCGACGCCGCGCTGCGCCGCATCGCCGCGGTGGTGGTGCTGTTCGCACTCGCGGGTGCCGCGCTCGCCGCGGTCGGGCTCTTCCCCGTCAGCGATGCGCCGCTCCTGCACAGCATCGCGGCCTTCGGCACGCTCGGGGTGTTCGCCGCCAGTGCCGTCGCGGTGATGATCGTCATGCCGGGGCCTCCCCGCGCGATGCGGCTGACGACCGCGGGCGCCGGCGTCGGCGTGGTGCTGGCGCTGCTGCTGTGGCGCCCGTTCGCGCTCATCAGCATCGCGGGGCTCGAGGTCATCGTGGTCGGCGTCATCTTCGTGTGGCTCACCACGCTCGTGCGCACCGTCGCTGCAGGCGCCCCGCAGGCCACGCTCGTCTCGAGCCGATCGAGCCTGCGCCGCGCCTGAAGGCGCGCGCCGCGACCCGATCGGCGGATGCGGTTCGGCCGCAGGGCGGGTCGGGGTCGACATCCGCGGGTGAAGGCGGCAAGGTTGAGGCATGACGAGTCACGATGCCGAGCCGGACGAGGTCGAGACCCCTCCGGACACCCCTGAGGGCAGCGAGACGCAGGAGGACGCGCAGCGCCGCAAGTTCCGCGAGGCGCTGGAGAAGAAGAAGCTCGGTCACCACGGTCAGGGCATGAGCCCCAGCAGCAGCGTGCAGGGCGCCCACAGCGGGCCCGCCGTGCAGAAGCGCGTGCACCGCCGCAAGAGCGGCTAGGCCTCCCGAGCGGCCCCGGTCGCTCTGATCGCAAGCCGCAGGGCCAGCCTGGCCTCCACGTCGCCGAGGTCCATGCCGAGCAGCGACTCGGCGCGCGCGACGCGCTGCGCGACCGTATTGCGGTGGATGCCGAGCGCACCCGCCGTCGCTGCAAGCGAGGACTCGTGGTCCAGGTACGCCGCGAGCGTCTCCCGATCAACGTCGCGCAACGGCTCGAGCAGGTCGCGAGCCGCGGGCAGGAACGCGTCGCTGCCAGTCCATGCCAGCAGCAGTTGCTCGACGCCCAGCCGATCGACGTGCAGGAACCATCGCGCAGCTGACCGGTCCGCAGCGAGTCGGGCAGCGTCGATGGACTCTTGGATGGTCTGCGCGAACCCCTGCACGCCCCGCTGCAGGGTGCCGACGCCGGTCGCGATCGGTAGTTGACGGAGCGCCGACTCGTGGAGCTGCTGCAGGGCGGCGACGGCGCGCTCGAGCTCAGGGCGCGTCGGGGCGTGGGGGAAGCTGATCCATCCGGCTACCCCTGGGCCGCGGATCGTCAAGTACGCGGCGACCGGCAGCGTGCTGAGGGCTGGTTGGAGCAGGCGCAGCAACTCGAGCGGCTCGACCCTGCCCCGAGGTTGCGCGCTGAAGCCGACGTGCCATCCCTCGGGACGCCACCCGCGTTCAGCAACCCTGCGGTCGAGCTCCGAGTCGTGCGCGGTGAAGGGGTCGAGTAGCTCACTCAGCAACGACGACGAGCGCGACGCGTCGTTCATCTCGGCGACTTCATCGATCAGCATGCGTGCCGCGACCGCTGGCATCGCGATCTCGGCGGCGGCGGCGAGCGCAGAGAGCTGAGCGAGGCTGAGCGAGGTGCCATGGAACACAAGGCGCAATCGATCGGCACCCTTGCTGTCGACCCGCACCGAGGCGACGCTGCCTCGTCGATCCTGGAGGCGGTCGACCCAGGAGTCGAACGCGATGCGCTCGAGCAGCTCGGGATCGAGCGCCGGCCCAGCCTGCTGGAGCACGCCGTGCGGGCCGACGAGCGCCACCCCGTGGCCGATGCCGGATGCGAGGTGGCGCAGCTGATCAGGCAGATCGCGCGCGGAGTACTGGATGGTCTGCGCGACCTTGCGCACGAGTGTGAGCTTGAGCGCCTCGCTGCTCGTCGCGAGCTCCCAGCACGTTCGGGCCAGGACGACCGGGCGATCCGTCTGCAGCACAGTGAGACCGATGCGGCGCGCGAGCGCCGCCGTTCCGACGGAGAGCATCACATGATCCGGGAGCGCGATGCCGGTGTATCCGAGATCGCGGACTCTGCGCAGCATCGCATCCAATTGCCACGCGGTGGTGGTGCGATTGGTGACGAGGACGGCGAGCGAGGGCGATGCAACGCGCCCGAGCGACGCCTCGTCGGGTTCGACCTCGACGCGATCCCACGAATCGCTCGCGCGCACGACGACCTCGATCGTCGCGCGCGTCGGCTGCTCCAGAAGCTCGTCGAGGCTGAGTCCGCTCATCGGTCGACCTGGTCGAGCCCCTCGAGGCCATAACGGGACGGCAGCACCATCGCGAGCCGCTCCGGGCTCGCCGTCCACCACGCCGGCGCGTCGAGAACGAGCACAGCGACGCTCTTGCCCACGGCGATGTCTTCGACCTGCAGCACCGCGCCCGACTGCGGGTCGACGACATCGATGATCTGCGGTGCGCGCGCGGCGACGCGACCGTCGACCATGCAGGCAAGCGCGTCGTCCCGGGTGATGACGCGAACGAGCGCGCCATCACTGCCGGCGATGTCGACGGTGCGGATGCGCACATCGGACCGATCGTGCTCGATCGCGGTCACGCGCCCGACCCCCAGCCGCTCCGCGCCGATCGCCGCAATCCGTGAGCCGATCGACATCGGGGCGGCGCCCCAAGCGCCTCCGAGCTCGAGGGCGCGTGCGAGCCCGCCGGCGATCGCGTGCTGCGCCAGATCACCGACGCGGAAGCCGCCGATCACGGTGCCGGCCCACCCTCCCGCAGCCTGGAACGCGGCGCGCAGGACTTGCTCGACATCCTTCGGGCGCGCGTCGGTCATCAACACCGTGCCACGCGTCCACGCCGAGATCGCCACGACGAGATCCGGCACGTCGTCGGCGAGCAGCGTGAACTGGTCGAGCTCGGGCAGCGCTGTGCCCATAAGATCCGCGTCGACCAGTCGCAGCTCATGCGCGAGGGGCAGGGCCGAGAGCGCGTTCATTCCACCGATCTCCGTCATGCACACCGCTTCGGCAGGCGCCCCTGTCCAACGGTCGATGGTCGCGATCGCCTCCGCGAAGAGATCCGGGTGTGGCAGGCGTTCGCCGAAGACGGTCGTGGAGCCGCCCAGGCCGACCGCGACGCAGGGCGTCGCCGGGTCGAGCTCGGCGACCTGGTGCACCTGTACGGGCCAGTCGGCGGACTCGCCCGCGCTCAGGGCCATCAGCCGCGGATTCCCACCGCCGCCGCCGCCAAGCAGTGATGCGCCGCGACCCAGCGCGGCCAGATCGGCACGCTCGAGAGTCCAGGGCATGGGTTCAGCCTAGATCTGCACCGCTCCTGCCCTCGTCTCGACCGGCACAAAGCGCTCCGCGAGCCCGAACGCGGACGGCCCGAACGCCGCGAGCGCTTCCGGCGTGCGCATCATCTCGGGTGTCGAGATGCCCAGCACGCGCACTCGCTGCCCGTAGCGCAGCCCCTCGGTGGTGATCGGCTCCGCCGTGTCCGCGTCCAGCACGCAGATCAGGTCGGGCACGATCGCGACGGTCTCCCCGCCGCGCGTGGCGATCAGGTTCTCGTTCTGGAATCGGATCTCGAGATCGTCGCCCTCGCCTCCGAGGCCGGCGATGCGAGCTCGACCCTTCGCGAAGCCGTCGGTCGTCCTGCGCTCGACGTCAGCCACCTTGCCGTGGAACAGCTCTCGGACGTGGCTGTAGAGCGTGCTCGCGAGCGCGTCTGCGATGGCGTCGAACGGCGACCGATTGTCCTCTCGCGCCTCTCGGATCGCGCGACCGAGCGAGAGCGCCATCGAGAGCGTGCGTGGGATTGCCGTGCGTCGCACATCTGCGCCCGACATCGCGTATTCGGCGATGTGCCCCACGCCGCCCAGCCGGATCGTGATTGCGCGCGCGAGCCACTCCATCTGCCGGTCGTCGTCGCCGGTGTCGATGATGATGCGCTCGCCGCGCTCGCCGGCGAGCGCGAGCGGAGACCCGTGCACGCCGTAGACGGCGAAGGTCTCCATCGACAGCTCGGGGAACGCCCGCCCCATTCCATCGGCATCGACGACCGGCAGCCCCGTCTCCGCTGCCACGACGAGGGGGATCATCGAGTTGATGCCACCGCACTCGATCGGCATCGTCGCATCCGCCCTCCGGCCAAGGTGCTCCTCGAGGATGCGCAGCGAGAGGCTCGGCTCCGTGCCTGCCGGGATCTTCTCGATCATCACGGTGGGCGCACCCATCTGCGCGGTGGGGATGACGAATAAGTCGTCAGCGATCTCGTCGGGGTCGAGGATCGTGATCGCACCGTCGCCGAGCACGCGCTCGACGAGCCGGCGGCCGATGTAGGGATCGCCCCCGCCACCGGTCCCCAGCAGCGTCGCGCCTCTCGCAAGGTCGCTCAGATCGCTCGCGCGAAGCTCGAAGCTCATGCCGCAGCCTTCCTCACCGTGCCGTCGAATCGCGTGGGTGCATGGTCGTACCCGAAGTAGCCGGGGCCCGCCAGCGCCAGACCCTCATCTGAGTGCCACCGCTCGTCTGCGGGTGCCGCGATCACCCGCACCCGCTGGCCGTAGCGCAGCGCTTCCGTCGTGATCGGTTCGCCCGTGTCGTGCTCGAGGACGATGATGAGGTCGGGCGTCGTGACGAGCACCTCGCCGTCGAGCTCGGCTATGAGGTGCTCGTTCTGGAAGGAGAGCTCGAGCTCGCCCTCAGAGCCTCTGAGGTGCGCGCTGCCGCGGGCGAAGCCTGCGGTCGTCGCGCGTGCGACATCGATGACCTTGCCTGCGAAGAGCTCGCGGCCACCGAGGCGGTGCACGACGGCCGCCACCGGATCGTCGTTGGCAGCGCGCGCGTCGGCGATGCGATCGCCGAGCTCGACGCACAGCGAGAGCGAACCGTCGACGAGCGACTCTCGCGCCTGCGCACCGCTCATCGCGAAGCCCGAGATCATCACCGAGCAGCCCATCTCGACCGCCGCGACCCGAGCGATGCGCTCCGTCCAGTGGTTGTCGGCGGTCTGGAGCACGGCGACGTTCCCCTTCTCGTCGGCCAGACCGAGCGGCGACGCGGTGATGCCGTACATCGTCGGAAGCACCATCTGCAGCTCAGGGAACGCCCGTCCCATGCCGTCGGCGTCGAGCAGCGGCAGTCCGAGTGCGGCTGCCGCCGCCACGGGGATGGTGGAGTTGACGCCGCCGATCTCCGCGCAGGCGATGTGCGTCACGTCGCGACCGAGGCTCGCCGCGAGCGCCTCGATCGGCGCCAGCACCTCGTCGATGCTCGGCAGCTTCTCGACCATGACCGTCGGAGCGCCCATCATCGCGGCCGTGATCACGAGTGCGTCGTCGCGCAGCTCGCGGAGCGGGACGACCTCGACCGACCCGTCCCCGAGCGCTTGGCGGGCGAGCAGCGCGCCGACGTACGGATCTCCCCCGCCGCCGGTGCCGAGGACGGCGGCTCCCCGCGCCAGGCCGCGAATGCTGTCGGCGGTGATGTGCCAGCTCATCATCGGCCCATGTCGAGATCGCCGACGGCCTTCGCGCGCACGCGCGTCGCGTTGCCGGGAAGGTACGGGAGCGGCACCTCGTCGAAGTCGACGATCTGCACGGTGCGCGGGGCGGCGCCGGCCGCGATGGCCTTATCCACGGCCTCCTGCCGCACTGCGTCCAGGATTGTGTCGCGGCGACCGGGGTCGACGGCGACGACCTTGTCGATCTCGCCGCCCACCTGCGCGATGGAGGCGCCGATGGCGTTGGCGACCGCATAGTTGTCGGGGCGCTGCACCGCGCCGAAGATCGGCAGCTCGTCCGGTAGCAGGATCGAACCGCCGCCGACGGCGACGACCGGGATCGGCGCGGACGACGTGCGCATGCGATCGACGGCCTCGGAGACCCGCTCCGCGATCCGCTCGATCACCGCGGTGGCGAAGCCCTTGTCGATGTGTCGGACGCGGTCGGCGTCGCCGATGTCTGCCCGACCCGCGGCCACGGCGATGTCCGTCGCCGTGAGCGTCGCCCCGCCGAAGACGAGCGCATCCGTCGTCAAGCGGTACCCGACAGAGGTCGGGCCGACCTCACGGCTCTGCTCGTGCACATGGCTGCCGCCGCCGATGCCGAGCGAGAGCACGTCGGGCATCCTGAAGTTGGTGCGGATCCCGGCCACGGTCACCTCCGTCGACGTCTCCCGCGGGAAGCCGTTGACGAGCAGCCCGATGTCGGCCGTCGTACCACCGACGTCGACCACCGCGCAGTCGGTCAGTCCACTGGTGATGGCTGCACCGCGCATCGAGTTCGTCGGACCGGATGCGAATGTCGCCACCGGGTAGTGCCGCACGAAGTCCTCGTCCATCAGCGTGCCGTCGTTCTGGCTCAGGAAGATCGGCGCCGTGATGCCCTGGGCCCGCACTGCCGCGCTGAGCCCGTCGACGATCTCGACCGCGAGCTCGCGCAGCGCCGCGTTAATGACCGTGGCGTTCTCGCGCTCGAGCAGGCCGATCCGTCCGATCTCGTGGCTCAGCGAGATGGCGACACCATCACCCAACTCACTGCGCACGATCTCCGCGGCCTGCACCTCCAGATCGTGGTTGACCGGGCTGAACACGCTGGAGATCGCGAGCGAGCGGATGCCGTGGGCAGCCATGTCCGCGGCGTGGCGGCGCAGCTCGTCGGGGTCAAGCGGCGAGATCGGCCGTCCGTCAAACTCGTAGCCGCCATGCGCGAGGTAGGTGCGCGCCTTGATCGCCTGCCGCAGCTCCTCCGGCCAGTCGACCAGGGGAGGCAGTGCGCGGGTTGCGGGCAGTCCGAGTCGGAGCGCGGCCGTCGGGGCCAGGTTGCGGGCCTGCACCAGCGCATTGATGAAGTGCGTCGTGCCGATCATCACCGCCGTCACGTCCGAGCCCTCGAATGGCCGATCGGTGCGTAGCGACTCGATCGCAGCGACGATGCCGCTCGTGACGTCCGCGCTCGTCGAGCGCTTGACGCTCGCGAGCACCGTGGTGCCCTCCATGAGCACTGCGTCGGTGTTCGTGCCTCCGACGTCGATTCCGATATGCATCCGATCCCTCTTCCTCTTCCAAGTCTGTGCCGGAGCGCTGGGGCGCGCCCCAGCGCCAACGAGGGCTCGATGGCGCGGCGCCACCGAGCCCTCGCCTGTCAGCGCTCCTGCGGCGCAGCTTCCACGGGGGTTCCGCCAGCACGCGCGTCCGATGCGATCGTCTCTGTCTCGACCTCACCGACTCCGCGCACGAGGCCAAGCTTGCCCGCAGCCACGTAGAGCACGAAGGAGACGAGCAGCGCGGTGATCGACGGGATGCCCCACGTGAAGAAGTAGCCGACCAGGCTCGCGATGAGCCAGATCGCGATCGTCGCGGGCACGACGCGCGGTGCCGTCCTCGGCATCGTCTCGGCGTCGCGAGTCTCATCGAGCTGCGGTCGGAACTTCCGCACAACGAAGTACTCGGCGACCATGATGCCCGCGATCGGCGGGAATGCTGCGGCGAGGATCGTCAGGAATGGGATGAAGCCCTGGAGGATGCCGAAGGCCGCGAGCAGCGTCCCGGCCAGTCCGACGACCAGGGTCGTCGCCAGATGCGGGAGTGCCCTGTTGAAACTGGTGGAGACGAAGTTCACCAGTCCCAGCACGGAGGAGTACAGGTTCCAGTCATTGATCTTCAGCGTCCCCGTGACGATGATGAGCAACCCGATCCAACCGACCGCCGACGTCACGATGGCCACGATGTTGCCCGACTGCGCCGCATGCGCGAGCAGCACGCCGGCCATGCCGATGACGAACTCTCCGAGGGTGATCCCGACGACGGTGACCTTGACCACATCGCCAGGGGTGCGGTTGAACCGCGTCATGTCGCTGGTGATGATCGCTCCGACGATGAAGCCGCCGGCCACGACGCCAGCCCCGGCGAACACCGACATCGGCTCACCAGCAGGGGCGCGCGACATCAAGTCGGCGATGGAGTGCTGGCTCAGCTCACTGACGACCGACCAGCCGACGAGCACGAGGAAGAGCGGCACCGTGACGTTCGCGAGCCACTGCATCCCCTTGAAGCCGAATGCGACCACAGCCGTGACGAGCAGCCCGAAGAGGATCGACCAGACCGGGATGGGCATGAGGTCGGGCATCAGCGAATCGAGGGACTCTGCCGAGATCGCGCTCTGAATCCCGAACCAGCCGATCAGGCTCATCGCGATCGCGAGGCCGACGAGTGCGGAGCCGATCTCACCGAAGCCGGTCCAACGGGTCAGCAGGGAGGTCTGCATGCCCTCCTTCTGCCCGATGATGCCGACGATCGTGATCACGATCTCGAGGATGATCGAGCCGATCAGGAAGGCGAGCGCCGCATCCCAGAAGCTCAGCGCGTAGCCGAGCGTCGCACCCAGCAGAAACTGCGAGAGCGCTGACACCTGCCCGAACCGCTGCACCGCGATCGGAAACCAGTGGCTGCGCGCCGCCTTCGGAACGCGCTGGAGTGAGTAGTCATCGTGTGCCGTGGTAGCCATGCGGGGCCCTTTCCCGGAGCGTGCTGCAGATGCGGCCAACGTATTGAGCCAGCCTCGGGGCCGCCATGTGCACTCCGCTGCTTCTTGGTGCAGATCTGTGCACTCTGCACTCTGCACGCATCCCGGTTCGCACGGCCACCGGGTTCGCAGCATGGCTGCACCACCCTGCCGGCCCCGGCAGCGCGGGCGCGCCGGTCGCGCTCAGTCCGTCGAGCTCAGATACGCGAGCTGCGCCGCCATCGACGCCTCCGCGGCGAAGCGGATCTGCTCGTCCACGTCGGGGTAGACGCGGTCGGTGACCGCGGCGACATCCGCATCCCCCGCGTCGGTCCCAAGCGCGCGGAGCGCCTCGCGCACCTCGGCAAGCCGCTCGCGCCGGTGGGCCCGGTACTCACGTGCCGCTTCGGCGATCGACGGCCGCGGTGCGCCATGCCCCGGCAGCACCTCGAGGTCGCCGAGCGCCTCGAGCTTGTCGAGGCTGGCCAGGAACGCGCCGACCGCACCGTCGGGATGCATGATCACGGTCGATCCGCGACCCAGCACGGTGTCGCCCGTGAGCACCGCCTGCTCTGGGACCACGAAGCAGACGGAATCGGAGGTGTGGCCGGGGGTCGCCAGCACCTGGAGCTCGATGTCGTCGACCGGGATCCACTCGCCGTCGACGAGCGGCTCGCCCCCCAGGCACTGATCCGGGTCAAGTCCGCGCAGCTCGGCGCCCACGGAGCGCGCGAGCTCCGCGGCGCCCTCGGTGTGGTCCCCGTGCCGGTGCGTCACCAGCACCAGCCGCGGCCGGAGCGCCACGAGTCGCTCGATGTGCTCCGGGTCCGCCGGACCCGGATCGACGACCACCTGGCCGCCGATCACATAGGTGTTCGTGCCGTCAAGCGTCATGAGGCCTGGGTTGGGCGCGAGGATGCGCCGGATCTCGACCATGTCCCGACCCTACGCGCCGCGCGTCGCTGCCGCTCGCCCGACCTCGGGGCGGCGCGCGTGGGGTCCGCACGCGCGTGGGTGGCTCGTGGTGTGGTGGCTGCATGGACCCGCTGACCCTTGTCGTCGCTCTCGTCGCCGTGCTGCTCGCGCTCGGCCTCGGCGCGTGGTTCGGCACCCGGATCGGTGCCGCGCGCGCCGGCGCCGAGCTGCATGCCGTGCGCGGCCGGCTCGACGCCGTCGAGCAGGAGCGCGAGCGAGAGCGCGACGCGGCCGAGCGAGAGCGCGACTCAGCCGAGCGACGGCACGCGGCGCAGCTCGAGGAGCTGCGCGCCGAGGCGCAGCGCCGCCTCGCGGACGAGCGCGAGCGCGGTCGTGCGGCGATCGCCGAGCTGCAGGCCGACGCGCAGCGCCGGGCGGACGAGTTCGCCAAGCTCTCGAGCGCGGCGCTTGAGCGCAACTCGGCGGTGTTCCTCGAGCAGGCCGAAGAGCGGCTGCGTCGCTCGTCCACCGAGGGCGCCGCAGAGCTCGCGAAGCGCGAGGCCGCCGTGCAGCAGCTCGTGGAGCCGCTGTCGAAGTCGCTCGAGTCGGTGCGCGGTGAGGTGTCGGCCGCCGAGAAGGCACGAGCAGAGGCCACTGCGGCACTCGCCGAGCAGCTGCACGCGATGCGCTCCTCCTCCGAGCAGCTCTCGCTCGAGACCCGGCAGCTCGTCAACGCCCTGCGCGCACCGCAGGTGCGCGGTCGCTGGGGCGAGCTGCAGCTGCGGCGCGTGGTCGAGGCCGCCGGCATGCTCGAGCACGTGGACTTCACGGAGCAGGCGCATCTCGCCACCGACGACGGCGCGCTGCGACCCGACATGCTCGTGCACCTGGCCGGCGACAAGCAGATCGTCGTCGACGCGAAGGTGGCGTTCAACGGCTACCTGGAGGCGATGGAGGCGCGCGACGACGCCACCCGCGACAAGCGGCTCGACGCCCACGCGCGGCACCTGCGCGACCACATCGACCAGCTGGGCGGCAAGTCGTACTGGGAGGCGGTGCCCGGCACGCCGGAGTTCGTCGTCATGTTCGTACCGGCGGAGCCGTTCCTCAACGCGGCGCTCGAGCGCGACCCGACGCTCTTCGAGCGCGCCTTCGAGCGCAACGTGGTGCTGGCGACCCCTGCCACGCTCGTCGCACTGCTGCGCACGGTCGGCTACACCTGGCGGCAGGAGCAGCTCGCCGGTGAGGCGATGCGCGTGCTGGAGGTGGGCCGCGAGCTGCACAAGCGGCTCGGCACCATGGGCACGCATCTGACGACCCTCGGCACCCGCCTGAACAAGACGGTCGAGGCCTACAACGCCTTCAACGCCTCACTCGACCGCAACGTCGTCACGCAGGCGCGGCGCTTCTCGAGCCTGCAGGGCCTGGATCCATCGCTCGAGCACGCGCCGGCGCTCGAAGTGCTCGCGGTGCCGGCGCAGAAGCCCGACCTGCACACCGTCGACCGCGAGCATGAGGCGCCGAGCGATGCCACGATCCGCGCCACGGCGGGCGAGGCATCCGAAGACCTGCGCGACGCGGCGATAGCGTGAACGTGTGACCGACATTCGCACCGCCGCGACGCTCGTGCTCCTGCGCGACGGCCCCGGCGCCATCGAAGTGCTGCTGCTGCAGCGCCCCGACCGCGGCGCCTTCGCCGGCGGCTGGGTCTTCCCGGGCGGCAAGGTGGAGCCCGTCGACACCGCGCCCGACGACGCCGTTCCGGCCGATCAGGGCGCCGCCGCCACCGAGGCGTCCGCGCGCAACGCCGCCGTGCGGGAGACCGCCGAGGAGACCGGCCTGATCGTCGCACCCGACGCGCTCGTGCCCCTGTCGCACTGGTCGCCGCCAGCCCAGCTCGACACCAAGTTCCTCACCTGGTTCTTCCTCGCCGAAGCACCGGATGGCGAGATCGTGCCGCAGCCGAGCGAGGTCGAGGCGCACGAGTGGATCCGCCCGGCGGATGCGCTCAAGCGTCACGGCGCCGGCGAGCTGCGGCTGTTCCCGCCGACGTGGATCACGCTCGACACCCTGATGGCGTTCTCCACCACCGAGGCCGCGCTGCGCGCGGTGCGCGAGCACGAGCTGCGGGTGTACGAGACGAAGCAGGACACCCAGCGCGGGTTGGCCATCTGGCACGGCGACGAGCGCTACGACGGCGCGCCCGAGACCGAAGAGGGCCCGCGCCACCGGCTGCATGTCGGTGCGCTGCCCTGGCGGTTCGAGCACCGCTGACGCAGCAGCGCTCGCGCTACGTCGCGACGAGGCTTGGCGTGCGCTGCTGCCGCCCGCGCGCCCGCGCCACCGTCTGCCCGATCGTGACGCCCGCGAGCACCACGGCGATGCCGATCCACTGCCCGGCTGTGAGCAGCTCGCCTCCGAGCAGCACCCCGAGCAGCACGCCCGTGACCGGGTTCAGCAGGCCGAGCAGGCCGACCTGCCCAGCGGTCAGATGCCGCAGCGCGCCGAACCAGCACACGAACGCCAAGGCCGTCGCGATGAGCGAGAGATACGCGTAGCCGAGCACCGCAGCGGGATCGAGCCCCGACGGCACACCTTCGAGCGCGAGCGCGAAGGGCAGCAGCAGGCCGCCGGCGGTCAGCTGCCACGACGAGGAGGCCACGGCGTCGACCTCGCCGCTCCATCGCTTGGCGAGCACCGAGCCCAGCGCATACATCGCCATCGCCGTCACGGAAGCGGCAACGCCCCAGCCGTCGATGGTGCCGACGGATGCTGCCATCAGCAGCACGACGCCGATGACACCCATCCCCGCGCCGAGCAGACGCCGGACGGTCGGCCGCTCGGCCACGAGCCCCCAGGCTAGGAGCATCATCGCGACGGGAGACAGGCTCATGAGCATCGCCGCGACCGACGTCGGCAGCAGCTTCGCCGCGAGGTAGACGAGCATGAAGAAGAGGCCGCAGTTGAGCGCGCCCAGCACGAGCGCCTTCCACCACCAACTGCCGCGCGGCAGCGCACGCCGCAGTGCGAGCAGCAGCAACCCGGCGGGCAGCGCGCGCAGCACCGCAGCGGTGAGCGGCTCCCCCGCCGGGATCCAGTGCAGCATGACGAAGTAGACCGACCCCCACGAGATGGGCGCCAGCGCGCCGAACAGGATCCATCGGAGCGAGCCCGAGGCAGCCCCCGAAGTCACTCCCGACGCGAATCTTGTTTCCATAGAAACTATTCTAGTTTCTTGGTCAACTAGAGTGCAAGGATGGATCGCGACCATGTGGCAATCATCATCGAGCAGTGGCGCACCGAGCGGCCTGACCTCGACCCGTCCCCCATCGGGATCTTCGGGCGGCTCAGCCGCGTGACGCAGCGGGCGACTGAGGAGATCGTCGGGCTCTATCGGCGCTTCGACCTCAACGAGGGCGAGTTCGACATCCTCGCCACGCTGCGCCGCACGGGCGCACCCTTCGCGCTCGCGCCCACCGCCCTCGCCGAGCAGACGATGGTGACGAAGGGCGCGGTCTCCAAGCGCCTCGACGCCCTCGCGAGCAAGGGGCTCGTCACGCGCGAAGCCGCGGATCACGACGGGCGCGGTCGCGTCGTGCGCTTGACGGATACCGGTCGCTCACGGATCGACGACGCGGTCGCCGCGCACCTGGCGCAGGAGCATCAGATGCTCGAGATGCTGCCGGCACGTGACCGCGACGCGCTCGAGCGCATCCTCACGACGTGGGCGCTGGCCTACGAGGCTCGTCCGTGACCGGAGCGTCCTGCGTCGGGACGCGTCGCAGCCGCGCGATCACCGTGGCGGCACCGATCACGACGCACACGACGGCCGCGGTGACCGCGACCGTGACGGAGGCGGGCTGATCGTAGAGACGGCCGATGCCGATCCACGACAGACCCCAGAGGATGGCGAGCGTCGGCGCGATGGTGCCACGACCCCGCAGGGTGATGGCGACACCGACCACCGCCACCGCCGCGAGCACCACGATCGCCAGCGGCTCGAAGGGCTCGGGCCGCCAGCCTGCTGCCGTGAGCGCCGCAGCGATGTTCGCCACCGTCGCCACCGAGACCCAGCCGAGATACAGACCGAACGTGCCGTCGACCAGCACCTCCTCCACCATCGACTGCGGCTCGCTGCGGCGCAGCAGCGCGAAGATGGCGGCAAGCACACCCAGCAGCAGCACGATCACGACGACCGTGAGCGGCAGCAGGCCCGCCTGCGCGCACAGGATCCAGGTCGCGTTCAGCACCAGCGACGCGGTCGCCAGCCAGCTGATGGAGCGCTGCCTGGCATCGTGGCGCTGCTTCGGCAGCACCTGCCAGATCGCGTAGGCGGCGAGACCGAGGTAGATCACGCTCCAGATCGAGAACGCGGGCGAGGCCGGAGCGAGCGGCGTGGCGTCGGCGGAGAGCGCGCCGCTGGAGGAGGCCTGCACCTCCTGCCCGCCGAAGGCGCCGGAGCCGAGCGCCGCGGCCGCGAGCGTCACCGGCAGGGCGATGAGCACGACCCACGGGCGGATGCGCTCGGCCGTGGATGGGGTGGTCATGTGGGAAGCGGTCATGGCGGTGCTACCTCTCTGCCGGTGTGCGGTCATCGGGAAGAACGATCGGGTCGGGGCGCTCCCACTCGGCGATGGGCCCCGGTTCGACGGTGAAGAGCGGATGCGGCAGCGGCACGGCAGGCAGCGGCATCTTCGGGCTGCGCACGGTGAGCTTGCGCCGCAGGTGCGCGAGCTCGAAGGCCAGCTGGCCCTCGCTCACCGGGATGCGCGGCGCCGGCCTGCCGTCGGTCGGCACGCGGTCGATGCGCGCCCGGTCGAAGCGGTAGCCGCGCGCATCCGCCTCGGCCGCCACCTCGGCCAGGTATGCGCCGATGCTCTCGAGCGGCTCCGGCTGCTGCTGGAAGCGCAGCAGCTGCGGGTGCCGGGTGTAGCCGCGCGTGCGGCCCGCGAGCACAGCTTGGGCGAGCAGGCCCTCGCGCCAGCAGGCGGTGAGCCCCTGCCGATCCAGCGCGGCGGGATGCAGCGACCAGAGCCTCATCCCGCGGCCCTCGCCTCCGCGGCCGCCACGATGCGCGCCGCCATCGCCTCGAAGATCACGTGATGCGCGGGCACCAGCGACCACCAGTAGAGCCGCCCGGTGAGCCCGCTGGGCAGGAAGATCGCGCGCTGGCTGTAGCGCGTGCGCTCGGAGCCGCCATTGTCGATCGGCTCCACCCGGAACTCGATCCACGCGCGCCCCGGCACCTTCATCTCGGCGCGCAGGCGCAGCAGGCTGCCGCGCTCGATGCGCTCGACGCGCCACCAGTCGACCGTGTCGCCCTCGCGCAGCCGCGCCGGGTCGCGGCGGCCGCGACGCAGGCCCACGCCGCCGACCAGTCGGTCGGCGATGCCGCGCAGGCTCCATAGCAGCGGCACCGAGTACCAGCCGTGCTCGCCGCCGATGGCCTCGACCACCTCCCACACCGCCTCGGGCGGGGCGCTCGTCGTGCGCTCCCGCGCGTCCTCGTAGACCGTCGAGCCCGACCACGCCGGGTCGCTCGGCAGCGGATCGGACGGTGCGCCGGCGGCCGACGCCGATCGCCAGCTCGACTCGATGTCGCCGGCCCGCTCGCGCGCGAGCGCGAGCCGCACGGCCTCGCGATAGCCCATCAGCCCTTCCTCCGGCGGCGGGATGACGGCGTCGATCCGGCGCTCCTCGACCACGCAGTCGTGCAGCAGCGAGCCGATCAGCGGCATCGCGATCGCTCGCGGCACCGGCGTCACGAGGTTCACCCACTGCGAGGCGAGCCACGGCGTCAGCACCGGCAGCGGGGCGATCGGTCGCTGCGGCAGTCCCGCCTCGAGCGCGTAGCCGTTCATCACCTGCCCGTAGCGCAGCACATCCGGCCCACCGATGTCGAACGCGCCATGCACGTCGTCGGGCACCGTCGCGGCCGCGACCAGGTAGTGCAGCACATCGCGCACGGCGATCGGCTGCACGAAGTTGCGCACCCACCGGGGCGCGGGCATGTAGGGCAGCACCTCGGTGAGGTGTCGGATCATCTCGAAGGATGCCGAGCCCGAGCCGATCACGATGCCCGCCTCGAGCACCAGCGTCGGCACGCCGGAGGCGAGCAGCGCATCCCCCACGGCGACGCGGGACGCCAGGTGCTTCGAGAGCTGCTCGCCCTCGGGGTGCAGGCCCGAGAGGTAGACGATCCTGCTCACCCCGGCAGCCTTGGCCGCCGTCGCGACGTGCCGTGCCTGCTCGAGCTCGGCGCTCGCGAAGTCCCCGCCGGCCGCCATCGCGTGCACGAGGTGGAAGACCACGTCGACCCCGTCGACCGCGCGAGCGACGTCGCCCTGCACCTCGAGGTCGCCCTGCACGATCTCCACCGAGTCCGCCCACGAGGCGCCACGCAGGCGGCCTGGGTCGCGGGCGAGCACCCGCACCTCGTGGCCCGCATCGACGAGTCGCGGCGCGAGCCGACCTCCGACGTAGCCGGTCGCACCGGTCACCAGGATCCGTCTGCCGTTCATCGCACTCCCATCGCCCACGCAATGCTCACCATCGTGACGACGAAGCCGCTCACGTAGTTCACCCACAGGAACCGCCGCCAGCCGCGATTCGCGGTCGCGCTCTCGTCGTCACGCACGCTCCAGAAGGGCGCCGCCAGCACGAGGTAGGGCACGGCGATGACCGCGGCAATCGAGGCCGGCCAGGGCGTCAGCAGCATCAGCACGCCGGCCGCCGCCCACAGGGCGATGGCGAGCCGCACCGTGCCGCGAGCACCGAGCGCGGTCGCGATCGAGTGGATGCCGGCCTGGCGATCCGGCTGCACATCCTGCACCGCGCCGAACGCGTGGCTCGCCATCCCCCAGCAGAAGAACGCAGCCAGCAGGGCGACCAGCTGCGGCGTCCACTCGGCGCCCGCGAGCACGAGCCCGTAGACGGCAGGGCTGACGAAGTGGGTGCTCGAGGTGACCGAGTCGAGCACCGGCACCTCCTTGAAGCGCAGCCCCTTGGCCGAGTACGCGACGACAGCGAACAGGCTCACGGCCAGCACCGCCCAGGAAGCCGGGGAGCCGAGCACGACGAGCGCGACGACGAACGGCAGCGCCAGGCCCGCCGACCACGCGAGCGTCGCGCGGTGCGTCTCGGGCGGCAGCAGCGCACCCTCGATGCCGCCCTTGCGCGGGTTCTGGGCATCGGAGGCGTAGTCGAAGACGTCGTTGATGCCGTACATCGCGAGGTTGTACGGCACCAGGAAGAACAGCGTGCCGATGACCAGGCGCGCGTCGATGGCGCCGGTCGTCAGCAGCATGGCCGCCGCGAAGGGGAACGCGGTGTTGATCCAGCTCACCGGTCGCGACGCGAGCAGCATTCGGCGTGCGAGCGAATCCGGGCGGATGCTGCCGGTGCCGGCGGTGCGCTGCGGACGCTCAGGCATCGGCATCCGCCCGTCGCGTTCCCGCATCGAGCGCTCGCGCCCGGCCGAGCAGCCGCCAGATAGCGGCGACGGAGAAGAGCGCGATGAGCGCGTAGCCGAGGTCCTCGACCGGCGCCAGCCCCAGCCGCAGCCCGAGCAGCAACGCGTCGTCGAAGCGGAACAGGTCGATCGCGATCATGAGGGAGTCGAAGGCGACCGTGAGCGTGAGCACCGCGGCGGCCGCCAGCGCGAGCGCGGCCCAGCCGCGGCGGTCGCTGCGCAGGGTGCTGACGGCCAGGATCGCCGTGGCCAGCAGCGGTGCGGCGAGCAGCAGGGCGTAGCTCATGCGCGGCGCTCCTGCCTGGCCGCCAGCAGGCGCTCGGCTCCGGCGAAGGCCACGAGCGAGACGTAGGCGAGGAAGACGATGAAGACGAGCTCCTCGATGGGCAGGTGCGGCAGCACCTCGATGCCGGTCATCCACGGGGAGGCGCCGAGCCGGAAGTTGCCGGTGGCGATGCCCGCGAGGTCGATCAGCAGCAGCAGCAGGGCCGTGGCCCCGACCGCCGCAAGCGCCCGGCCGGTGTCGCGGAACATCGCCAGCCGCCAACGCGCGTCGATCGCGCCGGTGCCGAGCGCCGCGAGCAGCAGGGCGCCGAGGTAGGCGAGCATCACGACGGCACCGCGGGGTCGAGCGGCTGCAGCGGGCCCGTCGATCGATCGCCGCGGACGTGCTTGACCACCAGCTCTGCCGACAGCAGGCACATCGGCACCCCGATGCCCGGCACGGTCGTCGCGCCGGCGAGCAGCAGGCCGCGCACCTCCGAGTGCTTGGTCGAGCCGCGCAACATGGCGCTCTGCCGCAGGGTGTGCGCCGGCCCGAGCGCCGTGCCGCGCCAGGAGTCGAAGTCGCTCGCGAAGTCGGCGGGGCCGATGGTGCGCCGCGTGACGATGCGGCTCGCGAGGTCGTCGATGCCCGTCCACTCGGCGATCTGCGCGATCGCCCGATCGGCGACCAGCTCGACATCGGGGTCGCCGGCGCCGTCGATGCCGCCGGCCCCGAGCCGGATGTCGGGGCGCACGGGCACCAGCACGAACAGCGCCTCCTGCCCCGCGGGTGCGACCGAGGGGTCGGTGGCGGAGGTGCGGCTGACGTACAGCGAGGCGGGATCGGTGACCCCGTCGATCGCGCGCTCGGGCTCCGCGCCGAAGATCCGGTCGAAGCCGCTCTGCCAGTCCTTCGCGAACAGCAGCGTGTGGTGGCTCAGCTGCGGCAGCGGCCCGTCGACGCCGAGCATCACGAGCACGGCGGATGGCCCGGCGACCCTGGCGGCCCAGCGGCGTGGGCCCCGGCGCGCGACGCTCGGCACCTGCGCCAGCAGTCGCGTGTCAGTCGCATGGCCGTCGACGGCCGAGACCACGATGTCGGCGTCGATCCGCTCGCCGTCGTCGAGCTCGACGCCGCGCGCCGTGCCGTCCTCGACGAGGATGCGGCGCACGCCGACGCCGGTGCGGAGCGTGGCTCCCGCCTCCGCGGCAAGCCGCGCGAGCGCATCCACGATCTTCGTGAAGCCGCCCATCGGGTACCAGACGCCCTCGACGAGGTCGAAGTGGCTCATCAGGTGGTACATCGAGGGCGCCGACCGGGGCTCCGTGCCGAGGAACACCGCGGGGTAGCCGAGCACCTGTCGCAGGCGCGGATCGCGCACGACCCGCGCCACGCGCGATTCGAGCGACTGCAGCAGCAGGCGCGTGAGCGTCGGCACCCGCCGCGTCAGCCCGAGGCCCAGGAACGAGCCGACCGAGTCGAAGCGGTTGGAGAGCAGTCCACCGGTCGCGAGCGTCGCCGTCTCGGTCGCGGAGCGAAGGTAGCGTCGCAGCCGGTCGCCAGCACCGGGCTCGATGGCCTCGAAGCGCTCGATGGTGGTCTCGACGTCGCCGGAGACCTCGAAGGGCTCGCACTCGCCCTCGAACAGCACGCGGTAGGCGGGATCCAGGCGCCCGATCTCGAGCTCGCGCTCGAGCGTCGACCCGAGCATGCGGAACGCATGCTCGTACGGCTCGCGCATGAGCATCCAGGACGGCCCGGTGTCGAAGGTGAAGCCCCGCGAGCGCCAGGCGCCGGCGCGGCCGCCGAGCTCGGGCCGGCGCTCGAGCAGCGTCACGTCGTGCCCGTCGCGCGCGAGCAGCCCGGCCGAGGTGATGCCGGCGACGCCGCCGCCGATGACGACGATGCGACTCATCGTGAGGCCGCCGTCGGCATCGGGCGGGATGCGGAGGCTCGAGCGATGCCGGCGCCGAGCGCCGCACGCGAGACGATGCCCGCCTTCTCGAGCTTCGGCACGCTGATACGGCGATGCGGCAGCTGGGCGGCGGGCGTCGCGCGGATCCGTCGGGCGAGCGCCGCGAAGATGTCGTGCGCGGCGATCACGGCGGGCCGCGCCTCGCGCGGCAGCAGCTCGATGGTTGCCCGAGCGATGCGCAGATCGCCGTCCAGGCCATCGAGCACGCGACCGATCGCGGCATCGGTGGGATGGACGGGATCCACGCCAGGAAGGTAGGCGCGGCCGAGCGTGTCGGCGTCCGCACCGAGGTCGCGCAGGAAGTTGACGACCTGGAACGCGCGGCCGAGCGCGCGGGCGCCGCGAGCGACCGTGCGGGCCTGCGCGTCCGGCAGCGTGCGACCGCCGAGGAAGCACCGCACGCACATGAGCCCGACGACCTCGGCCGACCCATAGACATACCTGCGCAGCTCGCGCTCGTCCTGGAACGTGACCGGCTCGAGATCGCGGCGCATGGCGGCGAAGAACGGCGCCGTCTGGCCCTCGTCGATGCCGACCCGGCGAGCCGTCTCCGCGAAGGCGTGCACGACCAGATCGGCGCTGAAGCCCGTGCGCATGGCGCGCATGACCTCGCGCTCGAAGGCGTCAAGCACCTCGCCGCACGCCGCGGTGTCGAGTCCCGCCTCGGCGCCCGGGCCATCGACGATCTCGTCGGCGACCCGCACCAGCGCGTAGACCGTCTCGATGTCGCCGCGCATGCCCGGCGGCAGCAGCCGGCTCGCGAGCCCGAAGGAGCTGGAGTATGCGCTGATGACGGCCCCGCTCGCGCGCCGGGCGGTGGCGGAGTAGAGCTCGAGCCCGGTCATCGGGTGCGCTCCACGCAGCGCTCGAGGATCTGCCGCAGCTCGGCCCGCAGCGCCTCGTCGACCGGGGCCACGTCGATCAGGCTCCGCAGCGTCGCGCTGCCCTCGCCGATGCGCTGCTCGATCGACGCGAGCGCGCCGCTCTCGCGCAGTACCCGCCGCACGCGCTCGGCGGCGTCGGCGTCGGCGGCGGGATCGCCGTAGTCGCTCGCGATGCGCTCCCACGACGGGTCGCGACGCGCGAGGGCCGAGAGCAGCGTCGGGGTGCCGGCGCGGATGTCGCTGAGCACGCTCTTGCCGGTGTGCTGCTCGTCGCCGAAGACGCCCAGCACGTCGTCGCGCAGCTGGTAGAGCACGCCCAAGCGCAGGCCGATCTCGCCGAGTGCTGCGATCGCGGCCGGGCTGCGACCTCCGAGCACGGCACCGAGCTCGAGCGGCGCGCGGAAGGAGTAGTCGGCCGTCTTGCCCTCCAGCACCCGCTGGATCACGCCCTCATCGGCTTCGCGCCCCGCCAGCAGCACGTCATCGTGCTCGCTCTCGGCGGCGCGGAGCATTGCGCGCTCGATGATGTCGACCAGCTGCACGCGCACCTCGAGCGGGACGTCGAGGCGCGCGATCGCCGCGAGCGCGCGGACGAGCAGCGCGTCGCCCGCCACGATCGCGGTGGTGAGGCCGAGCCGTGCCGCGACGCGCGCGGTGATGCCCGAGGCGGCGGCCGCCTCGCGGGAGGCGCGCGCGACCGACGCCACGCCCCGGCGATCGTCGTCGTCGTCGATCACATCGTCGTGCACCAGCAGCGCAGCATGCAGCAGCTCGATCGCCGCCGCCGTGAGCACCACGGCTTCGCGATCGCCGCGCTCTCCGGCTGCCGCGATCACGAGGCGCGGTCGCAGCAGCTTGCCGCCGTGCACCGCGTGGGAGGCCGCCAGCTGCACGGGGTGCGAGGCGGTCGGGGTCGCGAGCTGCCGAATGCACTCCTCGACCTCGGCGAGCAGCGTCGGCTCCTCGACCGGGATCACGATGCCCCCGCGAGCGCCGGCAGCTGCTCGGCCTGCAGCACCAGCCACGGGCTGAACGCCCAGGGCGTCGCGCGGATGGCCACGCCGAGCCGCTCAGGCTCCACCCACTCGAACTCCACGACCTCATCCGGGTGCGGCTGCAGCGACCCGGTCACCCGGGCGAAGAACACCGGGCACTGCTCGTGCTCGACGATCCCGCTCGGATCGACCGCGCGGTAGCTGAAGTCGGGCAGCACGAGCTCCAGCTCGTCGGCGACCGCGCCGAGCTCCTGCTCGAGTCGGCGGCGCACCGCGGCCTCCAAGGGCTCGTCGGGCGCCGGATGCCCGCAGCACGCGTTCGTCCACACCCCGGGCCACGCGACCTTGCCGAGCGCGCGACGCGTCACGAGCATCCGCCCATCCGCATCGAGCACATGGCAGGAGAAGGCCTGATGGTAGGGCGTCGTGGTGCTGTGGACCGTGGCCTTGTCGGCGGTGCCGATCGGCTGGCCGTCGTCGTCGAGCAGGATCACGAGCTCGGGTGCGGCGATGGGCGCGGGCGACATGTAGACAGCCTAGCAATACTTAGCCAAGGCAATAATGAGTCACGCGCCTAGGATGAGGGCATGACCCGCACGCCGCCGCAGCACGCACGCGAGCGCGCGATGCTCGATCCGCGCCGGATGGACGCCACCTCGCAGCTCGTGACCGAGCTGGGTCTCGGCGACGACGACGTGGAGGAGATCGTCGATCTCTTCCACTCGCTGCGCAGCTGGCACGAGGTCGCCGAGGAGCACAGCGCTGCGGGCCGCCGCTTCATGCAGCTGGGCGAGAACGACATGCGGGCGATCCGCTTCATCATGGCCGTGACGCGCGACGGCAGCGTCGTCACATCGACCATGCTCGCCGCGCACCTGGGGATCACGGGGCCGTCGGTGACGAAGCTGCTGGACCGGCTCGAGCGCGCCGGCCACATCCGTCGGTCGCAGCACCCGACCGACCGCCGGGCGCTCTCGCTCGTCGTCACGGAGCACACGCGCGCCGCGGCGACGGCGACCGTGGGGCGCGACCACGCGCGGCGCTTCGCGGTGGCGGCGGCAATGACCAGCGAGGATCGTCGTGCCGCGACGCGGTTCCTGCGCGCGCTCGCCGCGCTGCCGGTCATCGATCACGCCGCCGAGTCGCAGACGGCCTGACAGCCCGGCAGTCGCCGGATGTCGCCGCGCCCGGCCTGCTAGAACGGCGTGGGCCCGCCCGGCGCGAATCCGGCATCGATGCGATCGCGCGTGTCCTCCTCGGCGGCGGTCTCCGCCGGCGCGGCGGGGCTCTGCGTAGACGGACTCTGCGCAGCCGGCCCCGTCGCCGAGGCGCTCGAGGCGCCTGGTGCCGGGGCGTCGCGCAGGTCGTCTCGAGCGGCGCGTGCGGCATCGCGTTCGCGCACCTCGTGGATGAAGCGGCGCACGCGCTGGTCGACGATGATGTCGCGCGGCTGCAGCGGGCGCGTGAGGTAGAGGCCGGCGAGCGACGTGAGGCGGGAGAGCGCGACATAGGTCTGCCCGGGCGCGAACGCGCGCGAGCCGAGGTCGACGACGGCGCGGTCGAAGGTCTTGCCCTGCGACTTGTGGATGGTCACGGCCCACGCGAGCCGCAGCGGGAACTGCGTGAACTCGGCGACCACATCCCGCTTGATCTCCTTCGTCGTCGGCGAGTAGGAGTAGCGGAACTGCTCCCACACGGCCGGCTCCACCTCGTGCTGCTCGCCATCGACCTCCACCCAGACGGTGCCCCCGATGTCGACGACCTTGCCGAGCGACCCGTTCACCCAGCGGCCGGCCGAGTCGTTGCGCAGGAACATCACCTGCGCGCCGATCTTGAGCTGCAGCTCGGCATCCGCCGGGTACTGCCGACCGCTGAAGTCGCCGGAGACCTCGGCGACCGCGGTCTTCGACCTGCCGGAGAGACGGGCGAGCTCCCGCGAGTTGATGCGCGACACGGTGTCGTTGCGCGTGGCGAGCGTCAGCACGTCGTCGCCGGGAGGCGTCCGAGCGCCCGCATCGTTGAGCAACTGGGCGATCTCGGCGGTCACCGTGCCGTGCCGCACCGCATTGAGTGCCTGCTTGAACTCCAGGTCGGTCTGGCGGTGGATGTGCACGAGCTCGACCACCTCGAGCCGCTCCTCGCGCCACACGCGGGCGTCGAAGAACCACATCGAGTCGTAGTGGTCGGCGAAGTAGGCGCGCTCCTCGGCATCGCCGGGCACGGGGGCCAGCTGGTACGGGTCGCCGAACATCACTACCTGCACGCCGCCGAACGCCACCGAGCGCACGCCCCGCGCCTGGCGCAGCGATCGATCGATCGCATCCATCAGGTCGGCATTCACCATCGAGATCTCGTCGATCACGAGCAGATCGAGCTTGCCGAGCATGCGCTTGAGCTCGGCGCTCTGCCGCAGCGGTGCCTCGGCGATGACGCCCAGCGGCAGCTTCAGCAGCGAGTGGATCGTCTGGCCGCCGACGTTGAGCGCGGCGACCCCGGTCGGCGCGCAGACGATGATCTGCTTCTTCGAGGTGTCGGTGAGGTGCCGCAGCAGCGTCGACTTGCCGGTGCCGGCGCGGCCGGTGATGAACAGGTGATCGTTGCCCTGCTCGATCCGCTCAGCGATCGCCAGCTGCTCCTCGGTCAGCGCGATCGTCGGGTCGTCAGGCACCAGCCCAGGGTAGTCACGCGGGTGCGATCCGGTCGCGACGACTCACAGCCAGCGACGCAGCAGCCAGCGCTCCGCGACGCCGATGAGCGCGTCGGTCGCCTTGCCGAGCAGGGCGAGCAGCACGATCGCGAGCAGGATGCGGTCGACCCGCCCGTTGTTCTGCGAGTCGATCAGCAGGAACCCGAGCCCCATCGATGAGGCGATGAGCTCGGCTGCGACGAGGAAGAGCCATGCCTGCGCGAGCGCGAGGCGGAGGCCCGACACGACCGAGGGCACGACTGCGGGCAGCTGCACGGCGGCGAGCAGCCGCACGCCGTGCAGCCCGAAGGCCCTGCCCGCCTCCACCAGGTGCGGATCCACATGCCGGAGCGCCCCGGCAACGGTCGTGAAGACCGGGAAGAGCGAGCCGATGGCGATCAGCGCCACCTTGGAATCCTCGTTGATGCCGAGCGAGAGCACGAGCAGCGGCACCCAGGCGAGCGACGGCACGGCGCGGAACGCGCCCACCGTGGGCCCGAGCAGCCTGTTGGCCCCGCGCGAGAGGCCCACGAGCGCCCCGAGCGCCAGCCCGGCGGTCGCCCCGATCGCGAACCCGAGCACCACGCGCTGCGCCGAGATGCCGATGTGCCGCCACAGCGCGCCGTCGTCGGCGAGCTGGAGCCCGGCGTCCAGCACCGCCGCGGGCGGCGGCAGCCGATGCGGCGGCACGAGCCCGAGTGCCGTCGTCGCCCACCACAGCGCCAGCAGCGCCACCGGCACGATCGCGCCGGCCAGCACCGCAGACGTCGGGACTGCGCGCCGGGCACCGACGCGGCTGGTGGAGGGCGACTCCAGCACGGCGGTCACGAGAACGAGCCCGGGTCGGCCGCGTCGGCGAACCGCGGCTCGAAGAGCGAGTCCAGCGCCGCATCGACGGCGTCCTGACTGGTGACGTCGCCCGACTCGACGAAGATCGGCCCGATGAACTCGAGCACCTGCCGCTGGGCGTCGCCGGGCGCCGGATCCAGCTCGAAGTTCGTGCGATCGCGGATGACGGCGGTCGCGACCTCCGGATCGATGCCGGCGACCTCCGCGAGGATGCTGGCGGTCTCCTCGGGCTCGGCGATCGCGAACTCGCGCGCCCGCTCGTAGGCGTCCACGACGAGCTGCGCCAGATCTGGCGAAGCCTCGAGGAACTCCTCGGTGGCGTTGAGGAATCCGTAGGAGTTGAAGTCGATGTTGTCGTAGACGACCCGCGCGCTGCCGTCGGCGAGCGACGACGAGAGCATCGGGTCGAGCCCCGACCACGCCTCCACGGCGCCCGACTGCAGCGCCGTGAGCCCGTCGGCGTGCTGCAGGTTCTGCACCCGCACGTCGGCTGCCGTCAGCCCGCCCGCCGCCAGCGACTGCAGCAGGAAGAAGTAGGGGTCGGTGCCCTTCGTCGCCGCGATGGAGGCGCCCTGCAGCTGCGAGACCTCGGTCACCTCGGATGCGGCGGGCACCAGGATCGCCGACCAGTTGGGCTGGGAGTAGACATCGATCGTGCGGATGGGCAGGCCGTTCGCGCGAGCGAGGAGCGCGGCGGAGCCGGCGGTCGAGGCGACGTCGGCGGCGCCAGCGCGCAGCAGCTCGTTGGCCTTGTTCGAGCCGGTCGACTGCACCCAGTTGACCGCGACCTCGCCTGCCGTCGCATCCTCGAGCCATCCCTGCTCCTTGATGATGAGGCTCAGCGGGTTGTAGGTTGCGAAGTCGATGTCGAGCGTGTCGGCGCTCCAGCCGGCCTCGGGGTCGCCGGTCGAGCTCTGCTGCGGGGCGACGCTCGAGCCCTCGCCCGCACAGCCGACGAGCATCGCCGCCGCGACGAGGCTGGCGCCGATGGCTGTGGTTCGTGTGGGAATCATGCGAGGACCTCCTGGTCGACGGTGTTCGGTACGTGGTCGGGGACGAGTGCGTTCGGCGTGGACCTGCGCGGCACGCCGAGCCGCTCGAGCAGCTGGGCGCGAAGCTCGCCGAGCGCCGCGGTGCCGCGATCGCGCGGCCGCTCGCCCGGCACGTCGACGAGCGACACGACGGTCGAGCCCTCGGTGGTCAACGCTGGGCCCAGCAGCACGATCCGGTCGGCTAGGCGGAGCGCCTCATCGACGTCGTGGGTGACGAGCACGATCGTGCGCGGCTCGGCCGCGTGCACATCGAGCAGCAGCTCCTGCATCGCCAGCCGCGTCAGTGCGTCGAGCGCACCGAACGGCTCGTCGAGCACGAGCACGCCCGGCTCACGGGCGAGTGCGCGGGCGAGCGAGGCCCGCTGCGCCATGCCGCCGGAGACCTGCCGCGGTCGCAGGCCCGCGGCATCCGAGAGCCCGACCAGGTCGAGCAGCTCGTCGACCCGCGCCAGGCCTGCGCGCGATCGGCCGTGATCGGCCAGGCCGAGTGCCACGTTGCGCGTGATCGTCCGCCACGGCAGCAGTCGTGGCTCTTGGAATGCCACCGCGACGCGCTGATCAGCGGGGAGCGCGGGCACGCCGGCGATGCGCACGGCGCCCGCATCGGCGGCGTCCATGCCTGCGATCAGGCGCAGCAGCGTCGACTTGCCGCAGCCGGAGGGCCCGAGGATCGCGACGATCTCTCCCGCGCCGACCCGCAGATCGACATCGGAGAGCACGGTGCGCGACGTGCGGCCCTGCGCGAAGGCACGGCCGATGCTGTCGAGTTCGACGGGGAGGGCTCTCGTGGTCATGCCGCTGACGCTACGAACCCTGGGCGCCGTGCGCACGCCGACGCCGTCACGTGGCGTAGCAATCGCCCCGGCCCTGCGGCGCAGGCCCGAATGTGACCGACTGTGACGGCTCGCGCGGTGCCCGCTTGACGCATGCGAGAGAATGGAGGAGGAAACGGAGGGGATGCATATGTGTCGGTTGCTCGCGCACGTCTCCCCGACCCCTGCCACGACCCGGGATGTCATCGGCGATGCCTCCTGCCAGGAGTGGCAGCGGCTGGGCCGCCTGCACACCGACGGCTGGGGCACCGCGTGGCTCGATGGCGACCAGGTGCGCCGCTACCGAGACGCCGCCCGCGGCCTCGACAACGCCGATCTCACCGACGCCCTCATCGACACCCCGACGCGCGCTCGGCTGACGCATCTGCGCCTGGCCACCGAGGGCCTCGCGACCCGGGTGGCGAACACGCATCCGTTCCGGGTGGGCGAGATCGTGCTGGCGCAGAACGGCTCGATCACGCCGATCTCGCGCCTGCGCGAGAAGGTGACGGATGCCGAGCTTGCCCGCGTCGGCGGCGAGACCGACACCGCCATGGTCTTCGCGCTCATCCTGCGTCGACACGAGGCGGGCGAGCCGCTCTTCGACGCCGTGACCTCGACCGTCGCGGAGATCCGCCGCGAGTTCCCGGCAGCGGCGCTCAACCTGCTGGTGCTCTCACCTGATGAGCTCATCGCCACGCACGCGAATGCGGGTGCGCCCGTGCCGCACGACCTGTTCGAGGAGTCGGGCCTCGGCGACGACCTGCCGGCCGATCACATCGACCACTACTACCAGCTGTCGTGGCGGCGAGCGGAGGACGGCGCCATCGCCGTGACCTCGAGCGGCCTCACCGGCGAGGGCTGGCAGCGCATGGCTCCCGAGACCGCGGTGCGTGTCGATCTCGCCACGCTCGAGGTGTCGCGCCGCGATCTGCACGAGCACGCAGCGCAGCCTGTCGCCTAGCGCGATGACAGCTGCCGTCGAGCACGTCGCGCTCCTCGTGCACGGCGGCGTGCTCGTCGACGCGAACGGCTCGCTGCCGACGCTGCCGGGGGTCGAGGACGGGCACACGCTGGCCGAGGTGCTCGCGCTCGTCGACGCCGACATCCCCATCGCTCCGACCGCGAAGCTCGCCGATGGGCGCCTCGTGCACTTCGTCGGCACGCGAGCCGACGCGCGCGCGGTCGGCTCCTTCATCGTGCCCGAGGCCCTGCCCGATGCCGCGCTCGCCATCGTCGTCGCACGTGCGGTCGACGAGCTCGATCCCGCGCGGACGCCCGCCGGACGGCCCGACTGGTTCCGAGCAGGGTGGTTCGACGTGCTCGAGGCGTGGCTCGACTCCGTGCTCGAGCCGCGCGGGCGGCGTCGCACGGGCCCAGTGGAGCCCTACAAGGTCTGGAGCATCTCGGCGGTCGTGCGCGTGCCGACCGAGCACGGCACGCTGTGGTGCAAGGCGCCGTGCGCGCACTTCCGCGCCGAGCCGCGCATCCATGCCGCGGTGTCCGACATGCTGCCTGCGCTCGTGCCGGAGCTCGTCGCGATCGAGGCGACCGAGGGATGGGTGCTCATGGAGCCGTTCGCGGGCGCCGAGGAGGACGAGCAGGCGCAGGGCGCTGCGCTGGAGACCGCTCGCCGCTGGGCCGCGGCGCAGCTTGCGACGATCGGGCGCGTGCCGGAGCTGCTGGCGGCCGGCTTTCCGGATCGCGGCCTCGAGAGCACGATCACCGCGTTCGAGCGCGTGCTCGAGGGGAGCGCAGAACTCGCGCTGCTCAGCGACGCGGAGCGGCTCGCCCTCAGCACGGCGGCGGCGCCCGCGATGGAGCTCGTGCGAGCGTTCTGGGGCACCGGCATCCCCGACACGCTCGCGCACGGCGACCTGCACCTGGGCAACGTCGCGTGGGATGGCGCGACGCTGCGGATCTTCGACTGGACGGACGGCTGCGTGAGCCACCCGTTCCTCGACGCGAGCCATCTCGGTCGCTGGGCCGATGACGATAGCGCTGCTCGCGCGCTCGCCGCCTACGCGGATCCGTGGCGCGCGCGCTTCCCTGACGCCGACATCGACCGCGCGCTAGCGCTCGCTGCGCTGGCCGATCTGGTCTTCCAGACCGTCACCTACGACGCGATCATGAACGCCACCGAGCCGCAGTCCGCGTGGGAGCTGGGCGGCATGGTCGCCCGAAATCTGCGGCAGCTGCCGCAGCTGGTCGCCGAGGCCTAGCGCCGCCCGAAGACGGCCAGCGCGATCCCGCCGATGATGACCACCGCGATGCCGGCCGCCGCAGCGATCCACGGCGTCGGGTCCTCGTTGTAGGAGTCCTGTGCCTTGCCCACCGCGCGGTCTGCGACCTTCTTCGGGTTGACGCGATCCTCGAGCTCGTTGAGGTGCTGACGCAGCTCCTCGCGCTTGCGGTCCACTTCGCGCTGCTCGGTCATCGCCGTGCTCCATTCGTGTCGGCACCGGTCGTGTCGCCGCCGGTCGTGGCGGCACGGGTGGTGTCGCCGCCGGTCCGGTGCACCCCGGTCGTGTCGAGGTCGTCCAGCGGGTCGCTGCCGTCTGCCGCGTGGCCGAGGCCGCGCACCATGTTGACGTCGTCTTTGATGCTGTCGACGGCCTCGAGGTTGCTGAAGTCCTTGTTCTTCTTGATCGACGAGATGCCGACGAGCGCAAGGATGACGATGAGCACCAGCAGGAACGCCGAGACCAGCAGCGCCGAGAGCCACGGTGCGAAGACCACGTTGAGACCCTCGAAGGCGGCGTACAGCAGCCAGCTGAGCAGGAAGATCCCGAGCAGCCCCGCGACGGCGAGCAGCGCTCCGCCGATGCCGATGCCCTTGGCCTTCCCCGCCACCTCGGCCTTGAGGTTGTCGATCTCGGCCTTGACGAGGTCGATCATGAGCTTGGGGATCTCAGCGACGAGGTCGCCCAACGGCTTCCGCGGCGCCATCAGGCACCACTCGATCCTGTGCTCCCGGTGCCGCCTGCGCCGCCCTTGGACGATCGCTTCGACGAACCCTTGGACGAGCCCTTGCGCTTGGAGACCTTGTCGATCGCGCCGGTGGCGACGTCAGAGGCCGACTCCATGAGCTTCGGGGCCTGCGTCTCGACGAAGTGCTGCACCTCGTGCCGCTGCTTCGTGACCGAAGGGGAGTTCCAGACCTTGTCGGCCGCTCCCGCGATCTGCTCGTAGCGCTGACGGCCAGCCTTGGCTCCGAGCACGTAGCCCGTGCCGAGTCCGACCACGAAGAGGATCTTGCCGCGCATGTTCGCTCCTGCCGTTGGTTTGCCAGCGAACGCTGGCCGGTCGACACCACGATACCGACGGAGCGCTTGGGTGCGCTCTCAGGTTGCTGCGCATCCGCACGCGGTTCGCCTCGTTCCGCCCTTGTCGGTGCCAGAGCGCTCCCCCGCTCGGCGGAGCCGGCACTCCGACGCGGGCCGGATGCGCAGGCGCTCGCCGCCGACGAGGATGGAGCCATGACGACGCCGACCGCCCTCGACCCGCAGCGCGTGCCCTGGCGCGCAGTGGCGCTGTTCGCCGCGCTGGCCTGCACGCTCGCGTGGCTGGTGCAGATTCCCACCTGGCTGACCGGCGGCCTCGAGTCCCCGCTGTTCCTGCCGCTCACCACCGTGATGATGGCCACGCCCGCGATCGCCGCGCTCGTGGTCACGTTCTTCGTGCTGCGGCCGTCGCACCGGGCCCGCTTCCTCGGCCTGATCCCGTTCCGGCCCGTGCGCCGATCGATCCTCGTGATCCTGCTGGCGCCGGTCGTCTGGCTCCTGCTCGCCATGGGCGCGCTGCTGCTGGCCCAGGCGCTCGGCTGGGTGCAGCTCGACTGGAGCATGAGCGCGGTCGCGGCCACGCTGCCGGACGACCTCGACCCATCCGCCCTGCTGCTCATCACGGTGCTCGCACTGCCGCTCAACACGCTCGTGAGCGCCGTGCCCGCGTTCGGCGAGGAGCTGGGCTGGCGCGGGTTCCTGCAGTCCGCGCTCAGCCCGCTCGGGTTCTGGCGCATGAGCCTGCTGTCAGGCGTGCTGTGGGGCGTGTGGCATGCGCCGGTCATCCTGCTCGGCTACAACTTCGCCCGGCCCGATCTCATTGGCCTGCTGAGCATGATCGTCTTCTGCGTGCTCGTCGGCACCCTGCTGCACTGGCTGCGCGCGATCTGCCGCAACGTCTGGGTCGCGGCCGTCGCGCACGGCGCGATCAACACCGTGACCGGCACCACGCTGCTGTTCCTGCCGTCGGGTGCCGATGTGCTCTGGACGACCGTGCTCGGCGTGCCGGGATGGATCGTGCTGGGCGCGGTCATCGCCGTCATGGCGTCGTTCGGCCTGTTCACCGCGCGACGCCTGGGCGCGCTGATCCCCGCGCCTGAGCGGTCGACAGATCCGACGATCACCAGATCGTGACGCGCGCCTCCGGGTCGAGCCATAGGCCGTCGCCCGGCTGCACCCCGAACGCCTCGACGAATGCGTCGATGTTCTTGACCACCTGGTTCGTGCGGTGCTCGTTGGGCGAGTGCGGGTCGACGGAGACGAGGCGCACGGCCTCCTCCGGCCGTATCTTCATCTGCCAGGCGTAGGCCCACGACAGGAAGAAGCGCTGCGCGCCGGTGAGGCCGTCGATGACCGGCGGCTCCTCACCCGCGAGCGAGTGCAGGTATGCCTTCCACGCGATGCCGAGGCCGCCGAGGTCGCCGATGTTCTCACCGATGGTCAGCGCGCCGTTCACCTTGTGGCCGGGCGCCGCGTCCGGCTCGAGCGCGTCATACTGCGCGATCAGCGAGCTGGTGCGCTCCTCGAAGGCCGCGCGATCGGCATCCGTCCACCAGTCGATCAACCGGCCGTCGCCGTCGTACTTCGAGCCCTGGTCGTCGAAGCCGTGCCCGATCTCGTGCCCGATGACGGCACCGATCGCGCCGTAGTTCGCCGCCGCATCCCGGTGCGCGTCGAAGAACGGCGGCTGCAGGATGGCGGCCGGGAAGACGATCTCGTTGAAGCCCGGGTTGTAGTAGGCGTTGACGGTCTGCGGGTTCATAAACCACTCGTCGCGATCGATCGGCTTGCCGATCTTGGCGAGCTCGCGATCGTGCTCGAAGCGCGTCGCGGCCTGCACGTTGGCGACCAGGTCGTCGCCGATCTCGAGCGCGGCGTAGTCCTTCCATCGCACCGGGAAGCCGATCTTCGGCGTGAACTTGCCGAGCTTCTCGAAGGCGCGCTCGCGCGTCTCCTCGCTCATCCACGGGAGCTCCTGGATCGACGAGCGGTAGGCCACCACGAGGTGCTCGATGAGCACATCCATGGCCGACTTCGCCTCCGGCGGGAAGTGCCGCTCGACGTAGATCTTGCCGATCGCGTCGCCCAGCATGCCCTCGACCAGCGAGATGCCGCGCTTCCAGCGCTCCCGCTGCTCGGTCGTGCCGGTGAGCGCGGTGCCGTAGAACGCGAACTGGTCGCGCGAGATCTGCGTGCTGAGGTAGCTCGCGAAGGAGCGCAGGATGCCCATGCGCAGCCACGACTTCCACTCCTCGATGCGCTCGTCCACGAGCAGCGAGGCGAGCCCGGCGAAGAAGCTCGGCTGGCGCACGACGGCCTCGTCGTAGGTGCCGGCCGGCGCGTGGATCGCCTGCAGCCACGCCCGCAGCCGCGGGTGCTCGTCGGTGACGCGCTGCAGGTTGTAGGTCTTCTCGTCGTCGCGGCTGTCGACGCGATCCCAGTGGTGGCTCGCGAGCTCGGTCTCGAGCGCGAACACGACGGCGGCCTCGGCCTCGGCGTTCTCGGCGCCGAGGTGCTCGAACATCGTCTGCAGGTGCGCCAGGTAGGCGGTGCGGATCTCGGCGAACGCATCCTCCCGGTAGTACGACTCGTCGGGCAGGCCGATGCCGCCCTGGTTCAGGTGCACGAGGTAGCGCGTGGGGTCGCCCGGGTCGGTGTCGACCCACTGGGCGGCGAACGTGGGGCCGCCGATCGACTCGAGGTCGCCGAGGAGCGCGAGCATACCGTCGATGTCGCTCACCTGCTCGACGCGCTCGAGCAGCGGCCGGATCGGGTCGATGCCCTTCGCGTTGGCCGCATCCTCGTCGAGGAACGAGGCGTACAGGTCGCCGACCTTGCGGGCATCGGTGCCCGGCTCGGCGTCCTGCATCTCGATGACGATCTCGCGCACCGCCGCCTCGGCAGCCTCGGCGAGCACCGCGAACGAGCCCCAGCGGGCCTTGTCGGCGGGGATCTCGCTGCGTGCGAGCCACTGCGAGTGCACGTGCTGGAAGAGGTCGTCCTGGGGGCGGATGTCGGCGTTGAAGTCGTCGACGGGCAGGCCGGAGGGCAGAAGCGTCATGCGATCCAGCGTACGCGGCACGCCTGGGCGCCCTCCGTCGCGCCACCGCCGTCCGTCGACCGGGCCCCTGGTCTGGGAGCCGCGCTCTTGGCTTGCCAGACCAGGAGGCCGGTTGACGGACGGGGTGGGGCGCGGGGTCGGTAGCGTGGAGCGGTGCGACTGAAGCCGGATGCGCTGGATCGGCAGATCCTGCACCTCGCGATCCCCGCGCTCGGCGCGCTCATCGCTGAGCCGGCCTTCCTGCTGGTCGACACCGCCCTGGTCGGTCACCTGGGCGCAGAGCAGCTCGCTGGCGTGGGCATCGGCGTCGCGGTGCTCTCGACCGCGGTCGGCCTGCTGATCTTCCTCGCCTACGGCACCACGCCAGCTGTCGCGCGGCTGTTGGGCGCCGGCGATCGGCCAGCGGCGATCCGCGCGGGCCTCGACGGCATCTGGCTCGCGATCGTCGCCGGCGGCCTGCTGCTGCTGACCGCCCCGCTCGCAGGCCCTTTCGTCGCCGTCTTCGGCGCCGCGCCCGCCGTCACCGAGCATGCCGCCGTCTATCTCGGCATCTCGATCCTCGGGCTGCCCGCGATGCTCATCGTGCTCGCCGCGACCGGCCTGATGCGCGGGCTGCTCGACACCAAGACGCCGCTCGTGGTCGCGACCATCGGCTTCACCGCCAACGCGGTGCTCAACGTGGTGCTGATCTACGGCCTCGGGCTGGGCGTCGCCGGCAGCGCGCTGGGCACGGTCATCGCGCAGTGGGGCATGGCGGCGTTCTTCCTGTGGTTCGCGGTGCGCGAGGCCCGCCGCGAAGGGGTGTCGCTCGCCATCCACTGGAGCGATCTGGGTCGCACCGCCTCGACGGGCGGCTGGCTGTTCCTGCGCACGCTGTCGCTGCGCGCCGCGCTGCTGGCGACGACCGCGGTGGCGACGCAGGCCGGCACCACGACGCTCGCCTCGACGCAGATCGCCTTCGCGCTGTTCTCGACGCTCGCGTTCGCGCTCGACGCGCTCGCGATCGCCGGCCAGGCGATGCTGGGCCAGGCGCTGGGGTCGGGCGATGCGGGCGCGGCACGCGCCGTGACCCGAAGGCTGCAGGCCTGGGGCCTCGGCTTCGGCTGCGTCGTGGGAGCCCTGCTGCTCGCCGTCGCGTGGGTGCTCGGCGGCGCCTTCACGAGCGATGCGGCGGTGCTCGAGGCGCTGCCCATCGCGCTCGTGCTGCTCGCGCTCGCGCAGCCCATCGCCGGGTACGTCTTCGTGCTCGACGGCGTGCTGATCGGCGCCGGCGACGTGCGCTACCTGGCCTGGACGGGCGTGCTGAACCTGCTCGTCTACCTGCCGCTGCTGCTGCTCGCGCTCCTGCCGGGCTGGAACGCACTCGCGGTCATCTGGGGCGCGTTCTCCTTCGGCTACCTCGGCGCCCGGGCCACCACGCTCGGTCTGCGAGCGCGCTCCGACGCGTGGATGCGCCTCGGGCGCCACTGATCGATCGAGCCGAAGCGGCGAATCAGACGAGCGCGTCGCGCCGCCGGAAGCGCCATACCGCCGCGACCAGCAGCACCGCCGCGATGCCGAGCAGCCACCAGCTGCCGGTCCAGTCGGGATCCGCCTCCAGCGGGTTCGCCACCCAGTGGAAGGGACTGAGGTTCTCGAGCCACTGCCATGCATCACCCAGCAGCGGCGCGAAGTCGCCGACCAGCAGCAGACCGATGAGCAGCACCCACCCGAGCCACGCCACCGTCGAGGGCAGGAACGCGACGAGCGCCGCGCCCACCGCCAGGTAGACGAGCACGAGCGGCACATGCGTGAGCGCGATGTCTCGCAGCACGGCCCAGCGTTCCTCCCCGTCGAGCGCGATCGACGCGCCGGCGACCACCGTGAAGACGGCCAGCACGAGCGCTCCGGTGAGTGCGCCGATGGCAAGGTGGCTCGCGAGCCAGCCGGTGCGGGGCACGGTCGTGGCCAGCACCAGCTCGCCGCGCACGAGCGCCTCGTGCCGCAGCCGCAGCACGCCCTGCATCGCGGCTGCGCTGGCGACCACACCGACGATCGCAGCCAGAGCGACGAGGAACAGCGTCTCGCTGTCGCCGCCCGTCTCGCCGCCGAGCTGCGCGATGATGGCGCGCATCTGCGGGATGTCGTCCAGCGCCTCCGCGATGACGGGTACCAGGCGACCGGTCACCAGCCCCAGCACCGCGGCGACGATCGCCCACGAGAGCATCGCTCCGCGCTGCAGCCGGAGCGCGAGCCCGGTGGGTGCGCCCGCCGGATGCCAGCCGAGCAGCGCGCTGCCGGTCGCGCTCCCCAAGCGATCGGGCAGCAGCGAGCGACCGAGCTCGCGGCGCGCCTCGAGCGCGAGCACCATCGCCAGCAGCGCGAGCACCGCGGGCACGAACAGCAGCAGCGGCGTGCCGTCGGGCGCCCATGGCTCGTCGACGAACGGATGCGTCTGCGCGCCCCAGCCGATCGGCGACAGCCACGCGAGCCAGGCCGACGTCACCCGGCTGAGGTCGGCGCTCGGCTCGCCCAGGGCATCCCCGACGCCGCGCACCAGGAACCAGAGCCCGATCACCATCGCGGCGGCGCCGTTGGCCGAGCGCGAGGTCGGGAACACCTGCCCCGCCAGCAGCCCCGTGAGCATCGCCAGCAGGCCGACACCGGCGAGCGCCCCGGCGAGCAGCCACGACCCGGTCGCCTCGAGGCCCATCGCCAGCGACACGGCGAGCATCGCGCCGCACACGATCACGAGCTCCACGAATCCCGCGAGCAGGGTCGCCAGCAGCGGCGCCCAGCGACCGACCGCCGTGCCGCGCACCAGCTCGGCCCTCCCGGCATCCTCGTCACCGCGGGAGTGCCGCACGGCGAAGAACGTCATCATGAAGCCCACCATCACGGCGAGGTAGGCATAGACGGAGACGAACATGACGGCGCCGAGGCTCGTGCCGGCGGGTGCCCCGCGCAGCAGCAGGAGCCCCGGCTGCGCCGACAGCAGCGCCACCAGTCCGCGGCGCGCCTGCTCATCGAAGGCGGCGCCCAGCCCGCCGAGCACCGCTGCCCAGAGCCCCACGATGCCGAGCACCCACAGCAGCACCAGGAGGCGATCGCGGCGCAGCGCCGCACGCAGGAGCAGCCCGGTCCCGGTCAGCATGGCGTCACTGCCCGATCACCGCGCATGGCGGCCATGCGGCGGGCGATCCGGCCTGCCCGCGCCCGCCTCGACATCCGCATGCGGGTTCGAGGATGGCCCGGCCGGCGCGGGCGCAGCCGTCGCATCGGTCGGCTCTCCGGTCGCGTGCGACAGCCCGATCGCACGCTCACCGCGCGCGGCCTCGACCCGCGCCTCGTCGCCGTAGTGGCGCAGGAACAGCTCCTCCAGGCTCGGCGGCGTGAGCGTGACTGCCTGCGCCTCGCGCTCACCCAGCCAGCGCAGCACGGCGGGCACATCCACCCCTGCTGCCGAGCCGCGCACGTGCTCGCCGTCGACCTGCACGTCGGTGAGCGGCAGCCCGAGCGGCGCCGGGCCGCGGTAGGCGACCACGGTGTGCTGCAGGTGCCGCAGCTGGTCGAGCGTGCCGGCTTCCACGATGCGCCCGTCGCGGATGATCGAGACGCGCGAGCACAGCTGCTCGACTTCACTGAGGATGTGGCTCGAGAGCAGCACGGTCGCGCCGCGGTCGGCGACGCGACGGATCTCTGCCTGGAAGACGCTCTCCATGAGCGGGTCGAGCCCGCTGGTCGGCTCGTCGAGGATGTACAGCTCTGCCTCGCTCGCGAACGCCGCGATGAGCGCCACCTTCTGCCGGTTGCCCTTCGAGTAGGTCTTCGCCTTGCGTCGCGGATCGAAGTCGAATGCCTCGATGAGTCGTTGCCGGTCGGATGCGGGGGCGCGGTGGCCGCGCAGCCGCGTGATGGTGTCAATCGCCTCACCGCCCGTGAGGCTCGGCCAGAGGGTGACGTCGCCCGGCACCGTGGCGACGCGTCGGTGGATCTCGACCGCGTCGCGCCAGGGATCCATGCCGAAGACGCTTGCCTCCCCGCCGGTCGCACGCAGCATGCCGAGCAGCACCCGGATGGCGGTGGACTTGCCCGCGCCGTTGGGCCCGAGGAAGCCGTGCACATCTCCGCGCTCAACGACGAGATCGAGCTGATCGAGCGCCCGAACGCGCCCGAATCGCTTGTCGAGCGCCCGGGTCTCGATTACCGGCGCTGCCATGGAGCCGACGCTACTCCCCCGGCGCCCCGACACAACGCACGTCGGATGCTCGAGCGCAGCGGCGCAGCCGCGACCGCGGTGGGGCGGGGCCGGGCGGGCTGCCTCAGGGCAGGTGGTGCGGGGGCTGGTCGTGCAGCCTGTGCTCGGCGTGCTGCAGGGTGTTCTGCACCAGGCGTGCGACGTGCTCATCGGGCTGGCTGTAGCGCACCGAGCTGCCATCGCGGCGCGCGACGACGAGACTCCTCGCACGCAGCTTCGCGAGATGCTGCGAGACCGCCGGCACGGGGCGGCCGAGCGCCTCGGCGATCGCACCGACCGGCAGCTCGGCGCTCTCGAGCATGGCGAGGATCGCGAGCCTCGTCGGGTCGGCGAGCAGCTTGAGCACCTCGACGGCGACGCGCACCTCGTCGGAGCTCGGCGGGCGCGACGGCCGCTCTGGGTGACTCATGCCTGCATCGTGCCAGACGCCGAGCGCGCCGGAGCCGGCCAGAGCCGCCACGCGGCGATCGTCGCCAGCAGCGCCACTCCGGCGAGCACGAGCGCGGTTCCCGGCAGCCCGATGACGCCGAGCCAGCCCGCCAGCGGATAGGTCAGCAGCCAGCACGCGTGCGAGAGCGCGAACTGCGCCGCGAAGGCCGGCGTCAGATCGGCGGCCTTGACCCCGCGGCGGATGAGCCTGCCCACCGGGGTCTCCACCGCACCCCAGCCCAGCCCGACGACGAACCACAGCCCCGCGATCACGAGCGCTCCCGGCAGCGCCGGCACCATGACGGCGGCGGCTGCCGCAGCGGTCGCGATCACCAGCAGCGCGGCACCGCCGAGCATCACCGGGCGCTCCGGCGCGCGCCGAAGCACGACCGGCAGCGCGAACGCCGCCGCCATCGAGCCGGCGCCGTTGGCCGCCAGCAGCAGCGCCACCGCCTCGTCGCCCAGGCCGAGCGAGCTCTTCGCGATCACGACCGTCTGCACCAGCACGAAGGCGCCGGCTGCGGCGACCACGAGGTTGAGCGCGAGAATCGGCCGCAGCGACGGTGTGCGCACGAACAGCCGCATGCCGTGCCGGACGCGGTCACCGAAGGGCATCGCCGGGGCATCCGGCTCCGCGCGGCGACGCGGCACGGCGGCCGCCAGCACCAGCAGCGCCGAGGCGGCGAAGCCTGCGGCGGTGCCGAAGAAGAGGGCGCTCGCCGGCACGAGCAGCAGGAGCACCGCGGCGAGCACGGGCGAGAGCACCGCCTCGAGGTCGTAGGCCAAGCGCGAGAGCGACAGCGCCGCGGTGTAGTCCTCCTCGTCCTCCAGCACGTCGGGGATGACCGACTGGAAGGTGGGCGTGAAAGTGGCGGAGGCCGCCTGCAGCACGAAGATGAGCAGATAGATCTGCCAGACCTCGCTCACGAACGGCAGGCTCGCGGCGATCAGCAGCCGCACGACATCCGCCCCCACCATCACCGCGCGACGCGGCAGCCGCGCGAGCAGCGCCGCAGCGAGTGGAGCAACGACGACGTACGCGATCATCTTGATGGCGAACACCGTGCCCAGCACGCCCGCTGCGTCAGCCGGTGCGAGCTGGTAGGCGAGCAGCCCGAGCGCGACGGTCGCCAAGCCGGTGCCCGCCAGTGCGACCACCTGCGCGAGGAACAGGCGCCGGTAAGCGGGGTGAGCGAGTGCGCGGCGCATGCCTCCATGATCGCGCGACTTGCATGATTGCGCAAATGCGTAACCAACGGGTGCGGTGCGCATCGGCCGCGCACGGGACCGGGGCACGCATCACAGCCCGAAGCACGGCAGAATGGCTCGGTGCCCTCCCTGACCGCCTGGCGGAACGCCGTCTTCGCCACCTTCTTCGCGATGGGCTGCAGCCTCGCGAGCTGGCTCGCCCGCGTGCCGCACGTGCGCGACCAGCTCGACGTGACGACCGGCGAGATGGGGCTCATCCTGCTGGGCATCTCGATCGGCTCGGTGTCCGGCCTGCTGCTCGCCAGCCACATCCTCCACGCCTTCGGGGCACGTCGGGTGATCCCGCTGGGCATGGTCATCGTCGGCCTCGGGCTCGGGGTCGCCGGCTGGGCCGCCGATGCGAGCCTCATGTGGCTGCTGGTGGCCGGCTTCATCCTGGGCGGCAGCGTCATCGGCATCACCGACGTCGGCATGAACCTCACGGGAGCGGCCTACGAGCGCGCGTCCGGCAGACAGATCATGTCGCTGTTCCACGCCTCCTTCTCGCTCGGCACCGTTGCGGGAGCGGGCCTCGGCGGGCTCTTCGAGCTGCTCGAAATCGGCATCGGCTGGCAGGCGACCGGGATCGGCATCGGCATCGCGGCGCTCGCGGCGTTCGTCGCCCGCGCCATCCCCGAGGAGGTGCTGGAGGAGAATCACGAGCCCGTCACGCTCAGGGAGCGACTCTCGGTCTGGAAGGATCCGCGCACGCTGCTGCTCGGCCTGCTGGTGCTCGGCATGTCGCTCACCGAGGGCAGCGCCAACGACTGGCTCGCGCTCACCATGGTCGATGGGCACGGCTTCTCCAACGAGGGCGGCGCCTTCGTGCTCGCGCTCTTCCTCACCGCCATGACGCTCGGCCGAGTGGTCGGTGTGCCGCTGCTCGAGCGCTTCGGCCGCGTTGCGGTGCTGCGGGCGACGGCCGCGCTGGCCGCGGCCGGGCTGCTGCTCGTGATCGTCGCCGAGCCCGCGCCGCTCGTCATCACCGGCGTCGTGCTGTGGGGCGTGGGCGCGAGCCTCGGCTTCCCGGTCGGCATGAGCGCGGCAGCCGACGACCCGCGGTTGGCGGCGGCACGCGTCGGCACCGTCTCGGCGATCGGCTACCTGGCGTTCCTCGCCGGCCCGCCGCTGCTCGGTCTGCTCGGCGACCTCGTCGGGCTGCGCCTGGCGCTGCTCGTCGTGCTCGCCTTCGTCCTGCTCTCCTTCTTCACCAGCCCCGTCGCCCGCGAGCGCGGCACGACCATCAAGGAGAACGCGTGAGAATCGTCATCGCCCACTGCTCCGTCGACTACGCCGGACGCCTGTCTGCGCACCTGCCGCTCGCGCCGCGCGTCCTCATGCTGAAGGCCGACGGCTCGATCCTGGTGCACTCCGACGGCGGCTCCTACAAGCCGCTCAACTGGATGAGCCCGCCCGCGATCTTCAGCGCATCCGCGCCTGATGACGATCAGGCGGATGCCGGCGTCACCGAGATCTGGAAGGTCACCCACAAGAAGACCGGCGACTCGCTCATCGTCTCGGTGCACGAGATCCTCTCGGACACCTCGCATGAGCTGGGCATCGACCCGGGACTCGTCAAGGACGGCGTGGAGGCGCACCTGCAGGTGCTGCTCGCCGAGCAGATCGAGCGGCTGGGCGATGGCTTCGAGCTGTGGCGCCGGGAGTACATGACGCCCATCGGGCCGGTGGACATCCTGGCTCGCGACTCGGTCGGCGCGACCGTGGCGGTGGAGATCAAGCGGCGCGGTGAGATCGACGGCGTCGAGCAGCTCACCCGCTACCTGGAGCTGCTGAACCGCGATCCGCGCATCGCACCGGTCACGGGCGTGTTCGCGGCGCAGGAGATCAAGCCGCAGGCGCGCACGCTCGCCGAGGATCGCGGCATCCGCTGCGTCGTGCTCGACTACGACGAGATGCGCGGCATCGACTCGGCGCACGCCCGGCTCTTCTGAGCGGCGCTGAGGCGGCGCCTCTGCGGGCCGCACAGCGTCCCGAGCAGAGGACAAATCCCCAGGAGAGGACGAATCCCCAAGAGAGGACGATCCGTCCTCCCTCAAGGACCAACCAGGCGTTCCGTCCTCCGCTGGCGACCTGTGTGGGCTCGGGTGGCGGGCTCGGCGTCGCGCAGCTCGGGGTGGCGCAACTCAGGGTGGCGCTACTCGGGGCCGCGCGCGGGCCAGCCCTCCTCCTCGGCGTCGGTGAAGTCGCTCGTGTCGAGGGCGCGGCCGTCGATCGAGACGCCCGGCCCCGCTTCGCCCGCCGACGCCTCGGCCATCGCGGTCTCGGGCGACACCGCCTCGCCGGGCAGCGGCTCACCCGGCACGCCCTGCGAGCCGGGGTCGGCCGCGAAGGGATCGATGTGGTCGCGCCACTCCCCGTCGCGCTCGGGCACCGGGTCCTCTCGCGACGCGTACGGATCGACGCGGTCGCGCGCCGATCCCCCGCGCTCGGGCACCTCATCGTCGCGGGAGGCGTACGGCTCGACGCGGTCCGGCGCCGACGCCGACCGCTCCGGCACCTCGTCCTCGCGGGATGCGTAGGGCTCGACGCGCTCGGGCGAGGGCGCCGACGACGTCGGCACCGGATCCTCCCTGGAGGCATAGGGCTCGACATGGTCGCGCCAGTCACCTCCGGACGCGATGCCCCCGAAGTCACCGTCGACGAACCGCGACGGGTCCGCCTCCTCTGCAGCGCCGACGTCGCCGTCGGCATCCGACTGCTCACGCATCGTCATCTCCTGTCTCGGGTGCTGCGAACTGCTGAAGGCGACGCCGAACGGATGCTCGGTGGTCGCGGGCCGCGGCCGCTCGAGCGCCACGCCGTGCTCGTCCGCGCGCGTGCCGCACGCCGGGCACTGCAGCGCGGCGACCCTGCCGACGTCGTCGACGTCGATGACGCAGCCGCCGATCGCGACGTCGCCCGCATCGGCGACGTCGGCGATCGTGCCGTAGCCCCAGACGATCTGCTGCATGAGGTTGCCGCACGTCGGGCATGCCGTCTGCGTCGTCATGCCGCCACGGTAGCCCCGGACCGCGTCTGCGACTAGGGGCCGGATGCGGCGGGCTCGCCAGCCCGCCGCGGCAATGCGCTCGCGGACCAGGCGTCAGCGCAGCGGCGTCAGCGCGGGGCGGCCGCGGCCGCCGCGCGCGCGGCCGCCGGCAGCGCGTCGACGATGCGCGCGAGCGGCTCGTCGCCGTGCGCCGCCGTGACGAACCAGGCCTCGAACACGCTCGGCGGCAGGCTCACGCCCGCGTCCAGCATCGCGTGGAAGAACGGCGGGTAGCGGAACGCATCCTGCGTCCGCACCTCGTCGAAGTTCGTCGGCGCCTGCTCGCGGAATGCGACCGAGAACAGGCTGCCGACCCGCGTGATCGCGTGCGCGACGCCCTCGGCGCGCAGCGCATCCGTGAGCGCATCGGTGATGACGTCGGCAGCGTGGTCGAGCCGCTGGTAGACGCCGTCGGTCGTCAGCCGCAGCGTCGCGAGGCCGGCGGCCACGGCGACCGGATTCCCCGAGAGCGTGCCCGCCTGGTAGACGGGGCCGGTGGGTGCGAGCTGCTCCATGACGTCCGCGCGACCGCCGAGCGCGGCGAGCGGCATGCCGCCGCCGATCACCTTGCCGAAGGTCACGAGGTCGGGGGCCTCGTCGCCGGTCCACTGCTCGATCCCCCACATGCCGCCGCGATGGACGCGGAATCCGGTGAGCACCTCGTCGCTGATCAGCAGCGCGCCGTGCGCGTGCGCGGTGCGGGCGAGGAAGCCGTTGAAGTCGCCGTCGGGCTCGACGACGCCCATGTTGGCGGCGGCCGCCTCGACGATGACGGCGGCGATGCGGTCGCCGTGCTCGGCGAACACGGCCTCGATCGCATCGCGGTCGTTGTAGGGCACCACCAGGGTGGTGGCGGCGACCGCGGCGGGGATGCCGGCCGAGCCGGGCATCGCGAGCGTCGCGAGGCCGGAGCCCGCCGCGACGAGCAGGCCGTCGGAGTGGCCGTGATAGTGGCCCTCGAACTTCACCAGCAGGTCGCGGCCGGTGGCGCCGCGCGCGAGTCGAATGGCCGTCATGGTCGCCTCGGTGCCGGTGGAGACCAGCCGCAGCCGCTCCACCGGGCCCACGCGTCGCTCGACCTCCTCCGCGAGCAGCGCCTCGCCGGGTGTGGACGCGCCGAACGACAGCCCGCGGCCTGCGGCATGCTGCACCGCCTCCACGACCTCCGGGTGCGCGTGGCCGAGGATGGCGGGCCCCCAGCTGGCGACCAGGTCGACCAGCTCGCGGCCCTCGGCATCCGTGACGTACGCGCCCTTGGCGCTGATGAGGAACGAGGGCGTGCCGCCGACCGAGCCGAAGGCGCGCACGGGGCTCGAGACGCCGCCCGGGATGGCCAGCTTGGCGCGCTCGAAGAGCTCTGCGTTGGTGCTCATGAACGGACTCCCAGCCACTCGGCCTGCTCGATCGCCCAGTAGGTCAGCACCGTGTCGGCGCCGGCTCGGACGATCGAGGTGATGCTCTCGGTGATGAGGCGGTCGCGGTCGATCCAGCCGCGCTCGGCGGCCGCTTCGACCATCGCGTACTCGCCGGAGACCTGGTAGGCCCAGACGGGCACGTCGGATGCGGTGGCCACGTCGGCAAGCACGTCCAGATAGAGGCTGGCAGGCTTCACGATCACGATGTCGGCGCCCTCGGCGAGGTCGAGCAGCGCCTCGCGCAGACCCTCGCGGCGGTTGGCGGGATCCTGCTGGTAGGTCTTGCGATCGCCGGTGAGGCTGGAGTCGACGGCCTCGCGGAACGGTCCGTAGAGCGCGGAGGCGTACTTGGCGCTGTAGGCGAGGATCGCCGTGTCGGCGTGCCCGCGCTCGTCGAGCGCGGCGCGCACGCGAGCGACCTGGCCGTCCATCATGCCGCTGAGGCCGAGGATGCGGCTGCCCGCCTCCGCCTGCGCGATCGCCATGTCGGCGTAGCGCTCGAGCGTGGCGTCGTTGTCGACCGAGCCGTCGCCGGCGAGCACGCCGCAGTGGCCGTGGTCGGTGAACTCGTCCAGGCACAGATCGGTCTGCACGACCGTCGCGTCGCCGAAGCGCTCGGCAAGGAACGCGGTCGCGGCGTTGAGGATGCCGTCGGGGTCGGTCGCGCCGGAGCCCTGCGCATCCTTCTCCTGCGGCACGCCGAAGAGCATCACGCCGCCGACGCCTGCGACGATCGCACGCTCGACCTCACGGGCGGCGGAGTCGAGCGTGTGCTGCACCTGACCCGGCATCGAGCTGATCGGGCGGGGCTCGCTGAGTCCCTCGGCGATGAACATCGGCAGCACGAGCTGCGCGGGGTGGATGCGGGTCTCGGCCACGAGGCGACGCATGGGAGCGCTCTGCCGCAGCCGGCGGGGACGGATGGTGGGAGGCATTGCCTCCAGGGTACTCGCGGTGCCGCCGGCACGCCCCGTCGGCCCGCCCCCTGGCCCGCTCCACCGAACCGCTCCACCGACCCGCTCCACCGGCCACCCGTCACGGCAGCCGGTGGAGCGGCATCCTCACGCGCGTGCGGCGTCCAGCTCGTCGATGCGCTCGATGTCGGTGTCGAGCTGCTCGTAGATCTCTGGCCGCCGGGTGCGCAGGTAGAAGGCGTAGCCGATGCCACCGACCAGTGCCAGCACCAGCAGCCACGGCATCAGCCGCACGTAGAGCGCCTCGGATCCCGCGACGAGCGTGAAGTTGAAGATCGCGCCGCCGCTGAACCCGAGCAGCGCCAGGAAGCCAAGCCCCGGCGCGATGAGCGTGCTCCAGAGGCGGGGATCCGACTGCTTGCGGAAGTAGGCGACGACCGACAGGGCCGCAATCGTCTGCACGATCAGCACCGCGAGGGTGCCGAAGCCCAGGCCGACCGGCACGAGCGTCAGCACCGGCGGCAGCGGGTTGCCGTCGGGGTCGGTCTCCACCGCGAGCGCGAAGATGCCCGCCACGGCGACCGCGAACAGCAGGTTGACGAGCTGGGCCCGCTCCGGCGCGCCATTGCGGTTGGTCCTGGCGAGCCAGACCGGCAGCACGCGCGCCCTGCCGAGCGCGTAGAGGTAGCGGGCGGCGGCGTTGTGGAATGCCAGCTGCGCGGCGAACAGGCTCACGACGAGCAGCACGAGCGCGATCATGCCGATGACCGGGCCGAGGAAGGTGTCGATGAGCACGAGCGTCATGTCGCCCGCCGCAAGGCTGTCGAGCGCGACTGCCTGCGCGCCGTCGACGCCGACGGCACTGACGATCGCCCAGCCGGTGAACGCGTGCAGCACGCCGATCGAGATGATCGCCGTGTAGGTCGCGCGCGGAATCGTCTTGCGGGGCTCGCGCGCCTCCTCGCTGAACAGCGCCGTGGCCTCGAAGCCGATGAAGGCCGTCGCCACCATCAGGAACGCGATCCAGATCGAGCCGCCGACGAGGATCTCGGGGCTGAGCGCCAAGGTGAAGGCATCGAGGCTGAACCCGACCTGCACCAGCACGGAGATCGCGAACGCGACCAGGATGACCGTCTCGAGCACGAGCGCGACACCGAGCACGACGGCGCTCATGTGGATGCCGGAGCGCGCGAGCAGGAAGACGATGCCGAAGAGCACGACGCCGGCAAGGAACCAGTGCACCTCGAAGCCGAACAGCGCCGGCAGGACGACGGCACCGGTGAAGAAGCCGATGGTGCCGAGGGCTCCCGCGACGAAGAAGTTGTAGCCGAGCGTGGCGATGAGGCCGGTCACGAGGCCGGCCGTGCGGCCGAGTCCCTTGACGGCGATGGCGTAGAAGCCGCCGGCATTGACGAGCTCCTTCGACATCTGCGCGTAGCCGATGGCGAAGAGGAGGAGCGCGATCGCGACGACGATGACGGCGACCGGGATGCCGCCGCCGTTGCCGAACCCGATCGCGAGCGGCAGCACCACGATCGCGACGGTGAGCGGCGCGACGGCGGCGAGGACGAGGAAGACGATGGCCGGGACGCCGAGCTGGTTCGGCTTCAGGGCACCACGCTGTGCTTGATCGGACACGGGACTCCTAGGGATCGAGGGTCTTCTGCTCCCTCATGGTCGCGCGATGGCCCCAAGCGCGATTGACTGCCCGCGCCGATGGATTGACTACCCGCGCGCAGCGTGCGGAGCGTCGGACGGCGATCGCAGGGTCAGGAGAGCGACGCCTCGATCGCGTCGCGCAGCACCCGCATGACGGGCCAGCCGCCCTCGGAGCTGTTGCCGAGCACGCTCACCGAGGTATCGGAGGCCGGGATGTGCCAGGAGCAGAACGAGGCGCCGGCGTCGTAGCCCTCGAGCACGAGCACCGGGAGCGTTTCGTGCAGGAACAGCCCCATGCCTGCGCGCATGCGCTCGTCGGGGACGTCATTGCGCGGCTGCATCATCGCGTCGAGCGTTGGGCTCGAGACGATCCTGCCTCCGAGCAGCGCGCGCCAGAAGCGATGCAGGTCGTCGGCCGTGGTGAAGACACCCCCGTCTCCGTTGCCGAGCACCGGCAGATGCAGCGTGTTGACGAGGTCGCCCGCGTCGTGGACATAGCCCAGAGCCGCATCCGACGGCAGCGCATTCAGGGGCAGGAAGCCGGTGCGGTCGAGACCCGCTGGGTCGAGGACGAGTCGCTGCACCGCCCGGTGGTACGACTGGCCCGTGACCCGTTCGAGCAGCACGGCGAGCACCAGGTAGGCCCCGTTGCAATAGGCGAAGCGCTGCCCTGGCGCCGATGACTGCGGCCAGCCATCGAGCATCGGCACGAACGCCTCGGCCGTCGTGAGCGCGTGCACTGGCAGCGGGAGCACGAATTCGTCGACCTCCCGCTCGACAGCTTCGTCGAGGTAGTCGCCGATGCCGGACGTGTGATCGAGCAGCTGCTCGATCGTGACGGCGTCGTCGATGAGTGGCAGGTCGTCGCCGAGCAGCGCTCGCGCGCGCTGGTCGAGCCGCAGCGCGCCCTGCTCGACCAGTCGCATGACGGCGAGCGCCGTGAACGCCTTGCCGCCGCTGGCGATCGCGATCCGCGCATCGGCGCGCATCCGGACATCGAGCGCGCGATGCAGGAAACCCTCCGCGCGCTCGAGGGTGCGGTCGTCGCCGACGTCGATCGCGATGACGCCCGTGAAGGGCCGCCTCGCGATCGCCCGGTCGAGGCTCGCCACGTCGACGCGCATCCTGACCTCCGAGGCCGATCCGTTGCCTGCTCTTGGCGGTCCTGACGCTACGCCCGTCGCTCCGCCTCCGCCAGGCCCCCACGTCTGGGCGGTCGATGCTTCGCTTCCGGCCGAACGGTCGGCGGGTTCAGGCCGCGGCCGTGAGCGCGTCGACGAGGCCCGCCGCGTTCGGGTGCTTCGCGATGCTCGCCACCCGCAGGCCGACGCGGCGGCAGTCCTCCGCCGTCTGCTCCCCCATCGCGATGATGCGGGTGTCGGCCGGCAGGCCCAGCCGCGCGACCTGCTTCGCGACCGATCCCGAGGTGACGAGCACCGCGTCGATGGGGGTCTCGGCCGGCTCGACGGCGGTCAGCACCGCGTCGGTGCCGTCGTGGCCCGCCTCCTCCTGCTCCTGCAGCTCCTGCTGGTGCCGCAGCCCATCCGCGTCGAGCACCGGGATGACGTCGGTCACGGCGGCGACCAGCGCCTCGCCGGAGGAGAAGGCCGGCACCGTCTTGTACGCGACGACCTCCGACACCTGCATGCCGTGCTGACGCAGGCCTGCGGCGATGGTCGGCTTCGCATCCAGCGCGTGCGGCCACAGCACGCGGCCCTCCCGGATCGGCCACTCGTCGACCAGCCCCGCAGCCGACTGCTTCGTGGGGATGAACGCCACCGGCACTCCGCGCTCGCGCAGCGCGGCTGCCGTCACCGAGCCGACCGCAGCGACCGAGACGCTCGCCGGCACGCGCGGCAGCACCCGCACGGTCGACTGGCTCGTCACGATCAGCCAGTCGAAGCGGCCCTCGGCGAGGTGATCCAGCATGAGCTGCAGCTGCTGCTGGTCATCGGCCGGCTCGATCTGCACGAGCGGCAGGATGAGCGGCTCGAAGCCAGCGTCGGTGACGCGCTGGGCGACATCGTCGCCCCAGCTGCCGCCGCGGGGGATCAGGACGCGCATGGGTCTCCTCCGATGGATCGCGTGCTCCGCATCCAATCACCGACGGCGGACGCCGCGCGTCGGCGCTCGCGCGTGGCGCTGAGATGGCGCGTCGCGGCCGGCGTCAGTGGATGAGCTCGGCGGCGCCTGCCTCCATGAGCTCGGCCACCGCTCGATCCGCGACGTCGAGCGCCGCCTCCTGCAGCTCTGCCGGTCTGGTCGAGTCGAGCGTGTAGGCGTGCGATGCCGTGAGCTTGCTCGAGCCGTCGGTCGCGTAGGCGATGGCGGTGAGGAACAGCATCCCGTCGACCACCTCGGCATGCGCGGCGAGCGGGGCGGCGCATCCGGCCTCGAGCCGCGACAGCACGCGGCGCTCGGCCGCGGTCGCCGCGCGCGTCGAGGCGTGATCGGTCTTCGCGACGGCCTTGCGGGCGACCGCGTCGTCGGCGCGGATCTCGACGGCGAGCGCTCCCTGCGCGGGCGCGGTGGGGAAGTCGATCAGGTCGAGGATGTCGGTCGCGGCGCCCTCGAGCCCGAGTCGCTTGAGCCCCGCGAGCGCGAGCACGACCGCGTCCAGGTCGGCGCCCTCACCGGTCTCCGCGTCGCCCTGCGCGCGGGCGAGCCGGGTGGGCACGTTGCCGCGGATGTCGACGACCTCGAGGTCGGGGCGGGCAACACGCAGCTGCGCCGCACGGCGCGGCGAACCGGTGCCGACCTGCGCGCCTTCCGGCAGTTCGGCGAAGGTCAGTCCGTCGCGCGCGCAGAGCGCATCCCGCGAATCCTCGCGCTTGACGACTGCCGCCAGCTCGATGCCCGGTGCGTCCGCCGTCGGCAGATCCTTCATGGAGTGCACGGCCACGTCGACGCGCCCGTCGAGCAGCGCGTCGCGCAGCGCCGACACGAACACGCCGGTGCCGCCGATCTGCTGCAGCGACGAGCGGTCGGTGTCGCCCTGCGTGGTGATCTCGACGATCTCCACCTCGACGTCGAAGCGCGCGGCGAGCGCGCGCGTCTGCGCCAGTGCGAGCGCGGAGCCGCGCGTGCCGACCTTCAGCGCGCTCACGGCTGCAGCCCCGCGATCGCGGGCCGGAAGCCCAGTCGCGGGTTCTCGCAGCACCCCGGCCGGCAGGTGTCATACCAGGCGTGGATCGTCGTCACGGCCTTCCGCTCGGCGGCCGGACGGCCCTCGAGCCGCTCCTGCACGAGGTCGACGAGTGCGCCGACGTACTGCGGATCGACACCGGGCGTCGGTGCGCGCCGCACCCACAGGCCGCGCTCGGTGGCCGTCTCGATGGCCTCCTCGTCGAGATCCCACATGACCTCCATGTGGTCGCTGACGAAGCCGAGCGGCACGATCACGACCGCCTTGCGCTCGGGCGCCCCATCCGTGCCGAGCGCCTCGATCGCGTCGTTGATGTCGGGCTCCAGCCACGGCTGCGACGCGGGGCCCGAGCGCGACTGGTAGACCAGCTGCCAGGCGAGCCCGGGAGCGGCCTCCGTCATCACGTGCTCGGCGGCGGCGAGGTGCTGCCCCTCGTAGCCGCCGCCCGGCCCCCACTCGTGCAGGTCGGGCGCGCCGGATCGCTCCGCGTCGGCGGTGGGGATGCTGTGGGTCGCGAAGAGCACCTCGATGTCGGCATCCGCGAACCCGGCATCGCGTGCCTCGGCCACGGTGTCGCGCACGCCATCGATGAACGGCGCGAGGAACCCCGGGTGGTTGAAGAACTGCCGCACCTTGTCGATCTGCATGGTGCCCTGCAGCCCGGTCGCCTCGAGCGCATCCGCCCAGTCCTCGCGGTACTGCCGGCACGACGAGTAGGAGGAGTAGGCGGAGGTGGGGATGGCGAGCAGCGAGGTGGCGCCCGCATCGGACGCCTGCTGCAGCGCCTCGTCGAGGTAGGGCGCCCAGTTGCGGTTGCCCCAGTAGACCGGCAGGTCGATCCCGGCCGCCTGGAGCGCAGCCTCGAGCGCAGCCTTCAGGTCGCGGTTCTGCTGGTTGATGGGGCTGACGCCGCCGAAGTGCCGGTAGTGGGTCGAGACCTCCTCCAGGCGCTCATCCGGGATGCCTCGGCCGCGCGTGACGTTGCGCAGGAACGGGATGACGTCATCCTGACCCTCCGGGCCGCCGAAGCCCGACAGCAGGATGCCGTCGTAGGCGACCGGCTGCTCGACGTGCTCGGGGCCGGACTGCGCGGCGGGGGTCGCGCTCGGCACCGCCGCACCGGGCTCGATGTGCACCGCGGTCGCGGCATCCGGCTTGGTCTCGCGACGCTCGGCGGCGGCCTGCGCCTGCTGCTGCTGCGTCTGCCGCTGCGCGGGCTGGGCCTGCTCGGGCTGGGCCTGCGCGGGCTGGGTCTGTGCCCCGCCGCAGCAGCCTCCTCCGCAGCATCCGCCGCCCTGCTCGCTGGCGGTCTGGTCGTTGTCGATGGTCTCGCTCACGCGAGCACCTCCTCGATCTCGTCGACGTCGATGCGACGTCCGGTGTAGAAGGGGATCTCCTCGCGCACGTGGAGACGGGCGTCGACGGCGCGCAGCTCGCGCATCATGTCGACCAGGTCGGTCAGCTCGTCGGCCTCGATCGGCAGGATCCACTCGTAGTCGCCGAGCGCGAACGCGGCGACCGTGTTCGCGATCACCCCGCGGAAGGCGGCGCCGGCCCTGCCGTGCTCGGCGAGCATGCGGCTGCGCTCCTCGGCGGGCAGCAGGTACCACTCGTAGGAGCGGTTGAAGGGGTACACCGTCACCCACCGCCTCGGCTCGACGTCGCGCAGGAATCCGGGCACGTGCCGCTTGTTGAACTCCGCATCGCGGTGCACGCCCATCGCGCCCCACACCTGCTCGGCACCCGCGAGCTCGCGTGAGCGGCGCACCCGGCGCACGGCCGACTGCAGCGCTTCCGGTGCCGTCGACGCGCCCTTGGCACCATGCATCCAGATCATCAGATCGGCGTCGGCGCGCATGCCGGAGACGTCGTAGATGCCGCGCGTGACCACGCCCTCGGCCTCGAGCTCCGACAGCACGCTCGCGAGCGACGCACCCTGCTCGCCGCCGCCTGCGCCGCGCTGGAACACCGCCCAGATCGTGTAGCCGTCGCCGATCTCGGGCTGCGGGGTCTGCTGCTCGCTCATGCCTCTCCTCGTCCTGCTGCTGGTGTGTCGGGCGCGCCCTGCTCGCTCGGCTCGATGGACCGGTTGGGCTCGTCGGGCTGGTTGCGCTCGTCGGGGTCGACCGACTCATCGGGGTTGCCCGTCTCGTCGGGCAGGATGTCGTCCGTCCAGGGGGTGCCCTGCACGGCGAAGTGCTCGCGGCGGATCTCGAGCGCGGTCCTCCTCGCATCGGGCACCACCTGCGCGATGCCGGTGCCGGCGACCGCGCCGCCGACGACGAACAGGTTCCGATGCGCTGCCGCGACATCGCGGAGCTCCTGCTGGCGGCTGCGCGCGCCGACGATGCTGGTGGGCTGGCCGCGTCGCCAGCGCACACGAGCGCTGGCGATCGGCTGCGGCAGCGTCGTGCCGAGGATCGCCTGCGCGTCGGCGAGCGCGAGCGCTGCGGCGGCCGCATCGTCGAGACCCTCGGTGGCGGGCGCTGTGGCGCCCGTGCCGTAGGAGAGGCGCACGATCTCGCGGCCTCCGGCCGCCTCGCGCAGCCAGGCCCACTTGGCCGTCGCGTGGGTCATGGCCTTCGCCCGCACCTTGGTGTTGTCGGCGGCGACGAGGACGCCGGTGCCGCGTGGATCGCCCTCGATGGCGCCGGGCGGGAAGACGAGGGTGACGAGCTCGACGGTGACGTCGTGGTCTCCTGACGCGTGCGGCTGGGCGGAGTGGTCTCGTGACGCGTGCGGCTGCGCCGCACGCTCCTCGACCGGCGGAAGCGACTCGACCGCGGGCAGGAGCAGCTGGCGCGCCTCGCGCTCGGGAAGCGCGACGACCAGCGATGACGCCTCGTGCGTGCCCGCATCCGTCTCCACCGACCAGCCGTCGTCGGTCTCGGTCGCGCGCACCACCCGCGCACCGGTGCGGATGACGGCGTGGTGCTCGCGAGCCCGCGCCGCCAGCCGCTCGGACAGCTGATGGATGCCGCCGCGGATGCCCTGCACGGCACTGCCCGGCTTGTCGTCGGCTCCGCCCGCTGCCTGGGCGCGCTCCTCGAGCACGTAGGCGACGCCGCCGGAGAGCGAGCCAGCGCGCGTGATGCCGCCATTGAGGCCCGGCGCGACGACGTCGACGTCGAGCAGCTCCGGGTCGGAGGAGTAGACGCCTCCGGCGAGGGGCGCGACGAGACGGTCGAGCACCCTCTGCCCCATGCGCCGCCGCACGAGCGGCCCCAGCGCGTCGTCGGTGCCGATGCGCAGCACCGGCATCAGCCGGTCGAGGTGCGCCCGCAGCGCGCCGCCCCAGCCAAGCGCGTCGATGACGTCGCGAGCGAGCGGGACCGAGGGGATGCCGAGCAGCGTGCGCTTCGGCATCGGCACCGCCTTGTCGGTCAGCTGCAGCCAGGCGCCCGCCGCATTCGGCTCGACGATCGCCTCGCCGAGACCCAGCTCCCCGGCGAGCGCGGCGACCGCGCCGCCGCGCACCGCGAACGACTCGGCGCCCGCATCCAGCGCGAGGTCGAGATCGGGCAGCTCCAGCTTCGCGGCGGTGCCGCCGATGCGGTCGCCGGCCTCGAGCACGAGCACGCGATAGCCCCTGGCAGCCAGGTCGTGCGCGACCATGAGACCCGCGATGCCGCCTCCGGCCACGATCGTGTCGACCCGCGCGCGCTCGTCCGGCACCGACGCAGGCGCCTGCGCCTCAGGGCCCGTCACCGTGCGTGCACCGCCTCCACGATGCGCGTGAGCACCGCGGGGTCCGCCGACGGCGGCACGCCGTGGCCCAGGTTGAACACGTGCGCACGAGCCACCGAACCGGCCATCAGCACGTGATCGATGGCCGCCTCGATGATCTCCCACGGCGCGCCCAGCACCGCCGGGTCGAGGTTGCCCTGCACCGTGACGTCGCTGCCGATGCGCTCGAGCGCGACATCGAGCGACACGCGCCAGTCGACACCCACCGCGTCGACGTCGAGATCCATGGCGCTGTAGAGCTCTCCCGCGCCGACGCCGAAGTGCACCAGCGGCACCCGCGCGCCGGATGCGTCGGTGAGGTCGCGCACTGCGTCGAGCGCCAGGCGCGAGGCCGGGGCGGCGTGCTCGTGGTACTGGTCGAGCGGCAGCGATCCCGCCCAGGAGTCGAACAGCTGCGCGGCGCTCGCGCCCTCCTCGACCTGCGCGCGCAGGAAGCGGCCGGTGACCTCGCCCGCCCAGCGGGCGAGACGATCCCAGGCGTCGGGGAAGGAGCGCATGAGGGTGCGCGCCTCGAGGTGATCCTTCGACGGGCGACCGGCGACCAGGTAGGCGGCCAGCGTGAACGGCGCGCCCGCGAAGCCGATGAGCGGGGTGGAGCCGTCGCCGAGCTCGGCGAGGCCCGCGACCGTCTGCCGGACGCCCTCCCGCACCGGCTCGAGTGCCGCATCGAGACCGGCCGGGTCGTTGGCGACCAGCCGGTCGACGTCCTCCGGGGTGCGGATGGGCTCGGCCACGACCGGCCCGACCCCGGGCTCGATGCGCACGTCGACACCCGCGAGGCGCAGCGGCACCATGATGTCGCTGAAGAAGATGGCGGCGTCGACACCGTGGCGGCGCACGGGCTGGAGCGTGATCTCACTCGCCAGCTCCGGCACCAGGCAGGTCTCGATCATGTCGCGCGCCGGCCCGTCGGTGCGCGCTCGCAGCTCGCGGTACTCCGGCAGTGAGCGCCCCGCCTGCCGCATGAACCAGACCGGCGTGACCTCGGGGCGGTCACCGCGGTAGGCGCGCACCAGGCGCGAGGCCCCGGTGCGGGTGTTGAGCGGGTGGTCTTCACGGAGCGTGGACATCGCCTCCAGTCTCCCACCTTCCTGCCGCCGACGGCTCCCAGTTTCACCGCGTCAGCGCCGTCCGCTCCCCGCGCTCCGCGCTCCACCCGCGGCGCCCGCCGCCCGGACGCCCCACACCGCCCGCCCCGACCTCCGCCCGTCCGTCAACCGGCCCCTTGGTCTGGCGGCCGCGTATTCGCGCTGCCGAGCCAGGGAGCCGGTTGACGGACGGCGCGCAGGAACCAGCAGGGGACACCGGGTAGGATGGGTCAGTGCTGATCTGCCTCACGGCGAGCCACAAGAACGCCGACTTCACCGCCCTCGAGGCTTTGTCGACCGCGGACGCAGCACAGCTTCCCACCGCGTTCGCCGCGCACCCTGCCGTCGACGGCGCGGTGGTCGTCTCGACCTGCAACCGCTTCGAGGTCTACCTCGACGTGCACGCGGCCGGCGACGCGCAGGAGGCCGCCGACATCGCGCGATCCGCAGCCGCGGCCGCGCTGGGCCCCCACCAGCCGGAAGCCCTCGAGCCGCTCGCCGAGCTGCGCGCCGCCGAGCACCTCTTCTCCGTCGCCGCCGGCCTGGAGTCGGTGGTCATCGGTGAGGGCGAGATCGCCGGCCAGGTGCGCCGGGCGCTCGCGTCTGCACAGCAGGCCGGCACCACCAGCCCGCACCTCGAGCGCCTCTTCCAGCGCGCCTCCGAGACGCAGCGCGGCATCAAGAACCGCACCGGCATCAGCGAGGCTGGCCGCTCGATCGTGCGCCTCGCGCTCGACCTGGCCAGCGCTCGCGTCGACTTCACCGACACCCGCGTGCTGCTGGTCGGCACCGGACGCTTCGCGGGCGTCTCGCTCGCCGAGCTGCGCAGACGTGGCGCCTCGCACATCGAGGTCTGGAGCCCGTCCGGCCGCGGCGACGGGTTCGCGCGCAGCCACGCGATCGGCCACGTCGACGGACGCGAGGCCGCACTGGCGGCTGCCAGCGCCGACGTGATCGTCACCTGCACGAGCGCCGACCGGTTCGTCGTCGACGCCGCGCTGCTGAACGCCGGCCGCATGCAGCTCGCCGCCACCCACGCGTTCCCCGGCGCCGACAGCGGCCCCGGCTGCCCGGTGCACGCGGATGCCGCGTCCACCAGAACGGCGCACGCGAGCACCGCGCGCTCTGCAGCCGAGACGCCCGCGGACTGCCCCGTCGACGCTGGCTCGTTCGAGACCGCGGCACGCTGCCCGGTGGAGCACGGCCGCGCGGCCCAGCTCGTCATCGACATGGGCCTGCCGCGCAATGTCGACCCGGATGTCGGTGGCGTGCACGGCGTCCAGCTGCTCGACCTGGAGACGATCCGTCTGCACGCACCGCTCGAGCATCTGACCGCGACCGATCACGCTCGCGATCTGGTGCAGAAGGCTGCCCGGCGCTTCGAGCGCGGCACGGCCGAGCACGAGGTGGGGCCGGCGATCGCCGCCCTGCGACAGCACGTCGAGGCGGCGATGGAGGCCGAGCTCGACCGGGTCGCCAAGCGCGGCAGCGAAGCGGAGCGCAGGGCAGCGGAGCAGGCGCTGCGCCACTTCGCGGGCGTGCTGCTGCACCAGCCGACCGTGCGGGCTCGCGAGCTCGCCGCCGAGGGTCGCCACGACGACTTCCTCTCCGCGATCGACGCCCTGTACGGCATCGACCGCATCGCGTGACCGACGGTCACGGCATCCTCCCGCCCGCCGGCGTGGAGACCGACTCCCCCGCTGCCCCTGAGCGGCGCCGTCGCTTCGTCGACCTGACGCCGCTGCGCGCATCCCCGGTGTTCGCCCGGCTGTGGATCGGCAACGCCATCAGCGGCATCGGCGCGCAGATGACGATCGTGGCCGTGGGCCTGCAGATCTTCGACATGACCGAGAGCACTCTGATGGTCGCGCTGGTCGGCGGCATCGCGCTCGTGCCGATGGTCGTCGCCGGCCTCTGGGGCGGCATGCTCGCGGATGCCTTCGACCGGCGGCTCGTGTTGATCATCTCCAGCCTCACGGGCTGGGCGGCGGTCCTGGGCCTCGTCGCGCTCTCGGCGTGGGACGCCGCACTCATTGCCGAGGGCGAGCGAGCGCTCGTCTGGCCCTTCTACGTGCTGACCACGATCAATACCGTCGCCGCCACCATCTCGGGTGCCACGCGCAGCGCTGTCACGCCCCGGCTGCTGCCCGAGCACCTGATCTCGCGAGCAGCAGCCCTCAACGGCATCGCGGTGGGCATCATGCTCACGATCGGCCCGGCCGCCGCCGGCGTGCTCGTCGCCGCCGTCGGCCTGCCGTACACCTTCGCGATCGATGCGGTGCTGTTCACGGCTGGCTTCCTCGGCGTCGTAGGCCTGCCGAAGCTGCCGCCGCTGGGGCACGTCGCGCGGCCGGGCCTGCAATCGCTGCGCGACGGCGCGCGCTTCCTGCGCCAGGCGCCGAACATCCGCATGTCGTTCCTCGTCGACATCGTCGCGATGACCTTCGGGCGGCCGTTCGCACTGCTGCCGGCCGTCGCGGCGTTCGCGATCGGCGGCGGGCCGGTGACCGTCGGCGTGCTGACCGCGGCGGCAGCGGTCGGCACGCTGCTGGCCAGCATCTTCTCGGGCCCGGTCGCCCACGTGCACCGGCACGGCCTCGCGGTCGCCAGGGCCATCCAGGTCTACGGCGGCTTCGTCGCGCTGCTCGGCGGCGTCATCCTGGCGATGACGCTCGGATGGGGCGGCACGGTCGGGCCGGAATGGCCGAACGTGTCGTGGGTCGCCCTCGGCATCGCCGCCGTCGCGCTCGCCGGCATGGGCGCGAGCGACGAGATCAGCGCGATCTTCCGCTCCACGATGATGCTCACGGCAGCCCCGGACGACATGCGCGGGCGCACGCAGGGCCTGTTCACGGTGGTCGTCGCCGGCGGCCCCCGGGTCGGCGATCTCTACGCCGGCGTCACCGCGACTCTCGTGGCGCTGTGGGCACCGCAGCTCTTCGGCGGCCTGGCGATCATCGTGCTGATCGCGGTGCTGACCCGCGCCCAGCGCACCTTCCTCGCCTACGACGCGCGCACGCCGACCGCGTAGCGCACTCGAGCCTCCCCCGGCATCCGGGAATGGCTGACTGAGGAATTCTGCGGACAAGGCTGAGTTGCCCCTGGGGGCCCGGCGAGGGCACCGAGCTAGCGTGGAAACAGCCTCATCCACCGATCGGAGCGCCCCATGCGCACAGAGCTCGTAGGGAGTGGCGTGCACGTGCCACTCCTGCATCGGGAGCTCGCTGCGCTTGCCGCGCCGACGCAGATCTGGTCGGCGCAGGACGGCTCGATGCTGGGCGGCGCCCACGGCGTCTTCCACGGCGACTGGCGATACGTCAGCGGCCTCGAGCTGCGGATCGACGGCCTCCCGGTCGCGCCCATCGCCACCTCGGAGGATCCCGACTGGATCATCTTCCGCGCGGTCCCGCTGGACCCGGCGACGGGTCGCCCCCGCCCGCGCGTCACCCTCGAGCGGATGCGGGAGATCACCGCAGGCGCCGTCATCGAGCGGGTGACGCTCATCAACGGCGGCGCCGAACCCGTCGACGCGGCGATCGAGCTCTCCTGCGACGTGCAGTTCGCCCCGGTCTCCACGGTGCAGGCCGGCACCCCGGAGGCCGTCGCGATCACGCTCGAGATGGAGGGCGACGAGGTGCTCGCCTCCGACGGCATCCGCACCCTGCGCGTGCGTAGCCACGGCGGTCGCGTGCGCATCGACGGCAGCCGGGTCGTGGTCTCGCAGCAGGTGCATGTCGTGCGCGAAGACTGGGTCGGCGTGACGCTCGAGCTCGAGCTCGTCGACCCGAGCCTTGCGCTGCACGGCATCAACGGCCCGGCGCTCCTCGTTGAGGAGCCGCGCTCCGGGCGCCCCGCGCTCGACCGCTGGGCGACGCGCGCGATGGCCGATCTCGAGAACCTGCTGCTCGATGCGGGCCACGGCGCCTTTCCCGCCGCCGGCGCGCCCTGGCACATGACCATGGTCGCCCGCGATGCGCTGATCGCCACGCGGCTGCTGCTGCCGCGGCACCGTCGGCTCGCCGAGGGCACGCTCCGCACGCTCGCGGCCCGCCAGGGGGTGCGGGTCGACCCCGCCACGGGCGAGCAGCCCGGCCGGATCCTGCACTCGATGCAGCAGGGAGCGACCGATCCGCTGCGCCCGGGCGTCGAGGCGCCGCCGGTCTACTCCGGCTCGATCGACGCGACGCCGCTGTGGATCGTGCTGCTGCACGACGCCTGGGAGGCCGGGATGCCGCTGGAGACGGTGCGGGAGCTGCGCCCAGCGCTGCATGCCGCGCTGGCGTGGATGCAGAGCGCTGCAGGCGACGGATTCGTCACCTCCGATGACGAGCGCGGCATGGGCGTCGCGGGCAAGGGCTGGTCCGGTGACGGCGCAGGCATGCGCTTCAGCACCGACGAGGTCGGCGTGGCGACCGCGCAGGTGCAGGGCCTCGCCTGCCGTGCGGCGGTCGGCGCCGCGCGACTGCTCGATGAGCTCGGTGACGACGGTGCACCGCTGCGACACTGGGCCGCGCAGCTGCGCGCCCGATTCCGCGCGCAGTTCTGGGTGGAGCGCGACGGCACTCGGTTCCCGGCGATGGCACTCGATGCGCAGGGGCGCCCCTTCGAGACGCTCGTGAGCGACATCGGGCACCTCATCGGCACGACGCTGCTCGACGACGCCGAGGAGGAGGCCGTCGCGCGGCTGCTGCTCGATGCACGGCTCTCCTCCGGCTTCGGCCTGCGCACCATGTCGACCGATGCCGAGCGCTACTGGCCGCTCGCCCACTACTGCGGGGCGATCTGGCCGCACGACACCGCGATCGCGATCGAGGGGCTGCTGCGCTCCGGGTTCCACGCCGAGGCTCGAGAGCTGGCCGAGCAGCTCGAGCGCGCCGCCGCGGCCTTCGACGGCCGGATGCCGGAGGTGTTCGCCGGCTATGGCACCGAGGACACCGACGTGCCGATCCCGCACCCGGCCGCGTGCTCGCCGCAAGCCTGGGCATCGGCCTCCGTCGTGCCCGTCCAGCTGGCGCTCCTCGCCCACCACGAGCAGCAGCCGCGCGTCCGGGAGCCCGCCGTGGTCGGTCTCGACGAGGCGCCCGCGCACGGCCTGGCCTCGCGGAGCAAGGCGCACACGGCCACGCGGTCGCGCGCGCATCTGCACATCGTGCCGTCGGCCCCCGACCCGATCGGCTAGCCCTTCTCGCCGCCCTCCGTCGTGATGCGGCGCTGGAAGATGAAGAACACGATCGCCACGGGAATCGCGGAACACGCCGACGCCGTCGATCCGCGCCGCCTCCTCGACCGATGCCGCGCCCTCGTCACGGCGCGGCGGAAGCCTGCCTGACTGCCGGCTGGCGGATCCGGGGGTGCGGATCCGCCAGCCGGCGCCGGTCGCGCCTCCTCAGCCCTTCGCCGAGCCCGCCATGAGCCCTCGCACGAAGTAGCGCTGCAGGCCGAAGAAGACGATGAGCGGCACGATGAGCGAGACGAACGCGCCCGCCGTGAGTCGCGCCCAGTTCTCTCCTCTGGATCCGGCGAGCTCTGCCAGCCGCTGCGTGAGCGGCGCGGTATCTGGCGTGCCGGAGGAGAAGACCAGCGCGACGAGCAGATCGTTCCACACCCAGAGGAACTGGAAGATGCCGAACGAGGCGATCGCGGGCATCGCCAGCGGCAGGATGATGCGGAAGAAGATCTGGCCATGCCCGGCGCCATCGACCCGCGCCGCCTCGATCACCTCTCCCGGGATCTGCGAGATGAAGTTGTGCAGCAGGAAGATCGCCAGCGGCAGGCCGAAGATCGCGTGCGCGATCCACACCGGCATGAACTGCTTCTCGCTGATGAACGGCAGCAGGTCGTGCAGGGCGATCTGGAACGGCTGCACGAAGCTCACGAACAGCTGCAGCAGCGGGATGAGCGCCATCTGCAGCGGCACGATCTGCAGCGCGAACACGATCACGAACAACGTCGACGAGCCGCGGAACTTGATCCAGGCGAACGCGTACGCGGCGAGCGACGCGAGCACGAGCGGGAAGATCGAGCCCGGGATCGCGATCATGAGCGAGTTGACGAAGTACTCACCCAGCTGCGGCGAGCTGGCCGAGCCGGAGAAGAGCACCTCGGTGTAGTTGTCGAGCGTCAGCTCCGGGTTCGAGAAGAACGTCCACCAGCCGGTGGTCGCGATCTGGCCGGAAGGTCGGAAGGACGAGAGCAGGAGCCCGAAGGTGGGGATGGTCCAGAGCACGGCGATGAGCAGCGCCGCGATGGTCGCCCACGGGCTCGTGAGGCGCCGCTTGACGCGATCGGCCCGCGTGCGCGGCTTGCCGACCGCCGCATCCGCGCTCTCCGGCGTGATCTCGGGGTCTGGGGTGACTGCGACTTGACTCATCGGATCGCCTTCTGCTGGTTCAGGACGCGGATGTTGTAGACGACGATCGGCAGCACCATGACGAACAGGATCAGTGCCAGGGCCGCGCCGCGGCCGGGTTCACCGGAGCGGAAGGCCTGGGTGTACATCTCGTTCGCGACCACGGAGGTGTCGAAGTTGCCGGCGGTCATGGTGCGCACGATGTCGAACACCTTGAGCGTGGCGATGGAGATGGTCGTGATGACCACCACGATCGACGTGCGGATGCCGGGAACGGTGACGTTGCGGAACCGCTGCCACGGGTTGGCGCCGTCGATCTCGGCCGCCTCGAGCTGCTCGGTCGGCACGCCCTTGATCGCGGCCGAGAGCACGACCATGGCGAAGCCGGTCTGGATCCAGATCATCACGATGATGAGCGCCAGCGTGTTCCACGGGCTGTTCTGCAGGATCTGCTGCGGCTCGCCGCCGACCAGCACGATGAGCTGGTTCACGAGGCCGATCTGATCCTGCGCCGGCCCGCGGTAGGCGTACATGAAGTTCCAGATGATGCTCGCGCCGACGAAGGAGATCGCCATCGGCATGAACACCAGCATCTTGTAGACGCGCTCGCCGCGACTCTTGTCGATGAACACCGCATACGCGAGGCCGACCGCGGTCGACAGCAGCGGCACCAGGATCACCCAGGCGACGGTGTTGCCGAGCGTGATGAGCGCATCGCGCTGCGTGAACATCCAGACGAAGTTGTCGAGCCCGGTGAACGCGCCCGTGCGGTCGGTGAACGCCAGCAGCGTGGTGCGCAGCGCCGGGTAGATGAGGCCGACGGTCAGCAGCAGCGTCGCGGGCACGAGGAAGACCAGCATGGGCTTCGAGTCCTCGTCGCGGTCGGCGAGATAGCCGAGTATGCCGAGCACGCTGAGCGCCAGCGCACCGGCCCACGACCAGACGCCGATCGGCTGCTCCCTGCCCTGCTCGAGCATGAAGGTGATCACCACGACGGCCACGGCTGCGAGCAGCCACACGATCAGCCGGCCCTGGCGGCGGACGCGATGCGATGTGAACGCGAGCGCGGCAGTCACGAGCAGCGCCCCGACGACCGGCCAGCCGATGAGGTTGGCGGCGAGCGTCAAGTCGTCGGTGACCCAGTCGAGCATCGCGATGCGATCCGCCATCGAGGCGACCACCGCGACCGCAGCGACGCCGGCAGCGCCGAGGGTGCGGAGCACCGCCGATCGCACGGCCGGCGACCTGGGCTGCAGCAGTCGGTCGAGCAGCCACTGCAGCACGACCACCGCGGTGCCCGCGATCGCGACGATGATGAGCACATTCGTCAGCCCCTGCGTCATCCACGGCACGATGCCGTAGAGCAGGCGACCGAGCAGCGCGAGCAGCACGAGCACGCCGATGATCAGCAGGCGCGGGCGCAGCCCCTGCATGACGGCGGCTCGCCAGCTCTCGGGTCGCGGCTTGTCCTCAGGTCGATCGAGGAAGGCCAGCAGCAGCGCCATCACGACGCCGAAGGCCCCTAGGCCGACGACCCCCTGCAGCAGCTTGCCGATGAGATCCATCGTGGTCATGCGTCACCTCCGGTGGAGACGGGGGCGGGGGCCACCTGGGCGACCCCCGCCTCCGACTCAGCGAATCACTACTGCCAGCTGGACTCGACCTCGCCGAGCACGGTCGCGGTGTCCGATCCCGAGACCCAGTCGACCATCGCCTTCCAGAAGGTGCCTGCCCCGACCGCGCCGGGCATCAGGTCAGAACCATCGAAGCGGAAGGTCGTGGCCGGGTCCTGCAGGGTCTCCACTGCCGACTGCAGCAGCGGGCTCGACGCGTTGGCAGCGTCGAGACCGGAGTTGGCGGAGATGACGCCACCCAGCGAGACGCGGCTGTTGGCCCACTCTGCGCTGGAGAGGAAGGTCTGCACTGCAACGACCTCCTCCTCGTCGCTGAACGCTCCGACGAACTCGCCACCACCGGTGACGGCGGCCGCGTCGGCCTCGGTGCCCGGCAGGATGAAGCCCCAGACGTCGCCGTCCTCGGCGATCGTGACGCCGTCGCCCCAGAAGCCCTCGTAGAAGGAGGCCTGGTGGTGCATGCCGCATTCGCCGTCGAGCACGGGGAGACCGGCGGTGCCGAAGTCCTGCGTGGCGATCGTCGACACGTCGCCGAATCCGCCGTTGACGTAGTCGGGGTTCTTGATCAGGTCACCGACGCGATCCATGGCCGAGACGATCTGCGGGTCGTCGAACGGGATCTCGTGCGCGATCCACTGGTCGTAGACGTCGGGGCCGGCCGTGCGCAGCACGTAGTCCTCGACCCAGTCCGTACCCGGCCAGCCGGTCGCCTCGCCGGAGCCGAAGCCCACGCACCACGGCTTCATGGTGCCGGAATCCGCGATCGTGGCGGTCAGCTCGTCGAGCTCGTCGAGCGTCGTCGGCACCTCCCAGCCGTTCTCAGCCCAGACCGACGGCGAGTACCAGACGAAGCCCTTGACGCTCGCCATGAGCGGCGCGGCGTAGAACGTGCCGTCGACCGTGCCGTACTCCTGCCAGTCCTCGGTCCAGAACTCCTGCGCGTTGGCGACGACCGACTCGGGCGCGGGCAGCACGCTGCCCGTGCCTGCGACCGATGCCAGCAGGCCCGGCTGGGGGAAGATGGCGAGGTCGGGCGGGTTGCCACCCTGCACCCGCACATTGATCTGCGCCTCGAACTCTGCGGAGCCCTCGTAGACGACCTCGATGCCCGTGCAGTCCGAGAACTCGGCCCAGGACTCGTTGAGTCGGTCGGCCTCGACGTCGAGGATCGTGCCGTAGATCCCGACCTCGGCACCCTCGAAGGTGCCGTAGTCGGCGTATGCCTCGCAGCCTGCGGCGGGTTCTCCCCCGCCGGGAGCCGCCGATGGGTCGGTCGGTTCGTCGCCGACGCAGCCGGTGAGGGCGAGCGCGGCGACGCCAGCGATACCCAGCGGCATCGCGATCCTGCGTGCGTGCTTCACGTGAACTCCTTCGCTCAGTGCTTTCGGCACACGCGGCGCGCATTGCACCGCGTCGTGCCGAGAACCGAAACCGGAACCGGTTCCATTTGGAGTGACGCTAGCGCACCTGTCGGCGCGGTGTCGCGCATCGGCAGGTTGCGATTCGGCAACGATCATCGCCTGACCCATCCGGCGGCGGCGCGACGCGCGACTATCGTCGGAACCGGTTCCACAACGGAGCAGACTGCGGCGACCGGCGCAGAGGGAGGAGGGCGCATGCCTCGGCTCGATGACGTCGCCCGCGCCGCCGGGGTCTCGAAGGCCACTGCCTCCCGTGCACTGTCGGGTGCGGATGCGGTCTCGACCGCGACCCGCGAGCGCGTGCAGCACGCTGCGGCCGAGCTCGGCTTCCGTGCTTCGGGTGCCGCCCGCAGGCTCGCTACCGGCATGACGCGCACGATCGGTGTACTGACGCCCGCAGTCGATCGCTGGTACTTCGGCAGCGTGCTGCACGGCGTCGCGCAGGCGGCCGACGCCCACGAGCACGACCTGCTGCTGTACGACCTCGGCACGCTCGGCCACGGCAGCCACGAGAAGTTCGAGCGCTTCATGCGCCGTGGCGAGGTCGACGGGCTCGTCACCATCACCCGCAGCCTCGTCGGCAGCGACCTCGCGCGGCTCGCGAAGCTCCGCATCCCCGTCGCCACCGTCGGCGAGCCGACCCCGCACACGCGCTCGTTCAGCCTCGACGACGATGCGGCCGGGGAGCTCGCGGCCGAGCATCTCGTGCAGCTGGGCCACACCGACCTCCTGCACATCTCCAGCGCCACCGAGGTGCAGCCCTTCGACGCCTCCTCCTCCGACCGCCGCAAGCGCGCCTTCGAGGCGGTGGTGGCGAAGCACGGCCTGCGGCTGCGGCCCGTGCCGACGGTACCGACCACGCTCGGCGGTGCACACGGCGAAGTGCGCGCGATGCTCGAGCGCGCCGACCGCCCGACTGCGATCTTCGCCGGCACCGACGAGGTGGCGATCGCCGTGCTGATCGCCGCGCAGCAGCTGGGCATCCGAGTGCCGGAGGAGCTGAGCGTCATCAGCGTCGACGACGTGCCCGCCTCCGCGACCTTCGGGCTGACGACCATCCGACAGGATCCGGCGCAGCATGGTGAGGATGTGGTCGCCTGGATCATGAGCGCGCTGCGCAGCGCTGCACAGCGCGGCGAGCGGGCTGAGCCCGACTGCAGCCACACCAACTACGCACCCGAGCTCGTGGTGCGCGCATCGACGGCGCGGCCGCGATGACCTTGCACTCGGCGGGCATCCGGCTAGCGTTGTGTGCGGCCGAATCCCACCTGCCCGCCGCTCGACCCAACGCACACGCCCTCGGCAAGGAGCGCCCGTGAGCTTCACCTCCCCCATCCCCCTCCAGTCCTCCCACGCGCCCGGGCTGACGCTCGACCATGAGTGGCACCGCAAGGCGGTGTTCTACGAGGTCATGGTGCGATCGTTCGTCGACTCGAACGGCGACGGCTTCGGCGACTTCCAGGGACTGACGTCCAAGCTCGACTACCTGCAGTGGCTCGGCATCGACGGCATCTGGGTGCCGCCGTTCTTCCAGTCGCCCCTGCGCGATGGCGGCTACGACGTCTCGGACTACAAGGCGGTGCTGCCCGAGTACGGCACCATCGACGACTTCGGCAACTTCGTCGCCGAGGCCCACGCCCGCAACATGCGCGTGATGATCGACCTGCCGATCAACCACACCTCCGACCAGCACCCCTGGTTCCTGGCATCGCGTGAGGATCCGGACGGTCCGTACGGCGACTTCTACGTCTGGCGCGATGACGACGAGGGATACCCCAACGTGCGCATCATCTTCGTCGACACCGAGGACTCGAACTGGGCGTTCGACTCGGTGCGCCGGCAGTTCTACTGGCACCGCTTCTTCTCGCACCAGCCCGACCTGAACTTCGAGAACCCGGCGGTGCACGAGGCGATCGAGGACACGCTGCGCTTCTGGCTCGACCTCGGCGTCGACGGCATCCGGCTCGACGCGATCCCCTACCTGTACGAGTCGGAGGACGGCAACGGCGAGTCCGAGCCCGCAACGCACGAGTACATCCGCAAGCTGCGCCGGATCGTCGACGACGAGTACCCGGGCCGCGTGCTGATCGCCGAGGCGAACCAGTGGCCGGCCGAGACCGCCGCCTACTTCGGCACCGACGAGGAGCCCGAGTGCCACATGGCATTCGACTTCCCGACCATGCCCCGCATCTTCTACTCGCTGCGGGCGCAGAACTCGGTCGAGCTCAAGCGCATCCTGGCTGAGCAGGTCGAGGTGCCCCCGGGCGCCACCTGGGGCGTCTTCCTGCGCAACCACGACGAGCTCACGCTCGAGATGGTGAGCGAGGAGTACCGGCAGGCGATGTACGGCTGGTACGCCTACGACCCGCGGATGCGCTCGAACATCGGTGTCCGACGTCGCCTCGCGTCGCTGCTCGACAACTCGCGCGCCGAGCTCGAGCTCGCGAACGCGCTGCTGTTCTCGCTGCCGGGCTCGCCCTTCCTCTACTACGGGGATGAGATCGGCATGGGCGACAACATCTGGCTCGATGATCGCGATGCATCCCGCACGCCGATGCAGTGGACGCCCGATCGCAACGCCGGCTTCTCCACCGCCGACCCGGGCAAGCTGTTCCTGCCCGTCGTGCAGTCGCTCGTCTATCACTACTCCGCGGTCAACGTGGAGTCGCAGATGGCGCAGGCGTCGAGCCTGCTGCACTGGATGCGGTCGGTGCTGCACGTGCGCCGACAGCACCCCGTGTTCGGGCTGGGCGACATCACGGTGCTCGACACCGACAACGATGCGGTGCTCGCCTTCGTGCGCTCCTACGAGGGCGACGGCACCTACAACGGGCCGCGCGCGGAGGATGTGCTGTGCGTGTTCTCGTTCAGCCACAACCCGGTGCACGTCACGATCGACGCGCCGATGTTCGCGGGTTCACGGCTCAACGACCTGTTTGGCGGCGGGGCGTTCCCCACCATCGCCGAGGATGGGCGCTTCTCGCTCACGTTCGGCACGCAGTCGTTCTACTGGCTGGGTGTGACCAGGCAGTGATCCGGCGCCGCGGGCGCGACGCGCAGCGCGCACGAGGGGGCGCCGCGGAGGTGGCAGACTAGCGCGGTGCCGGAAGTCGCCATCCTCGTCATCGTCATCGTCGTCGCGCTTGCGTTCGACTTCACGAATGGCTTCCACGACACCGCCAACGCGATGGCTCCCTCGGTGGCGACCGGTGCGCTGAAGCCGAAGCCGGCCGTCGCGCTGTCCGCCATCCTGAACCTGGTCGGCGCCTTCCTCTCGATCGAGGTGGCGCGCACCGTCGGCAGCGGGATCGTCGATCTCACCGGGGTCGACGGCGAGCAGCTCATGCTCATCGTGCTGAGCGGCTTGACCGGCGCCATCGTCTGGAACGTGCTGACGTGGCTGTTCGGGCTGCCCTCATCCTCGAGTCACGCGCTCTTCGGCGGGCTCATCGGCGCGACGATCGCGGCTTTGGGCATCTCTGGTGTGCTCTGGGGCGGGGTCGCGCAGAAGATCCTGATCCCGGCGCTCTTCGCCCCGGTGATCGCCGCGGTCGTCGCATTCGGCGGCACCTGGCTCGTGCATCGCGTGACGCGCACGATCAGCGAGCGCGCACAGCAGCGCAGCTTCCGTTGGGGGCAGATCGGCGCCGCCTCGCTCATGTCGCTGGCGCACGGCACCAATGATGCGCAGAAGACCATGGGCGTGATCTTCCTCGCGCTGGTCGCGCACGGCTCCCTCGACTCCTCCTCCGACATGCCGCTGTGGGTGCGCTTCGCCTGCGCCATCGCCATCGCACTGGGCACGTACATGGGCGGCTGGCGCGTGATCCGCACGCTCGGCAAGGGCATCGTCGACATCTCGCCGCGGCAGGGCATGGCCGCCGACTTCTCCAGCGCATCCATCATCCTCACCTCCAGCCAACTCGGCCTTCCACTGTCGACCACCCACGTCGCCTCCGGCTCCGTCATCGGCTCGGGCCTGGCGCGCGAGGACGTGAAGGTGCGCTGGAGCGTTGCGCGCCGCATGCTGATCGCCTGGCTCATCACCCTGCCGGCCGCCGGTGCCGTGGGCGCGGTGTGCCTGCTGATCGCGAACCTCTTCGGCCACTTCTGGGGCGCACTGGTCGTCACGACGATCCTCATCGTCGCGTGCACCGCCATGTGGCTGCGCTCGCGCCTCAGCCCCGTCGGCCACCACAACGTCACCGACGAGTGGGAGCAGCCGAAGGCCGAGCGCAAGCGCGGCATCGACCGCGAGTACAGCGCGGTCGCGTCGCACATCGCGCCGCTCTCCCGCCCGCGCAAGCGCAAGCGCAAGGCCAGCCGCACGAATCGAGGCCTGTGATGGAGTTCGACTTCGGTGCGCTCGCGACCGCCGTGCTCTCGGTGCTGCTGGTCGGGCTGCTCCTGGGAGCAGGCATCCCGCTGATCTATGCGCTCGGCATCCGCGCCTTCGAGAGCCACCGGCCCGGGTCGACGGCGCTCAGCGTCGCCCTGATGAGCGCGTGCGTGCTGCTGGCAGTGGCCGGCATCCTCGTCATCATCTTCGGCGACGCGGTCTTCGGCGGCTGATCGCTAGCGCGAGCGCACCACCAGCGTGCGTCCGGCCTTGTCGTGCAGGGCCTGCGAATCGGCGTCCCAGATCGGCCACAGGTGGTCGGCGATGCTGAAGAAGCCGCTGAGCATGCCGATCACCGGCACGCCGTTGAGCATGCCGGGGCCGAACTGCACGAGCCAGCGGATGCTCGCCTGCCTGAGCTCCGGGTTGCGGTCCTGCTCGACCTGGCGCACGCGGATGCCGAGGAGCATCTTGCCCGGCGTCGCGCCGCGCGAGACGTGGAAGCCGATGTTGTAGAGCGCGGCGAAGAGCAGGTTCGCGAGTGTGATCGTCATCCCCGTGGGGCTGAGCGCCGTCAGCATCGCGTTCGCCTCGTCGATGCCCGCGGTACCGTCGGCCTCGATCGCGCTCGTCAGCGCCTCGGTGACGCCCAGCATCTGCAGCAGCAGCATGGTGAGGACGACCATCGGGATGGCGTCGAGCAGGTAGGCGGCGACGCGCCGACCCCAGCTCGCCAGCGGCGCTCGAGCCTCGCCCGTGCCGAAGGCCTCCGGGGAGTCGTCCGGACGACCAGCCGATGGCTGCTCCCAGCCGAAGCCGCGACCGGGTGCCGCCAGCTCCGAGTGCGCGGGCTGCGGCTGGGGCGCCGGGGCCTGCGCATGGCTCGTCCAGCGCTCGCCGTCCCAGTAGCGGCTCGCACCCGGGACGGCCGCGAACGGGTCCGGGTACCACCCGGCAGGCTGCTCAGTCACCCTGCGATCGTACGACGCGCTCACGGGACACGCATGCCGGCCGGCGGCATCGCCGGCGGCAGAGCACCGCGGCCGCGACCGCTCGAGCGGGCGGCGCGGCCTCGGCTACCGTGGCGCCATGAGCAACGATGAGGCGACCATCGTCGAGAACAGCGAACAGGCATGTGTCGACGAGGCCGCCGCTGCGGGACTGGAGCTGCTGCTGCCCAGGGACGTGCCGCTCGGCGGCCCGCGGGCGATGCCGGTGCAGCGGGTGCTGCCCAACAAGCACCGCCACTTCATCGGCGCCTGGTGCTTCGTCGATGCCTTCGGTCCTTCGTCGTTGCTGGGCGGCCCCGGCATGGTCGTGCCACCGCATCCGCACACCGGCCTGCAGACCTGGAGCTGGCTCGTCGACGGTGCCATCGAGCACCGCGACTCCGCGGGCTTCTCGCACACCGTGCGATCGGGCGGACTCAACATCATGACCGCGGGCCGCGGCATCGCGCACAGCGAGTACTCCACGCCCGACACCGACGTGCTGCACGGCCTGCAGCTGTGGACGGTGCTGCCCAGCCACGAGCGCGACCGCGAGCCATCGTTCGACGGGCTCGACTCGGTGCCGCCCGTGGCACTCGGCGACGGCGTCAGCGGCAGCGTCTTCGTCGGCGACTACGCGGGCGCGGCGAGCCAGGTGGGCGCCTACACGCCCCTGCTTGGCGTCGAGCTGCGCATGGTCGCCGGCAGCGAGGCGCGGCTCGAGCTGCGCGGTGACTTCGAGCACGGGGTGCTCGCGCTCACCGATGGCATCTCGGTCGACGACGTACCCGTGCGCAGGGGTGCGATGGCGTATGCGGCGCCCGGGCGCGAGTCGGTGGTGCTCTCGGCGGCGGAGGACGGGATCGCGGTGCTGATCGGCGGTGAGCCGTTCGACGAGGAGATCGTGATGTTCTGGAACTTCGTCGGCACCGACCACGACGAGGTGCAGGAGGCCCGGGAGCAGTGGATGCGCGAGCGCGACGCGAGCCCAGCCGATCGGCCGCGCTTCGGCACGGTGGTCGACGACGAGGCGCCGCCGCTCGCGAGCCCGCGCCTGCCGTCGGTGCAGCTGCTCCCCCGCGGCCGCGCGAAGCGCCGCCGCTCTCCGTAGGACAGTCCTATGGAAGTCAAGTGGGGTTGAGGTCGTGTTTCAGGGCGGCGAGGATTTCGCGGCAGAGGTAGCGCTTGAGGGCTCTGATGGCGTCTCGTTTGGAGTGTCCTTCGGCGAGTTTCTTGGCGAGGTAGGCCTGGGTGCGTGGGTCGTTCTTGATGCGGCCGATGATGATCATGTGGAGGGCGCGGTTGGCTTGCCGGTCGCCGCCGCGGTGGAGCCGCATGCGGTGGGTTTTGCCGGAGGAGACGGGCACGGGTGCTGCGCCGCAGAGGCGTGCGAAGGCGGCGCTGCTGTGGAGTCGGTCGATGTTGTTCGCGGCGGTGATGAGGAAGCGGGCCGCGGTGTGGACGCCGACGCCTGGTCGGGCGAGCAGGGTGGGTGCGGTCGCGGTGACGAGTGCTGCCAGGTCGGCGTCGGCGGTCGTGATCTCCGCGTCGAGGGCGCGGATCCGTTCGGCGAGCGCGCGCAGCGCCGCCTTGGCGGCCTGGACCGGTTCGACCAGACGTGTCCGGTCGGGGCGGAGTCCGCGCAGGGCGCGCAGCAGCGCCGCCCGCGGCATGCCTCGGAGCGGTTCTCGCAGCTGCTCGGGCGCGGTGACCAGGTGCGCGTGGACCTGGTTCATCGCTTGGGTGCGCTGCTTGACGGCGAGGTCGCGGACGGCGGTGAGGAGGCGGATCGCTTCGGTGGCGCCGGTGGTGTCCTTGGGCGTGGCCGAGGCCATGCCGGAGAGTGTCTTCTGCGCCGCGGCGACGGCGTCGATCGCGTCGTCCTTGCCGCGGCGGGCGCGGGTGGCCTTGTCGGTGGTGTTCACCTCCATCACGGTCACCCCGGCGGCGGTCAGGTGGCGGGTGAGGCCGGCGCCGTAGGAGCCGGTCAGTTCGACACCGATCTTGTCGATGACGCCGTGCGCGGCCACGAACGCGAGCAGCTGCCGGTAGCCGGGAGGTGATGCGGGGAACTGCTCGATCGCGAGCGGGCGGCCGGCCAAGTCGAGCACGGCCACGTGGTGCGTGTCTCTATGCGTGTCGACGCCCGCGACGACGATTGTCCGCTGCGCCTGCTCGGGGTGGGTGATTAGCATGGGCTCTGTCTCCAATCGATCGTGATCGGTTGGATGACCTCACCGGGCCGGGCGGACACAACATTGAGTAGTCGTGGTCGGACAGAGTCCTATTAGGTCACGTCCCCGCCCGGCTCGGCCTCCCGACCGAACCAAGGGCAGCGGCCCCAGATCCGTGACCGACAAGTCCTACGAATGACATCGAGAGAGTCGGGCGAGGAGAAGGCCAGGCCACGGACCCGGAACCACCACCCCCATCCTCAATGTCGAGGAGCACGCGCCGCAGGCGCGCGCGTCACGAGACCGGAACGCACCCATCGGCACCCGGTCTCGAGACGGTCGCGACCCTCCGGGCCGCCACCTCCTCCACCTCCGTCGGGCTCTACGAGGCGCCCGACCCCGCCAGCCGCGCGATCGCCGCGGCCATCGGCCCCGGCTCCCAGTCATGCATGGCACCGGGCATCACGCGCATGGTCGCACTCGGGATGGCCGCCGCGAGCGCATTCGCCGTCTCCGTCATGCCGGGGAACGTCTCCTCGCCCACCATCGCGAGCACCGGCACCGTGATGCGGGCGTAGCGCTCCGCAGCCGGCACCTCCTCGGCCCATGCGAGCGAGCGGGCGTCGGCGCGATAGGTGCGGCTGCCCATCGCGATCTGCGGCCATGCAGGATCCTGCATCGCGCCCTCCAAGAACTCCGGCGGCATGTCGCGCATGTACTCCTTCTGCGCCGCTTCGAGGTCGCCGGCGTCGAGGTGCGCGAGGAAGTCGGCCTCGAACTGCGCAGCACCGCCGGAGAACTGCCCGATCGGTGCCTCCCAGAGTGCGAGCGCGGTCACCGGCAATCCGGCATCCGCCGCTGCCAGCGCGATCGAGCATCCGGATGAGTGGCCCACGAGCACGGCACTGCCGCCCACCTCGTCGATCGCCGCAGCGATCGCCGCGATCTCGCGATCCAGCGTCAGATCGCCCTCCGCCTGGCTGTCCCCACGGCCGAGCCGGTCGTAGACGAGCGTCTGCACGCCCTCCCGCGCAGCCAGCTTCGCGGTCTCCGTGGTCGTCGTGTCCATCGCGCGGAACGGCCCCGCCCCCGCGATGAAGACGACGCCCGGACCCTCGCCATAGCGATCGAATCCGATGCGGTCGCCCGCGCTGGTCTCCGCGTACTCCGTCATCGTGTGCGCTCCTCGCGCGGCGCAAGTCGCACCGCGACCCGCTCCCCGCCGCCCTTGCCGAGCGCTCGCACGATCGTCTGCTTCAGCGGCAGCATGTGGGTGCCGCCGCCCATCGGCAGCAGCGTCGCCTCGATGGGGACGTCGTCGACGGTGCCCGCAACCCGTATGGCCTTGCCCGTGCCGAACACGTCCTTCGACCCGGGCAGCGGCACATACGTCCACCCGCCGTCGTGCTCATGGCGCACGATCGTGGCATCGATTGCGATCGCAGTCTCTGTCGTCATCGGTGACCCTCTCAAGACCCGATCGATTCGGGTCGTCCGTGGTCAAACTAGACGGTACAGTTCACTTATGTCAACGATCGCGTCGGGGACCGAGTCCAACCCGGGGCCCACCCGCGGGGCCGGCCGCACCGAGCGCATCCGCGCCGCCATCCTCAGTGCCGCCGAGGTGGTCTTCCTGCGCGACGGCTTCGTCGGGGCGAGCATGGACGAGGTGGCGCGGCTCGCCGGCTCCTCGAAGCAGACGGTCTACAAGCACTTCGGCAGCAAGGAGGCGCTCTTCGTCGAGCTCGTCTCCTCGATGACCGTCTCCACGGGCGACCCCCTCGGTCACGAGGCGGCGGATGCATCCGGGCCACCGGCCGAGAACCTGACGGCGCTGGCGATCGAGATGCTCGACGCGGTGCTGACGCCGAGGATCCTGCGGCTGCGACGGCTGGTGATCGGTGAGGCGAACCGGTTCCCCGAGCTCGGCAGGGCGCTGTTCGAGCACGGCCCGGCGAGGGCCATGGCAGGCGTCGAGCGGCGCCTCGCGGCGTGGGTCGAGGCCGGGTCGCTGCCCGAGCACGACACGAGCGCCGCGGCAGAGCGCTTCAACTGGCTCGTCATGGGCGCGCCGCTGAACGCGGCGATGCTGCTGGGCGACGACGCGATCCTCTCCCCCGCCCAGCAGCGCGCGCACGCAGCGTCTGCCGTCGATGCGCTGCTGCGATCGATCGGAGTCTCAGCGGCGCATTGAGCCGATCAGCAGTGCGCTGGCCAGCGCCGCACACAGGGAGGCGACGAAGATGAGTGCGGGGAAGAGCGCCGAAGCGCCGCCGCCCTGCGTGACGAACGTGTCGCCCATGCTCATCCCGATCGGGAACTGCGCAATCGGCAGCGCGAAGAGCGCGGCCGTCGCGGCACCCAGCATCACGCCCAGTGCGCCGCGCTGGGTGCGACGGTTGCGCAGCAGACCGAGCGCCAACAGCGCGGCTGCGGCCAACCACAGGGTCGCCCAAGCGAGCGGCACCCACATACCGCCGCCCTCTCCCGCCGAGGTGAGCGCGGCCGAGATCTCCGTCAGCGATCGTCCAGGGGCCATGGCGAGTGGCAGCAGCACGAGCGTGTCGAGCACCCCGGCCGCGATCGCGAGCATGACCACGACGAACCCGCTCGCAGCGCCGGTCCAGGGGCGACGAACGCCCGCTCTCATGCTGGGATCGCACGCGAGCAGACCGATCCCGAACGCCATCGCTGCGACCGGAGCGACGAGCTGGAAGACTCCGGCTACGAACAGCAGGAATCCCGCCAGCGGCGCGGTCAAGACGCCGAGCGTCGCCACCGCCCCGATCGTCACCGCCGCGGGAATCCCTCGCTGCTCCGCACGCATCAGCAGCACCAGCTGCGCGAATCCGGCGGCGAGCATGGCGGCCGCGAGAAGCGCCGTGAGACCGAACCACATCCATCCGCCGACTGGCTGCGCAGCCCACAGCGTGAGCAGCCCCGCGAGGTGTGCCGCGGCCACGCCGCCCGTGAGCCAGCCGATGCTGCTGCGCAGCCGCTCTCGCCGCAGCCGCTCGAGCGCGACCGGATCGCTCGGCACAGCCTGCGGCGTGAGCGACGCGAATGTGCGGGCTGCAAGCGACGTCATGCGCTCACCCTAGGCAGCCGCCGCGAGCGCCGCGTCACCCGCTCGGATGATTCCGAGATACCCCGTCGGATACCGGTCTCGTGACGGCGGCGGCTCTCCGGGCCACCACCTCCTCGACCTGCGGAAGAACGCGCGATCGGCGGTCGAGTCAGGCCTTCGCGTCCTTCGCCTGCTTCGCCGCGCCCTTGGCCGCCTGCTTCGCCGCACGCACCTCGGCGAGCGACTCCGCATCGACGATGTCTGCCACCGACCGACGCGCGCCCGGCTCGCCGTAGGGATCGGATGCCTCGGTCCAGCCTGCGCCGTCGAAGCCGGCGCGCTTGCCGAGCAGCGCGAGGAAGATCTTGGCCTTCTGCTCGCCGAAGCCGGGTAGCGCCTTGAGTCTGCGCAGCACCTCTGCCCCGTCGGGATCGCCCTGCCGCCAGATCGCGCCCGCGTCCCCGCCCCAATGCTCGACGATCTCATTCGCGAGCGCCTGCACGCGCTTCGCCATCGATCCGGGGAAGCGGTGCACGGCGGGCTTCTCGCTGAACGCGGCGAGGAAGGAGTCGGGGTCCATGCGGGCGATCTCGGCGGCGTCGAAGCGCCCGAGTCGAGCGAGCAGCTTCGCCGGTCCCGCGAACGCGCTCTCCATGGTCACCTGCTGATCGAGCAGCATGCCGGTGAGCAACGCGAAGTCGTCGTCGGAGAGCAGGCGATCGGCAGTGGCATCACCCGTGAGGTGGAGGTCGCGCTTCTTCATGGCCCCAGCCTCGCACGACCCCCACGTCACGGTCTTTACCGCGCCCCCACCCGGTCACGACGGGTGAGGGCGCTGCGCACTAAGTATGACACTGTTACGGCTCGCGTCAAGGGTCATTCGGCGACCGCGCTCCCGGCGACCTCGAAGGCGAGATGCGAGAGGATGGTGGCATGCAGACCAAGCGCTCCAACCCTTGGGCGTGGTGGGCATTCTGGCTCGGCCTCCTCGGCCTGATCCTCATGCCGATCCCGCTCTTCGTCGGCCTCATCCTCGGCGGCGGCCTGGGTGCCGTGGCGGGGATCCTCGCCGTCATCGCACTGTTCAAGTCGCGCCATGCCGGGGGGCGCGGCATCGCGCCGGCCGTGCTCGCGATCGTGTTCGTGCTGCTCACCTACGGCGGCATCTCGATCGGCGGCGGCACGATCTGGTGACCGCGGTCGGCTGCGACCGACACCGGCACGCGACCGCGCAAGGCTTCGAGTGCAAGGATCGAGCCATGGCCTCGACGCCCACGACCACCCTGCTCATCCTCGGCGCATCCGGCGACCTCACCAGCCGACTGCTGCTGCCGGGCATCGCCACCCTGCTGCGCGCGGAGCCCGACCGGCGCGTCACGGTCGTCGGCGCCGACCTGCGCGTGCTGAGCGACGACGATTGGCACGATCGCGTGCGCACGGCGCTGCAGCTCGACGGCGTGCTGGGCTCTGCAGCGAAAGCGGTGCTCGCATCGACGCGTTACGTCTCCGCGGACGCGACCGACCCGGCAGCACTCACGGCGCTCGTCGAATCGATCGAGTGCGACCGGCTCGTGATCTACTTCGCGCTGCCGCCGCACGTGACCGAGCTGGTCTGCGGCACGCTCGAGCAAGTGGGCGTGCCAGAGGGCACGATTCTCGCGATCGAGAAGCCCTTCGGCGACAGCCATGAGGCCGCGGTGCGGCTGAACGAGCTCGTGACGCGGATCGTGCCGGAGGAGCGCGTCTTCCGCATCGACCACTTCCTCGGACTGCACACGGTGCTCAACCTGCTCGGCCTGCGCTTCACCAACCGACTGCTGGAGCCGGTCTGGGATCGGGACAGCATCGCCAAGATCGAGATCCTCTATGACGAGACCGTCACGCTCGAGGGCCGCGCGGGCTACTACGACCGCAACGGCGCCCTGCGCGACATGATCCAGTCGCACCTGCTGCAGATCATGGCGCTCATCGCCATCGAGCCGATCGCGAGCGTCTCGGCGCGCGATCTGCGCGATGCGATCAGCCAGGTGCTGCGCGCGGCAAGCATCGTCGATCCCGTCAAGGACTCACGCCGCGCGCGCTACACCGCCGGCAGCGTGGAAGGCCGCGCCGTGCCCGACTACACCTCCGAGGATGGGGTGGAGCCTGAGCTGCGCACCGAGACCCTCGCCGAGGTGCAGGTCGACATCGCCACCGCGCGCTGGGCGGGCGTGCCCTTCATCCTGCGCTCCGGGAAGTCGCTCGCCGGCATCCGCAAGCGCGCGATCATCCACTGGAAGGCGCCGGCGCTCGTGCCCGAGGGCTTCGCCGGCCGCGACACCCCTGACAAGCTGGTGATCGACTTCAAGCCCGACGGCTTCGAGCTGCACATCACCACGAATGGCAAGGGCGACCCCTTCACGCTCGAGCAGACCGTGCTGCGGGGCGAGCTCGGCGGTGGCCAGCTGCTCCCCTACGGCGAGGTGCTCGCCTCGATCCTGGACAGCGACCCGCGGCTGGCGGTGCGCGGGGATGCCGCCGAGGAGTGCTGGCGCATCGTCGAGCCGGTGCTCGCGGCCTGGCAGCGCGACGACGTGCCGATGCATGAGTATCAAGCCGGCTCGCGCGGTCCGCGCGACTGGCAGAGCAACTGACGGGAATACTTCTGTGGCCCAGCCCTCCGGACTCGATCCCGCGAGCGAGGACGCGCTTCGCGATCAGCACGCCGCCGAGCTCGCGCCGGCCGCGTTCGACGGCGGGCGCTATGACGCCGACGGCGACCCCACTCGCGAGGAGTCGCTCGCGCGCCTGCTCGGCGGCGGTAGAGCTGCGGTCGAGGGCAGCGTGCCACCGCTCGCGTTCCTGCTGGCGTGGCTCGCTTCGGGCGGCGAACTGCTCACCGCAGTCATCGCCTCGGTCATCGCGAGCGCCGCGGTGCTCATTTCCTCGATCATCGAGCGCCGCAAGCCGAGAGCCGTCTTCATCGGGATGCTGGCGACCGTGATCGCCGCGATGATCGCGTACTACACCGGCGAAGCCCGCAACTTCTTCCTCATCCAGTTGCTCTCGAACGCCGCGAGCGCACTCGCGTGGGTGGTCTCGATCGTGATCGGCTGGCCGTTCCTGGGCGTCATCGTCGGTGGCCTGATCGGCACGGGGGCCCGATGGCGCAAGGATCCGGTGCTGCTGCGGGCGTACCGGCGCGCGTCATGGATCTGGGTGCTGCAATACGTGATCCGGGTCGCGGTGTTCTCGGTGCTGTGGTGGCTCGACGAGACGACCTGGCTCGCGATCATGCGCGCCGCGCTGACCTACCCGCTGATCATCGCCTGCCTCGCCGCCTCCGGCTGGGTGCTCTTCGCGGCCATCCCGCGATCCCACCCGGGCATCCGCAAGCCGCAGCTCGCGGGCCGCTGACGCCGCTCTGCACATCGCGCCCGCTGACCATTGCGGATGTGTCGTCTCCGGCGTACAGTCACGGTCAAGCAAGCGATGCGGACCGACCAGGCGCCTTCACCAGTTCTTGCATTTGCGCAAGCGCCAATGAGCCAGTCCGCATCGCTTCTTCTCTGCCCCCGTCGGCCGCGGATCCGAGCCGTGACGGGCGCCGAGTCTTGGCGTAGCGTCCAGGCATGAGCAGGTTGCCTGTCAGCCGGGACGCGGCGGATCGGGTGCGCGCGGCGATGCGAGCCGCCGACCGCTCGACCTTCCTTCCCGAGGCCGCCCGCCACCTCGCTGGTATCGACAGCCCCGTCCGGATCGGCTGGGATGCCACGAACTCACAGCCGTCGACCGTCGCGCGCATGCTCGAGCTGCTGGATGCGCGCGCCGGTCACCGGGTGCTCGACGTCGGTGCAGGCTCGGGCTGGACGACCGCCATCCTGGCCGAGTTCGGAGCCGAGGTCGTCGGCGTCGAGCTCGTGCCAGAGCTCGTGGAGCAGGGGAACGCCAACCTGGCCGCGCATGCCGCAGCGACGGGCCGCATCGCATCGGCGTCGACCGCACCGCGCATCCGGCAGGCGATCGAGGGTGTGCTCGGCCTGCCCGCCGAGGGCCCGTGGGATCGCATCCTGGTCTCCGCCGACCTGGGTCGCACGCCGGAGGCGCTCGTGGCGCAGCTCGCGGACGGCGGCCGGATGGTCGCGCCGGTCGCGGGCGCCATGCAGGTGGTCGATGTGCGTGGAGGCCGCGCGCGGACGCGCACCGACAGCGGCACCTACGCCTTCGTGCCCTTGCGGGAGTGACCGCCCGGCGCGCGCTGACGAGCCCAGCCCTGTCGTAGGGTGACCACACGCAATCGAGGAGGCCCCGTGGAGTGCAGTCCGGCGGAGTATGCGGATCGGCTCGAGCGCACCCGCGCTCGCATGGCCCGCAGCGGCCTGGACGGGCTCGTGATCGTCGATCCGGCCAACCTGCACTACCTGACCGGCTACGACGCCTGGTCGTTCTACATGCCGCAGCTGCTGTTCGTGCCGCTGTCGGGCGATCCGCTGCTCATCATGCGCGAGATGGATGCCGGCGGCGCCCACCGCAGCGCGGTCTCCACACCCCGCGAGCACATCCTCGGCTACCCGGAATCGCTCGTGCACCAGCGCAACGTGCACCCGTTCGACTGGGCCGCGGAGCAGCTGCGCGCTCGCGGCTTCGGCGGGCGCGGGCGGATCGGCTACGAGGGCGAGGCGCACTTCTTCTCGGTGCGGTCGTTCCTGGCGCTGCAGCGCGGCCTTCCGCAGTGGCAGCTCGTCGACGCGCACGACCTGGTCAACTGGGTGCGACTCGTCAAGAGCCCCTTCGAGCTCGAGCTCATGCGGAAGGCCGGCCGCGTCGCATCCGCCGCGATGCAGGCGGGCATCGACGCGGTCGCCGCTGGGGCGCGCCTGAACGACATCGCAGCCGCCATCCAGTTCGCCCAGACCACCGGCGTCGACGGCATCGAGGGCGACTACCCGGCGATCGTGCCGATGCTTCCGACGGGCGAGTCGGCTGACACTCCGCACATGACCTTCAGCGCGCGGCGGCTGGGCGCCTCCGACGCCATCTCCATCGAGCTCGCCGGCGCGCATCGCCGCTACCACGCGCCCCTCGCCCGCACCCTCGTGCTCGGTCCACCGAGCGATCGCCTCGCGCACCTCGCCGACGTCACCGCCGAGGGCCTGCAGCTGGTGCTCGACGGCATCCGCCCCGGCCGCACCGTCGCCGAGGTGCACAGCATCTGGCAGTCGCACATCGCCGCCGAGGGGCTGGAGAAGCCCTCCCGGCTCGGATACTCGATCGGCATCGGCTACCCGCCCGACTGGGGCGAGCGCACCGTCTCGATCCGCGGCGACGAGCAGACGGTCATCGAGGCCGGCATGTGCTTGCATGTGATTGCCGGCATGTGGATGTCGGGGTACGGCTGCGAGCTCAGCGAATCGATCGCGGTCACCGACGCCGGTGCGGAAGTGCTCACGTCGGCGCCGCGAGCGCTGCTGGTGAAGGAGAGCGGATGACGGCTGAACCGACCCACGACGAGCCCGACCTCGCGCGCGCGCTCGCGCTGATCGAAGACGCCACGATCGTCGCGGACGCCTCCTCGCTGATCCTCGCGGCGAGCGAGAACCCCGGTGGCACCGAGATGCTCACCGTGCGCGTGCTGGAGACGATCGCGTCGCGCCTCGGCGGCCGCACCGCGCGCACCCTGGTGGCGCCGGAGCGACCCAACCTGTCGATCCGGTTCGGCCCCGACCCGACGCCGGAGCGACCAGCGGTGCTGCTGCTCGGCCACAGCGACGTGGTGCCCGCAGGTGAGGGATGGGTGGCGGCGCCCTTCAGCCCCCGCGTCGATGACGGCTGGCTGACCGGTCGCGGCGCCACCGACATGAAGGGCGGCATCGCCGCGGCGCTCCAGGCGATGGCCGCCGTCAACCACGTGCGCCCCGAACTGCCGCTCGAGATGCTCGTGACGGTCGACGAGGAGGATCTGGCGACCGGCATCCAGGCGCACGTCGCCGAACCGCCGGGGCACTACCTCGCGTGCATCGTCGCGGAGCCGACCGACATGGCCGTGGTGATCGCCTGCCGCGGCGCCGCCAACCTCGAGATCGAGGTGGCGGGCCGTGCCGCGCACGCTGGCCGCCCGGAGGACGGCGCGAGTGCCATCACCACCGCCGCGCGCATCGCCACCTGGATCGCCGACGACCACGCACGGCTGCGTGCCGGTGCGTCGGGGCTGCTCGGCTCGGCGACCTGGAACGTCGGCCGCATCGAAGGCGGGCACGGCACCTCGATCGTGCCCGATCGCTGCATGCTGCTGGTCGACCGCCGCCTGATGCCCGGCGAGACAGGCGCGCAGGCGCTCGAGCAGCTCTCCGCCGGGATCGCCGAAGCCGTGCGGCAGGAGGGCATCGTCGACGCGAGATGCACTGCCGAAGCGAGTCTGCTGATGGAGATGCCGGGGTTCGAGACCGACCCGGACGACCCCCTGGTGGCGAGCGCAGTGGCCGCCCTGCAGGCCGAGGGCGAGACCGCTCCGGTCGAGGCCTGGACTGCGGCCTGCGAGGGCGGCTTCATCGCTCGCCATCACGGCTGCGCGACGATCATCCTCGGGCCGGGCGACATCACCGGCCAGGCGCACCAGCCGAACGAGCGCGTGCGCATCGCCCACCTGGCGACCGCGGCGCGCGCGTACACTCGCATGCTCATGCACTTGCACCAGCTCGCATCCACCACCTGACCGAAGCACGACACAGCACGACCCCCACGGCAGCACCAGAAGGGACACGGCCATGACCGAGCAGAACGCAGCAGGAGGCGCGCACCCCGCGCACGAGCCTCCCACCATCACCCGCGAGAACGACCTCTCGCCACTCCAGCGCCAGACCGTCAAGAAGTCGGTCATGGGCGCGATGGCGGGCAACGCCATCGAGTGGTTCGACTACGGCATCTACGGCTACCTCACGGTGCACCTGGCCAACCAGATCTTCGGCGGCTCCGAGAACTCGGTGCTCTGGGCGCTGTTCGGCTTCGCCGTCTCGTTCCTCATCCGCCCCATCGGTGGCGCCGTGCTCGGCCCGCTCGGCGACCGCATCGGTCGCCAGAAGGTGCTGGTGTTCACCATCCTGCTGATCTCGGTCTCGACCGCGAGCATCGGCATCCTGCCCACCTTCGACATGGTGGGGTGGCTCGCCCCGGTGCTGCTGTTCACGCTGCGCATCATCCAGGGCTTCTCTGCCGGCGGTGAGTACGCCGGCGCCGCCGTCTACATGGCGGAGCACGCGCCCGACGACCGTCGCGGTTTCTGGGGCTCGTTCCTCGAGTTCGGCACGCTGCTGGGCTTCTCGATGGCGGCGATCCTCGTGACGACCCTCGAGTTCATCGTCGGCAGCGACGGCATGGAGGCCGGCTGGTGGCGCCTGCCGTTCCTGCTGACCCTGCCGCTGGGCATCGTCGCGCTGCTGATGCGCAAGAACCTGCACGACTCGGAGACCTTCACCGAGGCGCAGGAGCAGGACACGCGCACGAGCGCCTGGCAGGTGCTGCGCGATCTCATCACGAAGCAGCCGAAGCAGCTCATGAAGATCATGGGCATCACGATCCTCATCAACACCGCGTTCTACCTGGTGCTGACCTACATGCCCACCTACCTCAACACCTCGCTCGACATGGATGCGACGCAGGCGGGCCTCATGCTCGTCGGCGTGCAGCTCGTGATGATGGTCGCGATCGTGCCGCTCGGCGCGCTCACCGACCGGATCGGCAGGCGGCCGGTGCTGCTCACCGCAGCCGCCGGCTTCGTGCTGTTCTCGATCCCGGCGGTGCTGCTGCTGGAGACCGGCAATGTCGTGCTGCAGGTGCTGGGCCTTGCGATCTTCGGCCTCTTCCTCGTGATGCTGCTCTGCAACATCTCGGCGACGCTGCCGGCGCTGTTCCCGACGGCGGTGCGCTACGCGGGCTTCGCGCTCGGCTACAACGTGGCGACGTCGCTGCTCGGCGGCCCCGCCGGCCTGATCAACGAGTCGCTCATCCAGAGCACCGGCTCCACGCTGATCCCCGGCATCTACATGACGATCGCGGGCATCATCGGCCTCGCCGCGATCCTGACCTTCAACGAGACCGCGGGTCGCAGCCTGCGCGGCGACATCGTGCCCGGCGATGACGACGTCGACCGCATCGCCGTCGGCCAGGATCTGGTCGGCAAGGTCAACGACCCGAACAAGGAGCTCGTCGACGGTCAGCTCCCGGCGGGCGGCGGCGGCCGCACCAGCTGAACCACGGCGAAGGGGCGTCTCCGGCGACGGGGGCGCCCCTTCGCTGTGCCCTTGTCGCCGCAACTCTACATATGTAGATTGTCGGCATGCCTCGGCCGCTCGCTCGCATGACCCCCGCGACGCTCGACGTGCTCGCCCACCTGCTGGAGCGGGACGCGCCGACCTGGGGACTCGCGATCGCCGGCGCCATCAGCAGACCGACCGGCTCCGTCTACCCCATTCTCGAGCGGCTCGAATCGCACGAGTGGGTGACGAGCGAGTGGGAGTCCGACGGCGATCGTCCTGGCGCTCGACGACGGCTCTATCGCCTGACGCCCGAAGCCCGCGAACCGGCGGCGGAGGCGGTGCGCCTGGCTCGAGCATCGCGCGCCTCCGCGCAGGCGCAGACCTCGAGTGCTGTCGGGCGGCGTCCTCGACCGGCGCTGGGCGGAGCAGCATGAGGCGCGTCGTGGAGCTCGCCGCTGCGGCTCTGCCCTGGGCGGTTCGGGACCGCTACCGGGAGGAATGGCTCCACGACCTCGCGCATGCCGACGTCGTCGGCGTGCGGCGCGGCGAGATCGCCTGGGGTGCGCTGCGCACCGCGATCACCGCCGATCGCATGCAGGCGCCCAGCCCCGCGCACGCCATCCTGCAGGCACGCCTCCGCATCGATGCCGCGGTCCTGCACGCGACGATCGCCATGATGCTGATCTTCCTCGCCTTCGGGGCCGCACCGGTCGGCATCGCCACCCTGCTGCTGGCCGGCGCGGCATTCGTGCACTCGGCGGTGCTAGTGGTGCAGCTGAGCCTCGCATCCACCACGATCGGCGGTGCGGTGCGGTTCGCCGCACCGCTGTGGCTGCTCGGGCTGATTGCCCTGGCGGCCGCTGCCGCGCTCGCACTCCGCGACGGAGGCGGCTGGTTCGGGTGGGCGATGGCGGGCGCGGCCTGCATGGCGGCAAGCGCATTGACCATCGAGGCCGCGAAGCCGCCAAAGCCCGCCGTCGTCGAGTCGGTGCGACCCGCGGCACGGCGTCGAATGCTCGCCACAGGAGCCGTGCTCGGCGCGATCGCGGTCGCGGTCAGCCTGCTCGACGCGCTGGTGCTGCTGCCCCTGCGTCGTTCCCCCGGCGCGACGCTCGACGAGGCATGGCGCGCCTTCACCGCTTCCGGCGGACCGGCGTCGCCGCTTGTCGCTGCCGCACTGGTCGCCGCCATCATGGTCGTGCCGTTGGCGCTCGGTGCCGTCGGCGCGGCGCGATGGGCGCGCACCGAACGCGGCATCCTCTCGTGGGCAACGGGGGGCGTCCTCGTCTCGGTGCTGAGCATGCCTGCCTACGCCGCCATCATCGCCTTCGCCGATCCGGCAGGAGTCCACCCGATGCCGACCGTCGGCGCGCTACAGCCGCTGCTTGCCGGGGTGCTCGTGCACTTCGCCTACCGCGGCGGAGCCGACCTGGCGCCGCTGCCGCCCGCATCCGTGCCGCTGCCGCCCGGGCCGTGGAACGCGCCGCGGGGTGCTGCGGATCGCATCGGCCGATCTTCAGCATGACCGCGTAGCGTGCGCGGCATGCGAGCACTCACCTGGCAATCCAAGCGCACACTCACGATCGAGGAGGTCGCCTCCCCCACGATCGACCATCCCACCGACGCCGTGATCCGCGTCACGTCGACCGCGATCTGCGGCTCCGATCTGCACCTCTACGAGCTGTTCGGCCCCTTCCTCAGCAAGGGCGACGTGCTCGGGCACGAGACCATGGGGATCGTCGAGGAAGTCGGCTCCGGCGTCACCCAGCTGCAGCCCGGCGACCGGGTCGTCATCCCCTTCGTCATCGCCTGCGGTGACTGCTTCATGTGTGCCCGCGGGCTCACCACCCAGTGCGAGACGACGCAGAACCGCGACCAGGGCACCGGCGCAGCGCTGTACGGCTACACCTCGCTGTATGGCTCCGTGCCGGGCGGTCAGGCCGAGCGCCTGCGTGTCCCGATGGCCGACTTCAACGCCACGAAGGTGGGCAAGGAGCTGCCGGACGACCGCTACCTGTTCCTCAGCGACATCCTGCCCACCGCGTGGCAGGGCGTGGCGTATGCGAACCTCGAGCCGGGCGACACGCTCGGCGTGATCGGGCTGGGCCCCGTCGGTCAATTCGTCGCGCGCATCGGTCGCCACCTCGGGCACCGCGTCATCGCGGTCGAGCCGGTCGCCGAGCGTCGCGCGATGGCCGAGCGCCACGGCGTCGAGACGATCGACATGGAGGGCGCCGTCGAGGCGCTGCGCGAGATGACCGACGGCCGCGGCCCCGACGCGATCGTCGACGCGGTCGGCATGGAGGCGCACGGCGCGGGCGCAGCCGCCGCCGCGCAGGCGGTCGTCGGGATGCTGCCGGACGCGCTGGCGCGGCCGATGATGCAGGAGGCGGGCCTCGACCGGCTGACGGCGCTGATGACCGCGTTCGATGCCGTGCGCCGCGGCGGCACCGTGTCGCTCAGCGGCGTCTACGTCGGCACGGCCGACCCCATCCCGATGATGACGCTGTTCGACAAGCAGCTCACGATCCGCATGGGGCAGTGCAACGTGCACGCCTGGCGCGACACGCTGCTGCCGCTCGTCGAGGATCCCGCCGACCCGCTCGGCACCGAGGACCTGGTCACGCACCGGGTGCCGCTGGATCGCGCGCCCGAGATGTACGAGCTGTTCCAGAAGAAGCACGACGGCTGCATCAAGGTCGTGCTCGAGCCCTGATCCCGGCCCGAACAGAGGAGATGTCGCGGGCGGAGGACGATCGATCCTCCGCCCGCGGCGTTCGCCGAATCCGCCCTCTGCTGGGGACGCGTCGGGACCGCGCGGCCCGATAGGCGCGGCCCGGTCGGCACTGCCCGGTCGGCACCGCCCGGGCAAACCGAACGGCCCCGGGGTGGAGCCCGGGGCCGATCGTGCGCGAGGGGGGACTTGAACCCCCACGTCCTTGCGGACACTGGCACCTGAAGCCAGCGCGTCTGCCAATTCCGCCACTCGCGCGAAGCCCCGTCGGAACCGGGCAACTTGACGAGAATATCAGGTTCTTAGGCTCGGCAGGTACGCTAACGGCGGCTGAAGGGAGGTGAGGACACACGATGGGATTCCTCGATTCGATCGAACGCGGTCTGGAGAAGGCCGTCAATGGCGCCTTCGCGAAGACGTTCCGCTCCGGCGTCGAGCCGGTGGAGATCGCCAGCGCGCTCAAGCGCGAGCTGGACACGCAGGCGAGCGTGGTCTCCCGCGACCGCATCCTGGTGCCCAATCGGCTCACCGTGCGCCTCTCGCCCACCGACTTCCAGAAGCTGCGGCGGCTCGGCGACTCGCTGCTGGACGAGCTCTCCGACACCGTGCAGGCGCACGCGCGCCAGTCGGGCTACTCCTTCCCCGGCGCCGTCGATCTGGGCCTGGAGCCCGACGAGGCGCTGACGACCGGCATGCTCGAGATCCGATCCGACGCCGAAGCCGGCGAGGTCGTCTGGACGGCGGTCGTCGACATCAAGGGCAAGCGCCACATGCTGCGCACGGGCCGCACGATCATCGGCCGAGGCTCCGACGCCGACATCACGGTCGACGACGCCGGCGCCTCGCGCAAGCACGCCGAGATCATCTGGGACGGCACGCGCGCCCAGGTGAGCGACCTCGGCTCCACGAACGGCACGACACTCAACGGCAGGGCGCTGAAGCACGCGCTGCTCGAACCCGACTCGATCATCGACATCGGAGCAACGCGGATCGTCTACCGCCTGCTGGCGCAGTCGAAGGAGCGCCCGTGAGCGAACTGACTCTCATCATCATCAGGATCGGCTTCCTCGCCCTCCTGTGGCTGTTCATCTTCATCGTCCTGTACTCGCTGCGCAGCGACCTCTTCGGGCCGCGCCTCACGCAGCTCCAGCAGGTGGCGGTCCGCAGCGCGCGCTCTCGCGAGAGCGGCTCGGCCCCGGCGGGAGCCGATGCACCGACGACCGCGACCGCGCGCGCTCCTGCCCCGGCGTCAACGGGCAAGCCGGCATCCGGGCAGGCGACCCGCATCGTGATCACCTCCGGCCCGAAGGCCGGGCTCGAGTTGGAGCTGCCGGAAACGGGCATGACCATCGGTCGCTCCTCAGGCAGCGGGCTGCAGATCAAGGACGACTACACCTCGAACGCCCACGCGAAGATCGCGCGCTGGCGCGACCAGTGGGTGGTGCAGGATCTCGGCTCGACCAACGGCACCTTCGTCGAGGGCAAGCGCATCAGCGAATCGACGCCTGTGCAGGTGGGCAGCTCCGTGCGCATCGGCACGACGACCTTCGAGCTGAGGCGCTGAGCTTGAGCACACCGCTGTCCGCAGCGATCAGCCACGTCGGCCGGATCCGCACCGAGAACCAGGACTCCGGCTATGCCGGCGCCCGGCTGTTCTTCGTCGCCGACGGCATGGGCGGCCACGCCGGCGGCGACGTGGCGAGCGCCATCGTCACGCGCAGGGCGCGGGAAGCGGACCGCGAGTACGAGACCGCGGAGGAGGCGGCGCAGGCGCTCGCGCAGGCGCTCCGCGAGGGCAACGATGCCCTGCAGCAGGCGATGCTCGAGCACCCCGAGCTCTCCGGCATGGGCACGACCGGCTCGGGCATCATCAGGGTCGGCGACCGGGTGGGCATCGCCCACATCGGCGACAGCCGCATCTACCGCTACCGCGTCGGCGCGCTCGAGCAGATCTCCACCGACCACACCTTCGTGCAGAAGCTCGTGGATGCCGGGCGCATCACGCGCGAGGAGGCGGAGCACCACCCGCGTCGCAACGTCGTCATGCGCATCCTCGGCAACGTCGAGCACGACCCGGAGATCGACGTCGCGGTCGAGGACGCACTGCCGGGCGATCGCTGGCTGGTGTGCTCCGACGGCCTGTCGAGCTACGTCGACGAGGATCGCATCCGCACCATCCTCGCGCAGGGCCTCGACACCCCCTCCACCGTGCAGCGGCTCGTCAACGAGTCGCTCTCGCGCGGTGCCCCCGACAACGTGACCGTCGTGCTGTGCGACATCGACGAGCGCCGCTCCTCGTCGATCGAGCCCACCACGGTCGGCTCGGCCGCCGCGCCCATCAGCTACGAGGCGGTGGAGCCCGAGCGCACCTTCGTGAGCCTCGGCCAGCTCATCATGCACCCGCGTCAGTCGCGCATGCAGCCGGCCTTCGAGCACTTCGAGCCCGAGAGCGAGGAGTTCCTGCAGGAGCTGCTCGCCGAGCAGCGTCAGATGCGCCGCACGCGCCGCATCATCTGGAGCATCGGCACGATGGTCGTCGTCGTGGGCGTCCTCGTCGTCTCCACGCTCTTCTACAGCTGGACGCAGGATCGCTACTTCGTCGGCGTCAACGACGCCGGCAACGTCGCGATCTACCAGGGCATCCAGCAGCAGATCGGCCCCTTCGTGCTGGCCACGCAGGTGCAGGAGACGGATATCGCCATCGATGACCTGACGCCCTTCAACCAGCGCAACGTCGAGCAGACGATCTCGGCCGGATCGCTCGAGGCCGCTCGCGCGATCGTCGAACGATTGGAGCCGTCGCCATGACCGACCAGACCGCTCCCAATGCGCTGCAGACCGGGATCGTGCAGCTGCGCGACGTGACCGAGGCCATCAAGGTCCGCATCCGCAACCCCGCCAAGCTCCGCAACCTCGAGCTCTTCCTGCTCGTCATCGCCTGGGTGCTCGCCGGCGGCGCCATGGTGCTCGTGCAGCTGGGCGCGCTGCAGCGGGTCGACCTGCTGCCGCTGCAGCTGGCTGCGGGGCTGGGCGTGCTGACGCTCGCCATGCACATCGCCCTGCGGATCGTCGCACGCGAGGCGGACGCCATCATCCTGCCCGTGGCCACCGTGCTCAACGGTCTCGGGATCGCGATGATCTATCGCATCGACATCGCCGACGGCGTCACCGGCTGGGATGCCGCGTCGATCCGGCAGATCCTGTGGACCGGCATGGCGCTCGTGATCGCGATCGCGGCGATCGTGATCGTGCGCAACCACCGCGTGCTGGCGCGCTACCGCTACCTCGCGATGGCGATCGCGCTGATCTTGCTGATCCTGCCGCTCATCCCAGGCCTCGGGCGCACGATCAACGGCGCCACCGTCTGGATCAACATCGGCAGCATCGCCTCGTTCCAACCTGGCGAGCTCGCCAAGATCGCCCTGGCGATCTTCTTCGCCGGCTACCTCATGACCGCCCGCGATTCGCTGTCCGTGGTCGGCAAGCGATTCCTCGGCATCCGGTTCCCGCGACTGCGGGATCTGGGTCCGATCCTGCTGGTGTGGGGCATGTGCATGCTCGTGCTGGTCTTCCAGCGCGACCTGGGCACGGCGATGCTCTACTTCGGCCTGTTCCTGGTGATGATCTACGTCGCCACCGGGCGGCGCTCCTGGATGTTCATCGGCGTCGGGCTCGTCGCGGTGGGCGGCGTCGCCGCCTACTTCTCGCTCGGCTACGTGCAGCGTCGCATCCACGCCTGGACGCACGCGTTCGACCAGGACGTCTACAGCGCGCAGGGCGGCTCGTTCCAGATCGTGCAGGGCGTGTTCGGGATGGGGCACGGCGGTGTGCTCGGCACCGGCCTCGGCCTCGGACGGCCGGAGCTCACCCCCTACGCGAACAGCGACTACATCGTGCCCTCGCTGGGTGAGGAGCTCGGCCTCACCGGCCTCTTCGCCATCCTGGCCCTGTACGTGATCCTGGTCTCGCGCGGGATGCGCATCGGCTTCCAGGGCCCCGACGACTTCACGAAGCTGCTCGGCGTCGGCCTCGCCTTCGTCATCGGGCTGCAGGTGTTCATCGTCGTCGGCGGCGTCACCCGGCTCATCCCGTTGACCGGTCTGACGACGCCGTTCCTGGCCGCCGGTGGCTCCTCGCTGCTGGCGAACTGGCTCATCGTCGCGCTGCTGCTGCGATTGAGCGACTCGGTGCGCGGAAGGGGGATCGCATGAGCGACGTCTCGAGTGAGCAGAGCATGCGCCGGCCGATCCGGCGCGTGAGCACCCTGCTGCTGATCATGTTCGTCGGCCTCTTCGGCTCGTCGACGATGATCCAGGCGGTGCAGGCGGATGCGCTGCACGCCGATCCGCGCAACACGCGGACGCTCTACGACTCGTTCGCGGTCGAGCGCGGATCGATCGTGGTCGACGGGGTCCAGGTGGCCCTGTCGGAGCCGTCCAACGATCAGTTCGAGTGGCAGCGCCAGTACCCGCAGGGGGAGCTCTACTCGCACATCACCGGCTACAACACCCTCGGCCAGGGCAATACCGGCATCGAGGGCGCCATGAACTCGGAGCTCACGGGCACGGCCAACAGCCAGTTCCTCGATCAGATCCTCGCCACGCTCACCGGGCAGGACGCGAGAGGCTCGTCGGTGGAGCTGACGATCGACTCGGCGGCGCAGCGCGCTGCGGCGGAAGCGCTCGGCGACCGCGAGGGCGCCGTCGTCGCGCTCGACCCCGAGACCGGTGATGTGCTGGCGCTGCACTCCAGCCCCACGTTCGACCCGAACGCGTTCGCGAGCCACGACACCGCGGCGGTGACCGAGGTCTACAACGAGCTGCTGGGCGATCCCAGCGGGCCGCTCCTCAACCGCGCGATCGCGGGCGACCTGTACTTCCCGGGCTCGGTGTTCAAGGTGCTCGTGCTCTCGGCAGCGCTCGAGTCCGGCCGCTTCACGCTCGAGTCGGAGTTCGACAACCCCGCAGAGCTGCAGCTGCCGCAGTCGTCGAGCGTGATCCGCAACGCCTCGCGCGACACCTGCGGCCCCGGGGAGACGGTGACGCTCGAGACGGCCTTCATCCTCTCGTGCAACATCCCGTTCGCCGAGCTCGGCTTGGAGCTCGGCCAGGATGCGATCGCGGCGCAGGCGGAGGCCTTCGGCTACGGCGACGCGCTCACCGTGCCGCTCGCCGTCACGCCCAGCACCTACCCGAGCGATCTCGACGATGCGCAGACCATGCTCACCTCCTTCGGCCAGTACGACGTACGGGTCACCCCGATGCAGATCGCGATGACCACTGCGGCGATCGCGAACGACGGCACGATGATGCAGCCGAACATGATCGATCGGGTGCTGGCACCCAATCTGGATGTCGTCGCTGCGCCCGAGCCGAGCATCCTGGGCAATCCGATCTCGGCGGATGTCGCGGCGCAGATGCGCGCGACGATGGAGCTGGGCGTGCGCGAGGGGCTCGCGACCAACGCGCAGATCGCGGGCGTCGAGGTGGGCGGCAAGACGGGTACCGCGGAGACGGGCGAGAACGACGAGCCCTTCAACCTGTGGTTCACGGGGTACGGAGAATTGGACGGCCGGAGCGTGGCAGTTGCTGTTGTGGTCGTGCCAGGTGAGAACATCGTCGGTGACACTTCAAACGTGATCGCCGCGCCAATCGGGAGAGCAGTGATCGAGGCGGTGCTGAACTCATGAGACCATCCAGCGGACTCACCTTCGGTGGGCGATACCAGCTGACCAGCCGGATCGCCATCGGCGGTATGGGCGAGGTGTGGCAGGCGACCGATCAGGTGATCGGGCGCACCGTGGCGCTGAAGATCCTCAAAGACGAGTACATGGGCGATCCGGGCTTCCTGGAGCGCTTCCGCGCCGAGGCGCGCCACGCCGCGCTCGTGAACCACGAGGGCATCGCCAACGTCTTCGACTACGGCGAGGAGGAGGGCAGCGCCTTCCTGGTGATGGAGCTGGTGCCGGGCGAGCCGCTCAGCGCCATCCTCGATCGCGACCGCACGCTCTCGGCCGACAAGGTGCTCGACATCGTCGCGCAGACCTCCGCTGCGCTGCATGCCGCCCACCAGGCCGGCCTCGTGCACCGAGACATCAAGCCCGGCAACCTGCTCATCACGCCCGAGGGCCGGGTCAAGATCACCGACTTCGGCATCGCCCGGATCGCCGACCAGGTGCCGCTGACGGCCACCGGTCAGGTGATGGGCACGGTGCAGTACCTCTCGCCCGAGCAGGCATCGGGCCAGCAGGCGGCGCCGTCGACCGACATCTACTCGCTCGGCATCGTCGCCTATGAGGCCCTCGCGGGTCGGCGCCCCTTCACGGGCGAGTCGCAGGTGGCCATCGCGATGGCGCACATCAACGACGCGCCGCCGGATCTGCCGGGCACCGTGCCGGAGCCGGTGCGCAACCTCGTGCTGTCCTGCATCGCGAAGACACCGGCCGACCGCCCGACCTCTGCCGCGCACCTGTCGCGCGCGGCCACGATGCTGCGCCGCGGCGACATCGCCGGTGCTGCGGCGATCGTGCCCGGAATCGCCTCGACCGACTCGTTCGCGACCATCGACTCCCCGACGCAGTCGGCGACGCGCGTCATCACGACGCAGTCGACGCCCGTCACCGCAGCCCTGCCGCTCGCCGCCTCGGCCACGTCGCGGACCGCGACCGAGCGTCGTCGCACCAACCCGTGGATCTGGCCGGTCGTGATCCTCGCGCTGCTGCTCGTCGCAGCCGGGGCCGCCATCGTGTGGATGATGCTGAACAACAACCAGGACGAGCCGCAGCCCACCGACACCTCGCAGGTGCCGACCGAGCCGGGCTCCGTGACGATCGACCTGACGGACTTCGAGGGCATGACCGAGACCGAGTTCCGCAACGCGATCGAGGCCCTCGACCTGGTGGCGAGCGTCACCACGGGTGACCCGGCGCCGTCCGCCGAGGACGTCGCGCGCATTTACGCGGTCGACCCGACCGGCCCCGTGCCCGAGGGATCCACGGTGACCGGCACCATCCACGCCCCGGTCGCGGCCATCGAGGATCCCAGTGCGGCACCGCGCATGCAGGGCGATGAGGATCCTGCCGACCTCACCGCCGGCGAGGCGTACACGGTCGTCTGGGATGCGGCCTCCTGTCCTGCCGGCTACACGCTGGCCGGCTACGACGTGCTGATCGAGTGGGCCGTCGGCGAGCCGCAGACCCTGCAGATCAACGGGTCGCAGCTGAACATCACGGAGATGCCGGCCGGCGACAACGACGTGTCGTACACCTACAGCTGCGACATCGCGGGCGGCGAGACACTCACGAGCGGATCTTCCCCTGTGCTCACCATGACCGCGTCGGAGCCCGAGCCCGAGCCGGAACCGGAGCCGACACCGGAGCCGACGCCGGAGCCCACGCCGGAGCCGACCCTGCCCGTCGAGCCGCCCGAGGGACCCTGAGTCCACGCCTGACGTAGAATCGACCGATCCCTGCACGAGCCGGGGCGATCCCGACCCACGCACGAGGAGAGGAGCGGCGATGACCGACAGCATCATCGCGTCGTTGTCCACACTCGGCGACCGCTATGAGATCGGTGATCTCATCGGGCAGGGCGGCATGGCCGAGGTGCATCTGGCGCGCGACACCCGGCTCGATCGCCAGGTGGCCGTCAAGCTGCTGAAGCCCGACCTCTCGAAGGATCCGGAGTTCCGCACCCGCTTCCGCCAGGAGGCGCAGTCGGCGGCTCGCATGTCGCACCCGACCGTGGTGCGGGTGTTCGACGCCGGCGAGGAGCCCACGGTCGACGCCGAGGGCGAACCCGCCGCCGTGCCGTACATCGTGATGGAGTACGTCGACGGGCGCATGGTGCAGGACATCATCGCCGAGGGTGCCCTGCCGGAGGCGGAGGCGGTGCGCATCACCAAGGGCATCCTGACGGCGCTCGAGTACTCGCACCGCGCCGGCATCGTGCACCGCGACATCAAGCCCGGCAATGTGATGGTGACGCCCGGCGGGCAGATCAAGGTGATGGACTTCGGCATCGCCCGTGCCGTGAGCGAGACGAGCGTGAACGTCGCGCAGACGGGCACCATCCTCGGGACCGCTGGCTACTTCTCTCCCGAGCAGGCGCGCGGCGAGTCGGTCGACGCGCGCACCGATCTCTACTCCACCGGCGTCATCCTCTTCGAGCTGCTCACCGGCAAGCCGCCATTCCAGGCCGACACCGCGGTGGGCATCGCGTACCAGCACGTCGCCGAGGAGCCGCCCACCACGTCCTCCATCACGCCCGGCATCACGCCCGAGATGGACTCGGTCGTGGCGAAGGCGCTGCGGAAGCCCCGGGACGACCGCTTCCAGTCGGCCGGCGAGTTCAAGCAGGCGCTCGACGATGCCCTCAACGGGGTGCTCGTGCCGTTCGAGAAGCCCGTGACCGCGCCGACCGAGATCGGCGCTGCGACGACGATGTTCGCCGCGCTCGCCGCGGAGGAGCCGGAGCCCGAGACGACGGCGATCGCCACCCGCGAGCGGGCTCCGCATCTCGCGTGGCTCATCGGCGCGGTCGCCCTCATCGCCGTGCTCGTCGTCGGCGCGGGCGTCTGGGCGTTCAGCCTCGGCAATCTGCCGATCGCCGGGCTCTCGACGCCCGTTCCGGAGGTGGTCGGCCTCCAGGAGGAAGCCGCGATCACCGCCGTCGAGCAGGCCAGCCTCACCGCCGAGGTGCGTCGCACGATCGACGCCGCGCCTTCTGGCACGGTGCTGCGCTCCGAGCCGGAGGCGGGCATCAACATCGCGCCCGGGTCGGCCGTCATGCTCGTGGTCTCCAACGGGCCACCACCGGCGCCGCTCATGAGCGTCGCGAACCTCACGGAGGCGCAGGCGCGGCAAGCGCTCGAGGCCGCCGGCTACACGGTGGGCGAGGTCAGGCGATCCACCTCGCAGTCCGTCGCCGCAGACCTCGTCATCAGCACCGATCCGAGCGCCGGCACCGACGTCTCGCAGGGCGCCACGATCGATCTGGTGCTCTCCAACGGGCTGGTCACCGTCGGTGACGTGATCGGGCGCCCGGTCGGCGCGGCCGCCACGGAGATGCAGGAGCTGGGCCTCACCGTGGAGCGCCGCTTCACCCTCCGGTGCATCGGCGGCGAGGTCGTCGAGCAGTCGCTCCCGCCCGGCGATCACCCGCAGGGCAGCACCATCACCCTGCTGTACTGCAACGGGCAGCCCGCTCCTGCACCGCAGCCCGCACCGCCGGCGAACCCGGCGCCGCAGCCCCAGCCAGAGCCAGAGCCAGAGCCGGAACCCGAGCCAGAGCCGGAACCGGAGCCCGACCCGGGCAACGGCGACGACGACGGCTGAGCCGACGCCCACCGCTTCGGCGCGCCTGCGCCGCGTGCGCGTCAGGCCACGTGATCGGGCGGCGGCGCCAGCGTGACCAGTGGCGCGCGACCGGCGGCCCGTGCCGCGGCACCGGCCAGGCCCGCAGCCTCGAGCCAGTTGCCGAGCATCCGATAGCCGCCCTCGGTCAGCACCGATTCGGGGTGGAACTGCACGCCCCAGACAGGCGCATCGCGGTGCTCGACGGCCATGATGACGCCCTCAGCGGCCGGCCCCGCAAGGCCGGACGGCGTGCCCATCGTGCGTGCCGTCACCCGCAGCGCCGCGGGCACGGTGCCGTCCATGACCGCCAGTGAGTGGTAGCGGGTCGCGGTCAGGGGGCTCGGCAGTCCGGCGAACACCGTCGTGCCGTCGTGGTCGACCTGGCTGGTCTTGCCGTGCATCAGCTCGGGAGCATGCGTGACGACGCCCCCGAGTGCCTCGGCGATCGCCTGGTGACCGAGGCACACGCCCAGCAGCGGCGTGCCGGTCGCGATCGCCGCGTGCACCATCGGGATCGACACCCCGGCGTCGACCGGTGCGCCGGGGCCGGGCGAGAGGAGCACGGCATCCCACTCCCCGATCGTCGCCGCGTCGACGCGATCGTTGCGCACCACCTCGACCTCTGCGCCGAGCTCCTGCAGGTAGCCGGCGAGCGTGTAGACGAACGAGTCGAAGTTGTCGACGACGAGGATGCGGGTCATGGGAGCTCCTCTGCGGATGCGGGCCAGGTGGACGAGAGCGGAGACGGTGTTGTCGGAGGGGGCACGAGCGCGCCAGCGCCGAGCGCCGGATCGGGCGTCGGGAACCACTCCTGCATGATCCACGGATAGACGTGGAAGACCAGCAGGAGCACGACGGCGGCGGCGAGCGCCAGCACGACCACGAGCCGCACGGGCCATGGTCCGGGCAGCGCGTGCCAGATCGCCGCGTACATCACGCCCTCCCCAGCGCTTCGGCGAGCTCGGCCGGCATGCCGTCCTCGAGGCTCTGCCAGCCGACCAGCGTGGCATACGCGATCAGGCGTCCCTCGGCTGACCACTCCGGGTTGCAGGTCGTCAGCGTCAGGTAGGCCCCGTCGGCGGGAGTCTGCCTCTGCTGCGGCACCGGCGCCACGACCCCGACGCCCGTCGGCGGCACGTACTCGTGATTGCGGAACTCGTAGACGAACCACCCGGTCGATGTCTGCACGGTGATGCGATCGCCGATGCGCATTTCGTCGAGGTGCGTGAACGGGCCGCCCTGCCCATTGCGATGCCCCGCGACGGCGAAGTTGCCGCGCTCACCCGGCATCGCCGAGTCCGCGTAGTGCGCGAGACCCTGCTCCAGCGAGTCGAGCACGAGACGGCTCGTGCCCTGCCCGACGGTGCGCTCGAACGCGCCCAGTCGAGGGATGTACATGACCGCGAACGATTCGGTGTCGTCGGGCACGGCGGCGACCGGGGGCTCGTCCGTCCGCAGCTGCGCGTCGGGCGGCGCGACGCGCGTCGGCCCGAGCTCGGAGGCGAAAACCCTCGCGGCGTCCTGCTGCTGACCTCCCAGCACCGCGTCGGCGAGCCAGAGGTGCCAGCCGGCGTAGCCGAGCGCGAGCACGCCGAGCGTCAGCAGCAGCTCGCCGAGCACGCTCGCGAACGTGGCACGACGCCGCGGTCGGCGCCGGCGATCCCTCTGCTGCCTGGCCACAGCACAATCCTACGGCGCGCCTGCATTACCATGGGCTGCATGAGCTCCAGCGAGAAGTCGGTCGAGAAGGCATCGGCTGCGAAGTCCAAGCAGAGCCGCGAGCGCAGCCCGCACGACGAGCAGCAGAACCCGGCATGGTTCAAGCCGGTGATGTTCGGCTTCATGATCGTGGGATTCCTGTGGGTCATCGTCTACTACATCTCGGGCACCACGCTGCCGGTGCCCGCCCTCGGCGCGTGGAACATCGTCATCGGCTTCGCCGTCATGTTCGTGGGCTTCATCATGACGACCAAGTGGAAGTAATCGAATGACAGCGGTGTAGTTCTCCCCAGCTGTGGAGAGAACTGTGGATAACGCTCAGAGGATGAGCGCGATCCGCAACCAGAACAGCAGGGCGAGCACGATCGCGACGCCGCCGATGACGAGCCAGGCCGCCTTGGTGGCCTGGTCGCCGCGCAGGCGCTTGTGCACCAGGCCGATGCCGAAGCCGAGCGCGAGCCCGATCACCAGCCCGCCCACGTGCGCGGGCCACGAGATGCCGCCGAACATGAACGTGATGACCAGGTTGACGCCGACGATCAGGAGCAGCGCGGGCTGCACTCGCCCGATCATGCGCTGCATGCCGATCATCATGCCGAACAGCGCGTAGATGGCGCCGGAGGCGCCGACGACCGCGGCCGTCGGCGTGAACCACGCCACCGCCACCGCAGCCCCCGCCGCGCTCACGATGTAGGCGACGAGGAACGGCAGCTTGCCGATGCGCTGCTCGATCGACGGCCCCACCATCCAGAGCACGATCATGTTGAAGGCGAAGTGGAGCACGCCCGCGTGCACGAGGGCGTAGGTGACGAACCGCCACGGCTCGATCAGGGAGAAGCCCAGGTAGTACATCAGCGCCCCGGCCACGTCGCCCGGCAGGATCTGCAGCACGCCGACCAGCGCCGTGACAGCCGTGATGGCGATGGTCACGGGCGCCGGCTGCGCGAGCCACTGCCGCGTGCGCCGGCCGACCGCGGTGCGGGGCGCGCCATGCGCCACCCGGGTCTCGCGCTGCAGCGAGCGCTGCTCCTGGGCGAGCTCGCGCACGCAGTCGGGGCAGCGCACGCCGACGGGCGCCTGCTGCTGGCAGTCGCCGCAGATCGTGCGCCCGCAGCGGGAGCACAGCACCCAACTGACCCGATCAGGGTGGCGATAGCACCGATCGGAGGATGCGGATGCTGTCACGGAAGGCTCAGGCCTGCGAGATCTCGACGGTCTCGATGACGACGTCCTCGAGCGGCTTGTCGCGGCCATCGGTCGCGACGGCCTGGATCGCGTCGACGACGCGCTGCGAGGACTCGTCCTCGACGAGGCCGAAGATCGTGTGCTTGCCCTGCAGCCACGGCGTGGGGATCGTGGTGATGAAGAACTGCGATCCGTTGGTGCCACGGCCCCCGCGCGTGCCGGCGTTCGCCATGGCGAGCACGTACGGCGCGTTGAACGTGAGGTCCGGGTGGATCTCGTCGTCGAAGTTGTAGCCGGGGCCGCCGACGCCCTGACCGAGCGGGTCGCCGCCCTGAATCATGAAGTCGGGGATGATGCGGTGGAAGATGACGCCGTCGTAGAGCGGCGCGGTCGACGTCTCGCCCGTTGCCGGATGCGTCCACTCACGGGCGCCCGTGGCGAGGTCGGTGAAGTTCTTGACGGTCGTGGGGGCGTGGTCGCCGAGGAGGTTGACCTTGATCTCGCCGAGATTCGTGCGGATCGTTGCGACAGCGGTGTGGTGAGCCATGACCCGATCATCCCACAGGCGACCGGGCCGAGCTCTGCGACGACGGCCGGGTTCGTGCACAGCGAAACCCGTTCCGACTGGGTGACGGTCACAGGAAAACCTGCAAAGATGGCGCGCAGGCTTCGACCACGGAAGGACAGATATGTCACTCGAACTCTCGCGCAAGCGCGCAAAGGAGATCAAGAAGCTCCGCAAGAAGGCCGACAAGCTCTGGGCCGAGCAGCGCGTGGTGAGCCAGCACGCCGCTGAGATCGCCCGTCAGGCCAAGGATCAGGCTCGTGCCTATGGCAGCGAGTCGCTCATCCCCGGCGCAGAGCGCGCCGTGCACCGCACCGTCGATGCCGGCCGCGACACCCTGTCGAAGGCGACCAAGGGCTGGAACCGCAGGGTCGTGCCCGCCATCGCCAGCGGCCTGGGCTCGTTCGCCGCGATGGCGCAGGTCGCCAAGGACGACCGCGTCAAGGATGCGATCAAGAGCGTCCGCGAGTACGCGACCGTTCCCGAGGTCGCTCCGTCGCGTTCCGCGCGCTCCGGTCCGAACGCCGTGCAGTGGATCCTGATCGGCGTCGGCGCAGTCGCGGTCGCCGGTGCCGCCTACGCCGCCTGGCAGACGCTGCGCGCGGACGACGACCTCTGGATCCCGGACGCCGACGATTCGGCGATCGACGAGCCGCGCTCGTCCGACCAGTCCGGCGGGCTCGCTGACGGGCCGGAGGCCGGCGCACCGCAGGCCTGACCGAGCAGGATCGACGAAGGGGCTCCGCCGTGAGGCGGGGCCCCTTCGTCGTTCCCGGAGGCGCGCCGGCGGCGGCCGGCTGCCGACCTCAGGCCTGCGTGAGGCCGATGAGCACGAGGATGCCGCCACCGATCAGCAGCGCCGCAGCGATGAGGAACGAGCGCAGCCGTCGCTCCGGCTCACGCCCCTCGCGGATCGTGCGGAAGATGTCGTAGCCGCTGACGATCAGGCTCGCGACCATGAGCATGAGGCCGATGGGGATGAGGGGATGCATGGGTCAGCGCAGCGGACTTCCGGGATCGTCGAGGTGGCGCATGGCCCAGTCGACCGAGTGCACGTGGCGGAGGCCCGGCACGTCGGCCAGCCGGTGCCAGGCGACGTCATCGGTGGAGCCGTCCGCCTCTGCGGTCAGGTGGCCCCCGATGACCTCGGCGCGGTAGAGGATGCGCAGCGCCTGCAGCCGATCGCCGCGCCCGCCGGAGGGCAGCTGCGCCGAGTCGACACCCAGCAGGCTCACGAGGCGCACGTCGTAGCCCGTCTCCTCCTTGACCTCGCGCACCGCGCCGTCTGCGGGGTGCTCGCCGGGCTCCAGGCCGCCGCCGGGCAGCGTCCACCCGCTCATGCCGCTCTCGTTCCAGTGCGGCAGCAGGATCTCGCGGTCATCGCCATCGCCCCTCGTGATGAGGGCGTAGGCGGCCACACGCATGCGCATCGCACCAGTGTAGGCGTCGCAGGGCGACGACCCGGGCACGGCGGCGCCGCCGCACCTCGTCTCGCGGGTCAGCGGATGCGACCGCGCGAGCGCACGCGGCTCTGCACCGTGTCGCGCAGCGGTGCGCCGAGGAACAGGCCGAGCGAGGAGCCGGCGGCGAGCGCGATGCCGATCGCACCCGCGCCGATGAGCGTGGCGACACCCAGCACCAGGCTCTCGGTGCTGCCATCCGACTCCACCAGTTCCAGCAGGCCTCGGAAGACCGCCGACCCGGGAACCATGGGCACGATCGCGGCTGTCGCGACGGCGATCGACGGCACGTGCAGGCGGTGGGCGACGAGGATGCCGATGAAGCTCGCGATCAGCGCTCCGACCGCGCTCGCGACCGCGACCTCGAGCCCGGCGGCGGTGCTCACCGAGTAGCCGGCCCATGCGATGCTGCCGAGCACCGCGCTGACGAGGATCGTTCGCAGGCCGGCGCCGTTCCAGATCGCCACTGCGACCGCGACCACGAGCACCCCGAAGAACTGCACCGGCAACGACCCCAGGGCGGTCGCATCGCTCGAGACGACGAACCCCATGCCGAGCGCCCGCGCGACCCACAGTCCGCCGACGATCCCGATCACCACGCCGAGCGTCAGCAGCGCGAGGTCGAGGATGCGCCCGCCCGCGGTCAGGGCGAAGCCGTCGATGGCGTCCTGCGCTGCGCCGACGACCGACATGCCGGCGAGCATGAGCACGATGCCGGCGGCGACGATGATGGACGGCCTCGCATCCTCGAGCAGCGGCACGCCCAGCTGTGCGAGGCGGCTCGTGCCCGCGGCGATCGCGGTGACGACGAACGCGCCGACGATCTGCGAGAAGAAGAACGGCATCCGGATGCGTGACATGAGCCGCTGCGAGATGGCTGCGGCGCACGCGGCGATGAAGGCGACGATGGTGATGACCCAGGACGCGCCGAACAGCAGCGCGACGCCGACCGACAGGAAGCCCTGCGCGAGCACGATGAACGCGGGCCGATACATGAACGGCAGCCGCCGGATCGCGTGGAAGCGGACGCGCGCCTGCTCGAGCTCGAGCCCCGCTTCGATCTCGGCGACCAGGGCCTGCAGCTGCTGCAGCTTCGAGTGGTCGGGCACGGGCGCTCGAACGACACGCAGCAGCGTGATCGGCACATCGGTCTCGTAGCGGTGATACGAGACGCCGATCGAGTTGTAGGTCACGTCGACGTGCACGGGGCGGATCCCGAGCGCACCCGCGACGCGGATGGTGGCGAGCGCGACATCGTTCGCAGCGGCGCCGACCGCGGTGAGCGACTCGGCGATCCGCATGGAGAGGTCGATGACCTTGCGCGCGTAGACCTCATCGATCGTGAGGATCGCTTCGGTCATCGGGCGGGATGCGGCATCCGTGCGGATCGCGCCGATGATCCGGTCTCGCCAGTGCCTGCGCCCGTCCATCGTCACCATCCTGACATCCCGCTCATGACGGCGCGAAAGAGCCCCACCGAAGTGGGGCTCTCTGACCGATCTGTGGAGCCTGGGAGAATCGAACTCCCGACATCCTGCTTGCAAAGCAGGCGCTCTACCAACTGAGCTAAGGCCCCGTGGCACGTACGTGCCGTAGGAAGTGTACTTGGTGGGGCTACCTGGACTCGAACCAGGGACCTCTTCGTTATCAGCGAAGCGCTCTAACCGCCTGAGCTATAGCCCCAAGCACAAGCATCGACTCTACCATGCGCGCGGGAGCTGAAAGTGCAGGCCCTTTCGGGCCTGCACCGCGACGCCAGCGCCGGGGCCCGTCTCGGGCCCCGGGGTCCCGCGCTACTGGTTGGCGTAGCCGACCTGCAGCCCGCCCGTGATGCGCACCGACAGGTTGTAGAGCACGGCGACGACCGCGCCCATCACCGTGATGACGACGAAGTTCAGCACCGCGACCAGGAGCGAGAACATCATCACCTGCGGCAGCGAGAGGATCGACGCGATCGCGAAGTCCGGCTGCGCGAGGATGTCCTGCAGCACCTCGTCGAGCTTCGCGAACAGGCCGACGACCTGCAGCAGCGTCCACATGACGAACACCACGACCAGCTGCACGACGCCGAGCACCAGGCCCAGCACGGCGGAGACCTTCATCGCCGACCAGAAGTCGACGTGCACGAGCCGCAGGCGCACCTGCTTGTTCGATCCGCTGCGTCGAGGCGTCTTGCTCTGCAGCTTCTCGGCAATGCTCATGCGTCGTTCTCCTCGGTGTTGTCCGGCGCCTCGGTCTGGATCGAAGCGGCCGCGTCGTCCGTGGCGTCCACGATAGCGCCCTCGGCCTCAGCGGCGGCCTCGACGACCTCCTCCTCGACGTTGCGAGCGATCTGGATCACGAGATCCTTGTCGGAGCGCTCCGCGAACTGCACCCCCATGGTGGTGCGCCCGGTGGCGCGCACCTCGTCGACGTGCGAGCGGATGACCTTGCCGGAGGTGCGGATGAGCAGCAGCTCGTCGCCGTCCTGCACGATCGTGGCGCCCACGAGCGCGCCGCGGTCGTGGCCGCCGGAGGAGAACGTCAGCACGCCCTGCGTGCCTCGGCCCTTGGTCGGGTAGTCGTCCACGGCGGTCTTCTTGCCGAAGCCCTGCTCGGTGACGACGAACACGTAGCCCTTGTCGCCGATCACCATGGCGCCGAGCGCCTCGTCGTCGTCGCGCAGTCGGATGCCGCGCACACCGCCGGTCGCACGGCCCATCGGGCGCAGCGCCTCGTCGGTCGCCTGGAAGCGCGCGGCCCGCCCCTGCTTCGAGATCACCAGGATCTCGTCGTCGGAGTTCGCGAGCATCGCCGAGATCAGCCGGTCGTCATCCGCCAGGTTGATGGCGATGATGCCGCCCGTGCGGTTCGTGTCATACAGGTCGAGCTTGGTCTTCTTGACCTGACCGTGCTGCGTCGCGAGCACGAGGTACTCGGCCTGCTCGTAGTTGCGCAGCGCGAGCACGGTCTGCACGCGCTCCTCCGGCTGGAAGGCGAGCAGGTTCGCGACGTGCTGGCCCTTCGCGTCGCGACCGGCCTCGGCGATCTCGTAGCCCTTCATCCGGTAGACGCGACCGAAGTTCGTGAAGAAGAGCATCCAGTCGTGGGTCGAGTTGACGCTGAAGTGCTCCACAACGTCATCGCTGCGCAGCTGCGCACCCTTCACGCCCTTGCCGCCGCGGTGCTGCGCGCGGTACTGGTCGATGCGCGTGCGCTTGATGTAGCCGCCGGTCGTGAGGCTGACGACCATCTGCTCCTCGGGGATGAGGTCCTCGATCGAGACATCGCCGCCGTAGCCGTACATGATCTCGGTGCGACGGTCGTCGCCGAACTTCGCGACCAGCTCGCTGAGCTCGTCGACGATGATCGTGCGCTGACGCTCGGGGCTCGCGATGATGCCCTGGTAGTCGGTGATCTTCAGCGCCAGCTCGGTCGCCTCGTCCTGGATCTTCTGGCGTTCCAGCGCGGCCAGCCGACGCAGCTGCATCTCGAGGATGGCGTCGGCCTGTGCCCGGTCGAGCTCGAGCAGCTCCATCAGCCCATCGCGCGCGGCCTCGGTCGTGGTCGAGCGGCGGATGAGCGCGATCACCTCGTCGAGCGCGTCGAGCGCCTTCAGGTAGCCGGTGAGGATGTGCATCCGCTCCTGCGCCTTGGCGAGGCGGAACTCGGTGCGCCGCACGATGACCTCGACCTGGTGGTCGGCCCAGTGCGTGATGAAGCCGTCGATCGGCAGCGTGCGCGGCACACCGTCGACGATCGCGAGCATGTTCGCGCCGAAGTTCTCCTGCAGCTGCGTGTGCTTGTAGAGGTTGTTGAGCACCACCTTCGGCACCGCATCGCGCTTCAGCGTGATGACGAGGCGTTGGCCGGTGCGGCCGGAGGTCTGATCCTCGATGTCGGCGATGCCGGCGAGCCGGCCGTCCTTCACCAGGTCGGCGATCTTGCGCGCGAGGTTGTCGGGGTTCACCTGGTACGGCAGCTCGGTGATCACCAGCGCCGTGCGGTTGTTGACCTCTTCGACGGTGACGACGGCGCGCATCGTGATCGAGCCGCGGCCGGTGCGGTAGGCCTCTTGGATGCCCTTCGTTCCGAGGATCTGCGCACCGGTCGGGAAGTCCGGCCCCTTGATGCGCTCGATGAGCGCATCCTGCAGCTCCTCGCGCGACGCCTCGGGGTGCTGGAGATGCCAGATGGCGCCGTCGGCGACCTCGCGCAGGTTGTGCGGCGGGATGTTCGTGGCCATGCCGACGGCGATGCCGACGGACCCGTTGACGAGCAGATTCGGGAAGCGGGCCGGCAGCACCGCGGGCTCCTGCGTGCGACCGTCGTAGTTGTCCTGGAAGTCGACGGTGTTCTCGTCGATGTCGCGCACCATCTCGAGCGACAGCGGCGACATCTTCGTCTCGGTGTATCGCGGGGCGGCGGCCTCGTCGTCACCGGCGGAGCCGAAGTTGCCCTGGCCGAGCGCGAGCGGATACCGCAGGCTCCACGGCTGCACCAGGCGCACGAGCGCGTCGTAGATCGCCGAGTCACCGTGCGGGTGGAACTGGCCCATCACGTCGCCGACCACGCGCGAGCACTTCGAGTAGGCCTTATCGGGTCGGTAGCCGCCGTCGTACATGGCGTAGATCACCCGTCGGTGCACGGGCTTCATGCCGTCGCGCACCTCCGGCAGCGCGCGTCCCACGATGACGCTCATCGCGTAGTCGAGGTAGGAGCGCTGCATCTCGAGCTGCAGGTCGACCTGCTCGATCGCGCCGTGGTTGGGTGCGTCGCGGTCGAAGGGCTCGGCCGCGGGAGTCGTCTCGTCAGTCATCGGTCTCTCTCAGCCTCAAATGTCCAGGAAGCGGACGTCGCGGGCGTTCTTCTGGATGAAGGTGCGACGGGCCTCGACGTCCTCACCCATGAGGGTGGAGAAGATCGAATCGGCGACGGCCGCGTCGTCGAGGGTCACCTGCTTGAGCGTGCGGGTCTCGGGATCCATCGTGGTCTCCCACAGCTCCGAGTAGTTCATCTCGCCCAGACCCTTGTAGCGCTGCACGCCGTTGTCCTTGGGGATGCGCTTGCCGGCCGACTGGCCGGCGTCGATCATCTCGTCGCGCTGCCGGTCGCTGAACGCATACTCATGGTCGGCGTTGGTCCACTTGATCTTGTAGAGCGGCGGCGCTGCCAGGTAGACGTAGCCCATGTCGATGAGCGGCCGCATGTAGCGGAAGAGCAGCGTGAGCAGCAGCGTCGTGATGTGCTGGCCGTCGACATCGGCATCGGCCATCAGCACGATCTTGTGATACCTGGCCTTCTCGGGGTTGAAGTCCTCCCCCAGGCCGGCGCCGAAGGCAGTGATCATCGACTGGATCTCGGCGTTGCCGAGGGCGCGGTCGAGTCGTGCCTTCTCGACGTTGAGCACCTTGCCGCGCAGCGGCAGGATCGCCTGCGTGTAGGGGTTGCGGCCCTGCACCGCGGAGCCGCCTGCCGAGTTGCCCTCGACGATGAAGATCTCCGAGATGGTCGGATCCTTCGACTGGTTGTCCTTCAGCTTGCCGGGCATGCCGGCAGACTCGAGCAGTCCCTTGCGCCGCGTCTGCTCGCGCGCCTTGCGCGCGGCGATGCGGGCGGTCGCGGCGCCGATCGCCTTGCGCACGATCTCCTTGGCCATCACCGGGTTCGACTCGAACCAGTGGCCGAGCTCCTCGCCGGTGACCTTCTGCACGAACGACTTCGCCTCGGTGTTGCCGAGCTTGGTCTTCGTCTGGCCCTCGAACTGGGGCTCGCCGAGCTTCACCGACACGATCGCGGTGAGGCCCTCGCGCACGTCCTCGCCGGAGAGGTTCTCCTCCTTCTCCTTCAGGAGGTTCGTGCTGCGGGCGTAGCGGTTCACGAGCGTCGTGAGGGCAGCGCGGAAGCCCTCCTCGTGGGTGCCTCCCTCGTGCGTGTTGATCGTGTTCGCATAGGTGTAGACCGCCTCCTGGTAGGAGTTCGTCCACTGCATGGCGATCTCGACCGAGATGCGGCGCTCGGTGTCCTCCGACTCGAAGTCGATGATCTCGTCGTGCACCGGCTCCGACTTCTTCGACTCGTTGAGGAAGGCGACGTAGTCCTTGAGGCCCTGCTCGTACAGGTACTCGTCGGCGCGCTGCTCGGGCTCTGCGCTGTCGTCGCCGTCGGGCTTGATGAGCGCCTCGGGCCGCAGATCCTCGATCGCGATGCGCAGGCCCTTATTGAGGAACGCCATCTGCTGGAAGCGCTTCGCGAGCGTCTCGTAGTCGAACTCGACCGTCTCGAAGATGTCGGTGCTCGGCCAGAAGGTGATGATCGTGCCGGTCGTGTCGGTCGCCTCGCCCGTCTGCAGCGGGCCGACGGGCTCGCCGACCTCGAAGGACTGGCGGTGCACGTGGCCCTGGCGGTGGATGACCACGTCCATGCGCGACGAGAGGGCGTTCACGACCGAGCTGCCGACGCCGTGCAGGCCGCCGGAGACCGCGTAGCCGCCGCCACCGAACTTGCCGCCGGCGTGGAGCACGGTGAGCACGACCTCGAGCGTCGACTTCGACGGGTCCGAGGAGTGCGGGTCGACCGGGATGCCGCGGCCGTTGTCGCTCACGCGCACGCCGCCGTCGGCGAGGATCGTCACCTCGATGTTGTCGCAGTGACCGGCGAGCGCCTCATCGACGGCGTTGTCGACGATCTCGTAGACGAGGTGATGCAGACCGCGCGGCCCGGTGGAGCCGATGTACATGCCCGGGCGCTTCCGCACTGCCTCCAGACCCTCGAGGATCTGGATCTGGTCGGCGCCGTAGTCGCCCTGCTGCGCGGCCGGGGCGACCCGTGCCTGCATCGCTTCGGTGGACTCGGTCGCCGGCTGTTCCGGCTGTGCGTCGTGCTCGTTCGCCATGGTTGTTCGCATCCGCCTTCCGCGCCATCCACCGGGGACGGCGCAACCCTCCGATTCTACCCTGATTCCCAGGAAAGACCGGCCTCCAACGCACGTCTAAGCCACGATCTGACGTTCCGACGGCAGGAAACCCTGCCACAGCATCGTTCTGGGGTGCAGCAGGCCTCCACAGGCCTGGACGAGGCGGCTCAGGATCGGTATCCATCCCCCGTCAGGTGTGGACGAGTGAGACCAGGTCGTCGCGCGTCTGCTGCATATGGTGCGCCATGGCGTCGCGCGCGGCGACCGCATCGCCTGCCCGGATGGCGTCGAGCACGTTGCGGTGCTCCACGAGCGCGTGGCTCCGGATCGCGGCGACAGCGCTCGTCTCCCCTCGCGTCGCCTCCAGCATCGTGGTGAGCGGGCGGATCGCCGCGACCAGGATCCGGTTGTCGGCCGCCCGCACGATCGCATCGTGGAACTCGAGATCGGCGCTGACGAACGCGGCGACATCTGCGGCCTCGTGGTGCGCTGCCATGCGCCGCAGCGCATCCTCGAGCAGGGCGAGGTCGTCATCCGTGCGGCGGTCGGCGGCGAGCCGGGCGGCCCCGGACTCGATCATCATGCGCACCTCGAGCAGCTCCAGCGAGGACTGCTCGCGCTGGTCGCTGGTGCGCGCGTGCCGCACGACAGCATCCATGCCCGTCCACTCCGCCGTCGGGGCGATGCGATGGCGGCTGCCGGGCACCTGCACGATCACGCCCTGCGCCTGCAGGAGCCGCACCGCTTCGCGCATGGTCAAGCGGGAGACGCCGAACTCGACCGCGAGCTCACCCTCCGGCGGCAGTGGCGCACCGGCCGTGAGCGTGCCGTCGATGATGGCGTCGAGCAGCTGGTCGACGGCGTCCTGGGTGCGCGATGGCCTTGGCATGTCTCCTCCTCGAGGCACGTATCTGACAGCGTAGCCGCGAGCGCTGCCGTCCCGCGCGGAGCGGCTCAGCCCCAGGTGTCGCGCGGTCCGCGCCCGGGCACCGAGCGCCGGCCGCGGTTGAAGCTGGGCAGATCCGGTCCGATGAAGCGCACCGAGACGAGACCGCAGTCCGGGAAGCGGGCGAGGATGCGGGTGGTGGTCTCGGCGCGCAGGATGCGCATCTGCTGGGTCCATGCCGTGGAGGCGCAGCGCACCGTGAGCACGCCCTCCTCGAAGGAGATCGGCTCGGTGCGCGTCGCATTCTCCGCGCCGACGAGCTCTGGCCAATGCCCCATCACATCGGCACGGGCGAGGGTCGCCGTCCACCCCCGGTCGTCCGCGAAGCCCGCGAGCACGTCGCCGAGCCCACGCGGATCGCGGCCCTTGCCGAACGGCACCGACGCCCCCGGCTCGCGTCGCGAGCGCCGGCGCCCATCGCGCGACACCATCTCGGGATCGCCGAGCTTGGCCTTGAGCCGCAGCCAGACGCGCTCGGGTTCGGTGGCCGCGAGCTCACGCATCGTCGACCACCACTCCGGCGTCGATGCGGATGCGGTGATCGCGCAGCGCCGCCGGCACATCGTCCTCGACGGCCGCGGTGATGAGCACCTGCTCGAAGCCACCGGCGGCCTCCGCCAGCCGCTGACGCCGACCGGCATCGAGCTCGGCGAACACGTCGTCGAGGATCATGACGGGGTCGCCGCCGGAGCCGTCGCGCAGCAGCTCTGCCGAAGCCAGCCGCAGCGCGAGCGCGAACGACCACGACTCCCCGTGGCTCGCGTAGTGCCTGGCGAGCAGGTCGTTGAGGTGCAGCTCGAGGTCGTCGCGATGCGGGCCGACCAGGCTCACACCTCGATCGAGCTCGTCGCGACGTCGCTCGGCCAGCAGTGCGGTGAAGTCCTCCGCGGTCTCCGGCACGTTGGTCGTGAGCACGATGCGCGCCTCGTGCTCGTCGCCGGCGACCAGCCGGTAGGCGGAGACGACGTGCGGTGCGAGTTCCTCGACCAGCGAGCGCCGCGCACGCATGACTTCCAGGCCGAGATCGACGAGCCGGCCGTCCCACACCTCGAGCGTCGTGAGGTCTTCGGGGCGCAGTCGCGCCGCGCGTGCGCTCTTCAGCAGGGAGTTCCGCTGCTTCAGCACCCGATCGAGATCGCTGTGGACGCTGGCCATCCGCGGTGCTCGCATGACGGCGAGCTCGTCCAGGAACCTGCGTCGGCCACCGGGATCGGCGCGCACGAGCTGCAGATCCTCCGGGCTGAACAGCACCGCCTGCAGGTAGCGGGGCAGATCGCGGATGCGCACGTTCTGCCCGTTCGCCTGCGCACGATTCGCGCCGCGGAGGTTGAGCTCGACGTCGAGCTGGAAGGCGCGCTCATCGTTGGTGACCGTGCATCGGACGATCGCCTGTTGCTCGCCGGCGCGGATGAGCGCGACATCGGTGGGAACGCGATGGCTGGAGCCCGTGGCGATCCAGACCAGCGACTCCACCATGTTGGTCTTGCCTTGGCCGTTCCGGCCGACGAGCAGGTTGGCTCCGGGCGCGAACTCGACGTCCGCCGTCCGGTAGTTGCGGAAGTCGGTCAGCGCCAGCCGACTGACGCGCACCTAGGCCTGCTTGACCGCGTGACCGCCGAACTGGTTGCGCAGGGCAGCGACAGCCTTCATCGCGGGGCTGTCATCCTGGCGCGACTCGAAGCGCGCGAAGAGGGATGCCGCGATCGCGGGCATCGGCACCGCGTTCGCGATCGCCTCCTCCACGGTCCAGCGTCCCTCGCCGGAATCATCGACGTAGCCCTCGATCTCCGACAGGTCGTCATCCGCATCGAGTGCGCGCACCATCAGGTCGAGCAGCCAGGAGCGCACCACGGTGCCGCGCTGCCATGCCTTGAACGAGCCGGCCACATCGTGCACGAGCTCCTTGCGCTCGAGCAGCTCGAAGCCCTCGGCATAGGCCTGCATGAGGCCGTACTCGATGCCGTTGTGGACCATCTTCACGTAGTGCCCGGCGCCGGTGGGTCCCGCATGCACGAAGCCCTCTTCTCGCGGCCCTTCCGGACGGAGTGCGTCGAACACCGGCATGATCTCCTCGACGTCCGCCTTCGCGCCGCCGACCATCAGGCCGTAGCCGTTGTCGAGGCCCCAGATGCCGCCGGAGACGCCGACGTCGACGAAGCGCACACCGCGCTCGCCGAGCAGCGCGGCATGCACCTCGTCCTCGGTGAAGCGGGAGTTGCCGCCGTCGATGACGAGGTCGCCCTCCTTGAGTCGCCCGGCCAGGTCGGCGATGACGGCGTCGGTGATCTCACCAGCGGGCACCATCACCCAGACGATCCGCGGCGTGGGCAGCGCGGCGACCAGATCATCCACGGTCGCGACGTCGCTGACCTCGGGATTGGTGTCGTAGCCCGTGACCTCGATGCCCGCTCGCTCCAGGCGGGTGCGCATGTTGCCACCCATCTTCCCGAGGCCGATCAGTCCGATGTGCATCGTCATGGTGCTCCCTCGTCGCAAGCGTCTTGGTCAGCGCAGCAGCAGGTTGGGCTGCAGCAGGTACTTGAAGTCGGTCGCCTCCGCGTCGTCGCGCGAGGTCTGGCCGCGGATCAGCATGGGGCCGGGCTTGTTGGTGTTCTCCGAGTGCGTGAACGAGACGCGCACGAACTCCGAGTGGGTGGCCTGGATGCCGTCGATGAGCAGCTGCGGCTTGATCGACAGCACGATCTCATCGCCCTCGAGCACCGCGTCGATGATCTCCGATGCCTGCGCCTGCTCGGAGCCGATCGCCTCCAGCTGCGCCTGGCCATCGCTGAACGTGTAGCGGATCGCCGCCTCGGCATCGAGCACGAGCTGCACGCGACGGGTCGCATCGACCAGCTCGGCGGTGTTGACGACGGCGTGGTGGTCGGCGGTCTCGGGGAAGAGGCGTCGCACCGGCGGGTAGTTGCCCTTGATCAGCAGGCTCGTCACCGTGCGGTCGGCGGTGGAGAAGGCGATCTGCTGTCGCTCCCCCGCCTCGCTCATGGTGATCTCGATGCGTTCGGCGCCGCCGAACGTGCGGCCGACCTCCGTGAGGGTGCGCGCCGGCACCAGCGAGGTGAGCGCTTCCGTCGCGTCGCCGGCATCCCACGGGATGCTGCGGACCGAGACGCGGTAGCGGTCGGTGGCGATGAGCGTCAGCGTGGTGTCGGAGGCCTCGAGCTGCACACCGGTGATGACCGGCGTGACGTCCTCGCGCGATGCCGAGATGGCGACCTGGCTGATCGCCTCCGCGAAGGCCTTGCCCTCGACGACGCCCGTGCGGCCCTCGACGGTCGGGACCGTCGGGTACTCCTCGAGCGGCATCTTCGCGAGCGAGAAGTTCGCGTTGCCGCACCGGATCGAGACCTTCGTGCCGTCGTCCTCGACGCGCACCTCGCGCTGCGGCAGCTTCGCCGCGATGTCGCTCATCATCTTGCCGGAGACCAGCACGACGCCTTCGCGCTCCACATCGGCCTGCACCGAGGTGCGAGCCGACGACTCGAAGTCGAAGGACGAGAAGACGACGCCATCGGGGGTCGCTTCGATGCGCACGCCGCTGAGGATCGGCATCGTCGGCCGCTGCGGCAGCAGCTTGACGGCGAACGACACGGCATCGCTGAAGACATCGCGGTTGATGACGAACTTCACGGGTCTCCCTCGTTCACTGAGCAGTCTTCGGCCTTCCAAGCGCCGCAGAGCATTGCCGCACCGCACAGCGTGCACGGCGGTGTCGATTCTGGCACAGCCTTGTGATTCTCGATCCGGCCGCCCACACGGGACGAACCGTCATGGTTGGCGACTCGCCCAATCCTCTTCTCACTCAGACTTGTATTCATAACCCCTGTGGAACTTGTGGATCACTCAGCTCCCGAGCGCTCGCACGTTGGGAACTACAAGCGTGGAAGTTGTAGAGCCACTGTGCACTCACATCCCCACCTCGGTGGAGGGCGGACCAGGGGGTGGTTCCTGTCGTTCACAGCCCGCGACGTGTTCTCCACAGGTACGGAGCGTTGTGCACAGGCTGAATCACATGAAGTGCACGTTGAAGGTTGCCTGCGGAGCGCGCACCCTCGCGGTGAGCGCGGAGCACGCAAGATCGAGGAGCGCGCGCCGAAAGCGCACGCGTCACGAGATCTCGACAGCGCGCTCGCGGGTCGTGCTGCGAGCAGGCGGGATGGTCATCAGTGCCGGCACGGGAGAGGCCAGAAATGGCCTCCCCGTCAAGCGCCTGCGCGTTGGCGGATGCGGGCGGTGAGCTCCGTCACCTGGGTGTAGACCGAGCGGCGCTCCTGCATGAGCTTCTCGATCTTCTTGTTCGCGTACATCACAGTGGTGTGATCGCGGTTGCCGAACAGCTGCCCGATCTTCGGCAGCGACATGCTCGTCATCTCCCGACACAGGTACATGGCGATCTGCCGTGCGAGCGCGATGGTCTGCGAACGCGACGAGCCATGCAGGTCGTCGACCGTGAGCTTGAAGTACGCAGCGGTGTGGCTGATGATGTCGCTCGGCGACACCGGCGCCTCCTCGTCGAAGGCGAACAAGTCTTTCAGCACCGTCTGCGCCAGCTCCATCGTGACCGGCAGCCGGTTGAGGCTCGCGAAGGCCGTGACGCGGATGAGCGTGCCCTCCAGCTCGCGGATGTTCGACTGCACCTTGTCTGCGATGACCGACAGCACCTCCGGCGGGATCTGGATGCGCTCGGCCTCGGCCTTCTTGCGCAGGATCGCGATGCGGGTCTCGACGTCGGGCACGGTCACGTCGGTGATGAGCCCCCACTCGAAGCGGCTGACCATGCGCTCCTCGAAGCCCTGCAGGTGCTTCGGGGCCACATCCGAGGTGATGACGACCTGCTTGTTGTGGTCGTGCAGCGTGTTGAAGGTGTGGAAGAACGCCTCCTGCGTCGACTCCTTGCCACGCAGGAACTGGATGTCATCGATGAGCAGCACGTCGACCTCGCGGTAGCGCTGCTGGAACGACTGGTTCAGGTTGTTCGCGATCGAGTTGATGAAGTCATTCGTGAACTCCTCGCTCGAGACGTAGCGCACACGGATGCCGGGATACATGCCCTCGGCGTAGTGACCGATGGCATGCAGGAGGTGCGTCTTGCCGAGACCGGAGTCGCCGTAGATGAACAGCGGGTTGTATGCCTTGGCCGGGGTCTCGGCGACCGCCAGGGCCGCGGCGTGCGCGAACCTGTTGGAGCCACCGATGACGAAGTTGTCGAACGTGTACTTCGGATTGAGCCGCGAATCGACACGCCGCTGGTTCCTGTCGCTGCCCTCGCGCTCGTAGCTCGTGACCGGCGCGACGACGGGGTCGGCACTGGGTTCGTCGATGAGGTCGGGCAGCGGCTCCTCGCGCTCGAGATCGGGGTTGACCACGATCTTGAACTGGCCGATCTCCACAGCGTTCTCCACAAGCGCTTCCGTGACAGGGAGTCGGAGGCGCTGCTCGAGCATGTCGCGCGTCAGATCGTTCGGAACGTCCAGGTAGAGCACGGCGCCCATGACGCCCTGCGGCTCGACGAGGTCGAGAAAACCGCGCAA